>NZ_BORU01000002.1:0-783192 GCF_018333335.1 Paenibacillus cineris
AGCCCCCCTCAAGATGAGATTTCCCAGTATGTAAGACCCCTTGTAGACGACGAGGTAGATAGGTTGGAGGTGGAAGTGCAGCAATGCATGGAGCTGACCAATACTAATCGGTCGAGGGCTTATCCAATAAATATAAAGCGCAGATTCGTTTCGTATCTAGTTTTCAGGGAGTCAAATTCCTGAATGTGTTTTGAAATTACTCTTGGCTATACGTTTTGTATACCGAGGTTATGCTTGGAGAGATACCCAAGTGGCTATAAGGGGACCCTCTGCTAAGGGGTTAGACTGCGTAAGCGGTGCGAGGGTTCGAATCCCTCTCTCTCCGCCATTTGAATCACATCTTAGCAAGTTTTAGTATGGCGGCGTAGCTCAGCTGGCTAGAGCGTACGGTTCATACCCGTGAGGTCGGGGGTTCGATCCCCTCCGCCGCTACCATACATACCTGGAGGCTTAGCTCAGCTGGGAGAGCATCTGCCTTACAAGCAGAGGGTCGGGGGTTCGATCCCCTCAGCCTCCACCATCATATGCCGGTGTAGCTCAATTGGTAGAGCAACTGACTTGTAATCAGTAGGTTGGGGGTTCAAGTCCTCTCGCCGGCACCATCTAATAATGCGGGACCGTGGTGTAGAGGCCTAACATGCCTGCCTGTCACGCAGGAGACCGCGGGTTCGAATCCCGTCGGTCCCGCCATTATTATTTACTTCATCTATATGCTTGATATAGATTGAAGATGATGTATTGCATAGTGAATTTCCACAGCGTAAAGTGGGAAGATTAAGATCACCCGCTTTATTTTTGCATGTATGGCTCGGTAGCTCAGTCGGTAGAGCAGAGGACTGAAAATCCTCGTGTCGGCGGTTCGATTCCGTCCCGAGCCACCTTATATGGAGGCTTAGCGAAGTGGCCAAACGCAGCAGACTGTAAATCTGTTCTCGTACGAGTTCGGTGGTTCGAATCCATCAGCCTCCACCAGTTGTAAGAGCCATTAGCTCAGTTGGTAGAGCACCTGACTTTTAATCAGGGTGTCGAAGGTTCGAGTCCTTCATGGCTCATCACAAAGACCATTAACCTTTCGGTTGATGGTCTTTTTGTTTTCTTTTTGGCTGACGATCTGATGTGCATAAGAAGTGTGGTTTTCGATTTTATATAGGAATATGGTAAGATGATTAATAAAAATGGCAAAGTGGTGGATGACATCAATGGTGGAGATGGAAACATTACGAAGCAAGCTGGAGCAGGTCGTAGGCGGAACGTTACATATCAAGGAGCTGAGCAAACAGCAGTCGGAGGCGGTTTATTTACCCGTTTCGGTATCCAGCAAGGCTTCTTCGAAGAAAGGGAAGCAGACCGAGCATAGAAGTCTCCAGGATGTGGTGATGGTGGAGGACAAGGTTTGGTTCCCGCTGTTTATCAAGAACGGGCGGGTACACGTAATTGAAGCCGGTTCTGAGCTGGTCAATGATGAAGTATCCCGCTTGATCGGTGTACTGCTGTCTGCGGTAAGAGAGCAAACGGGTGATGCTGTGGAAGCCCAGGGCGATGAGGAACGGGATCTCCTGAGACTCAGTCAATGGATTCAAGAGCAGCTCGACCTGGGACACGACGATGCCGAATTGCCTGACGATTTGGAACTAAAACGTCTGCTTTCCGCAGAGATGACTCCCTTTTTGCTGACTTGTGAGAGTATCCATGCCTCCGATGTAAAGGGGAGCCAGCTTAAAAAGCTGCTGCGCAGCTACTTCGATGGAGAGGTGGTGCTTGCTGCTCTCCGCGACAACGAATGGCTCATCTTGGCCAGAAAAGAACTGGTGGCCGGCAGTAATGACGAGAAAGAAGAGGATAACGGCGAATCGGAAACAGACATGCTCTCCGCGTTCTGTATGGGGCTCTATGAGCTGATTGCAAGCGAATGGGTTGGTGCTTTTCATCTATCCGCCGCGCCTTCGTTCATCCCCTTGAAGTCACTGCCAGGCACGGTAGGCATGCTTCGGGAAACCATTTTCTTGGGACGGACGTTTCATGTGTCGGAGCATGTTCACTTCCCATGGGAGCTGCTGCTGGAGCGTTTAATCTACAGCATCCCGATGGAGCAGCGCCGCCGCTTTCTCGAACAAGCAGGGGACCACGGCGTATTGTTCAGCGACAACGAGACCTTGTCGACGTTGGAGACTTTCTTTCAGCTCGACTGTAATGTCAGCGAGACGGCGAAGCGACTATATATTCACCGAAACACCCTTTTATACCGGCTCGATAAGATCAAACAAGAGACCAATCTGGACGTTAGAAGCTTTGGGGACGCGGTTTTGGTGAAGCTGACGATGCTATTGTATAAAGTGACGAAAAGAAAATAGGTTTTTTGTGCAGATTGTGTATAGCCAGTCTGCGAGATGTTGGGTAATATATAACTATCATAATGTATTCGATTTCATAACTATACACTAAGGGGGCAAATTCACATGGCAGGTGTACGTTTAGAGCATATTTTCAAAAAGTATCCGGGTTCTGACAAAGCAACAGTTATGGATATCAACCTTGATATCAAGGATAAGGAGTTTCTGGTGTTGGTAGGTCCTTCCGGTTGCGGTAAATCTACGACGCTTCGTATGATCGCCGGTCTGGAAGAAATCTCTGACGGTAAACTTTACATTGGCGACCGCGTCGTGAACGATGTAGCTCCTAAAGACCGCGATATCGCGATGGTGTTCCAGTCTTACGCTTTGTATCCACACATGAACGTATACCAAAACATGGCCTTTGGTCTGAAGCTGCGTAAAGTGAAAAAGGATGAAATTGATAAACGTGTACGTGAAGCTGCGAAAATCCTCGATATCGAGCATTTGCTGGATCGTAAGCCAAAAGCTCTTTCCGGTGGTCAACGTCAGCGTGTTGCCTTGGGTCGTGCGATCGTGCGTGATCCTCAAGTCTTCCTGATGGACGAACCGCTTTCCAACTTGGACGCTAAACTTCGTGGTCAGATGCGTGCGGAAATCACGAAACTGGTGAAACGCCTTGAAACCACTTGTATCTACGTAACACATGACCAGACGGAAGCCATGACGATGGGTGACCGTATCGTGGTTATGCAGGACGGCATTATTCAACAAGCCGCTTCTCCGGAAGAGCTGTACAACAATCCAAACAACCTTTTTGTTGCCGGCTTTATCGGATCGCCTACCATGAACTTTATTAACGGAACACTCAGCGAGTCCAACGGTTCTGTACGCTTCAAATCCCAAGGACTTGACGTAGAAGTTCCAGGCGGTAAAGCGCAAATCCTCAAGAGCAAAGGCTACATCGGCAAAGAAGTGATCATGGGCGTTCGTCCGGAAGATATTCATGAAGAGCCTGTATTCCTGGAAGCATCTCCGAATACGATCTTCACGGCCCATGTAGACGTAACAGAAAACCTTGGTCACGAAATGCTCCTCTACCTGAGCGGATTGGGTAACGACACCGTTATCGCCCGTGTAGACGGACGTTCTACGACTCGTGAAGGCAACAGCGCTCGTTTGGCTGTCGACATGAACAAAATTCATATCTTCGACAAAGAGTCTGAGCTGAACGTATTGTTGGCTGACTAATTCCAGGCGGAATGCCTGAAGATGAAGAGCCGCCCTTTCGGGCGGCTCTTTTGTATTTGGAGCGAATAGGCGGCTGACATTGCATTCATGGGAAATATCATTTACGATGGGTACATTAGAAAATTCATGGTTTGACCGGCGGCAGTCGGCTGACAGAAGAGCCAGCTGATAGAAAGGGAGACGTGAAATGGCTAAGAAAGTAAGAGTATCTGAATTGGTCCAGCAATTTCAGCTGGAGGTCATTTCAGGGGAACACGGCCTAAGACGGGCCATCACGACAGACGATTTAAACAGACCGGGTCTGGAAATGGCAGGTTATTTTGAATATCATCCTGAGGAACGGGTGCAGCTGCTGGGACGAACGGAGCTGGCCTTTTTTGCCATGCTTACGGCAGAAGAACGGAAAGAACGGATGGAGCGCCTGTGCAGCAGCGAGGAGACGCCTTGTATTGTTGTCACGAGAGGGCTGGATGTGCCCGAGGAATTGATCCATTTTAGCCAGGAAAAGAACCTGCCCATCCTGCGGAGCAATATGGCGACGACCATCCTGTCCAGCCGGATTACCGGCTTTCTGGAGAGAAAGCTGGCGCCGACCACTACCATTCATGGCGTATTGTGCGACGTCTATGGGGTAGGCATGCTGATTACCGGCAGCAGCGGCATCGGCAAGAGTGAAACCGCACTGGAATTGGTCAAACGGGGCCACCGGCTGATCGCTGATGATGCGGTGGAAATCCGGCAGACCTCGGACTTTCAGCTGCACGGATCGGCTCCTGAGCTGATTCGCCATCTGCTGGAGATCCGTGGCGTCGGGATCATCAACGTCATGACCTTGTTCGGAGCCGGAGCAATCCGGAACAACAAACGAATTACGCTTGTCGTCAAGCTTGAGGCCTGGCAGCAGGATAAACAGTACGACCGGCTCGGACTGGATGAAGAAACGACCAAAATCATCGATACCGACATTCCTCTCGTGACTATTCCGGTACGTCCGGGACGTAACCTTGCGGTCATCATCGAAGTGGCGGCCATGAATTACCGGCTGAAGCAAATGGGTCTGAATGCGGCCCTGCAGTTTACGAATAAGCTCACAGCCACCATTGCAGAAGATATGGACGATATGGACTAGGAGAGTGGATACATGGCTACATTGCTAATTAATCCGATCGCTTTCTCGATTGGATCCCTGTCGGTTCACTGGTACGGTCTGATCCTGGGCTTGGGGGCGCTGGTTGGCCTCCTCCTGGCCATCCGGGAAGGCAGAAGATTCGGCATTATGCCTGAATTTTTCATGGACTTGCTGCTGCTGGGAGTACCGTCGGCTATTATCGGGGCACGGATCTATTTCGTGGCCTTCATGTGGGACGATTACAAGAACAACCTGCTGGACATTTTTAAAATATGGAACGGCGGGATTGCCATTTACGGTGCGCTGATCGGAGCGATCATTTGCGCCATCATCTATTTCCGTTACAGAGGGTACAACTTCTGGCGCATTGCCGACATTTGTGCACCCAGCCTGCTTACGGGGCAAATGATCGGTCGCTGGGGCAACTATGTGAACCAGGAAGCGTACGGCGGTCCGGTGAATGAGTTTTTCCTGCGGAACAATCTGCATTTGCCTGCTTTTATCGTAGACCAAATGAACGTCGAGGGCGTATACCACCATCCGACCTTCCTGTACGAATCGTTATGGAGCTTGGTGGGCATCATCATTTTGTTTATTCTCCGTCGTCAAAAGTTTTTGCGCGCGGCTGAATTGTTCCTTTCTTATTTTATTTGGTACTCGATCGGGCGGTTCTTTATCGAAGGACTGCGGACGGACAGCCTTGCTTTTAAGGGTCCGGAATGGCTGGCATCGATGGTTAACGGTTTGTGGAAACCGATGGAGTGGATGGGATTCGAGCACGGTGCGCTTGACCCGAACTACGGAAATGTCCGCATTTCCCAGCTCCTGGCCATCCTGATTATCGTCGTCGCCATTGTATTGATCATTGTGCGCCGTACAACCGGTCAGGCGAAGGAGCATTATCTGGATCCGATCGTCTCGACGAAAGCGCCGAAAGATACGGTGCCGGAAGCAACCGCGCTGGATCATGATGCTAAAGTAGAACCCGTTGCTACCCCTGAGCACCGCGAGGAGAACGCCGTAGTGGAGGACAAAAAGGAGTAACGACAGCATGATAGATACCGTACTGTTTGATTTGGACGGAACGATTATTGATACGAATGAATTGATTATCAGCTCGTTTATGCATGTACTGGAGAAGCATGTGCCGACTCCCCTGACCCGGGAAGTGATCATTCCAAAAATGGGGATGACGCTGGAGCAGCAGCTCCAGTTTTTCTCGGGGAGCGAGGATGTGACCCATTTTCACCAGGCTTACAGAACGTATAACGACGCTCATCACGACGAGATGGTACAGCCTTTTCCGCATGTGCTGGAGGTAATCAAGGAACTGGACCGGCGCGGCATTACGATGGGGGTTGTGACCACCAAAAACAAGCCAGGGACGTTCCGGGTGCTGGAGATGTTTGGGCTGGACAAGTATATGAAGGCGATTGTAACGGTGATGGACGTCGAGCATCCCAAACCGCATCCGGAGCCTGTGCTGATGGCCATCAGCCAGCTTGGAGCGGATCCGGCAGCAACGTTGATGGTCGGGGACAGCCCGGTGGATATTCAATCCGCCAAGGCGGCAGGCGCCCTGTCTGCAGGGGTCGCTTGGTCGCTGAAAGGCGAGAAGGTGCTCCGCGAGTATAATCCGGATTACATACTGCATGATATGACCGATTTATATTCCTTGGTGGAACAGGAGTAAGGCGATTGTGAGCAGAAACGTGACCCGTTACCCGGTCGAAGGCCCGAACGCGCTGTGGCAAATCTATAGAACGGTCAGCCCTTGGAAAGGGGTTAAAAATTTCATATGTATACAGGCGGCCCGGTACTGCCCGATTCTTCCGCTAAAGAATTGGATCTACCGTCACCTGCTGGGGATGAAGGTGGGAGAGCATGCCGCCTTCGGTCTGATGGTCATGGTGGACGTGTTTTTTCCGGAGAACATTACGATCGGGGACAATTCGGTGATCGGGTACAACACGACGATTCTCGCCCACGAATATCTGATTAAGGAATACCGGCTGGGACAAGTCCTGATCGGCAGCAATGTGCTGATCGGAGCAAATACGACCATTTTGCCGGGAGTCACGATTGGGGACGGCGCTGTCATTGCCGCCGGGTCCGTCGTGCACAAGAGCGTGCCGGCGGGTGCCTTTGTCGGCGGAAACCCGCTGCGCGAGCTGAGACGTTCGGATTCGAAAACGGAGGAGGAGGCGCATTCCTCGCCCGTGCCGGCATCGGATGAATAAAGGCAGCGCCGCACATACGAAAACATTCAAAAGCTTGGATTTTGAATGTTTTTTTTGTATCAAGCCGAGGCAAGTGCACGGAAGTGAAACGTATGGCAATTGACGAATCTGCCTTTTCATGTTAATATAGCCATTATTCTTTACTTTGGTAGTATGGTAGCACTTTAACGCGATGAAGAAATATAACTGTTCGAGGTGATGGAACGTGACCAAGCCGAAAGGTTTTGAAAAGCCTTCAGGCGTCCGCGATTATGTGCCTTATGCGGTCTCCAAGCTGCGCCGGATCGAGCGCGACGTGCTTGACTGCATGAGCCGCTGGGGTTACCGGCAAATCATGACGCCGACGATGGAATATTACGATACGGTAGGCGTGGCAAGCTCCACGTCGGACCGCAAGCTGTTTAAATTGTTGAATAACCGGGGCACCACACTGGTGCTTCGTTCGGATATGACGGCTCCGATCGCCCGGGTGGTCTCGTCGCTGCTGAAGGAAGAGCCTCTGCCCATTCGGCTGTCTTACCACGCGAACGTGTTCCGGGCCATTGAGGAAGAAGCCGGACGGGAAGCGGAATTTTTTCAGACCGGCGTCGAGCTCGTCGGTGACGATTCACCCGAAGCGGATGCCGAGGTCGTGGCGCTGGCCATCGAATCTTTGAAGGCGGCAGGAGTGTCCTCTTTTAAAATTGCCATGGGCCACGTCGGGTTTCTCAACGGGTTGTTTGATGAAATCCTCCCGGGATCAACCGAAGCTCAGCAATCACTTAAAGAGGGCCTGCTCAGCCGCGACTTCGTCGGTTTCCGTAAAACGATCAGCGAGCTGGGTGTAACGGATGAACAGCGGAATTGGCTAGAAGGGCTTCTCCGTCTGCGCGGAGGCCAGGAAATTTGCGATCAGGCGCTGGAGCTGAGCGGTCATCCGCTCGCAAGAGCATCCATCAGCCATTTGTGCAAAGTATGGGAGGTGCTGGAGGCGTACGGCGTGTCGGAGCACGTGCTTATCGATCTGACGATGATCGGAGACTTTTCCTACTATACAGGAATGACGTTTGAAGGCTATGCCTCCGAGCTTGGCTTCCCGGTCTGCAGCGGCGGACGGTACAACAATCTGCTGAAGCAGTTTGGACGGGATGTTCCGGCGACGGGATTCGCGCTGAAAACGAACCGTATTCTGGATGGCGTCAACGGCGAGCAGGAAGCGGCTGTGCTGCCTGTTCTCGTTCGTTATGACGCAGCTCATCGCAAGGAAGGCCTGGCGGAGGCGGCGAGGCTTCGTGCGCAGGGACAATCGGTTGTTACGCTGTTGATCGACGGGGATCATACCGGCCCGGATGCGGCGCAACCAGGGGCGACCAGCCAAGCTTATGGAGAGGTTATCACTTTTGGCGGGAGTTTGGGGTAAAGGGAACCTGGGGCAGGTTTAGAGAAACATAAACAGCGAATTGAGATAGATGAACATGAGAAGCAGGAGGGAGAACGTTGGCAGAAACTTTAAAAGTGGCGATGCCGAAAGGGCGGATCTATAAAAAAGCGTCGGCATTGTTCCGTGAAGCCGGTCTTCCGATCCCGGAAGAGGTCGATGAGTCGCGCAAACTGGTCATTCCGCTGCCGGAGCTGGACATGGAATTCATTCTGGCCAAACCGGTGGATGTGCCGACCTTCGTGGAATACGGCGCCGCGGACATCGGCATCGTCGGCAAGGATGTACTGATGGAAGAAAACCGCGATGTCTACGAGCTGCTGGACTTAGGTATCGCCAGATGCCGGATGTCCGTGATCGGTCTGCCCGACTGGAAGCCGGGCATTCAGCAGCGCGTAGCAACGAAGTACCCGAACGTGGCGTCGCAGTATTTCCGCGAGCAGGGGCAGCAGGTCGAGGTGATCAAGCTGAACGGTTCCATCGAGCTTGCGCCGTTGATCGGGCTTTCCGACCGGATCGTCGATATGGTGGAAACCGGTCAGACTCTCCGGGAAAACGGTTTGGTGGAAATGAACAGCATCTTTGAAATAACGAGCCGTCTGGTGGCCAACCGGGTGAGCTACCGGATGAAGAACGGGCAAATCCAGTCGCTCTGCGACCGGCTTCAGAAAGTGATTTCCGCTTCGGAATAGTTCGGGAGATGGCGAAGAGATAGCAGAGGGGGAGAATGGGATGAAAATCGTACCGGTTGAGGATTTTGATCTGCGGCGGGAGGTCGAGTACGGCACGCCGGAGCAAAATGCAGCCGCCAAACGGATCGTGCAGGACGTAAAGCAGGAGGGCGATGCAGCGCTGCTCCGGTACACGGAAGAGCTCGACCGCACGAAGCTGACGGCATCGGGCCTGCGCGTGACCGAAGAGGAGCTGAAGGCGGCCTACACAAAGGTTGAGCCATCGTTCGTCGAAGCGATTTCGGCTGCGGCGCGCAACATTCGCGCGTTCCACGAGAGAGAGAAAAGAAACTCCTGGATGGATCTGCAGCCTGACGGCAGCATCTTGGGGCAAATCATCCGTCCGCTGAAGCGGGTCGGCGTCTATGTGCCGGGCGGGAAAGCGGCCTATCCGTCGTCCGTGCTGATGAATGTCATTCCGGCCCAGGTGGCGGGCGTTCCGGAGATCGTCATGGTGACACCGCCGGCGACGGGCGGAAAAGAGGGCATCAACCCGTACATTCTGGTGGCGGCCGCGGAAGCCGGCGTCCATGAAATTTACCGGGTTGGCGGCGCCCAGGCCATCGCGGCACTGGCGTACGGCACGGAGACGATCGCGCCGGTGGATAAGATCTGCGGGCCGGGCAATATTTATGTCGCGCTGGCCAAGCGGGAAGTGTACGGTGCGGTCGACATCGACAGCATCGCCGGGCCGAGCGAAATCGTCGTGCTGGCCGACGAGCAGGCCGACCCCGAATTCGTGGCGGCCGACCTGTTGTCCCAGGCCGAGCATGACGAGATGGCGTCCGCGATTCTGGTGACGCCTTCGCGGCAGCTGGCGGACGCGGTCGCTGCCGAGGTGAAGCGGCAGCTGGAGAGCCTGCCCCGCCGGGATATCGCCGCGGCTTCGGTGGAGGGCTACGGAGCCATCATCGTGGTGGAGACGCTGAAGGAGGGCATATCGGTCGTCAACCGGCTGGCGCCGGAGCACCTGGAGCTGATGGTCCAGGATCCGATGGCGATTGTCGGGCTGATCGAGAATGCCGGGGCAATTTTTCTCGGAGCATACAGCTCCGAGCCGGTAGGGGACTATTTTGCCGGGCCCAACCACATCATTCCGACAAACGGCACGGCCCGGTTTTCTTCGCCGGTCGATGTCGATGATTTTATTAAAAAGTCCAGCATGATCTACTACAGCAAGGAAGCGCTCCTGAAAAACGGCGAAGCGATTATGGAGCTGGCGCGCGGCGAGGGGCTGGAAGCGCATGCCCGGGCCATTGAGGTCCGGCTGAAACGCGAAATCGAAAGGAGAGACTAGAACATGACTAATCAAAGCAGCGAACGCCGTGCAAGCATCAGCCGCAAAACGAACGAGACCGACATTCAGCTGACGTTTGGCGTAGATGGCACCGGGGTATCCGAACTGGAAACGGATGTGCCTTTTCTGAACCATATGCTGGACCTGTTTACGAAGCACGGCCAGTTTGATTTGAAAGTGAAGGCCAAAGGCGATATCGAAATTGACGACCACCATACGGTGGAGGACATCGGCATCTGCCTCGGCCATACATTAAGGGAAGCGCTCGGCGATAAAAAGGGCATCAAGCGCTACGCGAACGTGTTTATTCCAATGGATGAGGCGCTAGCTCAGGTCGTGATCGACGTGAGCAATCGTCCCCATTTTGAATACCGGGCGGAGTATCCTTCCAGCCAAGTCGGAAGCTTCTCCACCGAAATGGTGCATGAGTTTCTGTGGAAGCTGGCGCTGGAGGCACGCATCACGCTGCATGTCATCGTTCATTACGGCCAGAACACGCACCATATGATCGAAGCGGTGTTCAAGGCGCTGGGGCGTGCGCTGGATGAGGCGACCAGTATCGATCCACGGGTTACGGGGGTTCCATCAACGAAGGGAGTGCTGTAACCGTGACGATCGCCATTGTGGATTACGGCATGGGCAACCTGCACAGCGTCAGCAAGGCCGTCGAACGTCTTGGCACCGAGGCGCTTGTGACGGGCGACCGCGAAGCCATTCTTGGGGCTGACGGCGTCATCCTGCCCGGCGTTGGCGCGTTTGGCGACGCGATGGAGCACCTGCGCGAAACCGGGCTTGACCGGGTAGTTCGGGAGGCCGCTGAGGGCGGCAAGCCGCTGCTCGGCATCTGCCTCGGCATGCAGCTGCTGTTTGGCAGCAGCGAGGAGCATGGCCATCACGAAGGGCTCAACATCTTGCCGGGTCGGGTGGTCCGCTTCCCGGACGGGGAGCTGAAGGTGCCGCACATGGGCTGGAACCGGCTGGAGTTTGTGCAAAAGGAAAGCCCGCTCTTCAGCGGCCTTACGGAGGGCCATGTGTACTTCGTCCACTCGTACCATGTGCTGCCGGACGAACCCGCCGATTTGCTGGCGGTAACGGATTACGGCCGTCCGGTGACCGCGATCGTGGGCCGGGGGTCGGTGTATGGCATGCAGTTTCATCCGGAGAAAAGCGGTGAGCTGGGCGTGCAGCTGCTGCGCAGCTTTTTGCGGCTGACGGGAGCGAAGGTCTAACGCCTTCTTGACCGGCGTTGAATAACAGGAAAGCGGGGAAAACGATGTCTTCATTTATCATTTATCCGGCCATCGATATTCGCGGAGGCAAGTGCGTACGGCTGGTTCAAGGGGATTACAATCAGGAAACGGTATATAACGACAGCCCGCTCGAGGCCGCCAAGGCTTGGGAAGCACAGGGCGGTGCCTATATTCATTTGGTGGATCTGGACGGCGCCAAGGCAGGACGCCCGGTGAACGACGAGGTCATTGGAGCCATTGCCAAAGGCGTTCAGGTCCCCGTTCAAGTGGGGGGCGGACTGCGCACCCTGGATGACGTGAAGCGCCTGCTGGGCCTTGGCGTGAGCCGTGTCATTATCGGCACGGCGGCGATCGAGGACCGCGCCTTTACTGAGGCGGTGCTCGGCACTTATGGAGACCGCGTGGCAATCGGAATCGATGCGCGGAACGGCTATGTGGCGACCCGCGGCTGGCTGGAGACATCGGAGGTTAAGGCAGAGGAACTGGCTAAAGAGCTGGCGGCCAAAGGAGCGGAAACGTTCATCTTCACCGATATCTCCCGCGACGGCATGATGCAGGGGCCGAACATCGAGGCTATCGTGTCGCTGGCCAAAGCCAGCGGACGCACCGTGATCGCTTCGGGCGGCGTGACGGTCACCGAGGACCTGCTGAACCTCAGCGGACACCGCGGCGACGGCGTGGGCGGAGCTATCGTCGGAAAGGCGTTGTACACGGGCAGCATTCAGCTTGCGGATGCGCTGCGGCGAATCGCTGAACAAGCATAAGTGTGAGGATAGAGAGAGCGGAAGCTCTCTTTTGCAGATATAAAGGGGTAAACGGTAGTCAGACTACCATGTGAGCACGAAATGAGAGGGAGCGAGGCCCATGCTGGCAAAACGAATCATTCCCTGCCTGGACGTTAAGGACGGCCGTGTGGTGAAGGGTGTTAATTTTGAAAATTTGCGGGACGCGGGCGATCCGGTGGAACTCGCGGCGCTGTACGACAAGGAAGGCGCGGATGAGCTGGTATTCCTGGACATTTCGGCGTCGGTGGAAGGACGCGCCACCATGGTGGAGGTCGTGCGGCAAACCGCAGGGGAAATCGCGATTCCGTTCACGGTAGGCGGCGGTATTTCCCATGTCGATGACATGAAGCGGATTCTGCGCGCAGGCGCGGACAAAATCGGCATCAACACGGCGGCCGTCCTGAATCCCCAGCTCGTATCTGAAGGGGCGCGCCGGTTCGGCTCACAGTGTATCGTCGTGGCTGTAGACGCCAAGTATAACGAGGCTTGGGGCGAGTGGGAGGTCTACACGCACGGCGGACGGAAAGCCACGGGCATCCGGGCGCTGAACTGGGTGAAGGAAGCGGAAGCCCTCGGAGCGGGAGAGATTTTGCTGACGAGCATGGACGCTGACGGCACGAAGGACGGCTTTGACCTTCCTCTCACCGCGGCGGTCGCGGACGCTGTCCGGATTCCGGTGATCGCTTCAGGCGGAGCGGGGACGAAGGAGCATTTTGCCGAAGTCTTCACGCAGGGGAAGGCGGATGCGGGCTTGGCAGCTACCATTTTTCACTATAAGGAAATATCGATACCGGAATTAAAGCAGGACTTAAAGCAAAAAGGGGTTGAAATCCGATGAGCAGCAACATACAGCAATTCTCCCTGGAGCAGGTGCAGGGGCAAATCCGTTATGACGAGGCCGGCCTCGTACCCGCTATTATTCAGGACGCCACGACGCGTAATGTGCTGATGATGGCTTATATGAACGAAGAATCGCTCAAGCGGTCGATCGAAACCGGGGAGACCTGGTTCTGGAGCCGCTCGCGGCAGGAGCTGTGGAACAAGGGAGCGACATCGGGCAACACTCAGCGCATTGTGTCCGCCAGCTATGACTGCGACGGGGATACGCTGCTGTTCCTGGTCCATCCGAAGGGTCCGGCATGCCATACCGGCGAGGAAACGTGCTTTTATCGCGGCATTGCCGTTCCGGGACAGGAGCAATCGGCCGAAGGGGTCGGTGCGGCGGGCGAAGGAAGACACCGCTTTGCGGTGCTGGAGGAGCTCGAGCAGGTGATCGCGGAACGCGAGAAGGAGCGTCCGGAAGGCGCGTATACGACCTATCTTTTTGACAAAGGCGTCGATAAAATTCTGAAAAAGGTCGGCGAGGAGACCGCCGAGACGATCATCGCGGCCAAAAACAAGGACAACGACGAGCTGCGCCTTGAGGTCAGCGACCTGATCTATCACCTTCTGGTGCTGCTGCAGGAACGCAAGCTGCCCCTGGATGATATCATGGCCGAGCTGGACCGCCGCCACGAGCGTCCCCGCCGGGATTAGGGGGAAACCGCTATGTACATCGATTACCATACCCACCATGTCCGGTGCGGCCACGCCGTAGGCGAGCTTGAGGAATATGTGCGCCGCGCGGTTGACATCGGGCTGGGACAGATCGGTTTGTCCGACCATATGCCGCTGCTTCATGTGGACCCGGCTTCGTATTACCCGGAGATGGCGATGCCGATGGAGGAGCTTCCGCGATATGTGGAGGAGTGCCTGTCGTTGAAGGAGCGCTACCGCGGCCAAATCGACATTCGGGTCGGCCTGGAGGGCGACTACATCGAGGGCTATGAGGCGGAAATTGAGAAGATCGTAAACGCATACCCTTGGGATTACATTATTGGCTCGGTACACTTTTTGGGCGAATGGGACATTACGGACCACCGTCAGGTGCAAGGCTGGGAAGGCAAGGATGTCCTGAAGGTATACGAAACGTATTATGATGCGGTGAAAAAGGCGGCTGCCACCGGCTTTTACGACATTATGGGCCATCTGGACGTGATCAAGCGGTTCGGGTACCAGCCAGGCCCCGAGGCTGCGAGCGAAGTAGAAGCGCTGGAAAACGCCGCCCTTGCCGCTGTCGCGGCCAGCGGGGTAGCAATGGAGCTGAATGCGTCGGGATTGTCCAAGCCCTGCGCGGAAATGTTCCCGTCTCGGCGCATGCTGGAGGAGGCATACCGGCTGGGCATTCCGCTCACGGTGGGCTCAGACGCTCATGATCCGCTCAAGCTGGGCGAGAATTTGGAAGCCGCCCGGAACATGCTCTGGGAGGTTGGCTTCCGCGAACTCGTTGTTTTCGAAGGGCGGAAGAGCAGCCGGATTCCGCTGGAGGTATAAGCAGGCTTGTAAGTGTACGGTTTGCTGCAGGCTCAGGGCCGTCTGAAGTGGCGCCGATGACAAGGACGGAAACATTTTTTCCGCCGGACTCATCGGCGCGATTTCATTCCGGGAGCGAACCGATGTATAATCTAAGTATAGAAGACGGGTTATCAGGAGGGTCGTATGCAACATAAGCTGCGTATTTTTTCCGGATCATCGAATCCTGTTCTAACTGAAAAAATTTGCGACATGCTGGGTGCGGAGCTGGGCAGCGTTAAGCTTTCCCGTTTCAAAAGCGGGGAAATCTATGTGAACTATGAGGAAAGCATCCGCAACTGCGACGTCTTCCTCGTTCAGTCCCTGTCTCACCCCATTAATGAACTGTTCGTCGAGCTGCTGGTCATGATTGACGCGGCCAAGCGGGCTTCGGCCCGTACGGTGAACATTATCGTTCCTTATTACGGGTATGCCCGCCAGGAACGCAAGTCCGCACCGCGTGAACCGATTACGGCCAAAATGGTGGCGGACGTGCTGACGACGGCCGGGGCGAACCGGGTCATTACTGTTGATTTGCATGCACCTGCTATTCAGGGTTTTTTTAATATTCCCGTCGACCATCTCACGGCGCTGGACCTCATCAGCGCTCATTTGAAATCGCTTCAAATCGACCGGCCGGTCATCGTGTCGCCGGACGCCGGAAGGGCGTCCACCGCGGAGAAGCTGGCGAATCACCTCGATTCTCCGTTTGCGATCATGATCAAGAAGAGACCTGCGCATAACGAGTCTGTCATTACGCATGTCATCGGCGATGTGAAGGGACGGACGCCGATCATCATCGAGGACTTGATCGATACGGGATCGACGATCGTCAATGTGGTCGAGGGCCTGAAGGAGCGCGGGGCGTCCGAGGCGATTGTATGCGCCACGCACGGCCTGTTCTCGGGCGACGCGCTGCAGCGGCTCGATCATCCCCATATCCGGGAGATCGTGGTGACGGATTCGATCGCCATCCCGGAAGCGCGGCCGGAGAAGCTGCACATCTTGACGATTGCGCCGATGCTGGCGCGGGCTACACGGATTATTATCGAGGGCGGGTCGATCGCCACTTTATTCAAGGACGCCGGGGTATAGCTGCCCCGGGGTCTTTTTGCGCTTACGCGGGAGATGGACGCGGTCTGTCTTCAATGAATTTACGTCGATGTACATTTTTCTTTAGATATAAGAAAGGATTAGCTACGAAGAAACGGGCTCCCTTATATCGCAAGAGAAATTTCCGCTAAACGCGGTCTGGCTTCCTTGAATAAAGCTCGATTGTAGATTTCTCTTTAGATATAAGAAAGTTTAAGCTTCAAAGATGCTGGCCCCCTTATATCGCAAGAAAAACTACCGCTAAACGTGGTCTGGCTCCTGAGAATTACGTCGATGGGTGTTTTTAGTTATAGTAGATTATGGCTTAGATGCCCCTTGCATCTTATGGTATACTGTTCTGGATAGATTGAACTTAAAGTTCGGCGTATGTACTCTCTGATTCCAGAGGGGCGAAGCGGTGGCTTCAGTTCGTTCTATCCAGCAATCAAGGAGGTGCCTTGCTTAGGAATGAACGATTATCATCTGCGGGCGGAGGACCTACACCAAAAAGTAATACCCATTCAAATGGATGCCAATTTCTTTTTTGAACGAGCGGTTCGGTCTCTGGACCGGCACCGATACGATAAGGCATTAAAATATTTTCGCAAAGCTGTTGAATATGAACCGGAAAATCCGGTGAATCATTGCAATATGGCGGGTATATTATCAGAGATGGGCGATTATGAAGGATCAAACGCCGTTCTTGCGCACATTTTGGAGCATGTGGATGCGACCATGACAGAGTGTTACTTCTATATGGCCAACAATTACGCCAACATGGAGAACTTTGAGGAAGCGGAACGCGCACTGGTCACGTATTTGGAGGAGGACCCGGCCGGGCAATTTTTGGACGAAGCGGAAGAAATGATGGAGCTGCTTCAGTATGAGCTGAAGCGGCCGACCAAGCTGAGCCGGATCAAGAGCCGCGGGGGCATCGTGGAGCACGAGCGCGCGCGGTCCCTGATGGAAGAAGGGAAGTTTGGGCAGGCGGCCGAGCTGCTGGAAGGCATCGTGAAGGAAGACCCCGACTTTCTTGCGGCGCGCAACAACCTGTCCCTTGCTTATTATTACATGGGCTTGTTCCGCAAAGCCAAGGAGACCATCGGCGAAGTACTGTCCCTGGAGCCGGGTAATTTGCACGGACTGTGCAACCTGGCGGTTTTTTACCAGCATGAAGGGGATACTGAAGCTTTAGATGGCATGATGAAGATGCTGGAGGTTACGGTTCCCTTTCATCAGGAACATGTATTCAAGCTTGCGACGACGATGGGGATTCTGGGCCGGCATGAAGCGGCCTACGGTCATTTCCGCCGACTGTTGAAGGATGACGAGCTCAACGATGATCCGAGCCTCTACCATTACACAGCGGTCGCCGCTTATAACAGCGGCAGAAGCAAGGAGGCGGCCCGTTACTGGAGCACGGCCATGAAGCTGGATCCGGAATCGGGAATTCCCCGGTTTTATTTGGACCAGCTGAAGGAAGGCTTCGGCGGTAGCGTCAAGCTCAGCTATCAATATCATCTGCCCTTTGAAGAGCAGCTGAAGCGGTGGGAGAAGGACGGGGAAGGCATGTCCGAGGAGATCAAGAACAACCCGCTGATTCGGTCTTCCTTCTCCTGGGCGCTCCGGTACGGAGATTCCGGTACCAAGCTCCAGGTCATCCGGGCTTTGGCCTGGATTGCCGATGACGAAGTCAAGGAGACGCTGATGACCTTCCTCGAAGACCCGGACGTGCTGAGCGAGCTCAAAGCTGAAGCGCGCCGGGTGCTTCGGGATCTCGGGGTTGAGAGCTCCGAACTTCCTGGCACGGCCGTCGGGGCAGCGGCATACCGTGAAGTGGCTGCGGGTCTGCCCAAGTGGACCGGGACGCTGCAGTCCGTCGTCGACAAGGCTCTGAAGAGCATGGAGACGGTGGCCGACCGCGCACAGAAAAACCATGTGCAGCAATTATGGCACCAGTTTATCAATAAGCTGTATCCCGAGACACCTCTCATCAGGCAGGCGGAGGGCTGGTCGGCGGCTCTGGAATACTTGACGGCCAAGAAGCACGGACGCGCCCTGACTTACCAGGAGGTGGCCCAGCGCTATGGCGTTTCGGTCTCCACGGTGAGCCGCAACGTCAAGCGGATCGACAGCGTATGTTCACTGGATGAAGAAAGCGATGATATTTTCCGGCCATTTACGGAGAATATCTAAATAGACCCATTCATTTCCGTTCGAAAAGGAGGCAATTCTCATGTACAAATCCATCGTTATCGGAACAGGACCTGCCGGCCTGACGGCCGCAATTTATCTGGCACGTGCCAACATGAAGCCGCTGGTTATCGAAGGTATGCAGCCCGGCGGACAGCTGACCACCACGACTGAGGTGGAGAACTTTCCGGGGTTCCCTGAGGGCATTATGGGCCCTGAGCTCATGGACAACATGCGCAAGCAGGCGGAACGCTTCGGCGCTGAGTTTAAAACCGGCTGGGTCAACAAAGTCGATTTCTCCAAACGCCCGTTCAAGCTATCCGTGGAAGGCATGGGAGAGATTGAGGCGGAATCCGTAATTATTTCCACAGGCGCCTCGGCCAAATACCTGGGCATACCGGGCGAGCAGGAAAACGTCGGACGCGGAGTCAGCACATGTGCGACCTGCGACGGATTTTTCTTCCGCGGCAAAAAGATCGTCGTGATCGGCGGCGGGGACTCCGCGATGGAGGAAGCCAGCTTCCTGACCCGTTTCGGTTCCAGCGTTACACTGGTTCACCGGAGAGAAGAGTTGAGAGCGTCCAAAATTATGCAGGACCGCGCCCGCGAGAACGAAAAGATCATTTGGTCGCTTAACCGTACGCCGCTTGAAATCGTGGCCGGTGAGCACGGCGTGAAGGGACTGAAGGTCCGCAACAATGAAACGAACGAAGAAGAGCTGATCGAAGCAGACGGCGTCTTCGTGGCGATCGGCCATACGCCGAACACCAAGTTCCTCGACGGTCAGATTACGACCGACGAAATCGGCTACATTCAGGTGAAGCCGGGAACGACCGAAACGAACATTCCAGGCGTATTCGCCTGCGGCGATGTGCAGGACGTGCGTTACCGCCAAGCGATTTCCGCTGCCGGTACCGGATGCATGGCCGCCATGGACTGCGAGAAGTTCCTGGAAGGCAGCATGGTGCATGACTGGAGCGAAACGCTGTAAAGCGGATCCATACGAACATAGAAAAGGAGCCGGGGACGGCTCCTTTTTACATAAGAATGGGGGAACGGGCCGCTACCTGATCCTGCAAGAGAAAAGGTGCCCGCTGTATGCGTGCTAATTTCTGTGAATGATCTGCAGGCAGGCGCTCGCCGGCTCCACATTTATTCGACCAGGATGGAAACGGCGCTGTATGCGAGAAGCAGGCCCATCGCGACGTTAAACGGGGTCTGGTATGCTGACAGCCATCGCTGAAATATGGAGCCGAACATGCTCCAACAGAAGGTGCTTATCACGCTCAAGAGTGCCAGAAACAAAGAGAAGCCGATCAAGGCCAGATGGGAAGAATGGTACGGGAGAATAAAGGTGGATACGGCCGTTATGGCGTACAAAATGCCTTTGGGATTGATAAACTGCAGCAGCGCCGCCGTCAGAAAGCGGTTGTTTTTGTCCTCCCTGCTGCTCGCTGCCTTTTTGCGGTGGAACATGATTTTAACGGCGAGATACAGCATGTAGGCCGCTCCAAGAATCGTCATCCACCACCGGATGCCGGGAATGAGATTTTTGAGCAGCAGATTGCAGTAACTGCACAGCAGTGCAACGATAAAAAAGCCGGCGCCAACGCCCAGACAAAATCGGATCGTTCGTCGAAAACCGTACCGGTGAGCAAACAGCATCGCCATAAAGTTGTTGGGGCCTGGGGTAAAGGTGCTTACTACAATATAGACAAGAAACGAAAATACAGGCATCTTGGGTCTCCTTCATTTGTATGTTATAATGTCCGAAAATTACGCTATAACGTATTTATACTTCATATTGTACATTGTGATCGTTATATTGTACATAATCGATTGAAAGAGGTGTGCCCATGGAAGAAATCAATCTGATTATCGCGCGGAATTTGAAGAGCATCCGTGACAATAAAAAGCTCAGTCTGGAAAAAGTAGCCGAGCTCACCGGGGTCAGCAAGACGATGATCGGCCAAATCGAGAGGGGCGAATCGAGCCCGACAATCACAACCATTTGGAAAATCGCCAACGGTCTCAAAATTTCGTTCACGTCGCTGATTAACCAGCCCCAGCCTGACACCAAAGTGATTCAGAAAAGTGAGGTCCAGCAGCTATCTGAAGACAACGGCAAATACCGGGTCTATCCTTATTTCCCGTTTGATGAAGAGCGGCGTTTCGAGATGTATGCGGTCGAGATCGATAAAGGGGGATTTCTCGCTTCGGAATCGCATGGTGAGGGAACGGAGGAGTACATTACGGTGTACGAGGGGGAATTGACCATCCGCGTGAACAACAGTGAGCATACCATCGGGAGCGGTGACTCGATTCGGTTCAAGGCCGACCGGCCGCATACGTACCATAATTCCGGCGGCTCGCTGACGAGATTAAGCATGGTCATCTATTATCCGGCTTGAAGCTGGAGGAAGGTGACGCGGGCGCAAATCACTCGGTTCCGAAAAGAAGAACTCAAGCTTACACCTACGGCAAAAAGACCGGCTGCATGAGCCGGTCCCCGTTCGTCTTTTTATAAATAATGAGGCCTTTCAGTCCTTCCTAGAGCCAACCCTTCTGTTCGGCGATCCCGATCGCTTCGATCCGGTTCTTGGCCGACAATTTGTTCAGCGTTTCGGAAATGTAGTTCCGAACGGTGCCGTGCGACAGGTGCAGGGTTGCCGCAATTTCGTTCGCTGTCCTGCCTTCCGCAATCAGCCGTAAAATGTCGCGCTCCCGCGCGGTGAGCGGGTTTTCCTGGCGGAACGAGCCAAAGACGAGCTCGGGTGAGACCTCGCGGTGGCCGGCCATGACCCGCCGGATGGCTTCGGCCAGCTTCTCGCTCGGCTCATCCTTCAGCAAATATCCGCAGGCGCCTGCTTTCACGGCCCGTTCAAAATATCCCGGCCGGGCAAACGTCGTTAATATGATGATTTTGCAAGCCGCCATCTGCGCCTTGAGCCTCTCGGCGACCTCAAGCCCGGTAATAACGGGCATTTCAATGTCCAATAGGCAGACGTCCGGCTGTAATGACAGGATCTGGTCCAAGGCTTCCTGGCCGTCGCCGGCTTGGCCCACCACTTCCATATCCTCCTCCATATCGAGCAGCGAAGCGAGAGCGCCTCGCAGCAGACGCTGGTCTTCAGCGATCAGAATACGGATCATGCCGTAACACTCTCCTTCCCTTTAATAATAATCGGTACGGTAATGATGAGCTCGGTCCCGCCGGAAGAGGCCAGCTTCAGCGTTCCGTCGATCAGCGCCAGCCGCTCGGACATGCCTTTCAGCCCATTGCCCTGGCTTGTAGACAGCCCGCTGTCCTCCAGACCGACGCCGTTGTCCCGAATGACCATCCGGACGTCGGAAGTTCCCTTCCGAATAGTAATGGCGCATGCCGTGGCCCGGCTGTGCTTGATGATATTGGTCACTGCTTCTTTCAGGCACATGCTGAGGATGTTTTGCGTCAGATCGGGAATTCCGGTCAGTCGCGTATCCCCCTCGGATTCCAAGGTGATGTCAGCGCTGTGCAAAATCGAGCGCACTTCTTCGATCTCTTCCGCCACCGTCAAGGTCCTCATATCGGAAACCAGCTCACGCACCTGTCTTAAGGCCGCCCGGGAGGTCTCTTCCATTTCACGAGCTTCCAGCCGTGCCTTCTCCGGATCCTTGTCCGTCAGCCGCTGGACCAGCTGACTTTTTAAGGTGAGCAAGGACAGCGTATGTCCCAGCGTATCATGAAGGTCACGGGCAATACGCAGCCGCTCCTCCTTTTTGACCAAAATTTCAATCTGCTCCCGGGCTTCGTTCAGCTGCAGCTCCAGCTGCTTTCGCAGATTCATGGAACGCATGCCGAAGGGGGTCATCAACATAATCATAATAAAGGGAATGATCGTTAAGTAATCCGATACGGTCAGATGACGAATGTTTCCCAGGATCGGGAGCAGGATGGACGCCACGAAGGCGGCGAAGGCGATCCTGAATTTCCGGTCATCCTGATAATTGCCGATAAAGTTGGCGGTAAAAAAGCCCATAAACGAATAAAAAGGGAGGTAGAGCAAAGACAGCGTCACAATAATAATCATCTGAACGGCAAGCCAGAAGGCTGTTAACCTTTCGGAGAAAAAGAGCTGACGATACGACACGATAAAGATCGCAATCATGGCGTAGCCAAGCACCATTTTGATGCCGCGCTCATAGGCCATATTAAACAGCGGAATGACCATATACACGAGCCATACATAGGGGGAAAACCCGAGTGCTCTTGGGAAAATTTCTGTTTTTCGACGTGCCAATGGCATTACACCGCTTCCTGTTTCTTTCGTATATAGGTGGATAATACCATAAACAAGATGAGATATCCCAGCAAAATCAATACCGGCTGCCAGCTGGGGGAATGACCCGCGGCTATATCCCAGGCTCCGCTTCCGAAGTTATAGGAAGGCAGCCACTTGCCGATGCTCTGCAGGAAGGCCGGGAAGCTGTCGATCGGAAACCACATGCCGCCCACGATCGCCAGAATCATATACACCATGTTGCTGACACCACTGGCAGTGTCGACCCTTTTCATCGTCCCGACCAGTGTGCCGAGGGCCAGGAAGGGAATGGAGGCGAGCCATATCCACAGTCCGCTGCCGACCCACTGGCCAGCTGACAAATGGACGCCGTTCATAAGAAAGCCTGCAGCAAAAATAACAATGATGGAGAACATCTGCATGACCATCTGGCCAAACATTTTTCCAAAGAAATAAATGCTGGAGGGCAGCGGGGTAATCCGCATAAAGACCGACCACCCGTGCGTGCGCTCCTGGACCATGCGGATGCCCAGCGTCATGATCGCCGAACCCATCACGCTGAAGGAAGTCATCGACATCAGGTAACGTGCCTGCCATTCGGAGGCGCCTTCAATGCCGGCATTCACGAGGCGGGTAAAAATGAAATAGAACACGATCGGCATCAGCAAGGACCAGAAGACGTAGTACGGATTCCGGATAATCCGCAGCATTTCGGCCCGGCACTGCATGAATAACATGTGCATTAGGAAACAGCCCCCTGTGTGTCGTCATTATGAATCATGATTTCAAAAGCGTCGTCAAGCCGGCCCTGCTGGGTCCGGATATCGTGAACCGGAAGTTGGTATCGGAAAATTGCGGCCAGCACCGTATCGGTATTGTCCGCCGTGACAGTCCAGCGTCCTTCCTGGCAGGTGCAGTCGTGGACGCCGGGAACCGGGAGCAGGCGCTCGCGGATGTGCTGTTCGGTATCGGCACTCATCAGAGCGTGGCCCTCGAGCGACCTTGTATCGGTCGTGAAGGTCACGGAGCGGCTTGTCAGCTGGGCCGTGATCGCCTGCGGCGTGCCGTCGGCGGCAATTTTGCCGCGATTGAACAGGATCACGCGGTCCGCGGCGTCCTCGGCCTCCTGCAGGTAGTGCGTGGAGAAGAGGATGGTCTTGCCCCGGTCTGAGAGCGCTCGGACCTGTTCCCAAAAGGAGCGGCGCGCGGGTGTATCCAGACCGACGGTCGGCTCGTCGAAGAACAGCAGATCGGGATTCCCCGCCAGCGCGAGCGCGAACCCGAGCCTCCGTTTCTGGCCGCCGGACAGCTTCTCCGCCCGTTTGCCCAGGTCTTCCTCGGTGAACCCGGCCAGGGCAGCCAGCTCCTCCAGCCTCATCGGCCGGGGGTAATAGCTGCGGATCAAGGCCAGCACCTCGCGCACCTTCAGGCCGTCGATCACGCTGACATCCTGGAGCATCGCCCCGATGCGCTGCTTGACCTGCGGCTGCTTCGGGGTTTGCCCGAACAGCCGGACAGAGCCGCTCGTCGGCTCGAGAAGCCCCAGCATCATCGAGATCGTCGTCGTTTTCCCGGCTCCGTTGGGCCCCAGGACGGCCACGATGGATCCTTTATCAATCGTGAATGAAACGTCATCGACCGCGGCTTTGCTTCCAAAACGTTTCGTGACATGCTGCAGTTCGGCAATATGTTCCATTTTGTCATTTCCTCCTATTGATCAGGTGAATCCGTATTTGATTGATCTATCGTTATCATAGACGAGGGGGCATCTCTTCGTTAGTGGACTCTGTCATGGAATGGAGGTGACAATTGTCATGCTTTTTGGCAGGGTTTTCATATACGGGGTAGGTCCGTCAAGCCTTCTGACAGAAGCGCTGGACCCACTTTCAGGTAAGGCCCGCTTCTCTTGACCGGAGAGAGGGCTTCAATTATAGTTGGTACAGTAGGAGCAAACTATTATTGAGGAAAAAAGGTGGCTTGTAACATGTCTGAGCAAATCTACGTCGGTGTCGACTTGGGCGGAACGACCATTAAAGTGGGCATCTGCAATCAAGCGGGACAGCTGATTCAAACGTATGAAGGTCCCACGGAAACAGATAAAGGCGTCGATACGGTTATCAACAATATTGAGAAATATGTGCGCCATATCGTGGAGCAGTCCCCTTACAGCTGGGATCAGCTGGCGGGCGTCGGGGCCGGGGTTGCCGGATTTACGAACGTCCGTGAAGGGATCATCATCCTCGCGCCGAACGTAGGTTTCCGGGATGTACCGATTCGTTCCATTCTGGAGCAGAAGATTGGCAAGCCGATCAAAATAGATAATGATGCGAACGTGGCGGCCCTGGGCGAGGCTTGGAGCGGCGCCGGACGCGGCATCGACAACTGCGTATGCTATACGCTCGGAACCGGCGTTGGCGGCGGTATCATCATTAACGGCCGAATCTATCAAGGCTTCTCCGGACTTGCCGGCGAGCTGGGACATATCTCCGTCGTGCCGGATCTGGAAGCCATTCAATGCGGATGCGGCAAAATGGGCTGTGTGGAGACCGTATCTTCCGCAACGGGCATTATCCGTATGGCCGAAGATGCCGTGGAGCGCGGGGACCGCACTTCCCTGTCGATGGTTGAGAACATCGCGGCGAAGGAAGTCTTTGATGCAGCCAAAGCCGGCGACGAAGTGGCGCTGCGGATCGTGAACCGCGCAGCCTTCTACCTGGGCAAGTCCATGGCTGCGGTTGCGGCGATTCTGAATCCGGAAGTATTCATTATTGGCGGCGGCGTATCGAAGGCTGGAGACATCCTGTTTAACGAAGTCCGGGAAGTTTATGCGAAGCTGACGCCGGAACCGCTGCAGCGCGGGGTATCGATCCTTCCTGCCGAGCTCGGCAACGATGCGGGTATCGTCGGTGCGGCCGGTTTGCTGCTCCGTTCGTAAGGAATCCTGCGAGGTCACCCATGGGTTAAAATGAGGGGTGACCTGGGTATACCAAGTATTAACGGGCCCATATTCCATAAGGGAGGGGAAAGCTGATGCTGGAGGAGAATAATACTGCGTCGGCCATGGCCACCCTGATTATTATTACAGGCATGTCGGGGGCGGGTAAATCCTTGGCCGTACGAAGCTTGGAGGATTTGGGATTTTTCTGTGTGGATAATTTACCGCCGGTGCTCATTCCCAAATTTGCGGAACTGATTGAACAATCGAAGGGGAAAATCGCCAAGGTGGCGCTGGTCATTGACCTGCGCGGCCGGGAGTTCTTTACGGCCTTATCCGAATCATTGAATTATATTAAGGACCATTTCACGATTCATTGCGAAATTCTGTTCCTGGAGGCGACCGATTCGGTCCTCGTGCAGCGTTACAAGGAGACCCGCCGGCGGCATCCGCTTGCGCCGGAGGGCATGCCGCTGGACGGCATCCGGCTGGAGCGCAAAATGCTGGAGGAGCTTAAGAGCTCAGCCACGGTGGTGCTCGACACGAGCAATATGAAGCCGGGACAATTGAAGGACAAAATTATCTCGAGATTTTCCCACTTGGAAAGCAATACCCTTTCGGTCAACGTAACCTCATTCGGATTTAAGTACGGTATTCCGATCGATGCCGATCTGATCTTTGACGTCCGCTTTCTTCCGAATCCCCACTATGTGGATAGCCTGCGTCCACACACCGGTCAGGACAGCGATGTGTATGACTATGTCATGAAGTGGCCCGAAACCCAGGCTTTTCTGACGAAGCTGCTGGATATGCTGCATTTCTTGATTCCCCAGTACCGTAAGGAAGGCAAGAGCCAGGTGATCATCGGTATCGGCTGTACCGGCGGGAAGCACCGCTCGGTGGCGATTGCCGAGTACCTGGGCAAAATGCTGGGAGCCAGCGAGACCGAGACGGTCTCCGTCAGCCATCGGGATTCCGAACGTGATCGGCATTAAAGAGAGTGGAAGTGATGACAGTGGCAGAACAAAGAAGTGACCGTCCGCGGATCGTCGTGATGGGCGGGGGCACCGGACTGTCGGTCATGCTCCGGGGACTGAAGGAAATGCCGCTAGACATCACGGCTGTCGTCACCGTAGCAGACGATGGAGGGAGTTCGGGCATCCTTCGCAGCGAGCTGCAGATGCCCCCTCCCGGGGACATCCGGAACGTCCTGACGGCACTGGCCGACGTGGAGCCGCTGCTGTCGGAAATGCTGAGATACCGGTTCTCCAGCGGCTCGGGCCTGGCCGGGCACAGCCTGGGGAACCTGATTTTGGCGGCCATGACCGACATCAGCGGCGATTTTGTAACGGCTGTGCGCGAGCTCAGCCGCGTTTTTGCCGTGCGGGGGCGGGTGCTTCCGGCGGCGGGCGAAGCCGTGATCCTGAACGCGGAGATGGAGGACGGCACCATTGTGACCGGTGAGTCGAAGATTCCGGAGGCCGGCGGTCGGATCAAGCGGGTGTTTCTGGAGCCGGCCCATGTCGAGCCGCTTCCGGAAGCAACCGAGGCCATCCGGGAGGCGGACGCCATCCTGATCGGCCCGGGAAGCCTATATACGAGCATTCTGCCGAATCTGCTCGTTCCGAAGCTGGCCGAAGCGGTCATGTCGTCGGACGCGATCAAGATTTTCGTGTGCAACGTCATGACACAGCCCGGGGAGACGGACGGCTACACCGTAAGCGACCATCTTCAGGCGGTATATGACCATGTCGGCAAGCATTTGTTCGATTATGTCATCGTGAACAGCGGCGAAATTCCGCCCCAGGTGCAGGACAAATATGCCGAGAAGGGCGCGAAGCCGGTGGAGCTCGATTACGACGAGGTCACCAGTCTTGGCTATAAGGTCATCGCCGATACGCTGGTCCTGTTCCGGACCTATCTGCGCCATGACGCCGACAAGCTGAGCCGGCATATTTACCAGCTGGTTCAAAATTGGATTAAACGAAAGAGGTGAGTCCCGTGTCGTTTGCGGCGCTGACTAAAAAAGAACTGACCATGATCGAAGCAGAGCCCTGCTGCGAAAAGGCTGAATTGTCGGCACTGATCCGGATGAACGGGGCCGTCCAGCTTTCCAATAAAAAGGTGATTCTGGATATATCGACAGAGAACGCAGCTATCGCCAGACGCATTTACACATTGATCAAAAAGCATTTCCAAGCGCATACCGAGCTTCTTGTGCGTAAAAAAATGCGTTTGAAGAAAAATAATGTGTACATCGTACGTATTCCTGCACAGGTTCAGGAAATACTGAAGGAGCTGAAGATTGTCTCCGAGGGATTCCTGTTCACCTCGGATATCCATCCGGATCTGGTCCGCAAACCATGCTGCAAAGGGGCGTATTTACGCGGTGCCTTTATGGCAGGGGGCTCCGTGAACAATCCGGAAGGGTCGTCATACCATCTTGAAATCGCCTCGATGTATGAGGAGCACTGCCAGGCCCTTGTAGACCTCGCCAATGAATTTCATCTGAACGCCCGTTGTATAGAGCGCAAGAAGGGGTTCATACTGTATATTAAGGAAGGCGAGAAAATCATTGAATTTTTAAGCCTGATTGGGGCCCATCAGGCCTTGTTCAAATTCGAGGACGTGCGGATCATGCGGGATATGCGGAATTCGGTCAACCGGATCGTGAACTGTGAAACCGCGAATTTGAACAAGACAATCGGGGCCGCCGTCCGGCAAATCGATAACATCAAGCTGCTCCAGAAGGAAGTGGGCCTTGATAATCTGCCGGACAAACTTCGGGAAGTGGCCGAAGTGAGATTGGCCCATCCCGATATGAACCTGAAGGAAGTCGGTGAACTGCTGAAGGGCACCGTCAGCAAATCCGGTGTGAACCACCGGCTGCGCAAGATCGACGAAATGGCCGAGAAGATTCGTGGCGGCTGAGCCTTTTTTCTTCTAGTTTCCTTCATGGTATAATGGTATAATGTTATAAAATGTGTTGTGTGTGAGCTATACAGATTGATCTAATAGGGGGTAAGTTTCCATGACAAAGCACCCGGTAGTTGTCCGTTTGAAAACGGGTCTCCATGCCAGACCGGCAGCATTGTTCGTCCAAGAAGCGAATAAGTACTCGTCTGAAATTTTCGTGGAAAAAGATGATAAAAAGGTGAATGCCAAGAGTATCATGGGAATTATGAGCCTTGCCATTAGCTCGGGTACGGAAGTAAACATCAGTGCTGAAGGTGCGGACGCAGAACAGGCTGTAACCGCTTTAGTCAACTTGGTGGGCAAAGAAGAGCTTGAAAACCAATAATAAACAATTATAGAATGGGCCCTGCGGCTGCGAATGATGCGGCGCTGAGGCCATTTTCTGCACAAAACAGTCCGTTTCTCCTTGGGGAGGGCGGGCTGTTTTTTGCTGTCTGGCGGGGTCTGGGACGATTTGGCTCTTATAAAAATAAATCTGCGATCCGATATCATAGCTATAGCCGTTCATGTAAGCGGCGGCAGCGGGGAAGCCCGGATGCATTTATTTTGATAAAGAGGGGTCAACGTATGGGGAAATGGAACAGTACCACAACCAACACAGATGATGCTGAAGGATCGGGGAAACGACGGAGACTGACGATCGTAGAGCGGGACGTGATGGGCAGAAACCGGATTCTGCTGATCGCGATTCTGATCTCCACGCTGATGGCCGTGTCCACGGTCAAGCTGGGAAGCTTCGATAATCTGACGAGTCTCAACAACTTAAGCTTCTTGATTGATTTAGTGGTCCTGCTGGTGATGGTGTACAGCCAAGTCCGGCGTAAGCTGATTCATCAAGCGGCCGTTATTGCCATTACAGGGGTGGCGCTGACAGTCCTCATTCAGGCGTTGGATTCCACCAGCCCGAGCAGCTTGTTTTCCATATACTATTTGCTCGTGTTGGCGCTGATCACCTTGCGTATTATATTAACCTCGATCACGATGCTGTACGGCTTGGGGTTGATGCTCTACCTGTGCCTGCAAAAGGCTGATGAGGTTCAGCTCGGAACCGGTTCGAAGGACGGACCTTTAACGGTCATCATTATGTATGCGCTTGTATGCGTCATGGTGTTCCTGCTGCTGCGGGTGACCCGGTCCTTGATGAACAATATGAAAGCGGCAAGCGATCAGACCGAGCGGCTGCTGGCCGAGCAGAAGGAACAAAAGGAACACGTGCTGGGGAGCGTGGCTGCGGTGACCGGCAGCATCGACGACCTGACGCAGGCGGTCGAGGATAACACCGCCTCTTTCCAGCAGATGAACGTCGCCTTTCAGGAAATATCGGGCGGGGCATCATCCCAGGTGGATTCCACCTATGCCATTAACGAGTCCATTAAGCGGATGAACGAGATGATCAAGCAGATGTCCAGCTCGACGGAAACGCTGCTGAGCCAGACAGGTACGGCGAACCGGCTGTCGGAATCCGGCAAGGACAAAGTGGAGCAGCTGAACGAAGCGATTATCGAATTCAAGGAAGAAATCGGCGCCATGTCGCAGGATATCCAGAGCTTGACCGGAAAGGTTCATGAAACGACGCAGTTCAGCCAGACCATTCAGGAGATTGCGAACCAGACCAACCTGCTGTCGCTGAACGCCAGCATTGAGGCGGCACGGGCAGGTGAGCATGGCCAAGGTTTTGCCGTGGTCGCCAGGGAAATCCGCAAGCTGGCGGAGAATGCCTCGGACTCGACGGAGAAAATTTCGCTCCAGCTTCACAGCTTCTCCGAGCTGATGAGCGACACCCTGATGCGAATGGATCAGGTTGCGGAGCGGATGCAGAAGAGCAGCGAGATGACGCATGAGACGTACGAAGCCTTTGAATCCATTAAACAATCGGTGGCCGGACTGCTGCAGATTTCCGACGGGTACCGTGGATTGCTTCACGAAGTGGAGACGTTCTCGGGTTCCATTGATGAGTCGACTTCGCATCTCGCGTCGGTGAACGAGCAAACGTCGGCTACGCTGCAGGAGCTGTCGGCCACATTGCAGTCCCTCCTCGGCAACAATGAGCAGAGCCTGGCCGGCATTAAGGAAGCGCAGAGCCACTTGAAATCGATCGTCAGCTGACCGTTTCATAGGCAGAAGATTATTTTTCTAACATGTGCAACATTTAACAGTCCCCTACGTCTAGTAGACAAATACAGTTGGAAGGTGAGGGCGGCAGCGCAGGCGGTTTGACCTACAGGCTGCGTCCGTGCTTGCGCTTTCGGCTATATGGATACACTGGAAGTATATAAAGGGAGGCTAAAGGTAATGAAAACATGGCTGAAACCGGTAGGTTCCGTGCTGATCGCAGGAGCGCTCTTGGCTGGAGGCGCGGGCGTCACCGGACTGGGTGGCTCGACCACCGTCTATGCGGACCAGGATGTACAGCGCAATGTCATCAATGTTGTGGGCAAAGGTGAGATTTCGGTCAAGCCGGATATCGCATACTTGTCGATCGGTGTGGACTCGCAGGCGGCAACGGCACAAAGCGCGCAAAAGGCAACGGCAGACAAAATCCAAAAGATCACCGCGCTGCTGAAGACGACGTGGAAAATCGAAGACAAAGATATCAAGAGCACCACGTTCTATGTGCAGCCGAACTACACCTACAACGAGAAGGACGGACAAAAAGTGACGGGCTATACAGCCCACCATACGCTGCAGGTATCGTACCGCGACCTGTCCAAGGTGGGACAGCTGCTTGACGCCGCTTCCGGTGCGGGCGCCAACAACATCGAGAGCGTCCAGTTTTCCGTCGAGAACCGTGACCAATATGAGGCACAAGTGATTGAGAAGGCGATGGCTAACGCTGATCTGAAAGCAGGCGCGATTGCCAAGGCCGCCAAGCGCCAGCTGGGAGTGGTTCTGGCCGTGAGCCAGGGCGATGCGCAGAACCCGATCATCTATGCCGAATCTTCCATGGCCAAAATGGCTGCGGACAGCAACGCCGGCAACGCAACGTCGGTGGAGCCTGGCGAAGTGAAAGTATCGACGCAGCTGAGTGTGCAGTACGAAATGAAATAAACACGGGCTGATTTGGTCCGAGCCAAGCCGCCGTTTCGGGGACAGACGTCCCTTGAAGCGGCGGCTTTTTGCGCAGATGTGAGTCCCGATCCCCCCTTTTCCAGCGGGAAAACACAGAAAGGTATTGTACCAAGGGTCAAAAAACGTTATAGTGAATATGCGAAAATTTGTACATGCAGCAACAGTTTAAACAACTTCCGTTGAATCGTAACGGGGAAAAATAATTTACCGAAAAAGCCATACCCATGGATATGGCTTTTTTCTTAGTAATGGATAAGGGGTTGATGCATATGATTGAACTTGTCCAGATTGAGAAGCAATTTGAAGGACAAGTTGTCGTGCATCCGCTGTCACTGAACATTGAAGAAGGGGAATTCCTGACTCTGCTCGGGCCTAGCGGCTGCGGTAAGACGACCATACTACGCATGATTGCCGGATTCGAACAGCCGACTCACGGTGAGATTATTCTGGAAGGGCAGAACGTCACGAAGCTTCCGCCTAACCAGCGGGATCTGAACCTGGTGTTCCAGCACTACGCGCTGTTCCCGCATATGACCGTCGGAGACAATATCGCCTTCGGTTTGAAAATGAAAAAGCTGCCCCAGGCAGAGCAAAAAGCACGGGTTGCTGAAGCCGTCCAGATGACGCAGCTAACCGCGCTTACTTCGCGTTATCCGCATCAGCTGTCCGGCGGACAGCAGCAGCGGGTGGCCATCGCGAGAGCGATCGCGAACAAGCCCAAAGTGCTCCTCCTCGACGAGCCGCTGGGCGCGCTCGACCTGCAGCTGCGCAAGAGCCTGCAGTCTGAGCTGAAGCATCTGCAGCGCTCGCTGGGCATTACCTTTGTGTATGTCACGCACGACCAGGAGGAAGCAATGATGCTGTCCGACCGGATCGTGATCATGAACAGCGGCAAAGTCGAGCAGATCGGCACGCCGAAGGACATCTATGCCGCGCCGAAGACGCTTTTCGCCGCGACTTTCGTCGGGGAGAACAACATTTTCAGTTCCGGTTCGGAGCTGTTTGCCGTACGGCCGGAGAAGCTGCGTCCAAAACGGGAAACCGAAGGGGTCCGCAAGACGGGAGTCATTCAGGATGTGCTGTATCTTGGCAACGTTCATAAGCTAACCGTCCAGCTCGATGGCGAACCGATGATGGTAACGATCGCTCTGGACTTCGAAGATGAGATCGTTTGGAAGGTTGGGCAGCGGATCGGGGTGGACTGGAATCAGCGGGATGAGGTGGTCATCGGGGCATGAGACGATCCAAGCTGCTGATTACGCCGGTTCTGCTGTGGCTGGCACTGTTTCTGCTCGTCCCGATGGTGATCGTCGTGGTCATGTCATTGATGAGCCGCGACACACTGGGCAATGTTGTCTTTCATTTCTCGCTGAACGGGTATAAAACCTTTTTCGACTCTTTGTATCTCGGCATCTATTGGGATACGTTAGTGCTGTCGGTGGTGACGACCGTCGTATGCTTGTTGGTCAGCTACCCGCTCGCTTATTTTATCGCCAATGCCTCTCCCAAGGTGCAGACCTGGGGACTGGTGCTGATCACGATTCCGTTCTGGATCAACTTCCTGATCCGGACGTACGCCTGGGTGCTGCTGCTGCGCACGCAGGGCGTGGTGAATACGCTGCTGATCCATTTTGGATGGATTCAGGAGCCGCTGCAGATGCTGTATACCAAAGGCGCGGTGCTGCTTGGCATGGTCTACAACTTCATTCCGTTCATGGTGCTGCCGATTTACGTCGCGCTGGAACAGATGGACAAGCGGCTGCTGGATGCGGCCAGCGACCTGGGGGCTACCCGCTGGAAAGCGTTCCGGCACATCACGCTGCCGCAGAGCAAGTCCGGGATCATGACCGGCTGCGTCTTGGTCTATGTCTCCACGACGGGGATGTTTGTCGTCACGGATATTCTTGGCGGTGCCAAGTCGACGATGATCAGCAACATTATCCAGCAGCAGTATCTGGGGGCGCGCAACTGGCCGTTCGGCTCGGCGCTGTCCGTGATTTTCGTCATCACATCCCTTATTCTGATCCTGCTGTTTAACCGGGCGATGCAGTCCCGGGCGGACCGAGCGAAGGAGGGGAGAGCATGAAGAGAAAAAGTCATCCCCTGCTGGGGATTCACTCCGTGCTGATGATGATCTTTATTTATGTGCCGATTCTGCTGATTATTATTTATTCATTTAATAACACGAGGCTCAGCGGGGACTGGGAAGGATTTACGTTCGACTGGTACGCCTCGCTGATGACCGATGACCATGTGCTTGAAGCGCTCATGAACAGCTTGACCGTCGGGATCGTATCCACGATCGTAGCGACGCTGCTTGGAACCGTGGGCGCCTTGTCCCTGCGGGGGCTTGGCCGGCGATGGAAGGGCAGCATGAACGGGCTCATGTACCTGCCCGTCATTATTCCCGACATCATCATGGGGCTGTCGCTGCTGGTGCTGTTCAACCAGATGCATGTCCCGCTGGGTAAAGCGACGGTCATCATCGCCCATATCACGTTCAGCATGTCGTACGTCTATGTCGTCGTGACGGCCCGCCTTGCGGGAATGGGCAAGCAGCTGGAGGAGGCGGCCGCCGACCTTGGCGCCACCCCTTGGCAGACGTTCCGCCATGTAACGTGGCCGCAAATTTTCCCGGGCGTCATCTCGGGGGCGCTGATCGCGTTTACGATGTCGCTGGACGACTTTATGGTCAGCTTCTTCGTAGCCGGGCCTAGCTCGACTACGCTGCCGATTTATATTTACGGCCAGGTGAAGCGGGGAATCTCGCCGGAAATTAACGCACTCTGTACGCTGCTGATCGTGGTGAGCGTCGTGCTGATTTTGCTGGCGCAGTTTTTCCTCAACCGCGGCAAGGGCCAGAAGAAACATAAAATGCTGCCGATTTAACGCAGCTGCAAGATATTGAACTATTTGATGGAACTATTGATTGAGCTACAAGGATATGGACTACACGCTATAAGGAGAAAGAGAGGAGATATGTTACTGTGAAAAGAAAGGGTATCGCCGGTCTCGTACTGGCTGGGGCACTCGCCCTCGTGTCGGTTGCATCCCTGGGAGGATGCTCATCTTCCAAGGAGACGCTTCATATTTACAGCTGGGCTGACAATTTTGACGAGCAGGTGCTCAAGGACTTCGAGAGTAAATTCAACGTCAAGGTTACGTATGACAACTATGCGAACAACGAGGATTTGCTGGCCAAAATCAAGGCGGGCGGCGGCGGATACGATCTGATCCAGCCTTCGGACTACATGGTGCGGACGATGATCGAGAACAATCTGCTGGAACCACTGGACAAGAACAACATTCCGAACTTCGCGAACATTCAGGAATCGCTGAAGAACCCTGATTTTGACCCGGGCAATAAATACTCGATCGTATACACTTCCGGCGTAACGGGTATTGCGTATAACAAAAAGTACGTGAAGGACACCATCGACAGCTGGGAGGATCTGTGGGACCCGAAATACAAGGGCAAGGTCCTTCTGCTGGACGATAACCGCGAAGTGATTGGCATGGCCTTGAAGAAGCAGGGGCACTCGAACAGCTCCCAGGATGAAGGCGAGATCAAGTCGGCCGTGGACGACCTGAAGAAGCTGCTGCCGAGCGTTCTTGCTTTCGACACGGATACCATCAAGCAGAAAATGATTCAGGAGGAAGGCTGGATCGGAACGGTATGGTCCGGCGACGCGGCTTTTATCGCGAAGGACAATCCGGATGTGGAATATGTCGTGCCAAAAGAGGGCGGGACGATCTTCTCTGATAACTATGCGATCCCGAAAGGGGCCGAGCATAAAGAGCTTGCCGAGAAGTTTATCAACTACATGCTCGATCCGCAGGTCAGCGCAAAGAACTATGAGTCGATCGGATACAGCGATCCGAACGCCAAAGCGATGGAGTTCCACAGCGAGGAATACCGGAACAACCATATGATCAACCTCTCCGAAGAAGAGCTGGGCCGGACGGAATGGCTCGGTGACGTAAAGGATACCCTGCAGCTCTATGACCGTTACTGGACGGAGCTGAAGAGCGGACGGTAGTAAGCAGAGGCCTTACAACGACCGTTAATATCGTTTAAGAATAATTGCCCTGTTTCGGGATCCATGCTTAAGCTGGCTTCCGGAACGGGGCATTATTTTTATTTCGTGAGCTTTTTAAGTCCTGGCGCGGTGCTGGTGTCCTATGAAGGGGGACTTCATGATCGCAAGGCCCGTGACCGATCGGATGAAGAAACACAAAGTTAACGTAAAGGTTAAGAGAGTTATACTTTTGGCTGGCGTAAACGACAATACTGTAACCCCGGTTGTAAACAAATCGGCGGAGCTCTTTTTTATAATAGGGAAGTGGTGAATTTGGGTAATAAATCATATGACTAGCACAAGCAGCAATGTTTGGAGAGGAGATTTGATAGGGATGAACAAGGGAATGAAATGGGGAGCCGCGGTGCTGGCCGCAGGCGTATTGATCGGAAATGCCGGCGTGTTTGGGGGATCGCAGGTGTCGGCTGCAGCCTCAAAGCCGGTCGTGAAGCCGGCTGCGCAGCCGGGAGTGGCGTTAAAATATAACGGCAAGGTGCTATCGCTGCAGGGGAAATTGGTTGACGGGGTCACCATGATTCCGGTGTCCATTTTGCGTGATGCCGCCGGTATGCCGCTGTCTTATAATCCGGGTATCAAGACGTGCACTGTCGGATCCGGGGTAACGAAGCTGAACCTGGAGGTTTCCGACTACGGGGTCAGCGCTTACATCAACGGAAGCTATGTCGGGGACAATTCGAACAGCTACGATGGAAAATTGATCGACGGCAAGCTGTACGTTCCTTTCAAGCTGCTGAACGACTATATGGGCTTCCAGGGCGTGTATACTGCGTCTTCCAAGACGTTGAGCCTGTCCAAGCGTCAGATGAACCAGGTGACAATCTCCACCGAACTCATCAAGGCGAGCGACGCCAATGCAACGATTCTGATCCGTTATCCTCAGTTAAGCGGGCTGGCTAACGCGGACGCCCAGGAGGCGATCAACAAAGTATTTAAAGACAAGGCGGAAGCGTTCGCCACAGAAGCCAAGGCCAAGGCGAAAAAGCGCGACGCGAAGGTGGAGCACCCGTATGAGTTCGACGGAACGTTCCTGGTTACTTATAACCGCCAAGGCGTCCTGAGCATCGTGACGGATTCTTATGAATACACAGGCGGAGCTCACGGGATGACGGCCCGCGAAGGGTTTACGTTCTCGTTGAAGGACGGCAAACAGCTGACGCTGGACAGCCTGCTCCACAATTCGGCCGACGCCAAGACCAAGCTGGACAAACTGCTGAAGCAAAAAGCGACCAAAGACGGCTTCACAGACGGCTTCAACGGGCTGAAAAAGGACGCGGACTTCTATGTGAAGGAAAGCGGATTGACGATCTTCTTCCAACAGTATGAAATCGGGCCGTATGCCGCCGGCTTCCCGACGTATACGTTCAACTTCAGCGACCTGCTGCCGAAGGGAACGGACCCGTTCGAAGCAGCGAAATAATGGAGCCGATGCAGCCGAGATGATGTAAGCGAGTCTGATGATAGAACATTTATCCCAACGAGCGTCGGTCAACGATCCTCAAGCGGATACTTTAAGCAGCCAAACCCCCGTTAAACCTATAACGGGGGTTTGGCTGTTTTTGCTGCGTGGCGACAGCCGGTCATACTTTTCGTTTGCGGGGCAAAAACAAGGCGACAAGCGCGCCGAGGAGAATGCCGAGCGCCGCCAGATAAATGGCTGTCCGATTACCCCCAGCCAATGCTTGGCGAAAAGCTTCACCCGTCAGTTGATGCGTACCCGAGTTCGCGATGGCGATCAAGATGGCAAGCCCGATGGCATTGCCGATGTTTAAGGTGGTCGAGGCCATCCCGGACGCGACGCCTTGATCCTCCGGGGCTACGCCGTCTGAAGCTGTGATCCACATGGCGGTCCAGGTGATGCCCTGGCCGATCCCAGAGATAACGAGGCCCGGAACGATCATCAGATAGCTGCTATCCGTGTATGCACCTAATGGAATCAGTATGGTCCCAACAATTCCGATGATCATGCCGATAAGCAGCGTGCTTCGCGCCTCCAAACGGGTCGCCAGCCGTTCGCCGAGCTGGGTGCCTGCAGCGATCGCCAAGGAAGGGATAATGAAGGCAAGCCCGGTTTGCAGAGCACTGTATCCGTGCACATTTTGAAATAAGGTTGTCAGGAAGTAAGGTAAGGCACCAAACGTCCCCATGTAGATGAATGTAATGACCATGCTGGCAGCCAAGCTGCGGTTACGGAAAAGATGGATCGACATTAAAGGAGCGGTACTGCGTATTTCGATCAGGGCAAAGATCGACAAGAGGATCAGGGAAAGGGCAGCACAGATGATCATTTCCGTGGAGGCCCAGCCCAATTCGGGTCCCTGGACAAGAACATATACCAGGAGAGTAGCACCTGCGGTTACCGTGGCGGCGCCAGGAATATCGAAATAGCGCTTTTGCTTCCGCCGTTTATCGCGTGGAATGACGAACAGCGCGGCTAGTGCAACGATTCCTGCTAATGGAACATTCACCAAAAAGACCGCTTCCCAACCGAATGCATTGGTCAATACCCCACCCAGGATCGAGCCAATCGTCAGGCCGCTGGCTCCGGCCCCGCCCCATACGGCAAGAGCGCGGTTTCGGCGCGGACCTTCCTCAAACAATCGGTTGATCAGCGATAACGTGGCCGGAAACAGGAACGCCGCTCCGATACCCTGGATGGCACGGGCTATAATGATGACGAGCGGGTCCCAAGCCAAGCCTCCCAATAGCGAAGAAAGGGCGTAAAGGACCAACGCAAAAATAAACATTCGCTTTTGTCCCAGCATATCGGCAGCACGTCCTCCAAGAAGCAGGAAGCCCCCGCAGAAAACCGTGTAAGCACTGACCACCCATTGCAGGGACTGTTCCGAGAAGCCAAGGCCATGTCCGATCTCAGGCAAAGCGACGAAAACGATATTGATGTCGAGCCCGTAAATCAGCTGTGCTAGAGCAAGCAGTGCCAAACTCCATCCCATGCCCCGCTGCTTGACGGAAGCCATTTCGGATTTAGAGCCGCTTAGCCGAGTTTGTTGATCGGTAGACATTCGTAGTTCACCCCTATAATTCAAATTATTTTGAAATGATTGGATCGGGAACATTATATTTCAAAATAATTTGAAATGTCAACAAGGATTTACGCCGCGAAGGTAATCGAGTATTCTGAAACGAATAGAAGGGGAGACCAATACGTACGGCAGTACGACAATCCCAGAAAAAATCCCCTCTGAGCAAACGGCAGTGCGCTTTCCTGCACTTGTCTGCTCAAAGGGGATTTTGTTATGGAGCGGAGCTCCTTCTGTTTACTTGCCTGAACTTATACGTCAAACACGAAGTCGTCGTCGGACAGCGGCTCGATGTTGATCGCGCGGACGTAACCGTTGCCTTTTTTCGAGAAGAAATCATGCTGCTTGGTGTGGGTGCTGATGCCATTGAAGACGATCGGGTTGATCGGCTCTTCCGGGAAATGCGGCTCGAAGCCGAGATTCATCAGCGCTTTGTTGGCGTTATAGCGGACATAGGTTTTGACTTCCTCCTGCAGTCCGATCGGGCTGTACAGGTCATCCGTATATTTCACCTCGTTCTGATACAGCGTCTCAAGCAGCTCGTACAGCTCCCGGCGCAGCTCCTCCTGCTCTTCGAAGGAGAACTCCTGGAACAGCTCCTGGGCCAGCGTGCCGACGTACAGGCCGTGGATGCTCTCGTCGCGGATGATCAGGTCGATGATTTCGCCGCTGCTGGTCATTTTGCCCTGGCCGGCCAGGTAAAGCGGATAGAAGAAGCCGCTGTAGAACAGATAGCTTTCCAGGAAGACGGAAGCGGCCATCGCCTTGTAGAGATCGCGCTTAGTTTGAATGTTTGCGTACCAGGATTCGATGCTCTTCGCTTTGAACTGCAGCTGCTCGTTGTCCTCCACCCAGCGGAAAATGGCGTCGATCTCTTCCGTCGAGGCGAGCGTGGTGAAAATGCTGCTGTACGATTTGGCGTGAATTTGCTCCATCATCGACATGAAGCCGAGCACGGCTTTGCGCTGCAGGCCTTCCACATGCTCCAAAATTTTCGGCATGCCGACGCCGCCCTGCAGCGTATCCAGCAGCGTCAGTCCGCCAAGCACATGCTTGTAGGCGGTGCGCTCCTCGTCAGTCATTTTGATCCAGTCCATTTTATCGTCGGACAAAGGGATTTCGTCGTCGGTCCAAAACTGCATGATGTTCTGCTGCCAGAACATGAGCGTAAAATCGTCATCGGGCCGGTTCCAGTTTACTGCTTTCATCAGACCATTGCTCCTTTTATAGAAGAAGGCGACAGGGGCTGTTCAAGCCCCCGCCGTCGCCTTGCGTAATATTCGAATTTAGACGGCGCAGCTGGTGCACTCTTCGATGGACAATTTTTTCGTCCGGGTGTAGTACAGCGATTTCAGCCCTTTCTGGGCGGCGTAAATATAGAAACGGGACAATTCCCGGGTCGATACGGTGCTGTTGACGTGCAGCACGGTGGAAATGCCTTGGTCCACATGCTGCTGGATTTCCGCGATCATGTCGATCAGGCGGAACTGGTCGATATTGTAAGCCGATTTATAATACCACTGCGTTTCCGCGCTGAGGAACGGCATCGGGTAATATGTCGTCGAGTTCGCGTAGGTACGCGTTTCGATATGCTCGACGATTGGCATGACGCTGGACGTCGCGTTCTGGATGTACGAGATGCTCTGCGTCGGCGCGATCGCCAGACGGTAGGCATGGTACAGTCCGTGCTTCTGAACAAGCGCCTTGAGCTGCGCCCAGTCCTCAGGGGACGGGATCTCGATGCCTTCAAACAGCTGCTTCACGCGTTCCGATTGCGGCCGGAAGTCCTTTTCGAGGTAGCGGTCAAAATAGGTACCCTTCGCGTACTCGGACTTGTCGAAGTCCCGGAACGTTTCGCCGCGATCGCGCGCGATTTCCATGCTTTGCTCCAGCGAGTAGTAGTTCATCATCATGAAAAAGGTGCTCGCAAACTCGCGCGCTTCCGCGCTCTCGTATGCGATTTTGTTTTTGGCCAGGTAACCGTTCAGGTTCATGGCTCCGAGGCCGACGGAGTGCAGCTCCTTGTTGGCGAGGCTCACGCCCGGCGCGTTCTCTACGCGGGAGTGATCGCTGACGACGGTAAGAGCCTCGATGCCTACACGGACCGATTCTTTGATTTTTCCCTGCTCCATTACGTTCACGATGTTCAGCGAGGCCAGGTTGCAGCTGATGTCCCGGCGGATTACGTCGTCGATACCGTAGTCGTTAATTTCCGAGGTCTCCTGCAGCTGGAAAATTTCTGTGCACAGGTTGGACATTTTGATCTGGCCGACATCCTTCAGAGCATGCACCTTGTTGGCGTTCGATTTGTTCACGATGTACGGATAACCGGACTCGAGCTGGATCGAAGCGATTTTCGTCAGCATGTCACGGGCGCTCATGACGGTTTTTTTCGTTACCTGGTCATTGGCGAGCAGCTCGTCGTACATTTCGTCCATGTCCAGGTCGTCCAGATGCTTGCCGTAGGCTTTGTACACCGAGTAAGGGCCAAAGACCACAAGCGGCTTGTTTTGGGCGGCGAGCTCGTAAAATTTATTCGGCACAATCAGCCCGATCGACAGCGTCTTGATGCGCAGCTTCTCGTCGGCGTTGATTTTCTTCGAATCAAGGAACTCGATGACATCCCAGCCGAAAATGTTATAGTATCCGGCACCCGAGCCTTTACGCTGGCCCATTTGGTCGGCATAGGAGAACGCGTCCTCCATCAGCTTCAGCACCGGCATGATGCCTTTGGCCGCTCCGGCCACGCCTTTGATCGGTTCGCCGCGCCCACGCAGCTTGGACAAATTGACGGCAACGCCGCCGCCGATTTTGGACAGCTGCATGCAGGTGCCGAGCACGTAGTTGATCGAATTGAGTGAATCGTCCATTTCCAGCAGGAAGCAGGAGACCAGCTCACCGCGGCGGCTTTTGCCGGCGTTGAGGAAGGTCGGGGTAGCTGGCTGCAGCCGCTGCTCGATCATTGCTTCGGCGATACGGAGCGCTTTACCGATATTCCCTTCGCCCAAGTACAACGCCACGATGGCGACGCGGTCCGGATACTGCTCCAGGTACTGCTTCTTGTCGTTGGTTCTCATCGCATAGTCCTTGTAGAACTTCGAGATCGCCATGTAGGACTGGAATTGGAAGTCGCTGCTCCCCGTCAGGTTGAACACGGACTCGACTTCGTCGTAGGTATAATGCTCAAACACGTTCTCGTAGTAGTCGTTGCTGATCAGGTAATCCAGCTTCTCGCGCAGGGAGCCGAACTTCATCGTATCGCGCTCCACTTCCTCCATAAAGGCGGCAACCGCCTCCCGGTCCTTTTCCAATTGAAAGTAACCGTCCGATCCGCGCTGCATAATTTCGTTGTTGAGTTCAATATGCTTCAATGCTCCGCACCCTCTCTTTGAAAATCTCCGTATCCCGCATCGTTCCCGAAAGCTCAAACTTGGTGATGATCGGCACATGGTACATCTCCGATATCGTATCCGCGCTTTTGGCGAAACGAGGCCCCCAGTTCCGGTTGCCGCTGGCCGACACGCCGCGAAGCATGCGGTTGTTCTTCGACAGGAAGTTGGACACTTTCTCGGGCACCTGCCCAAAACCTGTTGTATACGTTACGAGCACGTAAGGCTCATTCACCTGCTCCTGCTCTTCGATCGGAATGGCTCTCATGTTCAGCTTGTTGACAAAGCGTCTGACATTGCCGGTCTTGGAATCATAGACGATTAGCATGATCCTTCACTCCTGAATAATGTTCTCTGCCGTGGTCACGGGCGCAAAAAAAACGTCTATTGACGTCATTGTAGATAACCACACCACATATCGTGGTCGTTATTCTTGTGATCACAGAATGGTTCAGCTTCGCTGAACATGAAATCCCTTAATCCTAGAACTACACTGAATAGACTGGGATAGAGGGAAAATATGTTATATATACTATGCCGATGGAAATCAATATGTAGATGATATTTGGCATGTAGTAAGAATAATACATCAATATATTGATGTGGTCAAGCCTATGAGAATCATGTTCATGGGTGCGCTTGCAGCCTGCTTGACGCCTTGAAAAACAAAAAAAACAGGGAGCCTCCCGGCGATCCGTAAGCGGATCGATTCGGAGAGATTCCCTGTTTTTCTTCGGTTCCAAAGCCGCGAATATTTACACGCCTTGGATTGGAGTGCTTTCCAGAACTTTATCGATCAGTCCGTATTCCTGCGCTTCAGCTGCGCTCATGAAGTAGTCACGGTCGGTGTCTTTCTCGATGCGCTCCAGCGGCTGTCCGGTACGTTCGGACAGGATGCGGTTCAAGGTGTCGCGCATTTTCAGAATGCGGCGGGCGCGGATTTCGATATCCGTAGCCTGGCCTTGCGCACCCCCGAGTGGCTGGTGGATCATGATCTCACTGTTCGGCAGGCCGAAGCGTTTGCCCTTGGCGCCGGCGTTCAGCAGGAACGCGCCCATGGAAGCGGCCAAGCCTACGCAGATGGTAGATACGTCCGGTTTGATGAACTGCATGGTATCGAATATCGCCATACCGGCCGTAATGGATCCGCCGGGGCTGTTAATGTACAAATGGATGTCTTTCTCCGGATCTTCGGCTGCGAGGAACAGCAGCTGGGCGATGATAGAATTGGCGACCACGTCATTGACTTCGGTGCCCAGGAAAATGATGCGGTCTTTCAGCAAACGGGAATAGATGTCGTAAGCCCGTTCACCGCGGTTGCTTTGTTCGACGACCATAGGAATATAACTCACGTGGAAAACCTCCCTTAATTGGCTCAAAATAGGTCATTCTATACATACTGTTACCGTATTAACCACATGATAAACAATTTCAAACAAAAAGTCAAAGAAAGTCAAACTCGAGGTAAAAAAAATAGCCATCTGATTGGCTGTGGTACGTTTGGTTAAAAACATAACGTAGAACGGTTGCCGTTCTGCGTTCTCTTCTATTGAAGAAAAATGGCGCGCCCGCGAGGAATTGAACCTCGATCTCAGGCTTCGGAGGCCTACGTCATATCCATTGGACCACGGGCGCAAAATTCAATAGCAAGAGTTATTATATGATAGCTTGCCTCAAAATGCAAGGGTTAAGTTATTAATTTTTTTGGATCAGGAAAATGCTGTATAGGAGGAAAGGCTGATGTGAATTATAGTCAGTGGACTACTTGCAACCAGCGCCATTATTGAGTAGAATAGTGGTGGGACTTAAAACGTTGACCCGGGACATTTTAGGGCCAGGGGAGAGAGGGAAGCGGAGTTGCAGGAGTGGAAAGAAATGCGGGATATATTAGAGATACAAAAGCAGCTTCTGCCTGATCTCGTGGACGTTCTCAAGACCAGATATACCATTCTTCATCAGATCATGCTGTCGGAGCTGATCGGCCGGAGAACGCTCGCTGCATCCCTGCATATGACCGAGCGGGTGCTGCGGGCCGAGACGGATCTTCTCAAGTCCCAGGGCCTGATTGAGATCGAGAGCTCTGGGATGAGGGTCAGTGAGGCGGGAAGCAAGCTGCTCGAACAGATGGAGCCGATGGTGAAAGTGCTGTTCGGCCTCAATGATCTTGGCGAGAAGATCCGCCAGACGTACGGCTTGCGCAAAGTCGTGGTCGTGCCCGGGGATTGCGAATCGTCGCCGCTCACGAAGCGTGACTTGGGACGCGCGGGTGCCAAAGCGCTGCTTGGCGTCATGAACCAAGGGGACACCGTAGCGGTGACTGGAGGCTCAACGCTCGCCGAAGTGGCGGAGCAGCTAACGCCGCAGGCGGCCGTACCGATGAAGAACAGCTGGTTCGTGCCAGCTAGGGGCGGACTTGGCGAAAGCGTGGAGTTTCAGGCGAACACGATCGCATCCACCATGGCCAAGCGCGTCGGCGCGCAGTACCGGCTGCTGCATGTGCCGGACCTCCTGAGCGATGAAGCGTATCAGTCGCTGGTGCAGGACCGCAACATCCAGGAGATCGTGCAGGCGATCAGGCACTGCCGCATCATCATGCACGGCATCGGGGACGCGATGGAGATGACCCGCCGCAGAAGGCTGGATCCCGCCGCCGTGGAGGAGATCCGGTCGGAAGGAGCCGTAGCCGAATCCTTTGGCTACTATTTCAATGAACAAGGCGTTGTCGTTCATAAAATGATGACTTTGGGGCTGCGGCTGGAGGACATTATGCGGACCGAGACCGTCATCGGTATTGCAGGCGGCCGAAGCAAGGCCAAAGCGATCCATGCGGTGCTTAAGTTCGGCCATGAGGACATTCTGGTGGTTGACGAAGCGGCCGCAATCGAGATCTGCCGGGAAATTGGCAGCGAGTAAACAACATTCCTTTTGATGTCATGACAGGTATTTACCTGTTTTGAATAAATAAAATACGAACTTTTGGGAGGACTATTCAATGAGTGTAAAAGTAGGCATTAACGGTTTTGGACGTATCGGACGACTCGCTTTCCGCCGTATTCAAAATGTGGAAGGCATCGAAGTTGTAGCCATCAACGACCTTACTGACGCTAAGATGTTGGCCCATCTGCTCAAATATGATACAACGCAAGGCACTTTCAATGGAGACATCGAAGTTCACGACGGCTTCTTCAAAGTGAACGGCAAAGAAGTTAAGGTTCTGGCGAACCGTAACCCTGAAGAACTTCCTTGGGGCGATCTTGGCGTAGACATCGTTCTCGAGTGCACAGGCTTCTTCACAACGAAAGAAGCTGCTGAGAAACACCTGAAAGGCGGCGCTAAGAAAGTTGTAATCTCCGCTCCGGCTACAGGCGACATGAAGACGATCGTATACAACGTTAACCATGAGACACTGGACGGAACTGAGACAGTAATCTCCGGCGCATCTTGCACAACGAACTGCCTGGCTCCTATGGCCAAAACGCTGAACGACAAGTTCGGTATCGTTCAAGGCTTGATGACAACGATCCACGCTTACACTGGCGACCAAAACACCTTGGACGCTCCGCATCCAAAAGGTGATTTCCGTCGTGCGCGTGCAGCTGCAGAAAACATCATTCCTAACTCCACTGGCGCTGCAAAAGCGATTGGTCTGGTTCTTCCAGAACTGCAAGGCAAACTGGACGGTGCCGCTCAACGCGTACCTGTACCAACAGGTTCCCTGACTGAGCTCGTTACAGTTCTGAACACCAAAGTAACGGCTGACGAAGTGAACGCAGCAATGAAAGAAGCTTCCGATCCAGAAACTTACGGCTACACTGAAGACGAAATCGTATCTTCCGACATCAAAGGCATCACGTTCGGTTCGCTCTTCGACGCTACTCAAACGAAAGTGTTGACTGTTGGCGACCAACAGCTGGTTAAAACCGTTGCTTGGTACGACAACGAAATGTCTTACACTTCCCAATTGGTTCGCACATTGGCATACTTCGCTAAGATCGCTAAGTAATAGCGGCCATCCCATAGCGAAAACATCCCGAGCGGAAACAGGCATCCTATGTTTCCGCTCTTTAAAATATAGAATGCATAAATTTTCAGCGGGGCTGAGCCATTCTATAATTGCAAGATAAATGTCCTAACATGCTGAACCACGGGGCTGAGGAAGACTGTCCTGTTAAAAATATGGGTGCGGAGGGAAACAATACGATGAACAAGAAGTCTGTACGTGATGTAGAAGTAAACGGCAAGCGCGTATTCGTGCGCGTTGATTTTAACGTGCCATTGGAAGACGGCAAAATTACTGACGATACACGGATCCGTGAAACGTTGCCAACGATCAACTACCTGATCGAGCATGGCGCGAAAGTGATTCTGGCCAGCCACATGGGACGCCCGAAAGGCGAAGTGGTAGAATCCATGCGTCTGACACCTGCGGCAGAGCGCCTGTCCGAGCTGCTCGGCAAATCGGTTGCCAAGGCTGACGAAGCAGTTGGCGACGCGGTCAAAGCGCAAGTGGAGAAGCTGAACAACGGCGACGTGCTGCTGCTTGAAAATGTCCGCTTTTACCCTGGCGAAGAGAAAAACGATCCGGAACTTGCGAAGCAGTTTGCTGAGCTGGCTGACCTGTTCGTAAACGACGCGTTTGGCGCCGCTCACCGTGCGCATGCTTCGACCGAAGGTATCGCTCATTACCTGCCGGCTGTTTCCGGCCTGCTGATGGAGAAGGAGCTTTCCGTACTCGGTAAAGCACTGTCCAATCCGGAGCGTCCTTTCACAGCGATCATCGGCGGTTCCAAGGTTAAGGATAAAATCGACGTTATCGACAACCTGCTGAACATCGCGGATAACGTACTGATCGGCGGCGGCCTGTCCTATACGTTCATGAAGGCACAGGGCTATGAGATCGGTCTGTCTTTGTGCGATAATGAAAAACTGGATGTCGCGCTCGGATTTATCCAAAAAGCGAAGGATCTCGGCAAAAACTTCCTGCTTCCGGTTGACATCGTCATCGCGGACGATTTCAGCGCCAATGCGAACGTGGACATCGTAGAAGTCGGCAACATCCCAGAGAAATGGGAAGGCGTGGACATCGGGCCGAAAACCCGTGCCAAATATGCGGAGATCATCAAGAACTCCAAACTCGTGGTATGGAACGGACCGATGGGCGTATTTGAAATCGATCCCTTCTCCAACGGTACACGTGAAGTGGCAGAAGCCTGCGCCCAAACCGAAGGCTACACCATCATCGGCGGCGGCGATTCGGCGGCAGCGGCAGAGAAATTCCATCTGGCTGACAAAATGGATCACATCTCCACTGGCGGCGGCGCATCCCTCGAATTCATGGAAGGCAAGGCTCTCCCTGGCGTCGTGGCACTGAACGACAAGTAAGCAAGAAGCGCCGAAAGAGCGCGGAACGTACGGACCCGTAAGGACAAAAAAGGAGTGAAAAGTGTGAGAACACCTATCATCGCCGGCAACTGGAAAATGTTCAAAACCGTTCCGGAAGCCAAAACGTTTATCGAAGAAGTCAAAGGCAAAGCTGAAGTTGAAGGCGTGGAGAGCGTCATCTGCGCTCCGTTCACGAACCTTCCCGCTTTGGTGGAAGCCGTGAAAGGCACATCGATCAAAATCGGTGCGCAAAACCTGCATTTTGAAGATAACGGTGCGTTCACCGGGGAAATCAGCGGCATGATGCTGAAAGACCTCGGCGTAGACTACGTCATTATCGGGCACTCTGAGCGCCGGCAATATTTTGCCGAAACCGACGAGACCGTGAACAAAAAGGTTCAAGCGGCATTCCGTCATGACCTGACTCCAATCGTGTGCGTCGGCGAGAAGCTGGAAGAGCGCGAAGCCGGCCAAACGAAAGACGTCTGCAAAGTGCAGACGGAAGCAGCGTTCCAAGGCTTGTCCGCAGAACAGGCGGCTCAAGTCGTTATCGCTTACGAGCCAATCTGGGCCATCGGAACCGGCAAGTCCTCGACAGCACAGGACGCTAACGAAGTGATCTCTTATATCCGCAGCCTGGTTGAAGGCCTGTATGGCAAAGAGGTAGCGGATCAGGTCCGTATCCAATACGGCGGCAGCGTGAAGCCGGAAAACGTTAAAGAATACATGGGCCAAAGCGACATCGACGGCGCGCTTGTTGGCGGTGCCAGCCTGCAGCCGGCTTCGTTCATCCAGCTCGTTGAGGGGGCGAAGTAAGATGACCGCACCTAGACCCGTAGCACTGATCATCATGGACGGATTCGGGCTGCGCAGCACGGACGAAGGTAACGCAGTAGCGCAGGCCAAGAAACCGAACTACGACCGATTGATGGCGAAGTATCCGAACACGACGCTGACCGCTTCCGGCGAAGCGGTAGGTCTGCCGGAAGGGCAAATGGGCAACTCCGAAGTCGGCCATTTGAACATCGGCGCAGGCCGCATCGTGTACCAGGATTTGACCCGGATTTCGAAATCGATTCGCGAAGGGGAGTTTTTCAACAATCCGACGCTGGTCGAAGCGGTGCAAGCTGCAAAGAATAACAACAAGAAGCTCCATCTGTACGGCCTCTTGTCCGACGGCGGGGTACATAGCCATATCGAGCATATGTTTGCTATGCTGGACCTTGCGAAAAAAGAAGGACTGGATGAGGTTTACATCCATGCCTTCCTGGACGGACGCGACGTGGCTCCGGATTCCGGCAAGAAGTTCATCCAGGATCTGCAAGCCAAGATCAAGGAAGTTGGCATCGGCAAAATCGCCACGGTACAAGGCCGTTACTATGCGATGGACCGCGATAAGCGCTGGGAACGCGTAGAGAAGTCCTACCGTGCTATCGTATACGGGGATGGACCGAAATACACTGATCCGCTGGTTGCCGTAACGGAATCCTACAACAAGTCGGTATTCGACGAGTTTGTGGAGCCGACCGTCATTGTTGACGAGCAGGGCAATCCGGTATCGCTGGTGGAAAGCGGAGACTCCGTTGTCTTCCTGAACTTCCGCCCGGACCGTGCGATCCAGCTGTCCCAGGTGTTCACGAACAAGGACTTCCGCGGATTCGACCGCGGGCCGAAGTTCCCGGAAAACCTCCATTTCGTCTGCCTGACGCTGTTCAGCGAAACGGTGGAAGGCTACGTAGCCTACGAGCCGAAGAACCTGGACAACACGCTGGGCGAAGTGCTGGTGCAGAATAACAAGAAGCAGCTGCGCATTGCCGAAACGGAAAAATATCCGCACGTTACCTTCTTCTTCAGCGGCGGACGCGACGTCGAGCTGCCTGGAGAAACGCGCATTCTGATCAATTCGCCGAAGGTCGCCACTTATGACCTGAAGCCGGAAATGAGCGCTTATGAAGTGGCGGACGCCTGCGTGAAGGAAATCGAAGCCGAGAAGCATGATGCGATCATTCTGAACTTTGCCAACCCGGATATGGTCGGACACTCCGGTATGCTGGAACCGACGATCAAAGCGGTTGAAGTCACCGACGAGTGCATGGGCAAAGTAGTGGACGCCGTTATTGCAAAAGGCGGGGTAGCGATTATTATCGCTGACCACGGAAACGCCGACATGGTATTTGACGAAGCAGGACGCCCATTCACTGCTCATACGACGAACCCGGTGCCGTTTATTTTGACCGATGAGAACGTAACGCTGCGCGAAGGCGGCATTCTGGCCGACGTGGCGCCGACGATTCTTGATCTGATGCAGCTTCCGAAGCCTGCCGAAATGACCGGCGAATCGATGATCGCAACCCGTAAATAAGCGGAAAATTCGATTCCGGTGATCCGATACGTTATAATGGCTGTAGAAGCTGACAAGCAATATAGAATGAACTCAAGAAGTTCGTGTTGCAGGGCTTGGATAAGGCCGTTACAACAGGGTTCTCCATTCGAGACTTGAGTTCAATCTATATCATGTGGTCTGAATAACCAATTACGAATGTGGAAAAGGAGATTAGCACAAAATGACTATTATTTCTGACGTGTACGCACGCGAAGTCCTCGACTCCCGCGGTAACCCTACGGTTGAAGTTGAAGTATATCTGGAATCCGGCGGCCATGGCCGCGCCATCGTACCATCCGGCGCATCCACAGGCGCTCACGAAGCTGTAGAGCTTCGCGACGGCGACAAAGACCGTTACCTCGGTAAAGGCGTTCTGAACGCGGTGAAGAACGTGAACGAAATCATCGCTCCTGAAGTCATCGGCATGGACGCGCTCGACCAGCTCGGCATCGACAAGCTGATGATCAAACTGGACGGAACACCTAACAAAGGCAAGCTGGGCGCTAACGCCATCCTGGCTGTATCCATGGCCGTAGCCCGCGCGGCTGCTGACGCTCTGGACCTTCCGCTGTACGTATACCTCGGCGGATTCAATGCTAAACAACTGCCTGTACCAATGATGAACATCGTCAACGGCGGCGCTCATGCCGACAACAACGTCGACGTTCAAGAATTTATGGTACTGCCGGTTGGCGCTCCTACGTTCAAGGAAGCTCTCCGTACAGGTGCAGAAATCTTCCACAGCCTGAAATCCGTTCTGAAGGGCAAAGGCCTGAACACAGCGGTAGGTGACGAAGGCGGCTTTGCTCCGAACTTCACGTCCAACGAAGACGCATTGTCCTCCATTATGGAAGCTATCGAAAAAGCCGGCTACAAGCCAGGCGTTGACGTATTCCTCGGTATGGACGTCGCTTCCACTGAATTCTACAAAGATGGCAAGTACCATCTTGAAGGCGAAGGCAAATCCTACACATCCAGTGAATTCGTTGAGCTGCTCGCTTCCTGGGTCGACAAATACCCGATCATCACGATCGAAGACGGCTGCTCCGAAGACGACTGGGAAGGTTGGAAACTCCTTACTGCGAAACTCGGCGACAAGATCCAGCTCGTTGGCGACGACTTGTTCGTAACGAACACCGAGCGTCTTGAGAAAGGTATCGAAGAAGGCATCGGCAATTCCATCCTGATCAAAGTAAACCAAATCGGTACGCTGACAGAAACGTTTGATGCGATCGAAATGGCGAAACGTGCAGGATACACAGCGGTTGTCTCCCACCGTTCCGGTGAGTCCGAAGACAGCACGATCGCTGACATCGCCGTGGCAACGAATGCCGGCCAAATCAAAACCGGTGCTCCGTCGCGTACGGACCGTATCGCGAAGTACAACCAATTGCTCCGCATCGAGGACGAATTGGGCGAACTGGCGCAGTACAACGGCCTGAAGTCGTTCTACAACCTGAAAAAATAAGGCTGTACAGCCTTAAGCAAAGAGCGTTCCGGGTAACTCCGGGGCGCTCTTTTTTTTAAAACAGAAAGTATAAGTTTAATCGGAGTTAGTTTCCTTGTTATGGGGTCCCCGTAAAGTATTTGGAATAGGCATCGAAGCATAAGCCTTACTTTGTGGGGCATTTTTAGCTTGCGGATTGATGCCATAAACGGCGGTGCAGTGCGGGTTTAGCTTGTGTTCGCAAATAGGCTATGGTACAATAAGAATGCTGTTTGTGCACGCTGGGCTGCAGTCTAAGTCCGGCCATAACGGAATTGAAATTTTGACATTCATATAATTGAGATGTTAAGCCATTGGGAGGTGGAACAAATGGAAATCTTGTTGAAGGTGCTGCTCGTGATTTTCTCCATCGCGTTGATCGCGATTGTTCTTTTGCAAAAAGGGAAAAGCGCGGGTCTTTCCGGGGCCATCTCCGGTGGCGCGGAACATCTATTCGGTAAAACGAAAGCACGCGGCATGGATCTCGTGCTGCAGCGCGTGACGGTTGTCGTCGCGGCATGCTTTTTTATCCTGGCCATTGTGGTGGCCGTCGTCGTCAAGTAAAGAATAGCAGCACACCAAAACCTCCGCTCTTTTTCGATTGGAAGATGAGCGGAGGTTTTTTAGGTTGATTAAGGCTTACGGGCAGGGATGCAACCGATTAAATTCGTGTATACTAGGGTATGTGTATATTACTGGACAAATACAACAAACGAACGATTACATAGTCACTTGCGGAAGGCATTCCTGCAAGTCACCTGAGGTGATGAAACGATGATTACGGAACAGATGATACTTGATTTGATGCAGGATCCCGAATATAAACCGATGACGTATCAGGAACTGGAACAGCATTTCGCGATTGACGATGCGCTGGATTTCAAGGATTTTCTGAAAACGCTGAACGCGATGGAGGAGGCAGGGACCATCGTGCGGACCCGGTCGGAACGGTACGGCGTGCCGGAACGGCTGGACCTCCTGAAGGGCCGTCTGCAGGCCCATGCGAAAGGCTTTGCATTCCTGATCCCGGAAGACCGGGAGCATCCGGATGTATATATTGGAGCCAATGATATGAAGAGCGCCATGAACGGGGATACCGTTCTGGTGCGAGTTACGGCTAAGAGCCCTGCAGGCGGCAAGCTGGAGGGGGAAGTGGTGCGGATCGTCAACCGGGCCATTACCCAGATCGTCGGGGTCTTCCAAGGACATGAAGCGTACGGCTTTGTGCTGCCTGACGATAAACGGATCAACCGGGATATTTTTATTCCGAAGGATGCCTTTAACGGGGCGGTCGACGGCGAGAAGGTCGTCGTCAAAATCGTCAATTATCCGGAGGGCCGATCCGCCGCGGAAGGCGAAGTGGTCGAGATTCTCGGGCATAAGGATGATCCGGGGGTCGATATCCTGTCCATTATCCGCAAGCATCAGCTGCCGGAAGCTTTTCCGGAAGAGGTGATGGCAGAGGCGGAGCAGGCACCGGATTCGATCACCGAAGAGGAAATCGTCCAGCAGGGACGGCGCGACCTTCGCGGCAAAACGATCGTCACGATTGACGGAGAGGACGCGAAAGACCTCGATGACGCAGTAAACGTGGAGCGTCTGCCGAACGGCAACTTCCTTCTGGGCGTTCATATCGCCGACGTCAGCTACTATGTCCGCGAGAACTCGGAGCTCGATAAAGAGGCATACAACCGCGGATGCAGCGTCTATTTGGTGGACCGGGTCATCCCGATGCTGCCGCACCGCCTGTCCAACGGCATCTGCTCGCTGAATCCACAGGTGGACCGCCTCACGATGTCCTGCGAAATGGAATTCGACGAGCATATGAAGCTCGTGAGACATGACATTTTTACAAGCGTGATCAAGACGAAGGAACGGATGACGTACAACAACGTCCGGAAGATCCTGAACGACGAGGATCCGGAAGTGACGGAGCGGTACAGCTATCTGGTCGACACCTTCAAGCTGATGAAGGAGCTGGCGCTGCGCCTGCGGGCGAGACGGATGAACCGCGGTGCGGTGGACTTCGACTTCGTGGAGTCCAAGGTGATCGTCGATGAGAACGGCAAGCCGGTCGATATCGTGAAGCGCGAGCGCTCGATCGCCGAGCAGATCATCGAGGAGTTCATGCTGGCAGCCAACGAAACGGTGGCCGAGCATTTCTACTGGATGAAGGTGCCTTTTCTGTACCGGATTCACGAAAATCCGGATCCGGAGAAGCTCCAGACGTTCATGGCGTTTGCGGCCAACTTCGGCCACCATGTGAAGGGCCGGGGCAACTCCGTGCATCCACGGGCGCTCCAGAGCCTGCTGGAGGACATCCAGGGCACGAAGGAGCAGAAGGTCATCAGCACGGTCATGCTGCGCTCGATGAAGCAGGCGAAATACGACGCGGAAATGTCCGGACACTTTGGACTGGCCGCCGAATATTATTCGCACTTTACGTCTCCGATCCGCCGCTATCCGGACCTGGTCATTCACCGGGTGATCCGGGAAGTGCTGGAGAACAAGGGCGTCCTGCCGGAGAACCGGCTGGAGTACCTGGCTTCCCGGATGGCGGACATCGCCCAGCAGTCCTCCGAGCGTGAGCGTGTGGCGGTGGATGCGGAGCGTGACACAGACCAGCTGAAGAAGGCCGAATACATGCTCGACAAGGTCGGCGAGGAATTCGAAGGCATCATCAGCAGCGTGACGAGCTTCGGCATGTTCATCGAGCTCGAGAACACGGTCGAGGGCCTCATCCGGCTGAGCGCGCTGACGGACGATTACTATCATTTCGATGAGGCCTCCATGGCCCTCATCGGGGAGCGCACGTCACGCGTGTTCCGGATCGGCGACGAAGTGAAGATTCGCGTCGAGCGCGTGAACATGGACGATCACACCATCGACTTCGAGATGGTGGATATGAAGCCGCGCAGCGAAGGCCGGCGCGGCGGAAGCTTTGGCGGCCGTGGTGGCGGCCGCGTGGGCAGAGGCGCCGCCATCCGTGAAGGCGGCGAGAATGGCCGCGGCGGGCGCGGTGCGGCCCGTGGCGGCGGCAAGGGCGCGCGGCCGGGCAAGAGCGCCCGCGATGCCGGCGCCGGCGCAGCGCAGCAGGGCGCCGCGCGGGAAGGCGGCCGCAGCGGCGAAGCCAAGCGGCCGGTGAGCTTCGGCTTCGGCTCCGGCAAGGGCGGCTACGGCGCCCCGGCGCCTGGCGGAAGCCAAAGCGGCAGTAAGCCGTCCAGCGGCCGCAAGAAGAAAACGTCGCGCAGCGGCATTTTTGTCGGGGATGGGGCGGCAGCCGCCCGCGAGGACAATGCCGGCAGCGGCGAGGGCGTCGTCCGCAAGCGCAAGAAGAAGGGTGCGGCCAAGAATGGCACAGCCGCCTTCGTGCGCAAGAAGAAAAAGTAGAAGGGTTCCTGGGCAGTATCTTTTAAATCAGGCTTCGCCTGAAATGGGCGCCACACCGTGCGCCTTTTCGCCGAAATCTTGATTTTGCCCAGCCCAGTTGATACAATGGATTTCTGGTATACCGGCCGGGTTTGCGGCCTCTAGACGCTCTCGTTAGGGCGCTTGAGCTGCTTCCCCTTGTGCTGTATACTGGAAGTCCATTGCTGTTATAGCAAGTGTGGGAGGAGTGATAGCATGGGTGGTAAGAAGAGTGACGGGAAGGTCCTGGCCCAGAACAAAAAAGCTTCCCATGATTACTTCATCGAGGATACGTACGAAGCCGGCATGGTGCTGACCGGGACCGAGATCAAGTCGATCCGGAACGGACGGGCCAATATCGGGGATGCGTTTGCAACGATCCGCAATGGGGAAATTCATATTCATAACATGCATATCAGCCCGTTTGAACAGGGCAACCGCTATAATCCGACCGATCCGACGCGGACCCGCAAGCTGCTGATGCACAAGGAACAGATCCACAAGCTGCTGGGACAGACCAAGCAGGAAGGTTATACGATCGTTCCGCTTAAGGTGTATATCCGCAACGGCTATGCGAAGCTGCTGCTCGGCCTTGGCCGCGGTAAGAAGCAGTACGACAAGCGTGAATCGGCCGCCAAACGCGACGCGCAGCGTGACATTCAGCGGGCACTCCGCGAGAAGCAGAAGATCGCGCGTTAATTTGGGGTTATGTGAAGAGACAGGCAAGTTTCACCTGCGTTTCCTTCAACCTCTGTGTCATTTTGGTCGGAATGTGTGATATACTATGTATGTAAGAGGTTATGGATTGACCGGCCTTTTACGTGACAAATGCTTCTGATCATCCTTTCTTCATGGAGGGGAAGGATGCTGGATAGATTGCTTCTTATGCTTCAACGGTTCTAATCTAATCCAATAGAAGCCCTTTTTAATAAGGGGGCGTTCTTGGATTCGACGGGGATAGTTCGAGCATGAGTAGCGGGTAGTGGGGACGCGTCCACTTCATCAACGCTAAAGCCAATAATAACTGGCAAACAACAAACTTCTTACGCTGTAGCAGCTTAATAACCTGCACACGTGCTCTCGCTCTGCATCGCCCATGTGCCGGGATGAGGGCTCAACTTTAGTGGGATACGCTGTCTAGTCTCCGCCTGGGGCTAGCTGAAGAAGACAAACAGGCTGACCCTATCGGAATCCGGTGACGGGGAGCCTGATAGGGTGACATCAAAACTGTCACTACACCCGTAGAAGCTTATGTGGCGTTATCTTCGGACAGGGGTTCGACTCCCCTCGCCTCCATACGAAATATCAGCGACGGACACCGTTTTGGTGTCCGTTTTTGCTTGCACTCTGGGCGAAATGGTGTCTCAGCGTAAAAATAGAGCAAATATCTGTAATATATTAGGAGGATTCCATGCCTCGTCCCACTGTAAGGCCATGGCATCGTCTTTAGTTTTCTATTCAATCTTGCTCCTTAAACTCAGTGGATCAACATAAATTAATCCTTTTGTTTGAGCAGCTCTAATTTTTGAATCCAGCATTTCAAAAAAGGATATGTTTCCGGAGAATACTACAGAGAGGTCCCCACCATCAATCAGGATTGTTTTAATTGATTTCCCAGCAATTAAGGCCTTTACAGCATCCCGAGAATAGCCGTTTACTGAAATGAATAATCCTCGACCATACATTTTTCCTTCGACCTTATATGCAAAATGATATAGAGCATCGCTCGCAGTTAAACTATCATGCCACTTTGCTTCAACTAAGTAATTCTCCCCATCAAATTTCAATGACCCATCTAACTGTTCCCCGTTTATCTTAAAAGGCTCTGAAAAAGGCAAATTTGAGAAATCAGATAGCTTCTTTATAAGAGTTTCTAGCTGGTAACCCCTACTTTGATTTGAAGAACACCCTCGGTATAAATTAATAAATTCTACCTCCAAATCGACTAATGAGATTTTAGGAGCTACCGCGGCTCTCCTTTCATCAGCTAGCTTCTTTAATTCTTTAGTTTTTGCATCACGTATCTCTTGAACTTGTTTCAAGTGATTTATGCAACGTTTCGCCTCTGCCTCATCTAAACGGTTTAGCTGTTTAAAATAATATGGATCAAAATGACCCCAGTTAATAATGGAAGCTAGCATTGCTCTAAATTGCCCAATTCCTTTATCGTCACGTGCATTTAATTGGCCGAAAACTTCATCAATAATGGCAGCTCGATTCTTATTTTCTAGTCCCTGGCTTAAGACAGTTTTTAAGTCACGATTCGTACAACCATTATTTTTAAAAAAATCGATGATCTGCTCTTTTGGCCAAAAAATAGCCAATATACAGGTCCGCATCGCATCAGTAATATCTTTAGGAAAGGTCTGCATTGTTATCACTCTTTTTCAGCAAATTCATTACATTCTCTTCCAATATTATCACAGAGACATGCCTGGTTGAAGTAGGATTATTGTGATGAAATGCACCTGTGAAGTATAGGTCCTTAGAACCGATTTAAATGGATGTACTAGTTGGAATTGGCAGGAAAAAAGAGGGAATATGTCGAATTATTGAGATGTCCTGGAGTACGTTTAATATTAATTAATAAAAGAGGTGTACTGCAATGTGGGCGGATAATGAAACTTCGCAAGACTTGCTGGGTTTTAAAGTACATGCTGACTTAATAAGATCAGTTGTTACCAATCCCAAGCTACTACCTGTTACATTAGGGGTTTTTGGGGATTGGGGTAGTGGAAAAACAAGTATTATGAAAATGTTAGAGCACGATTTAGATTCAGAAAATTATCCTCCGAATTCACCCGAAAAAGAGAAATATGAAAAAATCGCAGTTTTATATTTCAATGGTTGGCTTTTTGAAGGATATGACGATGCGAAATCTGCGCTGCTAAGCTCAATATTATTACAGCTTGGGGAACACAAGAGGTTCGGACCTAAAGTTAAAGAAAAAGTCGCTGGGCTATTAAAGTCTGTTAATTGGATGCGTGTAGCAAAATTCGGTGTAAAAGAGATCGGTATACCTACTCTGGCAGCATATATAACGGGCGGTGCAAGTATTGTACCGAGCTTAGTGGGCTCTGGCAAAAAAATATTGGGTTCAATACTGCCTAAAAAAGATGAAGAAGAGGAAGGGGGTGAAGGTGAATCAAAATCTGAAATCAATTGGGAGGAAATGATTAAGGAAGATAAGAGCGAAGCAAGTGCCATGGATGTGCGAACATTTCGTCAGGACTTTGAAAAGCTGCTTAAAGATACAAATATTGAATCCTTAGTCGTACTAATCGATGATTTAGACAGGTGTTCAAACGAACGCATAATAGAAAATTTAGAAGCGATTAAGCTGTTTTTAAATGTTGAGAGAACTGCATTTATAATAGGAGCTGATCCTCGGATAGTGCGTCATGCAATTGAGGTTAGGTATGCTCAAATGAAATTCAAGGATGAGCGAGACCCTGCTGAGGCATCAGAGAGGCTTGTAACCGATTACTTAGAGAAGTTGATACAAATTCCATATAGATTGCCTAAGCTGTCACCGGCAGAGGTGGAAAGCTATATGGCACTGTTGTTCTGTGCTAGGGACATTGAAGATGATATCTTACTTGGAAAGGTTCACAAGGCTTGCGAAGATCAAAGGTGTGCAAATCGTTATTCCGTATTCGGTTACGCTGCTGTGAAAGAAGCATTTGGAGAGGCTGAACTTCCAACAGCGCTAAGTGAGAGTTTAATTTTCAGTTCAAGCATTGCCCCACTTATTACTGAAGGACTTAAGGGAAATCCAAGGCAAGTTAAGCGATTTTTAAATGCCTATTTTCTGAGAAAGGAATTGGCAAAAGTTGCAGGATTGCAAAATATCCGGGATGACGTTCTGGTAAAATTGATGGTTCTTGAATATGGACACTCTAAGCAATTTATGGATTTATTCGAATGGCAGGCTAAACAAGAAGGAAGGTCTAGCGAATTAAAGCAGCTTGAAGCGGTTTTGGCACCACCTGATGGTAATGTCGATAACGAAGAAGAGGCCAAAAAAATTGATTCACAATGGTCTTCTTCTTTTATGCGCCGCTGGATCGCAATGGAACCGCTATTGAGTGAAATAGATTTAAGGGATTATTTCTGGGTAGCTAGAGATAAGTTGAGTTCAACTTTATCCGGGGTATCTATGATTCCGCCACTTGTAAGGACGATACTTGACGATATTCTTTCTTCTAACGCAGGAAAGATGAGGCCTGCGGTTGAGTCCGCATTAAAGTTAAACGCAGATGACCGTATTTTATTGTTAAATCTGATTGAAAAGCATATTCAGCGTAATCCAGATCAAAAAGTTGGTTATGACGCATTGAGGGGGCTTATTGAAAAGGATGTTGTAGAAAGTATTGAAAGTCTTACTCGCACATTATTTAATGTTCCTGCTGGTGCTATTCCACCGGCGGTTGGTAATGATTTGACCGCCTTAAATAGAAGTAAACCTATGCTGAAAGAGTATTTTGAACCTGTTATGAATCACTTGAGATCGACCGAAACACGAATTGGTCGAGCTTTAAGACCTATTGAAGGAAAGAGGTAATCTTAAATGGGTACATCTAAAGGTTATGATGCCCCTTCAACCCCTCAGTGGGGAGATTTGAAGGGGAAAGTCTCGAGGTTGGCTAAAGAAGGCCGTCCAGGTTTAGATAACTCCAAGCAATTAGTAGGACAGTTTATTCGTGCTCATGGCGGCTCGCAAGGTGTGACAAGAAACGGTGGCATGGGTGCTAAAAGCGCACAGGCCGTCGCGAGAAATTTGGGTTCTTTTCTTTCATTAGTTAACCGTGTTGGTCTCGACGAAGCACTGAAACAAACAGGACTAGAGCATTTAAAAGGTAAGACCACATCTGATATTATACTTTCACTTATTGACTATTTCGGAGAAGATGCAAGTACGATTGATCAAGTGGATGCTAGAAATGCCCTTTCCCAACTTATGGATGAGTTGTTCAGTGAGTCTGAGGGGATTGATGGTATTGGTCAGATATTAGAGGCATCTGCTCAACCTGACAACCTTACCGAGATGTTGGAAAGATTTTTTGGGTACTATGTGTATCAACAATTTTGTCGATCCTTTTACGAAAGATTGGCTTCTAAAGTTGGTAATGCTCAAGCTGATGCCTTTCTCAATGATATATTGGATTATATTAATTCCGAAATAACAGTCTTAGCCCTTGATAGAGATATTACACAGGTCGACTGGAATGGGCATGAAGGCGAGGCAATTTGTGTTCAAGTGTTAGAAAAAACACTAGATGTATTCGGAGGTTAGCTATGATAAATGTAATGGTAAGCGCGGCGGAGAAAACTAGACTCGAACTGGCGAAAGTATGCATTCATAATACCGATACTGAAGAAACCTGTAATCTCGATTTTGATTTGAAGACAGTATACCAAAGATGTGGAATCCCAAATTCCACCGTTTTGGACTTCTTGTTTATGGCCTCTGTGTTTTATGCTACAGACAAATTTGTTAGAAGAAAAACAACAGAGGATAAATGGACCCGTGATATTAAGCTTAGAATTCCTGTATATGAGCTGACGAAGTGGAAAATGACAAAGGAGAATCTGGAGAAGTGCATGTCATTTTTGACCGGAGACGTTTGGGATATTGAGTTTTATCTTAATACCTCTCCTTTACATAGACCAACTGAAAGAAGACGTCCGCCAAGGCGAGTCTTGCCACACGTGCAAGCAGACATGGTTTGCTTATTCTCAGGTGGATTAGATTCATTAGTTGGTGCTATTGATTGGTTGGAGAGCAACCCAGAGAAAAATATTTTGTTAGTAGGGCATTATGATGGTCAAGTAAGTGGACCAAAGACGGATCAGAGCAATCTTTTAAATCATTTAGTGCCACAGTACTCTAATAGGATAGATTCATTACAAATTAGGGCCGGCCAGCATCCGTCAGGTAAGGAGACAACTTTCAGAAGTCGTTCCATATTGTTTCTTGCAATCGGTATCTATGCAGCCGCGAGTATTGGTGAGGATATTCCATTGATGATACCGGAGAATGGAACAATCGCTTTAAACATACCACTTACACCATCTCGAAGAGGAACTTGCAGCACCAGAACTGCTCATCCGAATTATTTACGAATGCTGGGTAATGTTCTTCAAAGCGTCGGGATATCTAATCCAATATTAAATCCATTAGGTGAGAAAACAAAAGGAGAGGCAATTAGCCAATGCAAAAACCAACAAATACTACGAAATGCGATTCCTGATTCAGTCTCATGTGGAAAAAGCGGTCACAAGTCCAGCTGGATTAGAAGAGATGCAAAAGGTTGTGGGAGATGCGTTCCATGTATTTTTAGAAGAGCATCATTGCATGTAATCAATGCTGATTCTGAAAATTATGGGGTAGATATTTGTAGTGATGAAATCGATTTGACTGGCAACAAAACTTCTACTTATGATTTTAGGGCTGTGTTGGCGTTTCTTGGGCATAACTATAATGTTGAGGAAATAAAAAGGTTATTGCTTTCAAGTGGCGTGGCTTTCGAAGAAATTGATAAATATTCGAGCCTTGTAGTTCGAGCGATGGCAGAGGTAAAGGAACTTATTAATGACAAAGGAACAAGGGATATCAAACGATTAATCGGTCTTGCTTAAGGATGTGAAATAAAATGATTGATGCTCATTGCCACATAGATTTGTACAAAAATCCCTATGTGGTAGCGATTGAAAATGAAAAAAAAGGTATCTCAACAATCGCGGTTACAAATTTACCGAGTCACTATGAATTGGGGTATTCCCATTTAAAGGATTTTAAATATATTCGATTGGCTCTAGGCTTACACCCACTCTATGCAAATATACATACGCCTACTGAAATGAAACGATTCATTGATCTTGCGAAACAGACATCATACATCGGCGAGATAGGACTAGACTTTTCACGAGAAGGCATTGCTACTAAAACAAAGCAAATCCAAAGTTTCCGTCACGTGTTGGCTCATATCAGTGATCGCCCTCGATTTATTACGCTGCATTCAAGAAGGGCAGAACCTACTGTTCTGGAAATGTTAGAAGAGTTTTCAGTAAAGGGAGCCGTTTTTCATTGGTATAGCGGTTCATTGTCCTTTCTTAAAGAAATTGTTGCAGCAGGTCATTACTTCTCAGTTAATCCCGCAATGCTCCAATCGTCAAACGGATGTAAAATCATCGCAAAGATTCCTCGAAACCGAGTATTAACGGAAACAGATGGGCCTTTTGTCAAAATTGAAAACAAGATTGTTACGTCCCAAGATATATCGCTTGTTCAGAAATACTTGAGCTCGCTTTGGAGTTGCTCATATGAAGATGTTGAACGACAAATAAAAGAGAACTTTAACCAGACTTTGCTTCCGATCAAACAGTGCAGTAATGGGGGTTGATGCACTGTAAATAATGGAAGGGAAACAAAAAATGAGGTGTTTGAGGTGCTTCCGTGCAGATCACCAGAGGTTAGAGAGAAGTTGGTTCAGGAATATGATATAAAACCCATTGCTCATGTTCGTTTGTTAAACGGGCAAGAACGTAGAAGTTGTACTAAAGACTTACTTACTGACAGCTATTATTGCTTTTCTTATCGAGCGAAAAATGGTAATGTTACCGGAACTTTTTTATGCGGTACTTATGCAGCAAATCATTTTCTTGAATTGATTCATCATCCTAAATTAACACTTTTTGACCCATTAGCATCTGAAACCCCTGGAACGGGAACAAGCAGCGCAAATGGAAATACAGTTCTCGATGAAACATGGCATCCGGCTGCAAAGCAACTGTTTAATGCAATTAACTTGCTAATCATATGTTGGGGAATTGCTCCTGGAAGTGCATTGCAAGAAATCAAGAACGACCTTGAGAAATATAAAAGTCGCGAACCACTCCCCAGACAAATTAAAGCGATCAATACGATTATTTCAAGGGATAGGGGAGGCCGAACGCTTCAACAAATGCTTGATGAGTTGCGGAATAAAAATAACAAGATTCGAAAGTTTCGCTTTGATTTATTAAATGAGGCTTTAATCAAGAATAAAATTGAAAAATCTTTTTTTGGGGAAGCACTGTGAACAAATTGGTCGTGGTGTTTGATTGATTGTACTGGTTACGCTGGCTCAACGACTAAAAAGTCAGGTTCATTGAAATAGGTATAGACTGGCATAAATATAAAACCAGAGGCAGCCTTGACCAGTAAATAAAGGTCTAGACTGCCGTTTTTTTTCTAATCGATATACTTACATTCCGGTAGGAAAATTCTTAGTGAGTGCTATTTCATTAAACGAGCCGTTTATCTTTTGAACGCCTCTTCAAGACGTCCTTCAAGCCAACGGATCAGTACCGACAATATCAATTAGAAAAACTCTTGGGAAATTCTCATGTAGCCTTTAAACAAGAATTAATGAATCCATTATCATGAGCAGAATAAAAATTTGTGGAAAAGAAGGTGTGAGGCACTTTCGGCAATCGATTGGTTTAATAAAAAACTTCCGGCAAGAATCTGCTTTAATATAGTTTATTATAACTACGAAAACACTGTCCGATCAGCAGTCTTTTAAGCAAATATTTGGTTTAAACTCCGGCAAACTTTTGGTTTAAACGATACATTCCTCTATTTATTACGATGGCTACGCAATGTCTCTTGATCGATTATCTTTCTCCACTAGGGGCAATGATTTGGAAGTAAAAGCAAAAAATACTTGTTATTCAACTCCAGTTGTGTTATAGTTAATTTATTGGAATTTCGACCTGAGATCACATATTGTAGAGGGTTAGATTTTGATGATGTAACCTTGTACAATATGTGATTTTTTTTGGAAACTCGAAGATCATGTAAAAAATAGAATTATGGAGGTAATGAACTATGCAACAAGGAACAGTAAAATGGTTTAATGCAGACAAAGGTTTTGGTTTTATCGAGGTTGAAGGCGGAGACGACGTATTTGTACACTTCAGTGCAATCGTGAGCGACGGCTTCAAATCGTTGGATGAAGGTCAAAAAGTTGAATTTAATGTAGTACAAGGCAACCGTGGCCCACAGGCCGAGAATGTTGTAAAACTGTAAGTTTGTAATTAGAAAGGTCCCGCACATCGTGTCGGGGCCTTTTTTACTTAGGACTCCAGGGGAGAAAGAGGGATGCTGCTTGTACTATTCACGGAAAAGACTGATGATCGATCTTCCTGAGGAAATGACAACGATATGGTCGTGCACCAATGAAAAGTGCAACGGATGGATGAGGGATAACTTTGTTTTTCTGATCCAACCGATTTGTGGCCAATGCAATTCCTTCATGGAGAAAAGTGAGAAGATGCTGCCTATTTTAGCCAATACAAGCCCAAATCAGACAAAGCATTAAATAAAGCGGGACCCGCAATTCATCACGTTGGTCACCATCTATACGCGGAAAAAAGATGGCGCTATGTTCCGACAGGGGCTCGGCTCCCCCTCGTCGATCACGTAAATGAAATCCACAACCTCATGGGGTTGTGGATTTTGCATTTCAGACGAGCCTATTTCAAATCAAACCCTTTGCTCTTCACATACTCCGTATACCCGCCCAGCGGCAAATCCCGATCCAGCTTTGAGATGAATTTCCCCGACCAGCTGGCCTTCTGCTTGTTGTTGGTTCGAGCGCCATAATATTCTCCTATTTCCCGGTCATACGCTTCGACCTGTGCTTTAAGAGCACGATCATACTGGTTTTCAAAAAATACGGCGGACCGTGGCAAGCGCGGCTTTTGTTCTGGGAATTCATCGGGGACGCCTACCGCAAGACCGACCAAAGGAATGACAAAGTCCGGAAGGTCCAGCCATTCGTCCAGCTCAGGCAGAGCACTGTTAATCCCGCCGATAATAACGGCCCCGAGACCCATTGATTGAGCGGCCAAGTTGGCGTTTTGCAGAGCAAGCGCGGCACTTAGCACACTGGTTTGGTAAAAATAGGAGTAGTTCAGATTGCGGCTCATTTTGTCCTGGTAGTCCGGGCCGGCAGCCAGCATCATGCGGTGAAAATCGGCGCAAAAGATAAAAAAGTACCCGCATTCATCAATCCATGGATTTTCCGAATGCAACGCGATTTTCTTGCGCAATTCCCGATCCGTGACGCCGATGATCGAGAACGGCTGCATGTGCGCCGAGGATGGCGCCATTTGTGCCGCGTCGACGATAGCTTCGATTTGCTCGCCGGTTAACGGCGTTTTTGTAAACTTGCGGATGGAGCGATGCTGGTGGATCAATTGAATGACCTCATTCATAAAAATTCCCTCCGAATCAATGTAATGTGATTTCTGCAGAAGCTGCATGAAGACCACGTTCCAATTAAATGGTTTCCATGGAAACCACAATAACAAGGAAATGATACTTTGTCAAATGGTTTCTGTGGAAACCATGATATAATGAAAAGAAAAAAGGTAGGCTTGCCTTATGCCTGATATGAATGATGATTTGCTTCAGCTCAAAAACCGCATCGAAAAATCCATATACCAGATCCTCGTCAGCGAAGCCGAAGATGACAGCGACCGGCTCTGGCTCATGGAGCGCATTTCCGACGACCGGCTGAAAAAGCTGCTGCCCCGTCTATCCGTCTCAAGCCTGCACGTTCTGGACGTCATCTATGCGCATGACAGCATTAAAGGGATCGATATCGCCCGCGAGATGGGTTTAACAAAAGGCGCCGTCTCCAAAATCACCCGCAAATTGCTGGAGCAGGACCTGATACGAAAAAACCAGCTGCCGGACAACCTGAAAGAAATTTATTACTCTGTGACACCGCTTGGCGCCGAACTGGCTGAGCTGCACCGGGTTTTTCACAAGGAGAAGGATCATAAAGCGATGGAACTGTTGGCTAGTTTCGACGAGGCATCGCTGGAAATCGTGGCAGACTTTCTGGAGAAGCTGGCCCGTCTGCGGTAGATTGAGCCCTACAGATCTATCGGTAAGAAATTGGTAAGAAATCGGTAAGAAAATTGGAAATCGCCGTCAGTGACGGCGATTTTGGACATATTTTTTGAAATGGGTTGGGACTCCCCTCAAACGTACGCCTTGAGAACGAACACCTTTTTTCAATCCACGTTCTCCTATGGGATCCACCTTAGTTTGGACCAAAAGCCTCGCTCCGATAATGTTTCGGCGAGGCCCCCTTCACCTTTTTGAACATTTTGGAGAAGAGCAGCGGGTCGGTATAGCCGACCGAGCGGGCGATATCGCCGATTGAAAGTTCTGTGTTTCCCAGCATTTTAGCCGCCATATCCATTCTGTAGCGGATCAGGTAATCCTGAATGCTTATGTTCATTTGCTGTTTGAATAACGAGCATAAATAGCTTCGATTAAGCCCAATCAAATGCGCGATGTCCTCGATAGTTATTTTTTGAGAAAAGTTCATTTCGATAAAATCGATCACTTGCTCCACGTAAACCTCAGCCCGGCTGTCCCTTTGAACGGTAGGCTCTTCCGGACCGGATTCCACTAGCAGAGATAACATCAAATACAGCAGCCCCGTTAGTCTGGTTTCCCGGGCTTTATGGCTTTGTCTTGACTGGGCCATCAACTGCAAATACTGATGGATCCTATCATCTCGATCATAATGCAGAATTGGAGATGAAGGGGTTAGCCCTGCTTGCATAAGGAGGGGTTCAGCCAGCGTGCCGTTAAAACCAACCCAGCCGTATGACCAAGGGTTAACTTCGTCGGCTTGATAATAGGTGACGACATGGGGACAAATTAGAAACCCCTGTCCTTTGCGAAGGTGGTGCCTCACTCCCCCTACCTCAAAAATCCCCTCCCCTTTGAATATATAATGGAGCAAATAGTGAGTTCTTACGGCGGGCCCAAAATAATGACCGGATATACAATCCTCCATGCCAAACTGCGTCAGATGCAGCTCCGTGTGCTGTTTACTTCGCGGCAGATACTCTAACACAAGCAAACCCCATCCCCTTAAAAATAGAATAGCTATATAGAATGAACTAAAGAAATAATTGTTATTGGCCTCTATTAAACTTGTTCAATATACCTAGCATAATAACATAACTAGTGAGCACCATGCCATGTACGACCTATCGTATGATCATATATGATTTTTGTATATAAGCCTGTATTTCTGGGATCGTAGATCAATCCTAAACCCATGTTTCAAAGATAGGTTAAATACAAAGATGCCGGAGCATTGCCCCGGATGGCGGAGATGTAATGGTTCATAGATACGGATGTGGCACAAGCCATTTTCTAGACCATGCTACGATGCATGAAGTACCGATGGGCAGGAAAGAGGGGATGTTTACCAATGAGCGTAATCGTTCAAGAGCAAGCAGGGTTGTTTCATCTGCAGTCGACCGGCATGAGCTATTTGATTCAGATCGTGGACGGTTATCCTGTACATGGATATTGGGGAGAGAGACTGAAGCATCGGGAAACGATGGGCGATCTCCTGATACACACTCCCGCGAGGGCCGGGCTTGACCGGCTGCCGCAGGAATACCCGCAGTACGGCAGCGGAGACTTCCGGAATCCGGCGTACCAGGCCGAACTGGAGGATGGGACGAGGATTACGGAGCTCAAGTACGACGGTTACCGGATCCTAAAGGGAAAGCCGCCATTAAGCGGACTTCCGGCCGTTTATACGGAGGACGAGTCCGAAGCAGAGACGCTCGAGCTGGTATTAAAAGATGCCTACTCGGGACTTAAGGTTGTCCTGCTTTATTCCATCTTCACGGCTCGCAATGTGATCATTCGGTCAGCTCGTTTGATCAACGAAGGGGACAAGAAGCTTCGGCTTCGCCGTGCCCTTAGTGCCAGCGTCGATTTCTCCGGTCATAGCGATTTGGAGATGGTGTACCTTTCCGGGGCGTGGGCCCGGGAAGGAAATATGAAGCGAAGACCGCTTGAACAAGGCGAAACCCGGATCGACAGCAAAAGGGGCATGAGCAGCCACCAGTTTAACCCTTTTGCCGCTCTGGTCACACCGGAAACGACGGAACGACATGGGGAAGCTTTTGGCTTTAGCCTGGTATACAGCGGCGGTTTTGAAGCAGGGGCGGAGGTAGATTCCTTCGGCTCCACAAGGTTTAGCATTGGCGTGAACTCTTTTGATTTCGCGTGGCAGATGAATCCGGGGGAGAGCTTTCAAACGCCGGAAGCGGTCATGGTGTACTCCGCGCAAGGATTGGGAGAGATGTCGCGGACGTATCACCGCCTGTACCGGACCCGGCTGTGCCGGGGGAAATACCGGGACGAAGAACGGCCGATTCTGGTCAATAACTGGGAGGCCACGTATTTCGATTTCAATGCGGACAAGCTGGTTTCGATTGCGGAAGAGGGGGCCAAGCTGGGCATTGAGCTGTTTGTCTTGGATGACGGCTGGTTTGGCAAACGGGATGCGGACAATTCGTCGCTTGGGGATTGGTACGAGGACCGCCGGAAGCTGCCGGACGGACTGGCGGATGTCGCAGAGCGCATCAACCGGCTGGGCCTGAAATTCGGGCTGTGGTTCGAACCCGAGATGATTTCGCCGGACAGTGAGCTGTACCGGAAGCATCCGGACTGGTGCCTTCACGTCGCGGGGCGTAGACGCAGCGAAGCAAGGTGGCAGCTGGTGCTGGACTACACGCGTCAGGAAGTGCGAGATTACATCTATGACTCGCTCTCTGCGATTTTTTCCACCGTGCCGGTTGCTTACGTGAAATGGGACATGAACCGCGCTTTGACGGAAATCGGATCAGCCGCCCTGCCGCCGGAGCGCCAAGCTGAGACTGCTCACCGCTATGTTCTTGGGTTGTACGAGCTGCTTGAGCGCATCACCACCGATTTTCCGCATATTTTGTTCGAGAGCTGCTCCAGCGGCGGTGGACGCTTTGATCCCGGCATGCTGTATTACATGCCCCAAACCTGGACCAGCGATAATACCGATGCGGTGGAACGGCTGAAGATTCAGTATGGGACCAGCCTCGTCTACCCCGTAAGTGCCATCGGAGCGCATGTGTCGGCGGTTCCGAACCATCAGGTCGGGCGGATCACACCGCTTGATTTTCGCGGCAATGTCGCCATGTCGGGAAATTTCGGGTATGAGCTGGATCTCACCAAATTTACCGATGACGAAAAGGAGACGGTCAAACGCCAAGTCGCCGCCTACAAGCAGATCCGCGGTTTGGTGCAGCAAGGCGACTTGTACCGTCTGAAAAGTCCGTTCGAGGGGAACGAGTCGGCGTGGATGTTCGTTTCGGAGGATCAAAGGGCTGCCTTGGTCTACGCTTTTCAAGTGATGGCCGTGCCGAACGCACCTCAGCGGACCTTGCGCTTGGACGGACTTGACCCAGAACTGGAATACGAAGTGGAGCCCGGAACCGGCGGGGAGATTTCGATCTTTGGGGGAGACCGGCTGATGCAGCTCGGTTTGCCCCTTGCCTACGAGCATAAAGATTATCAAAGCCGATGGTTTAGACTGCGGGCCCTCAAGCCCGGCAAGGTGTAACGATTGATCTGAGCCCGAAAGAGCATCCATGGATGGAGTTTAAGCACCTTTTTTAAGCGAAAAGGGGGCTTTTTGAGCGCAGTTTTGGATTCTTCTTAGCAATGTATCAACAAGAAATGTACTCACAGTTAATTAAAGATCTTCTTCCCGAAGAAATGAAATAGTTGAACGAAAAATAGACTGCGAAGTAAGCAGTCTATTTTTTTTGTTTATTCTCGTGAATATGGTGAGAGATTTTTTATCGCTTAGGGATTTAGATTAAAGTAATCGCGAGCAGCGTGAACAGGCTTAACGTCAAAATGGAGTTACGAGCCCTGAATCCGAAGGGTTGGAAAGCGGAGGTCGTTACAGGTCCATCTCTTCGGTCTGTCTCCAAGTACACATGATCACGATCCACTTTTACGATTCTTCCTTCGTGCACATAACCGTCTCTTGTTATAATGCGGACTCTCTGGCTCATGAATCGCGTGCAGCTATAATAGGCATCCATCTCATCATTCCTTTCTTTGACAAAGCATCATATGAACGCGTTGGACAAGGGGTCACGGCAGTTATACCAATGAATGAGGCCGATTCCGCTAGTTTACGATATTTTGAGAAACGAACGTTAAAGTGCACCTTTAAACCTTTAAAAAAGATTCAGAAATAAATGAAACCCTGCAGCACAAAGCTGTCAGGGTTTAAAAATGTTATTTGTTCAGAAAAAGAAAGATCTAATGCTTTCAGATCACAACGGCGCGTCCATCTATGTTGTAATTATATTACAAAAATTAATTTGCACCTGTAATACAAAAAAACAAAAAAACCCTGCCAGCAGGTAGCCAGCAGGGTTTTCGTCAATCCTGATATTTGGTTTACCAACAAAATGCTGCCAAAATAATTACCAACAGAATGAACAACACAAGGATAGCACCAACATTGTTGTGCAAGCCGTAACCGTACCCTGCGCCAACTCCTCCTACAACTCCACTCATCCCTTACTACCTCCTTGAGTTTAAAGTACAATGTATCTTATGATTTAATCTGGATTGGGTATGGGCAAAGCGGTAAATAGATAATCATATCTTATGGATAATGAACATTTGGGGAAGGGCAAACCTCTCAAGGGCAAACACTCATTTTTAAGTTTCGGACTATAAATTTAGAATGAATCAAAAAAACGACCCTGCCAGCTAATAGCCAACAGGGAAGAGGCGAGCTTACCGATGCCCGAGGTCGTCAACCAAATTTCAGATAAGTCTCCTTGATAGGAGGCTTTTTTTGTTCTGTAAAAATATTTTTCACCCGTACAACTCTTTATGCCAAGTCATACTTTTTAGGGACACACAAAAACTGTTTCTCTGGACCCACACGGTATTTGTACGCTACTATTAAAACCTATCGTTTCACCACTGATGCTACTGAATGTGTAAGGAGTTAAAAACGTGAACCATGAAGACAGACAATCGACATTTGCCATTTGGCTCAGCTTCATAAGTAATATCGTGTTAACCGCTATTAAACTCGGTGTTGGATTCTTATCCAATAGTCCGGTACTCATTGCAGATGGCGTCCACAATGCAGGAGACGTCGTCGCCACAGGCGCAGCCCTCAGCTCCATGCGGATTTCTAAGCAGCCTCCGGACGAGGACCATCCCTATGGTCACGGGAAAGCAGAGGTGCTGGGGGCAGGGGTCGTGGCCATCATTTTAGCGCTGGCCGCTCTATATATGGCCTATCACTCCGTCATGGTGCTGTTCGAACCCCCGCACAAAACGACCGTCGTCGCGCTGGCAGCAGCGGCTTTTTCTTTGATTTTGAAGCAAATTCTCTATGTTTATACCATGGCTATCGGAAAACGTCATCGCAGCAGCGGGCTCATTGCCACAGCTTATGATCATCTTGCAGATGTCTATGCTTCCATTGCCGCGGTCATCGGCATCGCATTGGGCATGCTCGGCGATCATTACGATATCGCGATTCTCTCCTATGGCGATCCTATTGCCGGAATCGTCGTCGCTTATTTGGTGTTAAAGCTGGCGATTCATATGGGAAAATCCTCGGTTGATGTTTTGATGGAAAAAAACGTGGACTTGGAGAAAATGAACGAGCTTATGGAGTTAGTCAAAACGGTTCCGGAAGTAAAGCGTCTGGATCGCCTGCGTGCGAGGGACCACGGCCATTATATTATTGTTGATATTCGAGTCGGGGTGGCGGCTGAGCTCAGTGTTCAGGAAGGGCATGATATTTCCCGAAATATTAAACAAACGATTATGAAGCATTGCTCCGATGTCGGAGAGGTTATGGTTCATTTAAATCCATGGTATGAAGAGTAGTCCGCAAATAGCTAAACCCCGCTCATTGAGCGGGGTTTAGCGCATCCTCATCCCTATCCGTAACTTCCTCCACCACACCGTACCGTTCCAGCGCCTTCACCGAAGCCTCCAGCATGCGTCTCTTCACATACTCTCCTTCAAGCACCCGCACCCGTTTGCCCAGGAAGCGCAGCTTGGACAGCAGAAATTCCCTCTCATCGCCCATAACGCATACCTTGACCGTATAGGTATCGGTTTGCACGTCATACTGCACTTCTTTGTCAAAGCAGCACAGCGCATACAGAATGCGCGACATCTCCTGGTTATACTGCGGGATGATCTGGACGAGCACCTCGGCTTTGCGGTTCTCCAGCGTCTCGCTAATCCGCGTCAAAATATCGCTCACCCGCTCAAGCGGCAGCTCCTGCTCGGTGACAGAGAGAATGTTATCCAGCTTCGTGCTCATGAAGGCGCGATTGCGGATATGGTGCCACAGCAGATACCATTCCCGCTTCACCATGGAATACTCCAGCCGGTAGGGCACGCCCAGTTGGTTGGAGTAGACCTGCCCGCTTTTCAGGGCGTGGGTGACGCGGATCCCGCTCCGGTTCATGATCAGGCGGCGCAGCGGGCGCAGGAGGGAGTGGTATACCTGCTTTTCCCGGCTCCGCGCTTTCTCGATCAGGTGAGCGCCGGTGTCCATCGCTTCATCTTCGGCCAGCAGAGCCGCCAGCTTCGCCAGCGTTTCCGGCGTAAATGCTTCGGAAGCGGCGGGGTGCTCCAGCACGGTTTTCAGCCAAGCGCGTTCGTGGGCGGTGACCATGAAGGTGCCGGAATCGTCGAGGCGCGAGATGATCTGGTAGTTAAATATCTTTTCAAACAGATTCATAATAGGCGCGTATCTCCTTCCATTCCGCGATCATTTCGCGGCGCAGCCGGATCGGCTCAAGCACCTCGCAGCTGGAACCAAAGCTCCGCAGCCACGGCTTGATTTCCGTCGTGCCGTTTACAGTGATCTCGTAGATGAAGGCTTCGTCGTCTTCATCTACGATTTGCCCCCACTGACCCTGCAGCAGCACCCGCTCTTTGATGAAATTCGGTCCGTCGCCGGGATTGTAAAATTTAGCCCGGACCGTAACCGGTGCGCCGGTGTCGATCAGCCAACTGTAGCGCAGCTTCTCCAGCAGTTCCTGCTGCCTCTCCGCAAACCAGACGGGATCCGCCTCTTCTGCCTCCTCAAACTGCGTGATGCCTTCCATCCGGTATTTCCGGATGCCTTCCCGGCCATAGGATAACAGATACCAGCGGCCGTACTGATGGTCGTACACGACCTTTAGCGGCAGCGTCTGTTCCAGCTTGCCCTGCGTTTTCCGTTCAAACAGCGGGTTGGTGTTCTGGGAGGCGTAGCTTTTTTCCGCTTTGGGCGAGAAGTACAGGAACCGGACCTTCCGGTGCTTGCGGATCGCATCCAGAATGGAGAACAAATGGGCTTCGTCCAAAATCCGCGAGTGGTAGTGATATTTATATAAAAAGGGCTCGACCGCATGCTTCTCCGCATGGCTTCGCATCAGCTGCTTCTTCAGTCCGTCCCGCAACAGGTAGCCCTGAACGGAAGGAATTTGGGTGCCCGCCATGACGTCCACAAAATCGTACAAATCCAGCAGCTCATCTTCGGTCAGCTCCTGAACGAGCTCTCCGCGAATGGCGTACCGGTAAGGGCGCGCTCCGCCTATTTTGCGGATCACTCCTACCTCTTCCAGGTACTTCAGGTCCTTGCGGATCGTCTTCTCATCCGGGAGCGGGAGATGGGCGGCCATCGCGTTCGTGCAGCAGTCCAGCAGCTCCAGCGCCGTAAGGGACTGCGTGCCAAGCGCCCCAAGCAGCAGGGACAGCCGCTCACTTTCTGACTCTTTCAGCGACTTGGCACGGAACAGGAGCAGCAGCATCGGGTCGGCCGAATCGTAGTAGTTGTAACGCAGCCCTTCGCTGAACTCCTTGCCCTGTTCCTCCGGCAGCTGCTGGTACGTGGCCTGGACAATTTCCTTGAGGCGGCGGATCGTCTTATCGAAGGTGTTCACGGAAATCCCCAGCCGCTTGGCAAACTGCTGCCGGTTATACGCCCCGCTCGTCAGCACCAGCAAGCGCAAAAACTGGATTTCTTTATCAAAGCTCTCTTTGGCCATCTGGCGGTTCTCCTTTTCCGTATCGATCTCATTCTATTGTAGCAGGCGAACCGGGTGGTTAACACGTGAACCTTACCATGAGCGTGCCGTGATCGTGTGAGCGGAAATACGAATGACGCCTGTTTCAGCAGATTTCTATGCCGGGTCGTAATACTTGCGCCATGTTCGTGCGTACGAAAATAAGCGATGATGACAGCAAGGAATTGAAACCCGCAAGCAAGGAGAGTGCAGTATGGCGATCGTGCAAATCAAGTCCACGAACCCGCAATTTTCATTTTTGATCAAAAAGAACCCGCATTCCGGCATGATTCTCCGCAGCATCCGCAAAGGCATGGCCTACGGCTGGTATTCGGATGAGCAGACGTTCAACGTCTATTTCAAAGACGCCGATAATGAAATTTCCTATAAGCAGCATGCCGACGAGCAGTTCGAATATTTGAACGTGTCGCGTTACAACACGCCGTTATTTCCGCTCAACGCGATCAGCGAGTTTTTCGCTCACCCGCTCAAGCACCATGACGAACGTGATACGGAGGGGCATGAGCATACGTTGATGATCGGCATGATTCATATCGAGCTCACGCGCTACATCGATTTTTTTGAAAAGCATCTCAAAGACTTCACGTTTCAGATTACGCATCAGGCGCATAAGAGCTACTCACTCACGGTGACGACGCAGCGCAGCCTTTATGAGCTCCTTCACGCCGTGAGCGTGCTGTGCCTGTTCCTGTCCATGTTCGGCAACGAATACATCGACATTTCCGAGCATGTGCTGGACAAATACATCCGAAGCATCAACGTGATCGACGCGCCGTTTTACATCCGCAGCCTGTTCGTCCGCAATTTCCTGGCTTCCCGGGAGCGGTATAACAAGTACAAGGCAGAGCTTGAAGCGTCGACCCGTTATCGAATCCAATTTGCTTACGGGGGTACGGCGCTGCAGCGCCGAAATTACATCGGTAGCGTGCTGCCTTTCGATAAGTCCATTCTTGACGTCGGGTGCGGTGAAGGCTTTTATGCGCTGCCGTTTGCCGGCAAAATCGAAGGAAGCTACTACGCGGTCGATATCGACGAAGAGAGCCTGGCGGCCCTGACCCGCAAAGCGGAGTCCCGGCAAATCGATAACATTGCGCCCTTCCACTCGATGGACCATTTTCTCGAGGATTACAACGGCGAACGGGTCGACGTGATCCTGACGGAAGTGATCGAGCATATGAGCAGGGAGGATGCGGCGCAGCTGATCCGGCAGATCGTGGCCGGGGTCGATTTTGATCATTTGGTGATCACGACGCCGAATGCGGACTTTAACCGTTATTACGAGCTGTCCGGCTTCCGCCATGACGACCATAAGTGGGAGATGGGGCAGAAGGAGTTCCAGACGTGGATGCTGGATGTGATTCAGGGGCTCGGGCTGTCGCATGAATTCGCGGCGATCGGGGATGAGGTCGACCAGATCCGGACGACGCAGGGCGTTATTTTGAAGAAAGAGGGGGCTTAAAGCTCATGGAAATCCGCACAAAAATGCATACCATCTTCATGCTCGTCGGTTCCACGGAATGCGGCAAAACGACGTTTGCCCAAGACGTGCTGATTCCGGGACTGCGGTTTGAGGATGAGACATCGAAATTAAAAGCAAACATACAATATCTGTCCTCCGACCGGATCCGCCAGGAGGTGCTCGGATATGATTACGATAAATACGATCAGGTGATGCTGGAGGCGAGCGAGCAGGCTTTTCACCTGCTGTTCGAGCGGCTGAAGATGGTTACGTCGTTTCCGGTCAATGCCGATTTCGTGGTGGTGGATACGACGGGGCTGGCGGAGGATTTTCGCGAAAAGGTGCGGGAGATCGCCCGCAGCAATCATTACAATCTTGAGGTCATCGTCTTCGATTACCGGAAAAGGGAGGACTACTACGCATCGGAGCGCTCCAAACGGCTCATCACGAATCATATCAACCGCCTGAAAAAAGACGTGCTCGGCGCGCTGCCGCGCGAAGGCTATGACAAGATCCATAAGGTGCGGACCAAGGACTTTTACCGGCCTGAAGAAAGCACGGCCAATCCCGACTACCGCGTGATGATCGAGGATTTGGAGGCTTACCGGGAAACGGTTCTCCCGCATGGCCCGCAGTACATCATCGTGGGGGATGTCCATGAGTGCGTGGAAGAGCTGAAGGGTCTGCTGCTGAGCTACGGCTTCCGGATGGAGGCAGGCAAGCTGCTCGCAGGGGAGAAGCTAAGGTCTACGAAGGTCATCCTGGCTGGCGACTGGATCGATAAAGGCAAGCAGACGCGTGAAATCATCGAATTTCTGTACGAGAATCAGGAGCATTTCTTGTTCGTGTTGGGGAATCACGAAAATTTCGTCTACAAGTACCTGCGGGGCGAGATCCAGGGCGTGGATCAGAAGCTGCTGCAGACATATTTTGATTCCACCGAGACACTGGCAAACGATGCTGAGCTGCTCCGGAAATTTAATGAACTGGTGGAAAAGGCAAAACCCTTTTACCGCTATGTAGGAACGGATGGCCCTTCCTACTATGTAACGCATGCACCCTGCATGAAAAAGTATATCGGCAAGCTGGACGCCCAATCGGCCCGCCATCAGCGCAATTTCCGCATCGACCGGGAGGCGCCGCTGGAAGAGCAGCTGTCCTTCCTGAAGGATGAGGCGGTCGGAAACCACCCGTATCATATCTTCGGTCATGTGGCCGCCAAGCAGGCTTTCCGGATCCGCAACAAAATCCATCTCGACACCGGCGCCGTGCATGGAAACGGGCTGACGTCCGTGACGGTTTCGTTCAAACCGTTCATGAAGTCGCATAAGTCGCGCACATCCGTGCTGACCGAGGAACTTCCGGTGCTGTTCCAGGAAAAGCGAAAGGTATCCGTACAGGATTTGGGGGAGGACGATATCCGCAGGCTGCATTACTGTTCCCGGCATAAAATCAACTTCATTTCCGGCACGATGTCCCCGGCGGATAAAAATATGGAGAGAAATGAGCTGGAGTCGCTGAAACGGGGCTTGGACTATTTCAAGGAGAACGGTGTCCTGAAGGTGGCGCTGCAGCCCAAATATATGGGATCGCGCTGCAATATTTATTTGCATCTCGACATAGAGCAGTCCTTCGCGGTAAGCCGCAACGGTTACAAGGTGAAGCAGGTGGATCTGACGGAAGTCTACCATCGGCTGCTGGCCAAGTTCGGCCCTTATATGCAGGAGCTGGGAATCCGCATGCTCATCCTGGACGGCGAGCTGATGCCGTGGAACGCCCTCGGTGAAGGGCTGATCCAGCGGCAGTTCAAGCCGATCGAGAAGGCGCTGGAGGGCGAGCTTTCCTTTTTGCAGGACCATGGTTTCGAAACCGCTCTGCAGTCATTGACCGAACAGTATCAGGCCAGCGGCTTCGAGCAGGATCAATATCGCATGCCTAAAAAAGACCTAAGCGACAAATACGGCGCCAACGTGTACCAGAACTACAAGCATATGCACGAAATTGTGGAGAAGTCCGTATCGTTGGCACAGCATATCGAAGCTTACGAAACGTACAAAAGACAGCTGGAGCTGTATGCGGAAGCTGGGGAGATGGAGTATAAACCGTTCGCCATCTTGAAAATCGTCTTTGAAAACGGCGGGGAAGAATTGCCGCAGTGGACGACATCGGAGATGTACGGCTTCTTGTCGGACGATGAATCGGTTTCGCTTGATTTGTCCGAACCGGAGAGTTATGAAGAGGCGGAGCGGTTCTTTGCCAAGCTGACGACGGAGAAGCACATGGAGGGCGTCGTTATCAAGCCCGAGGCTTGGAACGGCCGGACGGTACCGTACATGAAGGTGCGCAACCCGGACTACCTGTCCATTATTTACGGCTACGACTACCGGTTCCCGCATAAGTACCGGAAGCTGCTGAAGCAGAAGAGCATCGCCCGCAAGCTGCGGATTTCGCAGAATGAATACCGGCTTGGCCTCCGGATGCTCGGCGTGAAATATGACGAGATCGAACCGATGCATGCGGCGTACCAGGAAGCGGCGGCCAATCTGCTGTTTGAGGTGGCCCAGGAGCAGGAGATCGATCCACGGCTGTAGCGTTCGATTCTCCCCCCAAGTAGATCCATGAGAAAGACCACCTCTATGGGTGGTCTTTTTAAGGACTCATTCTTCTTCCTCCTCTAAAAGTTGCTTCAAGCGCAGCATATTTGTACTCCAGAACTGGGTATAATAAGCCACCCAATCTTGAATTTCCTGGAGCGGGGAAGCGTTCAGCCTGAATCGCGTTTCTCTGCCGACTTTCCGGTCAACGACCAGTCCGGCCTCTTTCAGGATGGTCAAATGCTTGGATACCGCTGTCCGGCCCATCTGGAAATGTGGCGTCAGTTCATGAAGCGGGAGCTCCTCCGCCTCGGATAACAGACGAATCAGTCGGCGTCTGGTTGGATCAGCAACGGCGTCAAATACATCCCGGTTCTCATTGTTCTCGCTCACAGCACTCTCTCCTAAGCTATATTGTCGTCTCATGATGTGACACCTTTTGGTGACAGTTTAATTGTATGACACCATTTGGTGTCGTGTCAATGTTTTTGCCATGTGAAATGGGACCGCCGCCGGGGTATCCCGTGTATAACCATTCGCTGGTTCCCAATAACTTCTTGCGTCACTTTACGGTCCTTTTACAAACCGAATGTATACTAGAAATACAGCAGTATATCAACCATTTTACACAAAGAAAGGGTGCAGCTATGGGAATTCATACGTACTTTCAATCGCTGAACGACCTCGAACGCATTATTCGTTGTCCCGGCAAGTTCAAATTTGAAGAGCACAGCGTTTCCGCCCATTCCTGGAAGGTTGTCCAGTACGCCAAAACGCTGGCTGACATTGAGGAAACCAACGGAGTCACGGTGGACTGGAAGAAGCTGTACGAAATTACCAGTAGCCATGATTACGGCGAGATTTTTATCGGGGATATCAAAACGCCCGTGAAGCACCACTCCCTCGAACTGCGTGCAATGCTTCAGCAAGTGGAGGAAGGCATGGTCGCTCATTTCATTGATGAGCATATTCCGTCTGAGTTTCAGCCGATTTTTCGCAGACAACTGCGCGAAGGCAAGGACGATTCCGTCGAAGGCAGAATCCTGGAAGTGGCCGATAAACTGGATCAAATCTACGAGGCCTTTACAGAACTGCAGCGCGGTAACACGGAAAAAGAGTTCGTTGTCATGTATAGAGATGCCCTCATCAAAATTAAAGGAATCAAGCTTCATTGCGTCGACTACTTTTTGCAGCATATTCTCCCCGATTTAGTCAGAGAAGGATCCAGATCCCCGATCGATATCGAGAAAATCACGAAAGAAGCCTTAGCCACATAAGTCATGATTTGCATCATTGGTTGTATCCTCCTGCCTTTCAATCTTTTTGAACCTCAGTTCATCCTCTCAAGCTTTACAGCTGCAATAGATTTCTCCTCTCTTTTTAAAAAAACATTTCCCTACATATACGCTTCTCAACCAAGATAAGGCCATGCCGCTCTATGGCCACCTTCGTCAGATCCCCGCTTTTTGCACCATTCCATCAGCTTCATATCCCATTTAAGTTCCATTTAAATATTCGGGTTTACTCTAGGGCTATCCCATTACAGCCACAAGGAGTAAATCATCCATGAACAATAAGAAAAAAAAGTCCAAGCGCATTCTGCTCATCAGCCTCACGCTGTCTGTTGCCACGGTCGGCGGCATCCTGTACGGGCTGGCCGACCGGTATTTGATCCCGCATGTGGAGGAGGTCGTTGCCCAGCCCAGCACGGCAGCAGCCATATCGTCGTCCGCTTCCGGTAGGCAGTCGGCGGGTACAACGAAAACAGCTGCTACGAATACATCGACGAATACAGAATCTGCGGCATCCACGGCCTCAGCGGCAAACGCAACCTCTGACGACTGGAACTACAAGAGCGATAACGTCGATATTTCGATCAAGCAAGTGGAGACCGGTACGGGTGCGGATAAAATTACGTATTACGTCGCCGATGTTCAGCTGAAGGACGCGTCCAATCTTCGGACAGCCTTCGCGGACAATTCCTTCGGCCGCAACATTACCGAGCATACCTCGGAGATCGCATCCGCCAACAATGCCATTCTTGCCATCAACGGGGACTATTACGGGTTCCGGAATGACGGCGTCGTCATCCGTAACGGCACCTTGTACCGTGATGAGCCTGCGCGTGACGGGCTGGCGCTGTTCGGTGACGGCACGATGAAATCGTATAACGAGGAGGAGGTTTCCGCCGAGGATTTGCTTGCCCAAGGGGTAACGAATACCTTTTCGTTTGGACCGGTTCTGGTGAAAGACGGCACAGCGGTGCAGGATTTCGATAACGTCAAAATCGATACCAACTTCGGCAACCGCACGATCGACGAGGCCAATCCGCGGACGGGGATCGGCATCATTTCGCCGAATCACTACGTGTTTGTCGTGGTAGACGGGCGGCAGCAAAATTACAGCCGGGGCATGACGCTGAACGAGTTTGCGAATCTGTTTGAGGACCTGGGAGCGACCGAGGCCTATAACCTCGACGGCGGCGGTTCATCGACCATGTACTTTATGGGCCGGGTCGTCAACAGTCCTGGGGGCAAAGGCCAGGAGCGCGGCGTCAGCGACATTATTTATGTTGGCGAATAACGGACCGACGAAGCTGAAGGAGGCTACGGACATGACAACCGTATTGATTCCGGCCTATGAGCCTGACGAGAGACTGCTGCAGCTGATTGCTGACCTGAAAGCGGCTTGCCGCTGCAGGATCGTCGTGGTCGATGACGGCAGCGGGGAGGCCTATGGGGAGCTGTTTCATTCGGCTCGCGAGGCCGGCTGCATCGTGCTGACCCACGACCACAACCTTGGCAAAGGGCGGGCCTTGAAGACCGGCTTCGCCTTCCTGAAGAAGGCGGGTGAAGTGGGAGGGATTGTCTGCGCGGACAGCGACGGACAGCACCTTCCGTCCGATATCGTCCGGATTGCCGCGGCGGTCGACGAGCATCCGGACCATATCGTGCTCGGCTGCCGGCATTTTACCGGCAGGGTACCGCTGCGAAGCCGGTTCGGCAACCAAGCGACCCGTCTGGTGTACACCTTGACGACCGGCCGCTCCGTCACGGATACGCAGACGGGCCTTCGCGGCTTCTCGCCGGCGATGCTGGACTGGCTGTGCGGCATTCCGGGCGACCGTTTTGAGTATGAAATGAACATGCTGCTGCAGGCACGCGGAGACGGTTACCCGATCCATGAGGTGCCCATTGATACCGTCTATCTGGAAAAGAACAAGTCGTCCCATTTCCGCCCGGTGGCGGACTCCATCCGAATCTATGCCCCTATCCTAAAGTTTTGCTCTTCATCCGTACTCTCGGCAGGGCTGGATTTCCTAATGCTCTTCGTGCTTCAGTTCGTTACCGGCAGCCTGCTGGCCGCCGTAGTTGGTTCACGGTTGTGCAGTGCCATATTCAACTATGCTATGAACCGCCGCTATGTATTTGTGAAAAAGGACGCCCTCCGGCTGATCGAATCGGCTCCGAAATATTTTGCATTGGTCGCGCTGATCATGGGATTGAATTACGGGCTGTTGGTATTGTTCCACGAAATGGTGGGGATTCCGCTTTTCATCGCCAAGCTGCTCACCGAGGGCTCCTTGTTCGTGTTCAGCTACTGGTGCCAGCGCAAATTCGTGTTCCGTTCCCGGTCGCAAGCCGGAGGCAGGCCGCCCAAAGCTTATTTTAAGAGATATAAGAAAGTGTGAGCCTCGTATATTTCGGGTTCCTTATATCGCAAGAGGTAGTTCCGCTAAATACGGGCCACCGGATTTCTATAAAAAGAGCGATCCAATACGGACCGCTCTTTTTCGTCGATTTATGCTGTTCGAACAAGTTTAGCTTCTATTAAATTCCTCGTTTAAACGGCTCACGTAATGTTCCAGCACGTAGTCCCTCACAAATTTTTCCTTAGCCTCGCTGTCCTCTTTCCTTTGAAACAGCACGTTTCTTTTCGTTCGTTCCGGCGCAGGCTTGCTAAGCCAGAGCTCCAAGGCCTCGCTCTCCAGCTGACGCTTCACCCTTCGTTCCGTTAGGTGATCCGCCTGTTTCCGGCTCTGGGCTTGAACCGCTGGGGACAAGGACGCCGCCGCTTCGGTCTGCTTCATAAGGAGCTCGGTAAGACGTTCGACTTTTTCCTGCTCACGCTGCAGCAGTTCGAGCAGATGCTGATTAAATTGCTCCTGGTTGTTAAAGCGATCGATCACGGATTTCTCCAGTTCTGACAAGGCTTCGGCAAGATTATCGCTCACGCGCTCATCCTTATGGACGCTGGTATCGCTCACGGTCGTGATCGTGGATGACTGGCCCAGCAGCACCTCCTCGACCTGCTCCCCGTTCAGCCCCTTGGAGTATTCGTCACGGATCCGGGCCAGCGTGGGAATAGACGCGGAAGATATCAGATAACTTTTATGCTGCTTTTTCGTATGCAAGTGATGTCCGTGCCGGTCCATGTATCGCCTGATTGTTGGCTGAGGGATTTCAAGCTGTCCCGCCAAATCGGAAACTTTCAGCCATTGCTCATCGCTCATGTGCGCTCACTCTCCCATCATCATACGCTCATAGCTGATATATTCTGGACGCGGGGGGCTTTTTCCTTCGAGAGTGGAGCAATTAGCTCACTCAATCGTTCATGGCTGGGGTGGCTGGACTTCAAGAGCCGGATTATTCTGTCCTCGGCATTCCCGGGGCGTTACTTCTTACGACTAGCAGCGTTTATAGATAAGAGGTTACGATATTTTCAAATCATAACAACCATTTCTTAAATTATATGGAAAATAGAACATATATAATGATGTGCATCAACTCGCGAAAGTGAGAGGATGGTCATTAACAAGCTCGCATTATTTTCGGCTTCGATTTTATTGTTCGGTTTTCTTGTGGGTTGCAGCAAAGATCAGACGATAAGCAGTCCCTCAACAGGTACGGAAGCAACAACAAAATCTCGGGTAACAACGAATTCACAACTAGAGAACCATATGAATACGGCGGGCCCGTCACTGGATGCGAAATCTTGGTCTTCGGAGAACAAGGAGGTAAAGCTGACGCCGGTTAAGGAAGGGCAATATTCGTATGAATCTGTAGCCGTTGATGTGAATGGTGTGAACAAGGCATTCGACTGGAGCTTTTCGACGATTGAGGACCCGCGGATTTACTACACGGATGTTACCGGCGACGGGAGGGAAGAAGCGGTGATCATCCTTAATAAGGGAAAAGGGACAGGACTGAATATTGATGAATTACATGTGCTGGATGGGAGGGCTCTCTCCGAAATCCAAGTGCAAAGCTACCAGGAGATTGTCGCCGGCCAGATCGAAACGGGGGTTACCCGGAAAAATGATCAGACTTTGGCCATTAAGGTAAAGTCACAGGGAAAAGAACATCAATTTGATTATCAGGTTGCCGGTATAAACTTTAAACAGGACAAGCTTAGTTTTGGTGGCGTCGTCTATTATTGGATGAAGAATCAACAAATCGTCACCACGTTAGGTGCGAGCGTTGGCATTTCTCCGCAATACGTAGGCGATTTTCAGATCACCTATAAATTCGATCCTGCAGAAAATAAATTGATTGCTGATCAAATCAGATTTGAACCTGTTCACAGATAAGATGATCTGGGGGTTAAAAAGGAGACACCGGTCAACTAACCGGTGTCTCCTTTCCATTTCGAAGCATGACTCCCCAATGCTACAACTTCCAAATCCGATACAAAATGACCGCCGCCTCAGCCCCGGTAAGAGGACCTTGCGGCGAGATCTTACCGTTGCTGCCGGTAACGATGCCGGCTTTCACGAGCACAGCCGCACTATCCTTGGCGTAGCCGGCAATGCTTGCGGCGTCGGCGTATGCGCTCAGGCTTCCGCTGCCCTCAACTGTTTTTCCGGCCGCTGTTAACGCGCGTGCAGTGAGCACCATCATCTCCTGGCGGGTGATCGGGCTGTCTGGCTTGAAGGTACGGTCTGGCAAACCAACCGCAATGCCCAGCTCATTGGCAGTGTTCAACTCGCTACGATTATAAGCGATTGGATCGACATCGCTGAATGCGGTTTTCGGGATGCCTGTACCTTGGAGCTCCAGCGCCCGAACCAGAAGGGCTACGAAGTCGGCCCTTTTGATTAACGCTTCAGGAGAGAAGCGGCTCTCGGACATTCCATGGATGACTCCGCGGGCGGCCATGGCGTCAATGGCTGGCTTGGCCCAAGGGACATTTTGCAGGTCTGTGAAGGCCGTGGATGCATAGGCGACCGCATAAGTACTGAAATGGGTGGTGTGGAAAACCACCGTTCCGGTGGCGGCATCATAGCGGCCGTTAGGAATAGGGGTCGCCTGGCCTTGGCCGTCGACATACCAAACTACAATCTGATCCGGATGGCTTAACTCCTCAGCAGTCGGCTTGTATGGGATTTCCACCGTCACAGGTGCTGCAGGATTGCTCCATTCCAAGGTTCTGCCGCCTGCTGCAAGGCTCAGCTCGATCACCGGACGGCTGCCGATCCGTTCACGATTGGCTGCGCTTAGGTTCAAATGGTCCGTCGAGGCGGTTCCGATGCGGACGGATACCTGCCCGGATAGATCTGTCTGATTGGATAGCATGCCGCTTGGAATTCGAATGATTGTGGAATCCGTCTTCAGCAACAGCTCGAAGGATTCTTTTCCACTAAGGCTTTGAGCCGGGAGCTGGACTTCAACAGAACTGGCGCCGGGCGGCTTTGCCGCTTCGATCACGATTTGCTTCTTCCCATTGCCGGGAACAGCCGCTTGCTCCAGCGCTTTTTTCAGGTTGTCGGCAGAAATGGTACTCACGGCACGTCCGTCTTGGATTTTCGCTTCCGGCTTGATTGTAACGACACCATCGGTGCTCACGGTAATCCCGGTTTGCGGGCTGCCGCCGCCGTTGCTGTTATTGCCGCTGCTGTTGCTGCCATTACCGCTTCCGCTATTGCCGCCGTTACCACCGTTGTTTCCGCCACCGCTCTCATTGCCTGAGCCATTGTCGCCCGGATTGGCGGGTTTGCCGGTGAGGGTCAGTACGCCGAACACGGATGGATCCTGGTAGCCGTTGCCGGTCGTGTCGTTCCATGCGGCGACGCTTTGACGGGCGCCGTCTTTCGCGTCATTGACCTGGGCGTCGAAACCAAGCTTTAGCTGATTGGCTGGCGTTACCGTCTTGAGCGGAATTTTCATTTCTACGGTGTAGTTTGTGCCGGCTGCTTTGGTCGCCGACTCGAAGCCATCTGCGATCTTGGGCGGACTAAAGGAAGTTTCGTTATCAAAGTTGATACGGAACTGCCCGTCGTCATCCTGGTAGAACGTAGTTTTTGCGTTGTTCTCGTCCAGGAAAACTTCGACGGAGTCCTGCTCCCATGCGTTCGCGCTGGATTTGTCCAGCTGTGTGTCGCTGACCTGGATCAGCACGTACAGGTTGTGGTCGTCCCAGAGCGCTTTGGCTGTGCCCGTCGCGCCCTGCCACGCCATCTGATAGCGGTTGACCGGCATGGCGGCCGCTTGGTTCCATACCGCGTCGACCGTCCCGTCAATCACCGGCGTGCCGTACGCCGCGGTGGATTGGTTGGCATTACCCGACTCGGGCGGATGCTCCGTGATAAATTTGTCCGGATCAATGACGCCGTAGTATGCCGGCTTGGCTTGAAGATTTTTATCAAACAACAGCGGATTTGATGAAGCTCTCCAGCTTGTACCGTCGTCCATTCCCCAGAAGGTGACCCGGCTGATGTCGGCGGCATGGTCCTTGAATATCTTCATTAATTGCGCGTACAAGTAGCCCTGGGCGTTGGCCAGCTTCTCGGGGAGTTCGTAGTTGCTGCCGGCCTGGATGTCCAGCTCGCTGATGCTGACCTCGACCCCTAAGGAGATGAACTTCTCCAGGGAAAGCTTCACATTTTCCGGATTTGTGTTCACATTGTAGTGCCCCTGCATGCCGACACCGTCGACCAGCTTCTTGCCGGGATGTGCTTCGGCATATCTGTCGTTCATGGCTTTGACCATGTTATAAATGGCCTGGGCCTTATTCTGGTTGTCTTCGTTATAATCGTTGTAATACAGCTTGATATCCCAATCCGGATGATCGTCCAGCACTTCCCTGGCCGCAAGGAACGCCTGCTCGACATAGTCCGGCCCGATCGCGTTATACCAAGGGGATTTGCGTAAAGACTCCTCCCAATTCGCAGGATTCGGCGGGTTGTCGTTCATCGCTTCGTTGACAACGTCCCAGGAAATCACCTTGTCGCCGAAATGTTCCATGACAGTTCGAATATGGGTCCGCAGGTTGTCCAGCGCTTCCTCGCGGCTCAGAGGGACCGTGTTACCCTGCGCGTCCTGAGCCGTATTCATCCACGCCGGCGACTGCTGATGCCATACCAGCACATGCCCGTGCATCTGCATGCCTGCAGCCCGAACTTTATCGACCATGGCATCGGCTGCAGTGAACGTGAAGCTGCCCTTCGTCGGCTGCAGCGCATCCGGCTTCATGGCGTTCCCCGCCGTGGCGACGTTGTGATGCATGGTTAACAGCTCCAGCCGTACGCCTTCCAGATCCTCCGCCGAGATGGCGTTTCCGATCAGAAAATCGTTTTGGTACGCGTTCTTGAGAGGGACCAGATCCTTCTGGATTTCAACCGGCTTCGAGCCGGTTTTCTCGAAGCTGATATCGTCGATATAAAAGGAGGCTTCCGCGTTGCTCGAACTTTCCACGTAGAGGGTCAAGTATTCGCCGCCCACGCTGTTGTAACGGTACGTTCCTTCAAATTGGACCCAGCCGTCATCGGTGCTGATCGTTTTGGGGGCCAGGGTCACATAATTCGCGCTGCCACCGCTGCCGATCTGGGTGGATAGCTGAATCTGTGAGCTGGCGGGGCTGATTAGCTTGACCCAGGCCGATATTTTATACTCGGCGCCTTTATCCACGTATTTCTCCACGCGCAGTGATGGTCCATGCCAGGTAGCGGTCCGTCCTTCCACTTTGAGGGCGTACGTACCGTCCGGTGTGTGGTTGGCTTCATCGGTGACGGTTAGCTTCTCCGTGCCGGATCGGCCTTCAAAGCCACCGGGGGTCTGATCCTCAAAAGTGATCGTGCTAAAAGGCAAGGCCGGATCTCTAGGCGGTTCTTCGTTTCCTCCCCCGTCGGAGTCAGCCTTTTCGGTGATGAGGATGTCGCCTAGGTAGAAGGGGACTGTGGCACCGGTTTCATTAGAGTTGATGCGAAGAGCCTTATCATTGCTCGTATCTACGGTGAACTCTTTGGTCAAAGTGACCACTTTTCCGGCCTCATAGTTCGCTTCCGCATAATTTCCGTAACTGTCAACCGTTTGAAGCGCCGCTTTGGCATCGGCAGGCACGGCTGCACTGGAATCCACATATACGGCTGCCGTCACGGTGTACGTTTTGCCATTTTCGAGCCCCAGATCGGCAAATTTGAAATCAGCCGCGTCCCAGTTGTTGACCCGGTTATTTACATAAAGAGCGCCTCCATCCTCATTCCCGTCAAAAACTTTGTCTGATACCTGCTCGAGGCTGGCGCCTCCCGATTGAACGGCTTTGCCAATCCCGTCCGCAAAGGTTTCATGGTACACTACCGTTACCGTATCGGCATCCGGCTGCTCTGCATCCGCGTTTACATCCGAGGCCAGCCAGCCCGACGGCATCATCAGAGCCGCGGCGATTATGGCCGAAAAGGCTTGTTTCATCCATTTACTCATTCATTGCACTCCCCCTGCGTCAAATGTTATTTATTAAGCGCTTTCATTTTTGCTCGGCGAATCCTCCTTTCCCGCCAAGATGATACCATTCGCCTGAAACGCGCGTCTTACAGCAAATGAAAGGAGATACCGTGCTTTTTTTATATATTTCTGAGAGCAGAAGAAAGGGGGAATCACGCGAAGTTCGGTCGGCCGGGCCGCCGGAAGTTCGCTGCATCTATGGAATGGATGATGTAGAATATGCATAGGCAATGAAGATTCGGGCAGAGGTGGGGAATTATTGAGGATTTTCTATTCGCTTATCCCACTAGCCTGCACTTGCTATAATCATAGCTAATAGAACGACTGGACTTCTTTTCCAGATGATCAGAACAGGGGGTGTTCGCATGCAGGACCAAATGCTCGACCGCTTGAAGGGCGGCCTCTTCGGCGTGGCTGTGGGTGACGCGCTTGGCGGAACGACGGAGTTTATGAGTGTCCGGGAGGTAAAAGCTCAATACGGCTATTTGACGGAGATCATCGGCGGCGGGGTATGGCAGCTCGAACCGGGGGAAGTAACCGACGATACGATGATGACGCTCTGCGTGGCAGAAGGGATTCTGGAAAATCCCGCGGAGCCGCTGGAGGCGATCGGGCGTCATTTTCTCGAATGGTATCAATCGCGGCCCAAGGACATCGGGAACATCATCCGGCATGTGTTTGAAAAATATGAGGGCGATTGGCTCGAAGCCGCTTTTATTGCTCACGCAGACATGGGTCAGAGCGGCGGGAACGGCTCCTTGATGCGATGCCTCCCGGCTGCGCTGGCTTACAACGACCCGGCTGAGGTTGAGCGGGTAACGATCATGCAATCACGAATGACGCATTACGATCCAAGGTGCGCGGAAGCCTGCGTTATTTATAATCGCATTGCCGATCGTCTATTGCGGGGAGAGGACCCAAGCGAAGCCATCTTGGCTGAGATCAAAGGCAGCGAGTATGAAGGAATGATCGAAGACGAACCAGACTGTCCTCCCAGCGGGTTCGTGGTCCATACGTTCCGATGGGTGCTGCATATTCTGCTTCACGCGACCGACTTCAGCGATGCGGTGCAGCGGGCCGCTAACCTGGGCGGCGATTCCGATACGATTGGAGCGATCGCCGGCGGGTTGGCGGGCATCTATTACGGCTATGAGGGGATCCCGGCGAAGTACACGGATACCATTCTGATCAAGGATCGGCTAGACCGGGTGGTCTCGCAGCTGTATGCGTTGAGGAATTCATCGTCATCGTAAAAAGAAGCCGCAGCAATAAAAGGATAAAAGGGCACCGCTCAGGTGCCACCCTACATCTATCCACTTTAACGGTTACAGCACATTCCGAAAAAACGTACGGATGTCCTTGATCATCAGTTCCGGCGCGTCGATCGCGGCAAAATGCGTACCCCGCTCGAACTCGCTCCAATGCACGATGCGGTTGCCCTGCTCGGCAAAGCGGCGGATCGCCACATCGGATAACTGGAATACCGCGACACCTACAGGAGTTGGCGACAAGTCTTTCGGAGCCCAGGCACCCGGGTCGTGTGCGCCTTCGTAATACATGCGCGTAGAGGAGTTTGCCGTTCCCGTCAGCCAGTACAGCATAAGGTTGGTAAGGAACGTATCGCGGTCCACAGCATCGACCGTATCGCCAAAACCGTTAAACAATTCGCAGGTCCAGGCCAGAAGTCCGGCCGGAGAGTCGTGAAGCCCGTAAGCGAGCGTCTGCGGTCTGGTGGACTGGATTATGTTAAACCCGAATCTTTCCTTCATAAAATGCCCCAATCGACCGACCCGCACCTTCTCAGCATCGGTCAGCGATGCAAATACAACGTCTTCGATAGCCCCGAACGGCACAAAGCCCATGGTCGCCGCGTTGACATGCACCCCGATGACGCGGCCGGCGGCGATGCGGCCGATTTCCGGTGCGATCATGGCGCCCATATCCCCGCCCTGCACGCCGTACTGCTCATAGCCGAGGAGCGTCATGAGCGCATCCAGCGCTTGGGCTGCCCGGGATGGGCTCCAGCCCGTATCGGTTGTCGGGCCTGACAGGCCAAAGCCCGGCAGCGAAGGGATGACCAGGTGAAAGGCATCTGCGGCATCGCCGCCATACGATGTCGGATCGGTCAGCGGACCGATCAGCTCCAGGAATTCCACAGGGGAGCTGGGCCATCCGTGAATGAGCATGAGCGGCACTGCACCCGGCTCGGAGGAACGAATATGGAAGAAGTGGATGTTCGCACCGTCAATCGTCGTCGTGAATTGAGGATAGCTGTTGAGGCGCTGTTCCTGCTTGGTCCAATCAAAGGAATGCTCCCAGTAAGCCGCCATGTCTTTCACAAAAGAGAGCGGTGCTCCGTAATTCCAGCCTGCCCCCGGAAGCTCATCCGGCCAGCGGGTCATGCTTAGGCGCTGCTTGAGGTCCTGGAGCTCTGCCTGCGTCGTTTCCAAGCGGAAGGGGCGGATCGTACCTGGATTGGTTTGACTACTAGCGAACATTTTCATCTTTAACATCCTCCTTGGGGGTTCTTATGTCTTTACTGTAGGCGCCCCACCTTGACAACAGTATGTCAGCGAGAAATGCATGGATAATGGATATAAAAAGTGATTTTTTTGTGAATCGTCATTTCTTTGACAAAGGAGAGGGGTAGCTTTGAAAGTAGAACGGCTGCTTGGCATTACGATGATCCTGCTGAGCCGGCGCAGGGTGAACGCCCAGACCCTTGCCGATAAGTACGAGGTATCGCTGCGCACGATCTACCGCGATCTCGAGACGATTAACGCTGCGGGCATTCCGATTGTGTCCTATGCGGGAACGGACGGCGGATATGAAATTATGGAGAAGTACCGGATTGAGCGGCAGATTGTCACCCTGGAAGACCTGAAATCGATCCTCGTCGCCTTAAAAGGCGTACAGGCTTCCCTGGATGACCGGGAAATGGACGATCTGCTGACCAAAATCAAGGCGCTTGTCGCCAAATCCGAGCAGGACCAAATGGAGGAAGAGGGCGAAACGCTCGTGTTTGACACCAACCTGTGGCATGGAGGAGGAATCAAGGACAAGTCGGTCCTCGTTTCGCTGAGGCAGGCGTCCAAGCACCGGTCGGTGGTATCCTTCCTATACACCAATACGGAAGGGACGGCCGAGCAGCGCGAAGTCGAGCCCATTGGCCTGGCTTGGAAGGGGTACGCCTGGTACTTATACGCCTACTGCCGGACCCGTCAGGATTATCGGACGTTTCGGGTTTCCCGATTGAACGGCTTAAAAGTTCATCTGGAAAAATTTCCGTCCCGCGGCATGCGCATGGAAGAACTGGATGCAAGGTGGGGCAACCAGGAGACCGGACCTGCCGTTTCACTCCTTCTGCGTTTTAAGCCGCGGCTGAGAGTACGGGTGGAGGAGGCTTTTGGCGCTGAGAACGTCGAGATAGAAGCGGACGGATCGCTGCTGGTCCGGGCGAGTTACCCGGATAATCATTGGATGTACGGCATGCTGCTGAGCTACGGGCCGGATTTGCGGGTGCTTGAGCCGGCTTATGTAGCCGAGAGGATCCGGCAGATGGCGGTGCAAACGGCGGGGAATTACGAACACGACTGATCTGCGATTTTGGCCCTATTATCATTTATCTCGCATTGACTTTGGACAATTCGCTATGTTAGCATAATATGCAATTCTGGATGTTTTGAAGGAGGTTAGTTGATCCATGCATTCCATTCGCTGGAGATAAGTTGGCAATAAAAAAGCAAGCTTTTCCATATGTTATGGGGCTTTTTTGTTGTGCTTATTTTTCGAGTGGGCTTATGGATCGCTAAGGAATATCAGGCGTTGATTTGTTATGCCTTATTTCTCCATGCCTTTTCGTTGGTATGCAGACCCAAGCCCGTCATATGGACTTCGGCCTGCATTTTTTATTGCCTAAAAACAATAAACGCCAATAAAAAATGCGGGGAGAGAAGGATATGAACAAGCAACAGAACTGGAAACACAACTTTTTTACGATATGGGCGGGGCAAGCCGTATCTCTGATTACGAGTGCCATTCTGCAAATGGCGATCATTTGGTACCTCACAGAGAAAACCGGGTCGGCTATGGTGCTGTCGATGGCGACACTGGTTGGATTTTTACCGCAGGCGCTTGGCGGACCGGTCATTGGAGTATTAGTCGACCGTTGGAACCGTAAAACCGTCATGGTTTTGGCCGATGTGGTCGTTGCGGCCGCCGCCGCCGTTTTGACGCTGATCGCTTTTTATACGGAACTACCGGTTTGGGTGATTATGATTGTATTGTTTATCCGCAGCATCGGATCGGCTTTTCATTCCACTGCGCTGAATGCCGCAACGCCGTTGATCGTACCGGCCGAACAGTTAGCCAAATGCGCTGGATACACCCAAACTGTGCAGTCGGTCAGCTACATCATAAGTCCGGCGGCGGCGGCCTTTTTGTATTCGGTATGGGACTTGAATGCAGTGGTCGCCATCGATATCATAGGGGCGGCTATCGCGATAATGGCGGTGCTCCTGGTTAAGATCCCTGGACCAGTGGCAAGGGAATCCGCTGCGGGAAGTGGATTTGTTAAAGAACTGAGAGAGGGGTACGACGCCCTCAAACAGCACAAAGGCTTGATTGCGCTTCTATGGATTGGCGGGTTATTCATTTTTGCTTTCATGCCGATCAATGCTTTATTTCCTCTGATGACGATGGACTATTTCGGAGGAACGATGAAAGAAGCATCCGCTGCGGAAATTGTTTTTGCCGTCGGCATGCTGGCAGGCGGTATACTGCTTGGAAGATGGGGAGGATTCAAGAATCGTTCCTTAACCATCATGGCGGCCATTTTTGTCATGGGTATTGCCCTGTTCACGGCGGGCGTATTACCGGCAGACGGTTTTATCGCCTTTTTGGCATGCTGCACCATAATGGGATTCTCCGGGCCGTTCTATAATGGAGTGCAGGTCGCATTATTTCAGGAACGGATAGAGCCGGCATATTTAGGACGGGTGTTCGGTTTGTTTGGCAGTGTCATGGCTTTGGCCATGCCGCTTGGACTCATCATTGGGGGCATGGTAGCGGATCAAATTGGTGTGAATGGGTGGTTTATGCTCTCTGGCGTGATGATGTTCGCAACGGCTGCACTTTGTCAGTTCATACCGTCCATTCGAAAATTGGATCAGCTGCGGCAGCCAGACCATGGGGAGGATGGTCATTCCGGGTAAATGAACTCTTTTATTTAAAGGTCAAACAAGGTCAAAATAATAATTTTTACGATAAATCCACCATAAAACGAGTCAAATCAGGCTATAATCGCGTGTAATCAGCTGTCATCGTTTTTGTCTTTTCACACCCACAGGCATATAATAAAGTCGTAAGGTCAAACAAGGTCAAATCGAAAGGGGAAATGAAGCATGTTTGACTTGATTCCTTTTGGAAAACGCAGAGAAGATGCCTTTGGACCATTGGTGAAATCCTTTAACGACGTGTTCAGCGACGATTGGTTTACATCTTTCAAAGGATCGTTGACGTCCTTCAAGACCGATATCCGGGAAACGGAGCAATCGTATCTGTTGGAGGCGGAGCTGCCCGGTTTTCAAAAAGAAGATATCGAGATCAGCTACGCTGAGCCTTACCTGACGATCAAAGCCGTTCGCAAGGAAGACCATAGCGTGGACAACCAAGACGAACAAGTCGTCCGCAGAGAACGCCGCTATGGGGAATACACGCGCAGCTTCTACGTTCCCGATATTCATGCAGACGGAATTAACGCGTCCCTGAAAGACGGCGTACTGAACATGGAAATTCCAAAACAACCTAACCAACGCACCAAACGTATTCAAATTCGCGAAGACATCTAATCATATAGTAAATTGATATGAAGCATCCCGTAGCATCCCGGACGGGGTGCTTTTTGTTAATAATTTTGAGATTTTTTTCACAAACCCCTTGCAAAGGTGAAAGGTAAGGTGTATGATTAAGCCATAAAGAGGTTGTGATATAAATCACAAATAGATCTAGGCAGCTAAATCAGCGGAAATATTTTTTTAAAGTATATTGTGCATTATTTCACAAATGAGCAGTGTCCTCCATTCCGCTGCTTATCCATTAAGTTATCCATTCCGTTTCACATTATCCATTTCATTCCCTATAAGGAGGAATTACCATGAAAGTCGCAGTCATTGGATGTACCCATGCCGGAACCGCTGCTGTAAAAAGCATTGCCATGCAGCACCCGGAAGCCCAAATTACGGTGTACGAACGCAACGATAACATTTCGTTCCTGTCGTGCGGCATCGCCCTTCACGTCGGAGGCGTCGTTAAGGACGCTGGCGGATTGTTCTACAGCAATCCGGAAGAGCTGGCCGGACTCGGCGCTGTGACCCGGATGCGGCACGAAGTGCTGGCCGTCGACACCAACGCCAAGACGCTGAATGTCCGCAACCTGGTGACCGGCGAAGAATTTACGGACAGCTATGATAAGCTGGTGGTCACCACAGGCTCGTGGCCGGTTATTCCGAAAATGGAAGGAATCGATCTGGACAATGTCCAGCTGTGCAAAAACTACGCTCACGCGCAGGAAATCGTTGCCCGCGCTGCGGATGCAGAGCGCATCACCGTCATCGGCGCCGGGTATATCGGTATCGAGCTGGTCGAAGCGTTCCGCGAGCTTGGCAAGCAGGTCACTCTGATCGATAACATGGACCGTGTCATGGCCAAGTACCTTGACCGCGATCTGACCGACCTGGCCGAGCAGACGCTAAAGGACCGCGGCGTGCAGCTGGCGCTGGGCCGGATGGTGGAAGGCTTCCGCGGCAGCGAAGGCAAAGTGCGCGAGGTCGTCACCACAGAAGGCACGTTTGAAGCCGATATGGTTGTGCTGTGCATCGGCTTCCGTCCCGGCACGGATCTGCTGAAGGGTCAAGTCGACATGCTGCCGAACGGCGCGATTATCGTCGACGACTATATGCGCACCAGCAACCCTGATGTGCTGGCCGCTGGCGACAGCTGTGCCGTACGCTACAATCCGACGGGAACGGCGATGTACATTCCACTGGCCACCAATGCGGTGCGGATGGGTACGCTGGCCGGTATGAATTTAGTGCAGCCGACCGTGCGCTACCAGGGTACCCAGGGAACGTCGGCCATCCGGCTGTTTGACTGGAACATCGCTTCGACGGGCATGACCGAGGCCGCCGCACTTGCTGCAGGCTTGAATGTGAAAACTGTAACAATCCATGAAAACAACCGTCCGGAGTTCATGCCGACCTACGATGATGTCATGCTGAAGCTGGTCTTCGAAGCGGCCGGCGGCCGGATCGTCGGGGCCCAGGTGATGTCGAAGGCGGATATGACCCAAGCGGCCAATACGCTGTCGGTATGCATCCAGAACCGGATGACGGTGCAGGAGCTGGCTTTTGTGGACTTCTTCTTCCAGCCGCATTACAACAAGCCATGGAATGTGCTGAATACGGCCGGACTGGCCGCCATGGAGGAAATGAAGAAGGAGCAGACGGCTCCGGAAGCTGCGGTCCAAACGAAATTAGCCGTGTAATGTAATCACGGGTCATTTAATGAGTCATTCCAACCACTAGGAATTCCATTCCGGCGGGAAGCGGGAATGCCAGCCTGTTTCTTGCCAACACCATAACCATGCTTGATTCCGGTCCGAAGGGGCCGGGATTTTTTTTGATTTTTCGCTGACGGGGTGGGATGTTCTTCATTTCTTTTTAAAAAAACTTAAGGGATCTATTGACAAATCACCTCCGGCCGCATATTATCTTAATTAATCAAGATATTATATAAATCAAGATAATTAGTTGGTCCAGTTAATGTCAGCGAAACGTTTCTTGAATAGCAAAGAAATCCGCGTAATCAGGCGGCCATTCAATCAAAGGAGATGAAGGATGATGAACATGAATACACATCAGGCGCAAGACCGGAAGGAAATTGAGCAGCTGTTTGAAAAGCTGAAATGGGCTTGGGGAAAAGGGGATGGCGAGGCTTACGGGGCATGCTTTACCGACCAGGCCGACTACGTTACTTTTCAAGGCGAGCACCTGAAAGGAAGAAAGGCGATTGCCGATGTGCATCAGGAGCTGTGGAACGGCGTATTGAGAGGGTCTACGCTGGACGGGGAGATTGCGAAAATCGACTTTATTACGCCGGAGCTGGCGATCTTTCACGGACTGGGCGCCGTCAAAATGAGATGGCAGAAGCAGGCGCCAAAGAAACGTGACTCCATTAACACCAATGTGGTTGTAAAGCAAAACGGCGAATGGCGCATCGCCGCGTTTCAGAACAGCCGGATTTCCGGACCGGGTCTGATGCAAAAAATATTCACGAAAATGAGCTCGCGGCGGGCTGTTCAGCAGCAGCTCCGTTGAGACAAGAACAGGAGGATGGCCTGATCGGCGCATCAGCCTGGGAACGATTGAAGCATAGAAAAAACCCCTTTCGTCCTGCCCGGCTGCCGTTGCAGCAAACCGAAACAAACGAAAGGGGGATCTATTGTAATGATCACCTTAATACCCAAACCCGGCGCTTCCTAATTAAAGCCACGAGGGAGTATCGGTTGAAGATCGCATCAAGCTTTCTTTTTCCGCGACCAGACAATAACCGGAATTAGAAGCAGGGACAGGAATCCTCCGGCTAAAGAAAGTACGGAGTAGCTGGATTGGGCCACAACCATGCCGGATAACGCTCCTCCCGAAGCCCCGGCTAAGGCAATGAGCACATCCACCGTGCCTTGGGTCTTCGCCCGAGTATGGGGAGGCGTCGCGTCGACAATGGCTGCCGTTCCGCTAATCAGGCCAAAGTTCCAGCCCAGCCCAAGGAGGGCAAGCGCAAGAACAAGAAATACCATCGATTCTCCGGGCGCGAGCCCAGCCAACAAGCCTGCCGCAAGCAGGGTGATTCCGGAAGCATAGGACATCAGAGTGTGTCCGTACTTATCGACTAGAACGCCGGTAATCAGCGAAGGCAGAAACATCGCAGCCACATGGATGCCGATGACGAGGCCAACCTCGCCCAGCCCGTGTCCGTGATGCTTCATGTGGACCGGTGTCATGGTCATAATGGCCACCATCACGATTTGGGTCAGCACCATCACCGTCGCACCGATCATGATTCCCGTTTTATTCATGGCCGCGTCTTTTACTCCGGTGCTCTGCGTGCCATTCAGGCTTTCATCTGCCCGCTGTGCCTCCGCCATGGCCTTGGCCACGATCAGCGGGTCTGGCCGAAGGAAGATGAGGAGGACGACGCCGGCTATAATAAATGCTGCAGCAGCCAGCATGAATGGACCCGAAAGCGCTGGGAAACCTATGGAAGTGGCAAACCGTCCCGTGATATTGACCAGATTCGGTCCGGCCACTGCACCGAATGTGGTGAAGACCATAGCGGCGCTGATCGCTTTAGCCCGCTGCGTTGGCAAGGCCAAATCCGTCCCGGCATACCGAGCCTGTAAGTTTGTTGCCGTTCCGGTGCCGTACACCAGCAAAGAAATAAAGAGAAGTGCCAGATTGCTTATGAGGGCTGCCAAAACGACGCCTAGCGCACCAAGCCCGCCTGCCAGGAAGCCCGCTGCCAGCCCTGTCCGGCGCCCTAACCGCTGGGACAGACGGCCGACGATCAGGGCGGACGCTGCTGATCCTAACGTAATTAAGGCGGAAGGAACCCCGGCATAGCTGTCGGATCCAAGCATGTCTTGGGCAAGCAGCGCTCCTACCGTAACCCCTGCAGCAAAACCGGCCCCGCCGAAAATTTGCGAAATGATGACGATCAACATCGTCCTTTTATGGAGCTGCCGCTGCCTCTCAGGCGATTCAACGTACTGCCTTAGAGGTGCAGGGAGGGGATTCACCCTTTCTACAACCGTGGTCTCTGACATCTATTGTTCCTCCCTATATTAGACGAACCGATTCGTAAAAGATTTGCTGTTACCCTCACTGCAGACGGTCCTGGAATAAAGAAATAACGGTCTCCACTTCTTCTTTGGTGGTGTACCGGCCCAAGCTGAACCGGATCGCTCCCAGCCCTTCGTAATCGCTAAGGCCCATCGCCCGCAGCACCGGTGAAAGGGTTGTGCTTCCGGAGTGGCAGGCGGATCCGGTGGAAGCGGCGATTTCCGGAAAACGACCCAAAATCTCCTGCCCGCTCAGCCCAAGGAAGCTTACGTTGAGCGTGTTGGGCAGATGGTTGCCGGGATCGCCATTAAACCGGACCTGGTCTCCAAAGGCTTCCTTGAGCCCTTCCTTCAATGCCTCCCGGAGGTTTCGGATTTCACGGGAACCGACCTTCTGCGCTGCCAGTGCTGCGGCTTTGCCCAATCCGACGATATAAGGCACATTTTCCGTTCCTGCCCTCCGGCCGGATTCATGGCCTGCCCCATGCACAAACGGGGCGAGTGTCGTGCCTTCACGCACATACAGTGCGCCGATACCCTTGGGCGCGTACAGCTTATGACCGGCGATAGATAACAAATCGACGCCCAAGGCATCGACGTTCACCGGGATTTTGCCAAAAGACTGTGCAGCATCCGTATGCACCAGGATACCGTAGCGTTTGGCGATACTGGCCACCTCTTCAATGGGCTGAATCGTTCCGACCTCGCTGTTGGCGTGCATGACCGAAATGAGAATGGTATCCTCGCGGATGGCACGCTCGATATCTGCCGGTGACACCCGGCCCCAGTGATCAACGGGAACGTAGGTCACTTCCGCGCCCAGCGTTTCGAGGAAGGCACAGGGATTGAGAATCGCCGGATGCTCAATGGTTGTCGTGATGATATGTCTGCGGGGCTGGTTGGATGCAAAGTAAACCCCTTTTAAAGCGTGATTGTTGGCTTCGGTTCCTCCGCTGGTAAAAATCACCTCACTGGATTTCGCCCCAATCGCTGCGGCGATCCGGCTTCTGGCGTGCTCGATCGTTTCTTTGAGTGAAGCTGCCGCCCAATGCGAGGAAGAAGGATTGCCATAGTGATGCTCGAAAAACGGCAGCATCTCCTGGAGCACTTCCGGATCTAACGGAGTGCTGGCGTTATAGTCCAGATAAATGCGTTTCGTTACCTCTGTGCTTGAAATTCCCGCCATTCGTAAACTCCTTCCTCCACCCGGAATGCTGTAAAGCCCTCACGCTGCAATTTCTCAACCGCCTCGGCCGCTGCAACGCAGTAAGGTCCGCGGCAATATGCAGCAATTGGAGTTTCCTTGGGCAGACTTTGCATATATTGATAAAGCTCCTCCATCGGAACAGAGATCGCCCCGGGAATGTGTCCTGCTTCAAATTCATCGGCCGGGCGTACGTCCAGTAAAATCATGCCTTCGTCCATTTTGCGCAATACTTCATTTAAAGACAGGGTCTGAACATCCTCGCACTGACTCAGAAAGTCGTTTTTTACCCGGGTGATGTCGGCCAGCTGCGTTTCGCTCATTCGCCATAGAGCATTCAAAAAGCCCTCAATATGGGGACCAGCCAAGCAGTAGATGACATACGTCCCCCGCTTGCTATACTTCACCAGGTTGGCATCCAGTAAAATTTGGAGATGCCGCGATACGTTGGCTACGCTCATTTCTGTGGCCTCGGCCAATTTTTCAACAGACTTGGGTCCTTGGGATAACAAATGCATGAGCTCGAGCCGTTTATCGCTGGACAAGCATTTCCCGATTCGGGCAAACTGCCGGTACAAGTCGTCTTTGAAAGCACGAACGGGAAAATCGTGGTCCATATCTATTCCCACCTTGCTATAATATTCAATGAATTGATTGAATTATAGTCGTGGTTAACTTTGACCGTCAAGATCATACTGATCTTATAGCTTGACTATATTTTGCGAAAGTTCTAATGATGGTTAGGCAAACTTGTCTCGAATGGGTAATGAATGATAGCTAACTTGCTTCCTTTATCTGCAGACTGTGTTAGTCTTAGTAGTAAATTTCTTGGTTAATGGTTAGATTGAACTAAAGAAAATGGTTGAAAATGTATTTTTAGGAATGATTGGTTTTTTGGTAAAATAGGATATTAGGTGGGAGAATACCTGCCACCAAAAAAGAAAAAGTATGAAGGGGACAACATTCGGCGTTGACCGAGAAGGGGAGGACACATGAAATCATCTTTTAAGGTATCATTATTTTCATTAGCGCTGCTGCTCCTCGTGGTGACCGGATGGTCTGGTTGGACGGGAAGCGCCGCAGCTGCGCCGGATTCCGGCAAAACCTATGTCATCGGTACCGACATTACGTTTGCTCCGTTTGAGTTTCAGGACGTCAGCGGCAAGTTTGTCGGGATCGATATGGATCTGATGGAGGCCATCGCCAAGGATCAGAATTTTAAGTATGAGATCAAGCCACTGGGCTTTAACGCAGCCGTTCAAGCGCTGGAGTCGAACCAGGTGGACGGCGTCATCGCAGGGATGAGCATTACCGACGAACGGAAGCAGAAATTCGACTTTTCCGAGTCCTATTTCGAATCCGGCGTGGTGATGGCCATCAGCAAGAACAATGACACCATCAAGAGCTATGAGGATTTGAAAGGGAAAAAGGTAGCCGTAAAGACAGGTACAGAAGGCTACAGCTTCGCCGAATCCATCGCCTCGAAATACGGATTTACCATCGTCCCGTTCGACGATTCCTCGCAAATGTACGACGATGTCAAAACTGGAAACTCCGTGGCCTGCTTTGACGATTATCCTGTGCTAGCTTATGGCGTAAACCAGAACAATGGACTCAAGATCGTAACCGAGAAGGAAGCAGGCGGCTCCTACGGCTTTGCGGTCAGCAAAGGCAAGAACCAGGAGCTGATGCAAAAGTTCAACACCGGCCTGACCAATCTCAAAGCCAGCGGGGAGTATGACCAGATTCTCGAGAAATATCTGGGTGAAAATGCGTCCGGACCGGCAAATCAAAGCCGCTGGGGACTGATTCAGGATTCGCTGCCGCCGCTGCTGACGGGTCTGGGCAAGACGCTGCTGTACACGATCGTATCGCTGTTCTTCGCCTTTATCCTGGGGTTGATTTTCGGCTTTATGAAGGTGAGTCGCAATAAGTTTCTTCGCGGTTTGGCAACGGTATTCGTCGACGTCTTCCGCGGCATTCCGCTGATCGTCCTAGCTTTCTTTATTTACTTTGGTATTCCGCAGGCCTTCGGCTTTACGATGCCACTGTTCCTGGCGGCCATTCTGACGCTGACTCTGAATGCTGGCGCTTATGTAACGGAAATCATTCGGGGCGGCATTCAGTCGATCGACCGCGGCCAAATGGAAGCGGCCCGTTCGCTCGGTTTGCCATACCGCAAGGCGATGATGAAGATCATCATCCCGCAGGCGATCCGCGTCATGATTCCGGCGTTTATCAACCAGTTGGTCATTACGCTGAAAGATACGTCGATTCTGTCGGCGATCGGTCTGGTCGAGCTGACGCAGTCCGGCAAAATTATTATCGCCAGAACGTTCTCGTCATTTGATATTTGGCTGGTTGTAGCCATCATGTATTTGATTGTGATCACGATCTTAACGAAACTTTCAGGCTTCTTGGAAGGGAGATTGCGCCGTGGGTAAAATCAGGGTTGAAGGATTAAAGAAGAGCTTCGGCGCCAATCAGGTGCTGAAAGGAATCGATATGCAGGTCAAGGAAGGCGAAGTCGTATGCGTAATCGGTCCTTCCGGATCGGGGAAAAGTACGTTTCTGCGCTGCATCAATCGGCTTGAGGACATCACTGCAGGCCGTGTCATCGTTGATGACCAGGATCTGAACGATTCAAAGACGGATATCAACAAGGCCCGCGAAAATATTGGTATGGTGTTCCAGCATTTTAACCTGTTTCCGCATTTCAGCGTCCTCAAGAACATTATGTTCGCTCCGATGGAGCTGGGCAAAATGAACGCGAAGCAGGCGCGCGAAACGGCGATGCGCCTCCTGGAGCGGGTCGGACTCGCTGACAAGGCGGACGCGTTCCCGAGCCAGCTGTCGGGCGGGCAGAAGCAGCGGGTGGCGATCGCCCGCGCGCTCGCGATGAATCCCGACGTCATGCTGTTCGACGAGCCGACGTCGGCGCTCGACCCCGAGATGGTCGGCGAGGTGCTCGGCGTCATGAAGGATCTGGCCCGTGAAGGCATGACGATGATGATCGTCACGCACGAGATGGGCTTCGCCCGCGAGGTGGCGGACCGGGTCATCTTCATGGACGGCGGCTACATCGTGGAGGAAGGACCGCCGGAGGAAGTGTTCGGCCGGCCGAAAAACGAGCGTACGATCAGCTTCCTGGAGAAGGTACTGTAAGCACGCTATAAGCTTGAGTGAAGCCGCGTACGTGATGAACCGTTATTCGGTGATCACAGCGGTTTGGATGAAAGCCCGGACGGGCAGCGTTAGCTGCTTGGCCGGGCTTTTTGCATTCGTCCCTGCACATATGTTGGCTGTAACCGCTGAAAACGAAACCGAAAGGTACAGCGTTGCGATGAAACATTTTCTCCAGTTAGAGCGTAGAAATATTCCAGGAAAATCCACTTACGTACAGGAGGACGATGATGGTAGAGCTTCGTGAGGAAGGCCAACTGAAATATTCCAACCAGCCGTCCCGGACGGCTAAAGCGTTGAACTGGGGACTCGTTGGATTGATGGGAGCCCTCGTTCTTGGATTTATGGGGTACGGTGTTTTTTGGCTGATCAAGGGAGATTGGGTGGTAGGCAGCTTTATCACAGTGATTGGACTGTTCTTGACGGGTATGCTGTGGCTGATCTTCAGAATCGTCCGGATGCCGCAAAAGGTGCTGCTCCGGTACGAACTCCGGGAGGAAGGCTATTATACATACGTTAAGCAAATCAAGACCGGCGAAGAGTCCGAGCATCTGGTACCGTTCACTCAAATGCAGGAGGTGCTGATCGGGAGGACGACAAGGTACCAGCCCAAGGGAGAAGGCAGCATCGGGTTTTATGTGATCGGTGCCAACATCGTCATGAAATGGGTTGATGGAGAGGGCCATATCCAATATTCCGTTTTCGGATTAGAGAATCCCAATGAATTGGAGGCCTGGGTAACGGAGTTCCGAAAGCACGGGATTCCGGTGTACAGGACAGAGGCGAACGTGAAGATTGTTAGGGCGGAGAACTACCAAACCGCATATGCCGAGCTGCCGAAGGCCGAGTATGAGCCGGGTGCCAACCCGCTGCAGATCGGAAGCCGTGAGCGGAGAGATATCCCCGCGTGGATCAGCCCGGACATGAAGGCCAGAATAGAAGCAGAAGAAAAACGAAGGGATAAGCGGTTGTTCCGGCCTGTTTTTCTAGGCGTCGCCGCAATTAACTTGATTTTGGCCGCAGCGTGGATGCCTTCCTGGCCCATTTTAGACGGCGCATTCGCGGACAATTCCGCGTCGACGGCCGTTACGCTGGTAAATGTCCTGCTGTTGGTGCTGACCGGCGCATACTGGCGCCAACGTGTCCGGTGGTACCGTTCACTGCTGGATTCGGTATTGGTGATTGCAGCGCAGTTCGCCGGTGCGGGCATCGCTGCGCTTATTGGAAATGCACCCTCCGGGCTGCTTGACTCCATCGTGGTGGAGGGACTGCTTTTAGTGGGCATCAGTGCTGTTTTGTTTGTGATTTTTAGAGTGGTGAGGTGGATAGTAAAATAACGAAGTCTCGCCTTCGTTTGGTTTGGAGCGACAGGAAGGCTTGGGTTTGGGGTTAGAAATGGGGCACCGTTATACGAAACACGAGGTCTCAGCGGCGGCTGAGCTATGCCTCAATATGGCTCCCTTCTTCAGTATCCACTGGAGGAGGGGGCTTCTTTTGATATGCGGTTTATTGCCTTCCTCGTCATTTTGTTCCCATCTATTGCCAATCCAAATGGTGTCCGATATACTCATATACATAGTATTACGATGTATTGTAAATCTAGGTATTAGGAGAAGATCATGGCGATTAATAAAGAGCTGCTCAAGGGCAGCACGGTCATTTTGCTGCTGACGGTGCTGAACAAGAAGGAAATGTACGGTTACGAATTAATCAAGGAAATCGAGAAGAGCTCTGAGGGCGTTTTTTCCATGAAAGAGGGAACTTTATATCCCATCCTGCACACACTGGAGTCGGAAGGCTGGCTGGAAGCTTACTGGAGCACACATGACGGCCGCAAACGGAAGTACTACCGGATAACCGACCAGGGCCGGAGTCAGCTGAAAGAAAAGCAGCAGGAATGGGTTCGTTTCCGCACGGCGGTTGATACGGTGATCGGGGAGGGGATTTGATGCGGGCTGTGGAAAAGGATGCGGCGGTTCAGGAGTTTCTTGACCGGGTATGCCGGCATATCCGCGTTAAATCCATGCATGCTGAAATCCGTGAGGAGCTGGGAAGTCATATTGCGGAACGGATGGACATGCTGGCATCCGAAGGAGTTGCTGAAGAGCATTGTGCGCAGGAAGCGATTAAGCTGATGGGCGATCCCGACGACATCGGACGAAGCCTTCACCGGGCGCATAAACCTGTGTTCGACTGGAAGCTTGTTGTTCTATTGGGGCTGCTGACGATTGTGGGGTTGTTTGGATTACTGAATGTGCAGATGTCTGGCCGAAGGATTTGGATGCTCGCTCAGTTTTTTGAGAAGAAGCTGTTTTATGTTGCGCTAGGTTTTGCCGGTCTGTTTATTTGTTATTTCCTGGACTACCGAAAGCTGAGGAAGTTTTCCGGAGTAATATTCTGCGGGACCATCGCCTTAATGGCTTTAACGTTGAAGGTAGGCATCACGACGAATGGGCAGACGACCAGTCTGGCGATCGGTTCCTTTGCCATTAATGTGATGGCTGCATCCATATTACCATTACTCATTGCGGCTTCAGGATTGAACTATAGGTTCCGACACAGCGATATTGTCGGCTGGATCAAGTTCGCGGCCCAAATGGTCGTTCCGGTCGTACTGTATTGGCAGAGCGGCTCCTTGCTGTACGGCTGCATTTATTTAGCGGGATTTGGAATTATTGCACTGAGGCACAACCGGTTTCCTCTGATGGCCGTTGGACTGCCGATCCTTTCTTTGTACATATATAAACTAACGCAAACCCCTTACCTTGTGGAGCGGCTGCACTCCTTTTTGAGCGAAAAGGATAAGGATTACCAGACCTTGCAGACGATCGGAGCGATCCGTTCGGCGGGGTGGACGGGCCACGGATTTGCGGCGGCGAACGAAACCCTCCCTTTTATCTATGACGAATCGATGTATCCGTATCTTATTTACTGTTTTGGATGGGGTGCCGGGATCGTCATCGGGCTGCTGGTCACTGGATTCATGATACGAATTTGGAAGATGAGCGTGTCCATTAGGGATGAATATGCCACCTGTATATTTTCCGCGTTCATCGTCGTATTTGGCATTCGGCTGTTGTGGCCGCTGCTTATGGCGTACGGTGTGGTGCCCATCGTGGGGCAGAGCCTGCCCTTTGTCGGCTATGGCGGGTTCACGCAGGTGATTGATTTTTGCGCCATGGGGCTGCTGTTATCGATCTATCGGCGCAAGCAGATGCTTCCCGCAAGGATGGAGACCGTTTGAAAAAAGAAGGCCAAGCCCGATTCTTCCGGGTTTTGGCCTTTTCGCTATTGCAATATACAGTTACACTGTATATAGTGTAAGTATACAGTTGAACGATATAAAGTGTGACTGAGCAAAAGGGAGGCACTTCATTGAGCAGAGATAAACATTTACCGCTGACCGAAACGGTATATTATATTTTGTTGGCGCTGCTGGAGCCGGCGCATGGTTACCTGATTATGCAGAAGGTGGAGGAGCTCAGCGCGGGGCAGGTCCGGATGGCGGCCGGCACGCTGTACGGGGCGGTGGACAATCTGCTGAAGCAGAAATTCATCCAGCCGGCCGCGAGCGAGGACAGCCGCCGAAAGGTGTATGTCATCACGGATCTAGGACGGGAAATGCTGAGACAGGATTACGAGCGGATGCGCCATATGATCGAAGTAACCAATATGCAGTGGGGCAAGGAGGAGTTGCTGCATGAAAAAATATAAATTTTTTACGAATTTGGACCAGGAAGAAAAGTGGCTGAACGACATGGCCCGGCAGGGCTATACGCTTGTCCGGAAGTCCTTCGGCTATCGATTCGAGCGAAGCGTACCGGAGGAAGCCAACTACCGGATCGACTTCCGCACGTTTAAGAATCAGCGGGACTTTGAGGATTATGTTGCCCTGTTCGAGGACAGCGGCTGGACGCATATCGCCGGCACGAAGGGGTCGGGTGCTCAATATTTTAAACAGAACGGTGACCAGGGGAACGAGGATATTTTCTCCGATGCCGACTCCAAGGCAGCCCGGTATAAGCGGATTTCCGACATGTGGATGACGCTGTGCTGCTGCTTTATCCCGATTTTCGCGGCGCTGATTTCGACCGATGCCATTGATGCATCCGTCATCCTGAAGCCCCAATCGCTGTATTACACGCCGGGATTGTGGGAAATGAGCGGCCCAAGATTTTGGCAGGCGTTCCTGTTCGAGACGCCGTTTGCGCTGTTCCGCGGGATCGTCTGGATGGTCATTCCGGTTATGATTATCGTCTACTCGGTTTTCGCCTACAAAGCCAAAAAGGAATACGACAAGTCCCAGCAGCAGTAATGCCGAATGGGAGCCAATAGGGAGGATGCTGCACTTGCAGCCATCGTCCCTTTTTTTTCAGGCAGACGGCGGCCGGCGAGCAGTTTGGCAACATCGGGCTCTGCATTGGTTGAGCATGGATGCCCGTTCATGCCAGCGGGAACGGCTCTTAATCTTTCTTTAGATTTCCTTTAATATTAATTTCTGTTTGCTTAACATCCTCTTCCTATAATCAAAAGCATCTTAGGTTCACGCTCAGGCGCTCACGCGGAGTGGGCACCGGACCGGAAATGGGGAGAAAGAGATGCAGAAAAAAACGATCGCCGTGCTGTTTGGCGGCTGCTCAACGGAATATGAAGTCTCGCTGCAATCGGCGGCTTCCGTCATAGATCATTTGGACAAGGCTAAATATGAGCTGGTGCTCATCGGCATTACCCGGGAGGGAGCCTGGCTGAGGTACCACGGAGATCCGGAGGAGATCCGCAGGGACCGCTGGCATCAGCATCCGGGTTGCATCCCCGCGTTTCTGCCACCAAGCAGGGAAACGGGCGGAATCGTGGAGCTGGTCGGGACGGAATACCGATTGACGCCGGTGGACGTCGTATTCCCGGTTCTTCACGGCAAAAATGGGGAAGACGGCACACTGCAGGGGCTGCTGGAGCTGTCGGGCATTCCTTTTGTCGGCTGCGGCACACTGTCTTCTGCCCTTTGTATGGACAAGGAGGTTGCCAGCAAGCTGGTCAAAGCAGCCGGAGTGGAAGTGGCGGGTTCGGTCACGGTCCTCGCAGGAGACGACTTGTATGCGGCCGCCAAATCGGCTGAGACGCTGGGCTATCCCGTCTACGTCAAACCGGCCAAGTCCGGTTCCTCTTTCGGTATTACGAAGGCGTACGACAGGCTGGCGCTGATGGACGGCATCCGTGAGGCGCTGCAGCATGACGACAAAGTGGTGGTCGAACAGAACATTGCCGGATTTGAAGTGGGCTGCGCGGTCCTGGGTCATCGGGAGCCGTTCATCGGAGAAATCGACGAGATCGAGCTGCAGGGCGAGTTTTTTGACTATACGGAAAAATACCAGCTGATTTCGTCTAAGATCCATCTGCCTGCCCGGATTTCGGAAGAAACGGCGAACCGGGTCAAAGAGACCGCGCGCCGCATCTACCGGACGCTTGGCTGCCGCGGCCTGGCCCGGGTGGACATGTTCATTACCGAAGGGGAGCGGATCGTATTCAATGAGGTGAATACGATGCCCGGTTTCACGGCCGCCAGCCGCTATCCGAACATGATGCGGGCCAGCCACCTGCCGTACCCGGACCTGATGGACCGGCTGATCCAGCTGGCCGAAGCGATGGAGGTGGTCCGATGATCGGGGTTGTAGGCACGGAAGGCCGCGTGATTCACATCCAGCCGAGCATGGTTCACCGGGGCCACCTGGTTCTCATTAACAGCGAGCATCCGCTCCGCCAGGCGCCTTATTCCAAGAGCCTCGCTCCCGTGGAATCACTCGCTCATGCCAGCACTCATGAGCGGGTGATGCGTCTGGAACGCAGCTGCCTGCAGCAGCTGGAGGCGCTGCTGGACGCCTGCGGGGGCCGGGGAGGCATCGGAGTGGTCAGCGGCTACCGCACCGCGATGGAGCAGCAGCGCATCTACGACCGGTCGCTGGTGGAGAACGGGGAGATTTTTACTGCGAGTTACGTGGCTCGTCCCGGAGAAAGCGAACACCAGACCGGACTGGCGGCCGATGTGGGCGATAAGCATACGGGGGTCGACTATTTATGCCCTTCGTTTCCGGAGGGTGGCGTTTATGCCTCTTTCCGGAAGCTGGCAGCGGAGCATGGCTTCATCCAGCGTTACAAGCAGGGCAAAGAGCATCTGACGCACATTGCCTGTGAGCCTTGGCATTTTCGCTATGTGGGGGTGCCGCATGCCATCATCATGGAGCAGTATGGGATGTGCCTGGAGGAATACACGGACTACTTGAAGCAGTTCACCCTAGATGGTCCGCATCTGTTCAAAAAGGTGAAGGAACATCTTGTGGAGATGTACTATGTTCCTGTTCATGAAGAAGAGCAGGTGCTGACGATTAAGGTCCGCCCCGAAACGAGAGTGGAGTGCTCAGGGAACAATGTGGACGGCTGCATCATCACCGTCTTCCATGATTTGCGGAAGGGGCTGGTGGGTTGAGGGCGCATCGTCTTCGTGCAGAGACGTTCCCTGTGAGATGGGGATACTCGCTTACTTCTCCAGGCGAAAAGAGAGAAGCCCGGCCTTCCTTATCCCACCGGGCGTGGGCGGAAATCAGCCTGGATCACTTGCGGCATAATTCCGCAGAGCTTCAGCGGCTTCTCCCTTCCGGGTGCCGCCTGATGGCGGTGGTTAAAGCTAATGCATACGGACACGGTATTACGGAGATCGCGGGGCATTTGAACCGTTCGGGGATGGATAGCTTCGCTGTGGCGGAAATCGGGGAAGGGATCCTTTTGCGGGAACAAGGCATCCAGGGGGAGATTCTAATCCTTGGCTACACCGATCCAGAGAGGGCCGCCGATTTAGCCAGGTACCATCTGACGCAGACGATGGTAAGTTTGGAATACGGACAGGCCTTGGAGGCGCTCGGTATCGACCTGGAGGTACATGTCAAAATCGATACCGGCATGAACCGGCTCGGCGTGCCCCACCAGGATAAGGAGTCGATTCTGCGGTGCTATGATTTTGTCAATCTTCGGGTGACGGGCATATTCAGTCATTTGTCCATGTCGGACGGACTTGGACCGGAGGAGACCGAATTTACGCGCCGGCAGATCGCTCACTTTGATGGTGTGGTGACGCAAATCAAGGAAGCCGGCATCGATCCAGGCCTTGTGCATCTTCAGAGCAGCTACGGCATGCTGAATTACCCTGAGCTGTGCTATGACCGGGCCCGGCCGGGGATCGCGCTGTACGGCCTGCTCAGCCAGGAGGGCGACGCCGTGCGGTGCCAGGCCGAATTGCGGCCTGTGCTGGCGCTCAAGGCGACCGTGACGCAGGTGAAGGAGGTGCAGGCCGGCCAGCCGGTCGGCTACGGACGCCGCTTCGTTCCGGAACGCGATATCCGGATCGCCACGGTGTCCATCGGCTATGCCGACGGCGTTCCAAGGATGCTGTCGGACGGGGGTGGACAAGTCCTGATCCGCGGGCAGCGGGCCTCCATCATCGGCAACATCTGCATGGATCAGCTGACCGTCGACGTCACTGGTGTCGACGACGTAATGCTAGGGGACACCGTCACGCTGATCGGCCAAGATGGCGATGAGCAGATCACCGCCGGCGAGATCGCCGCGCGCTGCCATACGGTCACCAACGAAATCGTGAGCCGGATCGGCAGCCGGGTGCAGCGCATATATGTTGAATAGCCGCTGGGGGCGGCGGCTCAGGCTGCCGAGATCGTTCTCGACAGCCTGAATAAGTAATAGCGGCACTTGTTTATTGTTGAGAGAAACAATCCGGGTATACTTGGCATCTATATAGTAAAACCGGATTGGGGTGTTCTTAATGAGGCGATCTGTTTATTTTATCTCAATCGTCATGCTATCTCTAATTTTTACAGGGTGTTCGGGTAACTCCAACGTTAAAGAGAATGCGAATACTCCCTCCACATTGATTCATTCGGAAAAAACGAATTCTCAGGGCCAAGATCCCCAGTCAACAAAAGAAGAAACTGCCATTACGGGAAACATAACTTGGAAGGCGCAGTATGAACCCATCGGAATGTTTGCAGTAAACATGGTTTTATCTCAATCCACAGATCAAGGTAAAACGTGGACTATCGTGACAAGCAGTGACCAGGAAGGCAGCACAATACCTGGCGGGGCAGAGTCCTTCACATTTACCGATGCAAATACCGGCTGGATTGTAACGAATACACCAGCTGAAGGGAAGGTTGGGGCTTATAAGTCAATCGATGGAGGTAAGTCGTGGTTCGATCTTAACCTGCCTGTTCCAGGCGAGTTAAAAAGCTCAAACATAAAGGCCGTTCTCCCTTACTTTTTGAATAAAGACATATGTGTTATGATGACAACTCAAACGGACGAATCAGCAGAATCATCGAAAGGCCTATTCTACGTTTCTATGGATGGTGGAGTTGAGTGGAGCCCTATTTTTAATCAAAGAGAAGGAACGGTCAAAAGCCTACACTGGAGTAGAGATGAAAACAACAACTACAGTTTTTTCATGGGTAAAGGAAAGTGGGAGTTTACAGGATCTCAATGGTTAAGAAACAGCAAATAGCCGGTTAGTCGTTCTATTTAGCGTACATAAGTGCTGTAGTGCCGCTGGAGACAGCGGCTTTTTTGCGTTTATAGCTGTGGTCGGGGTTACCGCCGTTACTTCGTTGTATTTCGGCGTTTGAACTCTTTTATGATGAAGTTTTTTGCGGAGACGATCAGCATTTCAGGGATGAGAACGCACCCGATATATAGCAGGATGATGAACGGAAGGGAGGCCGTGAAAATAGCAAAGGTTTGTTCTTCCATTGGTGCTCTGATGACCAACCATAGAGGAATTGCGATCACCCAGGTGAATAGGTTGGATATCAGCAGATAGGTCAGGTTTTCCCACAGTAAGCTAAATAGAATCAAAACGGCAATAGGGATCGCCCACGAATCCAACTGCTGATCCAGATTTAAAAAGCAGAAGAAGGCCATGGGATAGACCAGAGTGATCACGATTTGACTGACTTTAAGTCGACTCCGTTTCATTTGGCTCTCCTTTCTTTTCCGTGACTAAAAAACCACCGCCTTGTGAATGAGCCTCCAACGGTTAGTTGATGCCTAACAACGAGGAGATAGTTCCATCGATGAATCCTCCATCCCTATTCGTTTCAAAACTCCATTGTATTCGCTGAAGACCAACGAAATCCCTTTTAAACGGACCGGAATAAACCATATTTTCATACCGTTGAAAAAACACAGAAATTAACCGTTGACAGGGACCACCCCCGGTGATAACCTCAACCAGAGGAAAAAAGCCAACCTGCTATACGATATGTATGATTGATTAACGCGGCAGACCTTTGAGGAGCCGTTTTTTCAAGACGTTATGTCCTTTGTGGACCCCTAGATCCGCATACCTGGCAAGCCGACTCTTCTTTCCGAAGGGTTTTTTCATTTTATAAAAACGTGGGCATACTGCCAGATGCCTAATCCGACAAAAAGAAAGTGATCCCTTGTATCAGCTAAAGTTTAGGGCGAACACCGAGCGCCTGCTAGACAAACATCTTACCGGTGAATCGATCGATTACCGGCAGATTATTTCCCTGTTCATTCCGATTCTGATCGACCAGGCGTTTATTATTTCGCTGAACATGGTCAACGCTGCCATGATCAGTTCGGCCGGAGTCGCCGCCATTAGTGCCGTCAATATGGTCGACTCGCTTAATATTTTTCTGGTCAGCGTCTTTATCGCCATGTCGACGGGCGGAACGGTCGTCGTCGCGCAGTATAAGGGCAGCGGCAACGACCTGATGGTTTCCAAAGCGGCGTCCAGCACCGTCTCCGCCTGTGCGATCCTGGCGCTGGCACTCAGTCTGATCCTGGTCTTGTTCCACCAACCGCTGCTCAGCGTGCTGTTCGGAGCGGCTTCGCCGGAAGTCATGGACAATGCCAAAGTATATCTGCTCGGAGGCGGCGTGTCTTTTGTGGGGATCGCCATTACTGAAGCGGTGTGCGGGGCGCTGCGCGGGATCGGCAAATCGAGGGCTTCGCTCATGCTGTCCCTGTTCATGAACCTGACCTACGTCGCGCTGAATTTGGTGTTTATTAACCTGCTGCATATGGGCGTGCTGGGCATGACGATCGCGATCAACATTGCCCGGTACCTGGCGGCCGCCTGCGCGCTGTACTTTCTGGTGAAAAGGGACACCGATCTGCATTTCCAGCTCCGGTCCATCGTTCAGGTGAACCTGAAGATGCTCCGCAAAATCTTTTCCATCGGCATCCCGTTTGCAGCGGAGCAGATGTTCTTTAACGGCGGTAAAATGCTGACCCAGATCTTCATCGTCGGCCTTGGCACTTACGCCATCGCCACCAATGCGATCAGCGGGTCGCTGGCAGGCGTGTCTCAAATTCCGGCGAACGCGCTCTCGCTCACGCTGGTGACGGTAGTGGGGCAGTGCATTGGACGGAGAAACGTGGAGGACGCGCGCAAGTTCACCAAGACGTTCCTGTGGCTGGCGTCCTTCTCCTTCGTGCTGACGGGTGTGATCATGATGGCCTTGTTCCATCCGCTGGTCAGCCTGTTCCACCCGCCGAAAGAGATCGTCGGGGACATCTTCACGGTCCTGCTCATCAACCTGATCGCGCAAGTACCGCTTTGGGCTATCAGCTTTATTATGCCGTCGGCGCTGCGGGCCGCGGGGGACTCCAAGTTCACTTCGCTGGTCTCCATGCTGTCGATGTGGCTGTTCCGGGTCATCCTGGGCTATGTGCTCGGCATTGTGCTGCATTGGGGAATCGTCGGCGTCTGGCTGGCGATGAACTGTGAGTGGGGCGTGCGCGGCACCGTCTTCCTGCTGCGTTTCATGGGCAAGAAGTGGTATCAGCACCGCTTGATCGATTGAATATATACGATATCCATATTTAAGGTAAAAAAAGGACTTTCCCCGGCTTGCCAGCCGATCAGGGAAAGTCCTTTTGCGTTAGGCGGTTGCTCTGTTATTCGGCCGCTATTCGTCCGCAATAATAAGCTTCGTCTGCGTCTTTTTAAATTTGGCGGCATAGCTGCGGTCCACCAGGTTGTCTGTCACGATCGCATCGATTTTGTCCAGCGGCGCGATCGCAATGGTGACGTCCCGGCCGAATTTGCTGCTGTCGGCGGCGACGAAAACCTCTTTGGACAGCTCGATCATCTTTTTGCGCGTGGTCGCTTCCTCCAGGTTGTAGTCGGAAATTCCCCGTTCGGTTGTGATGCCGCTGCAGCAAATAAACGCCTTGAGGACGTTCAGTTCATGAAAGTTGAAAATATACTCAAACGTTACGACCGACTGCTCGTCCTTACGGATTTTTCCCCCGATGATCATCAGCTCGATGTCGGTGTTCATCAGCTCGGTAATGACCGGGATGGAGTTGGTAATGACCGTCAGCTTCTTCTTGTCCTTGATGTATTTGGCAATATGGTATGTCGTCGAGCCGCTGTCGATGTAAATACAATCCCCGTCCTGAATGTATTCGCTGCATTTCCGGGCGATGGTTTCCTTCTCCTCCAGCCGGTCGATCATGCGCTCATCCATGGAAGGCTCGCCATACTTGGGCTCGGCCAGCTTGATGCCGCCATAGATTTTGACGATTTTCCCCTGATTGGCCAGCACATTGATGTCCCTGCGCAGCGTGTCCACGGAGATGCCCAGTTCTTCGGTCAGCTCGTTCATCTTCAGCACCTTGCGGACGTTCAGCAGATCGATGATTTTCTTTTGTCGCTCTAATGGCAGCATGTTTTTCACCTGTATTTATGACGTGGAAGCCTAGATATTCAAGTTAAGTCAATACCAGTGTACTGATTACACCTTGCAACTTCAATACCGTTTATACCTTGGAGCCACAGGTTTCTGTTGAGCATCCTGCCCGAAACTGCATGCTCTTGCTCCAGCTAAAAAGGGCCGTTGCCGGCCCTTCTGAATTCAATCCGCGACCCGAAGCACGATTCGTCCCCGTCCATGGCCGGTTTGGCATAGCTCGTGAGCTTGCCTGATCTCATGCAGTGGAAATTCCCTTCCGACCGGTGCCTTTATTTGTCCGTCTGCGATCAGCTGTCCTATTTGCTGGAAAACGGTATCGGGTGCGAGCTCATTGCTGAACCGCGCAGTAATGCCCAATTGCTGAGCCCGCTCCGTGGAGGGGACGTCTACAAGCGAGAGCAAGGTTCCCCCGCGTTTCACGATGGACCAGGAGCGCTCCAGCGTGTCACTGCCAACCCCGTCCAGAACCAAGTCCACATCGTGCACTCTGTCCTCAAATCGGGTTGTTCGATAATCGATGACGGTGTCGGCACCCAGCGATTTGACGTAATCAATGTGGTCCCCCGAACATGTGCCGATGACTTCGGCGCCTTTCCATTTGGCCAATTGAACGGCATACGACCCGACCCCTCCGGCCGCCGCATGAACCAGAACACGCTGGCCTGGCTGCAAATGGCCATGAGCGAACAGCGCCATCCATGCCGTGGTAGCACCTCCTGAGATGGTGGCTGCTTCGCGGAAGGAGAGATTTGGCGGCAAGCTTGCGAGGGTATCCACCGTTGTTGTGACGAACTCCGCGCATGCGCCTTGACTGGCTCTGCCGAATACCGCCTGACCTTTCCGAAATTTCGATACACGGGAACCGACATCGGCGACGACTCCCGCTACAGCTGAGCCCGAGATGAAAGGAAGCTGCAGCGGGACATGCTCCTTCATCAGTCCTTGACGATACGCCCAATCCACAGGCAGTACGCCGACGGCATGCACGCGAATTAAAACTTCCTCCGGTTTAGGAACCGGTACAGGCAGTTGTTCCAATTTCAGCTCCTCTGGTCCTCCATATTGGTGAATGCGGACAGCTTGCATCAGGTTTGAAGTCATCTTTCCATCTCCTTCGAAATCATTTTTGTGTGCTGGATATTGAGGATCCAACGGTTTTACGGGCTCGCACCAGCATAGAATAAAGCGCGACAACCACGAGCAGGACGGTGAACAGCAGGGAAAACGCGTTGCTGTAGCTCATCGCTTGCTCGTGAAAGAGCAGTGGATTCAGCTGAGCGGGAGCTCCCCAATCAAGTACTTTACCAATCAAAGAAGTAGAGACGGCTCCGATGATGAATGTCATCATGGTAAGAAAGCCCATCCCGATACCCATATGCTCCTGTGACAAAGTGAGGGAAACGCTGTTTGACGTAGCTACCTGGATAAAGGTCTGCCCCGTGCTGGCTAGAATCAGGAAGATCCATATATAGGCGGGCGGCATCCCGGGGAATACGGACAAGATACCAAAGGAAACCAAGAGCGGAGCTGCAGCCAGATAGAAGAGAAAGCCATTTCCCCTTTCATCGGCGAGTTTCCCGCCTGTTCTTCCCAGCAAAGCGGATGCCATGGCTCCCGGAAACATAACAAAACCAATGAATGCGGGAGATATATGGCTTATGTTCGTGAGCAGCTGCGGCATAATGAAAGGCATTCCGGAACTCAGGCTTGCCGCTAACAAAGCAATCCCTACGCCCAGGACATAACGCCGATTATGAAACAAGGCGGGCTGAACAAACGGCTCCTCTGCGGACCGGATGCGAAGGATGAATAGAGCAAAGAAGACGAAGCCGGTACCAAAGAACAGCCATGAACTATAAGTGATAGCAAGAAGTATTAACGCAATGGTACCTGCGAGCAGAAATCCGCCGATCCAATCCAGCTTGCTCCCTGTCCGCTCCGGTTCTTCCTGCAAATATTTGCGGAATACAGGCAGAACCAGCAGGATGAACAAAGAAAAACAAAAAAGCATACGCCAATGAAGCATACCTGTCACCAGACTAGCCGCTATAGGGCTAATGGCCGTCCCAAGAGCCAGCCCGCTTACCATCGTGCCAATGGCCCGGCCTCTGTTTTCCGGAGGGAAATATTTGGCCGGTATAATCATGGATACGGCGGGGATCACCGCTCCTCCGGCAGCCTGCAGCATCCGTCCAGCCACCATCATCCCGTAATGCTGTGCCGACAGCCCTAAGAGCGAGCCCGTGACCATAAGGATGAAGCCGAAAGTCAGCAAATCCTTCAGCCGGAAACGGTCTGCCAATTTACCGTAGGTCACTGAACCGATCGCATACATGATTCCATAGCCCGTGGTCATCCAGCTCACCTGTGAAGCCGTCAGCATAAATTCCTCGCGAATGGATGTGAGCACCACGTTAAAAATCGTTGCGTTCATGACCGATATGATCAAGGTGAAATACATGATATGAAGCAGCTTATTGGCCGCATCCTTTTGACCCTCCATCTCCGTAAGTCCCCTTTCCTTTGCGTTCCATCGTGAAGATGGAGATTCATCCACATTATAAAGTTGATAAATGACCGTTAAAAATATAAATTGGTCATAAGTTCATAACTCTAAAGATATAAACTTGATTCGGTCCATCAGAATGGAAGGGTGGAATCCATGGAATTATTGCAATTGAAGTATTTTCAAACCGTCGCCCGGCTGGAACACATGACGAAGGCAGCCGAGGAATTGCATATCGCCCAGCCAGCCCTCAGCAAAACGATCGCCCGGCTGGAGCAGGATATAGGAGTTCCGCTATTTGACCGCCACAAACAAAAAATCCGCCTCAATTCGTATGGCAGACTGTTTTTGCAGCAGGTTGAGCCGGCCCTGACGATGCTGGAAGAGGGGAGACGCCAGGTTGCCGATCAGGCTGGCCTCGAGCAGGGACGTATTGTGTTGGCCACAACGAACCACAAGTGTGACGCGGAGTTTATCAGTTCATTTTTATCGGCGCACCCGAAGGTCAATCTTCGCCTTACCCAAACGACCTCGCACGAGGAGAAGATCGAGCTCCTTCTTGACGGCGAACTGGACTTTTGCATTACTTCACTGCCGATTGAACATGAGGAGATCGAAAGTATTGAATTTTTGCGGGAGGAGATTTTTCTGGCAGTACCCTCCAGGCATCCTTTATCGAATCGCACCCGTATCTGCTTAAGCGAGTTGGCCGGGGAACCCTTTATCGGTTTGGACAGGAAACACAGCTACCGGGTGTTAACCGATCAATTGTGTAAATCGGCGGGTTTTGAACCAAAGATTTCTTGCGAGGTGGATGATACGACCGTCATGAGTGCTTTTGTCAAAGCGGGTATGGGGGTTGCCTTATTAACCGAGGCTGCGAAATTAAAAGAACTCTCACTTATTCTGCTTCCGATTGAGCAGCCTGTGTGTCAGCGCACTTTTCTGTTGGCCTGGTCGAGACATCATTACCTATCCAAAGCGGCTCATACGTTTCGTGATTTCCTGATCCGCTATTATGCGGACTTCACAACAGAATTAGCACAGTAAGCCTTGGTCAAACGCCAAAGCGCCGAATCGGTACTCCAAAGTACTGGTTTGGCGCTTTTTTTACGTAATATGAGAAGCAATGAAGTCGATTTAGGATAAAGTTAGTCAAAATATATGAACAACATATGCATAATTTACTTCAGTTTTACACAATGGACGATTTGGATTGACATTCGCTTTTTATACTGGGGTTGTGTTTATGGGAGGTGAGCCGTCTGCTCAAGCTGCAGCATATTCGTAAACAATTCGACGAAAAGGTAGTTTTGGAAGACATCAGTCTCGAGATCGGCACGGGCGAAATTGTATCGCTCCTCGGTCCGAGCGGAAGCGGGAAGACGACCCTTCTCGGCATTATTCTCGGGTTAACCGATATGGATCAAGGCGAGATCCTGTTTAATGGCAACGACATCAGCCGGGTGCCTATGAACAAGCGCGGATTCAATATCGTGTTTCAGGATTATGCCCTGTTCCCGAATTTGAACGCTTACGACAATATCGTATACGGGCTTCGCAACAAGAAGGGCATCGGCAAGGAGGAGGTTCAGGAAACGATCGATTTTCTGGAGCTCGGGCCCCATCTGAAAAAAAGAATCAGCGAGCTGTCCGGGGGCCAGAAGCAGCGGGTGGCGTTGGCCCGAACGCTGGTCACCAAACCGAAAATCCTGCTGCTGGACGAGCCGCTCAGCGCCCTCGACGGGGTGATCAAGGAATCGATCAAGCAGCGGATTCAGTCGATCGCGCGGGAGTTCAAGCTTACGACGATCATTGTGACTCACGATCCGGAAGAGGCGCTGACCTTGTCGGACAAAATTCTGATCATCAACCAGGGCCGAATCGCCCAATACGGCACGCCGCAGGACATCATCCAGCAGCCGGCGGATGCTTTCGTGGAACAGTTTATTATCCGGCAGCTGCAGATCAAACGGCAGAACATTTACCAGCTTTTTGGTGCGGCCCATGCATAAAGTCAAGCCTGAAATGCGGGTGATCTTCATCCTGATCGTGCTGCTGTTCGCCGTGTTTCTGTTCATCCCGCTGGTGGTGCTGCTCATTCGCTCTTTGGAAAATGACCAGGGCTTTACGCTCGCAAACTATACCGATGTGTGGAGAAAACGGGACCTGACCCGTTCCATTCTGAACAGCGTCAAGGTATCGGCGCTGACCGCACTCATCACGACGGTGCTCGGCTTTATTCTTGCTTATGGTATTCACTGTACCAACGTGTACCGGCCCATCAAGGGCGCAGTAAGAATGTTGGTCGCGCTCCCGATGCTCCTGCCCACAATTACCTACGGATTCGCCATCATGTACTCCTTCGGGAACCAGGGGCTGATCACCCGGATTACGGGACGGAACTGGTTTGAAATTTATGGATTCAACGGACTGCTGCTCGGCTATGTCATTTACACGCTGCCGCCGGCCTTTCTGCTGATCCACAATGCGTTCCGCTACGTGGACCGGAAGTTCATCATCGTCTCCAGGTTGATGGGGGACGGCACGCTGCGCAGCTTCAAAAATACGGTGCTGCGGCCGCTGGCGGGAGCGCTGGGCGGTGCGTTGATCCTGTCTTTTATCCTGAGCTTTACCGATTTCGGGATTCCGGCGTCGGTCGGCGGCACCTACGAGGTCGTTGCAGGGCAATTGTACCAGGTGATGCTCGGCTCCATTCCGGATTTCAACCAGGGGGCGGTCGTTGCGATCGTCATGCTGATCCCGGCGGTGTTTGGCATCTGGCTGCTGCAGGCGCTGGAGAAGCTCAATTTCCACGTCGATAAAATGGCCGATACGCCGCTGCCCAAGCACCGCATACGGGATACAGGCTTCGGGATCCTCTCCCTGTTGGTCGTGCTCGGCATGCTCTCTATCTTTGCGGTTATGTTTATCGCACCGTGGATGAATGGATATCCGTACGATCTCACGTTTACCTTCAAGCATGTGGCGAGTGTGCTGGAATCCGGAGATCTCACAGGGGTGTACAAGCATTCGCTGTGGGTTGCGCTGCTGACGTCCGTCTTCGGCACCCTGGCTGCTTATGCCGCAGCGCTGCTCAATGTGCGTACGAACCTGCGGTGGCGGGGAATCACGGATACCATTTCGATGATCACCAACACGGTGCCGGGCATGGTGCTGGGGATTTCATACCTGCTGTTTCTGAACGGGAGCAGTCTGAAGGGGACGTTTACGATTCTCGTGCTGTGCAACATCGTCCATCTGTTCACGACGCCATACCTGATGGCCAAAAACGCCCTTTCCCGGATGAACCCTTCCTGGGAAACGACCGGGGAACTGCTTGGAGACAGCTGGCTGCGGACCGTCCGGCGGGTGGTACTGCCGAATTCGGCCGCCACGGTGATCGAAATGTTCGGGTACTTCTTCGTCAACGCGATGGTGACGATCAGCGGAATCATCTTTCTGGTATCGGCGCAGACGTCGGTGGTGGCGAGCAAAATCAAGGAACTGCAGCATTTTGCCAAGTTTAATGAAATTTTCGTGCTGTCCATGCTGATCTTCGCAACCAACCTGATGATCAAGGTGCTGTGCGAAGTACTGCAGAGAAGGAGGGCGGTGCGGCGGTGAGCCTGGGGGTTGACCTTCGCCTAGCGGGATTAACTGCTGGTATTTCACGATTTCTTAGTATCGCTCTAGAAGGTTACATGGCTAGCTATGAGCACAATCTACACTCGCATTGACATGGCTTTGAATTTGTTTTCACTATCATTCACTCTTTTCGCCAAGCCCAGCGGAGGGGCTGAAAACAGGGTTTGGAGAAGCGCAGCGATCGGAATCCCGATTCGGACCCGGAGCGGCCTCAGAAGGCACGCAAGCAGCAAGCCAGCATTACCATCATTTTATTTGAAGCGAGGGAATTTACCCATGTCCAAGTCCAAAACGTTCAAAGGCCTTCTGCTCACCCTGCTCGCCATCAGCCTCGTATTCGCTCTGGTCGGATGCAGCAGCAGTAAAGCGGAGGAATCCAAGAAGGTCGTCATCTACACCAACGGTGATGAAGAAGCGGTAGCCGCCATGGAGACCGCGCTGAAAAATGCCGGCTACGACGGCAAATACGTGCTGCAGTCACTCGGCACTTCCGAGCTCGGCGGAAAGCTGATGGCGGAGGGAAGCGATATCGAGGCCGATCTCATCACAATGAGCTCGTATTTTATCGACAGCTCGCAGAGCAAGTACCACATGTACAAGGACCTGTCTTTTACCACGAACGCCATGGATTCCTATCCGTCTTACTATACGCCGATTCTGGCCAATACCGGATCGATCTTCGTGAATACCGAGGTACTGAAGCAAAAAGGATTGGAGAAGCCGGCATCGATCAAGGATTTGACAAAGCCGGAATACAAAGGCCTGGTATCGATTCCGAACATTATGGACTCCTCCACCGGCTGGCTGCTCGTACAGGCCGTCATCACGCAGTATGGAGAAGAGGAAGGCAAGCAGGTGCTGCACGATCTGATCGCGAACGTCGGCCCGCATCTGGAGAGCTCGGGCTCCGGCCCGATCAAGAAGGTTGAAGCCGGCGAAGTTGCCGCAGGCTTCGGACTGCGCCACCAGGCGGTCAAAGCCAAGGCTTCGGGCGCGCCGATCGACTATGTCGACCCGTCGGAAGGCAACTTCTCGCTGACCGAATCGATCGCGGTCGTCGATAAGAAGAACGCCACGACCGACCTCGCCATGAAAATGGCCGAGACGATCATCAAGGATGCGCGCAAGGACCTGATCACGAACTATCCGGTCGCCCTCTACCAAGGGGAGACGGTCGAAGACATCAACAAGCCGGCCAAATCGATGAAGTTCGCCAAACCGCTGACGGTGGAGCTCCTTGAGGAGCACCAGAAGTTTTTTAACGATGCCAAATAACAAGTGGCGACGACCCAAGAATGAACCCAATATACCGCAGGGAGTGACTTACCCATGAACCAATACAAGCTGTTAACCCCGGGGCCGCTGACCACGACCCGTACGGTGAAAGAGGAAATGCTCCTGGACCGCTGCACCTGGGACGATGACTATAAATCGATCACGCAGCGGATCCGGTCCGAATTGCTCGGCATCGCCGGCGCCGATCCCGCGGAATACACCGCCGTACTGATGCAAGGCAGCGGCACATTTGCGGTCGAATCGGTCATGACCTCGGCCATTTCCGACCAGGATAAGGTGCTGATCATCACGAACGGCGCCTACGGCGAGCGGATCGTCCAGATGGCGCGGTATATCGGCTTGAACTATGCGGAATATCGCATCGATTATGACCGGCATCCCGACGAAACGGAGCTTCGCGGCTTGCTTGAAGCCGATCCTTCCATTACCCATATCGCGATGGTTCACTGCGAGACGACGACGGGCATATTAAATCCGCTCGAAACCGTATCTGCGCTGTCCCAAGCCTACGGCAAAACGCTGATCATCGACGCCATGAGCAGCTTCGGCGGCATCGCGATCGATGTGCCGGGCCTCGGAATCGACTATTTGATCAGCAGCGCCAATAAATGCATTCAAGGCGTACCCGGCTTCGGGTTTGTCATTGCCAGATTGGAGAAGCTGAAGGAACTCCAAGGCACGGCGCGCAGCCTATCGCTGGATCTCTATGACCAATGGAAGGGCATGGACAAGGACGGCAAATGGCGGTTTACCTCGCCTACCCATGTCGTGGCAGCCTTTGCGAAGGCCCTTGACGAGCTGGCGGAGGAGGGGGGCGTCCCGGCCAGGTTTGAACGCTACCGCCAGAACAACCGGCTGCTTCGCGACCGGCTGGCCGGCATCGGGCTGTACGCCTATATCGAGGAAGCGAAGCAGTCGCCGATCATTACGACGTTTTTGTTCCCTGAGGGGCAGCATTTCAGTTTTGCCGACTTTTACGCCTATGTGAAAGAAAGGGGCTTCGTCATCTACCCCGGCAAGCTGACGGACGTCGATACATTCCGCATCGGCAACATCGGGGAGATCTATGAGGAAGACATCGAGCAGTTGTGCGGTATAATCGAGGAATATATGGGAGGGATGAAGCGATGAACCGGATTGAGGGCGTGATTTTGGATTGGGCCGGAACGGCCGTGGACTTCGGCTGCTTTGCGCCGGTGAACGTATTTGTCGATATTTTTAACCAAGCTGGCATTGAGGTTACGATGGAGGAAGCCAGAGCACCGATGGGCATGCTCAAAATCGACCACATCCGCGCCATGCTGTCTATGCCGAGGATTTCTACTCTCTGGAAGGACAAGTACGGACGGGATTTCAGCGAAGAGGATGTGCACGGGCTGTACGCCGCGTTTGAGCCTGCGCTGATGGCCTCCCTGACCGAATATACGGATCCGATACCCGGCGTGATCGAGGCGGTGGAAGCGCTGCGGGCGGACGGACTGAAGATCGGCTCCACTACAGGATATACACGTTCCATGATGGACGTCGTCACTCAGGGCGCACGGGAAAAGGGGTATTCTCCCGACCATCTCGTCACCCCCGACGAAACGGGATCTTACGGGAGACCGTATCCGTACATGATTTACCGCAACATGGAGCATCTAAAGCTGTCCGCATCCTGGAAGGTGGTCAAGGCCGGCGATACGGCCTCCGATATCCAGGAAGGCATACAGGCCGGTGTATGGTCGATCGGCGTCGTCATCGGCAGCTCGGAGATGGGCTTAAGCCAGGAGGAATACGACCGCTTGTCCGCGGCCGAGCGGGCCGAGGCGATTGAGCGCACGAGACGGGCGTTCCTGACGAACGGGGCCGATTTTACGATCGATACGCTGGCCGATCTGCCGGCCCTCATCGGAACGATCAACCAGATGTTGGCCAAAGGCGAACGTCCCGGCCAAGCACAGCGGCTGCAGACCGCAGAGCTGTAATAGCATACAGTGCAGCTGTTATCTAACCGCGCTTCGGCGCGGTTTTTATATTGGCTTGCCCTGTTGAGTTCATGCAACCTCACAGTTGCTTATTGTTGACATGCAACCTCGGGGTTGCTTATAATGGGTTTATGAATTGGGACAAAGACGCTATATTCAAAGCTCTTGCCGACCCGACTCGACGGCTTATGTTAGACGAGCTATCCGAGCGTAACGAGCTGACGTTGTATGAACTTACGGTACGTCTCATTATGAAGCATGAGCTCTCCATTTCGCGGCAGGCGATTGCCAAACATCTTGCTGCATTGGAAGAGGCAGGGCTCGTCATGACAGAAAAGAAGGGAAAATATCGAGTCATTATTTTCAACAACGAGCCGCTTAAACATTTGCTGGAGGGATGGGTAGAGTAATGTAAAGGTGCCGATTGTAACGAGAGCACCCACACCAATTTCAAAGGAGGCACAAAGGATGAAAATCGTTGTGACCAGTATATTTGTATCAGACCAGGACCGGGCACTTCAGTTTTATTCAGAAAAGCTGGGGTTTGTTAAAAAGGAGGACGTTCCCGTCGGTGAATACAGGTGGATCACGCTTGTCTCTCCGGACGAGCAGAACGGCACCGAGCTCTTGCTCGAACCGAATAACCATCCTGCTGCCAAGGAGTATCAAACGAAGATATTTGCTGATGGCATCCCGGCAGCGATGTTTGGTGTGGAGGATATTCATACCGAGTATAAGCGGCTGTTGGAAAACGGAGTGAAGTTTACGATGGAGCCGACCCAAATGGGCGATCTTACGATAGCCGTCTTCGACGATACATGCGGCAACCTGATTCAGATTGTGCAGAAGTAAAACAGGAGAGCGGCTGAAGAAGCCCCTGCAATAATGTACTATCCGCCTGCCGGCCCCGCACCCTATAATGCTAAAAAACGACGGTGTGAGGAGTATCCAACATGAACATTGCTTCTTTTCTGCTGTACTGTGTCATTGTTACCTTTACGCCGGGGCCATCGAATATCGTCATTTTGGCGGCGGTCCGGCAGAAGGGCTTCAGGCAGGCGGCCAAATATATTGCCGGGGCTTCTATCGCTTACTCTTTGCTGGTGGCCGCTTCGGTCGTGGTGAACCGGGAGCTGGCTACGGGGATGCCCGTCGTTCTTACGGTACTAAGGATCGCCGGCAGCTTGTTTATTCTGTACCTGGCATACCAGATTTACCGCATGGACGTGTCCAAGGCGGCGGCCAAGCAGACGGCGTCATTTATGTCGGGATTTTGGATGCAGTTTCTGAACCCGAAGGTGGTGCTGTTCACCATTACCGTCATTCCCATTTACGTCATGCCCTATTATTCTTCAGGTTGGGTCTTGGCCCTTTTTGTGGGATTGGTCTCGCTGATTGGCGTTGCCGCCTATTTTTCCTGGGGGCTGTTCGGCACGCTGCTCAAGGGTATTCTGCAAAAATACCAAAAAATCTCGAATATCGTTTTCGCCCTGCTTCTGGTATACTCGGCCGTAATGGTATCCGGGATCACAGACATCGCGAGGGGGTGAGCGGAGGATGGAACGGTTCGAGTATAAGCAGGCGGCGGGCATTACCGCGCTGTCGGCGAGCATTGCCGATTTTACGTATAAAAAGCACTGCCACGAGGAGTACGCGCTCGGCGTCACCCTCCGCGGCGTTCAGCAGTACGACCTGGAAGGGAGCCTGCAGTCCTCCCACCGCAGCGGTGTGATGCTGTTTCATCCTGAGCAGACGCATGACGGCTGGTCGCAGGAACGCTCCGGCATCGATTATGTCATGCTCTACATTCACCCGGATCAATTCCTGGAGGCTTTGGGGAAAAAGGAAGTGCTCCGCTTTTCCGACCCTATCGTGTACGACGCGGGGCTGCGGCGCAGCATTCTCGATCTGTCCACCGCCATTGCCGGCGGCCAATCCGAGGATGTATGCAGCGAGCTACTGTTTCGGGTTGCGGGCCACTTTTCGCAGGACATATTGCGGCCGATGGACATCAAGGCCCCTTCGTTCACCCGTAAAGCCAAAGAACGGATCCACGAGAACCTGGAGCATGTGCTCCGCCTGGACGAAATCAGTGGAGAGTTCGGGATGTCCAAATACCAGTTCATCCGGGCATTTAAGGCCAATACCGGGCTCTCACCCTACCAGTACTTCCTGAACTGCCGCTTGGAGCGGGCCCGGCAGCTGATTGAAAAGCACCGGGACATTTACCTGGCGGTGAGCAGCTGCGGTTTTGTGGATCTGGCCCATTTGAACCGCCATTACAAGCATGTGTACGGCACGACGGCATTCGAGTTTTTGTCTTACTTGGAGGGGAAGCTCTGACCTCGTTAGATTCGTTCTAATAAGTTCGTTATACGGCATGTCATCCGAAAGGATGGCATGCTTTTTTGCGTTTTGCGTTTTGCGTTGGAGACACCGGACTGGCTCCCGGATAGTGGCCCTGTCTGAAAGGGAGGTTCTTTCGTCATTTCCCATGGATCTTCGGATTGAACGGCTGCTTATTGGAGCGGAGTTTTAAAAGAAAACGTTATGGGCACAATGGATGTCATGCAATGTTCATGATTATAGTATAGGGTACTAGGGTATATTAAAAGAGAACAGTCATTCTGAAGACGAAAAGGAGTGCTGACATGATGAAAAAACAATGGCTTATGCTCATCGCCGCAGCCATGCTGGTGCTGGGAGGGTGCCAAAATAATGACTCCGCGTCGGAGCCGGCATCCGTGACCCCGTCGCAGCACGAGCAGGCAGCGGATGATTCGGACAAGAACATGGACCAGATGGACGAGATGCATCATTCCGGTTCCGGGGAAGTTCCCGCAGGGCTGAAAGAAGCGGCGAATCCGGCTTTCAAAGTAGGAAGCCAGGCGATCATCGAGGCCGGCCACATGAAAGGGATGAAGGGCGCCAAGGCTACCATTGTCGGTGCCTATGACACAACGGCCTATGCTGTCTCCTACACGCCGACAACCGGCGGGCCCAAGGTGACGAACCACAAGTGGGTAATCCACGAGGAGATCGAGAACGCCGGGGCCGAGCCGTTCAAGCCAGGGGACGAGGTCGTTCTGGAGGCGGACCATATGCCGGGAATGAAGGGCGCCAAAGCGACGATCGATTCCGCCGAGAAAACGACGGTGTATATGGTGGATTATGAGCCAACGACGGGCGGCGATCCGGTCAAAAACCATATGTGGGTTACGGGAAGCGAGCTGTCGGCTGCCAAATAACCGTCCCGAATACCTCCTATACCATCCAGGGCCACAAACAAGTGGCCCTTTGTTATTTTCCAGGCCGATGCTCGTAGAAGAATTTCTATTACGGATTCATCGCCCTTTTGCAATATTGGATAAGCATCGAAAATAAAAAAGCACCCTCTAAGGGTGCTCACGTAAATTTGGGGCGGATCCCCATCCCTACTTTCCGGAAAGGCTAATGAGTTACTCTCCGGAATATAAGCCGATACGGTTCCCGAGGGTCGACAGCCTCTTCGGCTTTTGGTCCAGCTCACCGGCCAAGACGGTCAGTGCTTCTTTGAGCTGCTGCTCATTCCAATACACATAGGGGCTTTTCCACTGGCCCTCGACGGTCTGCATCTGGATTTGGTCCGGTTTCATTTTTTTGTAATTGAGGAGCCAACGTTCCATGTTCTTCGCGGGAATGTCCGTCTGGACCTGTTCCCCGATAATGTCCAGCACCTGCCCCCATTGGCTGATGCCTTTAAATGAAGTGAGCTTGTCCAGGACCTGGTTCAGCACCTGCTGCTGACGCCGGTTCCGGTCAAAATCCGAAGACGGCGACGATCCGTCGTTGGACTTCCGGTAGCGGACGAAGTCGAGCGCCTGCTTGCCGTCCAGATGCTGCATACCCTTGCGCAGATTGATATCCGTGCCGTCCGCCGTATCTTTGTAGCGCATGTCCATGTCGACGTCAACATCGACGCCGCCGACGGCATCGATGATCTGCCGGAATCCTTCAAAGTTGATCATAACCATGTAATCGACCGGAATGTGGAACAAGTCGCCAAAGAACTCCTTCGTGTCGGCCATGGCCGCCTTTTTGTCCTTGATATAGTAATGGGCGTAATAGTAGTTGGCTTTGTGCGTCCCCAGCTGGGATTGGCTGATTTTTAAATCCCGGGGGATGGATATTAAGCTGGCCGATTTCTTTTCAGGATTCAGCGCCCCCAAAATCATCACGTCGGTATTGATCGTTCCCCCGCTGCCTTCGCGGTTGTCGATTCCGGCGAGCAGAAAAGTCATCGGCTTCATGTCGGCCTCGGTTACGCTTTCAACCGGCGGCTCGCTGACGGCCTCCCCTTGTTCCTGCAGCTGGGACTGGGGTGCGTAATATTCGGCGGCAGCCGATATTTTATGTAAGGTTGATATCGCTTTATGATGCAAAAATCCAAGGAATCCGCCTACTCCGATCAGCAGGAGCGCGATTACAGCCGTGATGCTGAGCATCCACTTGCGGAGCCGGCTCATTTTCTTCTTTTTTTTGGAACGTGGTTGCATAACATCCTCCAATCCTATTCTATCAAAAAAAGCACTATACATATGTATACTATAATTATTACAAGCGAGCAACTTTACATAGGTTTCATTATACAATGTACAAAACTTAGCGTTGAATACAGCCGGCAATGAACCTTCAACAGAAAGATGATTCCATCTCTTGACAATCGGCATATTCTGGAATAAGATGAATTCCATAAATGACAGTAAGTACTGACAGTCATAATTGGCTTGGCATTGTTTAAAATAAAGGAGGAAAGGAAATGGGAGATGATAAAATGGGCCGAAAACCGGTCGTGTGGGTCAATGCCTTTCAAGTGAAGCCGGGCAAGCTGGACGAATTCATGCGGATTCAATCTGAGGAGCTGCGTTCTTTTGCAGAACAGGACACCGTAAACGGAGCGCTTGGGAGCCGCCTTCTGCGCGCATCCCATCGGGACCGGGCCATAGCCATTGCATTGTTCGAGAGTGTAGAGGCCCACCAATCCTGGCTTAAACAGGCGGATTTCTCAGCGCATTACGACAAGATCAAGGATCTGATCGAAGGGGCGGAAGGCGATTATTATACGGTTGAGGCCGCCTACGGGGCAACCATTGAGTAAACAAGGCGGGCGGCGAGAGCCGGGTGACGGGATGGCTGTGAGTGAGTACCTGTGAATGAAATGTACCCTGAATGACAGTAAGTACTTACTGTAACCTATGAATAAACTATTAATCTATTTATGAGCTACTAATCTATTTTGAATCATGGAAGGGGTTATGAAGTCATGATGAATATTGGAATTATTATTGGGAGTACCAGACCGGGACGCAACGGGGAGGCGATCGGCCGCTGGGTGCATGAAATCGCAAGCAGTCGGAGCGACGCCAGATTTGAACTGGTCGATATCGCGGATTACCGGCTGCCGCTGTTTGATGAGCCGATGTCCCCGATTATGGGGCAGTACTCCAAGGAACATACGGTGGCATGGTCGAAGAAAATCGCCGAGTTTGACGGCTTCGTGTTCGTGACTCCCGAATACAACAAATCCATACCCGGAGCACTGAAGAACGCCATCGATTTCCTGTACTATGAATGGAACAACAAGGCGGCAGGCATTGTGGCTTATGGCGGCGGCGGAGGCTCGCGTGCAGCGGAGGCGCTTCGATTGATCCTTGGCGAGCTGATGGTAGCTGATGTTCGCGCACAGGTGGGGCTGTCCCTGCATACCGATTTTGAAAATTACACGGTTCTGAAGCCGGGCGCCCATCAGGAAGCGGCGGTTCATGCTATGCTGGATCAGCTTGTGTCCTGGAGCGAGGCGCTTCACACCGTTCGGCAGAAGGAGAAAGCCCACGCCTAAAAGGGCTCTCCATGTTATACTCTTTATAGCCAATCCGGAGGATGATGCCGGGTTGGCTTTTTTTCTACTATATAATGCGGTTTGGAGCAGGGTGTCTATCCTCCGTTCGAGTGTCCCTTGACAAGACGACCAGGGATCGTTAAGATTAGAATGAACGTTCTATCGTGATTCAAATTTCGAAAGCAGGCTGGAGGCTAAACCGATCATGTTTGAGAAATATAACAAAGTTCAGCAGGCAGTGCTGGAAACGACGCTGCGTATTATTATCGAAAAAGAGCTGCAGGCGACGTCGATGGCGCTGATCGCCAAGGAATCGGGCGTGTCTACCGGAAGTATTTATCATTATTTTTCAAGTAAGGAAGAAATTATAAACGAATTGTATCGAGCGATCGTTCTATACAACGGAGAGTATGTAACACGGGGGATGGACGCCAAGGAACCGATCCGGACCCGTTTTAACCGCGCCTGGGAGAAAGTGTTTCAAGTCAGCCTTACACATCCGGAAGGTTTTCAGTTTATCGAACAGTATTCGTTCTCTCCGTATATTAACGATGCCGTCAAAAGGGAATCGTATGATGGCGGCTGGTGTAAGCCGATGGCGGCTCTGTACGCGAAAGCGATCGAATACCAGCTGTTCATTGAGCAGGAGCCGGCCATGATGGTGCAGATGCATTACGGCACGATGGCTTACCTGGTCAAAGGGCATTTACAAAAGCATTTTACGCTGACGGATGAAGTGATTGAAACGGTCATTAACTCCTGTTGGAAGTCGGTCGCCAAATAACGCCGCACCATAGGTGTGGTTTTTTCAGCCTGCTAGAATGAACGTTCAATATAGTAATCGAAAGGAGCTTATACAATGAGCAAAACGATATTAATTACCGGAACCAGCTCGGGTCTGGGTAAATTAACGGCCATCCATTTTGCGAAAATGGGCTGGAATGTAGCGGCAACGATGCGCACGCCGAAAAAAGAAACGGAACTGACGGCATACAGCAACATTCAACTGTTCAAAATGGATGTGACGGATGTAGACCAGGTTCAAACCGCCGCGAAGCAGGCGATCGATGCCTTCGGCACCATCGACGTTGTCGTTAACAACGCCGGGATGGGCACTTACGGGGCGCTTGAGCTGGCCGAAGAAGAGGCGATTGACTGGCAGTTTGCCGTAAACACACGGGGACCGATTAATGTGATCCGGGCGTTGCTGCCGCATTTTCGGGCGAACGGAGGAGGGATGTTCATCAATATCAGCTCCTTCATGGGCGTGACAAGCGCGGTTCCGCTGGGGTCCTTATATAACATGTCCAAGTTTGCCCTTGAGGGACTGACGGAGGGCCTCTATTACGAACTGAAACCGCTGAATATCGAACTGAGGCTTGTGGAGCAGGGAGGATCGTCGGGGAACAACTTTATGAACAATATGGTCTGGAGCACGAATCCCGACATTCATGACTACGATGAGCTCACGGCCCGGCTGAAGAAGCGGTTGGAACAGCCGGAGGGAACCGACGCGGATGATCCTCAAACGATCGTGGATGTCATTTCGGATCTGGCCACCGGCAAGAACAGGCAGTTCCGTACGCTCGTGGGGAATGCGGCCCATGAATTGATGCGTCTCAGACAGTCCGTGACGATTGAGGAATACTTGGAGACGATGCGAAAGACATTTTTGTAAAAATCGATCCCCCTGTTCAACGCATGCGGCATGTCATGTATAAACAAAACTGTACGGCTTTATTCCAACCAGATTAGAATGAACATTCTATCGGTAACAGCGGCCATTTCATATCTAAAAAAGATCAACTCCGGTGGGGTTGATCTTTTTCCTTTTCGCAAATGATAAGACATGATGATACCGGCTCGGGTTAGAACCATTTCTCGGCCCATTCTTCCACGGCTTGAAGCGCTCTGCCGAGTTCGGTTCCCTTGCGTGTCAGAGAATACTCCGTACGGATCGGCCGCTCGGTAATGACATTGCGGATAATGATCCCGTTATCCTCCAGCTCTTTAATGCGTTCGTTGAGCATGCGTTTGCTGAGATCAGGGATGTATGCATGAATTTCGCTAAAACGCTTTGGTTCCTCCATTAGGGTATGAACAATCAGGCTGACCCACTTCTTTCCCGTAATCTGGTGTGCGAGCTCGACCTTTTCGCATAAAAGCCTGGCGCGTTTCTCATCCATAGTGCTGACCCCCCTGTGTGCACTGGTTACTTAATATTAACAAGTTATGATCTCTGTCAGGATTCCCAAATCCAGCCGCCAATGGTCATACATTGCCATTATAATATCATAGAAAGCGCTGTCATCAAAGGGATTTTATTTCCGTTCATAATTTGGACAAGAATCTGTTGACTAATCGCTTAAATGGGTTTATGATTGCCAATGTGAATTCAACAGGTTATTAAAAGTAACCTTGTTGCAACGGATTTATCTGCCAGCATGCGCATGGTTTTTGGTGGGAATGGAATGGAGGAGTCATACGTGGACAACATGACATTTGTCTTGTTTGGAGGAACAGGGGACCTGGCAAAGAGAAAAATATACCCTGCACTCTACAATCTGTTTATAGATAAAAAGATGCCTGAAGCGTTCTCGATTATCGCCTTGGGCCGCAGAGAACAATCTAGTGCAGATTTTCAGCAAAACGTAGCGAAATCGCTGCAAACTTTTTCAAGAAGAACCGTAAACGATCCGGCCGCTTTGGAAGCTTTTCTCCAAACGATCCGGTATACCGTCCTTGATGCCAATCAAGTGGAGGATTACCATAAGCTGCGGAGCCTAGTAGAGTCGCGTGAACAGGAATTGAACATTCCTCAGAATCGCATGTTTTATCTCTCGGTGGCGCCGGAGTTTTTTGACGTGATCGCCTTAAATATTAAAGACAGCGGACTTGGTTCGACAAGCGGATGGAAACGTCTGATTATCGAAAAGCCTTTCGGACACGACCTGCAGTCTGCGCGCCATTTGAACGAGCAGCTCAGCAAAGCGTTTGATGAAAGCGAAGTGTACCGCATCGACCACTACCTCGGTAAGCCGATGGTGCAAAACCTGGAAATCCTCGAGTCTTCTAACCCGATTCTCAAAGCGCTGTGGTCCAACCATCATATTGCCAACGTCCAAATTACGGCAAGTGAGACCGTCGGCGTGGAAGAGAGAGCTGGATACTACGACAACTCGGGCGCAATCCGCGATATGGTGCAGAACCATTTGCTGCAAGTGCTGATGATGGTTAGTATGCGTCTTCCAGGCAGAGGCGATGCGAACGAAGTCCGCATGAAGAAGAAGAACGTTATGCAGTCCCTTCGTCCGCTGCAGAAGGAAGATATCGCGAAGAACGTGATTCGCGGCCAATATGCCGCCGGTCAAATGCAAGGAAAGCCGGTTCCCGGTTATCTTGATGAGCCTGGCGTTCCTGCGGGCTCGAAGAACGATACGTTTATCGCTACACGCCTCTGGATCGATAACTACTTCTGGAGCAACGTTCCGTTCTACATTCGCACAGGCAAGAGAATGAAGGAAAAATCTACGCGGATCGTCATTGAATTTAAGGAGCCGTTGAAGGGACAAAATACCACCAACGATCCGAATCTTCTCGTGATTGAAATCAATCCGAACGAAGGCATCTTTATGCAATTGAACAAAAAGAATCCGCGGAACGATTCCAAGCTGGAGCCGATGCGTATCCACTTCCATGAAAATGGAAAGGACGTACCGGAAGCGTACGAAAACCTGATTTTCGATGCGGTTCGCGGGGATTCCACGTTCTTTGCCCATTGGGATGAAGTCGAATTGTCCTGGCAGTACGTGCAGCCGATTCTGGATGCTTTCGAGGAGGACAGCGTTCCGCTTCATCAGTATCCTGCAGGTTCGAACGGACCTGAAGCGTCTGACCAGCTGCTGGCCGAGGATGGCTTCAAATGGTGGCTGGATACAGAGCCTGAAGTTGTGAAAGAAGAAGAGAAGGTACTTGTGGGTCAATCTTGATCCAGGTTGTAAACCATACTGGTAAAGGTTTCAATAAACAAAAATAGAGAAAATGCATGGTGTGGAGGGAATTATAATGAAAGTCGGATTGATTGGATTAGGCAAAATGGGTTTGAATTTGGGACAAAATTTGATGGATCATAATCACAGCGTCGTTGCGTTCGATTTAAACACAGCCGCTGTTGAAGACATGAAGAGCAAAGGCGCCGAAGGCGCTGCAAGCATCAAAGAGCTTGTGTCCAAGCTGGAAACGCCAAGAATCGTGTGGATCATGGTGCCTCACTCCGTTGTAGACTCGGTTCTTGACGAGCTGAAACCACTGTTGTCCAAAGGCGACATCGTGATCGAAGCCGGCAACTCGCACTACAAAGAGTCGATTGAAAGATACAATCAAATGAAGGAATTCGGCGTAAGCTACCTCGACGTAGGTACTTCCGGCGGTATGGAAGGCGCTCGTAACGGCGCTTGCTACATGGTCGGCGGAGATCAGGAAGCATGGGACATCGTTGAACCGATCTTCAAGGACACCGCTGTAGAGAACGGCTATCTGTATGCTGGCAAATCCGGCAGCGGCCACTTCCTGAAAATGGTGCATAACGGCGTCGAATACGGCTTTATGGCTGCTATCGGCGAAGGCTTTGAAGTATTGGAGAAGAGCGATTTCGATTTTGACTACGAAAAAGTGGCCCGCGTATGGAACAACGGCTCCGTTATCCGTTCCTGGCTGATGGAATTGACGGAAAAAGCTTTTGCCAAAGACGCGAACTTGGACGAAATTAAAGGAATTATGCAATCTTCCGGCGAAGGTAAATGGACTGTGGAAACAGCTCTTGACCTGCAGACCGCTACACCGGTTATCGCTTTGTCCCTGCTGATGCGTTACCGTTCCCTGGAGAACGATACGTTCACAGGTAAAGTAGTTGCCGCGCTCCGTAACGAATTTGGCGGCCATGCTGTAGTCAAGAACTAATCTAAATAAATAAGTTGAACTAATGAATAGGATGCAGGCAAGGGAGTAAAAGGATTCCGAAGAAGCGAAGCGTTCGTATTTGGCTTTCGGATTTCTACCTTAAATGGGCTCTGTTACAATCAAGAAATCCGAAAACAAGAGCGATCGTAGGAACATTTTGCGTACTTGCCCCAATATCCATTTTAATGGTTAAACTTATATAAAAGAAAAAATAAGTGGAGGTAGTGAAATCATGAAATTTTTCATCGACACTGCAAACCTGGACGACATTAAAAAAGCATATAAAATCGGCGTTCTTTCCGGCGTGACGACAAACCCTTCTCTGGTTGCCAAAGAAGGCGTGAAGTTCGAAGACCGCATCGAAGAAATTTTGAAGGCTGTTCCTGAAGTGGAATCCGTATCGGCAGAAGTTACTCCGGATGCGGAAACTGCGGAAGATATGATCGCACAAGCCGATGAACTGATCAAAATCAACGGCGGAGACAAGAACATCACGATCAAGCTGCCAATGACGCTGGCTGGTCTTGAAGCTTGCCGTTACCTGACGAAAAAAGGCGTAAAAACGAACGTAACCCTGATCTTCACCGTGAACCAGGCTCTGCTGGCTGCACGCGCAGGCGCAACGTATGTATCCCCATTCCTGGGCCGCCTGGACGACATCTCGGAAGACGGCGTGCTGCTCGTAGCCAAAATCGCTGAGCTGTTCCGCGTTCATAACCTGGACACTCAAATCATCGCTGCTTCGGTTCGCCATCCAGACCACGTAACCCGCGTAGCGATGGCCGGTGCGCATATTGCTACCGTTCCATTCAGCGTTATCGCTCAACTGGTAAAACACCCGCTGACAGATCAAGGCATCGAGAAATTTGCTGCCGACTGGAAAAACGCAACGAAGTAATATTCAGCAGAGCAGCTGAATAAGTAGATATTAGGATAAAAAGGCTTCCTTCCTGCCGGGCCGCGGCGGAGGGGGGCCTTTTTAGCTTATTGAAATGGATGTGCTCAATAGGCCTGCGCTAAAGGATCTGAATCAAAACCGGTGCAAACTCCCGCTAGTATGGGGAATTTAGCAATCGTGTAAACCGAAGGGAGCTGGTGTTGCCCAAAATTCAGTGTGTAAAATTTTTGTGATAAGTAAATTTTCCCTTTCTTGGGAGGGGTAAAGGGTGTATGATATTTCGTACCTAATAAGACGACTGAAAAGACAACAGAATTTGGAGGACTCATGGATACACTTCCAAAGGCAATCATGAACGCATTGGCGCAGCACGGCGTGGCAAGTGAAAGCGTGCTCTGCTGGCTGCTGTGCGACCGGGCCCTGGAGAACGGGTTCAGGGATACGTATGTACTTTTGACCCGTGAGGAGCTGTTGATCTTATCCCATGACCAGGCGCCAGCGCGGGAGAAGACATACAGCGGGTATGCGGCAAACAATCCATTGAAAGGGCTTTCCCCGGAAAAAGAGGCCGACTGGGAGCTGGAGGCGCTGAAGATTCGGGACATCGAATCGCTGAGCATCGTCAATCTGGTAGCCTCCGGCATGGTCGTCATCAAGGCACCGGAGGAGAGGGCCGTTGCCGCGTTCACGAACGGCGGCATGCGGAGCGCAGCCAGGCTGGCCAAAATTTTCGAGAAGCTGAAGAAAAGCGAAGAGCTCGGTCCGGAAGAGCTGCGGGACGACCAGGAGCGGGCCGCATGCCCGAAATGCGGTATGATCTACCCCGAAGAGGGGCGCCAAGTTTGCCCCAAATGCATGAAGAAGCACGCCGTCTTCGGCAGGCTGCTGTCCTTTGCGGGCAAGTATAAAGTTTCGATGTTCTGGATCGTGCTGTTTATGCTGCTGAACTCGGCGGCGGGATTGGTCATTCCTTATTTTCAAGGTACGCTGCTGTTCGACCAGGCCTTGGGCGGCAAAGGCACGTTCGCAGGCCAAATCGGGCTGGTCATCGCACTTATTATCGTTTTCCGGACGCTCTCGCTGCTGTTTGGGGTCATCTTCGGCGTCATCAACGCCAAGATGGCGGCGAATATTGCCTTTGACCTGAAGTCGAGCGTGTTCCATGCCATGCAGCGGCTTTCCTTAAGCTTCTTTGAGAAGAAGCAGACGGGGCAGCTGATGACCCGCATCAACAATGATGCGACCGAACTGCAGTATTTTTTCGTTGACGGCATTTCGTATTTCGTGGTCAATGCCATGAATATCATCGGAATCGTCACCGTTCTGCTGATCATGGATTGGAAGCTGACCCTGCTGTGCCTGCTTCCTCTCCCCTTCGTGTTCCTGCTCGTCCGCAAAGTATTTCCCAAGCTGTGGAGGCTGTCCATCAGGCGGCATAAGCGTGTCAGCGCGATGAATGCCATCATCAGCGACACGATCCGCGGCACGCGGGTGGTGAAGGCATTCGGGAAGGAGCAGATGGAGAATGCCCGTTTTCAGCGGGCCAGCGGGGCTTTTTCCGATGCGGAGCAGTCTTTTAACAAAATGGGCGTAACCTTGTTTCCCGTATTGAACATTCTGACGCAGATTGGCGGCATTCTCATTTGGGCCTTTGGCGGCTGGAAGGTCATGCAGGGGGATTTTACGTTCGGTAAAGTGATGACCTTCATGAACTACATGCTCCTGTTGTACGGTCCGATCCAGTTTATGAACAATATTATGAACTGGTGGTCCTACTGTATGTCCGCGGCACAGCGGATTTTTGAAATCCATGACGCGGTGCCCGACGTGGTGGAAAAGCCGAACGCGATGCAGCTTACGGAAATGCAGGGCGAAATCCGCATATCGAACGTCACCTTCGGCTACGAGCCGAACAAGGCGATCCTGAAAGGGGTGTCGCTGCATGCAAGGCCCGGTCAAATGATCGGCGTCGTCGGGCACTCGGGGGCCGGGAAGTCGACGCTGGTCAACCTGATTCCGAGGCTGTATGACGTCAATGAAGGAGAGATCCGGATCGACGGCATCCCGATCAAGGATGTGTCCATGGCGTCCCTCCGGACGCATATCGGCATCGTATCCCAGGACGTCTATGTCATGTCCGGAAGCATCGCGGAAAATATCGCCTATGCCGATCCGGACTGCACCTTGGCCGACTTGATTCACGCTGCCAAAGTGGCCGGCGCACACGACTTCATCGAGAAGCTGCCGGACGGCTACGATACCATTGTCGGGACCGGAGGGCACAACCTGTCCGGGGGCGAGAAGCAGCGGCTCAGCATTGCCCGGGCCATTTTACACAATCCGAAAATACTGATTCTGGATGAGGCCACCGCCTCGCTCGATACGAAGACCGAGCTGCAAATCCAGGAGGCGCTCGATACGCTGATCAAGGGAAGAACGACGATAGCGATTGCGCACCGCTTGTCCACGTTAAGAAACGCCGACTATCTGGTCGTGCTGGAGCAAGGCAAAATCGTGGAGGAAGGAACGCATGAACAGCTGCTGGTGAAGGAAGGGGCTTATTACGACCTGGTCAAAAAGCATGACGAGGCGCTGAAGATGAATGAGGTGATTACGGCATGACGCTTAAGGATGTAAGTGTTAGCGAGAATCTCCGGCCCGAGGACGGCGGGAGCAGCCCCGGCCTCGCGGAGGCAGCGCAAATCCGTTATTTGTCCCCGGACGATACGGTGTTTACCCTGACGGAAGGCCATATGCTGAACGTGAAGGCGGGGGGCAAGGAGCACGCCGGAGTGTACGTGCACTGCTCTTTTCCACATACGAATAAGCGGATCTACTTATCGATTCGAACCGTCGAGAATGAGGAGATCGGGATGATCCGCTCCCTGGACGAGTTCCCGGAGAAAACGCAGCGGATGCTGGAGGAGCAGGTGGAGCTGCGGTATTTTGCCCCTGAAATCTCGAAGGTTCTCTCCGTCAAAGAGGAGTTCGGATATTCGTATTGGGATGCGGAAACCACATCGGGGCGCTGCCGCTTTACAGTTCGCGGCGGCGGCGGAAGCGTCAAGCTGATGACCGCAAACCGGCTGCTGATCGTGGATGTGGACGGCAACCGGTTTATCATCCCGCATCTGGACCGACTGAGCGACAAGGAATACAAGATGGTTGAGGTATGCATGTAGGTTGAACTTCGACGCCTGTCGATACAAGGACGGAGGTATTCATGAACCTTAATTTTACACTGCCGGAGCGCGAGCTGGAGGCCGCCTCGCAGGCTGTGGGGGAGCATATCCGTTACTGCGTGCCTGTCGATTTGACGCTGGGCGGGCAGCGAACGGAAGGTTATTTCGTAATTGGAGTGCAGAGATGGGCCCTGCTGCTGGAGGGCCGTGTGGTCGACAGCCGTCTGATTACCGACGCGAAGGAATACAAGGTGGTGCCGCTGATCGGCAGCGCCGTGCTGGAGGGGGACGAGGCCGGCACCAAATTTATTCTTACCAGGCTGTCCATGAAGCACGCGGCGAGGTACGGTTATATCGCCCAAATTCTGAACGATCTGTCGAGGCAGCGGACAATCCGCATATACAACGATGAAGAGGAGCCGGTCTGCGCCAGCTGCGGCGGTTCGCTCATTCCGGGAACGAGGGTGTGCCCGAAGTGCATGAACAAGGCAGCAGCCTTCAAGCGGCTGGTCTCGGTGGCGATGAATCACAAAAAAACGTTCGCGATCGGGCTTGCAGTGACATTGGCGGCTTCCGCCATATCGATGGCCGGCCCTTACTTTCAAAAGCTGCTGGTGAATTCCTCGCTGCAGCCGCCTCCCGGCCAATCACCGAGCGTTCCCGTGTTCATCTGGGCCATTCTCGGCCTATTCTTTGTCCTCGTCGGCGGAGAGGGGCTCGGCATCATCAAAGGGCGGATCATGGCGGGGGTCAGCTCGCAAATTGCGGCCGACCTGCGCAAGCTGGTCTATGAGCGGATTCAGAGCTTGTCCCTTGGATTTCTGACCACGCAGCGGGCCGGGGACATCATGAACCGGGTCACCTCGGATACGGACCGGATCCGTAATCTGGTTCAGGAGCTGTTTACGACGGCCGTCTTTCAGCTCATTATTCTCGTGTCCGCGAGCGTATTGCTCTTCTCAGCCGATTGGCGCCTGGCTTGCGTTGTGCTGCTGCCGGCGCCGCTCGTCGCCTACATCCAGCGGTACATTTGGAAAGGCGTGCTGTGGAAGCTGTTCCGCAAGCAGTGGAGGGTGTACGACAAGGCGAACTCCTTCCTGCATGACGTGCTAAGCGGGATCCGCGTCGTCAAGGCGTTCGGCAAAGAAGAGCGCGAGGTGAAGCGGTTCAAACAGTACAATGCCGAGTTTGCTGCGGCGACTATCCAGACCGAGAAAGTATTCAGTATCCTGTCGCCGATCTCGAACTATTTGATCCAGATGGGGCAGTATCTCGTGCTCCTCATCGGATGCAATATGATTCTCGGCAAGCAGATGTCCCTTGGGGAGCTGGTGCAGTTCAGCGGCTACGCAGGGATGATATACGGTCCGATCGCGTGGCTGATGTTTATGCCGCGATGGCTGTCTAATGCCATTATTTCGGTGGACCGCATCTTCTCGGTGATCGATGAGCAGCCGGAGGTAATGGACTCCGAGGCGTCCGTCAAGCATTCGATTCAGGGAACGATTACGTTCCGGAATGTGATATTCGGCTACAAATCGTATGAGCCGGTACTGAAGGAAATTAATGTGGAGATCAAGCCGGGGGAAATGATCGGCCTGGTTGGGCATTCCGGGTCAGGGAAGTCGACGCTGATCAACCTCGTTTCCCGGTTCTATGACGTCAATGAAGGCGAGATCCTTATCGACGGAGTGGACATCCGCCGGATCGAGCAGGCGCATCTGCGCTCGCAGATTGGCGTCGTGCTGCAGGAGACATTTCTGTTCAGCGGCACGATTCTGGACAATATCCGGTACTCGAAGCCGGAAGCGACGTACGAGGAAGTGCTCGAGGCGGCGAAGATCGCCAATGCGCATGATTTTATCCTGCGCCTGCCGGACGGCTATGATACACGCCTGGAGGAGAACGGCGGCAACCTGTCCGGCGGAGAGCGGCAGCGGCTGGCGATTGCCCGGGCGGTTCTGAACGACCCGCGGATCCTGATCCTCGACGAGGCGACGGCCTCGCTTGATATCGATACGGAGAGCGCCATCCAGGAGGCGCTGCAGCGGGTCACCCGCAACCGGACGACCCTGGCGATTGCGCATCGCCTCTCGACGCTGCGGCATGCCGACCGGCTAATCGTTCTCGACAAGGGCGAAATCGCCGAAGTCGGCACGCACGCCGAGCTTGTGGCTAAAAGAGGGATCTACTACAACCTCATCACCGCGCAGCGCAACATGTCCAAGAAGGCCGAGGCGGTGGGGTAGACCGGCGGGGGATGGCTGCGCCGGGGGGCCGAGATTGATGTTTGTGGAAAATGTATAGTTGTTCATCGCACTCCGACTCTACTACGTAGAGCCGGAGTGTTTTTGTTTTTAGTACGGGAAGCCTTGGCAATTGTGCTTATTGCGAATGTATCCGAATGAGGAAGGAGTGCAACGAGCCACGAAAATACAAATGCGATCGGCAGCATCGTCGTGATTCCCCACACCATGTATTTTCTTTTCGCCGATTTCCCCCTGCTGAGCTCAAAGGCTAAGCTTAACGCAGCGAGTACAATGATCGCTCCGACGACTAATGCCATTGGTATCCCTCCTGGTAGTTCATTGTCTTCTTTTTTTGCTTGTCATAGGTGAACTGCATGGCGACAAAGCTTAGGACGACCTGCTGGTCCAAATTATAGCTTATGAATAGAACGCTCTAACATCCGAAGGGTTGGTTAAAAAATGGTTTTTCACTGAATCACAAAGGTAAAATCATCCATTTGTTGAATAGTATTTCAGTAAGGCCTTAGGCCAGGAAGCCTATTCTCGTAGGGGAGGAATACACATGGCGCGCCGATGGGTAAATTCGCCGTACGCCTTTGCGCTGGGGATGTTTGCGATGATGGTTCCGAGTCAGGCATTCAGTTCGTTTTACAGCTATTTTTACGTGGAAAAGCTGGGACTCGGCGTCGGGCTCGCCACGCTCGCCAGAACCATTTTCCTGATCTGGGATGCGGTGAACAATCCGCTGTTCGGCTATTGGTCGGACCGGACCGAAACGCGCTACGGTCGGCGCAGGCCGTGGGTATTTGCCTCCATTCCGCTGTTTATGCTTACCTTCGTGTTGGTCTTCTCCCCGCCGGGAGGATTATCGCAAAACGGGCTGTTCACCTGGTTTCTGGTGACGCTGGTGCTGTATGAGGCGGTGGCGACCGTTCTGTGGGTCAACTACGGGGCGCTGTTTCCCGAGCTGTTCCGCGGCGACCGAATCCGGGCCAAAGCCTCCGCCATCCAGCAGGGCTATCAGGTGCTGGCTCTTCTCATCGCCACTGCCCTGACGCCTATCATTTACGCGGCGATCAACTTCTCCAATATGGCGATCGTGTATGCTTTCGTGTTCGGCATCTGCATGCTCATCTGCATGCTTAGCGTGCGGGAGCAGCGGGACCCTGGCAACGCGGAACCGATGAAGCTTGGAGCCGCCTTTAAGGAAACGCTCAGCAACAAGAAGTTTTGGATCTTCAACGTATCGAACTCGTTCGCCCAAACCGTAAACGGGCTGGTTAGCTCCATGATCCCGTTCTACGCCAAATACGTGCTGCGGATTTCGGAGGGCCAGGTGTCGATTCTGCTGGCGGCCGTGTTTGTATCGGTCATTCCGCTCGTGGGCGTATGGTACTGGATCGTCCGCCGGATGGACGGCGTGAAAGCCTGGCGGCTGTCGCTCATCCTGTACGGTCTGTCGGTCATTCCGCTCTGGTTCGGCTACAACCTGGTGAGCGGCGTGGCGGCCGGCATCGCGGTAGGTTTTGGTTTGGCCGGTTTCCTCGTTACGCCGGCGATGGTCAGCGGACGTATTATCGACGAGGATGCGGAGCGGACCGGACGGCGGCGCGAGGGCATTTATACGGCAGTCAGCGGGTTCATTACCCGGTCAAGCGGGCTGATTTCGGCGCTGGCTTTTTACGTGGTCGGCCTGATCTTTGGTTATGAAAGCGGTGACAATCCGGGATCGAATCCGGAAGCGACGTTTCGTTACCTGATCAGTGTCGTGCCGTTATGCTTATTGGTCATATCGGTTGTGATATCTTTTATGGCCCGGTTTGATTTTCATATGACGGGGAAAGGAGAGGTGAAGCATGGCCAAGAGGCTCATCATCAACTGTGACGATTTCGGGCAGAGCCCGGCGATGAACCGGGCCATCATGCATCTGCTCGAGGAGGGCAAGGTCTCCTCGGCGACGATCATGGCGGTGGCGCCCGGTTTTGAAGAGGCGGCCGACTGGGCTGCGCGCCGGCAGCAGCCTAATGTGGGGCTGCACCTGACCCTGACGAGCGAGTTCGACGCCCTGCGCTGGAGCAGTCTGACCGGGCACCCGTCGCTGCATGACGCCGAAGGCAAGCAGTACCGGACGGTCAGGGAATTTGAGCTGGGCGCAGAGACGGGCGCCGTCGTGAAGGAGATCGACGCCCAGTACGAACGGGTCAAGCAGGCCGGCATCCGAATCAGCCATGTCGACAATCACATGGGCAGCCTGTACGGCATGGAGACGGGGCGCAGCCTGCTGCCCCAGACCTTTTGGAAAATTTCACGCTGGGGCCTGCCTTCCCGCTTTTTCCGCTACATCCACCCCGATGACCCGCTCCTTCGTTCGCTGAGCGGCATTGAACGCCCGGTAGCCAAAGCGGCGGCGCTGGCGGACACCTTCGGGGTGCCGATCCCCGACTATCTGCTGTCCCATCCCTTCGGATTGGTGGAAGGGGAAACGTATGACAGCTTCAAACGGTCGATCATCGCCAAGCTGTACGCCCTGCCGGAAGGGGTATCAGAGACCTACATTCATCCCGGTGCGGAGGATGCGTGGATGTTGGCTAACATTCCTCAGTGGGAGAAGCGGGTGTGGGAGTTCCGGCTGCCCTTTGATGACGACTTTGCGTACGGCTTGAAGGACGCCGGCGTGGAGCTGACCCATTACGGCTATGTCCATGAGCATCTGAGACGGCCGCGCTTCAGGTCGGCTTTCCGGCTGATCCGGGAGCTGACCCGGAAATAGGGCGGCGGATTAGAGGGCACGGCTGCCGGTTGTACGGAGAGGCTAAGGCCTCAATTTTTTGGCATAAATATGATCCTTTCGTGCATAGAAAACAGCCCTTCGCACATGATTGCGAAGGGCTGTATTGGCTTGTCCGGTTTATTGTTCGCTGCCCGCTGGGAATCAACGGTTCTATAAACCGCTCAAGCCGAGTTTAGATGTCCGACCAGTTCCGGTCGCCCGTCAGGAACTTCTCCGTCAGGATCGACAGCAGCTGAATGCCGACTTCGTTTTCCCCGCCTTCGGGAATGATGAGGTCGGCGTATTTTTTGGATGGCTCGATAAAGGCCTCGTGCATCGGCTTTACAGTCGCCAGGTACTGCTGGTGAATCGACTGGATGCTGCGTCCGCGTTCCTCAATGTCGCGCAGGACGCGGCGCAGAATGCGGACGTCCGGATCGGTGTCGACGAACACCTTGATGTCGAGCATCTCGCGCAGCTTCTCGTCCGAGAGGACGTGAAGGCCTTCGATGATGACGATATTGTTCGGCGTCAGCTCCACCTTGTCGACCGAGGAGCGGGCGTGAACCGTAAAGTCGTACACCGGCGCGTAAGCGGTTTGGCCTTCTTTTAACTGGCACAAATGCTCGATAAGTAGTTCATTATCAAAGGCGAACGGATGATCATAGTTGATCAGCTCCCGTTCCGCCAGGCTAAGATGAGGGTTGTCCTTGTAATAATTGTCCTGGGAAATGAAGGTGACCTTTCCCGAACCGAGACGATCGATGACCGAACGGGCCACCGTCGTTTTGCCGGAGCCAGTGCCGCCGGCGATACCAATAATAAGCATGACGAGTCGTGTACCCCCTAAATGAAATACCACCTGCAACTACAACCCAAGTATTGTAGCACAGCTGCCGCTTTTTTTCACCTTATCGGGGTTATGAGAAAAATGGTAAGGTTGTTTGTGAGCAAGGCAATCGCCATGGGAAAACTTGTCATGAGCAGTTCGGCAAACCTTGTCGAAAATAGCTTCGTATTGATTGCAGGCACGGGCAGGAAATAAAACGGTAACGGGCGAATGTAAGTAAGATTAAAAATGACTAAATTGACTTTGTAAACAAAGAAAGGTTGATGATTGTGCCACTCGTAGATATGCCGATGTCCCAGTTGAAGCAGTATGAAGGAAGAAATCCGAAGCCGGATGATTTTGATACATACTGGTCGCAGGCACTGGAAGAAATGCGGGCTGTCGATCCGCAGGTGGAACTCGTTCCAGCGGATTTTGAAGTGCCGTTTGCCGAATGCTTTTCGCTCTATTTCACCGGGGTGAACGGCGCGAGAATTCATGCCAAGTATGCCAGGCCAAAAGGGGCTGCCCAGCCTCACCCGGCCGTGCTGCAATTTCACGGTTATACGGGAGACAGCGGGGATTGGATGGATAAAATGGTCTACCCGGCGATGGGCTTCTCCATCGCGTCGCTGGACGTCCGCGGTCAAGGCGGCTTGTCCGAGGATAAGGGCGGTGTGGTCGGCAACACGCACCATGGACATATTATCCGCGGCCTAAGCGACAAGGACCCGCACAAGCTGCTTTTCCGTGACGTGTTCCTGGACACCGCACAGCTGGCGGCGATCGTGATGGGCTTCCCGGAGGTCGACGCAGACCGCGTGGGGGCGACGGGCTGGTCGCAGGGCGGAGCACTGACGATTGCGTGCGCCGCGCTGGAGCCAAGAATCAAGAAGGCGGCCCCGGTATATCCGTTCCTGAGCGATTATAAGCGGGTATGGGAAATGGATCTCAGCGTTCATGCGTACGAGGAACTCCGTACCTATTTCCGCAAGTTCGACCCGCAGCATCAGCGCGAAGACGAAATTTTCACCAAGCTTGGCTATATTGACATTCAGAACCTGGCTTCGCGCATTGAGGCCGATGTCATGGTTGGCGTAGGACTGATGGACACGATCTGCCCGCCATCGACCCAGTTCGCCGCCATTAACAAAATGAAGTCGCCTGTGAAGCTTGAAATCTATCCGGATTTCGGCCACGAAGGTCTCCCTGGCCTGAACGACAAGATCGTGCAGTTTATGAAGGGGCTCCAGCAGGAATAGTCGCGTATCATAGCCGCAGATGATAGCGGTGGATTGATTGGCTAGCTCTTAGGCTGTAAAAGAGGCTGCGTTTCATTCCGGCGTTGCTGTGATCGGATACATGGCATCGTTCGGCAACCGGCTGTCATTGAGCGGATTTTTTGCACTCCTTTGTTTTTCTAACCTACATGCTCCTTAATCAAAGGCATTCCTTGAGGCTAAATATCGGCCAGGGAATGCCTTTTGGCGTCTGTTTAATGGTACGGGTTACGGAAATGGATAGTTTTTAGAATGAGGGTACGACCGGATAGAAAAAAATATCGAATTTTGGCGGCCCAGTTAACTTTCGTTAATTGTTGGTGCCTGTTTGCCTTGCTACGATAGGGATGCCTTTTTGATCCCGATTCAAAAGACCTAGACGGAAAGACTCATGCCGGCTTGGGGCTGGGACAATTTTCATATCTGAAAGAGCAAGGAGAGATAGGAAATGCACCGATTAAGAAAGCTAAGTCTGGGCGCCGTGCTTATGTTCAGCCTGCAGCAGCTGTACCCGGTGGCGGCATTTGCCGAAATTGCAGTGGAGCCGCAGGAGGACCCGTTTGTTTTTTATGTTAGCGACAACGATTATGGCGAGGGATACAAGCTGAGGGTTAGCTCCTATAGCGATCAGGAAGACCTTTTGCACGAGGAGACCAGCGAGAACCCGCCGAATGAGCCTTTCGTCATTTCCATTAATCCGTACGAAAATCCATGGATTCCGCACGTTGATCTGGATGACCCGCGTCCAATTACGTTCCGGGTGGAGACGATTAAAATGAACGGCAGCGGTTCGGAAGGGGATGGAGCATCCCCTGAGACCTCTGGCGGCACTGGCGGAAGTGAAAGCGGCGAAAGTGAAACCGGAGATGCGGGGCAAGGCGATCCGATTCCCGGGAACTCCGGGGAGCCTGGGGGTTTGCCTGGAATCGGTATCGAATCGATTAGCTCCGATGTACCTCAAGAGGATAGCACAAATGTGGCGGCGGCTCTCGGCAATGAAAACAGCGAAGAAATTGTGGACCGCGTCGATTATACGTGGAGCCCAATGGCGACCGTCGAAGGGGATATCCCTGCTGCACCCGGATCGGTGGACGACCTGAGAGTGCTGGTGGCGAGCGGAGACAGCCTCGGGACTTCCGTAGGCGAAGGCGATGAAGGATTTAAATACGATGAAGAAGCACACATGGTCCATTATAAGGTAAACCTGCCGAAGGGCGGACCTTACCTCGTCGAGGCCTCAGTTGACGGTGACCCTTATGGATCGGCTCTCGTGAAGCCGGTTACCGGGGTGAACCGTTTCCCAAGTAAAACGCTGATCGAGGGCAACCAGATCCATACTTACTTTGAAGTAGACGCTGATCCTCTTGTCCCGTACACGGTAGAACAACTGAATGGGATGGACGACAGCTTGAATGCGGATGATGGACAGGCGGTCGATTTCGGCGGGCAAACCTACAATATGTCCAAGGAGGTTGAACTTCCGTTCGAATTCCCGTTTTATGGGGAGAAGCATGGCCAGATCTGGATCGATATCAACGGAGGAATTTATTTTGACAATTATTCCACTCCGGGTCCAGAGAATTATCCAGATGTAGATGCACCGCCTGCTCTGCAGGCCTATGTATCCGGTCTGAGGCTGAATACTACCGACCCAAACTCCAAAATCCTAACGAAAACGATCGGGGAGGAAGGGGACCGGAAGTTTATCGTCCAATGGAACAATATGTATTTTTATAACGCCGATGCCCCGATTACGTTCCAGGCGATTCTATTCGAAAATGGGGATGTGCAATATCAGTATCCGAACATCACGATAGAAAACGGCGAATACGATGACGGCGAGGCTTCAACGATCGGCATTCAAGCCGCTCGGGGCTTGTCCCTAAATTACCTCCTCTATTCGCATCGCATGTCCATGATCGAAAGCAACCAGGCGATTCGCTTCAGTCCGGTAACGGTCTCGGATGAGAATCCCACCGATCCCGGTCATGGCCAGTACACAGTGACCTACAACGGTAATGGCAGCACAGAAGGCGTAGTCCCTGTGGACGGGCAAGCTTATGGTACTGAGGATAGCGTAACCGTTCAGGGGAACGCCGGCGGCCTTAAGAAGGATGGGTACGATTTTGCCGGATGGAGCCGGCATTCGGACGGAAGCGGCACGCTGTATAAGGAAGGCGACACCATTTCGGTCGGCTCGGAAAATATAACGCTCTATGCGGTATGGGCGCCGGTAACTCCTCCGGGCGGCGGTGGCGATAACGGAAACGGCGGAGGAGGAGATAACGGCTCCGGTGGAGATGGCGGCTCCGGCGGAGGGAATCATGGCTCCGGCAATAACGGCGGATCTAACGGCGGTGGAAGTAACGGTGGCAACAATAGCTCGGGCGGCAGCGGCGGATCGAATAACGGCGGCAGCACGAGCGGCCCAACCACGCCAGCGTCTTCGGGAAATTCGGCTGCCAGCGTTCCTTCGCCGATCGTGGTGAACGGTAAGTCTTACGATGGTGTGCTTCAAACGACGACTTCTACCAATAACGGGCAGACGTCCGTAACGGCGGTCCTTGATTCGTCGAAGCTGCAGGCCATGCTGAGCCAGGCCAGGCCGGGGCAATCCGTCACCATTCCGGTCATGCAGGCAGCAAATACAATGACGGTGGGGCTGACAGCAGAATCGCTGAGGGCTCTGGAAAACGGCGCCAGTCAGCTGGTCATCCAAACCGCAAACGGAAGTTATCAGATTCCGGTTTCTGAGATCAGCACGTCAAGACTAACCCGGCTCTTCCAGGCTTCAGGTGATGTTACGGGCATGAACGTCCAGATCACCATCGCCGGGTATGAAGCGGCAAAGGCAGCACAGCTGCAGGCAGCCGCCCAAAAGATGGGGCTGCAGCTGGTGATCGGACCGGTCGATTTCCGGATTGCCGCTTCGTTCCAGGGTCAAACCTTGAACGTTAGCCCGTACAGCACTTATGTGCAGCACGTCCTGCCGATTCCGGCAGCAGGTGAAGGTATGGTGTCCACGGGAGTCATGCTGGACGAGAACGGAACCGTGCATCCGGTGCCTACCCGGTTGACCGGAGAGAACGGCAGCCGCAGTGCGGTCATGAGCAGCGTAACAGGCGGTACGTTCGCCTTGGTTGGCTACAGCACAAGCTTCAGCGATGTAAGCGGGCATATCCAAGAAGTCGTACAAAACCTCGCGTCCCGCTTGATTTTGCAGGGAACGGGGGATGGCCGATTCAATCCTGACCATACGATTACCCGCGCAGAATTTGCGGCCATTCTGGTCCGCGCGTTAGGGCTTGCCGGCGGAGGCCAATCAAGCAGCTATGCCGATGTGAGGCCGGGCGACTGGTATACGGAGGCCGTCACGCTCGCCCAAAGATACGGTATCGTGAACGGTTACAGCGACGGCACGTTCCGTCCCGGTCATACGATCACCCGTGAGGAGGCGCTGGTCATGTTCAACCGGGCCGGTAAGCTGGCCCGCTTGAAATCCGGTGCCGATCAGGAAGGCTTAAGCCAAGCATTGTCCGCATTTACAGACAGCCAGGCTGTGTCGGGCTGGGCGGCTCAGGCCGTGGCCGAAGCGGCTCAGAACGAGCTCTTGAACGGCTTTGGCGCTCAGCTGCAGCCGAAAAAAGAGATCACCCGAGCGGAAACGGCCGAGATCCTTCAGCGTTTGCTGGAGAAGTCAGGCCTCATCTGATCGTATAAACACTATAGAACATGCAGAAGCAGCTGCCGGGAATATTCCGGCAGCTTTTTTGTTCCAGCCGATGAGGCTCAGTCTATACCCACCAGCGCTTCAAATTGAGCCCGAATGGCGCCGCGGGCGAATCCGCCATGATAGCAAATGACGTTCTCGATCTCGTAATTCAGATACCTCTGCAGCGAACGTACCGCCGCGTCCATATCCGGCGTGGAAGGGCGGTGGGGTCCCATCAGCTTGCCGTTAACGCTGAACATCGCATCCCCGGCAACCAGCGTTTGGCTCCGGTGCAGATACAGACTGAGGTGTCCCGGCGTATGTCCCGGTGTATAGATTACCTCGATTCCTCCGCAATAGGGCAGCACCTGTCCGTCTTCCAGCGTGTGATCGACCCTGCCCTTAGGCAGGTTGGCGATCAGGAAGGAGACGATCTGCGTGCGCTCACCTTCCGGCAAGCCTTCCAGCTGCCAGGCCATGTGCTCCATTGTGGCCTTCATTAGTGGGAGCTCGCCTTCGATATACGGCTTCTCCAACGGGTGGGCGTATACGTTGATGCGGAATCCGGCTTCCTCCAGAATCTCCGGCAAGCTGCCGATATGATCGATATCCTGATGGGTCAGCAATATGGCCCGCAGTCGCTCTGCCGGAACGCCGTGCCGCTCCATTTCGTTCCGGATCTGCCCCCACTGGCCGGGCGTACCGGTATCGATCAGCACCGCGTCTTGTCCGTCCCAAACAAGCGTAGGGTGTAACGTCTGGGGGCCGCCAAATCCGTCAATCTGCAGTTCCAGCATGATTACGCCATCTTCAATGATCAAGGGAACACCTCCTTTATAGTCAGTTCATAGCGAATGGGCTGCGAAGAAGATACATCTCCCTACCAGAATAACGATCCAAGCGGGCGTAAGGATACGTGAACAGCGTGCTGCTCGAAAAAAAACATCCCTGAACCAGGCAGAGAAGGGACTGGACCCCACATAAAAAAAGCGGCAAGGCCCATGGGCCTCCCGCTATACTCGCAAAACGTTAGGATTTTTTCTTGTCGGAGCCTCCAAAGTTCAGGCCGAGCTCGCCGTCATGGCTGCCGACATTGCCGCCGACCTTAAAGCTGACGCCTTTACCGCCGCCAACTTGCGCCCCGGCATGAGCCCCGAGACCGTGATCGCCGCCCACATGCGCACCTGCGCTGACGCCGGCCCCCTGCCCGCCGCCAACCTGGCTGTTCACATAGGCGCCGATGCCGTGGTCTCCGCCAAGCTGGGCTTCCGTATTCAAGCCGATTCCCTGCTTGATGCCGACATGACCGTCGGCATGGACGCCTAAGCCATATTTGCCGCCCAATTGGGCGCCGGTATCGAAGCTGAGGCCGTGGCTGCCGCTTACCCCGGCTTCACCTTGCATGCCAAGTCCGTAGGCTTCGCCGCCGACATGCGTGCCTGCCTGGGTGCTGACGCCGGTGCTGTCCATCTGGCCGCTGGCGCTAACTCCAACGCCGTGTTTGCCGCCGATTTCCATGGAGGTGTTCATCTGAATCCCTTTGGTGGATTCGGCTTTTTGCTCACCCTTTACGGCTTCGCTTTTCACTGGCTCCTCTTTCTTGGCCTTTTCCTTGACGGGTTCGCTTTTGGCCGCTTCACTTTTCACGGGAGCTTCCTTTACGGCCTCAGGTTTGACTGCCGTATTCTCGGGCTTTGCCAGCTCCGTTTTCTCGGTAGCAGGATTAATCTTGAATTTGTAGCCTTGTGGCGTAGGTTCAACCCGGTTCCAATCATAGGGGAACGGCTGTGGAGTGATAGGAGCAAACGGATAAGGATAGGAGTTGAGCTGCCCGTTTGTGTCGTATGCGTAGTACGTGCGATAAGGAACCGGATAAACGTACTGGGGCCACGTATAGGGAAGGGCGTATGGATAAGAGGATCGCTGGTTGTAAGCATAAGCATACGGGTCCACGCATGGCTGCCAGCACGGCCCGTACGGATGTCCATTCGTAATCATGGGGAACCTCCATATTTGAATTTAATACTATAACCTATTCACATGGAGCCCGAGGTGACACCCGCCTACAGGTCGTTTCTTCGCAAGAGGAGATGTACTATTTCATATGACGTTTGTCATACTCCCTACCTGATGTTCATGACTACTCGGTGACGGTCTGGTTTTCTATACTTAGGCTAGAAGACGTCCTCGGAAGCCCCGAGTATGACGGCATGCTTCATTCAGGGAGGAAGACAGATGAAAACACAAACCAAGGTCACCAATCTAAAAAAAGAAATGGCCCCCTATGAGAAAAGCAATACGAAATCGAGCATCATACAGGTCGTGACAACCCTAGGACCTCTGTTATTACTCTGGTACGCCGCATATTTAAGCTTATCCGTATCATATTGGATAACGATTCCTATAACCCTGATTGCTTCCGGATTCGCCATTCGGACCTTTATTATTTTTCACGACTGCTGTCACTATTCTTTCTTTCAGAATCGGCGGGCCAATGAAATCATCGGTATGATTACGGGGATTCTGACGCTTGTTCCGTACCAGCAGTGGAAGAACGAGCACTCCATTCATCATGCTACGAGCAGTAACCTGGATAAACGGGGGATCGGCGATATGTGGGTGATGACCGTGGATGAATATGCCGCGGCGTCATGGACGAGGAGACTCGCTTACCGTTTCTATCGCCACCCGGTTGTTATGCTCGGACTTGGGCCGATCTTCGTGTTTGTCATATCGTACCGTTTTAACCGTAAAGGAGCGAAGCGGAAGGAACGCATCAACACCCATGTGACGAATGCAGCGATTGTCGGTTTGTATGCAGTGATGTGCTGGGCGGTAGGCTGGGAGGCGTTCCTGATGGTACAGCTCCCGATTTTATTCGTATCCGGGATGCTGGGCATTTGGCTGTTTTACGTGCAGCATCAGTTTGAAGACTCCTACTTTGAAAATGAGGACGAATGGAGCTACGTAAAAGCTGCGGTGGAAGGAAGCTCGTACTACAAGCTGCCCAAGGTGCTGCAGTGGATCACAGGCAATATCGGTTTCCATCATGTCCACCATTTGAGCCCGAAGGTGCCCAATTACAATTTGGAGAAAGCGCATAATTCGACGCCGCCGCTTCAGAAGGCTACGACAATTACGCTCGCGACGAGCTTGGCCTCTCTTAAATTCCGGCTGTGGGATGAGGAGAACAAAACATTTGTCAGCTTTAAGCAGATCAAACTTGGTCGGCGGCAAACCGAGCGTGGAGCTAAACCGATCAAAGCCAGCAGAGCAAGCATACAAGGGGAATAGCGCTGTTATCCGGCGTTTATGATAAACTACAAGGAAAAACTATCGTTCGCACGTCGGGGGGCATCGGCCTTGCAGAAATGGTACCAAATTTTTCACAGGAGCACAGGACTGAGTCCTTATGTATGGGTCATCTTTTATATTTTCCCTTTTTACTTCATATTTCGTTCTTCGTCCACGGTTCATGTAGTGTTTGGCACCCTGATGATTCTGGCGTTTTTCGGCTGCTATGTGTTGTCGTTTGTATCCAAGGGCTGGTGGTTGTATTTTTGGACGTCCATTCAGATTCTGATATCCTTGGCCATGACCCTGATCTTTGGATATGTCTATTTCGCGCTCTTCGTTGCGTTCTTTATCGGAAATATTCATCACCGGGTTGGATTCGTTACGCTGTATACGATTCACCTCGTTACGACAATGGTTACGGTGAATTATGAATATGTGACGCAGGATCCCGTCATGATTACCCAAATCCCGTTCGTTCTGATCAGTCTGATCGCGGTGATTCTGCTGCCTGTCACCACATACTATCGGAACAAACGAGGGAAGCTTGAGGTACAGCTGGAGGATGCGAATAAGCGGATTTCCGAACTGGTGAAGCTGGAGGAACGTCAAAGGATTGCCCGCGACCTTCATGATACGCTCGGTCAGAAGCTGTCCCTTATCGGGCTGAAGAGTGATTTGGCCGGCAGATTAATCAGCACAGACCCGGCTCAGGCGCAGTCCGAGATCAACGATGTGCGTCAAACGGCAAGAAATGCTTTGAAAGAAGTGCGGGACATGGTCACGCAGATGCGCGGCACGCGCCTCGAAGATGAGATGTTCCGCATCAAGCAGATCCTTAAGGCGGCCGAGATTGAATTTGTTATAGCAGGAGACCCGATACTCAGCAATACCTCGCTTCTGGTTGAAAATGTGCTGAGCATGTGCCTGAAAGAAGCGGTGACGAATGTAGTCAAACACAGCGGCGCCACCGTCTGCTCGATTGTCATCGAGTCGTCTGCAACCGAGCTGACGATGAAGATCATCGACAACGGGATTGGAATCCAGACGGACTCGGCCCTGGTCAGAGGAAGCGGTCTGCGCGGAATGAAAGAACGGCTGGAGTTCGTAAACGGCAGCATGGAAATCGCCTCGGGCATCGATCCGGGCACGAAGGTGATCATTAAAGTGCCGAACGCCGTTAAACACCCGGATAAGGAGGTCATCATATGATCCGAATCGTTATAGCCGAGGACCAACGAATGGTGCGGGGCGCGCTTGCCTCGCTGGTCAATCTGGAACACGATATGCAGGTTGTGGGCCAAGCGAGCAACGGCGAGGATGCCGTGAAGCTGGTTCAGCAGCTGAAGCCGGATGTTTGTATCATGGATATTGAAATGCCGGGAAAAAGCGGTCTGGAAGCGGCCGAGGAACTGAAAGGCAGCGGCTGCAAGGTGATGATTCTGACGACCTTTGCACGCTTTGGCTATTTCGAGCGGGCCATCAAGGCCGGGGCATATGGATACTTGTTAAAAGACAGCCCCAGCGAAGAATTGGCAAGTTCCATTCGGAGTATCATGGCGGGCAGACGGATTTATGCGACAGAGCTCGTGGATGATGCGTCCGGTGAGGAGAACCCGCTTACCCCACGGGAAAAGGACGTGCTCGGCCTCATTGCCGATGGCAAGAACACAAAGGAAATCTCCAATCAATTGGATATCACGCAAGGAACGGTCCGGAACTACATTTCCGTCATTCTGGATAAGCTTCAAGTCACGAATCGAGTGGAAGCCATCACGCGCTTTAAAGAGAAGGGCTGGTTCAAATGATTCGATCCCGATGGCCCCTTGGCATGGATTTTGGATGAACCTTAAGGTTTACCGGGTCCGTTTCCAGGGGGCATTTTTGTATTGGACCCTGCAGCCGTTGGAGCTGCCGGAAAGCTCATCGAGATCACAGCCCCGCCTTCCTGCCGGTTGCCTGCGGCAATGATCCCGCCGCAACGCTCCACAATCGCCCGCGAGATCGCCAGCCCCAGGCCGGACTCCCCGTCCTTGCCCTTTACGAACCGATGGAAAAGAAAAGGGAGAAGCTTATCCGGAATGCCGGGCCCGTCGTCGCTGATGGTCATTTCAATCCGACCCTCCACGACCTTGGCGTGTACATTCATTTGCTCAACGGCATAGCGGGCAGCGTTGGACATGACATTCAGCAGCGCCTGAAGCAGTTTGTCCCGGTCGGCCACGACCTCGAACGGCCCGGACGGCGGGGCGTAATCGATCTGCAGCCGGATCCCTTTCTTGACCAGCAGCGGATTCATGCGTTCCGAAGCTTCGGTGATCAGTTCCTGCAGGCACACGACGTTTTTCCGGAATACGTCCTCTTCGCTGTCCAGTTTTGCGAGCAGGGTCATCTCCGTCACCAGCTTCTTGAGCCTGCCGCTTTCGCTGATGATGATATCGAGGCCTTTGCGGATGCGCTCACCTTCAAATACCCCGTCACGAATGCCTTCCGCATAACCCGCGATGGACATCAGCGGGGTTTTCAGCTCATGCGACGCGTTTTGGAAAAACTGCTTCTGCACATGGTTAAACCGGTCCAACTCCCCGGCCATGTCATACACGGACTCCGCTACGGAGCCGATCTCGCCTCCGGCTCTGACGAAGCGGACCTCGGAAAACCGGCGCTCCTTGACCTTGATCAGCTCCTCCTGAAGGCTCATGAGCGGTCGGATCAGCTTCTTTGTAATAAACAAGCTGAACGCGACCATGAACGCGCCTCCGACGCCAAAAATGATCAGCAGCCGTTTCAGCAGCGCTTGTTCAATCGACTTGACCCGGCTCACCGGCGTGAGCAGGGTAAGCGTCCCCTGGGGCACGATGCTTACGGATGTGATAAACCTTTTGTCCGTCCCCTCTACAATGTCCTTGAAAGCCTGCTCGCCGGAGACGCCCTTCACGGCCTCGGCGATCTTCATGGCGGGATTCGGGGCGGTCACGGGCATGCTTTTTCCCTGGATATCCGTAAAAATGGCCGCAACTCCGCTGGTTTCCGCCATTTTAACCGGCAGGGCAGGGGCTGTGGACAGCTCCGCCGCAACGGTTTGAATGCTGTCGACCCGCAGCTTGGCGGATATGACGGCGCCCATGGCCTTCAGGTCCTCCTTCTGGGAGCCGATCAGGTGGTCCAGCAGGACGAAATGGATCACCACGGCCGTAACGGACAGGACCAGCAGCAGCGCGATCCCGAAGGCCAAATTAATCTGATGCACGAGCTTCATCGTGAGCGTCTCCTCCTTCGTGTCTTAACCGGTAGCCATGTCCCCAGATAGCTTCGATCGGCACATGTTCCAGCTTTTTACGCATCCGTTTGATCAAGTGGTCGACCGCCCGGTCGCTGCCGAAATAGTCGTCGCCCCAGACCCGGGTCAGCAGCTCATCCCGCGTGAAGGCTCGGTTCGGATGCTCGGCCAGCACCTGCAGCATCGCGAACTCCTTGCTGGTCATGTCCACTTCTTCCCCGTGCCAGAATACGCGCCGTTCGTCGGGGATCAGCTGCAGCCCGCCCGTTTCGATCCGGGCCGGATGGGACAGGCCCGCTGCGGTATCGCCGGATCCGCTCAGCTTGTACCAGCGCTGGAGCTGCCGTCTGATACGCGCGACGAGCTCGCGGGGGCTGAATGGCTTGACGAGGTAATCGTCGCTGCCCAGCTCCAGGCCCAATATTTTATCGACCTCGTTGTCTTTGGCCGAGATCATGATGATCGGCACTTCCGCCTCCTGCCGGATCCGCCGGCAAAATTCGTAGCCGTCCATGCCCGGAAGCATGATATCCAGGACCCACATGTCCGGCGGTGACGTCCGCCATAGATTCCAGGCTTCCTCGGCGCTGCCGAGGCCAACCGTGCGGTAGTTTTCTTTTTGTAAATACGCCTCGACCAGATCCCTTATATGTACATCATCATCGACCACGGCGATGACGTAACTGTTGTTCATCCCATGTACCTCCCGGATTGGAAATTCATCTCCAGTATATCAAGCGGGCGCCTGCGTATGGAGCTCTGCCATTGTTTTTCCATAATTTCTCCCGCGGGCTGCCACAATCGTTCCGTAGACTGGGACATGTAACACCATATCCGAATTAAAGGAGTGCTGAATCAATGATTCGAAACGCATGGTTTAAAAAGACGGTCGCCTCTGCGCTGCTCATGTCCGCCGTAGCGGCCCCGGCCGTAACAAATGCAGACGCGAGTGAACAGCCCCAGGTTCCTTCCGATGTTCCAGCCAAGGTAGCTGCGATACCGGCAATCAAGGGAGCGGTTATGAAATCCGCCATAGCAGATCCGGTCGAGCTGGCCCAAAAATATGCGCCGGACACCGTAGAGAACTGGAAGCAGACATTGGAGCAGTTCAAAAAGGTGGCAGGAGAAGGCCAACGCTTCTTCAGCGTAATCAAAGCGGTTCCGGTGGAAGATGCAGCGAAAGTAAAAGCGGGCGAAGCTTCTCCGGTTACGGAGACGCTTCAGCCGGCAGCGGCAATTCCGGGGGAGAAGATCCGGATCGAAATCCTGGATAAGCTGAAGGACAAGGCGGCCGAGGTGCTGGGTCAGGCCAAGGATCTGGAGCTGGCCGATGTGCCGGGTCAGATCAAGGTGTTCGATAAAGCCGAGGTGCCAGGCCAGATCCTGGAATTGGACAAAGCTGAGGTATTGGGCCAGATCAAGGAGCTGGTGAAATCCGAAGCGGCGGAACAAGCCAAACCTGTGGATGAGGCCAAGGCGCTCGGACCTGCCAAGGTCATCATCTCCAAGCTGGGGGACCTGAAGGTAGAGGCGGCTAAGACTGAGCCGGCGGCGGCAGGCGACTCAGAGCATTCCAAAACTGTGAGCATAGCCGTCAGCAAGGAAGCAAGCGAGTCCGCCATTGCGTTTATGAAGGCCCACATCGCTTTGCATGACGCCGTGGAGTCCAAGGACGAGGCGGCCATCAAGGACGCGCTCGCCAAGCTGCTCGTTCAATACAAGGCGCAGATCAAGGAGCTTGAAACGGCGGCTCAATCTTAATCGTTCCATTGAGCAGTCCGTACAGACACATAGAGGAGATATGAATGCAGTCCCTGTTTCCAGCCCCGGCTGGAGCTGGGACTGTTTGCGCGTGCAAAAAATTTTGCATCTCCCTTTCAAGATTTAGTATGCTAAAGACAGCAAACAACGATCGTTGTTGAACATGTCACGTGAACGGCCGGACGTAAGTAATGGTCCGGTTGCAATGCGCGAGTTGAAAGGGAGTCGGTCCGGACGAATGAATACGGGTAAAATATCATTGGCAGAAGCAGGCAAGCAGGCAGAATATGTACTGGGAGGGCACGGTCTCCGAAATCTGGAGGTGCTGAAGGAGGCCTTCCGGGAGGTGGACGGGTCCCTTGGTGGCGATGCTTACGGCAAAGGCAAGGTGATAGAGGATTTTCAGAACAAGATGGCGGCGTACCTGGGCAAGGAATCGGCTGTCTTTTTCCCGAGCGGGACGATGGCCCAGCAGATTGCGCTGCGGATCTGGTGCGATGAGAAGCAGGTGAAGAAGGTGGCATACCACCCGCTGTGCCACCTGGAAATCCACGAAGAGGACGGTTTGAAAGAGCTGCATCATATTGAACCGGTGCTTCTGGCGGACAAGGATCGCCTGATCCGGCTGGAGGACGTTGAGCGGATGCCGGAGGACGTCTCCTGTCTCCTGCTGGAGCTGCCCCAGCGCGAAATCGGCGGTCAGCTGCCGGACTACGGCGAGCTCGAAGCGATTTCCGCCTATTGCCGTGAAAAGGGCATCCGCCTGCATCTCGATGGAGCGAGACTGTTCGAGGTTACGCCTTACTATAGAAAAACCGCCGCGGAAATCTGCTCGCTATTCGACAGTGTCTACGTTTCTTTTTATAAAGGCATCGGAGGCATTTCCGGTGCGGTCTTGGCGGGAAGCCCGGATTTTACAGAGCGGTCCAAGGTATGGAAGAGACGGCACGGCGGGGATCTGTTCAGCCTGTATCCGTATGTAGTCAGCGCCGATTACTATTTTGACCGGCGGATTGGACGAATGGAGCAGTATTATGAGGATGCCAAAGAGCTTGCCGCGCTCTATAACGAATGCCACGGCGTCAGCACAAGGCCGGCCGTTCCCGTTTCGAATATGTTTCACGTCCATATTCAGCTTGGCAAAGAGCGGCTCGAGGCGCTGCTGGTGGATATCATCAGCGAAACAGGCATTCAATTGAATCATTATGTGAAAGATAACGGGGATACGGAGTCCTCCTATGAAGTCAGCATCGGGGACATGTATGCCAAGGTGCCCAAAGAACGGATCCGGGACGCGTTCCGGGCGCTTGACCGGAAGCTGAAGGAAGAGCTGGGCTAAGAAAGGGTCAAACTGTTGAGGATGGGATTCTCAACGGACCGGAAGGCGGCATAAGTTAAAAGGGGGGCCTGTCTGGCAGCGTGCCTTCAGGGCTTCAGCATGGACTATTTTTGCTGGGTATGGGAGGAACCGAAAGAGTATGGATACGTTGATGGGACTCATTGAGCAGGTGGGTTATTTTGCGTTCTTTTTCGTATTGTGCTTAGGCGTTATTGGCCTCCCGCTTCCGAATGAGGTGGTGGTCATGATCGGCGGGGTGCTTGCCGGGACGGGGCATCTGGCACCGGTCTCTTCGTTTATCACGATTTACCTGGGGATCTGTTCAGGCTTGACCGTCGGCTTTGTCGTCAGCCGTCTGGCGGCAAGCCGCCTGCTCGACCGTCTGACCAGGTCCAAGCGGATGGCCAGGTATATCGATAAAGCGGAGCTGCTGAACCGGAAATACGGCAATATGGCCATGTGCATCAGCGTATTCCTGCCTGTCCTGCGAAACGTGACGCCGTATGCCGTCGGCATGAAAGGGATGGCTTACCGCCGTTTTGCCCTGGTCTCTTACACGACGGCGTTCGTGTGGACGCTGCTGTATTTTCTGATCGGCAGCACGCTCGGCCTCCAGGTCGACGATATCAGTACGATGTTCGCCTAAATGTTGAAGGGGGTGAAACCATTGCGCATACAGGATTCCGTATCCCATCATTCTCAAGAGTCAGGTGTTGCTCCGGAGATAGTGACGCTGGGGATGGGCTGTTTCTGGAGCCCGGAGGCATTGTTCGGCCATATGCCGGGGGTGATTCGGACGCGGGTTGGCTACGGTGGAGGAACGACATCAGACCCAACGTACCGGAACATGGGTGATCATACAGAGATGGTCGAGGTCGTGTATGACCCTGGCGTCATTTCCTTTTCCGACATGCTGAACGCGTTCTGGGACAATCATAACCCTTTTAATATTAACGATTACAAAGGCAGGCAGTATTTGTCGCTGCTCCTCTATCGCGGTGATGGACAGCTGAAGGCGATTCACCAGGTTCTGGCCCGGCGCGGGGAGCAGGGCAAAGGACGGCCGGATACGGAAATCGCTCCCCTTACGGCCTGGTACCCGGCAGAAGACCGCCACCAGAAATACTACTTGAAAAGGCATCCGGATGCGATCGAGCAGTTGAGCCGGCTCTATCCGACGCATGAGGAGCTGGTGAGTTCCACGCTGGCCGCCAGGCTGAACGGACTAGCCAAAGGATACACGAGCCTGGAGCGAATACAAAAAGAGATCCATACCTGGCCACTCGCGGAAGAGGAGCGAAGCCTGCAACTGGAAACGGCCAAGCGGATTAAATGGTGATATATAACGGACAGAAAACAACCGAAGGAGGACAGGCTCCTTTGGTTGTTTTTGTGTAAATGTTTGATCCACTTACAAATTATTAGTTAGTCAAAATGGTAGGATTATCTCCAAATCATTTGCGTTCTTACGATTTGTTTGTACCTTTCATATAATTCAATCAAGCGAAAAGAACGGTGCACGTTGATGTGCCAGACGTGGCCCGGCGCTGTACCGGTCTTGCGCTCATTGATTCTATAAGTATCGGCTTCAGGGTGCACCAAGGCATGTGCCGGCCATGCCTTGGATCCACCGGCTGCCGGTCGTATATACGGAGGGTATGAACATGATCCAACGAATGAATCGGTTCTATATTTATTTACTGACGCTGGGCGTTTTCCTGACGGCCACCTCGGAGCTGATCGTCAGCGGCGTGCTCAGTGAGATCGCCGGTGATATGAACGTTTCCGTCGGTGCGGCGGGGCAGCTGATTACGGCGTATTCTTTAGCTTTTGCGATCGGCACGCCGGTCTTGATTTCGCTGACCTCCCGTCTCGGGAGAAAAAAGGTGATGCTGGGTTCGCTGCTGGTTTTCGCAGCCGGCTGTGGACTGTCCTTCGCCAGCACCCATTTTGTCCTGCTGATCGCGTCGCGCATCATTCTGGGCATCGGATCGGGCGTGTACCTGGTGGTCGTGTTCAGCGCCGCCGCCAAGCTCGTCCCGGCGGAGAAGGTGGGCAGCGCCATCGGCACGATTATTCTGGGCTTCAGCTTGGCCATGGTGCTGGGGGTCCCGCTCGGCATCGCCATTACCGGCTGGATCGGCTGGCGAATGATCTTCGTCCTGCTGGGAGCGCTGAGCCTGCTGATCATGGCGGCGATTTACCGGCTTCTCCCGGCCGTGGAAGGTGATGAGCTCGTCTCCTTGGGACGCCAGCTGCGCCTGCTGGGCAGCGGAGTTATCGTGAGTGCCCTGTTCATTACGCTGTTCCGGGAGACCGGGAATTCGGTGATGTATACCTATATGACCCCGTTTTTGCAAAGCGTACTTCACATGAACGCCGCAGGCGTGGCGGTGACCATGCTGGGCTTCGGCATCCTCGGGGTGATCGGCTCCCGTCTGGGAGGCTACGCCGTGGACCGGTGGGGGGCCGTACGTATTCTGCTGGCCGGTCTGCTCGTCCATGCCGCGGCCCTGGCGCTGCTGCCGGCGTTTTCCTCCTGGCTCGTTCCGGACCTCATTCTGATCGGCGTTATGATGTTTGCCATGTTTGTAACGGCACCGGCCATTCAAACTTACTTTATCCAGCAGGCGCCGGAATCCTCCGATCTCGTACTCAGCTTGAATACGTCGGTGACGCATTTAGGCCTGGCGGCAGGGGCAGGCATGGGAGGAGCCGTGATTAGCGCCACCTCCACCGTGCTGTACAATCCTTGGGTCGCGGGTCCGGTGGTAGCGCTGGGCCTGGGAGCCGCTATCGTCTGCTTCTTTCTTGGCAGGAAGGCATACCGGAGGCTGGCGTGACGGTTGCGGCTGCGGCTGCCATCCTGAGCGTGTATGATCCATTCGGAGCATGTATGATCCATGCTTGAACGTGTATGACCCATGAAAAAGCGGCGGTACGCCGGGAGCGTCAGGGACGCTTTCCGGATACCGCCGCTTTGTCGTGCAGCAGGCGTTTCTAGAAGCAGGTGAACGATTGGATGGTTCTGAGGTCGAGCCCCGAGTACATCCAGAAAAATCCGTTCCAGCGGAATCCGGCAACGGAGGTCCGGCCGACGAAGATGGGATAGAACCAGAAGCCCGGACCGCGTACGGGCCAAATGAACGTATTGCGGAAAAGGCAGCCGGAGATCGCGCCGGGATCAACGGCGAGCGCCGATGCGCCGGTTTGTGCAGGCGTAAATTGCGGCGGCGGGGATGAAGGCGGCTGCACCTGGCCTTGAGGGCCGAAGGGAGGCATGAATGCCATGGGAATGACTCCTTTCTTTGCTCATTTGAGCATAGTTATGGCGAGCTTACGCTAATAAGCTGATGACTAGCAGTTCGTACAGGACCAGAGGCAGGATGGTTTGGTTAAAGAAAGGGGGGCGTCCGGGGATGAAAGCCCGGTGTCCGGATGACTGCGGAATTTGGATATACACGATACCCTTGTCGCAGTGCAAGAGGGTTCCTTCAAATACATCGCCGTCCAGCGTTTCGATCCGGACATGCTTATTGACATGTTGGCGGCACAGCTGCTTGAAGCGTTCCCGAGCTGAATGAAGCGTTTGGCTCATATGAGGCTCTGCCTGGTACAGCGTTTGGTGCTGATAGCTTGAATATTGCACACTCATGACGTTGACCTCCGTTTGGAATTGACCTGCTGCATCCTATGCAGATGCCTAGACGGAAGTGTCTTAAAATGAACGAAATGTCATAAACATCAGTAGGGACGGTCCTTAATGGCTGTGGATCAATGGATGTCGCTGAGTTTTTAAATAAAAATTTCTAAATATACCACCTGTGTTGAAATAAAATTTCGCAAGCGATATAATAGGCACCAGAAATGTTAACATCTCAAGGCAGCATACAGGGCTTTTCGGCTCATTCGCGTGGCGGTTGCGGATTGCACCGTCTGTTCGGAGCATTTGCGCCTTTGAGTCTGCCGACGACCCTGGAGGGAGCCGAAAATCGGGAGGGAAGATCATGTACGCTGGTATAGCGGAAGGCGCCAAGGCGCTGGGCCTGGACCCCAAAGGGCTCGAGGCCGCCGGGCGTGCCATTGAGCGGGAGATGGCCGCTGGGGTAATACCCGGGGCGGTGCTGGCCGTCACCCGGCACGGGAAGGAATGGGTTTATGCAGCGGGGAGCGCAAACCCGGGTCCGGATCATCCGCTCCCGGCCGGGCCGGATGTCCTGTATGATTGTGCTTCGCTGACCAAGGTGAGCGTCACGCTGCCGCTTGTGCTCGGACTGATCGATGACGGCGTCCTGACGCTTGGTACAAAGGCTGCCGCCTGGATCCCTGAGTTTACCGGTGAGGGGCGGGAAGAGGTGACGATCGGGCAGCTGCTCACCCATACCTCCGGTCTGCCAGCGGATCGAAATATCCACGCGCACGGCTGGACGCAGCCCCAAATGTGGGAGGCGGTCACCGGCGTGGCGCTGCAGCATCCGCCGGGTACGGCCGCCGTCTACAGTGATCTCGGCTTCCTCCTTCTCGGCCGGATCGTCGAGAAGGCGGCGGGCATGCCTCTGGACCAGGCAGCCAAGGAGCGCATTTGGGAGCCGCTCGGCATGGCCGGCGCCGTCTTCGCCCCGCCAGCCGGGCTGCGGGCGCGGACCGCCCCGACGGAATATGACCGCGCTGCCGGCGGTCATCTCCAGGGGGTGGTCCACGACGAGAAAGCCCGCGCCCTCGGCGGCGTCTGCGGGCACGCCGGCCTGTTCGCCACCGCCGGCGACCTGGCGCGCTATGCGCGGATGTGGCTGGCCGGCGGCGCCGCGCCGGGCGGCCAGCCACAGCGCGTCTTGTCGGCGGCGGCCGTCAGGGCCGCGACCCGGACCCATACCGCCGGCATCGCCGGGGCAAACCGGGGGCTCGGCTGGGTCCTCAAAGGGGACCGCTGGGACGCCTCCGGCGACTGGATGGGCCCGCGCAGCTACGGGCACACCGGCTTTACCGGGACCAGCCTGTGGATGGAGCCCGATCTGGACCTGGCGGTGGTGCTGCTCACCAACCGGGTCTATTACGGACGAAGCGGCAGCATCGGCGTGCTGCGGGCGGCGGTGCACAACGCGATTACCGCCGCCGTCAGAGATTGATAACGATGCGAACGAGAACGAGCAGGGATGAGATCTGCTACGATACGATACGGGCAAAGGAGAGAGCATCATGAACGGGGGACTAGTCAGACTGCGAGAGATTTTGGACGACCTAACGCCCTCAGAGCGCAAAGTGGCTGAATACATTATCAGCTATCCGCACAGCATACTCGACATGTCCGTAGCGCAGCTGTCTGCGGAAAGCGGCGGCAGCCAGGCGGCGATCATCCGCTTGTGCAAATCCATGGGGGTGAAGGGATATCCGGAGCTGAAGCTGAAGGTGGCCGGGGACCTGAACCAGAACGAGGAGCGCTATGAGTACCGGGAGATTCGTCCGGGCGATTCCATGGAGCAAATTATCCAAACCGTGTCCGCCAACAACATTCAGTCGATCCGGGACACGGTAACGATTCTTGATCCGAAAACCGTGGACCTTGCGGTGGAGGCGTTAAGCCAAGCCTCCCGAATTTTTTTCTATGGCCTCGGGGCTTCTCATCTGATCGCGCAGGATGCGCATCACAAATTTTTACGGATTAACAAAACAAGCCATTCCTTTACCGATCCGCATCTGGAGCTGACCTCGGCGGTCATGCTGAATCCGGGCGACGTGGCGGTCGGCATTTCGTATTCAGGCGAGACGGCCCACGTCATCGAATGCCTGAAGGAGGCGCGCGCCTGCGGAGCCAAGACGATTTCCATCACCAAGTACGGCAACAATGCTGTGTCGGCGCAGGCCGATTATCCGCTCTACACGTCATCGACGGAGAACGAAATCCGCAGCGGCGCGATGTCGTCGCGGATGACCCAACTGAACGTCATCGATATTTTATATTTGGGCGTGGCCAGCCGGGAATACGATCAATCGGTCCGGTATTTGAAAAAGAGCCGGGAGATTATCAAGCGCCTGACGGGCCGCTGATCGAAACAGGTTATGGCTTATCCTTATCCTAATACATCCTCTTTCCTGGGGCATTGACGGCTCTGCGGGAAGGGGATGATTTATTTTCAGGTAAAATCTTCATATTATGCGGACGCTTTCGTCCCAAAGGATGATAGAATAGAGGGAATTGAACGTCATCTTGGGATGGAATATCGGCATAAATGGGGTATAGGCAATGGATAAAGAGATAGACCAAATGGATGATCAGCAGATCATTGCAGCTTTTAACGCGCATTACAGGCAGAGGGGCCTCGATCCCGCCAAGTTTCCCGTTCTCAGCAAGCGCTACACCACAGAGGAACTGGAGGAACGGTTGTCCTTTTATAAGGAATATATTGATATCATTCTTTTTTTCGTCAACAAGTTTCTGTCGACCATTCAAGGGACCCCGATCCTGGTCACGGTGACCGACCAATGGGGATATCTGCTGGAATGCTACGGCGAGCCGATGTTTCTCGAGGCCATCGCGGAGCTGGGCATTACCAAGGGGGTCCGCTACAACGAGGAAACCGGCACGGGCTCGGTCCCGCTGTGCCTGCGGTTTAAGCGTCCGTTCCAGACTTTGGGCGAAGAGCATTTCTTCGAGGCGCTCCACGGCATGGCCTGCTACTCGGCCCCTTTCCACCGGGAGGACGGGGCGGTGCTTGGAACACTCTCTCTGATGACCGGGGTCGATTCGGCCCATCCGCACCTGCTGACCCTGCTGTGTACCATGGTTGATTCCGTTGAGCGGGAAATGCTGCTTCGCCGGAACAACGCCCACCTTCACACGTTGAACCAAGTGCTGCTGGAGGCGAATTATCAGGGAGTTGTCGTGACGGACGCCGCCGGCCGGATTATCGACATGAACGATCAATACTTGAGAATGCTCCGCTTAGACGGCGGGGACAAACATCTATACCTGGGCACGCCGGTGTTGGAGCATCGCCTGGTTTCCCCCTATTTCGAGCGGGTGCTGGCCAGACAGGAGGAATGCATCGGCGTGGAGCTGCAGGACACCCGGATGAACTCCGACAGCTATTATATGCTGGACGTTCTGCCGGTTTTTGATATGGGCGGCTGCCTCTGCCGCATTATCGGCACCCTGCGGGATATTACGGAAATGAAGAGGACCGAGGAGGTGCTGCGGAATACGGAGAAGCTGGTATTCGCCGGCCAGCTTGCGGTCGGCATTGCGCACGAAATCCGCAATCCCCTGACTACCGTCAAGGGCCTTATTCAGCTGGCGGGACCGACCTCGGGACTGCGGCATTATGACCTGATTATGTCGGAGCTGGACCGGATGAACCTGATCGTCGGCGAGTTCCTCATTTTAGGCAAACCGCAGGAAATCCGCTTCCGGGAAGATTGGTGCATGACGATTCTGCAGGAGGTGCTGAGCCTGATCGAAATCGAGGCGGCGAAGAACAATGTCCGCATCCGGTGCACCTGCATCCGGGAGGAGAAAATTTCCTGCGACCGCAATCAGATCAAGCAGGTGTTTCTGAACATCCTGAAAAATGCCATTCAAGCGCTGCCCGGCGGGGGCCGGATCGACATCGTGCTCGAGGCAGACGGCGGTTACCAGCGGATCCGGTTCATAGATAACGGAATCGGCATGCCCGAAGAGGTGCTGGAGCGGATCGGGGAGCCATTCCATACGACGAAGCTGGAAGGTTACGGTCTGGGCATGATGATCGTGAAGAAAATTATCGCTTCCCACCGCGGCATCCTGAACATTACAAGCGAGCCCGGCAAGGGGACGACGGTCGAAATGGGACTGCCGATCGGCTGATCGAACAGTCCCTGATGGATAGAAATGGAGTTAAGCGAGGTGTCGCGAGATGAAGGTCATCTGGAGTTTTGTGGAAATCGTCAGAAATGTCGTGTATTTATTCCTTGGTTTATGCGTGTGCGGTTTTGCAGAAAAAAACCTGACGGCGAGAATCGACGGCAGAATGGATCTGATCCTGCTGGTGCTGCTTGCAGATCTGATGCTGCTGTTCGTCTTCCACCGTCAGGTCATCGGCCCGAAATCCAATAAACTTCCCGTAAGAACGAGGAATTATTTATTAACCGCTGCGGTACTGATCCTCATCGTGGTTTATATGCTAAGTTGACATCCCGTTGACCGCTAAAACAACAGGTACCAGAAAACAGCCGTTTCCTGCGAATGCTCTTTAAAGCCCCGGTATAGATAAGAATCAAAGCCTCCAATAACAAATCCGCAGCTTTCATAAAATTGGCACGCCCGCACGTTGTTGCTCTGCGTCTCCAGCATGAGGCCGGGCGTGTGGCCGGCTTTGGCCCAAAGCACCGCCTGCTCGATCAATTTCCGGCCGATGCCGTGTCCCCGGGCGTTCCGATCCACCCGAAGATCCTCGATATAAGCGTATCCGTTCCAATTTTTCGCCAGCATGATCCGGCCGACGGCCCGATTTCCCGCTAAAGCCAGGTAGACCGCACGGTCCGGACGGCCGATGTACTCCGACAAATTTCCGCTGTCGCCCTGGCCCGCCTCGTCGGGGTAGCTTTTTTGATAACTGGGCACGACGGGTTTAACCGTATAACCGATCCCTTGGTCCGTAACGGACAGGACGAGCTCGGAATCTACCGTAAAGCTGCCGTCGATCTGAATGTGCTCCGGGCGGTCCCGGTCTGTCATTTCCCTGATCTGAATATCCATTTTTCGTATCCTCCTGATTCGCGGTTGGATTTTGAACATAGGCCAAAATGTTACCGTGCAATCCGGAGGCGGGGCTCTGACTTAACGAAATACAAGCTGTGCCGTCATTACGGTTCTCCTCCTATTGGGCAGAATAAGGACACACCGGCTCGATCACAGCAAAATCCGGTGATCCAATATATTTTTCAGGCTGATATGCGATTTCGACGGGCCGAACCTTGCCAGGGCATCCTGGAAGTCGGCTACCTCGTCGACGGACCCCGTCTGGACGTGAATGAGATAGTTGTACTCCCCGCTGATACGGAACAAGCCCGTCACTTGCCTGGACTGCGTGCAAAATTCCACCAGCTCGCTGCAGTGCTCGGTCTTCATCAGGATAAAAGAGGTCGTTCCCCGCTGCAGCTCCCGCAAATTCAGATCCGTGCTGTACCCTATGATCACACCCCGTTCCTCGAGCTTAACGATCCGCTCCTTCACGGAAGGCTGGGACATGGCAATCTGCTTGCTGATCTGGGCGATCGGCATTCGCGCTTCATGCTGCAGAAGTTTTAAAATTTTCAGGTCGATCTCGTCAACTGCCGTGCTCAAATTCGCCATCTCTCCTGTAACTTGATCTAAAGATAAGGTAAGCATACGAAAATAACTTATTTTATGCAAATCGGGAAGGCCAAATTCCTTATTCCATGCATGTCGATCGCGGAAATGGATCTATAAAATAAAAACGGTACGAAAAACACAAAGGGAGAGATGGTTATGAGCGTGAAAGGACTGGCCCATGCGGCGATTCAGGCAGAGGATTATGAAGGAACGCTTGATTTTTATATCCGGGTTCTCGGGTTTACGGTCGGTCACTCATGGAGCCTGCCTGCGTTTAAAATTAAGACGGCCTCGATGCTGGTTTCACCTGACGGGCGGACCTGCATTGAGGTGTTCGACAGCGGCGCCGAAGTTCCGGCCGAGGGGGATAAGGCGCCTTCGCGCGAGGAAGTGAAGCACGGCGCCCTGCTGCATCTGGCATTCTACGTGGATAACGTGGACGAGATGGTGGACAAGGCGCTCGCTCACGGGGCGCGAATTTATGTGGAGCCGGGGAATCTGGAGTTGGGTGAGCCGCCGCTTAGGGTCCGCAATGCGGTCCTGCACAGCCCGAACGGCGAAATTATCGAATTGATCGAGGAAGTGGATTTTAACGTGGGAACCCGCTGAGGTTCTGTGTAAAATGGAGGCAGCCGAAGGTTTCGGCTGCTTTTTTGTATGTCATATAACCTTACAAACTCGTTGATAAAAAATATGAAAGCACTTACAATATGGTTATTTAGACATGTTTCGCGTTGCGTTTTGTCGAATCGGCATCCCAGAATAAAGAGAGGAGAAGTGATCCATGCGATGGGCCAATGGATGGAAAATCCAGTACATTTTCGTTCGCTTCATGATCCCCTATTTCTTGTTCATGCTGTTTACCCTGCTTGCAGGGGCCTTGTTTTACAGGCAAACCTATGACGTGGTGAAAAAGGAAGTCACGCACAGCAACCTGCAGATGCTGGATCAGGTGAAAGAAACGGTCGACAGCCGCTTCAACGAGATTAACCGGATTTCCCTGCAGCTGCAAAGCGATCCGGCCGTTCAAAGCTTCCAGCAGGTAAAGGAACCGTTCCGGGACACGACGGCGTACAAAGTGTACCGGACGCAAAAAAGCCTCTACAGCTACAATGCAGCCAATGGATTTATTCTTAACTACTATCTGATCTTCAAAAATAGCGATTTGGCGCTATCCCCGGACTCCACTTATGAACTTCCCTCGTTCTATCGTTACATGTTCTCTGAACCCAGCAAGGATTACACGACCTGGAGGAACGATCTCCTTGGCCATTTCCGCAACCGGGAAATTATGTCGTCCGGATCCACGGTGTATCAAGGCAAGACGACGGATCTGCTGACCTATGTCCAGTCTCTCGGGTACCCCGGCCATATTCAGGGGGCGCTGATGATTCTGGTGGACAACCAGCGCCTGCAGTCGCTTCTTCGTGGAATCGACATATCCGACGGGGGCTGGGTATCCATCGTGGATGAGAAAGGACGCCTGGTTACATCCCAGTCAAGCGGCGGGATGGTGTCCCGGCAAAGCCTGCCGCCGGGAGCGAAATCCGGAGTGATCGAAGCTTCAGCGGCTACCGGTGGCATGATGATGACCTATACCACCTCGTCCTATAACGGATGGTCCTATGTCGTCGCCCAGCCGCCCCATGTCGTCCTGAGCAAAGTGCTGGCCATCAAGCATACCACCGTAACCATTCTTCTTGCGTTCCTGATTTTTGGGCTCATCCTTGCCTATCTGTTCGCTACCCGAAGCGGCAGGCCGATCGTGAACATCACGTCTGCCCTGACGTCCCGGCTGAACGGCGGGGAATTGAAGCGGCCGAAGGATATGTACGGCTATATCCAGCACTCACTCGCGCGCCTGATCGACAACAACGACGAACTGCAGCAGGAAATCGAGCGGCAGGCTCCGCTGCTGCGGGAGTCGTTCTTCGGGCGCCTTCTTCAGGGTGAATACCTGATGGCCGAACACGTCAAATCCCTGCTGAAGCATCAAAACGCCGATATTCAGGGCAGCGGCTGCGCCGTCGGAATCGTTCAGTTTCACCGCGGCGGGCACCGGTTTCAGGAGGAGGAGCTGCGCGAGCTCGATATCGAACGCGTGCTCATCCAGGATATGCTGGGCCGGACACTGAAGGGCTGTCCCTTCACCTACCCGGTCGCCGAGGATAAAATCGCCGTCCTGTTTGTCAACGGACAAGGCGATCCCGGCGCCTTCCGGAAGACGGTGGAACGGGAGCTGCAGCAGCTGACGCTGGAAATCAGCCGCCACGGGCTCCAGGCAGGCTTCGCGATGGGAGGCTACCGCACCTCGCTCCTTGAAGTGCCGGAATCCTTTGAAGAAGCGAGGCAGGCGCTCACCCGGGTGCAGGAAGCCGGGCCCAGCCAGTCTGTCTGGTTCGAGGATCTGGCCCATGATCACCGTGGTTTTTATTTTCCGGCGGAATCGGAAAACCGCCTGATGAATTACATCAAAGCAGGCGAGACGGAGGAGGTCCGGAAGCTGCTCGCCTCCCTGTACCGGGAAAATTTCGAGGAGCGGCACCTTCCCTTGGCGATGCAGCAGCTGTTCGTTCTTGACCTGGTCGGCTGCCTGGTCAAAGTGCAGGATCAGCTGATGGTGAAGGAGCAGGCGGACATGAGGCAGCTGCTGCAGCAGCTCGGCACGGCCAATCACCCGAAGCAGGCGTTTGATAACGCTACGGAGAGATTCGCGGAAATTTCGGACGGCATCGATCAGCGCAAGAAGAGCCGCAACGTCCAATTGATCCGCGATACGGTGGACTACATTCATCACCAGTACGGACAGGCTGATCTCAGCCTGGATGCCGCGGCGGATCATCTGAATATATCCAAGGGGTATCTGTCGCAATTTTTCAAAGAGCAGACAGGGGTCAATTTTTCCGAATACGTTGAGAATCTCCGGATGGACAAAGCCAAGCAGCTGCTGTCCGAGACCAGGCTGCCAATCCGGGATATTGCGCAGCAGGTCGGGTACCACGCGTCCAGCACCTTCTGCCGGGCCTTCAAGCGCGGCAGCGGCATCAGCGCAACGGCGTACCGCGATATCGCACATAAGAAACCGGCTTCCCCTCTTCACCGTCAGGATGCATAAGCGTTTTTGGGCCAGGGATTTCCTGGCCTTTTCGCTTTCACGAGAATACCTCGCCAGCGGCCGGCTGCCTAAGGCAAATACGCCCGAATCTAACCAAATGTATACAAGCCGGGCAAAGGTCAACGGCCTTTCTGAACGAGGGTAAACCCGCCGGGGAACAGGCAATTTACACCTTGGGCGGTCCCGGTCTATGCTGGGTCCATTCAAGGGGGTGAAAGTGAAATGAGCTTGTCGGTGACCGAGCGAAAGACCAGGGCAGCGCGCAGGACGGGAAGGAGACCCGCCGTAAAGAAGCTGATCCACAGCTGGCAGTTATACGTGCTGATGGCGCTGCCGCTCCTGTATTTGATCATTTTCAAGTACGTACCCATGTATGGCGCACAAATCGCTTTCAAGAACTTTATTGTGACCAAAGGCATTTGGGGAAGCGAGTGGGTCGGGCTGAAGCACTTTGAGCGCTTTGTCCACTCGTACGACTTCTGGAGGATTTTGAAAAACACCCTGATCCTCAGCTTTTACAACCTGGCTGCGAGCTTTCCGTTTCCCATTCTGCTGGCGCTCGGCCTCAACTATTTGCGGGGGCGGGTGTTCAAGCGGGCGGTGCAGATGGTCACGTATGCCCCGCATTTCATCTCGATCGTCGTCATCGTCGGGATTATCCGGGAGCTGCTCGACCCGAGAACGGGCATCGTCAACAAGCTGCTCGGCTTTATCGGTGTGGGGCCGGTCAATTTTATGGGCGAGATTTCGATGTTCTCTTCCATTTATGTCTGGTCGGATGTCTGGCAGCATGCGGGCTTTAACTGCATCATTTTCATTGCGGCACTTGCGGCAATCGACCCTGCCCTGCATGAAGCGGCCGTGGTCGACGGGGCCAGCAAGCTGCGCCGGATGTGGCATATCGACCTGCCCGGTATCATGCCCATGGCGATCATCCTTCTGATCCTGAGCACCGGGCATGTGCTCGACGTCGGCTTTGAGAAGGTGCTCCTTCTCCAGAACCCCATTAACCTGAAGGCATCCGAAATTATCGACACGTACGTGTACAAGGTCGGTCTGACCTCGCAGGTGGCGAATTACTCGTACTCAACCGCCATCGGTTTGTTCAAGTCGGTCATTAACCTGGTGCTGCTCATCGTGGTCAACAAGATCGCTCAGCAGTCGAAGCAGGCAAGTCTGTGGTAAGGAGGGAAGCCCATGAACGGCACTTTGCGCAATGATTCCCGGGGGGACAAGGTGTTCTCGCTCGTGAACGGCGCCATCGTCACCCTGTTTTTTATCAGCGTGCTCTATCCGATCGTGTACATCGTCAGCGCGTCTTTCAGCGACTCCAATGCCGTCGTGTCCGGTAAGGTATGGCTGTGGCCGGTTCGTCCGACGCTGGAAGGCTATGCCGCCGTGTTCGACTACAAGATGGTATGGACCGGATTTAAAAACTCCGTCGTCTACACCGTGACAGGCACCGCCCTCAACGTCTTCCTGACGGTGCTGGCCGCTTATCCGCTGTCCCGTAAAGACCTGTACGGCAAAAACGTATTCATGATTCTGTTCATGTTCACAACGATGTTTACGGGGGGACTGATCCCCAGTTATCTGCTGGTGCGGGAGCTCGGTATGCTCGATACGATCTGGTCCATGATCATTCCGGGAGCGCTGACCGTATGGAATGTCATCATCGCCCGGACGTATTTTCAAATGTCCATACCGGATGAGCTGCTGGAGGCGGCACGGCTGGACGGATGCAATGACTTCCAGTTTTTGTGGAAGGTGGTCATCCGGCTGTCGGGACCCATTCTCGCCGTGATTACGCTGTATTATGCGTCGGCCAACTGGAACCAGTATTTTAACGCGATGATTTATTTGAAATCCCAGGATCACTACCCGCTGCAGCTCGTGCTTCGCGATATTCTGATCCAGAACGATGTCGACACGGCGATGCTGGCGGCTGATCCGCAGGATGCGGCCCGCAGGGAGGCACTCAAAATTTTACTGAAGTATTCCTTGATTGTGATTTCCATCTTTCCGCTTCTGGTCGTGTATCCTTTCGTTCAGAAATTTCTGGTAAAAGGCGTCATGATCGGCTCATTAAAGGGATAAGGAGATGATCGGTGTGAAAAGAAAGTTCCTGTCTTTGCTACTCCTATCCGCTGTCATGATCGGCCTGCTCGGCGCATGCGGCAGCGGAGATTCAGGGGGTGCGCCGGCGGCGGAGCCGGGTGCCGGTGAAGCAGTGAGCGATGCGGGCGTGTTCCCGATCGTGAACGACAAATTGACGCTCAAGGTCATGATCGGCGCCAATCCGGCCGTCGAAGATTTCAACACGAACGAATTCACCAAATACTTCGAGGAGAAAACGAATATTCATGTGGAGTGGGAAATCGCCACTGCCGAGAAGCTCAACCTGGCGCTGGCGAGCGGCGACCTGCCGGACGTCATCATGAGCATGAACGTCACGCCGGAGCAGCAGGCGCTGTACGGAGAACAGGGAGTCATTCTTCCTCTGAACGATTACATTGAGAAATACGGCCTGAATACGAAAAAAATGTTTGAGGAAAGTCCGCTGGTCAAACCGACGATCACTTCGGCCGACGGGAACATTTACGCCCTGCCGGCTCCGAACGAATGCTACCACTGCTCCATGCGACAGAAGCTGTGGATCTACGAGCCGTGGCTGAAGGCGCTCAATCTGGAGATGCCGACCACGATCGATGAATTTTATAAAGTGCTGAAGGCGTTCAAGACCCAGGACCCGAATAAAAACGGGAAGGCCGACGAAATCCCGTTCTCGGGAGCGCCGCAAACGACGCAAAATTCGACCCTGACGACGAGTGTAGAAAACTTTCTGATGAACTCTTTCACGTATGCACCGTATACGCGGATGTATGTGAATGATGAAGGTAAAGTCGATGTTCCGTTCGTCAAGGACGGCTGGAAGGAAGGGCTGGCCTTCCTGCACAAGCTGTACGCCGAAGGCTTGATGGATCCGCAATCGCTGACCCGGGATCCCGCGCAGCTCGTTCAGCTGGGGGAAAATCCGGACGTGCCGATTCTGGGCGCCGCCTCCGGCCCCAATATGAGCGTGCTCACCCAACTAAGCGGTGCTAGTGGCCGGTGGAAGGATTATGTCGCCGTACCTCCGCTGAAAGGCCCGGAAGGGCTTCAGGTGACGCAGTACGATCCTTACCAGGTGGCTCCGGGGCAGTTCGTGATCACGAACAAGGCGAAAAATCCGGCGGCGGCCTTCCGCTTCGCGGACGCCCTGTACGACCGGGAAACGACGCTGCGCTCAACGATCGGGGAGCCGGATAAGGACTGGAGATGGGCCAAAGACGGCGAAATCGGCTTAAACGGCAAGCAGGCGGTCTATAAAGACATGTCCCAATTCGGGGTGACGCAGAACAAGCACTGGGCGCAGACCGGCATCGCCTACCGTCCGAATTCGCTGCGCCTCGGCGCCGTGGAGGACAAGGAGAACCCGCTGGAATCGATCCTGTACAACGAGACGAAGACCAAATACGAGACTTATCGCGTCAAGGTGGAGACGGTGCTGCCGCCGCTCAATTTTACGGTGGACCAATCGCAGGAGCTGGCTGACCTGTCCAAGACGATCTTCGATTACACGAACGAAATGATGGCGCGGTTCATTATCGGCGACGCCGACCTCAACGCCCAGTGGAACGAGTACCAGTCGACGCTGAAGAGCATGGGGCTGGACCGGTACCTGGAGATCTATCAGGAAGCGTATGATGCACGCAAATCCGTGACATCCGAGACCCAATCGTAAGGAGGAAACTTCGATCATGACCGCTATTCAATCGCACGCCTTTACCGTTCCGGACAAGTGGAAGTGGTTTACCGAGAGCCGTTACGGGATGTTTATCCATTGGGGGCCTTACGCGCAGTACGGGCGCGGGGAACAGGTGCTGTTCCGTGAGCATTTGGACCACAAGGAGTATGCGGAGCAGGCCTGCGCATGGAACCCGGAGCATTACGATCCCGAATTGTGGGCCTATACGGCGAGAAAAGCGGGGTTTAAATATGCCTGCTTTACGACCCGGCACCACGACGGCTATTGCATGTGGGACAGCGCTTATACGGACTACTCCAGCGCCAAGCAGGCTCCGCAAAGAGATTTTGTCCGTGAATACACCGAGGCCTTCCGCAAGGAGGGGCTGCGGATCGGACTGTACTATTCGTGGATCGATTGGCGGCTGCCGGCGTATTTCGACGGCCCGGCCAAGGATCCGGAGGGGTGGGAGAAGGTCCGTGGTTATCTTCACGCCCAAGTCAAAGAGCTGCTGACGAACTACGGAAAGATCGACCACTTCTTCTTCGATGGGGTATGGCCGCGGAATGCAGACGATCTGCAAAGTGTGAGGCTGGTGGAGGAAATGCGGGCGCTGCAGCCGGATATTCTTATCAACAACCGGCTCGGTTATTCCGCCGCTCATGACGGGTATCGGGCCGACGGGGGCGTGGGTGCCGGCGATTCCGATACGCTCGGCGACTTCGGCACCCCGGAGCATGTGATCCATGCCGAGCAAAAGCGGCTGTGGGAGTCATGCCAGGTGACGACGTGGCGGCTCTGGAGCCATGTAATCGGCGAGCGGTGGCGTCCGGCGGACGTGCTGCTTGATATGCTCTGCGAAAGCGCCGAGAAAGGCGGCGGCCACGGGGGCAACCTGCTGCTCAACGTCGGCCCGACGGCGGACGGTCAGCTCCCGCCCGAATTCGTGGAGCGGGGGCTGGAGATCGGGCGATGGCTGGAGGTACACGGCGAGGCGGTGTACGGCACGGACGGAGGCTCTGTCAACGAGTTTATCACCCGCGGACGGCAGACGACCCGCGGCAATAACTTGTATTTGATCATCCGGTTCTGGGATGGCCGCCCGGACATGAGGCTGGCCGACTTGACCACCCGGGTGAAGGGCGTCACGCTCCTGACCACAGGGCAGGAGCTCGCGTTCCAACAGAACGGCGATGAGCTGTGGATTTTCGGGCTGCCGCGGGAGGCGCCGACGCGGCTCTTCCCGGTGATCCGCGTGGAATGCGAAGGCAAGCCCGAGGCGAATCAGTGGGGCAGGGAGCGGCTGTGGGAAGGCGATCCCGCCCGGGTAGCTGACTGGGCGCGCTTGCGGGGCACTTCGGTATTCGCCGATGGTGCCGAGCGTTAGCTCAATCGGATTTAACTAAAATGCAAACCCTGACCCTGTAACCTTTGGGCCATCTCATACTAGGCAGCCGCGTGCTTTCCCTGGGAGCTTATCTTCCTGGACAGCATGTGCTGAGCCTTGGAGGGATGGCCCTTTTGTTGTGGAAGAACGATACAGCATTATTCCTTATATTCCTTTACATTTATATAACCAAATAGTAATATAATAAGCATGAACACGGACAAACTGTTTGAAGCGTTATCCGAACCGAACCGGCGGAGCATTCTGGAATACTTGCGAGTGCGGGACCGTTCTGTGGGCGAGCTTGTGGAGCTGTCGTCCTTAAGCCAGCCGGGGGTGTCCAAGCATTTGCGGATCCTGCGGGAAGCGGGGCTTGTGACCGTCCGCAGCGATGCCCAGAAGCGGATGTACAGCCTGAACGCGAAGCCGCTGGAGCAGCTTGACGATTGGCTTGGGCCCTACCGCAGGTTCTGGTCCGGCAAGCTGGATGACCTGGAGCGCTTCCTCGATGAAGAAGAACCCTGAGCAGGAAATACCTGCTTGCAGGAATATGGCAGAATTTGAATTCTGTTGGGTATCCTGACGGAATGACAAACTTTAAAGAGCATGTGAAAAAGGAGGATCATCCGTGAATTCCAATGAATTGGCCGTGGTTGAGCAGGACGAGCAGGGAACCCGTGTGCGGTTCGTGCGGCATTTGAAGCACCCGGTGGAAAAGGTATGGGCGGCGCTGACCGAGAATGACCAGCTGAAGCAGTGGTTTGCGGAACTTCGCGTCGAAGATTTGCGTGAAGGCGGAGTCATCTCATTCGATATGCAGGACGGTACTTATGAAAAGTTCGAAATTTTGGAGCTGAAGCCCCTGTCGGTACTTGAGTATACCTGGGCGGAGGACCGCGTCCGGTTTGAGCTGTATCCCGAGCCGCAGGGCTGCCGCCTCGTTCTGATCGAGACGATCGTCCGAGTCACCGATCATACGCCTAAGGACGTTGCCGGATGGGATGTCTGCCTGGACGTTATCGAGGCGCTGCTCGACGGCCGAACCATTGCTTCCCGAAAGGACATCTGGGAAGGGAAATACGAGCAATACCGCAATCGGTTTGCGGAGCTGCGTCAGGGATAAGCCATGAGTGGCAGGCAGCCGAGATGTAGAGCCAAGGAGCCCCCAGTCTAATAGGACTGGAGGGCTTTTTTTGGCGTGGCGTTGGGAACGATCTTCAGCTGCCAGAAGGAATCTGCTGCTCCCGGTAGGATCGGGGCGAGCAGCCAATCGTTTTTTTGAACATTTTGGAGAACAGAAACGGGTCCGTATAGCCGACCGAGCGGGACACGTCGCTTACCGACAGCTCCAGGTTGTGCAGCAGCACGGCGGCGCGCTTCATCCGGTACTCCAGCAGGAACGCCTGCAGCGACACGCCGAACTGGTCCTTGAACAGGCCGGACAGGTATGTCCGGTCCAGCCCGACGGAACGGGCGATGTCCTGGATGCTGATCTTCTGGCTGTAGCTGCTCTCGATATAGCCGACGGCCTTGCGGACGTAGGCTTCCTTCGAGGTGGTAGGCCGCGGGGCTTCGCCGTTGTCACGGCAGTCCCGAATCAGTTCGCCCAGCAGCCCGTACAGGATGCCCTGGCTGAGCACGTCGCCGCCGGGCCCTTCCATCGCGGCGCGCAGCTGTCCGTAAAACCGTGGAAAGCCGCCATCCGGACCTGCCTCGTAGACTGGATGAGACGCATTCAGGTGGGCGCGCTGCAGGAGCGTCTTGGCCAGCACACCTTGAAAGCCGAACCATGTATACGTCCACGGATCCGACTCGTCGGCCGTGTATTGCACCAGCATATCCGGCACGATCAGGAAGCCCTGCCCCGCGCCGAGCCGATAGGTTGTCCCGCCGGTGGTGAAAGTCCCCGTGCCGCTGTGCACATAGTGCAGGATGTAGGCATCCCGCAGTCCGGGTCCCCACGAATGGTTCGGCAGGCATTCCTCCATGCCGAAAAAGTGCAGGCGGAGATCGGTTTGGCCCTGCAAGGCGGGCATATAGTAGTCGACATTGATCCGGGTCATTTGCGCTCTGAGTCCCTCCCGTCTGTCTCGCAAGAAAAATTACCTTTAAACGTGGTCTGTCTTCTGTGGAGGTACGTCGATAGACGTTTTTTTATAATATCAGAAAGAATAAACTCCAGAGCCGTGGCTTCCTGATATTGCAAGAAAAATTACCTTTAAATGCGGTCTGTCTTCTGTGAAGGTACGTCGATAGACGTTTTTTTTACATTATAACAGGTAAAATGGCTGTAAAACGAGATGAAAGCGAATTCTAAAATGGGATTATGACAGGTAATGCAGGGGTTTCTCCATGTTATTTCCAGGGCCGGGCCTATATATTTAGGTCATGCGACGGGCTTGAAGAAAGCCAACATTTACGGGAGGGATTGAATCAATATGGCCAAAATTACGTTTATCGGTGCAGGCAGTACGGTATTTGTAAAAAACGTGCTTGGAGACGTCATGTCAACTCCGGCGCTGCAGGGGTTTGAGCTGGCCCTTTTCGATATCGACATGGAGCGGCTGAACGATTCGGAACGGCTTCTGAACAGCATCAAGGAGACGCTGGGCAGCACATGCCAGATCAAGGCGTACACGGACCGTAAAGAGGCGCTGCGCGGCGCCAAATATGTCATTAACGCGATCCAGGTAGGCGGGTACGACCCTTGTACGATCACCGATTTTGAGGTGCCGAAGAAATACGGCCTGCGCCAAACGATTGCCGATTCTCTGGGCATCGGCGGGATTTTCCGCAACCTGCGCACGATTCCGGTCATGCTGGACTTTGCGAAGGATATTCAGGAAGTCTGTCCGGACGCCTGGTTCCTCAATTACACGAATCCGATGGCGGTGCTGACCAACGTCATGAACACCGTGGGCGGTGTGAAAACGGTCGGTCTGTGCCACAGCGTGCAGCACTGCGTATCCGACCTGTTCAGAACACTCGAAATGGATCCGACCGGCGTAGAATCCAAAATCGCGGGCATCAACCATATGGCCTGGCTGCTCGAGGTCAAGAAGGACGGGGTGGACCTGTACCCCGAAATCAAGCGCCGTGCCGCCGAGAAGCAGAAGGAAAAGCATCATGACATGGTGCGCTTCGAACTGATGCTGCGTTTTGGCTACTATGTTACGGAATCATCCGAGCATAATGCCGAATACCATCCTTATTTCATCAAACGAAATTATCCCGAACTCATCGAAAGATACAACATTCCGCTCGACGAATACCTGCGCCGCTGCGTTAACCAGATCAACGGATGGAAGGAAATGCGCGAGAAGCTGTTTGCGAGCGAAAGCATCGGGCACAGCCGTTCCAAGGAGTATGCATCCTACATCATGGAAGCGATGGAGACGAACCAGCCGTTCAAAATTGGCGGCAACGTCATGAACACCGACCTGATCACGAACCTGCCGAAGGAAGCCTGCGTCGAAGTGCCATGCCTGGTGGATGCCTCCGGCGTGACTCCGACGTACGTGGGCGATCTGCCGCCGCAGCTGGCCGCGCTGAACCGGACGAACATCAATACGCAGCTGCTCACCGTGGAAGCGGCCGTCACCGGGAAAAAAGAGCACATTTACCATGCGGCCATGCTCGATCCGCACACATCCGCGGAGCTGTCCATCGACGATATCGTGGCGCTGTGCGACGATCTCATCGAGGCGCACGGCAGCTGGCTGCCTGAATTCAAATAAGGGCATCGCTGTGAAGTAAAAAATGAACGGGCTTACCTCTCTCTGCTGCTTCGAGGCAGAGACGGGGTAAGCCCGTTTTTGCATTCCTTCCGGTAGTCCGGGTGTCCGTCAGGCCCGGCGTTTCCGACCAATTCGTTCCGTACATCAAAACAGCCATACCAGCAGGATGATCACGGCCACAATGGCTAGACCTATCAGCAGATTGACCAGGTTCCAGAGAAATCCGCGGCCGGCACCTTGATTTACCTTTTCATCGTGGCGCTTCTTGTGAACGTCGGGGTCATACTGTCCGGGAGGGTTACGAAAATCCATAGCCATTCTCCTTTCGGTTGGAGATGATCCGGCCCTTGTTAGTGCCTGGCTCAGGCGACGGGAAGGGATATCCGGCATTTTTTCAATCGGTTGTTATTTATTATAACGTTTCCGGATACCGTTTTGTTGGAAGATTTTCTAACTCCTGGGTTATTTGGCTGTGCGCGGTGTCCTATATTTTATGCTGCACAAACTTTTTGCCTCCCTTTCTGCGTCTAGCTGGTGTCTCGGCAAAAACACTTTAAGAGAGAAGAGGTTGAAAGATATGAAAAAGAAGAACATTTGGCACCGGATGGCGTTTCCTCTATTTGAAGTCGGATGGAACCGGCAGCCCGGCTGTGATGATCTCGCTTGAGGTCATTACTGAGGGCAGTACGGGCGGGACGAACATGCCCCGAATCGATACGTACAACGTGTCTAATTCGGCTGCAGCCTCACGCGTAACGCTGTCCGGCCTCCTAGGGGAAGGTTACAAGGACCGGCTTGACGCGGACATTCTCGCCCATATGAAGAAAGAACCGGAGAATTACTTTCTGAAGGATTACAAAGGGACTCTTCAAGAGCAAACATTCTATATCGAGAATGGTGAGCTGGTGATTGTGTTTCCGAAATACAGCATCGCACCGGGTTACGTCGGTTCGCCGGAATTCCGTTTCAACCTGAAAGGGTAATCCGTTCATGAAGCAATAAAATAATGTATAACCAGAGTTTAAAAGGCATCCCGGGAGCATCCGGAGGTGCCTTTTTTGGCTTATTTATATCTCCAATAAGTGAAAACAACTTTATCCGCCCGTTACAACGTCTTGCCTATACATCAAAGAAAACGAGGTTAGGGTGAATTTTCAAATGAACGACAACATCAGGCTGCGCAGAAGTATAAATTCACGGGGAACGGCTGGTGAAATGCCGGAAGCGGAGAAACGGTATATACCCGGACTCGACGGGCTCAGGGCCGTATCCGTCCTTGCTGTGTTGGCGTATCACCTGAATGCGAAATGGGTGCAGGGAGGGCTGATCGGCGTTGGCATCTTTTTCGTCATCTCCGGTTATCTCATTACGGACCAGATCATTCAGGAGTGGAAAAGGGAGGGAAGGCTGAATCTGCTCCGCTTCTGGACACGCAGAGCCCGCAGATTGCTGCCTGCCATGCTGGCCATGCTATTGTTCGTTGCCCTATGGCTGTTACGGATTGAGCCCGGCAGACTGCAGGCTCTGCGGGGAGCTTTTCTATCATCACTATTTTATGTGAATAATTGGTGGCTCATCTATCATAAAGTATCCTACTTCGAAAGTTTTGGGCCGCCTTCGCCAATCGGGCATTTGTGGTCGCTGTCCATTGAAGAACAATTCTACTTGATTTGGCCGCTGCTGCTGGTTATCGGTTTGAAAGTTTTTCCCCGACGCGGCAAATTGGCGCTTATCATTTTCGGGCTGGCTGCCATCTCTGCGCTCAGCATGGCGATCATCTATGTGCCGGGCACGGACCCAAGCCGGGTCTATTATGGCACGGATACCCGGGCTTTCGCGCTCTTGGTCGGAGCTGCTTTGGCTGTCGTATGGCCAAGCGGGAAGCTGAAGGGTCAGGTATCGTCACGATCTCGCGGCCTGCTGGATTTGATTGGAGTTGTGGGGCTTACCGTTCTTCTCATTCTCATCTGCCGGACAAATGAATATGATGACTTCCTTTACCGGGGAGGGTTCCTGGTCATATCGCTCCTGTCCGCGGTTGTCATCGCCGTGCTTGCCCATCCTGCCGGCCGGATTGGCCAGTGGATGGGCTGCAAGGGTCTGCGCTGGATCGGGGTCCGGTCTTACAGTCTGTATATTTGGCATTATCCAGTTATTATCCTGACAAACCCGAGTGTCCAGACGGAAGGGACAAGCCTGCCGCGCATCCTGCTCCAGCTGTCCGCCAGCTTTCTATTAGCGGCATGCTCCTATCAATATATCGAAGAGCCATTACGTAGAGGAGGATTCAGCGTGAAAAGAAATCGATCGTTTTTCGCCGGAAAGGGAGCTATTCGCCCCATCTTGCTAAGTGCCCTTATTCCCGTGATTCTGATAACGGCCGCCTGCAGTCACTACATATGGAACAAGCCTGAGCCGGCTGTGAAGGTCGTCGAAGCCGGGGGAACAATGGCCCAGCCGGTGGAGCATACATATGAGTCCGATGAAGAAGAGACGGATGAGAACAAGAATCAAAAGGCCGACAACGAGCCGATCTCGCCGAATAACTCGGCGGATAAGCCGATTCCGGCCCCTGGGGCCAAAGAACAAAACGGGCAGCTGGCTGCAGCCGCAACCAAGAGCACTGATCCGCTGGTGCCTTCCGGCAAAGGCGTTAGCGCCATCGGCGATTCCGTCATGCTGGACGCTGCGCCTTTCCTGGAAAAGATGCTTCCCGGTATCGTCGTGGACGGCAAGGTCGGCCGGCAAATGCGCCAGGCAGGGGATACGATCGACCGGTTGAAAGCCCAGGGGCGGCTCGGCGACCGGATTATCATCGAGCTCGGCACCAACGGTCCTTTTAACAAAAAGCAATTAAGATCCCTGCTGAAGTCACTGGGCGCGGACAAGCGGATCCTGTTGGTGAATACACGTGTTCCGCGCCAGTGGCAGGATACCGTAAACAGGGACATAGCAGAAGTTGCCAATGAATTCGGCAATGCCGCAGTAGTAGACTGGTATTCGGCCAGCGAAGGCAAAGAGGGCTTCTTTTCCCGGGATGGCGTGCATTTGAACCGCAGCGGAGCGGAATTCTACGCTTTCCTGCTTGTAAAGGCCCTTACGGCATACAACGAATAATTTATGAATGCTGCCGCCAAAACTTTTTGCTTCCCTTCGCTCGTCTTGTTTCTGTGAAGCGATCAGAAGCAAAGCTGTCCGGGTCAGCCGGTGATTAAACATAAGAAGGGTAATACGACATGCTGAAAAGGAAAAAGGAAAAAGTGCTGACGCAGTGCATTAAAGAGCATCAGGCGAATGTGTACAGGCTCGCGTTCAGTTACGTGAAAAATAAGGAGGATGCGCTGGATATCGTGCAGGACTCCATTTATAAAGCGATGACGCACATCGAAGGGTTAAAGGATCCCGACGCCGTCAAAAGCTGGTTCTACCGCATTGTGGTCCACACCGCACTGGACTTTCTACGCAGGAACAAAAGGGTTCAGGCGATGGACCATGAAATGATCGAGGTACATGCCCCAGGTGTGGAGGATGAGTATACGAATTTCGATTTGATGAGAGTGCTCGAGGAGCTGCCCGAGAAATACCGGACCGTGGTCGTGCTGAGATATTTGGAGGATATGAAAATCGATGAAGTAGCCGCGGTTCTGGGGGAAAATGTGAATACGATCAAAACGAGGCTGTACCAAGCGCTTCGGATCATGCGAATGAAGACAGGTGTTGAACCTTTAAAGGAGATTAAATGAGATGAACAACCATATGGAACGGCTGCGAACAGAGTATCAGAATACACCGGTTCCGGAAGAGCTGGATCGGATCGTGGATCAGGCGATAGCCAAATCTTTGCACAGCAGCAGACGCAAACGCGTTAAATATACATGGGCTGCCGGAGCTTGCGCGGTGGTGCTCCTTTTTCTGGCGACCATCAACGCCAGTCCGGCGGTGGCCAATGCGTTATCAGCCATCCCTGGCGTAGACCGGATCATCAAAGTGCTGACATGGAAGGAATATGCCGTCGATGAACCCGGGGGCTATCATGCCAACATCAAGGTACCGGCCGTCACCAATCTGGACAATCAGCCGCTGGAACAGGGGTTGAATGAAAAGTATTTGAAAGAAAACAAAGCGCTCTACGACAAGTTCATGGCGGAGATAGAAGCGTTGAAGCAGCAAGGCGGCGGCCACCTGGGCTTAGATGCCGGCTACAAGATCAAGACGGACAATAATGATATCCTGTCTATCGAACGTTATGTCGACGAAAGCAGAGGCTCGACGTCCGAGAAATTGGAGCTGGACACGATTGATAAAAAGAACGAAATTCTCATTACGCTGCCAATGCTGTTTAAAGACGATCGATACATTCAGTTGATCAGCGACAACATCAAGGAGCAAATGAAACAGCAGATGAAGACGGATGCGGACAAATTCTATTGGGTATCGGGGTCTGCGGAGGTTTTGCCGACCGACGAATTCCGGGCAATCCAAAAGGACCACAGCTTCTATATCAACAACGACGGCAAGCTCGTCATCGTGTTCAACAAATATGAAGTAGCGCCGGGATATATGGGCTCTCCCGAGTTCATCATTCCGACCGAGGTGATTTCAGACGCTTTGGTAAGCCGCAAGTATATCAAGTAATGCGAAGACCGGTAAAGGGACGCCTTTTACCGGTCTTTATGTTTCCCGTACGGTTGAATTCACCAAAATCATAGGAACAGACACAAAAAGCTTACAAACACGCATCGTCATACGTAAGATTTTTCCAGTATAGTGAATGCGTAACTTGACATCTCCTTCCCAGAAACACAAATCCGGCACCAAGGCCCGGCCACAGACCCAACCATTTGTAGCGGTGGACTCTGCAAGCAAATCAAAACCCCTTCGCATTTCCAACAATTCGTCCCAGCCTGTCTGCCCATACCATCCCATCCCGAGAAGGGCGTCTGAACAAACGCCAATATCCGTTCACGCTGCTAAGGAGGTGAGCTCCAGAAATTACCGGGTTCCCAGAAAATTGAAAGCGGTTTATTTTTAAAGACGGGGCAGTTCCTGTCGCAGGTAGTCCAGGTCCAAGTACCCCATTCAGGAGGATGATTATGACGGCTCACCATTTTCAGGCTTTACGGAAAACGGCGGCTCTGTATGCGCTGATCTTCGTGTTTCTCATTTCGCAGTTTTTTTATGCCCCGTCTTGGAGTTTTGCAGAACCCGCGGGGGTTGTACCTGCCTCCGGGAGCCAGCAGCCGGGCGGTAATGACACTTCGGATCCGGCCGGCGGTAAAGGCCAGGCTGATTCTTCGGGTGAGGCTGCAGGCTCCGCACACGCGGGCAATCCGGCCGATGGAGCTGCGGATACGGCGGATGGAAGCTCCGCCGGCGGGCTGAAGTCCCCAGAGCCTGCAGCCGAGGCAGAGGGCGCCGCTGCGGCCGCCGAGCCGGGCAATTTGGCGGCGGGCAAGAGCATGAGCGCGAGCTCTTCTAACCAGACCTACGCGCCGGCGAATGCGGGCGACTCCAATCAGGCTACATACTGGGAGAGCAATAATAACGCTTTTCCGCAGTGGCTTCAGGTTGACCTTGGCGGGTCCTACAATGTTAACAAAGTGGTCCTGAAGCTTCCGGTCAGCGGCTGGGAGAAGAGAACCCAAACGTTGTCGGTCCAGGGCAGCGCGGACGGGGCAAACTTTACGAATTTGGCCGCCTCGCAGAGCTACACCTTCGATCCGGCCGGCAACAATACGTTGACGGTCAGCTTTACCGCAGCTCCAGCCAGATACGTCAGGCTGGTCTTTACGGCAAACACGGGCTGGCCTGCTGGGCAGATTTCCGAGTTTGAGGTGTACGGCTCCGCCGCTGGTGGCGACACGCAGGCCCCGTCTGCCCCGGGAAACCTGGCCTTTACCGAGCCGGCTTCCGGACAGATCAAGCTGACGTGGACCGCTTCCACGGACAATGTGGGCGTAAGCGGATATGATATCTACGCGAATAACGCCTTGCGTGCGAGCGTTGCCGGCAGTGCTCTGACGTATACCGACAACCAGCCGGCATCGGCCACCGTCTCCTATTACGTCAAAGCCAAGGATGCGGCGGGCAACGTATCCGCCGCCAGCAACACCGTGACCCGAACCGGCACGGGCGGGGGCACGGGCACGAATCTGGCGCTGAACAAGCCGATCACCGCTTCCTCGAACGAATACATTTACGTGCCGGCCAATGCCAATGACGGCAGCCTGACCACCTATTGGGAAGGAGCTGCCAATGCGTACCCGAATACGCTGTCGCTCAGCCTGGGCGCGAATGCGAATATTTCGTCCATCGTGCTGAAGCTGAATCCGGACAGCGCTTGGGGACCACGCACCCAAACGCTTCAGGTGCTGGGCCATGACCAGAATTCGACCAGCTTCACGAATTTGGTCTCCTCTGCGCAGTACAGCTTCAGCCCGGCGTCCGGCAACACCGTGACGATTCCGGTGACGGCTACCGCCAGCGATATCCAGCTGAAATTCACCGCCAACTCGGGTTCGACCGGCGGCCAAGTGGCGGAGCTGCAGGTCATCGGAACGCCCGCTCCGAATCCGGACCTGACGATCACGGGCATGTCCTGGACGCCGGCATCTCCGGTAGAGACCGATGCGGTCACGCTGACGTCCACGGTCAAAAACGTGGGGACGGTTTCCTCCGGAGCAACGACGGTGAACTTTTACCTCGGCACGACCAAAGTTGGTTCCGCACCGGTGGGCGCTTTGGCGGCAGGAGCTTCCACGAACGTAACCCTGTCCATTGGCGCCAAAGACGCCGGGAGCTACCAACTGACCTCCAAGGTGGATGAAGATAAGTCGGTCATCGAGCAAAACGAAGACAATAACGCCTTCACCAACCCGTCGCCGCTGGTGATTGCACCGGTATCGAGCTCCGATCTGGTAGCTTCTTCGGTGACCTGGACGCCGGGCAACCCTTCGGCCGGCAACACGGTGAACTTTACGGTGACGGTTAAAAATCAAGGAACGGCCGCCTCGGCGGGAGGCGCTCATCATATCAAGCTGACATTAACCGATGCGACGACCGGCGCGGTGATCAAATCCTTGACGGGCTCGGTTAGCGGCGTCATCGCCAGCGGGGCTTCAGCTGCACCGGTCAGCTTAGGCAGCTGGACAGCGGCGAACGGAAAGTATAACGTCAAGACGGAAATCGCCGTTGACGGCAACGAACTGCCGGTGAAGCAGGGCAACAACGTCACAACGCAGTCCTTCTTTGTCGGCCGCGGCGCGAACATGCCGTACGACATGTATGAGGCCGAAGACGGCGTTATTGGAGGTGGTGCGGCGATCGTCGGTCCGAACCGGAACATCGGCGACCTCGCCGGCGAGGCTTCGGGACGTAAAGCCGTGACGTTAAACAGCACGGGCAGCTACGTTGAGTTCACGACCAAAGCCAATACGAACACGCTGGTGACCCGGTTCTCCATTCCGGATGCACCCGGGGGCGGTGGTATCGATGCGACGCTGAACGTGTACGTCAACGGCACTTTCGCCAAGACGATCAATCTGACGTCGCGCTACGCCTGGCTTTACGGAGACGAAGCGAACCCGAGCAACAGCCCGGGAGCCGGTGCGCCAAGGCATATTTATGACGAGGCCAATATTATGTTCGACAGCACCATCCCGAAAGGCAGCACGATCCGGCTCCAGAAGGATGCGGCCAATACAACGAACTATGCGATCGATTTCGTCAGCCTGGAGCAGGTTGCGCCGATTCCGAATCCAGATCCGGCCAAATACGCGGTGCCGGCCGGCTTCACGCATCAGGACGTGCAGAATGCGCTGGATAAAGTGCGAATGGATACGACAGGCAATCTGGTTGGAGTATACCTGCCGCCGGGAACGTATCAGACCTCGAACAAATTCCAGGTCTACGGCAAGCCAATTAAAATCGTCGGCGCCGGCCCATGGTACACACGCTTCGTGGCCCCGGCGAACCAATCCAACACAGATGTCGGATTTACGGCCAACTCCACGGCGAACGGCTCCACGTTCGCGAACTTTGCCTACTTCGGCAACTATACCTCACGTATCGACGGTCCAGGCAAGGTGTTCGACTTCTCGAACGTGGCGAACATGACGATCGACAACATCTGGACGGAGCATCAGGTGTGCATGTATTGGGGAGCCAACACCGATTATATGACGATTACCAATTCGCGCATCCGCAACACGTTTGCCGACGGCATCAACATGACCAACGGCAGCACGAACAATCTGGTGCGCAACGTCGAAGCGCGGGCTACCGGCGACGACAGCTTCGCGCTGTTCTCGGCGATCGACGCGGGCGGGGCGGACGAAAAGGACAACGTCTATGAAAACCTGACTTCGCTCTTGACCTGGCGTGCCGCCGGCCTCGCCGTCTACGGCGGATACGGCAACACTTTCCGCAACATTTACATTGCCGATACGCTGTGCTACTCGGGCGTGACGATCAGCTCGCTGGACTTCGGCTACCCGATGAACGGCTTCGGCGCATCACCGACAACCAATTTCGAGAATATATCGATCGTCCGGGCCGGCGGGCACTTCTGGGGCCAGCAGACCTTCCCGGCGATGTGGCTGTTCTCGGCATCGAAAGTGTTCCAGGGCATTCGGGTAAGCGACTTGGACATTGTGGACCCGACTTATCACGGCATTATGTTCCAGACCAACTATTTTAACGGACAGCCGCAAAATCCAATCAAGGACACCATTTTCACGAACGTTACGATTTCCGGCGCACAGAAGAGCGGCGATGCATTTGACGCCAAGTCGGGCTTTGGGATCTGGGCCAACGAAATGCCTGAGCCCAACCAGGGGCCGGCGGTCGGATCGGTGACCTTCAACAATCTGAAAATTGTGAACACGGCCACGCCGATCAAAAACAATACGTCGACCTTTACCATTAACGTGAATCCTTGATATCAAACGTTATATAAGTTGAAAAATTGAATTGGATGATGGGGCAGGTACGTAATGCCCTACGATCAATTTGTTTTCGGATTTCCTGATTTTGATTTGATTGAACCCGTGCAAGGTAGAAATCCGAAAGCCAAATACTCCCTTGCTTAGTTCAATCCTATATAGCCAGTAAAAAGGACGTACAGCCCCATCCCGTTTCTTTGGGAATGGGGCCGTACGTCCTTTGCTGATTTTGTTAAGTAATAAAGAGCATGTCAGTATCAGTGACTTTGCTTCCTTATATCGCAAGAAAAATCTCCGTTAAGTGCGTATATCACCTCATGCCGAAGCTGAGCTGCTGCTGGCTTTACCGGCTGCGCCCATGATCACCGAGTCTTTAGGCAGAAGCAGCGCGAACAGGCCGAGCAGCGGGAGAAAAGCGCATACCTGTGTCATCAGCGCTACCCCGTGTGAGTCCATCAGCCAGCCCATGATGACCGAACCCAAGCCGCCCATGCCGAAGGCCAGTCCGAAGAACAGCCCGGAAACGGTTCCCACGTGTCCCGGCAGCATCTCCTGTGCATACACGATAATGACCGAGAAGCCGGACATCAGGATCAGGCCGATAGCCGCGCAGAGGATCACCGACCCGATCGGCCCGGCATAGGGCAGCAGGAGGGAGAACGGGGACGTGCCGAGGATGGAGAACCAGATAATTTTTTGACGCCCGAACCGGTCCGCCAGCGGACCGCCCAGGAACGTACCGGCCATGCCGGCGAACTGCAGGGCAAAAATACTCAGCTGCGCGCTGGTTAGCGGAAGGTGGTATTGATCCATGTAATAGAAGGCGTAATAACCGGTCATGCTGGCGAGATATACGAACTTGGAAAACAGCATGAGGATCAAGATCGCGAGCACATACACAATAAACCGCTTGCTGAACCGGCTAGGCTCCTGGTGATGGGTACGGTTTGCGGTCCGGGCGGGACGGGTCTGCCGGCTGTACCAGCGGCTGACGCCGAGCTGCAGCGCGATGCCGAGTCCGGCCAGCACGATAAACCATAGAAAACCGAGCTGTCCCTGCGGGCTGATGATGAACGCGGCCATCAGCGGAGCAAACGCCTGGCCGGTGTTGCCCCCGACCTGGAATACGGACTGCGCCAGTCCTTTCCGCCGGTTCATGGCCAGGTGGGCGACCCGGGACGACTCGGGATGGAGCACCGAGGAACCGATCCCGATCAGGGCCGCCGACAGCAGCAGGTACCAAAACGATGGTGCCAGGGCTAAACCTGCCATACCGAGCAGGGTGAACAACATGCCAAGCGGAAGGAGCAGCGGCAGCGGGCGGCGGTCGGTATAATACCCAATGGCCGGCTGCAGAATGGATGCCGTAATATTGAGCGTGAACGCAACCCAGCCGATCTCGGTATAGCTCAAGTGCATCTGCTGCTGAAAGAGCGGAAACACTGCGGGAACGACGACTGCATCGCATCATTCAGCAGGTGGGCGCAGCTGACGCCGAGCAGAACGGCCAAAGCCGTATTTTTCGCCGTATCCACGGTCATTTCAGATTGTGACATTTCTCCACATCCTCTTTTTTTCTACCCATCATAGCGGATCGAACACGCAGCTGTCGCAGCGAAAATTGCCTTTTGGACAGAGCACGATATGCTATACTGAAGCGGGGTGAGGGTACATGAGAATGCAGATCGTAATGCCGCAGCTGGAGGTTCACCGCTTCTCCAGCCCGTTCGAAAATACACCGCATAAGCACGACGATCAATACCAGATTACGATTCCGCTTCAAGGGACCTGCCATTTTACGCATGAGCATAAACAGCTGGCGCTCCCTCCCGGCGAAGGAATCTTGCTGCAGCCTAGTGACCGGCATTCGTTCTACATCGGCGACGGCACGGGCGTGGTGGTGATCCGGATCCGGCCGGAGAGCTTGTACCCGGGTGATTCCTCGGTTTACAGTGAGCCCCGGCACAGAAAGCAGTTCGACGTGAGCCGGGTATCGAGGGTGTTTCGGCAATGGACAGCGGACATGATGGCTCTCGACATGGCTGATCCGCTCGTGGAGGAGGAGCTGGAAGCCCGGATGATCTGCGATCTGCGGGAGCTGATTTGGGAGAGGACCATTCCGGCCGGCCCCAAGATGGTCCATGCTGCCGCCGACCGGCATCTGGCACAGGTGCTCGAATATGTGCATGCGCATTTCACGGAACAGTTGAGCGTCAGCAGCCTCGCAGCGATGGCGATGCAGAGCCGGTACCATTTTATCCGGTCGTTCAAGTCCCTGACGGGCGTGCCTCCGTATCAGTATGTGCTGCAGCTCCGGGTGAGGGAAGCGATGGAACAGCTGAAGACGTCCGCGGACACTGTCACCGTTATCAGTTTCAACCTTGGGTTCTCGAGCACGAGCCAATTTTTCCGGGCCTTTGCCAAGATGACCGGCATGACGCCGGAGCAGTACCGGAAATCGGAAGGACGCCGCTTGATCTAAAAAACTTAAATTGGAGCTGTGAAATCGAACCGTATCCGAGAGGGATGCGGTTTTTTGAGCTTATCATCGAGACGGATTCTCCGTAATATATCGATACACGCTTGACAAGATATCTAAGTAGTATTATAAAATAACACTACAGTATTTTAGCGAAAGGAGGAGCTAAAAATGATCGAACAACTGCGAAGCCTCGGTCTTTCGGATCTGGAAGCGCGCATCTACCTCGTGCTGCACGAAGAGCCCCATTTGTCCGGTTATGAAGTGGCGAAAAGGGTATCGGTATCACGGACGAACGTCTATGCGGCGCTGCGGGTGCTGACCGACAAGGGCTTCTGCCGCTCCATCGAAGCGGATCCGGTGCTGTACGATGCCGTCCCGATCGGGCAGCTCATCCGCATGCTCAAGTCGCAGTTTGAGCAGACGGCGAAGGCGCTTGTGGAAGAGCTGGATGCGCCGCCGAAGGCGGCACCTGCCTTTTACACCTGGAAAGGGGAACAAGCGCTGCAGACCGCCATCCGCCGGCTGATTGCCAATGCGGACAGAAGCGTCGTCGTCGACATCTGGTCGGAGGATGTCCACTGGGTGGAGGAAGCACTGATGGAAGCCCAGCAGCGCGGGATTAACGTCATTCTGATCACGATCGGCGAGGCGGGCACCGGGCTTTCGAACGTCATCGTGCATCAGCGGAGCGAGGAGTGGGCGCAGGTGATCTCGCGCAAATTTTCCGTTCTGTGCGACGGCAGGGCAGCCCTGATCGGCAGCTTCGGCAAATCACTGAAGCTGTCCGCGCTGGAGACAGACCACCCGTCGGTGATCGAGCTGCTGAACAATGCGTTCTTCCACGATGTCATCGCCGACCGGATTGAGCAGGACTTCGGCCGGGAGCTGGAAGAGAAATACGGACGTCACTACGAGCGGATAATCGATCCATATCGCGGGATGCTGGAATAGGAGGCGTCCCCCTTTTTTCGGAGACTCATTAGTAGTATTCGATAATACTATTAGAAAAGCAATTCTCATATCAAAAGGAGATGGATGAAAGATGAAAACAAGTCTGAATGTTGAAGAAATTCGCACTGTTCTTGAAGGGACCGGCGGACAGCTGCTGGTCAAATACGGCCAGGGGCCCGCTCCGGCGGACCGGGAGGCGATGATCGCCCGGTTTGTGGAGGCGAACTCGTGGGCCGAGAAGAACATCCGAAGCATACTCGAATCCCGTTACCCGGATATTCCATGGTCGGAGGCCGAATTGGATGCAGATCAGCAGCGTGAGCCGGAGTTTGGCGGGACTTATTGGGTGCTTGATCCGGTGGATGGCGCGGTGCATCTGCATCAGGGTTTTGCCTTCTGGTCGACCTCGCTGTGCCTGATCGAGGAGGGGCAGCCGGTTTTTGCGGCAGTGTATGATGCGAATCGGCGTGAATTTTTTCATGCGATGCGGGGAAAGGGCGCCTTTCTGAACGGGGAACGGATGGCCGTGGCGCAGAAAACCAAACTTGCCGACGCCCTGCTGGTCACCGCCCCGCCAAACAAGGTGGAGAAGGAGCCCGAGAACGTGCGGCTGACCGCCTGGAGTACCGGGAAGCTCCTCCCGGAGACGACTGCAATCCGTATGCTCGGTTCGGTTGCGCTCCAGATGGCTTATGTGGCCTGCGGGCGGATGGATGCTTATTGGGAGCACGGGCAGGAAGTTTACGACTGGATGGCCGGGGCTCTTCTGATTGAGGAGGCAGGCGGAATCGCAACTGATATGGACGGCAAGCCGTTTGGATGGGGTGCCTCCGGCGTTATTGCGGGGAGCCGGGAACTATGCAGGGGCATTACCGTGGTGCTGGGCTATTAATGCGCTGAGGCTATGCATACCTTTTTAGTACTTGAAGCGGGGGAACATGGCTGGTAGACTGCTTGTAATCTGGTAATTAAAGGAGGAAGCCTCATGACTATTGATCTTCTTGGTGCAGTCCGGTTTATAAACAGCCGTTTTGGCAGCCGGGCCAAGGATATTGCTCCGGTGGGTGCCGGAGACTGGTCAACGGCTTACGGATTCACGCTGGACGGCCAGGAAATGGTGATCCGTTTCGGCGCTCATGTGGAAGATTTTCAAAAAGATCAGGTCATGGGTTCACTCGCCCCGCCAATGGTACCCGTTCCTGAGGTTACCTTGATCGGAGAGACATCCGAAGGTTTTTATGCCGTATCGAGGCGGGTCCGTGGCGGACATCTGGATGAGCTTGATGCTGGGGAAATGCGGCTGATCCTTCCGGGGCTGATTGATGCGCTCTTGGGACTTCAGCAGGTAGATACAGGAAGTATAAGCCATGGTGGAGAGTGGCGTCTCGGGGGCCGTCGCGCAAGCTGGAGTGAGGAGCTGCTGTCCGTGGCCGGACCGAGGGACCGGCTTCCCGGCTGGCGGGAGCGGCTGGATTTATTCCCCGCGGAGTCCAAAATTTTTGATAGCGGTGTCTCGGCTTTACGGCGGCTCGCCCCCCGTCTTCCCGAGTATAGAGGTATCGCTCACTGCGACCTTTTGAACCGGAATGTATTGGTGGACCGCGGCGGGTTGACCGGCATCATCGATTGGGGAAATGCCATTTACGGCGATCCCTTGTATGACATGGCCTGGCTTTTATACTGGTGGCCTTGGTATCCGCAGTGGCAGGAGATCGATCTGCAGCAGGTTCTGAATGATGTTTGGGAGCGGCAGGGAGGCTTTCCTTCGCAGATGGAGGAGCGGCTCCGCTGCTGTTTGCTCCACATTGGCTTAGACCATATCGCCTACTGCGCTTTTAGGCAGCGGACGGAGGATATGCGGCGTAATGCCGTGCAGCTGTTGGATTACATATAAAAATATATTTTACAAATAATTGGAAATCAGGTAGACTAATAGAGAAACTAATATTAAAGCGCTTTAACTTTCGGAGGGGGTGGGACTGCGTTAATCCTGTGATCTGCTGCCCGCGCCGATGGCGTCCCGGGCGGTTACAGCTGAGATGAACCGAGGCATAACCTGTTTCCTAATCTATGAAATTAAAGGAGCGTAATGGGTGATGAAAAGAAATAAGAGATTTTCATTAAGCGGCAAAGCCGTTCTGATTTGTTGTCTCGCTTTTCTGATGGTTCCCGCCGGATTTGCGCTGGCGGCGCCGAACAAGCCTTTCCCTCAGCATACGACTTACACCAGCGGCTCGATCAAGCCGAGTCATGTAACCCAGACCACGATGGACGATGCAGTCAAATCCAAATGGGACAGCTGGAAATCAGCTTACCTGAAGCCGGCCGGGACCGGCAAATATTATGTGAAGTACGATTCAAGCGGCGCGACGGTGTCAGAAGCGCATGGCTACGGCATGCTGCTGACCGTGCTGATGGCCGGATACGACAGCAGCGCGCAGACCTATTTTAACGGACTGTATAAGTACTACACCGAGCATCCCAGCGACAATAATCCGTACTTGATGGCATGGAAACAGAACAGCAGCTTTCAGAATGTTGAAGGAGCCGATTCCGCCACTGACGGCGATATGGACATCGCTTATTCGCTCCTGTTGGCGGACAAGCAGTGGGGCAGCAGCGGCACAGTGAACTACTTGCAGGCAGCCAAAAATATCATCAATGCCATTATGCAAAACGACGTGAACCAGACGCAATGGACCCTCCGGCTTGGCGATTGGGCTACCGACGGTTCCTACGCTACGGCGACCCGTCCTTCAGACTTCATGCTGAACCATCTGAAGGCGTTCCAGCAGGCGACCGGTGATACCCGGTGGACTAAGGTCATTGATAAAACCTACTCCATTATCAATTCGATTTATACAAATTACAGTGCATCGACGGGATTGCTGCCCGACTTTGTCGTCTACTCGGGAGGCGCGTACAAGCCAGCGCCGGCCGACTTCCTGGAAGATACGACCGACGGCTCCTACGCCTATAATTCCTGCCGTACGCCTTGGCGGATTACGACCGATTACCTGATGACCGGCGACAACCGGGCGCTGAATCAGCTGAACCAGATGAACAGCTGGATCAAAGGCAAGGTGAACAGTAACCCGGGCGCCGTCAAGGACGGATACAAGTTGAACGGAAGCGTCATCGGTTCGTATAACAGCGGCGCCTTTTTCGCCCCGTTCGGCGTCAGCGCCATGACTTCCTCGTCGAACCAAACCTGGCTGAACTCCGTGTGGACGTATACGGCCGGAAGCTCAAGCGAAGGATACTATGAAGACAGCATCAAGCTGTTCTCGCTCCTTGTGATGTCCGGCAACTGGTGGGCGTATTGATTTCTGGGGAAGCCTGTCTATGGGAAAATAAATTAACAGCCCCGGCCGCAATTGGGCCGGGGCTGTTTGGCTATCCCCAAGTGATGAAGTGGTTCAGACCTTCACCGTCTCGTTTTTGCTGTCAGTTTGCTCACCCGACTCCGATGAATCCGTCGGTTCGCCCTGCCACAGCAGCTGCATTTCCGTGCTGGACTCCAGCAGTTCGGCAAGGCTGCCTTCCGCTTCGATGCGGCCGTCCTTCATCACGATGATGTGGTCGGCCTGCGCCAGCGCTGCCCGGCGGTGGGACACGGCGATGCAGGTGACGTCGCGCTCCTCAAAGAGACCCTCCCACAGCTTCTTCTCCGTTTCGACGTCGAGCGCGCTCGACAGATCGTCGAAGATAAACAGGTCCGACTCGGTCATCATCATGCGTGCTGTGGCAGCGCGCTGGATCTGGCCGCCGGACAGCATAACGCCTCTCGGGCCGACGAAGGTATCGAGACCTTTCTCCAGGTCCTCGATATCTTTCTCCATGACGGCCAGCCGGATCGCCCGGGCGAGCGCATCCGCCTCGGGCGGGCTGCCCTGGACGATGTTCTCCTGCAGCGTGTCGCTGAACAGCCGCGGAACCTGCGGCGTATAAGCGGACCGCGGCGGAACCAAGAACGCCGCCGGATCGATGTCGCGGCCGTTCCAGCGCACATCACCGCCCGATTTGGGCAGCAGGCCGAGCAGCGTGCGGACGAGGGTAGATTTGCCGGAACCGATCCGTCCGGTGATCACGACGAACTGGCCTCTTGTCACCGCAAAGTTCACATCAGTAATTCCGTTCTCCGAGCCCGGATAGGTGTAGGAAAGGTTCCGAATTTCCAGCGTTTGCAGCCGGTCGTCGGAGCTGCGCTCGACCAACGGCAGTTCTGGCGGCTCGCCGTAAAGGTACGTTTCGCTGAAATCCATGATCCGCTCCTGCTCCCCTGGCCGGAAGAGAACACTCATACGGTCGAGGGACACCTTAAGTCTTTTATGTTGAAAAACCATATATCCAAACAGAGAAATACTGAACGCAATATTGGTCATGTATGAGGTAAACAGGGCGAAATCGCCGACGGTAAACTGTCCGGCCTTCATCGCCGAGGCACACATGAGCAAAATAATACCGGTACAAATGCTGAGCACATGCTGATTGAGCGAGCGCATCCACTGCTTGAACAGGTTATCCTTCAGCGCCGCCTGCCGCCGCGATTCATTCAGTTCCACAAAGCGGCGGTGGACATGCTCCTCGGCCTGCCCCAGCTTCAGCGCCTGCACCGCGCCGAAAGACTCGGCAATGAAGCTGGTGATGCGCCCGGTGGCTTCGCGGTTCTGCTGGCCGTAGCGTCTCGCCCGGTTGCCGGACAGATTGTTCAGCAGCGTTACCGCAACCAGCGGCAGAATCGCGACCAGGGTGATCTGCCAGTTGATGCGGGCCATGATGACCAGGGAGATGATCGCAAACGCAAACCGTCCCCAGAAGTCGACCCAGGACTCCACATATTCGACCACTTCATCCACGTCTTCGCGGAACCGGCTCACGGCTTCGCCCGGTGAAGCGGGGAGGTTGCGTCCGGGCCAGCGCATGATGCCTTTCAGCATATTCGTGCGGAGAATCGCCTGGATGTCGTAAATATAGGTGACCCATTTAAAAAAGGCCCAGAAGAAGATGCCGGTCCGGGATATGCGGACGATAGCGATAAAGATGAGCGGGGCGACGAGCCACAAATAGTTATGCGACTCGCCGGTCGCTCGGTCGAAAAACCACTGCATACCAAGGCCCAGCAGCAGCGGCATGGAATGGAACAGCCCCCACAAGAGGCCGTTCACAATAAACAGCGAGATGTTATACGTAAACAGGCGCTGGATAAACCGGGTTACGGTCATGCCAAGTCCTCCTCTCGTCCGGTAATCAGCAGCTGGGCGTAGTGTGAGGTTGGGTCTTTCGCCAATACCTCCCGTTCCCCGAATTCAAGAATCCGGCCGTCGCCCAGCACCATAATGTGGTCGACCTGCTCCAGCGTGGAGAGCCGGTGTGCGATCACGATGCCCGTACAGTTCTGCATGAGCTGATCCACGGCAGACTGCAGCATCGCTTCGGTAGCGGCATCCAGCCGGGACGACGGCTCATCCAGAATCACCAGGCTCGGCTGGGTCAGAAAGACCCGTGTCAGGGCGAAAAGCTGCGCTTCCCCGGCGGACAGCGAGGCGCCGCCGGCCTTCAGGTGCGTATCCAGACCTTCCGGCTGCGAGTCGATCCATTGCTTGAGTCCGAGCCTTTCGGTCGTGCCCAGAATATAGTCGTCCGATATGCTGCCGTCAAACAGCGTCAAATTGTCCCGGAGCGTCCCGTCAAACAGCTGCACGTCCTGCGTGACCATGCCGACCCGGCGGTACAGCGCTTCGAGCTTCAGGTCGCGGATGTCTACGCCCCCTACCCGGACGGTGCCGCTGTTGATATTGTACAGGCGCAGCAGGACCCGGCTGAGGCTCGACTTACCGCTTCCGGTACGTCCGATGATGCCCAGACGCTCGCCGGGCCGGACGGTGAACGTAATATCGTGGAGTACCGGCTTATCCGGGTTATAGCTGAAATGGACATGGTCGAATTCCAGACCAAGCGCTCCGTCAGGCAGCGCCGTTTGCGTTCCTTCCATGATCTCGGTGCGGCTCGCCAGCAGCTCCTGGGAGCGCAGCATGCCGGATTTGGCCTTTTGGAATTCCTGAACCTGATCCCCGAGCTGCTCGATCGGATCGTTCAGCATTTGGGTGTATTGATAGATCAGGAATAGCGTTCCGAGCGATATTTGGTCAGTCAGAAAATAATGAACACCGAGCATCAGCACCGCCGTCACGGCGATGGCGAACAGCACGACCGTCGTATTCCAGGGAATGACGCGCAGCATCCAGGCTTTGCGACCTTTGAGGAACACATTTCGCATAGAGCGGTAGAAGCGGTTCATGACGTACGGCACGTTGCCGTTCGCCTGAACGTCCTCAATGCCGGCGATCCGTTCCTCGATCAGGCCGAACAGTGCCGCGCTGGCACCGCGTTCATCTTTGGAGGAAGTGACGCCCAGATTGCGGATGAACACCATGGCCCCAATAGATGCCAAAGTGAACAGGGTCATGACCGAGGCAATCGGCCAATTGATCGTAAACATATAGCCGAGAATGCCGGCAAGGAGCACGAAGCTGCCGATGACTTTAATGATAAACATGGCGAAAAAGTTCGACATGTTGGTAACGTCCCCGTCGATCCGCTCGATCATTTCGCCCGGCGTTTTCAAGTTGTGAAACCGCATGTCGAGCCGCAGGCAGTGCTTCAGCAGGTCGCCGCGCAGCTGGTTGGTGGCGCGCCAGGACACGTCGTTGCCGAGATAGCTGATCGCCACGGTCAGGATCTGGTTCAGTACGGCAAAAACCAGGTAAATCCCTGCCAGCACGAGCAGGCTCGAGACGATGCCGTTCGCGGCGGCCGTGTCGATAAAGCGCTGCACGATCTGCGGATTGACCAGCTGCGCCCCGGTCGAGGCGAGCAGCAGAATAAGCAGCAGGAGCAGCCGCCCCCGAACCGGCTTCAAATATTTCAGCAGCCAGGACATCGACGGCTTTGCGGATTGTTGCATGGTAAAACCCCCCAATTCCAAACGAAACCTTATGTATGGTGACTAGCTTTCGCCCGGCTTTCATAATTGACCGGATGCAAATAATATCCATCATACAATAATTTGGAAGTGTTTCAAGATAAAGTTTGACTAAATCCAAACTTTATCGGCGTTTTGTCTCAGGGTGGCTGCAAGGCTTGCAGTGCGTGCCATCCCCCTTGCCTTCAGGCGTAGCAGGCGGATTCATGCTGAAGAAACGAAGTGGTCCCCTTTATTCCCGGATTTCAACCTTCTACCCGTTCCATGGAAATCTGGGAATAACAGGGATCGGAAGCATGATCCGCATGCGGAGCCCCTCCAGTTCATATTGAGTTCACATTACAGGTTTAATCTTAGTACCGTTCACAAGCTCGGCACTGCTTGTTGCAGGCCTGGCCGGTGACCCAGAATCAAGGGAGGTATGAAGATGGAGCCCATCATTCGCGTAGAACAATTGCGAAAACAATATAAAAGCAGCAAACGTCCGGCCGTGGACGGGATCAGTTTCGAGGTGGGGCGGGGCGAATTTTTCGCCTTCCTGGGCCCGAACGGAGCGGGGAAAACGACGACGATTTCGATCCTGACCACCACGCTGTCCAAAACCGAAGGCACGGTTATGATCGCCGGCTATGACGTGGAGAAGGAAGCGGCGAAGGTACGCCGGAATGTCGGCATTATTTTTCAGAACCCGAGCCTGGACCTCGATTTGACGGCGGAAGAGAACATCCGCCTCCATGTCAGCATCTATGGCGTTTATGCCTACCGGCCGTTCTACAGCATGATGCCGAAGGAATACAAGCAGCGGATCGAGGAGCTGGCCGCCATCGTCGGCATTCACGACAATTTGTTCAAGAAGGTCAAAGGCTTCTCCGGCGGGATGAAGCGCAAGCTGGAAATCATGCGCAGCTTGATGCACAAGCCGCAAATTTTATTTTTGGATGAGCCGACGCAGGGGCTGGACGCCTCTGCCCGCCAATCGCTGTGGGCCTATCTGCAGAAGATCCGCAAGGAGGAAAACATTACGATTTTCCTGACGACACACTATTTGGAAGAAGCGGAGGAAGCCGACCGGGTATGCATGATCACGCACGGCAAAGTGGCGGTGCTCGGAACGCCGGAAGAGATCAAACACAAGCTGCTGGGTGACAAAAGCATGCTGATCGATGCCGGCGACCGGAAGGCGCTGCGGGCGGAGCTGGAGGAGCTTCAGGTTTCTTTTACCGAAGAGGAGCAGTGCTTCCGGGTCCGTTTTCAGGATAAAACGCCGCAGTCCCTCGTAGCCCGTCTGCAAACACCATTAAGCCGGATGGAAGTGCACCAGCAGACGCTGGAGGAAGCCTATCTGAGCCTGGTGCAGCAGAGTCAGAACGACGAATCGAGAAAGGGGGCGGTCTAAATGCTCATGACCAAAGCGCAAAAGGAAAGCAACGCGGTCGTGGCGATCGCCGCACGGGAAATTACGAAGGGAATCAAAAATCCGGTACTGATGATCGTGAGCATCGTCTTTCCGATCATTTTCATCGGCATCTTCGGTGGAAGCCTGTCGCAGAACATGGCCGGCAATCTCGGCTACAATTATTTGCAGTTCATGATGATCGGCATGATCGTGAACAGCGTGTTCACGGGCCTTATCACGGGGATGAGCTCCCTGATCGAGGAAAGGAACCAGAATTTGACGCAGGAGCTGTATGTGTCCCCGATCTCCAGGTATTCCATTATCCTCGGTAAAATGATCGGTTCCAGCTTCACCAGCATCGTGGGGCTGATCGGCATTCTAATCGTTGCGCTCCTGATGCAAATTCCATTAGGCGGCATGCATATTGTATGGCTGTTTCTCATTACGCCGCTGTTCTGCCTGATCGGCGGATCGCTGGGTATTTTCTTCATCGGGTTTGTCCAAGACAGTAAGACGGCGGATATCGGTTCGATGCTGCTCGTTATGCCGCAGATGTTCCTGTCGGGAGCGATGATTCCGATCCAGCATTCCACCGGCATTCTCGGCTTTCTCGCCCATATTATGCCGATGACGTACTGCATCGATTTGGCCCGGGCGGTGTTTTATTCCGGGACGCCGGTCTACTCGCAGATCGTGCTGTACCATCCGGTGACAGATCTGCTCGTGATGGCCGGATTCTTCCTGGTCTTCACGATCGTCGGCACATTGATGTTTACGAGATCGGAACGGAATCGGTAAAATGCAGGTAGGACGAAAATGGCCCCTCCGGTTGGGGCATGGACGCACGGAACGCATGAGCGCGAACTTTCGCGTTCATTTCATATCTATTATAGAAAGGAGTGGGGCGACTTGGCTCATATACTGGTTGTCGACGACGATCCTCATATCCGGGAGCTCGTCAGCCATCTGCTGAAAAATGAGGGCTATACGATAGCGGAGGCGGCGAACGGAAATGAAGCCTTGGAGGCAATGGAGTCGTTCAAGGCCGATCTGGTCATCCTCGATATTATGATGCCGGGCATGGACGGCTGGGAGCTGTGCCGTGAGCTGGATGCGGCCTATGACATTCCGCTGCTGATGCTGACGGCCAAGGGCGAGACCTCACAGAAAGTCAAAGGGTTTGAGCTCGGGACCGACGACTATCTCGTCAAACCGTTTGACCCGCTCGAGCTGACCGTCCGGGTGAAGGCGCTCCTCAAACGTTATAAAATATCGGCCTCGCAGGAAATTCAGTTTGGCGACGTGCGTCTGAACCGCAAAACGTACGAATGCTACGCAGGATCGGCTGCGCTGACGCTCCCGCTGAAGGAATTTGAGCTGCTGTTTTTGCTTGGCAGCTACCCGGGCAAGACGTTTTCCAGGGATCAAATCATTGAACATATTTGGGGCTATGACTATGAAGGTGACGAACGGACCGTCGATGTGCATATCAAGCGGCTGCGGGAACGGTTTGCCGACCAGCAGGACCGCTTTCAGATCCGCACGATCCGCGGCCTCGGCTACCGGCTCGAGGTGCTGTCATGAAGGAGCGGGAGCAGGGGCCGGTTGATGCGTTCCAGGCTGACGGTACCGAAGCCCGTTCCGGGAACCTGGAGCGAAGCGGGCCGGATCGATCCAGCACACAGCGGGAACGGATTCAGCGCCGCCGTCTGGATCGGGAGCAGAACGAAACGTGGCAGCATCTGAATCACGCGAGGGGGACGAAGCCGGAGGACCGGCAGGAGGCCCGCCGGCTCAAGAAGGAAGAGCGAAGAAGGAAGCGGAAGGAAGTCGCAAAGCGCAGAGAGAATGAGATTCGGGGCATGGACGGTGAGCTGCCGAACTTTTGGCTGCGCGTCCGGATCATCTTTTTCATGATCCTTGTGCTGTCAGCGCTCGTCGTCTGCTGGACTGCGGCGTTCTATATAACTCACGGCCTTCGCTGGCACATATCCCCGCTCTTGCGGCAGCTGCTGAATTCCGTGCTGGGATTTGTCATTTTCGGCGTTTCCATCTCGATTATTTCGCGATTTGCGAAGCGGAGACAGTCGGAGTTTTACCAATTGGTCATCGATGCGCTGAAGCGGATCTCCAAAGGCGACTTCAAGGTGGAAATTCCGGTGTTCGGTGAAAACGGCCACTGGGGCGGGATTGTGAAGGGGATCAACAACATGGCCGCCGACCTGAACAACCTGGAGCATATGCGCCAGGAGTTTATATCGAACGTGTCCCACGAGATTCAATCCCCGCTGACTTCGATCAGCGGCTTTGCCCGCGTCCTGCGCGAGGAGAACCTGAGCCCCGGCCAGCGGGATCATTATTTAAATATCATTGAGGAAGAGAGCGTGCGGCTCTCCCGGCTGTCGGAGAACATACTGCGCCTGGCGTCGCTGGATTCCGACAAGCATCCGTTTCACGCTGAACCAGTCCGGCTGGACAAACAGCTGCAGATGCTCGTTCTCGCCTGTGAGCCCCAGTGGCAGGGCAAGGACCTCGATATGTCTGTAGAGTTTGAACCCGTGACGATCGAGGCGGATCGGGATTTGCTCAGCCAGGTCTGGGTGAATCTGCTCCACAATGCGATTAAGTTTACGCCGGAGGGCGGAACGGTCCAGGTTTTTCTCGAGGAAAGCGGGCAGGAAGCCGTCGTGCGCGTCAGGGACTCGGGCATTGGCATTTCGGCCGAGGACCTCGAGCATATTTTTGAAAGATTCTATAAAGCGGATAAATCAAGAACCCGCTCCGGCGGGGGAAGCGGGCTGGGACTATCGATTATTCAGAAAATCGTGCAGATGCACGGCGGCAGCGTCTCGGTCCAAAGCGCTCCGGGAGAAGGCACGGAGATGACGGTCCGGCTGCCTAAGACAGCAGACCGAGCTGCCGGGCCGTAACGAGCGCCTGGGTTCGCGAGGATACGCCAAGCTTTTCGTACAGGCGGGATAAGTAGACCTTAATGGTCCCTTCCGACAGAGCCAGCTCGGCGGCCATCTCCTTATTGCTCGCCCCTTGGCCGATCAGCCGGAGCAGCTCGGATTCGCTGCGGCTCAGCGGCTCGGCCGAGGCCGCCGGAGCTGCAGCCGCAGCCGCCGTCTCCTGCATGGCCACGGGGAATAGCCTCAGAAGCGTACGGACATAATCCCCGGATACTTCCCCCGGGAGCCCGGCCCCAATGTCCTCATGGCTTCCACCGGACTCTCCGCGAATGACGGCCGCCTCATACCGGCCAAGCAGCGACATCATCGGCTTGCCCTCATCCACAAAACTCCGGATATACCCGTTCTTTTCTCCCAGGAACAGGGCGGTATGGAGGTGGCGGAGGGCGGCCGTTTTTTGCCCCAGCTGTTCCTTCAGCAGCGCCTGCAGGGTATGGTTCTCCACGATGCCGGAAACGAGCTGCTCGCGCTCCGATTGGGGCAGCAGGTGCTCCAGAATCCGCAGCGCCTCGTTCTCCTTCCGCTGCTTGCCAAGCAGGCGCACAAGCGTCATCATTTCATACTCCCGCTGAAAAGTCGGCTTGTCTTTGGCGGTCAGCCCCAGCCGGGCCATCAGCTTCCTGGCGGCCGGCATTTGTCCGTCTGCAAGATGCATGCGGACTTTGAATGCCGTCAGCAGATGGACCCAGGGCGTGCCCCAGCCGGCAGAAGATGAGAGCGGGGCATCCAGCACTTCGTCGATGACGTCATGCGCCAGAGCGGTCCGGTCGTCCGCAATGAGCAGACGGGCCTTCATGAGCAGCATGGGAACGAGCAGTCCCGGTACGTTTAATTTTTCGGTCAAAGCTGTCATCTCCTGGAGCATCTGGCGGCACTCGCCGAGACGGTTCCATTCATAATATCCTTCAACGAGCGACTGCTTTACATAGAGATGAATGAGCGACCCCTGCCAGCCATGGGCGGCGAGCACACCCATAAACAGCGTGCCGATTTTTTCCGTGTCCGCCGACAGAACTCCTTTTAGCCCCAGAGCGGTCCGTCTCACAAGAGGCTCTGTTTTGTTGTAGTTAAACATATAATAAGTCGGGTCAGCCGGGAGGATATCGTCCAGCATGGTCCCGATGAAGGCAAACCAATTCGTGAAGTCTCCGCTGGCGAACATCAGATTGGAACGGACGAACAGGATGCCGCTCTGCAGCTGCTTCAGCCGCTCCGATTCCTTCAGCGTTCGGGTCGACGCCTCCAGTGATCCGAGTCTGGCTTCAGCCTGGCCGAAGTGCCCGGTGAGCACCAATACGAACGCGTACAGGAGCGACAGCTCCATAGACAGCTCATAGGCTGGCGGGAATCCCTCGAACCAGCGCAGCAGGACGGAAACTTCCCCGCGCTCCAGCACGGCTGGAATATGCTGCTCGAGCAGGCGGCCCGCCTCGGCGTAATCTCCGGCAGCCATGGCGTGGTCTACGGCTTCGTCCAGCAATCCGCGGGACGCAAAGCCCCGGCTTGCCAGCCGGTTCAGCCGCAACCACTCATCGGGCTGATGCCGCTTGAGGTGTTCCCGGACAAATCCGGCGAATAAATGATGGTAGCGGAACCATTCATGCTTCAGGTCCAGCGGGATGAGAAATAAATTGAACCGGCGGGCCGCGTCAAGCTTGTCCCCGCTGGCAGGGTCGCCCGTGAGCAGGCTGCATATGCCTGCATCCATCCGGTCGAGAACGGCCGTCGTCAGCACGAACGATCTCAAGTCGGCAGGAAGCTGCGCAAGTACCTCCTGAAAAAGGTAATCGGCCACATCCCGGTGGTCTCCATAGAACCCTTCGATCCATCGGTCTACGTCTTCCGCCGCTCTTAAAGAGAGCGAGGCCAGCTGCAGACCGGCTGCCCATCCCTCGGTCCGTTCCGCAATCCGGTCGATCTGCCGCGGGGTCAGCCGCATGATGCCGGACTTGTGGTAGAACTGCTCGGACTCGTCCCGGGTAAACTGGAGCCTGTCGGCGTCAACGACGATGCATTCCCGCTTGGAGAGCCATTTGGATGCAGGAAAAGGTACTTCCTTGCGGCTCGCGACCGTCACATGAAGGGTGGGGGGCATATAGTCGATCAGGTAAGACAAGCCGTTATGGATGCGGTCATCCTCTATCCAATGATAATCATCCAATATGAGCTTTACAGGCTCGGCCAGTCCATAAAGTTCATTCATTAACGCATCCAGGAAGGCGTCTGCCGACAGGGAAGGCAGGGCATCGGCCAGTTCCAGCATTCGCAGGGCTGCCGGGGCCGGCAGGATTTCCGCCAATGCAAACGCCGCATAGCGCCAGAACCGGACCGGATCGTTGTCACGGCCGTCCAGCGCCAGCCAGGCGCAGTTGACGCCTTCGCTTTGGGCCCACTGCGTCAACAGGGTGGTTTTGCCTGAACCGGCAGGGGCGTAAATCAAAGTGAGTCTGCCATGAACTCCACCCGACAGAGATTGAAGCAGGCGTTCCCTCTCGACCAAGCCATCCTTCGGAAAGGGCAGGGTGATTTTTGTTTTTAAGATGATTGCATCGGTCCGCGTGATCATTGTATCCTCCAAATTTCCGACAAAATGGATGCCTTTTCCGTACTTTTTCTCTCATTATATAAAAAAACGGCCGATCCGTTAACTTTCGTTAATCGCCAAAGGCCTGTTCTTCGGTTAAAATATGCGCAGATCGGAACGTGAGACGATGAGCCGGTCACCCCAATTAACCAAACAACGCCATTCTCCCCACACAGGGTCCCTGCTTCTGGGTCCTAGATCCCCCTCCCCCACAACTCTGCCGCGAAGCTCCCCGGAAACCGGAAACGGTCCCCCTGCCGGATTCCGGCGTTATGCAAAAACAGCCAATCAGAGCATGCTCTGCATTGGCTGTTTTTGGTTAGGGAAGATGAATGGATTTGATATGATCCGTGTGAAGAAGGATGGTTTGGCCTCCCGCCTCGATCAGCTCTATAATATGACTGTCTACTTTTTTGAGGAGCCCGGCTTTGAGGGGAGATTCACCCAAATCGAACACGACCAGACCATTCTGGAATTTTTCAAGCTGCTGTTCCAAGTTCCGCGATAGGGCCGGTGTTCCCGGCTGCACGGGAAAATGCGAATCGCTCAAATCATAGGGGGTCATATTCGGAGGGTACGGAGACAAATATTTTACATGGTGCAGCGGGATATAGATGGTATGGTGAACAGGGGAGTAGAAAAGGAAATAATCATTCATAATGCTGGTTACATACCCATGAATCGAGCTGGCACCGCCAAGATGGATTTCCGTAAATATGCCTCTTGCATTCATCAGCATCTTGCGAAAAGAAATATGGGCATGGTCAAGAACGGGCTCTTTGTTGGCTTGAGACGAATCCTCGGCCTCCTCCATGACCTTCATGTGCTGAAGATGGTGTACCGGCGTGTAAATATATTTGTTTTCCGAGTAGAGGACCAAAATATCGCTGCCGACATCAATGAGTTCACCGATGATCGGGATTTTATAGCCCGAGATCTTTAATTCTATTGTTTTTCCAAGTAGAGAACGGATGGACTCCATAGCTTGCCTCCTTTCATATGACATATTGAGTCCAGAGATAAAGGCTGGCGAGGCTGACGATTAGACCGACAGGTATCACAATGAACGTAACGCGCATATACTGCTTCCATGTGATATGAATTTTGCTGCTTCTTAACATGAACATCCATATCAAGGTAGCGAGGGTTCCGACGGGCGTCAACAGCGAACCGATGTCGCTTCCGATAATCGTTGCCATGTAAGCGAGATGGACATGCTGCGGATCAAGTCCCATGCCGAGCACCGCTAAGGTTCCGATCATGACGGACGGCAGGTTATTCACGATATTGGACAACAGGGTCAGCAAAAGTCCGAATGCGGCGATCAGACTGGCTTCACCCATGCCGGCAAAAGGTTGTAATCCGTTGATTAAAGCAGCGGTTAACCCGGCGTTATCCAGGCTTTTGACGATAATATAGATGCTGAAGGCGAACAGCAGGATATGCCAAGGCGTCTTCGTGACGATGTCTTTGATCCCTGTTCTTGTCCGATACCAGCGGACGAAGACGATGAGGGCAGCCCCGGTAATCGCGACATACTCGAGCGGTATACCCAAGCTTGCTGCTAGAAAGAAACCTGCCCGGAAGAGGACTACGATGCAGATGCTGACACGAAACAGCCACCAGTCGATTTGGGTTCTGGATTCGGTTGGCTGTTGAAGCGGGTGTATGTTAACTAATGAATAATCACGGGCGGGGTTACGGGAGATGGTAACGGGTATCTGTTTGCGGAAATAAAGGTAGAGCAGCATGGCGATCGTAGCGATCCCGATCATGGAGGGGACGAACATAATTAGGGTATAGCTGTTCAGGTCCAGGCCTACGATATTAAGCGCAATGAGATTCGCGAGGTTGCTCACGCCGATCGGTGCGCTGGATGCCGTTGCGATGAGTGCGCCGGAAAGGAGATACGGTATTTTTTGATGCGGCTTTAATTTCAGCATCGAGCAGATTTGAATAATGATGGGCGTTGTGATCAGGATACTGCCATCGTTATTAAAGAAAATCGTCATTAGAAAGCAGAGCAGGATCACGTACCAGAACAGTTTCCGGCCGGAACCGTTTACCCGTTCAATCAGGTTAAGAGCAACCCAGCGAAAAACACCGACGCTGTCCAGCACCAGGGACATCACGATTGTAGACAGAATCGTCACAGCGGCTCCGGAAACGATGTTGAAGATGGTGATCAGGTCCGTTAAAGGGACGACCCCGGCGGCGAGCAGAATAAATGCTCCGGCAGTGGTTGAAATGGATTCGTTGATTCCGCGGGGACGCCACATCAAGAAAATGACGGTGATGGCAAATACGCCGACTGTTAGCCACATTTGGTAGTCAGACATTTACTTTGACTCACCTCCCAGGGGGAGAACACTGGATACTGGCTGAATGACTGGATCTGCGGTCCGTGTAGCTTTTCCTGGACGAATCATCCAGTACAACGGGATTCCGGCAAGTAAAACTGCAATAAATACATACATGGTTTATTCCCCCCTTTGTGGATTGGATTCAACGCGAAGGGTCTATTTGGTTGATTGCAGTCATGGCTTATTTACCGATTTTGCGCTTGCGTACCGTACGTTTAATCGTTTTGGTCTTTCTCCAGGATCTGTTAGCCCATTCCATGGCCCCTCTTGTCAGATTGCCTTTGGTATGGTTGCCGCGGGTTTTGTTGCCACGAGTTTGATTGCCACGAGTTTGGTTGCCACGAGTTTGGTTGCCGCGGGTTTGATTACCACGAGTTTGGTTGCCGCGAGTTTTGTTACCTCTAGTTTGATTGCCCCGGGTTTGGTTGCCTTTGGTTTGGTTACCGCGGGTTTGGTTGCCTTTGGTTTGGTTGCCTTTGGTTTGGTTACCTTTGGTTTGGTTACCTTTGGTTTGGTTACCTTTGCTTTGGTTGCCTCCAGACTGATTGCCTTTAGATTGGTTTTTGTTACCGCCGCTCTTGTTCTTGTTTCCTCCACTGGTGTTCGAGCCGATGACCATAACGGATTTTACATGGAATATCGGAATACTGATGACTTCATCTTTTTTGGCTACCACCGTCAATGTGGATTGGTTCACATCCGCAACCACACCTTCGACTTTTTCAGGGCCGCCGCGGTTAATCTGTACGCGTTGGTAGCGGAGCGCGTGCAGCAATCCAGCGAAGTTTCCTGCCATAATCGGGTTCACCGTCATGGCTTTTGCCCCTCCGGATTTGCCTGTGCTGCTGATGCTTTTGATATGGGTGCTGTTGACATAGACGATGCCTTCTTTCGTCGCAACGGCCAGGTAACCGTTTTGTATCCCCACCAGAACACCTACGATCGAGTCCGGCCCGCCGCGATTGATTTTCACCTCGCTCCCAATGGAGTTCATTGTGTTAAGACCTGCTAACGACATACCAATTACCCCTTCCAAGATAGTTTGGATAGTCTCATGAAGGGCTTTATTTGTCCTTCGAGTCTATCTGTAATCTATTTATATGTGTCTTGCAAAAAAGGGGACTAGCCGAAAATACTAGATTATCCAAAATCAAACCGGAGTCTATCTTTCTATGTCTGCCGAATAGTTTTTACACTAGAAAGGCGTCAGCCCTTACGTGAACTGCCGGCGCCGCATAGGTTGAACAAAGCCTAAATAGGGCAAATGATCACGCCGTGTTCAGCCCCAGTGGGCCGGGCAGGCCGTAGATCAGGCGATTCAATCTAGAAGGGCGGTTACGGCATGGGTCTGCCTGTATACCGGATCGAGTTAAAGGATTCGGCGATGAAAAAGCTGGAGAGCAACATATGGTCCGATTCGTTTGTCAGTGGAACGATGAGTATGGATGGCCGGAGGACTCCGATTCGCATTCGTTACCGCGGGGGCCATACCCGTGAATATCCGAAAAAATCCTATGAGATTCGGACGGCCAAGGCGACGTACCACTTTAACGCGGAGCACGATGATCCGTCCCTGATGAGAAACGCCCTTTCATTTCATTATTTTAATGTGCTTGGCGTTCCCAGCCCCTCGACGAAACACTGCGTGCTTTATATGAATGGAAAGAAAGAAGGGGTGTATTTAAGAATCGAGGCGGTGAAGTCCGCTTTTTTCCGCAAAAGGGGGCTCCATGCACGAAGCATCATCTATGCGGTCAATGATAATGCTGACTTTGCCATGCCGGAAAAAAATGCGAAGTCGAGCAGATTGCTGTCAGGATACGCTTTCATTAAAGGCGGCGAAACGGACAGGAACCGCCTCAGCGACTTCATCCGCAGCATTAACCGAAAAAAAGGGACCGATCTAAGCGATTATCTTCGGCAGCGACTGGATATAGACAATTACTTGCGCTGGTTATGCGGGGCTGTGCTGACCGGAAATTACGACGGGTTCCTCCAGAACTATACGATATTCGAATACGGCAAACGCAATAAGTATGGAATGATCCCTTGGGATTATGAGGGCACATGGGGCAGAAACTGCTATGGTAAAGCTGTAAACTCCGACCTGGTCAGGATTAAGGGATACAACGTGCTGACTGGAAAAGTGCTGGCTTACAAGGCGAACAGACAGAAGTATAAGCGAATCCTTGAGCGGGCACTGGAATCCACCTTTACCGTATCCCGCCTGATGCCTGTGGTCAGGAAAATGCACAGCGCCATTGCTCAGGATATCTATGATGACCCTAAATATAAGTGGGATGTCGGTATCTTTGATACGGAACCGGATGTCATCAGGGAATATATTGAAGACCGGCGCCGGGATATCAAGAATGAAATGGAGCAGCTTTGAGCGAGCCGTGGCTCCCCCGGCTACATAACACAAGCCCTGGCACGCTTACACGTACCAGGGCTTGCTTCCCAGGGATTTGCCCCCGCTTCAGATCATTTTCTGATGTAAATGATTTAAATAGCGCCAGCGCGTGATCCAATAATAAACGACCTGGATCGCCAGGAACGTGGCGAAGATGGCCAGCGTATGCGAAGCGACGGAGAAGTCGACCAGCTGCTGCAGGGCCAGAAAGGCGACGCTGCTGTGGATAACCGCCACCAGCATTGGCAGGAAGAACATCAGCAGCAGCTGCCTCGAGACGGTTCGCCCCAATTCCCTCCGGCTTAATCCCACCTTAGAGATCATCCGGTACTGCTCTTCGTCCCGGGCCAGGTCGGCATAGAGCCGGAAGTAGATGAAGCTCGCAGCAAAGGTGAAGAACACGATCCCGACGAGCCCGCTGACGATCAGCAGCAGGCCGTTTAACTGCCGGGACTCGACCCAGTCAATGACGAGCGCCTGGAAGTTGTAATTCATATTTCCCGACTCATCGACGTCATTATTAATGGTGTCGCGGAGCTCCTGCGCCATGCGCAGCGTGTGGTGCCAGTCCGGAACGACAAACTGCACAGAGACGATCTTGAGCAGATTGCCGGCGTTTACCTTCGCATAGTCTGCATCGGACACGACATACACGTTGGTGGTATTGGGTACGACGATATGCGGCAGCGCTTTGAGCAGATGCAGGGTCATTTCCGAGCCTTCCTTTGTCAGGGTCAGACTGTCCTGGGTTAATCCGTCCAGCTTGAACTCGCCTGTTTGCGTGACCGTCGAGGGCGTTGCGAGTGCTTCCCCTTCACGAAGCGTCTCCTGCTCGTAACCGAGGGCCGCAGCCAGACGGTTATAATCGTCCAGCTTGATCAGCATGAACCCGTTATCCGAATAAGTCGGGATATAAGATACTTTGCGGTAGTCAAAACCCTCTCTCCGCAGCGTGTCTTCAATGAGGCGGACATGCTTCTGCTCCAACGAATTTTTATGGTCCGAATCATTGTATGAATCGTACGTGAACGCATACGGATTCTTCATCGCGGCGAGCCCGGGGTCGCCAATGGCCAGCGCGGTGCCGATCCCGGTAAAAGCGGTAGCGGAAATGACCGCAACCATGAAGAACATGACCGCATTGTCCCGCAACCGGTAGATCAGCTCGGAAATCGTCAGCAGGTTCGTCCGCTTGAGGAAGATACGGGGCCGCTTCTTCATCGCTCTCATTACGTACACGCTGAGCTGGGTGAACAGAAAGTACGTGCCGACGATGACCAGGTCCACGCCGCCAAGCAGCAGAGGGAATGAGAACATCCGGCGCAGCACGAACAGGAACACGCAGGCGTAGCCGAGTATGATCAGCAGCGCCGACAGAACGGACAGCAGGACCGATGCTTTCGGCTCAGGCTTGGGCTTATCCTCCGCTTTGATCAGCTCGATGAGCGTGCCCTTCCGGGTCATCACCGACGTGAAGGAAGCGACCAGCAGGAAAAGAAGCAGGTACGCCCCGGCCGTCAGCAGGACCGCTTTTCCCGGCAGGTAAAAGGGCAGCCCGTCGACGATCGCCAGCATCGAGGCGGAGATGAGCAGGATCAGCTTCGAGAACACGGCCCCGACGATGATCCCGGCGATAATAGCTGCAACACCGATTGCGATATTTTCAATAAAAAGCATCCGGTTCAGCTGTTTGCGTGACATGCCTAGCAGGAGCAGAATGCCGAATTCCTTTTTACGCAGCTTGATAAACGAAGATGCTGAATACAGCAGGAAAAAGAACGAGAAAATGAACACGATACATTGGGACACCCGCAGCCCCATCGTGCCGAGCATGCTCAGCGTTCCGCTGGAGGACACGATATTTCCCTTCAGATCGGGATGAAAGAGCAGCAGGGCATAGATGAAGAAAATCATGACCGAAAAGGCGCTGCTCAGAAAATGGGCGACGTACGCGCGCTTGTTCCGGAAGACGTTATTAAAGGCGAACTGGCGAAAATTCATGTCCGTTCCCTCCCAGCAGCGACAGCACGTTGATGATCTTTTGGTAGAACGCCGCGCGGTTATCCCCGTCATGGATTTCGTTGTACAGCTGGCCGTCTTTGATAAAAATGACGCGGTGACAGTAGCTTGCCGCCACCGGATCGTGGGTGACGAGCAGCATCGTGGCCCCGTCCTCCTGATTGCGCTTCTCGAGAATTTCCATCACGTCGCGCGCTGCCTTGGAGTCCAAGTTGCCTGTCGGCTCGTCGGCCAGCAGCAGCTTGGGCCGGTGGATTAGCGCCCGCGCGATCGCGGTTCGCTGCGCCTGCCCTCCGGATATCTCGTAGGTTCGCTTATCCAGGATCGGGGTAATGCCAAGTTTCTCAGCTAGAGCGGCGACCCGTTCGTTCATTTCCTGCACGCCGACGCCATCGAGCGTTAACGGCAGTATAATGTTCTCCTTCACCGTCAGCGTATGAAGCAGATTGAACGACTGAAAGACGAAGCCCAGCTCCCGGCGGCGGAACAGTGCCAGCTGATCCTGGGACAGGCGGTACGGATCCTCTCCGCCGATGCGGATTTCGCCCGAGGTCGGGCGGTCGATGGTCGACACGATGTTCAGCAGGGTCGTTTTTCCGCTGCCGGACGGCCCCATAATGCCGACAAACTCGCCTTCCTGAATCGTTAAATCGATATTGGACAGAGCCTCGTAGGAAACCATGCCTTTATAAATTTTGCCTATATTTTTGGCGGATAAAATGTCCGTCATCCGAAGCACTCCTTCTCTTCAACCCGGACACCTGCCCGCGCGCGGGAGAGCGGCGGAGCCGGCGGTCTGTTCAATTTTAGGGCCCCACAAGATCAGTGATGGCGCATCGATGTAAAGGGATGCTTTGCGGGGTTCATCTAGGTCCAGTGTAAGCGATGGAGCCCCAATCTCCTATGGATGGACCTTTCAGCAATCTTACACGGATGTAAGCTTGCGTCACCGCCTGCAGGCTTGTCTTGTCCGGACGCGCAGCAAAAAGGCGCCGAAATCAACGATTCCGCACCTGTACCTGTGAGCGCTCAAAATGGAGACGGACCGCCGTCCCTTCCCCGGGCGCCGATTCGATGCGAATGCCGTGGCCCAGCTTGTCCGCGACCTCTTTTACGAGATACAGCCCCATACCCGTCGATTCCTTGAACCTGCGGCCGTTCTCGCCCGTGTAGAAGGGACGGAAGACCCGCCCGAGGTCCGCCTTCGGAATGCCGACGCCCCGGTCCCGGATTTCCAGGGTCAACGAACGGTTGTCTTCAGTCCTGGCGGAAACCGTAATTTTGCTGCCGGTGCCGGCGGCATATTTGATGGCGTTGGACAGCAGCTGCTCGAGCATGAACCGCATCCATTTGGCATCGGTTTGCACCATAACCCCGTCGTCCACCTGAACTTCCGGATACACATGATTGCGGATAAAATACCGCTTGAGCTCATGCACCGTTTCGTTTACGGCCTGCCTGAGCCCTACGGGCTCCACGCTGAAGTCCTGCTCGAAGGTTTCGAGACGGGACACGTACAGCACCATCTCCAGGCCGCGCCGGATGCGGTCGGTTTCCTCCGATATGCTGAGCAGACGCTCATCGTCTTCACCCTGCGTAATCATTTCGATGACGGATACCGGCGTCTTCATCTGATGCACCCACTGGTTCATGAAGGTCAGGTGCTCCTGCTGCTTGCGTTCCCAGGTCTGAAGCAGGTTCTGGTAATGCCGGTACTGCGTCTCCAGCAGATGGTTGAATGCTTGGGACACCGGTGCGGTACCGCCTGCGGCGATCGACTCGTTTAAGGCTTCGAATGGACGGGATAAGCGCATGTACAGCAGCCGCTGGCTGAAGAAACGAAAGATGAGATATCCGGCAAAAATAAACAGGCCGAGAAAAATGCCATAGAGCGCCGTGAGCGGATGGTCGTATCCGTCAAACCAGAACACAGCCACAACGGCCAGCAGTTCCAGCATCGTGAAGATCAGCAGCGGAATATGATCGCGAATGAAGAGCTTCAACGTCATGCCTCATCCTTCCATGCCATATTGAGACGGTAGCCCGAGCCGCGCACCGTTTCCAGCGCCTCCCCGATGCCCAGCTCCGCCAGCCTTTTGCGGACACGGGTAATATTCACGCTCAAGGTGTTGTCGTCCACGAACGTGTCGTCCCACAGCTTCTCGAGGATCGTTTCCCGGGAGACCAGCCGCGGACTACGTTCCAGCAGGGTTTCAATCAGAATCGTTTCCTTCCGGGTCAGGGAGATCCGCTTGTCCCCCAGCTTCAGCTCCATCCGTTCGGGATACAGGACAAGCCCGGCTTGTTCGACCGTCCGCTCACCGCCGGCGGCATAATCCCCATAGACGCGCCGGAGCTGGCTGCGAATTTTGGCCATCACGATTTCGTAGTGAAACGGCTTGGTGATATAATCGTCGCCGCCGTTCTCCAGGGCCATGACCTGATCCATCTTTTCGTTGCGGGCCGAAATAAAAACGATCGGGCAGGTCGACACCTGTCGGATCTGCCGGCACCAGTAGTAGCCGTCGAAGCTCGGCAGGTTGACATCCAGCAGCACGATATGGGGGGCGGCCGCCGTAAACTCATCCAGCACACGGTCGAAATCGTGAATGACGATGGCCTCGTCCCCGTATTTTTGGATATGGGACTGAAGCAGACCGGCGATCTTGGGATCGTCCTCGACGATCAATATTTTATACATATCCGAATTCTCCTTATGAAAGCAGTACTCGTGTTCCTATAATCGTTAACTCAGTATCATTATACACGTAAACCGCTGCGGGATTCAGGCAGCCAGGGTTCTGGACGGGAAGCGGGGGACATCGAATAAGGGTCCGGAGATCCCATTGAAAAAATATTTTTTCGGAGCAGATAACTTTTTGCTGTCTTCCTCCGTCAGATATTACACAGTCAATAATTTCTATATCAGGAAAAGTAAAAGGAGGCGCGTTTGTGAAAAAAATTTGGTTAACGCTTATGGCCGCCGTGATGATCTTCTCGGTCGCCCTCGGCGCCAATCAGGGGCAGGCAGCAGCCGCAGCCAGTCAAATCTCGATTTATATTGACGGCCAGAAGCTGTACTCCCCTCAGGCTCCCATTATGGTGAAAGGCAGGGCCATGCTCCCGATGCGAGCCATTTTTGAGGCGCTCGACGCCACGATCGACTGGAACGCGAAGACGAAAACCGTCACCGCGAAACGGGATCAAACGACGATCGTGCTGAAGATCGGCTCTAAGTCTGCGATCGTCAACAACCGGACATTGTCCCTGGATGTACCCGGCCAGATCTACAAGGGCAGCACGATGGTGCCTGTCCGGTTCGTCAGCGAGGCGCTGGGTGAAAAGGTAGACTGGAATGCTTCTAACAAGACGGTAACGATCACGACATCCGGCGGACCGGTTAATGCCGTGGCCTATGTTTCGGCCCGGACCATTTCCAAAAACGGCGACGGACGCGATGTGGAAGTCAGCTTCCCGAAAGTTTCGCCGGAGTCCGGCGTAAGCGAATACCGGGTGCTGATGGTCAAATCGGGCAATGCGTACAATTTCAATCTTGCTCAGGCGCTTTCGACCAGCAGCTACACCTCGATCCGCCCGGACGGGGATGACGTGTCGATTACCTTGTCGTCCCAGACCCGCGACGTGAACGGCGATTTGCTCCGGTCGGGGCAGTCCTACGCGGCGTTTGTTCTGACCGTGGGCAAACGCGGAAACAGCGCTCTGTCCGGCGTATCCCAGACAATCACGCTGTCTCAGGCTCCGACCCTTCCATCCGTTGGAGCGGTTTCGAACCTCAAAGTATCCGATGCGAGTGACTACGGGGACGGCCGGGACCTGTCTGTCAGCTTTACCAAGGCCCAAACCGAAAACAATATTACGAATTACCGCATCTATGTGGTCAAAACCAAGGATAAGAACAGCTTTGACCTGGCGGCTGCGAACAAGGTATCGTCCTCAAACTTCACGGTGGTGAACAAGGCTGGGACGACCTTGTCCGGCAATCTTTCTTCTTCGGCAAGGGATACCTCCGGCGAGCTGATCCGGAACGGGGTTCCTTACACGGTGTTTGTGATGTCTGTCAGCAATACCGGCAGCTACACGTCGCAGCTGTCCGCTGCTTCATCGTCCATTACGCTGGCGGCCAATGCGGTATCTGCACCGGTCATTACCCGCGTGGATGACATCAGCAATTATGGCGACGGCCGGGATCTGCGCGTGAACTTCAACAGGGTATCCGACGAGTCCCGTATCGGTTCTTACCGGATTTTTGTCGTGAAGGACAGCAAGGCAGGCAGCTTTAGCCTCTCGGCAGCGAACAATGTTCCGAGCGCTTATTACACGCAGGTGGGCAAAACCGGTTATAACATCAGCCAGGTGCTGTCTTCCGGAGCGCGTGACGTCGACGGATCGCTGATCGCGAACGGCGTTGTATACCGTGTGTTCGTCATGGCCGTGGGAACGGGAAGCTATTCCGGCAGCAATGCGCTGTCTTCGGCGTCTTCTTCCATCGTGCTCTACGGCAACGGTAATGTCGATGCGGCAAGCAATGTGAATGTCAGCGACATTAGCGATTACGGCGATGGCCGCGATCTGCGGGTTACCTTTAACCGGGCATCCGACGAGAGCCGTATTTCCGGCTACCGGATCATGGTCGTGAAGTCGAACCAGGCAGGAAGCTTCAATCTGTCCTGGGCGAACTCGGTGTCCAGCTCGAATTACACGACGGTAGACAAAACCGGATATAACATTACGAAGGTGCTGTCTTCCGGAGCAAGGGACGTGGACGGCGACTATATCCGCAATGGCACCAGCTACCGGGTGTTCGTTCTGTCGATCGGTTCCGGCGGCTACTCCGGCAGCAACGCGCTGTCTTCCTATTCCCCGGCGATTACGCTGGGCACCAACGGCTACGTAGGACCGGCAAGCAACGTGAGCGTATCTGACGTTTCGGACTACGGCGACGGCCGGGATCTGCTTGTGAACTTCAAGCGTGCCGACGACGAAAGATATATCGGCCAATACCGGATTCTCGTCGTGAAAAACGGGGATGCTGGACGTTTTGACCTGAATGACGCCAGCGCGGTGCGCAGCTCGAACTATACGGCAGTCACGCCGAATGGTGCCAACGTCAGCAAGGCTCTCGCTTCGGGAGCGCGAGATGTGGATGGGGACGCCATCCGGAACGGCATCTCCTATCGGGTATTTATTCTATCGGTAGGAACGGGCAGCTACGCCGGAACGAATGCTCTCTCCTCGTATTCGCCATCCATCACACTGTCGGGCAACGTGAAGGTCGACCCTGCAACGAATGTGAAGGCGGCGGATATCGGCGATAACGGCGATGGACGCGATCTGCAAGTGACTTTCAATCGTGCCAAGGACGAAAGCAACATTAAAGGCTACCGGATTCTCGTCGTACAGGAATCTCAGGCACAATTTTTCGATCTATCCGATGCTGAAAAAGTGCCAAGTTCGCTCTACACGCCCGTTAGCACGACTGGCTCTAATTTGAGTGTTAAGCTGAACACTGGAGACCGGTCCGTCGATAATAATGCCATCAAAAATGGCCTCAGCTATAAGGTGTTCGTTTTGTCCGTAGGGGCGAACGGTACCAATGCGCTGTCTGAACCATCTGCGCCGATCACACTGTCCACGAAGTCTGCAAGTCCCGTAACGGATGTCAGCGTGTCGGATGTAGGGGACAACAACAATGGCAGTGACCTGGAGGTTGCCTTTACCAAAGCGGCGGATGAGAGCGATGTTTACGGATACCGCGTCTTGGTCGTGCCTGCCGATAAAGCAGACGGACTTAAGGCGGAAGCAGCAGCAGAGATCCGGAATTATACGGAGGCACGGAAGGGAGAGAACTTTAAACAAACGCTCAGTCCGGATGCCAGAGACATCGACGATAAACTGATTGAGAACGGAAAATCTTATAAGGTGCTGGTCTTGTCTATGATGACCACGTCCGGTAAAGGAAGCGTCCTGTCGAAACCTTCCAATGAAATCACACTGCAGTCCAACCCGACCCTGGTGACCCGAGTCACAGCCTCGGAACTAAAAGATGAAGAGGTGAAAGTTACCTTTGCGAAGGCAGCGGATGAAAGCACCATCGATTATTACAAGGTGTTCGCCGTGCCGGTTGGATCGACTACGTTCATGACGGCGAAATCCGCCAAGGAGGTACCGGACAGCTTCAAGAAAGTCGATAAGGCCAACAAGGGTTCTTACGAGACGGCTTTCCAGGCGGGCGACAAAGATATTTATGGCCAAGAGCTGGATACGGATGCCAGCTACCTGGTATACGTCCTGTCCGTGTTGAAAGGGGACCAGGCTTCCAAAAGCGTGCTTTCCTCCGAAACAGGTTTTATGTTCGTGACGCCATTCGACAAGGATAAGGCGGATAAGTACGTCAAAAATCAGCTGGTGAGCGATCAAGGCAGCATTTATCAGGTTGTGAAGGACTCACCGCAAGGAACGCCGGACAAATCCGGCGACTATAAACTGCTGAAGAAGGCGGAAGCCAAAACAGCCGTCTCCAGCAAAACAAAGGGCTAAGAAGGGTTTCACGTAAACCTGCCGATCATCGGCCCACAAATCACAGCTCCTGGATGATTGATTCTAGGGGCTGTTTTTTTGCGTATGTCTAATTTGCACATGAAAAATCATCCAATTACTAGGGTATTCTTACGGGATTCTTTGCCCTTACAATAAATTTACTCATCCTTGGTAACCGCTTACATGAAGTGCTGCAGCTGCAGCAATCCGCATGTCAGTCATCATCGATTTAGCCGAAAACGCTTTCGAAAAACCAGACCATTTTATGATTGAGGAGGGCAATGATGTTCAAGAAGACGTTAAGCTTGGTTCTCGCCGCTTCCATCGCGCTGCCGCTGGCCGGTGCGGTGGGCCCGGTGTCCGCTGACAAGGCGAACCATGGTAAAGGACCCAAGGCACCTGACCAAACGTACAGCTGGGACCGGGTCAAGGTTGTCGGCGGAGGTTTTGTTCCGGGGATTGTCTACAACCCGAGTGAGAAGGATCTGATCTACGCACGGACGGATATCGGAGGGGCCTACCGCTGGGACCCGGCCACGAAGACCTGGAAGCAGCTGCTGGATTTTGTCAGTGCAAAAGAATGGAACATGCTTGGCGTGGACACCATGGCGACGGATCCGGTGGAAACGAACCGTTTGTACGTAGCGGCCGGAACCTACACCAACGACTGGACCGACATGAACGGCGTGCTGCTGCGCTCTACGGATAAAGGGGAGACGTGGCAGCGCACGGAGCTTCCTTTTAAACTCGGGGGCAATATGCCGGGAAGGTCGATGGGCGAGCGGTTGGCGATCGATCCGAACAATAACCGCATTCTTTACATGGGTACCCGCAGCGGTAACGGGCTGTGGCGCAGCACCGATTATGGAGTCACCTGGAGCAAAGTCGACAGCTTCAGCGCCGCCGGCAACGTGAAGGACTCAACCAATGATCTCGTCGGCGTCGTGTGGGTAACGTTTGATCCGTCGACGGGGAGCCAAGGGAAAACCACCCAGACCATTTACGTGGGAGTCGCCGATACCGAGCACAGCATCTATCGGAGCACCGACGGCGGTCAAACCTGGGAGCCGGTGCCGGGACAGCCTGACCAAGGATTCCTCCCGCACCATGGCGTGCTTTCGAAGAACGGGAGCCTCTACGTGACCTACACCAAGGAAGTGGGTCCGTATAACGGCGGTGAAGGCTCGGTGTGGAAATACGATACGTTAACCGGACAGTGGACCGATATCAGCCCGACCGGTGCGGGTTCTACGGATAGTCCGTACGGCGGCCTTGCCGTCGATGCGCAGCACCCGGATACGATCATGGTCGCCACGATGAACAAATGGTGGCCGGATGAATTCATCTACCGGAGTACGGACGGCGGCAAGACGTGGAAGCCGTTCTGGACGCTGGATTATGCCAAAGACCCGGTAAGGACGAACAATTATACTATTGACTACTCCCTGTCTCCGTGGCTGGATTGGGGCGAAAAAAAGAATCTGCCTGAACAGAATCCGAAGCTCGGCTGGATGATCGGCGACCTGGAGATCGATCCGTTTAATCCGGATCGGATCATGTACGGTACAGGTGCGACGCTGTACGGGTCGGAGAACGTGACTGCCCTGGACAAAGGAGAAAACATCAATATCTCCGTCATGGCTGACGGGATCGAAGAGACGGCGATTCTCGGCTTGATCAGCCCGCCGAGCGGGGCCCATCTGCTGAGCGCCATGGGGGATATCGGCGGCTTCCGCCACGACGATTTGACCAAGGCGCCGTCCATGATTACGAATCCGTATATCGGGACAAGCACGGACATCGACTATGCCGAACTGAACCCGGACATCGTCGTCCGTGTCGGCAACAGCGACGGGGCCAACCCGAGAATGGGCGTGTCGACGGATAACGGCAAGACGTGGAAGCCGGCGGCCAACGCCTGGACATCGGCATCCGACGATGCTACGCAGGGCGGCTATGTCGCAGTCGGTGCAGACGGCTCTTCCATCGTCTGGAGCCCATCCAACTCGGCCGCTCCGAAGCCGGTGAGCTATTCGCGCGACCTGGGCGCCACATGGACGGCCTCGTCCGGGGTTCCAAGCGGCGCGAGAGTAGCCTCGGACCGGGTGAATCCGAATAAGTTTTACGCGATTGCAGACGGCACGTTCTATGTCAGCCAGGACGGAGGCGCCTCCTTCACCAAGGCAGCCTCGGGCCTGCCGACCAACCTGACAAGTAACTTCAAAGCCATACCTGGCGTAGAAGGAGACATCTGGGTGGCCGCTGCCGCGGATAACAAGAACCAGGACAGCCTTTTTGGATTATGGCATTCCACGGATTCGGGACGGACGTTTACGAAGCTGGGACAGATCCAGGAAGCGGCGGCCATCGGTTTCGGCAAAGCCGCTCCCGGCCAGAAATACATGGCGCTGTATGCCCATGCCACTATCAACAATGTGGACGGCATTTACCGCTCCGATGACGCAGGCAAGACGTGGACACGCATCAATGACGACCAGCACCAGTTCGGTTCGGCCAACGCGGCGATCACCGGGGATCCAAGGGTTTACGGCCGCGTATATTTGGCGACCAACGGCCTCGGCATTGTTCTTGGTGATATCGCCGGCAGCCAGGATACGGCGGCACCGGTCATCACGGTGGACGACAAAGGCAAACCGCAAAACAACCGGAACTATGTGCTCTCCGGCCGCGTGAACGAGGCTCTACAGGATTCCGCGATCAGCGTTTCCTTAAATGGCGAAAAGCCTTTTACCATAAAAGTTGTGAACGGCAAGTTCAATCATAAGCTGACCTTGGCCAACGGGAAAAACCGGATTGTGCTGGAAGCAGCCGACCTGGCAGGGAACAAGGCAAGCCTTGAGGTTACGGTCGAGTACAACGCCAAGAAGTAATTTGAAAAGGGCGCTCGGGGATCCATCTTAAAGGGACCTGCTGCTGTCCATGCGGTGAGGACTGCCCACGATCGGCATCCTGCCCCTTTCCAAAGCGGTATAAATGAGGGACCGACCAGGGACAGCAAATCCGCTGCCCGGGCGGTCCTTTTCTTTTTCAAGAACAGATCAGCGCCTTTGGTAGAAATGAATTTCAGCCTGCATGAAAGCGCTGTTGTGCAGGGGAACGGGGCACCGGTGTCGAAACGATTCAAACAGAATGATAAAATAAAATGATAAGCCAAACGATTGGAGTGAGAAGCCGTGGCCAGCATTAAAGATATCGCCAAAAAAGCCGGCGTATCCATATCAACGGTATCCTACGCGCTGAACGGAAGCCCGAAGGTGACGGATGAGACCTGCGCCCGGATTTTGGCCATCGCCAAAGAACTGAATTATGTACCCAATGCGGCGGCACGAAGCCTGAAGAAAAAGGAGTCGAAAATTATCGGGGCCTTTCTGCCGGACTTTAGCGGCGGTTTCTACGGAGATCTGCTTCAGGGAATGAAGGGCACGCTGATTCAAAAAGGATACGATCTGGTCGTATGCAGCGGCCCCCAGTCGCACCGGTTGCTGGCCGAGAAGCTGTTTGACGGGGCGCTGATCCTCGACCACACGTTCTCGGACGAGCAGCTGCTGAACTTTGCCGAGCTCGGGCACCGGCTGGTGGTGCTGGACCGGGAGCTGAAGCATCCGAATATTAATCACGTTCTTCTCGATAACAAAGCCGGGGCCAGCCTGGCGATGGAGTATTTGATCGACCTGGGACACCGGAAAATTTACGTGGTTACCGGTCCCGAGGGCTCTTATGACTCGAAGCAGCGTATGGCTGCGGTCAGACAAACGGTTGAACGAAACAGCGACGTGGAATGCATTGAAATTTCCGGTGACTTTAACCGCACGGGCGGCGAGCGGGCCGGCAAACAGATTGCCGCGGAATTCGCGGGTCCGGTGGCGGTCTTTTGCCTGAATGACGAAATGGCGATCGGCATGTATGATTATATATCCGAAACGGATTTGGAGATGGGCAAGGACATCCACATCATCGGTTTCGATAATATCGAGCTGTCCGAGTACATCCGCCCAAGGCTTGCGACGATCGATTATTCCAAGAAAAAATGGGGTTCGCTCGCATCCGAGCAGCTGATCAAAATCATTGAAGGCAAGCCGGTCGAAAATGAGCGGATTTATGTGACTTTGGTCAAGGCGGAATCGGTTAAGCCGGTCTAATCAGTCCAATCCCGCCGGGCGGCGGCCGCTGAAGTATAAAGAAAGATATTCCTGCTCATCCTGAAGGTAAACCGACAGGGAGGATGCAGGAATGATCAATTTGGAGTCCAGACTCGAAAACGTGGAAGACGAATTCGTCAATATTGACAGTTACCTATGCAAGCATGATTTTTCGCTGGCCGGCAACTGGGATTACAAGCACGGCTATCTGGATAAGCGCCTTGACCAGGAAAGAATGGTGTGGCTGCGGATCCCTTTTCATGTAACCAAAGGCAACCTGGACGGCGAATGCGGCGGCTGCCGGGCGACCGTTAAGCTGGGACGACCTTTCGTATTCAAGTACGTATACAACACGGGAACTGACAAGCATGCCATGCCCCATCTGCTCGGCGCCTTATTCGACCAGTTTCAGGCACCGCTCGATCCTGACGCACATCTGGAGGACGAGTGGGTGCAGCGCGCAAGAAGCGTTCTGCAGGAAGTGGAGCTGGGGTATTTACCCTAAGGATTTCGCCGTAAATTAGAGCAGCTTGGTCAAATTCGTTTGGCCGGGCTGCTTTTTGTTTTGTACAGGAAAGCGGGGCGATAACGGTGGGGGATCGCCTGAGCTTACGTTGTTTCTTTTTATACAGCCATCGTTTGTTTCATAGAGTACAATAGGAGAACTATAGGGAAGAAAGGAGGTGTCAGTCAATGAAATACATGGAGACGGCGGAACTTCCGGACGAGCTGTACGAGCTGCTGGACGGCAGGGAGCTGATCACGAAGCAGCATGAGGCGATGATGCTGATGACCGTAACGGAGGAGGGCTGGCCGCATACGGCCATGATCAGTGTAGGCGAGATCGTCGCCCTGGACCGGGGGCAGGTCCGGCTGGCCATGTGGAACGGAACCGCGACGACCCGAAACATGATTCGTACGGGAAAAGCGACGCTCGTTCTGGTCTACTCCGGTAAGGCCTATTACGTAAAGCTTGTGCTGAGACTTCTGCCGGTGCTTCCCGCAGCCAAGCATCCACGGGAGCGTTTTGAGGCGGACATCCTATCCGTACGAGCGGACGTGGCCGCGTATGCGGACATTAGGTCCGGCATCCAGGTCGACTTTAAGGAGCCCGAAGCCGTGCTCACCCGCTGGTATGAAACGTTAGCCGAGCTAAGGTTGTAGAAAGGCAGCCGAATGCGGATAAAGGCGCTTCCGCGCATCCCCGGACTGGGCAGCTGCCTGGTCTGAGGATGCCGTATAACGCGGTTCAGCTATCATGAGTTTACGCCGGTAGGGCTTTTCTTCTGATCTTTCGTGCTTTGTTCGGAATTTATGCAACATGTCTTTGAAAGCGCAATCATTCGTATATACAATAACATTACGAAATTCACACTTGGAAAAAGAGGGTGATTCGCATATGAGATCCTGGCTCCTCACGCGCTTTCCCCCGCTACACTCGATTGTCGTGCAGCTCTTCCTCTTCTTTTTCTTCGGGATGACTCTTCCTGTCCTTATAGGAGGTTTTTTGTCCTACCACAAATCGTCCTTGATCGTTGAACAGCAGGTCAGCAAGGTGGCCGCGCTAACGATCGTGCAGGTCAGCGACAAGCTGAACATGTTTTTTAAGAAACTGGATGACTCCTCGATGATGGTATTAAACAGCAAAATCGTCCACAACATTTTGGAGCAAAGGCAGGGCGACAACGCCTATGAAACGACGCTCAAGGTGAAGGACGGTAAAGATATGCTGACCTCGATTATGATCAATTCACCGGAAATTCTCGATATTTATATTTTTGATGTCAAAGGCAAAAACTCGGTGCTCAGCGCAGACTCGCTCATGTCGATTCCGAATCAGTGGGATTCCGACTGGTACAAAGCCATTTTGAAGGCGAACGGCAATACCGTATGGTTTGGGCTCTCCGAAACCTCATACCTGAAAAAGACCGGGATGGGCTTCCCGGTGTTTGGTCTCGGCAGGGCTATCCGCAGCTGGGAGACCGGCGAAATTATCGGCGTCATGTTTGTCGAGGTGATGGGGAACGTGCTGATCGATGAGCTGAACCGCGTTCAATTCGGCGATACGGGATACGTCTACATCGTCAACGACCGGAATCAGTATTTCTACCATCCCGACCCGGACGAGTACGGCCAAACGTCGAAGCTGCCGCTGCCGGCCCGGAAGACGCAGCTTCGCGAAGGGCGGCGGAACACACTGATGATTCCCGAGCTGCTCGACAACGACTGGCGTGTCGTCGGCGTCGTGCCGCTGGAGGAGATGACAGCCGATTCAGCCAGCATCCGCAACCTGACGGTGTTAATTACCCTCTGCTCGATCGTGCTGGCGATCGGCATGGGCTACTACGTTACACGCAGAATCGGAAATCCGCTCGTCAACTTGAGCCGCTTGATGCGCAAAGGGGAAGCCGGCGACCTGACCATCCGCAGCCGCAGCGTCGGACGCAACGAAATCGGCCAGCTTGGGCGCAGCTTTAACAAGATGATCGAACAGATCGAGCTGCTCATCGAGCGGATTGCCAAGGAGGAATCCGAGAAGAAGAAGGCCGAAATCCGGGCGCTTCGGTACCAGATCAATCCGCATTTTCTGTACAACACGCTGAATTCGATCCGCTGGCTGGCCAAGCTGAACCGTACGAACGATGTCGACCAGGCCGTCACCTCGCTCGTCCAGCTGCTCGAGGTCAGTATGGGGCGCAGCGGCGTCTTTATCCAGTTAGGCGAGGAGCTGGACCTGCTGCAGAAATACATGGTCATTCAAGGGTACCGGTATGACAATGCCATCACCCTGCTTATCGATTGTCCCGATGAGCTGAAGCAAATTCCGATTCCGCGCATGCTGCTGCAGCCGATCGTGGAGAACGCGGTCTTCCACGGCATCGCGCCCAAAGACGAACCAGGCACGATTGAGATCCGTGCTCGGCAAGAGGGGGAGGAGATCATCGTCAGCATCGCCGACGACGGTGTAGGTATGAGCGAAGAGCGGCTGGCCCACATCTTCGCCGACGAGCGTGCCCATCATCACCGGGGGATGACCAACATCGGGCTGCGCCATGTGCACCAAACGATTCGGCTGTATTACGGCAGCGGATACGGGGTCAGCGTGACCAGCGAGCTCATGCAGGGGACGGAGGTCACGATTACTTTTTCAAATTTAAAGGGGGATCAGGATGTACAAAGTGCTGTTGGTTGATGATGAAGCCATCGCAAGAATGGGGATTCGGTCTACTTTTGAATGGGAAGTCAACGGATTCGAGCTGGTGGGAGAAGCCTCCAACGGCCAGCGGGCGATGAAATGGGTCGAAAGCAAGGAGATCGACATTCTGATTACCGATATTGCCATGCCGGTCATGGATGGGCTTGAGCTGGCGCGCAGGACGAGGGAAATCTGTCCTTGGGTCAAGGTGCTCCTGCTCAGCTGCCACAGCGACTTCGAGTACGTCCGCGAGGGGATCCGGCTGGGTGCCTTTGACTATATTTTAAAGCCGATGCTGAGTGCGGAATCGCTGAAAACGGTGCTGTACGAAATGCGCCACAGCCTGCAGAAGGAGAAGGAGGATCACCGCATTCTGGAGCAGTACAAAGAAAAAAACAGCGCAGATCCGGCGGTTGCGGTGATGCCGCTGCCCCTCCCTGCGGATTGTCCGCCTCCGGATAAATCGCTGCACCAACGGATCGTCCAGCAGGCGGTCGAGTATATTTCGGAGCATTTTACAGAGTCGATTTCTCTGCAGCAGGTTGCCGACAAGGTGTGCGTCAGCCGCAACTACTTCAGTGAAATGTTCAAGCGGGTCACCGGACATAATTTCATCGATTACTTGATTACGCTGCGGGTGAACCGGGCCAAGGAGCTTCTGCAAAATCCAACGCTGAAGGTATATGAGGTCGCGGAGATGTCCGGCTTCAATGACACCAAGCATTTCAGCAAGCAGTTCAAAAAGGTCGTCGGACTGACGCCGGCTGAATTCCAGGGCATGCCGCGCAGGTGAGGTGTCCAAAACACAGGAAAACATGACACGATTTCGGAAATATGTGCCGTTCAAAAGGCGAAGGGCGCCGTTTTATAATAATCACGTAAGCGTTTTCACACCAAGGTGCTAATCCGATGACTACTCTTTTGAATGGGGGAGTAAAGAAATGAAGAAGCTCAGAAAGTCCTTGCTAGCGGTAGTATTGTTGGCGTCGGTTGTGCTGCAGGCATGCGGATCGGGTGGCGGCAGCAGCGATAACCAGGGAGCGGTGGCGGAAGACGGCAAAGGCAGCGGGGAGAAGGTCAAGATTAAATGGGCGACCTGGGGGAACCCCGGAGAGCTGACCCGCTTCCAAGAGTTTACGAAAGATTTCAACTCGAGGCACCCGGACATTGAGGCGGAGCTGATTCCGATTCCGGGGGAATACGACCAGAAAATTTTGACACAGCTGACGGGGGGAACCGCCCCTGACGTGTTTTATGCCGGCGATGGCTTCGTCGTGAAGCTGATTGAGAACAAAAGCATCGAGGAAGTAACGCCGAGAATGACGGCGGCAGACAGCAAAATCAAACCGGACGACTACTTCGAAGGGCTGTGGGGCGCGGCCAAGCGTGACGGCAAAATCTACGGCGTGCCGGTCGACTGCAATCCGATGGTGCTGTGGTACAACAAGAAAGTGCTGAACGACGCGGGAATTACGGAGATGCCGGCCGATCTTCAGGCGAAGGGTCAATGGACCTGGGACGCGTTCAAAGGCATGGTGGAGAAAATCCGCGACTCGAAAAAGTATGGATACGTGCTGGATAACTCCTGGAACAGCTATTACAGCTGGGTAACATCCAACGGCGGCAAAGTTTACGACGACAACGGCAAGTTCATCGGCTATGACGATCCAAAGTCGAAGGAAGCTTTTCAGTTCCTGTACGATAACGTGAAGGAGAAAAATATTACGTTTGCCGGTACGCTGCCGAAGGGGCAGGGCGGTGACGCCATGTTTATGTCCAACCAAGTCGGGTTCGTCGGTGCTGGACGCTGGTATCTGCCGCTGTTCAAGAAAAACTCCAGCCTGGAGTACGATGTCGTGACCTGGCCGACGAACACCGGGAACAAGATTGAACCGGCCGGAATTCCGACGGCATTCCTGGTCATGAACAGCGCATCGAAGCATAAAGACGCCGCCTATACCTTCTACTCCGAATTCCTGAGCTCGGATGGCCAGAAGTTCCGTCTGCAAGGCGGGGGTAATGCCGTACCGTCCGTTCAAGGCGTGGATGACGTCGTTCTGGAAGGCAATCTGCCGGAGCATGCCCAGCTGTTCCTCGATGCCCGTGAGGTAGGTTATTCGCTGACGCCGTTCGAGGCCGGCATCCCAGGATTGAGCACGGATATTACTTCCAAGTTCGAGGCATTGTGGCTCAAGAACGGCGAGTTGGACGCATCGCTTAAAGACATCCAGGAAATGGCCAACAAAAAAATCGACGATTATAAAAACGGCAAATAACGAAATTCCGGAGGGAAGGAGCGCAGGGCACAGCGCAGCGTTCCTTCCCTCTTTCCATGCCGGCCGGCGGCTGGCGGCCAGCGCTTCATAAGGCGTAATTCGCAAGAGGAAGGTGGATGTTTATGCAGAATCAGACGGCCGATCGAACGGCTTCTGCGCCGGCCTTGCAGCCGGACAACAAACGGAAGACCGCTATGACGAGCAAGACATCGGATGGCATATGGGGCTACGTCTTTATTTTCCCCCAATTGGTCGGACTGCTGCTGTTCTCCTTAATTCCCCTGATTTCGGCTTTCGTGCTCAGCATGATGAAATGGGACGGGATGGGGGAGAAGCAGTTTGTCGGACTGGATAACTTCATCAACACGTTCAAGGATGAGGATTTCCGGATCGCCGTGGTCAACACGCTGTATTATACGGTGCTAACCGTGCCTACGGGCATTATTCTGGCGATGCTCATCGCGGTGGGCCTGAACCGGGTACAAGGCAAGCTGATCTACAGACTCATTTATTTTATGCCGAACATTACGATGTCCGTGGCGGTCGCCGTCGTCTTTATGTGGCTGTTTAACGCCGATTTCGGGTTGATCAACCTGTATTTGAAGGAATGGTTCGGGATCGACGGTCCCCGCTGGCTGACCGACACGCGGTTTGTCATGCCGTCGATCGCCATGCTCAGCGTGTGGATGGGGCTTGGCGGGAATATGGTCTTGTTCCTGGCCGGGCTGCAGGGCATATCCGCCAGCTATTACGAAGCGGCACAGATTGACGGCGCCAGCAAATGGCAGCAGTTTGTCAATATAACCGTTCCGCTGCTGTCTCCGACGACCTTTTTCGTGACGATTATGACGATCATCGGTTCGTTTCAGGTGTTCGACCAGTCGTTCGTCATGACCTCCGGCGGGCCCGCGAAAGCGAGCTATACGATCGTGTTTCATATTTACGATTCGGCGTTCGTGGACTTTACGTTCGGGAAAAGCACGGCGACCGCAGTCATTTTGTTCATCATGATCTTGGCGCTGACGCTGTTCCAAATGAAAATGTCCAAACGCTGGGTCCATTACGAGGACTAGAATCGACCGGATAAGGAGGAGAACGCATGCAGACCAGAGGACTTCGTTTGTCCACCGTCCTGCTTCACATTATATTGCTGATCGGCGCGTGCATTATGGCACTGCCGTTTGTTTGGATGCTGCTCAGCTCGCTCAAGGATCTGTCCCAAGTGTTTATCGTGCCGCCCAAATGGATTCCCGATCCGTTCGTGTGGTCCAATTTCAAAACCTCGTTGACGGCTTTGCCCTTCGGAAGGGCGTATTTCAACAGCTTCTATATCAACATCATCGTCGTTGCTTCACAGCTGTTCACCTGCTCGATGGCGGCTTACGCGTTTGCCAAGATCCGCTTTCCTTTCCGGGAGCCCCTCTTCGTCCTGTTTCTGGCGACGATGATGGTGCCGGGGCAAGTCACGATCATTCCCCTGTACTTGATGATGAAAAGCATCGGCTGGCTCGACTCGCACTTGTCGATCATTGTGCCCGCCGCGCTGTTTAACGCCTTTGGCGTGTTCCTGCTGCGTCAGTTTTTCAGAGGCATTCCGAAGGAGATGGAGGAGGCCGCCATCGTGGACGGTGCCAACCGCTGGACGATTTATGCGCGGATCATGCTGCCCCTGGTGAAGCCGGCTTTGTCGGCGCTCGGCATTTTCACGTTCCTCGGCATGTGGAACAGCTTCTTCTATCCACTCATTTTCCTGAACACTCCTGAAAAATTCACCGTCCCGATGATGCTGAACCTGTACCGCGGCATGTATTCCACGGACTGGACGCTCATGATGGCCGGCGCCTCGATTGCGCTGATTCCGGTGCTGATTGTGTATATTATCGGTCAGCGGTATATCATTGAGGGCGTAACGCTGTCCGGGATCAAGGGTTAACGGGTTGTGTTTATATTTGGAGATAAGAAAGTATTAAACTTTCCAGGCAAACATCTTTATCTCGCAGGAAAAACTTCCGCTAAACGCGGTCTGTCTTCTTAGAAAAGATGTCGTTAAACGTGTTTGTTAGCAAGTCGCCGCAGCGTGGCCAAATTTCTTTGGCCAGGCTGTTTTTCTTTGTAGACGTAAGCTGCCAAAAAGGCGGGGTGAACGAGCGCCAAGGAAATGGGGATAGCGGTATGGGGAGGACGGTTGAAGGGGAGGACGATGCTTCTGGAAATATAGGCAAGCCGCTCATTTTGCGGGGGAAATATGATACTCTATACTTTAGTTCAATCTTTCTAGTGAAGAGAATTTACTTTATAAGGGCCATGCATCGGAGCAGGGAACACAGAGGGGGAACAAGATAGAACTTATGAATAAACGTTCACATACGGATGCGAAGGCAGGCGGCTCTGCGGCCGCAGCTGGTTCCGGACCGGGCGCGAACCGGGTCTGGATGATTATTGTGCTGGGGGCGCTGTCGGCCTTCGGTCCGTTTTCGCTTGATATGTATTTGCCGTCTTTGCCGGAAATGGCCAAGTCAATGCACACCACGGCCTCGTTGACCCAGCTCAGCTTGACGTCCTGCCTCATCGGGCTTGCGGCAGGCCAGCTGCTGGCGGGGCCAATCAGCGATGTGAGAGGACGCCGCACACCGCTGATGATCGGGATGGTGGTGTACGGGGTTTCGTCGCTGCTGTGCGCCTTCAGCCCGTCGATTGAGCTGCTGATTCTGCTGCGATTTATCCAGGGCATTGCCGGCTCGGCGGGCATTGTCATTTCGAGAGCGATCGTCAGGGATATGTATTCCGGGAGCGAGCTGACCAAGTTTTTCTCCATGCTGATGCTGGTGAACGGGGCGGCGCCGATTCTGTCGCCGATCCTGGGCGGGCAGCTGCTTCAGGTGACTTCGTGGCGCGGCGTATTTATCGTGCTGACCGCCATCGGGGTCGCCATGCTGCTGGCCGTCATGCTCGGGCTGCCGGAAACGCTGGCGCCCGGCAACCGCTCCGGCGGCGGAACGCTGGGCACGGTGAAGACGTTCGGCAAGCTGCTGCGCGACGGCAAGTTCATGGGCCTGGCGCTCAGCTCAGGCTTCATATCGGCCGCGATGTTTGCCTACATTTCCGGCTCGCCGTTCGTGCTGCAGGAAATCTACGGGGTATCCCCGCAAATGTTCAGTGTGATCTTCGCCACGAACGGGCTCGGGATCATTATCGCGGGGCAGATCACCGGCCGGTTGGCCGGACGCGTCAGCGAGAAAAAGCTGCTCGTGACCGGCATTACCCTGGCGACGATCGGCGGCGTGCTGCTGCTGATCCTGCTCGCTGCCGGGGCAGGCCTTGCGGCGATCCTGCCGCCGCTGTTCGTGGTCGTATCCTGCGTCGGCATCGTCGGAACCGCAGGTTCCTCGCTGGCTCTGCAGGATTACGGCCGCTCGGCAGGCAGCGCCTCGGCGCTGCTCGGGCTGCTCTCCTACATCTTCGGCGGGATCGTCAGCCCGCTCGTAGGCATCGGAGGCAGCACTTCGGCCCTGCCGATGGGCATCGTCATCGCCTGCGCGGACGTCGGCGCCGTGCTGTGCTACGTGCTGCTGGTGCGCCGGCACACGCGTGCCAGCCAAGCCGGCTCGGCGGACGCCTCGGCAGGGCTGTGACGCCGGGATCGCTGCGGGGCATGGCTGGGAGGCGGCCACCGGGCCGCCTTCACTGCGTGCCGCTGCGCGGCGCGGACTGAAAAAAACCTTGAACGGGAACGTGCCGTTCAAGGTTTTTTTGTGTGCTTTGCAGCAGCAGTATTGCCAATCTGCATTTATTTTCACGGAAAAGGAGAAGGGGCTTTCCGCAGACAGGCGTCACGGTCATCCCCTCATCCCTTGAGACCATCCCTCTGCCTTAGGGATGAGCCGGTGTTTTCCCGAAAAACTGCGGCAAGTATTCTTTGTTGGCCTCCAGCATCTCATCCAGCATCTTGATGGCTACTTCGACCGACGGCACAAGCGGGTGATGGGCCAGCGCTTGGATCGCCAGCCCGCGGTCACCGGTTACCGCGGCGTCGATGGCGAGCTGCTCATAGGTTTTGACGGCCTGGATCAGGCCGACGGCCATCCGCGGGATGCGCGTCACAGGCAGCGGGAGCGGCCCGTTGTTCGTTACGACGCAGTTGACCTCAATGCTGGCGTCCTCGGGCAGGAACGGCAGTGTCCCGCGGTTGGCCACATTCAGCGTCTGGATGTCATTGGTGCCGTTATAGAGCGACCGCATCAGGTTGACGGCGGCTTCGGAGTAAAAGGCGCCGCCGCGCTGTTCCAGCTGCTTCGGCTTCTCCTTCAGATCCGGGTCGCTGTACAGCTCGAACAGCTCCTCTTCGACCCGCTTCACGACCTCGGCGCGGTTGATGCCCTGATGGAAGGACTCGAGCTGCTCCTCCAGCATCGCGTCCGTCATGTAAAAATATTTTAAATAATAGGAAGGCAGGGCGCGGAGCGACTGCAGGAACTCGGGATTCCATTCGCGGGCCGGCACATTCGAAGCGCTGTAGCCGGCGGTATCGGCGAGCAGTTCATCGAGTTTGTCTTCGCCTTCGACATCGACGCGGGTGACCCAGTGAAGATGATTCAGACCCACAAACTCAGCGTAGACCCGGTCAGGAGCGACCTGGTATTTGGCGGAAGTTTGCTTGATCAGGCCGATGGGCGCGTTGCATAACCCAATGCTGCGAACGTTGGAATACTTCAGGATGGCTTCGGTGACCATGCCGGCCGGGTTGGTAAAGTTAAGCAGCCAGGCATTTGGCGCCAGCTCCTCCATATCCCGGCAAATATCGAGCAGGACCGGGATCGTGCGCAGCGCCTTCATCATGCCGCCGGGACCGGTCGTTTCCTGACCGATGACCCCGTACTTGAGCGGAATCGATTCGTCGCGTCCCCGGGCATCCAGCATGCCTACGCGCATTTGGGTGCTGACGAAGTCGGCGCCCTCGATCGCTTTGCGGCGGTCGGTGGTCAGATGCACCTCAATCGGCAGCCCGGATTTCTCGACCATCCGCTTCGCCAGGCTGCCGACGATGTTCAGCTTCCGGAGACCTGGCTCGATATCGACGAGCCACAGCTCGCGGACCGGAAGCTCGCGGTGATGCAGGATAAACCCTTCCACCAGCTCCGGCGTATACGAGGAGCCCCCGCCGATTACAGCTATTTTCAACCCCTGCTTTGAAGTCATGATCCTTCACTCCTATCGGGTAGTTTGGTGAATATGTTCAAAATCGCGGAACAGCCGCATCTGCTCATAGACCTGTTCCGGAATCGTTAGACCGTCCGCCTCCATAGCCGCCCACACGGCGCCGACGACCGGCTCCGTCGCGAGCGTCACGACCGAGGCCGCTGGTGCAACGGCTCGGACGGCCTGCTCAATCGGGCCGCGGATCCATCCGCGGTCACCCCGCGTCAGGAGGCTGCCGGCAAGCACCACATCAAAGGCCTCGTTCTCCATACCGAGCCTGCGGATGACGGCAGCGGCCGATTTGCCGAGCTCCACACCTTGGCGGTTCAAAATTTCCAGCGCCACCGCATCCTGGCCGGCAGCAGCTGCAAACAGCAGACGTGCGGCGTCTACGGGCACGCTGCGCTGGTTGTCGTAGAAATCGTCGAACATCTCGCCGACGGTATCGTAGCCCAGCAGGGACAACAGCAGCTCCGTCAGCTGCGTCGGCTGCTCGCGTCCGTCCCAAGCGCGGATGACGGAGCGGAACACCTCGATGTTCAGGGCTCCGCCTCCGCCAAAATCGCCGTACATGTAATCGAAGCCGCCGCACTGCACATGCTCGCCTTGCGGATTCCGGCCGGCGGCATTGGTGCCTGTGCCGCAGATGAGGGCGACCCCGTACGGCCGCTTCGTCCCGGCCCGGAGGCCGATGACGGTATCACAGTCGACCGAATAATCCGTGAAGCCCATATTTCGGATCATGGGATGCAGGATCCGGTAGTCCGGCTCACGGTCGGCTCCCGCCAGGCCGAAGAAGGTGTGGCGGATGTCCGCAAGCTGCAGCCCGGCGTCGGCGATGGCACCGAAAGCGGCGCTCCGGATGCTCTCGGCGGCCACGGCGGCGTCAATCTGGTGATTCCCGTTGCCGCTCTGGCCTTTGCCGAGCACTTGCCCCTGCTCGTCGGTGAGCAGGGCATAAGTTTTGGTGCCTCCCCCGTCGATTCCCAAATAGTAAGCCAATAGTCGTCACTCCTATATGATCAATTCATGCTTTTGCTGTACATGATGATCCGGAGCCGGGTAACTAAAGTCAGGCTCGACGCCCAGGAACGGACGACTCCCGGACGATGAGCTCCGGATCGATTTTTAAGTTGGCTCCGCGCTTCATCGTACCGTCGATCCGCTTCAGCAGCATGTCGGCTGCGGCGATGCCGATCCGGTCTGCCGGCTGGCGTACCGTCGTCAGATACGGATGAAGCTGGGAGGATATGGTCTGGTCGTCATAGCCAACGACGGCTACCTGGCTGGGCACCTGAACGCCCGCTTCCATCAGCGCGTTCACCACGCCGAGGGCGATATTGTCGTCGCCGGCGAAGACCGCTTGCGGAAGCTGCCCTTCCTTCAGCCACCGTACGGCCGTTTCGTAGCCGAACCGGATTTCAAAGTCTCCGTTTACGATTTCAAAGGGGGCAAGCCCCCGTTCTGACAGCGCCTGCATAAATCCGTCGCGTCTCTCCCGGGTGCTTCGGAACATCTCCTGTCCGCACAAATGGGCGATGGACGTATATCCGTTATCGAGCAGATGGCTTGCTGCCGCATAGCCGCCCTTGAAGTTGTCGATCGTCACCGAGAAATTGTCGTTTTCAGGCTTCTGATTGTCGATCAGTACGTATGGAATGCCGCGTTTTTTCAATTCCACGATATAGTTGTCTTCTTCCATGGGGGAGAGCAGAATGAGCCCGTCCACCCGGTCCTCCTGAATCAGGTAATGGCTCTCGTCCGAACCGATGCCCGTCGATACCGAAATGGCCAGGTAGTAGCCGTGAAGCGCTAACACTTCGTTCAACTCTTTGACGACGGCATCGAAGAAGGAATCCTGCAGGGTCGTTACAATAAGGCCGATGATGCCGGTTTTCCCGCGGGCAAGGCTCCGGGCGGCGGCGTTCGGGTGGTATCCCAGTTCTTTGATCGCATCGAGCACTTTCTGTCGATTTTTTTCCCGGACGGTTTCGGCCCCGTTCAACACACGGGATACCGTTACAACGGACAGTCCTGATTTTTTGGCAACGTCAAAAATACTTACTTTCATCTCTCATTTCTCCTTGGGCAGATTTTTCCGAACCTATAAACTTATCCCTAGTATACATGGACGGAAGTCTGTCCGCGAAGCATGGGATGGCATAAACCGGATACCGCCCCGCAGAGGACGGCATCCGATCGCCGATATGCCGTAAAAAGGTATACCGAATTGAATTGAATCGAATATCTACATTATAAAATGATGGCCCGCTCCACCGAGGAGGACATTTTTACGATGGAAGGGGAAATTTCTCTATTTATGTTCCACAAACTTTCCGTTTACCGCTTGATGATCTCCTGCAGCTTCTTCTGAATCGTCGGCATAACCTCTTCCACCGTCTTATGCCCACTTTCGATCGGCTGCATCTCGTTAATGAACATGTCGTTGATTTGCGAGTAGTTTGTGATCAGGTGGTTATAGGACTCGAAACCGTATTTAATGGCGCCTTCGTATACGTTCTTAATATCCTGCGGGTCGACGCCCTCAAAATGTTGGTAATAAGCTTCTGCTGCCTGCGTGTTCACTGGCGGGTTGCCTCCGCTGAGCTCGATGGATTTCTCCTGCACGTCGGCGGTGACCAGATACTTGATCCATTCAAAAGCTTCCTTCGGATGCTTGGAACCTTTCAGGATCATGAGCGGATCGACGTACAGCGTGCTGCGCACCTTGTCGTTGCCGCCCCAAGGCACAGCCGCTACGCCCACTTTGAACGGAAAATCGTTGGCCCCGGCCAGGTTCCACGAACCGCCGACGGACATGCCGATTTTGCCGGCGACGAAGGGATCACCGTTCTGACCGGCGACGCTCTTGCTCCACTCGGTCGTCGGGGAGACCTTCTCTTTGAAAATCAAACCGAACAGCTTGTTATACGCCGCCATCACTTCCGGCGAATCGAAATGGGTAGCGGAAGGAACGCCGCCGTTGGTCCAGGTGTCTTCCGAATAAGGCTCGGCCCCGAAGTAGAGAGGGCGGTTATCGCGCTCAGCCCAGGTAAAGTCCACGCCGTACTGGGTTTTGGCGATGTCGTCCGAAATAACGGTCAGCTTCTTGGCGTCTTCGACCATTTTGTCGAACGTCCAGCTCTTGTCCTCATAATCGCTTGGCGGATAAGGCACCTTCGCCGCGTCGAACATATCCTTGTTGTAGAGCATCAGCGTGACATACATATTGACCGGAATGCCGTAAGTGCGGTCCTTTACCTTGTAGATACTCATCAGGTTGTCCGGAATGCCGTAATCTCCGGCCTTGAAGCCGTCCTCCTGGATGATGTCCGTCAGATCCAGCAGCATATCCTTGTTGTAGTATTCCGCAAATCCACCGTAGCCGTAATGGCTTGTGACGTCCGGGGACTTGCCGCCGGCGATCAGCGTCTGCAGCTTGCTGTCAAACTGCTCGTAAGGCGCTTTTTCGACCTTGACCTTAATATTCGGGTGCTTGGCTTCAAAGTCGGGAATCAGCTTCTCGACGAACGTGCGGTCCTCCGAGTCGATCGTGTAGTGGGTAATCGTCACTGTGCCGCCTTTATCGCCCCCTGCGGAGCTCTCGCCTCCGGAAACCACATCGCCCGCCGATTTGCCGCCGCTGCAGCCGGACAGCGCGGCGGCAACCAGCATTAGCGTCGTCAGAAGAAGGGCAAAACCTGATCTTTTCCTGTTCTTGTTCATGAAACGATACCTCCATTGCCTTCATGTAATGGGTGCTGCTGCTGTCTGAACTTGTTGAAGTAAAAGCCGGCTTGCTAGTCCTGTGGGGAAGGTGCTTGCTGCATGCCGGCTTCGACGGCGCCCCGGTGGGGCTTGAGGATGACTGCCGGGACGACGGGGCTTCCGATAGATCCGTGCCATTACTTGATCCCGGTGAGCACGATGCCCTCGACGAACCGCTTCTGGGCTATGGCGAACAGCGTCACGATCGGCAGCATGGCCAGCACGGAGGCGACCATCAGCAGGTGCCACGGCGGAATCCGGAAGCGGGATGACGTCAGGGATGCCATACCGACCGGCAGCGTGAATTTCTCGGTGGAGCTCAGGTACAGCACCGGCGTCAGCAGATCGTTCCAGCTGTAGATGAAAGCGAAGATCGCTACGGTGGCGAGCGCCGGTCCCGAAAGCGGGAGGGCGATTTGGCGCCACATGCGAAACTCGCTGCAGCCATCGATGCGCCCGGCGTCGAACAGCTCTTCAGGTAGCGTCGAGAAGAATTGGCGCAGCAGGAAGATGTTGTACGCTGAGCCGAAGAACGCCGGGACGATCAGCGGCAGGAACGTGTCGATCCAGTTCAGCTTTGAGAAGAGGATGAACTGGGGAATCATGATGGCCGGGTAGGGCAGCATCATCGTGCTCAGCATGAGCAGGAACCACGTGTTGCTCCCCTTGCCGCGGTATCTGGCAAAGCCGTAGGCCGCGAGCGCTGAGGAGAGCAGCGTTCCGATCACGGTAAGAACTCCGATAATCAGGCTGTTCATGTACATCGTGCCGAAGGAGAGTGTATCGAAAATCTCCTTGTAATTGCTCCACTGCCAGCTTTCCGGCAGAAAGGTCGGCGGAAACTTCAGCATTTCCTTCTTCGACTTCAGCGACGTCGATACCATAAAGAACAGGGGCAGCAGCATCAGAAAGGTGGTAACGACCAGCGCGATAAAGCTGACAATGCCTACGGGGTCAGTGCTGCGCCGCCGCTTGGGGGCGGCGTTGTCCGCGTGCGGGCCGGCGGCCGGAAGGGTACTCATCTAGCGTTTGCCTCCTTCGTAGTGAACGTATCGGTTCGACAGCTTCATCACGAGCGCGGTAAAAAGCATGACGACGACGAGCAGCACCCAGGCCAAGGCGGAGGAATAGCCGGCGCGGTACTCTTTAAAGGCGCTGGTGTACAGGTTGTAGACGTAGAACCAGGTAGAGTAGTTCGGGCCGCCCTGGGTCATGACAAAAGCCTGGGTAAACACCTGGAAGGAATCGATCATGCCCATAATCAGCTGGAACAGCAGTACAGGCGAGATCATCGGCAGGGTGACATGGAGAAAAACTTTGAAGCGTCCCGCCCCGTCCAGCTTGGCGGCTTCCACGAGGCTCGCCGGAACGCCCTGCAGTCCCGCCAGAAAGAGGATCATGCCCGAGCCCGCCGTCCAGAAGGACATAATCATCAAGGCGTATAGAGCCGTGTCCGGGTTCATAAGCCAGGCCGGACCTTTGATGCCGAACCAGGAGAGCATGTAGTTGAACAGCCCGATCTGCGGGTTGAAAATCCAGTACCAGAGCAGCGACATCGCCACGCCGGATACCATGCTCGGGAAATACATCGCGGTCCGGAAAAATCCGCGCAGCGGGATCTTCTGGTTCAGCAGCAGGGCGAATCCAAGGGCCAGCAGCAGCTGGATCGGCACGCTGATGAGCGTATACCTCAGCGTCACGGTGACGGATTTCCAGAACAGATCATTGCCGAACATCTCCGCATAATTGGCCAGGCCGATAAATTGGGGCGGGTGAATGATGTCGTAGTCCGTGAAGCTGTAATAAAGCGAGGACAAGATGGGATACAGGGCAAAAACCAGAAAGCCGATGAGCCAGGGGGAAATAAACAGATACATGTACAGCGTCTGCCGCCTGCTTTCGCGATGGGTCACGGGTGCATCAACCTTTCTCACAAAGTTTATAAAAGTTTAAACGCTTTAACTTATGAGACAAATTAACCCCAAATATTTATCTATAGTAGCGGGGTATAATTTTAAAAGTTAAAGTGCTTTAACTTTTATCTCCTGCCTGTTGCCATTATCATAGTGGATGGTCTGCAAATAATCAATACTAAATTTCAGTATTGTAAGCGTTACCTGTTATAAAAGGTTACATTCGACATGGAAATCTTCATGATTTCAAGTGAAAAATCGGGTTTATGCCGGTTAGCGATGTGATTTTCGGATTGAGAAAAGACATGTTTCACTTTATTAGCCCTGCCCAAGACCACAGTCTCCACTGTTGCGCAGTAAAGTGTTATGAAATATAACATTAATATAACGGGAACATGGACAGCCTTTACATGATCCTGGCGGGGTACGAGGAATCGGGGATGTGCCGATGTTTTGGGCAGATTCCTATAGTCGTTTATAATAATGACAAGGTCTGTCACCGACCCTATTTGTTTCCGATGGTGTGTACCGCCAAATCCAGTAACGGGAGTGCCGACATGTCCAAATCGAAAAGACTGCTCGACCTGATGATGACGATTAACCGGATGCGCCGTTTTAAAGTCAAGGAGCTGGCCGACGAATTCGGGGTGTCCACCCGGACGATCCTAAGGGACCTGCAGGAGCTGAGCGAGCTCGGCGTCCCTTTATATTCGGAAGTGGGGCCGCATGGCGGCTACCAAGTACTGAAGGAACGAATCCTGCCCCCGATCGCCTTTACGGAGGAAGAGGCGGTGGCGATTTTTTTCGCGGTGCACGGTCTCCGGCATTATGTGCATATCCCGTTTGAGACGGAGAGCTCGTCCGCGCTCCAGAAATTCTACCACTACATGCCCGGGGATGTGCGCGACCGGATCGACCGGATGAAGAACCGGGTCGACTTTATTACCCCGTCCAGGCGGGCGGGTGCACCCCATTTGTCCGTGCTGCTGGACGGGGCCGTGAACCAGAAGGTGCTGCGCATCGTTTACGAATCCCGCGGCAGCAGCTCGGTTCGGCAGATCCAGCCGATCGGCATCTATGCCAGCCAGGGACTGTGGTACTGCCCGGCGTACTGCTTCCAGCGGAAGGACTTCCGCCTGTTCCGCTGCGACCGGATTACGGATGCCGCCGAGGATACAACCGGCCTTGAAGCGGCCGACCTCAGCCATGTGCATCTTGGGAATCGGAAGTCATTTCACGGGGAGGACTCGGCGGAGCTTCGCTGCTATGTGGAGCTGACCCCGGAAGGCGTGGAACGGTGCGAGGGAGAATTGTGGCTGGAGTCCAAGCTGCATATCCGTGAGGATGGGACCGGCTGGGTGGACGGGATGATTCCGGAGCATGACCTTTCGTTTTACGCCCAATTTTTTATCGGCTTGGGAACGAATGCGACTGTGAAAGAGCCTCAGGCACTGGTCGGTCTGATCCGCGAAAAACTCGCTGAGCTGCTGTCCCGGTACGAATAATGGTCATTTTTGGGGAAGTAAGGGCTTACCAAAAAAAGAATATTAAATTTTCAGTATTTTTCTGTTAAATGTCATGTATTTTCATGAAAACTGTGCTAACATACCTTTGTTTCAAAGAATACGTTTGAAAGAAAGGTGAATTCTGACTCATGACCGCAACTGTTCAAGAGCCTTCTGCACGGTCAGAAAAACGGCTCAGTCTTGTCCGCCTCACCTGGCCTATATTTCTCGAATTGTTCCTGTTCATGCTGATGGGCAGTGTCGATACATTGATGCTCAGTTCGGTTTCCGACAATGCCGTCTCCGGCGTCGGCGCCGCCAACCAAATTATATCCATCGCCATCCTCGTGCTGGAGGTGATCGGCAGCGGGGCGGCGATCGTGGTGGCCCAGTACCTGGGCTCCAAAAAGCTCAGCGACGCGGCGCAGGTGACCGGAAATGCAATCACGCTGAACCTGGCCGTAGGGGTGCTCCTAAGCGTTATTTTTCTCGCCTTCGGCGGAATGATGCTGCGCCTGCTTAACGTCACCGGGGAAATTTACGGGTATGCCCAGTCCTATATCCAGATCGTTGGAGGCGGCATTTTCCTGCAGGCACTCATTAACGCCCTTGCCGCAACGATCCGGACCCACGGGTTCACCAAAGAAACGATGGTCGTGTCGCTTCTGATGAACATCATTCACGTGGCAGGGAACTACGCGCTGATCTTCGGGCATTTCGGCCTTCCGGCGCTGGGCGTACAGGGGGCGGCCATCTCGACGGTATTCAGCCGCCTGGTCTGCCTGCTGATCTTCTTCTGGCTGCTGTACCGGGTCATGGAAGTGCACGTGGAATGGCGTTATTACATCCGTCTGTCGAAGAAATTTGTGCTTAAAATTTTGAATGTCGGCATTCCGTCGGCTCTGGAAAGCATCGTATACCAAATGTGCCAGCTGACCTTCACGCTGTACGTCACCTACCTCGGGGCAGAAGCGATGGCCACCCGGCAGTATGCCGTGAACATCTCGATGTACATCTATTTGTTCAGCATGGCGATCGGCATGGGCACGGCCATTATGGTCGGCCATTACGTCGGTGAAAGACGCAACCAGGACGCCTACACCCGGGTGTTCCAGAGCGTGAAGTGGGCGCTGGCCGCGACAATCGTCATCGACTTGATCATTATTCTGTTCCGCGTTCCGCTGATGGGCTTATTTACGGACGATGCACTCATCATCAAAATGGGGGCGCAGGTCATCCTGCTCAGCATCGTGCTGGAGACCGGCCGCACCGTCAACATCGTCATCATCAACTCGCTGCGCGCTTCGGGGGACGCCAAGTTCCCGGTCTACATGGGGCTATTGTCTATGGTATGCATGTCTCTGCCGCTGGGATACTTCCTCATATTCAAGCTTCACATGGGTCTTGCCGGCGTGTGGCTCGCCATTGCCGCGGACGAATGGGCCCGTGCCGTCATCATGTATTTCCGCTGGCGGAGCCGGGCGTGGGAGAAGCATGCGCTGATCGAACCGCAGGACGGACCGGAGGCCGTGCCGGCAACAGTGCCGACAACCGGTTAACCGGGAGGTTAAGGAAACTGGATATAACGGGAGATCGGCGCAGGCAGGTTGCGCGCTCCCGGTAATCACGATATAATGTACCTGATGCAGTTACAGCTGAGTGACTGCTTTTCTTTTGACTCTTACTGTGATGGAAAAAGTATCAGTTTACCAACCAAAGAACATCACCCGAAAAGGAGAGGTTTGCATATGAAAATCGAAGTATGGTCGGACTTTGCCTGTCCGTTCTGCTATATCGGCAAGCGCCGTTTTGAGGCTGCCCTCGAGCCGTTCGCACACAAGGATGAAGTCGAGGTTGTGTTCCGCAGCTTCGAGCTGGACCCGGGCGCACCGAAAGACAACGATAAAGACATTCACAGCATCCTGGCCTCCAAGTACGGCATGAGCTGGGAGCAGGCCAAGGCGGCCAACGACAATATGACTGAGCAGGCCAAGACGGTGGGGCTCACGTACAATTTCGATACGCTGGTCCCGACCAATACGTTTGACGCGCATCGTCTGACGCAGTGGGCCGGAGAGTTCGGCAAGAAGTATGAGATGACGGAACGGCTGTTCAAGGCGTACTTCACCGATTCGGAACATTTGGGAGACCGTGCAGTATTGGCGCGCTTGGCCGGCGAAATCGGGCTGGACGCCTCTGCGGCAGCCTCCATGCTGGAGAGCGATGCTTACACGAACGATGTCCGCAAGGACGAGGGAGATGCGGGACGACTCGGCATCAACGGCGTGCCATTCTTCGTCATCAACCAGAAATACGGCATTTCCGGCGCCCAGCCGACACAGGTGTTTGCCGAAGCGCTGGACAATATCTGGAAAGAAGAGCATCCGCTGACGCTGCTGGGGAACAGTGCTGACGGGGATGACCTCTCTTGCACGGACGGCTCCTGCCAGGTGCCGACGGATAAAAAGGCGTAAACACTGCGTTTGCCGCAAGTCGCCCGAAATTGAATAAAGGCTGCTAGCTGAAGAAAGGCTGCTTACAACCGGGCTTGCGAGCAATCCGGGAGGCAGCCTTTTTGGCTGTATATTTTATTAAGGATTTTTTACATGAGGATACGGTTAGACCGGTTAATAGACCGTTTTGGTCAGCTGCTTGAACAGCTGGAAGCCGATCTCGTCCACATGCCGTTTCTGCGGCCTCATCATGGACAGCATTTTCATCGCAAAGCTGCCGTTGTTGGACAGCACGACGACCGCCGTGTTTTTTTCCATGTGAAAGCCCAGGAAGCTGCTTGAGCCGTACGTACCGCCGTTATGCCAGTGAATCCGGTCGTGGTAGATGCCGGTTTTGACCATCCATCCGAGGCTGACGTCCTCGCCGCGTCGTACCCGGTGGCGGGGTTTCTGCCCGTCGCGAAGCGCGGCCGTGATTGGGGCGGAGCCCATGCCGACGTTCGCTTTGGCAAATTGGAGCAGATCATGCGCCGTGGAACGCAAGCCTCCCGCGCCGGCGAGAACGCCCAGATCCCAATGGGGAACCGGCTTGCCGTTGGCCGTATACACCGGGAGGAGACGGGACTGCTGCTCATCGTTCAGTTCAAAGAGCGTGTCCTCCATAAATAACGGTCCGCAGATCTCTTCCCGCATAAGCTGTTCCAGACTCCGGCCGGTGCAGCGGCTCAAGATAAGCCCAAGCAGGCCTACGCCCAAATTGGAATACTCGAAGCTTCCGCTCGACGAAGGTCTGGTTTTCAGCAGGTCCTGCAGCAGATGCTGCTCGGTGTAGTTTTGGTACGGGTTCATTTTGTCGGTGACGGTCTGCTTGAGACCGGCCGGCAGCCGTGGAAGTCCGGAGGTATGCGTGGCGAGCTGTTCCAGCGTGATGGCGCCGACTTTGGCGTTAGAGGCGATTTCAGGTATGTATTGGCCTACGGTATCCTTGAGCTGCAGTTTGCCCTGACGCTGCAGGATACACAGAAGTGAGGTCGTGAAAACTTTCGTTACGGATGCGATTTCATAGATGGCTGATGCGTAATCGAAGCCCGGAGGTTGTCCCCAGCCGGTGTAAAAATGGTCCCCGTTCTCCAAAATGCCGATGGTGACGCTCAGCGGGTTTCTTTCCCCGTAATGCTCCTGCACCAGGTAGTTGGCTTCTTCAATGATTTCATGGTCAGGAATGATCATGCGCTTATGGCACCTCCTATCTTAATTAGACGCCATGACCCCCTTACAGGTTTCGCTAGAAGGTTTACCAATTAGAGGATTACCCCTTTTTAGCGTGCGTGACGCGCAAATTCTAGAATCAAACGGCGGTTTTTATCGAAAAAATGCAGAAAATCTCCAAAAAACTAACATTTTTGGCTGGACTGACCGATATGGGAGGTAGGGTCTTTTTTTGTTTCTACTCAAAATAAGGGAATTGGAGGGAATTTACATTGCGAATCAGATTAAAAAGGGTACTGGTCATGTCCCTGGTTATGGTGCTGTGCATGGCCTATGCCGGAACGACCTGGGCCGCCACGGCGGATTTGACCAAGCTGGTTTTGTCCAAAAATGAGCTTACCCTTGAAATCGGCGATACGGCGAAAGTAACCGCGACGGGTGTATATTCGGATAATTCAACGGCAGATTTGACGGTAAAGGCGAGCTGGAGCAGCTCGAACAACGTAGTTGCCACCATATATAACGGTACCGTAACCGCTAAGAGCGAAGGTACGACAACGGTAACAGCCGTATTCGGGGACGTATCCGAATCGGTGTCGGTGACTGTAACGAAGAAGGTCAAGGCGCTTACGAAAGATGTGCAGAGCCTGGATTTGAAGCTGGGGGACAAGCCCCAGATCAAGCTGACCGCAACCTATACAGACAACAATACGGAGGAAGTTTCCGGCAAAGCGGACTGGTCGACGGATAACGCCAGCGTGGCGACGGTCGTGAACGGAACGGTGACGCCGGTGGGTCCGGGTACGGCTACGCTGACGGCGGTGTACGGCAAGCAGACCGTAACGATTCCGGTGAGCGTAGAAGTGGTGAAGCGGCTCGATGCGGACCCTGCGCAGGTGTCCATGCTGCTGAGCGAGAAGACACCGGTGCAAGTGACGCTGAAAGCGACTTATCCGGACGGCACAACCAAGGATAATGTTGCGGCCGACGCTGAATGGACGTCGAGCAACGAAGGCGTGGCGGACGTCATCAAGGGGCAGATTACTCCTTACGGTCCGGGAACCGCGACGATTACGGCGAAGTACGGTACGAAAACGGCAACGATTCAGGTCGATGTCGACAAGACGATCCGCCTGAAAGCGGACAAGCAGGATATTTTCCTTCATGCAGGGGACTCCACCACACAGCCGATCAAGGTTGAAGCGGTGTATCCGGACAAGGATCCGGTGGATATTACAGGAGACGCTGTATGGTCTTCCAGCGACGAGAAGGTCGCTTATGTAAACAAAGGCGTTATCACGGCCATCGCGCCGGGTGCAGTGATCATTACCGCCAAATACGGGGACAAGAGCGTGGCCATTAATGTCGACGTTGACGTGCCGCGCCACCTCGATCTGGTCGAGAAGGTTGCACTGAGCCTGACAGGTGAGAAGACGAAGCAGCTGGACCTGATCGCTACCTATGCGAATGGGGAAACCGAGAAGGTTCAGAGCAAAGCCGTGTGGAAATCCAGCAATGAGGACGTCGTTTTTGTCAGCGGCGGGAATTTGACGGCTTTTAAAAAAGGGGAATCCAAAGTCAGCGCCACCTATGGCGGAGTGACGGTAACGACATCGGTAGCAGTCGACATGCCGCTCAGCATCTCGCTGCCGGTGAAGAAGCTGTCCCTGAAGGTGGACGCCACCTACCAGGCGAGCATCGTGCTGGATTACGGTGCGGACCGTCCGGCCGAGACGATCTCGTCCAAGGACAAGGTGGAATGGAGCACAAACAAAAAGGAAATTGCCGACATCGATGAAAATGGACTCATCACGGGCGTGGCGACAGGCACCGCGACGATTACGGCCAAATACGAAGGCAAATCGTACACGATGACTGTGGAAGTCGGATTGGTCAGCGACCTGAAAGCGTCGGATACGATCGTGATTATGTCCGCCGGTGACAAGAAGCAGTTGACCTTGACCGCGAAGGATGCGACGGGTACGGTGGTGGACGTGACCAAGGAAGCGTCCTGGAAGTCGAGCAGCTCCACGGTTGCCGGGGTAGACAATAATGGCCTGGTATCCGGTCTGAAGAGCGGGAAAGCCAACATTACCGCTGAGTACGGCGGACAGAAAGTAACGATCCCGGTGGAAGTCGACGTCATCTCCGCCATTGAGGCGAGCGAGACCGCAGTATCGCTGAAGACGGTAGGCAAAGCCAAGGATAAAACGGCCACCGTCAAGCTGGAAGTGACGTTCAGCGACGGCAGCACCAAGGATGTGACATCCAAGGCGGAATGGAAAACCGGAAACTATAAAGTAGCGTCGGTTAACGACGGTGTCATTACCGCTGCTGCTTACGGCAAAACGACCGTGACGGCCAAGTACGGCAACAAGACGGTCCGGATTCCGGTCGAAGTGGATACGCTGAAATATTTGCAGACTGACAAGGTGAGCGTGACGCTGAACGTCGGCGACAAGCTGACGCTGGCGGCCACGGCGACGTACATGGACGGAACCGATGTGGACGTCTCCAAGCCGGCCCTTTGGAAGTCTTCCAAAATTTTGACGGCCACGGTGAAGGACGGCCAGATCACGGCTAACGGCAAAGGCAAAGCGACGATCACGGTCAGCTTCGGCGGCAAATCGACCAAGGTGGTCGTGACGGTGCAATAGACATAATCGGATCAAAGCGATCCGAATATGAAGAATCACCCATAGTCCATGTGACTGTGGGTGATTCTTTTTTGCTTGCGCAAGCTGCAGGAGCAATGGCGAGTGGGAAGCACGATCAGCGTGACAGATGCTCGGCCAGATAGCGGCCTGTATATGAGGCCTGAACGGCCGCCACATCTTCCGGCGTACCCTGCGCGACCAACTGCCCTCCGGCATCCCCGCCTTCGGGTCCGAAATCGGCGATCCAGTCGGATGCGGCGATCAGATCGAGATGGTGCTCGATCACCATGACCGTGTTGCCGGCGTCCACGAGCCGGTTCAACAGACGGCACAGATGCCGGACATCACTGGGATGAAGCCCGGTCGTGGGCTCATCCAGCAAGTACAAGGTATGCCCTCTGGCTTTTTTGCCAAGCTCCTTCGCCAGCTTGATCCGCTGGGCTTCTCCGCCCGACAGCGTCGTCGTGGGCTGCCCCAGCTGCAGGTAGCCGAGCCCCACTTCACCCAGCAGGTTCAGCATGTCGGTTATTACAGGCTCCTCAAAGAGGGCGGCATTCTCCAGGACGGTCAGGTTCAGAATGTCCGAAATGCTAAAGCCCTTGTACTGAACAGCAAGCACATTCTCTTTGAACCGTTTTCCCAGGCAAACGGGGCAGCGCACCTCCACATCCGGCAGAAAGTGCATATCCAGCTGCAGGGTGCCCATGCCGCGGCATTTCTCGCACCGGCCGCCCGGCGTGTTAAAGGAGAAGTGCTTGGGACACAGCCGTTGTTTCCGGGCCTCGGGCAGCTCCGCGAATAAGCTGCGGATCGGGGTAAACAGGTCGGTGTAGGTCGCGATATTGGATCGCGAAATTTTCCCGACCGGGGCTTGGTCGACGGCGATGACCTTGTCGATAAGCTCCAGGCCGGTGATGCGTTCATATTGGCCTGGCATATCGCCGGACAAACGAAGATGGGATTTTGCCGCAGGCTCGAGGATATCGAACAGAAGGGTGGATTTGCCCGAACCTGAAACCCCCGTCACTGTAATCAGGCATCCGAGCGGAAAGCTGACGGTCAGCTGCTTCAGGTTATGGGCGGAAGCCTGCTCGATCGTAAGCTTGCTGCCGCTGCCCGCTCTCCGCGTAACCGGAGGGTGGGCGATGTCCACCTCCCGCAAATACCGCCCGGTAGCGGATCCGGGGATTGCTTTCAACTGTTCGAGCGTTCCGGTGCCGACGACGGTCCCGCCTTCTTTTCCGGAGCCGGGGCCAATCTCGATCAGATGGTCCGCAGCCTTCATTACCTCGGTGTCATGTTCGATGACCAGCACGGTATTTCCCAAATCGCGGAGCCGCTTCAGCACCCGGATCAGCTTGTGGGTATCCCGCGGATGGAGACCGGCCGTTGGCTCGTCCAGTACGTACAATACGCCAGTGAGGCCCGATCCGAGCAGCGAAGCGAGCCTGAGCCGCTGGGCTTCCCCGCCGGACAACGTGCTCGCCTTCCGGTCCAGAGACAAATATTCGAGCCCGACATCGATCAGCCGCTGGATACGGTCCGCCAACCCGTTGAAAATAGGCTCCCATATAGCCAGGCTTTCGCCTGGAAGCTCCTGTTTCAACTGCTTGAGCCAAGCATAGAGCGGGAGAAGGGTATAAGAAGCCGCCTCGATGATAGTCGTACCCCTAATGGTAACAAGCCGGCCCTCTCTCCCCAATCTCGATCCCTGGCAATCGGGGCAGATCTGCTTCATAAAATACGGATCCCATTTTTTAGAGCCCGATTCTTCCGGGTCTCCGTCATGTTCCCTGTACTTGCGCAGCAAATGGGTGATCAAGCCTTCAAAATTGCCCTTCCCCACAGTTTTGGGGGGCTTAACGCCGGGGAAGTGGCGCTGGAACTGCTCACTGGCTGCGCCGTAGAGCAGCATGTCGCGTGCGATCGCGCCATAATCGCGGATGGGCAGGTGCGGCTCGTACGGGAAGCCGTAATGTTTAGATGCCGCTAACAGAACGTCGGCATAGTATTCGCGAACCCAGCCGTCCCAGAGCGTTACGCCTCCTTCCAAGATACTGCGGTCTTCCTGCAAAAGCCGGTCCACGGCTATATCGGTTACGATACCGATCCCCGTGCAGGTCGCGCAGGCTCCTTCAGGCTTGTTGAAGGAGAAGTGGGCCATCGTCAGCTTTGGAATCGAGGCATGGCAGTGCGGGCAGGGCATATGCTTAGGCTCTTCAATCGCATCTTCCGATGGTTCAAGAACTTCTTCGGACACCGCTGGACTGTCTTCGAAGACGGGGTGAATGCTTTGACCGCAAGCTGGACATACCCGCACGCCAAGCTTGGCGTACAGCACGCGCAGGTACGTATAGATCTCCGTAACGGTCCCGACGGTGGACCGGGGGTTTCTGTTGGTCACATGCTGGCTGACGCTGATGGAAGGGGACAGGCCGCGGATGGAATCCACCCGTGGTTTGCTGATGAAATCCGTCACCATACCCATGGACTCCATGTACTGCCGTTGGCATTCCTTTTGCAGCGTATCCATCGCGAGCGACGATTTGCCCGACCCGGACAAGCCCGTCAGTACGACCAGCCTGCGTTTGGGAATGCGGAGCGAAATATTCTTCAGATTATGCTCTCGGGCCCCTTCGATTTCGATATATTCATCCACGAATCCATCCCTCTCTTTCATTTTGTGATAAGGTACCTTGGATGGTTTTAGAATAATTCATATATACGACAAAAGATGACGTAATTGAAGGGATGGCATAGTAAAAAAGGCCTCACGCCGAAGCGGAAGCCTTTTTAATGTTCACGGACGTTCCTAATAACTATGCTGGAACGATTCATGCACGATATTCTTTTTGAAATTGGTCTTTGGCCGTAGAATCTACTCCAGCCGTTCCACGTCTACGACCGGTACGTTCACAGGCTCGACGGTTTGATCGCCGTCCGGGTACATTTCCTCGGACTCGTTATAGGTTCCGATGACGGTCACGCTGCCCTCGGTGAATTGGAAATTGCCCCTCAGTTTGATATACGACCCTTCCATTTCCGCGAGCGCTTCGCCCTGGCCGCCTTGGACGATATAGATGGTAAAGCGAACCTTCTCTCCCGGATGCGACGGCAGATCGGTCGCTACGATATCCGTAAAGTCCTGCTGGAAGCCCGTAAACTCATAGGCGTCGCCGCGCCGCTCATATATCGCCTCCGGTGCCGTGCCTCCGGCAGCGTCCATCCCGCCGGTCATGCTGTCTCCGCCAATCTCCGGATTCGTCACCAGGAGCGACTTGTCCGATTGAACGCTATAGCCGTCCGCGCTGAATTGGAACAGCTGGACCATGCCGTTCTCTCGGACTTCATAAGCGGCATACAGCGCCTTCCGGGTCGTTGAGTCCGCTTCGACGAGAATGACCGGCGTGCTGCCCGTGCTGAGCGACGGTTCGATGGAGACTTTCCGGATGGCAGCTCCTTGCGGGAAATCGTGGCTGCTGTAACCCTGCACCGTCTCATCGCTGTTCATCTGGGTGAAATAGACGGTGTTGCTGCCGTCCGCCCCGATGGCATAGGCTTTGCCGCCGAAGCGATCCGCTCCTCCGCTGACGAAGTCGTAGGAGGGGGAGGGATCGGCGCTCTGCAGCAGGCGGACCGGATCGTGAACCGTCCAGGCCAGCTGGGCCGCCTTGATCTTGTCTTCCGTATCCTCGTAGCCGGATAAGGCCTGGTAAATCGCGATCGCCTCTTCATACTTATGGTTCTTCACTTTGCGGTCTGCGCCCTTCAGCCAGGTGCCGATTTGCCGGGTGATGTAATCCTGGACGGCGGACTGCTTCATGCCGGCGCCGGCCATGTAGGCGGTGTACATCTTGGCGTGGGCGGCAAAGTTTGCCGCCTGCTCTCCCTGCACGTCCTTTGTGAGCAGGGTGCGGGTGAGGGAGTCGGCCTTTTCCTTTACCCAATTCGCCTTAAAGCTGCGGCTCTTGTATTCGGCCATCATGGACAGCGACCAGTCCAGCATGTTCTGATACTGCCCGGCACCCGCCATGCGGGCCATCAGAGCCTCGTCATACGATTGAAATTTTCCGCTTAACTGCTTGCTTTTGGCTTCCGCACCGCCGTAAAATTCCGCCGGAATGGCCAGCAGATTCCATTTAAAGGCGTTGTCGTTAACGTTCCCCTGGGCCAGCTGATCCTTCGCCTGTTGGTAAAAGAGGGATTGGAACTGCTTGAAATCCTTGGTCAGATCCTCCGAAATGCCGTACATCGCGGAGATCTTCGGATAGTAGGCGGCAAGCGGCTGGCTCGCAGCCATATACTCCTTCTTGGCGGCAACCAAGTCGGCGTATACATTCATAAGCCCGTCAAAATCCCGGTTTCTGGCAGCAGTTTCCGCGCGTTGATCCAAACGGGACAGCGACTGCCTCATGGAGGTGATCGGCTCAAGCTTTTTCAGCCGGGAGGCGATCAGATCTTCCTTATAGCGTATGGACCGGTTTGCAGCGGCTTTTTGGTACCATTCCTCTGCATTGATCAGATCTTTACGGTCGTAGTATTGGCCCGCTGTGGCGACCCAATCGATCTTCCGGTTCATGTCATAACCCTTGACTCCGATCAGGACCAAAGCTGCGGCGCAGAGCAAAATATACAAATTACGCAGGGTTAGCGCGTTTTTCATCGTCATATCTTTATGGCCTCTTTATTCCCATTTTTGAAAATCCGGGTCCCAGCGGTACTTTTCATTATAAATGGCGGATACCTCGTCGCGTAAGCCGTCCCAGGACTGGTCCGGATTGCGCCGCACGATCTGGTACAGCCGCAAAAACCGCTCACGCGGCAGGCCGCGAGCGTAGCGCCGGATGAAATCAGGATACATATCCACGTACTTCTTCATCCGTACCGCGGCACCGGCCGCAGCCGTCATAATGCTGGCACCCTGCTTCATTTGCAGGATGTAACGCTCATGAATGAGCAGATAACGAATGGCGCTGGCCTTGATCAGCTCGCGTTTAACCTTGGCGATTTCGCCGATATAAGCGGCCAGATCGGAATCGAAGTCCTCGATCAACAGCGGCTCCAGCTCGAGATCCATGTCTTTGCGCAGCACGAACGACTGGAGCAGCACGATTTGCTGCAGCCGGATCCGGTCGTTATGCACGATGGTGGCAATCTCCCGCAGAATCTCGTACCCGATCTGCTCGTCATCCTTAATGGCGGCCGAGGCGGTCGACAGATTCAAATAGATGCCTTCCAGGATCAGGCGCTGGCTGCCGTGGAGCAGCTTGTCCAGCTGGCGGCGCGTCTCGGACGGCAGCATGCGCCGCTGGAGCAGCCACAGCAGCACCGTCAGCAGGAGGCCCCCGCCCAGGCAGACGGCAATCTGCAGGAATGTCTGGCTTAGCAGCAGGGCCACCAGCGTCAGCAGAAGGGCGGCAAGCCTTTCCGTCTGCATCGACCGCTTGGCGTTAATCGCCGCCTGGTCCATGACTGGGATCAGCGCGTGACGGCCGCAGTTGGCGCAAGTGTCTTCCCACAGGACGGTAAAATGATGGCAATGTTTGCAAACTCTTAACTTTTGATAGGCATATCTCGTTCTATAATAAGGGCGCAGACGTACCGGCTTCTTCTTAACCATGGCGGTCTCCCGGGTTGGCAATGGTGAGCAGCGTTTCGTCCAGCTCTTCCGGAAGCGGCGCGGTCTTCTGACGTCTGAAATAATTGACGGATTTGATCAAAACAAAAAGAAACAAAACGGCGAGACATCCGTAAGCAATCATATCAATATTCCTTTCTATCGGATGGATAATTATGCAAGTTGTTAGTTAGGTCCTAATGCCTACAATCCGCGGAGCTCCTGTAAACATTGAACTTTGGCAGGTATAATTATATCATAATGTTATAGATTGGGATATTTTAGCGCTCGGCATGGAAGTTTCTACTGAATATGGAATGAAACTAGAAACGTCGCTTCATGTTTTTTTATCGTTTCTTAAGGAATATTTAAGACTTTTTGCCTAGAGTTAATAATGGCACTCTTACGGCTTGGAAAGGTCGAATTTTGCGGAATACTGGCCTCGAATATTGGAAACCGAAGACTAATGTTGTGAAGGAGAAACGCTATGCATTTAAAAAATAAATGGACGCTGTGCCTGCTGGCCGGGGTGCTGCTGCTTGTGTCATGGTGCGGCTTCCTGCCGGCGGTATCGGCTGCCGGGCAGCCGTCATCTCAGATTGACGCTGTACTGGTGATGGATGCCAGTAATTCGATGAAGGCTAGCGATCCCAACCGGATCAGCGGCGAGGCGATGAAGATGTTCATCGACATGCTGTCCGCCCAGGGGGACAAGGTCGGAATCGTCTCCTATACGGACAAGATCCAGCGGGAGAAGGCGCTGCTTGAAATCCAGTCTGCGGCGGACAAGGAAGATCTGAAGCAGTTCATCGACCAGCTTGACCGCGGCGCCTATACCGACATTTCGGTCGGCGTGGATGAAGCGGTGAAGGTGCTGAAACAGGGCAGGGACAAGAGCCACGAGCCGATGATCGTCGTCCTGGCGGACGGCAACAATGAGCTTGATCCGAAATCGGGCAAGACGGAGCAGCAGGCCGACCAGCAGCTGAGCGCCGCCGTACAGGAGGCGAAGCAGGCAGGCATCCCGATCTATACGATCGGGCTGAATGCCGACGGCAAGCTGAACAAGGCTGCCCTGGCGGATCTGGCCAGCCAGACCGGGGCCAAATCGTTCTCCACCAGCTCGGCGGATGATTTGCCGCAAATTTTGAGCGAAATTTTCGCCAGCCACCAGAAGCTGAAGATCGTTCCGGTGCAGTCGATCACCGCGAACGGCAGCTATCAGGAAGTGACCATCAGCGTTCCGAATGCGAACGTGCTGGAAGCGAACATTTCGATGATGTCCGGAAGCCCGGTTGACGTGAAATTAACCGATCCTGCCGGGACGGCTCAGACCATTCCTTCGGCGAACGTGCTGAGCTCCAAGTCGAAGACGTACTCCCTGATCAAGCTTCTGAAGCCTAAGCAGGGCGACTGGAAGCTTCAGGTGAAGGGCGTTCCGAAGGACAAAATCGACATCAATCTCGTCTTTAACTATGATTTGGACCTGACGATGGATCCGCTGCCGTCCAAATCGGTGAAGCCGGGTGACACGATAGAGATCAAGTCGTATCTGGTCAGCAGCGGCCAGAAGCTTCAGGATCAGGCGCTGTATGGCAGCATGGCCGCCAAGCTTCTGGTGAAGGACCTCGATACGGGCAAGACCGAGGAAGTTAAGCTGACGAACCAAGGAGACCATTTCGAGGGTTCTTATAAAATTATCGACAAGCACCAGTACGAACTGAAGGTGCGTGCGGAAGACCAAAGCTTCTACCGCGAAACCCAGCCGGTTACCGTCAGCGCCAAGCCGGCGGCTGCGGGCACGGGGGCCGGGACGGCAGCTTCAGGAGCGTCCAAGGATAAACCGTTCCCTACGATGCTCGTCGTGATCGGGGTTATTGCCCTTCTGATCATCGCGGCCGCGGCGTATTTCATTTTAAATGCCGTGAAGAAGGCGAATCGGGGCTTTGTCGGGCAGATGGTCATCGAGATCCGCGACGAGAATACCGGGGAGAAGACGTACCCGCAATATAAGAAGCTGACCTCATTCCGGGGCAAGTTCAACCTGCACCAGCTGCTGCAGCTGGCGCCGGAATTGAAGGAAACCGACAAAATCATGTTTACGCCGGGCAAGAACGACCGCCTGGTGCTGAAAAATGCCTCACCTTGCACGATTGAGCGGTCCGGCCGCGTGCTGGATGCTTCTGCCGGCGTGGAGCTGAAGAGCGGTGACCGCCTGAGCGTGTCACTGCAGCAGATTGACAAAACGATACAATTTGAATATTTGGTGTAACGGGTTATTCATATCCGTGCACCTTTTCCAGGAGGGGAATCTATGAAACCGGTCGTTAGAGAACATATACAGCAGCTGGACGTGTCGCTGGGAGGCGGTATCGTCAGCGAAAAAATCCGGGTGGACACGATTGACAACCCGATTCTGATCATTGGCCTCGGAGGCACCGGCATCGATGCGCTGCTGCGTCTGAAATACCAGATCAACCGGCGCTTTAAGCTGCCGGAGGATCCGCTCTCCAAGAAGAAAATGGACAAGCCGGACAACGTCGAGTTCCTGGCTTTTGAAACGAACGAGCAGGACCGGAACAAGCGCTACAAAGGCGTGGGCCTGGATCCGATCAACGAATTCGTGCTGCTGTCGAACGCCGAGATCGGCGGACTGCTGCAGAACCGCAGCATTTTGGAGCCGTACATTACGGACTGGCTGTCGCCCGAGCTCAGCATCACCGACGGCATGAACGGCGCGGCGGGCGTCCGCCAGGCGGGACGCTTGCTGCTCTTCACGAAGATCAACCAGGTCGTGCAGGCCATCGACAAGAAGATCAAGACGCTGTCCGTAGGCACCAACAAGAAGCTGATGGTGTTCCTGCTGACCGGCCTCTCCGGCGGTACCGGAAGCGGCTGCTTCCTGGACATCGCCTATATCGTCCGCGGCATTATCGAGCGCGACCATGGCTCCGCCGGGATCGACCGGGTCAACACGCTCGGTTATCTGTTCACGCCGGATATCAACCTGGCGAACAAGAGCCTTAGCGAACATACGCGTGAGTACATCAAGAAGAACGGCTATGCAGCCCTCAAAGAGCTCGACTACTGGATGAACGTTGATGCGCGCGGGGAGCGGTTCAAACAGCAGTACGGCAACATTCTGACGGTCAACTCGCCGCTGCCGCCGTTTAACCTGTGCCATCTGATTTCGGCGACCAACACGGAAGGCAAGCTGCTGGAAAATGCCTATGATTACTGCATGAACGTCACCGCCGAGAACATTACGAACTTCATGGCGAGCGAGGAAAAGCAATCGGGCGAAGAATTCGCCATTCACGACTATATCAGCAACATCCGCACGAATATCGCCCAAATGAACAAGGCGTATCCGGCCAACTACGATTACAACATCATCGGCGCCTCGTCGGCCGTGCTTCCGATTGAGGAAATGACGACGTTCCTGGCGTACCGCCTGTTCGGCAAAATGGAGACGATGTTCGAAAAAGCGCCGAATCAGGAAGACGTGGAGAAGTTCGCCCGCAAGCTCGGCGTCGATCTCGACACGATGGTGAAGACGTTTGAATCGCGCGTGCCGGAGCCGCTGCCCGGCTACCAGAACAGCGAGCGCTTGAGCTACACAAACGTTGTTAAAAATCAGGTCATCAACATGGACACCGAGCTGGAGCAAAATTTCCTGGCGCGGGCCCGTGAGGAATATATCAAGGCGAAGAAGCAGCTGCCAGGCGAAATCGTGGCGCAGTTCAGCGACCAGATCCGCCGCATGTTCCTGCACCCGCAGCAAGGGCCGTTCTACGTATCCCGCCTGATCTACACAGAGAAGGGGTTCAGCCTGCTCAAAATGCTGCTCTCCTATATTGAGACGCTGCGCGAGAACCTGACCCGCATTCCGCGGGACATCGAGGTGGCCCGGGAGCAGGCGGATGAGCGTCTGGGCGATGCAAAGAGCGCCTTTGTATCCAAAGAAAAGAAGAAAAACGTCTACATCGAGGCCAAGATCAACGAATACTGGCTGATGGCGGATGTAGAGCGTACCGAGCAGATGATCGAGTTCTACGAGGATCTGTATGATCTGCTGAACAAGGAAAACAACCGCATTTATAACGTATATACCGAAATTTTGAACGCGCTGAACTCCATTTTCGCCAAAAACGGAGACATTCTCCTGAACGGGGAGGAGCAGCAGGATCACAAGGGCAACAAAACCTACTACTGGAATCTGGTCAGCGTGCCCGACATCTCGAAGGTCATTAACCGCATGATGGAGCAGAAGGATGTTGACGATCTGATCCGCGACTTTGCGCAGGAGCTCCTGGATCATTCCAATCGCTGGATTCGCGAGCAGGAGATCGACGTGGTCAGCTCCATTTCGGAGTTTCTGACCGACAAGTTCGGCGACCTCATTACCCGCTCGATGGAAGACTTCCTGATCATGAAGTTCGGCCAGGAGGAGTCGATCGAGAAGTTTGTGGAGCGGAACATCGCCAGCAAGCTGGACGAAGAGGCCGTGCCGGTCTTCCACTTGAGCAACAGCGCAGGCAATCTGTACTTCCCGTCCTGGGGCTTTGTCTCCGTGCCGGTGCAGGCGCCGAGCATCCTGAAGGGGATCCGCAATTATCAGAACAATTCGGTGGGCAAATCGCATTTTACCGTCAAAGAGAGCGAAGTGAAGAACCGGATCTTCTGGCTGAATACGAAAAATGGCGTGCCGCTGTTTGTGTATACGCCGCTTAAGGTGTACGAAGAAAGCTACGAACGCACGATTCTGGACAAAGAAGGCATCGGCCGCCATCTGGTGCAGACCGATCGTGTGAACTGGACGTACCTGCCTTCGCCGATTCCGGAAAAATCGTGGGGCGAGACCTACGTAAACCCGCGGGTGCAGAGCTATAACGCCCGTGTCCGCACCGAATTCGACCAGGCGCTGCAGCTGAAGGTGGTTCAGCTGAAGGATGCCGACCAGAACACCAGCAACCGCTACGAGGTGGTGTTTACGAAGCCGTTTGACGTGGAGTCTGCGCTGCGCGCGTACGACATGCAGCTGAATGCCGCCAAGCCGAATCTTGGCGAAGTGAAGCGGGCACTGACCGAGCTGAAGCGTTACTTGAGCGAGGGATTGGAGCGGGAAGGATCGAAGGATATCTTCGGCTCGATCAATGAGGATCTGGCCAAGGAGAACCTGATCCGTTCGCCGGAGCTCATCGCCCGGGTACGGGCCGAATTGGCCAAATATACAGCCATTGCCGCCAAGGCTGCCGAGCTGGAAGACATCATCAGTCAGCATCAGGATGAGGAGAAATGGCTGGACCAGTTTATCGAAGCGATGTACACCGGCACGATCTGCAAGAAGGGCGCCTTGTACGTCTACGACCGCGACCCGGAAGAAGAAGCATGGCAGCCGTTTGCCAATCTGCTGAAAAGCGTTAATTACGTCGAATACGAAGTGTTTAAGCATTTCCGCGGACTGGATGAGAAGAGCCGCAGCACCCTGCTGCGCAAATCGTCCCGCCGGGATGCCGAGCTGACCGCTTCGGAGGATATCACCCCGCTGCTCACCAAGCTGGAGGAGCTGTCGGCGACCTTCCTGGAAGCCCGCGACCGTCTCGAATACGAGAAGGTGGAGCTGGCGGACGGGGAAGACCGCTATCAGTTCTACAGACAGATTTCTTCCAAGCTGAACGATATCCGCAGAAGGCTGAAGTAAGCGATGAACGGCATTTTAGAGCGGTTTGCATCCAGCTATGCCGCGGCCCAGGAGAGCCTGACGGGTAAGGGAGACGACCAGAGCAGCATCCATTACCCGGCGGTGCTTCTGTTTATCGGCGACAAGACGGCGGACGCCATCGGACCGATCATGAAGATCCACCGGCAAAAGTGGGATAACAGCGCCGGAGTGACGTATTTCCATGTCGGCACGGCATCCGGCAGCGACCGGGGGGCCGCCGCTTCAGACGAGACCCACGGCACTTTGGCGTCCACGGCCTCCCAGGAAAGTCATGCGAATGGACGGTTTGAAGCCAAAGGGTACGGGTTCGGCGAAGTGCGCTCCGAAGACGGCGGTTCCTTGCTGAGCCGCTTTCTGTTGGACGACTCCGCTGTGCCGGGTGATCCCAAAACGATACGCAAAGAGCTGTACCGGGCGTTCTACTGGAACGAAAAGCAGTTGTTCGAGCTGAATAAGGCGATCCGCCGGCTAGAGTCTCATATTGCGGGCTACGGCCGGATGTATTCCTCATTCGACCGGATCCATCTCTCTGTCATTACGCGGGTCGACGACCCGCTTAATGTGTTCATACCGGAAATTTCGCTGCTGGCCCAGTCGATCTTCAGCCAGTCCTTCAAGTCGGTTCAGATGGACCTGTACGCGCTGATCAGCGAACGGGAGCAGCTGGAGTCGTTCGGATATGCCAGCTCGGCAGGGATGGCTTTTCTGCGGGAGCTCGACATGATGCAGCGCCCCGAGTACACGTTCTCTGCGCCGCTGCACGTCACGGAGGATGGACTGTCCATCCCGGTGACGCATCCGGCTTCGCCGCTCTTCGATCTGGTGTACGTGCTGTCGGACAAAAACGAGCGCGGCATCGCCGATCCTGGCGGCATGCAGGACAACTATGAGATCATCTGCCACCTCGGCCTGCTGAAGAACCGCAAGCAGAAGGAGCATCAGGTCGACGGTCAGGCAGGAAGCTATAACAATACCTCCTTCAAAAATAACATCATGACGGAGTCCGGCCGGCAGGGCTATGTCTCCGCCGGTTTCTCCCGGGTCAAGCGGCCGAACCAGCCGATTGCCCTGACGGTGCTGTACCATTTCTACAGCCAGCTGCTGCTGCGGATGAAGACCGGAAGGGAGCTCGGCATCAAGGAACGCCTGGCGTTCTTCGGGCTGGATCCGGCGGCGGTTTCGTCGCGAGCGGACCATGTGGTGCCGGACGGCAGCCGGATCGAGGAAATGAACGGCATGATGACCCGGCCGGTCGGCTTCGCTTCGCTGAAAGGCATGTCCGTACGGGAAGCGGAGGAGGCGCTGTTCGGTGACGGATGCCGGCGGTATTTTCAAGCCAACTATGAGCAGGAGGCAAGCGAAGCGCTGGGCCGCCTGGACGGGGCGGAAGAGCTGGATTCCGTCATCCGGCAGCAGATGGCGGAGCATCCGGAGATCAGCGTGTTCCACATTGCGGCATGGACCGGCGAGAAAGACGGGGCAGGCGGTGTGCTGGAGGCGCTGCGGGCCCGGATCCGCGATATGGCCGGCCAGCTGGAGGCTGACCGGGCCGAGCTCGACCGGTATTACGGCGAGCAGGTGGGGAACCTGCCTTTTCCAAAACGGCTGCTGATGGACAAGCATAATGTGCGGAGCTTTATCCGCTATTTTCTGGAGACCATCTATCAGCGCAAGCTGGAATTGCTGCTTCTGGAGACCGAGCTGAAGCTGTACCGCCGCTATGAGGCGGAGCTGGAGCGTCTGCACGGCCACTACAAACGGCAGGCGCAGCGGCTGGAACAGCTGGAGGGTGAGTTGCATGCCTCCGCGCAGCAGAGCATTCGGGCTGCCGACGATTATATCGGGCAGAACATTATGGAGTATTACGGACTCGTGACCGAAGACATCATGCGCGACCTGGAGGCGAAGAGGGGGCCGTTTATCTTTTTCGAGGACCGTTATGTCGGGAACCTGTCCGCATTGGCAGCTGCAGGGACCGACAGACTGCTGGAGAGGCTCATTGCTGTCGTGGCGCGTGATTTGCTGACGGCGGAGCCTTTTGATCAGACCTTTGAGGATGAATTGCTGCGCCGGGCCAATGTAACGATCGATTACAGCAACAAGCAGGTGCTGTCGAAGGAAGACCTGTTCAAGATGCTGTACCGAACCCTTGAGGAGCATGCGGTCATTAACGTGCGGCTGTTCGACTACACGCAGGAGCACCGCTATGAGGAAAAGTATTTCTTTGGCGATGCCAGCAGCGAATTCGTCCGGTATGCCCTAGGGGCAGACGAGACCTCGCGCATCTACAAGCTCGGGGTCGTGCACGAGAAGCGCAGCAGCGGCGTCGAGAAGCTGAACCTGATGGGCGGATTCCATCTGGAGGACTTAATGTATTACCGCAACGGCAAAGCCTATTATGAGACGTACGTCCAGAACGGCTACGAATTTCACGGTGTGGACCCCGGGCAGCTGCCGGAGCTGCGGTAAGAGCCCGGGCGCCACTTAAGAAAGGAAGCATGGTATCATGCAGCGTAAAATCAATCTGCTTCTGCTGCTCCTCAGCCTGATTGGCGGCGCGGCCGGCTACGTCATCGGAGAGGTCGTGCTGCACGTGTGGGGCAGCGATCTTCCGCGAATCGTGGCCATTGGATTATATTTGGGAATACTGGCTCTCTGCATCGGCACCGGGTGCCTGATCGCGGAGATGATGTCACCCCGCCTGAATGGGCCGTCCTGGAGACAGCGGTATATGGGGACTTCCTGGAAACTGCTCGTGCCGGCTACACTGGTGCTGGTCTTCGTGCTGGGTTTGGTTTTGGAGTTCGTCTATGAAATCAATCCCGGCCATGCGAAGCCGGTCAAGGACATTGCTTTGGTCATCGACAACTCCGGAAGCATGGGGGAGACTGACCCGGACAACGACCGCTACACGGCAGCCAAAAACCTGATCAACCGGATGGACAGTGACAACCGGGTAGCGGTGATGGTCTTTAACGACCAGACGACCCTGCTGCAGCCGTTCATGAAGGTCAAAAATAAGGATGCCAAACATAAGGTCATCTCCGAAATTGACGGGCTTGAGGCAACCGACGGGGGAACGAACATCAGCCTGGCGCTGGCGGATACGATGAAGCATATCGAGGAAACGAATGACGCCAGCCGGAACACGATGGTTATCCTGCTGTCGGACGGCATCAGCGATGTCGACCTGAACAGCGCCCTCGCAGCTTACAAGCAGCGCCAAATCGCCGTCAACACGATCGGGCTCAGCCTGGTTCAGGCGGATGGGGCGCAGCTGCTGCAGGACATTGCCCGGGAGACGGGCGGGCAGTATTACGACGTGTCCAATGCAGGCGACCTGTCGCCGGTCTTCCAGCAAATCTATGAAGACGTAGGCGACCGGACGCTTCTGACCGAGCGGACCGGCCCGACGCAGGACAGCATCTATTACCGGATGCTGCACATCGCTTTCATCGCCATCATCGGCGGGGCGATCGGCTTGTCCCTCGGCCTGATCTTCGACAACCGGTATTTGGCCCGCAGCTTTGGTATTGGCGGCGTGGTGTCCGGCCTGATTGCCGGAGCCGTGCTCGAATTCGGCTTGTCGGGCCACACCGTTGGCGACGAGATGGTCCGCCTGCTGTCGTGCCTGATCCTGGCCGGCGTGCTCGCCTTGTTCACCGGCGTCATTCCGGTGAAGGAGAACGGCAAGCTGGCGGCCGGTCTTCAGCGTCCGGGCCAGGCCGGACGGACGCAGTCCGGCTTCGACCGGCGCCAGAAAGACAACACGAGCAGAGGATTCTAAGCAGGGAGGCGCATGACTTATGCGGTTTATCGATGCACAGCCGGGCGACCCGGTCATCCGCGGCTTGTCCCACCAGCTGGACGAGGATCGCTGCACCCTCCGTTGGCAGTGGCCGGAGGGGATTCAGGCCGTGTACATCGGCAGAGCTTTTGACATTCTTGCGGAGGACGCGGGAGAGGGCGGAGCTTCGGCTCCGTCCGATTCGCCTTCCGACAAGCTGAGGCTGTATACCCGAAACGAATACAAAGCGAACAACGGTTATCACGACCGGATCGAGGGCGTCGGACGCGTCATCTACACCGTCTATGCTTCGGTAACGGAACAAGGCGATGCCGTCCTGTTCCGCCAGCCTGACGGGGCCAATCGTGCCGTCTTCAGCACAGGCAAAGCCCGCGTGACCGTCTCCATCCGCGAGAAGGGCGGATGGCTGCAGAAGTTCAAGACCGTGGAAATCCGGGTGACGACCGAGGTCCCGATCCCGAAGGAAGCGCTCTGCTATGTCAAGAAGCAGGGAAGCTACCCCGCCCACAAGGAAGACGGAACGGTGTATCCGTTCGTCATGGATTTCGCGGCGGGGAAAAACGTGCTGCCCGCCATCGAGGTGGGCAAAAACGACTACGTGCGCCTGTTTTTTACGGACGGGAAGAAGTACGGGCAGCTGTATGAGTTACACTCCATATAAGCACCTCCGGCTTCTGTTGGGTCGCTCCATATAAGCACCTCCGGCTTCTGTTGAAATCGTGTTATTTTGATGAGATAGGAAGGGAATAACACGATTTCAAAGGAAGCACGTAAACTCTCCGGTCCATATATTCCGCTTGGCAGGGGGCAATTTGTGGGTAGACTCAGGATGTTCCATATCGACATGGCAGGGAGCGTTTGTTGGCGAACTCAGGGTGCCAATATTCGCTTGGCTGGGAGCATTGTGGGCTGACCCAGAGGAGAAGGCAGAAGCTGGATAGCTCGAAGATGGCAGGTGCAAGCCGATTCAGGGATCCGGGGCATGCCGTACGGTGCTACCTTGTGGGCAGGAATGTGCGATAAAATATAGAGATTAAACATATGAACTATTAAACTAGTGAAATTAAGGGTTAGAGTGAACGGAATTGGATTCAAGGGCGGATTACTAGCTTTGAGGGGCGAATTACAGGACCAAAAGTGCGAAAGCTTGCGGAATCGACCTGTAAAGTTGCAGAATGGAGTTTGAAGGTTCGAGGTAGAGTTAAACGTTAGATTTGCAGAACAAATAGATTAGCAGAAATAATAGATGACCAGAACGAATAGATGAGCAGGACGTATACATTAAGGGAGCAGTGCTTCGAGAGAAGTGTTAGAAATGCTTAGAGAGAAAGAGTTTAGAGCCTAAGAGTGAGTTTAAAGATTAGGGCTTGGAACTTAATGAGCAGAGATTAGAATTTGCAACCTGGACCATCATAGCGCTAAGGGCAGGCTGGCCTGAACGGCTGAATACCAAAGTAACAGAACTCCATAGGGCATAAACAGAGCGAGGCCCAGGGATAAAATGCTGCCGGAGATGACCCAGCGGAGAGGACGGAATCATTTTGGAGAAGCGGCAGCGGTCGCCTTTGCCTCGGAATTTCCACCTTTAATAGGGTTAATCAAATCAGGAAATTTGGAGGCAACAGCGATCGGAAGAATGATCCGGTATCGGAGCGGGCTTTAGCTTCTCTGCCACGGTTGGAGGAAGCTATTCTCGATGTTTTGCTTCCGCAAAACGTGAGGCATCAGCGCCTCTTCGAGCCAGCTCACGAAAGGTCATCAGCGGCTCTTACGAGCCAGCTCACAATGAGATTACTAGCTGCTCTACGAGCCAGCTATTGAACATAGAAGTACGGGAAAGGGGGAACGACAGCATCATGGGCATTTTTGACAGGTTCAAGAGGAAGCCGGAGCCGGAGCCCCGGCCATTGTTTTACGATATCGTATGTCCGTACTGCTTCAGCAAATTTTCGCCGGAGGAGGTCGTGTTCCGCGCTGCCCACCATCGGGAAGACGACGAGGATTACGCGCTCCGCGAGGATGAGGAGCTGAACCGCTACCGGGAACGCTTCGGCCTGGATTCGGTGTACGACATGGAGGCGATCCTCTATCCGCGGGACATTCCCGAGGAGCATCAGATCTACTCCGATCACGTGCTGATCGGGCTGAACGACCGCTACGGGGTGGTCACGCGCAGACGGCTGTGCCCGAAGTGCCATAACGAACTTCCGGTAACGGCGGGCAAAGTGCCGAGCAACATCATCTCGATCATCGGCGCCTCGCAGGTCGGCAAGTCGGTGTATATGACCTCGCTGATCCATACACTTCAGCATATGACGGCGGACCATTTCAATGCGGCCTGTATGCCGCTGAATGCGGAGATCAGCCGCAAGTTCCGCACGATGTACGAGGAGCCGCTGTTTGAACGAGGGGACCTGCTTGCTTCCACGCAGAAGGAGAAGATGCAGGAGCCGTTTATTTTCCAATTCGTGTTCAAGGACGAGACGAAGCCGCCACTCACGCTGGTGTTCTTCGATGTGGCCGGTGAGGGCATGGTCGACGAAGATTACCTCGGCCTGCACGGGCAGCACATCAAAAACTCCGCGGGCATCCTGTTCATGATCGATCCGCTGCAGATCCGCTCGATCCGCGAGAAGATCCGCCTGAATTTAGGCGACCAGCCGGGCGAATGGGTGTCGCAGTACGATGAGCCGCGGGACGTGGTGCTGACCCTGTTCGGCGACTTTATCGCCTACGAGGACAAGGGCAAAACCGACATACCGACAGCGGTGGTGCTGACCAAGAGCGATATGCTCCACTCGCTGAAGGATGAGGACGGCGAGTACGTGAAGCCGAACAGCAACATTTTTAACAACATGGTGCACCGCAAATATTTGAATCTGACCGAGTTCGAAAATATTGACGGAGAAATCCGCCGCTTCATCGAAAAGGTCGATCGGCCGTTTAAGGGGACGATGGACGTGTACTTTTCCAATACGGCTTATTTCGCGGTGTCTGCGCTGGGCAGCAATCCGGTGGGGCAGAAGCTGCAGAGCGTGGTCAGCCCAATCCGGGTGGATGAGCCCTTTATCTGGCTGCTGTACAAGCTGAAATACATTGAGGGGAGAGAAGACTAGTGCCTGATTTCACTCCCAAAAAGGTTCAGCAGCAAATGTATACCCGCGAACGGCGCGGGATTTTCCGCTCTACCGAAGGGTTTGATACGATCGCCAGATCGCTGGGGCTGGAGCATGGTTTTATTAAAAAGGTGCTGCATCCGTTCTGCCAATACGACGCACCGGCGGAGCTGACCGCACGGAGCGAGAAGGAAGCAGACGCTTATCCGGATGCCCTGCATCTGTTTCGGGCCGAGACCGGGGAAACGGTTCTAGGGCGAAGCGTGTACCAGCCGGCGGATTTTACCGGGCTGCGCAGCGCCTTTTTTACCCATAACTATGTACTCCCACCGGGTTGGATGGAGCAGACGGGTACAGATTACCGCAGGCTGCTGAACGCCCAGTTTGCCGATCATTACGACATTGAGCTGGGCCCGGACCTCCCCGAACTGGGGGATTTGCCGGTGGCGAAAGACGGGCAGAATCTAGCGGCGGCCGAGGTCATGGCGCTCCTGGAAGAGCTGCATATTGACGAGAAGGTGTTCAAACAGCTGCTGTTTGCAGCCATGTCGTCGGTATCGGGCAAAAAGAAGGTATACATCGTCTTGGACGTTCCGGTGGAGCAGTTGTCCGTCAAGGCGCGCGAACTGCTGCATGTGCTGTATGGCAGCCTGCCTTACGCGCTGCGCAGCGAGCTTGGTTTTCTGACGTATGCCAAAGAGCCGCAGAGCAAAAAGGGCATCCACCTGAACTTCGTGGAAAAAGGGGGCCTGCGCCTCGGCGACCGCAGCGTAGAGAAGGATTATTTGTTTGAGCTGGCGGCGGGCCGTGTCATCAACGTGGACTTGGACTGGTCCAAGCAGCCGTATCTGGATTTTGCCTGGGCGAATCTTCGGAATCCTGAACGGTTGGAGGATTTTTATGCTTTTGCCGACCAAATGATGGAGGGCATGGAGCCGATCCGGCGGATTTCGGTTGCGGGCTACCATGAGCTTTGCGTGCTGTACCAGATCGATCAGGGACGGGAAGAGCTGTATACTGCGCAACCCGGCACGGTGCTTCGCTGCATCCTTGATTATCTGTCCACACCTGGGGCAATTCATGCCAAAGCCCGGCTGAATCAGCTGTTCTTGACGCGTTTTGACAAGGAGCTGGATCGGGTGAAGCTGGGCGAGGTGCCAGGAACGGACATCATCGAAAGCATCAAGGATTACTATGCCGTCGACGGCAAAAATTTTGGCCTACGCATCGTGGAGTATTTCATCCGTACGATCAACAATGCGCTGTCGCAGCAGCGTGAGGATATTGCGCAAGCCGCGTACGGCATGCTGGAGAGCACACCGGCTTTGAGCCGCACTTTCTTCGCCCGTGTGCTGAGCAGCCCAGGGCTGCCCGCCCTGCTGTTCGAGCCTTACATAGAAAACAGGCTGAAACAGGCAGCGACAGCCAGCGATCTGGTCGAGCTCGCCGGCGTCTGGGTGCAGAATCACCCGATCGTGCTGGAGAACGCGGTGTTCACCAAGCTTGCGGAAACGCAGCTGATGGACAAGCTGGGCCGGGAGTCCGATCCGGTCCGCGCCGTGAATGCGGTGATGGACCAGTTGGACGATCTCGAGCGGGATCCGGGCCGCGGACTGGGCCAAATCGAAGGCGGGTCACGGTTTGTCGACCGGCTGGTGTATGCGGCCAATCTCTTTTTGCTGAAGGATCTGGATTTGGAGCGTCTTTCGAGAGAGCAGCTGCTGGATATTGGATTTCTGCGGGAGCCGAAGGAATTAAGATCGTGGGTATCCCGATTCGATGCCCGCATCCGCTCCAAAGCGAACGTCATGCTGGCGCTCTATCAATGGTTCGGTACGGACCATCCGAAAAGGGAGGACGTGCTGGACGGATTGTCCTTTGCCGAGCGGGACCAGGTGCAGTATATCGGCCGCGGCTGGCTGCAGCGGGAAGTGAAGCCGGAGGTGTTCGAGTGGATTACTCTGGCCTTCTGCCAGGACGTGGAGACCGGCGCGGTGGATTACGGATCCTTGCTGGATTTCGTGTATAAATACGGAGACAGCCCGGAGACGGTGTATGAGTACATCCAATGGTCGGCAGACCAGCCGCTGTTTGTGCGTCCACGCGGCCTGGTTCCTGCGTATGCCGCGGCGATCGTGTCGTTTATGAAAAGAAATGACCCGGGCGCGTTCCGAAACAAAGACAAGGTGAAAAGATACTTTGACTCCGCTCCGCCGGCGCTTCAGCCGGCTTACGCCCGGGCGCGGGCAGAGCTTGCGCCATCGTGGATGAAGTTTTTCAGAAACAACCGCAAATCGATCATGCTCAGCTCGGTGCTGCTGGTCATCGTGATTGCGGCAGGCGTCACGATGCTGACTCTGCAGGCGAACGGCGCCTTCGACCGGAAGGCGGACCCGGTAGACGTCACGAAACCGCCGGTCGCTTCCCAGCCTCCGGCGACGGAGACGGCAACGGAAATTCCGCTGCTTACGGCGGAGCAGGTTAAGAATGGGGAGCAAGGGGAACTGACGGAGCTTACTTTCCACTTCAAGCAGCCGGAGGCCTGCCGGAATTTCAAAGCGGGTGAAGTGACCGTCCTGGACAAGGACGGTAACATCCTGTTTGAGGCGATTGATCCGCAGACGGTCAGCCAGTGCGCGGCGGATTCGGCCGGGGGAACGGATTCCACGTCCGGAGATACGGCAGGCAGCAAGGCAACCGACGGGCAGACCACCGATTCGGCAGGAACGTCAGGCACGGATGCGACGGAAGGCGGCCAGACCGGCGAAACGCCTGGCGGGTCCGATACGGATGCGACGAAGGACGGACAGGCGGATACCGGCGGGTCTTCCGGGAAGACGAACGCCGCGGATGGAACGGCGGGAACGGACTCGAACGGTGGGGGGGCGGACGCCGGTCAGTCGTCTGACAAGGCTGCCGATCCATCGGATGCATCGGCTGGCACTGCCGGCGGAAAAGACGGTACGGTTTCAGGCAGCGGAGACACCAGTAACGGCGGCACCGGGGGAGCGGCGGACAGTTCAGGAACTACGGGAACTACAGGTGCACCAGGTTCCGGTAATACGTTGACGGACGAATACACCAGCACCGTAACCGTGAAGCTGGGCAAGAAGCTGGACATTAGCCAGATTGATAAAGTTAATGCGGCCGGCGGATCGTTTGTCTTGACCGCAAATCCTGGGCAAGGAATCACGGATCAGGAAACCGGCGATACGACCGACGAAAAGGCATCCGGCGATCAGCCGTCGACAGATGGGAAATAAGGATAAATTTCAGTGGCAGGACAGATTGGCCCCATTGATAGAAATTCATAAATGGATAAAAGGAAACCCCTTAATCGCACGAATGGTGCGATTAAGGGGTTTTTTAAGCCTTCATTTGCGGGGAATTCGGGTTGAGCTGCATAAATTCAATGCGGTTTCCATCCGGATCCTTCACCCAACACTGCCAATTGGAGTCTTTGCCCTGCTGGGGCTCCACGTCCAGCGGGACACCATGCCGTTTCAGATGGGCGGCGATTTCTTCGATGCTGTCCACTTCCAGGCACAAATGCGAGAATCCGATGGGGCGTTTCACCGCTTCGGGTTTATTTTCAGCCCCATAAAACAGCTCGATAAACTGGCCCTCACGGACCTTAATATACTCGATCCAGGGGTTGCCATGATCATCCTCAATCGAAAAGGCCTTTTTAAATCCGAGAATGCCGCAGTAAAAATCGATCGATTTGTTCATATCGGCTACATCAAAGGCCAAGTGCCCAATCCCTCTAATCATCCGGTCTACCTCCCGTAGATTGATTTAGAATTCCGATTACGGTATGATTCGTCGTCTGACGGTAACGCTTTCATCTTATCCAATCAAAGCGCTATTGGCAATTTGTATTTTTGAGTATCCATAATGTTCGTTTTTATTGGTGTATTTGTAATATTGAAATGCCTTCAACCTAAATAATTATACTAAAATACGAACGATATTGAACACCGATGTTGACACATTCGTGTTTATCCATTACACTAACTCCTGTAAACGATAAATAACAGATACATTGTTCGTATAACCTCAATGATATGGTTTGAGGGTTTCTACTAGGGGCCGTAAATCCCTGGCTACGAATAGGCTGCTTTGCATACCTATTCTATGCCGGGGATTTTTTTGTTGACCTAACCCATTTCAGGAGGAACATGATGAGTAAATATGATGTCATTGTCGTTGGAGCCGGTCCGGCCGGTATTTTTGCCTGTTATGAATTTGCGTTAAAGGCGCCTCATCTGAAAGTGCTTTTGGTGGATAAAGGACATGATATTTACCGCCGCAGCTGTCCGATTCTGGAGGACAAAATCAAGTTATGTCCGCCCGCCGGCGGCCGTAAGGAGTTTGCCGGCTGCGTACCCGCCTGCTCGATCACAGCGGGCTTTGGCGGAGCCGGAGCTTACAGCGACGGAAAATTTAACATTACAACCGAATTTGGCGGCTGGATGACGGACTATCTGCCACCATCCAAAGTGCTTGAGCTCATCCGTTATGTTGACGAGCTGAACCTGCAGCATGGCGCTACGACGAATATTACCGATCCGACGACGGATGTCATCCGGGGCATCGAGCAGCGCGGTTATGCGGCGGGTCTGAAGCTGCTGCGGGCACAGGTACGGCATCTTGGGACCGAACAGAACCTGGAAATTTTAAAATCGATCTACGAGTTTCTGAACACGCGCATCGACATGATGTTCAAGGCCGAGGTGGAGGACATCCTCACCGTCAAGGAAGACGGCGTCCACACGGTGCAGGGCATCGTCCTGAAGAACGGGGACAGTTACGAGGCGGACCGCATCATCATTGCTCCCGGCCGGGACGGATCAGCCTGGCTGACAAGCATCCTGAAGAAGCGCCGGCTCAAAATGTACAACAACCAGGTCGACGTCGGCGTTCGCGTCGAAACCTCCGATGTGGTGATGTCGGAAATCAATCAGCATCTGTACGAGGGGAAATTCGTCTTTAACACCTCCGTAGGCACTCGGGTCCGCACGTTCTGCAGCAACCCTTCCGGCCACGTCGTGGTCGAGAATCACAGCGGAGCCATGGCGGCCAACGGCCATTCTTTCAAGGATCCGGCGCTGGGCTCGTCCAATACGAACTTTGCGCTGCTCGTTTCACATAAATTTACGGAACCGTTTGATAAGCCGAACGAGTATGCGCGTGAAATATGCAAACGGGCCAACGATTTGTCTAATGGCGGAATCATTGTCCAGAAGTACGGCGATATTTTGCGCGGACGGCGCTCGACCGAAGGGCGGATCCGGGAAGGATTTCTGGAGCCTACCCTGAAGGAGGCTGTACCGGGGGACCTGGGTCTTGTTCTGCCCTACAACACGATGAAAAGCCTGATCGAAATGGTCGAGGCGCTGAACCATGTCACGCCGGGCATCGCTTCGGAGCATACGCTTTTCTATGGCGTCGAAGCCAAGTTCTACTCCGCCCGTCCCAAGCTGTCGGAGACACTGGAGACGGAAATCCGCGGGCTGTACTGCGGCGGTGACGGAGCGGGGATCACACGCGGTCTGGCCCAAGCCGGGGCGGCCGGTGTGTGGATCGCCCGCGGGATTGTGGAGTCGCTGTCCCGGTAAATAACAGCATATAGAAATCGGTGAGATTCCTGCCTGAAGTTTAGGCGGGAATCTTTTTTTCACTCAAAAGGAAGATACCCTGCCTGTCCGCGCCCTAAAATAGAAAAATTTTACTAGTCGGATGTCTTTAATCAGGATAAGATCGATGCAGAACAATTCAGCGTTGAGGCTTGCATCCATTCATAAATATGTAGGAGGAATGAAATTTGCAGGGGTACGGTAAAAGGTGGGTTACCGCCGCGTTGACGCTGTGCATGGCACTTGGTGTGCCTTCGCTGGCTTGGGGTGCAGGGGTCAGAGAGGACTCGGCATGGCTCAGCGTCAGCACTTGGCAGCCGGATGCTGCCGCCAGCACGAAGGGGGATTTGCTCACCGCGGGATGGGTTGGAAACGGCAGGGTGCTGGCCGCAAAGGACGGCAGCGTGCTGGTGTCCGACACGGTGAACCACGTGATATGGAAGGTCAGCGGCACGCAGCGGACTGTTTTTGCGGGAATGCGGTTTGCGGGTTATAAGGGGAACGACAAGCCGCTGGGCGGATTGCTGGATGGGGCTGCGAATACCGCGCTGTTTAATCAGCCGATGGGCATGGATACGGATGCCGCCGGCAATTTGTACGTCGCCGACTCGGGGAACCATGCGATCCGCAAAGTTACCCCTACAGGGCAGGTCAGCACGCTGGCAGGAAACGGAGTGCAGGGGTTCAAGGATGGTACCGGTTCGGCAGCCGCGTTGAATACGCCAGAGGATGTGGCGGTGGCGATGGACGGATCCGTGTACGTTGCCGACACGCTGAATCATGTGATTCGGAAAATCGCCGCAGACGGTACGGTCAACACGCTAACCGGCTCTTCCGACCGTGTAGTAGAGGTCTATTCGGGAGTGGCGGCATTCGCTGGCGACTACAAGGACGGGACGCTGAAGGATGCGCGGTTTAACGAGCCTTCAGGGCTGGCGCTGGACGATGAGGGGAACCTCTACGTCAGTGACTCCGGCAACCAGGTCATTCGCTATATTAATCTGAAAACCGGTATGGTCACGACAGTCGCCAGATCGGTAGCGGGCGATGGCCAAGGGGCGGCATCAGGGAAACTCTACCGGGACGGGGGATACCAAGATGGCGCGGCAGCTTCGGCGAAATTTAATCATCCCGTTGATGTGGCTTGGTCCTCCTCTCAGCATGAGCTGGTCATTGCCGATTCGCTCAACCAGGTTGTGCGAACGTTGAAAGACGGCCAGGTCCATACGCTCGTGGGCTCTTTGCAGGGAGAAGAAGGGAAGGCAGACGGTGTCGAGAGCACCTCTTTGCTTTCTTATCCGCAGGGCGTTGCTGTAAGCCAGGATGGGAGTGTCGGCTGGATTGCCGGAAACGGCTTGCGCCAGTGGAGCTTGTATCGGCAGCCGGATCATAAACCGATGAAACCGGCTGGTGCCGTTTACGTGGCCTATAACGCCAAATGGCTGCAGATCGATACCCGGGTAACCAAAGACGGACAGATGCTGATTCCGCTGCGATCTATCGCTTCCGAGCTTGGACTGAAGCTGGTATCGGCTTCGGCCAAGTCTGCTGTGGTTCAATCGGGAGACCGTATGATTCAGCTGGAGGCCGGCAGCACCGCTCAATCCATCGACGGAAAGCTGTATGTGCCGATCCGGACGCTGACGGACCTGCTGGACAAGGACGTGAAATGGCTGGCTTCGGAGAAAACCGTGGTTATCCGTGATAAATAAAGGAGAGGAGTTGAAGACAACGTGAGACGAGGAAAATTATGTTGGAAAATGGTCAGCTCGACGCTGATTCTGCTTCTTGCAGGCTCGGCGGCTTGGACGACGCAGGCTTCCGCCGACAGCGCACGCAGCATGACCATCAGCCGCATTGACGGACCGGCTTATATCCAGCAGAGCGGGGGAGCACTGCGCATTCAGGCGTATCCGGGAATGCTTTTGCATGAGGGCGACACCCTTGTTACCGAATCCGGCGGCGCGGTGCTGTCCATTCAGGACGAAGGGGACGAAATCACGCTGGCACCGAACAGCGAAATTCGGATCAAGGTGCTGACGGGTGGAGCAGTACAGTCGACGACCAAGCTGGAGCTGATGTCGGGCCAGGCGTATACGAGCGTCCATGATCTGCGTGAGTCCCGGGACGTGTTCGAGATGGATGTGCCCGGGCAGAAGCTGGAGGTCAAAGGAACGCAGTTTTTTGTCATTATCAATCCATTGACAGGTACCCCTGATGTTGTCGCGGGAGCAGGTGTGGTCAAGGTTTCGGGTACGAACCCTCAAAGCTTTGCCGGAAAGGCCGAGTCACCCGTCACTTTATATCCAGCCCAGCAAATCAGCTTAACGCCCGGCGTGGATCCATCCCTTCAAACGCCGACCGGCGTCGATATTTCGGATCTTGTTCATCAGGCTTCACCGGACATCATTAAAGCCATCATCCAAAACAAGGCGCAGATTGACCGGGAGAACCAGGAGCTGATTGAGCAGCAGAAGAAGCAATTGGAACAAGGTCAGTCCAAACCCTTCGGTTCTTCGGCATCAAACGGGTCAAACGACCTCTTTTTGGTAAGCCAACTGGATGACCTTCAAAAAATCCAGCAAAATTTGAATGTCTTGGTCGGCAATGTAGCCAAGGAGGCGAGTAGTCAGGGCAAGATCGAAAAAAGTAAATTGGATCCGTTGATAGAACAGGTGAACCGCGGGATTGACGACCCGAACGGAAAAATTGACCTTGGAAATGTGCGTCCGTTTGATCCGACCGTAGGATTGGACCCGCAACAGGAGGCTAAACGCAAAGAGCAGGAGAAGGTTCAGCAGGAACTGCAAAAAAAGATCCAGGAGCAAATTCAGCAACAGCAGCAGCAGATACAGGAAGTATTGCAGCAGCAACAGATGCAGGATATATTGCTGCAACAGCAGATGCAGCAGCAATTTCAGGCTATGATCGACAATATCCTGAAAACGATCGCCGAATTGCAGCAGGCCAACCAAAAGGCAGCAGAGCAAAGAGCTACGCAGGCCGTGATCCAGTATCAGCAGCAGCTGAGCACTGAAGAGATGAAGCGTTTTGAAGAAGAAGTGCGGCGGCGCAATCAGGAGCGGATTCAAATGGGGGGCCAGCAGCCTGCTGCTCCTACGCAGCCGATTGTCCCTACGCAGCCAAATTCGCCGGGTGGGTCGATGACACCTCCGGTGAAACCGCCAGTGGATCCTCCGGTCGATCCGAAGCCTGTCGAAATTAAAGCTGTTTTCAGCCCGGATTTTCCGGAACAAGTGCCGCTCCATTCTTCACACAAGTTCACGTTTGGATTTAGCAGCGGTCAATCGAATCAAGAAACGAAAGTAAAGGTACGAGTGACGTACTGGTCTAAAACGGACATCAACTTGTCCGAGACGGATTACACCTATTGGTATGGGGAAGATGCTATCAAAGAGGGTCAGCTCAGCCCTGATGGCATTGTCATAACAAAGGAGGCCGGACCAGACGAGGAAGAAGGGGAAGACTTTACCCTGGGCGAACTGAACGGCACGCCGATTACTTTTGAAACCAGGTTGCCGGAGGTCGGCGACTACCAGGTAAAGGTTGAGCTGCTGAAGGATGAAGAGGCTGCCGGCGATCCGCTCGTGACCGTGACCAAAGAGGTCCATGTTTTTGATGGTCTATCAACGGAGGTTAACCCGATAGAGGGCACCGACCTGGATAGAACACTAAGAGTAAAAGCCGGCGCAATCACACCCGAGGCCGTCCTAGGTCTGCAGATCGACCTTAGAAGAGGAAGTGGCGAAGCCTCCGAGGCAGCACCCGGTGCACAATTCATACTGGTGCATAATGGTAAGGAAGTTGCTGAAGGGGAAACGAATAGCGACGGGATTGCTGATGTTTTGCTTCCGCCGCAATTGGCTGCGATAAATTTAGGACTTGTGAATGAAAATGGCCCGACGCCGGATGGAGCGGAATTTACCTTACGGATGGTTGCCCCGGCGGATGAAGGGGATGTGCCTATACCTGGAGAATACACTGCAGAACTGCAGTGGGTAAGACAAACAGGTGACATTGAAAAGTTCATCCCGCTTGGGCAGGCTTTCAAGGTTCACTACACCGTTCCTCCAACTCTCTGATCATTTCAAACAGAGACCATAAACTCCAACCAACCCGGACAGGATCCCTCCTGCCGGGTTGTTTTTTTAAGAGATCAGAAGGTATAAGATTCGGAGCCTCTGCTTCCGAATCTCGCAAGAAAAACTTCCTTTAAACGCGGTCTGTCTTCTTTGAAGGTACGTCGATAGACGTTTTTTTTTATATACCTACCTCTTCTCCCATCTGATACGATGTTGTTGAATTTAATGCTATGAATATTCTGGGGGTGAACCGCTTGAAATTTATGATTGTAGACGATGAGCCGCGGCACCGCCGGGGCATGGCCGGGATGCTGCTGGCGAGCCGTCCCGGCTGCGAAGTGTTTACGGCCGGGGACGGAGCCAAGGCGCTGGAAATGGCCGGCATCGACCGGCCCGAGGTCATATTTACGGATATCCGGATGCCGCAAATGGACGGGCTTACGTTCCTGCGGCGGGCGAATGAAGCCTTGCCTTACAAGCCGCGAATCGTGATGCTGTCCGCGTACAACCTTTTCGAATATGCCCAGGAGGCATTGCGGCAGGGGGCTTTTGATTATTTATTAAAGCCGGTTGATGTCGACAAGCTGGAGGAGGTGCTGGAGCGGCTGGAACACATCTATCGTGAAGAACGTGAGGCACGGGCTCGAACCATAGCACTGGAGCAGCAAATGACGGCAGCTACCTTGGCGCATCAAGGGCGTTTGATGCAGCAGTGGCTGTCCGGCAGCCTGAGCTTGGAGGAGGAACAGAGCTGGCTTTCGGCCGGAGTCATGGATGGTCATGGAGTGGTCATCGTTTCGGAGCTGGAGCCGGCCAGCGGGGCTGGGAGCGGATCTACCACGGAACATTCGGACCGCGGGATGTCATCAGGGTTCCACGCCCCATCACCTGACACTTACACCGAACCCCGCTCCGCCTCTCTGACAACCGATAGGCTGCACCAAGCGCTGAAGCGCGCCTGCTCTGCCTTCGGCAAGGCCTTGACGATCGCCTGGGATGCGGCGGATTGGACTCGGCCGAGATGGGTCACGATCCTTCACACGGGTACAAGCTTTGGTGAAAAGCGGGAAGACATCCGCAGGGGGCTGATGAGCCTACAGGCCGAACTCACCGCTGTGGGGTATTCCGGCAGATGGGTACATGCGATCGGAGAAGAATGCGTTGATCTAGCCGAGGGGGGCCCTCAATCTTACCGGACGGCTCTGGCTGCGCTGCCGTATCTGTTTTACGACCAGCATGGGGCGATCTTGTTTCATGGCGAGCTTCTGCCGGTGCATCCGGTTTTAATGTGCTCTGCCGCAGAACTGCTGGATCTCCTGAATGCCGGCGATACGGAAGGTGCAAAGGAATTGTGCCGTACAGCCGTGACCGCCATGTCGGCTGACGGCATGGCCGAGCCGCAGTCCGTCAAGGACCAAACCTGCCTGCTCCTGCTGAAGCTGGCGGACAGCAAATCAGGGTGGGGGATGAACCCGCTGACGGAAGAAGCCGTACAGCAGATCCGCACCTGTCGGCGGTTTGCGGAGCTGCTGGAGATTTTGGATTCGGTGCTCGAGCAAATGGGCGTCACGCTGAAGGAGCAGAAAAAAAGCAAACGCGAGCTCGTGATCGACAGCTGCCTGGAACTGATGCGTGAGCGGTACATGGAGGATTTATCGCTGGAATCGGTGGCGGAGTCGTTCCGCTTCAACCCGTCTTATTTCAGCACCTTGTTCAAAGAGGCGACAGGCCGTTCTTTCTCGGATGTTCTCATTGAGATCCGGATGCGCAAAGCCGAAGAGCTGCTGCGGGACGGCAGCGGACTAAAGGTGTACGAGATCGCCGAAAGGTGCGGCTTCCGCGATACGAAATACTTTTCCCGTAGCTTCAAAAAGCATGTCGGCGTTACGCCGGAGGCGTACCGTCATTGGGCCGGACAGCAAAAATCAGGGGAGGGAAGGTCCAGATGAAATTCCGCTCCAGGCTTCTGGCCAGCTATGTCGTTCTCATTGCGCTGCCCCTGCTGCTCCTGAGCTTCATCTACTACCGGAACAGCTTGAGCTCGATGCGGGATCAGGCGCAAAACAACGTGCTCGAAATCGTCAAGAAGAGCAATGAAGTCATGGATACGAAGCTGAGGAAGGTAGACCAGGGCAGCTTGGCCTTGTTCGTCGACCGGGACCTTTTTCGGATCTTCAACCAGCTGGATCCTTCCGTCCCGTCGGAGCTGCTGAATGCGGACAGGCAGGTGTCCGCCATTCTGAGCAAGTATTTTACGCAAAATGAGGATGTGTACACGTACCAGCTGTGGACTTCCTATTACAGTTTCGGTTCACAGCGGAATCTTCCGCAGGGGGATCCGACCCGTACGGCGCTGTATCAGGAGGCGGAGAGGGCACATGGCAAAATGGTTTGGTATCCGACCTACGATTTCGTCCAAATGTTCGATCAGCCCTGGCTGCAAAACAGCGATATCGAATACCGGTATATGTTCTCTGCCACCCGCCTGATGGAATTTTCCTATGTCGATAATTCCACGATTGCCAGGCTGCGGCCGAACGTGGAGCGGCCGGTACTGACGATTGGCTTTAAAGCGGACTTTTTCAACTCCCAATTCGAGCAGAGCATTCCGACAGGATCGAGCTATTTGGTGATTGATCCGGATAACAAGGTCGTGGCCAGCTCGAACGCCTCCCAGGTAACCCGAGTGTTCAATGAACAATGGGTGAACGCCATTCGAAAGGCTGGAAGCGGAACGCAGCGATTGGTCCTGGACGGCCAAAAGACGATCCTGTGCTTCGACCGCTCTGCCGTAACCGGCTGGCTCTCGGTGGTCTTGATTCCGGAATCCACGCTCGTCCGCGGCTTTATTCCGACCATCCGCACGTCGACGATCCTGCTGGCTGCGCTCCTGGCATTGATTGCATACTTGTTCGCTTATTTTATCGTCCGCAAAATGACTGGCCCGATCCGGCAGCTCTTCACCGCCATGCGCTCGGTCGGCGAAGGGGACTTTCAGACCCGGGTAGAGGTCAAAACCCATGACGAGTTCGGGGTGCTGCTGCAGCGGTTCAACCGGATGAATTCGCGCATCGAAACGCTGGTGAAGGAAAACTATGAAATCCGGATCAAGGAGAAAGAGGCGGAAATCATGGCGCTCAATATGCAGATGAACCCGCATTTTCTCTACAATACGCTGAACATCATGAACTGGATGGCCATCGAATCGGGACAGAGGGAGCTGAACCGGATGCTCGTCCGCCTGTCCAATATGCTGCATTACACCTCGCGCAAGGACTGGGGAGCCGTAACGGTTGCCGAGGAGCTCGAGTGGATGAAGGACTATTTTTACATTATGGAGGCCCGCTTTGAATCGAAGTTCACGGTTCATTTTGGCATCGCTCCCGAGCTGCTGGACACCCCGGTGCCGAGGCTGCTGTTCCAGCCGTTCGTCGAAAATGCCATTCTCCACGGCTTCGAGCAAATGGAAGAAGGGGGACGCATTGAAGTTACCGGAGAGATCAAGGACGGGACTCGTGTGCTGGTTGTTTCAGATAACGGCCGCGGCATGAGCCGGGAAACGGTTCAGCGGATTTTGTATGCAGAGTCCGCCTCGATCGGCATCAAAAACACGATTTCCCGCATTCGTCTTGCGTATGGGGACGAGTACGGCATCGATATCGAATCCGCTGTAGGCCAGGGAACACGCGTGATCATCACACTGCCCCACTTTTCTAATCAAAGTCCACCATTCCAAAAATAATCCGGTTTTGAAAGCGCTGCCTAAAATCTATAATCAAAGGCAACATAGGCTGCAGCTATGAAATCATCGTAAAGCAGGAGAGGGGTCAAAGTTCATGATGAAAAAACACCGAAAGCCGCTGACGGCAGCGATTGCATTTTTGCTCACGGCAGGATTGCTGCTGAGCGCCTGCACCCGGTCAGAGGAAAGCGGCGGGCCTGCAGCCGGAAGCGCGGACAAGGGGGGAACCCAGGCGGCGGCCGGCGAGCAGATCAAGCTCCGGCTCACCTTATGGGGAGCGCCTAATGAAATTGCCGTAAACAAAAAGGTCATCGCCCGGTTCGAAGCAGAGCATCCCAACGTAAAGGTCGAATTGCAGCAGATTCCTACCGATTACGACACCAAGCTGACGACCATGGTTGCCGGCAACGATGAACCGGACGTGGCGATGATGGAATCGGCGACGATCGCCTTTCCGCTTGCGGAACAGGGGAAATTCCTGAATCTTCAGGATTTCCTGGACAAGGACCCCGAAATTAAGACCGATACGCTGGTTCCAAATATCACCTATTCCTCGGAGCCCGGCAATATTATCGGTATAGCCCCCGGCCCGGAATCGTTTACGCTTTTTTATAACGAAGATGCTTTCAAGGAGGCTGGGTTGACGCCGCCGCCTTCCAAAGTATCGGAAGCGTGGACCTGGGAACAGTTCGTGGATACCGCCAAGAAGCTGACCTTGGACAACAAAGGACGGAATGCGGACGATCCGAATTTTGATCCGAAAAACATTAAGCAATACGGAGTGAACCCCGGCAACTGGTGGGGAGCGTACAGCAGCTTTATTTTTTCAAACGGCGGCGACTTTGTCTCTCCGGACGGCAAAACGTTTGCTTTGAACCAGCCGGAAGCCGTCGAGGCGCTGCAGAATATCGCCGATCTGATTAATAAGTACCACGTTGCTCCGTCACCGCTGCAGGCCAAGAACATCCCGGCAACCAATGTGGCTCTGCAGACAAGAAAAGTGGCGATGGTAATTGACGGACAATGGAATACCAGCACGCTTGCGGAATCGAAGGTTCACTTTAACGTCGGGGTGCTTCCTGTCATGAAAAAGCCGGCGACTACGGTAGTTTGCGCGATGTTTTCCATTTTTAAATCGACCAAGCATCCCCAAGAGTCCTGGGAGCTGCTCAAGGCGCTTATAGACCCAGATGCGTCAATCGAGATGCTGACTTACGGCACCTGGATGCCTTCGCTGAAGGACTGGTATACGGATGATGCCCTGCTGTCGAAATGGGCGGTGAATCAACCTTCCCGGCCATCAGGCTACAAAGATGCGGTTATTGACGTCGTGCTCAATCATAGCCATGCTACGCCTACCGGTTACGTTAAGAACTTCAACAAGATCATGGATATCGTCAATCCTGCCATGGATAACGTATGGCTGGGCAAAACAACGGCCAAGGAGGCGATGGACAGCATCGCGGCCAAAGCTCAGGCACAGGTGCAGGGACGGCGAGACGTAAAATAGGGGGCTTAAAGTACACATGCAGACGAACATTCCGATGAACGCTCCGGTTCCTGTGCGCCGCAAGGCGGGCGTACGGGAACGCAAAGCTCTGTTCTACGGGCTGCTGTTTACGGCTCCGGCGGTACTCGGGTTTATTCTGTTTACCGCCGGTCCCATGATCGCGAGCTTTGTGCTGAGCTTGACCGATTACAACGTATTCAAGGAGTCGGTGTCCTTTATCGGCTTCGGCAATTATGCCCGGCTCTTCTCCGGCCAGGACGAGAGCTTCTACCGCTCGCTTGGCGTCACGTTTTATTTCGTCGTGCTGCGGGTGCCGGCCTGCATCATCATTTCCTTCATTATCGCCCTGCTGCTGAACATGAACATTAAGGCACGCGCCTTGTTCCGGACGATCATTTATCTGCCGAGCATCGTGCCGGCGGTAGCCTCGGCGATGATTTGGATGTGGCTGCTCAACCCGGACCTGGGGCTGATCAACATGATGCTGAAATGGCTTCATCTGCCGACGAGCGACTGGATTTTTTCCGAAAAGAGCGTTATCCCCTCCATCGTGCTGACGACGCTGTGGGGCATCGGAGGGACCGTCATCATTTTTCTGGCGGGCTTGTCCGGCATTCCCAAGCAGTACTACGAGGCGGTTGATGTGGACGGAGGCGGGTGGTACCACAAGCTGCGTCATATAACGATTCCGATGGTGACGCCGACGATCTTTTTCAATGCGGTGATGACCATTATCAGCTCATTCCAGGTGTTTAACGAGGCGTATATTTTGACCCAGGGGGGACCGAACGACAAGAGTTTGTTCTTCGTGTTCTACCTGTGGCGGACCGCGTTCCGGGATACGGAAATGGGTTATGCTTCGGCGCTGGCCTGGGTGCTGTTCGTGATCATTTTGGCATTTACGTTCCTCGTGTTCCGATCGTCGAAATCCTGGGTTCATTACGAAGGAGGCGGGCCGTCATGAGGGAATCCAGACTGAAGCTGGGCGCGGGCTATGTGGCGCTTGGACTGATCTCGCTGCTGTTTATCATCCCGTTTATTTGGCTGATCCGAAGCTCGCTGATGGATTTATCGCAAATCTTCGTGATGCCGCCGGAATGGATTCCGCATCCCTTCCACTGGGACAATTATAAAAGGGCGCTTACGTCCCTCCCGTTTGGCACGTACTTCGTCAATACGCTGGTCATTGTGGCAAGCGTGCTGATCGGAACGGTACTGACGAGCACGATCTCGGCGTTCGGGTTTTCACGGATCCGCTGGAAAGGGCGGGATGCCGTGTTCGCCGTCCTTCTGTCGAGTATGATGCTGCCGGGAGCGGTGACGCTCATCCCGAGCTTTCTCGGCTGGAAGGAGCTTGGGTTCTACGATACGTATTATCCGCTCATCGTGCCTTCCTTTTTCGGAGGCGGGATCTTCAACATCTTTTTGCTGCGGCAATTCTATATGTCGATTCCGAAGGACTTTGACGAAGCGGCATTTGTCGACGGGGCGGGTTACTTTCAAATCTATTGGCGCATCATTCTGCCGCTCAGCCGCTCCGCGGTCATCGTCGTCGCTTTGTTCACCTTCCTGGGCACATGGAACGACTTTATGGGACCGCTCATTTACTTGAAGAGCGACAGCCGCTTCACGCTGGCGCTTGGCCTGCAGATGTTCCAGGGCAGCTACTCGGCCCAGTGGGATTTGCTCATGGCAGCCTCTGCGGTGGTCATCCTCCCGTGCGTGGTCATTTTTTTGCTGGGACAGCGTTATTTTCTGGAAGGAATTACCCTGACGGGGTTGAAAGGATAAGCATCGCAAGAAATTGCATGAAGGGAGAGGGTGCAGGATGACAACGGCTCAATCACAGCAGGGCTGGCAGGGCGTGCCTTTTACTCAAGTGAAGATCCAGGATGAACTGTGGAAGCAGAGGCTGGAGGTATGCAAGCAGGTGACGCTCCGGACCTGTCTGGACAAATGCGAATCGACCGGGCGGATCAGCAATTTCGCCAAAGCGGCCGGACTCATGGAAGGGGAATTTGAGGGGATTTATTTTAACGATTCCGATGTGTACAAGGTGCTTGAAGGCGCGGCATATCTGCTGATGGCGGACCGGGACCCCGAGCTGGAGGCGGAGATCGACCGGATCATCGGCTTGATCGCAGCGGCGCAGGAGCCGGATGGATACCTGACGACGTATTACACGCTCGAAGCCCCGGACCAGAAGTGGACGGATATGGAGAAGCACGAAATGTATAACGGCGGCCACCTGATCGAAGCGGCGGTTGCGTACCACGCGGCTACGGGCAAGCGCACGCTGCTGGACGTGGCCTGCAAGCTGGCTGACCATTACGACAGCCTGTTCGGGCCGGGCAAGCGGCATTGGGTGGAAGGCCATGAGGAGATCGAGCTGGCGCTGATCAAGCTGTATCACGCGACCGGTGAGGAGCGTTATTGGAAGCTCGCCCTGTGGCTGCTCGAGGAGCGGGGGCACGGGCATGGCCATGGTGCGATATGGGACCGCGAGGAGTGGGGACCGGCGTACTGCCAGGACGATGTGCCTGTCCGGGACATCGAGAAGGTGACCGGACACGCCGTCCGTGCGATGTATCTGTACACCGCCATGGCAGATGTGGTGCTGGCCTCCGGAGACCGGACCTACGAAGACGCCCTGCGCAAGGTGTGGGCGCACACGGTCGAACGGAACATGTACATTACCGGAGGCATCGGGCCGTCCCGGCATAATGAAGGGTTCACGAACGACTATGACCTCCCGAACGAGAGCGCTTACTGCGAAACCTGCGCCTCGATCGCGATGGTGTTCTGGAACCACCGGATGAGCCTGCTGTTTGGCGAGGCGAAGTACGCCGACGTCGTGGAACGCGCCATGTACAACGGGGCGTTGGCGGGGATTTCGCTGTCCGGCGACCGTTTCTTCTACGTCAACCCGCTGGCGTCACAGGGCGATCATCACCGGACCGAATGGTTCGACACGTCCTGCTGCCCGACGAATTTGGTGCGGTTTCTGCCTTCGATCGGCGGATACAATTACGCCGTGAACGAGGAAGGCCCCGTCATGCTGCAGTTCGTCGCCGGCACGGCCGATCTGGAACTGAAGGATGGCAGCCGGGTCTTGATGAATACCGTAACCCGCTATCCTTGGGACGGGCATGTGCATGTCGAGGTGGAGCCGGCCCGGGAGGCCGAATTCGCGGTTCGGCTGCGCCTTCCGGGATGGTGCCGCGGGGCGAAGCTGTCCATTAACGGGGAGAGCGTGGCTCCTGCGGATTGGACCATAGACCGGGGATTCCTCGTGCTCAGCCGCCGCTGGCAGCCGGGCGACACGATTGACTACGTGATGGAGATGCCGGTTCAGCAGGTGCACGCGCGGCCGGAGGTCGAGGCCGACCGGGGACGTGTCGCGGTTCAGCGCGGACCGCTGGTGTACTGCCTGGAGCAGGCGGATAACCCGAAACTTGTTTATGACGAGTTTGCGGTCCGGCCGGGCATTTCCTTCGGCATGGAGCAGCGGGAAGAGCTGGGCGGCATCGTTGCGCTCACCGGGTTCGACGGGCAGCAGCAGTACCGCTTCATTCCGTACCATTTGTGGGACAACCGGGAGCCGGGATTTATGCAGGTCTGGCTGAAGGAAGAGGAGGACAGGCGGCTGTATTCGGTGTAGGGTAAAGCGTGTGTATAAGGGCAGTCCGGTGAGCGCAGGTTCACTATGGCGGCGCATGTCAAAGGTTCACCACATGTGCCGGGGGCCGGATAGGATCCGCTTTGCTGTAGCTTTATATGATAGATTGAGGCACCGGGAGAGATCCCGGTGCTTTTTGGCTTGGGGCCCCGAATGGCCCCAAGCATCTGCGCCTGTTTGTGCGGTTTTGTTATCTTGCGCTTATACTTGGGAAGCCTTCCAAGCTCTCACCGGCAGCAGTATACTTAAGCCGAGATATTTCTTGAGGTGGCTGCAGCCCTGCAGGATATCCCTTGGTCAACGATTTTTTACAAATGGATAGGGGGAAGTAAGAGGATGCTTACAACGATTGAACCTAATATTCTCTACTTTGGTACGCCTGTAGTTCTGATCAGCACTTTGAATGAGGACGGTTCGGCCAATTTAGCCCCGATGTCTTCGGCCTGGTGGCTGAATCAGTCCTGCATGCTCGGCATGAGCGGCAAATCGAAGACGGTCCAAAACATCAAACGTGAGCGCGAGTGCGTGCTGAATCTGCCGTCGGCCGATCTGGTCAGTCAAGTGGATCGCCTGGCGCTGACGACAGGGGTGAACCCCGTCCCTGATCACAAGGCGGAGATGGGCTACCGGTACGAACCGGATAAATTCGGTCTTTCCGGGTTTACGCAAGTCCCGTCGGACCTGGTAAAAGCGCCGCGGGCCGGGGAGTGCCCGGTTCAATTGGAGGCGGAGCTGGTGCAGATCCACTCCTTTGAGGAGCCGAGCTCCATCGCGGCGATGGAGATGAAGATCAAGCGGATCCACATCGACGAGGAGCTGCTGATGGGGGAGAAAAACTACATCAACCCCGAGCGGTGGAACCCGCTGATCATGAGCTTTTGCGAGTTTTTCGGCCTCGGTCGCAAGCTGCACCCGTCGAGACTGGCGGAGCCGTTTATGGCGAAAAACTATGAGAAGTAATCTATACAACAAACAGCGTTAGCAGGTCTGTTGAAGGGAGCATCGGATGGATTCCGGTGCTTTTTTGTTTCGAGTGTGCCTTTGAAGGGTGGCAATTCGTGGGCAGGCGAGACTGACTTCCCCAAGCTACCTAATTTCTTCCCCACTACTATCCACTACCACTGTGCTGTAATCTTCCTTATTACTCTATCTCCTATCACTTTCCCCTGACCACTTTCCGTTCCAACAATGTCCGCAAACTCCTCCACCCATTCCAACTCCAAACTCATTGTTATATGCCGTGTAACCGCACAATAGAACCGTCGGAAAATAATTTACTAAAAATCCGGATAAATAGAAAAATATTTTCTTAAAAGCGTTTACATAAACCTGTGGTTTTGATAGTCTATGAATCAAGAAGCAATCATACATCATTTACCGGAGGAGTGAGGACGAATTGGAGAACAAGCTGAAGTATGATGTGGTGGTTATGGGCGGCGGTATTTCCGGCTCGATGGCTGCGGTGGCGGCCGCAAGCTCGGGGGCCAAGACGCTGATCGTGGAGTCGCACGGGTTTCTCGGTGGTACGCTGACGGCGAACGGCGTCGGACCGATGATGACCTTCCATGCGGGGGATAAGCTGGCGATCCGGGGCTTTACCGACCAGCTGATCGAACGGCTGAAGCGGCAGGGGAAGTCGCCGGGGCATATTTTTGACACGGTCGGCTTTACGTATTCGGTAACCCCCTTCGACGCCGAGGCGATGAAGCATGAACTGGAGCTGATGGTGACCGAGAGCGGCGGAGAGATTTTGTACCACACGATGCTCGCCGGCGTGAAGGCGGAAGACGGACGCATCGTCAGCATCAAGGTGTGCAACAAGTCGGGCCTGACCGACATTGAGGCATCCGTGTTTATTGACGGAACTGGGGACGGGGACCTTTCCGTAGGCGCCGGAGCGGAGTTCACGAAAGGCCGGGAGTCCGACGGGGCAATGCAGCCAATGACGTTGAAAATGAAAATGTACAACGTGAACATCCCCAAAGTGAAGGAGTACATCCATGCGCATCCGGAGGATTTTCCGCTATACAACGGCGACACCTCCATCATCGAGAAGGCGCCGCGTCTGTCGGTCGGCGGCTTTGACAGCTTGTTCCGGAAGGCGAAGGAGCGCGGCGAAATTTCGATCCAGCGCGAAAACGTGCTGTTCTTCGAAACGAACAATCCGGGCGAGGTCATTCTGAACACAACCCGGATATTGGGCCACGATCCGACCGATGCGTTCAGCCTCAGCCTGGCCGAGATGGAAGGACGGAAGCAGTGCCGCGAGCTGGAGCTGTTTGTCCGCAAATACATTCCGGGCTTCGAGAACGCAGTTGTGGAGTCCACCGGTCCGAACATCGGGGTGCGCAGCTCCCGCCAGATCAAAGGGGTGTACACGCTGACCGCCGAGGACCTGCTGGAACAGAAGCTTTTTGACGATACCATTGCCCATTCCGGCTATCCGATCGACATTCACAGCCCGGACGGGGAAGGGACGAAGCATCAGAAGCTGGAGTGGGGCGGCATGTACAGCATTCCGTACTCCTGCATGATCACGAATTCTGTGAAAAATCTGATCGTCATCGGCCGCTGCATTTCGGCGACGTTTGAAGCGCAGGCGGCCATGCGAACGACCCCGACGACAGGGGCGATCGGCCATGCGGGGGGCGTGGCTGCGGCATACGCGGCCAAACATGGCGTTAACGTGCAGGATGTGGACATCAAAGCAGTGCAGGCTCAGCTCAAAGCGCAAGGGGCCCATTTGGAAATATAGCCCATGAATTATTAAGCATATGAAGGAACCACGTGAAGGAATCTCATGACGAGAGGGGTAACCAAAGTGACTGGTGTAATGTGGGTGCAAGCGATCGGTATTTTGATTGTGTTTTTGGTGTTCGTCGGGCTGATGATGACGCGCAAAATCCCGGCAATTCTGGCGCTTCCGCTGATGGCGATCCTGTTTGCGATCATCGCCGGGGTACCATGGAACTCGAATAATCCCGATACGACAAGCATTGCCAAAACGATCCTGGCGTCCGGCTCGATGCGGCTGTCCGGGGCGATTGCCGGCCTCGTGTTCGGCGCCTGGTTCGGACAAATCTTGAACAAGGTCGGCATTACCAAATCGATTATCCGCAAGGCCGCCGAGCTGGCAGGGGATAAGCCGATGCTGATCGCGATTCTGTTTTTCGTGACCGCGTCCATTATTTTCTCCGCCGCAGGCGGGCTGGGCATGGTGATCCTGGTCGGTACGATCGTTATTCCGATCATGCTGACCGCCGGCATTTCGCAGTTCGTTGCGTCGATCGTTGTGCTGTCCGCGGTCGGGGTGGGCGCACTTTTCAACGTATCCAACTGGGCTGTGTATGTTGATGTGCTCGGACTCTCGGTTGAGCAGATCGCGGACTACACGATGGTGGCCGCGCTGCCGCTGATCGTGCTGTCCCTGGCCATGATCGTGTTCTATATCCGCAAGGACGGCAAAGGCCGCAGAGCGTGGGCGATGCCCGCAGCTACCGGCGGTGACGGCAAGAAAGTGCCGACCTATGCGCTGATCAGCCCGCTGGTGCCGGTTATTCTGGTGTTCGCTTTTAAAATCGATATCGTTCCCGCCGTCATCATCGGCGCGCTCGTCACGATCCTGCTGGCCTGGCCGAAGCGCCCGATCCACGTGCTCTCCAGCGCGCTGATCGAAGGCATCCAGGACGTCGCCGGCGCCATGGCACTGATGATCGGCATCGGCATTCTGCTTAATTCGGTTATGGCGCCGCAGGTTTCGGCGCTGATTTCCCCGCTCATTGAGGCGGTGCTTCCGGGCAATCCGATCATGTACATTCTCTTCTTCACTATCCTGTCGCCGCTGGCGATTTACCGTGGTCCGCTCAACGTATGGGGTCTAGGCAGCGGCATCGCCGCCCTGTTCGTGACGGCAGGTATGACGCCGGTCGCTGCCATGCTGGCGCTGCGCGTGGTCAGCAACGTGCAGGCCGTGTCCGACCCGACGAACTCGCATAACGTATGGGTTTCGGATTTTACGAAGACCGACATCAACGAAATCTTGAAGAAGACGCTGCCTTGGATGATGGTCGCCGTCCTGATCTCGATGATCATCGGTGCATTCATGGTATTTTGATAAAGACGGCTTTTACGGATGATTCCGGGCGGGGAACGGACTGCGCGGCTTGATGCGGGCCTTCCCCTGTCCTGACTTCAGGAGGGTAACATGGAGAGAAAAAAAGTAAGGGTAGGCATCGACGTCGGCGGAACGTTTACGGACGCGGCCGTCATCGATAACGAAACGTTTGAAGTCATCGGCAAAATGAAAATCCCGACGACGCACCATGATGAGGACGGTGTGGCGAAAGGGATCGTGCAGATATTGAACCGGATTCTGGAGAGCCAGGGCATTCTCCCGGAGGATGTCACATTTATCGCCCATGGGACAACCCAGGCGACCAACGCCCTGCTCGAAGGGGACGTGGCCAGAGTAGGCATCATCGGTATGGGCACGGGACTCGACGGCATGAGCGCAAGGTCCGAGTCCAATCCGGGGGATATTGAGCTGGCGCCAGGCAAGTTTTTGAAAACATATCATACGTTCCTCGACTCCAAAAATCTCACTGACGCAGACATTGAAACCGCCATCGACGCCCTGGTTCAGCAGGGGGCCGAAGTCATCGTCGCCTCCGAGGCGTACAGCGTCGACGATCCGACCAATGAGCTGCGGGTCATTGAACTGGCGAACCGCAAGGGCATCTATGCCACCGGCGGCCACGAAATTTCCCAGCTGTACGGGCTGAAGACGCGGACGCGGACGGCGGTCGTTAACGCATCCCTGATTCCGAAAATGATGGAAACGGCCAACATGACCGAGAAGTCCGTCAAAAACGCCAATATCCAGTCCCAGTTGATGATCATGCGCTGCGACGGCGGCGTGATGAGCATCGATGAGGTACGGAAGCGCCCGATTCTGACGATGCTGTCAGGCCTCGCGGCCGGGGTGGCGGGCGCTTTGATGTATGAGAAAATTTCGGACGGCATTTTCTTCGAGGTCGGCGGAACGAGCGTGGACATTTCCGTCATTAAAAACGGCAAGGTCATGATCCAGAACGCCCAGGTCGGCGGCCACCGCACGTACCTGCAGTCGCTGGACGTCCGCACGCTCGGCATTGCCGGCGGCAGCATGATCAAGGTGTCCGGCGGCAAAATTACTGACGTCGGCCCGCGGAGCGCGCACATCGCCGGCAAGGAGTACGAGGCGTTTGCACCGGCGGACGAAATCGTCAGTCCGAAAGTGAAATTCGTCAGCCCCCGGGAAGGCGATCCGGCCGAATACGCCATCTGCGAGTGCGGAAATGGACGGGAGTTCTCGTATACGCTGGCGGGTGCAGCCAACATCCTCGGCTACGTGCCGGAGGGCGACTATGCATATGGTAACAAGGAAGCGGCAGTAAAAGCATGGGAAGCCCTTGCCGCACACGTCGGTCTGAGCGTGGAGGAAGCCGCGCGCAAGGTGATGGACATTGCGATCGATAAAACGATGAAAACCGTAAATGAAATGATCCAGGATTATGAGCTGGACCGGGCCTTTGTTACGCTCGTTGGCGGTGGTGGCAGCGGGGCGGTGCTGGTGCCGGCGATGGCCGAACGGGAAGGCTTTAAGAGTCAGATCGCCAGCAACGCGCCTTACGTCTCCACGATCGGGGTGGCGCTGGCCATGGTCAAGGAACAGCTGGAGCGGACCGTCGTCAATCCGACGGAAGAGGATATCAAGCGGATCCGGGCCGACATCGTGGAGCGGATCGTCCAATCGGGAGCCAGCGAGGAGACGGTTGAGGTTACGATAGAAATCGACAGCCAGAAGAACATTCTGCGGGCTATCGCAACCGGCTCGACCGAGCTGCGCTCCAAAGACCTCGGACAGCAGGCGATGCCGCTGGAAGAAATGACGGCGGTCGCGGCCAGCTCGGTCGACCAATCGCCGGAGAACACCCGGCTGGCGGCACAGAGCGGACGGTGGAGTCTGTTCGAAGCGGAGCAGACGAAGAAGTCCCTGTTCGGCCTGATGAAGAAGAAGGTCAACTACGTCGCCGTGCTGGACCGCGAAGGGGTTGTCCGCTTCAAGAAGAGCGGCGTCCAATTTACGAAAGTGACGAAAGCTGCGGCTGATGACCGGCTTAACGAATTTCTGGACGACAATACGATCTACTCTGACGCCAACGCGACGATCCCGAAGGTGTTTGCCTTTTATAAGGAGAAAATGCTGGATCTGACCGGCATGCAGACGAAGGAGCAGCTGCTGTCGATTCTCACGCTTGAAACGGAGATGCTGAAGTCCGAGGACGAAATGATCGTCATTGCGTACCAATAGAACAGCTAAAGAGATGAAGAGATAGATCAAGGTTAGAACACGAGGAGGGGGATGAAAGGCATGCCGGAGTTCCAGGGATACGGTTTGAATGTTCAACAACTTGGACTGACCGATGAGCTGCTCGCCCATGCGGAGCTCACCAAGGACCCGCTGTACCGCAAAATTCCCCAGGACCGCCTGGCCTATTATGTGGACAGGTCGCTTCAAAGGGGCAGGGAAGCGGCACAGGCCTGCCGGGGCATGTCCATCCGCGAGCTGTACCGCAGGGAAGGCCTCCGCTACGAAATCACCGACCGCTCCGGTACGTTTCATCAGCTCTCTCTGCGGGCGCAGATCGATTTTAACAAAACACCGCCGGAGGTGGTCGTTTACGCCGCATCTCTTCGCGGTATGGCGGATGCATACCGGGCGGTCATGAGCCCAGGAGAACAGGCAAATCATTCGGCGGACGCGAAATCAGGCCCAGGCAATGCGCTGCAGCCGTCAGAGCGCACGCCAGATCCACATTCGGAGCGCCCACCCGCCCCTCAGGACGATGAGCTGGAGCGGCTGGTCGATATCCACCTGGCGCATGAATTTTTTCACTATGTGGAGTACCGGGCCGGGCAGTTTACGAACGACATGCTGGAGCCGGTCGAGGTGTTCCGGCTGGGCAGGAGGCTGGTGAAGCGCTCGAGCGTTGTTCAGTGCAGCGAAATCGCTGCCCACGCCTTTTGCAAGGAGATGATGGGCTTGCCTTTCCTGCCGAACGTACTGGATTACGCCTTCCTGATCCAAACCGGTTCTTTAAGCGAAGAAGCCTTTTACCGGGAAGTCGAGGCTTGGAAGAGCGGCCATGCGGCGGCGTTGTGACATCGTTTTCTAAATACCTTCCCTTGTATGATATAATGGGGTGTGCTAGCGGGGGTTACCGGAGTAGCTATTTTCCCACAGGTAGGTCAGGAGGAGGTCACATGTCTTCACAGGTTCCGGCCGTCATCGCCAAAATCGTATCGCAAACCCAAAAGTTAACCTACGGCGAAAATCAAATCGCCAACTTTGTCATTCATAATCCGGAGTTTATTACCCGCAATACCATCACGGCGATTGCGAATGAGATCGGCGTATCCGAGACGAGCATTAACCGCTTCTGCAAAAAGGTCGGCTACAAAGGCTTCAACGACTTCAAGATTGCCTTTGCCCAGGACGCGTTCTACCGGGATATGCAGGCGAAGAAGAAGGAAAGACGCGAGATCAATCCCATTGATGCGCTCGCTTTGGATTATAATGAGCTGATCGTGAATACATCCGCGCTCGTGACGGAGGAGCAGCTGAACCAGGTCGTGGATCTGCTGAAGAATGCCCGCCGGATCGTGGTCATCGGATTGTTCGATTCGTTTTTGGCGGCGATGGCGCTACGTAACCGGCTGGCGATTATCGGCGAGATGGCGGAAGCCATCAATGACAGCAGGGAAATGAAGATCGCCGCCTCCCAGTGCGGTCCGGACGATGTGGTCATCGCTTTCTCCCGTTCGGGTTCAACGAGGGAAATTATCGATGCGGTATCCATCGCGCGGGTCAATCAGGCGAAGGTGATCGCGATCACCTGCTACGACGCTTCGCCAATTACGGAGAACGCGGCCGTCGATATTATTGTCCCGGATAAAATATCCGTCAATAACAGCGCCTTTATGTCCAATCATATTACGTTCCTGTTCGTGGTCGATCTGATCATGAGCGTGTTTATTTCCTCGGATAAAAAGTATTTGAAAAAGAAGCTGGACAGCGAAGGCCTTCTGGCCAGCGACCAGTCGATCACGAATTATTTTTTGTAAGAAGAGCGTTTCCTGCCGGAGGGCAGGGGGCGCTTTTTTTGTTGGCTTACGGTCAAGTCCCGGAGAGCGCTGTCATATACATCTTTACGGATTCATCTTCGATCCTGCGGATGACGCCAAAGTTGTGCGCAAAGCCGCAGAATGGGCGATTGGCCGTGGAGACGGGTCCCACTAGAATGGGGTTGTAAACTTACAGGTGGTTCCCACCGGGAGGAGATTGGTATGAGCAAAAAAATGCGTTTTGCCATTATTGGAGCCGGCGTGATCGCCCCTCTGCACGCGAGAGCCATCGTGAGCCATCCGGAAGCGGAGCTGGCGGCGGTCGTAGACGCCGTTCCGGAAAAAGCGGCAAAAATAGCAGAGGAATTCGGAGCGGCCCACGTATATACGGATACCCGGCAAATGCTTCAGGAGTGTGACGTGGACGTCGTCTGCATCTGCGTGCCCAGCGGAGGCCACCGGGATGCAACCGTCGCCGCGGCGGAGGCAGGCAAGCATGTGCTGTGCGAAAAGCCTCTCGGCATTACCAAGGCGGACATGGACGAGATGATCGAAGCCTGCCGGAGCCATGGCGTCAAGCTGGCCACCGTATTCCAGAAACGCACCACACCGCATGCACTGCTGACCAAGAAGGCCATTAACGAAGGCAAACTTGGTAAATTAGTGCTGGGTGACGCCTACTTGAAGTACTACCGCAGCCCGGAATATTACAAAAGCGCCGGATGGCGCGGAACTTGGGCCATTGATGGAGGCGGCGCCCTCATGAATCAGGGGGTGCACGGCATCGACATCATCCGCTGGATGATGGGGGAAGTAGACAGCGTCTTTGCCTATACGGCTCCGTTAATTCATGACATTGAGGTGGAGGATACAGCGGTTGCGGTTTTGAAATATAAGAATGGGGCGTTTGGGGTCATCCAAGGAACGACGTCGGTTAATCCCGGCCAGGAGCCGCGTTTTGAAATTCACGGTGAGCACGGGACGATCATTTACGGAGACAGCGGTTTTAAAGTATGGAAAACGGTTGACGGTGATGCAGCCCCGCTCGTGTCGGAAGGCTCCGCCGAAGGCGCGGATGACCCGAATGCCATTTCTTCCGACGGGCACTACATTCTGATCGACGACCTGATTCAGGCGGTGCGGGAGGATCGTGAGCCGCTCATCTCGGGAGAGGAAGCGAGGAAATCGGTAGACCTGATCCTGGCCATTTACGAGTCCTCGCGTACGGGCAAGGAAATCAAACTGTAGGAAGAGGCGATGAACGGAAATGAGTACAGAAGAGCTGAAGATCGCAATCATTGGGCTGGACACGTCGCATGCGCCGCTCTTTGCCGAGCTGCTGAACAATCCGGATCACCCGCACCATGTGCGCGGCGGGACAGTGACGGCCGCCTATCCGGGCGGATCGCCGGATTTTGAACTGAGTATCGGGCGGGTGGACAAATTCACGGCTGAAGTCAGGGACAACAGCGGCGTCCCTATTGCCCAGAGCATCCAGGAGGCAGCCGAAAACGCCGATGCCATCCTGCTGCTCTCCGTGGACGGGCGCGTGCACCTGGAGCAGTTCCGGCAGATCGTTCCTTATGGAAAGCCGGTTTTTATCGACAAGCCGTTTGCCGTCACGACCCGTGACGCCAAGGCGATTTACCGGCTGGCACAGGAGCACGGAATTCCGCTTATGAGCTGCTCCTCCGTCCGCTGGTCGGAAGGCCTGGGCCGGGCGCTGGACTCAGCCGGTCAGGGGAACATCATCGGGGTGGATACCTACGGCCCCATGGAGCTGCAGTCCACGCAGCCGGGCTTTTACTGGTACGGCATTCATGCCGCCGATATGCTGTACCGCAGCATGGGCAAAGGGTGTAAAGAGGTCACGGTCACCACGAATGCCGACCATGATCTGGCCGTAGGTGTATGGGAGGACGGCCGGGTCGGAACGCTGCGCGGCAACCGGAAGGGCAACCGCCGTTTCGGAGCGTTGATTCACCGTGAGCAGGGGACTGAACATGTCGACGTGTATGCGGACGGCAAGCCGTATTATGCCAGCATGCTGGAGGAAGTGATCCGCATGTTCCAAACGGGCGCGGCTCCGATCGACATGACGGAGACGCTGGAAGTCATCGCGTTTCTGGAGGCGGCCAACGAAAGCCGGGAGACCGGCAGAACCGTGAAGCTGGATACGGGCATCAGCTCGGTTGCCAGCTCCTGATTTTGCCGCTTGCTTCTTGCGGCGTGGTAAAAGCCGTCCAGGTTCTCCCGGCTCGGTGTCATAGATACTGCTGCCGCATCCCGACTATGACGGTTGGACGAAACGCACCCTGGGAGTCTATAACGGGTTATCTGAAACATGCAAGAAGATGTGCAATGATCTGATTTTGCACAGACGATGAATCATGGTGATGAAAGGAGGGGAAGGGCGACATGAATGCGGCTTTTCAACTGGGCGTCATTACCGACGAAATCTCCCAGGACATCGCCGATGCGATCCGCATAGCCCGCAGGTACGGGCTGGCCGCGCTGGAGCTGCGCTCCGTGGACGGAGAGCAGCTGTACCGGCTGAGCGATTCACGCATAGAGGAGATCGGTGCGGCGATCCGGGCGGCTGGCCTGAAGGTCAGCGGCTTATCCGCCCCGGTGTTTAAATGCAACCTCCGGAATACGGAAGAGGTAGCCGAACACCGGGGAATTTTGACCCGTTATGCGGAATTGGCGCAGCGGCTCGGCACCCGGCATGTCCGCGGCTTCAGCTTCTGGGCCGAGGGCCCGCTGGAGGAGGCATTCGACGATATTGTCCGGGAATTAAAGGGCGTGGTGCCGATCCTGGAGCAGCATGGCGTCATTTACGCGCTGGAAGCGGATCCGGCGGTCTACGCCTCCAATGCGGCTAAAGCCGCAGCTCTGATCCGGGCGGTGGATTCGCCTTATGTTCAAGGATTGTATGACCCGGGCAACGACCTGTGGGATCCGGACCAGGAGGTCCCTTATCCTGACGGCTATGATGCTTTGGAGGGGCGGATTTGCCACATCCATCTGAAGGATGCGGTGAAGCAGGGAGATCATACCGAAGCGGTGGCGATCGGAAAAGGTCAGGTGGATTACGCCGGCCTGCTGCGCCGCCTGGTGGAAGAGGGGTATGACGGCTATTTGGTGGTCGAAACCCACTACAGGCTTCAGTCGAGCCTGACGGAAGAGCAGCTCAAGCGCCCGGCCGGATATGCTTTTTCCGAGGGAGGGGAAGAGGCGACGATCGACTGCCTGAATTCCTTGTTTGAGCTGCTGGAGCGGAGCTCCATTTCAATTAGCAAGCAATAAGCAAGAGCGGTTCGTAAATTAATGGAGGAGGAATGATCATGCCCAGTCCCCGTTTGGCGGAGAAAAAGTGGTGGAAGGACCGTCTTCAGGTCCGGCAGTACGCGTCGAGAGACGAGATGGGAAGAGCGGCGGCAGCCGATGTCTCCCAAGCAATGAAGGCGATCCTGGCGGACCGGGGCAGCCTGCGGATCGTGTTTGCCGCGGCTCCGTCGCAGAACGAGCTGCTGGACTACCTCGCAGCGGATAAAGATATCGAGTGGAGCCGGGTGACCGCGTTTCACATGGACGAATATATCGGACTGGACGACGATGCTCCCCAGCGGTTCAGCACTTTTCTGGATAACCGGCTGTTCTCCCGGGTCCGCCCGGGAACCGTCCACCTGATCGACGGCTCCGCCGATCCCGCTGCGGAGTGCGAACGGTATGCGGCACTGCTGCAGGAGGCCCCAATCGATATCGTCTGCCTCGGCATCGGGGAGAACGGCCATTTAGCTTTTAACGATCCGCCGGTGGCCGATTTCAACGACCCGAAGACAGTAAAAATCGTCGAGCTCGACGACATGTGCCGGGAACAGCAGGTTCGGGACGGCTGCTTTGACCGGTTCCGGGAGGTGCCCGAAACGGCGATGACGCTGACAATTCCTACGCTTCTCTCCGGCAGCCGCCTGTTCTGCATCGTGCCGGGCCCGACGAAGCGCAGCGCGGTGACGCAGACGCTGGAGGGACCGATCACGACCGCCTGCCCGGCCTCCATTTTGCGGGAGCACCCGAACTGTACGTTATACCTGGACCGGGATTCGTATGGAGGCTGACCGCCGCGGCATGGAACCTACGGCAGCAGGCGGCCGTGACGCCCTGACCCGGCTGGAGGGCATTCATGCCCTGACCGGGGAGCATATCCGGCTCACCCTGGCAGGCGGGGTGATTGCCGGGTACGAGGTGCTCGGGACACCGGAGGAGGCGGAGATCCGGCGGGTTGCCAGGGCACAGACGGGCGGGCAGGAGCTGCCCCTCATCGGACCCGGACTGGTGGACCTGCAGATTAACGGCTACGCAGGGCTGGATCTCAACACCCATCCGCTGCAGGCGGACACCGTCCGGCAGTTAAACGAGAGGCTGTGGGCGGAGGGCGTTACCTCGTATTTGCCCACGCTGATTACGAACAGCGATGAAGCGCTGCGCAGCGGACTCGGCACGATTGCCGAAGTGTGCGAAACGGACCCCAATCACAATATGGCGGGAATTCACCTGGAGGGGCCGTTTATCTCCCCGGAAGACGGGCCGAGAGGGGCCCATGACGCCCAGTATGTCAGGGCGCCGGATTGGGGATTGTTCCAGTCCTGGCAGGAGGCTGCCGGAGGGCGGATTCGGATCGTCACGGTATCGCCGGAGTGGCCGGAGGCCGTGGATTTTATCGAGCGGTGCACGGGAAGCGGCGTGCTGGTCTCGATCGGCCACACTGCGGCCAACTCGGCCCAGATCCAGGCGGCCGTTCAAGCCGGGGCGCGCATGTCCACGCATCTGGGCAACGGCGCCCACCCGGTGCTGCCCCGCCACCCGAATTACATATGGGATCAGCTGGCGGAGGAGCCCTTGTGGGCGAGCGTGATTGCGGACGGCTTTCACCTGCCGGACGCTTTTCTCCGCGTTGCCGCCAAGGTGAAGGGCGAGCGGCTGATCCTGGTCAGCGATGCCGTCAGCTTCGGCGGGATGCCGCCCGGCACGTACGACACGCATATCGGCGGCCGCGTCACGCTGACGCCGGCAGGGCGGCTGCACCTGGCCGGGCAGCCCGCGCTGCTTGCGGGCTCGGCGCTGCCCATGACCGCCGGCATCGCGCACCTCGCGGGGCGGGGCATCGCCAGCCTCGGCGAGGCATGGGCGATGGCCTCGGTGCGCCCCGCGGGTCTGCTGGGCCTGCCCGCGGCCCAGGGCCTTGCGCCCGGCGCGCCCGCGGACGTGGCGCTCTTCACCAAGGATGCGGCGGGCATCCGCATCCTTCGCACCTATAAGCGCGGGCAGCTGAAGTACGACGCCCGCGATGCGCAAGACGCCGGCACCATGGGATGACGCCCGCGCGGTGCAAGCTCTCCATCGCCACACGATAGCTCCAGCACCACGCGCCGTAGCCTCTACACGATAACGCCCGCAGGATGCACGCTGCTGCTCTCTCTACCTGATGACACCCGCGCGATACGCGATGCACTGCTCCACACGATATGCCCACACCACACATCGCGGCCATCTCCACCCGATGACGTTCGCACCATGAGTCATGGCCATATCTTCCCGACGATGTACTCACCTCGCACCATACCCCTAGTCCACGCACCACGCACGCATCGCTGGCCAATACTCAGTCCCAAGCTTAGCGCGGGCTGAACCAAAACATAACCCCCACCCGGATACGCAGACCGGGTGGGGGTTTTTACTTACCCACATGTGATGGCGGCAGGCCCTGCTGAGGTTCGGCTACCGTTCATGCCATTAATCTTTATGCACCGTAACTCCAACCTCGACCCAGCGGAGTGGGCGGAATCGATCTGGAGAAGCGAAGCGGTCGCCTTTGTCTTATCCAGCCCCAAGCTTAGCGCGGGCTGACTAAAACAAAACCCCCACCCGGATACGCAGCCCGGGTGGGGGTTTTTACTTTACCCACATGTGATGGCGGCAGGCCCTGCCGAGGTTCGGCGGCCGTTCATGCCATTAATCTTTAGCACCGTAACTCCAACCTCGACCCAGCGGAGTGGGCGGAATCGATCTGGAGAAGCGAAGCGGTCGCCTTTGTCTTATCCAGCCCCAAGATTAGCGCGGGCCGAACCAAAACATGAACCTCCACCCGGATACGCAGCCCGGGTGGGGGTTATTTACTTACCCACATGTGATGACGGCAGGCCCTGCCGAGGTTCGGCGGCCGTTCATGCCATTAATCATTATGCAACGTAACCCCAACCTCGACCCAGCGGAGTGGGCGGAATCGATCTGGAGAAGCGAAGCGGTCACCTTTGTCTTATCCAGCCCCAAGCTTAGCGCGGGTTGCCCAAAACATGAACCCCCACCCGGATACGCAGACCGGGTGGAGGTTTTTACTTACCCACATGTGATGGCGGCAGGCCCTGCTGAGGTTCGGCTGCCGTTCATGCCATTAATCTTTATGCACCGTAACTCCGACCTCGACCCAGCAGAGTGGGCGGAATCGATCTGGAGAAGCGAAGCGGCCGCCTTTGTCTTGTCCAGCCCCAAGCTTAGCGCGGGTTGCCCAAAACATGAACCCCCACTCGGATACGCAGACCGGGTGGGGGTTTTTACTTACCCACATGTGATGGCGGCAGGCCCTGCTGAGGTTCGGCGGCCTATCATGCCATTAATCTTTATGCACCGTAACTCCAACCTCGACCCAGCGGAGTGGGCGGAATCGATCTGGAGAAGCGAAGCGGTCGCCTTTGTCTTTGGATTTCACCCTTGTTATGTTTCCGGTCAAGAAATCCAAAGACAACAGCGATCGGAAGAACGATCCGTACACGGAGCGTCCAATCGAGCATCGAAGTACCAACGAAGAACGATCCGTACACGGAGCGTCACTCGAGCACCCGAAGTACCACGAAGCATCAGCAAGCATCAATGCCAACGAAGCGTCGACCCGAGCGCCGAGGTAACAGCTTTATTATGAGCTGTCATTTACCGGACGCCTGCCTGCACCACGCTGCTCACACCCAGCCTGCCCGCCATCACTCCCCTCTACGATGCATATTTGCGCCGATACTCCCCAGGCGTAATGCCCGCATGGCGCTTGAACATGCGGATGAACGAGTTCACGTTGCGGTAGCCGACCCGGGCCGCCACGTCCTGGATGCGCAGATCCAGGTTCTGCAGCAGCTCCTTGGCAGTACGGATGCGGAGGTCGTTCAGATAATCGCTGAAATTGACACCCGTCTTCTCCTTGAAGTACGTCGACAGATAGCCGGACGTAATGTTCAGCTTGTCGGCCATCATGTCGAGGTTGATGTCCTCGTCCAGATGCGTGCACATATACTCCGTCACGAACGATGTGATCGGATCATGCTCCTCCGTCTTGCGCCGGATTCCCTGCAGCACAGGGTGCAGCAGGTCCGCGAACCAGCGCTCGTACTGCGCCCGGCAGTAGAAGCGCCGGGTCTCCTCGAGCGCCAGGCGGCCGCCGGCATCGGCCGATGCGGCCGCGGGAATCTGGCGCAGCGCTTTATCCAGCTCGCCCGCCACATCTTTGGCGAACTGCCGGTAGTCGCTGGCCACCGCCTGCTTCTTCTCGAGCTGGTCCAGGCTGCGCCGGACCCACTCCTGCATGCCTTCCTCGCTGCCGCTCATCAGGCGGGTCTGGAACTCCTGCTCCCACATCGCTTTGAGATAGCGCTCGCCTCGCGCTCCGCCGTCAGGGGCGTCCGGCCGAATCCACTGCGTTTCATCCACCAGGCGGCGCAGCTTCAGCCGCTCCTGGACCTGCTCATACGCAGCCGTGAAGTCCGCCCCCGCCGGCTGAACGGCTCCATGGGCCATCGTGACGAGATAGCTGTCGCGGTCCACGGAGAACACCTGCAGCAGCCGCTGCATGTATGGGGTGAGATCCGCTTCCGGATCGGGCAGGAACAGCAGCGTCAGGATCTGATGGGGCTCAGTCTGGATCGTGACGGCATCGGGAAAAGCCTGACGCCATACATTGTCGACGTACACGCGGAGGTAATAAGAGCCTTTACCCGTTTTCTGCTGATAATGCTCGAAGGCATCCTTAAACAGCACCTGGTAGACCACCACCACGTAAGGCAGGCTCGTATCGGTCAGCTCCTGGATCTCCTTCAGGTTCATATGGATGTTCTTCAGCTTGTTGGTGTAGGCGTAATGCCGGAGCATGGAGTTTTTGCGTGCCAGATCGCGCGAAATGCTTTGGTGGGAGATGCGCATGTGGTGCATCTTTCGCGTGATCAGCTCGATTTCGCGAACGGGCTCGTTATCCGTGCCGCTGCCTGCGTCGGTCTCGTAGCCCTTCAGTTCGTCGACGATGAGCCGAATCGGCTGGTGCATGCGCCGGCTGAACAGGAAGGTGAGCACGATCAGGACGCCGACGATGGCGAGCAGCGACAGCAGGATCAGGTTCAGATTGAGGAGCTGGCCGGAAATGCTCTGGACCGGAACCCGGCTGACATAGGTGAAGCCCGTGCCGGCCCCCTTTTTATAAAAATAATAGTAATCCTTCGTTTGCATATAGGAATGGCCCGGGTCAAACGAAGTGACGAGACCCGAATTGATGTCGGCCGACGTCTGGTAGAGCGGCTGCCCGTCAGCATTCAAAATATAAAACTGGTCGCTGATCGACACATGCAGGTCCTGCGTCAGCTTTTGGGCATCGATCATGACGATGAAGTACATGTCGCGGTAAGGCATCATTTTAATGATCATGGGCATCAGCACGCCTTTGGACACGGTGTGGCCCGCCGTGTTCTCGGTAAAGGCGGCAGCCGGAAACACGCGGTAGGCGTACGATTCGTCAAACTGTCGGTCCCAAAACTCCGGCGGGTAGGAAGGGCTAATGTAATACGTGCTAAACATCGCATTTGCGCTGCTTGTCCCGTCCTTCTCGATGACGTAGGCGTCGCTGCGGAAGTCAATGATGAGGTTGTCAATATAAAGGAAGGGATTCGTGTACAGCTGCTTCATCTCGGCAATGACGTCGTTGACGTAGCCGTAAGCCTTGTTGACTCTGGCATGCCGGAGCAAATTGATGTGGGTCGCCCAGAGGCTGTTCTGGTTCAGACCGAGCACCATTTCCCGGGTCAGCCGAAAATGATCCTCATAGCCCTCCACCGCGTGATTAATGCTCAGCTCGTTGTACTTGACGATCTCCTGGTGGATCTGGCGTTTTAAATAGAAGAAGGAAACCAGGTTGAAGGCGGCAAGAAGCAAGATGACGGCCAGAAATCCAAGCAGCAATTTTGTGAAAAGCGTCGTATACCCCAGTTTTTTCGTCAGCATGAGTGACATCTCTTGAACACCTCCGGCAGTGTGCGCTCTGTTACCTATATAGATTGAACTAAAGTTTTGCATTGAACTTCCTGTTATAACGGCCCAATAGATGCCTAGAACATTCCTTTCTTTAGTTCAATCTATGTATATCATAAGATTTATTTTCGCATTCAAACAATATTCACCTTTTCGGGTATCTCTACAATCTTCCGGCTGACCCCGGAAAAAGGGGATATCCTCACAAACGTGCAGATTTATTTATGGAGAAGCGTTCAAGTATGATTCGGGTACAGGGTTTCACGGCCCATGACCAAAGAGGGAGGTGCGCATGTGGGTGAAACAAGCACAATCGGAAGTGTCGGGAATCGTTGAAGCAGGCCTGCCGGGCCTGAACGTAAAGCGCCGCAGCGGCATGACCATGCAGAGCAGGCTGAAGCGGGCCTGGAGACGAAGCAAATACTTATGGCTGCTGTTTCTCCCGTGCCTGCTGTATTACGCAATTTTTAAGTATGCACCGATGTTCGGCCTCGTGATTACATTCAAAAACTACAACGTGTTCAAGGGCATTTGGGCGAGCGAGTGGGTGGGCTTCAAGTATTACCGGATGTTTTTCGAGAACCCGGATTTCTGGGTGCTGATGAAAAACACGGTGCTGCTCGGCGTTTACAAGCTGGTCTTCGGCTTCCCGGCGCCCATCATTCTGGCCCTGCTGCTGAACGAAGTCCGGAATGCCGTGTTCAAAAAATGGGTGCAGACCGTCAGCTATCTTCCGCATTTCATTTCCAACGTCATCGTGGCCAGCATGGTGATCATGTTCCTGTCCCCGAATGGGGGGATCATCAATGAGCTGATTACCGCGCTCGGCGGCAAGCCGGTCAACTTCATGATGGAGCCGGGATGGTTCCGGCCGGTCTATGTCCTGTCGGAAATCTGGCAGCACATCGGATGGGAGACGATCATTTTCCTGGCGGCGCTGACCGCGGTCGATCCTCAGCTGTATGAAGCGGCCAGCATCGACGGGGCGAACCGGTGGCGGAAGCTGTGGCATGTGACGCTGCCCGGCATTGCCCCGACCATCATGATCATCCTGATCCTCGATATCGGGAAGGTGCTTGAGATCGGCTTCGAGAAAGTATTTCTGATGTATAACCCGGCCATTTACGACACGGCGGACATCATCAGCACTTATGTGTACCGGGTCGGGATGGAGCAGGGGAACTTCAGCTATGCCTCTTCCATTGATCTGTTCATGGGGGTCATCAGCTTCATCTTTATTTTTTCGGCCAACTTTATCAGCCGCAGACTGGGGGGAACCAGCCTATGGTAAGTGCAGGGGAGGTGCGCGGCCGCCGCAGGATCAGCCTGTTTACCATCGTCAATACGCTGATTCTGCTCGGTGTCGCCGCCGTGACGCTGTATCCGTTCGTTTACATGCTTGCGGTTTCGCTCAGCGGGGACGTGTACGTCATGAAGGGAGAGGTCACGCTGTGGCCGAAAGGCTTTAATCTCCGGATGTACGATCTGGTGCTGGGAGACCCAAAAATTTGGTCGGCCTACCGGAACACGATCATCTACACCGTGCTGGGCACGGCGATTGCGATGATCATTACGTCCATGGGCGCTTATGCGCTGTCCCGGAGCGACATGACGTTTCATAAAGGCTTTACGCTATTGATCGTGTTTACGATGTTCTTCAGCGGGGGCATGATCCCGACGTTTCTGGTGGTCCGCTCGCTCGGGCTGGTCGATACGATCTGGGGCATGGTACTGCCGGGAGCGGTCAGCACGTGGAATCTCATTTTGATGCGGACGTTCTTCAGCGGTATTCCGAAGGAGCTGGAGGAATCGGGACGGATCGACGGGCTGAACGACATCGGCATCTTCTTCCGCATCATCGTGCCGTTATCCAAGCCGGTGTTCGCTACGATCTCGCTGTTCTATGCGGTAGGCATCTGGAACAACTTCATGAATCCGCTGCTGTATTTACGCAATCCCGACCTGTTCCCGCTTCAGGTCATCCTCCGCAATCTGGTGCTTGCCGGAAGCGTCAGCTCCGGGCAGGTAACGCAGATCGGCGGGGACAACATGGTGGTCGAGGATTCGCTGAAGTTTGCGACGATCATGGTATCCACCATTCCGATCCTGATCATATATCCGTTCGTCCAGAAATATTTTGTGAAAGGATCGATGATCGGCGCGGTGAAGGGATAACTGTGATGTTCCAATTTTGATCAAAGGGGCGAAACGAATGAAGAAAAGAAAGATCGCTTCAGCGCTGCTGGCCGCACTGCTGATCGTCATTGCCGCAGCCGGATGCACCAGCGGGAAGAAGGAAGAGACGAGTACGACACCAAATGCCGGAACCGGGGGACAGAAGGAGACGGTCACCTTAACGGCTCTCCTCGACAACAATGCGACCTTCCCGTACAGCAAGGATTGGCCGATCTGGAAGTGGATTCAGGAGAAAACCGGGGTCACGCTGAACGTGCAGACGCCTTCGGGCAAGCTGAGCGACACGCTGAACCTCGTCATGGCCTCGGCCAATCTCCCGGACCTCATGTATATGTCGAGCCGAAGGGACTCCAACAAATACGGGGACCAGGGCGCGCTGGAAAACATTTTGGACCATGTCGACCAAATGCCGAACCTGAAAAAGTGGATGGAGCAGTATCCGGAGGAAGCCAAGGCCGCGCTGTCTGCGGACGGCAAAATGTATATGTTCCCGAACCAGGGCTTTGGGGAGACGAACCGGATGATCTGGCTGTACCGCGAGGATGTGTTCAAGAAAAACGGACTGCAGCCGCCTAAGACTTATGAGGAGCTGCACCAGGTACTGAAAAAGCTGAAGCAGCTGTACCCGGACAGCTATCCGCTGTCGATGCGCTTCGGGCAAATTCCGGATGAGATGTACGCCAACCTGACGACCAACTTCGATACGGGCACGGACGTGTATTACGATTTTGACGACAACAAGTGGAAGTTCGGACCGACCGAGGACAACTACAAGAAAATGGTGGAGATGTGGCATACCTTCTACGAGGAAGGGCTGATTCCGCCGGATTTCCTGTCGATCCAGACGAAGCAGTGGCAGGACGTCATGTCCACGGGCCAATCCTTTGTGACAATCGATTACATCAGCCGCGTCGACTTCTTCAACAACGCGATGCGCAAGGATAATCCGGAGTACAGCCTGCAGTTCATGGCGCCGCCGGCCGGACTGCCGGGCATGAAACAGCTGAATCCGTATTTCCACTATCTTGAGGGCGGTCTGACCGTTGCCTCGAGCTCCAAGCATAAAGACGAAATTATGAAGTACATGGACTTTTTCTACAGTGAAGATGGGCGAAACTTAAGCAGCTGGGGCAAGGAAGGCGAGACTTATACGGTGGAAAACGGGGAAAAGAAATTTAAGCCGGAGTATACCGACGTGACGGAAATGCGGAAGCAGACCGGTCTGCAGACGAGCGGCACGTACACGTGGATCGACTTTAACGCGCACCTGTCGCTGTTCTCGGACGATTTGAAGAAGGCCTATGAGGAAGCGGCCAAATACGATCCGCCGGCGATGCAGCCGAAACCGGCCTTTACCGACGCGGAGAACGAGGTGCTGTCGGTGACCGGGCAGGCTGTGAAGAAATACCGCGAAGAGAATTTCTCCAAGTTCGTCCTGGGCACGCGGAAATTAAGCGAGTGGGATAAATATGTGGAGGAAATCAACGGCCTCGGCGTCCAAAAGCTGATCGACACCTATACGGCGGCGCAGCAGCGGGTGGAGCAGGCGAAGCTGGAAAATAAATAGGAAGGCGCGAGGCTGCGCCGATTCTCTGAGGCACCTGGCTAACGGCCGGGTGCTTTTTTTCTGCATTTGAATGCAAGGCAATTTCCCTATCGCAAAAGGGCGGATGCCGATATTCCATCCCTAAGGTTTTCCAAATTCCTTGACAGGATACAATATCTGTAATATAAATGATCTAGTTATTTAGTAAATTACTGATTTAGTAAATTACTAAATATTAATCGGGAAAGTGAGATGAATCGGATGGATAAAAGCCGCAGGGCAGAGCTGATCGCCCAATACAAAGAAATGAAACCCCAAATGGGCGTATATATGCTCAAGTGTGTCCCTTCCGGACGCATCTATCTGGGTTTTACGCAAGATATGAAGAGCATGCTGAACCGGCATCAGTTTATGTTGAAATCTGGCCTGCACAAATGCAAGGAGCTGCAGCGGGAATGGAACGAATACGGGGAGAGCCAGTTTGAAGTGAAGGTTGTGGACACGCTCGCCTACGACAAGGATGAGTCCAAAACCGACTATACGGAGGACCTGGAGCTCCTGCGCGACATCTGGAAAGATAAATTAGAAAATGTGGAGATGATCTAACCATGAGGATCCCAACAACGTTAAAACATAAACCGGTCATCGTTTCCGAGAATTACGAAAACATCGACGGCAGAAAGGCGTACAGCACGGATGCCAAGGGATTGTCCCTGGGCCTTGCCCAGTGGAACGAGCGCGGAAAGGTGGACATTTCCGCCAAGGTATGGCGTTATACCGGCGAGAAGTGGTCGCGCCAATCCGAAGAGCTTCCGATGCATCGGGTGCTGGATCTGGCCATTCTGATCCTGCGCAGCAGCGCTTACTTCAGCGAGGCGTACCGCTATCCCAAGCTGTATGACCCGGAAGAGGCGACCATCGACCGGGTAGGGGTGCAGGGGGACGCCATGGAAGTGGCGGTATGCACGGACAATCCGATGATCGACGAGGATATCAAGCTGTTTGCCCAAGCGCTGAACGAAGACGGCGAGCTGCTGGGTGAGCGGTTCCGCATTTTGTCCCGCCTGCTCAAGGACATGGGATATTGAATGAGCATGCGGAAACCTTTCAAATGGATGATCATTAAAGGAGATGGTTTTACATGAGTTCTACCGAGCAAGGTTTAAAAGGCGCCTCCGGTGCCGTGCCATCCGAGAGGCCGGGGCCGGGTGCTCCCGAGAAGAAGGATACGGTACTGCGGGCCATGATCGCCTTCCTTATCCCCCTTATTCTGAGCAACGCCCTGCAGTCCGTCGGCCAGCTGGTCGGCAGCATCGTCGTGGGGCGCTGGATCGGGGTTGAGGCACTGGCAGCGATATCCGCGTTTTTCCCGTTATTTTTTCTGGTCATATCCTTTGTGATCGGGATCGGCTCGGGCAGTGCCATTCTGATCGGCCAGGCTTACGGTGCCCGCAACGAGGAGAAGCTTAAGGCGGTCGTCGGCACGACGCTGACCTTCACGGTCATCCTCGGCATCGTCCTGGCGGTGCTGGGGGGCATCTTTACCGAGGACATTTTGCTTCTGATCGGAACCCCGTCCAACATCATCGACATTTCCGTACATTATGCCCGCATCATGTTCTGGAGCCTGCCGTTTTTGTTCCTGTATGCAGTCTATACGACATTTATGCGCGGAACGGGCGATTCGAAAACGCCGTTTTATTTTCTGATCGTCAGTACGGCGCTGAACCTGATTCTGCTGCCCGTGCTGATCTTCGGCTGGATCGGGCTGCCCAAGCTCGGCCTGTACGGCGCGGCTTACGCGAATCTCGTCTCCACGATCGTGACCTTTATCGCGATGCTCTGGTATCTTCGCTGGAAGAAGCACCCGCTGCAGTTCGACGCTTCGGTGCGGAGGCACCTGGGGATGGACCGGGAAATGCTGAAGCTGCTGCTTCGTCTCGGCATTCCGTCCAGTATCAGCATGATTCTGGTGTCGCTGTCCGAGATAGCGGTCATTATTTTCGTCAACCGGTTCGGCTCGGACGCAACCGCCGCCTACGGCGCGGGGAACCAGGTGGCGAGCTACGTCCAGATGCCGGCGATCAGCTTGGGCATGACCGTATCGGTGCTGGGAGCGCAGTCGATCGGGGCCGGTCAGCTGGACCGGCTGAAACAGGTCATCCGCGTGGGCATTATGCTCAACTATATCATTGGGGCCATCATCATTATCCCGGTGTACCTGTTTTCGGAGCATATTTTGTCCTGGTTCATTACGAGCGGCGATACGCTGGACATCGCCCACCGGCTGCTCATGATCACGCTGTGGAGCTACCTTATCTTCGGCCATACGCAGATTTACGGGGCGACGATGCGGTCCAGCGGCACGGTGCTGTGGCCGACGGTCTTCAACATCGTGTCGATCTGGTGCGTAGAGGTCCCTGTGGCCTATGTGCTCTCGTACCACACAAGCCTTGACATCGAAGGCATTTGGATCGGATATCCGGCGGCGTTCATTGCCAGCTTCATTCTGGTGTACAGCTACTACCGCTTCTCATGGAAAAAGAAGCAGATTACGCGGCTCGTTCACTAGCAGGGAGTACTTCAGAACTGCGGAACCTGGAATAACCAAGGGGGGACCGACATGAAGGGGAAAAGGCTAGCGTTATCGCTGATCATCGCTTTTGTGGCTGCGTACATCGGATTTGGGGCTTGGATCGCCCATGATACGAAACGGATATTGGTGGCAGCCATGAGCGGGGATCCGGGCTATACCGAATACATGGATGAGGCTGTCTATCATGACATCCATCCGGTCCAGCGAGGCATGACGGACAAGGATTATGCGTATGACCCCGCCGTTCACTACATCGGCTTCGTCTTTCCGCTGCATTTCTTCGGCGTATCTCTGGCTTATGTGACCCAGCAGTATACCGGTGAGCATTTCGGGTTCAGGGAGCCGGTCCGGCTGACACTCCAACTCAAATCCGGCAAATGGTATGCGACCGGTGCATCCATTCAACCTTAAAAATAAATCAGATGGTTAACTATAATTGAAGGGCTGCTCGAACGGGGCGAAGATGACCGTGGAAGCAGCTCTTTTTTTGTATTAAAAAATTTTTTTGAATATTTTTTTGCTTCCGTGTCGATTTCGCCGACATGCATTCGTCGAATTAATGTAAAGACAAAAAACAGGTGAAAGGTTGTTGAACAATATGGGAGCACAAATGAACGCTTATCTGATGTCGGTGGATGCAAGAAGCCAGGCGAATTACTATATCGAGGCCCTCGGCGGGGAAATCCAGTTTGTCAGTACATACGGAGACGCGCCCGGAGCGCCTGAGGCGATGAAGGATAAAGTGATGCACTTGGCGGTAACGGTGGCGGGAACGAATCCGTTGATGCTGTCCGACGCGTTTGAACCGGTTTCGTATAATCGCAGCGTCAGTCTTTCTTTAACATATACCGATGAGGAGGAAGCCAGAGCGGCCTATGCCAAGCTGAGTGAGGGCGGAGAAAGCAAATATCCTTTTGCCCTTCAGCCATGGGGCGCTTATTATGGTGAGGTCATTGACCGGTTCGGTGTAACGTGGATGATCACGAAATTGTAATGGCGGGAACGAAACCCGGCAAATATAACGATGGGAAGCAGCAGATAAAGCAGTTCAAGGAAGGCAGCCGCCATGAGGATCGGCTGTCTTTTTTTGCTGCAGTGAACAGCCGGGAACCGTTGATCAATCGGCGTCAAACTTACCTTTTTTCCCCTTCGTTAAGGGAACGAAGGGGTTCCAAAAAGCCAAAAAGTAAGTTTTTTTAAATTAGTGGGTTGTAAAAACTAACTAAGTATTGTATTATGACTTACATAGAAACGAGCACAACTGGTGAGCGCTCAGCAAAGCAGATCATGACGAGAAAAAAACAAGTAAGAGCTTCATTTGAGAAGGGATGGATCATCCGATGATCAAGGAAACGTTCGATGCGTTAATTATCGGCTTTGGCAAAGGCGGAAAAACGTTGGCCCCCTTTCTGGCCGAGCAGGGATTGAAAGTCGCCGTCGTGGAAAAGTCACCTCTGATGTATGGCGGAACCTGCATCAATATCGGCTGCATTCCCACAAAGGCGCTGGCCTATCAGTCGCATATCGTTTCGCAGGAGGAAGGGAACGGTCCGGAGTCCCGGCAGGCGAAGTATGCGCGCGCCCTTCAGGAGAAAGATGAGCTGGTTACCCTGCTGCGCGGCAAGAACTTCAATAACCTGAACAGCCATCCGGGGATCACGGTATTGACAGGGACGGCTTCGTTCCAATCCCCGCACGAAGTTCGGGTGGAAACGGAAGCTGGGAGCATCCTCGCCGAGGCCGAGCGGATTTTCATCAACACGGGGGCAAAACCGGTCCTTCCCGACATTCCCGGGATTGACGGAGCTCATGTCTATACGAGCACGGAAATGCTGGACTTGGCGAAGCTGCCTTCCCGGTTGGCCATCATCGGCGGCGGCTATATCGGCCTGGAATTCGCCTCCATCTATGCAGGCTTCGGCTCAGAGGTGACTGTTCTTGAGAATGGCGGCGTATTTATGCCGAGAGAGGACCGGGAGATTGCCGAAGAGGTCAAAAAGGTGCTGGAGGCCAAGGGCATCCGCTTTCGGCTGCAGACCAAGGTGTCCCGGATTGCGGAACAAGGGGAATCCGTTCAGCTGCTGCTGTCCACACCTGACGGTGAGGACACACTCCAAGCGGATGCCGTACTGGTCGCCACCGGAAGACAGGCCAATACGGACGGGCTGAATCTTGAAGCCGCAGGCGTTGAAGTGACGGAGCGAGGTTTCGTCCGGGTCGACGAGACGCTTCAGACCACTGTGCCGCATATCTGGGCGATCGGCGACGTGAACGGCGGCCCGCAGTTTACGTACATTTCGCTGGACGACTACCGGATTCTCAAGAATCAATTGTTCGGTGACCGGACGCGTACGACCGGCGACCGGCGATTCGTTCCTTACTCCGTGTTTATCGATCCTCCGCTGGCCCAAGTCGGGTATACGGAACAGGAGGCGCTGAAGCGGGGGCACACCGTGAAAACGGCAAAATTACCTGTTACCGCATCGACGAGGGCACGCCAGCTGAAACAGACCGAAGGTCTGCTGAAGGCGGTCGTCGACGCCGAAACGGACCGTCTGCTCGGGTTTACTATGTTCGGTGCGGAGTCCAGCGAGGTTGTGAACATCGTGTCCGTGTTCATGCAGTCCGGGCAGCCGTACTCCGTACTCCGCGATACCATTTTTACGCATCCGTCGATGGCGGAGACGATCAACGACTTGCTCGGCGCGATCCAGTGAGCTCTTCTACGAGCTCATCGCTTACATATTGACGGACACAACGTCACTCAGCTTAACACGATAAATCACATGTATAAGGGAGAGAACAACCATGACGAAAGTAAAAGAGACGATGAAAGCTGTAGGCCTGTATAAGTATTTACCGATTGATCATCAAGAAAGCCTGATTGACGTCGAGCTGGAAAAGCCGGTGCCGACAGGCAAGGATTTGCTGGTGAAAGTCCAAGCCATCTCAGTGAATCCTGTCGATTATAAAGTCCGTTCGCCTAAAGACCGCGTGGAGAGCGTGCCAAAAGTGCTGGGATGGGACGTCGCGGGCGTCGTCGAGCAGGTAGGTCCGGATGTGACGTTGTTTAAGCCGGGCGATGAAGTGTACTATGCCGGCAGCATTACGCGTCCTGGCGGCAACAGCGAATTTCATCTGGTGGACGAACGCATTGTGGGCAAGAAGCCATCGACGCTGGATTTTGCACAGGCGGCGGCGCTGCCGCTAACGACCATTACAGCCTGGGAAAGCTTGTACGACCGGCTTGGAGTCTCCAAGAACCAGGCGGACAACACCGGCAAAACCATCCTGATTATCGGAGCAGCCGGCGGGGTCGGATCGATTGCGACACAGCTCTCCAAATATTCCGGCCTGACGGTCATCGGCACGGCTTCCCGCCCGGAATCGGCCGATTGGGTGAAAGGGCTGGGGGCGGACTACGTCATCAACCATTTTGAAGCATTCCTGCCGCAGCTTAAGGCGGCCGGCATCGAGCAGGTCGACTACATCCTCTGCTTGAACAGCACGGAGAAGCACTGGGCGAACATGGCGGAAGCGATCGCGCCGCAAGGCAAGATTTGCTCGATCGTAGAGACGGATGAACTGCTCAACCTGACCCTGCTCAAGAATAAAAGCGTCACGTTCGTATGGGAGCTCATGTTTACCCGTTCCACGTACCAAACGCCGGATATGATCGAGCAGCACAAGCTGCTGGACGAAGTCGCACGCCTCGTGGACGAGGGCGTCATCCGGACCACCACAAGCGAGACGCTGACACCGATCAATGCCGCCAATCTTCGCAAGGCCCATGCTCTGCTGGAGACAGGCCGTACGGTGGGCAAGGTCGTACTGGAAGGATTCTGACTGGAGCCGCGCGGGGGCCGATTTGCGTGAAGCGGTCATTTGTGGCACTGTAGGATTAGAAGGCAGTACCACATTTGAGGCAAAGATACACGGGGGGTCATGGATATGCCGAAGAATATTTACAACCTGGATTGCAACATTGCGCAGACATTGAACATCGTTGGCGATCGATGGTCTTTGATGATCATACATGAAATCTTGGTCGGTAAAAAAACGTTCAACGAGATCAAACAGGGGCTGGCGACGATCTCTGCGAATGTGTTATCCGAGCGGCTCAGACAGCTGGAGGAGGACGGGCTGATCGTATCCAACCTGTACTCCGCGCATCCTCCGCGGTATGAGTATGAATTGACGGAAAGCGGACGGGATATGGAAATGATCTTTCATGCTTTTATCCTGTGGGGAGAGAAGCACCTGGATAAATGCTATAAAAGCCTGAAGCATACCGCCTGCGGCCACGAAGTCGAGCTCCGCCATTATTGCCCGCACTGCGAATCGAACGTGGATGACATTACCGTTGTCCCCGTAGAAGACGCCAAGCAGCCGTAACCAACGGCCGCCGCAAAAGCTTCTTAGTCAGCCGGATCGCCTAAGGCGGTCCATTACATATAAAGAAGGGATGGATGACAAATGGCAAACACGACAATCACGCTGGAACAGGTATTGAATCAGCAGGTGGCGAACTTCAGCATTCTTTACGTAAAAATCCATAACTACCATTGGTACGTAAAAGGGGAACAGTTCTTCACGCTCCACGCGAAGTTCGAAGAGCTGTACAACGACATTACGCAAAAAGCGGACGATATCGCCGAACGCCTCCTGACGATCAAGGGAAGACCGGCCGCGACGATCAAAGAATATCTTGAAATCGGCACGGTAACGGAAGCCACGGGAAAAGAGGACGCGCGCGGTATGGTGCAGTCGCTTATCCATGACTTCTCTGTAGTCAGCAAGGAACTGCAGGACGGGATCCGTTTGGCGGAAGACGCCGGCGACCATCCGACGGCAGATATGCTGATCGGGATGCAGGCGGACCTCGACAAGCACGTCTGGATGCTGGAATCTTATCTTGGATAAAAAGGAAGAGCCCGGGGGCTAAAGCTCCCCGGGCTCTTTTAATAACGTCGTCCGTTCCCCGCTGTGCGTCAGCGTCAGCTTATGCATCGCCCGGGTGCAGGCGATATAGAGCAACGATCGGTCCATCTCGTTCCGGTAGACTTCGCTATTCACGAAAGGAACGATCACCTCATCGAACTCCAGGCCTTTCGCCAGATGGGCGGACGTGATGATGATGCCCTCGTGGAACTCCTCGCTGTCGAAATCCAGCAGATACAGGTTGTCAAACGCGTCCCTTAGGCCGTGATAGACCTCGTCTGCCTGGGCCTTTGTTTTGCAGACGATCCCCATGGAACGCGACTCGGAATGCACAAATTCTCGGAGGACAGACCGGATGCGCTCCATTTCCTCCTCCCCGTCTGCGCAGGCAACCATCCGCGGCAGCTCGCCGTGCCGTTCAATGGGTACGACGCAGCTGTTGTCTTTGAGCTGCTGGGTAAAGGTCGTTATTTCATAGGTGGACCGGTAGCTCTTTAACAGCTCTACCGTATCCGCGTTCGGGAACACCTTTTTGATCTCTGTAAGCGAAGAAGAGGAGTAGGGATTGACGGATTGGCCGGCATCGCCGAGGATCGTCTTGCGGCAGTTGAACAGTTTGGAAAGGACGGCGTACTGGATGGGCGTGTAGTCCTGCATTTCGTCGACGATCAGATGCTTGACGAAATCAAATGGCGCCGTTCCTTCCCAGTACATTTTAAGGTAGACGAGGGGAAAGACATCCGAATATTCCAGCTTCTTCGGCCCTGCCATGCGAAGCAGATCCGGTCTGCCCAGCCAGTCGTAAAAATCCTTGTACAGCGCCAGCAGGGTGGAGGCACGGAACATTTTTTTAACGGCCGCCTTGATTTTGCGAATCCGGGGTGCGGACAACCTCTGTCCATCCTCGTCCCTGAGGTTTGCCGCCGCCTGGTTTGCGGCCCGCTCGAGCCTGGACTGTACGGGCATCCGGCGGGTGCCGTCATAGATGGCTCGCAGCTCTGCGGCAGAAATCTGCAGTCCGTCGACCTGCACATCCTCCGGCGCAAAATAATGCTGATCTGCATAAGCGACAAACTCATCCAGCTTCCGGATGAAGTCGGCAGTCGCCTTAAACCGGATGCGTTCGACCATGCCCGGGTCTTCTTGGTCCATCAACACGGTGACCTGCTCGTAGAACGTCTGGAAGCCGACAATCCCTTTGAGCTCCGCTTCCGCCAGCTCCTCGAGGCGCATTTCCATCATATTTTCTTCACCAAGCTCTGGCAGAACGCTCGAAATATAATCGGAGAACACGTTGTTCGGCGAGATGATCAGCACGTTTCTTGACGTCAGCGTTTCCTTGTAGCGGTACAGCAGGAAGGCGATACGGTGCAGGGCGACCGACGTTTTTCCGGAACCGGCCACGCCCTGAATGATGAGAACATCGGAGGTTTCATTGCGGATGATGACGTTCTGCTCCTTTTGAATCGTGGCGACGATGTTTTTCATCTTTTCGTCCGATGTGCTGCTGAGCTCCTTCTGAAGGACGTCGTCGTCGATGTTGATCGAGCTTTCGATCATATATTCCATGCGGCCGTCCCTGATTTTGTACTGCCGCTTCACCGTCAGCTCACCCTCGATCCGCCCAAGCGGAGCTAGGAAATAGGCAGGCCCGACGCCGAAATCGTAAAACATGCTGGCGACCGGCGAGCGCCAGTCGTAAATCAGATTCGTATGCCCGTCCGTCCCGGCAAAAGAATGAATCCCGATATAATAGGCATCGGCTTCTTTTAGGCCATTTTCCCGAAAGTCTACCCTGCCGAAATAAGGAGACTGGTACAGCTTATGCAGCTTCCGCTCCTTGTCGATCGCTTTCTCCCCCGAGTCGATCTGAAGCGAGATGTCGACCTTGTTCGCGGCCCGCTCCGCGGGATCCAGCTGGGAAATGTTTTCCCACATATATTTTTTCGCCTCGATGACGTCGCGGTAGGAAGCGGATATTTTCCCGCGGATGTCTTCCAGCGCCCGTCCTAGCTTGTCTGTCATCGATTCGGCATAACGCCTTTCATCGGCTTCGCTTTGGTTCAACATCTTAGACCCTCCCTGTGAAAGAATAAGTCTAAGTATAGAAAAAATCCGCCAAAAATATAGACTTATACTTCCGGCCGTAGTATTATAACTTGCACGTGGGTCCAGAAATACTTATACGGCACCACTTTACAGTACCAAAGTAATTAATGGGATAAACTACAGCCAGGTCCTTAAGGGGCCTGGCTTTTTGGTATGTCCGTTACCTGCCTGGATTCAGATTCCGGAATGCTCTCCGCGTACTGCCGCTGCATGGCGGCCAGCCGGCCGTTAACCCATGCCCGGGCTTCGGGAGGCTCTATAATTACCGCTTCGGGCCCCAACATCCAGACCATATCGGCAAAGAACGCCACGTCCTTCCGGGGAATGGATATGTCGATCCTGCCGCTGCCATCGGGCTCGCATTCGATATGAGGCTGAAGCCGGCCGTTCCCCTCCAGCATTCGGACGCCTTCCGGAGTCAATCGGACGATGAAGTCGGTCTTCGGCGCCTTCTTCAGCTCATCCTCATTCCAGTTAAACACCGTTTTCTCATCAACCTCGTCAAGGCAGCAGACCTCTTCATTCAGCACGGCCGAGCGGATGCGGTCCGCCCGGAACAGGCGATAAGCTTTACGGGTAAAGCAGTAGGCAGGGCAGTACCAGTATCCTTGGTCCGAGTAGAGGCCGATCGGCTGAATGACTCTTTCGTCCGCGGATGTGCCGGATTGATAGACAATGGTTACGGCGCTGCGACTCATAACCGCCTGCAGCAGCACTTCCAGACACTCGGCAGACATGCTGCGCCGGGGGCTCCAAATCGCCATTTTACCGGTTAAGCGGCTGATTCTCTCTTTCAGGTCCGGCGGGAGATAGTGATAGAACTTGTCGAGGGCGGAAGCGGCCGCTTTACCGAACGGGACGGAGCCAAAATAAGCCAGCGATTGGGAGGCGAAGAACAAGGCGGTTGCTTCGCTTTCGGTAAAAGCGATCGCGGGCAGCAGCCGCTCGTTTAACAGGCGGAAACCGCCGCCCCGTCCTTGGACGGAGTACACGGGGATGCCCAGCTCGCCAAGCTCGATGAGGTCCCTGGATATGGTCCGCTGGGACACGCCCAGCTCATCCGCAAGCTCGCGGAGGGTAAAGTTTTTCTTAGCATTGACGAGCATGATAAGCCGGATCAACCGCTGGGATTTATACATCGGCGTCCCGTCCTTTCATTTTTTTCTCAAGTGTATCACAAAAACAAGACAGCACCTGTCGTGTTTAAACGATATGATGAGTTCATAAGATTTGGAAAGGCATAATCAACCCTATAGAGGAGGATGCTGTATGGAACCAATGGAAAAGGGAAACGAGCGCAGTCTGCAGGCGTTTCATGCATTTCGCCGGGCGATTGAGGAAGGGGATACGGGGGCGTTTGAAGCGCTGGTGACCTCTGATTTTGGTTTTATCGTCCCGATCCCTTTTGAGGAATGGCAGGGAGAGCAGAGGGGAACCGGGAGGTTCCGGGAATTGGTCGAGCTTGAACGGGCAAGCATGAGTGCCAAACTTACGCCGGTCATCTGCGTAGAGCAGGAGGATACCGGGATCGTTATCTTTCAAGCGGAGGGGATCTTTAACGAAATGCCGTACACGAATGAGCTGGTAATCGTGTTCCGTTTCGAGCAGGAACGGATCCGCTCCTTCCGGGAGTATGTGGGCGTCACTTCCCACCTGCTTGCGATAGCGAAGTCGTAAGGCATGAAAACGGGCAAGGCCGGGAATAAGCACGAAGAGTGCCCTCGGTCTTGCCCGCATGTTTGCTGCCCGCGGCGCCATGTTATTCGGTTATCCGGCGGGACGGAGTGGGCTCATCAAACTGCCGGTCGATCAGCACTTGGCAGGCGTTCAGAAAATACTCGGCATGGTAATACCCCTTATCCATGTAGGCACTCATCATGGCGCCTTCCTTCAGCAGCTGAAGCTGGTAAGTGAGCTGAACCGGGTCGCGGGCGCCGGCCTGGCGGGCAATATCCTCAACATTTTTCCAAAGGGAGGAGCGGTGTGTCATGGCTGCCTGGTGTCCGGGATGGTCCTCATCCGGAAACTCGACGATGGCGTTCATAAAAGGACAGCCACGGAACTTGGAACTCTTCATTCGTTCAACCAATTCCTCCAGGAGGGCGTAGAGCTGTTCCTTTGGCGAATCGGGGAACTGCCGCTTTATTTCTTCATATGCTTCCATCCTGGTCTTGGAATGCAGCTCCAAATAGGCCACGACCAGATGGTCCTTGGTCGGAAAGTTGCGGTAAAAGCTGGCCTTTGCGACCCCCGATTCCTCAATGATTCGGTCGATCCCCACGGCACGCACGCCTTCGCTATAAAATAAATCGGACGCCACCTTCAGTATCCGTTCTTTGGCGGATTCCTTCTTGGTCATTCTAATCACCTGTTCCTAAAATAAGGTAAATTCGCTGTTGACATGAGACAGATCTGTCTGTATCATACGATTATCAAACGAGACAGATCTGTCGCATTTATTTTAATGGCTGATTCCGGCTGCTGTCAAATATCCGGATCCGCCAGAGGAGGATGAAGCAAGCGATGAACCAACCGGTCAATTCCATTCCCGCGCCTCTTGCGCAGGCGGCGGCTGAGCCGCGCCAGAGGCCGCGTTTAATGCTGGCGGTGATGCTGCTGTCCGTATTTATGGCCGTAGCGAACATTTTTATCATCAATGTGGCAACCCCTTCGATTCAGCGGGGGCTTCACGCCGATTTCTACGGCGTACAGTTCGTCGTTTCGGCCTACACCTTGTCCTATGCCGTGGCCTTGATTATCGGCGGGCGGCTGGGCGACCGGTACGGACGGCGGAAGATGCTCCTGATCGGCGTGGCCGGCTTTACATTAACATCCTTGTTATGCGGCATTTCGGGCAGTGTCGGTGTGCTTACGGCCATCCGCGTGCTTCAAGGCTTTAGTGCGGCGCTGATATCCCCGCAGGTGCTGTCCCTCATTCAGGCGCAGTACCCGCCGGAGAAGAGGGGAATGATCTTTGGGCTGTATGGCGCAGCCCAGGGATTGGCCGCTTCGACCGGCCAGCTGATCGGCGGTTTGCTGCTCGGCTGGAATCCGTGGCATCTCGACTGGCGGCTGGTCTTTTTCTTCAGCGTCCCGATCGGATTGATCATCCTGGCGATGGCTCCGTTCGTCCCGGAATCGAGGGATTCGGACCGCTCGCGGATGGACTGGTTCGGTGCGGCCGTGGCGGCGGCAGGACTGCTCTTCCTAGTGTATCCGCTGGTCCAGGGGCAGAAGGAGGGGTGGCCGGCGCTGCTCGTCATCAGCCTGATTCTGTCCGTCCCTGTCCTCGCCGTATTCGTATGGACGCAGCGTAGGCTGCTTGCCAAAGGACGCCGGCCGTTTATGAACGTAAGGCTGTTCGGCCAGAAAGCATTCAGCTTGGGCCTGGCCGTGATCTTTCTCATGATGACCGCTCAAGCCGCCTTCTTTCTGATCACGGCCTATTTGCTGCAGATGGGGCATGGATTCAGCGCCCTGAAATCCGGATTGATCATCCTGCCCATGGGCATCGGGTATTTTCTGGCCTCGCTGCTGTCACCGAAGCTGGCGGGCAAAATCGGTGCCCACGTCCTTACGGTCGGTTCGGTGATGACCTCCGTCGGCTATTTTGCGGTCGCGCTGACGATCTGGGCCACCGGGTGGTCGCCGAACGTATGGTTCTGGCTGCCGGCTCTGGTCCTGCTGGGCATAGGCCAAGGCTTTATCGCCGCACCGCTGACCAATGTGGTGCTGTCCAAGGTAGAGAAGCAGGATATCGGGTCGGGCTCCGGCATTTTGACGACGGGGATGCAGCTCGCCTCTGCCATCGGTATCGGCCTCATCGGCATTGTCTGGATGAGCTCATTAAGCCATTATGCCAATCAGGCGGAGGCGCGGACCGAGCTTGAGCTGCGGCAGCATCTGACATCCTACGCCTTGTCGGAGGAGCAGGGGCAGACGGCGCTGGCCAGGCTGCGCGATTGCTTCCCGGCAGCGGCCGGTCAGGCACAGGCGGCTCCCGGCGCATGCAAGGTTACCGCTTCCGCTGCCGGGGGTGCCGAGAGGCTGGTGGCGGACGGCGTATCGCAGTCGAATGCGCGCAGCTACACGAGCGCTTTTATCCTCAGCCTGACGGTGCTCGGATTCTACACGATGCTGATCATTCCGATGACGGTCGCGCTAGCCGGGAGAAAGCGAAAGAGATGAAGGCGCAGTGGACGATCCGGCAAGGGCTTCAAGATCGTCCGAGGCTCGCCAATTATCGGATGAACGGGTCCCGCCCGTGAATCCGGCAGCCCTAAGGTATACATTCTTATCTCCCAAAAAACCCTGCCGATTCTTCAGGAGAATCGGCAGGGTTTGGGCGCTTTTATGGAAGCTGCGTATACGTTGATATTACTTAGGCTGTACCGTATCGGCGTCCGACGTCACAATGATCGCTTCGGCACTCGTGATGCCGGGAATCGATTTGGTCATGATCGGAGAATGATAGGCGATAATTTTGGTGCCAGGGCGAAGCTTGGTATCTCCACCCATCGTAGGGATGACCGGCGTATCTTTTGAGATGTTCAGAATGACGTCGTTGTCGGTGGAATCATCGGAACCTACGTTTACATAGACCTGATCGGCCGAAGCCCGGTCCGATGCTTTAACAGTACCTTCAATTTTGACCGTTTCCGCCTTCTTCACCACGATTTTGCCGGCATGCGTTTGGGCCGGATAAATCATCGTCATGATATCGCTGTAGTATGCGTCCACGCGGATATCCGCCTTCAGGGCATCCTTGGTCAGCGCCTTGCCGTCTTCGTCGACGATTTGGGTTTTGTCATCGACGGAGAGGATGACGTAGTTGACGCCGCCCTTGTCATGCGCCTTGCCGACGACCGTCACTTTGCCGTCCGCCGTATTGGTGACGATGCCGTCTGTGCCAGCTTTGAGTTCCTGATCCGTATTGCCGGATTCACCGCTTCCGGTGTCTTCCGTGTTCACGATCACATAATTCGTTCCGGCTTGAGGCGGCAGGCTCATGGCCACTTCAGGACCATAGAAAGCTCGGATGCTCGTGCCCTCTTTAATGTCGCCGCTGGTCAGCGCCTTGCCGTCCTGGCTGAGGATGGTGGCTTTATCGGCCAGGTGCAGAAGAATCGTGTCCTCATTAGAGGTGTAAATATCGGTTCCTTTGACCAGGATGCCGTTCTCTCTCACTTCGGATACGGTACCGTCAATGGCGGTAAAGCTCTTGTCCTGAACGACAAGCGTCAGCGCCGTGCCGCGGGCCGGAAGGCTTTTCGTAATATTCGGTCCATAGAACGCCTTCACGACTTTTTTCTCATCGATCACGGTTTTCAGGGGAACGCTTTTCCCGCGGGCATCGACGATCTTGGTCTCCGGCGTGATGGCCAGGATGATCTGGCTTTGATCGCTAGGAGCCAGCCCCCGTCCCGTAACCGTAACGGATTTGCCGGTCTTGTCGTTCACGAAGTTCGTAATTTGTCCCCATGTGGCAGGAACCACTTTGGCCTCATTTTGAACCTGGCCTTGTCCGCTTTGAGCGGCTGCGGGCGGAACTTCCTGGGCGCTGGCCGCAACAGGAACGGCTGCCAGAGCGAAAATTGATGCGGTTGCCAATACTTTGTAAATTTTGTTCATCTGTCATTTTCCTCCTCTATATGGCGTTCTTGCGAGTGCGGATCGGAATGTTTCACCGTGCATGCAATTGGTAAATGATGCTTGCTCTTCATAGTTCCTGACGAGGCGGTCATTCCAAATGTTGCACATTGCAGGCAAATTCACAGCGTTCTCCGTCCAATAACACGCTTATGGGCTGGCGGCCATACAATGGGGAAAGAACATTGAAGCTGGAGGTAGCCTGATCATGAAAATGACGCTGGATCTTGCCAAAATGCTGCTCGAAGCAGCCGAGAAAAAAGCTAAGGAAATGGGGCTTGCAGAGGACATCGCCATCGTGGACGACGGCGCGAACCTGGTCGCCTTTCACCGGATGGACCACGCCCGGATCGGGGGCATCGATATCGCCCAGAACAAAGCCTGGACCAGTGTGGCCCTGCAGATGCCGACCTCGAATCTGACCAGAACGGCTCAGCCCGGGCAGCCATCCTTCGGGATCAATACGACGAATCAGGGCAGGGTGGTCATCCTGGGGGGAGGAATCCCGTTAAAAGCAGGCGATGTCATCATTGGGGGCATCGGGGTCAGCGGAGGGACGAGCGAGCAGGATATCCAGGTGGCGGAGGCCGCCGTGCAGGCATTTGAGCGCTGGATGCAGCGGTCGGACCTTCGGAGCATCTCGTTTCGGATTGGATCGAATCAGTCGTAAAGGCTGCTCTAGCGGCACGGCCGAATCGATGCAAGAGAAAACCCTCCATCCGGCCTGCATATGAGGCGGTTGGAGGGCTTTGCTTAGCTAGTATGGTGGATCAGAACGCCCAGTTCCCCTTACGGAATACAGGTTCTCTTTGGCCGTCCGCCGTGATACCGTCGATGTCCATGTCCGCAGAGCCGATCATGAAATCCACGTGGATCATGCTGTGATTCAGCCCGGCGCGGTCGAGCTCTTCCCGAGTGAGCGAGGTTCCGTTCTCGATGCAGGTCGGGAAGGCTTCGCCCAGGGCCAGATGGTTCGATGCATTTTCGTCAAATAGCGTATTGAAGAAAATGAGCCCGGTCTCCGAAATGGGCGAGTGGTGCGGAACAAGCGCGGCTTCGCCCAAATAGCGGGCTGACGCGTCCATGTCGAGCATGCCTTTTAAAAATTCGTAACCTTTCTCTGCCGTAAAATCGACGACTTTTCCGTCCTCAAACGTCAGGCTGAAGTTCTCGATCAAGTTTCCCTGGTAGCTGAGCGGCTTGGTGCTGCGGACGGTTCCCCGGGTCCCTTCCCTGCGGGGCGAAGTGAACACTTCTTCCGTCGGAACGTTCGGGTTGAACTCATTGCCCGCTTCATTTCGGGCGGTACCGCCGTTCCAGACATGATGCTCCGGAAGCTCGATCAGCAGGTCGGTGCCCGGAGCTTTATAATGAAGCTGCTTGTACTGCTTGCGGTTCAAATATTCGCGCTTGCTGCGCAAATTCGCATTATGCTCGTTCCAAGCCTGGATCGGATCGCCGCCGCTCACACGGGCGGTTTGGAAGATCGCCTCCCACAACGCCTCGACCGCGGCTTCCGGTGCCAGGTCCGGGAAGACCAGCTTCGCCCAGGCTTCGGTCGGGACGCCGATAATGGACCAGGTCATTTTGCTTGCGGACATATACTCCCGCCATTTGGAGAGAGCGGCGCTTGCCGCTTTGGAATGGGCTGAGATCCGCTTGGGGTCTACGCCCTTCAGCAGCTCGGGATTGGCCGATTCGATAAAAAGAAATGCTCCGTCGTTCTCGGCGAATTCCTGAACCCACTTTGCTCTCCACACCGGGTACTCCTCAAAAGCCTCGTCAGGAGCGAGATGATACTTCAGCTGTGTGCTGATCTCGTCCTGCCACTCAATATGAACCAGCTTTGCCCCGGCTTGATACGCTTGCTTGGCGATCATGCGCACGAATTCCGGAACATGGATCGGAGCGCTGATCCACAAGGACTGCCCCGGCTGAATATGAACCGCAACATGGACGGCGAGCTCGGCGTATTTTTCCAAACGGTCTAAAAAACTCATGGACTTTTTCCTCCCTAACATCGGCAGATTATAACAATCTATTAAGGATTCGCCCTTTCTTCGCCAGTTCCTTCCAGCTTTCGCGCCGCCGGAGGCCTCCGAACAAATGCCATCGGTGTATGATCTTGTCTAAACAGGAAGGAATTTAGAAGGACATCGGGCTTTTTCCGCGAATTAGGAAGGGAGCAAAGCAAGGGGGAGACGCCATGAAAAAGCAACGGCCCATCTATGTGCAAATCGATATCGACACAACGATGGATAAGCTATGGGAATATACCCAGAACCCGGATTTGCATACCGCATGGGATGCCCGGTTTACGGAAATTTCGTATTTGCCGCGGGCACAGGATGAGCCTCAACGTTTTCGGTACCGAACCCGGATCGGCATGGGCATCGATATTGCAGGCGAGGGAGAATCGGCGGGACAAGTGGAGAAGGAATCCGGGGACCGGGTCTCCTCGCTGAAGTTTTGGACGCATGACCGGCTGTCGCTCATCCGAAAGGGCAGCGGGTATTGGAAGTATACGAAGAAAGACGGCGGTATCGGCTTCGAGACGCTGTACCAATATGAGTCGGCTTTCGGCGCGGCGGGGCGTCTTGCCGATGCCTACCTGTTCAGGCCGCTGCTCGGATGGGCGACGGCTTGGAGCTTTGACGCGTTAAAAATGTGGCTGGAGCAGGGATTTCATCCGAAGCTGCTGCTCCAGCGCTTTCTCACGTACTGGACCGTGTGCGGGGTGATCGCCTTTGTATGGCTGTACCACGGCCTCGTTCCCAAGCTAATCATGGCCCACCCGGACGAAATTCGCATGATGGAAGCCGTAACCGGGAGCATGGGCAGCGGCGTGGCGATGATCCGGATGGTCGGCATACTGGAAATGCTCTTTGGACTCGTGTGGCTGCTGCCGCTGTATAAGCTGAAGCGCCCGCTGTTTATTCTCCAGATCGTTGCCATCTGCGGTCTGACCGCCTCTGCGGGGATCGGGGACATCGGCAGTTTCGTCGCCCCGTTTAATCCCGTGACGCTAAACGGTATGCTGATCGTCCTGTCGCTGATCGGCTATGGGAACAGCCGGCATCTGCCCAGCGCCGCCCGCTGCCGCCGAAAGAAGGCAGGTGACCTATGAAATCGATCTATGAACAGGCGCTCGGCGATACCTATCAGCTGCTGCATCCCAAGCTGCAGGAGCGTTACCGGCTGACGGGAGATGCGGTGTTTACCGGGGCCGGCCGGATGGAGGAAATCAGCGGCGGTTCGTTCGCCGTACGGGCCATGATGGTGCTGGGCATTCGGGCCCGTCTGTTCTTTCCCGAGCGGGGCCGGAACATCCCTTTTGTTATCCACAACAAAGTATCCCGGGATGCAAAGGGCCAGGAGACGGTACATTGGGATCGGACGTTTGATTTCCGGGGCAAAAAGCGCCATTTCGATGCCGTGATGAAATGGGACAGTGAGGAGGAGCAGATCCTGGACTTGTTCGGCAAGCCGGCGCTGCTCGGCTCCTCCCTGTCCCTCCACGTGGACGACAAAGGAGCCATGCACATCTCCTCCAGAAGCCAGTGGCTGCCCCTGTTCGGCATGCGGATCCCGCTTCCCCGGGTTTTTCACGGGGCGGCCCAGATCGTGGAGTCCTACGACGAGGAGCGGCAGTGCTTCCGGATTCGGGTGCATGTGCGCAATCCGCTGTTCGGCACCCTTTTCGCCTATAAGGGGAGTTTTACGGGAACAAGGAAAGACGGGAGCGGAGGAAGCCGGGATGAAACGTAACGCATGGTTCGGATTGCTGCTGTATGTGATGTTTCTCGGCGTCAGCGGGCGGCAGCTTCAAGTGCTTGAAGCGGTGCTGATGCTGGCGGTGCTGGTGCTGGTACCGGGTTTCTTAATGCTCGTGGATGCTCGCCTGCGTAACGGGAAAACGATGGCTTTGTACAAAATCATGACGATCCTTTACCCCCCGGCTGCCGTCTGTGCGGCACTCTCCTTCATGGGAGATATCCCGCTGTTATGCCTTCCTTGGGTGGCTTTTACGGTGATTACGGCGCTGTATGGGCTGAGACGGCTGCTGGAGAGGGGGCTGCATCCGCTTGCTGAAACCGCGGTGGATTTCGGACTGATGTACTTGGCCGGGGGCGGTTTCTGGTTCCTGGCTGCGTCGCTGCATTGGCGTATAATGGATTTTTCGGACGTGCTCATCATGCTGACAGCCGTTCATTTTCATTACTCTTCATTTATAATCCCGATCCTGGCCGGACTGCTGGGGCGAAAAATAACGGTTGGACGGAAGCTGTACTTAACCTCGACCGTCATCATCATGCTGGCCCCGGCCGGCATAGCGCTGGGCATTGCTTTTTCCACCGCCCTTGAGTTCATTCTGGTGGCGGCGTACCTGGCTGCCCTGTACAGCTACGGACTGCTTGTTTTCAAAGCTTCCTTTACCCGGCGGGAGGCCAAATATCTCATATCTTTTTCGGCGCTCGTATTGATGGTGACGATTCTGTTCTCCCTGATTTACGCAGCCGGAAGGGCGATGGGGTTCGGGAGTCTCTCGATCAACCGGATGATCTGGATTCACGGCTTGATGAACGCGGTAGGCGTAGCTCTTCCGTCGCTTGCGGGCTGGCTGCTGGAGGGAAACTTCCCGAAGGAGAGCTATTATGGCAAACCGGTAAGCTCCATCACCGGCGGAAGGCATATCGGGCGCCACTTCTTAAGCAGGGAAGGACTCCTTGACGAAACGGCATCCTACTCAGGGCTGGTCGACCGGATCGACGGGTTTGACTCCGCCTCGTTCCGCGCACGGAGGCTGTCGCCCGTCATTCGGGATTTCTACGAGCATACCGATCAGTACGCGATGCGGGCCGACATCCGCTGGGCCGGGTGGTTTAGGCCGCTGGCTATGGTCTATCAAGTCATCAGCCGCCGGATCGGGCAGATCCATCTTGGCACACTTAAAGGGTGGCAGGGGATGTACGGCCGGGTTCTTCCGGTGGCGTCGGGCAGGGACGGCAGGCAGCGGGTTCGTGCCTGGCAGCGTTTGAACGGGCAGGGGGAGGCGATTTTCATTGCCCTCTATTCCCTGCATTGGTTCGGAGACGAGCCCTACATGAATATCGCCCTGCCGCTGCCGGGCACCAATATGACCGGGATGCTGCGCCTGTATAATGAAGGCTCCGGGCTCGTCTTGACCAGCGCCCACAGCCCGGCTCACCGGGGCGATGAGGGCATTTACCTGCATGCCTCATGGTTCACGATGCGTCTGCCCCTGAAGGAAACCTTCTGGATCCGGGAGGGGGAGTCCGGACAGCGGCTGACGGCCCGCCACCGGATGTGGATTTTCGGACTCCGTTTCCTGGATATCCGGTACGATATTCAGCGGTCCGGATGAGCCTGCGGCTGGGCAGCGGCGTTGACATGTATGTCCCATGGGATATAATGCTAAAAGGAAGATGACCGAAAGATCAGGTATTGGAGGATTATTGTCATGAGCCAGGACAGGGAGCCGCTGTACATTCAAATACAAAACCATTTCAAGCAGTTGATTGCTTCCAGGCAGCTGAAGGAAGACGACCGGATTCCGACTGAGAAGGAGCTGATCGACCAGTTTCAGGTGAGCCGGATCACCGTGGCCAATGCGCTGGCCGAGCTGGCGGGCGAAGGCTGGATCTACCGGATTCCGGGCCGGGGAAGTTACGTCAAGGGCGTGCCTGAGAAGTACATATCGGGTAATCCGGTCTCCCTCGTCTCTGAGGCCAAATCGTCGTCGGCTCCCAAGATCGGGCTCGTGTTTCCTTCCATTGAAGATTATTTTGCCATCCAAATGGTACGGGGGATCCGCAGCGCGCTGTCGGGGAGCAAATACTCGCTGGTCGTCATGTTCACTTACAATTCCAAGGAACTGGAGAAGGAAGCGATCCGCGAGCTCCGCAGCACGACGGACGGGCTGATTATTTTTCCGGTGGATGCCGAGGTGTACAGTGAAGAAATTATCGCGCTGAAGATGCAGAATTACCCGTTCGTGCTCCTGGATCGGCATCTGCCCGGCGTAGAAACGAACGTGGTCCTGTCCGATCCGGCTCTGGGTTCCATCCTGGCGGTGGATCATCTGTGGGAGCTGGGACACCGGAACATTGCGATATGCTCGGATTCTCCAATACCGACGGTAACGGTCGATGAACGGATTCAAGGATATAACGAAGCGCTGAAGAACAAGGGCGCGATGATCAATCCTGCTTTGATTCTTACCGACTTCAGCATCCCAACGGGGCGTTCCCGTACGGATCACCCGCTGTACCGCTTCCTCAAGAGCCGGATGGCGACGGCGTTTATCGCGCTGAACTGCAAGCTCGGGGTCAACCTGTGGTCCATGGCCAAGGAATTGGGGCTGGATGTCCCGGGTGACCTGTCCATCGTCACCTTCGATAACCCGAGCCCCATGCTTGAGGAACTCAGCGTATTTACGTATATCGATCAAAGCGAGGAAGAAATGGGTCGCGAGGCGGCAAGCCTGCTGCTGGATATTTTGGAAGGGAACATCAAGGACGTCAAGTACACGAAGCGGATTTTTAAACCCCGTCTCGTCATTCACCATACGACAGGCCCGGTATAACCGGGGGAATCGAGAAACGGCATTTCTTGAAACAGGAGATGCTGTTTTTTTTGTTTTATATTATACATAAATGCTATATTATATATATTAATACGAGCAAATTTATTGCCGATGTGCTGTAACCGACGAAGCAGCAATTTATTACTCCGGAAATTCCGGGAGCATGCATGGCCGGAGACGGAAGGATGCAGAAGGGGAAAAGGTGATCATCCATGAGATTTATGATTGAAAAGCTGGAGCGGCGCATTCAGGAGCTGGCCGGGCTGAGATACTGGGACCGCAAGCCGCTGGAGAACATGCATATCGTACCGGATGTGGAGAGTTTGGCGGAAGCGAAGGCCGCCGCAGGCAGCCAGCCGGTCGTGAAGGTAGGGGACCGCTGGGGAGGAAGGGACCGCTACGCCTGGTTCATCGCCGACGTGACGTTTTCCGCATCGTGGCGGACGCAGGACGTCGTAGGACTGATCAAGCTTGGGGAAACCGGCGGGGGCAACTGCAGCGGGTATGAAGGCCAGGTGTATCTGAACGGGGAACCGGCGCAGGCCGTGGACCGCAACCATGCCGAGCTGTTCTTCCCGGCGCAGGCTGTGGACGAAGGCCGCGTGGAGCTGGCCATCCGCGCATGGAGCGGGCTGACGCCCCCGAATGGCAGCCATATGCCGTTTGATCATCGGGTTGATGTGCTGGAGCTAGCAGTACTGGACGCGGCAACCGACGATCTGTACTATACGGCACTGCACATGCTGCAGACGGTGAAGCTGCTGGACGAACGCGCCTTGGAGAAGCAGGCGATGACCTCTGCACTGGAGGAGGCGTTCCGGCTGCTGGACTGGAGCGCGCCGGGATCGGACCGCTTCTACGCCTCCACCGAGCAGGCGCTGTACGTGCTGAAGGAGCGGCTTGAGGCGATTCCGCGCGGCCCGCGGCCGCAGATCACTGCGGTCGGTCACTGCCATATCGACGTCGCCTGGCTGTGGCGGCTGAAGCATACCCGGGAGAAGTCCGGGCGCTCGTTCTCGACGGTGCTGACGCTTATGGACCGCTTTCCGGAGTATGTTTTCCTTCAGTCCCAGCCGCAGCTGTACGCTTATTTGAAGAAGGATTTTCCGACGCTGTACGAGAAAATCAAGGATCGCGTGAAGGAAGGCAGCTGGGAAGCGACCGGGGCGATGTGGCTGGAGTCGGACTGCAACATTCCTTCCGGGGAGTCGCTGGTCCGGCAGCTGCTGACGGGCAAGCGCTTCTTCAAGAGGGAGTTCGGCGTTGACAACCGCGTCTTATGGCTGCCGGACGTGTTCGGATACAGCTGGGCGCTGCCGCAGATTTTGAAGAAGAGCGGCATCGACTACTTCATGACGACCAAAATCAGCTGGAGCCAGTACAACCGCTTCCCGTACGACACGTTCATGTGGCGCGGCATCGACGGCACCGAAATGCTGACGCATTACATCACGACCCCGGACAACGACGGCAGCTGGTTTTATACGTACAACGGCAACATCACCGGCTCCTCGATTCAGGGGCTGTGGGATAACTACCGGCAGAAGGACATCAACGAGAATCTGCTGCTCGCCTACGGCTGGGGCGACGGCGGCGGCGGACCGACCCGGGATATGCTCGAAGCGGCCCGCCGTTATGAAGATATGCCGGCGGCGCCGCAGGTGAAGCAGGGCGGAGCGGAAGCATTCTTCGAACAGCTGGAGGAACGGGTCAAGGATGATCCGCAGCTTCACTTGTGGGACGGGGAACTGTATCTGGAATACCATCGAGGCACCTATACGTCCCAGGCTTATAACAAGCGGATGAACCGCCGGATGGAGCAGCTGCTTCACAACGCGGAATTCGTGAACGCGCTGGCGCTGATGCTGAATCCGGGCTATGCTTATCCGGCCGCAGGCCTCGCGGACAGCTGGGAGATCGTGCTGCGCAACCAGTTCCACGACATCATCCCGGGCTCGTCCATTCACGAAGTGTATGAGGATAGCCGGGTCGAGTACGCTGAGGCCGAGCAGCTGGCCGTGCAGGTGCTGGAACAGGGGCTGTCGCAGTTTACCGCCGAGGGCCGCGGGGAAGCGGGCGCACAGCCGGACTCCGCCAAGGCGGAGGGCAAAGGCTTACCTGTCCGGATTTTCAATCCGCTCGGCTGGGAACGCTCTTTCGTCAGCGAAGTTTCCGTGGAAGGGGCCGCACAGTTGGTGTGGTATTCTGCAGCCGGAGAAGACCTGCCGACCCAGATCATTCCTGCGCAGGAGGATGGATCATCCCGCGTGCTGGTTACCGTGAAGGATGTGCCGGCCTACGGCTACACGACCATTTACGGCCGCAGCGGGGGATCGGGCACCCCAGGTTCGGCTTCCGCTGTAGCGGGTGAGACGGATTGGCAGATCACGGGAGACGTCGTGGAAACGCCGTTCTACAGCATCCGTCTGAACGAAGCCGGTCAGCTGGTATCGCTGTACGACAAGCAGGCGGACCGCGAAGTGCTGAAACCGGGTGAGCCGGCGAACGTGCTGCAGGTATTCGAGGATAAGCCGATGGCGCACGACGCCTGGGACATCGATATTTTCTACCAGGAAAAAATGCGGACGGTCGAGGACCTGAAGGAACTGACGGTCCTGGAGGAAGGGCCGCTGCGCGGCGTGATCAAGATGGTGTATGCGTATCACAACTCCACCATCGAGCAGCGGTTCACGGTGTACCGGGACGATCCGCGGATCGATTTTGTGACCAAAGTGGATTGGCACGAGCACCAGCAGCTGCTCAAGGCCGCTTTTCCGGTCGACATCCGCTCCACCAAAGCCACTTACGAGATCCAGTTCGGCAACGTGGAGCGTCCGACCCACTGGAACACGAGCTGGGATTACGCCCGGTTCGAATCCGTGGCGCAGCGCTGGGTGGACCTCTCCGAGGGCGGTTACGGCGTCAGCCTGTTGAACGACTGTAAATACGGGCATGACATCCGCAACCACGTCATCCGCCTCAGCCTGATCAAGTCCGCCGTCTATCCGGACGGAACCGCCGATCAGGGTGAGCATGAATTTACGTATTCGCTGTATCCGCACCGCGGCGGCTGGTATGAAGGCGGAACCCATCAGGCGGCCTGCGGCCTGAACACGCCGCTGCTGGCCGTACCGGTACAGGAAGGCATTCTGCCGGAGGCGCTTGGCCTGGTCAAGGTGAATCAGCCGAATATTATGATCGACACGGTCAAAAAGGCCGAAGACAGCGACGATATCGTCATCCGCATGTACGAATACGGGGGCATCCGCACCCGTGCCCGGGTCGAGCTGGACCCGCAGGCCGGTGCGGTCAGCGCGGCGGCCGAGACGAATTTAATGGAAGAAGGCGGCGAGCCGTTGAGCGTATCGGGCAACGGTACGGAGCTGCGCTTCAAGCCGTACGAAATCAAAACGCTGGTGGTATCGCTGGCGCGTTAACCACCCGCACCATATTTGATGCGAAATGCACCAAACCCAAGCAAGCCCAGCCTCACCCATGAAGAGGGAGAGCTGGGCTTGTTTTCTTTGTCCGGGCCGAGCAGCCGTGTCAGAGCGTCTTGGCCTCCAGCCGCCGGGCGATGATCGAGAGAATGTAGTTCACGATGAAGTACAGGGCGGCGGCGAAGATGAGGGCCGGGATGACGTAGTTCGGGCTGTGTCCCTGCAGGATCTGCACGTTGTGCATGAGCTCGGGAAGCGAAATGATAACCGCGAGCGACGTATCCTTGAGCAGCGAGATGAACTGGCTGACCAAGGGCGGAACCATGCGGCGCAGCGCCTGCGGCAGAATGATATGCCGGAGCGTCTGCATATAGCTCAGCCCCGAAGAGCGGGCCGCCTCGATTTGTCCCCGGTCCACGGAATTGAGTCCGCCGCGGACGATCTCCGAAATCATGGCCCCCTCGAACAAGGTCAGGCCGACGACCGTCGCCCAGAAGGGGGACATCTTGATGCCGAGCTGGGGAAGCACGATGTACATGAAGAAGATGATCAGCAGCAGCGGCAGGTTCCGGATAATATCGACGATGGCTGCGACAATCCGGGACAATACGGGGATTTTGGCGTAACGCAGCGTCCCGAGAACGGTTCCCAGCACGAAGCTGAACACAATGGACAACACCGCGACCTCGATCGTAACGAGAAACCCCTCAAGTAGAAACTTGACGTTGGGTAGGGAATAGGCACCTATAAAATCCATGGCGGCATCTTCTCCTCTTGCCAGAATAAAGCCCCTTTATCGGTCAGCCGAGCGGAATCGGCGTTCCATGTAATGGACCGCAAAGCTGAGCGGAAGCGTAAGCACCAGGTAAAAGACGGCGACGATCGTATACACGGTCAGGGGCAGGAAGGTGTCGGAGTTGATCAGGTCGGCATAATACATCAGGTCCATCCCGGTCACGACGGCCAGAATGGACGAATTTTTAACGAGATTAATAAACTGGTTGCCGATAGCCGGCAGCACAATCTTGATCGCCTGGGGCAGCACGATGTGAAGCATCGTCTGGATATACGACAGTCCCGTCGCGCGGGCGGCCTCGGTCTGGCCGGCCGGTACGGACTGGATGCCGGCACGGATGGCTTCCGCGATGAAAGAGGCGGTGTAGACCATCAGCCCAATCGTCCCCGAGGTAAAGCCGTCCAGCGGCAGTCCGAGCGACGGGATTCCCAGGAAAAAGAAAAACACGACGAGCAGGAGCGGGATGTTGCGGATAAACTCAACATACACCGTTCCGATCACATTCAGGGCCCGGATCGGGGAGATCCGCATCACGGCGATGATAACGCCGAGCACGAAGCTCCCGATCAAGGCGAGGACGCTGGCTTCGATCGTGTGGATAAAGCCTTCGGCAAAACGGTCCCAGTGGTTAAACAAGATGTGAATGTCAAATTTGCCCGGCATGGCCTTCGTCCTTTCTTAAAGGTTTTCAGGGCTCCCCGCAGCGTACCGGGAAAGGCAGCGAAAGCCAAGGCCCTACTCGGGTTTGACACCCATCCACTGCTCATACAGCTTGTCGTATTCGCCGCTGTCCTTCATTTCCTTGAGCAGATCGTTGACGGTCTTCACAAACTCGGCGTCGCCTTTTTTGATGGCGATTCCGTAGGGCTCGTCGGTGAAGGTGCCGCCGACCAGCACGTAGTTCGGATCCTGTTTTTGCATGCCGAGCAGGATGGCGTTGTCGGTCGTCAGGGCTTCCCCTTGGCCGGCTTTCAGCGCGGTAAATGCGTCCTGATAGTTTTCAAACTCCAGCACGGTGGCGTCCGGCGCCTTTTCGCGGATGTTTTTAGCCGAGGTGGAGCCTTTGACGGTCAGCACCTTCACGCCTTTTTTCAAGTCCTCCAGGCCTTGGATGGCGCTGCCTTTCTTCACGAGCAGGGATTGACCCGCTTTAAAATAGACGTCGCTGAAATCGACCTGCTGCTTGCGCTCCTCAGTGATGGTCATCGTGGCGACGATGAGGTCGATGTCCCCGTTCTGCAGCAGCGGAATGCGGGTTTTGGACGTCACTTCCTTCAGCTCGATCTTGGTTTCATCGCCGAGTATTTTTTTGGCCAACGCCTTGGCGATGTCGATGTCAAAGCCCTCTACCTGTCCGGAAGTCGGGTCCTTCAGCCCGAACAGCTTGGTGTCGTATTTCACGCCGGCGATAAGCTTGCCGCGGGCCTTGATCGCTTCCAGTGTGCCGCCCTTGGCAGCCGTGTCTCCGCCGTCGTCCTTGTTCCCGCTTGCAGTCGTGTCGGTCGACCCGCCGCCGGTCGCGGCCGTGGGCTCGCTCTTCGAGCCTCCGCAGGCCGTGAACACCAGGCACATCGCCAACAGGACAAACGCAACACTCCACCTCAAAGGTTTTTTCATGAATTCAATAACCCCTTTCCATATGCTTTCCGCTGAATTTAATGATGAATCAGCCGGCTGAGAAACGTCCGCGCGCGCTCTTCCCGCGGATGGTCAAAGAAGCTTGCCGCCGGGCCTTCCTCGATGATCTGACCGTTGTCCATAAAAACGACACGGTCGGCAACCTCGCGGGCGAATCCCATCTCATGCGTAACGATGACCATCGTCATCCCGTCGTAGGCGAGAGAGCGCATCACGTCTAGCACTTCGCCGATCATTTCGGGATCGAGAGCCGATGTGGGCTCGTCGAACAGCATGATCTTCGGATGCATGGCCAGGCCCCGGGCGATTGCGACCCGCTGCTGCTGTCCCCCCGAGAGCTGGGAAGGGTAGCTGGATGCCTTATCCGCAATGCCGACGCGGGACAGATAAGAGGTCGCACGCTCGGCCGCTTCTTCTTTGGAGAGGCCAAGCACCTTGACCGGAGCAAGCACAATGTTGTCGATCACCGTTTTATGGGGATACAGATTAAAATGCTGAAAGACGATGCCGATCTCGCGGCGGAACCGGTTAATGTCGATCTTTTTGTCATGCAGCGCCGTTCCGTTTACGTAGAGCTCGCCCGACGAGATTTTTTCCAGCCGATTGATGCAGCGGAGCAGGGTGCTCTTGCCGGAACCGGACGGCCCGATGATCACGACCACTTCGCCCTCTTCGATCCGAAGGTCGATATTCTGGAGGACATGAAAGCTGCCGTAAAATTTACTGACGTTCTTGAATTCGATCAGAAATATACCTCCCTTCCTATGTAACCTTTAAGTGCGTGCGTGTTCAAAAAGTTCAGTTTTCAGCACCGAGAAGATTGAATGAAGCAAGGGACTGAGGAGCAGAGCGTACGTAGTGGGTACGTAAGCACCGGAAATGTTTCCGAAGGAAACATACTACGCAAGCATCCACTTAGGCCCGGCTGAATTCAAGATTCGATGCCGAATCAGCTTCCCGATTTACTTCGTGATCAAAAGCGGACTTTTTGAACAACCTCTCTAAGGAGCATGTCGGCCCGACGTGCTCGTAACACTATATTGCTGTAGGCCCGATAAAATGATTAACCTGCCCAAATGCCGTCAGCTCGAAGTCATATCTTGGCATGGCATATCAACATTTCCCAAATCCTTGCATTTTGGTGATTTCCGTGGTACACTGTATTCAGTTCTAAAATTTGAAACCAATTCACATATTGAAAAGGGTATCATGTTTACGATGGAACTTTTTTCAATGTGTGAATTTTTTTTAGCTTTATTTAAAAGAAGGATCATATTAAATTTCAATTTTGGAGGTACAGCCCCATGCAAACAGGTACAGTTAAATGGTTTAATGCCGATAAAGGCTTCGGATTCATCGAAGTTGAAGGCGGAAACGATGTTTTCGTACACTACAGTGCAATCACTGGTGATGGTTTCAAAACGTTGGACGAAGGACAACGCGTCCAATTCAACGTGGTTGAAGGCAACCGTGGACCACAAGCTGAGAACGTAGTGAAACTGTAACATCAACAAGCGGCTGCCCTTAACAGATTCGTTAAGGGCAGTTTTTTCATATAGACCAAGCAGGCTTGTCCAAGATCCGTTCTTGGCGGAGGTTGACTGCTGCAGGGCGTCCGTTTATACAGTTTGGTTTTATACTTCATAAAAGGGGGACTGAGCATGAACTACCGCAAAAAGTCGATGGAGGAAATACCTGAGGAAAATACAGCGATCTGGTCCTGTACGAAGGAAGGGTGCAAAGGGTGGATGCGCGATAATTTCGCCTTTGAGCATGAGCCGACCTGCAGGTTGTGTAATTCCCCGATGGTGCGGGATACGAAAATGCTTCCTGTTCTGAACAATTCGAGTGCCGATCAGAAATCGGCCAAGAAGGGCGTCAAGATCGACTCCTAAGCAATGAACCCGTGTGAAATCATAGAATAATCCGATATAAACGGCAAAAAGGTCTGCACGATCATGCAGGCCTTTTTTCTATGGGATGCGGGTCGAAGTTATCCCCATTGAAGGTTCTGGTTCGGTTAATTTATCTTGTTAATGGTTCATGTCCTGAACCCAAGACAGTCTTTCCTGGCCGGTACCCGGTGTTAGTGGTCTTCGTCGATGACGCCAAGGGCCCTGTTTTTCTCTTTGAACCGCTCATTGTGCGAAGAAACATAAGCAACCTTGGGCGCTTCGGGATCCATGTAGAGCTTGGCGCTGTTCGTGGCAAGCACAGCATCGGTGAATGTGCCTGCGATCAGTCTCACTTTGCTGCTGTAGTCCACAAAGTCTCCTGCGGCAAAAATTCCCGGCACATTCGTTTCCAGCTTGTCGCTGACGTTCGCCGTCCATTCGCCCATATCGATGCCCCAGTCGCGGATCGCCCCAAAGTTATACCGCATGCCGTGGTTGACGATGACCGCATCAACGTCCACGCGAAGGGTATCGCCGCTCTCTTCATGGCAGATCGAAACCTGGTTGATCGCGCACCCGTCGCTGCTGTGCAGCTGGCGGACGGTATAGGGAACATGGATCTGGACGGAAGACTGCTTCATGCGAACCACGTTGCGCTCGTGGCCGCCAAACTGCTCGCGTCGATGTACCACACAGACGCTGGCTGCGATCGGCTCGAGCTCATTGGCCCAGTCCACGGCGGAATCGCCGCCGCCGGAGATGAGCACGCGCTTGCCGCGGAAGGGCTCGAGCTCCTGCACCGTATAGTGAAGGTTGCTCACTTCGAACCTGTCGGCACCTTCGATGTCGAGCTTCGCCATCTCCAGGATGCCGTAACCGATCGCCATGATGACCGTGCGGGTCCAGTGCTTTTCTCCGGTTGAGGAAGTAAGCAGAATAGTGCCGTCTTCCAGGCGTTCCTGGCCGACGATCTGCTGGCCCAGTACGACGGTCGGATCAAAAGTCAGCGCCTGCTGCTTCAACTGCTCGATCAGGTTGCGGCATAGGATCGGTCCCGTACCGCCGACGTCCCAGATCATCTTCTCCGGATAAATCAGCATCCGCCCGCCCAATTCGTCCTTCGCTTCGATCAGCTTGGTCTTCAGGTCGCGCATCCCGCTGTAAAAAGCCGCATACATGCCGGCAGGGCCACCCCCGATGATGGTTACGTCGTACAGCTCCAATGATTCACTCATGGTTTTCCCTCCAAGTCCATTCAGGTATGATCCGATCCAAAAGTCGGAAAATAAGATCTATATCAAGCACTGGCGTTTAACTTTTCGCTCTGGCGAGCAGATACAGAAAATAAGGTGCGCCGATGACGGCGACTACAATTCCTGTCGGTACGCCGGAAGGCTGCAGAATCCAGCGGCCGATCGTGTCGGCCGCGATAACGAGCAGCGCCCCGATGAGCGCCGAGACCGGAAGCAGCATCTGATGCTTCGGACCGACGAGGCGTCTGGCCAAATGCGGACCGACGAGCCCGACGAAGGCGATGCCGCCGCTGACGGCTACACTTGCCGCAGCAAGGGCGACGGCAGCGGCGAGCAGGCGGAACTGCTCTTTGCGTACATTTTCGCCAAGGCTGGTCGCCATCTGCTCTCCCATCTGCAGCACGTTCATCACCCGTGCCCGATAAATAATGTACGGCACCAGGACGACGATCCAGGGGAGAAGGGAGAGGACAAACTTCCAGTTCGTTCCCCAGATGCTCCCCGCGAGCCATGTCGCGACGAATTGATACTGCTCCGGCTTCAGCCGGAGCGTCAGCACGATCATGGCCGCCTGAATGCCGGCGGCGACGGCGATGCCTGTCAGCATCAGCCGGATCGGGCGGATTCCCTTGTTCCGTGTGTAGGACAGGGAGTAAATCAGTGCCGCCGTCAATCCTGCGCCCACAAAGGCTAAGAGAGGGAGCAGGAATACCGGCATCGCCTGCGTCGTCGGATAGAACGAGACGAGCAGCATGACCATCAGCCCCGCCCCCGAGTTGATGCCGAGGATGCCGGGGTCGGCCAGCGGATTGCGGAATATCCCCTGCATGACCGCTCCGGACACCGCCAGTCCCGCGCCGATCAGCACCGAAATGACGATCCGCGGGAGCCGGAATTCGAAGAGAATCAGGTTCTCCTGATCCGATCCTTGCCCGAACAGCGTCCGAATCAGGTCGAGCGGGCTTAACCGTATGTAGCCGGTGTTCATGCTGATAATAAAGACCGCAACAATGAGCAGCGCGAGAATCAGCATGACGGTCATGCCGCGAAGCTTTCTCCGCTGTTCGTAAGTAGAAACCGCTTGTCGTTCGGACATTACAGATCCCCTACCTCTCTTCGTGCAAGATAGAGGAAGAACGGAACGCCGATCAGCGAGATGATCGCCCCGATCGGGGTTTCATGCGGCGGATTGATCATTCTTGCCGCCAAGTCGGCGAGGACCGCCAGCAGGCTGCCCAGCACCGCCGAGCAAGGGACGATCCAGCGGTAATCGACGCCGACGAGATAACGGGTGACATGCGGGATAATGAGCCCGATGAAGCCCACCGATCCGACCACGGCTACCGAGGAACCCGCCAGGACGAGCACGATGAGCACGGCGGCCAGCTTGATTAGGGCGGTGCGCTGTCCGAGCCCCTTGGCGACTTCATCGCCGAGACTCAGCATCGTGATCGACCGCGAAATGAGCAGCGAGCCGATCAGGGCGCCGGCGATCCATGGGAACATGATCTTGAGCTGTACCCACTTCGTGCCGGCTACGCCGCCGGCATACCAGAAGGCCAGATCCTGGCCGATGTGAAAGTACAGCGCCACGCCTTCGCTGAGCGCGGTCAGCAGCAAGCTGAGCGCTGCACCGGCCAGAACGAGGCGTACCGGGGTAAGCCCTCCCGGAGCGAGCGATCCGACGCCGTAGACGAGCCCGGCACCAACCCCCGCGCCGAGAAAGGCGTACAGGATCAGGTACATAAAGGACAGACCGGGGAAGAAGGCAAAGCATAGCGCAAGGGCGAAGCCTGCACCCGCATTAATGCCAAGGAGTCCCGAGTCAGCGAGCGGATTGCGGGTCATCCCTTGCATCAGGGCTCCGGCTACCGCAAAGCTTGCGCCAATCATCGCGCTGGCAAGGACCCGCGGCAGGCGCAAATCCCGAATAATTTGGTGATTGACCACATCCGCATGGAAATTGAACACGGCCGACCATACTTCAGACAGCCGGATATTGGCCGCTCCGAAGGAGATCGATAATCCCATGCTCAGAACGAGCGCGGCAAGGCCGCCGATAAGGATCAGGCTGGCGGTCTTCGGACGGGAACGGAGGCGTTCCTTGGAGTCCGGGGTCATATTCGCTGCTGCCTGCTGATTCATATATTGTCACCTATTTCCATGAAATTGATTCTCATTCTCACTTCATTCTCAATTACTCATTTTATATGAACAGCAGGCCTCTTGGCAATGAGAAATATGAAATCGGCATAAATCTGGCACAATTGAGCGTTGGTTCTGCAATGCACTGGAATAAGGCCATTCTCAATAAGGAAGTGCCTGGGTGAACCCTACAGGTATCGGATAAATCTGTGGACGGTGCCGAATTCCCGGCAAGAAAATAAAGATTGACAAGGGAACGGCGAGCTGTTAAGTTTTCAATTGATAATGATTATCATTACTGATGAATTACATACCTATGGGGGGTTATTATGTTTACAAGGTCCAAATCATTGTTTACGGTCATGATTCTGGTGGTCATGCTATCCATGCTGGTGACGGCCTGCGGCGGCAATAGCGGCGGCAGCGGGTCAGCGGCATCCGGCGGGACGGCAGCCGAAACTTCAGGCAAGGAGACAGCCGCACCGGATTCAAAGGAAACGGCGTCGGACGGAGGAGCGCGTACGTACAAGACAGAAAAAGGCGACGTGGAGATTCCCGTAAAGCCGCAGCGCATCGTAACCGATTATTATGGCGGCGAGCTGCTGTCCGTCGGCGCCCCTGTAGTGGGCGCGGAACCGAGCATTTTCCAAAACCCGTTCCTGAAGGATAAGCTGAACGGAGTAGAGGATGTAGGCTATCCAATCAATACCGAGAAGGCGCTCTCGCTCAAACCCGACCTGATCGTCGTCATGTATGACGACAATTATGAGGCACTGTCCAAAATCGCACCGACCATCTACATTCCTTACGGCACAGCAACTAACGTTGACGATACGGTGCGCCTGTTCGGCGACATTGCCGGCGAAAAGGAAAAGGCGGAGGAATTCATCAAAGCGTTCGACGAAAAAGCAGCGGCTGCCCGTGAGAAGCTCAAAGGCGTCGTCGACGAGAACGACACCTTCGGTATCTACGAGTTGACGGACAAGGGCGAGCTGTGGACGTTCGGCGACAATGCCGGCCGCGGCGGCCAGGTGCTGTACAATGCGCTCCAGCTGAAACGCCCCGCGAAGAACAGCAAGGAAAACCAGACGCTGCAGCTGTCCATGGAACTCCTGCCGGAGTATGCGGCGGATTACATGTTCCTGACGACCTACGATCCGGAGAAGAAAGGCGACAAGCTGAAGGAACTGAAGGCTTCCCCGGTATGGAACAGCCTGGCGGCCGCGAAGAACGACCGCATTTACTATAACGACTTTGACACGTTCTACCGCTATGATCCGATTGCTATTATGGGCCAAATCGATTTGTTCGTGGATATGATCCTCGAACACAGTGGTAAGAAATAGGAATTAGCATATAGAGTGTCCAGGCGGCAACGATTGATACTGCCGGTAACGAAAAAGAAGCTGCTCCGCTTTGATGCGGGGCAGCTTCTTTTTGTCTTTAACATCGCTTTGTCGAGCTGTCATGGACAGTTTCTCTGAGCAGCCGTTTTTACCGGTCGTTTATTGCCGTCTTTTCGTAAACGAAGTGATCAAGGACACGATGGACAGCAGCAGGGCGGCAATCGAGGCGACCAGCGTCGCGGTCTGAACGCCGCTGCTTCCGGAATCCGCCGTGGCCGGGGTTTGAGTCGGTACGGCAGCCTGGTCCTGAGCGGACGTGTCGGCCCCGGCTCCGTTATCCGTGGAGGCCGTGTCGTCATGGCCGTGATCGGCCGGCTCCGTGGATTCCGCGACGGTGATTTTGGTGATGGAGTGAGGCGAATCCGCGCCTTCGTCACCCGTCCATTCCACGATACTGCCGTCTTTGTAATATTGGTAGGCGTCCCAGGCGACATCGGCATCCTGGTCCGGGTTCTGCGCAACGAAGTTGAACTGCTGGAATTCACCGGCATTGATGCCGGCCCCGGTAGCGCTCCACGTAATGGTTTTGATTTTACCCGAGGCATCCTTTTCGGTCGTGACTTTCCACTCCGGCACCGGCTGGTACTGTTTAAGGTCCACGTTCTCCGGCACTTTTAACGTTACCTTGGTAGTGGCCACTTCTTTCTCAGACGGAATCTTGATCGTGTACGTTTCCCAGGCTCCCGGAGCCGATGTGGCCGGCTTGACCGTCACATGGGCGCTGGCGATGCCGGAAAACAGAAGCAGGCCGGCGGCTGCCGTGATCAAGAACGGGATGCGTTTGCTCAACAATGTTTTCATGCTCAATACCCCTTTATATTGTATTTGTGATGAGGCCGATATCACTTGCCCCGCATGCTTCAACTGCTTCCGACGGTAATCTGGAAATCGGTATCCCAGGCGTCGAGGGACTCGGTCAAAATGTGGACATGGACGTTCCAGCGGCCTGCCATGCTGATCAGGTCCTGGGCTTTATACGTCTTGTCGGCGCCGGGAATCTCGATTTCGTATTTGCCCATATCCATGTCCAGCGAGGTCAGCGTCAGCTTGATCTGCTGAATGCCCTGCACCGGCTTGCCGCTGGCATCCTTCACGCCTACCTCGAAGGTATTCTCGCCCGCGATATTCGGGCTGATCTGCAGCGTGACGACGGTGCGGTTATCCAGCGTCTGCTGCACACTCACCGGCCCTGGATTGGAAGATGCCGGGGGCAGGTTCGAGAGGGCGGCGGCGAGCACCAGGGCCGCAATGCCGGCCGCGAATTCGATCCATACGCCGGCGCCAAGCGGCTTGCTGCGGCGCTGCCCGCGGATGAGGTGCACGGCGGCGAAGCCGAGCATCACCAGCAGCAGCACGCATTTCAGCAGCAGGATGCGTCCGTAGGCGGTGTGAAGGAGCGAATACCAGGTCGGTACATACGTCAGCGAGGCGTACACGCCGCTGATCAGCACAGCCGCCACCAAGGTGGTGCCCCATAGAGAGAAGCGCTCGATGACCGCGAAGTAACTCTTTTTACGAAGATCCGGTTCGTCTGGCAGCGATGCCTCCCTAGGCAGAATCAAGCCGAGGGCGAGCAGGCAGCCGAGCCAGATGGAAACCGACACGAGATGAAGGAAATCCATAAATACCGGCATCCATATCGACTCGGCCGAAGCGGCGTGCCCAATGAATGCCTTGGACAGCAGCAGCCCCACGCCGGTGAGCAGCGTGCCCACATACAACGCACGGAGCCCTTTTTGCTCGGTGCTCTGGGTTGCGGCATAGAGCAGTGCGCCCAGGAACAGTACAAGGATCACCTGCACCAGCCAAATATGGCCGAAGCTCGTAATGCGCAGCATTTTGCCGAGGAGCTCTGCGTTCCACACCTCGCTCCAGCCGACTCCGGCTTCGATCGCCGTTTGCATCGGCAGGCTCAGGAGCACACCGAGGATCAGAGCGGCATAGGATATGCCCAGAAGCTTACGGCTTCGTGGTGATAACACCGGATGCCGGGATCCTCCGCCCGCAGGCAGCAAATATAGATAAAAGCATAAAACGCCAAGCAGAAAAGCCAAGCTTACATAAAAGACCCAGCGGATCAGGATCAGATCGGCGCCCGGCGTATAACCCGCGTACACAATGTGGCTGGCCGTATTCTGACTGCCTGTGCCGATTTGGAACGGAAACGTTCCGTTCACCGGATGGCCGTCGCCGGAAACGGCTTTCCACTGAACTGTATAAATGCCGTCGGGAAGACCGGTCTTCAGGTCCACTTCCAGGACGGCCGGCTGTCCAGCCGGAACTCTGCTGCTGCCCTGGTTAACCTCTGTTCCGGACGAATCCATCACGATGATGGAGTGAAAGGCCGGCTGCAGCGCCTCGTTGAACTGAAGCGTCACTTTGGCTGGTGCCTGCGTCATCACCTCATTATCGGACGGGCTGGACTTTGTCAGATAGGCATGGGCCGAACTGGAGGCAGGATGAATGAGCACTCCGATGAAGATCACCAGCATCCACACCCATAGCGGTTTCATATTACGTTTGAACATATCAAGGATTCACCTACTTTGAATTCGGTGCCGTTACCGCCGCTTGCGGCCGGCACATTGGTAATTGTATAGCCATCGTTCCGAGATGAAAATGACCCTAATGGGCTATAGCGGACCACAGGATTCATCGATTTCGTGAACTTTCGCCATGAAGCTGGATGGATCTAGGCGATTCTTCTTTTTCGGAAGCTAAATTTTTCCATAAAATGGGATGTTTGGCGGCTGACTTGCCGGATACCGGAGGATACGGCAGGATTTCTCCGGCTGGGGGCTCTGAGCCCCGGTCATCGCGGTTCAGCCCGCGAGGGCCGGGATCAGCCATTTTCAGCACATTTTCAATAAGTTTCAGGTCTCGATATAATAAAAAGGGAGTTCCCAATGAACGAAAAAATCGAAATCAGGAGTGATGTTATTCATGAGTTTGGCTGTATTGGAACGTCGGAGTGAGCTGCTGAAGAAACGGATTCAACAATTGATCATCAAAGATAACCAGTACGGAATCAGCCGTCAACAGAACATGTTCCTGCAGCACATGATTAAGGAATTACACCAAACATCATACGAGTTAAACACGGAGCGCGGGTAAGCCGGCTGTGCTTATCCGGACGGAGAGAAAAAGGGTACCCGCAAGGGTATCTTTTTAGATTAAGAAAGCAATTTAATCAAGTTGAAGAAACCCGGATCATGCTCGTAGACATGCGCCGGGTTTTTCGTTCATATAAATAGAATACGTGTGAAATCAAGACGTTGTAGGCGAACCCGCATAGAGAAGGTTCACATCCGCAGCAGGGAGGGCTTTGCCCTTCTGTCTGGCTTCGATATACCGGATGAACAGCTCGGTCAGGTCCGGGTCAAACTGGGTTCCGGCACAGGCGCGCAGCTCGCGGATTGCATCTTCGACCGATTTGGTGTTCTGGTATGGGCGCTCCGAGGTCATGGCGTCAAAGGAATCGATCACGGTGAGCATCCGGCACAGCAGGGGGATTTCCTCCCTCTGATACCCGTGCGGATATCCCTTGCCGTCGTACCGTTCATGATGCAGCTCGATATAGGGCACCAGCGCTTTGAACTGCTCCTGAATGAGCGCGATTTCCTTGCCCCAAACGACATGCTTTTTCACCGTTTCCCATTCCGAAGGGCTCAGCTTGCCCTGCTTCCGGATAATGTCGCGCGGTATTTCGAGCTTGCCGATATCGTGGATGAGTGCCCCGAGCACGAACTGCTTCCGGCTGACCGGGTCCAGCCCGAGTACTTTGCTCATATCCATGGCGTAGCGAAACACCCGCTTGGAATGCTTGAACGTATCGATATCCTTGTACAGAAACAGGCTGAGCAGCTGCTCGATGTTTTTGACGTCCTGGGCGATGTCCTGCTCATCCTGAACAGGCTGGGATTCCCCGAAGATTTGTACGGTGTTTTTACCCTGTTTTTTGGCACCGTAGAGGGCCTGGTCCGCCTGATCCACCAATAGCGATTTGTCGTGAATGTCGGGCTTGTATCCGGAAATGCCGGCTGAGAAGGACAAGCATCCATGCGGAAAAATTTCTACGCCTTCGTAAGGGGTATCGTTGATCCGTTTGCGCAGACGGTTGATAAACTCAAGGGCTTGCTGCGTATCGTAACCGGGCATCAGCAGGGAAAACTCCTCACCGCCGTACCGGGAGGCGGAAATGCCGGCCGTTTCCGATTCTTCTTTTAAAATTTGACCCATGAGACCCAGCAGCCGGTCGCCCTTCAGATGACCAAAGTGGTCGTTGTACTTTTTGAAATCGTCGATATCGACCATGGCCAGGGACAGCGGCTTGCCGGTATTTCTCGCCTGCTGCAGCTGCACGTCGAGAATTTGCTCGAAGTAGGTGTGATTGTACAATCCTGTCCGCTGATCCGTATTGGCGCGCTCCTGCACCTGCTGATACATGCCGAACTGCATCCGGAACAGGTGGGACAGCAGTAGGCTGATGCCGAGAAACAGCCCTAGTCCCGTCACGCCGTTATGAACGACCATGATCGTGAGCACGAGAGAGAGGATCAGGATGCATAAGTAGACAAGCATGGATTCCCGCAGCAACCCCTTCAGCAGGGCGTACAGGTTGTCCCGGTTGCGGTACATCAAGCAGTAGTACAAGCTGATACATATCAAGTTCAGTATAAAATAAGCAACGAGGGCGCCGACGTATGCCGGTAAATGAACGTTCTGAAGGTAGCCCAGACGGCCGCCCATCAGATGAAACATGCCGCCTGCACCGGAAATCATGATGGAATAGATGGAGAAGTTGAGAAGGTGCTTCCACCATGCCAATTTCCGTTCGATGAAGGCGAAGATGACCGCGCTGACCAGCAGCATGACCAGAGAAGCCGCGCTCCCATAAGTAAAGATGCACGCCAGATATACGACCGAGTCCATCGACTGCTTGCTCCCGTCCGGGGGAACCTGGAAGGTATACATATACAGGACCAGCGACGCGGCAAGCATGGAGCCGAGAAGAAGCCAGTCCGCTGAAGTATATTCGAGGGACAGGCTGCGCATATGGAGCAGGAACAGAAGGGTGCCAAGCAGGCAGAACACCGTCGTGCCGACCAACCCGGGAATTTGCTGCTGCGTAATAAGACGTTTTTTGAACATAAGATTTATCTCCCTGCAGCAAAAAAATGGATATTCGAATCAGATGTTTATTTCGCCTTGTTAAATCTTAATTCCTTTAATTTTCAAGGCGGAATGGAAAACGAATCATCATCTGACGGTTCTGATCTTGCATACTATTGGGGGGTATCGTATAATGATAGTATCAAAACGGCATAGGAGGTGTCCTTATGGCGAAGGTCGAAATGAAGGTCGAAGGAATGACGGGCGATGCCCTGCTCTCCGCTGCCGGTCCTGACAGCTCCTGCGAAGGGGGATGCAGCGAGCGGCACAGCCATCATTCGGAACAAACCAAGAACAATTTGATTACCCGTTTGAACCGGATTGAAGGACAGATCCGCGGCGTGAAAGGCCTGATCGAGAAGGATACCTATTGCGATGATGTGCTGAACCAGATCGCGGCGATCCAATCGGCCCTGAACGGCGTAGGCAAGCTGCTCCTGGAGGGTCATATGAAGAGCTGCGTGGTCGAGCGGATCGAAGCCGGGGACCATGAAGTGATTGACGAACTGCTGGTTACGGTGAAGAAATTAATGAAATAATACCTGCATGAGAAGCAGGGATTATCCAACTTAAGGAGGAATATATGATGAAACAAGTTACGCTTAACGTTCAAGGCATGTCGTGCAACCACTGCGTCAATGCGGTAGAAGGTGCGGTGAAGAATGCCGGCGCCGCAGGCAAGGTTGACTTGCCGTCCAATACGGTGACTGTGGACTACGACGAGAACAAAGTAAGCCTGGACACCATTAAGGCAGCGATTGAGGATCAAGGCTACGATGTTGTCTAAACATTAGATCAGGCGGATGTTACGCCTCGAATACGAGTTTCAGAAGATGGCGGAGGCGAGGATGTCCTCCGCTTTATACCAGGCAGCGATGCGAATTTACGTGATTTGCGGGCGCTGCCTTTTTTGACTCTAGTTTATACCCCGCTGGGGTATGCCATAGACTTGGGGGAAAGGAGAGGACGCGGCTATGAAACAGCATACGCCGGATCAATCGGAGAAGCATACGACCCTGCCCATTACGGGAATGACCTGTGCGGCCTGCGCAGCCCGGATCGAGAAGGGGTTAGGCCGGATGGAGGGCGTCAGCCGGGCGAACGTGAACCTGGCATTGGAGAAGGCCTCCGTCACCTATGATCCGAAGCAGACCAATCTGAAGCAGCTGGAAGACAAAATCGTATCGCTCGGTTACGGTACGATGAAGGAAACGATGGACTTTGACATTACGGGAATGACCTGTGCAGCCTGCGCGACCCGGATCGAGAAGGGGCTCGGCCGGCTGTCCGGCGTGACGGAGGCGAATGTCAATCTGGCGCTGGAAACGGCCCGTGTGGAATACATGCCGGGGACCGTGACCGTGCAGGACATGATGCATAAGGTGGAGCAGCTCGGGTACAAGGCGATTCCGAAGCAGGAAGCCAAGGATACCGCCGAGCTCCGCCGTCAGGAGATCCAGCACAAGCGGTGGAAGTGGATGATGTCGGCCATTCTCTCCCTGCCGCTTCTATGGGCGATGGTTGGCCACTTTTCCTTTACGGCATGGATCCCTGTGCCCTCGCTGTTCATGAACCCTTGGTTCCAGCTGATTGTGGCTACGCCGGTACAGTTCATCATCGGCGGGCAGTTCTATGTCGGAGCCTATAAAGCGCTGCGCAATTGGAGCGCCAACATGGACGTGCTGGTCGCTCTGGGTACATCGGCTGCTTATTTTTACAGTCTGTATCTGACGATTGCCTCCGCGGCGATGGGAATGAACCATTCGGTGGAAATGTATTATGAGACGAGCAGCATTCTGATCACGCTGATTCTGGTGGGCAAGTGGTTTGAGGCGCTGGCCAAAGGCCGGTCCTCGGAGGCCATCAAAAGCTTGATGGGGCTGCAGGCCAAAACGGCGCTCGTTCTGAGGGACGGGAAAGAGGTCAGCATCCCGGTCGCGGACGTGGCCGCCGGCGATACCGTGATCGTCCGTCCCGGGGAGAAGATCCCGGTGGACGGGCGGGTACTCGAAGGATCGTCCTCTGTGGATGAGTCGATGCTGACCGGCGAAAGCCTCCCGGTCGAGAAACGGGCCGGGGACAACGTAGTGGGCGCCACGCTGAACAAGAACGGCGTACTGCGCATCCGGGCGACGAAGGTCGGCAGCGAGACGGCGCTGGCCCAGATCATCAAGGTGGTGGAGGAGGCGCAGGGCTCCAAGGCACCGATCCAGAGGATCGCCGACGTCATTTCCGGCATCTTCGTACCGATCGTGGTCGGCATAGCGATTGTAACCGGGCTGGCCTGGTATTTCCTTGTGGACCCGGGCCACTTTGCCCCTGCCTTGGAGAAGGCCATCGCGGTGCTCGTCATTGCCTGCCCGTGCGCGCTCGGGCTGGCGACGCCGACCTCCATCATGGCCGGCTCCGGCCGGGCCGCGGAGTTCGGCATCCTGTTTAAGGGCGGGGAGCATCTGGAGTCGGCGCAGGACGTCCAAGTGGTGGTGCTGGACAAAACCGGCACCGTGACGAGCGGCAAGCCGCAGCTGACGGACGTGGTGCCCGCGCCGCTCATGACCGAGCAGTCGCTGCTGCGGATGACTGCCGCGGTCGAGAAGCATTCCGAGCATCCGCTGGCGGAAGCCATCGTGGCGGGCGCACAGGAGCGGAGCAAAGGGCTGCCGCTGCCGGAAGCGAAGGATTTTGCCAATCTGCCGGGCTACGGCGTCTCCGCCCGGGTCGACGGCCGCTTCGTGCTGATCGGCACCCGGAAGCTGATGGCCGAACGAGGAGTAGCGCTGGACAGCGCCATTCCGGTAATGAATCGGCTGGAGGAGGCCGGGAAGACGGCGATGCTGGTGGCGGTGGACGGCCGATATGCCGGGCTCGTAGCCGTCGCCGATACGATCAAGGAGACGTCGCGCGAGGCGGTGTCCCGCCTGCAGGAGATGGGCATCGAGGTCGTCATGATCACCGGCGACAACGAGCGGACGGCGCAGGCGATCGCGGCCCAGGCCGGCATCCGCCGCGTGCTGGCGGAGGTGCTGCCGGAAGGCAAAGCCGAGGAAGTGAAGAAGCTGCAGCAGGCCGGCCGCAAGGTCGCGATGGTCGGGGACGGCATTAACGACGCCCCGGCCCTGGCTACGGCCGATATCGGCATGGCGATCGGCACAGGGACGGACGTGGCGATGGAAGCTGCCGACGTCACCTTGATGCGGGGCGATCTGAACGCAATCGCCGACGCGATTCTTATGAGCCGCCGGACGATGGGCAACATCAAGCAGAACCTGTTCTGGGCGCTCGCCTATAACACGGTCGGCATCCCGATCGCCGCAGCGGGCTTCCTGGCGCCATGGCTGGCCGGCGCGGCGATGGCGTTCAGCTCCGTGTCCGTCGTGCTGAACGCGCTGCGCCTGCAGCGGGTGAAGCTGTGACTCTGCCGCCGATTAGACTTAAACGGCGGTGGCAAGGGTTATGCCGGTCGCTAGTGTAACTGCATATACTGCACATCAAATACGCCCAAGGGAACCGGATGAACGCCGGCCCCTTGGGCTTTTTGCGTGTAAATCATTTCCCATGGCTCCTGATCAGGACTGATGCCTGGCAATATGGCCCGGGTCGGTTAAATTTTAATGTCCGCATGATTCCTTTGAGCTTCGAGCACGTCGTACAGCGCCAATTTATAATTGATTTTATCCAGATTGCGGTAGAGATCGGCTATTTTATTTTCAATATCTTTTTTATGCTGGAGCATCATCCCTTTACGTTCCGAAATGGTGAAATCGCCCGCTTGATACAACTGGACGTATCTCTGTATCTGCACGATGGGCATGCCCGTTGCCCGAAGTGCGGTAATGAAATGGACCCATTCCAGGTCCTCAACATCGTATTGGCGTTTTCCGTTCTCATCGCGTTTGACATGAGGGAGCAGGCCTTCATTTTCATAGTACCGGAGCGTGGAAGCCGAAATTCCAGTCATCTGCGTGACCTCTTTTATACTGTTCATGGATACACCTCTCTTTATTTGTTGTTAAAGTTAACTTTAGCATAAATGATGTTCAGAGGTAACTGAAATGAGCGGTTGGATGGATCGAAGGCCGATGGGAAAGGCAGCAGGTTGTTGGGGAAAACGGAACACAGTATGAAAAGCAGAGGATGCCTGAGTAAAATCTGCGTAAAGAACTCAGGAATAGGAAGTGTTTATGCCAAAGGATCGTGGTTTCTGATGTGATGGAAAAATACCCTTGACTTAAAGTGAACTTTAAGATTTATGCTAAAAATGCAATCCATAAGGCAATCCAATTCCATGAGTAAAGGAGTAGTGAGAAAACATGTGTAAAACACGCGTGCTCAGCGCCCCAGGCGCAAAAAAGCCTTTTGAAAAAACAACGATTGAGCGGAGAGAGCTGCGGCCGGACGACATTTTAATCGATATTCATTACAGCGGTATTTGCCATTCGGATATACATAGTGCCTACGATGAGTGGGGCGGGGGGATATTCCCGATGGTTCCCGGTCATGAAATTGCCGGCATCGTAGCGGCCGTAGGTTCGGAAGTAACCCAATTTGCGGTGGGTGACCGCGTTGGCGTGGGCTGCTTTGTAGACTCGTGCGGAGCGTGCGAATACTGCCTTATGGGGGAAGAACAGTATTGCACGAAGGGCGTCGTTCAGACCTATAATTCGCTGGACTATGACGGCAATCTGACCTATGGCGGGTACAGCCAAAAGATCGTCGTTACGGAAAGATTTGTAGTCCGGATCCCGGAAGGTCTGGAGTTGAGCGAGGCAAGCCCGCTGCTCTGCGCCGGCATCACCACGTATTCCCCATTGAAGCATTGGAACGCGGGTCCCGGCAAAAAAGTAGCCATTTTGGGGATGGGCGGACTCGGCCACCTGGCGATCCAATATGCGCATGCCCTGGGTGCGGAAGTCACGGTTTTGAGCCGCTCCATGGGTAAAAAAGACGAAGCCGGGAGCTTCGGCGCAGACGATTACTTTTCCACCAGCGATCCGGATACGTTCAAAACGCTGGCAGGCCGTTTCGATCTCATCCTGAACACCGTATCCGCGAATCTTGACGTTGATGCGTATCTATCACTCCTTCGCGTCGACGGTACGCTTGTGAATGTCGGTGCACCGGGCAAGCCGGATCAGTACAATGTGTTCTCCTTAATTATGGGCCGCCGCAGCATTGCCGGATCGCTCGTAGGCGGCATTCGGGAAACGCAGGAGATGCTTGAATTCTCAGCGGAGCACGGCATTGCTCCTAAAATTGAGGTGATCCGCGCCGACCAGGTCGACGAGGCTTTTGAACGCGTCCTTCGCAGCGACGTGAGGTACCGGTTCGTCATTGATATAGCTACACTGTAATGAAGCCATGTTTCGATGTGGAACTCGCTCAACAGATAACGGATCGCCATGCGCTTCATGGACGGATCCATCTGAGCCCTGGCAGGGACTGTGCCACAATCCCCCTGCCGGGGCTTTGTGCTGCCGGTTACTTCTGAAGATGCTGGATGGAGGCGAACCCGGCCAGAACGAATCCACCGTGCCCGCCGGACAGGACGGTCGTGATCGAGCACTCCGGCACCAACTCGCTCTGCCTGGAGACAAAGGAGGGGTGCCAGCGGTTCAGCTCGCTCTCGGGAAAGGCATTGAGCAGAAAATCCGTGATCAGTCCGCCGTGGGTGACCAAGGCGAGATGTTTGCCCGGAAGCTGCAAAGCCTGCTCCGACAGCAGCGATGACAGCCGGTCACCGGCCTGCCGCGCGGAGTCGCCGACGGGAGGGACGTAATCCCGGTCGTTCGTGCATCGTTCCCACATGCGCACAAACGCTTCGAAGGTTTGGCCGGGAAGGTCGCCCCAGTTGGCGCGCTCCCTCAGGCGCACATCGGTGTGCACGGGAAGGCCGGACGCTTCAGCGATATATCCGGCCGTGTCCGCCGCCCGCCGGAGCGGGCTGGACACAATCGCGGCCAGGGGCAGCCGGCCTAAATGCCGGGCGGTCTGACGGGCTTCCAGTACTCCCTCGGGGGAAAGCGGGACATCGCCTATGGCGCGGACCTTGGTGCCGTGCCGGACGAGATAAAAGGTGGTGCTGGTGGCAATCGGATTCATAAAGGGGCCTCCTTGGCATAGACCGTTAGTGTTGCGGTTCAAATCGTTAACGTGATTAACAAACAATAATTGATTTAGCGTAAGTGAAATTAGACGTTTATCTAAATACACTCTAATGGATTTCTATGAAAAATAGAACAGGGGAAGCCACAAGGCATCCATTTTTTGAAAGGAAGAGGATTGGTTTATAATAAAAGGGTGCATGTCTGCCTGTATTCACGCGATTGCAGGTGCGGTACAAGTCATGAGGCGGCTAGACAATAACCACTCGCGTTAGGAGATGTATGACTGATGAACGAGGTTATATCCTTAATAAAAAACCACCGCTCCATCCGCAAGTTCAAGAATGAACCGGTCACGGAGCAGCAGCTGAACGAGATCATTTCTGCGGCACAGTGCGCTTCCACTTCCAGCAATGTTCAGGCCTACAGCGTTATCGCGGCCACGGACCCGGCCCTGAAGAAGCAGCTGGCCGAATTAGCCGGCAATCAGGCCTATATCGAGGAATGCCCGGTGTTTCTGATCTGGTGCGCGGATTTGCACCGTTTGGATCAGGTCACCGCCGGGCACATGGCCGGCCGGGAGTCGTACGTGGATTCGACGGAGAATTTTATCGTGGCCACGGTCGATGCGGCCTTAGCGGCACAGACGGCGGCGGTCGCCGCGGAATCGCTCGGGCTTGGCATCGTCTATATCGGCGGCGTCCGTAACCGTATCGCCGAATTGTCAGAGCTGCTGAACCTGCCGGAGCTTGTCTACCCGGTATTCGGCATGTGCCTGGGTGTGCCGGATCAGGAGCCGGGTATTCGTCCGCGGCTGCCGGTGGAGGCGGTTCTGCACCGCAACGGTTACAACGAGGAGCGGATTCAGGAGCCGGTGCAGGCATATGATCAAACGATGCAGCGCTACCTGTCCGAGCGTACCGGCGGCAAGCGGGATACGCCTTGGTCGCAGATTATGGCCGATCGTTTGGCCGAGCCAATCCGGCTGCATATGCGGGAGTTTTTGAGCGGTAAAGGCTTTATGAAAAAATAAACCGGCAGCCGCCGTAACTCGATTATGATAAAAAAGAGGCTTGCGTTTAAAATAGCGCAGGTCTCTTTTTTATTGTGTCTGTTGTGCCAATTTTCCTTTTCCTGGGTAAATAACTTAGGAATGGTGACAAAACCTTCATCCAAAAGTAACGGAGCCGCCCTTTTATAGACAAGCAGGGGTCTCTATAATGCTTATAATCGCTATCCCAGATTGAAAGATATAGAAATGATTATTTTATGGAAAAGGAGCAGCCATACATGCGGACAAGATTCAAAATGGTACTGCCGGGATGCTGTATGCTTCTGGCTTTGGCGGGTTGCACGGAACCGGGCGGCTTGAATGACGGCCTTGGAAGGACTCCTGCTCCCATCAGCGCCGGCGAGGAGGCAGGAAAGCCTGGCAATGCGGAGAACGGGCATTCATCAGGTGGGGCAGCTGGAACAGCGGAGCAGGGGGTTCAGGGGAGTAACGCCTCTTTTGCCGATCAGATGAAGGCCCTGACGAACGCAGGGACCGTGAAAAGCTTGAGCTACTCCCGGCTCACCCAAAAATACGTATACATCAAATCGACGGCCAGCAGCAGCTTTGAGGTCTATTTCGGGGACTTTCAGGCGAAAACGGAAAAGCTCGTCATCAAGCATACATACAGCGCCAAGGAGTCAAGCGTATCCCTAAGCCCTACCGGGCCATACTTTATCGTCACCCGGGTAACGAGCCGCAATCCCGACCGCTATAAATCGGAGCTTTACTATACCGGAGATTTGAAGCCCTACGCGGTGCTGAACACCTTCGGCGAGCCCAGATGGGATGAGGATGGCAGGCTGATCCGGTCTACGGAGTATTTCGATAAGCATCCGAATACGTACCGAAGCCAGATCAGTGTAGATTCCTTGAAAGCCGTGCCGGATCCGGACGAGGTGTTCGCTGAGACCGTCACCGTGGTGAAGGGTCCCGAAACGTCCCGGAAGACCGGCGTTATCTTCAACGTGACCAAGGTGGACAAGAACATGATCTACTATCAGGAACTGAATCTGGATACCAAGCGGATTGAAAACAAGCAGAAGCTGTATTAAGACGAGGCATCGTCTATATGTAAACAATCATTCTTAAAAAAGGGAGCTTCAACCCCTGATGGCCAATCCGCCCCGAGTGGATACTTGCACTTAAAAGCCGGCGCCCCTCAGCGGGGCGCGGGAACTTCGATTTCTACTCATGTGATTCGATTTGCGCCGATCCCGAAAGCGGTGTGGTGTCGAGGTATCTGACCTCGTAGACGCGCTCGGCGAACTTCCAGCCGTCCTTCGTGCGCTGGTAGCGGTCATGGTACACGGCGTAGTTCAGTCCGCTCCTGCCGTCTTGCAGGCGGGCGAGCTCAGAGATGTAGGCACGGCCGGCCGCGGCATCGCCATCGATCTGGATCGTGCCCGGGTGTGTGGTCTGCACGAAAAAGTCCCACTGGCTTTGCAGCCGCTTGCTTCCGTCTCGAATCTGCTCCCGGCCGGTGAGTTCAACGCCCGCACCCGGAATCCGCCACACGCCATCATCTGTGAACAAGGACGCTAGACGGTCGGGGTCGCGCATCATCACCGAGTCGGTGAACTCGCCGCGCAGCGCTTCGATCTCGAAGCGATCAACAATACTCTGAATGCTGCTCATTGCTTTTATCCTCCTCTGTGTTTACAGTGCGCTTTTTTCTCCGACAACTCTGCCTTTATATTGGGATCGAAGGTGTACCTTCGGCAAATTCTCCCGCGTAGGAACGTTCGTGTAACTCCGTGAGTGTTGCTCCCTCCTGCCAGGCTTTCAAAAAGGTTTCCGGATTCACCATGACTCCGAGTGCTTCGACGGGATTGGAACATTGCTGAAGCGCGCGCATGGCTTCCAGACCCTTGAGCAAGTCAGGTCCGTAATTGTCGACTTGGAGTTCCAGGGCATTGTTGTCAGGATCGCGGTAATAGAATGACGTATTTGGACCATGGTTCATCGCCATATACGGCAGCAGCCCCTTGTGTTTCAGACGTTGGTACGTCCGCATGAGATCGTCAATGCTGTAGATGAATGCTACATGATGCATGCCCGCGCTTGCGGGTACCTGTTCGATACATGCGGGATCATGAAAGAGAACCAGGCGATGGTGAGCCAGATCGAAGGTGTAAAAACCACCGATACCTTCCACTTCCAGGGACGGTGTGACCCCGAGGAAGGTGCGATAGAACGCCCGCATCTCCAGAAACCTTGCCGTTTTAAACCCAATGTGGTGCAGCTGCATAGGCGGAATCCCTGCCTCATCAAGGCGGTCTGCCTCATGTTGTGGAGTGTTCATCATCTGTTCAGTCATATAGAAGATCAGCTCCCATTCATTTTTTATGCGATTTGCATGCCGCCGGCTGACAAACAAATCCATTTGCGCTATCATGTGACTATAAAGTCACTTATGATACCCTCATCATATGTTACCAAAAAGTAACGTGTCAAGCGAAACAAAACATTTTTTTGAACTGGAGCGTGAAATGAAAATGGAAAGCAACCCCCGTCATGTAAGTCGGATCGCGATTAAGGCAACCCCTGAGCAGGTTTGGCAAGCGATTACGGATCCGGCCAAGACGTCAACATTTTGGCACCATTGCGCCTTCCGTTCCGATTGGCAAATCGAGTCCCCATTCGAACTATGGAACGGGGAAGAGAAGAGGGCGGAAGGAATCATTCTCGACATCGATCCTCCGAGTAAACTCGTGATGAGTTGGCGGTATGTTGCGTTTCCGGGGGTGAAAAACGAGCCCCCGATACGCATTACGTGGGAGATCGGTTCACATGAAAACCTTAAGGGCGTAACCCTCGTCACCGTTGTGCATGATGAAATGGAACAAGCCGCTGAAACCGCAAAAATTGTTGAAAGGGGATTTCCGATCGTGCTCTCAGGCTTAAAGACGCTGCTTGAAACCGGAGAGGCACTCGTTGGCGGATAACACCCGAAGATAGGTGAAATTGAATTTGGAGAGGGAAAAGAAAAAGGCCTGTCCGTAGCGGGCAGACCCTTTTTTCATTTAGCGCAGAAGGCCGTAAAAACGGCAGGCATTGGCATGCAGCAGCGCCCTGGCTTCCGGCAGGGGGACGTCACGAAGACTGCTCCATACCGAGGCCACCTCTGCGGTCATGCGGGGATGGGTCATCTGACCGGCAAACGGCCCTTCGAACGGCCAAGGCCCGTCGGTCTCGGTCATCACCTGGGAGGCGGGATACCGGCGCGCGAGCTCCTGGATTTCCGCCTCATAGGCGATATCCGGCGTAAACGAAACGTAATATCCGCGATCCGCCATGCGCCGCACGGTGTCCGCCGATCCTTTGAACCAGTGGAAATGGGCGCGGGAGACGCCGTGCTTCTCCAGCAGATCGCAGGCGGTATCCGCATCCTCATAAACGGCGTGCAGCACGATCGGCTTGTCATGGTCCCGGGCAAAACGTACGAAGCGCTCAAGCAGCGCCTCGTACGGTCCGTTATCCCAAGGAAGCCCGGCTTCGGCAGCCTCCAGACGCGAGTAGTACGGCAGGCCGACTTCGCCGACGGCGACCATGTCGTCCGCATGCTCCGCCATCCAGCCGAAGAGTGCGTCGATCTCCCGGTCGGCAGGGAGCGGCTGCTCGGGATGGAAGCCGAAGGCGGGATAGACCTGCCCGGGCCAAGCCTGGGCAAGCCTCAGATTGGCTTGGCTCGATACCAAATCCATGGACACGCCGATGACGGCTGCGACGCCTGCATCTTTCAGGCTCCCGAGCAGCGCCTGCGTCTCGTGCTCCTTATAAGTATCGAGATGAACATGGGCATCGATCAAGGGCGCGAGCGGCGGCAGGTTCGCCTCCGCCGGCGATGCGGATGCCGCTGCTGCCCGGTCGAGGACCAACTCATGGCCGTTTGAAGGGTTTACTTCGCTGTGGTTGCCGCTCATTGGCGTGAACCTCCTTGCTGTGCAGCCTGCATTTTTCGCTGCTCCTCGCGCATCCATTCGCTCAGCTGACGCTTCAGCTGGAGAAACTCGGGAGCCTCCGTCACTTCCTCGCGCCGCGGGCGCGGAAACGGCACGTCGATGGCGTGCAGCACCGCGGCCGGCCGGCTCGAGAAGACGTAAATGCGGCTCGAGAGCAGCAGCGCCTCCTCGATGTTGTGCGTAATGAAGAGAACCGAGCGGCGGTTCTCTTCCCAAATGTCGAGCAGCCAGCGCTGCATGTCGCTGCGGGTCAGCGCATCGAGCGCGCTGAACGGCTCGTCCAGGCACATCAGCTCCTGCGGGCTGAGCAGCGCGCGGAGAAAGGCCGCCCGCTGCTGCATGCCGCCCGACAGCGTATGCGGATGCGCCTTCTCAAAGCCGGCCAGGCCGACTTTGGCGAGCCAGCGCCGCGCGTCCTCACGGGCCTCCCGGCTGACAGGGCCGTGCACCTCCTGGGCCAGCAGCACATTGTCCTCGATCGTCCGCCAAGGGAACAGGGCGGGCTGCTGCGGCATGTAGCTGATATGCCCCTGCTGCCCGGTTACCTCGGCGCCGTTCATCCGGACGGTGCCGGCATCCGGGCGGGTCAGCCCGCCGATCACGTGCAGCAGCGTGCTCTTGCCGCTTCCCGACGGCCCGATGATGGACACGAATTCGCCTTGGCCCACGGTCAGCGAGATGTCGCTGAGTACCGGCAGTGTTCGGCGCTTCTCTTTGAAGCTTTTGCTGACGGAGACGATCTCCAGCGCGGGCGCGGTTTTTTTATTCATCACGGTATTTCTCCTTTCCGGCCTGGCCCGCTAGCCCTGCTTCGGCTTCCAGCGGACGAACCATTTTTCGAGCAGCGCAATCAGCCCGAACATCAGCAGGCTCAGCACGACGATGATCATGATCGCCACGAACATGCGGTCGGTGCGGTAGCCCGATTTTTGCAGCATCATATAATAGCCGATGCCCTTGTCGGCCCCCAGCCACTCGGCGATAATCGCACCCATGACACTGTAGGTGGCGGCAATTTTAATGCCGGAGAAGATGGAAGGGAGCGCGTGGGGCAGCTCCAGCTTGGCGAAAATTTGGCCCTTGCCCGCCCCGATCATGCGCATGTAGTTCATCATGACGGGATCGGTCTGCTTCAAGCCGCCCAGGGCGGCGACCGCCACCGGGAAAAAGCAGACGAGCGTGATGACGATCAGCTTGGGCAGGAGGCCGAAGCCGAACCAGATCATCAGCAGGGGGGCGAGGGCGATGGTCGGGATATTTTGGCTTAGAATGAGCAGCGGATACAGCGCCTGTTTTAAAAACGGAATCAAATGCAGAATCAGTGCGATGACCAGCCCGATGGCGGTTCCGATGGCGAAGCCGAATACGGTCAGCTTCAGCGTGGCCCACACATGCTCCCACAAGCCGCCGGAAGCGGCCGCGGCTTCCCGGGCGATGTCGCTCGGCGCAGGCAAAATCCATTGTTCAATATGGAACAGGGAGGTCAGCAGCTGCCATACGAGCAAAAAGAAGATGACCGCCACGAGGGGCGGCCATACGTTTTTCCACCAGCTTCTCATGGACGGTACTTCTCCGTCAGCTTGTCCATGCTGATTCCGCCGGGATTATGGGCGATTTTGACCTGGGAGATGATACTCGGGCTGCCTGCAGCCACCAGAGCTTCGTGCATTTTGCGCACGACGTCCAGCAGCTCCTCCAGCTCGCCCTCCATCGTCGTTTCCAGCGGGTGCACCTCATGCTTCACGCCGGACTGCTGAATGACCTCAATGGCACGATCGACGTAGGCGTATGAGTCTTCGTTGCCCGGCGTCTTCGGGATCACCTGAATGCTTAACAGCGTATTGGCCATGCGAATCTACTTCCTCTCTTCATAGGTTACGGTAACTCTTAGGTTATGTGCGGCTTATTGTTCCGGCAAAAAGTCGTTCGTGTACGCACTCTTCACGTCCAGCGGCTTGTCCAGCAGCTTGTGATCGTACATCCAGTCGGAATAGCCCTTCCAGATCTGTTCCTTCTGCTCGCCCCAGCGGGCTGCGTCGTCTTGATATTTAGGACTTAACCATTTCTGGCTTTCGATCACCAGCTGCTTATCGAGGTCCGGCACGTCCTTCAGCAGCAGGTTGGCAGCTTCTTCCGGCTTGTCGATCGCGTACTGATAACCTTTGGCGGTCGCGCGCATAAACGCTTTAACCAGCTCGGGGTCATCCTTGATCTGCTTCTCGTTTGTTACGAGAACCGGTGTGTAGTAGTCCAGCTTCTCGGAATAATCTTTGACATACAGCATGTCCAGCGGCTCGCCGCGCAGCTTCGCCTCGATACCGGTCCAGCCGTAGAAGATCCAGGCGAAGTCGATGTCCCGCTTCACGGCGGTAAAATAATCGGCGTCGCCCATGTTGACGATTTTTACCTTCTTCACGTCCGCCTTGTCGATCTCCATGATGGAGCCCATGACAGCTTCTTCGACAGGGGAACCCCAGCCGCCGTAGGTTTTGCCTTCAAAATCCTTCGGCGTCTTGATCCCCCGGTCCACCGGTGCGGCAAAGCCCGACGTATTGTGCTGGATGACCGCGGCGATCGAGACGAGCGGCACGCCCTGCGTGCGGGCCTGGGTCACGCTCTCCTGATAGCTTACGCCGAAGGGCGCCTTGCCGGAAGCGACCATGGCGTCGGCGCCGGTGGAGCCCGGCTGCACGATCTCGACGTTCAAGCCTTCTTCTTTATAATAGCCCAAGTCTTTGGCAGCATAGAGCCCAGTATGGTTCGTGTTGGGCGTCCAGTCGAGGACGACTTTGACGTCCTTCAGCGGCTTCGCTGCGGTGTTGTCCTGGCCTGCCGTGGTGTCGGAAGCGGATGTTCCTTCTCCGCCGCCCGTGTTGTTCTGGCTGCCGCCGCATCCGGCAAGCGCCAGTACGAGCATGCAGACCAGCAGCAGGCCGATGGATTTGTTCTTCATGGCTTTCTCTCTCCTTTGATGTCCGGCCGTTCTTATTCTCTCTGTGGAAGCATCGACCGGTGATCCCCTCTCCCCGTTATATTTAGAATCGTAAGCCGATCTGAGTGACTGAATCATAGAAGCATTCGCAAGGCGTAATCCCGTTTTTCACTAGTATGAATGAAAAAAGCGCCCCGTAAACGGGACGCTTCATATGCGCAAGATCAGCACGGCTTGTAAGCCGTGACAAACGGTTTCCTACGCTGGCATTACCCAGATCAGGTTAAAAGGGTCAGTATCTTGAAGGGATACAATCTCAGCCGGCCAATTCCAGCACCCCGGATTCTATAAGGTTTTCGGGTTGTTTTCCTCCCATATTATAGTCCATCCCCATGGGGGTGTCCAGACATCCGCCCGATTCCAGATTATCTCTGGAAAAATTCGATCCATTCTTTTTCCGGACCATAGATAAAGAAATATTGGTATCCGTTCGGCAGGGTCACGATTTCCTGATCGATCAGCTCCACGCCGTCGAGCGCCTGGATCCGCTCAAATTCCTTCTGAATATCGTCGACATGGATCGCAAAATGGTGCACCGTGCCCTCAGCTGGCAGGTCGTAGCTGTAGCCTTGAATGAGCTCGATTTCCGTCTCGTTACTGCCCCCGAAGCCGAGAAACGCCAGCTGGAACACGCCGTTGGTGTGTGTCAGCCTGCCTTTCAGCTCCAGGCCCACGATCTCGGTATAAAATCGGATAGTTGACTCTAAATCCCGTACGACGATGCCGACATGATCCAAACGTTTATTAGCCATATGTATAAGCTCCTTTTCATAGTACTTATAAGTAATGGGTTTGCCCTAAATTAAGGCCATTATAGCATTTAAATCCGAGGTGTAAGGCAACTTTATGTAAACATCATTGTTTATAAATTATAGGCTGCTTGGTGGTATTGAACTAGTCAGGAACGGGGGAGAGGGTCCTGAAAAAAATAATTGCAGCATGGCTTTTCATGTGTATGTTGACAGCATGTACCGGGCCAACGTATGGCGGAGGGGACATAACGATACTCGATAAGCAGCTCATTGGCTCGACATATTGGATTGTCGTCGAGAACACCCATAGTAAAGAAGAAGGGCCAGTTAAAATTAAAGTCGATAATGAAAACACTTGGAACTTGTTAGAGGTCGGAAGAACGTACCTATCGACATACTCCTACAAGTCGTTGGACAAAGGAGCTAAGCTGGAGAGTGTCCGCCATATAAATCAAGGGCAGTGAACAAGGCAACAGGCTTATTTGACTAAAGCCCGGGATGTCCATCAGACGATCCCAGGCTTATTTTAGTGCCCGCGCTGCTTCTTCTTCGCATAAAATTCGGCCGCCTTATGGCGGTTGCCGCAAGTTTCCATGCTGCACCAGCGCCGCTTGCCGCTCTTAGAGGTGTCCACAAAGTGCAGGATGCAGTCGTCATGCTCGCAAATCCGGATGCGGTCCGAAGATACGTTTGCCAGCGTCTCGAACAGGGAGCGGACGATGGGGTACAGCACGCCTTGGACGGCGGTTTGTCCGTAGGTGATGAGAAGGGGGGTGCCCTGCGCATCCCGCTCAGCCCGGAGCGCCACGTCTAACCGCGAAGCTTCGGCCTCCATGGCGGCGAATGCGTCATCCGACAAGGTGCCGCCATGGTCCAGGTCTTCTAGAACGAGCCGGCACACGCCGCGCAGACGGAGCAGTTCGGGCAGCAGGTCTTCCCGCGTCACAGCTGAAGCTGCCCCTGCGGTATTGTTCAAGCCGTGCAATTCATTATCGTGGAGCCATTCGTCTAAATAACCTGGCTCCTCCAGCATATCCGTGACCCGGTGCTCCCGCATGCGCACCGTATTGGCGAGATTGATCCACAGGGCGCCCCCCAGCACGTTGCGGGAAGGGGATTTATCCATGATGCGTCATCCTTTATAGAGTAATCGTTTCCTTTGTGTTCAGGAATGCTATGTCCATTGTATCACCAACTGCAGCCCGCAGGCGATTTTGCCAATCGGGAGTCTGCAGGTATACAGGCGGATGGTGGATGGCGGTATGGTGGATCGGCACCAGCCGTTTGGCCCCGAGAACGCGTGCGGCCGCGGCCGCTTGTTCTGGAAGCAGCGTAATCGGCATGCCGCTGGGCGGCTGACGATCAGGACGTTCCAGAACGGCACCGTTCACCGGCAGGCATACCGCATCGAATGGGCCGTGAGCCGCGGCAATCTTCCACCAGTAACCGTGCCACAGCGTATCTCCGCAGTGGAGCAGGCGGTGCTCGCCGTCGCTCAGCGCCCAGGCGATCTGCACGTCTCCGACCCCGTCGACGGAGTACGTGGCGGCTGCGCTCAGCGCACCGATTTGGAAGGCATCGCCGACGGAAGCACCGATTACGCGGTTGAGGCCGCTATTTTCAGCAAGGAGGACGCTCTCCTGCGGGAGGTACACGGGAATGTCAGCCCCGTAGGCATCGATGATGGCCTGGGGATCAAAGTGATCCGCATGCTCATGGGTAATCAGCACCGCATCTGCCGGGCCGTATTCGTTAAGCGGGAAGAGCGGTTCGTGAGACTTGGCGTATCTTTCCGGAAAATGATAAAGCGGGTCAATGACCACCGATGTGGCTCCTGCCGTCACTCGAATGCCTGCCCAGGGAAGCTTTTGAAGTTCCATGTCATCCATCTCCTTTGTATAACCTCTAAAATTTGTATTACAAGTTATAATTGGAGTATAGCTGTATTTTTATAACCTGTAAATATAATTTTAGAGGTTATACGAAAATAAAAAAAACGGACCTGCTGGCCCGCCTTTAATTTGAATAGCTTATTTTCCTGCACCTGATGGCCCCTGCAGTCCGCTCTGGTGAACCAGCTTCCGCCGCTGCAGCTGGAAAGCCGCAAAGCTGAGCACGACCATGCCGGCAGTGAACACCGCGAGCATCCATGCCGACTGGTTCACTTCCAGATGGTCCAGGCTCCAGCCCATGATAAGCGGCAGGATGGCTCCGCCGACGCCGCCGGAGGCGATCAAAATGCTGGGTGTCGATTCTTCGCTGCCCTGCAGCAGCTTGCTCGCAAATACGAGCGCAATCGAAAAGATCCCCGACATGAACAGCCCGAGCAGCAGGATGATCGCGAAAGCCGACCATACCTGGCCCATCAGCGGGAACACGATCAGCAGCACCAGGGTGATGAGGCAGCTGAACAGCACGTAGACCCGGTAATGAATCTTTTCGGCGACGACGCCGGCAAAGATCCGGCCGACGGACATCGCGATCCAGAAGCAGGTGACGCTGAGCGCCGCGGCGGCTTCCTTCATGCCCATTTTCTCAATCAGGATGGCGGGCATAAAGTTGGCCAGGCTCATCTCGGTGCCGACGTACAGAAAGAAGAATACGATAAAGAGGACGAGAATGCCGAAAGCTCCGCCTTGATAAGGGAAGCGTTTGGGCGAGGCATGCTCTTGACCGGATACGGAAGCGGCAGGCCCTTTGGCGCTCAGCACGGCATCGATTTCACCGAAGGAGGCCTTCGACCAGAACAGCAGCGTGACGAGGGCGATCAGCGAAATGACGAGGAACGAAAACCTCCACCATCCTTCCGTAATGAATCCGCTTGCGATTAGCGGCATGACCATGGCCCCGACCCCGAAAAAGACCTCCAGGCGGCTCATCGCCACAGCGGTTTTATCGGTAATTGCTGCAATAATAATGGTGCCGATCACCGCTTCAATCATGCCGAAACCAAAGCCTGCGCACACGGCAATGGCGTACAGCCATTCCCAAGGCGGCAGCAGGGTATAGACCAGCTCGGCGGCCGTAAGCAGGCCGATGGCGATCAGCAGCCCGCCCCTTTTACCAAAACGGCGGTTCAGCCACGGGGATACGAGCACACCGGCCAGAAAACCGGCGAACTGGGTAAAGATCAGCGTCCCGCCTTCGCTGTATTCGCGGTGATAATGCTCCAGCAGCACGGGAAGGACCGATCCCAGCACGACATGCGCCAGGCCGATCAGAAAATAGGATAGACATCCTATCCAAATGAGTCGTTTCATGAGGAACTCCTTTACAGTATTAAATTCTTGGTGCGGACAAGCCGGATGACGGCCGGTATCTCCATCATAACAAGGTATTCAGGGCACGTCATGCCTATTCTCGGATAAAAGCTGACGTGTTCCAAGGTTCATCCTATACCGGACAGGGTACACTATGGGTACGGGCTGCGCCCATGGACAACACGAAGCAGAAAGGAGCGGATCATCTAGAGATGGAAGCGAAAATCATCCTGGAACAAAATCTTGCCAAAATACTGGATCACAACCAGTTTTGCTCATTTGCCACAGTGGAAGGCAACCGGCCGAAGCAGCGGTATATGGCTTTATATAATCAGGGCCTCAGCATCCATCTGGTCACCGACCGCAAGACGCATAAAGTTGAGGAACTGGAGGAAAACCCTCACGTTTCCCTGCTGCTGGGCTATGAAATCGGGGGATCGCGGGAGGTTGTAGAGATTGAAGGAACCTGCAAAGTAACGGCTGAGGACTCCCTGCGTAAGCAGATCTGGAAGGAAGAATTCAAGAAGCGGTTTACCGGTCCCGATGATCCGGATTACGTCTTGCTTGAAATTACGCCCGTCCGTGTAGAATATACGGGGAAAGATGGGGAAAAGCACGAATGGATCGAGTAGATTTACTGTGTCCATAAGCAATTGGAACCATTTTCATAGATCCGTGATACGCCCTGATGCTCGAGACCTTGTTCTCGGGCATTATTTTTTGGGAATTGGATGTATTTGTCTTTATTTCATAGGTTACATCGATATAAACTACTCTTGTAGACAGAACTTAATTTAACAATGGTTAGTTAAATAAAGGGGTTAAATTTGTTCTGCCCACCGTACTCGATGTACATCTATTAGGAGGGGTAACATGTCGAAGTCCCGTAAAAAAGTCCTCAAAGGCATCACCGCCGCAGCCGTTGCGATCAACGTGCTCGCCGTTCCAATGGTGCCGGTATTTGCGGACAGCAGCAGCAACGGATCCAAGGTGAAGCTGCGGATCATGGAAACATCCGATTTGCACGTGAACATGGTCAACTATGACTACTATGCGGACAAGCCCACTGACGAATACGGGTTTGCCAAGACGGCCAGCCTGATCAAGGCAGCCAGAAACGAAGCGAAGAACAGCCTGCTGTTCGATAACGGGGACTTGATCCAAGGGAATCCGCTTGGCGACTACGTGGCCAAAGTGAAACCGCTTAAAAAGGGCGAAGTGCACCCGGTTTACAAAGCGATGGACCTGATGGATTACGATGCCGGCGGTGTCGGCAACCATGAATTCAACTATGGCCTGGACTTCCTGAAACTGTCGGAAGAAGGCGCCAACTTCCCGATTGTCAACGCCAACGTCTACAAGGACGACGGGGACAAGGATGACAGCAACGACGTGAACTATTTTACCCCTTATACGATTTTGGACAAAAAGGTTACGGACGAGAACGGTAAGGAGCAGACGATCAAGGTCGGTGTGATCGCATTCGTTCCTCCGCAAATTTCCCAATGGGATAAAGCCAACCTGGAAGGCAAAGTCATCGTGAAGGACATGGTGGAGACCGCCAAAAGGTTCATTCCGCAGATGAAGAAGGAAGGAGCCGACGTCATCGTCGCCATTCCTCATTCCGGCTTTGAGGATATTCCGGAGACGCCTCTGATGGAGAATACCGTTCTGTATCTGAGCAAGGTGGAAGGTATTGATGCCATCCTGTTCGGACATGCCCATAAAACGTTCCCGAGCGCCGAATTTAAGGGGAAAACCGGAGTCGACCTGGAGAAAGGCACGATTAACGGCGTTCCTGCGGTTGAACCTGGATTCTGGGGCGATCACCTCGGCATCATCGACCTGAACCTGGAGAACGTAGACGGCAAGTGGAAAGTCGTTGACTCGAAAACCGAAGCGCGCCCGATCTACGATACGGCAAACAAAAAGGCGCTCGTTGACGCCGATCAAGAAATCGTGAACGCAGTTAAAACGGAGCATGATGCAACAATCGATTATGTACGCGGACCGGTAGGCAAAACCAGTGCGCCGATCAACAGCTATTTTGCACTCGTACAGGACGATCCGTCCATTCAAATCGTCACCAACGCCCAGAAGTGGTACGTTGAGAAAAACCTGAAGGGGACCGAATACGAAAACCTTCCGGTGCTGTCAGCAGGGGCTCCTTTCAAGGCGGGCGGACGTAACGGCGCTTCGTATTATACGAACATTCCGGCCGGAACGATCGCGATCAAGAACGTCTCCGACCTCTATGTGTACCCGAACACCGTGCATGCCGTTGTCGTTACAGGAGCCGAGGTGAAGGAATGGCTGGAGTGGTCCGGAGGCCAGTTCAACCAGATCGATCCTTCCAAGACGACCGAGCAGCCGCTCGTGAACATGGACTTCCCGACATACAATTACGATGTCATCGACGGCGTAACGTATCAAATCGATGTGACCCAGCCAAACAAATACGATGCAAAGGGCACGGTAGTGAATCCTTCAGCAAACCGTATCAAGAATTTGCAGTTCGACGGCAAGCCGATCGATCTGAAGCAGAAGTTTGTCGTAGCGACCAACAACTACCGCGCTTCGTCCTCGAAGCTCGCCAACCCGGACGGCAAGCGGATCATCATGGCCGCTCCGGACGAAAACCGCCAGGTCATCATCGACTACATCCGCGACAACGGAACCATCAACCCGTCCGCTGACGGCAACTGGACCTTTGCGCCGGTGGATGCCAAGCTGAACGTGACCTTTACCTCTTCTCCCGATGCGAAGGACCTTGCGGCCAGCAGCAAAAACATGAAATACATCGGCGCGGCCGAGGACGGATTCGCCAAATACGGACTCGATTTGTCGGTCAGCACGGCTGGTACGGCCCCAGTGACGCCTCCGGCTACCACACCGGAGACGCCTTCGAAGCCGTCTGAGCCATCGACGCCGGCGCAGCCTTCGAAACCGTCCACGCCGTCCAAACCGGCTCCGGCACCGGAAACGAAGCCTTCCGGCAAAGTATATGTCATCAAGAAGGGTGACAACCTGTACCGCATCGGCATCAAGTTCGGTGTGGACTGGAAGACCATCGCCCATGTCAACGGCATTACGAACGTGCATGGATTGAAGGTCGGACAGCAAATTATGATTCCGTAAGCTTTCAATTTATAGGCACGATTCGGGATTTACCGCGAAAGGACGAAAGAGCAGAGAAAGTTCTGCTTTCGTCCTTTTTTTGTTCAATAGAAAATTTATGAATGTCCAGGGAATCCCGCAAGGTTCCGGAATCGGCAAGGTGGTTTGCGGCGGAGCCAAGTGCATGAGCGGGACGAATTATGAGCCGACACCGGCGCGTGTGTTCTGCTGCGGTGCGGCGCTGCGTCCAAAGCGGAGCAGGTAGACGACGGCGACGATGACCATCATGACGGCCAGCACCAGGAAAATGCTGCTGTACAAATAGCTGCCCGGATACGTGTTCAGCGGGTTCCAATGGGCAGAGGAGCCGGTGTCGAGAATGCTGCTGTACACGGACGTGGCAACCGCTGCGCCGATGAAGTTCAGCATGCTGAGCAGTCCCATCCCGACGCCGGTCTCTTCTTTGGCCAGCGTGCGGGAGACGGTGTTCGAGAGCGCGACCTGCATGAAGGTCTGGCCGACATTGCTGAAAATCAGCACGATGGCGATGATCCAAGCATTGATGCCGGCAAAGGCGGAGAGGAGAAAGAAGCCGATCATTTGAAGAAGGGCTGCGATGCAGACGACGAAGAGGTTGCCCCTCAGGTCGGCGAACTTTCCTCCCGCGAAGCCGAGCAGCGCGGAAGCTGCGGCACCCGGAATCATGATCAAGCCGATGACACTGGCGTCCAGATGATTGGACCCTGCCAGCAGCTGCGGGATCAGGAACGGGATCGAGAACGCGATACAGGAAATGACGAAGGCAATGCCGATGCCAAAAGTATAGTTTAGATTCCGGAACAGCCGGGGCTGCACGAACGGATCGGCTGCTTTGCGGATGCGGATGACGAACAGGATAAGCAGCAGCACTCCGGCGGCTGCCGGAATCCAGCCTCCACCGGTCAAGGCGAACAGGATCAGGCCGGTTGCGGCGGCGAGCAGTCCGCCGCCCAGAACGTCCATACGCCCACTGCTTTCCTTGGCATCGTCAAGGTATTTCCGGTAAAAGGGCAGGGTGAGCAGGACGAGGACCGAGAAGCAGAAGAGCCAGCGCCACCCGGCGTAGCCCATAATAAGCCCGGAGACCACGGGGGCGAGCGTATTGCCGACGGCGAGGCCGATCGCCGACTTGCCGAGGGCGCGGCCCCGGGTCTCCGGCGGGAAATAGCGGACGGGGATGATCATGGCGGCCGCCGGGATCACCGACGATCCGGCCGCCTGAAATACCCGGCCGATGACGATCATCCAGTAGGCGCCGGCGGCGAGCCCGAAGACGGAGCCGAGCACGAACACGATCAGCCCGATGGTGATCAGTTTTTTCAGGGCGTATTTGTCCGCCAACTTCCCGTAGGTCACTGAGCCGACTGCATAGACGAGCATATAGGCGGAGGACACCCAGCTGACCTGGGCGGCGCTCAGGTGAAATTCCGCCCGGATGCCGGGCAGCGCGATATTGAACATGGAAACGTTCATGACCGAAATAACCAGCGTGAACATGAGAATCTGGATCAGTTTGTTGCCTTGATGGACGGACTCGGCTGTAGATTTCATCGTTATTCCCTTCTTTCGGATAAGTGATTAGCTGAGAAGCCATTCGGCGGCGAACAAAATGTCTGTCAGCACTTACTGACATATAGTGCAGAAAAGCGCTGCAATATGCGCTTTTTTAAGCTCAAAGCTTTTTTGACTGCAAAAGGGCACTAATATTTCCAAGGTATCCGCCCGATTTGAAGAAATAGATGCACTTATTGGCGGTCGAGCAGCGGATTCAACGCCACGCCGGGATAAATAGATGCACTCTTGCGATCAAAGCTAAGGCGTTAACGCCCGGGTGAACAGCCGGACGCTTTCCTCAATAAAGGCATCTATCTCGATATCCGTAAACGTTTGGACAACATGGGTCGTATTGAGGAATGCTCCGAGATTCATCCACATAAAGGAAACCGCCGTCAGTGACGGATCCTTCGTGAACAGCTTGCCCTGATCGGACATGTGCTTGAAGTAATTCGTCAAAATTTCATGAAGCTGTCGGGGGTGGTTCTGGGTGTTATTCCTAAAGCCTGGCAAATGATCTCCGACCTGCATGCTGATCATCACCAGCTTCCGGTTACGGTTCATAATTTTATGATAGGTCCGGCTAATCATAAGCAGGTCTTCGTGTAAATTTCCCGTGAGATTTTCCTTGAATATTTTCTGCATCTCGGCTGCGTACAAATAACGGTCATACGCCTTCTCCAGCAGGTTCTGTTTGCTGCCGAAATGACGGAAGAGCGTCTTCTCGCTCAGCCCGGCTTCAGCGGCGATTTCACGTGTGGACACCCCGTCATAGCCTTTGGCGGAGATGAGGTCGATCGCGGCCTGCATCAGCTTATCCTGGGTGCATAACTGGTTGTTTTCGTTCATGTGACTCTGCCCACTTTCCATGATCTGACTGTCAGTACTTACTGTCATCTTAATCTTCGGGTTTACTCTTGTCAAGGGCAAACGCCCGCTCTTTACATAGGAAAAAGCAGCCCGGCTTCATAAAGCCAGGCCGCTTTTCGGCGGTGGAGTTGATGTTAGTCCAAGACAGTATTCTCATTTTAGCTTACATTTGCACTTTTCCATGTCAGTTACGCTGTATTGCTCAATGTCACCTACGCTGCGCTGCCCATGTCAGCCTACAATCGCGCTGCTGCTCGGATTACCGATGCCTACCTGGACATGACCCAGCCCGCCGAGCTGATAGCCGCGCCCGTAAACGCTGATGCTGACCGGAGTTTCGGTCTCATTGGTCACGGTCACATCCTGTTCGCCTACCGTCACTTGGAGACGCGCCCCACGGAACATCACTTTGAAGGAGAAGGCGCTCCAATGTCCCGGATTGAACGGATTCAGGTGCAGCACTCCATCCTTGACACGCAGTCCGCCGAACCCGTGCACGACGGACATCCAGGTGCCGGCCATGCTGGTAATGTGGCAGCCGTCCTCGGTGTCGTTGTTGTAATTGTCCAGATCGAGGCGCGATGTGCGCAGGTACATTTCGTACGCCTTCTCCCGGTAGCCCAGCTCACAGGCGATGATCGAGTGAACGCAGGGGGAGAGGGAGGACTCGTGCACGGTCAGCGGTTCGTAAAAGTCGAAGTTCCGCTTTTTCGTATCGAGGTCATATCGGTCCCCCAGGAAAAACAGCCCCTGCAGCACGTCGGCCTGCTTGATGTACGCCGAGCGCAGGATCCGGTCCCAGGACCAGTTCTGGTTCAACGGCAGGTTCGACGGGGCCAGGTCCTTGACCGGCGTCAGATCCTTGTCGAGGAAGCCGTCCTGCTGAAGGAAAATGCCGCGCTCCGCATCGACCGGATAATACATTTTCGCAAGGATGTCGCCCCATTTGGCCGTTTCTTCGGGCGCCAGCGCCAGCTTGGCCACCAGCTCCTCGTAGTGTGCCGGGTCGCTTGCCTGAAGGTCGGACAGCACCTGCAGCGCGTATTCCATCGTCCAGCAGGCGATCCGGTTGGTGTACCAGTTGTTGTTGACATTGTTTTCGTATTCGTTCGGCCCGGTCACCCCCAGAATCATGTACTGGTCCTTGGCTGGGACGTAGTTTACCCGTTCCTCCCAGAAGCGGGAAATTTCAACGAGCACCTCCACGCCGTATTGGGCGAGGTAGCTGTCATCGCCGGTGTAGTTGACGTAGTTGTAAATGGCGTAGGCGATCGCTCCGTTACGGTGGATTTCCTCAAACGTAATCTCCCACTCGTTATGGCACTCTTCGCCGTTCATCGTCACCATCGGGTAGAGTGCGCCTTTGACAAAGCCGAGTTTACGGGCGTTCTCGCGCGCCTTCTCGAGGTGCTTATAGCGGTAGATCAGCAGGTTGCGGGCGATCGTGGCATCCGCCGTGCTCAGATAGAAGGGCAGGCAGTAGGCTTCGGTGTCCCAGTATGTGCTGCCGCCGTATTTTTCCCCGGTAAAGCCTTTGGGCCCGATGTTCAGCCGGTCGTCCTCGCCGGTGTACGTCTGGTTCAGCTGAAAAATGCTAAATCGGATCGCCTGCTGCGCCGCCACGTCCCCTTCGATCACGATGTCGCTCTCGCGCCACTTGGCCGCCCAAGCCTGCACCTGCTCCTCATAGAGCTGCCCGAAACCGGCAGCAGCAGCTTCCTGAAGCGCCGATCGTCCGGCGTCCAGCAGCTGGGCGTACCCGTAGTCGCGCGACGTCACGTTCGCTACGTATTTGTAGATGACGGTCTCCTCATCCTGCTTGGCTTCCACCTGTACGCGGTAGCCGGCGTACTTCTCCTGCTCGATCTGCTCCAGTTCCAGCGCCAGCTTAGCGCCGTTCTGATGGATTTCAAACGTCATGACCGAGGTGACGTGAAAATCGAGCTTTTTGGTCCGGACCGTTAATGCGGCGTTGTCCGCGGTCACTTCCTTGTGCACTTCGACCCAGAACTTCTCGTCATAGTTCGAATCTTTGTTCTGCACATCGCCGTCCAAGTACGGCGTGACGGTCAGCGTTCCGCTAAAGTTCAGCGGCGTTACCGCATAGCGGATCGCTCCGATCTCATGCCGGGCCAGGCTGACGAAACGGACCGCCTCGACGCGAATCTCCTTCCCGTCCGGCAGGGCGGCGGTAAAGCTGCGCGACAGCGTACCTTCCTTCATATTCAGCACGCGTCTGAAAGACTTGACCTGACAGGCTGCGAGATCAAGCTCGGTGCCATTAACCGAGATGCAGATGCCGATCCAGTTGGTGCTGTTCAGCACCTTGGCAAAATACTCGGGGTATCCATTTTTCCACCAGCCCACCCGTGTTTTGTCGGGATAGTAGACACCGGCCATGTAGCTTCCCTGCAGAGACGGACCGCTGTAAGCCTCCTCAAAGTTGGCGCGCTGGCCCATATATCCGTTGCCGATGCTGAAGACACTCTCGGATATTTCCTGCTGCTGGGGATCGTACTGCTCCTCGATAATATTCCATGGGTCCAACGTTAGATATTGTTTCATAGTTAACTGGCTCCTTCGGGAAAAAAGTGTTATTAACTCTTTGTTATGCGACGTATAATCATTGTGCTGCGCAGGACAGGGGAGTCCTGGTTTTCATCTCTGCCAGGACTCCCTGCTGCACGAACGCCGCCTGGTTCGTGGAACCTAGCGGTGAGAAACGAGCTCAAGCAGGCGGACTGTCGTCATGTCCTGCAGCGAAGGTACCACGGCATCCGCCGCGCCCAGTACTTCCGGCGAGCCAATGCCGATGCTGCGCATCCCGGCCCGCTTGGCGGCTTCGATGCCGGCCTCGGCATCCTCGAACACGACGCATTCCTGCGGCTGTGCGCCAAGCTCCCGGGCACCCAGCAGGAAAACCTCCGGATCGGGTTTGGCGCTGGCCGTTTTGGTTCCGTCGATGATTGCGTCAAAATACGGAACAAGGCCGGTGTTGTTCAGGATGGTCATCGCATTTTTGCTGGCCGATCCCAGGGCAATGCGGATTCCGTTCTCCCGCAGCTCACGCAGGAAGGCGAGCGCCCCCGGAAGGATCTCCTGTTCATCCATATGCGAAATATACTCGACATACCAGCGGTTCTTCTTGTCGGCCAGCGCGGATTTGGCCGCATCGTCCAGCTCAAGCCCGCCAACTTCAAGCAAAATGTCCAGCGACGCCATTCGGCTGACACCCTTGAGGCGCTCGTTATCCTCCGGCGTAAATACAAAGCCGAGCTCTTCGGCCAGGCGTTTCCATGCAAGATAGTGGTATTTGGCTGTGTCGACCAGAACCCCGTCCAGATCGAACAGGCAAGCTTTAATGGGAGCTGCAGCTGTCATTTGTCATTCCTCCTTATGTAGTTGTGCAAACGTTTGAACAAATAGGTGAAAAGAAATGAAGCACCGGGATGCTCCACATGGTTTTGATACGTTTACGATGGTTTAGGCGGCGTAAAAATGGACGACTCCCGAATCACCAGCCGGTGGGGAATAATGTGGCGCTTCTGGAACTGCCGGTCCCCGTCGTGCTGAATGGACTGAATCAGCGCCTGGGCTGCGGTGTAGCCCAAGTTATAGATGCCGATATCCATGCTGCTGATGGGCGGCGTGGACAGTTCGGCGATGGAAATGTTGTTGAAGCTGACGATGCACAGGTCGTCCGGAACACGGTAACCGAGCTCGTGAAGTCCACGCAGGACGCCAAGCGAGACGAGATCGTCCATGACCACGAGGGCAGTAGGACGCTCCGGCAAATTCATGAAAAACGACATCGCCCGGTAGCCGCTCTCCTGGAGAAACTCACCTTCGACGATCCAGTCCTTTCGCATCTCCAGACCGGCCTCTTTCAGAGCGTTCGTGTAACCTTTCAGCCGGTCGCGCGAGACGATGTGATTCGGAGGCCCGCTGACAAAACCAATCCGCTGGTGGCCGAGGGATATCAGATGTTTGGTCGCATCGTAAGCGGCCTGAATGTTGTCATTGTCCACGGACAGAATGTCCGGGTACTTCTCGCTGCGTCCGATCAGCACGAACGGATGGCCGTTCTGCTGCAGAAAATCGACCACCGGATCCTCTTTGCGCGAATAGAGCAGGATCGCCCCGTCAACGCGCTTGCCGTTCAGCAGCCGGGAGACGGCCTCGACCTCCTCCTTCTCACTGCCTCCGGAACTGATCAGCACATCGTATCCCGAGCGGTTGGCCTGGGTGACGATACCGCGGATCAATTCCATGAAGAACAGATTCAGGAACAACTCTTCGGCAGGCTTGGGCAAAATGACGCAAATACTGCTCGTCGTCTTGGAAACCAGACTTTTGGCCGTCATGTTGGGGTGGTATCCGAGCTCCTCCATGACATCCCGTACCTTCTGCGACGTTTCACGGCTGATTCTGGAGTTATTCGACAGCACTCGGGAGACGGTGGAGGGGGAAACGCCCGCTCGTTTGGCGACATCTTTAATCGTTACAGACATTTGTTACCTCCTGTGGAACCGTTTGCACTATATCGTAAATGAGAAACGGCCGTCTCATAGACGCTGGCTATTTTACAATTGCTATCTTAGCCGAAAGCCCCAAGCTTGTAAATATCCAACCTGTGGCGGCGAAAGAAGCCGGTGGGATCTGGCTTGAGGCACTTTTTACAAGCAGGAATAGGCGGCGATATTATAAAAAACCATGATATAAATAGAATCGTCAAGAAAATGAAAGATAATACAGTATGTATCGCTATATATTGCGGAAAATCGGGTATAAATCCAGCTTTTCATAGAAATTAAGCCGTCGTATTCTCCATACAGACCGGTGTCGTCCGAAAGCTGCCCAGGGTCAGTCCAGTTCGCCAGCAAATGTATCCGCTTTCTTTTCGGGTGATTGACGGGGCTGATCGGCAGTATTCTGCTCAAAGGATGCCGGATCAAGCAAAGGAGGATGTCATGAAAACAAACAAATGGGGCATGCGGGCAGGGCAACAACTGCGGAGGCTGGCAGCAAGCGTAACGGCGGTATTCATGGCGGTTGCCCTGCTGTCGGGATGCAGCAGCGCGGGAAACCATGCTGCGAATGACAACGGGGCTCAAGGCCGACCCGATGCAGGAGCTGGCAGCCAGACGGCAGTACAACAGGGGCAGCCGGGAACGGGAACCACAGCAGGGGAACAGCGTGGCGGAACTGCCGCCACGGCCGTTGATGAGCAGCCATCGACCGTGTTCTATGAGGTGTTTGTCCGCTCATTCTATGATTCGAACGGGGACGGCATCGGCGATTTAAAGGGGCTGACACAGAAGCTGGATTACCTGAACGACGGCAATCCGGATACGACGGATGATCTCGGTGTCGGCGGCATCTGGCTGATGCCGATCCAACCGTCGCCCAGCTACCATGGGTATGACCTTACCGACTACGAGGGCATTAATCCCGATTACGGGACGCTGGAAGATCTGAAGGAGCTGATCGCCGAGGCGCACAAGCGCGGGATCAAGGTTATCATGGATTTGGTGTTGAACCACACCAGCACGCAGCACCCCTGGTTTGTCAGCGCTGCGAAGGATCCGGGCAGCAAATATAGGGACTGGTACGTGTGGGCGGAAGACCAGAAGCTCAGTCCCACCGGGGTCAGTGCGGCCGGCAGCGGCAGTCCGTGGCATGTCTTGAACGGAAGCCACTATCTGGCCACGTTCTGGGAAGGAATGCCGGATCTGAATTACGACAATCCCGAGGTGCGGGCGGAAGCCGTCCGGATCGGGCAGTATTGGCTGAAGCTCGGCATGGATGGATTCCGGGTGGACGGCGCCAAACACATTTACGAGAACCTGCAGAGTGACCGGGGCCAGGCGGCCACAGCCAAAAACACGGCGTGGTGGCAGGAATTCCGGACCGGCATGAATCCGGTGAACAAGGATGCTTATATCGTGGGTGAGGTATGGGAGAATTCGGCCGCCGCCATCGCGCCGTATTTGGATCAGGCCTTTGATTCGGGGTTTAATTTCAGCCTGGCGGAGAGTATCCTGAGCGCGGTGAAGGACGAGAGGGACAACAACCTTGCCTATACGCTGCAGCGGACACAGCAGTTCTACGGCAAACAATCGCAGGGGCGGTTCACCGACGCCATTTTTCTGTCGAATCACGACCAGGACCGCGTAATGAGCCAGCTGGACGGAAATCCGGATCATGCGCGGATGGCCGGGGCGCTGCTGCTGACGCTGCCGGGCAACCCGTTTATTTATTACGGCGAGGAAATCGGTATGCGCGGCGTGAAGCCCGACGAGCGGATCCGGGAACCGATGGTGTGGAGCGATCTGTCCCCACAGCCCGGCCAGACGTCGTGGGAACAGCCGCTTCTCACCGGAGAAGCAGCGAAAGGAATCAGCGTCCAGTCGGAAACGGCCGACCCGAACTCGCTGCTGTCGACCTATCGGGACCTGATCCGCTGGAGAGAGGACGTTCCCGCATTGCGGGATGGCGACATCCAGAGCTATGACTCCGGCAATCCGGCCGTGGTGTCCTTTTTGCGCCGTAGTGCACAACAAACTGTGCTAGTGTTGCACAACTTGTCAGGCAAGGAGCAGCAAGTCCAGCTCGAAGCAGGGCAGGGAGGAGGACTCGCAAAAGTGCTCAAAAACAACAGTAAATCCACGGTTTTAGAGCAAAAATTGCTTCGCCTCCCTCCATATTCCAGTGTGGTTCTCGAATAAAATTGACGAAATTTAAAGAAATAATGCGATATAGAAAGAATTATAAAGAGAACTGCTGTTTATGTTCTATAAATGGGATAAAACACATTGTGCAAACGTTTTTACAAAAATATAGACGTTGTGTATGATAAACGCATGTTTAAAGCGCTTACTTGGTAACTTCCGCAAAAGGAAATACCGACGATTCTTGAAAAAAACTGCGGATTTATGCTGATCATGCCATGTGATTGCGTAGTCGATCATTGTCCGGGAAGGGCTTCATAACATGCATCCAATCATGCCGTGCCGAGAAAGGCGCTTGCAAATGGGAAGTTAGGCATGTTTATGAAATCGTTTGCGCAAGTGCGCAAGTGTGAAGGTCCTCAAGGAGAGTCGGCAGGGCATCAAGCGGCAGGCATCAGGTATTCATTGGAATCGGCGAGGTATCAGGCATGAATGGGAGTCAGCAAGAGCAGGTATTACAGGGAGTCAGCAAGGCAGTCGTGTTACGAAGTAAATGATCAGAGAGGGGTTCGTTTTGGAATGAAGATGAAAAAGGTTATGGCGCTGGTCGCAACGTTGACCATGGCATTCTCGATTACGGCGTGCGGCAGCTCCGGCAGCAAGGCGGAGGAGCAAACTCCATCGACTACAACAACTGAAACGGCGGCTACAGACGGCCAGTCGGATAACACAGCGGCTTCGGGCGACAGCCTCCAGCCGGAAGAAGGGGCTTCCCTCGTCGTATGGGAGTCCAAAGAGGAGCGCTCTTTTACGGATGAAATCGCCAAGCAGTTTACCGAAAAGTACAACGTACCGGTCAAGATTGAAGAGGTAGCGGCAACAGATCAGGTAACGAAGCTGTCCCAGGACGGTCCGTCGGGGCTTGCAGCCGACATCGTGATGTTCCCTCACGATAATCTGGGCAGAGCCGCGGCAGCGGGACTGCTGCTCGCCAACGATGCGTTCAAGGACGAAACGGTGAAAAACAACACGGAAGCTTCGATTCAAGGCGTTACCTATGACGGCGTGCTGTACGGGTACCCGAGAGCGGCCGAAACGTACGCCCTGTACTACAATAAGAGCCTTGTGAAGGAAGCGCCAAAGACGTTCGATGACGTCATTGCGTTCGGCAAAACCTTCACCGACAAAGCCAAGAAGAAATACGGCATCATGTGGGAAACAGGCAACATGTACTTCAACTATCCGTTTATCGCAACGACCGGCGGATACATTTTCGGTAAAGACGGTACGGATAAAGACGATATCGGCCTCAACAGCGAAGGCGCGGTCGAAGGCTTGAAAACCTATGTACAGCTGAAGGAAATCCTTCCGGTGAAGAGCGGCGACATTTCGCCGGATATCAAGCGCAGCTTGTTTAATGCGGGTGACGTGGCGATGGACATGAACGGTCCGTGGGAGCTTGCCGGCTACAAGCAGGCGCTGGGCGATAACCTTGGCGTAGCTCCGATCCCTACGATCGGCGGCAAAGCGGCAATCTCGTTCTCCGGCATCAAAGCCTGGTACGTCAACTCCTTTACGCAGTATCCGAATGCAGCCCAACTGTTCGCGAACTTCGCCTCCAGCAAAGACGCTCAGCTACTGCTGAACACGAAGGTTGGTTCCATCCCGACGAACAAAGAAGCATTGGAATCCGATCAAATCAAAAACGATCCGTACATTTCGGCTTTTGCGGAGCAGACGAAAAACTCCCAGCCGATGCCTTCCATCCCGGAAATGGGCAACGTATGGAGTCCGGTGAACGCGGCGCTGCCTGAAATTTGGGACAACAACGCGGATCCGAAGACGGCGATGGATAAAGCGGCACAGCAAATCAAAGATCTGAACAACGGCGCAACCAAGTAAGGCATCGACGCACCGCTGTCAGGTAAGGCAAACGTTATGAATGGAAGTATGACCCGCCGCCATCAACCGCGGCGGGTCATTCCCTGACATACCGGTACCGCTGGAAAGCGCGCACGCTTCGGCTGCCGGTATCGCCAAGGAACAGGGCCGGGAAAGCGCGGCCTGTCTTCTTGGAAGCAGTACCCTCCGGGGATGCTTCCGTTGACCCGGGGAGAGGAGAAGAGGATACGATGAACAGGCTCCGCGGCAAAGCCGCTTTACTGTCAATTATCAGCATGGGATTGGGACAAATCTATAACCGCCAATGGATCAAAGGCATCTTGTTCCTGCTGATCGAGGCTTTTGGTATTTACTACTTCATCAACAATTTGGGAAGAGCGCTTTGGGGGATTACGTCACTCGGGGATACGCCGCGTCTGCTCGTGAAGGGCAAGTGGATCGATGGCGATCATTCCATCTTTATCATGATTCAAAGCTTGATTACGCTGCTGTTTCTGCTGATCTTTATCGTCGTATATGTCATGAACGTTAGAGACGCGTTCCATACGGCGATCAAACGGGAAAACGGGCAAGTCCCGAACAGTTTCGCCAAATCCATTAAATTTGTGATGGATTATAAATTCGCCCAAGCCTTTTTGACACTGCCGGCGCTCGGCATCTTGTTCTTTACGATCATGCCGATCCTGTTTATGATCATGCTGGCTTTTACGAACTATTCCGCACCGAACCATATCCCTCCGGCGAAGCTGGTGGACTGGGTCGGATTCCAGACCTTCAAAGATCTGGTGTCGCTGAAAACCTGGAGCCATACGTTTTTCGGCGTATTAACTTGGACCATTATCTGGGCGGTTCTGTCCACGGCGACCACGTATTTGGGCGGCCTGCTCGTTGCGCTTTTGATCAACCAGCAGGGCATCAAATTCAAGGGCATGTGGCGGACGATCCTGGTTATCCCTTATGCCATTCCGCAGCTGATTTCGCTGCTCGTCATGAGGAATATGTTTAACGGCCAGTTCGGGCCGATCAACCAGTACCTCGGCTACTTCGGGCTCGGCGGTCTTCCTTGGCTGACCGATCCGTTCTGGGCCAAGGTGACGGTTATTCTCGTCAACATGTGGGTGGGCATTCCGGTCTCCATGATTCTGATCATGGGCGTGCTTACGACCATTCCGAAGGACATGTACGAAGCGGCTGAAGTCGACGGGGCAAGCGCGTATCAGAAGTTTCGCATCGTTACGCTGCCGATGATCCTCTTCTCGACGGCACCGACACTGATCATGCAGTTTGCCGGAAACATCAACAACTTCAACATGATTTTCCTGCTGACAAACGGGAACCCGGTGGTCGGAGACTACCAGTATGCGGGAGCGACGGACCTTCTCGTGACCTGGCTGTACAAACTGACGCTGGATCAGAACAAATACAATATGGCGTCGGCCGTCGGCATCATTATCTTCCTGATTATCGCCATATTCTCCATCTACAATTACCGGCGGACCAAATCATTTAAAGAGGAGGATATGATCCAATGAGCGGACGTCAAGGCAGAAAAGCAGTTCGGCTGACGGTCAGCTACATCATTCTCATCATCATGGCCATCGGCTCGATCTATCCGGCCCTCTGGGTCATTCTCGGCTCCTTCCGCCCGGGAAAATCGCTCTACAGCAAGACGCTTCTTCCGGAAGCGTTCACGCTGGACCATTATCGGGAGCTGTTTACGTCCAGCAGCATTTTGTTCGGACAGTGGTACATGAACACGCTGAAAATAGCCGTGTGCTCGATGATCATCGGCGTCTTCCTGACCCTGCTCACGAGCTATGCGGTGTCTCGTTTCCGCTTCAAGTGGCGCAAGACGGCTTTGTCGACCGTGCTCATCCTCGGCATGTTCCCGGGATTCATGAGCATGATCGCGATTTACCTGCTGCTGAAGGAGTGGCATTTGCTGGATACGCATCTTGCGCTAATTATCGTGTATGCGGCGGGAGCCCCGCTAGGCGGCACCTTTATCGCCAAGGGCTTTCTCGACACGATCCCGCGGACGCTGGACGAGGCGGCAAAGATCGACGGAGCGAGCAACTGGACGATTTTCAGCCGCATCATTCTGCCGCTGTCCCGGCCGATGCTGACCTATATGGCGCTGACGCAGTTCGTCGGCCCATGGGTGGACTACATCTTTGCCCGCCTCGTGCTGCGGACGAAAGAAAATTGGACGCTGGCGGTCGGATTGTTCGACATGGTCAGCACAAATCAGAATACGAATTTCACCACCTTCGCCGCAGGGGCGGTTCTGATCGCGGTGCCGATCACGATCCTGTTTATTTTCCTGCAGCGCCTGCTGGTAGACGGTTTAACATCGGGAGCGAGCAAAGGGTAAGCAGGGTGTGGAGGCTTCTCCCCCGCGGGCGATCTGTCCTGACGGGTTGGTTTTTTTGGAACAAAAGAAAAACAGAAAGGCACAGCTTTCGCATCATGCATGCAGGCTGTGCCTTTTTATTTGGAGGCTGGCTGTAGCTCCAGAGTGCACCGGGTCCAATTCACGTACAATCAGGAAAGGTTTCCCATGGATAAAAAGTACCGGATGGGCAGGGATTCGCATTCACATGAAGTATATGTTATAGAGGTGAAAAGAAATAGATCGAAGGGAGTTTACCTATATGAATCAATCATGTTTCGAAGACCGGATTTACTGTATGGGATGCGGCAAGCTCGTGAAGGAGCACCGGGCCAGACAGGTGCTGAAGACCGGATACTATATGCACACCCACCGGCTGGCGGCGGGATGCGATGAGTGCGGAGCGCATTACGTGGATTTGCTGCCGGATGAGACGGGCTCCAGAGCGGCAAGCTACCACCCTTTTTGAAAGCGTATTCAAATAAAAAGGGTGTGTGTCGATTTAACCGGGAATATGTCGTAAAAAAATTCGCTAAAACATAAAATTCCATCTTTCGTTTTTATCGACAACGTCGTATGTTTATAGTAAGTAGAAAATTCCAATTTATAAAATATATTAGGGAAGCGAAATGCACCGGGGAAGTCCCTCGGCGTATGGATGCTGGCCGCCGCCTGTGAACCGTGAGAATAACGGAAGAAAAGTCAAACATAGGAATGGTACGGTAGTAGGAGGAAGTTAGGTGGAAGCTCTCGGCTTCATGTTTTTTTCAACGCTGGAGACATTTGCGATCTATTCGCTGACGATGTCGCTGTTTAGGTTCAAAACCTCGGATTACTTGTGGCAGGCTCTGTGTATCACGCTGCTGGCGAATGTGCAGAGCTATGTGATGAGGGACGAGCTGTCGCTGGCATTTGCAGCACCGTTAATCACGATTCTGATTTACATTCTGCTGTACACGACCGTGATGAAGATTCCGTTGGCCTGGTCGGCGATCTGCACGATTCTGGGTTATGCGTTGTATGCGCTCATCCAGACCGTCTATGTGCTCTGGCTGTTTGGCTCGGTTCAGGAGGTCAACGCCACGGACGCCAACTCTTACAGCTTGCAGGTCGTCTCGGCGTTAACGGGACTTGGGGTATCGTGGCTCATGTACAAGTTTGGCATCGGGTTCGCCTTTGACTTTGAAAGGCTGCGCTTCAAGAAAGAGCACATCGTGCTGGTGCTGCTGATTATGGTCACGCTCGTCTCGGTGGAATTTATTTTCTATTACAACAAGGTATGGATCAACGTTCTGTTTTTCGCCTGCACGTTCGGCCTCTTTTTGTATTACACCATCCGCAAGGAGGAGGAGGATATCCATGCTGATTGAAACGGCCGCCGTACGAATCGCTGAAGGGATCAAGCGGCAGGTTCCGGATCATAAATCCTCGGTGAACATCCTCAAACATGCGATTGCCGTCATTCTGAACGTGGTGTTGATCGTCGCTCTGACCCTGCTGATTGCGTTCTTCACAGGGCATGTGGGCCGCGCGGCGGCGGCGTTGATCGGATTTGCGCTGCTGCGCCAATTCACGGGCGGTATTCATCTGAAAACCGGGGAATGGTGCGTGCTTGTCACCACCGCCTTGTTCACCCTGGTGTCGTTCATCGAGCTGTCCGCCTTCTATGTTCAAGTACTGAACGTTCTCAGTATGGTGCTTGTGGCTGTATTTGCTCCGAGCAAAATCGAAAAGCAATCCAGAATACCGCGCAGGCATTACCCCAAGCTGCGGGTGATCGGAGTCCTCATTGTACTGGCCAACGTCCTGATCCAGTCGCAGACGCTTGCCGTCGTCTTCTTCGTCCAAGCCCTGAGCCTGATCCACCGAAAGGAGGTGAAACGCCATGTCACTGATCAGCAAAGTTAAGCACAGCACATTCACAGCCATTGCCTCGGCATTAACGCTGGTAGCTGTGTATCTCGTAAGTGTTGCCAGTCCTGTGTATGTTTACAGCGGTGAGACGCCAGAGGAACTGCTGAAGTGAAATGGAGGAGCTGATTCAGATGCAATATCTTACGGTTTCACGAGATATTGAAGGGGAATCAGGCATCGTCAATCTTCGGGTACACGATATTTTGTTCATGGAATTCAGCATTCCGGCAGACCGGGTTGTCGTTCATACGATGGAAGAGCAGTTTTATATGAACGGCACGCTCAAATACTGGTCCGGCATGCTGAGCGCGAGCGGGTATACGTTTCGCAACGTGGACCGGAACCTCGTCAACGTGGACAGAATTATGCTGATCGACAGCGTGTACAAGAAGGCGTATTTTGAGCCGGAAATCCATAAAGGCTCCAAATGCTGCACCATGGCGTTTAAAAGGTACAACAAGATTAAAGAGGAGCTATTAGCCTATAACCCGGGAATATTGATCGTATGAAAGGAGCTGCGCTAAGCAGCTCTTTTTTTTTGCTTCTTCAACGCTTCTCAATAGGCGCAGAGCTGCTGGCGAGGAAGAAATTACGCTTGACCCCAAAGGCTTCATATACTATAGTAAACCCATCGGAATTAAATTAACTGACTCGTCAGTCAAGTGATGAAAGGGGTCCTGATTCTGCCATCGCAAACTAATGAAGAACCGCAGCGCGAGCAGGAGCTGAGGCAGGCCGCCCTCGAGCTGTTTGCACGCAAAGGTTACCATAATACAAAGATATCGGAAGTGGTGAAGGCGGCCGGCGTCTCGCAGGGGACGTTCTACTGGTATTTTGACGGGAAAGAGCAGATGGCCATCCGTTTGGTGGAGAACGGTCGGGACAGGCTGGTCGAGGTCATTGAACAGGGATACCGCAAGCATGCGGGATCTGTAGACGACATGGTGAATTCCTCAGCCAACCTGCTGACCAACCTGTTCGAGTTTGCCAATGAAAACCGGAATTTGATGGCCTTTCTGCTGATCAAGGGGCAGGGCGCCGATCCCAAGGTCCGTTCGGCGGTATCGGAAGTGTGGATCGCCTTTGAAGAGGCCTTTAAGAAAAATGTGCTTCGCGCTATTGAGTTGGGTATGCTGCCGCAGTTTACGGACGTTTCGCTGCGCGTGAACATTCTCGTGTCGCTCATCACAGGCGTTTTGACCAAATGGTTGTTCGGTCCGCTGCATGACGTGGACTACGAGCCGGTGTACACCGCCGCGCAGATTGCCGAAGAAACGGCCCGGTTCGAGTTCCGCGGGCTGCTCGGTTAAATATTAGAACCTATTCTAAGGGGGATTATAGAAATGAAGTTTAGAGTCAAATCACTATTTATGTCGCTGTCGCTGATCGCCGTTATCGCTTTGGTACTGGCCGGCTGCGGCAAAGATTCGGCGTCATCGGGCAGCAATGCTTCCGGTGGAAGCGGCAATCAGGCGTCTTCGTCGGCTGGCAATCTGCTTGAGCAGGTCAAGAAGAACGGAAAAATCAAGGTAGGTTTGATGGGTACGTATGCCCCGTATAACTTCTTGAACGACAAGAAGGAAGTAGACGGATACGACGCCGACATCGCCAAAGCGATCGCCAAGAAGCTCGGGGTTGAGGCTGAGTTCATTACCGGCGAATTTTCGGGCCTGATCGAGGGTCTGCAGCAGGGTAAATACGACGTGCTGATCAGCCAGGTGACGATCACGGATGACCGGAAGAAAACGATGGACTTCTCGGAGCCTTACATCAAGAACTCTGTGAATGTGGTCGTGAAGAGTGACAACGATACGATCAAGTCGATCGACGATTTTAAAGGCAAGAAGATCGGTGTCGGACTTGGCACCAATGACGAAAAATACCTGCGCGACGAAGCGATGCCGAAAGTCGGCAAGTTCGAAATCGCGACATACAACGACGTCATTTCGTCTCTGATGGATTTGAACACAGGCCGGATTGACGCAACGATCAACAACATGTTCGCCCTGAAGCCTCTTATCGACCAGAACCATCTGAAGATCAAAGCGGTCGGCGATTCCATCAAGGACGATTATGCCGGTGTTGCGATGCGCAAGAACAATCCGGAGCTGCTGGATGCAATCAACAAAGCGCTGGACGAAATGAAGACCGACGGAACGCTGAAGGAAATCCACCAAAAATGGTTTGGTGTCGATCCAAGCTTCTAAGTTATGAGTCTTACAGCTGTGGGAGGCCGTTTTAAATGAAATTGGTAATGGATAATTTGGGTTTTCTGTTTACGGGAGCCTACTACACCCTGCTCATCACGATCGTCTCCATGTTTTTTGGGTTGTTTATCGGACTGTTCACAGCCATCGCCCGGTTAAAAGGAAACCGGCTGATCGCCGGCATCGCCAGGGTATATGTGTCCATCATCCGCGGAACCCCGATTATCGTGCAAATCTTTATCATTTATTTCGGCTTGCCCGATTATGGGATTACCCTGGGGCCGCTGACGGCAGCATATATTGCGCTTAGCATCAATATCGGCGCTTATTTGTCTGAAACTTTCCGCGGTGCGATTCTGTCCGTGGATAAAGGGCAGACCGAAGCGGCGCTGACTCTGGGGCTGACGCCATGGCAGACGATGCGCAAGGTCGTTCTGCCCCAGGCGGCCCGGGCGGCGATTCCGCCAATGGGCAACACGTTTATCGGGATCTTAAAGGAAACGTCGCTCGTTTCCATCGTCACGGTGACAGAGCTGCTGCGTTCGGCACAGCTGCTGATCGCGCAGTATTACGTGGCGATGCCGTTCTACCTTGCTATCGCCGTCATGTACTGGGTGATGAGCACAGGCTTTTCGGCGATTTTGAACGTCATCGAGCGGAAGCTGTCCAAGGCTTATTAAGGAGGGAGAAGGCATGATCGAAGTCAGCCATTTAAGCAAAAGCTTCGGATCGTTATCGGTTCTGAAGGATGTGAGCCTGAACATTCGGCAGGGCGAAATCGTGGTGCTCCTGGGACCCAGCGGCTCGGGCAAAAGTACCTTGCTCCGGTGCCTGAACGGCCTGGAGCAGGCTGATGCCGGCTCGGTCCGCATCGACAGCGTCCACATCGAAGCTGCGATGCGCGCCAAAGAGCGAAAAAAGGCAATCCACGAGCTGCGCAGCCTGACGGGCATGGTGTTTCAGTCGTTCAATCTGTTCCCTCACCTCACCGTCCTGGACAATGTGATCATGGCCCCGATGACGGTGAAAAATATGCCAAAGGAGCAGGCGGTTGACATTGCCGAAAAGCTGCTTGGCAAAGTCGGTCTGGCAGAGAAGAGGGACGAGTATCCTTCGCGGCTGTCCGGCGGGCAGCAGCAGCGGGTGGCGATCGCCCGCGCTTTGGCGATGGAGCCGAAGATCATGCTGTTCGACGAGCCGACATCGGCGCTGGATCCGGAGCTGACCGGCGAGGTGCTGCAGGTGATGCGGCAGCTGGCGGAAGAAGGAATGACGATGGTCGTCGTTACGCATGAGATGAAATTCGCGCAGGAAGTGGCGAATCGGATCGTCTTTATGAGCGAAGGCATCATTCAGGAAGAAGGGGCGCCGGAGCATTTCTTTGCCGGACCGAAGACGGAACGGGCGCGTAAGTTCCTTCGCCAGATGGCGCAGGAGCCGGTCTAAAGCTGGAATATAAACGAATGATACACGGACTTAGGAACGGAAATACGGAGACAGGACTGCCTGATCCGAAGGAGTTGAAGCGCAGCATGAATGATCATCAGCAGCATCTGGACATGATTTCGGAGCGGGTACGGCGGATCATGGACAGTGAAAATATCGACGCGCTGGTCGCGACCAGCAGCGAAAATTTTTATTATCTCTCAGGGCATCAGAGTGCCTTTATGTATACCCTGCGCATGAGTGAGGTTGGGCTGGCGGTTCATTTCCGCGATCCCGGGCGGAAGGCAGTCGTTATCATGAACGATTTCGAAGCCGCCGGGTTTGCCGGGGATTCCGAGCGGTATGAGGTTCGCACCTACCCTACTTGGGTAGATGTGGATGATCCGCTTCATTTGAAAGGCGGCAGCTATCAAGGGAAGCGGCCGGTGTCCCCGCAGTCGGAGGAGATGTTCGGCGTCCTTCAGCAGGTGCTGGAGGAGTACGGCATCTCCCGGGGGCGAATTGCGGCCGAGCTGGATTTGATGCGGCATTCTTCCGTGATGGCGCTGCGCAAGGCGTGCCCGGACATTTCCGAGCTGGCCGAGGCGGGGCCGATCTTCACGCGGCTGCGGGCGATCAAGACGCCGTGGGAAATTCAACAGCTGCGTAGGGCATGCGCTTATGCGGAAGCAGGCGTCGAGTACGCGGTCCGCGAAATCGAGCCGGGCGTTTCTGCCGCAGGGATCGTGGATGCGTTCCGGAGATCGCTGATGCGGAATCCGGACGGGTCGACGCCGCGGTTCCATATGATTTCGGTCGGGGACCACTTTGCCCCTGTACAAGTGTTTGATACCCGGCCAAGCCAGCCGGGGGACGTGATCAAGTTTGACGTAGGCGTCGAGGTGGCCGGCTACGGCTCGGACATCGCCCGCACCTTCGTGCTGGGCGAGCCTGCGGATGTCACGAAGCGGATCTATGAGGCGCTCCGGCGCGGGCATGACCGCCTGCTGCAGACGATCGAGCCCGGGATGCCAATGAAGGCGGCATTCCAAGAGGGGATGAGCGTCATCCGTGCGGCGGGGCTGAGCCAGTACAACCGGGGCCATCTGGGGCACAGCGCAGGGCTGAGCCTTGCCGCGGAGGAAGGGCCATTCATCAGCCCGTCCGAGACGGCGGTTTTTGAGCCGAACATGGTCGTCTGCATCGAGACGCCTTACTACGGCTACGGGATTGGAGCCATCATGATTGAGGATATGCTTCTGATTACGGAGAACGGCGTGGAGCGGCTGAACCGTTTAAGCACGGATTTGGTATCTTTGTAATTAAGCGTAATGGAAGTAAAGTTTTGTCTGATTAGGGATTAATTTGACGAATTGATATTTTTGTGGAAAACATTCATCCCGATGAAAGTGCGTTTACAAACCGGCTGACTTGGTTTTAAATAGGGTAAGCCCATTTTCCTCGCAAAATCGGTTACTCATCATTAAGGGTTCCTTTCCTCCTGGAAGATCTCCAGGATTCTTAGGGAACCTTGGAAGATCGGGGGGATTGAAATGCAAATCTTGTCTGATGAACAGCTGCTGGAATGCGTGATGCTGGCCAAGCAGTTGGAACTGGACCCTGAATTTCTGGCCCTGCTGATGTCGGAGCTGCAGCGCCGGGGAATCGAGTTGCAGGATGAGGACGGTGTTCTCCTCCAGGAGGATTATCAGGTATCCGGAAACCGCGAGCTCGATGCAGCCGAAATGTACTTTGCATGATCGGGAGAGTCGTCATGAGACCCGTGAGAGCGCCGATGCAGCACTTGCTTCGGGCTCACCGGTTGAGCACCTGACTGAAGAGAATAAAGGCCTCAGCGATGCTGGACCATTCCATATTCGGTAACAAGATTTTCGCTGCAAGCGGTCTGCTTTCAGTGAATGTATGCAATTGGATCGTTTGAGACAAGGAGCTGCGCCCTTTGGGGCTGCAGCTCCTTTTTTATGGCATTCCAGTCTGGAATTCGGCCCGGCAGGCCGGACATGGTACAATACCAAAGGAGTGAGAAGATACCTTTACTTTTCCAAAGGAGATTTTTCGTCATGTTTAAAATTTTCATTGTCGAAGATGACAAGAAGCTTGTCAGCCTGCTGGAGGAGCATTTGCATAAATTCGAATATGATACACGTTCCGTGACAGATTTCGCTGCGGTTCTGAGCGACTTCCGGAGCTACGATCCTCACCTGGTGCTGCTCGACATCAATTTGCCGAAATACGACGGATACTATTGGTGCCGGCAAATTCGCGGCCTGTCGACATGCCCGATTATTTTCATATCGGCCCGGGAGGGCAAGATGGACCAGGTGATGGCGCTGGAAAACGGGGCGGACGATTATTTGACCAAGCCGTTCGATTATGAAATCGCCGTGGCCAAAATCAGCAGCCAGCTTCGCCGGGCGTACGGTTCGTATGCCGCATCCCAGCAGACGCGGTCTGTCACGGTCTCAGGGCTTACGCTGGACGTGGACCGGCTCTCTCTGACCTTAAACGGGCAAAAGGTGGAGCTCAGCCATACCGAAGCCAAAATATTAGAGGAACTGCTCACCCGCCAGGAGCAGGTCGTCAGCCGCGACCGGCTGCTGGACCGGATCTGGGACGACCAGTCGTTCGTGGATGACAACACCCTGAACGTCTACGTCACCCGCGTCCGCAAAAAACTGTCGGGGCTCGGCGTGCAGGATGCCGTCCAGACCGTCAGGGGCCAAGGTTACCGGCTGCTTCCAAACTGGGAGGACGAAGCATGAAGCTGTATCTGAGAGACCAAGCCCCGCTTATCGCCCTTTATATTCTGCAATTATTTCTCATCACGCTGGTGTACCGGCTGGACGGGTACCGGAACGCCGAGGTCAGCCTGTATGCGGCGCTGCTCAGCAGCTTCCTGTTCGCCGGGTACCTCCTGATCCGGTACTGGCGCAACCGGACCTTCTATGCGCGGCTGTCCGCGCCGTCCCCGACGACGGAGGAGCTGCTGAACAACAAGCAGCAGACTCCCTTGTCCCTGAGCCTGCACCGTCTGATCAAGGGGCAGTACCGCCGCTATCAAACCGAGCTGCAGCAGTATAAGCACAAGCTCGATTCCCATATTCAATTCATCAACCAGTGGGTGCATCAGATGAAGACGCCTGTGTCGGTCATCCATCTGATCATTCAGCATCAGGACAAGCCGGAGTTCACCGCGATCGGCGATGAGCTCGACCGGCTCCGGAAGGGGCTGGACATGGTGCTGTACACCGCCCGGCTCGACACGTTCGAGAAGGATTTTTATGTGGAGGAGCTGGATCTGGAGCAGGTGGTGCGTTCGGTGACGTCCTCACAGCGCCGGCTGTTTATACGGAGCCGTATCTTTCCTGTCATTGAGTTCGAACGGACGCTTCTGATTACTTCGGACGAAAAGTGGCTGTCCTTTGTCATGACCCAGCTGGTCACGAACGCGGTCCGGTATTCCGCAGGGGAGGAGCACCGGCAAATCCGGTTCCGCGGATACCAGAGCGGCAGCGAGGCGGTTCTGGACATCCAGGACGAGGGCATCGGCATTCCTCAGGGGGATCTGCCGCGCGTGTTCGACCCGTATTTTACCGGCGAGAACGGCCGGTTGTATCAGGAATCGACCGGGATGGGACTGTACCTGGTCAAGCAGATTTGCAGCCGAATGGGACACGGCGTCGAGATCGAATCGGAGGAAGGACGCGGAACGACCGTCCGGATCAGATTCAAGCTTACAAATGTGTAAGCTAGTGTAATATTGCGCGATGGCAGGCTGAAGCAGGCACTGCCTATAATAAGCCTATGACAGAAATCAAAGCGGAGGAGCCTGGAGCACGTGACGATTCTGGAAGTGAAGCATTTGTCGAAAATCTATGAAGGCCGCGTACCGCTGCAGGCGCTCGACCATATCCAGTTCGCGGTGGCCGAAGGCGAATTCGTGGGTGTGATGGGCCCCTCGGGGAGCGGCAAGACCACGCTGCTCAACGTGATTGCGACCATCGACGAGCCGACGGCCGGCGAAGTCTGGATTAACGGGACCAACCCGCATCAGTTGAGCCGCAAACAGACCGCGCTGTTCCGCAGGCGCGAGCTGGGCTTCGTGTTCCAGCACTTCAACCTGCTCGATACGTTGAGCGTCGGGGAGAACATCGTGCTGTCCCTGTCGCTGGACGGGGTGCCCGTACGGGAGATGGAGCGCAGGCTGGAGGAAGTGGCGGAGAAGCTCGGCATTCGCGGGATTCTGGACAAGCGCACCTACGAGATTTCGGGGGGACAGATGCAGCGGACGGCCATCGCACGTGCGCTGATCCATCGGCCTTCGCTGATTTTGGCGGATGAGCCGACGGGCAATCTCGACTCCAAGGCGTCCAAGGACGTCATGGAGACGCTGGATCAGATGAACCGGCAGGAGCAGGCGACGGTGCTGATGGTGACCCATGATCCGGTCGCGGCGAGCTTCTGCCACCGGGTCATTTTTATCAAGGACGGCAAATTCTATAACGAAATCTATCAGGGCAGCAACCGGCAGGCGTTTTTCCAGAAAATCATCGACATGCTGTCGCTGCTGGGGGGAGACAGCCGTGTCCTTTCTACAGTTCGTTTATAGAAACGTCGCCCGCAGCAAGCGGACCTATGCGGCTTATTTTCTCAGCAGCGCCTTCTCGGTCATGATCTTCTTCATCTGCGCCCTGTTCCTGTTCAGCCCCTATATCCGCGGGCAGCTGATCTATCCGATCGTAATGCAGACGATGATTACCGCCGAATGCATCATGTATCTGTTCTCTTTTTTCTTCGTGCTGTATTCGGTAGGCTCCTTTCTGACCTCGCGGAAGCGGGAGATCGGAATCCTGCTGATGCACGGGATGACCAAGGGACAGTTGAACCGGATGGTCCTGATGGAGAACATGCTGATCGGCCTCGGGGCTATCCTGACCGGTATGGCCGCCGGCCTAATTACCGGCAAGCTCTTTTTGATGATCGGTTCCCGTGCCTTTGGCATGGCCCCGATTCCGTTTTACTTGCCTTGGCAGGCGCTGGCGATGACAGCGGGCGCATTCGTACTGCTGTTCCTGCTGATTTCGGTCTGCACCTCCGTCATGCTCCGGAACCGGACGCTCATCGAGCTGTTTCAGTCCGGACAAAGGCCGAAGACGCCGCCGCGGACGTCCGGCATCCAGTCGCTGCTGGCGGCCGTGCTGCTGCTCGCATCCTATGCATTGGCCGCGACGACCACGGTGAATACGATCTACATCCGCATGCTACCGGTCGTCATCATGACCATCGCCGGCACGTATTTCCTGTACACCCAGCTTGGCGTTTGGGTCGTCCGGCTGCTGCAGAAGCGGAGGCTCTTTTTCTGGAAAAAGACGAATATCGTGACGGTCTCCAATCTGGCGTACCGGCTCAAAGACAACGCGAACATGCTGTTCATGGTGACGATCATTTCGACGGTCTCGTTCTGTGCTGTCGGCGTGTTTGCTTCCATTAATACGCTCTCCGGCCAGTTCCGGGAGGACTACCCGGCGGCGGTCAGCTATCTGTCCAAGGGAGGAAATTCTCTCGAAGCGCAGCATGTGCAGCAGCTTGAGGACGAACTTCGCGCGAAGGGGCTCAGTCCAGCGATCGTCAGCTTTCCGGTCAAAAACATCCAGGTCGGCCTGCCAGCCGGCGAAGGGGACAGCGCGCTGCTTCCGGTCATCTCTTATTCCAGCTACAAGCAGGCGGTGGAAGCCGCCGGGGACAGCGACCTGGAGAAGCCGCTGGAGGGCATTGACGCCTTGGTGATGATCAGTTCCGAGCGCGACCGTACCTACACCCGGATCCGGGGGATGGAGGTCTATACGCTGGCGGAAGAGAGGCTGCAAATCCGGGAGATCGGGTACACGTCGCGGGTACCCGTGCCTGAGCATGTCCTGCGGGAGATGAAATGGAAGCGGGAGGGCGATTTCAGCGGCCTCGTCGTCAGCGACCGCCTGTTTGACCGTCTGACATCTCCCGTGTCAGTGGACCGGTATACCGGATTCTACGTGGATGATTTCGAGCGGACGCTGGGCCTTGGAGAGAGGCTCGCGCCGCGCGGCGAAGTCCGGTATGACGCCGGACAGCCGTACGCGATGACGGTGAGCGGCACGCTGTATGTGACGCAAATGACGTCTTACCGGGCGATGCTGTTTGCAGCGCTGCTGGTGGGGACGGTGTTTTTTATCGCAGCGGGCAGTTTCTTGTATTTCCGCCTCTATGCGGACCTGGACTATGACCGGCGCCAATACGACACGATCGCCAAGATGGGACTGACGGACCGGGAACTGAACCGGATCGTGACCGGACAGCTCGCGATGCTCTTTTTCGTGCCGATATTACTAGCCGCTCTGCACAGTATTTTCGCTTTCATGGCGCTGCAAAGCTTCTTTTATCTCTCCATCGCTTGGGAAATGGGGGCGGTGCTGGCGTGCTTCGTTACGGCCCAGGTGGCGTATTTTTTCTTCATCCGTTACAACTATTTGCGGAACGTAAGAAAGACCCTGATTTAACGCAGGGCTTCACTATAAACCGTATGGGAGGGAATTCCATGGAGCAGTGGATTACCAGCGTCGTGGAACAGTTCGGTTATGTCGGTATTGCGCTCATTATTGCCCTTGAAAATATATTTCCCCCGATTCCGTCGGAGCTGATCCTTACGTTCGGGGGCTTTATGACAACGAAATCGCATCTGGCCATCCCGGGCGTCATCGCGGCGGCTACAGTCGGCTCCGTGATCGGAGCGGTCATTCTGTACGGCATCGGCCTGCTGCTGGATGTGAAACGCCTGGAGCGGATCGTGGCCAAATGGGGCCGCATCCTGCGGGTCAAATCCTCCGATATCGCCAAGTCGGAGAAGTGGTTCAGCCGTTACGGCTACTTTACGGTGTTCTTCTGCCGGATGATTCCGCTCGTGCGGTCCCTGATCTCGATTCCGGCCGGGATGGCCCGGATGAAGTTTGGTCTGTTTCTGCTCTTTACCACCGTCGGAACGCTGATCTGGAACACGGTACTCGTGTATTTGGGGGCGGCCCTGGGGGATTCCTGGGAGAGCATTCTGCACTATATGGACGTGTATTCGCATGCCGCATACGCCTTGATCGGCCTGGTTATTGTATGCGTGCTGTTCCTGTACCTCCGCCGCGCGCGGGGAATGCGGGTTGAAAAGTAAACTGAAGGAGTTGTGAAACGTTTTGGATTTGATGGAAATCATTAAAGCGGTGATCCTCGGGATCGTCGAAGGATTGACGGAGTTCGCCCCGGTATCATCGACCGGGCATATGATTATCGTGGACGATATGTGGCTGAAGACCGGGGAGTTTCTGGCTTCGCCCGTAGCTAATACCTTTAAAGTCGTTATTCAGCTGGGCTCAATCCTGGCGGTGGTCGTCGTGTTCTGGAGCCGGTTTCTCGACCTGCTTGGCCTGCGGAGAAGAAAGCCGGAGGCAGGGGGCAGCCGGACGCAGGGACGCCTGAAGCTGACCCAGGTCATCGTCGGCCTGATTCCGGCCGGCGTGCTCGGCCTGCTGTTCGATGACTATATTGACGAGCATCTGTTTTCGACGCGGACGGTGCTGATCGGTCTGGTCATCGGGGCGCTCCTGATGATCGCGGCCGACGTATGGCGGCCGAAGCGTCCGAAAGCCGAGACGGTGGACCAGATTACATACGGGCAGGCCTTTGGCATCGGACTGGTTCAGTGTCTGTCCCTGTGGCCGGGCTTCTCCCGCTCCGGTTCCACCATCTCCGGCGGGGTTCTGATGGGCATGAGCTACCGGGCGGCTTCCGACTTTACGTTTATTATGGCCGTGCCGATTATGCTCGGTGCCAGCGGGTTGTCGCTGCTGAAGAACTGGGAGTATTTTACGATGGATATGATGCCGTTTTTCTTGGCAGGCTTTATCAGCTCGTTTATCGTGGCGCTGATCGCCATCCGCTTCTTCCTGAAGCTCATCAACCGCATCAAGCTGGTACCGTTCGCCGTGTACCGGATCGTGCTGGCCGCTATTATTTTTCTCGTCATATGGTAACCGTTCGTTAAAAGCCCCTCGCAGAGGGGCTTTTTTTGCCGTTTAGAAACTCCTTCCAATCCAGGCCGGCCATCAGGTACAATAGGTTCGACAAGGAGGCCTGGCATGAAAATTAGAGTGCTGATTGCGGATGATAATTCGTTTATCCGGGAAGGAATGAAGATCATCCTGAATACGTTCGGGGAGTTTGAGGTGCTGGCTACGGTGAACGATGGGCAGGAAGCGGTGGACTACTGCAGGACCCACGAGGTGGATGTGGCGCTCCTGGACGTGCGGATGCCGAATATGAACGGGGTGGAAGCGACCAAAATATTGACCGAAGAGACCGGAACCAAGCCGCTGATCCTGACGACCTTTGATGACGACGAATACATTCTTGATGCGATCCGTTACGGCGCCAAAGGGTATCTGCTGAAGAACAATGACCCTGAGCGCATCCGGGATGCGATCAAGAGCGTGCACAGCGGCAATAATGTGCTGCAGGACGTAGTGCTGGATAAGCTGAAGTCGGTGATGGACGGACTGCCTGCGGGCCAGGGGAGAAGGACGGAATCGGGTGCCCGTCAGGAACATGGCGGAGCTCCGCAAGCGGGTGTGCAGGAGGCTGGCGGTAGAGGAGCGTCTGCGACCACGGGGATTACATCCGGCCGGGGAACAGCGGGAGCATCGGGCGCACCGGCGGCATCGGCGGCGCAGGCTAAGGGAGCCTCGTCTACCGATTGCCCGTTTGACCGCAGCGTATTCACCGAGCGCGAGCTGGAAGTGATGTCCCTGATCGCCCAGGGGCTGTCCAATAAGGAAATATCCAAAGAGCTGTTTATTTCGGAAGGGACCACGGCCAACTATATTACTTCGATCCTGAACAAAACGGCGCTGTCGCACCGCACCCAGATCGCCATCTATTATTTGACCGGCAAGGTCCGGTAGGCGGCGGATTGTATGGAACTGTGGACCGTCGGCAACAAAACGATACTGCTGCTCTTTGTCGTGATCGCCACCTATTTCTCAGCAGCCCAACCGGACCCGTGGATCGTGCTGCTGTTTCTCATTTACTCGGCGCTGAATCTGGTGCTGCATATCGTGAAGGGCAGCCGGCTGAAGCAGGGCGCCATCGTGCTGATCGAGCTGTTTTTGATCGGCTGTGCGATGTATCATCCCTTTTTCACGCTGCTGCTGCCCTTCGGATGTTATGAGCTGGCCACGTTTTATCCCCGGAAGAACGGGGTCGTGCTCCTCGTCATCCTGATACCGCTGATCTTCCTGCGGGATTCGATGATGGTTCTATATATGTTCGCGGCCGCGCTGAGCTATTTCAATTATGTGCTGGTCCGGCAGTATATGGGCAGGATCGTCCGCCAGGAAGACGAAAATGAGCTGATACGCAAGGATATGCACCGGCTGGCCCGGAGCTTGAACGAAAACAGGGACTTCGCCAGGGCCTCGGAATATATGGTCAAGCTGGAGGAACGCAGCCGGTTAACCCAGCAGATTCATGACGGGATCGGGCATGCCATGACCGGGGCCTTGATCCAGATGGAGGCCGCCAAGCGGCTGCTGCACAGCGACCCCCATACCGCGGAGAATCTCCTCCAGAACGCCATCGGCATCTCGAAGGAAGCCATCGAGGAAATCCGCCTCACGCTGAAGAACAATAAACCCCCGGTGGAACAGCTCGGACTGAGCCGCCTGAAAACGACTGTTGAAGCTTTTAGCGGCAAAACGGGGATGATGACCTCTGTCGTTCATGACGGGAACATGGAAATCATCACCCCTCTCCAATGGAAGATCATCTATGAAAATGTGACCGAGGCGCTGACCAACAGCGCCAAGTATTCCGGAGCTACGTCGGTGCATGTGGAAATCCGCGTGCTGAACCGCTTCATCAAAGCGGTCGTCTCCGATAACGGCCAGGGCTCGTCCAAGATCGTTAAAGGCCTGGGCTTGATCGGCATGGAAGAGCGGACGGCATCCGTGAACGGTACGGTCATCGCCGACGGCTCCCAGGGCTTCACGGTCACCACGCTGATTCCGTACGGCAAGGAATGATAAATTTCATATGACAGGTCATGCCCCCACGGCAAAGACATGAACTTTCTCATGGATCAAGGATGAACTTATGCACTGACATAAGGTCATCCTTTTTTATTAAGATAAGAGCATCAAGAGATGGAGCGGGCGAGATGCATGCCGCCCTGTCGATCTGTTAAAAGGACAACGAAACGGAGTGGGATGAAATGAACGTGCTCGATATTCGGGGGCTGACCAAAAAATTCGGCGAATTCGTCGCCGTGGACAATATGTCGCTGACGGTAAGGGAAGGGGAAATCTTCGGCTTTCTCGGGGCCAACGGCGCCGGCAAAAGCACAACCATCAATATGGTATCCTCACTGCTGCGTCCGAGCAGCGGGGAAATCCGGATTTTGGACCGGGACATCACGAAGCAGAGCCGGTTCGCCAAGCTGAACCTGGGCATCGTGCCGCAGGATCTGGCGATCTATGAAGATATGACGGCGTATGAGAACGTGAGCTTCTTTGCCGGATTGTACGGTCTGCGCGGCACCCAGCTCAAAGAACGGACGGAAGAAGCGCTCGAATTTGTCGGCCTCAGCGACAAGGCGAAGAGCCTGCCGAAGAACTTCTCAGGCGGAATGAAGCGGCGCTTGAACATCGCCTGCGCGATCGCTCATAAGCCGAAGCTTATTATCATGGATGAGCCGACCGTCGGCATCGATCCCCAGTCGCGGAACTATATCCTGACCTCGGTGCGGAATTTGAATGAATCGGGCTGTACGATTATTTATACGAGTCACTATATGGAAGAAGTCGAGGAAATCTGCTCGCGGATCGCCATTGTGGATCATGGCAAAATCATCGCCGAGGGCACGAAGGAGCAGCTGAAGTCAACGATTACCGACGTGAAAGACATCCGCATCGAAGTGAAATCGGCGCAGCCTGCGGCGGCAGGGGCGCTCAAAGCGATTCCGGGCGTGCGGACGGTGCTGCAGGAAGAGAACATGATCCGGATTCACAGCGACGCGGCGGTCGACAACTTGAACCGGATTCTGAAGCAGCTTATGGATGACGGGATGGAAATCCGCTCGGTGGAAGAGCAGGAGCCCAATCTGGAGACGGTGTTTCTGACCTTGACGGGAAGAAATTTACGGGATTAATCGCTTAAGCGGGGAGGAGGTTCATGAGGTGAATATTTTATCGATTGCATTTAAAGAAATCAAACAGGATTTCCGGGATCGGCGCACACTGATATTTATGCTTGGCTTTCCGATCATTCTGATGCTGATTCTGGGCCTGGCCCTGACGAACGCATTCAGCGGCGATTTGAGCGTCGGTGACCTGAAGGTGGTCGTGAAGGACACCACCGGAGGAGGACCACTGTCCGAAGCGTTTACTGCCTTTACCAAGGAGGCCGGAAAATCGGGGATCACGTTCGATTCGCTCCCGGCGGGAAAGAACGGCCGGACCGAAGTGGAGAACAACCGCTACGTGGATTATGTGGAGCTGAGCGGGCAGGGGATTTCCCTCTACGGCAGCAGCCGCAGTACGATTGAGAGCAATATCGTGCAGGGGATGCTGACGTCCTTTGCCGATAAGTACAATGCGGCAGCGGCGGTTGCGCAGACCGAGCCTGCCCAGGTTCAGGCGGTGTTTGCCGGCGGAGCCGGGTCGGACTACATCAAGGAACTGTCGATCAACGCGGACCGGACGCCGGGGTCGATCGATTACTACGCGCTGGCCCTGACGGTAATGGTCGGTATGTGGGCGGCCATGCCGGCCGGAGGGCTGATCCAAAGGGAAATCTTGCGCGGAACGGCGGTGCGGCTGGTGACGGCGCCTGTACGCAAAAGCGAGATATTTGCCGGCAAGGTGCTGGGCGGCATCGTGACCAACTTTCTGTTCGTGATCGTCATTATCGTCTTCAGCAAGTACGTCTTCAAGGCGTATTGGGGGGAACATATGGGCATCGTCCTGATCGTGCTGCTGTCGGAAGTCATCATGGCGCTGAGCCTGGGCCTTGCCTTCAGTTATCTGCTCAAAGGCAGCGCATCGCGGGGCATTGTTTCTCTGATCGTTCAGCTGATGTCCTTCTTTGGGGGAGCGTACTTTCCGATCGGGGATGACGCCGGGGGAGGCATCATGGGATTTCTCGTGAATTTGTCTCCGATCCGCTGGGGAAATCATGGATTGACCCAGGTGATTTACGGAAACGACGTATCCGCTGCCTGGCCGGCGGTCGGCCTGTATATCGGCTTTGCCATACTGTTTCTGGGCGCATCCATCGCCGTCATGACACGCAGGGAGGGATTGTAACATGTGGAAGGATATCTGGTTTTTGGTGATCCGGACACTCCGGGCCACATTTCGCAAACGCAGCACGATGATTTTGTACTTCGGGCTGCCGATCGCCGGCATCTTGGCTTCCCTGCTGCTCTATGGATCGCAGGGAACAACGGAGCTGCGGGTGGGCGTAGTCAACGGGGATGACGGGCAAACCATCGCAGCCGATACGGTTCAGTTTGTTCAAGGTCTCGACCATGTCAAGGTCGTGAACGTGACCCAGCAGGAGCTGCAGGATCAGCTTGCCGCAAGCGACCTCGACAGCGGGCTGATCATCGAGTCCGGCTACTCGGAGAGCGTTCGGAGCGGCAGCCCGGACCATATCGCGATTCAGTCGGTGAAGGGCGCCCAGGTAACGGCGTATATGAAATCTATGCTGTACGGATATATCGACAACGTGGCGGCCATGGGCAGAATTTCGGCCGGAAACGACGCGAAGTTCCAGCAGCTGTATGACCGATACCGTTCGGCGGACTTCAAGGTCACCTCCGAGTCTGTCAATGACACGTCGACCACGAAGGAGATGTCCTACCAGTCCATCGGCTTTCTGCTGATGTTTATGATGACCTCGGCAGTGAGCTTGTCGGAGCTCATTCTGAAAAACCGGGAGAACCGCACGTACTTCCGGGTGCTGTCTTCGCCGATTAACGCCAGGACGTACGTCATGGCCAACATCTTGATGAATCTGATCGTCATGCTGGCGCAGATCGTGATCGTCCTGTTCTTCATGCGCGTCGTGTTCCGGATCGATCCGGGCATGCCGGTGGCGCAGATGTTCGGCATTCTGCTGCTGTTCTCCTTGGTATCGGTGAGCATCTCCCTGGTGATCGTGGCCTTCTCGAAGAGCTCCGCCATGGCCGGCGCGCTTTCGAACCTGATCGTCACGCCGACCTGCCTGCTCTCCGGCTGCTTCTTCCCGATCAGCATCATGCCGGATGCGATCCGCAGGGTGTCCGACTTCCTGCCCCAGAACTGGGTGCTGCAGTCAATCGAGAAACTGCAGTCCGGCGAAGGCTTCGCCGGCGTATGGTTCAACCTGTCGATTCTGTTTGCCTTCGCGGTGGTATTTTTCCTCATCGCGACCTACAAGTTCGGCAGAAACAACGATACGCGGAACTTTGTGTAAAACTAGGCATATGGCGAAAAATAAGGGACCCCAGGTACGAAACCTGGGGTCCCTTGCTTCTTATTTGTCCGCTTTAAGCATGGCGCAGCCGTATGCCGGCAGCTTTACTTGAAGCTTGCCCTGGCGGGCAGACGCGGTTTGGCCTGTGCGGATATCCGTCCAGCTTGATTCCTCCACGTCGACCGAGAGGGTATCCTCCTGGGCCGAATTGTTCATGAGGATGACGATCTTGTCGTTCTCGTCCTCGCGGGAGTAAGCCAGCTGCGTGCTTCCTTCCTCCGCGGACAGGAACGTCAGTCTTCCGGTACGGAGCGCGCCGTACTGGTGGCGCAGAGCGATCAGGTCCTTATAGAACGTCAGCAGATCCTGGTCCTGTTTGGCGGCATCCCACTGCATGCACTGGCGGCATTCCGGGTCCTGACCACCGCTGAGGCCGACCTCATCCCCGTAGAAAATGCAAGGGGTTCCGGGGAACGTGAACTGGAACTGGGCGGCCAGCTTCATTTTATCCTTGTTCCCTTTGCATTTGGTCAGCAGGCGCGGCGTATCATGGCTGTCCAGCAGGTTGAACGCCACTTCGTTCGCCTGGCGCGGATAGCGGGAGAGCTGCTTGCCGATCGCATTGGCGAATCCTTCGGCATCCGTAATTCCGTCGACGAAGAAGTCGAGCGCCGCGTTGGTGAACGGATAGTTCATGACGGCGTCGAACTGGTCTCCCTGCAGCCAAGGCGAGGACTCGTGCCAGATTTCGCCGAGAATATAGGCGTCCGGTTTAGCCTGTTTTACGACCTGGCGGAACTCGCGCCAGAACTGATGGTCGACCTCGTTGGCCACGTCCAGGCGCCAGCCGTCGATGTCGGTTTCCTTGATCCAGTATTCCGCGACCTTCAGGAGGTACTCCTTGACTTCAGGGTTTTCGGTATTCAATTTCGGCATGAGCGGCTCAAAAGCAAACGTGTCGTAGCTCGGTACGCCGTCCTCCACGCCGATCGGGAACTTGCGGATGTGGAACCAGTCCTTGTAGCGCGACTGCTCTCCTTTTTCCCGAAGGTCCAGGAAAGGGGCAAACGTACGGCCGGAGTGGTTGAACACCGCATCCAGCAGCACGCGGATGCCCCGCTCGTGGCAGGCGGCCACGACCTTCTTCAGCAGCTCCATATCCCCGAATTGGGGGTCGATCGTTAAGTAATCTTCGGTATCGTATTTATGGTTGGTCGTCGCCTTGAAAAGCGGCGTAAAATAAATCGCATTGATGCCCAGCTCACTTAAATGATCCAGGTGGTCAAGCACCCCCTGCAGATCCCCGCCGAAGAAGTTGTCCCGCTCAGGCTCGCCGCCCCAGGGCAGCGTTCCTTTCGGATCCAGTGACGGATCGCCGTTTGCGAAGCGCTCAGGGAAAATTTGATAAAAGACCGCGTCCTTCACCCATGCCGGCACGGTGAAAATATCGACCGGATTGATGAAAGGATACTCGAACAAACGGTCCGGCGTCTCTGGCGGCTCCGGAAGGAAATCGTATTCGGTCATCCAGTACTTTTCCTTGCCGTCCTCGAGCAGAAATCCGTATTTCAGCCGGCGGTAGGGAGGCGTCACTTCGCATTCCCAGTAATCAAACAGTTCGTCGGAAACCAGCTTGATCATCGGGATATACTCCATCGACTCCTCCCAAATGTACTTGTCTCCGGCCATGGCCGATACCGAAGTCACGTCGTCTCGTTTGGTGCGGATTCTCAGGTGGATGGTACGTCCGTCATAGGCATAACACCAGTTTAGTTTGGGGCGGTGGTACACAGCTTCCAGCAGCATCTCATTTTCCTCCTCACGCAAAAAAGGCACAACCAGGGTCCATTACTTCAGCCCGAGGTTGTACCTTCATTTAGGGTAACATAGCCTTTAAATTGAAATACTGAGAACATCGGTTAAGGAAACGTCCGTGCTCAGGTAGCTAAAATATAGCATGATTCCTTCTGGGCTTCAACCTGTAAAATTGTGCGGCCGATCAGTGAACGCTCCTCCTCTTCCAGCGAAATAGGGTATAATCACAATGAAATTACCTTGGGAGCTTAGGCCTGAAACAGACAGAAAGGAACGATATCATTGAACGTATCACTGTTATATATCGAAGACGACGCCGAGATCGGCGAATGGGTCTGCCGGGACCTGACCGAACGCGGATATCAGGTGGAATGGCAGCGCAGCGGCGAAAGGGCTGCGGAGCTTGCGGCCAACAGCAAGCTGGTTATTCTCGATGTCATGCTGCCGGGCCTGGACGGATTTACGGTGGGACAAAGGCTGAAGAAGGCGTACCCGGAGCTGCCGATTCTGATGCTGTCCGCGCGGACGTCCATCGACGACAAGCTGGAAGGGCTGCAGTTTGCCGACGATTACCTCACGAAGCCTTTTCACCCCGACGAGCTGGCGGCCCGCATCGAAGTGCTGCTCCGCCGGTCGGGATCGGTCGCGTCCGATGTGCTGGAACTGAAGCACTTGTCGGTACACGAGCGGGAGAACCGGATTGTGAACCGCGAGACCGGGGAAGAGATCATCCTGACCGGCAAGCAGTATCAAATTTTCAAGTTTATGCTCCGGCATTTGGGCCAGATCCTGACCAAAGAGCAGATCTATGAGGGCGTGTGGGGCGAGCCTTATTTCGACGGAGACAAGACGCTGATGGTGCACATCCGCTATCTCCGCGAGAAGCTGGAACGTGACCCGGCCGCGCCCGAAATCATTGAAACGATCCGCGGTGTCGGCTACCGCATCAAGGCATGAAGACGGGCAGAAGCGGAAAGTTCCGCGGTTCGCTGCTGTCGAGATACCTTTTAATTATGGTCATCGCGCTGCTTTTTATTCCGGTGGTGTTTCCTGCGGCGCTGATCGGATATCAGCTCGTCAACTTGAATATCATCGATCCGCTGTTTCCCTCGGAGCCGGAGCGGGAAAATCCATACACCGGCTTGCGCCTTGAGAGAACGTGGCATCAGGAAGCTAAGCAGCTGAAGGACAAAACCCCGGAGCAGATCGATGCCAGGCTAAAAAAGCTTAGCCAGAAGTACGACAAGGCGGCCGTGTTCTGGGTTGACGGGCAGGGGAACCTCAGGGAGCCGGGGGGCAGCAAGCTGGACCTTCCGAAGCGGTGGAGCGCGTCGGATGCGATGGCCTATATGAAGAAGTACCGGGAATCCTACGGGAAGTTTACGGTGGTTGCTTTTATCGGGGATGCAGAGTCTCTGGGCAAGGGATTTATGGTCATCGAGGTGCCGAAGGAAGTGCAGAGTACCCGCAGCGACTCGGTGTCAGACCGGACATTTTATTTCGTATATGTACTTATTCTGCTGATGTTTTTGGCCTTTGTCGCCGTCTCATGGATGTTCTTCGTGAACATGAGAAGACGGCTGCTGAGCCTGCAGCATGCCATGACGGTGCAGGGTCAGAACGGACTGCCGGAGCCGATCCAGGTCAAAAGGGAGGATGAAATCGGACAGCTGGAGAACGCGTTTAACGGGATGGTGGCCAAGCTGGGCCGAAGTTTAAAGCGCGAACGGGAAGAGGAGGAGCTGCGCAAGCGGCTGATCGCCAACCTGTCGCATGACCTGCGTACGCCGCTGACCGTCATCCGGGGCCATGTCCATACGCTGCAAAAGGAGCCCCTGTCCGATCGGGGACAGGAGCTGCTGAAGCTGACCGAATCCAAGCTCGGCGATCTGGGCGGGCTGATCGATAACCTGCTGTCGTATAATCTTCTGACGAGCGGAAGATACACCCTTCAGCCGGTGCAGGCGGATGTGCTCCGGATCGTGAGGGAAAGCGCGGCCGCCTGGTATCCCTTGTGGGAAAAAGAAGGCTTCGAGGTGGATGTCTCGCTGCAGGAAGAGCCCCTGTGGTGGCTTGTCGATATCCAGTGGTTCCGGCGGATTCTGGATAACCTGTTTCAGAACGTGCTGAGGCATGCCCATTCCGGTTTGTATATCGGCATCGCAACTGAGACGGCCGGGGGCAGGACGGCCATCGTCATTTCCGATCATGGCCAAGGCATGCAGTCGTCTTCCGGCGGCAAAGGCGCCGGGATTGGCCTCGCGATCATCGGCTTCCTGACGCGCGAGATGGGGCTGTCCATGCTGATCGAGAGCAGTTCGCAGGGGACAAGGGTCCTGCTGTACCCTGCGGGCTCGGAGAAACCGGGACTGATGATCAAGTGAAGCCTTGGTTTTGACCATAGAAAACTTACACCCCCTTGTTAGCCGAAGCCTAACAAGGGGGTGTAGTTTAATCAGAGCGGTTTTCTGTATACTTTCACGTGATGAATATTTCAGCTGTTAAAGGATTTGATGAAGTTTTTCTGATCCTTGGTGAACACGTATCCACGTCGTTCGTAGAATCGGTGGGCCTGGACGCGGCTCGGATGCGACAGCAGCTTGACTCCGGAAAACCCGTGTCTTCTCCCCCACTGTTCCAGATGGCTGATCAGCATACTGCCGACCCCTTGATTCCGGTGTGATTTTTTTACGACAAACCCCAGAACGTTGATCAGCGAGTCGGAAAAGAGCAGCTCATAAGGACTGCCGTGAATGTATCCGACGACTTCTTCATTTTGCTCGCACACAAAAATGACATCCTTCGTCTGAGCCGTGATGGCTTCAATCCTCTTCTTCACCCGGTCCTCGGTAAACAACCGCAGATCCGGGTTGAAATCCTGATTCAATACGTAAATATCGCGGTAATCCGCTGCTTCAATCTGCCTAACCGTGCAATCCGTCAATGTTACGCCTCCAATCGTCAAGAGATGACAGGTTTCTCTCATTTATGGTAGAGGCTGGCGCGGATTTTGGCAATGGAGTTTTAAACGAAATTTAAACTTGGAGCAGCCTGTCTTTTAACCTTGGCCCGGTAAGATGGGTATCGAGGTGATGATCGTGAGTGAACTCGTGATACAGACGAGAAATTTGAACAAAAAATACCGCGGCCGCTATGCCGTACGCAATTTGGATTTGGAAATCGCCAAGGGGGAAATTTACGGCTTTCTCGGACCGAACGGGGCCGGGAAGACGACGACGATCCGGATGCTGCTCGGCCTGATTCGCCCGACCGTGGGCTCGATCCAGATTTTCGGCAAGGATCTGAGGAAGGATAAAATGAATATCCTGCGCAAGGTCGGGTCGCTGGTCGAATATCCTTCGAACTACGGCCATCTGACCGCCGTGCAAAATCTGGAGGCGATCCGCCGCATCCTCGATGTGCCGAAGGCGCGCATCCACGAAGTGCTGGACATCGTGTCCCTCACGAAGGACGCGAAGCGCCCCGTCAAAGGGTATTCGCTCGGGATGAAGCAGCGGCTGGGCATTGCCGCCGCTCTGCTCGGAAGTCCGGAGCTGCTGATCCTGGACGAGCCGACCAACGGGCTGGATCCGGCCGGGATCCACGAAATTCGCGAACTGATCCGCAGCATGCCGAAGCAGCACGGGATTACCGTGCTCGTCTCGAGCCACCTTCTTTCCGAGGTCGAACAAATGGCCGGGACCGTCGGTATTATCCGCGAAGGGGAAATGGTGTTCCAGGATACGATCGACAATCTGAAGCAGCAGGCCTCAGGCGGATTCCGCCTGGTCGTATCGGAGCCGCAGGAGGCGCTGGTTCACCTGATCGGCCAAGGCTATACCGGCCGGATGGAAGACGGGGCGATCAAGCTGGACCAGCTGAGCGATCCGGAAGTGGCGCTGCTCGTCAAGCGCCTCGTAGACAACAACCATGCCATTTACCGGGTGGAAGAGAAGCGACGCTCGCTGGAGGATATTTTCATGCAGGTGATCGAGCAGGGGGGATTCTCATGATGGTGGCGCGCGCGCTGTCGGCCGACTTTCTGAAAATGCGCCGCAAAGGGATCTGGCTCCTCGTTATTCTGGGCTCGGTCGGACTGCTGGCGATGCAGGGGCTGAATTTCGGCCTCCGGTACGACTACCTGCTGCAGCGCTATCAAGATGATCCGTGGGCCGGGTTGATCGGGGAGATCTTCTCGTTCGTGCCGATCGCCCTGTTCCTGGGCACGACGCTGATCGCTTCGCAAATTGCCAACGTCGAGCATGGAAGCAACTCATGGAAGCAGCTGCTGGCACTGCCGATTTCGCGGGGCGCGGTGTTTACGGCCAAATATCTGCTGGGGATCATTGCCCTGGCGGCATCCTGCCTGATTTTGTCCTGCGGAACCGTCGTCCTGGGACTGGCCCTCAAATTCAGTCCGGACCATATTCCGTATTTGACGATTCTGAAGCTCAGCTTTGTGCCTTTCCTGGCGGCGCTGCCGCTGTTTGCCCTGGAGCTGTGGCTGTCCCTGACGTTTAAAAATCAGGCGCTGCCGATCACGCTCGGCATTACCGCCTCCATCGCTTCGCTGTTCGCGGGGAATTACCCGGAATGGTTCCCGCTGGCCTGGCCCCTGCTGTCGTTCTATGGAAAGGCGTCCCCGGCCCTGCCGGTAGGCGGAGGCATCATTTTGGCATTTATCATTTATTTGGCTGGCATGGGGCAATTCCGCGGAAAGGATGTGGACTAGAGATGCTGAGTTACTTTCGGGTGTTATCCGCCGAACGGCTGAAGATGTCCCGCTCTCTGATCGTGCTGCTTATCCTGGTCAGTCCGCTCGTCTCCGTCCTGGTCGGACTGCTGTCGGACGTCGACAGCCGGCAGCAGCCATGGCTGGTGCTGCTCGGCGCCTTGAGCATGCTGCATGCGCTGCTGTTCATGCCGATCATGTCGGGAATCTTCGCCGCATTCATCTGCCGCTACGAGCATCAAGGGGGCGGGTGGAAGCAGCTGCTGGTCCTGCCGGTGACCCGGTCCGGGGTGTTCCTGGCAAAGTATACGGTCATTATCGCTCTGCTGCTGATCATGCAGGTGCTCTTTCTCGGCGCACTGCTGCTGGTCGGCGCCGTGAAGGGCCTGCCCGGTCCGATTCCGTGGACGGAGATCGGCCGCAGCCTGCTGGGCGGCTGGGTCGCCTGCCTGCCGCTCGCGGCGCTGCAGCTGGCCGCCTCGCTTATGTGGAGCAGCTTCGCGGCTCCGCTGGCGCTGAACGTGATGTTCACCATTCCGAATATGCTGGTGGTCCTTACTATCCCTGGGCGCAGCCGTTTCTGGCAACCCTGCCGGCAGGCACGATGGAGGGAGGCGGATTCGGGGCGCTGAACCTGCCGTTTGAAAGTCTGATGATTACGGTCGTCGGCAGCTTTGTAGTCTTTTTCCTGATCGGGTGGATCTACTTCCGGATGAAGGAAGTATAGAAGGTTTGGATTGCTGAAAATAAGGGTAAAGCAACATAAGGGCGTCCCCGCTGGGGGCGCTCTTTTTTTGTGCTGGGGCAGGGTGAAGATGCCGTTCAACGGGGGTTCCAGTCCGGCGGCTATTCACAAAGCGAATATAACATGATATATTATTTAGAGATTGTAGAATGGTTCAGCGGAGCTGAACTTGTGGACCCAGAGACAGAGGAGGTTGCAACGTGTCGCATGAATCGTCGTCGAAGCCGATGTACGAACAAATCTTTGAAGAACTGCGCGATCAGATCGTAGCCGGAAAATATATGCCGGGGGAGCGGATCCCATCGGAAAAGGAGCTGGGCGAAGCCTACAGCGTCAGCCGGATCACCAGCAAGAAGGCGCTGGAGATGCTTACGCAGGAGGGATACATTGTCCGCCAGCCGGGGAGAGGCTCCTTTGTGGCCGAGGATTATGAAAGCGGGGGAGGAACACCGCCGTCCCGCGCGGGGGCAGCGTCCAAGCGGCGCCGGGAGAGCGGCAAGCTGCTGATCGGACTGGTCATGACCGACTTTGGGGACAGCTATGGAACGGACCTCGTCTTTGGCATGGAGGAAGCATCCCGCGAGCATGACAGCTATTTGATTCTCCGCAGGTCGCTGGGAGAGACCGCCAAAGAGCAGGAAGCGATTCAGGGCCTTCTGGAGATCGGGGTGGACGGGCTCATTATTTTCCCGGCGCAGGGTGAATACTTCAATGCCGAAATTTTGAAGCTGGTCATCAGCGAGTATCCATTCGTGCTGCTGGACCGGCACCTGAAAGGCGTTTCCGCCAGCTCCATCAGCACAGACAACGTATCGGCGTCCAAGCAGCTGATCCATTACCTGTTCGGACTTGGGCATACCCATATCGGCCTTATGACCACCCCGCCCCGGGATACGACCGCCATCGAGGAGCGGATCGAAGGATTTATCCAAGCCCATGCGGAAAGCGGCATTGCCGCCGACCGGAGCCTGTGGATGGAGAACATTACGGCGACGCTGCCGGCTGCCTTTGTACCGGAGAACAAGAAGAAGGAGAAGGAACATATCAAGCGCCATCTCGCGGCCCATCCAGAGATTACCGCTCTGTTCGCCATGGAATACAACATCGCCAGACTTGCTTATGAGGCGGCGCTGGAGTCGGGGATCCGCGTGCCGGAAGACCTGTCGATCGTATGCTTTGACAGTCCGGATGACGCTGCCGGCTCCTTGTTCACCCATATGCGGCAAAAGCAGAATGAGATGGGGAGGCTCGCCTTTGAAAACGTGCTTAAATTGCGAAACGGCGAGAGCGTTCCCGGTAAAATCCTGCTGGATGCCGAGCTCGTCGAAGGCTTGTCGGCGGGACCTGTCCGAAACGGCGGGCTTGCCATGAAACACAAATAGAGCTGGAACCAAAGCGGCAGGCCTCAGCGGGAATGCCGTTTTTCTCTTAAATAATATAATATTTAACGATAAAATGTTATAAAAAGTATATTGACATGTTAACTTACCAACAAATATAATTTTTGTGTATTCATACGGTAGCATAGCTGATATATTCATTAACTTTCGATGCTTATGATGCCATAACCAAGGAGGAGAGCGCATGAAATCACTGGGTACGGAGCCTGTTACTTTGGAACGGTTGGCCGGGAGAATGTCCGAACAGCTGGCCGGAGAGACGCGTTTGCTGGACATTTTTCAAAATGCGATACGGAATACTTGGGGGACGACGCTGAAACGGATGGAGGACGGAACGACTTTCGTCATCACCGGCGATATTCCGGCCATGTGGCTGCGCGACTCGGCCGCGCAGGTGCGGCCGTTTCTGGTGCTGGCGAAGGAGGATCCGGAAGCTGCCGACATGATCGAAGGCTTGGTGCGGCGGCAGCTGGATTCGATTTTGCTGGACACTTATGCAAACGCCTTCAACGAGGAAGCCAACGGGCGCGGCCACCAGGCGGACGAGACGGAGATGACCCCCTGGATATGGGAACGCAAATACGAAATCGATTCGCTCTGCTATCCGCTTCAGCTCAGCTACCTGCTCTGGAAGAACACGGGCAGAATCTCGCAATTCCAGGGCAGCTTCCGTCAAGCTGCGGAGGCCATATTGGATTTGTGGACGGTGGAGCAGCGCCATGAAGAGCGGTCGCCTTACCGGTTCCAGCGGAAGGACTGCGTGCCGAGCGATACGCTGGTGCGGGACGGCAAAGGCGCGGTGACTGCCTATACGGGCATGACCTGGTCCGGATTCCGGCCGAGCGACGATGCGTGCGAATACGGCTATCTGGTTCCTTCCAATATGTTCGCCGTCGTGGTGCTCGGCTATTTGCAGGAAATCGCCGGAGAGGTGCTGCAGGATGAAGAACTGCAGGGCAGGGCCGCCAAGCTTGCGCAGGAGATCGAGCAGGGCATCCGGGAGCACGGCATCGTGCAGCATCCGGAGTTCGGGCCGATTTACGCCTATGAAACTGATGGCTTGGGCCATCACAATCTGATGGACGACGCCAACGTGCCGAGCCTGCTGTCGATTCCGTATCTCGGTTACCGGGACGCTTCGGATGAGGTATACCAGAATACACGGCGGTTTATTTTGAGCCGAAACAATCCTTACTATTTTGAAGGAACTGCGGCCGAGGGGATCGGCAGCCCGCATACACCGCAGGGCTACATTTGGCATATCGCCCTGGCGATGCAAGGGCTGACCGTGGACAGCCGTGAGGAGAAGCTGCGCCTGCTGCAGGTGATGAGCCGAACGGACGCGGGAACCGGGCTGATGCACGAAAGCTTTAAGGCCGACGATCCGGCGGAGTATACGAGACCTTGGTTCTCGTGGGCAAACATGATGTTCTGCGAACTGCTGATGGATTACTGCGGCATCCGCGTGATGCGCTAAGAGAGATAATCCCAGATATCTAATAAAGTGCGGAGTTGGACGAAGGCTTTCCTGCACCTCGATATTACTTTCCTCCTACTTCCGTAGGGGGAATTTTTGTTTCATCGCCTTGGCGGCGGCCAAGAGCTTGTTGCATATGTGAGGAGACAGAGCGAAGTAAAAATATTACACTTAATCCAAAGATAAAAACATTATATTACTTTTGCTGCTTCTGTAATATTGGTGTAACACAGCCTGGTTTGTGTTGGGCTGATCGAAAAGGAGGGCATACACAGTGATAAAACTCATGGTAGTCGATGACGAGCACTGGATTCGGGAAGGCTTGAAAAGGACCATTGATTGGAGCTCACACGGAATCCAATTTATCGGTGACGCCGAGGATGGTTGCAAGGCGTTGGAATTAATCGAAGCCCATGTTCCGGAAATTATCATTTCGGATATCAAGATGCCCACGATGGACGGTATGGATTTAATGGAAGAAATCAAAAAGCGCGGAATCGATACAAAGGTTATTTTTATTAGCGGCTTCAGCGACTTTGCGTACGCGCAGAAGGCGGTCAAGCTAGGAGCGTTTGACTATATTCTCAAACCGGTTGAAGAACCGATTTTGCTTGAAATTATTGAACGCTGCATCAGCGAAATCAGACAGAAGCAGGAGCTGAACTCCCGCCTGCAGGAATTGTCGGGCCGCATTCGGGAAAGCTTGCCGCTCGCCAGACAGAAGCACCTGGAGATGTGTTTAACCCGATCTTTGACAGAGCGAGAGATGCAATCCGCATGGGAAGCCCTTCATATCAACCTCGATCCGAAACGGCTGATCGTTATGGCGATGGTCGTCCACGAGTGGGGAGACCGGGAGATGGACGAAAGCGGATGCTCGCTCATGAGGTACGCGCTCGGAAATTTGGTGGAAGAAATCCTGTCCCAAAAGGGCATCCGGTGCTTGGCTTGTCCTTTACAAGGGAATGATTTTGCGGACATTGCGCTAATTGCTTCGCTAAGTGAGCCCGATACCTCTTTCGGCGTCGAGGACTTGTACCGCTATATGGATGGCGTAATTGAAGATGCGCTTCAAGTGTTAGGCGTTCGAATCAGCATAGGGATCAGCGGCTTAAGAGAGCGGACGCAGCTTGCATCCTCTTTTAGGGAAGCGCTTACTATAAGCATGAACTATTTGGTTCACGGACCCGGGCAGGTCCACACTGCCCCGATGGACGGCAGTTCAGCAGGTCATGGATCCAAGCCCCGCCCGGCTGAGCAGCTGGACTACCGCATGGCTGCATGCATGGGGCAATTGGCGGCGGACGTTCTGCTCACGGATCACAAAGCGGACTCCCTTGACTCGGCATTGTCGAATCGGATTCTGCATGCCATGAAGCTGAAGGATGCGGGCAGATTGTCCGAACTGCTCGATGTACAAACCGGGCTGCTTCAAGAGCTCATCAAGCAGACGCCGGCCATTGCCGTGCGGTATGAAATGAATATGCACATCAGCATCCTTTTGTCCAAGTGGCAGGAGCTGCTCCAGGCAAAGGATCATTCCAAGGCTTCCACCATTACGCATCAACACAAGCTTCAGCTCTACAGGTGTTCCATTGGCGATTGGAAGGCCATGATCATGGACACCTTCCTCATAAAGGATACTCATGCACCCTCAATTGCGCATAAGCGAACGATAGAAACGGCGCTGCGTTATATCCATGATAACTACCACCTTGGCATCAGCCTTCATAACGTGGCCGAAAAGATTTACATGAATCCCTCTTACTTCAGCAGAGTGTTTCACGAAGAGGTTGGCGAAACGCTCAGCCGCTATCTCATTCGAATCCGAATCGCGAAGGCGAAAGAATTGCTTGAACAGACTCCTCTAAAGGTATATGAAGTCGCAGACCGGGTCGGATATCGGGATTTTCGGCATTTCGTCAAAACCTTTAAGGAATGGGAAGGCATGACGCCCGCTCAATACCGTAATTACGGGGCATAAGAAGAGAGGGACCTCATGAGACTGCAGTTCATCGATAGAATCAAGTTCAATTCGGTCGGAATGAAGGTGTTCGGATTCTACGTAGCCAGCATGATCGTCATTATTACCGTTATGGGATATCTATCCTATGATAAATCCGCTCAGATGATGGAGAACAAAATCGGAGGCATGGCACTTCAGAATGTTCAGCAGATGAGCAAGCGGGTCGATATCCTTCTGGAGGGATACGAGGACCGTTCCCTTCTTGTCGTCGGCAATAAGGATATTCAGAAGCAGCTCATGGGAGATTTTATGGACGAGAAGGAAAGGATTCAGACGAATAACGCAAATACCGCCTTTCTATCGAACCTGGTAAACTCCAGGAATGATATGAATAATATCTATCTGCTCAGCGAGAGGGGCTACTCCTACCGCTATTCACCCAAAGAATCCTTTCCAGTCTACAATTCTTACCCCTATGAATATTTCACGGAGGCCTGGTATCAACAAATCCGTCAGGCTGACGGCAGGCTCGTCTATTTTGGCATCATGCCTTCATTAATAAAAGGTCCGAGCTCCGAGCCTGTTTTTACCTTTGGCCGCGCTCAGAAAAATATGAAAGGCCGCGGAGAGATTATCGGCGTCGTGCTGTACGAAGTCGATCCGGCGGAGGTCCGGGAAATTTTGGCGGAAATCGATTATGACGGGTCGGGAATCAACGTCATGATTGACGATACCGGCCAGATCAAAGGGGATAAGGGTGGAATCCTATTGTCCAGCAAACTGGACATTCCGTTCAAGGAAGAGCGTCAGGGAACGCTAAGCTACTCCATAGACGGGCAAGAGATGCTGGTCGTCTACAGTCAACTGGAGACGAACCATTGGAGGCTCGTCGGCATGCTGCGCAGCGATGATTTGATGAAGGAAGCGATGGATATTCGCTGGTATATGCTGTCGCTGGGCATTGTTTTTTCCTGCATCGGTATCCTGCTCGCGATCATTATCGCTTCTGCCGTCCACCGGCCGCTTCAGAAGATGACGCATGCGATGCGCCGAGCCAGGGACGGCGATTTCAACATCCGGATTGTCGATAAACGAGAGGACGAATTCGGCTATTTGTTTACCCATTTTAACCAGATGGTGGCCCATATCAAAGAATTAATCAACGAACTGTATGTGCAGAAGCTGCTGGAACGGGATCTTCAGCTGAAAATGCTGGGATCTCAAATTAACGCTCATTTTCTGTACAACACGCTCGATTCCGTCCACTGGATTGCCCGCATACATAAAGTTGACGACATTAGCACGATGATCTTCGGACTGTCGAAGTATTTGCGGATCAGTCTGAGCGAGGGAAGGGATGAAGTGCCGGTCAGCCAGGTCGTCCATTTGATCGAGAGCTATATCATGATCCAGAAAGTCCGGTATAAGGATAAGTTTACGCTCTATGTGCAAGCGGACGAATCGCTGATGGATTATAGAGTGCTCAAGTTTATTTTTCAGCCGATCGTAGAGAATGCGATTTATCACGGGCTGGAGCGAAAATCAGGCAAGGGCCGCCTGGATATCGCCTTTACCCGGGAAGGCAGCTGCCTGAAATTCGTCGTTAGTGACGACGGCGCCGGAATTGCGCCGGATAAGCTGGCTGAATTGCAGCACATTCTGGGCGGAGAACAGCCTGCGGAGGAAAGCAGCTTTGCGCTAAGAAATATTAACTCACAAATAAAAATCGCATATGGCGCCCAGTACGGGATCGAGATGGAAAGCAGCCTGGGGGAAGGAACGAAAGTAACCATGACGATCCCGCTGACGAAGCGAAGCCCTGCCCAGCAAGTCAGTTGAAGCGAGTTTCGTATGACAGCGTGCGTAGATGATTACAAGAGAAAGTTAAAAGTGGAGGTAACGATGAAAGTGTTCTTGACTCGTCGAAAGATGCCTGTTCTTTTCATACTTGTACTCCTGGCCACCGTAATCATGGTATGGAACGCTTATGTCAGCAAGGGAGCGACATTCAATGTTAATTCGGAATTATTAGGAAAAAATGCTGCGAGCAGCTCGATTAAGCATAACGGCCCTGTAACGATAAGCTTCTGGTATTCGTGGGTCGGAGGATTTCAGGACGAATTCTACGATACGGTCGTGAAGCCGTTCGAAGAGGCAAACCCGGATATCAAGGTTGAAATGACCTTCATCGAGAACTCGGACAATTCACAAGGCTCGGATAAGCTGTTGACGGCGATTGCCGGAGGGAAGGCGCCGGATGTCGCGATGATCGACCGGTTTATTGTAGGCGAATGGGCGGCGATGGGCTCCATTGAAGACATTTCGGCTTATGCGAATCGTGAAGATATGGCGAGTATTTATTACAAAAGCGTGTGGGCGGAATCCCAATACGACGGCAAAACGTACGCCCTCCCTTGGAATATGGACAGCCGCGCCATGTATTATAACAAAACGATGATGAAGCAGGCGGGTTTTAATCCCGACAATCCCCCGAGAACCATTGCCGGCCTGGATGCCATGGCAGAGAGGATGTTTAAAACGAACGGGGACGGCGCATATGAGCAAGTCGGATTCGTCCCGTGGATGGGTCAGGGCTTCTTGTATACGCATGGATGGAACTTCGGCGGCGAATGGGAGCGAGGCGGGAAGCTGACGCCGAACGATCCGCGGAACGTTAAAGCGCTGGAGTGGGTGCAGGGCTACGCCGAGAAGTACGATGTAAAGAAGCTGTTGAAATTTTCGGAGATGATGAGACAAACCGGAAGAAACTCCTTTTTGTCCGGCAAAGTCGGATTTGTCTATGAAGGCAACTGGCTTCTTAATGAGATGGAAGATTTGGATTTCGAGTGGGGTGTGGCGCCGATGCCTACAATTGATGGCAGCCGGCCGGTCACATGGTCAGGGGGGTGGTCGTTCGTCATGCCCAAAGGGGCGAAAAATAAAGAGGAAGCTTGGAGGTTTATGAAGTACGTAGCGGGCAAGGAAGGCTCGCTCCTATGGGCCGGCCGCGAGGGCGGCAGGAATGATCTGATGTGCATTCCGGAAGTGAATGCCAAGCTCGGCCTGGATCAGAAGGAACCGATGAAGGTGTTTACGGAGCTGCTCGGGAATGCTTACATCAGGCCCGTCACACCTGTGGGCGGATATATGTGGGATGAAATGCTCCGTGTGCAAACGCTGGCGATGAATCTACAGGGGGAACCGGGAGAGCTCTTGAATGAAATGAAGAAGAACGTCGATGCTGAATTGGCTAAGGTCATGGGGTACGGAAGCCGCAAAATGGAGCATCCCCAAGGCCGCGATGAGCAGCCGTAAGAGTGTCTGTCATGTATGACAGGCACTCTTTTTTTCTTGCCTCGAATAGAAACGCAAAGCCGATGGCTCCCCTTCCAAGATAGTAAAGATAGTACACGAAATACAAAAGCAGTCTCATTATCCCCTCTCATAAAAGCGTTTACACTAAAAAGGAATTAACTTCATTAGTACCATTTAAAACCTATATAAGATGAACTAAAGAATAGGATGCAGGCAAGGGAGTAAAATGATTCCGAAGAAGCGAAGCGGTCACATTTGGCTTTCGGATTTCTACCTCACATGGGTTCAAACAAATCAAGAAATCCGAAAACAAGAGGGATCGTAGGGACATTTTACGTACTTGCCCCCATTCCTAGTTCAATATTTCAACTTATATATGCAAAAAGGAGGCATGTAAGTGAGGAAAAAGAAGGGCGCCACTCATTTGAGAAGAGCGATGCTCAAGTATCTGGTTACCGCATTATCGGTATGTTTCGTATTAACAGGCTGCGGGGGCTCGGGCGGGTCCAGCGGAGAGAATGGAGCCAAGGATACAAAGGGAACGGACAGTACGAATCAACAGACCGATACCGCCAAGAAAAATACCGATACGGGTAAAGGCGGCGGTGAAAAGGTAACACTTGAGCTCTGGGGTTGGGGAGGCAAATTCCAGACGGACTACACGAAAATTGTCATCAGCGAATTTGAGAAAGAGCACCCGAATATCAAGGTGAAATACATCATCGATCAAGGGGGCACGGATAAGCTGACGACGCTGATTGCCGGCGGTACGCCTCCGGACGTAGCGGTGCTCGACCGCTTCATGGTAGGGCAATGGGCGGCAAAGGGATCGCTGGAGAGCCTGCAGCCGTTCGTCGATGCCGGAGACGAAGTACGCGCCGACGATTATTATCCGGGCGTCTGGGCGGAAGCGAATTACAAGGACCAGCTCTATGCGATGCCGTTCACCACAGATAACCGGGCGCTTTATTATAATAAAACGCTTATGAAGGAAGCGGGTCTCGACCCGGAGAAGCCGCCGGTCACGATTGCGGAATTGGACGCGATGGCGGAGAAAATGTTCAAGAAAACAAGCAACGGCAGCGGCTATGAGCAGGTCGGCTTTATTCCATGGGCAAACCAAACCTACTTATACACGCAAAGCTGGAACTTCGGCGGAGAATGGACCAATGGCGAGGAATTGACGCCAAACCACCCGCAAATTGTGAAAGCGCTTGAATGGATGGTCAGCTACGCCAAAAAATACGATATGTCCAAAATCAACAAGTTCAACGATGTCATGGGCAAAACCGGCATCAATTCGTTCTGGACCGGCAAAGTCGGATTCGTTGTGGACGGCAACTGGGTGCTGAACGATTTGACCAGCAATGCGAAGGTGAAGCCTACCTTCGAGTGGGGCGTCGCGCCGATGCCTTCCGCGGAAGGTTATCCTCAAACGACATGGGCAGGCGGCCATTCCTGGGTCATGCCGAAGGGAGCCAAGCATCCGCAGGAAGCATGGGAGCTCCTCAAGTTTATCGGCGGCTATAAGGGCACGCTGCTTTGGGCCAAGCGGGCGGATGCAGGCAACGATATTACGACGATGCCGAAGGTGAACGAAGAAATTAAGATTACCGAGAATCCGAAGCTGAAGGTGTTCGTCGATTTAATGCCTGTGGCGCATTACCGCCCTGTTACGCCTGTTGGCCAGAAGCTGTGGGATGAAACCTTCCGTGTTCAGGATTTGGCCTTGAACGGAAAGGGCGAGCCGAAGAAGCTGCTGGACGAAGTCAAGAAGAACGTCGATAACGAGCTCAAAAAACTGGAATCGAAATAATCAAGGTGGACCGGTTTCATAAGGAGGGGGCGGCTGAATCGCCTGTCCCCTTTCTTCATCAGAAGGAAAAGAACCGCTTAAGGGACATCCTGATGAATTGAACGACAAAGAGGTGACAGTGCTTGAAATGGCGTTGGAATGATGCACTAAAGTGGAAGAGAGTCATGCTTATATCGATCACTTTTCTTGTCTTTTCGCTGACCTTCGGTGAGAGCTTTCATTCTTATGCCAACAACGAACGTTTACGGGACCGGAATCAGAATCAGGGCGTTCCGCTGACGAATGACCAATTAGCCGTGAACAGTATTTTGGAGCCGACTTACGCGACGACGCTGGCCGGATATAAGAAAGAGGGCTATCCGCCTGCCGATCAACCGGACATCGTGATGAAAGCCGATCAGCATTCGGCGTTTGGAGGCACGAAGCCGGTCTTGGAAACGGTAGACGGCCTTTCCGCTCTTGTGTGGGACAGCAAGACAACGTGGATCGAATGGTCGGTAGATATCCCGCAGGACGGTCTTTACAACCTGGCCCTAAGTTATTATCCGATGCCGGGAAAAAGAATGCCGATTCAGCGGGAGCTGCTTATTGACGGAGAAAGCCCGTTTCGCGAGGCGCAGCGTATCTATTTCTACCGCAGCTGGGTCGACCGGGGCGATCCGGCCCAAAACAACCAGGGAGACGACGTCAGACCCAAGCAAATCGAGAAGCCGCAGTGGATGGACCTTCCGGTTTCGGACGGGAATGGTCTGTACCCGGAACCCTTCCAATTTTATATGACCGCAGGCAAGCATGTCATTCGGATGAATTATTTGCTCGAACCGATGGCCATCGACGAGATCCGGATTACGTCACCGGAGCAGCTGCCCAGTTATGCCGAAGTGGAGCAGGCCTACACCGCGCAAGGCTATGAACCCGCCCAGCAGATCAATGTGAAAGTGCAGGCGGAGAACAATCCGACGAAATCCGATCCGACGATCCGCAGAGAATCGAATGGCGATCCGTTAATGGAGCCGGCAGGCGATGGGCGAATCCGGCTGAACGCATTTGGCGACTGGCGCTGGAGGAAGGGCGGTCAGAAGGCATCGTGGGCGTTCTCGGTTCCGCAGGACGGGTTGTATAAGATTGGGCTGAAATTTGGACAATGGTGGGGCGATGGGCTGCCGTCCTATCGTCAAATTCTTATAGATGGGAAAGTTCCGTTCAAAGAATTGGAGCTGTACCCTTTTACCTACTCGCGCAACTGGCGGATCGAAACGCTGCATAAGGACAATGAACAAACAGGAAAAGATGAACCCCTGCTTGTGTACTTAACGAAAGGCGATCATACGCTGACGATGACCGCCCAGGTCGGGCCGTATCAACCGATCATGGAAGCTTTGACGGCCGATACCCAGAAGCTCTCTGATCTGTACAGACGCATTATTATGATCACGGGACCGACGCCGGATCCGAACTTCGAATACGAGCTGAACAAGAAGGTGCCGAAGCTGATTGAGGACTTGAAGGTCATCGCGGACGATCTGCTCGTTCAGATGGATGCGCTCAAGGCTCTGTCGGATGTAGAGCCGAGCACGGTGAACAGTCTGCGGATGATGAACCACACGTTCGAGAAAATGATCCGTAACCCCGATTCGATTCCAAGACAATTATCAGAGCTCAGCAACAGCCAAACGAACCTCAGCACGCTGCTGATGGATCTCCAGAATGTGCCGCTTGTTCTGGATTACATTCTGATCAGCGCCCCGGATACGAAATATCCGAAGGTAAAATCCAACGTTCTGCAAAAATCGGTCAGCACGTTTAAAAACTTCATGGCTTCCTTTACGAAGGACTATACGGGCGTAGGCAGTGTCTACGACAACGAAACGGGGGAGGAAGAGGGTCCGGTTATCGAGGTTTGGGTATCCCGGGGCAAAGAGTGGGCGGAAATTATGAAGGAAATGGCGGAGGAAGACTTTACGCCCAAAACCGGCATACGCATCAACATCAATACGCTCCCGGCCGGCCAATTGAACTCGGGCTCCGTCAACACGCTGCTGCTTGCGGCAAGCTCCGGCAGAGCGCCGGATGTCGCAACAGGCGTCGATGCGCATCTGCCTGTCGAATTTGCGATCCGGGATGCTTCCGTCGATTTAACGCAGTTTCCTGATTATGAACAAGTCAGCAAACGGTTCCTTGCGGGATCGCTCATTCCTTTCAAATACAACGGGGGGAACTATGCGCTTCCGGAAACGCAGGATTTCAACTTGTTGGTCTTCCGGAAAGATATCTTGAACGAGCTGGGCGTCAGCATCCCGAAGACATGGGATGAGGTCTATGCTCTGCTTCCGATTCTGCAGCAGAACGGGATGCAGATGTACTACCCGATCACGCAGCTTGGCTTCATGCCGTTTCTTTACCAGAATGGCGGCGACTATTACAAGGAGAACGGAACAAAGTCGGCGCTGGATTCACCGGAAGCCTTCCAGGCCTTCACGGAATGGACGGAGCTGTATACCAATTACAAATTCCCGGTCATGGCCAACTTTTTCAACAGGTTCCGTACTGGGGAAATGCCGATCGGGATCGCGGATTATCTCACGTATGTACAGCTCTCTACTGCAGCGCCGGAGCTGATCGGACGCTGGGGCGTCGCTCCGTCTCCCGGCCATCAGAAGGCCGATGGATCGATTGACCGCACGACCGGTGGAGCGGTACAGTCCGTTGCGATCTTCAAGCAATCGGAGCATCAGCAGGAATCCTGGGAGTTTCTGAAATGGTGGACGAGTACAGAGGTTCAGCTGCAGTTCGGCCAAGAGCTGGAGGCGCTGCTCGGCGTCGAGGCCCGCTGGAATACGGCGAATATAGACGCTTTATCGCAGCTGCCATGGCCGGAGGACGACCTCAAGGCATTGAAGGACCAATGGAAGTACTACAAAGAGCAGCCGTACGTGCTCGGCGGATACTTCACGGGGCGGAACATCGATAACGCCTGGAACCGCGTCGTTCTTGGCGGCATGAATATCAGGGAGTCGCTGGAGAAGGGCATCAAGGATATTAACAAAGAGCTTAACGCCAAGCAGAAGGAATTCGGGTTCACGCCGAAAGACTAAGGCGGCGGAAGGAGGAGCAGTATGCAAAGCAGCGTGGAGGTTAAAGGGCCGCTCCAGCTGGCACCGCAGAAGGCACGTCGATTCAAATTGACTCACGCGAGAAAGAGGGCTGCGCTCGGTTATTTGTTTCTCAGCCCGTTCCTGATTCTCTTCATCGTGTTTACCGTCATTCCCGTCGTGCAGTCGGTCTATCTCAGCTTCACCTACTACAACATGCTCCAACCGGCGAAGTGGGTAGGCTTATCCAACTACAGCGTCTTGTTTCTGGAAGACGACATCTTTCTCACATCGCTAAAAAATACGTTTATCTTCGCTGTGATCGCCGGGCCGCTAAGCTATTGCTTATCCTTTTTGCTCGCGTGGGTGATCAATACGCTGAAGGCCAAAATGATCTTCTCGTTGGCCTTTTACGTCCCTTCGATTACGAGCGGAATCGCTTTATCGATCGTCTGGCTGTACATATTCTCCGGAGACCGCTACGGGTTATTGAACAATGCGCTGCTCAACTGGGGCATGATCAGCGAACCGATTCTCTGGAATACGGATCCGAATACGATCATGCCGGTCATCATCATCGTTTCTTTGTGGATGAGCATGGGTACAGGATTCCTGGTATTCCTGGCGGGGCTGCAGAATGTATCGCCAGAGCTGTATGAAGCCGGTGCCATTGACGGGATTTCCAGCCGGTTTCAGGAATTGTGGTTCATTACGCTGCCGCTGATGAAGCCGCAGCTGCTGTTCGGCGCGGTCAACGCCATTGTCGGCGCTTTCGGGGTGTTCGACATTGCCGTGGCCATCTCCGGGATGCCGAGCCCGAACTATGCGGGCCATACGATTATTGCGCATCTGTTCGACTATGCCTTCATCCGGTTCGAGCTGGGATACGCATCGGCAATCGCCGTCTTCCTGTTTGTAGTCACGTTCGGCTTAGGCCGCATCGTGATGCGGTTACTATCGTCCAAAGATCAATAAGGGGGCTAAAGGACGTGACGATGAGCTTTACGAAATTTATCGCCCGTTTCAACAGGGGTTTGTTATACGCGTTTATGATCGCATTGGTCGGATTTACGTCCTTGCCGATCGTATATATGATTTCCACGGCTTTCAAACCGCTCGATGAGCTGTTTCTTTATCCGCCGAGATTTTTCGTACAGAAGCCGACCCTGCGCAGCTTCTTTGATCTGCTTACCGCGACGGACAGCTCTGTCGTTCCTTTCTCGCGGTACATCTTCAACAGCTTGTTCGTCTCCGTTGCGGTCGTGCTCTCCAGCTTGGTTGTGTGCTGCCTGGGAGCGTACGTGTTATCCAAGTTCAAACCACCGGGTGCGGGCTTCATCTTCTCCGTTATCCTGTCCGCTCTGATGTTCTCGCCGCAGGTGACCCAGATCCCGACTTATATGATCGTATCGAGCTTAGGCTTGGTCAATACGTATTGGGCGTTAATTCTGCCGAAGATCGCCGTGGCCTTCAACATCTTCCTCATGAAACAGTTCTTCGACCAAATTCCCGATGCCCTGATTGAGGCTGCGCATATCGACGGCGCATCGGATTGGAAAATCTTCTGGAGGGTGATTATGGCGGTGAGCAAGCCGGCCTGGGCAACGTTGATTATTTTCTCTTTCATCGGGAACTGGAACGATTTCTTTTCGGCGCTCGTGTTTACGACAAGTGAATCGATGAAGACGCTGCCGCTGGCGATTCAGACACTGGCAGGAGGGCCTGGCGTCGTTGCGCGGACGGGTGCGCTGGCTGCCGGCACGTTCCTGATGACGCTTCCTCCGATTCTCATCTTCCTGCTGTTTCAGAAGCTGATTATGAATACGATGGTTCATTCCGGGATCAAATCATAGGGGGCGGATATGGTGTACAAACGAATAACGGCGGGTATACTCGGCGGTCTGCTGTTTCTGATCAGCAGCTTGCCTGCCCATGCGCTCCCGCAAATGTCTTATACGCTCGATCCGATGTATGGCCATCGGATGCCGATCCCCCTGACCTATACGGTAGACACGATCATTATGGATGTTGGCCAGCCCGGCTTGAATAAACCGAACGACTTGTTTATCGACGAGAAGGGGCTCTTATACGTAGCCGACACGGATAACAACCGGATTGTGAAATTGGACGGCCAAGGGAAAGTGCTGGGCATCTTCGGGAAAGAACAAGGCGTCGAGCTCAGCAGTCCGAGCGGTATCTATGTCGATAGCCTCGGTCATATGTTCGTAGCGGACACGGGCAGCGGCAGGATCATTCATCTGTCTCCGAAAGGGGAATTGATCGAAGAATTCGTCAAGCCGGAGTCTTCCCTGCTGAGCGAAGATTTGGACTTTTCCCCGGATAAAGTCATCATGGACCGGCGCGGTTATCTCTATGCGCTCAATAAAAATGACTACAGCGGCTTCATGATGATCGACGCGATGAACCAGTTCCGCGGCTACATCGGCGCCAACCGCGTTCCGTTCGACTGGAAGAAGCTGCTCATCCGGTTACTGGCAACACCGGAGCAGCGGGAGCAGCTGAACAATGCGGTTCCTCCGCAAAATTCAAATATCACGATCGACGGTAAAGGATTTATTTATACGCCGACGGTTCTGATCGAAGCGGACCAGCTCAAGAAGTTTAATGCCATGGGTGAAAACATCTACAAGAAGGCATTTTTCGGCGAAGCCTCGATCGAAAGCGGGGCGCTGGAAAACCCCTATTTCATCGATATGGCTGTCGATCAATACGGGGTCGTGAACGCGCTCGACGCGATGTCGCGGAAGATCTATCAATACGATCAGGAAGGCAATCTGCTTGCTGTATTCGGCGGACAAGGCGATGAGAAGGGGCGCTTTGAATACCCGACGAGCATCGTCGTCGATAAGGCGGGCAAAATCTACGTGCTGGACCGGGACCGCAATAACATTCAAATTTTTCAGCCGACACGCTTCGCGGAATTGGTCCACCAAGCGAGCCAGCTGCACTTCAACGGGCGTTACCAGGAAGCGATGGTGCCATGGAAGGAAGTGCTGAAGATCGACGAGAACTATCCGCTTGCCCACCGCGGCGTGGCGAAAGCGCTGATGAAGGAAGAGAGATGGAAGGAAGCGATGCGGGAATTTAAGCTGGGCAATGACCAGGAAGGGTATTCACTCGCTTTTGCCGAGTACCGGCATGGCTTGTTGCGTGAGTATTTGGGCTGGATTATCTTGGCCGTCGTTCTCATCGTGGTCGCCATCTACTTTATCGTCAAATTCATGATCCGCGTCACGAATACCGTCATAAGGAGGTATGGCTATTGATCAGAACGGCGGATATCAAACAGTCGGGTCTCCGGTCACTGCGGCTGGGCATAGCAATACTGTTCCATCCGGTGGACGGTTTTGAGGAGCTGCAGAAAAACAAGCATCTGATCTCGGCATTCGTCTTAATCCTGCTGACCATCAGCGTCAGAATTATCTCGATCTATATGACCAGCTTTCATATGACGTCGCTTCAGCCGAAGGATGCCAATTTAAATTTGGAAATCATCCGCTTCGTCGTCCCGCTGATCTCGGGCGTGATTGCCTGTTATTTAATTACAGCGATTATGGACGGCGAGGCCTACTTCAGCCAAGTGCTGACCGCAATGTCCTATGCCTTGATTCCCTATATCGTATTTACCATCCCGCTGGCTGCCGTCTCCTTGGTGATGTCAAGGGGCGAACTGGGGCTGTACAACAGCATCAATTCGATCATATGGCTGTGGGTGGCCCTGCTCATCTTCATTCAACTGAAGGTGCTGAACGATTATACCTTTAAGAAGGCGGTCGGCGTCCTCCTTTTATCCATCTTTGCCTTTATTATTTTCTGGGGAACGGTAGGGCTTGTCTTCGCCTTGACGAACCACGTTCTTCAATTTGTGCGTGAAGTGGCCGTAGAAGTCAGATACTTACTGGAAAATTGAGGGGGGTACAATGAAAACGAGACTCGCCAAACGATGGATCTACTATTTAACCGTCAGCGTCATCATTGCTGCGCTCGTGCTTCTGGCGTTACCCTCCGTGCAAAGGGCCATGGAACGGGCCAAGGAGGAAATGCGGCCGAATAAGAACCAGGTCGTTGAGAGTGAGCAGATGCCGGCTCCGGAGGAGAGCGGACAGCCGCAGAAGCCAACCCATTATGAGAAGATCGCCGAGAACGACCGGCTTGAGCTGCAGTTCCGCTCATCCGATTCCGCCATCGCGGTGATCGACAAGAGCAACGGGTACCGGTGGGAATCGGCAGTTCCGCTGCAGGATGTCGAAACGGACGGGAATGAGCTGTGGACCGCCAGCAGTCAGTCGATTTTTCATCTGACCTACACGGATCCCCATCTGCCTGCGCTGGAAACGCAGGAGACGAACTTTGCACTTGAGCAGCCGAAGATGACGACGACCTCACTGGAAAACGGGATATCGGTCCGTTACGAGCTGCCCAGGCTGAAAATCAGCTTCGATATGAGATTCCAATTGAAGGGGAACGCCCTCGAAGTCACCGTACCCGGCCAATCGATCCAGGAAGGGGAAGACAACTGGCTCATGTCGGTTGCTCCGCTTCCCTTCTTCGGAGCGGCATCGGATCATGATCAAGGCTATGCGGTCTATCCCGACGGGCCGGGTGCGCTGTCTTATTTTAAGACGAACCACCCGAATTATTTGAATCCTTATCGTGCGAGCGTTTACGGCGCGGATACGATAACCTTCAATTTTTTCGGACGGGAACAAAACGCGATGCTGCCGATCTTCGGCTTGAAAGTGGGCGATAACTCCTTTATGGGGATCATCACCCAGGGAGAATACGACGCGAATATCCTCTATTCGCCGAGCGGCTATCTCATTAATTTGAACCGTGTATCTTCCGAGCTCGTTTACAGGCGCGAGTATGAAGCGGTTAAGAAAGACGGCAATCTGACGAAGAAGCCCGAAAAGGACCTGATCCGCGAGGATCATACCATCCGCTACATGTTCTTTAGCGGCAAAGAAGCCGATTACAGCCATATGGCGACCGCCTACAGGGAGTATTTGCTCGACGAGCAAGGCGTGATTCCGAAGGTGAAGAAAGGGGAAGCGGTTCCTTTCGGACTTGACCTGCTTATGGGCATTAAGAAGGACCAGATTCTGATCGATCATTTTATTCAGAATACGACCTTCTCAGAGGCGCAGGACATGATGGAGGACCTCAGCCAGCGCGGCGTGCAGTCGATTTCGGCGAACCTGCTCGGTTGGACGGGCGAAGGCTACATGAGTTATCCGTCGGGATATAAGCCTTCCCGTAAGCTGGGCGGCACAAGCGGGCTGGCGAAGCTGAGCGAGTATGCGAAGGCGAAGAACTACCAGCTTTTTCTGCAGGACAACTATGTCGAGGCATGGAAGGGCAACGACGGGTTCTCGTCGCGTAAAGACGTCGTTGTCGGAGCCAATCATTTTGTCGTGACCGACCGTTACAGCGAGCTCTTCTACTTGAATGCAGGCAAGCAGAATGCGCATTTCCAGAAGAAAGTGCTGAATCCGCTGCGCAAGCTGGGGATTACCGGCATCAACTTCGACGGCATCGGCAGTCAGCTCTACTACGATTATAATGACGATTACCCGCTGAAGCGCGGGGGGACAGCCAAGCAGTGGACGGAAATGATGGAGAAATCGGTCCTGCAGTTCGGCGGTGCGGCCTCGGTTGGGGGGAATGGATACAGCCTGAAGCATTCCTCCCGCCTGTTCGGTATCCCGATGGAGGACAGCGGCTTTTTCTTTACCGACGAAACGATCCCGTTCTACCAGATGGCGCTGCACGGCATTATTCCTTACTCGGGCGATCCGCAAAATTTATTCTACGATCCACAGCTGCAGTACCTCAAAATGGTGGAATACGGCTATATGCCGTACTACCAATTAACGATGAACCACTCTGAAGATTTGAAGGACACCATCTACAGCGATTTGTTCAGTTCGGCTTACAGCAATTGGGTGGATCAAGCGGTCCAATACTATAAAGAGATGAACGACAAGCTGAGATCGGTATGGTCGCAAACGATGAAGGAGCACCGCAAGCTGCAGGATGATGTCTATGAGGTCGTATATGAGGACGGGACTCGCGTCATTGTCAATTATACGCCGGGTGAGGTGACGGTCGATCATCATGTCGTTCCGGGCAAAAACTTCATCGTGGTGCCGAAGGGAGGATCAGCATGACAGGGAAAAAGTTGAGTCTGGAACGAAAAAAGATGCTGGCAGGCTATGTTTATATCGCTCCATGGGCGATCGGGTTCGCATTGTTCATGCTGTATCCTTTGATTTACTCCCTTTGGCTGGCCTTTCATGAAGTGGTCGGCGTCGGCAATTTCGACTTGGAGCCTGTCGGCTGGGGAAATTTCAACAAAGCGTTCGTGCTGGATACGCAGTTTATTCCGTTGTTCATTTCGGTGGTGCAGGATGCCGTCATCAATACGCCGCTGATTCTGGTCTTCTCTTTGTTTATCGCGATCCTGCTGAATCATAAGATTCGCGGGCGCGCCTTCTTCCGGGCTGCATTTTTCCTGCCTGTTTTGATCGGCTCCGGCCTTGCGATGCAGCAGCTGCTCTACGCAGGGGTCGGCAAAGACACGCTGGTGAACGGCATCGGCGTTCCGGAGGAAGTATTTCTGTATATGGGCCCGACGTTCTCGCAGATCGTCTTCGATATGCTGAGCAGGCTTACCGTGATCTTTTGGAAAACGGGCGTGCAGATCCTGCTCTTTTTAGCCGGACTTCAGGGGATTTCTCTGTCGCTCTATGAGTCGGCCAGATGCGACGGTGCAACCGAATGGGAGATGTTCTGGAAAATCACGCTGCCGCTGATCTCACCGATCATCCTGCTTAATCTCGTCTATACATGCGTGGATTCCTTTACGGATATCAACAACAGGATGATGGTCTATATCAAAGATACGGCCTTTACGAAGATCGAAATGGGCTACGCGTCCGGTATGGGCTGGATCTACTTCTTGTTTATCTTCCTGCTGCTCATTATCGTATTTGCTTCAACCAGGCGCTTAGTCGTATACACAGGTGAAAAATGAGAATGAGGAGCAAGGAGGTGGTGCAGCGTGAAACCGATTCCGATGTCGAAGACCAAGCAGCGTGTGGCTGTGCAGCCCGAAAGTATCGCTAACCGGGCGAAAGCGTTAAGAAATAACAGCGTCATCAGCCGGATCAGCAGCAAAAGCCGCTGGTTCGCGCTCATTTACCGCATCTTCGTGTACGTCATTCTGATTGACTTGGCCTTTGTTTTTCTCTATCCGTTTATCTATATGATCACGACCTCGCTCAAGCATCCGGTGGATCTGATCGACTTCGCGATCAAGTGGATTCCGACAAGTCTGGCGTGGGAAAACTTCTACTACGGGATGAAGGGGCTGCAGTTTTGGACGCATTTCAATAACTCGGCCCTCATTTCCGTAGTGAGTGTGATCGGCCAGGTATTATCCTGCTCTTTCGTCGCCTATGGTTTCTCCCGCATTAGGTTTCCCGGACGGGAAGTCCTGTTCGTGCTGTGCATGTTCACGATGATCATTCCGCCGCAAACGATCATCGTCCCTTTGTATATGCAGTACAAGACGATCGGCTGGCTGGACAGCGTGATGCCGCTGATCGTGCCTTCCTTTTTTGCGAATGGGCTTAGGGGTGCCTTGTTCATCTTTATCTTCCGCCAGCTGTTCCGCGGGCTTCCGTGGGAGCTGGAGGATGCGGCGAGGGTGGATGGCTGCGGAAGCTTCCGCGTATACTGGAGAATTATTCTCCCGCTTACACCGCCCGCGATCGTCGTAACGACCCTGCTGTCCTTGGTATGGCACTGGAATGACTTCTTCGAGCCGTCGATCTTCCTGACGTCGGAGGAGAAGTTTACCTTGCCGATGATGCTTCCGCGGCTCTATCAATCCCTGGATACATTGACAGGCAGCAGCTTTGAAGTGTTCAGCCTGCCTGTCGTCATGGCCGCTACATTCCTTGCACTGATTCCGATGCTTGTCGTCTATCTCTTTCTGCAGCGGTATTTCATTCAAGGCGTGGAGCGTTCCGGGCTGGTTGAGTAAGCGGAATGAAAGGCACTCCATTCGGGTGCCGTTGAAAGGGGAGAGAGGAGGCCATGCTGTGGTCAGAACGCGCGGATGCGGCGCAGGAAGCGCTGCGCCGACATTATTGGAACCCGGGTATCGCCATGTTTAATATTGAAACGCCGTGCCCGAACGGCGATTGCAACACGATTTTTCATTACTGGTGGATGGCGCATGCCGCCGACGTGCTGGTGGACGGACTGCTGCGCACCGGCGAGGCGGTGTACGGGGAGATGCTCGCGGAGCTGCATGACGGCATCCGGCGCCGGAACGGCGGCGTGTACCCGAATGAGCTGTACGACGATATGGAATGGATGGCGCTTGCCTGGCTGCGCGCGTACGAGGCGACCGGCGAGGAGACGTACAAGGAAACCGTCCACATCCTGTGGGAGGACATCCAGAGCGGATGGAACGACCATATGGGAGGCGGCATCGCGTGGCATAAATCCCAGCTGGCTTACAAAAACACCCCGGCCAATGCGCCCGCCGCCATTCTCGCGGCAAGGCTGTACCGGTGCTTTGGCAGCACGGAGGATTTGAAGTGGGCCCGCAAAATATACGATTGGCAGCAGCGCTCCCTGGTCGATCCCGCCACCGGCTTCGTCTGGGACGGCATGAACCGGACCGGGGACGGAAGCATTGATAAGGACTGGAAGTTTACCTACTGCCAGGGTGTCTTTATCGGTGCGGGCGTGGAGCTGTGGCGGGTGAGCGGGGAGCCGGGCTTCCTCGTGGATGCTCTGCGCACGGCCGAGGCCGCCAAGGCGGAGCTTGCCGCGGATGACGGCGTGTTCCCGGACGAAGGAAGCGGGGACGGCGGCCTGTTCAAAGGCATCCTGGTCCGCTACCTGGCTGAGCTGAGCCTGGCCTCGGAGGAGGCGGCCCGGCTTGCCGTCCCGATGCTCGCCGCAAATGCCGGCGTGCTGTGGGACGCCGGGCGAAGCGCCGCATGCCTGTTCGGAACGGACTGGAGCCAGGCGCCGGCAGATCCGGTAACCCTGAGCACCCAGCTGAGCGGCGTGAAGCTGCTGGAGCGCATGGCGGTGCTGGAGAAACTGGGGTTTGCCGATCATGAGAATAAACCATAAGCATGTTTAACGATATCTTAAGCAGTAGAACTTCATCGTTGGTATGGAAGGCAGGCTCAGTGGACCGCTCACGTAAAGTGGGCGGTCTTTTGGTTTGTTTTCCCGCTTATTAAAAAAAGGATTGTGTTGAAAGCGCTTGTATGGTATTTTATGTACATAAAAACGTTTTTATAGCAAAGGAAGAATGGTTATATGGGTAAGGTAACGATCAAGGATGTAGCTAAAGCAGCCGGAGTCTCCATTTCTACGGTTTCGAATGCATTGAATGACGTGGATGTATTGACCCCGGAGACCAAATCACATGTTCTGAAGGTGGCAGAACAATTAAATTATGTACCGAACCTGAACGGGAAGCTGCTGAAGTCGGGGAAGACCAAGATGCTTGGCTTTTTTACAACAAGCGTGGCAGGGCCCTACTTCTACACACTGGTTGAGTCGATGTCACATGAATGCGACCGTTTGGGTTACGGATTGAATGTGTTTATTACGAAGGATAAGCAGGTTATCATGAGCAATATTATGGGCGGCCGGGTGGATGGCGTCATCATATTCGAAGAGCTGAGGATCGACGACAAAGACATCGCCGCTATGGAGAAGGACAAGATCAATGCCGTGTTCCTGGATCGCGAGATTCAGAAAGAGACGATGGGCAGCATCATTTTCGACTCCTATGAGGCCGGTTATGAAGCGACTAAATATTTGATCAGCCTGGGGCATAAGAAGATTGCCTATATTTCCGGCGTGGATACGATGTTTGACAGCGTTCAGCGGAAAGAAGGATATCTGGCTGCTCTGCGCGAGTGTCAGTTTCCCATCGATGGAGACTATATCCTGCAAGGTTATTTTGAGGAAGAAGGCTCCTATAACGCAGTGAAATCCTTTCTTCACCTACACCCCGACAAAGTGCCCGATGCTTTTCTTGCCGGTAACGACGTGAGTGCCATCGGTTGTATTCGGGCCCTGAAATCCCTGGGATACGAGGTTCCCCAAGATATAAGCGTCGTGGGCTTCGATGATATTGATATTGCGCAGTATTTTACACCGCCTCTCTCGACCGTACGCAATCAGATTGCCAGACAAGGCATTCTGGCCGTGGATCACCTGGTTCGCATGATTCAGAAGAAAGAGCAAGGCAAGACTCAGAAATTGCCTGGGGAGCTTGTCGTTCGCGGCACCAGTCATGTGAAGATCAATCGGAATAAACCGGTTTAAGTGAAAGATCCAATGATTATTCCGATTCTTTTTTTAAAATGATACAAAATAAGAGGATATTTTTTGCCAAAAAATAAAAACGTTTTTATTTGAGTCTGTCATTTTGTGATCAAAGGAGGCTTACCAGGTGGGCAAAACCGTTTTAGTTCAGCCAACCGGCACAGGCCCGGTTCAACCAACCGGAAAGAAGCCGCGAGGGCAGAGAATCAAGGAGTTTTTCATTGATTTCAAGCGGCAATGGGAGCTTCAATCGATGATTCTTCCCGGTGTTATCTTTATGTTTATTTTTTGCTACATACCGATTTATGGTTTATCCATTGCTTTTAAAAATTACACCGTCATTGATACGCTGGATTCCGCTCCGTGGGTTGGCCTGGACAATTTCAAAATTATTATATCGGACAAGTATTTTTGGGATTCCGTAGTCAACACGCTGGGCATCAGCTTTTTGAAATTGGCGGTGGGCTTTGTCATTCCGATCATTTTGGCCATTATGATTTACGAGGTTAGCATGGGCCGGTTCAAAAAGTTCGTACAGACCATTTCGTATCTGCCTCACTTCTTGTCATGGATCGTGCTGGGCGGAATGCTCATTACCTGGTTCTCCACCTCCGGTTTACTTAACGAAGTGCTGCTTGGCTTAGGGCTGATCTCGCAGCCGCAAAATATTCTGCTCGACCCGAGCAAGTATTGGTGGATTGCGACCTTATCGGATATCTGGAAGGAAGCTGGATGGGGGACGATTCTGTACTTGGCGGTCATGTCCAAGATTGATCCTACCTACTATGAGGCCGCAAAAATCGATGGTGCGAGTCGCCTCAGACAAATCTGGAACATCACACTGCCTAACATGAAGATGATTATCAGCTTAAATCTGATCCTGACTGTAAGCGGTTTATTGGGGTCGAATTTGGATCAAACCTTGGTGCTGATGAATTCACAGAACCGGGAAAAGGCAGAAGTCATTAACTCGTACGTGTACCGGATGGGGATGACGCAAGGGGATTTCTCTTATGCCACCGCGGTTGGTTTGGGTGTATCCATCATATCGGTCATTCTGCTCGTTACGGCTAATAAGGTGACCAGCAAATTAAATGATAATCAATCCGTTCTATAGGCCATGCAGGGGGAGGCATTACGGTGAATTTGAAAGCAGCAAAAGGGGATCTCGATAGCAAGATCTTTGATACGATCAACATCATCCTATTGGTTGTATTTACGATTATTATTGTCGTTCCGTTATGGAACGTCGTCGTTTCATCCTTCAGTTCGGGCAGGGCCCTTGCCGAGGGCGGGTTTATCTTCTGGCCTAAGGAATTATCGCTTGAGAATTATCAGGCTGTGTTCAGGGATACAGGCATATGGCAGGCCTTTTTCATCTCTGTTGCCAAAACCGTGATCGGGGTTATCACCCATGTATTCTTCTGTGCCATGGTGGGTTACGGCCTGAGCAAAAAATACGTCCGCGGCCGCAAGTTCTACGTTGCGATGGGTGTCATCACCATGTTTTTCTCGGGCGGTATGATTCCGACCTACTTATTGATTAAAAGCTTGGGCCTGCTGAACACCTTCTGGGTTTATATTATTCCGGCTCTCTTAAGCTTCTATGATGTCATCATTCTGATGAATTTCTTCCGCAATGTGCCGGATTCGCTGGAAGAGTCGGCAAAGATCGATGGCGGTGGCGACTGGAGAGTTTTTCTGAGCATATTCATTCCTCTTTCTATGCCGGCCATGGCCACAATCGCTCTTTTTAACGGGGTAGGGCAATGGAATGATTTTATGACCACGAAACTGTATATCACCGACCAATCGCTATATCCCTTGCAGATGATGCTGTATGAAATTATTGTGCAGTCTCAGACGCAATCGATGCAAAATATCGGTTCGGTAGCGATTCAAACCACCACGAAAGGGGTCCAACTAGCAACAATCGTCGTAACAACGCTGCCGATTGTTGTGATGTATCCGATATTGCAAAGATATTTTATCTCGGGAATGATGCTTGGAGCAGTCAAAGAATAAGTGGACAAGAAGCTGGCTGTAAAAACACAGGCTCTATCAGGAAAGCGCTTTAATTAAAAGGGAGGGTATAGGATGTTTACGAACAAAGCTTTTGGAAAGAAAGGACTCACACTGATTACTGCATTGATGAGTGTTGTATTGGTTGTGAGCGGCTGCAGCGGATCGGGCGGCAAGTCCGGCTCAAAGAAGGAGAATTGGGTTTCGATCGAAGACCGTTATACACCGGATGCTGAGACTCCGGCCTGGAAGCTGGATAAAAAAGAAGAGGTAACCAACCTGACTTGGTATGTAAATGCGGATTGGTGGAATACGGATTTCGGCAAGGACGTTGTCACCAAGAAAATCAAGGAAGATCTGAATATCAATATCAAGTTCATCACGGGTGACGATACCAAATTGAACACGTTTTTTGCCGGCGGGGAAATGCCGGATTTGATCACAACGTTTGATTCCAACTCCCCGGTGGTACAAAAAGCGGCCACATGGGCGCTGCCGTTAAATGATCTGGCTGAGAAATATGATCCCTACTTCAATAAAGTCGCTGCACAAGACACGCTCAACTGGTTCAAGCTCAAGGACGGCAAAACCTACGGATATCCGAACTATTCCAATACACAAAAGGACTATGACAGCGGCAATATTCCTGCGAAAACGGCATTTATCATCCGTAAGGATGTTTACGAAGCCTTGGGTAAGCCGGTCATGGGCACACCAGAACAATTTCAGGCTGTCCTCCAGGATATCAAGAATAAATTCCCTGACCTGATTCCATTCGGGTTCAATTCCATTGGTGAAGGAACAGGATCGCTTGGCGATACGCTTCAGGACTTCATCGGCGTGCCGCTGGAAGACAAGAATGGCGGATTCTATAACCGTAACCTCGATGAAGACTATTTAACTTGGGTAAAGACGCTTAATTCCGTATACAGAGCCGGGGCGATCAGCGATGACAGCTTTGCCGATGACGGAACAGCTTTTGAAGAAAAGGTCAAGGCCGGCAAATATGCAACCATTTTACTGGATGGAACACCGCAGCAGGGCGGCAACCTGCAAAGCTTCTACAGTAATAATAAAGGCAAAGAGTATATCGCGATTGACGGACCCCAAAGCACGGCCTTGCATTCACCGACACTGAACCAATCCGGGATCACAGGCTGGATGATCAGCTTTATTACGAAAAATAATGTGGATCCCGCTAAATCGATTCAGCTCTTCACCTACTTGTTAAGCGAAGAAGGACAAATGCTGATGAACTATGGTATTGAAGGCGAGACCTATAAAGTGAACGCGGATGGTAAAGTCGAGTTCCTGCCTGCTGTGAAGGAGCTTCAGTTGAACAACCCGGATTCTTTTAAAAAGGATTACCGCATGGGAGAATTCATGTTCTTTGGCCATGACCGCCACAAAGCGCTCAGTGGTGACGCATTCCCGGATGCCATCAAGCAAATGCAGGAATGGGGTAAAGGAAAGCTGGTGCCACACTTTATTCTGGAGAATATCAACCCTGACCAAGGCACACCGGAAGCGCGTTCTTTGGCCGCAATCAATACCAAATGGAACTCGACACTCATCAGTATGATTCGTTCGAAGGATGATGCTGCGTTTGATAGCCTCTTGAATGAATACAAAAAGTTCCTGGACAGTAACAATTGGGACAAAATCGTGGAGGTTCGCAATGAGAAGATGAAAGCGAACAAAGAAAAGCTTGGGCTGAAATAAGCGTTCACGGATAGGAAACGTTATATAGAAATCTGGAGGGAACAACATGCTGAACATGACAATCTACCAGTCGAACGGGGAAGAGGAATTATTCATTAAGAAAACGAAGGAGGAGCTTACGCCTGTATCTCCCTCTGCACTGCTGAATACGGTTGTTATCGATGAGGAGCAGACGTATCAGGAGATGGATGGCTTTGGCGCGTCCTTCACGGATTCCGCGGCTTATCTGATTCATCAAGTACTGGGGGCCGAGCAGCGTTCGGAGCTTATGACACAATTGTTCGATCCGAACGAAGGGATTGGTTTGTCGGTACTGCGCCAGCCCATGGGCGCATCTGATTATGCACGTGACTTCTACAGTTATAATGATCTGCCGGAAGGCCAGGCCGATATGGAGCTGAAGCAGTTTTCCATTGCACACGATGAGGACGATATTATTCCACTCCTGCAGGAAGCGCTGCGATTGAATCCGGATATGAAGCTGATGGGTTCGCCCTGGAGCCCGCCTGGCTGGATGAAGACAAGCGGGTCGATGATCGGCGGAGAGCTGAAGCAAGAGTGCTATCCGGTTTATGCCCATTATTTCGTCCGTTATATTCAGGAGTATGCATCAAAAGGTCTGCCTATCTATGCGGTGACGCCGCAAAATGAGGCCTTGTATTCACCAGGTCATTATCCCGGCATGATCATGCTGCCTGAGGCACAAAGTGATTTCATTAAGAATCACCTGAAGCCGCAATTCGTGAAGAATCATATCGATACGAAAATCCTCTGTTATGATCACAATTGGGATAAACCCGACTACCCGCTGACGGTGTTAGAGCAGGCCGGCGATGCGGTGGATGGTGTCGCTTGGCACTGGTACGGCGGCAAGCCGTCAGCCCAATCGGACGTATTCGAAGTTTTCCCTGATAAAGAGGTCCATTTCACGGAAGGGTCGGGCGGGGAGTGGATTCCGCCGTTTGAGCAAGCCTTCTCGAATGTCATGCGGACAGGTATCGAGATTCTCCGCAATCATAGCAAGTCTTACGTCTTATGGAATATGGCACTGGATGAGAAAAATGGCCCTACCGTACCCGGCTTTGGTACAAGCACCTGTCGCGGTATTGTGACCGTGAATCAGCAGACGAAGGAACTAACCTATACGCTGGACTACTATGCGCTGGCGCATTTCAGCAAGGGGATCCGTCCGAAAGCGCGGCGTATTGCTTCGACCAGCAATGATCTGATCCGCTCCGTTGCCTTTAAAAATACGGATGGCTCTATTGCAGCCGTTCTGTTTAACGACAGTGAAGCATCGGAGAGTGTAGCTGTTCAGCTGCACGGAAAAGAGGCATTGCAGCTTGAGATGCCGCCCAAGAGCGCTTTAACGTTAATGTTTGAAGCGTAACTAGTAGAGGGGCCGTTTTATAATAAAAACCGGCTTGTTACATGAGAAAACGGCCTGCGCCGATTGAAAAGTATAAAAGAGGATTACGCTGCACGGCGATCGCTTCCCGGTATTTTACCGGAGAGTGGTCGCCGAATTTTTTTTCTCAAATTTTCCTACAAACTGCGCGGCTTGGTCGGAGTGACACAAAGAAAATTTACTCCGAAACAACATGATTGGGCTTTACAATCTCAATGTTCTAGTGTACTATCCAACTATAACACTAATACAAGGGAGTTGTGAGCATGAACCATCGAACAAATATGCAGGCGGACGCCGATGCGCCGGTTCTTTCACTCCAAGGGGTATCGAAACGGATCGGAAGCAAGTGGATCGTCAGCCAGCTTTCTTTTGATGTGCATAAAGGCGAAGTGGTAGGCCTGCTGGGGCCCAACGGTGCGGGCAAGACGACAACCATCCGCATGATCGCCGGATTGATCGGGATGACGGAGGGAGATGTGCTGGTCCGCGGGAGCAGCATCCGCAACGACTGGAAGCAGGCGATCCGCCATATCGGGGCGATTATCGAGAACCCGGAGTTCTACCCGTATATGACCGGATACGATAATTTGAAGCAGTATCAGCGGATGAATCCCTGGATCAGCCGGGAGCGGATCGACGAGGTCGTCCGGCTCGTAGGGCTGGAGCAGGCCATGAAGAAGAAGGTCAAAGCCTACTCGCTCGGCATGCGCCAGCGGCTCGGCATCGCCCAGGCGCTGCTGCATGAGCCGTCGGTCCTGATTCTGGATGAGCCGACGAACGGCCTGGATCCGGCGGGCATCCGGGAGATGCGCGACTATCTCAAAAATATCGCCCGCGAAGAAGGCATCTCCATCCTGGTGTCGAGTCACCTCCTGCTTGAAATGGAGCAGCTGTGCAGCCGGGTCGTCGTCATTCAAGACGGCAAGCTGGTGACGGTCCGCTCCATTGGCGGAGGCAGCGGGGAAGCGGTGCAGCCGGGGCAGCAGGAAGCGATGCGCGTCATGTTCCGCGTCGGCCGCCTGGAAGAGGCGAAGAGGCTGCTCGAAGGGCTGGATCTGGCCGAGGTACTGGCGGTGAACCCGGAACAAAGCGAGATGATTCTTTCCTTGCAGTACAAGGACATTCCGGGGGTAGTGGAGCGGCTGGGCAGCGGCAGGATCCCGATTTACCTCATTACCGAGCTCAAGCAGTCTCTAGAAGACGAATTCCTGAAATGGACGGGAGGAAACCAAATTGCGTAGTTTTTCTTTGCTGGTGGTCAACGAATGGCTCAAGATGGCCAAGAAGCGCAGCTTCTTCATTCCTTATGCCATCGCTGCAGTGGCCGCAATCGCCCTGGGCTGGATTCTGAAGCGTTGGGGTGGCGAGATGCTGACAGGGGCGAGCGCCCTGGATTATACGGTGTTGATGGCGGGTATGAGCGGCTTTGGCCAAATGACGGCCATGCTGGCGATCATCTTCACGGCCGGCATCGTATCCGGGGAGCACGGCCAAGGAACGATCAAGTTCCTGCTGATCCGCGGGCAGAGCCGGTCCGCAGTTTTGGCATCCAAGTACACGGCGGCCGTCCTGTTTACGCTGTCGTTGGCCGTATGGCTGACGGTGCTGAGCTTCGCAGCGGGTGCGTTCTTCTTCGGCACGGATGCAGGGGAAGCCGGCTGGCGGGATGTGCTGGTGGCCGGAGGCAGCACGCTGGTGTACAGCATCATTTTCATGACACTGGCCTTTATGATGGGGGTGCTGACCCGGTCGACGGGAGCCGCGATGGGTGTAGGCATGGCCTCGGTGATGTTCAGCGGAATCGTTATTCCGAAAAGCTTCTATAAATACGTGCTGTTCCCGAACGCAGACCTGTCGGTGTACAGTCAGGGCGGTCACGCACCGATTCAGGGGATGAGCCTGGGCTTTTCCATCGCCGTTCTGGCGGCATATCTCGTCTTGTTTCTTGTCGCCAGCTTTGTTACGTTTAAGAAACGTGATATAGCCTGATGCGCGGGAACGTAAGCTGACGGCGAAAGGAGTCTGTCCTGAAGTGAGTATTGAATTCGACAACAATTTGCCGATCTATCTGCAAATCATGAACCATATCAAGAGACAAATTGTCTCAGGCATCCTGCAGCCGGGCGATAAAATCCCTTCCGTAAGGGAACTGGCGGCCGACCTGCAGATCAACCCGAACACGATCCAGCGCACGTTTCAGGAGCTGGAACGCGAGGAAGTCGTAGAGACCCGGCGCGGGCTGGGAAGATATGTGACAAGCGAGGAATCGAAGATTATGGCGATTAAAAAGGAAATGGCGGGCGAATTGCTTCACCAGTTTATCCATGGCATGCAGGAGCTGGGGTTCAAAAATCAAGACATCGTCTCCATCGTAAGCGAGGCGGTCGCGGAGGACCGAAAGCAAGGCGTAAAGGAGGGGGCTAAGGGTGGAAACACTGCTCAAAGTTGACGGCGTATCCAAGAAATACGGAGGCAAGCTGGCGCTGAACAGCGTGTCACTGCGCATCGGACCGGGCCGGATCGTCGGCCTGCTCGGGTCGAACGGCAGCGGGAAGAGCACGCTGATGCGGATCGCCGCCGGGCTGACGCCGCCTACCGCGGGAAGCATTTCCGTGCTGGGCAAGCCGGTGGGCAAGGAAACGCGCAGCCTGATCTCTTATATGCCGGACCTTCCGCTGACGGAGAGCTGGATGCGGGTGAAGGATGCGGTTGCTTTTTACCGGGATTTCTATGATGATTTCGACTTGGAAAAGGCGCGCGAGATGCTCGACTTTATGAATTTGAAGGAGAACGACCGGGTCAGCTCCCTTTCCAAGGGCATGGGCGAACGGCTGCAGCTGACGCTGGCCCTCTCCCGCCAAGTGAACCTGTATCTGCTTGACGAGCCGATCGGCGGCGTGGATCCGGTGGCCCGGGGTAAAATTCTGGACGCGATCGTCCGCTTCTACAGCGAAGACAGCAGCCTGATCGTCAGCACGCATCTGGTGCGCGATATGGAGCGGATTTTTGATGAAGTCATGTTCATCCAAGACGGCGTCATCGTCCTGCACGAGGAAGTCGAGAGCATCCGCATCAACCGTGGAAAAGGCATTGACGATCTGTTTAAAGAGGTGTTTGGCGAATGATCAAGCTGTTAAAATACGATTTAAAGCGCAACGCGACGCTGCTGCTCGGCGGGATGGCGATTCTCCTCCTGTGCGAGTTCGTCCTCCTCTGGTCCAGGGCCACGGATGAAGTCAAAATTGTCCTCTCGGTCCTGTTCTTCGGCGCAGTCTCGGTGATTTACTTCATTTCCAGCCTCCGTGTGTTTGACTACAACATCTCTACGGTCAGCCGCCGGCTCGTACCGGTAGGTGCCTTGTCTTACGTGGGAGCTTCCCTGCTGTACGGATTGCTTAACTCGCTGGTGATGACCGTAATTGGAGCGGCATTCACTGCCTATATGGTGGTCAACTTAGGGGGCGGATTCAGCTGGGCCGGCCAGATTCCGGTCTGGGCCATCGTGCTGATCGTTGTAGAATATCTGTTTCTGCTCGTATACGGCTTTTTGACGTTTTATATGACGATCGCCTTGGCGCGCAGCCTGGTAACCAAGGGCGTGTTTTGGGTCGGACTGCTGATTTTTATCGTCCTGACCATCGTCCTGTCTTATGTTGAAGAATTTCTGTTCGGCCAGGATTCGTCCGCGTTGTTCGGAAGCGTGGATCTGCAGTGGAGCTCTCAGTCCGGCGTGCTGGCCCGGGAGCTGCCGGGTCTCCTGTCTGCCTGGCAAACCTGGGGCTCCATCGTGTTTGAGGGGCTGCTGTGTGTCGCTTTTTTGTACGTGATCAAATGGTGTATAGAGAAAAAGATTGAAGCGAGATAAGGAAAAGGGTGGGCCTTGAGCGGCGTTAGGTTGAAGACCGGACGCAGGGGTAAACCGTGCCGCCGTTTGCTACAGAAAGAAAGGTTAGGGAACTGAAAAGGTACCCGTACACTGACACTTCAAAAAGTGTTTCGTGTACGGATACCTTTTTTGCTTACTGGGTTATTTGAATTTGATGGTGTTTTTAAAGATTATAGAATTTATAAATTTCAGCGAAGCTGAACCATTCTATAATCGCAAGAAAAACTTCAGCTAAACGCGGTCTGTCTTCTTTGAAGGTACGTCGATAGACGGTTTTCTTATTTTGCTCCCGCAGCCGCATATGATCGTGTGCTTCAAATCTTTAATTGGCTGATGGCACAGGGGGCATATGCTTTGATAAATTGGATCGTTCAATCTCACAGCCACCTCCGTACTTAACTCGGCTTCGCTCGGTGCATTTGTCGTGCCGTTCCTGCCTCGATGCTCTATACCGGCGGCAACAACACAAACAAACAAACTCTCTTTTCATTCCATCGACAAACGGTTTGGGTTACTTGCTTTCCCCTGTAGCCACGAGCACGGCTCTCCCCAGCGTATGACCCAGCATGGTGAATCCTAAGACGGCCAGCGTGGCGCTGCGGTCAACGCCGATATCCTCAACATCCAGCGCATGAACGACAAAATAATACCGATGCGGACCATGTCCCGCTGGAGGCGCCGCACCGATAAACCGTTCGAGCCGGGCATCGTTCGGCAGCTGCAGGGCGCCTTGCGGCAAGCCGGTGCCATGCTCGTCGCCTGCACCAGTCGGCAGCTCGGTGACATTGGCAGGGATGTTGATGACGGCCCAGTGCCAGAAGCCCGATCCGGTCGGGGCATCCGGGTCATATGCGGTTACGGCGTAGCTCTTCGTCCCTTCGGGCGCATCGGACCATTTCAAATGGGGCGAAAGATCTTTACCGCCTTCCACTCCAGAAGCGTATTGCTGGGGAGGCAGGGGAAGACCCTCCGCAATATCATGACTCGTTAACCGAAAGGCTTCAACTTCCGGCAATTTCGCAAATGGGTTGTTCATTGTAAACTCCTCCTTTTTTGTATGAGTCGATTATATATTCAAGAATCGATTCTGTAAATAAAAATCTTTTTGTATGTGGATTATCGACTTATTATTGTATTTTTGTAGGTTTCGGTGTAAATTATTTAAACGTGTACAATCCCGATATGCATAAAGGATGGTGTCGGCTTCATGGCCAAAAGAAACGGTTCGTCCACTTTAAGTGAAAATGTCACAAAAAAACTGAGGTATGATATTTTGGACGGACAATATGAACCGGGCGCTCCATTAACCGTTTCGGACCTAGCCAAAGGTTTCGAAGTCTCGGTTGCCGTCGTTCGGGAAGCGCTAACCCGTTTAGCGACCCAAGGCCTCGTCATACAGAACCCGAATCACGGATTTTCCGTGAAGACGGCGTCGGAAGAAGAACTGAAAAGCATCATCGAAGCGCGGTTGATCAATGAATCGGCAGCCTTACGCCTGTCCATCGCTCACGGCGATCTCACATGGGAATCCAATGTCATCGCTGTTCACCATAAACTATCGCAAACACCCGAGTACGAGGATGGTCATCCAAAGCTCGTCGTTCGCGAAGAATGGTCCGACATTCACCGTCAATTTCATTACGAACTTATCGCTGCATGTCCCAATCCGGTGCTTCTGGATATTTGCAGACGCCTGTGGGATTTAAGCGAATTTTATCGGCATTATTCACCCCCGCAGCAGTCCGTTCGTGATGGCCGCGCCGAACATAAGGCATTAGCGGATGCCGTAGTAAGCCGTGATGGCGATCGTGCCGTCGAGATTTTTAAGACCCACATCCAACTCACTGCGGATATCCTGTTTGACCATCGATAAGCGGATCCCCTTCAAACCGCCACGTATCCTTTCTGAAATCAAAAAAAGGAGCTGTCTGCGCTATGGCAGACGGCTCCTTTTATAATGATGTCTACACTCATCTCAGCTCATCTCACCTTTCTCCTGGCTCAGCTCGTTCCAAAACCATACTGGTAAAATCAGGTGTATTCTACCATCAGACCCATCGGGCGACAACCAGGCCGGATCTCGGAGATGGAGGAACCTCGGATGCGTGCGGATATCTTTAAAAAATCACTTTATCTCGGGAGTATGATTCCTTTAAAATAGAGGGATAAGGTCTGTGAACATTTTCCAGTTTTGTGAAGGTCAGCGGATCCTAACGGATCCATATTTTCGAGCCAGCGAAAGTGAGGAATGACATGAACGGAGGAATAGTCCGACTGCGGGAAATTCTGGATGACATTACACCATCGGAGCGCAAGGTGGCCGATTTTATTCTGCAGCACCCGGGCGAGATGATCGGGCTTTCGATCGCCGAGTTGTCCCGCCGGAGCGGGGGGAGTCAGGCCGCCGTCGTCAGATTGTGCAAATCGGCCGGATTTAAGAGCTACCAGGAGCTGATGCTCAAGGTGGCGGGTGACCTGCAGGAAGGCCAGGAGGAGCCCGGAGGGTATCAGGAGATCCGCCCGCATGACTCGGTGGATGCCATTATTCATAATGTGACGAATAACAATATTCAGTCGATCCGCAACACGGTTAAGGTGCTGGACAAGCACATGGTTGAACGGGCGATCGAGGCGCTCGGCCGGGCGGAGCGGATTTTTTTCTTCGGGATCGGCGCTTCGAACCTCATCGCCCAGGATGCGCAGCACAAGTTTCTGCGGATCAACAAGCCAAGCTTTTCGTTTGCCGACCCGCATCTGCAGCTGACCTCTTCAGTGCTGCTCACAGAGCGGGATGCCGCCGTCGGCATTTCGTATTCCGGCAAAACGGACTATGTCATCTCCGGCATGAAAGCCGCCAAGGAGGCGGGGGCGGTGACGATCTGCATTACGAAATACGGAAATTCGCCGCTGAGCGAGATTGCCGACATCCAGCTGTACACTTCATCGACTGAAAACGATATCCGCAGCGGGGCCACCGCCTCCCGGATTACCCAGCTGAACATCATCGACATGCTGTACCTGGGTGTCGCCAGCCGCAGCTATGACCAGTCGGTGGACTACCTGGAGAAGAGCCGGGCGATGATCAACAAGACGAAACAAAAGGGAGGCTGACCTCAAGGGGGCTTTGGCCCCGGTTGGAGCGTGCCATTCCGCGCTTGACCGCGTCCGCACCTGCGAGGACAGGCCCAATACGTATAAGAGTAACGCTGCAGCAAGAGGCTGCTCCGTTTAATCCGGGGCAGCCTTTTATCACGGGCAAAAAGACTCGCTAACGACTTTTTATTCCATCACGAGAGTTGTGTTCGTTGCCTTGAATCATATCACCGTTCTGCGATCTCTCCAATCGCTTCGGCAGGTAAGATTCGGAAAACAGCAAAAACCCCAAACTTTTGGTTTCCCTCCAGCAGCAGACAATTTATACTTAAATTTGACAAAATGCCATCAAGGCTTGAATGGAGAGCGTTTTGGGAGGATATGTACATCCTTTCATAGTCGGAAGTGAAAATCATTTGGAACCCGCTGGAAGATCCGACGTAAAAAAATGCTGTAAAGTACAAAGCAATGAAATAAGGGGTGTAACGAAAATGGGAAATGAGATGGATGTCATTTTGGTCGAGAAGATGTCAAACGGCAGCCTGCGGACGATGGAAGAGCGCAGATGGGGCATGAATATGGTGGCTGCGCTGGAGCATGTCAACTATATCGTCGTCGGCGGCAAGGAATACGAAACGATTGAGGGAAGGCTGAATGTCGATACCGGCAAGCTTGAGCTTTTGCTGGTGCAGATACGAAACGAGTAACAGGGAACTCGGCGAAAGGAGATGCGATCATGGCAAACGAAGAAAAGGCGAAGCGGAGCGACGAATCCGGATCAAGACGTTTTCCGGTTGAAGGGAAGGCTGCCCGGGTATTGTCCACGTCCCTGGGCGTAGCGCTGCTGGCCAATGCCTTTCTGATCCCGGGAGCGACAGCGGCCGGAGCGTCGGCCAATACATCAGGTGACCAGACCGCGGCGGATGAACCGATCCTGGTCTCCTGGTCGACAGAGGAAGTTAAACAGTATTTTGATAAAAACGCGGACTGGAACATTCCGCTTAAGGAGAAGCCGGAGGAAGACCAGGAGGGGCAATCGGCGTCGACAGGCTCCGGATCGTCAGGCGGCGGAACGACCGTCATTAACAATTACGGCTCGGCTCATTCCGGATTCGGCTGGGATGACCTGCTGCTGTACCACATGCTGTTCAACAGCGGATCCAGCTATTCTACCACCAACTATTACAACGGCCGGCCGACGTACTACACCGGCACCAGCCAAACGTATAAGCCGCGGTCCTATACCAGCGGCACGTTCCAGAACAAGCCGGTCGTCGGCTCGACGGTGCGCCCGAAGACGTCGACTTCGACCGGATCGATCACCCGGAGAGGAACGTCGTCTTCGTCCGGCAGCATCGGCGGCAAGTCAAGCGGATTCAGCTCCTCTTCGAGCTCCCACTCCAGCTCCAGAAGCGGCGGTTTTGGCGGATGAGCAGTGTATTTGAGGTGCTTGCCCCGGGAACCGGTGAGCGCGCGGAGCGGGTGGAGCAGCTGCGGAAGCTGGGCTTTGCCTGGGCCGATCTGGAGGACGAGGAGTACTGGCTGGACCAGATCGTCGTCATGAACGGGGAGACGTACCGCGAACTCGAGGAGGCCTCCTCGAGGCTGTGGGGCGTGCTCGACAAGACGGTCCGCTATGTGCACAAGCGCCGCGACCTGTATGAACTGATCGGCATTCCGCAGATTTTGTGGGATATGCTGGACGACTGTCCGCTTCCAGGGCAAGGTCTGATCAGCCGTTATGCCCGGTTCGATTACGCGGTCGGCCATGACGGAAGCATCAAGCTGTATGAGCTGAACGCCGATACGCCGACCGGCTATGTGGAAGCGTCGATCGCGACCCCCTGGCTGTGCGGCGAAGCGGGAATTCCGACGCCGAACGGGCGCATGAAGGAGCTCGTGAAGGCTGCCTGGGCCGTGGAGCGCCCGGATACCGCCGCCTGCGTCGCCTACGGCAGCCACCTCGAGGACTCGGGAACGATCGAGGCGCTGGTGAAGCACAGCGGCCTTCCCGTGACCTGCGTCGACTGCCTCGATCTGTGGATCGACGAGGGGATCGTCAAGGACGCGACGGGCCGGGAAATCAAGCGGATGTTCGCGCTGTACCCGAAGGAGTGGATGGCCGTCGACGACGGCGGGGACGCGCTTGCCTATGCGATCGAGACCGGCAAGCTTGCGCTTTTTAACGGACCACACAGCATCCTGCTGCAGTCCAAAGGACTGCTGGCGGCGGCCTGGGGATTGTATGAACTGGGCCTCCTATTTGACGAACAGGAGCAGGAGACGGTGGAGAAATATATTTTGCCAACCTACAATAAGCCCGTGTTCTCGGGAAGCTATGTGTCCAAATCGATGTTCGGCCGCGAGGGCGGATCGGTGCGGATGTATAACGAACAAGGAGAGATGGATATCCAGGACGAGGCCGGATTCGACACGAGCGTCCTGTTCCCGTCCGTCTATCAGCTGCGGGCGGAGCTCCCGCGGATTGAGACCGCCGCAGGGCCGCGGCACCTGCTGACCGGTATGTTCGTGATCAACGGACAGCCGTTCGGGCTGCTCGGAAGAGCGGGCGGATTGATTACGGGGAATACGAGCCATTTTATCGCGATGGGAGTGAAATAAATGAAGACCTACCACAAGTTCTTCCGGACGGGTCTGGGACTGTTCCTGCTGGCGGCGCTCCTGCTGAGCGCATGCTCCTCGAATGAACCCTCCGTATTCGATACAACCACGTCGGAGGATACGAACGTATCCCGGGTTCCTTGGGATTACCGGATTGTCGAAGGAACGGTCGGCGATCTCATCGGCAGTGACATGACGGTCCTTCCGGACAACGAGCTGATGCCTAATGATGGCAACTATGCTACGGGGGACAAAATTTGGTCTTTGCAGTACATGGACGCCGAGATGACGACCGGTGCCAACCAGAAGACCGACGTCCGCCTGTCCTCCTGGGACACGATCAAGACGTTCAAGACGCAGGAGGAGGCCAAGAAGGACTTGGCCAATCTGAAAGTTAACGTGACGACCGAAGTCGACCTGGTCGGCGTATACCAAACAAAATACAAGGATCAGACGCGGGACTTTGCGGTCGTGGAGCTGCCTTCCGGCAACCGGATCAAGCAGCCGATCGACGATGCGCGTTACAAGGAACTGGAGAAGAAGAAGAAAGTTTCCGTCAAACTCGAGGAAGTTCATGATTTCGCCGATTACGATTCGGCATACGCCAAATTCAGGGGGTGGGCCAGTTAATGGTCGTCGTTAATATTGTTGTCAGTGTCATCGTCATCATCATCCTGCAGCTGCTCGGAATGGTGATCTTCAGCTGGATGACACCGTTTAAGGACATGGAAGAGCTGAAGAAAGGCAATACGGCCGTCGGCATCGCGCTTGGGGGCAAATTTTTGGGGACGGCCATCATTCTCGGCGTGGCGGCTTATACGAATACGTCCATCTGGTTTTTGGCCATGTGGTTTGCCGTCGGGTACGTGTGCCTGATCGCCGTGTACTGGATTTTTGAGCTGGTGACCCCGGGCTTTAAAATTTCCGAGCAGCTGAAAAAGGGAAATACGGCTGTTGCCGTCCTCTTGTCCATGGTGTTCGTCGGCATGGCTTTTGCCATCAGCAGCCTGATTGTATAAAGCTGTAGATCAAGCTGCCATGCTGAAGAGAGGGTGAGACCGCTGCATTTTTTCCTCCGGCTATCCGCCCGGATGATGCGGATGCGCAAAACGACGATTGGCCTGATTATTGTTATTTTTGTAACGGTGAGTGCAACGATCGCCTATCTGCTCGAGCCGTCTACCTTTCACAGCTGGTTTAATGCCCTGTACTGGGTCATGACGACGATGGCCACGGTCGGGTACGGCGACTTCTTTGCTGCTACGGTAGCCGGTAAACTATTTACGCTGTTTTTATACATCTTCGGTATCGGGCTGCTCAGCTTGGTCATCGGTAAAATCATCGATTCGATCGCGGGCATTCAGCGCCAAAGGGAGGCGGGAACGTTGAATTTTCACGGAGGCAATCATGTCATCTTAATCAATTGGAACCGAAAGGCGAAGTCCGCTATCGACGAGATCCTCACGTACGACCCGAAGGCGCAGATCGTCATCGTCGATGAGACGGAACGTCATCCGGCGCTGCAGATGCACCAGGTGCATTTTGTCAGCGGGGATCCTTCGTCCGCGGAGACGCTGATCAAGGCCGGGATTGAGCGGGCGCGGGCGGCTATTATTTTCGCCGACACCCGGATCGAGGAAACATCGCTGACCGACGGCAAGTCGCTGCTGATCGCCTCGAGCATCGAACGGATCGCGCCCGAGGTGCACACGACGGTGGAAATCATGCACGAGAAGCACATTCAGAACTTCCGGTTTGTCCAGGTCAACGAATTCGTGCTGTCCCACGATGCGATCTCCAGCCTGGCGGTGCGGGCTGCGCTGCAGGAGGGGAATTCGGCGGTGATCAGCCAGCTCATTAGCCGCGAGCACGGGGACGATATCTACGAAGTTCCGTGCAATCCGGCCTGGAAAACCTATGGCGAGGCGTTTCAGGCGCTGCTAGAGCAGGGCGCTACCCTGCTGGCCGACCGGAACGACATGTCGATCAACCGGCGGTTAAGCGAGCCGATCCCGGCCGATGCGAGGCTGTATGTGGTAGCCGATGAGGCGACGTACCGGCGGATTGCCGGGAAATAAAGCCAAAGCACTGGTCAATAGAAATCATTTCCCGAAAGAACCGATGGCCTGCAAGAGCGGGCTTTCGGTTTTTTTAGATATAAGGGTATTCTGGATCGGGCGAAAATGGTAATGGCTACATGACCGAAGCCGTGCGGCTAATGGTCGACTATGCGTTTACCGAGCTGAAGCTCCACCGGATCGTAGCCTGCGTTATGCCACGCAACCTGGGATCCACCCGCGTGCTCGAAAAAGCGGGCTTTCACCATGAAGGCATCGCCCGCAGCAATGTGCTGATCAACGGCAAGTGGGAGGATCATCAGGTGCTGGCCATCATCAATCCGGAAGACTAGCGGGAAGGGTCCGGCTCGCTTGGATCGGCGGTTTCGGCCGGCTTCAGCGAATCGGGGGGATCCTTCAGCGTAGACTCGATCAGCACATCGATCCCATTCCCGGTCTGGACGGCAATAGCCTGATCGGGAGCCGTTCCCTGGATGGAAAATATGCCGGTTCCCACCTTGTATTTATTGGAATAGGTTCCGTGGTATTCGTGGCCTTCGACATCGGCGTAGGTTTCTACGGTGCCGAGGCGGGTGCCGAGTTTGACGGAGTGCAGCTCGGTCAGCCGATACAGACGGCTATCCCAGCGGATAAACGGAAAGGCCCAGGAATGCGAGATGCCGGTTTGTACCGTCTTGTGTGCACCAGTTTTCCCTGATTCTCGGCTGCCGCATCCCGGCAGTGTCGTGAGCAGCAGAACACTGGCCAGGAGTGCGGAGGGCAGGATCAGAGCGCGGCGGCAGAGAAATAATATGAATAGTGGTTTACGAGGAATAGTAGTCACCTCCCAAGTATTCATTCCCATATTAAGGTACTTTGGGCAGTGTGGAAAGAGAATCAAATGCCCGCTGCCCTCATCATTTTGTATTGAGGAAATGAGCGGAGGCTGACGGCAAGCATCGTGCACTGCAATGAAGGAGGATTATATCTGTGAGTCAAACGATACGCGTAGAATGGGGCGGCCAGCCGGTCAAGCTGACCTGGATCCCAACGAAGGACATGCCGGATCCGGCCAAAGTGACCAGCGTTCACGGCATCTGTATGCTGCGGGGCAACGTGCTGGCCGTCCATGTGGACGGGCGCGGTTTTGATATCCCCGGCGGGCATGTCGAGCCGGGCGAGACGCCGGAGGAGGCGTTTCACCGCGAGGTGCTGGAGGAAGGCAGCGTCCGCGGCCGTGCCGAGTACATCGGGATGATGGAAGTGAGCCACGAGGAGAACGAGCATTTTGACCCGAACGGCAAGTATCCGCTGGTCGGCTACCAGCTGTTTTACCGGATGGACATTGAGGAATGCTTGCCGTTTAACCGGGAAAACGAGTGCCTGGCCCGAATTTGGGTGGAGCCTGAAGAGTTTCGTTATGTCATTGATCATGCCTTATTGGGACTGGTGCTGGAGGAGGCGCTGAAGCAGCCAGCCGGCGAATCGGGAGGGGAACGATGAAGGCGTGTAAACGCGCCTGTATCAGGAAGAAGTCGTCCATTGGGAACGCCTCCCCCTAGAGTTCGGAAGACCCGGAAACCGCCTATTCCTATTGCTCGGCCCCTGATTGATGCTCGTAGTTCCTCATCAGCATGCCCGTCGCTTTTTTCATACCCAAACGGGCGTAAAACTCCTGCACATCCGGATCGCACAGCAGATCCACCATATACAGCCCCTTCAGCCTCTCCAGCATCCGTGCCGTCAGCTCCTTGCCGATCCCCCGGCCCTGATAATCCGGAATCACTTCAAGCAAAGGTATATAGGCCGTTAATACTTTGTCTGATAAACAATTAATAAAGCCAATCATTCGCTTGGTATCGGCATCCATAGCCAGTATGATAAAGGTAGAGTTCGCAAGCAGCCGGATCAGCACAGCGGGCGAGGGCGGGTTGGGCCAGCCGTCGAAAAAGCCGGGGGCAACCGAAGACTCCGTGATTCCCTGCAGATGGTCCTGGTAAATAATCATTGAGTGTACCTTCTTTCCTGAAAATGTAATGAGTTGGTATGACTTTACTATATAGGAGGTCTATCATGGACAACAACCCTGTCTGGTCGGAGCAGATGCCGGCTGTTCAGTTCCGTGTGGCGCGCCCGACGCACCAAATTGAGAAAATCAAACAGTTCTACCATGAAGGGCTCGGACTGCCGGTCATCGGCTCATTTCAGCAGCATCAAGGCTATGACGGTGTGATGTTCGGCTTGCCGGATTCCGCCTATCATCTTGAATTTACGCAGCATGAACACGGGATTCCCTTGCCGCCGCCCTCAGAGGACAATCTGCTGGTGTTTTACATACCGGATGCTGACAAGCGAAATGCCATCGCGCAGCGTCTTCAGGCGATGGGTTACCCGGCTGTCAAAGCCGAGAACCCGTACTGGGACGTTAACGGCATCACCATCTGCGACCCGGACGGCTGGCGCATCGTGCTGCAAAATACTAGCGGCCTATAGAATACAAAAGGAAAAAGCGGTTATACAGATCAAGTGTTACGAAAAATGGTAAGCAGATACATGCTGACGAAGGCAGCTTACCCAGGGGGCGATTATAATGAGCAGCAGTCCAATAAACCCGGCTGAGTGGATCGTGGAGGCCGATATTGCCGGCATGCAGGAAGCGATGAATACCGGCACCATCACTTCGGAAGAGCTGGTCCAGCTGTATTTGGAACGAATCCGGCAGTTTGACGGAAAACTGAAATCGATTATCGAAGTGAACCCCGAGGCGCTGGATATCGCGCGGGGGCTCGACGAAGAGCGGTACGAAATCGGCACCCGCGGGCCGCTGCACGGCATCCCGATTTTGTTGAAGGACAACATTGCTACGCGGGATGCGATGCATACCAGCGCAGGGGCGCTGGCGCTGGCGGATTCGGTAGCCGTGAAGGACTCCTTCGTGGCGGAAAAATTGCGGGCCGCCGGGGCGGTATTGCTCGGAAAAGCCAATATGACCGAGTGGGCCAACTTTATGTCCAGCACGATGTGGTCGGGATACAGCAGCCGTGCCGGGTTATGTCTAAACCCTTATGGACCAGGCGAACTGTTCGTCGGCGGCTCGAGCTCCGGCTCGGCCAGCGCGGTGGCGGCGAATCTGGCCGCGGCCGCCATCGGTACGGAGACCTCCGGGTCGATCATCAGCCCGGCCAGCCAGAACAATATCGTCGGGATCAAACCGACGATCGGGTTAGTAAGCCGAGCCGGCATTATTCCGATATCGCATACGCAGGATACGGCGGGCCCCATGGCCCGAACGGTGGCCGACGTGGCGGTGCTGCTGGGCGCTCTGACCGGCGTAGACCCGGAGGATGAGGTGACACATGGCAGCAGCGGTCAATTTTATACGGACTATACGCCGTTTCTGGATGCCGAATGTCTCCCGCAGGCGAGAATCGGGATTCCGAGGTTTTACTATCAGGATCTGGATGAGGACCGGCTGAATATTATCGAAGCCGCGATCAGGGTGCTGAAGGAGAAGGGAGCCGAGATCATCGATCCCGTCGAATTATCCTGCGAGCAGGCGGAGTGGGATGGCCATGTGCTGACCTATGAATTTAAAAAAGGGGTCAATGACTACTTGTCCCGCTTGCCGGAAACCGTGCCGGTGCATTCACTCGAAGAGGTGATCCGGTTCAATGAAGAGCATGCGGATACCTGCCTCCGCTACGGGCAGGACGTTCTGATCCATTCGGAGGCTACCAGCGGCACGCTGTCCGAAAAGGAGTATACCGACAGCCTGAAGCGCAGCGTCAGTCAGGCAAGGCAGGGGCTGAACGGGGCTTTCGATGAGCATAAGCTGGATGCCCTCTTGTTTCTGGGGAGTGAAGGGGGAGATGACCTGGCGGCACGGGCCGGTTTCCCCGTCATTACGGTGCCGGGCGGATTCGCCGAGCGCGGAGTCATTGCACCCGGCGGTTATACCACCAAAGGGCCTCAGGGGATCACTTTTATCGGCCGGGCTTTCAGCGAGCCGACGCTGATCAAGATCGCTTACGGCTATGAACAGGCCACCAGGCACCGGGTGCCTCCTGTCCTGGAGTAGGCAAGGGGGATGGTGAAAACTTAAAGCTGGTTTTTCAAGTAACGCCGCCGCGATGACCCGACCAGAAGGATGGAAACGAAAAGCATGATGAGACTTGCGGGCATAGGTTGGCCGTAAATCCAGCATTGGACGATCCGGGCGACGGCAGCCAGTCCAAGAATGAGTGACAACAGGATAAACGGGTCCAGCCTGCGTTTTAATCCCTTGCTGAACAGGAGCTTGATACCCCCGATCACTAGAGCGGACCAAAACAACACCATCAAGACAGCCGCCAAACCGATCAAGGCGAAATTCACGCGGGCTTCCCCCTTTCCAGAAAAGTGATGTATGATAGCAGTATAGCTTGCGTCCCATAATATGTAAAATACACACGGAAAGGGGGCAGCCCATGCGTTCCCAGCTTGCTATTAAATATCCGCTGCGGGCAAAATTTTTGATCAGCATGGTTGTGATTCTAGCCATTACGATTCAAATGTTAATTGTTAATTCGTTGGATGACAATTTTAAAATAAGTATTTACGTCATGAATATATTGCTGCTTCTATTTATTGCCGGGGCCATTACGGTTGCACTCTTCCGCTCGGCAGGCAAACCCAAGTCACTGCTGCTCGAGCCGGGAAAGCTTGTTCTGGAAGGCAAGGAAGTATCCGCTGCGGGCATTCAGGGCGTGTGGATCAACGAGCGCTGGTATGGAATCAAGCTGAAGCAGCGGCGGATCGTGCCGATGAAGCTGTGCTTTGTCCTGCAGCCCCGTCAGCCCGCTGGCGAGCCAGAGCTTCTCCAATGGGCGGAGGAGCATGCAATCCCCGTGGAACAGAGATTTTTTATCCGGTGGATGTAGCCGGCTAGACCAGATTCAGCTTATCCAAATTGCTGCGGATCACGCCGCAGGAGGAGGCGAATCGCCCGCGCTCTTCTTCATTCAGATTCAGCTCGATAATTTCTTGGATCCCGTCGCTGTGAATAATCGCCGGGACGCCGGTACACACGCCGTGTTCGCCGTATTCTCCCTCGAGGATGGCCGACACGGCGATTATTTTATGCTCATCGTTCAGCACCGAGCGGGTGATGTGGGCAATGGCACTACCGATGCCAAAATGCGTAGATCCTTTGCGGGTGTAGATCTCCCAGCCGGCGTCCTTCGTTTTTCGGGCGATGTCCGTCAGGTCCACGTGCTTAAATCGCTCCTTGTGTTGTGAGAGAATGTCCAGAACCGGTTTGCGCGAAGTGTCGATGGACGTTCCGGTGCCGATGACCCGGTTCCGTGGAAAGCCTGACAACTGCCGGATCAGATAGGTGACAATATCGACCGGATTGGCCGCGGTGATGAATATGCCCTCAAAGCCGCTCTTCAAAATCGGCGTAACGATCTGTCGGGTGATAAGTACCGCCTCTTCAAGCACGTCCAGCCGGGTCTGGCCCGGCTTCGGATTAGCTCCTGCCGTCAATATTACGACGTCCATATCCGAACAGTCCGCGTATGTTCCAGCGTAAACCGAAGTGCGCGTATGCGTAAAATCAATGCAGTGCGACAAGTCGAGCGCCTGCGCCAGCGCGCGGTCATAAGTGCGGTCGACCATCATGATCTCATCGCAGATCGATTGGTTGATCATGGAATAAGCTGCAGTTGCACCGACCATGCCCGAGCCGACGATGGCGACCCTGCGCTTCCTTCTTTTCATTTCCGCCACCTCCGTCTCCGTGAGCTAGAATTCCTCAAATTACCTTAAGGGCGATTCGGCCAGGGAACAATATGGAGCTCCCGCCCGCGCCTCCACCAGGCCAGCGCATCCAGACGTACCCACCTTTTGCACATGGTCGTGCTGACCGAACTTCCCAGTATGGCGATCAGCTCATGCCCGTTGGCCCGCTTGAGGCCGGCATACACCGCAGAGCTGAGAATAATTTCGTAGACCACAAACGTAAACACATCGGATCGGGACACGACCCAAACCGTAAACTCGGAACGCCGCCTGGGGCGCCCTAGGTCCTTCTTCATTCCTTTCCTCCTGCCCTGTGCCCTGGGGTAATTTTGAAGCGGCACTTTGAATCGTGGAATCATATTATTTTATGGAGAATCGGGCTTGGGCTATTCGCTCCTCACGCGGAGTGGAAGGTTTCGGCCGCAGGGCGCAATGCGAGAGGACATCAAAAATGGGCGGAGGAGCAAGCGGGCGTCAGCATATTGCGGATTACGGTTGGCAATAAATATAGTACATGGTAAACCGGGAGCGGCCTTACAGGTGTGGGGCTGCTCTTTTGGCATGATCAGGTGCGGAAGGGGGATCCAAGTTGGGGTAACGAAAAAGCATCACCGGTTTTTATCGCAAACCATCAAACAAGCCTTTGAGATGAAGAAGGTTGCGCTCCCGTGGAACCGGGCTTTATGCGCCGGCTTGTGCATTGGCCTGCCATCCCTGATCGGGTTTTGGCTTGGCCAATTTTCGTACGGGATGCTGGCAGGAACAGGCGGTTTCTCCTATCTGTACGTGGCGAGCGAGCCGTATGGGTTTAGGGCCAAAAAAATTCTGTTTGCCGCTCTGGGACTGACATTCTCTGTGGCAGCGGGCACGCTGCTGGCTCCCTACCCGCTTCTTGCCGCCTTTGTTCTGGGCTGCATCGGGGCAGCGACGTCTTACCTGTTTGGCGTGCTGAAGTTTAAAGGTCCCGGAGCGTTATTCTTCGTGCTCAGCTTCACGCTGGCCACGGGGATGCCGCCCGATCCTTCCCAGGCGTTCCTCCGCGGCGGCTTGGTGTTTCTAGGCGGAATGCTGGCCTGGTGCTTTGCTATGGCCGGCTGGCTGCTTCGGCCGCACGGTCCCGAAGTCGGCGCCGTCCGCCAGCTGTATCTCGACTTGGGATCCCTATTGGATGGTGCGGGCACCCGGGAATACAGCCGGGCCCGGCATCAGACGCTGCTGTCCATGTACAGCGCGGAAACCACGCTCGCGACAGGCGGGTTTGATCGGCGAAGCGACGCAACACCGCGCCGGTTGTCGCGGATGTACTCGCTTGCGCACCACATTTATCTGATTACGGACAAAATTCCGTTGGCCGTGGGGGAGAAGCTGCCGCCCGGGCTCAGCGCCGCGGTCAGAAGGGCAGGGGAAGCGTGCGGGCAGCCGGATGTATGGGTTCAAACGCCGCTGCCGGACGGCCCGGATCCCCGCATCCGGGATCTGAGGGACCTTGTTGGGCAGCTGGATGCTATTTTTAGCGATGCGGAACCCGAGGTGGAGCAGGACCGCCGCAAGCTGACCCGCACTCCGGTGCGGAGCATCCTGGAGGGCAATTTGGATAAGGACTCGATCGTATTTCTGCAGGCGATCCGGTTCGGTGTCATTTTGATGGTGGCTGCCGCTGCTGCGTATGCGTTTCAGCTGAACCGATCCTACTGGGTGCCGCTCTCCTGTGCTTCGGTGATGCTCGGCGCCACCGTCATCGCCACCTTTCACCGGGCGATTCAGCGATCCCTCGGAACGATACTTGGCATCCTCATCGCCAGCGCGATATTGTGGACCCACCCGGAGGGATTTGTCGTATCCATTGCGATCATGCTGTTCACTTTTTTTACGGAGCTGCTCATCGTGCGAAACTACGCCCTGGCTATGCTGTTCATTACACCCAACGCGCTGCTGATGGCGGAGACCAATACCCGGATACATAACTTTGGCTATTTTGCCGGCGCCAGGCTGACCGACGTGCTCGTCGGCAGCGTTATCGGCCTGATCGGCGTGCTGCTGGTCGGCAGCCGCTCGGCTTCCAGCCGGATTCCGTACCTTCTCGGCCGGACGATCCGCAGCCAGGCGCAGTTTCTGGCGCTGCTGTTCATTCGGCAGCCTGCGAGTGCCACAGCGAGGTTGAGCCTCATCCTCCAGCAGCGCTCCATGCGGCGGCACCTGTCCAATCTGAGGACGGTGTACCAGACCGCACTCGGCGAGATTCCGCGCAGCGAGGAGGAGCTGGAGAAACTGCTGCCCGTCATCTGGTCGCTGGATCAGTTCGGGTACGTGCTGAACTCCTACGCGCTGAGCGCCCTCCGGCCCGTCCTGCCCGACCCGGAGCTGGGAGCGGTGCTGCTCCATCTCGAGAAAATGGCCCAGTCCGCAGAGCAGCGGCGGGAGACGGAAGAGGAGCCAGAGGGAACCGACGGGCTGGAGCTGCCGCTGGTGCCGGATATCAGGCAGGAGCTCGCCGATCTCCGGCATGCGCTGAACGGCAGGTGAGCGGGCACCAATCCCAACAAAAAACAGCCCTCTTCCATGGCAAATGCCTTGGAAAGAGGGCTGTTTGGTTTAATGCGTCAAACGATGGTTTACAGATTAGTAAGCCAACGTGTAAAGAGCTTTGATGTGGGACAGGTAACGGATGTTACTTGCTTCCTTCATCAGGGACGCAGGCAGACCTTTGAGGGACGTGTTGCTTTCGCCGATGGTAGCAACGGCATCTTTACGGCCCAGGCTTGCAAGCGTACCGGAGTTCACCGGAGCAAATGTTTCGAACGCATGGTTTTCGAGCAGGGCGTACAGGTTGTAGCCGATCAGCTCGCCCATTTGCCAAGCGATTTGCGCGGTTGGCGGTTGTGGACGTCCGCTTGGATCAAATACAACGGCGCTGTCCCCAGCCACAAACACGTCCGGATGGGAAGTGGATTGCAGGAATTCATTAACGGTAGCGCGTCCGCGGTTTACTTCGAGGCCGGATTCGCCTACGAGCGGGTTGCCTTGCACGCCGCCTGTCCATACGAAGGTGTTGGTTACGATCTTTTGACCGTCTTTTAGGTCAACCACGTTGCCTTCCACGTTCGTTACAGGCAATCCTGTCAGGAAGGTTACGCCGCGTTTTTCCAGACTGCTTTGCGCGCGCTCGATGAGGTGATCAGGCAGTACAGGCAGGATTTTAGGGCCAGCTTCAACCAGAAGCAGCTTCACTTCGGCTGGATTTACGCCGTATTTTTTAGCCAGACCCGGCATGATATCAGCGATTTCGCCGACAAGCTCAACGCCGGTCAAGCCGCCGCCGCCGATGAGGATCGTTGCGTCAGCTTCGTTTTTGGTTTTGGAGTATTCGCGAATGCGGTCTTCGATGTGCTTATGAATGTTCAGCGCGTCTTCAGCAGACTTCAGCACGAAGCTGTACTGCTCGAGCCCTGGAATGCCGAAGTAAGCCGTTTTACTTCCGAGTGCGACAACCAAAGCGTCGTAAGACAGGCTGGAACCGTCGGAAAGCTTGATTTCTTTGCTGTCTACGGAGAAAGAGTTGACCGTTGCGATCTTCAGGTCGACTTCTTTGCCCTTGAACAGTTTTTCGAGCGGCATAGCGATGGCTTTCTCAGCAATGCTGCCTGCAGCCAGACGGTGCAGCTCGGTAATGATTTGGTGTGTAGGGTATTGGTTCACGACCGTAACCCGTGCTTGATCTTTGTTCATATATTTGCGTACGGTCAGAGCGGCAAGCAAGCCGCCGTAACCGGCACCCAAAATGACAATATGTTTTGACATGGTTTTTCCTCCGTCCTTACTGGTTAGATGTATAAAAGATTATTGTTGTTTTGCTTTTTCCGCAGAAATTTGAAGGTAAGCGTTCAGGAACCGGAAGATTTTTTGAGCTTGCGGATCCTTCAGCATTTTAAGCAGACCAAAAAGACCGATCACTTCGTTGCTGTCTTCAGCGCGGTCTTTCGCTTCGATGACAGTAGCGGCGATGTTCTTCACCGAATGCTTCACAGGCTCCACAATTTCGGTGATCGCGCCGACAGTGTCGCTCTTCAGCACTTTGTCGGTAGCGACGGTTTGAGCGAAGTCATAAGACTTTGTCAATAGATTCACAAGCTCAGTCAGCTTTGGAAGCTGGTCGACCAGAATCGTAAGGGATTCCTGCACCTCAGGTTTGAGCAGCTGGTCCAGCACGTCGTTTTGTTCCTTGCCGACAGACACGTTTTGTGTCTCTTGTTCAGAAATTGCTTCTGACATGTCCATTTCTCCTTTGCGTAAGCAGTTGTGCTTAAGTATTTTTATAATGAAAAGGAGCTCATAGACTCCCTTCGAAGGAGTATCTACAAGCCACAAGACCTTTTCCGTCCGAAAAGGCCTAGTCACTATCGTCCTCCTAATGTTAACATAAATGATCGTAAAAAGGACCACTTTACGAAAGAAATGTGAAAAAATATACATGGTATCGCCGCCATCGATTGGAAAAGAGCTTTCAGGCCGGGCGTCCGGCGCGGCGGACCCGCTTATTTCATTCGTTTTAAGCATTTTCCAAACGGCCTGGCGCTATGCATTGGCGGGTTTATTTTTTGAGGAAATCTTCTGATATCAAAAAAGCCAATCTCCTTATCTTAAGGAAATTGGCTTATCGTTTGCCCCGGGCAGGAAACCCTGCGTGGAAGACGTTATTTGGCTTAGTATCGATCATGGGATCATTCCGCCGGATTTAAGGGATCGGATACCGAATCTACGGCAGCGGGCGCAAACTTCCGGTACTGTCTCAGCATGAAAATCCGCCAGCGGAGGATCATGCCAAAGGCCAGAATGAAGAACAGGGCGCCGGTCTGCGGAATCGATACATATTCCTCAATCACCTGGTGCAGCAGCATGCGGACGGCCAGCAGGGCGAAGAGGATAATGATAAAGCTCTTGGAGCGCTGTGCAAAGACCTGTCCTCCGCTTACTTCAAATTTGGTGCTGCGTATCAGCGGATAGGAGAACAGGAACCAGCCGACTAAAAAGGCGATGAGCGCCCACCACAGCGGGATTCTCACAGCCGGGGCGACGAACATCAGGAAACCGGTCGCCATGCCCATCGGCGGAATTAGTATTTTCTTTATCGTAACGGGTCTGTGGCTCGCCTTGAGACGGATGAATATGGTCATCAGGGCCAAAACCAACGTCCCCACGGTCGTTCCAATTTGCAAATACAAGGGACTGATATGAGGCACGTCAAGGACTCCCCTCTTGTCAATATAATTTATCACATCTAATAGTATATCACACAAATAGAGAAGTAAACTTGAACGTCATATGACATCTTTAACGGGCCTAGAGGGCAAGCCTGCCGGGCGGTTATGCGCCGGATTCCAGCCCTTTCAGAAAGGCTCTCATAACAAAATGCAGGCTCTCGTCAAAATCCAGCTTCATCTGGAAGCCGTTATTCTGTTCCAGGGAGGCAAAGCCGTGCAGGAGGCTCCGCAGACCGCGGATCGTATGCAATGTGTTCTCCTCCCCGAGACCGTAGGGTTCAAGAACCCGGATAAAGAGGCTCAACAGCTGCTCACCCAGCTTTGCGGTTTCCGGGGAATCCGACGCTTCGATTTTGTAAAAGGCCTCATAGAGGCCGGGGCGCTGGCGGGCAAATGTCAAATAGCTTGTGCTCAAGCTCAGAATCGCTTCCTCGCCCGATTTGCCGATGACCGCATCGCGCATCAAATCGACGAGACGCTGCATGCAGTAGGCGGCAAGCGCGCTGCGCAGGTCCGGCAGTCCGTTCACGTGGTTATACAGGGAAGGGGAGCGGACCCCAAGCTTCTGGGCCAGTGCAGACAGCGTCAGGTTATCCAATCCGGCCTCATCGGCTAGCTCTGCCGCGGCAATCAGCAGGGTTTCGCGGTCAAGCCCCATGCGGCGCACCATTAGACCGCCCCCTTCTTCAGGGCCTCCTCGGCCCGGGAAATGGCGACAGCCATCTTATCGGTCGGCTGCGGAATCATTTTGCCGTGGCCGACCGCCAGCCAGGTCGGATTCAGACCGGCGAGTCGTTTGGCGCTGGCGATGGAGGTCGCCTTGCTCCAGGTGGCCATTGCCGGGAAAGGGAACAGCGGCTGCATATGGCCCGATACGGCCAGGGCCGCGCGGGTCTGGAAGGCGTCGCCCGCGATGAGGACGCCGCTGCGCGTGTCGTAGAACGCCATATGTCCCGGCGTGTGCCCGGGGGAGGCGACGGCCAGCAGCGACCCGATGCGGTCTCCGTCTTCCAGCAGCACGTCTGGCTTCGTGGTGACCTTGCCCGGGGCAGGGATGTCTCCGCGGACCTGCTCCTGCGGCTCGCCGGGCTCGAGTTCCTTGCTGCCTGCAAGGAGGCGGCTGTCGCGGCGGGAAATATAAGTCGTCACTTGAGGAAGAGCCGCCTTCAGCAGGTCGAATGCCCCGATATGATCACCATGTGCATGAGTAAGAACGATTCTTACGATCGGTTTGCCTAGGCGGGCGGCGGCTTGCTGGATGCCTTTTATGCTAAAAGGCATGCCGGCATCGATTAGGGTCAACCCGTCTTCTTCTTCAATCAAATACACATTAACGGGGAACAAGCGGGGCATAAAAGTAACCTGGGTTACTTGCTGAACGGTCGTCATTTTCATGGATAACTCCTCCTCGAGACTAATAATATTAGTATAATAACTAATGCCATTAGTTTTGGCAATACCCAATTTAAAAATAATTGGCGGACATGTGAAAAAACTTGGTAAATGTGTGGCGAAAAACATGTACTGAGAAACATGTACTGAGAAACATGTGAAATCTAGGACATGAGGATACGAGGACATGAAGGTAAGACGAGACATGAGGTATAGTGATATATGATACACAGTACGCATGAGATAAAATGAAATTAAAGGATAAAAAAGCGTTTTCAATCAGGGAGATTTATACTATAATACCTATTGTAAACCCTTTCATATGTCTAATCTGATTTGGAGCTCCTTCGCTGAAGGGCTCATTTTTTTGTGTTTTTGGGGATTTTGACTCCGAAAATCCCTCTCGAGTCCGCCGCTGTGATGTTCAGTGTGGCGGACTTTTTTGCGCCTGATCGGGTAGTCGGGGAGAGTTGGGACAATCCGCTTTGGCATCTGTTCGACCGATTAACAGATGTTTTTTCCAGAAAGTGAGAGACTTTGTCCTCATATGCCGTTTATAGATTCAGATGGCTATTAAAGCAGGGAGGATCGTCATGATAGACCCGAAACGGGAAAGCATGCTGATCGAGCAGGTGTTGGCGGGGCGTAAGGAGGTCTTTGCCGAGCTGGTCGATGCGCATAAAAACAAAATATACGGTCTGCTCCGCAGTATGGGGGCGGGTCATCAGGATGCCCAGGATTATACGCAGGAGGCTTTTGTCAAAGCGTACCGCAAGCTGGCCAGTTACCGCCTGGAATCGAGCTTTGCGTCCTGGCTGTATACGATCGCGGTGAATGTGCTGCGGGATGCGGGACGGCGGAAGTCGTTTCCGCAGGCCCCGGAGGAAGAAGCGTACCAGGCGGTACGGGATGAGAACACGCCCGAGAGGGCCCTCCTTCGCAAGGAAACTCGGCAGGAGGCTTTGCAGTTAGTTCGGGAGCTGCCTGAACAATACCGTCTGGTGTTTTTGCTGCGGTACACAAACGAGCTGAGCTACGACGAAATCGGCAGCGTCACGGGCATGACGGTGGATCAGGTTCGCAACCGGCTGCACCGGGCCAGAAAGCAGCTGCAAAAAAAGCTGAAGGGAAAGGAGGGGATCAGCCGTGAAATGCTTGAATCGTGCTCAGATGGAAGAATTCATTCTTGAAGAAGCGTATGCTGGGGCTGGCTTAAATATCCATGTGCAGAACTGCTCTCGCTGTCAGGCATTGATGGCAGAAGTCCGACAGGAGCAGGAAGCCTGGAGCCAAGCGCTGTACCCTGAGCGGTTGACGGATGATTTCACCCGGCAGGTGATGGCTTCCCTGGCTGATGTCCCAATTGAGCCTGCAGCTGAGGAGAACGAGCCGGACACGATTTTGTTGAGAGAAAAGAGACGTTCTCCGTTCATTCGCCGGGCCGCTCTGGCCGCAGTCTGCATACTGATCGTCGCTGCCGCACTCACGGTTTACGCTCAGCCTTCGATAGCGGATTGGGTGAGGTCGATTTTTGCGAGGGATAATGCTGCCTCCGACACTGGATTGTTGGATGCCAGGCAGCTTGGGCTTGTCCAGAATCCGCATATCAAAGTAAAGGATAAAGGATATACATTAGAAATTAATGAAGTTGTTGTGGATGCGGCCCGGATTATGATGGGAGTTAAAATTACCGACCCGAATGGGAAGCCGGTGGTAAACAAGGTGGATTGGAGCCAAGTTACAGTTAAGGATACCGAAGGCAAGGTATTGACTGAACTTCTATCTTTAGGAGGATCCGACGCGGTTGAGAATGTTACGTCGCTTCTTCCAAGTGGAGTTAAATCGGATAAACTCATCGTGGAGGGAAATGTTAACCAGATTGGTCAGGAAATATTTTCACACAAGATCGTTAAGGGGAATTGGAGCTTCAAATTTTCCCTGGATATGAAAAAAGCAAATGAACTGACCAAAGTAACGCAATTAGATCAGCAGTATACTACACCAGATGGATTACACGTTAAGATGGAACGGCTGGTACGAACGCCAAGTGCTGTACGGCTGGAGCTATCTACTTCATTAGATGGGAAGTTGGCTAAGCAGGTCCCGGAGTCAGGTTTGGAGAATATGCTTCTCATGTACCATTTTGAGGACGAGGATGGAACTGACTTTTCAAGCGTCAATAACATTAGGAGACCTCAAATAGAAACGTTGATTGCCCAACAACATAATCTGGTTGGAGATGAGCATCACTGGTTCTACACATTTAAGTACCTTCCCTATGACCGCGAGAAGGTAAGGTTTGTTTTGGACGGGTATTCCATTCCAGTGATGAGCGACGATTCCGTGCAATTTCATCCTCTTGAATTGTCTTCGAAGCCAGCCGAATTTAAAGGCCAAGGGGATTCATTAATCATCAGCAGCATGAAAATTGGCCAGGATCCAAGCTCGCTACAGGAAGAAACTGCTGGTTTGCTACGGGTAAACGGGAAGTACAGAAACATGCTTTCCCATGACGAATGGGTGATGAGAGACGAAGAGTCAGGCAAAGAATTTCCCGCAACTTTTAGGGGCTCATATGGAGGATTTGCCGATATCCAGGATGTCAACGGCGACCTCACCGTCGAAGGCTTAACAACCCTTCCCGAAAAAGCGACCCTCATCCGCAAGGTCACCGACAAGTGGTACACCAACGTCAACTGGTCCTTCGACCTGCCGAAAGGCGAGCCCATCAAGGGGCTGGAAAACGTGAATCCGGAGGATTATTGGGAAGCTCCATGACGATCTCCCAGCCCTCCTCCATAACCGAAGCTTTGTATGAAAAAAGCCCCTACCGGCCGCTGATGGCCGATAGGGGCTTTGATGTCGATAAGACCGATCACTTATTCGTTCAAACGGCCACATAAAATTTCATAATCAAAGGTGACGCGCAGGGGGCCTTGCCCGGCAGCCTGCTGAATCGCTTCTTCCGGCACGCCCCAGGAGAGCGGGGTCATACGGAGAAGATGCTCCAAGGCTTCCCCGGCAACGAGCATGTTGTATTCCACATGCTGAACATCCACGCTGGCAAAATTCCTGCCGAACAACTCGGCGGTACGTCCAGTGGCAGGAACGGGCCGTGGGGTAGTGCTGTCGCCAGCAGGAGATGGGCGGTCGATAGTGCGTCCGTCGGCAAGTCCCTTGGCAGGAGATGGCTGGTTTGCAGCCTCACCTTGGAACAAGGCTCGGATTTCCTGCAGATATCGGCTCCCTGGGATGACTTTGATCACCAGGCCATCATGCCGGAGTAGGCGCTGGAACTCCTGGTAGTTTGCCGGAGACAAGATGTTCAGAATGACGTCGAACTGCCGGTCGGCAAACGGGCTGCCGGCCAGGTCGGCCGCACACCAGATCGCCGGTACGCCCGATTTGGCGGCCAGGCGAATCCCTTCTTTGGCGATATCCACACCCACGCCCAGGATATCTGGAGCATCCGGCTTCTGCAGGGCAGACAGAATCGCCGCCAAATGGGAGCCCTCGCCGCATCCCGCATCCAAAATGCGTAATTCCCTCGATCGAGAAGGCGCCGTATCCTCAATTTTGTTGCGAATCGCATCGATCAGCGGGTCAAACAAGCCGTGGCGGCTGGTTTCCCGCCGTGAAGTAAACAGGTCTTTGTTATATTTGGACCGCACGGCGTGCGGAATCAAGTTGATGTAACCGTCCTTGGACAAGTCAAAACAATGCCGACTGCCGCAAATCATGCTGCGAGATCCGTCCATTTTCAATGGGCGGGAGCAGATTGGGCAGCGAAACAGGTGCTCATGCCGGGATATCAGTCCGGCGAGCACGGTTAATTTAGCGTTGTGCACCAAAAACACCCCATTCATTCGTATTCCGTTTGAATGAAAAAGGCACAGACAAATAAACCCTCGTCAGTATTTTTTTAAAAAACGGGGCTTTTGTTATCTGTACCTTACATTAACGGTAACGAATAAACTGAATGATCATGGTTTACACAACCTCTTTCACGCAGGATTTAGGGAGCCTGGAGCCTTAGAGCTAAAGGACAGGATCCCGCTCTAGTATAACAAACTTTTCAGAGCCGGGAAAACGATCGCTGGATCTATCAGGAGAGGAGGTTTAATCCAAGGGGAATTAAGTCAAACTAAGCATACTGGTCCCGAGGAAAAGCAGCCCCGGGAGTCTCGTTAACGTCCTTTATTTATTTTTCAGCGGAAAACGTTCCAAACCCTGGCAATCCGGTTGACACAAGCAACTGTAAACTATATAATTACAGTAATAAGGGGGAGCGAAAATGAATAGTGAGTTCAACATTGCCGTCCATTGTTTAACCCTTCTTAGCTTGAAAGAAGAACGAATGGCTAACAGTGAAGAGATTGCCAAGAGTGTCTGCACGCATCCGGCACGGATTCGGAAAGTGCTTGGACTGCTGCGCAAACAGGGGTATGTAACGACCAAGGAAGGTGTCGGCGGGGGCTATTTGCTGAATCCGGGCACCGAGAAGGTCACATTGGGTGATTTGTACCGTCTGCTTGCAAGAGGATCCTTGAAGCCGAGCTGGTGTTCAGGCGGAGAGGAGCTGCCTTGCGAAGTGGCTTCCAATATCGAGGGAATTATGGATCAGATATACAGCGGCGGAGAAGCTGCGCTGGAGCGGTATCTGGATGGCATTACGCTGACGGATGTCATTAAGCAGATCGAGGAAGCGGGCAGCGCGGCAAACCCCACGTGATGAACAGAATGGAACGACATGAAGTCCGGCGTAAGCCGGGCTTTTTTGTGCTGTTACGGAGTACAGCACGAACCTTCGGGTTCGTATATCACTAAAAAGTGCCGTCTTCACGAAATGAAGGGAACGCTGCATAATGCTGTTAACCGATCTAGGAGGCGAATGATGATGAACGATTTTGTTAAGGTAGAGGTGCTGCATACAGGCCGATTGAAATATGACCGCTCGCTCGCATTTAAGGAATTGGACAGCATACCTCCGGTGAATCAGCGGGGCGAATCCTTCCAGTCCGAAGTTCCGCTGTCCAGCTATTTGATTGAGCATCCCAGTGGACGGCGCGTTGTCGTCGATGCCGGATGGCATGAGGATATACGAACCCGGCCGGAACAGCACCTGGGCAGCGATTTATGGCAGTTCATCGAATACGATTTGCCTGCCGGCAGCTCTGTCAGGGAACAGCTGCAGGCGCGCGGGCTTACCCCGAAAGATATTGACCTTGTTGTCATCAGCCATCTGGATGTTGATCATATCAGCGGCCTTGAGCTGCTGAAGGGGGCGGGTCGTTTTCTTGTCAGCCAGCCGGAGTGGGAGTTTGCGGCCGTGAGCCAGGAGGCATGGCACCGGGAAGTGTTTGTAACGCCGTTTGCTCTCGAGCCGATTCCCTACGGCCCGTATCAAGCGGGTCTGGATGTATTCGGCGACGGCTCGCTGTATCTGGTTCATACCCCGGGACATACGCCAGGACATTTGTCTATTTTGGCCAAAGTAGAGAAAGGATGGCTGCTCCTGGCTTCCGATGCCGGGTATGCGGAAAGATCCTGGCAGGAGATGATTCTGCCGGGGATTACGTCGGATCCGGATCAGGCGATGAAATCGCTTCAGTGGGTGCGGGAATTCGCCGGGAGAGAGGACTGCGTTGCGGCGCTGGCCCATCATGAGGCGAAGCCGATTCCTATGCGGTTTTAAATGTCCGGGAAACAGGCTTGATGCAGGAGAGCGTATCCCTTTTCTTGGAAAACGGCAGCGGGTGCGTTATATTGGACATAAAACGCATTCGAAAAACATTCCAAAGGAGAAGGGCTATGTGCAGAAATATCAAAACGCTGTTTAATTTTGATCCGCCGGCTACCGATGAAGAGATTCAGGCTGCATCCCTGCAGTATGTGCGCAAGCTGTCAGGCTTCCAGAGCCCGTCGAAGGCGAATGAGGAAGCTTTTAATCTGGCGATAGCGGAGGTCGCCGCGGCATCCAGGAAGCTGCTGGACTCCCTGGTTACAAACTCCAGTCCCCGTGACCGCGAGATCGAGGCTCAGAAGGCGAAAGAGCGGTCAGCCAAGCGGTTCGGAACGGCAGAGGCGTAAGCGGCGGGGTTCGGCAGTGCGAGTCTTAGGCGGCGGTAGTCAGCTAATGGGCGCGCATGCTTGGACCAGGCTGGATTGAAGAAGCCATAGGTTACGCCAAAGCTCATGGTCTGAGCAACCGGCCTTGGCTAAAGCAAAGTGAGCCCGCCATGTAGACCGACGCCGCACCGAAGACTAGACAAACCAAAGACAAACTGTAGACAAACCGAAGAACGCCCCGGAATTTTCCGGGACGTTCTTTGTTCTTCCTCTACCGACAGCAGGAAGACAGGGATTCAGACCGTTAACGGCTGGTTTTTGAGCACCGCCTGCCACTTTTCGTACAGCTCCCGCGGCTTGCCGGATTCCAGCAGCGCCTTGCCCGTATACAGGCCTTCCTCAACAGACTGCACCCGATCCGCCAGATGCAGGCGCACTGCCGCGTTCAGCAGCACCTGATACATAAAAGCCATATTGCCCTTGCCCTGCAGCACCTGGCCGGTGACCGCCGCCTGCTCGGCCGGCGTCCAGTCGACCTCCGGCAGCGGCGTATCCAGGCCAAAGCTCTCCGGATCGATGATCTGAAGCGAAGCCTCCCCGTGTTCGATCCGGTAGGTCCGGGTCGGGCGGTGGATATACAGCTCATCCGAGCCTTCGCTTCCCTGGATAATCATGGCCCGCTCATAGCCAAGGTTCATGATGAGCCGGCCGAGCCGGTCAAAGACCGTGTTATGGTACACCCCGAATGTTAAGAAAGGGGAGTGCCCGTAATCCGCAAACTTCTCGGCCGTGTTAAGCACGGTCCGCATGCCAAGCTCCTCGCGAATGGGGCGAAGCTTCGCCAGCGGCGGACACCAAGTCTCGGCATGGGCGTACAGTACGCCCGTCTGGCGCGCTGCTTCCAGGCACAGCTCCCTGGACAGCGACGGATCGGAAATACCCATTGCGGCAAAAACATCGGCCAGCGTCATCCCCCACTTCGGCGGAAGGGACGCCGACCCGTGCAGGGTGACAGGCAGCCCGGCGGCAGCCAGCACAAACGATGTGGCAATCGTGGACATAAAGGACGATTTTCGCCCATCATACGGGCCGGCGCAGTCGATGCCCTGCGGAAGGTCCGAACGGGCGGCGTGTTTGCGCAGGACCGACACGAAGGCTTCCAGCTCTTCTACGCTTTCCATTTTGATGCGTTCGGCGATAAAAAACGCCCCGATCTGGGCGGGCGAGGCCGTTAAACCGAGGATCGCTTCAGCCGCCTGGAGGGCTTCCTCATAGGTCAGGTCACGGGCGCCCCGCTTGCCCCGGCCGACTTCTTTTAATAAATGGATCATGATTTCTTGGCACCTCCCGTACCGGATTCCTGAAGCAGCTGATACAGCTTGACGATGGAGGTCGCGACGTCCACCATCCGTTTTCGTTCATTCATCGCCTGCTTGCGCAGGACGTCATAGGCTTCGGATTCCGATATATTTTTGAGTTCGCACAGAATCCCCTTGGCCATATCGATCCACTTTCGTTCCTCAATGCGGGCGAGAAGCTGCTTGCGCTCGTTCTTCCACTGCTGCCGCTCATAAAAGTGGGCGGAGCTGAAATGCAGCGACCAATGCAGCTCGTGCGCTTTCATGGTCGGAAATAAAAGCCCGTCAATAATAACATCATCCTCACATGCCTCGAGGGACATGGAAGCGGCCGTATCGCTGCACCACCAAAGAACTGGCGTTTGTTTGTGTTTCTCGAGCTTGCCGCACCAAGCCTTGATCTCGGAAACCGGAAGGTGAAGCACCGCACCGTCCGCATCTCCGATTCCGGCGATCGCCTGCTCCTCATTGCGCGCTAGATGGACTTGGTACCCGTAGGAACGAAGGATGTACTCCGGCAGAAGCGTCCTGCTATCTGAATCACTTCGCTCTGAAGGAGGGGTCTGGCGGTGGATAACCAGCAATGAACGCATGCATAGACGCTCCCTTCTTAATTCAGTCCAGTCAGAGTTTAAGATGAGTGCAACAGATTTGTATGTTAATTTATATAACATAAAACAAGGTGACATGTCGATAACCAAATCGAAATGGTTTTCTCATGTTAAATATGTTGACAAACATTCGCGAGGTAGTGTATATTTCCATCAAGAACTTGATAACAGCCGGATACAACGGTGTATCCTTTATAGCGGCAATGAAGCCTGCTTTCGACTCCTGAACCAGAGTGTGTCCACTCTGTCCGGGGCCTGAAGGCGGGCTTTTCTGGTTTTTGGTACAAGATTCAGAAGATTGGACTATTGAGGGGAGCGGAAGAGACATGGCGACGAAAAAGCTGGTCATGGTCGGTAACGGGATGGCGGGGGTAAGGGCGCTGGAGCATCTGCTGAAGCTGGCGCCGGATGCGTACGAAATCACGATTTTCGGGGCGGAGCCTTATCCCAACTACAATCGGATCATGCTGTCATCGGTCCTTGCGGGCGGTGCGGATATTCAGGAAATTGTGATCAACGACTGGGACTGGTACAAAGAGAACCGGATTCAACTATATGCCGGGCACATGGTGACCCGAATCGATACGAAAAACCGCGTCGTTTACTCCGATCAAGGTGCAGAGGCGAAATATGACGTGCTGATTATGGCGACGGGCTCCAATCCGTTCATGCTCCCGCTTCCGGGCGCAGATAAGGAAGGGGTCATCGCCTTCCGGGATATCAAGGACTGCGAAATGATGATGGAGACGTCCAAGAAGCACAAAAAAGCTGTGGTCATCGGCGGCGGACTGCTGGGACTCGAAGCGGCGAGAGGGCTGCTGCACCTCGGCATGGACGTCTCGGTCGTCCATATCCATCCTTATTTAATGGAGCGTCAGCTGGACGAAACCGCATCGCGGATGCTGCAGCGGGAGTTGGAAGCCCAAGGGATGACGTTTCTGCTGAGCAAACATTCCGAGTCCATTATGGGGCGCAAGCGGGTCAAGGAGCTTCGCTTCACCGACGGCACCCGGGTCGACGCCGATTTGATCGTCATGGCGGTCGGCATCCGGCCGAATGTGGCCTTGGCGAAGTCCGCCGGAATTGAGGTCAACCGGGGCATCGTCGTCAACGATTATATGGAAACGAACATTCCCGGCATCTATGCCGTCGGCGAGTGCGCGGAGCACCGGGGCATCGCCTACGGACTGGTCGCCCCCCTGTATGAACAAGGGGCGGTGCTCGCCAAACGGCTTGCGGGCGTCGATACCGCTGGTTATGCCGGCTCCGTGACTTCCACCAAATTGAAGGTGTCGGGCGTAGATGTATTCTCCGCGGGGCATTTTGCCGAGCCGGAGGGCACCAGGGCGTTGCGCTACCAAGATGAAGTGGAGGGTGTGTATAAAAAGATCGTCATCCACGACGACCGGCTCGTCGGCGCCGTTTTGTTCGGGGACACGGGCGACGGCTCCAAGCTGTTCTCGCTGATGAAGAGCCGGGAATCGGTCAAGGGCCGGGAAAAGGAGCTGCTGCTCGGCTTCGCTGTCGGCGCGGGAGCTTCCGTATCGCCGGAAGAACGGCTGGCCAGTCTGCCGGATGACGAGATCATCTGCGGCTGCAACGGCGTCACCAAAGAGACGATCAAGGACGCGATCCTGAACAAAAACTGCACGACCGTGTCGTCGGTCAAGGCTTGCACCAAAGCGTCCGGATCCTGCGGCGGCTGCAAGCCGCTCGTAGAGGGACTGGTTCAGCTCTATGCGGGTGATGTGGCAGGAGAGCCGGTCAAAGAAGGCATATGCGGCTGCACGACGCTGAACCGGGACGAAATCGTCGCGGAAATCTCCCGGATGGGACTGAAGTCCATCAAAGAAGTGATGAATGTGCTGGGCTGGAACAATCCCGAAGGCTGCTCCAAATGCCGTCCGTCGCTGAACTACTATTTGGGCATGTTGTTCCCCGAGTCTTATAAGGATGAAAAAGAATCCCGGTTCACCAACGAGAGATACCACGGGAACATTCAGAAGGACGGAACCTATTCCGTAGTGCCGCGGATTTACGGCGGCGTCACTTCTCCGTCCGAGCTGAAGAAAATCGCCGAGGTTGCCGAGAAATTCGACGTGCCGATGGTCAAGATCACCGGCGGGCAGCGGATCGATCTGCTTGGCGTTAAAAAGGAGGATCTCCCGAAAATGTGGGAGGAGCTCGACATGCCTTCCGGTTATGCGTACGGCAAAGCGCTCCGCACGGTCAAAACCTGCGTCGGTTCCACCTTTTGCCGGTTCGGTACCCAGGACTCCATCGGCATGGGCATCCGGCTTGAAAAAGAGCTGGAACGTCTGAGTACACCGGCCAAGGTGAAGCTGGCCGTATCGGGATGTCCGCGGAACTGCGCGGAAGCGACGATTAAGGATTTCGGCGTGGTCGCCATCGATGGCGGCTGGGAGCTTCATGTCGGCGGCAACGGCGGCGTGCATGTGCGGGCAACCGAACTGCTCTGCGTCGTGAAGACGGAGGATGAAGTGGTCGAATGGGCGAGTGCCTTTATTCAGTATTACCGCGAGCATGCGCAGTGGAATGAACGGACTTCGGTCTGGATTGAGCGGGTCGGGCTGGACAGCGTGAAGAAGGCGCTGGAGAAGAAGAAAGACCGCGAGGCTCTCCATGCGCGGCTGAAGCTGGCGCTCAGCACGCAGAAGGATCCGTGGAAGGAGATTTTGTCCGACAAGGAACTCCGCAAAAACTTTGAACCTCTGCCGAATGCAGAGCCTGTGAAGAACTAAGGGGGAAACGGGATGGTTAAACATCTGATCGGAAATATAGCGGAAATCGATCCGAAAGGATCGCGAACGGTAGTGCTGGAGGGAACGGAGATTGCCTTGTTCCGCTTAAGCGACGGGGATATTTTGGCGGTGGAGAACAAGTGCCCGCACAAAGGAGGAAAGCTCTCCGAGGGCATGGTGTGCGGCAAGGATGTGCATTGTCCGCTGCACGACTGGAAAATCGACCTGCGCAGCGGTTGCGTGCAGGAGCCGGATACCGGCAAGGTCAGCACCTATGAGGTTGAGGTGGATCCGGTAAGCGGGGCAATTTATTGCCTGACGGAATCTTAAGCGAGAGGGAGGAGGAGCAGCCGATGGATTACGTAAAACCAGGCGAGGTTCTAAATGACATGATTGAGGGAGGCGCGAACAAAGCAAAGCTGAGTCCGGGGCAAATGCTGGTGCGCAGCATGCTCGCGGGGGCGATTCTGGCCTGTGCCACGACGCTGGCCTTTACCGCTTCATCCCAAACGAATATTCCGATGGCCGGTGCGCTTATTTTTCCCGTAGGCTTTGTGATTATCGTGCTGCTCGGGCTGGAGCTGGTGACGGGGAGCTTTGCGCTCATTCCGCTGGCGGTGCTGCAGAAAAAGGCCTCGGTCCGCTCTATGCTCGGCAATTATGGCTGGGTCATCCTCGGCCATGTGATCGGCTGCCTGGTCTATGCGGTGCTGTACGGCCTGACCATTACCAAAATGGGGCACGACATGAGCAGCCCGCTTGTCCAGACGATCATCAAGACGAGCGAAGCAAAGACGCTGGCCTATAAGGAGCTCGGCGGCGAAGGCCTGCTGCTGGTCGTGATCAAGGCGATGCTGTGCAACTGGATGGTGACGCTGGGCGTGGTCATGGCGTTCACGTCCAAGTCCACCGCTGGCAAAATCGCTGCGATGTGGCTGCCGATCCTCATCTTCTTCGGCCAAGGATTCGAGCACGCCGTCGTCAATATGTTCGTCATTCCGGCCGGGATGATGCTGGGCGCCAACGTCAGCTTTGCCGATTGGTGGCTGTGGAACCAGATCCCTGTGCTGATCGGCAACTTCATTGGCGGCGCTTTGTTTACGGGCGTAGCGTATTACGTGTCCATCCGCGGGTTTGGCAGAAGTAAATCCGGAGCGATCGGATCGGCCGGAGCCCGCGGCTCCATGGAGGCGGCGGCTGTGTCTGCCGAACGCGGCCGATGAAGCCTGGCATGGTGTCTATCGTCGGCGCCGGTCCCGGTGATCCGGAGCTCATTACGGTAAAGGCGCTCCGGCGGATCCAGGAGGCGGATGTCATCTTGTATGACCGCCTGGTGAACAAGGAACTGCTTGGGTATGCGAAGAAAGGCGCGGCGCTCGTCTATGTCGGCAAGGCGCCGGGACAGCATGCGGTGCCGCAGGCGGAAATCCATGAGCAGCTCGCCGCGTTCGCCATGAAGGGCAAACAGGTCGTGCGGCTGAAAGGCGGCGATCCGCTGATCTTCGGCCGCGGCGGCGAAGAGGCGCAGGAGATGGCGCTGCGCGGCATCCCGTTCGAGTTCGTGCCGGGCGTGACCTCGGCGATCGGCGCCGCCTCGTCGGCGGGTATCCCGCTGACCCACCGCGGGCGGAGCGCCTCGGTCGCCTTCGTCAGCGGCTCGAGCAGTGCCGGCCGAGAGCAGGGTCCCCGCTGGGACCTGCTCGCCCAGGGCGTCGACACCCTGGTCGTGTACATGGGTGTCGCCGGCATGGCCGATATCTGCCGCGAGCTGATCGCTCACGGCCGGCCGCATTCGGCCCCGGCTGCGATCGTCGAGCAGGGGACGAGCGAGCAGGAGCGGGTCATTACCGGCACGGTGGGCAGCATCCACAAGCTGGCTTCCCTCATGCACGTCAAAAACCCGGCCTTGCTCATTTTCGGCGAGGTGGTGCATGTGCGGGAGCAGCTGCTCCGCCTGGCCGAGGAGGCAGAGGAGCGGATCGGGTAACTTTAGGAAAGCATTGAGAAGGGACAACCGAAAGGGGGCCGGTCTAAACCAGCGGCTGACTGATTATCCCGGCGAATTAATCCTGCAGGATTTTAAAATCGAGATCAAGTAAGCTTCACGATGAGAGGGGTTCTGCCGCGACGCAGGGCCTTTTTTCATTGGAGTCGGTAAACGTTTTAGATTATAAAAGATTAATTACGTGAACCACATCGCATTTTATTCCTATTGTACTCATCGGATTAATATTCTATAGTAAGGTCAAAGACCCCAATCTCTTCTTTAAAGGACGGTGAACCCCGATGAAGGAAATTCCGGAACCCTATGTCAAAGCGAATCAGACCGGCATCGTGCTGTTTGTGATCCTGACCGCCGTGTTCAACCAGCCGTACATTTTGCTGGCACTATGGATCATTCAGGTGCTTGGGCTGCTAACAGGAAAAAATGCGTTCGTGCTCCTGGCCAAACCGTTTCTGCGTGTCCAAGGCAAACCGACTCAGGCACTGGAATTGCAGCGGTTCAACAATGTGCTGGCCGTGCTGTTCCTGACACTGTCGCTGCTCTTTTTTGCGCTACAGCTGCCGGTGTTCGGGTATATTTTTGCGGCGATGCTGTTTCTGGCGGCATTTGTAGCGCTGTGCGGTTACTGCATCGGCTGTACGGTGTACTTTCAATACAAGCAGTTTAAGGCGAGAAGACGGATTCATTCATAAACGGGTTTAATATACAGGGAAAGTGGCCGCCCGCCGGTCCGTTCATTTCCATACCATCAGGCGCTCGCAGGAGCGCCTTTTTGCTGCGCCTCTTCTTCATCAGCCGCAGGCAGTCGCCGAGAATAAAATAGGGTAATATATAGAATGAACAACAGAAATGAATCTATAATTAATTCAGATGAGGATCCTATTTTTGAATGGACAAGGAGTGGTGAATGGTGAACCCGGAAAATAAAAGCTTCTTCTATACAGGTACATACGCCCCTGAGGCGGAAAAGGGGATTTTCCTCTGTTCCCTCGACACGGAAACCGGAGAGATGGCCGTCGTGAACGGCCTGCCCGGCATTGCCAATCCCTCGTATCTGACGCTGAACGCGGCGGGGGACCGGCTGTATGCGGTGAGCGAAACGGGAAGCGGCGAAATCTTCGCCTATTCGATCGACAACGAAACCGGCGAGCTGCATCTGCTGGACCGGATGCCGACGGAAGGGGCGGACCCCTGCTATGTCTCCTTGACCCGGGACGGGCAGTTTGCGATGGTGTCCAATTATTCCAGCGGGCATATCAATGTGTTCCGGATCGGCGAAACCGGCGGGCTGGCGGAGATGAGCTCCATCGTCAAGCACAGCGGGCGCAGCATCCGGGACGACCGGCAGGAGGGGCCGCATCCGCACTCGATTTTTCAGGATCCGGAAGGCCGGCTTGTGCTGGTCTGCGACCTGGGGCTGGATGAAATCGTGCTCTACCGCCTGGAAGACGGCAAGCTGGTGACCCATGGGGAAGTAAAAACGACGCCTGGAGCGGGACCGCGGCACTTTGATTTTCATCCGTCCGGCAAGTGGGCGTACGGTATTAACGAGCTCGACAATACGGTAACGGTGTTTGCCTATAACGGGCAGGCCGGGGAATTGAAAGTGCTGCAGAACGTATCTACGCTGCCAGCGGATTTTACCGGGGAGAGCTTCTGCGCCGACATCCATATTTCCCCTTGCGGGCGTTTCCTGTACGGGTCCAACCGGGGAGATGACAGCATCGTCCTGTTCCATATCAACGAGTCGACCGGTGAGCTGACCCCGGTGGATTGGGTGTCGACGGGCGGCGAGTTTCCGCGCAATTTCGCGATCATTTCGGGATACCTTGTAGCGGCAAACCAGAACAAAGGCAATATGCTGTCGTACAAAATCGATTCGGATTCCGGGCGATTGACCCCGACCGGCTTTGCGCTGGAGCTGCCGAAGCCGGTATGCATTCAGCAGTGGGTGAAGGGCGAATAGCAGGCTAATTTCTTAACAACCAAAACCAGGGTTCCATTTTATGGTTCCCCTGGTTTTTTTGTTGTGATACATTGGGGTTAGGCTCCATTGCACATTTCCGATATGACGGAGCGATGAGAGGGGATAGGATGAGGAAGTTCCGATGGCTCGATTACGCGATTGTGTTTGTCCTCGTTTTTGGTCTGGGGATCATCAATATCGTCCCGCCGGCCCATTATGCTGCCGTTGTGGCCAGTCTCGCGGTATCCGCAATGCTGGTCAGTCTGGTGGTCGGCACCGTCACGAACCTGGCGTTCAGGTCCAGAAAGAGAAATTGATTTTTGTGAAAAAAAGGTTTGACAGGTACGTTTCGGCTCACTACAATATACCCATATAACATACTAATCAGGTAGGAATAATTACAAATTGCAGTTCTCACCGTACGGACGGAGGAACCTCTGGAACAGGAGCAGACAGGTCAATTCATGACCGTTTTGTCTGCAGGCTGTGCCGGATTTTCCTCTGTCCTTTTTTGCTTGGCGAACACCGGCCAAACCGAGAATTTCACGATGAATCATGGTCAGGCCGTACATTTTATCACTGGGGAGTGGGTCATATGGTACACGTATGGAGAAGAAAACAAATCGTAAGGCGGGGAGTGAGCGCAGGGCTGGCCCTGCTGCTGGCTGCTGCGCTGGCAGCCTGCGGAAATGGAAGCGGCAGCGGCAGCGGAAGTACGGACAAAGAGGCGGGGGGCACCACCGAAGGGAAAAGCACGGAGGCGCAGGCGGACAGCTCGGCCAAACCGGTTGAACTGCTGAACGTCTCCTACGACCCGACACGGGAGCTGTACGAGAACTACAACAAGGCGTTTGCGGCCTATTGGGAAAAAGAAAAGGGCCAGAAGGTCACAATTAAGCAGTCGCATGGGGGCTCGGGGGCGCAAAGCCGTTCCGTTATCGACGGACTCGAAGCGGATGTAGTCACGTTGGCACTCGGCTATGACATCGATGCGATTCAGAAGAAAGGTCTGATCAACGAAGGCTGGGAAAGCAAATTTGAGCACAACAGCACGCCGTACAGCTCGACGATCGTGTTTCTGGTAAAAAAGGGAAACCCGAAGAACATCAAGGATTGGGGCGATCTGATCAAAGGCGACGTGGAGGTCATCACGCCGAATCCGAAGACATCGGGCGGCGCCCGCTGGAATTACCTGGCGGCGTGGGGCTACGCCTTGAAGCAAAACAATAACGACGAGGCCAAAGCGCAGGAGTTCGTCAAGGAACTGTTCAAGCACGTACCCGTGCTCGACACCGGCGCCCGCGGAGCGACGACAACCTTCGTAGAGCGCGGCATCGGCGACGTGCTGCTTGCCTGGGAGAACGAGGCCATGCTGTCGGTCAAGGAGCTGGGTCCGGACAAATTCGACATCGTCTATCCGTCGGTCAGCATCCTTGCCGAACCGCCGGTCGCCGTCGTTGACAAAGTCGTGGATAAGCGCGGAACCCGCGAGGTAGCCGAAGCTTACCTGAAGTACCTGTACTCGGAGGAAGGCCAAACGATCGCCGCGGAAAACTTCTACCGGCCGACACTGGATAGCGTCAAGGAGAAGTTCAAGGACAAATTCCACGACATCAATCTGTTTACGCTGCAGGATGTGTTCGGAACATGGGATGAGACGCAGCAGAAGCATTTTAGCGACGGAGGCATTTTCGATCAAATTTATACGCCTGGCAGCTGATCGGCGCACACAAGGCCGAAGGCAGGAAAGGATGAACGGTCATGAGTCAAGTGAATGCAGCCCGGCGGAGGGTGCTGCCGGGTTTTGGGCTGACGCTGGGATACAGCGTGCTGTATTTGAGCTTGGTGGTGCTGATCCCGCTGTCGGCGCTCCTCCTAAATTCCACAGGGCTGAGCTGGGACAAATTTTGGCATGTGGCTACCGACCCGCGGGTGCTGGCCTCTTACAAGATCAGCTTTTTGACCTCGGCGGCGGCCGCCCTGATCGACTCGATCCTGGGGCTGCTGATCGCTTGGGTGCTGGTGCGTTACGAGTTTCCCGGTAAAAGGCTGTTTGACGCGCTGATCGACCTGCCCTTTGCGCTTCCGACCGCGGTAGCGGGGGTCGCCCTGACTGCGCTCTACTCGCAAAACGGCTGGATCGGCTCGCTGCTGGAGCCGCTGGGCATCAAGGTGGCCTTTACGCAGCTGGGCATTACGATCGCGCTGATGTTCATCGGCATTCCGTTCGTTGTGCGGACCGTGCAGCCCGTGCTGCAGGACGCGGAGCGGGACGCTGAAGAAGCGGCCGCCACGCTCGGGGCGAAGCGATTCCGGACGTTTCGGACCATCATTTTGCCGGAGCTGATTCCGCCGCTCCTGACGGGCTTTGCCCTGGCGTTTGCACGCGGCATCGGGGAATACGGCTCGGTCGTATTCATTTCCGGCAATATGCCGATGAAAACGGAGATCGCCCCGCTGCTCATCATGTCAAAGCTGGAGCAGTACGATTATGCCGGCGCCGCCGCCGTAGCGATCCTGCTGCTGCTGATCTCGTTTCTGCTGCTGCTCGTCATCAATTCGCTGCAGCGGTGGACACGGCGCTCGGTGCGTTAATACCCCGCCCGGTTTTAACCCGGCCTGAACTATACCCTATGCTCAAGTGTCACTAAGAAAAGGAGGGCTTCCCTATGGCAGGTACCGTGCCCATGACTTCCGTCCAAACGAATGCCCAGGCTTCGCCGGCCACGGCGGAAGCGGCCTGGGTGAAATGGCTGCTAATCGCGGCGGCCGGGCTGGCGATGCTCTGGCTGATCGTGCTGCCGCTGCTCATCGTCCTCACCGAGGCGCTCAAGAAGGGATGGGATGTGTACGTCGCAGCTCTCGCCGATCCAGATGCGCTGTCCGCCCTGAAACTGACGCTCATCGTTGCGCTGGTGACCGTTCCGCTGAACACGGTGTTCGGCATCGCCGCGGCCTGGGCCATTACTAAATTCAAGTTTCGCGGCAAAGGGGCACTGATCACGCTGATCGACCTGCCCTTTGCGGTGTCGCCCGTCATCGGAGGGCTGATCTTCGTGCTCGTGTTCGGGGCGAACGGCTGGTTCGGCCCCTGGCTGAGCGACCACGATATCAAAATCATCTATGCCGTGCCGGGCATCATCCTGGCAACGCTGTTCGTGACCTTTCCCTTCGTGGCGAGGGAATTAATCCCGCTGATGGAGGACCAGGGCACCCAAGAGGAGGAGGCGGCCGTAACGCTGGGCGCACGCGGTTGGCATGTATTTACCCGGGTGACCCTGCCGAATATCAAATGGGGCCTCCTGTACGGGATGATCCTGTGCAACGCCCGCGCTATGGGGGAATTCGGGGCGGTGTCGGTCGTCTCCGGGCATATCCGCGGACAGACGAATACGCTGCCGCTGCATGTTGAAATTTTGTATAACGAATACCAATTCTCGGCGTCGTTTGCGGTGGCGTCGCTGCTCCTGCTGCTGGCGCTGGTCACTCTTCTTTTTAAAAGTTGGCTGTCGTGGAAAAATGCTCATTGACAGCGATTTTACCCGCGTGATAATGTTAAACCATACTAATTTGGTTGGAAAAGAAGGATTATTATTACATTCATCCCCAATGGCTCATATTCCTTAAAATCCAGGAACTAAAGGAGGCGTCAATTGTGGCAAAACCTCTTATCGTTGATGAAGTATGGAAGGAACGTATTGCGAGTCAGCTGAACGATATGGAATTCGGTTCGCTTCACATCGTTGTGCATGAGGGACAGATCGTGCAGATGGAGCGGACGGAACGCAAACGGTTCGAGAACACGCCGGGCAGCTCCGTGAAGGCGGCAGCAAGAGCCGAGCGGAGGACCGGAAGAGAGTCCGGGCTGCGCTAGCCGCGGACGCCCCCGTCAGCATGACGAACGGACAATAAATAACCCCGCTGAATGCCTTGCTTTCCATCGTGGAAGGGGGCAGGACAGCGGGGTTATTTTTTAAGAGATCAAAAAAGTATAAGTTTCGGAGCTTCTGCTTCCTGATCTCGCAAGAAAAACTTCCAACGGAAGAAGCGCCAACTCTATTCCACAAGTGGAACGAGGGGGAAGGGCCGCAGGACGCAGGCTGTGGAGACTCAGCGATCCTTCGGATTCTCCTCGTTGTCTTGGGTTACTTCGCGGTGGCCGGCATAGGGCCGGTTCCGGCGGCTGGGCTTGGGGTTCAGGTTAAAGCCGAACAGGAACAGCACCACCTGGACGGCCAGTATGTAAGGTGCCGCGGTCAAACCGAGCAGATGCAGAAGCGCCACCGCGGCGATGATCAAGGCGAGCAGCCGGTACAGAATGCCCGGCGTATCCCTTCGGGTATCCATGATGACCCAGTACAGGAAGAGCGTGGCCGCGAGGCATGAAATGAGCCGCGTCCACAGCTCAAGGCTTGTCCACGACAAGGCGGCGGCGCCGCTGTCCTGAAAGCCGTTATACAGCTGGATGAACCAATACAGGGTGAGGACCAGAGCGGCGAAAGGAACCGCCGGACGGATCATTCTCCAGAAGCTGGTGCCCCAGCCGGGATTGTCTATTTTGCGGATCAGCACCGATTGTTCATGAATCCGCCGGTGGATTTCCCGGTCCAGCATTTTCTGCAGCATCAGGAGCCGGGAGAAATCCCGTTCGCGTATGTAAGCATCGATCATGTCCAGCAGCTCCGGAGTCATCAGCGGGGCCGCCTTGCATTCCTGGAGCAGCTGGACAAGCTGGTCCGGCTCCTGGGCGCCGACATGGGCGGCTTCCACTTCTTCGCCAAGGACGCCCTGCGCCCGGCTGTACAGGGCAAGGGTGCGCTGCAGCAGCTCCAGCCGCGCGGCGGCCTCGGCCCTCAAGGAACGGGATGTGCGGATGTACAGCCAGAGGAAGACGATGACCGCGAGCCCAGCTACGATCAAATTCGACTCCGTTCCGGTCAGCCGGTCAAGGCCGGCCTGTAGAGCAAGGGACAACAGCGCCACCTCCCTTCATTCATTATTATTTTATCAAGATCAGGAATTTCAAAGGTGAAGCTGAATGATTCAATGATCGCAAGAAAAACTTCCGCTAAATGTGGTCTGTCTCCTGTGAATTTGCATCAACAGCTGTTTTTCTTTAGATCATGGAATTTCAAACTTTAGGCGAAGCAAGAAAAATTCAATGATCGCAAGAAAAACCTCCGCTAAACGTGGTCTGTCTCCTTTGAAAATACATCAACAGCCGTTTTTCTTAACTATTGCATAACCTTTCCGGGATTTCAACAGGTTAACCTGCGCTACTCGAGGTTTGCGGATAATATATGGGGCAGCTCATCGAGCTCCCGCAGCAGGTCCTGCAGCGTCCCGTTATGCTTGGCCCTGGCCTTGATGTTCAGGTGATACAGGCTGCTGTCGCCCGGGTCTTGTTCTAGCTGGTAGGAGGTCACTGCGATTTTACGCGCCGACAGGCGCTCTAGAATCGGCTTCACGGACTCCTTGTCGTCCAGCTCAAATGAAATGCTGAGCGCTTTGCCGGTTTTGAATATGCTCAGCAGCTCCAGGCCGATCATGACGAGAATCGTGGCGCTGATCCCGGCGGCATACATGCCCGAGCCGATGGTCAGGCCGATGCCGGATGTAGCCCACACGCCGGCCGCGGTCGTCAGGCCGCGCACGCTTTTCCGCTCGATAATGATCATGCCAGCACCTAAAAAGCCGATGCCGCTGACGGCTTGGGCGGCGACCCGGCTCGGGTCGAGCGCCACGTGGTCGTGGTCCATAATGTCGAAGAAACCGTACTTGGATACCAGCATAATTAATGCGCTACCAACCGCAACGAGAAAGTGGGTGCGCAGCCCCGCCTCCTTGGCCCTCAGCTCCCGCTCAAGGCCGATTACGGCTCCAAGCAGGCCGGCCACGGCCAGCCGGACGATAAATTCACCAATCATGTGACAACAGCTCCTCTCCATGCTACAAATGTTTTTGCAACCATCCACCGTCCCTAAAGTACTGCTCCCAGGTAACATTACCCATTCCGCCCGCCGATGCCAATCGGGATTTTCAGCCCCGCCCTGAATTGGGTAAGTATTGAGCAAACGATGAGACACGGGAGGCGGAGGTTATGGATTATGGCATGATCACCATAAAATTAATTACGGGATTCATCGGCTTGTGGCTGATGACCCGGATTCTCGGGAAAAAGGAAATTTCCCAGCTGACCCCCTTCGACTTCGTCTCCTCGCTTATGCTGAGCGAGCTGGTGGGGAATACGGTATACCAGAAGGACGTCCACTATGGCCAGCTCCTGTTCGGACTGGCGGTTTGGTTCATCCTATCGTATTTATTTGAAAAAGTCACCCAGTATGCACGCCGAACCAGGGGGCCTTTGGAGGGTACGCCTTCCATATTAATACACAACGGGAAAGTGGATATGCGGGAAATGAAAAAGAACCGGCTGGATTTTGAGCAGCTGCGCATGATGCTGCGTCAAAAGGATATTTTTTCCCTGCGCGAGGTTGCTTATGCCATCTTTGAAACGAACGGCTCGCTCAGCGTTCTGAAGAACGCGGATTTTGAGGCGGTCCAAAAACAGGATCTGGATCTGGATACGGATCCATCCGGCCTGACCTATAATCTGCTGGAGGATGGGGATTATAACGACGACAAATTGCAGCAGATCGGCAGAGACCGGAATTGGCTGGCGGCCATGCTGAAGGAAAAAGGCTTCAGCGATCCCGGCAAGCTGGCCTATGTCGAATGGGAGGAAGGGAAAGGATTATACATTTTGCAGCATAACCGGGAAGGGCAGACGGAGAGCGGACGGCTGCAAAAAGCGGAAGGATAGCATGCGGAAGACAGGTCATGTAGAATAATAACAGGCATAACAGTGAAGGAGACAATAACCTATGGAAACGATCAATGCAATGCATATTACGATATTTGGAGCCAGTGGACAGGTCGGAAAAGCCATCGTTCGTGAGGCGCTGAAGCGCGGGCACGGAGTCACGGCCGTCGTGCGGGATCCCGCCAAGCTGACCGAGGAGCATGAACGGCTGAACGTGGTGACCGGAAACATTCTTGACCCTGCATCGGTGGCCAGCGTATGCGAGGGGCAGGACGCGGTCATCAGCGCGTACGGTCCGACATTTGGCGAAGAGCAGGAGCTGCTGGAAGCCGCGCGTTCGCTCGTCGAGGGCGTACAGCGTGCCGGCGTGAAGCGGCTGCTCATCGTCGGCGGGGCGGGCAGCCTGAAGACCGGACCGGACACGCTGCTGATGGATACGCCGGAATTTCCGCAGGAGCTGGTGCCGCTGGCCAGGGCGCATGCGGATGCGTACGATATTTACAGACTGTCTGACCTGGATTACAGCTACCTCAGCCCGGCGGCGGTGCTGGAAACCGGACGTCGCACCGGGAACTTCCGGATCGGCATGGACATGCTCATCACCGATGAGATGGGCAGCAGCCGGATCTCGGTCGAAGATCTGGCCGCGGCCCTGATCGACGAAATGGAAGACCCGTATTTCGTCCGCACCCGGTTTACGGTAGCTTACTAGGTTAGCGACGGTTCTCCGCGGACGGGCTGCTTCTATATTAAGCATCCGGGCGGAGGCTGCCTTAGAATTGAACAATACGAGGGTCCCTTTAAAACAGCTGGATGACATCGAAGACAACCCCACATCTGTGGGGTTGTTTCATATAAGGAGGAGACGGCAGATGTATATCGTGACATTCGACGAAATGAGAGAGCTGGATCGCCGAACGATCGAGGAGGTCGGCATCCCGGCGGTTGCGCTGATGGAAAACGCCGGCAGAGCCATCGCGGAGGAGGTGATCCGGTGGTGCCGGGAGCGCCGTGATGCAAGCGGCGGCAGCCGGAAAGGCGCCGAGTCCAATAATGGAAGCCCGGGCGATCTTGTGCCGGCGGTGCAAGGAGATGCCGCGCTCCGGCTGGAGGAACCGGAGCGGGAGCATTGGCTCGTCCTTGCCGGCAAGGGCAACAACGGCGGGGACGGCCTGGTCGCGGCGCGGTACTTGCGTGAAGCGGGCATGCGCGTCACGATCGTTTACGCCGCAGAGCCCGGCAGTCTCACCGGCGAGGCGGCGCTGCAGCGGGACGCGGCCCGCGCATTGGGCATCCCGTTGCTCGTCCACGGCCGGGACGACGTGGACTTCACCGCCTGCACGGGCATCGTGGATGCCCTGCTCGGCACCGGCAGCCGCGGTGCGCCGCGCGGCGCCTACGCCGAGCTGATTGCCGCGGCGAACGGCAGCGGCAGGGACATCGTGTCGGCGGACATCCCGAGCGGGCTGGACGCCGACACGGGGGCCGTGCACGATCCCTGCATCCGTGCACGGCGGACCGTATGCCTCGCGTTCCTGAAGCGAGGCCTGGCGCAGTTCCCCGGCGCGGAAGCCGCCGGGGAGATCGTGGTGCGCGCCATCGGCATCCCCGCGCTGCTGTGCGCGCAGCAGAACGTCAGCACGTTCCTGCTGACGGAGGAGGTGCTGCGCACGCAGCTTGGGGTCGATACGGCGCGCCGCCGCTCGCCGGACGGCCATAAAGGCACGTACGGCCACGTGCTTGTAGCGGCGGGCAGCCTGCCGATGAGCGGCGCGGGCCTGCTCTGCTCGCGGGCGGCCCTGCGCGCCGGCAGCGGCCTCGTCACCTGGGCGCTGCCCGGTCCGCTGCTGCCGCATATGGCGGGCGCCGCGCCGGAGGTCATGCTCGCCTCGGCGACCGCCGCCGACTGGCACGAGGCCTCCGCCGCCCGCGTGCTCGAGCTGCTGGCTGGGCGCGATGTGCTCGCCGTCGGCCCCGGGCTGGGGCGCTTCGAGGGCGACGGACGCTGGCTGCGCACGCTCTGGGAGGAGGCGGCATGCCCGATGGTCGTCGACGCCGACGCGCTCAACATGCTGGCCGCCAGCGACGACCCGGACGCGTGGAAGCCGCGCCAGGCGGACACGGTGCTGACACCCCATCCCGGCGAAATGGCGCGGCTGGCCGGCTTGTCCACCGCCGAGGTGCAGCGTGACCGGATTCGCCTGGCGTCCGAATACGCCAAGGCGCACCGGGTGACGCTGGTGCTCAAGGGCGCACGGACGGTCATCGCCACGCCGGACGGCGATGCGTTCGTGAACGCGACCGGCAGCCCGGGCATGGCGACCGGGGGCGCCGGCGACGTGCTGACCGGCATCATCGCCGGGCTGCTGGCCCAGGGCGCAAGCGGTCCGCAGGCGGCCGCGTTCGGCGTGTACCTGCACGGACTGGCCGGCGAAGCGGCGGCTCGGCGCCGCGCCCATCCGGCATCCCTCGTGGCGGGCGATATCATCGAAGCGCTGTAGCCGGCCGGAGCCGCAAAAGCAGCCGCTACAGAAAGCCCCAGCAGAGCAGGGGAACCAGCAGGGCGAAAATCAGCGTGATGAGCGAATCGCGCACAAACAGCTTTTTCCCGATGTAAAACAGCAGCACCGTACACATGCCCGCCACTGTGGAGGCGATATGGTCCGTTCCTGCGGCGTCATGTACATACAGCGCATAGAAGCACAAAAAACCGGCCGCCGCGTAGATCGAGATTTGTTTGTCCCTGGACAGGGGAGGCAGCACGTACAGCACAAAATCCGCCAGAATGGAGGCGGTCATCGCATAACCGTAGACCCAGTAGGACAAGGGAATGGGCAGATCGGTGTCCGATGCCAGAGGAAGCTGATCCTGAAGGGGCAGCATGCCGGAGAGTATCACCAGCAGGAGCAGGGTTAAGCCGGCCGATGCGAGCTTGTTCAGGGCGTACAGCCCCGATTTGAGCCTGGATGAGATAAAGGGGGAGCGGTCTGAATTCATCAAGTTTCTCTCCTTGTGATTCCATAGTACGTAGTACAGCATAATCGGATGCCGGAGCAAAGGTGACTGGGAATGTCACCTGCAGGCGGCAGAGGTTTTTAGCAGTGCAGGTTTGGAGTTCCGCTGCTGAAAAAAGTAAAAATTAGCGTGAATATGATCAAAATACCGTCAAAGCTGCTGACGGTATTTTTTTTATAATATCAAGTATAAAATCCAGAGCCATTGCTTCCTGAGATTGCAAGAAAAACTTCCGCTAAACGCGGTCTGTCTTCTTTGAAGGCACGTCGATAGACGTTTTTCTTTTAATCAAATCAGGTTTTAAGGAATGCAGAAGAAACGGGGTGTGGAGCTTGGAACAACGAATGGAAACGGCCGCGGCAGCGCCGCCGGGCATAGGGAAACGCACCCGGAAGAGCGGCTCCCTCCAGCGGGGCGAAACGCTGTGGGGAATGCTGTTCGTCAGCCCGATGCTGCTCGGGGTATTCATCCTTGTGCTGTTGCCGATCGTCGCAACAATGGTGCTCGGATTCGCCGACTGGAACTTTGTGCAGGGGTGGAACGGCATCCGCTGGGTCGGGTTTGATAATTTTCGAAATTTGCTTCATGATGACATGTTTATTAAATCGGTCCGCAATAATGTCATCTTTCTGCTGACCGTGCCGGTGTACATGCTCATTTCGATGGTGCTCGCCATCCTGATCGACCGGTTCGTATACATGAAGAGCTACTTCAAAGTCGCTTACTTCATGCCCTATATCTCGAGCGTCGTCGCGGTCGCCGTCGTCTGGCAGGTGCTGTTTCAGCCCTCCTACGGCCCGATCAACGAATTGCTCAAATCGATTGGGGTGGAGCATCCGCCAAAATGGATTGCCGATCCGCATTTTGCGCTGCTGTCGATCATGATGATTTCGGTCTGGATCTCCATCGGCTTCAACATGATCATTTATATCGCCGGGCTGCAGTCAATCCCGCGCGACCTGTACGAGGCGGCTGACATCGACGGCGCGAACGGTTGGACAAAATTCACCCGGATTACGGTGCCGCTGCTGTCGCCGACGTCCTTTTTCCTGATGGTAACGGGCATCATTTCGACGTTCAAAGTGTTCGATATCATTGCGGTGATGACACAGGGAGGCCCGGTGGGCTCTACGACGATGATGGTTTGGTACCTGTACGACACGGCATTCGTCAATTTGAAGGTGGGCTATGCTTCGGCGATCGCCGCCGTTCTGTTCGCCTTTGTTATGCTGATTACCCTTGGACAGTGGTCCGCCCAGAAGAAATGGGTCAATTACTAAGCGAAAGGAGCTGAGCGGAAAATGACGACACGTACCGGGCCCGACTGGCGCAGGCTGGTCATCACCGCGGTCATGCTGGCGGTCAGCATCCTGTTTCTGATGCCGTTCATCTGGATGCTGGTCACTTCCTTCAAGATCGAAAAGGACGTCTTCGTCTACCCGATCCAGTGGATCCCAAGGAAATGGAACGCGGTGGCGAATTATAAAGAAGTATGGTTCGGCGATTACCCTTTTTATCTCTATTACTGGAACTCGATCAAAGTAAGCGTGCTGACGACGCTGATCTCCTGCACGGCGTCGGCCCTGGCCGCCTACGGCTTCTCCAAAATCCAGTTTGCCGCAGGGCGCTGGCTGTTCATGATCGTGCTGGTCACCTACATGATTCCGGGGCAGGCGATCCTGATTCCGCAGTTTATTTTATACCGCAACATCGGCTTGTTCGACAGCCATTTCGGTCTGATCATTCTGGGCAGCTTCAGCGTGCTGGGCACGTTCATGCTTCGTCAATTCTTTATGGGCATTCATCAGGAATTCATCGAGTCGGCGAAAATCGATGGCGCGGGCCATCCCCGCATCTTCTCCTCGATCGCGCTGCCGCTCGTAAAGCCGGCGGTGGCGACCTACGCCATTCTGCGTTTTATCTGGACATGGAACGATTATCAGAATCCGCTGATCTTTCTGCGGAGCGACCGGCTGTTTACGATTCCGCTGGCGATGCAGAAGTTTACGTCTTTAAGCGGGGAGTTCTACTCGCTGATTATGGCCGCGGCGGTATCCGCCATTTTCCCGCTATTGCTGATTTTTATCATTGGGCAAAAAAACGTCATCGCAGGTATCGCCCTCGGTGGAGTCAAGGGCTAGCATCCGTCAAAATAGCAGGATCAACGGTCAATTTAACGTCATGAGCCGGGGGAACGGCCCCGGTATAATCAAAGCGTCAGATACGGGAAAACGCAGCGGGCAAGCGGTGGGCATACGGAGGAGGTATACGGAGCACACCGAGGCATGCGGAGGCACACGGACGCAGGCGGATAAGCGGGCAAATGGCCCGATGCCGGTGTCCTGTTAGCTGTATGGCAGTTGGCGGTAGAAGCATTTTCACGGCAAGCATAATCCAAGGGAGGTTATTGAGGGATGAAGAGAAAAAGATGGCTTACCGGCGCGGCAGCCGGCATGCTGCTGATCAGTTTGCTGTCAGGCTGCGGGGGAAGCAGCGGCGGCGGGGATAGCGAAGGGGCGGCGTCCGGCTCCGGCGGATCAAGCGGCGGCCAGGACAAGGTCAACCTGAGATTATACACCTATGGAACCGAGGAAGCTTACAATTGGAGCAAGACGCTCAAGGCCTACGAAGACGCCAACCCCGGCGTCACGATCGAGCTGGTGCAGCTCAGTGAAAAAGGCGATACGCAGGAGGCTTCCAAGAAGCTGGACCTGGAGGCGGCGTCCTCCGCACAGATGGACATCTTGATGTTCAGCGATCCGGCCGGATACGCTCAGCGCGTAGCTTTGGGCATGGCGGAACCGCTGGACGACTACATTGCCAAGGACGGTTATAAGGAAGAGACGGATTATAAAGTCGATACCCGCCTGAACGGCAAGGTGTATGCGCTTCCGGGCAAGTTCAACCCGTGGTATGTGCTGTTGAACAAGGACCATTTGGATGAAGCGGGCTTGAGCGTGCCGACAGATTGGACGTGGGACCAGTTTGCCGATTATGCGAAAAAGCTCACCAAGGGCGAAGGCGCAAGCAAGCGCTACGGCACGTACTTCCATGGCCCGCAGGGCGGGGGCTGGCTGGAATTCCTGAAGCTGAAAATGGAGAATCAGCCGGAAAACTCCGACTTTCTCAAGGCCGACGGCTCCTCGAATCTGGATGATCCCAATTTCCGGGCGACGCTGGAACTGCGGCTGAAAATGGAAAAAGAGGACCAGTCCTCCGTTCCGTATACCGATATGATTTCGCAGAAGCTCAATTACCGGACGCAGTTTTTTAACCAATCGGCGAGCATGATCGTGATCGGCAGCTGGATGAATACCGAAATCGGCGGGACGGATAAGGTACCGCTGGAGTTTAACGTCGCCGTGGCGCCGTTCCCGAAAAACAAAGAGGGCGATCCCACGGGCATCACCCCGGTCACGACCGATTATGTCGCTGTCGCCGCAAAGTCCAAGCATAAGGAAGAAGCCTACAAGTTTGTGCGCTGGTACACGACCGAAGGGCAGACGGTCCAAGGTAAAAATATTCCGGCCTGGAGTCAGGTGAAGAGCGACCAGGTGGAGCAGATCATCGATACGATCCTCGCCGGCACGAAAACCCCGGAGAAGGTCGACAAGAAGTCATTGGTCGACACGCTGGTCGCCTCGAAGGCATCGGCGATCGTACCGCCGGCGTCCTACCAGGCCGAAGTGTTCAAAGCGGTCAACGAGGAATACGAGAAGCTGATCCTCGGCAACCAGGATATCGATGCAACGGTGAAAAACTCGCAGGAGCGCGTGAACAAAATCATCGAATCCAACCAAAAATAATTTTGGTATAATATGATCCAAAAACGGGGGACGGCGATTTCGTCCCTTTTTTGTACCCTGGGGGGACCATCATGATCAACCGGCTGCGGCACTTGGCGCTGCGCTCGATCCGCCACAAGCTCATCTTTGCATCGATTGTCTGTATCGTCGTTCCCGCGGTCATCAGCCTGATCGTATACAACGGCTTATCGCGGGAGGCGGTGAAGCGGCAGGCCGTATCGAACGCGAGGGATTCGCTGCAGCTGGTGGCCGGATCCGTCACGAACCTGCTGTCCAGCAAGCTGAACATTGCCAATTACATTCAAGTCAATTCCGGTTTGAACACCTATTTCAAGCAGGTCGCCTCAGGCAATGAGGAGAAGGATCCGTACCGCCGGTTTACCGATGCGAACCGGGTGCTGGAGCAGCTCGACAGCCTGACGGTGGTCGGCGAGCAGACGTATGTGACCGTGCTGCTGACAAACGGGGCGTATTACATGAATTATTCCGTAAGCGATTACAATCCGCCGGACCTGACCCGGCAGCCCTGGTTCAGACAGATGAAGGAGCTGAGAGGGCTGGAGTCTTATTGGACCGGGCCTGAGCGAACCGTCTACGTGCAGGATCAAGCCGATCACCCCTATCAGCTGTCCATAGCCCGGTCGCTGCGGCTGGCCAATTCGGAAATCTACGGCTATGTGGTGGTGTCTTGGGTGGAGGATCAGGTTAGCGGCATCTTTGACCGGCTCTCCAAGGGAAACCGGGTGCTGATGGTAGACAGCGCGGGCACGATCGTATCGGGACCGGCCGGCCAAATCGGCAAGAAGTTTGCTTATGTTGATCTGAACGAGGGAACCAAGCCGTATTCGATTGAACGGATCGACGGGGAGAAGTTCCTGGTAGTGGAGCAGGAGATTCCGATGAACGGCTGGCATCTCGTGCTGATGCAGCCGTATCAGGACGCAATCGTGGACCTGAATGCCATCTTCAGCAAAGTATTTCTGTTCGAAATGATCTCGTTCTTCGTGTTCCTTCTGCTGCTGATCGTGCTGGTGCGCAGGTTCACGACGCCGCTCGTCCGGCTTGGCAAGGTAACGAACGCGGTGCAGCGCGGCAACCTGGACGTGCGTTCAGGCGTTGCCGGCAACGATGAGATCGGGCGGCTCGGACTGCTGTTCGACCAGATGCTGGACCGGGTCAAAGAGATGATCGCCGAGGTGTCGGACCACCAGGCCCGCAAGCGAAGGGCCGAGCTTAAAATGCTGCAGGCGCAGATTCATCCCCATTTTTTGTTCAACGTGTTAAATTCCATCCGGATGAAGGTGATGAAGCGCGGCGATCCGGAGAGCGCCAAGATGATCGGCTCGCTGTCGGTCCTGCTCCGCATGACGATCAGCCGCGAGGACGACGAAATTTTGCTGCATGAGGAGATCGACCTGATTTCCCATTACGTCGCCCTGATGAACCTGCGGCAGAAGGAGGAGGCCGTGCTGCAGCTGGATATTGACCCGGAGGCGTTTCTGATCAAAGTGCCGCGCTTCTTCCTGCAGCCCCTGGTCGAAAATGCGATGATTCATGGGCTGAGCCGCCAGGCAGGCACGATATCGATCCGGGCGGTGACGGAGGCGGAGCGGATCATTCTGACGGTCGCTGACGACGGCGCGGGAATGGAAGAGGAGCGGAGGCAGGAGCTGATGCGGATCCTGAACGGAGCCGCCTATGAAGCGGAGCCTTCGCCGTCAAGCGGCTCCTTTTCAGGCATTGGCCTGCCCAATGTGGCGGAGCGGATGAACATGATGTTCGGCGATGGATTCCAGGCTTGCGTGAACAGCGAGCCGGGGGCCGGAACCGTGATTGAGATGCATATTCCACGGAAGGAGGGGCTGCGGGATGTATAATGTCATGCTGGCTGACGATGATTACCCCGTGATTGAGCTGCTGTCGGAGACGATCCGCTGGGAGGAGCTCGGGCTGAGGCTGATGTCCACCCACGAGAACGGATGGAGCGCCTGGGAACAGGCCCAGCGCCAGACTCCGGATATTCTCATTACGGATATCGGGATGCCCAAGATGGACGGCTTGGAGCTGTCGGGACGCATCCGGGAGCTGAATCCCGCCGTGCGCATCGCCATTTTGTCCTGTCACAGCGAGTTTCAGTATGCGCAGCAGGCCGTCCGTCTGAACGTACAGGACTATCTGCTGAAGGACACCCTTGACCCGGAGGATTTGGTACAGCGGCTCACCCGGTTCAAGCAGGCGATGGATGAGGAGAAGCAGGCCGGATGGGAGCACAGCCGGATGAAGCGCATGTATGATGAGGCGAAGGAGCTGCGGAAGGAACAAAGCCTGAAAAACCTCATCGATCTGCCCCTGCTGTCCCCGGAGAACTGGAGGAAGGAAGCAGCGGAGTACGGCCTGCTCCGGGAAGGCGAGCACACCCTGCCGGTCGCTGGATTTCTGGAGAACTACCGGCAGGTGAAATACCGCTTCTTTTCGGATCAAACGCTGCGCTTTGCCGTCGGCAACGTCATGAAGGAAGTGCTGGAGAACTTTGCACCATGCGGGGTACACGCGGGTTACGATGCCAGAACCTGGCTGCTGTTTTTCTCCGGCAAGCCGGGGCTCCATCGGAATTTTTATGAGGAAACGGCGCAGATGCTGAAGGAAATCCAGTCCGCGCTGCGAAAAGTACTTAAGGTTGACATGTCGCTGTGCATCGGCGAGCCCTGCGCTTCGCCGGAGAGCTTGAAGCAGGCGCTCAGCGGTCTGCTGGCCTCGGGCGGGCTGCGTTTCTATCTGGAACCCGGAGAGACGGTGAAGCTGCGCGCATCAAGGCCGAGGCTGGAGCCGGAGCCGGAAGGGGATGACCTGCCGCCGCGGGATCTGTTCAGCTTCTACGATGAGGCACTTGGCGAGCTGCGCGGGGCCTTACTGGACCGGGAGCCGCAGGCGATCCGGTCGGCGACGGCGGCTTGGACCGCGAGGATCCGCAAAGAGCGGTATCCGCCGGAGTCAGTGAAGGATTGGATCCTCAAGCTGCTGCTCGATTTGAAGCTGAAGCTTCAAGCCATCCCTTCCGTTTCGACGGCATCGTCCGCGGATACGCTCCACAAGGAAATCGCGGACATCGATTCGCTTGCAGATCTTCATGCCTGGCTGAACGGGCATTTGGAGTCGTGGGCGGCGACCGATTTTGGCGGACATAAGTCCGGCAGACGGCCCGAGATTACCGAAGCCTGCGTGTACGTCACGCGGCGGCTGCACAGCCGGATTTCGCTGGACGAGGTGGCGGAGCACCTCCACATGAACACCAGCTACTTCTGCCGGCTGTTCAAGAAGGAGACGGGCAGCACCTTTATCGAATACGTGACCCGGCTCAAAATGATGCGGGCCCAGGAGCTGCTGGACCGGACGGGAGCGACCGTCGGGGAGATTTGCGAGCAGCTGGGCTATGACAATCAAAGCTATTTCATTAAGACATTCAAATCTTATGCCGGCGTGACCCCGGTCGAATACCGGAGCCGGCTGCGGTGAGACTTGGACCGCATAAGAGAGGAGGATTCGCAATTGCTGGAATCATCATCCCGTCACGAGCAAGGAAGTCCGTCCCTGAAGGAAGTGACTCATGACATGGTTCCCGCCGGGTTGGACCTGTATTATCCGGACGGCGACGCGGCCCGTTTCTGGCAGAAGGTCCGGACCTCGGACCTGTATGAAGCGGACCGGCGTGAAATTCAGGCGGAAGGTCAGCGGCTGCTTGGACTGCCGCTGCCGGTATTAACGTACTCGCTGTATGCCGACTTTGCCCGTACCGGGCGCCGGCTTGGGTATGAGCGGGTGTATTTTGAGCGGCGCCGCCGGCTGAACACCTTTGCGATTCTGACGATGCTTGAGCCGGAGCGGGATGAATACCGCGAGGCACTGTGCGATACGCTGTGGCTTATTTTGGAGGAGTATACCTGGTGCCTCCCCGCCCACCTGGGGGAAGGGGACGCCGGGGGAGAGATCGATTTGTTCAGTGCCGAAACCGGCTTTGCGCTCTGCGAGCTGCTGTACCTGGCGGGCGACGATCTGCCGCCCCTGATCCGGAGCCGAATTCGGGATGAAGTGCATCGCCGCCTGTTCGAGCCGTATTTGGCCCGGGAGTATCACTGGGAGTCGGCCGTACATAACTGGTCCGCCGTGTGCGCCGGTTCGATCGGCGCTGCGGCGCTGCTGCTAATGGAGGATGCGGACCGTTTGGCGGCCGTTCTGGCGAAGGCGGAGAGAAGCATGCACTGCTACCTGACGGGGTTCGGTGAAGACGGCGCCTGTCAGGAGGGGCTCGGGTACTGGAATTACGGATTCGGTTATTTTACGTATTACGCCGATCTGCTCCGGAAGCGGTCCCGTGGACGGCTGGACTGGTTCGCCAGCGACAAGGTCCGCCGCATCGCGCTGTTTCTGCAAACATGCTTTCTTGGCGGAAGCGCGGTGGCGAACTTCTCCGACTCCAGGCCAAGCGGCAGCATTCAGCCGGGGCTGTCGGATTATTTGGCCGGCCTGTATCCCGAGTTCCAGCGGCCGCCGGCCCGCCTCCGGGCTGCGTTTACGCAGGATCACTGCAGCCGCTGGGCGCCGGCCATCCGGAATCTGCTGTGGCGGAGCGGGGAGCCGGCCCAGAGCGAGTGGGGGCCGTTCTTCGGCTACCTGCCCGACGCACAGTGGCTCATCTGGCGGCATGCCGGCCCCGGCTGCGCGTTCGGCTTTGCAGCCAAAGGCGGGCATAACGCCGAGCCCCACAACCATAACGACCTCGGGCAGTTCATGCTGTACGGGGACGGCGAGTTTTTCCTCGCCGACCTCGGCAGCGGGGAATACACGAAGTCGTATTTCGGACCGGAGCGCTACACCTACGACTGCAACGGCTCGCAGGGGCACAGCGTGCCGATCGTCGGCGGCCAGTATCAGGCCGAAGGAGAGGACAGCCGGGCGGTGGTCGAAGAGGCTTATGCCGATGAGGCTGGAGCTGTGTTTGGCGTGGACCTCACGCAAGCTTACCGGTACGCGGGGCTGGAAAGCCTGCGCCGTGCGCTCCGCTGGGAGATGCAGGGCGGGCTGCCGAGTCTGGCCCTTACGGACGAGTATCGGTTTGCAGGAGCGCCAAGCTCGGTGGTGGAGCGTTTTGTCACCCGCGTCCGGCCGCGGCTTGCGGGGGACCGGATCGAGCTCCAAGGATCAGGAGAGCAGGGCTTGAAGCTGATTATGCGTTATGACGGCGGGATGCTCTCGCCGGAGATCACCCGGCGGATGTTTATGGACCATGACGGATGCGAAGCCGAATGGTACACGATCGATTTGACGGTCCGGAAGCCGGAGCCCTCCATCCGGGTCGCCGTCACCTTTGAGTTTGAGCCAAATGACAGGGAAAGCGGGGATCGGGAGTGAATATGACGGAACAGGCCGCGCAAGCGGTATGGGTAAATGAAGCTTGGGGCAAGGCGCTGGATAAAGTCCGGCGCACGAGCCAGCGCATCGGGGCGGGATTTCCCCATGCCAGCCCAAACGGCGAGTATGTGCTGGAACCCCCGCACTGGTGGACGGCGGGCTTCTGGCCGGGGCTGCTCTGGCTGCTGTATAACGGCAGCGGGGACGAGCGTCTGCGGGGGATCGCCGAGGAATGCGAGGCCCGGCTCGATGAAGTATTGGACGGCTACACCCGTCTCGACCATGACCTCGGATTTATGTGGACGCTGACGAGCCTGGCTTCCTACAAGCTGACGGGAAGCGAGGAGTCGAAGCGGAGGGCGCTCAAGGCGGCGAATTACCTGGCCGCCCGCTTTAATTTGAAAGGCCGGTTCATCCGCGCCTGGAATCCGTGGTCCGCAGGCGAGGACAATGCCGGCGTCACCATCATCGACTGCGCCATGAACGTGCCGCTGCTGTTCCAGGCGTCCGCCATGACCGGCGATCCGCGGTACCGCCACGTCGCTGAGGCGCATATGGACACGGTGGCCGCCGACTTTGTCCGTCCGGACGGCTCCGTGTATCACATTATGCGCTACGACCCGGACACGGGCGAGCGTATCGGCGGCATCGGCGGCCAGGGCTATGCGCCGGAGTCGGCCTGGTCCCGCGGCACGGCCTGGGCCATCTACGGCCTGACGCTGGCCTATCATCATACCGGCAAGCAAGCCTATCTGGACACGGCCAAGCGTGTCGCCCACTTCTTCCTTGCCAATCTGCCGCAGGACCACGTGCCGCACTGGGACTTCCGGGCGCCGCTGGAAGAAAGGCAATACCGCGACTCCTCGGCCGGCGCGTGCGCGGCCAGCGGGCTGCTCCTGCTGTCGGAGCAGGTGGGTGAGCTGGAAGCAGCCGTCTACCGTGAGCCGGCCGTGCGCATATTGGAGTCGCTATACGCGAACTACGGCGCTTTTGACGATCATGCGCAGGAAGGCCTCATTTTGCATGGGACGAGCCATTATCCGAACCAAACGAATGTGGACGTGCCGCTGATTTACGGCGACTTTTTCTTCGTGGAAGGCCTCGCCCGGCTGCAGGGGAAAGGACCGTTTTATTGGGAATAAGCGGGCGTTGTATTGCGGCGTATGGGCGATTTGAACGTGCAAGGTTGAGCGGTCAAAGCCTGTTTTTTACAGCTGAATACTTGAACGGACGAAAGGAATGGGACTTTAGGGTCTCATTCTTTTTTTTGTTTTAAACTTTCCTAAACTTAATGAAGGATGATAACTGTTATTTGAGCAGCGATAAGTTAAATATTTTCCGAAGACGATTGAAATTTAATGATTATCATTATATGATTACTTAAAACATTTTAGTTTTATCTAAACAAAATACGTGTTGAAAGCGGTTTACAGGTCGACGAAACGGTAACAAGGGAGGGATCGGTCGCCGGGCCGCGGCAGGGGTCACGATGAAGCAGCGCTGTGCGGATCAATGAATGCGTTTTCGCCAAAGGTTGAATGATCTTATTTTCTGAAAATTTTATTTGTTGGAGGGAGCAAACATGAACAGAAGGTGGGTTTCGGCATTTTTGATGATGATGCTGTTCGTCACGGTTCCGGGGCAGGTATTTGGTACCGGGCCGGACAGTACGGCGCAGAAAGGCGGCAAGACACAGGAGCAGCAGGGACAGGCGCCGGTGTATCAAAACGTATCCGTACACGATCCATCCATCGTGAAGGACGGGGATACGTATTACGTATTCGGTTCGCATATTGAAGCGGCCCGATCAAAGGACCTGCAGAGCTGGACCCGGTTTACGAACGGGTATACGACGCCGGGCAACGTGCTGTATGGCGATCCGGCGCAAAATTTGGCCGGGTCGTTCGCCTGGGCCGGACAAAATGATTCGGACAGCAAGGGCGGTTTTTCCGTGTGGGCTCCCGACGTGTTCTGGAATCCCGAATATGTGAATACGGACGACACCAAAGGCGCCTATATGCTGTACTACTGCACGTCCTCGACGTATATCCGGTCGACCATCGGGTTTGCCGTGTCGCCAAAGATCGAGGGGCCTTATCAGTATGTCGATACCCTGGTGTACTCCGGCTTTACGGAGGGCGATGCCAAGGATAAGGACAGCGTGATCAATAAAAAGTGGACGAACACGAACATTCCGAAGCTGATCGACGGCGGACAGCTCAGCGGGGCAAGCGGTGCCTGGTTCAACGCTGACGGGTCGTTTGCCAACGGCACGTATCCGAATGCGATCGATCCGAACCTGTACTATGACAAAAACGGGCAGCTCTGGATGTCTTACGGCTCCTGGTCCGGTGGTATCTTCGTCCTTCCCGTGGACCCGAAGACCGGCAAGGTGAAATATCCCGGCAAAGACGGCAAGACCGCCGACGGACGCCTGGTGGACCGGTATTTCGGCACGAAGGTGGCCGGAGGTTACGGCAAATCGGGCGAAGGTCCGTATGTGGTGTTTGATAAAGCTACCGGCTACTACTACCTGTACATGACCTACGGCTGGCTTGGAGCCGACGGAGGTTACAACATGCGGGTGTTCCGCGCGAAGAACCCGGACGGACCGTATGTGGATGCCCAGGGCCAGAACGCCGTTCTGCCCGGAGACACGGACAACGCGCCGTACGGCAACAAGCTGATGGGGAACTACCTGTTTGCCAGAGACGTGGGCGATCCGGGCACCGGCATCGGCGTAGGCTATGTGTCTCCAGGGCATAACTCCGTGCTGCTGGATGATGCGACCGGCAAGCGGTTCCTCGTCTTCCATACCCGTTTCCCGCAGATGGGCGAAGCGCATGAGGTGCGGGTGCATCAAATGTACATGAATGCGGACGGCTGGCCGGTGGTTGCCCCATACCGGTATGCAGGAGAAACGTTAAGCAAGGTGGACCGTCAGGACCTGATCGGGGAATATAAATTCATCAACCACGGAAAAGGGACGACCGCGGATATCCAGTCCTCCGTGTATATCCGGCTGAACAAGGACAACACGATTTCAGGCGATGTGACCGGCATTTGGAAAAAGACCGGGCACAACGAGGCGGAGCTTGTCATTGCCGGTTCCGTGTACAAGGGCGTCTTCGCCAGCGGCTGGGATCCGGTGTCCGAGCGTTATGTCATGACCTTCACGGCTTCTTCGCGGGAGGGCGTGGCGGTCTGGGGCAGCCGGCTTGAAGACAAAACTGATCAGGCGCTGGTTCAGGACGTATACAACGATCTGAATCTGGGGGATACGGCGAAGGTCGTGTCGGACCTCGCCCTTCCGGCGGAAGGAACCCGGCACACCGCGATTTCCTGGAAGAGCTCGGACGAAGCGGTCGTATCGACCAAAGGTGAGGTGCACCGTCCGGCGGGCGGCGCCCCGGTTCAAGCGGTGCTCACTGCGACAATCACCAAAGGCGGCGCTTCGCTGACGAAGTCCTTTACGGTGACCGTTCTGCCGTACCAGGACGCCAAGCTGTCTGCTTATTACGGCCTTGATGGCAGCTTTGCGGACAGTCAGGGGCGGTTTGCCGCAGGTACGGTGACCGGCGACCGGATTGACAAGTCCGGCGGCAGCATCACCTTCGCCGAGGGCAGACAAGGCCAGGCCGCCAAGTTCGATGGAGCCTCCGGGATCCGGCTGCCGGACGGACTGATTTCAAGCAATGCCTATTCGGTTGCGCTGTGGATCAAACCGGAGGAGCTGACGACGTACACGACGGCCTTCTTTGGCGCGAAGGACGGCGACCATTGGGTGAGCCTCGTGCCACGGGGAGCCGTCGCCAACAATACGATGGTCTGGTCGGGCAGCACGATCTGGTATGACGGGGCGACCGGACTGACCATTCCGACCGGCGAGTGGTCGCATCTGGCCTTTTCCGCGGAGAATGGCACGCTGACCGTGTACGTAAATGGGGTGCAGAAGTTCAAGGGAGCGAACTTCCCGGACTGGTTTACCGGCACGAAGGCAAGCTTTAGCCTGGGCGTCAACTGGTGGGATCCGCCGTTTAAAGGGCTGATCGACGAGCTGCGCGTGTACGATGGCGCACTGACGCCAGCGCAGGCAGCGGATTTGGCCAAGAATCCGTCTTAAACATGAGCATACCCCAAGGCAGGCGGTAATAAAAAGGGACAAAGTGAAAAGAGGAAACTCTTTTCACTTTGTCCCTTTTTGACGACTCACTGATATCGGCCGGGGCGGCGAACCAGCAGGTTCCCATTCTCGGCATTATTGCGCTGCCTTTGCTTAGGCTAATGTTCTGTGGGCAAAATCACCCGATAGAGGAGGCCTTTCATCCGCTAGCTCTTGCGGCGCGGAATCGTCAGCGTCTCCCAAGCGTCCGATTGAATCTGCTTGGCGATGTAAATGATCTGCCCGATATGGCTGGAATAGTGCGACATCTGCCGTTCGATCGCTTCCAGCACCGAATGCGGCTTTTCCCGGATGTAGACGGTCCGCAGCAGGTCATCGCTGCTGAGGGAGCCTAGCGCCTTCAGAAAGACGCCCCAGCCGCGGTTCCAGATGTCCAGCAGTTCTTCTCTTGAGGCCACGGTGCCCTCGAACTCGCTGTCCCGGTCGCGGCCTTCTTTTTCCCCGTCGGAATCAAGGAAGTTCGTCCAGCGGGAGATCATGTTCCCGCTCATATGATGAACGATAACCGCAATGCTGTTGGAGTCTTCGTTTAACGACCAATTCAGCTTATCGTCCGGAACCTGCGCGATCGCCTTCTCGGCGGAACGTTTCAGTTCGGCGAATTTCTCGTTGACCACCCGGAAATATTCGGTCCCGATATCGTGGGCGCTCATTCCAACCACCTCCGCTATAAAATAACTTTTTTAAACCAGTATAGGGGCCGTTCTTCTTTCCCGGCAAGCAGGGAGGTGACTCTACAATATCTTTTCATTTTCGGGTCTTCCGGTTTTATCGCCGCTCCTGCCATTCCTGATCTCCCATATCCCCAATAGTCCGCGGTTACTCCTCTTTGGGGACGGGGGGGACCAGCTCGGCGATGCCGCCCATATAAGGCCGAAGGGCGTTCGGAATGTAAATCGATCCGTCTTCCCGCTGATGGTTTTCGAGCAGCGGAATCAGAATGCGGGGCGAGGCCACGGCCGTATTGTTCAGCGTATGGCAGTGCTGCAGCCTGCCTTCCGCATCGCGGTAGCGGATGTTCGAGCGCCGGGCCTGGAAGTCGAGCAGATTCGACGACGAATGGGTTTCGCCGTAGGCTCCGCGGCTCGGCATCCAGGTTTCGATGTCGTACTGCTTATACGTCTTCTGCGACATGTCTCCGGTGCAGACGGCCATCACCCGGTAAGGAAGCTCCAGCAGCCGCAGGATCTCCTCGGCATGGCCGGTAATTTCCTGAAGCATCGCCTCCGACGCCGCGGGATCGTTCTCGCAGAGAACGACCTGCTCGACCTTGGCGAACTGGTGGACGCGGTATAAGCCGCGTACGTCGCGGCCCGCCGAGCCGATTTCCCGGCGGAAGCAGCTCGACACGCCCGCGAGCCGGATAGGGAGGGCGGCGTCGATCACTTCGTCGCTGTAGTACGACACCAGCGACACCTCCGAAGTGCCGACGAGCCACTTGTCCTCACCGGCCAGCTCATAGGTCTGATCCTTCCCGGTAGGGAAAAATCCCGATCGGGCCAGCGCTTCGGGACGGACCATGACCGGTACGTCCATCGGCGTAAATCCGCGCGAGGCCAGGAGGTCAATCGCCAGCCGCTGTACGGCCAGATGAAGGAACAGGCCAGCTCCCTTCAAATAATAGCTGCGGCTGCCCGCCGTCTTGACCCCGCGCGGAATATCGAACAGATCGTGCAGCTCGCCGAGCGTGACATGATCCTTCATCTCAAAATCGAATTGCCGCGGCGTCCCGATCCGGCGGACTTCCACATTGTCGCTGTCGTCCTTGCCAATCGGCGTGTCCTCCGAGACAACGTTGGGGGCGAGCAGCATCAGTTCCTCAAATTTGCTGGTTGCCTCGCGCAGACCGGCTTCGCAGCCGTCCAGGCTGCGGTTAATCTCCTTCACTTGGCCCTTAAGCTGCTCCGCGGCTTCGTCCTTGCCCTGCTTCAGCAGTCCCGCGATGCTCTTGGTCAGCTCATTGCGCTGAGCCCTTAGCGATTCCGTCTCCTGCAGCAGCCTTCTCCGCTTCTCGTCCCATTCCAGCAGATCGTCCACCTGAAAGGGAATGTTTTTTTGCTCCGCGACTTGCTGTACCTGTTCCTGATGGTCACGGATGAATTGAATGTTTAACATCGATACCGTCTCCTTTGTCCTTTTGTCCTGTAAAAATACAAAAAGCGCCCTCATCCCTTGGGACGAGGAGCGCTTGCTCGCGGTGCCACCCAATTTGACCAGCCTGCCCGAAGGCAGTGCCGATCCGCTTGGTTCCGCGATAACGGACGGAGGCCGGTTAACTTAGAGAGAGAATGGAGGAGCCGCTGCACTGTCATGCTGCGTACACGCGGGAATCGCCATCCGCTCCGGTCGAAAACGCCTCACAGTTGGATGCTGTTCATCGGCGTAATGTCACTGTTCAGTTCTTTGCGGTTTAGTATAGCGTAAACCGATCAAAAGCACAATATACATACATCCCTTACCTGGATGTGTACTCCTCCAAAAGCTTTTGTATGTTTTGGTGAATGCGGAGCAGGCTCTCCACATCGGAAGCGGGGAGCTGCTCGAGGGCATACGCCATGGCTTGGTAGGAGCGGGGCTTAGCCGCCGACTGAAGGGATCGCTCCCGTCCAACAGCGGTAAGGCTCAATTTGACCTCCCTGCGGTCTGTTTCGGAGATAACACGGTCCACCAATCCCGATTGGACGAGGCCTTCCACTTGAACGCTAAGGGTGCTTTTAGGAGAAGAGAGACGCTCGGTTAATTCTCTTAGTGTCATGCCGGGCGCGGTATACAGCGTGTTCAGGATGGCGAGCTGCAGCACGGTTAATCCTAGTCCCTCCGCGTTGCTGCGGGTAAACTCCAGAAGGCGTTTTTGAATGCCAGAAAAGGATTGAACGACTTCAGCGGCCAGCTTGATTTGAGGATCTTGGCGTTCTTGGTGATCCATGGCTCAGGCAACCTTTCGCTTATTAATTTGTTCATTGATGAACAGTTCAAATATGGACAAATTATATGCGGATTTGGGGCATTTTTCAAGGTTCAAATCTCCGATTCAGGGTTAAAAACAAGTACCACATTCTAACGAAAGAAAGGTGATCACGATGATCGGACTCGCGATTTTGTTTTTGATCATTGCCATCGTAGCTGCGATTTTCGGCTTCTTCGGCATCGTTTCTGCGCTCGTTGGCGTCGCAAAGGTGCTGTTCTTCGTCTTCCTGATCCTGTTTATTCTGTCGCTGATTTTTGGCAGAAGACGTAGCAGTTGACGCATGCTGCGCCGCTGATCCCAGTTCATACGAACACTCGATAAGAGCAGAAAAGGCTTGCGCCCACATACGTGTGGGACAAGCCTTTTTTTTGGGTTGAGAGAATTCGAAACGGTGTAAGTTTTATCCGGTCCGCATGCTGGTGTTTGCTGCAGGCTTTCGCGCGGGCTTCCGCCAAAACAAGGTAAGGCTTTGGGTGGTGCACCAAAGCGCAAACAGGAGAAACAGCACCGACCAGGCGATGGCAGGGAGCACCGTCATGTGAGCCAGGTTGGCCGCGTCACCGGCCTGCCGCGGATTGGTCAAGGAAGTAATGGCCAGGGTAAGCGGCCCAACAACCGATTCTTCCAGGCAAAGGAAGGCGAGCAGAAGGTAATAGAAATTGCGCACGGTGCTGCCCAGCAAATAAAACACGATGTTCAGCGCCATAAAGATGACGAGCCACCAAACGCCGTAGCTGTTCCGGACAAAAAAGAGCAGGTTGACGGCAGCCAGCAGCGTGATCAGGATCAGCCCGGCGGCCTGCTTACGTTTGGCGTACCCGTAGAACAGAAGCACAGCGAAGATGGAAGCGATCGTATACCCCGACAGCGAGACGAGCACGGAGCTCCAGCCGGAGGATAAATAGGAGTAGGTGGTCCCGCTGTGATCGGCATTGAGTTCAATGCGCAGAACCCTACCGGAGAGCAGCAGGGTGACGACCGCATGGCCGAACTCATGAATCATCGTATCCAGGGTGCGGAACCAGGAGGAGAACGGGATCAGCCGGGTCAGAATCGCGGATGCGACAAGAAACAAGACAGCCTTCAAGGATTTATTCACGGGCAACGGGCAGCTCCTTTCCAAACGGTAACATGCGGATCTAATATCTTTTGTTCCATCATACACGATCCAATAAAAAAGGGAAGCGCAGCGGAGCAGCACTTCCCGGTTGTTGCGGAACTAGCATATTGCAGGCGAGCGGCTTACAGATCGTCGAATCCGTTGTCGTCGCCGACCTTGCCGTAGTTGCGGGATTTGGCTTCGAAGAAGTCCGTTTTGGTGGCGTTGAGCGCCTCGTCGGAGAAAGGACGAATCCATGGCATGCAGTTGGAATCCACGCCTTCGTAGCCTTTTTCCATCCCCATCATTTTCAGGCGTTTGTTGGCGATGTACTTGATGTAGTCGGACAGCTCATTCAGATCGATGCCTTTGACCTCGCTGAGCGTGTAGTGCGCCCAGTTCGTTTCCAGCTCAACCGCGCGGTCGATCGTGCGGTAGACGTAGTCCGTGTTCTCCTTCGTGTTCAGCTCAGGGAAATCCTTGAGCAGCTGCTTGAACACTTCGCCGAAGAAGTAGCAGTGCTGGTTCTCGTCGCGCTGGATGTAGGAGATCATTTGGCTGGTCGCCATCATCTTCTGGTCACGGGCCAGGTTGTAGAAGAAGGCGAATGTGCTGTAGAAGAAAATGCCTTCCAGGATCAGGTCGGCAACAAGTGCTCTAAAGAACGTTTGCGGATTCTGCTCGTCGCGGAACTCCTGGTAGATTTCCGAGATGAAACGGTTGCGGTCGAGCAGCACCGGATCATGCTTCCAGTATTCGAAAATCTCTTTCTGCTCCTGCTCCGAAACGATCGAAGACAGCACGTAGGAGTAGGATTGGTTGTGTACGACTTCCTGCTGCCCGATGATAGCCGAGATGGCCTCCAGCGAGGAATCGGTAAAATAACGCTTTACGTCGCCGATGAACATCGTCTGCATCGAGTCCAGCACGGCGAGCAAGGAAATGTTGATCTTGAAGGTGCGCTGCTCTTCCGGATCGAGGTTGACGAACTGCTGCGCGTCTTTGGCCATCGGAATTTCGTCGGCGATCCAGTGGTTCAGCAGCAGAACCTTATACAATTTGTACATATGGGGCATGCGGATATCGTTCCAGTTCAGGATGCCCGAGCATTCTCCTTCGATGATGCGGGTCGAGCGGTTCGGCGCTTCGGTGTTAAAAATCTTTTGCATTTGCATACTCGATTCCTCCTCGTAGTTCTGTTTTTACTTGCTCATATATATCAACATCCATCGCAGAATGCTGTAATCCATATCAGTTGATCTAAATCATTCATCTCTTTCCCAAACAATCTGTCTAAATGGTTTTGTACTTATCATGCAGTAGTGTATTTATAAGGTTTGATACAGTAGCCCTTTCCCGTTTTTAGTTGGCAGTTTTACCGGACGCGTGGCGAGCCTCCCGTATTTTGGCGAAGCCAAAACAGGGAGCAAAGCCGCGCGACGCAAGGGGTCTCCGAGAATCGAGGAGACCACCACTCGCACCGCTCAAACGTAAAAGCGTGTCCCCCATAACCTGCAAAGCAGGAGGGGGACGAAAGCGACTCACAGCACATATTCACATCAGAAAATCCGCCACCCGCCGGTCATCCGCAACATTCCGGGTGTCCAGAGGGCAGCGCCCTCGGGGCCCTCCCTTGAAAGGGAGGGTTTGGGAGGGATCGAAAAAGGTTTTAGGCTTTAATATCTTTTACGACGCACACGACTCGCACTCTTCAATCGTCAGCGCACGGCTGCGGACGTAGTACGTCGTTTTGATGCCGGCTTTCCAGGCGTGAAGGTGAAGCTCCAGGAATTCCGTCGCCCGAATATCCGGACGAACGTACAGATTGAAGCTTTGAGCCTGGTCGATGTGGCGCTGACGCGCCGCGGCCATCTTGATGGACCAATGCTGGTCAATCAGGAATGCCGTTTTGTAATACCAGATCGTCTTCTCGGACAGGTCCGGAGCCGGGTTGGCGATCTTGTAGGTCGTTTTTTCCTCGTAAGACAGAAGGTCGTACAGCGGATCAATGCTGGCGGTGGAGCCGGCAATGATCGAAGTCGAGCCGTTCGGTGCGATGGCGAACAGCCAGGCGTTGCGGACGCCGTTCTGCTGCACTTCCTGCTGGAGCTCTTTCCACTGCTCGGTGGTGACGAACTTGCCTTCATGCTCGCCGTCGACATAACCGCGGCTTGTGAAGTAAGCGCCGTTCTCCCAGTCGGAGCCTTTGAACTTCGGATAGTGGCCTTTCTCCTTGGCCAGCTCCATGCTGGATTTGACGAGCAGGTAGTTGATTTTTTCGTACAAATTGTCGTTATATTCAACCGCTTCGTCGGACTCCCAACGGATGCCTTTAAGGGCGAGCAGGTGATGCAGGCCGAAGGTGCCGAGTCCAACCGCGCGGTATTGGCTGTTCGTATATTGGGCTTGCAGGACTTCAATGTTGTTAATGTCGATGACGTTATCCAGCATGCGTACCTGGATCGGCACCAGACGGTCCAGCACATTGTCCGGAACGGCACGGGCCAGGTGAATCGAGTTCAGGTTGCAGACGACGAAGTCGCCGGGAACCTTGGAAATGACGATCCGGGTTTGGCCGTCCTTGGTCACGAGTTCTTCTTTTTCCACCACGGTGGCGGATTGGTTCTGCATAATTTCGGTGCACAGGTTGGACGAGTAGATCATGCCATGTGCACGGTTCGGGTTCGCACGGTTGACGGTATCCCGGTAGAACATGTACGGCGTGCCGGTTTCCAGCTGCGATTTCATGATGCGCTTCATGATGTCGATCGCAGGCACCGTAATTCTTGGAAGCAGCGGGTGGGCAACCGCTTCGGCGTACTTCTCGCGGAACGAGCCTTGACCTACCGTTTCGTCATAATAATCCTCAAGACCCGCAGGACGGCCGTTGGCATCCTTCCAGCCCATGATTTTCTTCACTTCATGCGGGCAGAACAGGCTCCACTCGCTGCGGGCCTCAACGGCCTCCATGAACAGATCCGGCAGGCACACGCCATGGAACACGTCATGCGCTCTCATGCGCTCGTCGCCATTGTTCAGCTTCAGATCCAGGAAGGCCAGGATGTCTTTGTGGAAGACGTCCAGGTAGACCGCAACCGCACCTTTACGGGTACCGAGCTGGTCAACGCTGACCGCCGTGTTGTTCAACTGGCGGATCCAAGGAATGACGCCGGAGCTGGTGTTCTTGTGACCGCGGATGTCGGAGCCGCGCGCCCGGACTTTACCGAGGTAAACGCCGATGCCGCCGCCCATTTTGCTGAGACGGGCCACGTCGGTATTGGAGTCGAAAATCCCTTCCAACGAGTCGTCCACCGTGTCGATAAAGCAGCTGGACAGTTGTCCAGCAACCTTCTTGCCGGCGTTGGACATCGTTGGCGTAGCGGCGGTCATGTACAGGTTGCTCATGGCCCAATACGCTTCCTTCACGAGCTCAAGGCGCTTGTCCTCTGGCTCAGTATGCATCAGGTACATGGCGATGACCATGTAGCGCTCCTGCGGGAGCTCCATAACGCGTCCGTCGAAATCATGCGCCAGGTAGCGGTCGGACAGGGTCAGCAGACCGATATAGTCGAACAGCAGGTCGCATTTGTAATCGATGCAGCGGCCCAATTCTTCAATTTGCTCTTTTGTATAGCAGGTGAGGAGCTCCTCGCGGTAGATTCCTTTTTGCACCAGCTCGGTAATGAGAGGGTAGAACGCACCATATGGCTCGTCAGGATAGGCTTTGTAGCGGCGGTTGTAAGCGGCCTTCTTGTACAGGGAGGTCAGCAGTGAGCGCGCTGCGGCGAACTTCCAGTTCGGCTCCTCCTTGGTGACCAGCTCAAGCGCCGACATCGTGAACGCGCTGCTGATTTCGTCGCCGGTGACTTCCTCGCGGCGCAGTTTGCTCTGCACGCCCCGGAGGAGGCGCTCCTTGTCCAGGGTCTCCAGCCCCTCCAGGATTCGGTCGGCATAAACGGAGAGACGGATTTCATCAAAAGCCAGCTGGCGGTTGTTCGGTTTGGTAACGAGCTGCGGCATGGTGCAGATCTCCTTTCAAAGTTTGTATATTTGGTATAACGGAAAGTAGGACGATGCTGTTAAGAGGGAGCTCTTGCTGTGCTTGCCCATACAAAAGGCATTTCCGAAGAACCTGAAGCACAGGTACGAAAATGCCGCTAGATCCCGTATGCCCTATTTACGAGCATGGGAAAAAATATCTATCACCCTATGTATAGATATCGACTGGCATCACGCACCTATTCCTCGTAGGCCTTTCGTGAGACAAAACAGGCAGGTCTCCTGACTCCCGAAAATGCGATATTCGGCGCCTTCCCGTCCGCGTGACGGACAGTGGCCTCAGCCGATATCGTGCCGAAAGCTCGGAGCTCTCGGCCTTCCGGTTACAGTGGCGGGACCGTGACGGATTCACACCGTGCTTCCCTATTATGAACGCCTGGCAAATCGAGCCGTGTTCACCTGTTTCCACTATATTTGGTTGCTTTCATACTAATTTAACCCAATATATTGTGTTTGTAAACCTAGTTCCTCTTAAAAGACGAGCAATGAGAATTATACCAGATGGACCCCCGGGGCGCTACTGTGAACCATTGGAGATTAGGCTCTAGAGGGGGGGAAAAGGTAGAAATCGGGCGGAATTTGCAGGAAAAACGCGAATAAAAAATTTTGCGGGCTATCCTTTTGCGATTCCATAGGCGGTCGGGTACAATAAAATTAGGAATAAAGTTCGATCCGCTTGTAAAAGGATAAAGGAGGCGCACGACCATGGCAATTGCAGAGGTAACGGTCATTCCGATCGGAACGGCCACGACCAGCCTGAGCTCCTATGTGGCACAAATGCAGCAGGTGCTGGCGGAGCAGAAGGGGATCAGCTACGAGCTGACGTCGATGAGCACGATCATTGAGGGAGCTCTTCCGGATGTATGGCAGGCGATAGCAGCCCTTCACGAAGCCCCGTTCCTGGCCGGCGCGCAGCGCGTATCCACTTCGGTCAAAATCGACGACAGACGGGACAAAGCCTCAACCAGCGCCCAGAAGCTGCAATCGGTCCGCAACAAATTGAAGTAAATTCCAATCGCAATGAAGTATTGCATTTTGGAGAAGAAGTTGTATAATAGTTTTTGTTTGACGGAAAATTTCATTTTCCACGCTGGTGTAGCTCAGGGGTAGAGCAACGCACTCGTAATGCGTAGGTCGGGGGTTCAATTCCCTTCACCAGCATCTTTCATAAGCCTTACAGGACGCGGTTTTCCGGATTTCGGAGACCGCGTCTTTTTTGTTGATTTGGGCGATCTTCTACCATTTTTCTGCCCTTTAGTCGAGTAAAGCGTGTTTTTTCCATCAATTAAAAGAAAATGAATTTCCCCTGACAACTGTCGCAGGTCCTAGCAGTGCAGCATGAGCAATCCAGAGGCGTGCAAGGTATTCCAAATTAGGACAAGATTCAGGAATGATAAAGACCTATATGTAAGAACCAATTACCTATACAGGGCATATAGTATGGTGGCTCATAAAAACTTCCTTGATGTAAGGCAAAGCCCGCTTTCGAAGCGGGCGTTTTCAATCAGGAAAAAAATCAAATCTTAAGTGCGTTTACCCATACCAAATGGTGGAATGTACATATTGTAATATTAACTTTCTTACAAAGGAGGTACATGTATGAGCGACGGTGTTGTTGGTGGCGTAGGATACGGTTACGGTTTGCACAGCAACGTAGGTGCTATCCTGGTGCTCTTTATTTTGTTGGTAATTATTGTTAAGGCATTCTGTTGGTAATAAAAAGTCATGAATGAGGAAGCCCCTGCTGGCTAAGTGCTGGCAGGGGCTTTTTTTATTATAAATAAAGTAGTTTCTCACTATCTAGGCACGTACAAGTTGGATTACTAGGGTAGCACGCGTTGTACTAATCCCGCCAGCTAGCCGTGGGCTCACTCGGGACCGAGGAAAAATAGTCTTTTAAACCGCTGACTCTGTCCACAACGCTGAAAGGTTTCTTTCATAGAATAAAACTGATCCTATGAAGAAAGGGGAATATCACATGAGCGAAGTTGGTGGAGTTGGTTATGGTGGCGGCTGGTCGACGAGCGTCGGTATCATTCTTGTCCTCTTTATTCTGCTTGTCATCATCGCTAAAACTTGGGGATACTAATTGCTGAAAGGTCCTTAGCCCGCCTGATCGATCCGGGGGCATGAGACCAGCACAAGCGCAGTGATCCGTTACGGGTCCTGCGCTTTTTTTATATATTATCATCGGTGAAATTTTCAGCGGACAAACGCCTAGCCGTAACGGCGGAGAGCTGAGAGTGATCTAGCCGCCGGAGGGCTTCCCGATACCGATGATGCCTGAGCTGGCCGATGAGCACAGCCCTGGGATCACTTATATGAATCGAGAAGGCTGACAGCTGCACCATATTTCTGTAGTTCTTAGCACAGCGCGCCAATCCTGAATAATCCCGGGACCCCTGGGTAAAATACGGGGGATCATTCCTAGAGGAGGTAAACAGCAATGACGATGGTTCGCGACGTAATGACCAAAGACGTAAAGGTATGCGCACCCCATGATTCGATCACGGCTGCGGCGCAAATCATGCGCGATGTCAACTGTGGATCGGTTCCGGTCTGCGAAGGCAAAAAAGTGGTAGGTATGATTACCGACCGCGATATCGTGCTGAACTGCGTAGCTGCGGGGAAAGACCCGGGCAGCGTACACTGCCATGACTGCATGACAAGCGATGTCATTTCGTGCTCGCCGGACACCGATGCCCACGAGTGCGCGAAATTGATGGCCGACCATCAAATCCGCCGCATCCCGGTTGTAGAGAACGGAGAAATGGTAGGGATCTGCGCCATTGGCGACCTGGCGACGATGAACATCCACATCAACGAAGCCGGCGATGCCCTCAGCCAAATTTCTGAACCTCTCCATTAAGAGGACGGTGCGCCAGGGAAACTAATTCGCTGCAGAAGCACCCGTAAAGCGAAAGCGCGATACGGGTGCTTTTTCGTCTATTGTGGCGTTCAGATTTTCTGTTGACTTCAGGCCAGTCGCTCATTACAATAGTTTGTAACAACATAGGCGATGGAGTTCGCCTTTAACCGCCCGTGAGCTAATGACTCCTACCAGTGCAGACACTGGTAGGAGTCTATTTTTTTGCAGACATTCGGCACCGGGACAAGCAGGGGAGCGGTAATTTGCCCCTGAATGAGGAACAATAGGAAATACATCATAGCTGGGGGGAAACCGCTGTAATGGGAAAACGGATGACGAGGGGAAAACGCAGGTTATATGTATACGCAGGCAAATTCATGCATCTCGCGCTGCTTGGCTATATCGTGAAGTGGTCGGTCATCGGGAGTCTGGTGGGGGTGCTTACTGGCTCCGGATCGGCCTTGTTTCTGGCAGCGCTGGATGCCGTTACGCAGCAGCGTCTGCAGCACCCATGGCTCCTGTGGCTGCTTCCATTTGGGGGTGCCTTGGTAAGCTACCTGTATTGGAAATACGGCAAGGACGCGTCCAAGGGCAATAACTTGATACTGGAGCAGATTCATGACGGCGGCGGAGCTATTCCGCTGCGCATGGCTCCGCTCGTCCTGTTCGGAACGATTCTGACCCATTGGTTCGGCGGCTCGGCCGGACGGGAAGGAACGGCGGTGCAGATGGGTGGGAGCTTATCGGAATGGATCGGCAAGAGACTTCGGCTTAGCCCAGCCGACCGTCGCATCATTCTGATGTGCGGCATCAGCAGCGGTTTTGGCTCGGTCTTTGGGACGCCGCTCGCCGGAACAGTCTTCGGGCTGGAGGTGCTTGCGTTGGGGATGATCCGTTACGAAGCGCTGTTTGCCTGTTTTGTGGCGAGCTTTATCGGGGATTTGACCACGAAGGCCTGGGGAATTCATCATATTCATTATTCCGTAAACACAATTCCGTCGATCACGCTGATCACGGTGCTGAAGGTCGTGCTCGCGTCGATGGTGTTCGGCCTGGCCAGCATTTTGTTCAGCGAGCTGACGCATTGGCTGAAGGCGCGGTTCACCGGCTGGTTCCGGAATCCGGCGGTCAAGAGCTTTGCCGGGGGCTGCATCCTGATTGCCATTGTCTACGCGTTCGGCACAAGGGAGTACCTCGGGCTTGGCCTTCCGCTGATCAGCGATGCTTTTGAAGGGACGGCGCCAAAGCTGGCGTTTCTCTGGAAAACCGTGTTCACTTCGATTACGCTGGGGGCCGGATTTCAAGGCGGAGAGGTGACTCCGCTCTTCGTCATCGGCGCAACGCTGGGCAGCACGCTGGCGGACTTGCTCCATCTAGCGGTGCCGTTTATGGCAGCCCTCGGTTTTATCGCAGTGTTCAGCGGTGCGACCAATACCCCGATTGCCTGCTTTATTATGGGGATCGAGCTGTTCGGTTCGGGGAATTTGGTATACATGTTCATCGCCTGCGTCGTCAGTTATTATTTTTCCGGGCATACCGGCATCTATGTGTCGCAGCGGATCGGGGTGTCCAAGTCCAGGCTGCTGCGCCTGCCGGAACAGGCGACGCTGGCTTCGGTCCGAGGGAAGAAGGGAAGAAAGAAGGAGAAAAGGGAGCGCGCCTAATTTTTTTAGCAAGACATCTTCCCCTCTGGGCGCCCTGGGCATATGCTATCCCATCATCGATTGGAGGGATTGCATTGTCTTCTGGAAAGAAAGCCCAAGTGAAACACTTAGCATGGCATGAAACATTGGAAATGCATGAGCTGGTAGCAGCACAGTCCAACGACCTGATTTGCCTGAAAATGGACATCGGCAAGGTCACCGATCCGCAGCTGCACGCCCTGTATAAAGAGGCTATTATGAGCCTGGAGCAAAACATAAAGGACCTGCTGCAGTTTTATCCGCAAGCACCGGTCCCGGGAGCGAGAGGCGGCAAAGCCGAAGCGGCAGACATGACGGGCTTTTATGCCGGCCATTTGCTGGGCAAGGCCAAAGGTTGGGTTCGCAATTACGCGCTTGCGATTACGGAAACGGCAACACCGGCCTTAAGGGAGGTTTTCGTTAAGCATCTGAACAATGCGATTAAACTCCATGCCAAGGTTTTTGAATTCATGGAGGAGCGTTCGATGTACCCTGCTTACGATCTGGAGCGGCTCCTGGCCAATGATATGGAAAATGCGAAAAAGGCGTTAAGCATGTAACATCTGCACCCCTGGGGCAAGGGGAAAAAGAGATATCGAGGAAAGTCCGGGAGCCTGGTCCCGGACTTTCCTCGTTTTTTCGCCGAAATCCTGCACCATGAAGCCGGGCCTCCCCAGCAGTTGGCTTATGCAGTATACTTTCGTTAAAGTCATAAATAGTTTACGTGAAACGGATTAACAGTTCAGGAGGTGAACAGGTATGATTATGGTCAGTTCTTGTCTGGCCGGACTGAAGGTTCGCTATAATGGAACCGACAGTCTGAATGAAGTCATTCAGCAAATGGTGGCGCAGAACAGGGCAGTGACGGTCTGCCCCGAACTGCTGGGGGGATTCGTCACCCCGAGAGAGCCTGCGGAGATCGTAGGCGGGGATGGGAGGGACGTGCTGGAGGGCCGGGCAAGGGTTGTTGAGAAATCGGGCCGGGACGTCAGCGGCATGTATATTCAGGGGGCTCACCGGACGCTGGAAAAAGCCCGTGAAGTCGGTGCGTCCATGGTGGTGCTCAAAGAATACAGCCCCTCCTGCGGAAGCGCCATGATTTATAACGGTTCCTTCGCCAATGAGAAGGTGGCCGGCAGCGGGGTGACGACCGCTCTGCTGGAACGGGAGGGCATTCGGGTGATGTCCGAAGAGACGTTTCTGGAGGCTCTGGACTCAGGTCTCCTCTAAAATCGCTGGCATCGCTCGTCCATCCCGTGAAAGTTTCGGACAAGTTTGCCGGGGCGGATGAATATATATGACCTTAAAGGAGGTCATATGATGCTCAAGAAGAAACGGTTTCGCAACTATGCGCTTTGGATCAGTATGGTCTCGCAGGTGCTTCTGCTGGTGCAGCTGATCGGTCATCTCACCGGAGCGTTTGAACTGTCGGATATGAAGCGGCAAGAGCTTGTGGCGGCCGCGGACCTGGTGCTCGGAATTTTGGCGACGCTGGGGATTATCTCCAATCCGACCAAGCCGAACAGTGGCGGATATAATTTGTAGACGGGAACCCTGCCGTGCAGCCGTCAGCTGCCGGGCAGGGTGTTTTTTTGAGATGCAGGCTCCGGAGACTTTGGATTCCTTACGTATCGCAGGTCAAAAAGGAACGGAATCCGCGGGGAAGCAGCCCTTCTTGGCGGCGCGATTTCGGGTAGGAACGATCTGTCCCGTTTGATATGATGGAAAGAAAGACTTGCCGGGAGGAGAAGCTTCATGAAAATACTGGTATCAGGATTTGAGCCCTTTGGCGGAAATGCGGTCAATCCGACGGAGCAGCTCGTGCGGGATATCCGGGAGGAGACGTTTGCGGAGGCCGAGATCCGGACGGTTCTGCTTCCGGTCCATTATGACGAATGTGCCGAAAGGCTGCTTGAGGTGGTGCGTGACTATCAGCCGGACGCCGTAATCTGCTGCGGCCTGGCCGCAGGCCGGACGGCGGTAACGCCGGAGCGGATCGCGGTGAACGTCAAGGACGTGGCGCCGGAAGCGGCATACGCCGACAACAAAGGGGAGAGGCCGCAGGATCTGCCCATTAATCCGGCAGGACCGGACGGATTGTTCTCGCGGCTGCCGATCCGAGAGGCCGTGAACCGGCTGAAGGCGGAGGGGATTCCGGCTGCCGTGTCCGAGTCGGCCGGCACGTTTATTTGCAACAACACGATGTACGCTGTGCTGGATTATATCCGTGAGCAGAAGCTGTCAACGCTGGCGGGTTTTGTCCATTTCCCGGCCTCTACGGAAATGGCGCTGCAGAAGCCGGGCCTGCCTTCGCTGCCGCAGGAAATGATGCTGCAGGCGCTGCGCGTGATCATCCATGCGACGATTGATGCGGCAAAGCAGCAGCGGCAGCCCGCGGTGTAACGGGTATCGCTCACCGCCTGACACCTCCAGGTGCTTGTTCAAAACAAGCTCCGGGGGTGTTTTTTTTGCTGTTATTGCCTTTCGCCGGCTTGCTGAACCGGACGCTTGAAAAAACCGATCAGGCGGTCCTGATGCGGCACGATCTGTACAAGCTCCCAGCCATGGCGCCCCCACGAGGACAGCGCATAATTAAAGTCCACCGCCGTGTGGCCGCGGTATGATTGCACGTATTCGAGCAGCCCCGCGTCCGTCCCGTATTCCCATTCCAGCGGCTCGTCGCCGGCGGAATGACGGTAACGCTGGGGCAGTCCGCTTAGGCGCACGCCTGAGGTACAGAGTGCTTGGAGAATGGCTTCTTGCTCCGTTTCTTCCAGGGCTAAAAAGCGAGGCGGCTGCGGGAGATGAAACCGGGCGTGAGAATGGAAAATTTGCAGCACTGCCGTGCCGCACGGATTACCGGTTTCGTCTCTGACCACATACCATACGCATCGCTCACGCTCCTCGGGCGGGCCCCAGTTCTCGACTGACTCCGACAAGCGGAATCCGGCGGGGACCTCGTATCCCGACTTCCGCACCTCCTCGCAGATCGGACCCATCAGCTGTTGAATATAGACGCCGTACGCGCGGTCGCCGAATTCCGCAAACATGCTGCTGAGTTCCTCTGCATGCTCTTGAAGAATCGCCTCCCAAATTTCGCCCAGGTACCGGTTCATGGACCGGACTACCGAATAAATTGGATTCATATAAAACTCCCTTCACATCGTAAAATTTTGCCTAGGCTGTTCTGATTCCGTTGCGGAATACCACTGCCCATTAATCTAATGTGTTTAGATTAATCTAATGGGATTAGAATAATGGCGTATGCTATAATTGTCAAGTGAAAAGGAGGGCTCATCGATGGCCAGAAAACGAACGGTGCCCCAGCATCCCTTCTCCGGCACGGGGGAACAGGAGGAGCTGCACATTCCACTAGACCGTGACCGGATTGTCCGGACGGCGCTCCGCGTGTTGAATGAATTTGGCTTGAAGGAGCTGAGCATGCGTAAGATTGCCGATGAGCTCCAGGTAAAGACCGCTTCCCTGTATTATCATGTGAAGGATAAAGAACAGCTGCTCCAGCTTATCGGGGATAAAATAAGCGAAGAAATGGACAGGCCCGACCCGGACCTGCCTTGGCAGGAACAGCTGATCCAGTGGGGGCATGCATTCCGGCGCGTACTGCACCGCTACCGTGATGCGGTGGACCTGTTCAATGGCGGCATCGCCATGGGATACCACCGTCTGCTGCAGATTGAAAGACTGTACCAAATCTTTGCGTCGGCCGGATTTGCGGACGGTCACATCCCGTGGATGGCATCCATGGTGAAGAACCATGTGCTCGGCTTTGTGGCCGAGGAGGTGCGGCTGAAGGGGATGGCCGGTTCCGGCGAGGAAGCACAGGCTCAGCTCAGCGAGGAGTACGCCCGGTTCTTCCGCAGTTTGCCAAGCGAGCAGTTTCCGAATATGATCCGGCTGGCTTCCCATACGACCGATACCGGATGGCAGGAGGAATTCGAATTCGGGCTGGACGTCCTGATGGACGGCTTCCGGCAGAGGCTGACCGACTGATCCGGCGCTAAACAGAAAATCAGGGGGACTAGGAAGTCCGCCCTGATTTTTTTCCGTAAAACACTGCGAAGTCCAAATACTTGTACATACAGTCCACGTCTTCCAAGCCGGCCTCTTCCATCCACTGCATCTGGTCGGCGGCGGTAGCGTTGATATCCAGGCTTCTGCGTTCAATCGACGCCTGAATGGCTTCTTCCGGCAGACCGCTTGCCCTGATTTCTTCCAGCCAGCGTCTCCGGTAATATACGTCCGCCTGATCGGTATGGCCCTTCACCTGATCGGCATTGACGAAGATGCCACCTTCATTCAGCAGCCGATGGATCGTGGCGAACAGCTGCCTTTTTTCCGGATGGGACAGATGATGAATGGAGAGGGAAGAGACGACGGCATCGTAAGTTTGCGTAAACGGATAACTGCTGTAATCCCCGGTAACATAATCTACATTCGGTGCCCCGTGAAACCGCCGGCGGGCCTCCTGCAGCATGCTGTCGCTTAAATCCATCAGCGTAAGCCGTGCCTCAGGGTATTTGAGCAGTACCATGCTGGAGAACAGGCCTGTTCCGGCCCCCAGATCCAAAATACATGGAGTAGAATTGCCGCACTCCACCAGGGACAGGGCCATCCCGTAAAAGTCGTCGAAGCAGGGAATCAGTCCCCTCCGCTGCCGGTCATAGTCCTTTGCATTGGCGTCAAAAAGCTTGATCACAGATCTGTCCATCACCATTCTCCTTTACCCGTGGATTGTTGGAATTGACTTCATTGTACCGGCAGCCCGCTCATTATGGAAATATATAAACCGTATTATACTTATAGGTATTTCCTATATCGTTCCTTCCACGGAACAGCATTGATAAGCTCGATAGAGTTGTGGCGGCAAGGTCCTTTACCCCCGGGAACATCGCGCATTTTCATAGGGCAAATGGACTTGAATGATATTTGTCCAAACCGATTCTCCTTACGCGGCATACGATAGAGTATAAACAGGAGAGAGGGGGAGAAACCATGAGTGGTGTAGGAAACCCATTTACCTCAACGGGAGCCATCCTGGTTCTGTTTATTCTGCTCGTCATCATTACCAAATCCTTTATTTATTAATCCATGGGCCCAAGCGGTCCTTGGGCAACGAAGCTCCCGCCCTCCGGCGGGGCTTTCGCCATTTCATAAGAAAGGCAGATACCGCAGTATATACATATGGATTGAAAAAGGAAATATAGACGAGTAAATGGGAGAATGGATTAGTATACAGAGGGAAATAGCGCATACATGCAGTTTTGGGTTCAGACGATTATAACGCTATAATGAAAAACAGTGAACCATCGGACCCGGCGAACCTGAGAGTGGGGAGCCCGCTTGAAACACCCCGTAACATTTCATGAACGGATAGCAGCACGATCAGCCCTACAGATACAACTTTATATATCCACAGGAGGGATTATTTCTTGTTTTTGAACTGGATCAAACAAGGCTTCTTTAGCAATGTCAGAAAAGATATTTTGTCCGGTCTAACCGTTGCCTTTGCGCTTATTCCCGAAGCCATCGCGTTCTCCATTATGGCCGGTGTGGATCCGATGGTCGGTCTCTACGCATCCTTTGTGATTGCCGTCAGCATTTCGTTTTTCGGCGGACGCCCGGGGATGATTTCAGCGGCCACCGGTGCCATGGCATCCTTGATGGGACCGATCGTTGCCAAGTACGGGATCGAGTATTTGTTTGCGACGACAGTGCTGACCGGCATTCTGCAGTGGATCATGGGGGCGCTGAAATTCGGGCGCTTCATCACATTTATCCCGCAATCGGTCATCGTGGGCTTTGTTAACGCGCTGGCGATCGTTATTTTTATGGCGCAGCTGCCGAATTTTGAAGGGGCTACCTGGATCATGTACTTGATGGTGGCCGCAACGCTGCTGATTATTTATCTGTTCCCGCTGCTCACCAAAGCGGTGCCTTCAGCGCTTGTCGCCATTATCGTCATGACGATCATTTCGGTGCTGACCCATGCCGATGTCCGTACGGTAGGCGATATGGGTACCATTACGCAGTCGCTTCCCGCATTTCATGTTCCGTCGGTTCCCTTGTCGTTTCATATGTTCCTGACGATTTTGCCTTATGCGCTGGCGCTCGCCGTCGTCGGCATGACCGAGACGCTCTTGACCGCCAACCTAGTGGATGAGCTGACCGATACCGGCAGCAACAAAAACCGCGAGATCAAGGGGCAGGGCATCGCCAACATCCTCACCGGCTTTTTCGGCGGGATGGCAGGCTGCGCCATGATCGGCCAGACGGTCATCAATGTGAAGTCGGGGGGCCGCTCCCGGCTGTCGACCTTCATTTCCGGCGCCTTTCTGTTGTTCCTGATCCTCGTGCTCGGCGATGTCGTCAAGCAGGTGCCAATGGCGGCGCTGGTGGGCGTTATGATCATGGTATCGGTGGGCACGTTCGACTGGCATTCTTTACGAACGATGAACAAGGTGCCGCTGGGTGACACGATCGTCATGGTCGTGACCGTCGTAATCGTGGTGGCCACGTCCAACCTGGCGATCGGCGTTGTGACCGGAGTCATTCTGAGCGCCCTGAATTTTGGCTGGAAAATGGCGCGTATTCACGCGCAGACCCATATCGATGAACATGGGGTAAAGGTGTACGAAATCAAAGGACAGATGTTTTTCGGAACGATGAACCATTTTGTGCATCTCTTCCATTACCAGGAGGATCCCGAGCAGATTGCGATTGACTTTTCCCACTCCCACGTTTGGGATCAGTCGGGCGTGAACGCCGTGTCCAAGGTGCTGGCCAAGTATGAGGCGCTGAACAAAAAGGTGGCCGTCCGGGGATTGAATCCGGAGAGCCAGCGTATCATCGACAAGATTGGCGTAGCCTCGGTATCGTCCCATTAACCAACTCGTAAAACCTGCATTTTATATACGATATGAGAAAAGCCTTCCGACATGCTGGAAGGCTTTTTGCGTAGTTATCCGCTTGAGGAGCGAACGCTACCTCACCATTTTCTCATAAATATTAAACCCGCTCTCATGCTGGCCCTTCAGCGTAAAGCCGGCCCCGCTGTACAACCGGTTCAAGCCGGGGTTGTCGGCGATGCAGTCGAGACGGATTCGGTCTTTGCCCTGGAACCTTATTCCGGTCAAGGCCCAGTGCAGAATGGCGCTGCCAAGACCCGTCCCCCCGAATTCGCGTTCAATGGCAAGCCGGTGCAGATAGACAGAGGTATCGTGCCCCTCCTCTCCCCACAGGTTGCGGTCCCATTCGCTTGCATGCTGCTGGAGGATGACGATGGCGGCAAGGCGCTCCTCCTTTTTGAACAGGAAGACGTCCCCTCGCAGGACCGCCTCGTCGATATGATGCCGATCCTCGCCGGTCAGCAGCTGATTCCACTGCTTGGAGCCTATGCTCTGAAGCCACTGCGCCGTTCGAAACAGCAGTCCCTGCGCGGCTGCGACATCTTCCGGACCGGCCTGAACGGCACGGATTTCCGGGGTAACCCACTCCTGATTGATGATAAAATGATCTGCTTTTGCCTGCTTCATACATCCACCCTCCAAGCGTTACATATGTTCTTATTGTAAGAAGCCATGAAGAATTAGGCAAATGCTTCATACCGGAGCGGTTTGGAAATTTTTACAAGGCCCAGGTGCTCTGAAAACGTGAGGCGGCAGCCGCGTCCAGGCCGTTAGCAAGCGGTCAGCATTGTATGTACCCGAGGGTTGGGAGGGAGGATTATGAAGAAACAAAACTTTATCGCCATCATGGCACCGTTGGCTGAATTCGACCAGCTGCAGTCGGGCGTGCCGGCATCGCTCACGATCGCCCAGGCGGCCCTCGAATCCGCCTGGGGTACGAGCGAGCTGGCGGTGAAGGCCAACAATCTGTTCGGCATCAAGGGACAGGGCACCGCGGGGAGCATGCGCCTGCAGACCACCGAGTACGTTCGCGGCGTGGCCGGCCGGGTGATAGCCGACTTCCGCGCGTACAACAGCTGGGCCGAATCGGTGGCCGATCACTCAAGCCTGTTGGTGAACGGCGTGTCCTGGGACCGTGACAAGTATGCCGGCGCGCTCCGCACAGACGGGCGATCGGCCGCCGCCGCGATCGGCGCCGCCGGTTATGCCACGGACCCGGAGTATGCAGATAAGCTAATCCGGATTATTGATCAATATAACCTGGACCAATACGATGCCTGGAAGGAGGGGGCGCATATGACTCCTGAGGAAAAGGCGGCATTTAGCGAGCTGCAGAACACGGTTGCGAAGCAGGCGGAATGGATCAAGCAGCAGCAGGCGCTGTTAAGCATGCCCTGCCCGGACTGGGCAAAGGAGGCTTACCGCTATTACAAGCCTTATATTGCTGATGAAACGGGAAGTTATGATTTCTGGCGGCAGCTGGTGATCCAGTACCGCAAAGAGAAGGGAATCAAGGTCGTTTCAGATCAAGACTGACGGCACTTACGGCCATTACGGCCGGATGGTCACCCTTGTATTCACAGGAACGTAGGAAGACAAATCCAGCACATCCTCATTGTGCATCCGGATGCAGCCGTGGGAGACTTCCCGTCCGATAGAGGCGGGATCATTGGTTCCGTGAATGCCGTAATGGGGCTTGGAGAGGCCCATCCACAGCACCCCGAACGGTCCGCCGGGATTTTCCTGTTTATTGACAATCGTGAACTCCCCGGTCGGGGTTTTCGTCACCATTTTTCCGATGCCTACGGGATAGGATTTGACGGTCTGGTCGCCGTCCAGCAAATATAACGTGCGTTCCGACAGGTCGACGATGATCCGGTATTTTGGCATTTGCATCACTCCTTGCTTCCAGAGTATGTTTATAGAGCGGGGGATGCATCCCTCTGCAAGTGAATTTATGGAACGAAGGGGATTGGAACGTGATGCTGAGAAAAAAAATTATCCTCTACTGCACCTTTTCCGTGCTTGTGCTGTTCGCGGCATTTTTCGTCTGGAGGCAGGGCCCTTATGTGTATCATCTGGTTCGTTATCCCGGAAGGCCTCACATCAAAAAGGAAGAGGGCGGTGTTCCGGCTTACAGCTTTATTTCCACGAGACCGACGCCAGGTGCGGTGTATTATAAAAACAAAGTCATCACGCTGATGTACCACGATGTCTCCCCGCGTCCGATCAATGACAAGAGTCTGGATACCGCTGTATTCGAGGAGCAGCTCCAGGCCATGAAGGCAAACGGATTCCATTGGATTACGATGGAGCAGTACGCCGACTTCGTCACCCGGCATCAGCCGGTGCCGGACAACGCCGTGCTGATGACGTTTGACGACGGCTATGAGACGTTCTATACCAATGTGTTCCCGATTCTGAAGAAGTACCACGTGCCGGCAACGAATTTTCTGATCGTGTCGACGGTGGGGAATCCGAAGCATCCCGGACTGCCGAAGCTGACCTGGGCCCAGGTCAAGCTCATGCACCGGAGCGGTATCGACTTTTACAGCCATACGTTTGATTCGCACGCTTATGCTTATGTTCGCCCCGAAGGGAAAACCCATGACAGGCTGGAGCCGATGCTGATGGGACCGGAGCATAACAAAACCACCGGGCATGTGGAGACGGAGCAGGAGTATATTCGGCGGGTGAAGGGTGATTTAACCCGGGCGGATCAAATTCTCCGGAATGAAATCGGCAACCGCCGCGATATTCTCGCTTTTCCCTACGGCGGCTATACGCAGCAGGTGCTGGGTCTCTGCCGCAATCTCGGCATTCAAGTAGTCTTTACCGTCAAACCGGGAATCGACGGCCCCGGGCAGTACATGGGATACCGGGTCAACGCGGGCGGCATGGACAATAACCCGATCGCGCTCATTGAATCGATGAAGCATGCGGAGTCGCTCCGCGGATACAGCAAAGCCGGCTAAGCCTCCTGACGAGAGAAGGAAGTGGCAGTAGGCCGTAAATACATTGGACAATATGGATAACCCCCCGGACATTTCTCCGGGGGGTTTGGCTTTGGCGGCACTGCGGCCGCCTCATATATTTAACCCCTGACAGCCGTTCAAGGCTGCAGTCTGGTTCCTTGTTCTAGTTCGTTAACAGAATAATGACTTCCAAAACAACAAAAGCCCTGCCTCTCTTTTGTCCTTGCGGCTCCGATGACCGCGCCAGCGTGAATCAGAAATAGCATCTTAAATCTCATACTTCGCATTGGGTTATTTCAAAATAGGAAATTAAGTCTTCGAGGTTGAAGATTTATTCTTTCTTGCGGGGAACGAAAAGGGTTAAATGAAGTTATATTTTTATAATATATCACATATTGTTTATAAATGCAATAGGAAATTATATCGCCCACCAGACTTGTATAAATGTGCAAAAGCACCATTTCATACGGAGGGATTTTATGATAAAAGTTGGTTTTTGTCGCTGGTTCATGTCACATTTTGGGATGAAATAACCGATATTCTTAATAGTGCTGCGCCGAACGGCCTATATTGATGAAAAAGGAAGGCTGGCTTATGGATACCGATTCTACCCGTTTGCAGGGGGTTGCCCTGTATTATGCTTTTCGGAACAAATTGGTACGGAATTATATTTTCGGATCGCTATTCGCGGTATGGATCGTGGGCAGCGCTCTCGTTCTGACCACGATCAGCATTTCTCCGCAGGAGATCAAACGGCTGGCGATCATCTTTGCTTGCTCCATGGCGGTCATGGTCGCGGTGGAATCCTGGGTATTCACGCGGCACGTTCGGCCGATCCGGCAGGGCTTGTTCTGCCGGACCTGTATGGTTCAGACCATTGAAACAGCCTACCGTCAGGCACATAAGCTGCCGCAGCTGGCGGTGTTCCGGATTTTGGTACCGCATTTCCTCGGGCTTGCCGTACCTGCGGCCGGCTTGACACTGTGGCAGATGAGCCGTGGCCTTCTTCATTTCCCGCCGATTTATGTTGCGGCTGCGGCAGCCGGCGCCTTCCTCGTAGCCAGCATGCATGCGATGATCGAATTTTTTCTGACGACGGCGACGGTCCGGCCGCTGATGGAGGAATTTCATCGGCTCGCCCAGGAAACGCACCGCATTGAGCTGAATCCGGAGGGGCATGTCGTCTTGTCCATCCGTCCGAAGTTTCTGCTCAGCGCCATGCTGATCGGTACCTCGCCGCTCCTGCTGTTCACCCTGGCTGCCCAGATTCGGCTGGGCAATTTAAACGAGGAAATGATGACCGGGTACTGGGGCTGGGCGGGGCTGATCCTGCTGGTCGACATCATTTTTACGTATACGGGTGCCAGGCTGTTGACCCATGAGGTGGAGCGGCCGATCTCCCATCTGTACGACGCCATGAATCATGTCAAGGACGGCCGGCTGCGGACGGTCCAAAACGTGTATTCGGACGAGTTCTCCCGGCTGGCCACCGGCTTCAACATGATGGTCCGGGCGCTTCAGTCGCGTGAAGCCCAGACCCGGGCGATGCTGGACAGCTACTTTGTGACCCTCGCCGTTGCGCTCGATGCCAGAGACGCCTACACGGCAGGGCATTCCTTGCGGGTGGCCGAATATTCGGAGCTGATCGGGCGGCTCAGCAGGATGACTGAGGAGGATATCAACGTGATCCGCCAGTCGGCGCTGCTGCATGACATCGGGAAAATCGGCATCCGGGACACCGTTCTGTTGAAGGAAGGGCGTCTGACGGAAGAGGAGTTCGACCAAATCAAGGCCCATCCGGTGCTTGGTGAGACAATTCTGAAGCAGATCGAGCCGAAGGATGCCATGGCGCCGCTCCTTCCCGGCGTAAGGTCCCATCATGAGCGATACGACGGGAAAGGGTATCCGGACGGACTGGCCGGGGACGATATCCCGCTGCTCGGGAGAATTATCGCCGTAGCCGACGCCTTTGATGCGATGACTTCGGATCGGCCATACCGTAAAGGCATGGATGTCGCCAAGGCGCTGTCCATACTCGAAGAGGGCGGAGGGACGCAGTGGGATCCGGAATACGCCCGCATTTTTGTCGACTATATGAGAAATCAAAGGTTGGGAAAAGCGGCAGGCGACGATACATAAGCGATGACCAAGGATCGGAAACCAAGAAAACCTCCCGGCCGTGAAGGATGACTTCCGGACGGGAGGTTTTTTCGTCGTTTTGAACGTTGATAAGGAATCAGTTGGCAGCCGAGCGCAGGAACCCTGGCAGACGGAAGAATGCAACCAGGAGGCCGGCGGCCCCGAACGTCAGGAGAATAAGGGCAGGTCCCGCAACGTCGCCGAGATGGGCGCCATGAGCGATAATGTTCTGCAGCGAGTGCAGCGCCCAGTACTGCGGCAGAAAGTGCCCGACGGTCTGTACGGATTGCGGAAGCAGATAGGACGGTACCCACAGGCCCCCCAGCATGGCACCGCCCATGGCAATGACCTGGGTGATGACCATGGCAGCTCCCTCGCCGGGCACCAGGAAGGATAAGCCGAGCCCGATGCCGGTTCCGCAGATGCTGAGGCTGAGCACAATCAAGGTAAGGGCGGCGACGTCGCCAAGCTTGACATCATAGACGAAGTGGCCGAAGGCGAACAGGACGACACACTGGGCGATAACCGTCAGGATGAAGGGCACCCACATCCCGACCAGATACTGCAGCGGCTTTACGCGCGTGCTGCGAATGCGGGACAGAAGGCCGGTTTTCTTTTCGTCAAAGAAGCGGCGGGCCATCGTGATCATAATGTAGAAGACGAACATGACGGTCATGCTGGGGACCATGGAGTCCATATAGCTGATATGGTCGGACGTCGTCGCCACATCCTTAATCTGGATCGGGGAGGCAAGCGCCTGCTCTGCCTGCTCCTTGGAATCTCCCTTGGCCAGCAGGACATCCGTCAGCTTCTGCTCGCGGTATTGGCTGGAAATGCTGCTGAGGATCGCCTGAATCGGCGCAAGCTCGGTCTGTGCGGTGGGATCCTGGTACAGCTGGATATCCGCGGGACTGCCTTCCTTCATGGCTTTCTCGAATCCGGCGGGAATGACGAGCATGGCCGAGAACTGGCCCTGTTTCATTCTGTCGACCTGGTCGTCCAGGGTGGATGACGATTCCAGCTTCACGTCCATAATCCCCTGCATTTGCTTCACAAAGGCTTGGGACGCGGCGGATTGATCCTGGTCGATCGTGCGGATGGATACGGAGGAACTGTCGCCTCCGGCACTGTTGAAAATCGTACCGAACATGGCGATGAACAGGATTGGCATCAGCAGCAGGAAGAAGAAGCTTTTGCGGTCTTTGCGGATCAGCCGCAATTCTTTGATAATCATGGCTCTCATGGGTTTTGCTCCTTTGCTTGTTCATTTCTTTGCTTGTTTCATACGATGAACGATTTATCACCTTAATGAGTGAGAGGGATGCTTGTGAAAAAGAATTAATCCCGGAGTGCGGTACCGGTTACCCGCAGGAATACGTTCTCCAGCGAGGGACGGACGATTTCCAGCTGCTTCACGTCCCAGCTGTGCTGGGAAGCGAGGCGAAGCAGTCGCTGCATCACGCCATGCAGATTTTCCGTTTCCAGCACGTATCCGGAGCCTTCCTTGCGGACCGCGGTTACATCCGGGTCTTCCGGTAGGTGATGGGCTCCTGCAATTTCCACGTAAATGGCCTTCTGTCCGTAATTCTCCAGCAGTTCCCCGAGCGGGCCCATCGCCTTGATCGTGCCCTGATCCATAATGGCCACTTCATCGCACAGCGCTTCGACTTCCTCCATGTAGTGGGTGGAGTAGATGATCGTCACGCCTTCGCGGTTCAGGTCGCGGATCATTTCGAAGATGTGGTTCCGCGACTGCGGATCGATCCCAACCGTCGGCTCGTCGAGAATCAGCAGCTTGGGACGGTGGAGGAGCGCGGCGGCGATGTTAATCCGGCGCTTCATGCCTCCCGAGAACGTGCCGACTTCCTCTTTGGCCCGGTCCAGCAGACCGGTCTGGGTCAGTACCTCGTGGATGCGCTGCTTCAGCATTTTGCCCCGGACACCGTAAGCCTCACCGAAAAACTCCAGATTGTCATAAGCGGACAGCTTATCGTACAGCGTAATTTCCTGCGGGACGTAGCCGATATATTTCGATACGGCGTCCGGATTTTTGGTCGCCTCCTTGCCGAGCAGCCGGACGGAGCCGCTGTCGGCCTGGACAATGCCGGTCAAAATTTTCATCGTGGTGGACTTTCCCGCGCCGTTCGGTCCGAGGAAGCCAAACGAAGTGCCGGCTTTCAGAGAGAAGCTCACGTCCTGGAGCGCCTGTTTCTTCGGATAGGATTTGCGGAGCCGGGAAACCTCTAGCATATAATCGTTGTTATAAGAAGTCTGATTAGATTCGGCGGTGTTGCGAGCCGTCGTTTGGATCATAGGGACAACCTCCTAAAAGTTTTGTGAAGCATAACCTCAAAGTAAAATCGTCGCAGCAAAACTAGCACCGGAAGCATCGGCTAAAGTTTTGTGAAGCAGCATGTTTGCAAAATGACGGGCCGCCGGCAGTACCGGCTCGTGCGGATGAACGAAAGGCTTCCGGCGGCCACGTTGAATATCCCGTTAAGTTTATAGAAGAAAAGCGTTTTGAACTTGCTACAGATCCAGCTTTTTATCCATGACGTATGTCACCGCCCGGATCAGGCCATAGGCTACCGCCCAGCTGCCGATGATGATTGCCGGAAGCTCCCATGGAAAGGGGAAGAACGTCGCCGGTCCTGCGGTTTCCAGCCGGCCTTCAGGCAGCAAATACTCGTTCATGTTGGAGTATACGATGCTGAAGCCTCCCATAAATAGAATCCAGAGGAGCGGTGTCAGCGGCTTGGCGGTGCTGTACATGACGCTAATGGTCAGCATGCCTGCGGCTATGATGAAAGGGGTCAGGCCGGCGACGACGGTCAGCCAGTTAATGCCCGTAATCATAAAAGAGACGGCCATGTCGTAGGTGTAATGATCGATGGTTGAGGTCAGAATAAGCACGTACGCCGATAAGGCGATGTAAATGGCGATCATTGCGATCCATACCTTCAAGCAGTTACCGAGCCATTTGGCGGCAATAAGGCGAAATCTCGGGATCGGGAGCGTCAGCCACCAGCCGTACGTATCGTTGGACCATTCTCTTTTTACAGCGCCGTATCCCAGGAAGAAGATCCAGTAAGGGAAAGCCAGCGTCATATACCAGAAGCTGCTCAGTTCTAGGTCGTTACGTGCCGCCAGATAAGTGGTGACGATGACCACCGCTGCAGCAACAATCAGGATATAAGCGGCACACCAGCTTCTGGATAAGCGGACGCGGTTCAGTTTTCTCCAGCTGCCCCGCACCATAAACTCATGCTGGACAAGGTCCATAAACGTGCCTGATGACATCAACGCTGCCACTCCTTTGCGTACATTTTACGGAATACATCGCGCAGTGAACCGTATTCCGCCCTCAAGCTTTCGGTGTCGCCGGACCAGATCGCCTGACCCTGCTTCATCATGACCGTGTAATCGAACAACCCTTCAACCTCCTGAATATCATGGGTGCTGATCAGGACGGACTGCCCGCTGTCCTCGAGGTAGTCGATGATGCCGGCCACAATCGCCTCCCGTGACATGACGTCGATGCCGGTAAAAGGCTCGTCGAGAATAATGAGGGACACTTCCCGGGCAAGGCACTGAATCAGCATAACGCGGGCTTCCTGGCCCTTGCTCATTCCGCCGATTCTCGCATCCAGTTCAACATCCATATAATCCGCCAGGCGGATTGCCTGTTCCATCGAGAAGCGAGGCAGGAAGGACTCTCCCCATTCGAACGCCTGCCGCACCGTATGGTTCGGATACCAGCGGGCCCGATCGGGGAGGTAGGCGATGTGGCGGTTGGTTTCCCAGCCGGGCTTCGAGCCGAGCACTTCCACGGTGCCCCGGTCTGGCCGGACGAGGCCGGTAAGCATCCGGAATAACGTGGATTTGCCGCAGCCATTCGGGCCCAGAATACCGGTGATCCGCCCTTCGGGAACGGTGATGTTCAGCCCGTTTAGCGCCTGCTTCTTCCCATAGGCCTTGCTTACTTGTTCACATCGCAGTATCGGTGCCGTCATCGCATGGATCCTCCTTCCTCCGCGTCGTATTTTTGTTCAATATAGGACTGGATATCGTTCCAGGTTAGTCCGAGGCTTTCCATTTGATCCATAAAGCTGTCGATATATTTGGCCGCGAGCGCCGTTCGGAACGACCGGACATGCTCCGGGGAAGAGGTGACGAAGGTTCCTTGACCCCGCCGTTTCTCGGTAAGTCCGTCCCGTTCAAGCTCCTGATAAGCCCGCATGACGGTGTTCGGGTTCACCCGAAGCTCTTGAGCCAGCTCGCGCACAGAAGGCATCTTGTCTCCCAATCCAATCTCTCCTTTGGCAATGGCGCTTCGCACCTGATCCAGAATTTGTTCATATAAAGGTTGGCTGAAGTCGATGTGGAACCGCAGCGGGCCAACCTGTTGGTCTTCCATGGCCTTCCCTCCTAAAAGCTCTGCTGGTCTGGAAGCACAGCTTTCCTTCTCGGCATAAGCGCAAACGTTCAGGTCACTTATGTGATTTAAGTGTATTATATCACTTAATACACTTAATGCAATAGGCGATCAATATGTTGGTTAAAATCTTTTTTTCGCACCGGTTTATGGCTATGAAGATTGTGGCAGCATTGCTGGTGCTCGTTGGATTCAGCCCGCGTTCCTGCGGGTAATAAAGAACTACAGGCGGAGCGGATAGTTCCGCCGACCAACAACTTATACCGAGAGGAGCTGATCCTCATGGATCATAACGTATTCAAGGGAAAATGGAATCAACTGAAAGGCGAAGCCAAAAAGCAGTGGGGCGAGCTGACGGATGACGATTTGGATAAAATCGGCGGCGAAAAGGACAAGCTGATCGGCAAGCTTCAGGAGCGCTATGGCCATTCCAAGGACGCCGCGGAAAAAGAGTACCATGACTGGACGCGTTCGCGTCAGCTGTAGGCCTCTTCGTCCTGCGGTCGGCATGTGGAAATAACAAAAGGCGCAGCGAATCTCCGGCAACCGGGGAGCGCTGCGCTTCTTTCGGGTGTTCATCTACATTACCCAAGTACGACCTGACCTCACCTGGATGACTTCAAGCACGCCATCCGCCATAGACTTACCTCAAAGGTCTGACCGGTTTACCCACAAGAAGGTTCCCCATTTACCCGGTATGGGCCGCAACATCAGCGAGAATCCCCCAGCTTCGGCGGGCTGCCGCGGTAATCACGGCTTAGCCCGGCATCGGTTTATATAAATTCTGGATATATGGATCTGCCATGATATGATAAGAGAGCACGGCTAATATCCATCTTCAGGAGTGAGTACATGGATTTTTGCAAAATATTTCTTGGTAACACGGCCCTGCTCATAGCGGCTGCCTACTTGGCCAACCTGGTCTACAAATATGGACTTGCCCGTGCCCCTAAACATGTGAAATACACCTGCTCGGTGCTGTTGATCATCTTTTGCGGATGGCTGAGCATGGTTTTCGGATACAAGCTTAGCGAAAATGTGATTTTCGATCTCCGGATCATCCCCCTCATCATTGCGACGGTTACTTACGCTGAGCCGGTGACGCTGGTCATTATCGGCATCGGCATCGGATTCGCGCGCCTTACGTTCGGCGTGAACGAGGCCTCGGTCGCCGGTTTGTTCAATCTGTGCATTTTGGGCGCTGCGGCGGCACTGCTCAATATTTGGATGAGACGCAAGGGGTTCAGTCTTGTGACCCGCGGCTTCCTGGCCATTCTGGTCTTGAACGTACTGAATTGTATCGATATTGCCTTTTTAGGGGTTATTCCTGCCGCTCATTATTTTGAAACGATCATGCCGGCCACGCTTCCGCTCACCCTCTTGCTGAGTTTGATCTTTTCTTTGATCCTCCGCGATTTTCAGCTTGAAGCAGCCCGCACCATCCAGCTCAAACAAAGCAACGTGCTGCTGTCGGCCCAGGCCGAAGAGCTGCATCAGGCCAAGCGTGTGCTGGAGGAACGGGCCAAAGAGCTGGCGAGGTCCTCGCGCTACAAAACGGAGTTTCTGGCAAACATGTCTCATGAGCTGCGCACTCCTTTGAACAGCATCATCAATTTTGCCGAGCTGATCAGCGACAACGACGACAGCCGCACCAAGGAGGAAATGGCCGAGTACGGTGAAATTATCCACCAGTCGGGCTATGAGCTTCTGCGCATCATCAACGACATTCTGGACTTGTCGAAGGTGGAGGCCGGTCGGCTGGAAATCATGCGTGAAGAGATGAATATCAGTGAAATTCCGCAGCTGCTGCAAATGCATTTTGAACTGGTCGCCCAAAAAGAAAACGTCGGCTTCTCCATCAAGCTGGATCCCTCGCTGCCGGAAACGTTCCGGACCGATCCGAGCCGGGTGCAGCAGATTTTGAGGAATTTGCTGTCCAATGCGTTCAAGTTTACCCATCAGGGAAAGGTGAGCCTCGTCATCCGTGCGGAGCATAACCCGGAGGGAAAGCTTGCGGGCTCATGGATCGTGTTCGACGTTCAAGATACCGGTATCGGTATTTCGCCGCCGCAGCAGCGGCGGATCTTTGAAGCGTTCGCCCAGGCGGACGGCTCCATCAGCCGGAAATACGGCGGGACGGGCCTCGGGCTCTCGATCAGCCGGGACCTGGCGCATCTGCTGGGAGGGTTTATCCGGCTGGAGAGCAAAGTGGGGAGGGGCAGCTGTTTTTCGCTCTATTTGCCGCTGGTAAGCGAAGCGGAGGAATGTGCCACCCTGGAAATCACCCCATCCGCCGGCGGAGTGGAGCAGAAGGCGCTGCTTCCGGGACGCACCGGAACGGTTCCGGGCCTGGAATAACCGTCTTTTCGCTGCTCATATACGCAGAGCGGTCCTTGGAGCCAGAGCTGGAGAAGGTGGGTGACGGGCAGCTTGCAATCGAGGCAGCCGCACGCCTGGAGCAGCGCGGTGCCGTATTGCAACTTGGCCAACCTCTGTTTACAATGAGAAGGATAGTACGAAGACGAAAGGGTGACTTCCATGAGTAAAAAGGTGATTTCGACCGAGTCCGCGCCAGGAGCGATCGGACCTTACAGCCAGGCCGTTCAGGTCGGCGACTTTATTTTCACATCGGGACAATTGGGGCTCGACCCGGCGACCGGTGAGTTCGGCAGCGGCGTTCAGGAGCAGGCCCGCCTGGCTCTGAACAACGTGAAGGCGATTCTTGAAGCAGCAGGGAGCAGCCTGGATCAAGTGGTCAAGACGACCGTGTTCCTGAAAGACATGAACGATTTTGCCGCGGTCAACGAGATTTACAGCTCCTTCTTCACCGAGCCTTACCCTGCGCGCAGTGCCGTTGAGGTCGCACGCTTGCCGAAAGACGGCTTGGTGGAAATCGAGACGATTGCCGCCGTTAAATAGATCGGAAGCTACATATCCTATAGAAAGCCGGACTTTGCCCGGGGCGCAGCCCCGTTCGCAAAGCCCGGCTTTTTTGTGTTGTTTATATCTCGGGGCTCCCCGCAAAGTATCTGATATACGCCTGAGTAGAGGTCTCCACTTTGTGGGGTGATTTTCGGGTCTCCCCGCAAAATACCGGATATACGCCGAAGCTGAGGCCGCGCTTTGCGGGGTTACATTCAGTCCCGATCCCGGCTCCGGGCGAAGAAAAGATAGATCGCATAGACGAACAGAATGATCGCCAGGATGAGTGCGGCTATAAACGCCCGCTCCACCTGATCCTGCTGCTCCAAGGCTATGGCGACATAGCCCCATACGAAGACCAGCGGATAGATGCTGTCCCGATAAGGGTAGCTGACCAGAATGGCGATCAGTGCACCGGCGAGCAGGAAAACCACGGCCCACACCAGCTCGCTCAATCCGAAGCCGTTCCAACCGTTCTTTTTCAGCACGATCGCAATATTAAGAATGACGGCTACGCTAAGCCAGCCGAAATACAGGCTGAAGGGAAGCTTGATCAGCCACATCTCTCCGGATGTCGGATAATAAATGCTGCGCGTCCGCCGATAGATGACAAACAGCGAGAGCAGCAGCAGTACCATGGCGACGAGCGACAGCTCGATATATTCATACTGCCACAAGAGCAGCCACGCGATGTTCAGCACGCAGGAGATGATAAACCACGGACCGATGGACCGGACCGAATCCCGGGTTTCGGTGACCCGTCCGCTCTGATAGAGAAGAAAGCCAAGCAGCAGTACATAAATTAAGGACCAAATGGTAAAAGCATACCCTTCGGGCGTGATCATGGTTGGGTATTGGTCCGATATTTCCCCTGTCGTTTTTCCCCCGAGCACAGCAGTATTGGCCAGCGCGTTGACCACCATCGCGGCGACGAACGCGAGCCAGTTCCACCATTTATACGGATTGCTTCTAAGCATCGTACCAGCCTCCTGAAGTGATGTCTACGGCTTGCCGCAAAGCGGCCTTTCCCCTACAAATATACCCGAATTTGTCCCAAAAAGAACAAAATGATGCAGATTCAATCCTTGTCGATATAGGTAATTAAATGAAAAACCATGAAAGTGTAAGGAGTGAGGGCATGAACTCGAAAAAATCGTCTCAGCTGCTGCAGCAGCTCATTTTTGTCGGACCGTCGGCCCTGTGCTTCCTCGTCATTGTTGTCGTTCCCTTTCTTTTAGGACTGTATTATTCGTTTACCGACTGGAACGGGGTGTCGAGGCATGCGGGCTGGGTCGGATTCCGCAATTATATCCACATCTTCACGGAAGACCCGGCGTTTCTGAATTCGTTCTGGTTTACCGTCAAATTTACCGTACTTGGAGTCATCCTAACCAATGTGCTCGGTTTTATTCTCGCCTATGTGCTGACGCGGTCGCTGCGGACGCGAAATGCGCTGCGGACCGTATTTTTTGTACCTCATGTTATCGGGGGTCTGCTGCTCGGATTTATCTGGCAGTTCATCTTCGTGAAAGGGTTTTCTTCCGTCGGTGCGGCCACCGGGCTCTCCTTCTTCAAGCTGCCCTGGCTCGGCACCGAGGCGACGGCCTTCTGGGCGGTCGTCATCGTCTTTGTCTGGCAGAACGCCGGCTATTTGATGGTCATCTACATTTCCTCGCTGAACAATGTGCCGAAAAGCCTCATTGAGGCCGCTCAAATCGATGGTGCATCCAGGGGACAGGTTCTCCGGAAAATCACCGTTCCGCTGGTCATGCCGGCCGTGACGGTCTGTCTGTTCCTCGCCATTTCCTGGTCGTTCAAGCTCTTTGATTTGAATCTGTCGCTCACCAAGGGCGGTCCGTTCAAGTCAACCGAATCCGTCGCGCTGAACATTTACAATGAGGCGTTTAACATCAGCCGCTTCGGTATGGGTTCGGCGAAGGCGATTATCTTCTTTATCGTCGTGGCCTTGATTTCGATCCTTCAAGTGCGCGCCACGAAGCGCAAGGAGGTGGAAGTATGATGCACACAAGCACGAACACAGGCACAAACCGAGGCCCAAGCCCAAGAGCCGGCGCAAGCACAAGCACAAGCCGCGGGTATCGCGCCAAACGGATGATCCTTGAGCTGCTGATGATTCTGCTGGCCCTGGTGTTCCTGGTGCCGTTCTATTTTCTGCTCGTCAACTCGGTCAAGTCCTTCGGCGATATTCTGACCAACTCCGCGGGCTGGCCGCATGCCTTTCTATGGAACAACTATGCACAGGCGTGGAAAATTACCGCCTTCCCGAAAGTGTTCGGCAATTCCCTGCTGATCGCGGTTATCAGCAACGTGGTGCTGGCTTTGATCAGCTCGATGGCGGCGTACCGGATGGTGCGCAGGGACACGGTGTTCAACCGGCTGCTGTTCGCTGCGTTTGTAGCCGCGATGGTCATTCCGTTCCAATCGATCATGATCCCGCTCGTTAAGGTGGTCAGTACGCTCGGTTTGATGGACACGAGAACCGGGCTGATCATCTGCTACCTCGGATTTGGCGCGCCGCTGTCCGTATTTCTGTTCCACGGATTTGTCAAATCGGTGCCGCGGGAGATCGAGGAGGCGGGCCGCGTTGATGGCTGCTCCACGTACGGTATCTTCTTCCGCGTCGTTCTGCCCTTGATGCAGCCGATCATCGTCACCGTCATCATCCTGAACGCGCTGTGGATCTGGAACGATTACCTGATGCCGTCGCTCATTCTGCAGAGCCCGTCGCGGCAGACGATCCCGATCGCGACCTATGCGTTTTTCGGCCAGTTTACGAAGCAGTGGGATCTGGCCCTGCCGGCGCTGGTGCTCGGCATAACGCCGATCGTGATCTTCTTCCTGGCCATGCAGAAGTACATTATCGAAGGCATCGCCCAGGGATCGGTGAAGGGTTGAACCCAGCCCAGTCCGTCCCGGCAGCTCAAGTAAATTCCATAAAGGAGGTTATGCGGCATGAAGAAAAAGGCCTATGCCGTTGGAGCCCGCCTTGGCGTGCTGCTGGCCTCGTTCGCCCTGCTGGTCGGATGCGGCAGCGGAAGTGGCAGCGGCGGGGTCAAGACCATTCATATTTTTCAGTTCAAGGTGGAAATTGCGGATGCATTAAATAAACTAAAAGCGGAGTATGAACAGTCCCATCCGGGAATCAAGCTGGATATACAGACCGTCGGCGGGGGCAGCGACTACGGCGCCTCGCTCCGGTCCAAATTTGCAGCTTCGAAAGAGCCGGACATTTTCAATATCGGCGGTTATGCCGAAATGGACATGTGGCAGGAATATTTGGAGGACTTGTCCGATCAGCCTTGGGTCAAGGACGTGAAGGACATCGCCAAAGAGCCGATGACCAAGGACGGCAAGCTGTACGGGCAGCCGATGAACCTGGAAGGGTACGGCTTCATTTATAACAAGGATTTGTTCAAGAAGGCGGGCATCACACAGCGTCCGACCACGCTCAGCGAGCTTGAAGAGGCGTGCAAGAAGCTGAAGGCCGCTGGAATTACTCCGTTTGCCAACGGGTATCAGGAAAACTTCGTGCTCGGCAACCATAACATCAACGTGGCTTTTGCCGATCAGAAGGACCCTGGCGCTTTTATCCAGCATCTGAATGACAAGACGGAAACGTTCGCGGACAACGAAGTCGTGAAGCAGTGGTCGAACCTGTTCGACCTGACGCTGAAATATGGCAATCCAAGCCCGCTTACGACGGACTACAACACCCAGGTCACGATGTTTGCCAGCGGGGAAGCCGCCATGATGCAGCAGGGGAACTGGACCCAGGTGCAGATTGACGGCATTAATCCGAAGCTGAACCTGGGCATCCTGCCGATGCCGATCAATGACGATCCGCAGCTGGGGGACAAGCTGTACGTCGGCGTGCCGAACAACTGGGTCATCTATAAGGATTCACCGGTCAAGGAGGAGGCCAAGGAGTTTCTGAACTGGCTGGTGACCTCTGATACCGGGAAGAAGTACATTACGAAGGAGTTCAAATTCATTCCGGCCTTCAAGTCCATTAAAGGTACGGACGAAGACCTGGGACAGCTGGGCATGGAAGTGCAGAAATACACCGACGAGGGCAAGACGCTGACCTGGAACTGGTTCCGGTTCCCGTTCGGCATGCAGCCCGAATTCGCCGCGGCCATGCAGGGATACATCGGCGGCAAAATCACGAAGCAGGAAATGTTTGAGCAGTTTCAGCAGAACTGGGACAACTTGAGCGTCCGCTAACGACCGCCGGGCTCAGTGCGTCTGAGCCGCGAGGTCCTTCCGGAACTCGTTGGGCGTCCGGCCTTCCTGCTTCTTGAACACCTTGCTGAAATATTTCTCGTCCTGATAACCGACCATTTCGGCAATCTGGGAGATGCGCAGCTGCGGATTGTGCAGAAGCAGCTTGGCCTTCTCAATCCGGATCCGGGCGAGAAAGTCGGAGAGGTTCACATGGAATTCCTGCTTGAAGCGTCTGGAGATGTATTCCCGGCTGAGAAAAAAGCGCGCAGCCATTTCCTGCAGGGAAATATCCTCGGCATAATGGCTTTCCAGGTATGCGGCAATGTCGTGGATGATATGATTCTCCCGCGAGTGCTTCTGTGTCAAAATGCGGCTGGCTGCGGTCAGCCGCCCTTCGTATTGGGAAGTCCACAGGTCATAGGACAGCCGCCCATGCTTGTCGAGCGGAAGGGAGCGGGGCAGCTCCAGCAGGGCGTCCTTGTCGGGACTTGGCGCCGCTGCTTCGGCGCCCTGATCCATCCACTGCTTCAGCATCCAGTCCCACTCCGCGTTCCACTGCACCAGCTGCTCGGGCGTCACCCGATCGAGCTGGCGGACGGCCTGCATCCAGCCGTCCACGGCGGCGCTGATTTGCTCGCGGCTGCCGCTGAGCGCTGCCAGGCGGAACTGCTCCTCATGCGCGCTCAGGCGCAAGGGCCGGGGAGCTGACGGGCCGGCGACGCTCAGCGTATGGAGCCAGGCGGCGGGGTCCTGCAGGCTGCGCTGCCAGAGCGCCCGGTGCGCCTCCTGATAGGAGCGGGCGAGGCCCTCCGGGAACGGCTGGAAGGACCCGGCGCCGATATGCACGCTGCGGTGCAGGGTGGCGTCGATGCCGCGGTGAATGTCCTCCAGCAGGGAAGACAGCGGCATGGAGTCATCCCATAGGAGCAGCACGATTTCTTCGGGGTTCGCCAGATGATGGAAGGCGAACCCTTTTCGTTTGGCCGACAGCAGCTCGTTGCCGATATTCGTCAGCGTAAAATAGAGCAGCTGCTTCATACGGGCAAACTTCTCCAGCAGCTCGTCGTCCAGCTGCGCCGTGCTGATGACCGCCGCGGCGCAGCGGTCGATTTGCTCTGGCAGGCCGTATTCCTCCCGCAGCTGCTGAAGGATCTCCTCCCGGCGCCCGTGCCCGCCGATCAGGTCGGACAGCAGCTTGTCGGCATAGTGCGGCCGCATCCGGTTCATCTCGATGCTCTGGCGGCTGCTCTGCCGCCGCTTCAGCTCCTCCTCCCGGCAGGCCGCCGCGGCTTTGGCGAGCGCCTCGTTCAAGGCGGCGGGGTCCACCGGCTTCAGGATGTAGTCCATCCCGCCGTGGCGAATGGCATGGCGGACCAGATCGAAATCGTCATAACCGCTGATGACGATCGTCTTTATCCCGGAATGGCTTCCGCTCAGCCATTCCATCAGCTGCGTGCCGTCCATGCGCGGCATGCGCATATCCGTCATCACGATCTGGGGAGCATGCTCCTCGATCATCTCTGTCGCTGACTTCCCGTCGGCCGCTTCCAGAATGTCCGTAATGCCATGGCGCTCCCATTCCCCGAGCAGCTTGATAGCCTCCCGGACATGCTTCTCATCGTCTACAATTAACACTTTCATGGCTGTCAATTCTCCTCTGTATGAACTTCCCCCGGCCCGGCCCCTGTGCGGGCTTCGGCCGTTTTATTTTCTCCTGCGTGCATATCTTGCATATCTTGCATATCTTCAGTATCGATTTCCAAGGAAATACGGACTCCATACGGCTCAATGTTTTCGATCCGCATGCCGACGTCATGCGGCGTATACAGCTGCAGACGAAGCAGGACGTTGCGCACGCCGATTTCTCCGTTATCGCCTGCCCATTCGTCCTCCAGTTCGCCATTTCTCCGGCCAGCCAGCTGTTCCTTCAGCATGGCAAGCTTCTCCGGTTCGATCCGGCTGCCGTTATTTTCAATGACGATCTGCAGCACGCCGTCTTCCCGCATATGGCTTTCGATGCGAACCATGCCCTGACGGCCCTCGTGATCCATACCGTGCTTGAAGTAATTTTCGATCAGCGGCTGAAGAATCATTTTCGGCATGGGCTTATCCAGCGTATCCGGCGCCAGGTCCAGCGTGTAGACGAGCTGGTCTCCGAAGCGTTCCTTCTGCAGCTCCAGATAGAGCCGGACGTGATCGGCCTCGTCCTTCAGCGTCACCAGCACATCGTTATTGCGCATGCTGTAGCGCATAATTTTGGCCAGGGAAGAGAGCAGGGCATAAATCCGCGGAACGTTATTTTGCAGCGCCAGCGTTCCGATCGACTGCAGGGTGTTGTACAGAAAATGGGGATTGATCTGGGCCTGCAGCGCTTTGAGCTGATTGGTCTTGTTCGCCAGCTCCAGCCGGTATTCCCGCAGGATCAGGTTGTTGATCGTATCCATCATTTGCCTGAAGCGGGTGAACATGATGCCCGTCTCGTCCTGCCGGTTCCAGGATATGTCGACGTCGAGCTGACCGGATTGAATCCGGTTCATGTAGCTGGTCAGCTTCTTGATCGGCTCGGTGATCCGGATCGAAATGAACAGCGTGCCAAAGATGATGATTCCCAGGGCGATGACCGCAATGGCGGCGTTGATCTGGGTCAGCTGTCGCGCGCGCTCATACAGCGTGCTGTTCGGAATTCTTTTAATCATCGTCCATTCGGTATAAGGCGTCTGCATCTTCTCGAAGACGTTCATAGCCCCGCCGCTTTCGAAAAAGCCCTCGGTCTGCGTTCCCTTGATCCGCGCCAGCAGTTCTTTGTCCGTGATCTGGGTGCCGAGCTGGCTGTCCCGCCCGGAATAGACGACGGTACCGCCCTGGTCGACGACCAGCAGCTGCTCCTTGTCCTTGTTGAACAGCTGCTCGGTAATATCCGCCACCGAATCCAGGCTGACGTCGATCGCCAGCAGGGCCAGCACCTTCTCCGACGGCACATTGGTGATGGACCGGTGGAAGGTGAAGACCATTTTGTCCGAGTAGGAGGTTGGCGACGGGGGAAAACCATAGTCATGGCTTTTATGGGTCGGCTCGATGGCCGTCGTATATTTTTCATACCCTTGGGTCGAAATGTAGGGCTCGGTCCGGTACTCCCGCTTCGGGTAAATCGCTGGGGTGACCAAGGTGGACTGTCCGGACTGGGTGGCATGCAGGTAAATCCGCTCGATGCCGTGCACCGTATTCAAAATATTTTGCAAGGACGTGTACACCTCGGCCACCGCCCGGTAATCGTCCGGGATTTTCCGCAGGTTGCGCAGGAAGTTGGCGTCCGTGTACAGGGTGAGCGAAGCCTGGTTGATGCTGTTCAGATAGTTGGTCAAATTGACCTTGCCCTGGTAGATCAGGTTCCGGTTTTCTTCGAGCGCCTGCTCTTTGATCGTCTCCTTGGTATGGATGTATGTGATCGTGATGGAGAGCAGCAGCGGGACGGTCGTTGCCAGCAGCATAAACAGAATCAGCCGCGAACGGATGCTGCGGAATTTCATGGAAACACCACTCTTTCGGGGTGCGTGAGGTATGTCATATCAATATTTTCCCCCTAACGGTTCACGATCCTCCGTGTTATTGAAGAACCGCTTCCCTCATACTGAAATAGTCATATACGAATCGTAAAGGGGAGATCAGGATGAATCGCCAAAAGTCATCCGGGCTGCTCCAGCAGCTGATATTCGTGGGGCCATCCACGATTTTTTTTCTCATCATCATTGTCGTTCCGTTCCTGCTGGGCTTATATTATTCCTTTACCGACTGGAACGGGGTATCCGGCGACGTCACCTGGGTCGGATTCGACAATTTCAAACAAATCATAACCAATGATCCCGATTTTGGGAAGGCTTTCTGGTTTACGGTAAGGTTCACGGTCATCGGCATTATTGTAACCAATGTGCTCGGATTTTTCCTTGCCTATTTCCTGACCAAGCCATTGAAGTCGCGCAATGTGCTGCGGACGATTTTCTTTATGCCGAACGTCATCGGCGGACTGCTGCTTGGTTTTATTTGGCAGTTTATCTTTGTAAAGGGTTTCTCGGCGCTCGGCAGCGCTACCGGCTGGCACTTCTTCAACCTGCCTTGGCTGGGGGACGAAACGACCGCCTTCTGGGGTATCGTTATCGTGTTCGTCTGGCAAACTGCGGGCTACCTGATGGTCATTTACATTTCTTCGATCAATAATATCCCTAAAGATATTCTAGAAGCGGCCGAGATCGACGGGGCCAGCAAGCTGCAAATTCTGAAATCGGTCATCGTGCCGCTGGTGATGCCTGCCGTTACGGTCTGTCTGTTCCTGGCCATTTCCTGGTCGTTCAAGATGTTTGACCTGAACCTGTCGCTGACGAAGGGCGGGCCGTTCCGCTCGACGGAATCGGTGGCGCTGAACATTTATAATGAAGCATTCCAGAACAACCGTTACGGGCTTGGAACCGCCAAAGCGATCATCTTCTTCGTCGTGGTTGCCATCATTACCAGCCTTCAGGTTAAAATCACGAAAAGCAAGGAGGTCGAATCGTAATGGAAGCATCCAAACAATACCGCTGGGGGACGCTCGTCACCGAAATCATTATGGTGCTGGTTGCGCTGCTCTTCCTGGTTCCGTTCTACTTTCTGTTCGTTAACTCGGTGAAAACGTTCGGAGATCTGCTGACGAACTCCGCCAGCTGGCCGAAAACCTTTGAGTGGCACAATTACAGCCGGGCCTGGGACATTACCAACTTCCCGTCGGCGCTGTGGAACTCGCTGGTCATTACCGTGGTCAGCAACGTGCTGCTGGCGCTGTTCAGCGCCATGGCCTCGTACCGGATGGTGCGTCACAATACGCGGTTCAACCGCTTCCTGTTTATGATTTTCGTGGCTGCCATGGTCATCCCGTTCCAATCCATCATGATTCCGCTTGTCAAAGTCACAAGTACGCTGGGCCTGATGAACAGCATTCCCGGACTGATCGCCTGTTACCTCGGCTTCGGGGTGCCGATGACGGTATTCCTGTTCCACGGTTTCGTCAAATCGATTCCGCTGGAAATCGAGGAAGCCGCCACGGTGGACGGAACGAATATTTACGGTACGTTCTTCCGGATCGTCGTTCCGCTGATGAAGCCGATGTTCGTTACCGTTATCATTCTGAACACGCTCTGGATCTGGAACGATTACCTGCTGCCGTCGCTGGTGCTGCAAAGCCCGGACCTGCGGACGATTCCGATCGCGACCTTCGCCTTCTTCGGACAGTTCACAAAGCAGTGGGATCTGGCCCTGCCGGCGCTCGTCTTGGGTATTCTGCCGGTCATCGTCTTTTTCCTGGCTATGCAAAAATATATCGTCGAAGGCATTACGCAGGGAGCGGTCAAAGGCTGAAGCCTTCAGCTGCGAACAACAGGTCAATCCCGTCCCCCTGTTTGATCAATATCGTAAGTGCCGGGGGGGCAGGCTGTTCCCTATAATGAGGGAGTAAGCGATTTCAACAAGAGGTCTTTTTAATGAAGCATTCCGCTTGATATGCAAGAACAAAAGGGAGGATTCTTGATCATGAAAAAACGGACCAAAATGGCGCTGGCTTCCGTGCTGGCCCTTTCCGTAGTACTGGCCGGCTGCGGCTCCAAAACAGATAAAAGCGCCGAAGGCGCGAGCGGCGGCAGCGGCGGCACCAAGACGATTCACATTTTCCAATTCAAGGTGGAGATCGCCGAGGCGCTCAACAAGCTGAAAGCCGACTATGAAGCCAGCCATCCGGGTGTGAAGCTTGACATTCAGACGGTAGGCGGCGGTTCGGATTACGGTGCGGCGCTGAAGGCGAAATTCGCATCGGGCGAGGAACCGGATATTTTCAACGTAGGCGGTTATACCGATCTGGATACGTGGCAGGCCAAGCTGGAAGACCTGTCGGGTGAAAAATGGGTCAGCGATATGGTGGATGTCGCCAAGGACCAAATCTCCAAGGACGGCAAAGTGTACGGCATGCCGATGAACCTGGAAGGCTACGGCTTTGTCTACAATAAAGACTTATTCAAAAAGGCGGGCATTACCGATATTCCGAAGACGTTAACCGAGCTTGAGGCAGCCGCCAAAAAGCTTCAAGACGCGGGCATCACCCCGTTCGTCAACGGATACCAAGAAGGCTGGATTCTCGGCCAGCACTCGCTGAACGTGGCCTTTGCCCATCAGAAGGATCCGGGCGCTTACATTGAGGGCCTCAACAACGGAACGGCCAAGTTTGCCGGCAACGAGCAAATGGACCAGTTCATGAATCTGTTTGACCTGACGCTGAAATACAGCAACAAAAATCCGCTGACGACCGACTACAACACGGAAATGACGATGTTTGCGAACGGACAGGCGGCTATGACGCAGCAGGGCAACTGGACGCAGGTGCAGATCGACGGCATCACGCCGAACATGAATATCGGGATTCTGCCGATGCCGATCAACGACAACGCGGAGGAGAATGACAAGCTGCTTGTCGGCGTGCCGAACAACTGGGTCATCAACAAAAACTCCAAGGTGAAGGATGACGCGAAGGAATTCCTGAACTGGCTCGTTACCTCCGACGAGGGCAAAAACTACATCACCAAGGAATTCAAATTCATTCCGGCCTTCAAGAGCATTAACGCCACTGAGGAGGATCTGGGCGCGCTCGGCGCGGAAGTGCTGAAATACAGCAAAGAGAACAAGCTGCTGAGCTGGCAGTTCGCGAGATTCCCGGAAGGCGCCTGGAACGAATTTGGCGCAAGCATGCAGGGGTATATCGCCGGCAAGACCGACAAGGCCAAGCTGTTCGAGGACTTCCAAAAAACGTGGGATAATTTGAAAAAATAATAGCTTAAGCAGCATACGAATGACCTGGAGGCTTCCTTTTGAACCAATGAAAGGGAGCCTCTTCATCTTAGAGGAGGGAAGCAGGATATGGAGGGCAGCGAAGCAATCCGGCCGGATAAAGAAGGACCTGTCATTGTGCAGGAGGCTTGGGAGAACCTGGGTATCTATACCGGCGTGGAAAAAAGAGAAGGAACCTACTGGGTACGAACGGAACGCGGGGGAGCGGCCGTGGAATTCGTCACGGACGACATGCTGCGCATTAAATATTTCCTCGGAAATGATCCGGAAATGTCGACTACGGTCGCCATCGATCCGGACGCTGCGGCAGGGGGCGAGGTCCAGGCACAGCTGGAGGAGACGGAAGGGGGCGTCCGGTTCCGCACGGCGTCACTGGAACTGACGCTGGACAAGCTGGGATTGTCCATGACCGTAAGAGACCGGGAAGGAAACGTGCTGGCCGAGCAGAAGAGCATCACCTTCAGCCCGGACGGATCGGCCTTCGGTGTGTACGACATGCCGCAGGATTCCCATTTCTACGGACTCGGGGAAAAATCGAGCTTCCTTGATAAACGCGGCGAGCGGTACACGAACTGGAACACCGACGTCTACGCTCCGCATATGCCGGAAATCGAAGCGCTGTACGAATCGATTCCGCTGCTGATTCATATGCACGGCGGCATCAGCTGCGGACTGTTCCTCGATAATCCGGGACGCTCGGATTTCGACATGCGCAGCCATGGCGTCGCCTTTACGGTCAGCTGCACGACCGGCAGCTACGATCTCTATTTCATCAACGGGCCGGAGCTTAAGGACGTCGTCAAGCGTTACACAACACTGACCGGGCGGATCAACCTGCCGCCGAAATGGGCGATCGGGTATCATCAGTCCCGTTACAGCTACATGAACCAGCAGGAGGTGCTGGAGCTCGGCCGGACGTTCCGGGCGAAGCAGATTCCGTGCGACGTCATTTATTTGGATATTCATTATATGGACGAATACCGGGTGTTTACGTTCGATCCGGTGCGGTTTCCGGATCCGGCAGGCATGATCCGCGAGCTGCGGGAGATGGGGATCCGGATTGTGCCGATTGTGGATCCCGGCGTCAAGAAGGATGCGAAATACCCGATTTATCAGGAAGGGATCCGGGAGGACCATTTCTGCAGGAAGCTGGAGGGGGATCTGTTCTTCGGCGAGGTATGGCCGGGGGCAAGCGCCTTCCCGGATTTCACCGACGACCGCACGGCGAAATGGTGGGCGGATCAGCATGCCTTCTATACCGAACTCGGCATCGAGGGCATCTGGAACGACATGAACGAGCCGGCGGTGTTCAACGAATCGAAGACGATGGATCTGGACGTGATGCACCGCAACAACGGCAAGCCGCTGACGCATGAGGAGCTGCACAACATCTACGGATTGCTCATGTCCAAATCGACCTTTGAAGGGTTGAAAGAGCAGCTGGACCGCCGCCGTCCGTTTGTGCTGACCCGCGCCGGGTATGCGGGCATCCAGCGGTATGCGGCCGTCTGGACGGGAGACAACCGGAGCTTCTGGGAGCATATGGCCATGGCCATGCCGATGGTGCTGAACATGGGGCTCTCCGGCCTGGCGTTCGCGGGTCCGGACATCGGCGGCTTCGCCCACCATACCTCCGCGGAGCTTCTGATCCGCTGGACGCAGATGGGCGTCTTCTTCCCGTACTGCCGGAACCACTCGGCGCTCGAAACGGTGCGGCAGGAGCCGTGGTCGTTCGGGGAAGAGGCCGAAGCTATCCTGCGGGAGTACATCGGCCTGCGATACCGCTGGATGCCGCAATTGTACAACCTGTTCCATGAGGCGTCCGTGACCGGGCTGCCGGTCATTCGCCCGCTCATTCTGGAGTATCCGCACGATCCGAACGTGACGAATCTGTGCGATCAATTCCTGCTCGGCGACAACGTGCTGATCGCGCCGGTCTATCGCCCGGATACCGACCATCGTGCCGTATACCTGCCTGAAGGGACTTGGCTGGACTACTGGACCGGCGAAGCGCATGAAGGCGGGCGGTATATCCTGGCCCACAGTCCGCTCTCCGTTTTGCCGGTCTACGTGAAAGCCGGTAGTATTATCGCGGAAGGTCCGCTGAAGCAGCATGCGGAAGACGGAGCGGATGATGCGGTGACATTCCATGTGTACGGCGCGGAAGCGGAAGGTGACTTTGCGGCTTCTTACCGCCTGTATGAAGATGACGGGGTGAGCTACGGGTACGAAGTCGGAGCTTACAGTGAGCTGGAGCTGAAGGTGCGGGCCGAGCAAGGCCGGCTTGTCCTGTCGTATGCTTACCCGCATCGGCAGTATGAAGCGAATCGCGAACGCCTCCGCTTCGTGCTGCGCCGGCCGAAGTTCCGCCCGGCTGAAGTCGAAGGGCTCGGGCAGGTGACGCTTGAGCAGATGGAGCAGGGAGCGCTCGGCTGGGCCGTCGATGGCCAGAGCGGCAATCTGATCATTCAGGTCCAGGATCGGCCCGAAGGCGGACAGTGGGCTGTCATCTCCGCCTGATCAGCCTATATACAGATCCATGGTGGATTCAAGCCGGAACCGGTTCAGGGAGATTCATGCTCCCGGGACGGTTTCCGGCTTTTTTAGTTTTTTTAGATCTAAGAAAATTTTATTTTCCGAGTGTCGTCTTTCTGGTATTTCCAGAAAAACGGCGTTAAATGCGGTCTGGCTTTGTTGAATGCTCGTCAATGAGACGCTTTTATTCTGATACTGCATGATCGGGTCAGGCAGAGGGCAGGCGGCCCCATGGTGGGCAAAAAGCTTAAAAAAATAGTGAAAAATGCCTAAAAAAGACCCGGATCTCGTTTTTAAATTCATGCGTTTTCGTATAAGATGGAAGTATATGTGTAATTACGGATACGACAGGAGACTACCATGAATCAACCGCTTTATGGCGTATGGCTTGGCGATGTGTTTTTTTGTTTTTCAGGAGAGATGTCCGAACCGAGAGTGGATGCATGGAGCAAAGTGGTCAAGCAGCTGACGCTGACGGACGGGACGCGCCCTTTTGCCCAGGCTGCGCTCAGACTTGCCGAGCTCAAGTACCCGTCCGCGCATGCGGCTCAGCGTACGAGCCGCCGGGGGGAACGGCGCCAGCTCATGGGCAGAACGCTGGAGGGACTTGCCCTGAGCGCCGCAGACGCCTTCAGCCTGCTTCTCGCATGGGATGAGCCTTATATTCGGCAGGCGGGAATGGAGCCCGGGGCGGAGATGGGGTACTGGGCCCAGGCGGCCCGGTTCGCCCTGGAGCTGATGCTGCGCGGCTGTATCGCACCGGGGACGGCCCCTGTGCCGACAAACGGCACCCGCCGCAAATCGGGTGAGCAGGCGCTGACGGCGGAATGGAAGCCGAGCCTGAACCAGCCGCAGGACGCGGAGCGGTTCCTGCAGCTGGCGGCGGCGATGCCGCCTGTGGCGCTTGGAGTACCGGTGCTATCCGGCAGGGATGCGATGACCAAGGAGGAAGCGGGGGCATTTTTGCTGCATTCGTTTATGGGCGCCATGATCCATGCACAGGTACGGGAAGTGATCCGTGAGAACGAGAGCAAATTTTCCCGTTACCATGCCGAATACCGGAGAGGATATTCCCCGGTGGCGGAGCTGTGGTGGAACAGTACCCTGACCGCCAGCCGGATGATCCCGGTTCAAGGGAGCACGGAAGAGATGGAGGAGCTGGCGTCCGCGGTTGGTGAGACGGGGGGGACCTTGATCCCGGCCGTGGAAAAGGGGGATGCTGCGGCACAGGGCCGGATGCAGCTGGGACTGCGGCTCGAGCCCTGCCATACCGAGGAAGAGGAACGCTGGTGCGTCTCGTTCTGGGCTGAATTTCAGGATGAGTTCGGGGCATGGATTCCCATCCGGGCCATCTGGTCGTATCGGGAACGGGATATCAGCCGCCGCGGCCGCGTCTTTCCGAATGTGCAGGAGCAAATGCTCCGTGCGCTCGGCGATGCGTCGAGGCTGTCCCCGGAACTGGCCGAAGCGCTGAGGGGCCCGGCTCCGGAGAGCCTTGAACTCACTACGGAGGAAATGATCGCCTTTGTCCGCCTCTCGGTTCCGAAGCTGACGAAAGCCGGAATCACGGTCCAGATGCCCTCCCGGTGGAGCCGGAAGGGTCGCCGCCGTGTGGGATTGTCGCTGAAGATGCTGGCGGAAAATGCAGGCGGAGGCGCGCCCGGCCATCCGGTCATCGGCCTGGAGCAGCTTGTCTCCTTCCGGGTGGAAGCCGCCCTTGAGGGCCACACCCTCACCCGGGAGGAATTGGCCGAGCTGGCCGAGTCGACCCTGCCGTACGTGAAATTCCGCGGGGAATGGATCGAGCTGGATTTGAAGGAAATCCGCCAGGTGCTGCGCTATATCAAGAAGCATGACGAAGGCGAAATGAACATGTCCGACTGGATGCATCTCAGTGCAGGAGAAGACGGTGAACGCACCTGGAAGGGCATTCCGGTGCTGGAGCTGGAGACGATGGGCTACCTGCAGTCCCTTCTTGGCGAGGAGGGGCCGAAGAAGGTGCCTGTCCGCCCGGTTCCCGCTTCGCTGCACGGCGTACTCCGCCCTTATCAGGAGCGGGGCTACCAATGGCTGGCCGCGATGCGGGACATGGGCTTCGGCGTCTGCCTGGCCGATGACATGGGCCTCGGAAAGACGGTGCAGGTGATCACCTGTCTGCTGGAGCAGCACAAGGAGGGCAATCCTCCCGTGCTGATCGTGTGCCCGACCTCGCTGCTCGGCAACTGGCAGCGCGAAATGCAGCGCTTTGCCCCCGGGCTCGAGCTGTACATTCACCACGGCAACCGCCGCCTTCACGGGGACGAATTTCTGGAACAGGCGCTTCGGCATGACGTCGTGCTGACCACCTACCATTTGGCCGGAAGGGACGGCTCCGACCTGGCCTCAGTGCTGTGGTCCACGGTCGTGCTGGACGAAGCCCAGTACATTAAGAACTACCGGACCAAGCAGGCGCAGAGCGTCATGAAGCTGTCGGCGCCTCACCGCATCGCGATGACCGGGACGCCGGTGGAGAACCGCCTCGGCGAGCTGTGGTCGATTTTCCAATTCCTCAATCCGGGTTATCTCGGTTCTTCCACATCGTTCCGGCAGCGGTACACGACAGGGGAGGTCGCGCCAGGGAAGCTGCTGGAGCTGCATAAGCTTGTATCGCCCTTCATGATGAGACGCCTGAAGAGCGATCCCGACATCCGCAAGGATCTGCCGGAAAAGCTGGAAATCAAATCTTACTGCACGCTGACCGAAGTGCAGGGAGCGATGTACCAATCGGTCGTGGACCAGATGATGGGCCAGATCGGACAGCAGACGGGAATCGCCCGGAAAGGGCTTGTGCTGTCCTCGCTGACGAAGCTGAAGCAGATTTGCGACTCGCCGCTTCTGCTCGGCAGGGAAGACGTGCGGGGCGCCAAAGCCGAGTCTTCCGGGAAAATGGAGCGGCTCCTCGATCTGCTTGACAACATCCGGGAAAATCAGGAGTCAGCGCTCATCTTCACGCAATACGTGGCGATGGGACATCTTCTGGTGTCCAGGCTGAAGGAGCGTTACGGCAGGGCGCCTTTCTTCCTTCACGGCGGCGTGTCCAAACAGGAGCGCGACGACATGGTCATGGCCTTTCAGGAGGGTGAAGGCCCGTCCTTCTTCGTACTGTCGCTGAAGGCGGGGGGCGTCGGTCTGAATCTGACCCGGGCCAATCATGTGCTGCATTACGACCGGTGGTGGAATCCGGCGGTGGAGAATCAGGCGACGGACCGGGTATTCCGGATCGGACAGCAGAAAAACGTGCAGGTTCACAAGCTGATCTGTCAAGGAACGCTCGAGGAGCGGATCGACGAGCTGATCGAGCATAAAAAGTCGCTCTCCGAGCAGGTCGTCGGTTCGGGAGAAACGTGGCTGACCGAGATGTCGGATCACGAGCTGAAGGAATTGATCATGCTGCAAGGGGAAGACTGGATGTAAATGTAAACCGGCGGCTTAGGGTTTCCTTAAGCAGGCTGCGGCTATCATGTTGATATTCGACGCTTCTGATTTTTGGGGGCACTCCAAGGAGGGAACAAGGGATGAAGGCACAAGGTAACGACCGAACGGAGCTGATCGTGGAAGCGGAACCCGGATTGATCCGGGCCCAAGGGACAACCGCAGAAGGCCGTGAGGAATGGACCCTCGGCATTCCGGTGACGGTAGACGGGGCTGTGCCCGCAGGCACCATCGTGGAGAGGCTGGCCGATTGCCCCGCCGACCTTTATTTACTGCTGCAGGATAGCCGGCTGCCTTGGCTGGATGAGCTGCTGGGGCAAACCGCCCTGACCTGGGGCGAGGCGGTCTGCAGCTGCGGCGCAGACGGATGCCCCCATGCTTCGGAGTCGATGCCGGCCATCCGTCAGCGCTTGGCGAATGAGCCGCTTCTCATGCTGGCACTGCTGGGGCTTCCCCGCGAGGAGCTGCTCGGCCGGGTCTTCGGCGACTGGGCCGGTTCTCTGCCCGCGGGGGACGCCAAGCTGGCCGACGGCGACCTGTCCTCCCTGGAGGAGAAGGGCAAAGGCGGCCCGTCTCCCGGCGAATGGCTGGCAGAAGCGGCCCAGCAGGGCATGCTGCATGAACCGGGAGCGCCGTACCGGGAGGTGGCCGTCCATCTGAAGGCGGTGCCCGCCAAGGATATGCCGGAGGAGGATTGGTCGGGCCTTCTGCCCAAGGTGACGGCAGCCCGGCAGGTGATCCGCTCGATCAAGTCGCAGACTGCGGCGAGGGCCAAGGAGCAGCTGAAGCGGGTACCACCGGCTGCCGCTGGGCTGGCCCCAGCCCAGGCCTCGGCTCCGGCGCCGGCTTCGGAGAAGAGAACATGACCGGGCCATCCCGGGCCGGAAGCCGGGGCGCCTGCCTTCTGGCGGCGCTGATCCTCTCGGCGTCCGCCGTGCTCAGCGGCTGCGAGCGGTCGGAAGGGGCAGGACGGGAGAGCGGACAAGCCCTGCACGCCCCCGGAGATTCGGGTGCTGGAGGGCAGGCGGGCCTGGAGCGGGTCGCCGATCCCGTACTGGCCAAGCGCAGCGAAAATTCGCTGCAGGCTACGGCCCGGACCATGAACGGGAAGCAGGTGGTGACCAATCCGGATGCGGTTACCGTGGTAGTCAACAAGCAGCGCAGCCTTCCGGAAGGGTATGCCCCTCCCGACCTCGTGGAACCGGACGTGCCTTTTACGTTCGACGGGCACCATGAGAAACGGCAGCTGCGGAAGGAGGCCGCCGCCGCGCTCGAAAGGCTGTTCGCCGGGGCGTCGCAGGCTGGCCTGGAGCTTCGGGCCGTCTCCGGTTACCGCTCGTATGAGCGCCAGCAGGCCGTTTACGGGCAGCATGTCCGCACCAAGGGGGCGGAGGAAGCCGCTCGTGTCAGCGCCGTCCCTGGGACGAGCGAGCATCAGACAGGCCTGACGATGGACGTTTCGAGCCCCAGCGTCGGCAACGTGCTGGGGGCTGTATTCGGCTCGTCTGAGGAAGGGCGCTGGCTTGCGGCGCATGCCGCGGAATACGGCTTTATCGTCCGGTATCCCAACGGAATGGAGAGCGTGACCGGCTACGTGTACGAGCCGTGGCACATCCGCTATATCGGAACGGACCTGGCACCGGACATCGCCCGGAGCGGGCTTGCGCTCGAGGACTATTTTGACGAAGCGAACATGAAGCTGTAATGGCGTTCCATCTAGCTATATCTAGCTATACTACGCCAAAAAAGCCGTCTCCCTAGTTAGGGGACGGCTTATTTTCATTATTCAATCGTTATATAACTCGATCCATGGCCGCTGGTCTTATTCGTAACCTCAAATTTCACCCGGCATTAGCTTTCTCCCTCGTGCATTTCATGCAGGGCTCCCTCGATCAAATCGCCGTTCTCCGCAAGAATCTCCTGGCGGAGCCGGAGCATCTGGTGATCCAGCTTGTCGGCGGCCAGGGAAGCTTCTTTCAGCTCGGCCACCACATGAGGCGGAACCTGCTTGTCATATTTGTAGAAAATAATATGCTCCATGCTCGCCCAGAAATCCATGGCCAAGGTCCGCATCTGGATTTCAACCTTCATCCAGCGGGTGCCTTCGATCAGAATCAGCGGCACGGCCACGATGACGTGCAGGCTCTGGTAGCCGTTCGGCTTCGGATGGGCGATATAATCCTTGACCTCGATCAGCCGGATGTCGTCGCGGTGGGTTAAATGGTCAAGCAGCCGGTAAATGTCCTGGACAAACGCGCAGACGATCCGCATGCCGGCAATATCGTGGATATGATTCAGGATATTATCCATCGTCAGCTCATATCCTTTGCGCTCCATTTTGTTCATGATGCTCTTAGGTTCCTTGATCCGGACCTTGATATGTTCGATGGGGCTGTAACCGTCCTGCAGCTTCAGTTCGGTCTTGATCAGCTTGATTTTGCTCTGAAGCTCCTCCAGGGCCAGTTTGTACAGCATCGGAAGCTTCTTCCACTCTTCAAATTGACGGAGCAGGTTGTTATCTATATCGAGCTGATGGAGGTCTTTCAACGTTACGGGACTTACGACGAGCTGTTGGTTCTGCTGTTCGTTCATGCCAATCTCCTGCCTATCTGCAAATTGGGTTGCTGTATAGAATGAATGAAAGAAATGGCTGCTTTAGTTCATTCTATGTATGTATACATTTTACCTGAAAATAGGAGGGTGAAGCAAAGCAAGACGGCAATGCAGCAATTCTGTAAAGGCCGCAAAAGCCCCTGCCATCCGCCCGAATTCCATGTACCGGGGTACCGGAAAGTCAGGCGGGGCAAGGGCCGGGAAGGGATATAGGGATCATCCCTTTATTTGTTCAGAGGAGATCCTTCATACCCTTCATCGTGGTAATCGGTATGCTGCATTTTACCTAAAATATTCATATCCTCGATCGTGCTCCGCGTTTTTTCGTCCCCGATCTCATGCAGATAAGCATACACGGCGATCAGTCTATCGTTATACTCATCAGCCGCATCATCATGGTCGGCCGATTTATACGGAACAAAGGTGCGCTTGAACGCATACTCGTCTTCCTTGGTGAGATCCTCCAGCAGATCCCGCAGCTTTGACACTTCCGTCTCGGTCATCAGGACCTCATACTCGGCGGAGTCATTGGGCACATCTTGAATCAGCTGATGGCTCACAGAAATATAGTAACGCTTCTTATCGGTATCCATAAGGCAGATTCCTCCCTTATCCATGGCATCCGCGCATCCCGTGTATTGGCAAGTCCCGGTGGATGCTCCGGACAGGCATGAACGCTTTTACTGCTTTTTACACGGGACCGGCCGGTTTGAATCAGGAAAACACCTCAGCGTCTGGGTGAAACGGGCTTGGGCGAGTCCTGATGGGGCAGGATGCCGAAAGCTTCATGCAAAAAGCGGGAAGGCGCCGACGGCTTGCCGTGGTAGTACGCGGGCGAGCTGATATACAGCCTCTCCTTGGCCCGCGTGACCGCGACATAAGCGAGCCGCCGTTCCTCCTCCAGCGCCGCGGCCGCCAGCTGCTGCTCGTCCGTCAGCGCTTGCCCGGCTTTGATATCGGCCGGAGGCTGCTTCTTCAAGGCGGAGCTGTGCGGCAGAATCCCTTCGCTGGCGCCGATCCAATACACCTGACGGAACTCCAGCCCCTTGGCCCGGTGGATCGTCATGAGCTGAACGGCGTTGCCGCTGCGTTCCTCCCGGGCCGCCTCCATCTGCTCATGGCGGGCCGTCAGCTCGTCCGCATAAGCCACGAACTCCTCAATCGTATCAAAGCGTCCCGCCGCGCTCTCGAACTCCTCCAGCGTATCGCTCACCATCTCTTTATACTGGGTATAAATTAGAGGATCGCCTGCCTGAAGGTACTTGTCGTAGAACTGTCTGCGCATTTCCTGAATGGCATAGGCCGGTTTGAGGGATTTCAGCGACTTGATGAACCGGATCCGCTCCTTGACCGCCTCCTGCTGAAAAGGCTGAAGCCGTTCCCAACGGGCGAGATGGATGAGAGGGTACTTTTTGGCCTGGAGCTTCTCCTGCTGCCGGATATAAGCCATACCGTCCTCTTTCGGTACATACAAAGGACCCAGCACGCTCTGCAGCGATTCCTTCCGCCGGGGCGTCAGGCTCAGCCGCAGGTGATCCATCAGCGGTTTGATCAATGTCTGGTCGTAGAACACCGGTGCGCTGCCGAACTGGACAAAAGGAATCCCGCACAGCAGCAGCTGCTCCAGTACGGCACGGCTGCTGTCGGACGTCCGGTGCAAAATGGCGATATCGCCATAGTCCAGCCCGTCCCGGCCGACATGCTCCTGGATATGCTGAACGACCCAGCGGGCCTCTTCATCCGGGGTTGCAGGGGTCAAGTACGCGGGCTTGAAGCCGCGGGCTCCTGCTGCGAGCAGCTCCTTGGGCCGGCGCTGCCGGTTATGCCGTACGAGGGCGCTCCCCAAGCCGAGAATCCGGCTGTCGCTCCGGTAATTGATGTTGAGATTCACGATTTTGGTGCCCGGATAGACGCGGTCGAACTCAAGGATCGATTCCTGCCGGGCTCCGTTAAACGAATAAATGGTCTGGTCATCGTCCCCGACGACCGCCAAATTGTGCCGGGGCTCGGCCAGCCGCCGGACCAGGTCGTACTGGATCGCGTTGGTATCCTGAAATTCGTCGACCATCAAATAATGAAAGCGGTCCTGCAGCCGTTTCAGCGTAGCCGGGTTGTCGAGCAGCTTCCGGGCATGCAGGAGGATGTCGTCAAAATCCCACTGGTTCCGCTGGGCCTTCCAATCTTCATAACCGAGCAGAATGCGTTTGACGGCGGATCCTTCTTTGGTTGCCTCAGGCAGGTCAGCCGGCCACATGCCCTGCATTTTCCAGGCGGACAGTGCCGCGAGCAGCGTCTCGGGCTGATAGGATCCGGTGTGATCCAGGCGGCGCAAAATCATTTTCATGATGGTGTGCTGGGCCGTGAATTCGCCAAAAATTTGCTCGGTATATCCGTGCTGGCGTAGCAGCAGCAGTCCGAAGGAATGGAACGTCCTCGCTTCTACGGCACGCGCCGCGGCTGCGGAAATGCCGGGCATGCGTCCGATTCTTTCCTTGATCTCCTTGGCGGCCTTGCTCGTAAAAGTGACCAGCAAAATCCGGGAACCCGGAATGCCGCGGACCGCGATCAGGTAAGCCGTCCGGGCGGCCAGAACGGTCGTTTTGCCGCAGCCGGCACCCGCCAGGGCCAGCATTGGCCCGTCGCCGTGGCGTACGGCATCGATCTGCGGCGCGTTCAGCAGGATGCCCATCCGCTCTAGTTCGCGAAAGAAAAACGCGTCCGCGTCGCCTGCGCCCACCAGCTCCCGGCTGGTGGAGAGGGACGCGGGGCGTGCTTGGGGAACCGGTGAGGAAGAGGGCACCTTCGCAGGCACGCTATGTATCGAAACATTCAGATGTATGGGGGGCTGAGCCATCGATAGGACCTCCTTTTATGGCTGTAAGGGATTGCCTTTTTCACAAGTGCACTGTAAATTTGGTATGATATATGCACATCCGGAAAGGATGCGCCTCAGCCGCTCGATTCCAAGCTCCAAGATTCAAGGCCGTTTGACGGCAGGCCCGGATTTCACAGGAAAGCTCCGGCATGGTATCTTGGTAATAGGCAGCCCGGGCAGCGGCCTGGGCAGATGACATGGGCTCAAGGGCACAGATTACTATTGTAAATGATCATTTGGAATGAATAAATGGGATGACATGGAAACTGGAGGAGAGAACTCATGAACATTATTCAGCGCCTCAAAGAAGGGGCTAACCGCGCAACGGAAAAAGCTCAGGGAACGCTGGAGGTCAGCAAGCTGAACAGCCAGATTGCCGACATCGAACGGGAAATGGGCATTCACTACAGAGAGATGGGAAAAGTGTTCTACGAAGGCTACCGCATTGGCGATATGAGCAAGGCCGAGAAGGAAATGGTCGACCTATGCAAATCCTGCGACCTGCTTCAGGAAGAAATTGATGAGCTGCGTACCCGGATTGCCGAGCTGAAAAACGAGCGGCTGTGCAAATGCGGATACGTCGCCACGCTGGATGCCAACTTTTGTCCGTCCTGCGGAAGAAAGCTGGCGGATGATGGGGTGAAGCCGAGCGAGCCCGCCAAACCGGTCGGTTTTGCTTTTGATGAAGAAGCGATTTTCGGGAGCAAGGCCCAAGATGAGCCAACCTACCGGGAAGAACCGGAGGAGCGGGAATATTCCGGCCAGCAGGAAGCCGCAGCCGCGGTGGAACAGGATTATGACTATGAGTTTCCGATGAGGGAAGCGTGGGATGATCTTGACCTTACCGACGAAAATGATCCGGAAGCGGAGCGGGAGCGGCGCCAGGCCGAGGAGCTCGAACGCGAGCGGGAACGCCAGCTGGAGCTGGACCGCCGCATCCGCTATTGGAAGGAAAACAGCGGAGATGACGATACGGGGGCGCGTGAAGAAGGTCCGCGCGATACGGTCAAATGCCAGATTTGCCGTGCAGACCTGCCTAAGGGCTCGAAGTGGTGCCCGAGATGCGGTGCGGAACAGATTTAGGTGTACGAGAAACAAACACGATTACGCTTAATAGAAGCTTTTTTGGCGGGCAGCGGTTTTAGGCAGCTTTGGGAGGACAAAACGTAATGGAACAACTGCTACATCATCTGCGGAATCTGGGATTCACGGAGATGGAAGCGAAAATAATGGTGGAGCTGGCGGGCAAGGGCCCGTCCTCCGGATATGAGGTGGCCAAGGGGCTGGGCGTGTCCCGTTCCAATGTGTACTCTACGCTGCAGCGGTTATGCCAGCAGGGATACCTGCACCGCAGCGAAGGGGATCCGGTCCGCTACAGCATGCTGAAGACGGAGGAGCTCACCCGGATGATCGCCGGGCAGATGAAGGAATCGCTTTCGTTCATCGAGAACCGGATGCCGCGGGTGGAGCCGGATCAGCAGCCCTTCTACAACGTGGAAGGGGACCGGAACGTTATGGAGGCGCTGGCCCGAGAGCTCGAGCGGGCGGAGCACGAAATCGTCGTCGACGTTTGGCGCGAGGAAGCGGCTTTGATGCGCAGCGAGCTGGAGCAGGCCGAGCAGCGGGGGGTGAAGCTGCTCTGGTCCTGTATCGGCAGCGATACGGGCATGGAGCGGCTGCTTCCCTGGCCGGCGTGGAATCAGGACGCAGGGGACCGGCATGCCTTAAAAGGCCGCAAGTTCTCCTTCGTCATTGACCGCCGCTGGTGCATGCTGGGCATGCGCGGGGAGGATTGCGCGACGCAGGCGCTGGTCACCGAGCATCCTGTGATGGTGGAACTGCTGCTTCACCATTTTACACAGGAAATGGTGCTCTACGAGGTGGAGCAGGACTTGGGCGGTGAGCTGGCGGAGCGGTACGGTCCGGCTTACGAGCGGATTTACCGCAAGTATGTGGAAGTCGATCCGCGCGAGGCTGACTCGGAAGTCATTGGGGATTTTGACGGTCCTGAGGATTCGGAGGAAGTATAAAGCGCGAAAACGGGTACCGTTGAGACGGGACCCGTTTTGTCTAGTGAAGTCCGGCGTTAGATGGTTCATGGCGTGAACGATTCTCTGCAACGGAGCTGCCGCACCGGGATTTCGGGGTTTGGGGATGTGCTAATCCCGTTACAGTTCGCGCAGCTTCATAAAAACGGTGTGATAATAATCACTGTTATGCGGTACAAATTGCTGTAAGCTCACTGTACACGCAAAGCTTTCGGCGTCGGAAGCAGGCCGCGGTTCCGAAAGGATGCCGGTTGCCTCCATCTCCCCGATCTCGCCATTCGCCAGTTTCAGGGCATCGTCCAGGCCGGCTTCGTAGAGACCAGTCAGTTCCTCGGCCTGAAGCCGGTAGGCGGCTAACGGCAGATCCAGCTTGGCGCCGAAGATGAAGCATCTCTCCCTGTCGATAAAAGCCTTTCCCCCGGCTGTCCCCCGATTCTCGTAATCGGCGGTTCCGAGCGGGATCAGCTGGTCCAGGCTGACGGTCACGCCGAGTTCTTCCTCGAGCTCCCGGACTGCATCGGCGACGGTTTCTCCAGCCGCCAGATGTCCGGCTGCGGTAATATCGTAATAACCCGGGAAGGTGTCTTTGGAAATCTGGCGCTTCTGGAATAGAATCTTACGTCCATCCGGCGTATCGCGCACGATCCAGCAGTGGAACGTATGGTGGAGATAACCCTTGGCATGAACCTCTTCGCGCGGAGCGGTGCCGATCCACTCGTGGTCGTCGTTATAAATGTCGAAGAACTCTTTCTTCATGTGGCGAAAACCTCCATTCATATTTTTGAATTATGGAGGATTACCGGAAAAGTAGCAAGACTGGAGAAGGCTGCTGAAAATAAGCTTTTAAGTATAGCGTTTTGATCATGAACAGAGAAAGGAGGGAGCATTGATGGAATGCATCGTACGGTTTGAGGTCAAATATCCGGAAGGGAACAAGCAGCTGCGAGGCTTGATCTGGACGGGAGAGGACGGACACCCCACCGAAGACCAGCTTATTCAGATGTTTAAGGACATGAAATATAACGTGAGGGCATCCGAACGGGAGCAGCTGCAATTTGTTCCGCTCGATCCGGGCGCGGGGTATACGTCGATTCGGATCACGGAGCTGGACACCGGAAAAGAGAAGTACACGGAAGACCGTGATTTGAAAAACGTCATCAGCACGCTGATGCCAAAAGGACCGCTCGGCCTCTGATTCCGGAAGTGAATTCCGAAAGGGGCTGGCGGTCTTTTTTATAGAAAAGGATAACACCTGCAAACCATCAGGAGAGCAAGCTCTCCATCAAGTCGGCTCGGTTCAGTCTCTCTGCTTGAATGAGCTCCCTCAAGCCTGCTGCGGCTCGGGATCGGTATCCAGTACAGAGGTGCAGTGCGCACAGCGTGTAGCTGCTGCAGGAATTTCCGACAGGCAGTACGGGCACTCTTTGGTCGTTTTCTCCGGCTCGGGCTTTTCATGCTCCCGGTTTTTGATCCAGTTGATGCCCTTAACGAGCAGAAAAATACAGAACGAGATAATCAGAAAATCGATCACCGTGTTCAGAAACTGCCCGTAAGCAATGACGGGTGCTCCGACCTCTTTCGCCTCCGCGAGCGTGTTCACCTTGCTGCCGTCCGGCATGGTTTTTCCGTTCAGGCGGATAATGAGATCGGAGAAGTTCACACCGCCAAGAAGCACCCCGATCGGCGGCATAATAATGTCGCTCACAATCGAGGAGACGATTTTCCCGAATGCTCCCCCTATGATGACCCCGACAGCCAGATCGATCACGTTGCCGCGTACTGCAAATTCTTTAAACTCATGAATAAATCCTTTCATTTCACCAAACCTCCTGAGTGTCATGCATCTATTCTAGCAGATTTTCTATAGGGCATTGTAACATTGAAACTGGTATTTGTTTCTGAAATGTTTTCAAATTGTCCATCAAATACCTCTTTATTTTTCAGCCCATTATGCGTTATACTTCATGCATTGTCATTTCATCAGTCTATAAATGAATATAGGTTTCTCGTATATGTGCAGGAATCGGCCTGCATGTCTCTACCCGATCACCGGAATGATCGGACTACGGGATGAACGATATGTTTCGGGCGCTTGTCCGGAATGTTTGAGTTTGTCCTGAGTCCGTCTGTTTCCGCCGATCAAGGCAGGGGAAGAGACGGGCTTTTTTTGTATTTTTACAGAGAAATGGAACGTCATCAAAGGGGGAAGCAAGTTGCAATTACTTAAGCAGAAAGTACTGGATGAAGGGATCGTGCTCAGCAATCAGGTGCTGAAGGTGGATTCGTTCCTGAACCATCAGATGGATCCTGTTCTGATGAAGGAAGTCGGCCGCGAGTTTACGCGCCGGTTTGCCGGGGAGGCCGTGAACCGGGTGCTTACGATCGAATCGTCCGGGATTGCCCCCGGAATTATGACCGCCTTGGAGCTGGAAGTGCCGATGATCTTTGCAAGAAAGCAGAAGTCATTGACGCTTCGTGACGATATTTTCGTGGAAAAAGTATACTCCTTCACCAAGCAGGAAACGAACGAAATTACGGTGGCCAAAAAGTTCATCCAGCCGGGGGACCGGGTGCTGATCATCGACGACTTTCTGGCGAACGGCGAAGCGGCCTTTGGACTGGCCCGGATCGTGGAGCAGGCGGGCGCGACCGTTGCCGGAATCGGCATCGTGATCGAGAAGGCGTTCCAGCCTGGCGGGCGGCTCCTGAAGGAAGCCGGCTACCGCGTCGAGTCGCTGGTCCGCGTGGCAGCGCTGGATGACGGCAAAGTGACTTTTGCAGATCAAGACTAGCTCATTTATAAACAATACACGGGAGGAATGAAACCGGCATGGAACAGAATCATCAGGCTGACACGACTCAATTTTCAGGCAAACGCCATCCGCTTAAAACCTTTTCGCTCGGGATTCAGCATGTGCTTGCGATGTACGCCGGTGCAGTCCTCGTACCCCTAATTGTAGGAGGAGCCCTGGACTTTACGACCGAACAGTTAACCTACCTGATCTCGATCGACCTGCTGGCCTGCGGCGTGGCTACACTGCTTCAGGTATGGGGCAACCGTTTCTTCGGCATCGGGCTGCCGGTCATGCTGGGCTGTGCGTTCCAGGCGGTATCGCCGATGATCGCTATCGGTCTCAAGGACGGGGTCTCGGCCATTTACGGCGCGATCATCGCGTCGGGGATTTTCGTTGTTCTGTTCTCAGGGATATTCGGCAAGCTGATCAAGCTGTTCCCGCCGGTGGTCACCGGTTCGGTCGTCACGATTATCGGGGTGACGCTCATCCCGGTCGCGCTGAACGATTTGGGCGGCGGCCAGGGTGCCGAGGATTTCGGCAGTCCGCTGAATTTGTGCCTCGGCTTCGGCGTATTGATCTTTATCATTTTAATGAACCGTTTTGCTACCGGATTTCTGCGTTCCATCTCGGTGCTGATCGGCCTGATCGCCGGAACGGTCGCCGCGGCGATTTTCGGCCATGTGGATTTGGGGCCGCTGAAGGAAGCCGGCTGGTTCCATGCGGTCAAGCCGTTTAACTTTGGAAAGCCGACGTTCCATGCCTCCTCGATCCTGACCATGATTCTGGTGGCGATCGTCAGTGTGGCGGAGTCCACGGGCGTCTTTATGGCGCTTTGCAAAATTGTAGATAAAGACATTTCCTCCAAAGACCTGGCCCGCGGGTACCGTGCCGAAGGCTTGGCGATCGTGCTCGGCGGGATTTTCAATTCCTTCCCCTACACCACGTACTCGCAAAACGTCGGTCTGGTTCAAATGAGCCGCGTCAAGACGCGCGATGTCATCGTCGTGGCCGGCGGCCTGCTGATCGTGATCGGATTTGTGCCGAAAATTGCGGCGCTGACCCAACTGGTGCCGACATCCGTGCTCGGCGGGGCGATGGTCGCCCTGTTCGGGATGGTCGTCTCCTCCGGCATCCGTATGCTGGGCGGACAGGTTGACCTGAACCGCTTTGAAAATCTGTTCGTTATCGCCTGCTCCGTCGGTATGGGGCTGGGTGTCAGTGTGGTGCCGGACCTGTTCAAGGCCATCCCGGAAGATCTCCGCATCCTTGTGGATAACGGCATCGTGGCCGGCAGCGTGACGGCGATTGTTCTGAATTTGATGTTCAACGGTTTTAAAGGCGGGGTCTCCTCAGCGGAAAAGGGAGAAGCCGCCCCGAATGAGCATGCGGCCTAAATTCCTCTAAATAAAATAGAAGTTCAAAAGGCCCGCCCCGTAAGAACACGGGGCGGGCCTTTTGATTGTGCGTCGATAGACGGTTTTCTTTTAGATATCAGAAAGCGCCGAGAATACCCGGATGGCGCCAGGATCCGCCCGGAAATCCATCGGGAGGGCGGACACGTCTTCGCCGTCGCCCTGCGCCAGGCGCGGGCGGTCAAACCTGATGCCGACCGTGTCTCCGCGAAAGAGGGTCACGATCGGCAGCTTCACATGCGCTCCCTTCAGGACCGTCGGGAACAGGAACAGCAGCTGCAGCCGGGAGCAATCGTGCACTACGCAGACGTCCAGCATGCCGTCATCCACCTTCGCCTGCGGATTGATGAGCAGTCCGCCGCCGTAGCTGGGCACATTGCTGACCGCGGTCAGCCAGGCTGACGGATAGCTGACCGTCTGGCCGCCGCAGGTCACGCTTACGGGACCCGGCTTGAACGTGACCAGCGTATGCAGAACGCCGATGACGTAAGCGAGGCGCCCGGCACCGACGGCGTTGCAAATCTTTTTGTATCGGCTGCCGTTCACGTTCTCGCTCACCTGCGCATCGAAGCCGGCGGCCACCGCCGTCATGACGGGCACGCCCGCGACCGAGATGAGATCGGCCGCTCGGGCGCTGCCGGTAAGAATGAGCTCCAGCGCGGCGAGCGGATCGCGGGGAATGCCAAACCCCCGGGCGGTGTCGTTGCCTGAACCGGCAGGAATTACCCCGAGCGGGATGCCGGTCCGCTTCAATAACGGCAGGAGGCTGTGGATCGTGCCGTCGCCGCCGATGACGACGATAGCGTTCCAGCTGTCGTGCTGATCCAGCGTTTCCGTCACCATCGCATCAACTTCCTCCGCACTAGCAGTCAACAGCGTTGCGTATGCAGTCTTTTTCAAATCGAGAGCCTCGCGCACCCGTTTCCAGGTACGGAGGCTCCTGCCGTTGCCGGACTTTGGATTAATGATAAATAAGTACATTACTTTTTCCCCCAACGCCAACGTAAACCCTTCATTCTTATTGTAAGAAGTCCGGACCGAAAAGGGAACGGTTTAGTCGGGCAGTATCTATGCTGCATTAGATGGGGCATATTGATAGGGCTAGCTTAGTGATGGGGCATATTACAGGTGCCGCAGCTGCTTTTCCGCGATGTCGCCGATCCAGGGGAGCTTCAGCCATTTTCCCTGCAGGGACGTAAACAGCATGACCACCCACACGACAAGCGTCAGGATGGACAGCAGGGCGGCAATAACCGGGCCGATCAGCGGGATCAGGCCGGACAGAATGTGGGCGATCATAATCGCGCCAAAAGTCAGAACGGACTGTAAGGCATGAAAGAGGACGAAGCGGCTGCGCTTCTCAACGGCAAGGAAGACGATGCCTCCGACAAAAGCGAACAGGTAGCAGAGCGTGGCGGCCATATTTTCCGGCAGACCGGTGGATGATTTGAAAGGGGACAAGATAGACCACTCCTTCTATACGGCAGGATTGTCTTCTATCATATGAACCCCGGAGACAAGTTATGAGCAGTGAAAAAGGCACCCGGCCGCCTGGGGTTCAGGTAGCAGGATGCCCTTAGTAATCCACTCTGTCCATTTATAAAAGAGAGCATTAAGCGAGTGGAGCTGCTCTCATGCCTGGCCTCCGTGGCCGCCTTGGCCGAACTGGCGCCGCGGGCCGACGATTTTCTCGCGTTTGTTGGTGTCGTTTTCTTTGGGAACCAGGCGCGGGTCCGTACGGCCCTCATGATGGTTATCGAATGTAAATTCGCTCAGCTTCCACTCCGTCGAGCCTAAAATCAGGTCAGCCGGGAACTCGTCGCCCCGGTGAAGCACTTCCTCTCTGCCCGCTTCGTTGGTATATACGCCGTCGACCTCAACTTTATCGTGGGAAATCGGCAGCATGCGTTTATCTTCATTAGTCATGACAAGTCCTCCTTCGTTCCATAGGAAATCCTTCAACGAACTGATTCTCATTTAAGTTACCCGGACCGGGAGCGGATTATCCCGCCGGGCCTAATCATTCCATGCTGCCGAGAATATGCTGCTGAAGGAGGGACCGCGGGTTTCTCCAGCGGCTGACCTTGCTGTCCGCAGTGAACACCACTACCGCATCCAGCTCTGGAAAAAGGTAAATTTGCTGCCCGCCGTGACCATGGGCACAGCTGAACGGCTGACCGCACATCCGGCCTGTCCACCACTGATATCCGTAGTCGCCAAAGGCGGGGTAACCGTCGAGCTGCCGGGTCAGCGCCTGTTCGAGCCATGCTTCGGGAATGACCGGGCGGTTCTGCCACAGGCCTTTATTCAGGCAGCACAGACCGAACTTGGCCATGTCACGGGCGGTCAGATACAAGCCGATATGACCCATCGTATGGCCTTCGGGGCTGGAAGACCAGGCGGCATACTCGATCCCGAGCGGTCCGAACAGATGCTGGCGGGCGTAGCTGTATGCATCCGTGCCGCAGCATTCCGAGATCAGCACCGAGATCAGGTGCGAATCGATGCTTCTGTATTGGAAGACGCTGGCCATGTGCGCATCTACCGGCAGCGAGAGGGCGAACGATGTCCAGGCACGGCTACGGTGAAATCGGTGGATCAACGGTTCGCCGAGCGTTTTGCCCGTCTGCCAGCGGAACCCCGTCGACATTGTAAGCAGGCGCCGAAGCGTCAGCACCTCCTCTAAGAGCGGGTCGGTCGTTTTCCGCGCATAGTCCCGCAGATAAGGCATCAGCGGTTCGTCCAGGCCGGGAAGCTCTCGTCTGCTCACTGCAATCCCTGCGAGGGTGGACGTGATGCTCTTTGTCGCCGAGCGGAGATCATGCAGGGTGCCGGGTCCTGCTTCATTATAGTACCGTTCATAAATAAGCCTGCCGTGTCTGACGACGAGAAAGCTGCGCATTTTCGGATAACGCCTCAAGATCTGGGCGTGTGCCTCTTCAAGCGGTTCAGGCCTGACGACTTCCTGCTCCGGCGAGGAGGTGGGGAAGGCAGGCGTGTGAAGCGGCGGGGAGGATAACAGCAGAACGGGACGATTCATTGGGACCGGCTCCTCTCTTCTGGATCGTTCTCCGGTACGGGCGATGGTTGACCGGTATCATTAACTTAACCCGAAATGCCGATATCCAAATAAACGGGCAGTCTGGAAAGTACTTTGATCCGGCAGGACTGCACTCGAAAAAAAGTAATTCCTTACATTTTTTTGGAAAGCTGTTTTCGGCATTAGAATATGATACAATGAAGGGAGTGATTCAATAACATCCTCTTAGGGTATTCTTAGTGTCAGATACCTTTAGCGGCAGCCGGGAGCGTTCAGCCCAAACCTATAACTGCAAATGACGACTTCACAGATGTCAGGTAAGGTCTTTTCGGCATTCTCAAACTGGAGCAATCCATTCAAGTGTTTTGGGAGGGAACTATCATGGCAACGAAAGGTCACAATGAAGTTAAAGAAAGTCTGCGCGAGATGACACGAATTTTCCGGCCCAAGGATCCGAAGAAGTTTGTTAAGGAGTACGTCCGGAAATATCATATTATGGGGGGATACGAAGAGGAATTAACCTCGGTTGTGGAACATGAGTTAGGGCGGATGAATTCGTCTGTTTCCTGACAAAGCTGGCCGTAACGAGCGTATCGCTTATTGAATTGCAGTTGAAGATTTGGACACGATTACGATGAAGCTGAAGAACAGCCTGATAACATGACCGTATTCCGCGGAACCTGCGCGGGATACGGTTTTTTGTATTTCCTGTACCTGCCTGCATGGCTCCGGGCATATACTAAACCACGGTCTGATTCATCATTCTTTAGCATCGGAAAGGACGTGCGGCGCTTGGAGATTACGCTGAAGAGCAGGGAAGAGATCGGATACATGCAGGAAGCAGGACGCATCCTTTCGTCCTGTCATCGGGGAGTTGCGGACAAAATCACGCCGGGCATAACGACAATGCAGATCAACGACTGGGTTGAGGAATATTTGGCCAGGCAGGGAGCCGTTCCTGAACAGAAGGGGTTTAAAGGATATCCTTACGCCACATGTGCTTCGGTGAACGATACCGTATGCCACGGCTTTCCCGACGAGGTTCCCTTGGCGGAAGGGGACGTGGTCACCATCGACATCGTCGTCAACAAAGACGGCTGGCTGGCCGACTCCGGATGGAGTTATCCCGTCGGCAGGGTCAGCAAACCGCTGGAGCGTTTGTTGAAGCGCACCGAAAAGGCGCTGTATAAAGGCATCGCGCAGGCCGTCGCGGGCAACACGATCGGAGATATCGGCTATGCGTTGGAGAAGGTGGCCAGACGGAGCCGATACGGCATCGTCAAGCCATTGGTAGGCCACGGCATCGGCCGGTCGCTGCATGAGCCGCCGGACGTGCCGGCGTTTGGGAATCGTCACGAGGGGCTGAAGCTTGTTGAAGGACTGGTCATCACCATCGAGCCGATTTTTACCCTCGGGCCTTCGGGGGCGGTGCTCTGGAATGATGACGGCTGGAGCGTGCAAACGGCGGACGGAAGCAGGGGTGTGCAGTTTGAGCATACGGTTGCCGTCACCCGGGAAGGCCCGTTGATATTAACGCAGCAGTGACCCGGAAGGATTCGCCACAATTTGTCATATTTCGATCGACAAAAAGAACCTGTCCGCAGGTTCTTTTTTGTTTGAATTTGACGATTCAAAAATTCCAGAACAGGTAAAAATGAATGTAATCGTTGAAACTTGGGTATACGAAGGAGGATGGACCGGGTTGCACGTAAAGGGGCTGGCAAGCGGGATGTAAACCCGCTGAAAACGATTGCAAAAGCTTTTGTGGCGCGACTTTCGGCACTTTTCGAACAATTTGTGAACTAGGTTGGAAACATTGACAAAATAGTACTGGAAACTTATATTTAATAGGTGATTGTTTTAATTGACAGTAGCAAATCATTCGTGATAGTGCAGGTGGATGGCCGTTGAATGTGCTTTCAGCGGAGCCTGCGAAAATGGAAAAAGTGGGGTAGATCAATGATGAAACGGTGGCAGGCTGTAAAGCGACTTCTTCCCTTGCTCGCAGTATTTTCTCTGCTTTTAGCCGGGTGCGGCCGCGAGGACTTGTCGGTTCTGAGACCACAGGGACCGGTGGCTCAAGAACAGCTGGGATTGATGAAGCTCGCAATCTCAATTATGATTGTGGTACTCGTAATCGTTTTCGCGATTGCGGCATACGTGCTTGTGAAGTTCCGCAGAAGAAAAGGGCAGAACGGTGTGCCTGAACAAGTTGAAGGCAACTTCAAGCTGGAAATCATCTGGACAGTGATTCCGCTCGTTCTGGTTATTATTTTGGCTGTTCCTACCGTACAGCAGATCTTTGCTTTCGGTGACGATCATTACAATGATAAGGACGCCGTACAGGTTAAGGTTACGTCGCACCAATACTGGTGGGAGTTCGAGTATCCGCAGTACGGTGTGAAAACGGCCCAAACCCTGGTCATTCCGACTGGGAAGAAGATTGCGTTTGAGCTGAAAACGGCGGATGTACTCCACTCGTTCTGGGTTCCTTCGCTCTCGGGTAAGATGGATACCAACCCGGATGGTACCATTAACAGATTCAGCTTCAGCGCCGATAAAGAAGGCGTTTACCGTGGTAAATGTGCGGAGCTCTGCGGACCTTCCCACGGTTTCATGGAATTCAAGGTTAAAGCGGTTAACGGCGATTCCTTCAATAACTGGGTAACTGCCATGAAGGCACCGGCTGTGCTTCCTGAAGATCCGGCTTTGGCAGAAACCTTCAAGAAACAATGCTTGTCCTGCCATGCTGTTGGCGACCAAGGTGGACCTGTAGGCCCTAACCTTACCGGCATCGGTTCCCGTGAATCGGTTGCAGGTATCTTGCTGAACGAAGGCCAAGATGGCGGGAAACCAGTCAAAGAGAACCTGAAAGAATGGCTCATGGATCCACAAGCCGTTAAACCAGGCAACAAGATGCCTAATCCGAAGGATCTCGGTCTGACTGACGAACAAATCGATGGTATTGCCGATTACTTGGCCAACTATAAATTGAATTACTAGTAACAGCAAGATTGAATAAGAGGGGGTACCAACCTTGGCTCATGCTCACAGTGTCAAGCGTCATACGGGCTTGATGGACTGGCTCACCACCGTGGACCACAAGAAGATAGCCATCCTGTATTTGCTTGCAGGCGGCTTGTTCTTCGGATTTGGCGGCGTGGAAGCCTTGCTGATCCGTCTGCAATTGATTAAGCCTATGAATGATTTAGTATCAGCGCAAACCTTTAACGAATTGATCACGATGCACGGAACGACCATGATCTTCCTTGGTGTCATGCCAGTGATCTTTGCATTGATGAATGCGGTAATTCCGCTGCAAATCGGCGCCCGTGACGTCGCTTTCCCATTCGTCAACGCACTTGGCTTCTGGACGTTCCTGTTCGGCGGAATCCTGCTGAACCTGAGCTGGATTATGGGCGGCGCGCCTGACGCCGGCTGGACGGCCTATACGCCGTTGTCGACTTCAACGTACAGTACAACGCACGGTGTCGACTTCTATACGGTCGGTCTCCAGATCGCCGGTCTCGGTACACTGATCGGCGGCATCAACTTCCTGGCGACGATCATTACGATGCGCGCACCGGGAATGTCTTTTATGCGGATGCCGATGTTCACCTGGACATCTTTCATTACTTCCGCGATGATCCTGTTTGCTTTCCCTGCCATTACGGTAGGTCTGGTACTGCTCTCATTTGACCGTATTTTGGGAGCGAATTTCTTTGAAGTATCCAATGGCGGTAACCCCGTTCTTTGGCAGCATATTTTCTGGATCTTTGGTCACCCTGAAGTATATATTCTCATTTTGCCTGCTTTCGGGGTTATTTCTGAAGTTATTCCGACTTTTGCACGCAAACGTCTTTTCGGTTACAGCTCGATGGTGTTCGCGACCATCCTGATCGCCTTCCTGGGCTTCATGGTTTGGGCTCACCACATGTTCACAACCGGTCTCGGACCGATTGCGAACGCGCTGTTCTCGATCGCGACAATGCTGATTGCCGTTCCTACGGGGATCAAGATTTTCAACTGGCTCTTTACCATGTGGGGCGGACAGATCCGCTTTACGAGCGCAAACCTGTTTGCGATTGGTTTCGTTCCTACATTCGTCATGGGTGGTGTTACCGGGGTCATGCTGGCATCCGCGCCTGCGGACTACCAGTTCCATGATACTTACTTCGTCGTTGCCCACTTCCACTACGTCATCGTAGGTGGTCTGGTATTCGGTCTCTTTGCTGGTCTGCACTACTGGTGGCCTAAAATGTTCGGCCGCGTACTCAACGAAACGATTGGTAAATGGACGTTCTGGTTCTTTGCAATCGGCTTCCATTTGACATTCTTCGTACAGCATTTCCTCGGACTCATGGGGATGCAGCGCCGTATCTTTACGTATCTGCCTAACCAGGACTTCGATACACTGAACTTGGTAAGTACGGTCGGGGCGTTCCTGATGGCTGTCGGCGTTCTGCTGTTCTTGTTCAACTGCTTTATAACAGCCGCCAAGCCAAAAGGCGTGGCCAACGATCCTTGGGAAGACGGACGTACGCTCGAATGGGCGATTCCATCGCCGCCTCCTGAGTACAACTTTAAACAAATCCCGCTGGTACGCGGACTTGATGCTTACTGGAAAGAAAAAATGGCAGGCAACAAAGAGATGACTCCTGCAGAACCGCTGGGATCCATCCATATGCCTTCGCCAACGATTTTGCCTTTTGTAATGTCCGTCGGTATTTTCATCGCCGGTCTCGGACTGATGTTCAGCAGTGAGAAATTCAACAATTCCTTTATGAGCATGATCTTCAACAACTGGATCGTCGTCATCATCGGACTTGTCATTACGTTCGGATCGATGCTGCTTCGTTCGCTGTTTGACGATCATGGCTGGCATATCGAACCGGAAGAACTGGAAGAAGAGGGGGTTAAAGCATGACATCGGCACACGCAGAATCGGTAAACGGCTCATTGCCGCATGAACCGGAGAAAGCAACCCTGGAAGGCCGCAACAAAGTGCTTGGCTTCTGGCTCTTCCTTGGCGGAGAGTCCGTGCTCTTCGGTACCCTGTTCGCCACGTTCCTGGCGCTTCGCAACCAGACCAATGACGGCCCGACAGCCCATGAGCTCTTCTCGCTGCCAACGACGGCTGCAGCCACGTTGATCCTGCTTGTCAGCAGTTTGACGAGTGTATTCGCCGTACAGGCGTTGCACCGTCACAAAGCAGCTGCACTCAGATTGTGGTTGATCATTACGGTTATTCTGGGCCTTGGCTTCCTTGGCCTCGAGATTTACGAGTTCCACGAGTATGTCACCGCCGAGAAATTCGGCATGACGACAAGTGCCTTCAGTTCGGCGTTCTACACGCTGGTCGGTTTCCACGGAGCTCACGTTGCATTCGGTGTATGCTGGATCGGTATTCTGATCGGCCAGCTGTACAAAAAGGGGTTAACGGTCGTAACGGCTCCGAAGGTTTACGTGTCGGCCATGTACTGGCACTTTATCGACGTCGTATGGGTCTTCATCTTCTCGGTCGTTTACCTGCTTGGAAAGGTGGGCTAAGATTATGACTACGGTTGAACAGCATCAAGATGATACGGTAAAACACGGTCATCGTCATGAAGGACCGCAAAAGCATGTCATCGTATTTATTTTCTCCATTATCCTGACCGCCATCGCTTTTGCTTCGGTTATGGCTGGCGGGGTGAACGTCGCCTTCACGGTTATACTTCTCGTCGTGATGGCGGTGCTGCAGGCACTGGTTCAGTTGGGATACTGGATGCACTTGAAGGATAAAGGACATTTGATGCCGATTATCTTCATGTGCGGTGGCGCCTTTGTCGCATTTACTGCGATCGTCACAGCATTGTATTGGGTTTGGTGGTAAAATAAAAAGAGGCGGGCCGGATGCCCCCTCTTTTTTTAAATGGCATCAAGGTGTCACAATATCGACAGAAATTCCGCCCGGCGGGAGGAGGTTTTCATATGCTGGGGTTAGAATATTTTAGCTTTGCCGCCTTGTTCAGTCCGATGTTTCTGGCGTTTATGCTGCTGGTAACGGCCGCGTATTTTGTTGTCATCGGCCCGCTCAGTGAGAAGTTCGCGGATGCCGAGCCCGTATCGATCGGCAAAAAGATCATGTTCGTCAGCGGTATGTTCTTCCTGTATCTCGCTCAGGGCGGACCGGTGAGTCTGCTGGGCCACATTATGTTTACGTTCCACATGACATCGATGGCGTTGTCTTACCTGGTGGCTACGCCGCTTATTATGCTGGGGATTCCAACCTGGCTGTGGCGTGCTTTTGACCGGATCAACCCGTTCAAAAAGCTAGGTTTTCTGGCCAAGCCGGTGGTCGCAGCTGTCGTATTTAACGGATTGTTTTCGTTCTACCATATCCCTGCGATCCACGACTATGTCATGCTGCATTTTGCGGTGCACCGGCTGTACTATATTGTTTTGTTCATCGCTGCCGCGCTTATGTGGTGGACGCTCATTAATCCGCTGCCGGAGAAAGACCAGGCATCGGGCCTTGCGAAGATCGGGTTTATTTTTCTGAACATGGTGCTGCTGACGCCTGCTTGCGGCCTGATCATTTTCTCAACGCAACCGATGTATGCGACCTACAGCGATCCCAATACGTGGGCCAAAGCGATGGGATACTGCGTATCGGGCGATACGTCGGCTCTGCTGCAGACTTTCGGCGGACCAAGCTTTTTCTATGGGCTGAGCACCAAGGTCGACCAACAACTGGGCGGCATCGTCATGAAGTTCATTCAGGAATTTATATTCGCTTCGATGCTGGCGAGGGTATTCTTCCGCTGGTACAAGAGCGAAAATAAAGAGGATGACGACGATATCATTCCAACCGATCTTTCTGACGGTTCTTTGAACCGGGCATGAGTTGGTCTAAGCGTTAAGGAGGATTTTCATGGATTTGTATACGCTGTTCCCTACGATCAGCACTTCATTCATCGTCATCAGTGCGATTCTGGTGGCCATCGGATGGGCCTTGATCGTTCAAGGCAAACGGGACGCCCATAAAAAAGTGATGATCTGGGGCGCGATCGCAGCGCTGCTGTTTTTCATTATTTACGTGTCCAGAACAGCCTTTGTCGGCAACACCTCATGGGGCGGCTCGGACGAAATGAAGATCTACTATCAGATCTTCCTGATCTTCCATATCGTTCTGGCGACGGTTGCCGCGGTATTCGGGATTACAACGCTGGTTCTGGCATTCCGGGAAAGGTTTGCGAAGCATCGGAAATGGGGCCGGGTTACGGCAAGTATTTGGTTTGTCACAGCCATCACCGGTGTTGTGGTTTACGTGCTGCTGTACGTCCTGTATCCTGGCGGGCATACGAAGCCGGTATGGGATGTTATTTTGGGAGCATAACCCGAGTGGATCGGGTAATAAGAAAGTCCGGCGGATTAATCCGCTGGGCTTTTTTTATGAAAAGCGGCTGATTCTGCTGGAAAGCCAAGGTTTTTCGTGTTTGTTTAATAGGGTGAAATAACGCCAAGTTTTCTTTGCCGGATGCCAGTTCCGAAGTGCTGTATTGCATTGTTTAGGATACTGGCGTCAGGTACTGTTAAAATGGTTAAAAAGTTTTAGAAAGACGAGATATATAGATTGAACCAGAGTTATGCATTGAACTTCTTGTCATAACGGTCCCATACGGCCCTATAACAATTATTTCTTTAGTTTCATTCAATCTAGCGGAAACTTTTGTGCTTCTTCAAACGTTATTCATATATAAGGTTCAATGAACGAAGCTAAGAGAAGGTATGGGGATGACATGAGGCGAAGAAGGAATTTTATACATAGTAAAAAAATGGTGTGGGTCTTCATCATGCTGCTCTTTTGCGGCTTCATTGTCATGTTTACCACTTCGCTCATCCCGAAATACATACCGGCTGTGACCGACGGTGACCATACAGCCCAGGCCGGCGGAACAGACAGGGATCCGGCAGGGGGTCAAGGGACCGGCAGTCCCGGCGGAGGAACCACCGGCCAGCAGCAGGAAGCTGGCTTCAAACCAAGCCGCGTTCAATGCGGCGTGATGAAGCTGAGACATGGCGCTCGAAAGCCGCAGGATGATCAAATCCCGCTGTACTGCATCGAAGGGAAATATCATGTCGGAGACACACCCATGATGCAGCCGGCAAGCCCGCTGCAGGTGAAGATCGATACCGTCATCCCGGAGAAGATTCTGTCGGATCTGGGAGCGTTCTGGTTAAGCGATTCTTCCGGAACCTGGGGGCATCTGCTCCTCGCCCCGAAACACTGGGAAGTCGTCCGGGCCGATACCGGAGCCAACGGATCGGTGGGCCTTGAGCTTGCTGATCCGCAGCACCCGGACCGCAGGGCCGTTTACTTGGACGGCGGCCCCTGTCAGGGCTGCAACATTGCGTTAATCGGTTCCTATTTCACGGCATTAAAGAATTGGGCCGAAGAAAAGGGCTTTCCCGGGAAGACGATGAAGTTCCTGCATCATGCTTACGTTCGGAACCATGTCGTTACGTATGTTTTACCACCGGGCAGCACGGCTTATAAGACGGTCGGCGCTGCGTTTGAGCGCCATGAACCCCAGGATGCGATGTTTACCCGTTACGAAATCAGCGTTCCGCCGGAGGATTTGGATATGGCGAACGTCATGCTGGATTTCTTTGCACGCTTTCCGAGTTCCGTTGCCGCCGATCTTTCGGTTCAGCCATACTTGGGAATTCCAAGCGTTTCCTAACTCAATATGCACGGCTTCAAGCGGCACCCGACAATGGGTGCTGTTTTTTTGTTAATATTTTCATTTCGCCGTTGCATCTCCGGTAAGCACACTGTATACTGTGTATAAACATATACACAGTATACACACTGAGTGGTGAATAAGCACAGTGAACCTGTGCTGTATATACACCCTTATGGATTACGGAAAAAGCGAGGGCGATTGTTGTTGAACACCATAAAAGACGCTTGGATGATGGTACGAAAGGATCTGCGCAGCGAGAAAAGGTACCTCCTGTGGTCGATCATATTTGCTGCCTACATGGGAGGAACTACAGGGGTCATGATGCTGGGGCGCGAAGAGGCACGATCTCTTGGTCCGGTAGCTGATTTCATCCTGCTGATGTTAGTTCCGATGCTGGGGTTTTACTTTTCCCGAAGATCCTTCAAGTATTTAACGGAAGATTCCTATACGCGAATGCTGGCATTCTTCCGGGTGCTACCGATCTCTAACGGCGTGGTCCTGGTATACCGGGTGATGCAATCGGTGTTAGCCTTTGCCGCGAACGGCATCATTTTCTTCGTGATTATGTATATCGTGCAGGGGACCTTGCTGGATCATATGCGGTTTGACCATTACCTGGCTTTTGCGCTGACATGGATCGGTTACGGGCTTATGATGACTGGACCCTATATCTATTTTGAGTTTTCCAATCATGGCAAAGCTTATCTGCTATCGACCCTCATTTTCCTCGTTGGCTCCGTAGTGGCAGCGGCAGTCGTTTATGCGGCGGGAGGGAACCTGCTGGTGTACACGGTGGAGGTATCCAAACAATGGAGCCTGCTATCGCCGGCGATGTGGGGGATGCTGCTGGCCGGAGTCATCAGCCTCGTGCTGTGCTCAATCGGAACGCTCCGCAAGCTGGAATCTAGAGATCTGGTGTAAGCTTTGAAACCAATAAGAGGATTGACGAGTATAGCAAGGTGAGGTGCGAAAGGTGTGGATACCTATACAAGTGAATGAGAACAGCGCTGAACCGCTCTATCATCAAATCGAATCCCAATTAAGATCGCTGATCATCAGCGGACAGATCGAGGAGGGAACCCTTTTGCCGTCAATTAGAGAGTTTGCCAACGGGCTGAACTGCAGCGTAATTACGGTTCGAAGAGTGTATCAGGATCTGGAGAGCGAAGGACTTCTGCGCACAAAGCAGGGAACCGGCACATTTGTCGCCAAGGTTGGTACTTCACAGCGTGAAGTATTCCGGCGGGAGGCGGTAGAAGAGGCGCTCAGCCATGCGGTGGATGTCGGGATGTCCGTCAAATGCGAGGAAGATGAGCTGAGGGAGCTGTTTTTATCGATACTGAAAAGAAAGTACCATCCGGAGAAGGGAGAAGGTGAGGCGTAGATGGAACAGCCCATCATACGAATGGAAGGCGTGACCAAGCAGAGACGGCATAAAACGATCGGACCGATCGACCTGGTCCTGCCGAGAGGCTATGTGTACGGGTTGATTGGCGAGAACGGCTCCGGCAAGAGCACGCTGATCCACATGCTGCTGCAGACGGTGTTTCCGGATTCGGGGCGCATTTCCTGGTTCGGCCACGCTTACAGTAAAGGCATTCCTATGGAAGTGCGCAGACAGATCGGGTATGTGGCGGAAAAATCCAACCTGGAGGAGGATAACCTGACCGCCGAGGAAGCCGCCGCCTTTCGGGCGTACTGGTATCCGGAATGGGATCAGCCTTATTTTGAAAAGCTGTGCGATCTGTTCCAGGTACCGAAAGCGACGAGGCTGCGCAAAATGTCCAAGGGGGAGCGCCGCAAATACGAAATCGCCGCCGCTCTTGCGCCGCATCCGAAACTGCTGCTGCTGGATGAACCATCGTCGGGTCTGGACCCTTTTGCCTGGAAAATGATGATCGAGGTGCTAAGGGAATGCCTGCAGAACGAAGATACGACGATTGTACTGTCCACGCACATCATTGATGAGGTGAAAAGGCTGGCGGACTACGTCATGCTGATTCACCACGGCAAGTGGATGGGGATGGCGGAGAAGGACAGTCTGCTGGATAACTGGAAGGAAGTGTGGGCAGGATGCCCCGAGGCCGATCTGGAAGAACTGCCGAACATGGTGCAGACGCAGCAGGAATCCCATGGCGTTACGCGTGTGGTGACGACGTCCTGCCGTGAGCTGGAACAGATCCTGTACGATTCAGGTATCAACGTGCTGAAGACACGGGCTTTGGAGCTGGACGAGATTTTAACGTTGTGGGTGCAAGGTTATAAGCCTGCCGGCGTGCAGGAGGGGGAGGAGCAGACACATGGAACCTTTAAAACTAGTTAACGTGGTCAAACAATACGGAGACAAAACCGCAGTCAACCAAATCTCGCTGGAGGTCGGGAGAGGAGAAATTTACGGGCTGCTTGGGGCGAACGGTGCCGGCAAAACGACGACGATGCGTATGGTGCTTGGCCTGATTTATCCGGATGGGGGAGAGATTCTGTACAACGGCAAGCCCTATCATGCGGGGCTTCAGCAAATCATGGGATACCTGCCGGAAGAAAGAGGGCTGTATCCGAAAATCAAGGTCAGCGAGCAGATCGTCTATCTGGCCCGTCTTCGGGGCATGTCACAGCAAGACGCGGATAAGAGCCTGCGCTACTGGCTGGAACGCTTTGACGTTCCGGAGTATTACGATAAGCGGATCGAGGAGCTGTCTAAGGGCAATCAGCAGAAAATGGGCTTTATCGCCGCCATCGTGCACAAGCCGCAAATCGTCATTTTGGATGAGGCGTTCAGCGGACTGGACCCGGTCAACGTTGAACTGCTGAAGGCAACCGTCAAGGAACTGCGGGACGAGGGAACCAGCATTCTATTTTCCACGCACCGGATGGAGCATGTCGAAGAGCTGTGCCAGCGCATTACGATTTTGCACAAATCCAATACGGTCGTTCAGGGAAATATCCGGGATATCAAGAGCCGTTATCCGCGTGAGGAAGTGCTGCTTCATACGATAGGCGATGTCAGCGGCCTGGATGCGATCCCGGGAGTGACGGCAGTGGAACGCATCGATCGGGGATACCACATCCGGATCGCTGCGCCGGAAACGGCACAGGCCATTCTGCAGAAAGCGATGCAGGAAACCACGGTGGAGCGCTTTGAAATCAAGGAGCCGACGCTGAACCAAATCTTTATTCAAGAGGTGGGTGATTCGCATGAATAAGCTTGGGACGATTATCGGCTTTACGTTTAAAAATAAAGCCAGAACGAAATCTTTTCTGATTACTACTCTGATTCTTGCACTACTCATTACGATCGGCATGAACGTGCCTTATATCATTAAGCTGATCAAGGGTGACGACGCATCCAAGGCCGAGCAGATCGGAATTCTCTACGGCTCGCAGCCGGTCATTGCCGCGGAACTGGAGAAGTATGCCGCGCAGTCCGGCAATAAGGACTATACGTTCGTCAAATACGAAGGGACCGCTCCGGATCAGGCGAAAAAGGACCTGGAGGACGGGAAGATCGAGGGGTACCTCTCTTTTGACGGCGGGGAAGGGGCATTTCCTGCTGTCACCTTCACCGGCGGTGAAGACGGCATGGGGCAGGGAATCAACAGCTTTCTGATGCCCGCGCTGCAGACGGTCAAAACGACTGTAATCGCCAAGGACGCGCTGACCGCGGAGCAGATCGCCGCTCTGAACGAACCGGTGAAGCTCGATACGGTGCGGATTAACGCGGAGGGTAAGACGGAGGCGGGGGGAGACACCCACCGCGAAGACATGCAGAAAGCCATGAACTATGTGGTCGTTTATGTGCTGCTGATTCTGTTCTTTACCTCCAATATGATGACAGGCAATATGATCGCAGCCGAAGTAACGTCGGAGAAAAGCTCGCGGATCATGGAAATCCTCATCACCAGCGTTTCGCCGCTGGCCCAGATGTTCGGGAAAGTGATCGGTATTTTCCTGGTCGGGATCGTGCAAATTGCAGTGTTTGGCGTCGTGGTCGGGGCGAATCTGATGCTGCCGCATAACCAGGACATTCTGCAAGGATACAGCCTGAGCATCTCGGATATTAACCTGCCGGTGCTGCTCTACGGACTGGTGTTCTATATCTTGGGTTACTTCCTGTATGCGGTGCTGTACGCGGCCATCGGATCGATTGTCAGCCGTACCGAGGATCTCGGCCAAGCCGTAATGCCGATTACGATGCTGGGTCTGGCCTCGTTCTACATCGGACTGTTCAGCATTACTGCATCGGGCAGCATGCTGATCAAGGTGACGAGCTTCATTCCGTTCACCGCTCCTACCGCGATGCTCGTGCGGATCGGGATGGGGACGGTGCCGACCTGGCAGATCCTCATATCGCTCGTTTTGCTGCTGGTGTCCATTCTGTTTTTTGGATGGCTGTCCGCGAAAATCTACCGCACCGGCGTCCTGATGTACGGCAAGCGCCCATCCATCAAAGAGCTGCGCAAGGCCATGAAAGCTTACAAGATTTAGGCACGGATTCTAACTTGATAAGGAGAGAATCGGCATGAGTAAAAAAGCTTTTCCATACGTCATCTCGGCAGGCATGCTGCTGATCGTCGGTCCGCTGACCCTGAAGCATACGGGTGTGGCATTAAACGACTTTGCGGACGGCCTGCTGACTGGGGCGGGAATGGGCTGTACGCTGCTGGCGCTGATCAAGATGCCGCGGAAGACGGCAGAGCAGTAACAGCCCAGTCTATAAACTACAATAAGGGGAATTTCTGAATGAAAAGTTGGAAACGAACGCTCTTATCTCTTATGATTTCTGCAGGAATGCTCGCTACGGCGGCTCCGGCCATGGCTGCTCCGCTTGCGCCGGAACTCAAAGTCAATAACAAGACCATCGATTTTGCCACGAGTGCGCCTATTGTCGATCAGGGCACTACGCTGGTTCCGCTGCGTACGACGCTCGAAGCGCTAAACGTAAAGCTGACCGATGTAGAGAACGGAACCATTCATGCCGCTCAGGGTGATCAGAAGATCACGCTGAGCAGCAAGACGAAACAGGTTGACGGCGTGACTTACGTGCCGGTCCGGACCATTGGTGAAGCCGCCGGTTACACGGTCTATTGGGATCCGGCAACCCGCACGGTATTCCTGCTCTCGAAAGCAACGAAGGAAGCCGGCCGCGGCTTCATGTGGGAAGTGCAAAATAACGGGAACACGGTGTACCTGGTAGGGTCCATGCATATTGCGGACGACAGCTTCTACCCGCTTCGCCCGGAATTCGAGCAGGCCTTTGCCGAAGCCGATTATTTGGGCGTTGAGATTGACCTCAGCAAGGCAGCCGACGAAGAGCAGCAGAACATGATCATGAAGCTGGGCATGTACCAGGACGGCACGACGCTGAAGGACCATGTGTCCAAGGATACCTATGCAAAAGTGGGGGACATTCTGGAGCAAAACGGAATGAAACGGGATGCACTGGATGCCTTCAAACCATGGGTCGTGGAGACGACCATCAGCAGCCTGAAATCGGTCATGGCCGGATACGAGGCAACGGAAGGCATTGACCTGTACTTCATTCAAAAGGCGCTGGAGCGCAAAATTCCGATTGTGAAGCTGGAATCCTACGAGTCCCAGCTGAGCATGTTCGATCAGTTCTCCAAAGAACTGCAGGAGAAGAACCTCAATGCAGCACTGGACAATTTCGACGTCCTGGACGACGGCGTTGACCAAATGGCGGACATGTGGAAAAAAGGGGACGAAAAGGCGCTGCTGGAACTGACGAACAGCATGGCAGGAGACGCGGAGTATAACAAAGCGATGCTGATCGACCGCAACATCGGCATGGCCGATAAAATCGACGGATACCTGAAAAGCGACAAGAAAGCGGAGTACTTCATCGTCGTCGGCGCAGCCCACTATCTGGGTGAACATGGCGTGATTAAACTGCTGGAGGATAAAGGTTATACGGTTGTACGTAAATAATCATCCTGTAATGCGTGTTTCATTGCGGCGGCATTGCCGGTTAGCCGGTTAGTCTGGAAAAGAAAAAACTTAAGCCGGGGACTCCTGCGTCCCTACAGGCTTAAGTTTTTTTATATACCTAATGGACCTATTCATCTGTGTTATCCCTTAAAGGCAGTGTCAGATGAAAGGTAAACAATCGATTCCTATGCTGGAGCGTCAAGGCTCCTCCGTGCAGCTCCACAATGTTCCGGGCAATGGAAAGGCCAAGACCGGCGCCGGATTGAATGCCTTCACTGCTTCGGGAATGGTCTACTTTATAAAAACGTTCGAAGAGTTTATGTTCCTGCTCTTCCGTAAGGGGGGTTCCTTTATTTTCGATTTCAATGATGATATGCCGATGATCCGACTTCATCATGACGCGCACGGTCCCCGGTTTTTCCGAGTATTTCAAGGCGTTCATCAGCAGATTATCGATGGCTCTGGCTATCTTTTCACTGTCAATGAGGGTAATAGCAGGAGAACTGTCAATCTCTTTCACGATGGTGATTTCATTCTCCTGGGCAATCGGCTCAAATTCAAAAAGCAGCTGATCGAGAAGCTGAAGCACGTCGATCGGCTTTAAGTCGAGGCGAGGCTCAGTTGAGGTCAGCCGGGTATATTCAAACAGATCATCGAGCAGTTTTTTTAAATGTACAGCCTTGTTATAAGTGTTTTGCACAAACCGCGTGTACTCGTCTTGATCCTGGAAGGAATTTGTTCTTAAAAGCTCGATATAGCCGATAATGCTCGTAAGCGGCGTACGCAAGTCGTGGGAAATTCCCGTGATCATCTCCATTTTGGAGTTCTCCAGTTCCCGTTCCTTTTCAATCTGCTGCTGTAAACGCTGCGCCATCAAATTGATGTTGTGCGCAACCCTTCCGAGCTCGTCTTTTCGCTTCACATCTACTCGATAATTTAAATCGCCCTCAGAGATCATTTGCAGTCCGTGTTCCAGATGAACGAGGTCTTTTACGATCCGCCGTGTCAACATAAAAAAGGTAAGGATAAAGATGATAAAAAAGAGGGGAGTAAGAAAGTAAGGAAAGATATCTCGGAGAATGTTCCATTTCAATATCTTTAAGAATAATACAATGCACAGATCGTTTATGGCCGTAGCGATGATCAAACTGAGCACCATTTGGATTAAAATATGGATCTGGATCTTTTTCTTTCTTTTTGGCTCTTTTACGTGTTCATTCAATTTTATAGCCAACTCCCCAAACGGTTTTAATATATTTTGGCTCTCTTGGGCGATCCTCTATCTTCTCCCGTAGATTGCGAATATGAACCATCACGGTATTGTCCGAATAGCCGTAGGGCTCTTTCCAGACGCTTTCGTAAATCTTCTCGGAGCTGAATACCTGCCCAGGATGAGTCGCGAGCAGCTCCAGAATGGAAAACTCCAGAGGAGTCAGCGAAATGGGGTTCCCTTTTAAGGTGACGGCATGCTTAGCCTTATCGATGACAAGGTCTTTAAGGATGATCAGAGAATGAAACTCCTCTTTTCCGATTAAGGACTGCCGCCGCAGTTGAGCTTTGACCCGTGCAAGCAATTCCAGCGGATTAAAGGGCTTGACCATGTAATCATCCGCTCCGGTCGTCAGCCCCGTAATTTTATCGATATCTTCTTCTTTGGCCGACAGCATGATAATGGGGGTGCTGGATATTTCCCTGATTTTCATGCAAGCTTTAATCCCATCCATTCGCGGCATCATCACATCCAGGATGACCAGATGAACCGGGGTTGTTTGGATGATACTCAGCGCTTCCAGACCATCTGCCGCCTCTAGAACATGGTATCCTTCATTGCGTAAATACACGTGGATGACGTCTCGAATTTCCGGATCGTCGTCTACGATAAGCACAGTGTTCATGGGATGCTGCTCCTTTATTTTCGGATTACGGGTGGTACAGCCGTTCAACATTTGCGGCCCATATTTATTCTACATAACGGGTTGGCCGAAACCAATTTCCAAGCTGATCCGGCGCCAAGATGTTTTACAGCATCTCCTTTTTGCGGCAGGTGTAAACAAAAGCCGGAGGGAAGTTGAGGGGGACAAACTCGATGTTTTCAATGGTGAATGCCTTGGCAAACTGCTTTTTCATTTGCAGGGAGTACTGGAAAGCGACAAAGACGCCTCCTGGTTTTAGCGCTTCAACCATTTGATGAAGTAAGGTTTCGCGCATTTCACTCGTGAAATTAAAAAAGGGTAATCCGCTGATAATACAGTCAAGCTGGCCGATGCCTTCTTGATGGATGATTTTAACGAGCTGGCAGGCATTCGAATAACACGGGAAATCCGGGTACTTGATCCTTAAATGATTTCTCATCTTTTTATCTCTTTCGAACAATAACACTTTTGCCGATTCATGTAACTGCGGCTTTATGAAACGTGTGATCGCGCCTGTACCTGATCCGAGTTCCGCAACAGCCTTTACCTCGTTCCAGGGCACGGACTGAACCATTTTAGCGGCAAGGAAGCGGGAACTCGGGATGACGCTCCCTACCCGTTTGGACTCTTTAAAGAATCCCTGTAAAAATAGCAGATGTTCATTGATGTTCAAGCGGTGTTCCCCCCAATAAAGTGATCGGACAGTTATGAGAAGTCATGATTCATCAAGCTGTATCGCTTGTTGTTGGCATGAAACATCATAACGAAAAAATCTGAGGACTTTATGGGGGGAAATCTAAAGAAAATCTGAAGATTGCATAGAGGGCGAAGGCAGGAAAACAAATAACCCTTGATCCGGAAGGGTACCGAACTAAGGGTGTAAGCGTTGTTCTTTCTATGGAAACATGAACTGACAAACATAAACCTGGGAAATACTTGAATTCCATTTTAAAAACATGTATTAATTCATGGGTGTATTCTTCCTCTTTTTTAAATAATGAGAAATCCAAGTTAAAATCCATTCTATAATATGATAAAAAACGGATATTGATAGGGCAGCTAAATAGCTTTTTATATAAATACCATTAAATATAAGTGCAATGAAATAAATTATAATACTATCTGCAGTAATAGTAATGGCATTCTTCGTGTAAGCAGACACTTGTTTGCCGGAAGTGAACCTTACAAAAGTGATTAACAAAGGATTTATTAGAGTTTCGAAAATTAGGAATCCTGAAATGATAAAGATAGAAAATACGAATAGGTCATCGTATTGCTTGAAGTCCAATAAATTAGTTATTTCAGCAAAAGAGTAAAAAAACAAACTGTATAACACTCCAAAAGCCATAAGTGGGGCTAGAATTAACACAGCTAATAAAGGTACAAGCCATATTTTTACTTTTCGCGGTGCTGGCTCATCATGATCTCGCCTATCTAGATACTTTATGATCTCGTTTAGGATACAACAAACTGCCAGAAATAATATCCCTACAATCACTAGATTAGTGATTTGTAATACACCTCCTTATTTTGAATGGAACATATTATCCCAATGTTCTCCGGCATCCTTTGTTGTATAGGTGTATGTCCGGTTCTCCGTATCACTTACGAATTCTATGGCCAGGCTGCCGGTCTTGCTGTCTGAAGCATCGAATTGAGGCGGGGACACGTTTCCGTATTTAAAGCCTTCGGGGATATCGATGCGTTGCAGAGCCCAGCTTTTGCCCCCATTTGTGGTTCTGTATAGAGGGACGGATACGCTGTCGTGGTAGCTTGCGGCAATCCAGCCATGTTGGGCATCAGCAAAAGTAACGCCGGATACATAACCTTCAACCTTATCGGACACGTCGGATACCAGGGAAAAGGAATGCCATTCGTTGTCTGAAAGGTACAATTTCTTCGTCATTAACCCTGCGCCAGGATCGGAAGTAAGCAAGATCCAGATCTGATTCTTCCCGCCTGTTTTAGCCATCGCAACAAAGATATTACTGTCGGTCATTCTTTGATTCAGGTCAGGGTCCAGCTTCCATGCGGACGATTTCCAGTTTGCTCCCCGATCCGGACTGTAAAAGGTCAATAAGCTGGCTTGGCCGCCTTGAAGGGCTGAATAGATAAACCAACCTTCAGAGCCTGTGGCATGGCCGTAAATCCGTTCGGCATTCTCCGGCACTTGGGCTGGTTCGGGGAAATCCTCAGTTGCTCGAGCTGTTGGTTCACTGCTGCGATTGTCTTTTGTCGTACTTGTTTCTGTTGTGAGATCATCTAGAGTGCCCGAATTGGCATTCTCTAACGCATTTGAATCAGGTGGGCCTTGTTCACTTAGCTTGCCTTCGGTTTCGTGTGCAGCAGCCTCTTGGGGATGAGATCCGGGATCATCCGCCCCCTGGGAGCAGCCAACCATTCCGGAAAGGAGAGTCATGGTCAGAGCAAGAATGGATAAACGCAGCATCTACATACCTCCTTTTTTAGCGATTATATCCAATGGATGCTCTGAACAAGTGACAGGATAATCATAAAGTTTTAATTTGACATGATTTTTCTGCTGATTTTTCGGGTATTTTTGTTCTTCGCGGTAAGGTAAAATTCAAACCATCTATGCAGATCTCATACAGAGGTGAACCCATGAAATATGATAACCCGGTCATCAAAGGGTTTTATCCCGATCCCAGCGTTTGCAAGGTGAACGATACTTATTATCTCGTTTGCAGTTCGATGCAGTATTTTCCCGGCGTCCCTCTATTTGAAAGCAAGGATTTGATCAACTGGACCCAGATCGGCCATTGTCTGACGCGCAAGAGCCAAATTCAGCTGGACAAGGTCAACAGCTCGGGCGGTGTATTTGCTCCTACCCTGCGGTATAACGGCGGACGGTTCTACATGACCACGACCAACGATACGACGCGCCAAAACTTCTATGTATGGACGGACGACATCTACGGAGAATGGTCGGACCCGATCGGTGTGGATCAGGGCGGGATCGATCCGGATTTATATTTTGAAGACGGCAAAGCTTATTTTATGAGCAACGGTGTGGACGATGATGGTATCGGCGGCATCGTGCAGTGTGTAATCGACATCGAAACCGGACGGAAGCTGACGCCAAGCCGCTCCATCTGGCAGGGGACAGGAGGACGCTATCTCGAAGCCCCGCATGTATACAAAATCGACGGACGCTATTATTTAGTAGCCGCAGAAGGGGGCACCGAGTTTGGCCATATGGTGACCTACGCGCGGGGAGAATCTCCTTCCGGACCGTTTGAACCGTATTCCCATAACCCTGTGTTAACCAACCGGAATATGGGCGGCTATGAAGTGCAGGCGGTAGGCCACGGCGATCTCGTTCAAGACGAGAAAGGAAGCTGGTGGCTGCTTCACCTGGGATTCCGGCAGATGGGACAGTGGATTCCTTATCATCATCTGGGGCGCGAGGTATTTTTGACACCGGTTACGTTCGGGGAGGACGGCTGGTTCACGGCAGGACATCATGGCACGACGCTGTCGTCCTTTGAAACCGACCGCATTCCGGATGAAGTCATGCAGCAGGAGAAGAAGCGCTATACTTTTGAAAATATGGAATGGGACAAGGACTGGTGTTATCTGCGCCATCCGGATCTTGGCAACTACTTGTATGAGCAAGGCGTGCTGGAGCTGAGAGGCACCGAGATAACGCTCGATCAAGCGGATTCTCCCACTTTCATCGGAATTCGCCAAAAGGATTTTGAAGCGGTGATTTCCTGCGACGTAAGCCTCACTCAAGGCGAAGCCGGCATTACGCTCTATATGGACGAGAACCATCATTACGATTTGGCGATACGTCAAGGCGGAAGCGGGTATGAGGTCATTGAGCGCCTGAATGTTGGGGATATCAAGTCCATCGAGAAGGCTGTCGATTTGAAAAATAGCAGCCGCGCCTCCCTGGTAATCCAGGCCAGCCCTACGCACTACCGGTTCCTTCTGCGAGCGGACGGCCAGGAAATACAGCTTGGCACCGCACAGACAAAATACCTTTCTTCCGAAGTAGCGGGAGGATTTACGGGTGTGATCATCGGTTTGTACGCATGCGGCAAAGACGCTTCTGCCCAATTTTCGAATTTCACATGCGAATATCTATAATTTTTCAATCGAAAGGGAGGGCCGTAAGGTTCTCTATCTATTAAAAAACCGACGTGAAAACGTCGGTTTTTTGCTTTTTAAATGCGTCGTCACAGCCCTCTTGGGGAAACGGAAACGCCAGCATGCACCGACGTCGAACGGCGCGGAATGAGGCGGGTCGGCAGCTTGATCTGCCTGTACTCGGGTTCGTCGTTTTCGATCTGCTCGATAATGAGCTTTCCGGCCTCCCGGCCCAACTCCCGTTCCTGCTGCACCACGGCTGTTGGGGGAACGATGCTGAAATCGGGGTATACGACGTCATCAAAGAAGACCACGGAGAGATCCTCAGGTACCCGCAGTCCCATAGCCAAGGCAGCCTGGATGACATGCGGACTGAAATTCGAAGAAAGGGCCGCGGTCATATGCGGGTTGGCCTGCAAAAACTGCTGGATCATCTCGATGACCTCTTCGTCGCTATTGTCCATCCCCAAACGGGTCATCTGCAGGCTGCGGTCGATGAGAATGTGGCGGTCTTCCAGTGCCTGCTCGTATCCGGCGAGCCGATCCTCAATACTCGAGGTTCCTTCCGATTTGGTGGAGATAAATCCGATATGCCGATGCCCCAGATCGTACAAATGCTGAACGGCCTGTTGGCCTGCTTCGTAGTTGTTGGAGCTGACCGAATTGGTCTCCACTCCTTTCAGCAGCCGGTCCAACAGCACCAGCGGAAATCGGTTCAGTGTCAGCGACAGAATTTCGTTATTGTAATTTTCGCCTTCTACGGGATAGATGATCAGTCCGGCGACGCCGGCCTGCTTCATCTCACGTATTTTCTGGATTTCACACTCCTGGGAGTCATTCGTTTTGGAAAAGAGCAGATGATAGCCTTTCTCAGCTAAAGAATCCTCAATACCGCTGAGCAAATTGGCGGTAAAACGGTTGTCCAAGCGGGGCAGCAAAAAGCCGACGGTCTTGCTTGCCGGCAGTGCCGCTTCGGTCGACTGCGGGGAAAACAGAGCTTCCGCTCTTTGTTCCGACACGAAGGTTCCTTTTCCCTGCATGCGGTATACGATGCCTCTGTCCACGAGGTCGGACAGCGCATTCTTGACCGTAATCCGGCTTACTCCGAATTGATCCGAGAGCTCATTCTCCGAGGGGATCCGGTTCATCGGCTTCCAGTTCCCGCTGCGGATCTGCTCCAGGATATAATTTTCGATTTTTTTATACATGGGAGTAAACTTTTTCGTCATGTTTGGCGCTCCATTCGAGAATAGGTCTGTTTAAAATATATTACAATTATCCAACCCGAACAAGTATAAAATACAAGTTATTATATCGAATGGTATGTTTTTATAGTTCCTTTCCCTAAATAACCTAGTGAAAAATACGAGTTATTTCAATGGTTATTCGTGATACTATTCTTATCACTAACCAAGTTGTAATAAAAAAATAAACATTTACATTAAAAAATAAGATGTTTATATTGTTATCATAAGTTGAGTCGAACATCGTGAAGGCATCGTGGAAAAGAAGGCTGGAAGCGATGCGGGGCAAGGGTGGTACTTGTCATATTTTAACAAGGGGGTGGTATCCAAATCCGCCATATTGAAAGGGATTGCAATCCGTATGGTCCTTCAGAAATAAAAATCCATATTAACCGATTAAGCGAAAAGGTGGTTATCCCATGAAAAGAAAAGCAACCTTGATGGTAACGATGCTGTCCGTTCTTTGCTTGTTTGTAAGCGCTTGCTCAGGCGGACAGAAGCAGGAGGGCGGCAGCAGCGCGGAAGGCAGCAAGCATTTGACCATGTGGACCTGGAAGGTCGCTTACACGCCGGGAATCGAAGCGGCAGCCAAGCTGTACGAGGAGAAGACCGGAGTGAAAGTGGATGTCGAGACCTTTACGCCTGACGATACTTACAGACAGAAGTTTCAGGCGGCGGCCAACTCGAAAAATCTCCCCGACGTCGTCAACTGGTGGGCGACAGCGGGCGACTCCATCGAAGGCTCCGTGCTTGAGCTGTCGGGCGAAGTCGGCGACGACGTGCTGAGCAAGTATTACGGTACGGCCATGGATCCGATCAAGGTGACCCAGAGCCAAGTCGATTCCTGGCAGAAGGACAAAAACGCCACGACAGTACAAAAGTCGTTGAAGGCGGGGCAGTTCTACGGACTGCCGCTCGATATCGGCGGATTCTTTACCTTTTACGGCAACAAGCAGCTGATCGAGAAGGCGGGGCTTACCGCCGAAGCTCCGAAAACGTGGGAAGAGTTCGTCACGATGATGGAAACGATCAAGAGCAAGACGGGAACACCGGGACTTGTCTTTGGCGCCAAAACGTCCGACCTGTGGGAGAACTGGGCCGGATCCGCGCTGGCGATCATGTATGGCGGGCCTCAATCGTATATTGACCTGCTCGAACGAAAAGCGAAAATGAGCGACCCGGAACATCTGCCGGTTGTTCAGGCGGTACAGACGCTCGCTGACAAAGACTTGCTGATGCCGGGCATTTTGTCAACGGATATCGACGGTGCGGACCAGGCGTTCGCCGCGGGCAAAGCAGCATTTGACCTTGGCGGTTCGTTCACGATGTCCACGCTGCTCGCGATGGGCATGAAACCCGAGGATATCGTCACGTTCCCTGTGCCGCCGATTGACGGCTCGAAAATCACTTCCTGGACGACAGATCCGTTCACGCTGACGATGCTGTCCGTGAATAAAGATTCGAAGAACAAGGATGCCGCGCTTGATTTTATCAAGTATATGACCACGGATCCGGATGCGGCCGTTGCGTTCGCGAATGCGGCCTATACGGTTCCGGCCCTGAATTTGGGCGACCGTGCCAAAGATCTTGATCCGAACCTGAAGGCGATCGTCGACTCGTTCGCCACCGAGCCCGGACCGTATTCGGAAGCACAGCCGGCGATCAGCGCTTTCCGGGGCAAGAACAAGGAGTGGGAAGTGTATGCCCAGTCCATCCAATCCATGATCGAAAAGAAAATGACGGCCGAACAGGCTGCGAAAAAATTCGACGATACGATGAAGAGCCTGCAGGCCAGCGGCAACTGATAACCGGCTCTGGCTGTATGATGCAAACGGCGGCAGGGACATGCGCCTTTCCGCCGCTTGCTTAATCCAAATCCAAAGGTGATGGAAGATGATAACAACTAGAAATAAATGGGTACCGTATCTGTTTTTGCTGCCGGGTGTTCTCCTGTTTCTCGCCGTTGGCGTCTATTCGGTCGGCTTCTCGATTCTGCTCAGTTTTTACAACTGGTCGGGGATCGACTTTTCGACGGCCCGCTTCGAAGGCCTTGCTAACTTCAGGCAGTTTCTGCTCGGGGATGACCCCATCGTCACTCAGAACTTTTACAACTCACTGCTGCATAACGTCCTGATCGGTGCAGCCCAGGTCGTTATCGTCATCCCCATCGCGATCGTGCTGGCGTTCGTCCTGCAGAATACGAAGATGGCGTCGCTGTACCGCACGGTGTACTTCCTGCCGATGATCGCATCGGGCGTGGCGATTTTTTATGTATGGAAAGGACTGTTTGAGCCTACCGGCGCTTTTAACTCCCTGTTTCATGCGATCGGACTCGACTTTCTGACCGTACCCGGGGGAATGCTGGGGAGCTCGTCCACGTCGCTGATCGGCATCATTATTACTTCGATATGGGGCGGCCTTCCGGGCACGCTGATTCTGTATTATGCCGGATTAACCTCGATCGATCCCACCTTGTATGAGGCCGCGAACGTTGACGGAGCCAGCAAGCTGACGATGATCACGAAAATCACATGGCCGCTTCTGAAGCCGATTACGCTGATCGCGGTCATCCAGATGGTCAACGGCGCGTTCCAGGCGTTCGAGAACGTGTTCATCATGACCGGCGGCGGACCCTCGGGCAGCTCGGAGGTCATCGGGACGCTCGTGTACCGGACGGCGTTCCTGAATAACGATTACGGACTGGCCAGCGCGATCGGATGGATATCCTTCCTGATTACCGGAGCCATTGCCATGTTCAGTATCCGGTCGTTCAAAGTCGACATTTAGAGGAGGACCCGAGATGGTCAAGACTATCAAACACATCATTCTGGTTTTATACGGGCTGACCTGCGTGTATCCTTTCTTGTGGATGATCGGCACCTCTTTGAAAACATCCCAGGATGCGCTGGCCAATCCGCAGTCACCCCTCCCCAAAGGGGCGCCTGAGTGGTCTACGTTTGCAGAAGTGTGGAACAAGCTGAACTTTTACCGCTTTTTCGTCAACAGTGTGGTCGTCAGCATCATCGTCATTATTGGAGTCGTTCTGATTTATACGATGATGGCGTATTCGTTCGCCAAGTTCAGATTTAGAGGCAAAAAATTCGTGTATTACACGTTCATCGCGCTGCTGCTCGTTCCTGGCGTGACGACGCTCATTCCGCTGTATATCAACATGACGAATCTCGGCCTGCAGAACACGTACGTCGGGATGATCCTGCCGATGATTAACGGGGCCGCGCCGTTTGCCATTTTCCTGTTTACGAGCTATTTCCGGACCATATCGCATGAGCTGTACGAGTGCGCCGTTCTGGACGGCTGCGGCAACTTCAAGATTTACTGGCGTGTCTATCTGCCGCTGGCCCTGCCGGCGATCGGAACGATCGCCATTCTGAACTTTATCGGAAGCTGGAACAACATTCTGTGGCCGATGATTATCGTCGACAAGCAGGAGATGTTCACGCTGCCGATGGGGCTGATGTACCTGGATTCCTCCTCATTTAAAAAATGGAACGAGCTGATGGCCGGAGCGCTGATCACCGTCATTCCGATCCTGATCGCGTTTCCGTTTATGCAAAAGATGTACGTTAAAGGCATGACCGTCGGTTCGGTCAAAATGTAAAACGCATCATTCATGCCGTACCATCGATAGCGCACTAGAAAACATACAAGAATGGGATGGAAGAGATGACCATAAAAACAGCGCATATTATTGCGCATTCGCATTGGGATAGAGAGTGGTATTTGCCATACGAAAAACACCGGCTGAAGCTGGTCCGCCTGATGGAGGATTTGATCGAGGCCTTCGAGCGGGACCCGGAGTTTGCCAGCTTTCATTTGGACGGCCAATATATCGTCCTGGAGGATTATTTGCAAATGATGCCGCACCGGGCGGAGCAAGTGCGTTCGCTGGTCGAACAAGGGAAGCTGATCGTCGGTCCCTGGTACATTCTTCAAGATGAATTTCTGGTCAGCAGCGAAGCGAATGCGCGCAACCTGCTGATCGGGATCCTCGCCTCGAAAAAGATGGGGGGATACGCGAAAATCGGTTATTTTCCCGACTCCTTCGGCAATATGGGGCAGGCCCCCCAGCTTATTCGCCAGGCGGGCATCGATGTCGCCGTATACGGGCGCGGCGTCAAGCCAGTGGGCTTCAACAACGAGGTCCAGTCCGGTAACGAACATACGTCAAAATACTCCGAGATGTACTGGGAGTCTCCCGACGGGTCCCGGGTTTTGGCGATCCTGTTCGCCAACTGGTACAACAACGGGATGGAGATTCCGACGGACCCTGAAGCCGCAAAGGCGTATTGGGCGGAAAAGCTGGCAGCCGCCGAAGCATTCGCTTCGGGACCGGAGCTGCTCTTCATGAACGGCTGCGACCACCAGCCGCTGCAGAAGGATCTGTCCAGGGCGCTGCGCACCGCCGGCGAGATGCTGCCGGACGTGGAGTTCCGCCATTCCAGCTTCCCCGAGTATATTGAAGCGCTTCGTCAGGCGAACCCGGATGCCCTCGATGTCGTGCGCGGCGAGCTCCGAAGCCAGTGGACGGACGGGTGGATCACGCTCGTCAATACCGCGTCGGCCCGGGTGTACATCAAACAGCAAAACGTGCGGAGCCAGACCTTGCTGGAGAAGGTGGCCGAGCCGCTCGCCGTCATGGCCCATTTGACCGGCGCGGCCTATCCGCGGCACGAACTGCTGTATGCGTGGAAGACGCTGCTGCAAAACCATCCGCATGACAGCATTTGCGGCTGCAGCGTTGACGAGGTGCACCGCGAGATGATGACGCGCTTTGCCAAGTCGCAGCAGGTGGCAGAGTCGATCGCTGCGGACAGCGCCGCGGCGGTAGCTGCTGCCGTGGACACCTCCGGCTTTGACCCGGAATCGGCGCGGCCTTTCGTCGTCTTTAACACGTCGGGCCACCCCCGTTCCGGCGCGGTTCGCATGACGGTGGACATAGAGCGCCGCTATTTCGATCATCAGGCTCCGCACGAGAAATACGAAGCGTTCAAAGAAGAGTACCGGGCTTTTGATCCGGAGGAATGGATCGTAACGGACGAAGGAGGCAAGCCGGTTGAGGCTAACATCGAGCCGCTCGGCCCGGTATTCGGCTATGACCTCCCGGATGACCGGTTCCGTCAGCCTTATTGGGCTTTTCAGGTGGATGTGGAGCTCTACGTCAAGGACGTCCCGGGAATCGGTTACCGGACCTACGCCCTTGTCCGCAAGGATTCCCTGACCAAAGCCGAGTCCATTTCGCCTGCTGCAGGCGGCGTGAACGCAGGTGGCAACGCGATGGAGAACCGGTATCTTCGGGTGGAGATCACGGAAGACGGCTCCTTTACGCTGTTGGATAAAGTGAATGGCCGGAAGTATGAAGGGCTTGGCATTTACGAGGACACGGGCGACATCGGGAACGAATACATGTACCGGCAGCCGGATGGAGAGGTGCCGCTGACGACGGAGGGCCTTTCGGCGGATATCCGGCTGGTGAAGCATACGCCGCTGGCCGCCGTATACCGGATCGAGCGCGTCTGGAACCTGCCGCTTGGAGCGGATGCGCTGCTGGACGAAGAGATTCGCTCCATGGTCCCTTTCCGGTACCGCAAATCCCGCCGCGTTAGCGAGACGGCCGGGGTGAAGATCGTCACGGAGCTCACCCTGGGCAAGGACAGCCGCTCTGTCGGCATCCGGAGCATGATCGACAACACGGTGAAGGACCACCGCATCCGCATGCTGTTCAAGACCGGACTGGCAACGGGCCATGTGATGGCGGACTCCATTTATGAAGTGGCTCGGCGCCCGATTCAGCCTGAAGCCGCGTGGAGCAATCCGAGCAACGCCCAGCATCAGAACGCGTTCATCAGCTTGAGCGACGGCATCGCGGGACTTACCGTCGCGAATCAGGGACTGAACGAATACGAAGTGCTTCCGGCGCATAACACGATGGCGGTGACGCTCGTGCGCGGCGTCAGAGAGCTTGGGGATTGGGGCGTATTTGCGACGCCTGAAGCGCAGTGCCTGGGAACGCATGTCCTGGAAATGGAGCTGATTTCCCATGATGCCAATGTGGTTGAATCCGGCGCATTTATCGAGGCTTATCAATTCCCGGTTCCATGGACGGTTCGTCAGACGGGAGTTCACGGCGGCAAGCTGCCGGCAAATCATGCGTTCCTCGAATGGGAAGGCGATCGCCTTGCCTTCAGCGCACTCAAGCTTGGCGAGGAGAATGAGGATCTAATGTTCCGGGTATTTAACGTTTCATCGGCAGCGCCGACGACTCTGTCATTCGCGCCTTCATTCCAGGTGGACGGCGTCTATGAGAGCACCATCATTGAACAGCGCGGGGAAGAGATGGGGAGAAACGAGCAAAGCCGGTATACGGTAGAACTGGGGCCGGCAAAAATTCAGACAGTCGGCATTCGTCCGGCTCTGCGTTAATATAGTCCATTTTGGGGAGGGGAAAGCGGTATGGCCAACATAACGGCAGTACGCTGCATTCGAACGAGACATGATGGAAGCTGGGTCATCGTTAAAGTCATGACGGACCAGGACGGATTGTACGGCATCGGCTCGGCCAGTGATATTTACCAGCCGGGAGCCGTGGTCAGTGTCATTGAGGAACTGCTGGCACCGGTGCTTATCGGACGGGATGCCGGCCAGATCGAAGATCTGTGGCAGACGATGTATACGAGCGGTTACTGGCGCAACGGCTCTACGCTCCATACCGCCATGGGCGGTATCGACATGGCGCTGTGGGACATCAAGGGGAAGGAAGCGGGGATGCCCGTGTACCAGCTTCTGGGCGGCGCGGTCCGTTCGGCCGTTCCTTGTTATGCGCATGCTAACGGTGCCACATACGAGCAGCTGGAGGAAGAGGTGCATGCCTTTCAGGAGCAGGGCTTCGGCGTGATCCGCTGCCAGCTTGGGGGCTACGGCGGAGGCGGATTCGTCACTCCACAGGGCGTATCGAAATTCCCTCCTGCCAATGTATTCGATGAAGCCAGCTACATCACGGCGATCCCGGACATGTTCGAGAAGCTGCGTGTACGGTTCGGCATGAGCCTGGGCTTTACGCATGACGTTCACGAGCATTTGACGCCTTCCGGCGCCGTCAGCTTATCGAGAGCGCTGGATCCATACCGCCTGTTCTTCGTGGAAGACTTGCTGCAATCGGAGCATACGGGATGGTACCGGCGGGTCAAAGAAACGAGCACCACGCCGCAGGCCGTCGGCGAATTGTTTGTTCACCCGCAGGAGTGGCTCCCGCTGGTGCAGGAGCGCTTGATCGACTTTGTCCGGATGCGCGTCTCCAAGGCCGGCGGCATTACCCCATGCCGCAAAATTGCCGCCGTCTGCGAAGCTTTCGGCGTTCGCACCGCGTGGCAGGAAGGCGGGGAGAACGACCCGGTCAACCAAATCGCGGCCGCACATCTGGACATGGCGATCATGAGCTTTGGCGTACAGGAGGTCAACCATTTCCGCAGCGAGGAGAAGGAGGCCTTCCCGGGCCACGCGGTTTTGGAGCACGGGCATTTGAAGCTGAACGATAAACCGGGGCTTGGCATCGATATCGACGAGCAAAAGGCGGCAGCCCTGGTAAAGGATCAAGGTTCCCTGGCAGCATACCATCACCCATACAAGCTGGACCGCAAGCCGGATGGAACGCTGATTCGTCCGTAAGGTCCGGCTGGAAGGAGGAAAAGATCATGAAACAAATCGTCGTGACCGGCTCGGAAGGAAAACTGGGCCACTACGTCGTTCAAGAGCTTAACCATGCAGGATACCGGGTCATCGGAACGGATGCCCGCCCGGCAAGCGGGAGAAACCGTTATGCCCGCTATGTCCAGGGGGATTTGACCCAGCTTGGCGAGGTGTACGGTATTTTGGCGGAGTCGGATGCGGTGGTTCACCTGGCTGCCGTGCCGAATCCTATCAACTTTTCGCCGGAGCGGATCTTCGCCAACAATGTCATGGCGACATACAACATCCTGGAGGCATCTTCGAAGCTCGGCATCCAGCGCGTCGTATTCGGATCGAGCGAATCGGCCTATGGATTCTGCTGGGCGAAGCATCCCTTTCCGCCGCATACGCTCCCCGTTGACGAGGAGCATGTGCTGCTGCCGCAGGAAAGCTACGGGCTGTCCAAGCAGGTGAACGAACAGACGGGCGATATGTTCGCCCGCCGTACCGGCATGGAGATCTATGCCCTCCGCTTCTCTTTGATTCTGGCGCCGAATGAATACGATCGGGAGATTGCTGCCTTCAGCGATACCGCCAGACATCACCGCATTCTATGGAGCTATGTCGACGCGCGCGACGCCGCTTCCGCCTGCAGGCTTGCGCTGGAAGCACCCGTGCAAGGCCAGGCAGAGGCATGCCGTTTGAACGTCACATCCAGCGACTTGCTGAGCGATGCAAGCGTCAGCGAGCTGGCTGCCAAGTATTATCCGCAGGTGCCTTTTCCAGGCAAGGACCCAGGTAAGTTGACGGCGCTCGTGTCCAACGCCCGGGCGAAGTCGGTCCTGAACTGGGAGCCTGCTCATTCCTGGAGGAACGCCGGCCGTTAAGGCCGGTATTCCTTAAGGTTCATAGATGAAGCAAGCCGCCTGCTGAAAGGGGGAGGTGCCGCAAGCTAAATTGGATACGGGACAAGCTCGGGTGTATTGCCGATGGTTTTTTTGCTGCAAAATTGAAAGCGAATACAATCATGATCCCGCAGCGAAGCAGCGTTGCTTTCGTGCAGCTTGATAAGCAAATCAAGCATGGGAGGAATAATCGTGAACAATCGATGGAGCTTTAGGCGCTTTATCGCGCAAATAACCGTCATCGTGATGGTCGTCTCCTTATTCTGGATGGCCCCGGATCCACTTAGAGCCGCCGCCGATGGTGAGGATGCGGATGGCGGAAGCCAGCTTCCGCCATCCGCCCCGGTAACGGTCACCGATTCCGTATACATTACGCTCGGGGAAACGCCGGAAGGGCAAGGCATGACCGCCCGTCCGGGGGACGGTCCGGAGGAAGGCCTGCAGGTGGGCGAAATGGACGGTAAAACGTACTGGAAAACCAATCAAGCGGTAAATCCGAATGATCCGGCACAGAACATCCTCTACTTTTATTTCAATGTGGATGACGACTTCGCGGGAGATCTTAGCGATCAGGACGTTTTGGTAACGGCCGAATATTATGACCAAGGCAATGGGGACATGGTGCTTCAGTATGATTCCAAGCAGTCCGCTTTTAAGGACGCCCCGCTGTTTTCGTACGTAAATTCGGGGACCTGGAAGACGCATACCTTCAAGCTGAGCGACGCGCGCTTTGAGAACCGTACAAACGGTGCGGATTTCCGGATCGGCGTCACCGGCGCCGGAGCGAAGGCACAGAATCCCGAGCTGTATTTGGCGAAGGTGACCGTGACGAAGCAGCCCCGTGAATCGTCGGGGACCCACGAAACCAAGGTCTATGACACGGTATATCCGACGGACGATATCGTCATTGCCGACCGCAGTGTGACGGATTATGGCGCCAAAGGGGATGGGAGCACGGATGACACCCGCGCCTTCCAGGAAGCGCTGGCCGATGCGGGAAGCCAAGGTGGGGGCGTCGTGTACGTGCCTTCAGGCATGTACAGGCTGACAAGCGAGCTTGTCGTCCCGACAGGAGTCACGCTCCGCGGCGATTGGGCGAATCCGGAAGCGCAGGGCGGCAAGGTTCTGGGCACCGTTCTTGCCGTCTACGCCGGTAAGGGACAGGAGACAGGCACGAGCTTCATCAAGCTGCAGCCCTCCAGCGGCGTGACGAACCTGTCCATCTGGTATCCGGAACAAAACGCATCCGATCCGTCACCATATCCGTGGACGATCGAACAGCTTCCCGGCGACAGTGCGACCGTCAAGAATGTCACGCTGGTCAATGCTTACCAGGGGATCAAGATCGGACCGGACTGGAACGAACTGCATTACGTCAAAAATCTCTATGGTACCACGCTGAAGACAGGCATTTTCCTCGATTATACGACGGATATCGGACGGCTGGAGGGGATTCATTTGTCCCCGGATCTCTGGTCCGGCTCGGGCCTCGCGGGATCGCCCGAACGCGGCGAACTGCATGATTACATGACGGGCCACGCCGAGGGTATCGTAATGGGCCGCTCCGATTGGGAATACATGTCGGACATCCATATTTCCGGATATGAGACGGGCATGCGGATGACGACAAGAACCGGCAGCCTTGAATCGGCCAATGCGCAGCTGTACAAGATCCAGGTCGAGGATTGCCATGTCGCGCTCAAGATTGAGGGCGTCAACAATTACGGCCTGCTGATTTCGGACAGCCGGTTCGAAGCTGGCGCCGGGCAGCATCCGATTGCCATTTACGCGACGCAGGGCTTCAATTCTATTGTTCAGTTTAACGGCGTTACAGTTGGCGGGCACCCCGATCAGGCGGTTCTGAACGAGGGCAGCGGCACCTTATCCTTCGAAAACAGCACGTTCGCAAACTGGGGGGACGGCAGCGAAGACTATGCGATCGTCGCCCGCGGCGGATCGCTGATACTGGGGGCTTCCAGCTTCGCCAAACCCGATCGGCATCTCCTGCTTGAAGGGAATGTCGGAACGGTAAATTCCATCAACTCGGGATATGACGGCAAGCTGTCCGTAACCAATCACAGCCAATCGACGGACCTGAATATCCGCCAAGACGACAAGTATGTCCTGGACCGCCTTCCTGAGGTGCCATCCGTGGATATCGCCGCACGTCCCAAGCCGGCGACGAGCCGATTGTTTAATGTGGTGAATGCTCCGTACTCCGCCGATCCGACCGGGAATGAGGATGCCTCTCAGGTGATCCAGCAGGCTCTAAGCGATGCCGGTGATGCTGGCGGCGGCACGGTGTATATGCCGGCCGGGATCTACCGGGTCGAGCAGCCGCTCGTTGTACCGGCCGGCGTAGAATTGCGCGGCAACTTTGATGTTCCGCATCATACGATTGGCGGCGGTACGGTCATTTTTACGAACTACGGGGAAAATGAACCGGATGCCCCGGCGTTGATCCAGTTAAAAGCGTCGGCGGGCCTCCGTGGGATATCCGTTTATTACGACCATCAAACCTGGACCGAGGCGAATCCGGTCAAGCCTTACCCGTGGACCGTTCAAGGCCAAGGGAAGGACGTTTACCTGATTGATACGACGCTGGTCAATCCATACCAGGCCGTCGATTTTGGAACATACGATACGAGCGGGCATTACATCGATTACGTGGCAGGTTCCCCGCTGAAGGAAGGGATTTACCTGGGCGGAGGTGCGCAGGGCGGATACTTGCGGAACGTCCAGTTCAATCCGCATTATTACGGGCGCAGCAATTACCCGAACCATCCATCCACCGGCGCGGACTCCGACATGGTCTGGAGTTACCAGAAGGACCATCTGGATGCTTTCCGCATCGGCAACGTGAAACAGGAGACCATTTTTAACACCTTCGTCTTCGGTTCGAAGTTCGGCATCCATTTCGAAGGACAGGACGGGCAGGGCCCTGAAGCCGTCGTGATCGGCCACGGCACGGACGGAAGCAAAAAAGGAGCCGTGCTGGAAGGCGCGGACAAGGCGGGACTCCAGTTCATCAACACGGAGCTGGTCTCGATCAGCACGACCGACAAAGTCTACGTTGAGGTCGGCAAAGACTTCGGCTCCAAAGCGGTGTTTTTCAATTCTTCGATGTGGGGCGATACGAACCGTTCCTTCGATATCTTCGGGGGCACCGTGCGGATTCAGCAGGCCAACTTCACCAAAGTCGGCGACATCGGCATTAACGCCGTCGGCGGTGACATCGGACTGTACGATTCCTATTTCCAGCAGTCCCAAACGACCCATGTGTATGCAGGGCCGGGCATCGACAAGATGGTCGTATCCAACAACCTGGCCAGCGGGGGACTTCAAATTCAGAACGATGCGCCGGGCAAAGTGTCGGGAAGCAATCTCTATCCTGTGACGCTGAAGTTAGAGAAGGCGCCCTTCGATCCTTCACACCCGGAAAATACAGGAACGGTGCTGTCGATAACCAATGCGGCCGGAGATGGAACGCTGAAGGGACAAATCGAATGGGTCAGCCCCGGCATGTATGAAGAAGCGCTGAAGCCGATCCGTTTTGACAATCTAAAAAAGGGCGAAACCCGCAGTGTGGCCATCCCTTACTTATCAGCCGATTCCCTGAAGTTCAGGGTTGCGCTGGATAACGGGGAACGTTATGAAACGTCGGTCAAGCTGTCCCAGTCCTTCGCATCGCGAAGCGAGACCGCGGACCACACGCCAACCATTGAAGTGTCCGGTCCGGAGCATTACTACAGCGTTGGCGGAAGCTGGGGAGGCGCCGATGATCTCGGGCTCACCTCCAAGGTCACCTGGGATGAAGCCCACTTGTACGTTAACGTAGATGTCAAGGACAACGTCCACAGCCAGACGTTTACAGGCGGCGATATATGGCAGGGCGACAGCCTGCAGGTCGGTATCGACCTGGCGAAGGAAGACGGCGCGGCCAGCCGCCAGGTGAACGAGCTCGGGTTTGCGCTGAACGAGGACGGCAGCGTGCAGAAATGGAGATGGCGTGCTCCGGATGGGATAACGCCGGGTCCGCTGGAATCCGTTCAGGCAGTCGTTACCCGCGACGAAACAGCCAAGGTAACGCATTATGAGCTGACCCTTCCATTTGAGGCGCTTCACGGTGCGGGCTACGATTTCCGCGCAGATAAACCGATTGGGCTTGCGCTGCTCGTCAACGAAAATGACGGGGACGGCCGGTCCGGGTTCATGGAGTTTAACGGAGGTATCGGCACAAGCAAGGATGCCGGATTGTTCGGCAATCTGTACCTCCTGCAGGACGATTATGTGAAACTGCTGGAGAAATCGGCTCAGGCCAGCGTGAAGTCGGCGGAGCAAAAGAAAGACGTCAGCACCGTCGATGCCGCTGCCAATTTCGTGCTTCTTCTGCCGGATGGCGGACTGAAGAAATCCTTGCAGGCCCGGCTCGCTGCCATTGGCACGAAGCCCGGAACGGATCCGGGCGGAGAAGAGCATCCCGGAGGACCGGGATCGAATGGAGGAGGGAACTCCGGTTCCGGCTCCAGCTCTGGTTCCGGGTCGGCAGGGAGCGGTACACCAACCGGCGGAGGCTCCAATCCAGATCCATCCGGAAAGAATAGCTTGACGTTATCGCCGGTATTGGATCAAGCGTCCAAGCTGGCGAGCGTCCGCCTGGACAGCAAGGAGGCTGAGCAGGCATTCGGCGGAATTCAGGCAGGCCAAGGCGGGACGAAGACGCTGGTCGTGCAGCTGAAGGCTGCTGCCGGGGCCGAAGGGTATGCCCTGGAGCTCCCAGCAGAGCTGGTTGCGGATAAACAGGCAGCACGCTCGCTGGACATTCATACGGAATTGGGGAATCTGTGGATTCCGGGCGATCTGCTGGCCGCGTCCAAGGAACAGCTTGGCGAATCCGTCGTCGTGAGCATCAGCAAGGTGAATCGCGCAGGAACGGGCAAGGATGCGGCATCCATCTTCGGCGAAAGACCGGCGGTCTCGGTGCAGCTCGCTACTGCCAAGGGAGTATCGCTCCAATGGACGGATGCGCCCGCGCCGATCAAGGTCATGCTGCCTTATCAGCCGGGCTCCGGCGAAGCGAAGAATCCGGAGAAGCTCGTCGTACGGCTGCCCGGAGAACAAGGGCAATATACACCGGTTCCAAGCGGCAAATACGTCCCGTCTTTGGGACACATCGTATTCAAGGCTTGGCAGCCTGGAGTGTACGCCGTTGGTTACGATGAGCATACGTTTCAGGATATCGGGAACCTCGCTTGGGCCCGTCAGGCCATCGAAGCTCTTGCGGCCAAAGGGATCGTTCACGGCGTATCCGAGTCGGCCTATCAACCGCAAGCGATGATCCGAAGAGCGGACTTTGCGGCTCTTCTGGTTCAAGCTTTTGAACTCAACCGGAATCACACCGAAAGCGCCGAGCGGTTTACGGATGTGCCGCAAGATGCTTATTATAACGAGGCCGTCGGCATCGCGAGAGCGCTCGGAATCGTTCAGGGGGGCGGGACCCTTTTCCTGCCGGACGCCCCGATCAAGCGGGAAGACGCGGCCGTCATGATCTACCGCGCCATGGATGCGGCAGGCATCCTGCCGGCAGCGGCTGGTAGCCAAGCCTCCGCGGGCGGATTCGCCGACTCGGATGCGATTGCAGCCTATGCCCGCGATGCCGTCCAAGCTTTGGCGGATGCGAAGCTGCTGCAGGGTGACGGCGGCAAGTTCCATCCGAAAGAACCGATCACGCGGGCGGAAACGGCGGTTCTGGTGTACCGCTTGTATAATCTGCTGCCTTAGGGCAAGTTGGCAATGACATGCCTGTGCACAGCATCGCTTGCGAGCGATCGTGCACAGGCTTTTTTTGCGTCCTTTCATCGGATGGGATTCAGGGGGGTGGTGAAGAGGCGGGAGTCGCGTTTTCTTTTCATAAGGCCTGAATAGTTTAAAATCGCCTCATGGAAGGCGGGTGGCGCCTAATCGTATGCTAGGGGAGTGGAGAGGAAAGAGAGACGGATCCACGGAAAGGAGGGACGCTCAACTTAAGTGTTCCGGCAGCGCAGCTCCGGGGTTTAAGACAGAATGATCCAGGCTGCCGAAAGGTCGGCATCAGGTTGAGTCCGCGCAAGGGGCGCGTATACAGCAGCTCAAATGAATCAAGGAGGGAAATTAGATGTACATTCCGCCAGTCCGAAAATATGTTTTCAGAAGTTTGTCTGCCATTATGCTGGTTGTCATGGTGCTGTCATTATTCCCCGGGGCGGTCTTGGCCGCATCGGCCTTCAGCCAAACGCCCGCTTCCAGCTTCAGCTCGCAATCCGGCATTCAATTGGAAAACTCCACCGAAGGCGGACAGAACGTGGCGTTTATCGATAACGGCGATTACATCGCCTTTTCGAACGTGGACTTCGGAAGCGGCGCTTCCTCCATCGATGTGAGGGTAGCCAGCAATAATAACGGGGGGCAGATTGAGGTACGGCTGGACAATCCGAACGGAACGCTGATCGGCACGGTGACGGTTCCGGGTACGGGAGGGTGGCAGTCCTGGGTGACCCGCTCGGCACCGGTCAGCTCCGTCACCGGGGTGCATACACTGTATTTAAAATTTACCGGTGGGACAGGCAATCTGTTTAATGTGCTGTGGTTTAAGTTTAACAGCGGCTCTTCCGGTGACGGAGACGTCGTGGGCCACCTCTTTGCCGGCTACCAAGGCTGGTTCAATGCAGCGGGGGACGGGTCGCCTAACAGCGGCTGGGTGCATTGGTCCAAAAACAGCAGCGCCCCGTCTGCGGGCGGAAACGTGAATTTCGAGCTGTATCCGGATACTCGCGAATATTCGAAGCTGTATCAGACCGACCTGGCCAATCTGGGCAACGGCAGCCCGGCCAAGCTGTTCTCTTCGTACGATCAGGACACGGTAAACAAGCATTTCGAATGGATGAAGACGTACAACATTGACGGTGCAGCGCTCCAGCGGTTCGGGGCCGACGAGAGCGATACTCCAAACGGCTGGAAGACCAACCGGGACAGCGTTGCCGTCAAGGTCAAAAATGCGGCCGAAACGTACAACCGCAAGTTTTATGTCATGTACGACATTACGGGGATGAATGCAGGCAACTGGGTCAACGCCGTTAAGCATGATTGGTCAACGAACGTGGTCAATACGATGCACCTGACCTCTTCCCCGGCCTATGCCAAACAGAATGGAAAAATCGTCGTCTGCATTTGGGGGATTGGCTTTACAGATCGTCCAGGAACGGCCGCAGAATCCGCCGAGCTGATCCAATGGTTCAAAAATCAGGGCGTGTACGTGATCGGGGGCGTTCCTACCTACTGGAGAACCGGAAATAGGGATTCTAAGCCGGATTTCATGAATGTCTACAAATCGTTCGATATGATCTCCCCTTGGTCGGTCGCGCGGTTCGGCACGCTGCAGGGTGCGGATGATTTCAAAAACGATACGTTGGGCCCGGATTTTACCTTCACCCAGCAAAACGGCATCGCGTATCAGCCGGTCATCTGGCCCGGATCCGCTTGGTCGAACATGACCGGCGGACCGCGGAACGAAAACCCCCGCTTGCACGGCGATTTCATGTGGAAGCAGGCGTATAACGTCAAGAGCACCGGGATTCAAACGGGGTACATCGCGATGTTCGACGAGTACGATGAAGGCACCGCCATCGCCAAAATGGCCGAGAACAGCTCCATGATTCCGACAAATCAGTATTTCCTGACGCTGGACGCCGACGGGGTATCGGTCTCATCGGACTTTTACCTGCGGCTGGCCGGCGACATCAACCGGTTGTTTAAAGGCCAGATTCCATTGACGGCCGAGCATCCGACAAGCCACCGGTAACCGCTCATTCATATTCAATACAGTACTTGTATGCCTGTGCAAAGGATCGCTTTAGAGCGATCTTGCGCAGGCTTTTTTGGCATCCTGGTCGGCGCAGCGGTTCCGGCATTCGGCAAATTTGTGGGCCAGCTACAGCCTAAATGCAGACACGTTAAAAATGGACTGCAAACATTAATTCCGCCTCATTTTGGCCCTGTGATGAATGCGCTACCATTAAAGAAGAAACGGCAGTTAGATAGCGTGAGGTGAGAACGGTGGGAAGCATTACATTTAATCATGTATTCAAACGGTACAAGGGCGAATCCCGCCCCGCCGTGAACGACTTCCATTTGTCCATTGAAGAAGGGGAGTTTCTTGTTCTGGTCGGACCTTCCGGCTGCGGCAAATCGACGACGCTTCGCATGCTTGCGGGGCTTGAGGAGATCAGCAGCGGCGAGCTGTATTTGGACGGCAGATTCATCAATTATGTCTCCCCCAAGGATCGCGACATCGCGATGGTTTTTCAGAATTATGCCCTGTATCCCAATCTGTCCGTTTATGAAAATATCGCCCTCGGCCTAAAGCTCCGCAAGACGGCGAAGCATGAAATCGATGTGCGCGTGAAGCGGGTGGCGTCCATCCTGGAAATCGCCCATCTGCTGGACCGCAAGCCGAGTCAGCTGTCCGGCGGCCAGAAGCAGCGGGTCGCGCTCGGCAGGGCGATCGCCCGCGAGCCTCAGGTGTTTCTGATGGACGAACCGCTGTCCAATCTCGATGCCAAGCTGCGCGCCCAAACCCGGGCTGAGCTGATCAAGCTGCAGAGCGACCTGAAGCGGACGACAGTGTATGTCACTCACGACCAGGTCGAAGCGATGACGATGGGCACCCGCATCGTGGTGATGAAGGACGGGGTCATTCAGCAGGTGGCCGCCCCGCGCGCATTGTACGACGAACCGGCCAATGTGTTTGTCGCCGGATTCATCGGTTCGCCTCAGATGAACTTTCTAAACGGCACCATCGAGAAAAACGACGGAGATTACTATTTTTCCAACAAACGGATGAGGCTGCTCCTGCCTGAGGCCACTGGCAGAAATTTTGAGCGGGCCCCGAAAACCGTCCGGAACGTCATCTTGGGCGTGCGGCCGGAACACGTCATTCTGAAGCGCGGCATCACGGAGGAAGCCGGCTTCATTACCGGGCTTGTGCAAATGACGGAAGCCACCGGCGCGGATTCCTATGTTTACGTGCAAATCGGCTCCTATCCATTGATCGCCCGTACCGATCCTGAACAGACGTACGCCGCCGGGGACGTCGTCTCTGTAGGCTTGCAGATGCACAAAATCCACTTTTTCGATGAGAGTACGGAGGAATTGGTGGGGAGAGGTGAGGTATGAAAAAACGCACCTTGCCCCGCTTCGCGCGCATTTCCCTGAGACTGCTGATCGTTGCTGCGCTTCTGTTCGGACTCGTCCGCTGGCTGTCAGCCGATGAGCCTGTGGTTTACTCTACCAGCGTCACCGCCGCCGACCTGCTCGATCTGGCAAGCAAGGAAGGCGAGCTCCCTTACGCCCAGCTCATGAAGGGGCAGGAAGGCGAAAATGCCGCTGCGGAAGAGAAGTCTATTCGGCTCGATCCGGTCAATTACGAGGCGGCATCCACCGATGCGGACCTGGCCAAGGAGACCGAGAGCGGTCGAAACATGCTGAGCTGGAGCAACGAATCCGGCTGGGTAGAATGGACCTTTACGGTCCGCGAGGCTGGCTGGTATGAGCTCCATTTGGACTATAAGGCGCTGCTGGGCAGCGGAAGCTCCGTGATCCGCGGGGCCATGATCGACGGGCAATACCCTTTCCCGGAATCGGAGCGCATCGAGCTGGAACGGATGTGGAAGGACGCGAAATATCCGTACGAAGTCAACGAAATCGGGATGCAGGTCCGTCCCCAGCAGATTGAACTCCCCGAATGGACGGACAAGGCGGCAAGCGATTATTCGGCTTCTTCCCGGCCGCTTCTGTACCGGCTTGAGCCCGGGCAGCACACGCTCAGGTTGACCGGAGAGAGGGGGGCTGTCGCGATCCGGAACATTTATTTCCGGACCCAGCAGCCGATCCCGGACTATGCGGAATATGTCAAGCAGCAGCCTGCGATGAAGGTCCAAGAGAGCTGGTTCAAGCAGACGGAAGCCGAGCAGTTCCAGCGCAAGTCGAGCCTGTCCATTCAGACGGACCGCTGGTCGGAGCCGTACATTTCACCGGATCCCAAGGGCCGCATCACCTATAACGTGCTCGGAGGGAACCGTTGGAAGCAGCCGGGCGAGTGGGTGGAGTGGAGCTTTGAGGTTCCGGCCGACGGCTGGTACGTCATCGATCTGAAAAACTTCCAAAACTACAGATCGGGATTCAAAGCATATCGGACGATCGAAATCGACGGAAAAGTCCCGTTCGAAGAGCTGCTTCATTACGGTCTGGCGTATCACAAGGAATTTGAAATCTCGGCGATATCGGATGCGGAAGGCAGGCCCTATCAGTTTTACCTGAACAAAGGGACCCACACGATGCGAATGACGGCCGATTCAAGCACGATGCAGCCGATTCTGATCGCGTTGAAGGATACCCTGAAGCAAATATCGGATTTCGACCGCCATATCCGGCTCATCACCGGCAATTACAGCAAAAGCGCCTCGGATGCCAATCTGGATGCCAGCCGCACTTGGGATATGAATAAATACGACCCCAATGCGGGCAAAACGCTTCAATCCTTGATCGACCGCCTGAAGCTGATCCGGGACTACATTAACCGCGTCAATGAAGGCAGCTCCGACCTGTCGCAAGCGATTGCTTCAGCGGTGAGCATGCTGGAAGAGATGACGGCCGACGTCAACAACGTTCCGAACAAAGTGAACGATTTCTCCACGATCCAGGCCAACATCGGCACATGGATATCCACACTGACCCAGCAGCCGTTGATGCTCGATTATTTCGTGGTACGGACGCCGGATGCCAAAACCGGCCTCAAAGAGCCTACGGCGCTCTCCCGGATTCCGTATTCCATCGCCGACTTCGCCCGCTCCTTTACGATGGATTACGACCTGGACGGGGAGAAGAAGGACGGGGCACTGGAGATCTGGGTCGGCCGCGGCCGCGATTACGTTGACGAGCTGCGGGAGCTGGTGAGCCAGGATTTCACGCCGAAAACGGGGATTCAGGTCAACATCAATCTTATGCCGAATCCCAACATGCTGATTCTGGGCAATGCTGCCGGCGACGTGCCCGACGTGGCGCTCGGGCTGGCAGAGGCCACACCGGCTGATTATGCGATGCGGGACGCCGTTCAGGACCTGTCCTCTTATCCGGGATTTGCCGATGTCATGAAACGGTTCATCCCGGGAGCGTCGAGAGCCCTGACCTACAACGGCGGCACTTACGGCCTGCCGGAGGTGCAGAACTTCCAGCTGCTGTTTTACCGCTCGGATATTTTCGAGAGCCTGGGCTTGAAAGCACCGGACACTTGGGACGACGTGTTTGACATCCTGCCGACGCTGCAGGAGAACGGCATGACGATGAATGTTCCGAAGGCGGATTTCGCCACCCTTTTTCTCGAAAACGGCGCATCGCCGTATACGCCCGACGGGCTGAAGTCCAGCCTGTTCAGCGATTCGGGGCAAAAAGCGTTCAAGCAGTGGACGCAGCTGTACACCAAATTCAACCTGCCGATCGACATACCGGCTTTTTTCCAGCATTTCCGCGACGGAGATATCCCGATCGGCATATCCGATTTCAACACGTACGTGCAGCTGCAGGTGGCTGCGCCTGAGATTACGGGGCACTGGAAAGTCGCGCCCCTGCCGGGGATCAAGCAGCCGGACGGTCAAGTGGCCCGCTGGTCGCCGCAAGGACTGTCCACGGCCATGATCATGAAGAAGAGCGACAAGAAGGATGCGGCCTGGCAGTTTCTGAAATGGTGGACTTCGGCGGATGTCCAGTCGAGGTATGCCGGGGACATGGAGTCGTACTACGGCATCGAGTACCGCTGGAATACAGCCAATGTTGAGGCGATGAAATCGCTGAGCTGGCCGTCCGAAGACCTGAAAGCGATCCGGGAACAGGCCCGCTGGGCGGCGAACCTGCCCAATGTTCCAGGATACTACTTCCTGGCCCGTGAAATGGACTTCGCCTGGAACAAGACGGTATTTGACGGCGTGCCGGCGAGCGAATCGCTGGAAGAGGCCAGCCTGTCGCTGCAGCGGGAGATGGACCGCAGGCAGCGGAACTTCGGCATTGCGGGAGGAAACTTGCACGTGCCGCAGATTACCGAACCTTTTAACTGGGAGGAGGCTAAGCCGTGAAACCAGAAGTTACGCCCGCTTTGCCCGCCGTGAAGCGGCCATCCCCGGCAGCGGTCAAGCTGAAACGGTTTGTGCTGGATTTGAAGAAGGATGCCTTCTGCTACGCGTTCCTGGCTCCTTTTCTCATCTGCTTTCTCGTCTTTATCGTCATTCCGGTCGTGATGGCTGCGACGCTCAGCTTCACGTCCTACGACGGATTCAGCAAGCTGCATTTTATCGGCTTTGACAACTTTATCGCGCTGTTTACGCAGGACATTATTTTTCTGACCAAGGCGCTTCCGAACACGTTCGTATTCGCGCTGATCGTCGGGCCGGGCGGGTATCTGCTGTCTTTCCTGTTTGCCTGGCTCATTCATCAGCTGCCGATGAAGGTGCGCGATTACTACACGCTGGTGTTCTATGCGCCGTCGATGGCGGGCGGCGTGGCGCTGACGGTCGTCTGGATTGCCGCTTTCAGCGGCGACCGCGTCGGTTATTTGAACAACTTCCTGCTGAATATGGGCTGGATCGATTCCCCGGTAACTTGGCTGCAGGATCCGAAGTACCTGCTGAACATCATGATTCTGGTATCCCTCTGGATGAGCTTCAGCGTAGGATTCCTGGCGATGCTGGCGGGTCTGCAGACGGTCAACCGGGAGCTGTATGAAGCCGGACGGATTGACGGGATATCGAACCGGCTGCAGGAAGTGTTCTACATTACCGTGCCGTCCATGAAACCGCAAATGCTGTTCAGCGCCGTCATGACGATCGTTTCGACCCTGAAGGCCGGCAGCATTTCAACCCAGCTGACCGGGATGGCGATTACGCCGCAGTACGCGGGGCACCTCATCATCAACCATGTCGACGATTACGCGTTCATCCGGTTCGAACTGGGCTATGCTTCAGCGGTTTCGGTCATTCTGCTGCTCCTCAGTTACTTCGTGATGAGGTTTGCCTACCGGATGTTTAACTCGAAGGAGGAACTGTAAGCCCATGATGCCCAAATTGCGCCGGCTCCGCACGGCGTCGCCCTTTCAGGTCATGTTGATCACGCTTTTTACCGCCTTGGCCTTGTTCATGTCGCTGCCGATCGTCTTCATCTTCAATCATGCGTTTAAGCCGCAAAACGAGCTGTTCCTGTTTCCGCCGCGGTTTTTCGTCCGGCATCCGACCCTGCACAATTTCGAAACGCTCTTTCTGCATGCGTCCAATGCGACGGTGCCGTTCACACGGTATTTGTTCAACAGCCTAATTGTCGTTTCGCTGACACTGGTCAGCGTCGTGGTGGTCAGTACGATGGCGGCTTATGTTCTGGCCAAATACCAATTCCATTTCAAACAGCTCATCATGTCGCTGATTACCCTGTCCTTGATGTTCGCGCCCGAAACGGTATCCATTCCGAGATATCTCGTCATCAACGGCATCGGGCTGAACAATACGTATCTCGGGCATATCCTGCCGTCGCTTGCATCGCCCGTCGCAGTGTTTATGCTCGTCGGCTTCATCTCACAAATTCCGAGCGATCTGATGGAGGCGGCCCGGATTGACGGCGCGGGGCATGTCGGCATCTTCGTGCGCATGATTCTGCCCTTGTCCGTCCCGGCGATCGCGACCATCTCGATTTTGACGTTCCAGGGCGTATGGGGAGACGTGGAGACTTCAACCCTGTTCATGCAAAAGGAGACGATGCGGACGCTCGCTTTCTACGTCAACAGCCTGCTGAGCGGTTTGCAGAACAACGTGGCGGGGCAGAACATGGCGGCGGCGGCCGGGCTGCTTATTTTCATCCCGAATCTGATCATTTTCCTGCTCTTTCAGCGCAGAGTGCTTGAGACGATGGTCCATTCCGGTATCAAGTAATGTCATCAGCAAAGGAAGTCGGAACGATGAAAAAATGGTTTCCATTACTGCTAGTCTTTATGGCCGTCTTGACGTCCCTGCCGGGTACCGCCATGGCCAAACCTCCATATATGACATCCTATTATGACTCGAACCAGTCGTCATGGTTCCGCATCCAGCCGATATACCGTCCGGCCGGGGCCATCTCCGCCGATTTCGGTGAACCGGCTGATCTCGATATCGCCGCCGACGACCGGGTCTATATCGCCGACAAGAAGAAAGACCGCATTGCGGTGCTGAATCCGGACGGCACGCTGCTCCGGACGATCGGCGACGCCGAGGGCCAAGGTCAGCTCTCGGGACCGGAAGGTGTATACGTTACTCCGGACAACGAGGTGTACGTGGCGGACTCCGGAAATCAGCGGATTGCCGTGTTTGACGGGAGCGGACGGTTTCAGAGGGAGTACAAGAAGCCGGAGACCCCGCTGCTCGGCTCGGAGCATTTTGTCCCTGTCAAGCTTGTCGTAGACCGGCGCGGCGTGATGTACATCCAGCTGAACTCCTCGTACCAGGGACTGGTCAGGCTGAATCCGAAAGGCGAATTCATGGGCTATTTCGGTGCGAACAAGGCGGATCAGTCGATGCTGAACTGGCTGAAGAAGCTGGTGCTGAACAAGGAGCAGCTGTCCAAGGAAAAGGGCGCGCTTCCCAAGCCGATTACGAATGTGGCGATTGATCCGGACGGATTTGTGTACACGGCCACCGCCGGCGGGGAAGGGAAGGGAGCGATCCGCAAGCTGAATGCAGGCGGGGTGGACGCTTTTAAAAACAAGACGCTGGTGAACGGACACGGCATCGTCGACGTTGCCGTTGATCCGGAAGGCTTTCTGTACAATATCGACCTCGACTCCATGAGCATCAATCTTTATGACCGCAGCGGCGAGGCCATGTTCGAGTTCGGCGACATCGATAAGGAGACGCAGCAGTACGGCGTGCTCGGTTATCCGACCGGGATCGGCATCGACTCGGATCATGCGATCTGGATATCCGACAGCGGTACCAATACGGTCCACAAATACGTCCGTACCGCTTTCGGCAGCAGCGCGCTTCAGGCGCTCGTACTGTATGCCGACGGGAAATACGAAGAGAGCAAGCCGTACTGGGAGGCGGTCTATGCCCGCAACGATATGTACAACGGGACCTTTCAAGGCTTGGGCAAAGTGTTTTTGCATGAGGACCGCAATGACGAAGCCTTGAGCTACATGAAAGCCGCTTTCGATACCGACGGCTATTCGAAGGCTTTTTGGCAGATCCGGATGGAATGGCTTCAGCGCCATTTTGTCGCCCTGGTGGCCGGACTGGCCGCGGTGATGCTTGCCCTTTACTTCGGCTATCGTCTTATCCGCTGGTTCCTGCGCAGGCGTCCGCTGCCGACATCCTGGAAGGAGCCGCTGGCGTACATCCGTAATTTGGGCTACGTTCTGATCCATCCTTACGAGGGGTTCTACAAAATCAAGGAGGCGAGGATTCCCGCCTGGATCACGATTTCCCTGCTGCTCCTGGTCATCGGCATCAAGCTGTGCAGAGTTTATCTCACCGGGTTTTTGTTCCATCCTGTCGACCTCTCGGAAGTCAATCTGATGAAGGAACTCGGCCTGTTTGCCCTGCCATGGGTCACCTGGATCATCGCCAACTACCTGGTCTGCAGCATCAAGGACGGGGAGGGCCGGTTCCGGGAAGTCATTCAGGGCAGCGTCTATGCGCTGTCGCCCTATGTGTTCTTTTCGGTCCCGACGATCCTGCTGTCCAACATCGCATCGCTGGATGAGGCGGTCATCATTCATGCATTGAACACGATCATGACCGTATGGCTGCTCGTCATGTTCATCGTGATGACGCAGGTGATCCACAACTTCGATTTCCTGGAGACGCTGAAAAACTCGGCTATCTCGGTGTTTGCAATTCTGACGATCTGGATGTTCGGCTTCATCATTTTCGGATTGTCCTATAACCTGTATGACTTTTTCTATGAGCTTTACAAAGAGGTGAACATCTATCATTAACGCTGCCAAACGACGATTCCGCCAAGCAAAATGGCCTGCCGCCATCGCACTGGCTCTTCTGATCGTGCTTCTGCTGCTGGTGTTCAAGCCTTGGGAGCAAACGACAGCCGAACGATTCTCCCAAACGGGCATCGCCGCGAACCTTCCGACTCCGGACGCCCTGTATGAGGGCGATCCCTGGAAACCGGCCGCAGGGGCTGACGGTTATGCGCTGGCGCTGGAGAACGAACATTATGCGCTGTACGTCCGCCCGGATAACACCCAGATCGCCGTGCTGGATAAGGTATCCGGCTACCGCTGGACCAGCAATCCGATCAAGGAGGAGCTGGCCGGTGAGACGGTCAAAGGACAGCTGCTGGCCAACCTGCAATCCCCTTTTCTGCTGACCCATGTCCGGACGCAAGGAGCCGATCAGACGGTCAGGGAGACGCTGAGCAACCAGACGGCCGGCATGCAAATTGCCATGATCCGCAAGCCTGAGGGGCTGCAAATCGAATACTCGTTTCCCGCCAAACAGCTGGGGTTTGTCATGCAGTATGAGCTGACGGACAGCGGCCTCAAGGTCAAGGTGCCTGCGGCCGGCATTCGGGAGGAAGGAGCGTCTGCGCTGTTCTCGCTCGACGTGCTGCCTTATTTTGGAGCCGCACCCGCCAAAGAGAATGGTTATGTGTTCGTTCCCGACGGCCCTGGAGGACTCATCCGCTTCGATCAGGAGCATGCGAGCCTTACCCGGGGTTACTCGCATCAGGTTTACGGCAGCGAGGTGACCAATGAGGAGAATGGGACGCGCACCGGAGAACGGAGGGAAGACATCGCTTACCCTGTGTTCGGGTTGAAGAAGGGCGACCATGCCTTTCTGGCCGTCATGACCAAGGGGGAAGATTCCGCCAACGTATCCGCCGTGGCGCCCGGACTCAAGTCGTCATTCTACCAGGTATTTTCCAGTCAAATCTATCGCGAAGAATATCTCTACCGGATGAGCCGGCTGGCCGCGCCGAGCAAGGCCGTTCAGAAGGAACGGCTGAACCGGGACCGGGAGGTCGAATACCGGTTCCTGAACGGCGCGGACGCGGATTATGTCGGTATGGCGGGAGCTTACCGGAGCTACCTGCAGGAGACCGGCCGTCTTACTGAGGCGCTGAAGCCGGTGGAGCATGTGCCGCTGTACCTGAAAATCATGGGCGGCAATTACGAAAAGGCCTTTGGCCGAATCCGGTATGTGGCCGCCACGACCTTCGAGCAGGCGGGGGAAATCGTCAGCACCTTGCAGAGCAAGGGCGTCGCTTCATTACGCACTATATTCTACGGCTGGCAGAATGAAGGCGACTATAACATGGAGAAGCGGTTTCCGATCGATCCGGCGCTTGGCGGCGAAGCGGCCGCGAAGACGTTCATTTCCGGGATGAAGGAGCGGGGCGTCCCTGTCAGCTTCAGCGAGGACTTCCTTTGGGTCGACGGCCATTCCTCCTTCTCCGGCAAGACGGACGCCATCCGGGGGATCGACGGGACCGCCTATGTCGACGACGGCTGGTATATCGCCAAGCCCGCCTATACGGCGGTAACGGCGGCAGATACGGTAAACAGGCTGAAGAAGCTTGGCGTGGGCGGCATCCATTTCAGCGGAATCGGCGAGATGCTGCTGAACGATTACGAGCCTTCCGGCATCCAAACCCGGGAATATGCAAAAACCGTCTACGACGGGCTGCTGAAATATACCCGGGAGGCACTGGGAAGCGCGTCGGTCAACCAGGGGGATGCTTATGCGCTCGGCCAAACGGATTACATTGACGGGCTGCCGTCCGAATCGAGCTACGATTTCATGATCGACGAGACGGTTCCCTTTTACCCGATCGTGCTGCATGGCTTCGTTCCTTATACGTTCGGGGACGGCAACCTTCGCGACGATGAGGATGCCGAATTTTTGCGGGCGATCGAATATGGGGCGCTGCCCTCGTTCTTTGTGACCCATGACGATTCCCGCAAGTTAAAGGACACTCCCTCGAACTTTTTGTACAGCAGCCGTTTCGATAAATGGGAACGACGGATCGAGGAGGAATACGCGAAGTTTGATTCACTGAGCCGGCTGTATGCCATGAAGATCATCGGCCATGAAAAGCTGTCCGGCCAGAAATATGCCACCACTTATGAGGACGGCACGAGGGTTATCGTGGATTACGGAGTCATGGACTTTACCGTGGAGAAAGGAGCAGGAAAATGAGCAGCGTTCCGGATTTCAAACGAAAAGCGGCCCAATATCATCTGAAGCGATACGGCGTCGGACTGCTGTTTATGCTCCCCTGGATCATCGGGTTCTGCGTGTTTGTGGCGATTCCGATCGGCTGGTCCATGTTCATGTCCCTGCACAAGGTCGCGGTGGTGCCGGGGGGATTCAAATATACGTGGCTTGGTCTGCAAAATTACCGCGATGCCTTTCTCAAGGACAACGTGTTTCCGATCGAGCTGATCACCTACTTTCAGGAAATGATCCTGATGGTGCCGATTATCGTCATCTTTGCCCTGCTGATTTCCCTGCTGCTGAACCAGCAGTTCCCCGGCCGGTTCGTGTACAGGGCGCTGTTCTTCCTCCCGGTCATCTTTGCGACGGGGCAGGTGCTGTCCGAGCTGTTTACGCAGGGCGCCGGCGATATACCGTTTCTGGACCAGTACAATCTGGAGCCTGTCGTCCGGCAGTATGTCGGGGGAGAATTGGCCAAGACGGTCATGGAAGTGCTGGGGCGTGTTGTTCTTATTCTCTGGTACTCGGGCGTGCAGATTCTGATCTTCATCGCTGGCTTCCAGACGATCTCTCCGTCAATTTACGAAGCAGTACGCATCGACGGCGCTTCTCCATGGGAGAGCTTCTGGAAGATTACGCTTCCGGCCAGCGTTCCGTTTATCAGCCTGAACGTGCTCTATACCATCATCGACCTGTTCACCTTCCCGCTGAATCCGGTCCTGAAGCACATTAAGGACAACATGTTCAAAGTCGACACCGGATATGGCTACGCCAGTGCGCTCGCTTGGATTTATTTCGGCTTTATTTTCGTCCTGCTCGCGCTCGTGACGGGACTATTCAGCCGCAGCATGCGGCTCAAGGGAGGAAGACCATGAATACGGAACCATGGGTTCAAAGGGCCAGAAATTACGCCACGAGCTTCTTGTGGAGCCGTAAGGCGCAGAAGTACAAGATGGTCATGCTGGGCAGAAATCTGTCGGACGGTCTCCTGGCGAAAATGGTCATTTATGTGCTGCTGTCCATCGTGGCCTATCTGTACTTGCAGCCGCTGCTCTATATGATCAGCACGATGCTGAAGACGGTCAGCGATTTGCTGGATCCCAGCGTCAAATGGATTCCCCGGATCGTCACCTGGGAGAATCTGACCAAAGCCTACAAAGGGCTGCAGTATCCGGAAGCCCTCCGGAACACCGCTCTTATCGCCCTGAGCTGCTCGATTGTCCAGGTATTGATATGCTCGATGACCGGCTATGCGCTCGCCCGGCTGGCTGTTCCGTTTAAAGGGCTGATCACGGCGCTGGTGCTGCTGACGTTTCTGATTCCGCCGCAGGTGATCATTATTCCGCTGTATGTGATTTTCAGCAAGCTGGGCCTGCTTAATACGCTGTTTGTCTTCCTCGTGCCGGCGATTTTCGGGCAGGGGCTGAAGGGAGCGCTGTTTATCCTTATTTTCCGCCAGTTCTTCAGGGCGCAGCCGCCCAGCCTGGAGGAGGCCGCCAAACTGGACGGCGCTTCCGCTGCAAGGCTGTATTTCCGGATCATGCTGCCGCTTGCCCAATCGGCCTGTCTGGTCGTCTTTCTGTTCTCGTTCATCTGGTACTGGAACATGTACTATGAGCCTTCGATGTTCCTGGCCAAGGGCTTCACGCCGCTCTCCATCCGGCTGGACCAGCTGGAGGATGTGCTGAACCCGTCGCTGCTCGGCAGCAAAGACCTGGTCAGCAATCCGGTGACCGAAGGCACCAAAATGGGTGCCGCCTTCTTGATCATCCTTCCGCCGCTCGTGATCTTCATGTTTCTGCAGCGCTGGTTCATTACCGGCATTGAACGGACGGGGATCGTGGAATAAGCCTTGGCATGCCGTTCTGCCGGAAGCATTGAAAGGGGGAATGCCGACCTAGCAGGTATAGCTTGGGAACGAAGGGGTATCGTCAGCATCCGATGAAATCAAATTGGGGAGGAATAAGGATTGAAAAGAAAACGCATCGCGTCATCCATTTTATCGATGGTCATGCTCATGACCTTCACCCTTGCCGGGTGCAGCAGCAATAATGACAGCGCTTCACCGTCTGGAACAGGCAATGAACCTGCACCTACGCCTGCGCCAAACCAGCCGGCAGCAGAGGAAAAGCACGATCCGGTTACGCTCAAATTCATTTCCTGGAAAAACGGAACCTATGACGAGCTGTACGACTTGTTTCATCAGAAATACCCCTGGATCACCATTGAGCAGGTACCGGTGACCAATTCGCAGCCGATCATGGAAATCATCGCATCGCTGGAAGCCGCAGGCACGCCTGCCGACGTGACCGAGATTGACAGCGATCTGATCACCTTCGAGCAGAACAATCTCATCGAAGATTTGACGCCTTACATCGAGAAGAGCGATATTTTCAAGAACGCCAAATTCCCTGACGGCTTCTTTGAAACGATGATGTTTAACAACAAGAAGCTTGCCGTACCGATGGTTGACGTCCCGATGTGGGTGCTGGTGAACAAGGATCTGCTGGCCAAACACGGCGTGGATATGCCGGCAAACGACTGGAGTTACGACGACTTCCGTAACATCGCCAAGCAGGTGACCGACCCGAGCGCCGGCGAATACGGCATTACGACACAGCCCGAAATCCAAATGCGCCTGCTGTCCTCCAAAGCGATTGCCGACGGCCACGCGGCGAACCATCAATACATGAACGAAGACCTGACCCAGAGCATGCTCAGCACACCGGACGTCATGAACGACGTGAAATGGTTCCAGGAGCTGGTCACGAAGGACGGGTCGATGCAGAGCAACGCAGCCGCGGAAGAAGGCGGCAACGTGACGAAGGATTTCATCAACGGGAAAACGGCCTTCGCCATCGGCGGCGACTGGGTTCTGCCGACCCTGAAGGAGAAAGCGACATTCGACTGGGACGTTCTTCCGTTCCCGAAAGGCAAGGTCAGCCAGCCGGGGTATTCGATTTACGGACCGCTGGCACTTCTGTCCGGTTCGAAGCATAAGGAGGAGGCCTTCCTGTGGCTCAGCTTCCAATTCACGCCGGAAGCCCAGAAGTGGAAAATTGACCAGGGAGCCAATGCTTCCGTCATCGATCCCGAGCTGACGAGCTACTACGATCAGGCTCCGATCTGGCAGGGTAAAAATATTGAAGCCGTCAAGATTGCCCAAAAGAACGCCAAAATCCAATCCGGCCTGACCGTGCCGGGATGGAACGACTACAACTATAACAACATCTTGAACGACATTATCTTCGGCGACCGGGATATCAATGACATCATTCCGGAAACGGAGACATGGAACAAGAAAACGCAGGAAGTGAGAGCCACCTTGAAGCAATAAGAGAGGGGAGGCTGCCGGGCAGACATCAGTCCGGCAGCTTTCTTTTTGAAGATATAAGAGAGCGATCGCTCCACTTTGTTGGGGCTATTTGCCGTGGGCGGACACATCGGCCAATATATGACGGGATTGTTTAATATCGTCCCATTGTCCATTGACAGCACTTCGTTTATATTAATCTTTGTAGATCGAAGAGAGAGCCGTGCAATATATTTGGACTCTTTTGTGAAAACGTTTACAAAACAGATGCGGAAAGGAAGAGTAGCCATGTCCTTTTGCCGAATTCCGGGATGGTTCGTCGCCTGTCTGCTGTGCTTCACACTGGCATCCGGACTGGCGGGCTGCGCGGCCGGCGGCGATGTCCGCATGGACGGCCCCTCTCTTTTCGGCGATGCGGCCGCCACGTCCGGCGAGCCGGAAGCGACGCTAAAGTTTTATTTCGGCGGCGAGAAAAAGGCGGCGACGGATGAAGTTTGGGCGGCCGTGAGCGATTACGTCAAAACCAAAGGATTGAACGTCAAATTTTCCGTCAATTTCATTCCCTGGCCGGAATATTCGGGGAAATTGCTGGTCATGGCAGCGGCAGGGGACCGGTGGGACCTGAATTTCGATTCGGAAGGCTCGTTTAAGCAAATGGCGTCCCGGGGTTCCTATTTGAGATTAAATGATCTTCTTCCGGTGTACGCGCCCCACTTATATGACCGCTACCGGCAGCAGCATAACCTGCCCTCTGCCACGATTGGCGGGGATATCGTCGGTTTGCCCTGGTCGATCAAGATGAATCAGCGGCCCTATGCCGGATGGCGGGTGGACCTGGCGGAGAAGGCGGGGATTTACCGCGATCCTGAATCGGTAAGAACTGCCGAGGATGTCGATTCGCTTCTCCATGACCTGAAGAAAGCCTATCCCAATCAGAAGCTGAGCCGGATTCCGGCGCTCCCCCTGTATGTGGTCCGGGACGAATGGGTGGACTTGGGCTTTCACGGCCTCGGTTTTTATCTGAAGGACCCTCATTACAAGGTGCAGGCGATCGAAGATCAGCCTTTTTACGCGGATGCCGCCTTCATGAGCAAGGCATGGTACGAGGACGGGATTCTAAATCCCGATTCAAAGATCGATACCGAAGACGCTGCGGATCAATGGCGCAACGGAAAAATGCTGTTCACGCTCACTTCCCACGAGTGGGCCTATGCAGCCGATCCGGGTTTTGCCGATGCAAGCTACCGGCAGCAGATGTCGCTGTTGTACCCCGACAAAAAAACGGTCAACCGCAGCCCGATCGCAAACGTCGTGGCCATCAACCGGAATGCCGAGCATCCGGAGCTGGTGCTGCGGTTTCTTGATATGCTGGAGACCGACGAGAGGTTGTTTGATCTTGTCGTGTATGGGATTCAGGGGAAAACCTATGAGCTGGACGGAGGGAAGGTCAAGTACCCGGATAACCTGAACTTTTCCACCAGCAACTACATGGACTGGGGAGGACAGTGGGCGCTGTGGAAACCGCAATTTTTGCGCCCCACCGAAACGTACCCGGGGGACTTCTGGAAGGAGGAAGCCCGCTTTGCGGAGCTGCCCGTGAATGTGGATTCCCCCGTGGAGGGACTGCTCCTGAACGATCAGTCGATCAGTCCGCTGCTTGAAGAGCGCGACCAGATCTATGAGGACTACGGCAAATCGATCGAGTACGGCATGGTGCCGGATGTCGCCAAGGCGCTGTCGGATTACCGTATGCTGCAACAAGATAATGGGCTGGATACGATTATCCGGGAAGTGCAGCGTCAGGTCGACCAATTCCTGGCGGCACAGCATCAACATTCATGACAAGGGGAGGATGCCTATATGATCAGCGTATTAATCGTGGACGATGAATTTGAAATTCGCGAGGGGCTCCGCAAGCGGGTCCCCTGGAATGAATACGGCGTTAGCGCCGTCATGGCCGCTTCGGATGGGGATGAGGCTCTGCAAATGGCCCGTCAACATCAGCCGAATCTGATCGTGACGGACATCAAGATGAACCGGATGTCGGGACTTGAGTTTCTGGCGGAGCTGCATACTTTACCGGATTACCTGTGGAAAGCGGTGCTGATCAGCGGTTACGACGATTTCAGCCTGGTCAAGCAGGCGATCCAGCTTGGAGCGATGGACTATATCCTGAAGCCGATCAAACTGGATGAACTGGAGCGGATCGTCCGTAAAGCGGTGGATGCGATCGAACGGGAACGGCTGCAGCAGCAAACGCAAGACCGCCTCACGTACCAGGTGCAGTTTGCGGAGCCGAAGCTTCAGGAGGAGCTGCTGCGTGAAATGGCGGAGAACGAATACGATCCGTACCGCGAGACCCGCATCTCCCACCGCCTGCAGTCGTTGAGACTGGACTGGATGAGCCGGATGCCGCTGCTGCTGATGGCCATTGAAGGGGACGACCTAAGAGCGCTTCCCGCCCGGCCGGGCATGCCGGATGAGAAGGAGCTTGTCCTGTTCGGCATCGGCAATGTCGTCAGCCATACGCTTGCCGAGCAATTGAACATGCCGTCGGCCCTGTTTAAGGATACGCACGAGCGGTGGTTGGCCGTCATCGGCTGCCCCGATCCCGAGATGCTTGATTCATGCCGCACCATCGCTGAGACCTGCCTGCTTCGCATCAACCAATTCGTGAAGGTCAAGGCCAGCATCGGGATCAGCCCCGCACCCAAAGAGCTGAACAAACTGCATCAGCTCTACGTGGATTGCACCGAGTCCCTGGAGCAAAAGGTGGTCTGCGGGGGCAACCGGGTCTTCACCGGCAGCGTGGAGGACGGAGCCGCAGAGGTCGGCAGGCTGACGATCCGGGAGCCGGGGGCGGTGCTTGACCTGGTGAAGTACGGAACGGACGCCGACATTTCGGAATCCATGAGCGACTTTGAGGATATGGTCAAATCGTGGGAGCTGCCCAATCTAAAAGATATCCAGCAGCAGTTGTTCAAATGGCTGATGGGAATTTATCGTACGGCCGCGTCGGCCGGGTGGCCCGACCGTTCCTGGGAGCAGGACCCGATCGGTCTGTGGGAGCAATTGGAGCAGTACGACACGCTGCAGTCGCTTCAGGATCAGGTGGAGAGCCGGCTGCTGTCCCTGGCCGGAGACTTCCGCAAAATGGCCACCTCCTCCAGCCAGATCGTCCAGGAGGCCGAAAAGATGATCCGTACCCGCTACGCCGAAAATCTGTCGCTGCAGTCGGTGGCCGCGGCCGTTCACGTGACGCCGATCTGGCTCAGCAAGCTGTACAAAAAAGAAAAGGGCCGCACCTTCATCGAGGAACTGACGAGCGTCCGGATTGCCAGGGCCAAAGAGATGCTGGGCGATACGAAATATAAAATTTATCAGGTTTCCCATCAGGTGGGGTACAAGGATCCGGTCCATTTTACGAAGCTGTTCAAAAAGCTGGTCGGCGTTACGCCCAAAGAATTCCGCCGTCTGCAGGGGATTCTGGATGATTAGGTCTTTTCTCCGGCTGGCCTCCTCGCTGCGGAACCGGATGATACTGATCTTTCTCGCGATTACGATCGTTCCGTTCATTTTATTCTCGGCTTACGCGCATACCAAGTCGGTGGAAGGAATCCAGCAGGCCAATGCTACCTTCTCCATGAGCTATCTGGAGCAGTCCAAGATCAATCTGGAGGCCTACTTGGCCAAATTGAACGACCAGATGAACGAGCTGATCGGAGACAAGAAGCTGCAAGATTTGCTCGAGCAGCCGCCGGCCAGCAGCCAGGATGAAGTGTCGGCCTCGGTGGACCTCCTGAACATCGTGTACCAGAAGAAAAAGCAGATGGATGCCCTGCAGCTGCGCGTCTATCCACTGAATTCCGAAGCTTATCCCACTTACTTGAGGGCGCTCGAAGTGACGACATCGACCCGTAATGAAGACTGGTTTCAGAACGCGGCGAACAGTACGCTCCCGATCTGGCATCTGTCGGTGGATGGAGGGCCGAACCGCGGTCCGCTGCTCTCCTATGTCAAAACGTTCACCAGCCTGCATAATCGAACGCCGAGGGGGCTGGTGGTTGCCGATCTGGCGGATAACCATTTCAGCCGCTTCTTCTCGCCGACCAAACGGCTGCAGGGGCAGAAATTCCTGATCGTCGACGAAACGGGGAAAATTGTATACGATTCGGCGGGAAGCGAGTGGACCGGAGAGCAGCTGCCGTCCCCCAAATTACTGGCGATGCGGAATGTCCGCAAGGAAGGCGTCGAGACGCTGTCCATTTATGACGAGAAAAATTTGATCGCCTTCGTCCGCATGGACAGCCTGCCCTGGACGATCGTCAGTTTGACACCGATGCACGCTTTGACGGAGCCTATTACGGCGATGCAGAGACTGCTGATCTTTTTTCTGATCGCTTATATGCTCTGTGCCGTTGGGGTGGTTATCTATCTCACACGGAATTTTACCCAGCCGGTCTTCCAGTTGGTCCGGCTGATGCGCAAGCTGGAGGAAGGGGATTTCAGCATGCTCATTCCGCATCAGAACCGCAAGGACGAGATCGGCTGGCTGTACCGCGGCTTTGGCAGCATCGTCCGGAAAATTGAAGATCTCATCCTGCAGTCCACGCGCGCCGAGCGAACGAAAAGGGAGCTGGAATTTCAGGTGCTCAGCCACCAGATCAACCCGCATTTTCTCTACAACACGCTGGAATCGATCCGCTGGAAAGCGGAAAACCACGGGCGCAACGATATTGGGGAGATGGTATCGGCACTCGGTAATTTGCTGCGGCTCAGCTTGAACCAGGGCAAAGACATTACGACCGTCGGACGCGAGGTCGAGCAGGTGAAGGCCTACGTTCAGATCGAGCAGGCCCGCATCGGCATGCCGCTGCGCGTGCTGTATTTTTTTGACGAAGAGATGCTGGATATGACATTCATGCGCCTGCTGCTGCAGCCTTTGGTCGAGAATGCCATCCAGCACAGCATCCGCGGCAATTTCGAGAAGGGCAAGGTCATCCTCTCCGGCCGTGTGGAAGAGGGGGATCTGGTCATCGATATTAGCGATAACGGCAAGGGAATTCCGGAAGAGGTGCTGAAGGAGTTGAACGATACGGCCGGCAATCGAAAAATGGCGGGCAGATCCGGCGTCGGACTGCGCAATGTGAACGAACGGCTAAAAATTTATTTTGGCCCTGATTACCAGCTTCGGATCGAGACCCAGGAAGGCAAGGGAACCAAAATTACGATCCGTCATCCGATTCTCCCGCCCGGCGGGGAAGAGAGGACGACGCCTGAACGGGGTGCGGATCAGGAAGTCAGCTGAGCGATAAATCCGGTATTGCGGCAAGGAAAGGCACCGTGTACAATGTGGTTAGTCATATATCAAATAGTGAAGTATGATATATCATACAGATGAGGGGAGAACATACCATGACCACTCAGGGAATTCCAAAAGCCTTTATCAAACCGGCCGGCCATAATCCGGTCATCACCAGCATTTATACGGCGGACCCTTCTGCCCATGTGTGGGAGGACGGAAGAATATACATATACGCCTCCCATGATATCGATCCGCCGCGGGGATGCGATCTGATGGACGCATACCACGTATTTTCCTCAGATGACCTGGTGAATTGGGTCGACGAAGGCGAGATTCTCCATTCGCGGGACGTGGCCTGGGGGCGCCCGGAAGGCGGATTTATGTGGGCTCCTGACTGCGCTTACAAGGACGGCACGTATTATTTCTATTATCCGCATCCGAGCGGATCGGACTGGAACGATACCTGGAAAATCGGCGTGGCAACCAGCGATAAGCCGTCCAGCGGATTTGTCGATCAAGGCTATATCGAAGGGCTCGGCGGCTTCGCCATGATCGACCCTTGCGTCTTCGTCGATGACGACAGCAGGGCGTATATGTATTACGGCGGCGGCAGCAAATGCCAGGGCGGAGAACTGGGCGAGGACATGATGTCCATCAAAGGTTCGATGCAGGACATGACGGGGCTGGAGGATTTTCATGAAGCCGCCTGGGTGTTCAAGCGGGGCGGGCTGTACTACCTCACCTATGCCGACAATCTGGAGGACAACAACCGGATGAGATACGCGACAAGCCGGCATCCACTCGGTCCGTGGACCTATCAGGGCATTTTTCTGGAACCGACCGGCTGCTCGACGACACATGGCTCGGTGGTGGAGTACAAAGGACAGTGGTACCTGTTCTATCATAACCAGGACATTTCAGGACACGGGAACCTGCGCAGCGTGTGCATCGACAGCCTGCATTTTAACGAAGACGGGACCATTCAAACGGTGGTTCAGACCAAGAACAGCGTCAAGCCTGTCGGTGAAGCGCCGGAAGCCGAAATTTCGGCCTACTATGCGGCGTCAGTAAGCACTACGGGAGGCGGTGCTGAAGTTACGGGTGGATCTGGAGCAGAAGCAGTCGTCCGCGGACTGGACGCCGGGGGGGCTTACTGCGAATTCGGCGGCGTCGACGGCGGCAGTGGCGGACGGGCCGCACTGTACATTCATTACAGCACGGACGAAGCCCTGGCCAAGCTGAACTTAACGGTCAACGGCCATGATTACACGCTGATCAACGCTCCCGGAACAGGAAGCGGCGAGGAAGCGGTGGGCGTCGCGTCGTTCACGGTCCGGCTGCAGCCTGGAACGCAGAATACGATCCGGTTGACGGGCGGGCACGGCCGCATTGCTGTAGGCGGACTGTCGGTCAGTCGGTTCGAAGAATAAGAGATTTGGGCTTGGCTTAACCAAGCGGCCCCTGTACACCGGTCAGCTGTTAAGCTTACCGGCGGCAGGGGCCGTTTATGGTTGTGCCAGGGATTAGGAAACCGCGTCTCCTGGGCGCTGCCTTCCTTCCGTTAATCCGCCGTTGCAGGCCCGGTCGAGGCCCTGGGAACGAGGCTTACGGGGACGGTCGTGATAACGGGGCGACGGTCTCCGTTCAGAATGAGGTCGGCGATCGTTTCGCCGATGACGCTGAAATTCTGATCGATGGTGGTGATTTGCGCGCTGCCGGTCACCGCCCACTCGATATTGTCGAAGCCGGTAATGCTCATCTGCTCAGGTACCCGGATCGACAAACCGAGACAGCACATGTACACGTTAAAGGCGACCTCGTCGTTCTCGCATTCGATGGCGGTGACGCCCGACCGGTAAAACCCGTTAATGATATGCTTCAGCATATGGTAATCGGGCGTGACATTAAATTTGACGTACTCGGAGACCACTTCGTGCCCGTGGTCGTTCATGCATTTCGTAAACCCGCTGAAGCGTGCGGACAAGCTGGACATGTCACGGGGCGAGAAGCGGGAGACATAGGCGATCCGGCGGTGCCCGTAATCGATCAGATGCCGGGTCAGCTGGTAGCTGCCCCCGAAATTGTCGCAGACTACGCTGCTTAAATAAGGAATATCATGCGGCTTATCCAGAATGATGACCTGCTTGCCCTGCTCGGTAAACTTCCTGAGCACGTCCAAATGCAGCTCGTTGCCCGCCGGATACAGTATGAGGGTGTCCACGTCTTGAGCAAAGAGCCGGAGCAGCAGGCTTCTCATCTTATCCGGATCCGGCTCGCAAATATGGATTGCCAAATGAACATTGGCGCCGTCCAGCCGCGCGGTAGCGGCCTCAACGATCCGGAAGAAACCGCCCTGGTTGACGGCGAAAGGCAGGATGACCGGTATGGTCCTCCCCGGTGGCAGCCCGTCCGGAAGGGAAGTGACAGAGCTGGCCGGCTGAGCGGATAGAGGAATACGCCGCACGAAGCTCCCCACCCCGCGTTTGCGGTACAGGATGCCGGCCTGCTCCAAATCCTCGATAGCCCGTTTGGAGGTAATGCGGCTGACGCCGTACTGCTCGGACAGGCTTTTCTCCGTACAAATCGGCTTATCGTATTCGAACTGATGATTTTCAATTCTGGCGAGGATGTCGTCCTTAATCATTTGATATAACAATTTTGCTGGGTCTTTCGGCATTATTATTCTCCGATTCTCGTTAACGTTCTTTGAAATGTGCACGCAAGCCTTGTGCAATTTGTATTTAGTATATCAAACCAAGCCAATATTTCAATCCACCCGAAACACCTGATACCGTTTCCTGTACTCCCCGGGAGTGAACGAGGTTTGGCGTTTAAACAGACGCGTAAAATAGTTGTTGTCCCGAAATCCGCATTGTTCGGCGACTTTGCCCAGGGGCATCTCTGAATGCGCCAGCAGACGCTTGGCCCGCTCCATCTGCAGATGATGCCGGTATTGAAGCGGACTCATTCCCGAATATTGTTTCAGGCAGCGCGCCAAGTAATCGAAATGGTAATGCAGATCACGCTCCATGCCGGCGGAGTCGAAGGGAGCTTCAAGGTTGTCCGCCAAATAGGCTGCGACCTGCTCTCCAAGGAAAAACGAGCGGGCATGCGGGCTGCCTTTTCTCATGCTTCCCTGCAGCTCGATCAGGAACCTGCCGAATAACATGTGCAGTTCGTAGACTCCGTAGGGGGTAAGCATACCGTGCACTTTCAGCATGTCCTGCAGGATCGGCACCATCGTGCGTAAATCCACCTCGGCAAATTTGGGGATGTCCACCAGGCCCGGCTGGGCCTGGGTATCCTGATCCGACCGGTTCAGCAGCGGCTGATGCCAGTGGCTTTTCTCGGTCAGAACCGGCTGCTCCTCCGCCGGATATTCAAAATGGATCCAATACACCTCGGTCTCGCGATCGGTCGGACGGCAGCCGCGGTGCGTTTTGCCGGGCTCCAGGACGAGCATCGTTCCTTCCCGGATATCATATGCGGTCCCGTTCTCCTCCATATATAGCGTGCCCTTGGCGCAAACGATCAGGTCAAAGGCTTCGAATTGGCGCTCGGCGTGCATCACGCCCGCCTGCCACACCGTATGGCCGACCGCGGCCAGCAGCGGAAACGGCGGCACCTTGAGTTCAAGTACGAGCATATTGCTAAAGCTCCTTTATGAAAAAAACGAATGTAGAGATTGTACTATAAGAAGTCGCCATTGTCAGCTGTGTCAAGGGAGATGATCCTGTAGAGTGGTAGATATTATATGATTTAAGTGAAGTCAGGGAGGCAGTGAGTTATGGATCAACAGGCACTCATCCAGAGGCAGCAGTGGTTTGTGAATCAGCGGTTCGGGATGTTTATCCACTTCAACAGCGCAACGTTTCAGTTTGCCGATTCGGACATTATCGATTGGGAATACGATCACGAGAACGGGGATGAGCCCCGCCGGTTTCCTTTTGACCCGAAGGACTGGAATCCGGAACAGCTGGACTGCTCGCAGTGGGCAAAGGCCGCCAAATCGGCGGGGATGAGCTTTGCGGCATTGACCGCGAAGCATCATGAAGGCTTCAGCTTGTGGCCGACGAAGTACACAGAGCATTGCGTTCGCAACGCAGCGAGTCAGCGGGATGTCGTCAAGGAATACCTGGACGCGTTCCGGGCGGAAGGGATCGAGGCGGGGCTGTATTTTTCCATGCTGGACCTGCATCACCAAATCGGCCGGAGAAAATGCACGCCTGCGGATAAGCAGTTCATTAAAAACCAGCTTGAGGAGCTGCTGACGAACTACGGCGAGCTTCCGTTCCTCATTATCGACGGCTGGAACGCCCATTGGGGCGGCCCTTCGTACGAAAACCTTCCGTTCGAGGAAATCGACGCATGGGTCAAGTCGCTGCAGCCCCAGTGCTTGCTGATGAACATCAGCTGCGAGACCAACCTGAATCATACGGACGTCGTATTTTATGAAAATGCCGCAGGGCAGGAAGTGGAAGACGGCTTTGTGGGACCGGGCGCGAGCTGCAACGTGTTAACGAAAACCTGGTTCTGGAGAACGACGGATACGGCCAGAGAGCTGAAATCAGTGGATTGGGCACTGGACATGGTTCGGGACTGCAACCGCCAGAACGTGACCTTTCTGTTGAACGGGGCTCCCAACCGGCAGGGACTGCTTGACGCGAACGTGCTGGAACGCTTCCGGGAGATCGGACAGCGGTACCGGAAACCGGGCGATCTGACCGTCATTCCCGAAGGATGGCTGACCCGGGGGTAAGCTGCTGCAAGCCCTTGAAGCGACTTAATGGAGCAGCATGGGATGACGTTTGGCGGACGGAGCGCAGCCCAGAACCTTTTTATACGCGCGGAAAAAGGAAGAATAATCATGGAAGCCGACGGCGGCGGCCGCCGAACTCGCGGTATGCCCCTGAAGCATCAAATTCTGCGCCATCACGACCCGTTTATGGATGATATAATTGCCGATGGTCGTGCCCGTCGCTCTGCGGAACATTTTGTTCAAATGATGCTTGCTGATGTAAAAGGCGGCGGATAGATCGTCGAGCGAGACCGATTCGGTGATATGGTCGTTGACGTAAGCAATAATCCGCGGGACTGAGGGTCCGGAGGAAGAGGCATCCGAGGTGCCTTTCAGCGCATAGCTGTGGATTAGAATCTGCGACAGCAGCGCCTCAAGACGCACCCGGAGCACAAGATCGCGAATGGCGGCATCGGCGTGCCGGGCATCCATCAGCTGCTTGAAAAAAGTAAACATGACGCGGTTACCGTCATCCTTGTAATAGATCCCTGCCGGACCATCATCGGGATGGAAGGGAGATAATAAGGCGGACTGGTTTTCGGGCGGAAGAAATCCGGGCACAAAATGGAGCGATATCCTTTCATAAGGGATGTCGCTTTCGATTTTTACGCCGTGGAACACGTGTGGGGCGATGAGCAGCAGGCTGTGCGGTTCCGGTACGTAGCGCTTGCCTTCGACCAGATAGCTGACTTCTCCGGCGATAAAATAGTACACCTCGTAAAAATTGTGGCAGTGCAGCGCATATTGGTCCGTCTTGCGCCGGTCGGCAGCATGGTGGAAATTCAATGAGTCGGTATGGATATTGGCGTACAGCATCCGTTCGCCTCCTCAACGATGTTGGGTTTAGTCTAACGAATGACCGCTATATTTGCAATGTTAAGGCTTCGATTTACAATGGCGATTCCGGGTGCCGGGACTATAATTAAGGGGAGAATGCACTTTTGGAAATCTTGAAGGAGGGGCCATATTTCATGATTTTAGGCGCACAATTGTACACCGTCCGATCCTTTCTCCAGACGGAAAAAGATATTCGGCGAACATTGCAAAAAATTGCGGCTATGGGCTATACGTCGGTCCAGATTTCGGCCATCGGTTCCATCCGTCCCGAGACGCTTCGCGCCATTTGCGACGAGCTATCGCTTCAAATTGTGCTGACGCATACGAGCCCGGACCGGATCCTGAACGAAACGGATCAAGTCATCGAGGAGCATCATATTCTGGGCTGCGATTACATCGGCATTGGATCGATGCCTGATAAATACCGCGGTCTCGACTGGTACGGGTATTTCGCGGAGGACTTCCGGGAAGCGGCAGGGCGGATCGCCAAGGCAGGCAAGCTGTTCATGTACCACAACCATCATTTTGAGTTCGAAAAAATCGGCGGCAAGCGCCTTATTGAGCGGCTGGTGGAGGACTTCGCGCCGGAGGAGATGGGCATTACGCTCGATACATATTGGGTACAGGCGGCCGGCGCCGACGTATGCGAATGGATCGACAAGTTGAAGGACCGCCTTCACTGCGTGCATTTGAAGGACATGGCCGTCCAGGGAACGCAGCAGCTGATGGCCCCCGTCATGGAAGGGAACATGAATTTTCCGGCAATTTTGAAAGCGCTTGAACAAGCGAATACCAAATATCTGCTGGTCGAGCAGGACGTATGCCAGACAAGTCCGTTCGACTGTCTGCAGACGAGTTACAACAATTTGGCTTCCCTTGGCTACCGCTAAGGAGAATGGAGGGTCTTGATGTCTAAATTACGGATCGGCGTCATCGGGATGGGCAATATGGGGTCGGATCATGCCAAAAAATTAAACAAGGGTATCGTGCCGGAGGCCGAGCTGACCGCAGTGTCGGAAATGGACGGCAACCGGCTGGAGGACGCCAAAACGTATTTGCAAGGCGACATCGGCTACTTTGCGACGCCGGACGAGTTGATGGACAGCGGCCTATGTGATGCCGTGATTATTGCGACGCCGCACTACGACCATCCAAGGCTCGCCATTATGGCTTTCACCAAAGGGCTGCATGTTTTATGCGAAAAGCCGGCCGGCGTCTACACGAAGCAGGTGCGGGAAATGAACGAGAAGGCGCGGGAAAGCGGCCGCATCTTCGGCATGATGTTTAACCAGCGGACCAATCCGATGTACCGCAAAATGCATGAGCTCGTGCACAGCGGCGAGCTTGGCGCGATTAAGCGAGTGAACTGGATCATTACCGACTGGTACCGGTCGCAGGCCTATTATGACTCGGGAAGCTGGCGCGCCACCTGGGCCGGGGAAGGCGGAGGCGTGCTCATCAACCAATGCCCGCACAACATCGACCTCCTCCAATGGATTTGCGGCATGCCGGCCCAAGTTCGCGCTTTCTGCCATGAAGGCAAGTGGCATAACATCGAGGTGGAGGATGACGTCACGGCATATATGGAATTCCCGAACGGAGCCACGGGCGTATTCGTCACGACGACGGCCGACCTGCCGGGAACGAATCGGTTGGAAATTACGCTGGAAATGGGCAAGCTGGTGTGCGAAAACAATACGCTGACGCTGCACAAGCTGGGCCAGAACGAGCGTGAATACTGTTTTACAACGAAGGACGGCTTTGCCACGCCTCCCGTGGAAGTGTTCGTCATCGAGACGCAAGGTGACAACAGCCAGCATACCGGCGTCATCGCTTCGTTTGCCAAGGCCGTCCTGGACGGTGCGCCGCTGATCGCTGACGGTGAGGAGGGCATCAACAGTTTAATGCTGTCCAATGCGATGCATCTGTCGAGCTGGATCGGCGACACCGTAGCGCTCCCCATCGACGAGGATCTGTTTTTGGAGGAGCTGAATAAGCGGATAGCGGCGTCGAAACATAAGGTGACCGCTGGGATCTAACGATAGATAAGGGATGGCGAGTTGAAACCCGCGGAAGGATTGGACAATGTTTTGAGATCCGGACTGAATTCCAGCCGCCGTACCTCGCTAAGAGTTCAAGCAATATCCAAGCGATAAGCGAATCCGCCATAGCTGCTTCAGCATGTCTCGGATACAACCGCATCCAGCAACAAGCGAAAAGAGCCGACGCCAGCGTCAGCTCTTTTCGTGTGTAAACGGAGCGATATGAAATCGATCGAGGTACGCCTGAATCGCACCAGTATCCTGGTGAGGTTCCGCCAGCGCGACGTATCCGTCCGGCCGGACCAGAAAAGCTGCATCGGGATGCATGCCGGCTGCTTTCATGGACGGCGTCCACCCCATTTCATGCAAGGGGATGCCTGTCGTTTCGCTGAGCCGGCGCAGACTTTGCGATGCCTGGCCGTACACATGCAGCTGCCAATCGACGGATTGCAGCGGTTCGAAGTTGTCCCCATGGGCGGTCTGAATCCAGGGCAGACGGTCGCCGCCGTGAACGGAGCCGGAAGCACCGCTGCTCAGCATGCTGTCCCGGTAACGGATTTGCGTTTGCGACAGCCGTTGGAAGGCCATTTTTCGTATAGGCGGGACATCCAGAAGCAGGGGAACGATATGGGGAATGACCATGTCCTGAACCAGGGAGGTCATGATGCCGCCTCCTACGATCGATTGGAACAGCCGGTCTGTGGTGGCCACGAGCGTCCGGGCAAAAGCAATCCGCTCCGTCTCGTAGGAATCGAGAATGCCGGCGTCCGCTTTGTCCAGAAGAACCGCGGCAAGCTTCCAGCCCAGATTCACGGCGTCCCCAATACCGGTATTCATGCCTTGCCCTCCGACCGGGCTGTGCACATGGGCCGCATCCCCGGCGATAAAGATTCGTCCCTTGCGGAAATGCCCGCATACCCGGTGATGGCTTTTATAAGTCGAATACCAGTTTACCTGGCCGATGTGCACTCCCGTATTTCTCTCCACATAAGGAATCAGAGGTTCCAATTCCGCAGGAACTCCCTGATTCAGGATCTTAGGCGGAATGAGTCCGATAAGCCGGACCTGTCCGCTCGTGCGGATCGGGAAGACCAGACAGAACCCTTCTTCAAAAAAGTTCATTGTCACGTTTGTCACGGGCTCTTTACTCCCCACATCAGCCACGAAAAACATCTGCTCATACGTTCCTCCGGGAAACTCCAGTCCCATCTCCTTGCGGACCGTACTATGCGCCCCATCGCATCCGCACACATAGGCATACGCTTGTTTCTCTTCGCTCCCTTGCCGGGCCGTGACGGCATGCACCGCTTCATTCCCTTCCTGAAGGGAAACGAGCCCGGTATTCCACTCCACATGGATTCCTTTGGAGTCGAGATGCTCGATGAGAAGGACTTCATGCTCGTCCTGAGGCAGGCTGAGTACATAGGGATAGGGGCTGATTTCTTCTCCAAAATCACCAAAGTTGATGGTTCCCTTAAGCTTTCCGTTCTTCATAATTTGGCCGGTATGCATGGGGATGCCGCGCTGCACAAATGAATCCGCTATGCCGAACTGCTGGTAGAACTCCAGGGTTCTGGCATGAACGACCATGGCTCTGGAGGCTTCTCCCGGTCCGGAGCGTTGATCGATGATCCGAAAAGGAATTCCCTGCTTCTCCAGGGCCAAGGCTAAAACGAGACCAGTCGGACCGGCGCCGACAATCAATACCTGAGGTTGCATGATCGCTGCCTCCTTTTTTTGGAGCTTATGTGTACATTATAGTTTTTACCCTTCGAAATGCCATCAACAAAAGGGCTGGTTGTGATCAGTAAGCGGCACAAACCGGTGGAGTGTTCAGGGAGCCGGGGAATATGGTTTGGAAGCTGGGGCTGTTAAATCAGATTATATCGAAAGAGAGAGGCATTTTTCATATGAAATGAGAGGATCCGGTGTCCGGATAAGTGAGAGAATTAGCAATTAGCAAATGGTAGATTGTGGTATAATCGAAAGGACAAAGTAACCGGTGGGAGGACGCGGCGAAGCAAACCCGAAAGGGGGTGACGCCGTGTCCATTCTTGAAGTGGCCTTAAAGCTTTTGGACGGACTGCTGAAGCTGGTCGGTATCATTACTGGCCTGAAAACTTTGGTCAGTGCCTGGAAGCAAGCGCGGCATAACAAGAAAAACCACCGGGATTAGGTTGGGAGCCTAGCAATCCGGTGGTTCTTCATAGCCTTATGAAATTCTCGCCGTGGTCGCCCGCCGGCCTTTGTCAAAAGTCACGATGTTACCAGCATCGTGGCTTTTTTAGTTTACGCTTGATCTATTTCAAGTATACCACAAAAAGCGGACCGCTACACGGTAAGCCATAAGGTAACGGAGGGCATAGATAATAGCAGACAAACAACGGCTGGGAGAAACCCCTGGCTATTCTACTGAATTTCAAGACGCTCTCGATATAGGAGCAGGTACATATAAAATGGTAAATCCGAAAGAATGAAACTATTTCTAGTAACAGGGGTTTTAAATATGAACGAAAAAGTGAGTCGAGGTCTGCTGTCCTTCGTGACTATGGTTAATGATCCTAATTAGAAATGGGGTATAAAAATGACCTTAAAACGAGTGGTTGTGGCGATTAGTGTTATTGTGATCCTCTTGCTCGTTGCGTTCCTTACTTTGAAAAATTTCGGGAATCATCTAGGGGATGTTATGGAGCAAATGGGGTAAAGTGCTAGGGGCAACTGTCAAATGCATCCGCCAAGGATGGCGCGACGTATACTGATATTTCCTTCAAGCCGTAAAATATCAAACACATGAATATTTCCTATACATTTGCTACCTCCCCAGAATACGGCTTCATATAAAAAAGGAAGGCGGCCATACACGGCCGCCTTCCTCATTTGAACTTTAATCCTGCAGCGCCTGCTCGGGCAGGAGCCGATCAAAGGCGTAGATGCTGGCGAGCCGGTTAGGCGTAAAGGCGGACGCAAAGCCGAAGCACAGCTCGGCTTTCTGCGGGTGCCTGATGTCCGGAATCCGGATCGACATGCCCTCAGGCTCCCGGTAAGTCAGCTCCGGCGCGGTAAGGATCAGCTGCCGGTCCACGACCTCCCCGGTGCTCAGCTTCACGACAGTGATGTACGTATTGCCGGTGCCTTCGACCGAGCCGGCCGAACCGTAGGCGCTGCCCTCCAGGAGATACAGGTAACCGCCGTAGGAGGCGAAGCCCTGGAACGTGCCGAGGGAAGGCTGGAGGACGTCCGCCACTGGCTCGTAGATGTGCTGCTTAACTTTCTCCAGCTCATATACGCCAAAATGGAAGGCTCCGTTCAGACGGTAACGCATCGTCAGCAGCCCGTTCGCCTGGTCGATATGGACCGTCGTCCGGTCGGCACCGGGGATCAGCCGGTACTTCTCAAGCTCCGGCGACTCCGGCGTCAGGATGGCGCCGTCCTGGAAGGCGAACCGGGTCAGCTGGGTTCCCCAGCCGCTGCCCGACTCCGTCACCGAGTCGGTCTCCGTCCATAAGTAGGCCTGCGACCCGTCTGCCTCCACACCGATCTGCACGCCGTGGCCAAATCCCTTCAGGAACATGTGCCCCAGCTCGTTTCCGTTCATATCCAGCTGGGTCAGGGCCAGATCGCCGCTGCTGGAGCGGGCGGATCCGCTGACCGGCGCGGATTCGCCGGGTAGCTGCTGTCCGCCGGCCATGAGCTGAACGGTATAAATACGCCCGTTCGCATTATCGATGGCAAAGGACTGAAGCACGGTCCCGTTGTGCAGCGGCTTCTCGCGGATCACTTCCTTCGCCTCCTGCGACAGGTCGAACATTTTGGACTTCAGCGGCGACGGCTGCGCATGAGCGCCGGAAGCGGAGAGAGGCAGGAGGGCGGCGATCAGGAAGCCTGCCGTTAATTTCATGAGTGTGCGGCGGGCCAATCCCTTCACGGCCCAACGGCTGTTCAATTTCGAATGATCCATGGACATCAATCCTCCAATATAGGGTTGGGATGAAACCGGACATTCACGGCTGCGGCATGAAACTTGTAGGGGAGAGATCCATCTGCTCCCGAATCCGCATGGCGGGGAGCGGGTTGTTCACCGTCATCAGCAGGGAACCGCAGCCAATCGCGTAGTAGACCTGCTGATCGTCATCCGGGCAGTAGCACCACGGCAGGATGCCCAGATCCTCGTATTCCTTCACCCGGGCAGGCGTCAGCAGCTTCATGCTGAGTCCCACCGCCCACATTTTCGAAATCGTCCCCTCGGGTCCCGGCACATAGTTATACATCTGCTCACCGGGAAAGCCCTGCGTCTTAAGGCCATGCTTGTCGTGGATATACGCCAGAACCGTGGCGTCAAAGCTGGTAAATACGCACCGGTGAAGCTCCCCGCGGGATGCCAGCTGGACAATGGCGGCGTCCGCGGTTTCCAGAGCACGTTCGTCCGGTTTGATCTCCACGTTCAGCAGGACGTCCGGATAAGGGGCGATCAACTCGCAGAATTCCTCGAAGGTCGGAACTTTAAGTCCCTCGAACACTTTGCCGAACCAGCCGCCGGCATCCAGCCGCTTCAGCTCCTCCAGCGTATAATCGCCGACCGGGCCTGATCCGTCCGTCGTCCGGTCGACGGTGGCGTCATGGATGACCACCACGACGTCGTCGCGGGTCATGCGCAGGTCCAGCTCCAGCATATCGACGCCGAGATCCAGCGCCTGTTGAAACGACAAGAGCGTATTTTCCGGATAAGCGGACTTCCAGCCGCGGTGTCCGGACACCACGATGGACTGCAGCTGCTGCAATTGCTCTAGCATAAGACAGTGTACCTCCTTGTTATTGGCGGAAATGGGGTCACGTTAATTTTTCAAGATCCGGTCCACTTCTTCCTTGTAGCTGTTCAGCGTGGCATCGACGTCCTTGTTATCGTACATGATCGCTTGGATCGCCTTGTTAAACTCCTGCTCGACCTGCGGCCACTGGACGCTCTTGTTGGTATCAACGGCATATTGGAGCTGCTCAAAAGCCACCTTCCGGTTCGGCTCCTTTTCCCACAACTGCTTGATGGCGTCCGAATCGACCATCTGCTTCGTGAAAGGAAGGTAGCCCGTATCGATAACGAACTGCTGCGCGCCTTCCGGACTGGTCATCAGCCAGTGCATGAACTCCCAGGCCGCATCCTTATGCTTGGAGGCCGCCATCATGGCCACGTTGCCGCCCCCGGTCGGAGTAGCGTACTGCTTATCCTGCGGAAGAAATGCCGTCACGTAATCGAACTTCGCGCCTTGAGTCAGGCCGGAGATCGAACCGGTCGATTGGAAAAGAATCCCCACCTTGCCGCTCGTAAACATCTGATTCGTAATGTTGCCGGAGTCCTGGCTTGGCGGATAGTAGAGGGCGCCGGCATTTTGCAGCTCCTTCAGATACTTAAAGGTCTTGGAAGCTTCGGTCGTATAACCGACGGACGTGCCCTCATCGTTGAAGAACTTGCCTCCGGCCTGCGTGATCATGGCGATTGGATACCAGGTATCGTACGGCATCGTCAGCCCGTAGCGTTTCACCTCGCCGTTTTCCTTGACGACCAGCGCTTCGGCTGTTTTTTTCAATTCGTCCCAGGTTGTCGGGATGGACAAGCCTTTTTCGTCCAGCATCGACTTGTTGATGTGCATCACTGGCGTGGAGCGGTTAAACGGAAGGGAGATCAGCTTATCGTTAAAATAGGAATGCCCCATCAGCCCCTCCTCAAAATCGTCCTTGCTGAGGCCGGACTTTTCCATGTAGGGGGCCAGGTCTTCCAGTACTTCAGCGTCTGCAAACAGCTGGACGTTGGAACGCTCAAGCATCGTCACGTCCGGCGCGGTCTTGGCCGCAACGGCCTGCTGCAGCTTGGTTACCGTTTCCTGGTAGCTGCCCTGGAACGTTCCGACGACCTCGATTTTGTCCTGGGAGCTGTTGAACCGCTTGATCATGGCGTCCAGGAACTCGCCGTTCTTGCCGCCGATCGAGTGCCAGAACTGGATGGTCTCCTTGCCGGAGCCGGAATTACCGGCATTGCTGGATGCCTCTCCCGAAGCGGCCTTGCTGTCCGTGCCTGCCGTTTCGCCTTCGGACCCGCTTCCTCCTCCGCTGCATCCTGCCAATAATGTCATGATCAGCGCCAGTGTCAGCGCGATGAATGGAAACTTGTTCTTCACAGAAACTCCTCCATTTTCAGGTGATTTAAATAGTAATAGCGACAGTTTATTTAATACCGGAGTATACAAAAGCCTTGACGATCTGCTTGGAAGCAAACAAATACACGATCAGGATCGGCAGGACGAGCACAACGTTGCCCGCCATGATGATATGCCAGTTGGATACGCCCTCGGATTCCCGGAGCATGGCGATCCCGATCGTCAGCGGCCGGACAGCGGTCGAGTCGGTGACGACGAGCGGCCAGAAGTAGTCGTTCCAATGGCTCACAAAGCTGAACAAGGCGACGGTGGCCAAGGCGGGAACGGCCATGGGGATCATGATCTTCTGCATGATTTTGAACTCGCTGGCATTGTCCAGCCGGGCGGACTCAATAATCTCCTGCGGGATTTGCATAAAATACTGGCGGAGCAGGAAAATCCCGAAGGCATTGGCCATGAACGGAATGATCTGGGGCAGAAGGGTGTTGTTGATGCCCCAATCCGCCATCATCAGGTAGACGGGAATGAACGTCACCTGCCCGGGAATCATGAAAGCGAGCAGCACGATGCCGAACAGCAGGTTCCGGCCCCAGAAGCGGTATTTGGCAAATGCATACGCCGCCGGGATCATCACGATCATTTGCAGCACGATGACGGAGACGGTGATGATGACCGAGTTTTTCGCATAGGTCACGAAGGGAGCCGACCTCATGGCCTCGGCAAAGTTATGCCATTGCGGCGCGGCGGGAATCCACGTCGGCGGAAAGGCCAGCGTCTCCTCAAAGGTTTGCAGCGAAGTGGATATCATCCACAGGAACGGAAAAATAAACACGATCAGCACGGCGAGCTTGGCCACGAAGCCCAGAAGCCGTTTCAGAAGCCGGAGGGACGAATGGTCCCGGATCCGGTAACGCAGCTTCCCGCCGACTTGTTTCTTTTCCTGGATCAGCACGGGAAAAGCACCCCCTCAGGTTGTTGTCTGCCCATGGTGCGGCTCATTGGTAGTGAATCCGCTGGGCAAGGACTTTGAAGTAAACAAAGGTCAGCACCGCGATGATCGCCATCAACACGACGCCGGTGGCCGAAGCGAAGCCGATGCTGGTCGTTCTGAACTCGTAGATGTAGTACACGAGCGTCGTCGTTGAGCCGTTGGGGCCGCCCCCGGTCATGATTTTGACCGTATCGAACACCTTGAAGGAGCCGATCGTCATGATGACGAGGATGAAAAACAACTGCGGCGAGATCAGCGGTAGCGTAATTTTCCAGAACACCTTGAACCTGCTGGCATTGTCCAGCGCAGCGGCTTCGTAGATGGTCGGGGGAATGCTCTGCAGCGCCGCCACCATAATGAGGGCGTAATAGCCGATGCTGTGCCACACCGAGACCAGGATCACGGAGATCATGGAAGTGCCGGAGCTCTGCAGCCAGGGTGATCCCGGAAGTCCGAAGGCCTTCAGCACATAATTGAGCAGACCATGCCCCGGCTCCATCAGCCACATCCAGACGAGCGCGATGGAGACGATCGAAATGATATGCGGCGTGAACAGGCCGGCCTGCAGAATGGCGTTGAACCGCGACCGCTTCCGCAGCCATACGGCCACGCCGAGCGAGAGCAGCATGGTGCAGAGCACGACGCCCACCGTGTAGACGGCTGTGTTGGCCAGGGCGTGATAGAAATCGTCCCGGGTGAAGATTTCCCGGTAGTTGTCAAGTCCGATGAACTTGCTTTTGTCCTTATTGAGCAGGTTGTATTTATACAGGCTTAATTTAATGAGGTAAAAGACCGGGTAGACCACGAACAGGAACAAGGCGATCATCGCCGGCAAAATGAGCGCGTACGGCCTGGTCGTCTCCCATACTCTGCGCCGGTTCATTGGAAACGTCCCTTTAGCGCATGAAGGTAGGTGTTATGCCGTCGGTCATCGCGGTAAATCCGCTTGTCATCTGCTCCGAAGAGAAAGAGCTTGGATTCGTCCACCGAGAGATAGATGTCCTGGTCCACGCTGAACAGGTCTTCGGTGCATTTGATCATAAAGGAATGGTCCCGGGTACGGACCTGGTAGATGGTCTCTGAGCCGAGCATTTCCCGGGTGGAGATGACGCCCTTGGCCGTAAAATGGGCATCCGCCGGCTCGGTGGACAGCAGCCCGTGCTCCGGACGAAAGCCAAAACGGACTCCGTCCTGCCCCATGTCGCCGACGTTCATCGGAGGGACCCCGATAAACTGCGCGGCAAACAGATTATCCGGTTCGCGGTAAATTTCAGCCGGCGAAGCCTCCTGTTGAATCTCTCCCTGATTCATCAGCACGATGGTGTCGGCCATGGACATCGCTTCGACCTGATCGTGCGTGACGTAGACGAAGGTGGAGCCCAGCTTCTTGTGCAGCTCGATAAGCTCTACGCGCATCTGCACCCGGAGCTTGGCGTCCAGGTTGGACAGGGGCTCGTCCATCAGGAACACTGAAGGTTTCTTGACCATCGCCCGCGCGAGCGCCACCCGCTGCCGCTGGCCGCCCGAAAGGGTGGAGGGCTTGCGGTCAAGGTAAGGGCGGAGTCCGACCGTCTCGCTGATGCTTTCCACGAGCCGTGTCCGTTCCTCCTTGGGTACTTTGTTGTTTTTCAGGCCGAATTCGATATTCTCGCGTACGGACATCGTCGGATAAATGGCGTAGTTCTGAAACACCATGGCTACGCCCCTTTGGCCCGGGGCAATGGCGGATACGTCGCTGCCGCCGATCAGAACCGACCCCGAAGTCTGGCGGTCGAGCCCGGCGATCATGCGGAGCAGGGTGGTCTTGCCGCAGCCCGAAGGACCGACCAGGACGGTGAATTTGCCGTCTTCGATCTTCAGGTTCAGACGGGGGATGATGGTGTTTTTGTCAAACGATTGGGATACATCGACCAACTCAATGGATGCCACACGGATTCCTCCTTCACCAGCGGTTGCTATGTGTTGTTTGGGTTCATCGTCCACGGCAAGCGCTTTCATATGATGAAGAACGGAGGGAGGAATGCCTGGGCATCCTCCAGCCGTTTTTACTTCAACCCGCTTGTGTGGTACACTATTGAACAAGATTTTCGCTCTCTCACCAGCGAAAATCGAGGTACATCTTTTTCCAGTCTCTGTGAGCCAGGGCAGATTCCATTGCGCCCGCAAAGTCTTCTGCCTTGCTCACCGGGATATAGTCATCCGGCACCAACTGCCGGAGCGTCTCCTGACATTCCTCCTGCTGCATCACTTCAAGCACCTTCCGAAAATCGCTATGCGAGCTGCGGCTGCTGCCGTGGATCGTAATGCCTTTCTCCAGCACATCCCGCGTATTGATAGGAACCAGATCCTCGCTGACGCCCATGGCGATCAGATGGCCCCCAGGGAGAAGTAAGTCGATCCCTTGATTGATGGCGCTTTCACTAAATCTTCCGCCTGTGCATTCCAGCACGACATCAACCTTCCAGCCGCCTTGAAAATCGTATTCCTGCACCATTTCGGTCCGCGCAAACGTGAAATGCTCCAGCTTCTCCTGGATGGCGCCGAATACCGTCAGGCGCTCCGTGCTGACACCAAAGGCATAATGGAGCATGGCGGCGGTCAGGAAGCCGACCGGGCCGTCTCCGAATACGGCGACCTGTGCGCTGACCAGCAGATCGGCCACGGGGCGGATCGCCCGGTAGGATACGCTGCACAGCTCTGCCAGCACAGCAATGTCATCCGGAATCGAATCGGGGACCGGAATGGCACATGCCTCCGGAATGACGAGCCGGCTCTGCGCGATACCGTCGATCGTACTCCCGAGAAACTTGCCGTTGTAGCAGTAATTCTCCGGAATGTCTCCCCGGCAGGCCGGACAGCACTCGTCGTGCTTGATGCCGTTCAGCAGATAGCCCGGCAGGTTCGGCACGATGGCGACCCGCTGTCCCGCTTGAAGCTTGGAGGAGCCGCCGACGACTTTCCCGATGCCTTCATGAAGCAGGGCCATCGGCAGCTTGCGGGCAAGGACTTCGGGTTTCCGAAGGCCTCCGAAATACCGAAGGTCGGCATGACAGATGCTGGCTAAAGTGGGTTCAATGACGACGAATCCTTCCGCGACGGTCCGATCCATCGTCATTTCTTCGACATGGTGGGGGTGGGTGAGCCGGAGCGACCGGGAGTCCACCGTTTGCGTAATCGTACTCAAATCAGGGAACACCTCCATGTGACGTTATTTGGTTTTTTTAATACTGGATTTCCTTATCATTTGTTCGGGCCTGACGTCATCGTCAGCTCCCCTGAAAGGAGCTGTGTTCCGTCAGACGGTTAAAATTTGAATGCCGGCGTCCTGAAACTGCTTAATGTCGTATTCCGCAACCTCGTTGCCCGTGATCAGGGTATGGATCGAGCTATTGGGAGCGACGTTGTACAGCGAAATTTTGCCGATTTTCGTTTCGTCGGCGACGACGATGACTTCCTGGGCGGCCGCGATCATGCCCTGCTTGGCGACAACCAGTTGGGCTTCCGGAAGCGTAAGGCCGTATTTGGGATGGATCGCGGTGGTCGCGATAAAAGCTTTGGATACGTGTACCGACCTCAGCACGTAATCCGTAAACATGCCGTTCAGCATGAAGCTGGACGGATACAGTTCCCCGCCGGTGACCGTCACTTTGACGCCGGGAGCGTCCCGAAGCTCGGCCGCCACGTTCATGTCGTTGGTAATGACGGTGATGTTGGAGCGGTGGACCAGGTTGCGGGCGATGTGCAGCGTGGTCGTGCCGGAATCCAAAATGATGTGATCCCCGTCTTCCACCAAGCTTGCCGCCTTCTGGCCGATACGTTCCTTCTGATCGAGCTGGATGCCTGATCTTTCGTTGAACGAAGGCTCGTGATGCGTGAGCTGTTCCACAATAACGCCGCCGTGCGTCCGTTTCAGAAGCCCTTCCTGTTCGACCTCAGCGAGATCGCGCCGGATCGTCGCTTCATGAACGCCGAATTCCTTGGCTAACGTGCCGACAGAAGCCGACCGATGCTGTCTGACAAATTCGACGATTCTCATTTTTCGTTCAGCTGCCAGCAATATAACCATCCTTTCCGCCAAATCGCATATACGATTGCTTACTTTTGTTCATTTTTGCTCATTTGCCAGGCTTGCCGTCAATTCGATTACATCTTGAAGTTGGAATACTTGTTGTTTGCGGAGAACTTTTGTGCGAATTCTGAGGAGATTCCCGACGATTCAATGCCGAGCACGTCGGGCAGGGAAGATATTTTGTCCATGGCGGCGACCACCTGCATCGGATTTGGGGAGCGGATATGGAATTTCAGTTCGACCATGGCATCCGCCAGCCCGTCGGGCGTGCGGATTTCGATATTGTTGATCTTGATGCCAAGCACATCCAGCTCGCTGGCGACCGTCACAAGCATGCCCGGCTTGTCGGGCACCCGGATGAGGAAGTCGAAGTTCCTCTTGCGGTGCATGATGAGCTTTTCCCATTTGTTCAGGGCAAACAGGCTGATAAAAGCAAGACCGGTCGTCAGAAGGGCCGAGTAGAGAAAACCGGCGCCGATCGACAGTCCGATCGCGGCCACGACCCATACCGAAGCGGCGGTCGTCAGTCCGGATACCGTCTGTCCCGAGCGGAGAATGGCTCCTGCGCCGAGAAAGCCGATCCCGCTGATCACCTGCGCAGCGAGCCGCGCCGGATCCAGGCGGACGTTCGTTTCGTCCACGAAGGCCTCAAAGCCGTACATGGACAGGATCATGATGGACGCCGAGCCGAGACAGACCAGGATATGGGTCCGAAAGCCGGCGGCGTGATTGTTCCATTCGCGTTCCATGCCGATCAATCCGCCCATGGCGACCGATAACAGCAGCCGGAGCGTCAAATCCATATTGCTGATATGCCACACACTGTCGATTCATCATTCCCCCCTTAACTCAAGCGAAAATGAACATTCAATGCCCAAACCAAACATAAATGAGTATTATTTGCGTAATATATGCTCGTTTATGTTCACAATTTGTTCATTTGTCGCTATATTAACACGCGGATTTGCGGAAGACAATATATCTGGAGGAAATTTTTGAAATATTTTTTTAGAGCAGGGGCGTGGGCGACGGTGGGGCAGCTGAGGCTAGGAGCAGCAGTTTCGATTTGCCCGAGTTCATTTGGAGAACTGACAACAAAAAACAGCGGAACGCTGTAGTAGATAGCGTACCGCTGGATCGTTAAAGGCCTCCCGGATAACTAATGAATCTTCGTCCATCTTTGTTTGTTTTGAAGCCGTAACAGTACCAAGCCGATCCCGTTGACTAACAGCAGTCCGAAAAGGGTGTTGCCAATGGGGGCCCATCCGTTATCTCCGGTCAACATCAGCGACAATACGACCTTTCCAATCAGGGTCACATTCAGAATAACCAGGCCGATTTTAAAAGAATGCTTCCAGAATGCAACGCCCATGGATATGACAAAAGCCATCATAAGTGCCAGCGTGAATACGGCCGTACCTGGATCACTCAAAAGCATTTTTTCATAATCCAATACGGCTTCCATCTGGGGATTGATCGTTTTCGGCGCAGGAAACCAAACCATGCTGCTCATCATAAGTAAGAAAGTGATCATCATACCTTTCCAGTTTCGTTTGTAAGCGAAAAAAGCCAATACGATTAAAAAAATGGGGCGGATATACCAACTTAACGGATTCAAGTGTCTTTGGAAAGCCCAATCTAAGAGTTGATGGAATTCCAATTGGATCACTCCTTTGTGGATACTGGCGATATCGTTAAAGCACTGGCAACCGCATGGAACATTATTTCTTCAATTTCGGCGTAAAGCTTCTCGTCAAATTCCTGTTTATGGACTTCGATCAGCATGGCTGCCCGCATCATACCTACAATGACTCCCGAGTCTTTGTTGATGATTTCTCCTTTGATTTGCTGCTGCTCGATATAATTCATTAAAGGGATAACGTTGCGCTGCAGTTTTCTTTCGATGAATTCAGGGGGCACCCTTCGACGCAATAGCTCCATTTCTTGGGGATGCATAATGAGCTTTTTGGTCAGCGGGTTGGTTTTTAACTCAAGAACCATTTGACGCAGATATGCGATAATTCCGTTATAAGCATCGGACTGTTTCTCTACAGCAGCCCATACTCTTTCCTCCATCCCGGCCGATTCCAACTCCAGCAGATCCAAGTACATAGCTTCCTTGCTGTCGTAAAAAGCGTAAAAGGTGCTTTTAGCGATCCCGGTTGCGGCGGTTAACTGTTCCAGTGAAGTTTTTTTAAGGCCCTGTGCCGCAAACAACTTTTTACCGGCATCGATTAAATCCTGACGAAGTTTTTCTTTTTCAGCTGGAGAGAATTGAGGCAATTTAAAACCTCCCATAAAAACAAATTGTATTTTTGTTTTTATGATAATTCGCTTAGCATCATTTGTCAACGATTTCCACCAGAATACTTTGCTCTATTCCATCCATAATAAGGAGAATGATCGGGTCCAAGTATGCCACGCAGCACGGAGCCGAAAACGCAGGGAGGAATCGCCCATGAGTCAAGAAATGAAGGATGAGAAGCGGGCCCTTTCGACAGACCTGTCGACCGTGGAGTCGCAGCGAAACGATCTGGCCTTCGAGGAGTTTCCGGACGGGCCTTACGGGTCGCCGGTCAACGCCGAGCAGTTAGGAAAAAGCACGCCGTGGCGGGTGGACCAGCGGAGCTCAGGCCGATTCGACTACGAGAATCATGAGCTGCACGAAGGCCATGTCCGGGATTTCCCGGGCCAGGACGTTTTCGATGAGCGGATTCCGGATGACGTGAATAAGCCGAGGGTTCCGGAGGAATGAGCTTTGGGATGAAATGAAATATCATAACGAAAGCCTTAAAAATGACCGGTGCATCATGTACCGGTTTTTTCGTATGCATCTTGCGGACTGCGGGCTGCGGATTAGGTTCAAGAAAATCAACCGGATGGAGGGGGATTGCAAGTTTGATTTTGATGTTGACATACCTACCGAAGGTAGGTACTATTAGAGACATAGAAAATACCTACCGAAGGTATGACTGACGAAGCAGCGGCCATATTATTGCAGTTCTAATATTCCGGATTGGATTTCACAACCTGACACGAAGCGAATTATTTATTGGAGAGGATGGTTTCAACCGATGACCAAATCGAAAAATGCTATTATCGTGACGCTCATTGTCAACATTGTACTGCCGTACGTCGTGTATACCTTGCTGCTGCCGCACACGAGCAGCCTGGTAGCCTTATCGGCCGCCGCCATTGTACCGCTGATCGATACCGTGTACAGCCTAATACATACCCGCAAGGTCGATATGTTTTCCGGCTTCATTTTCCTCGGGCTTGTTCTCGGCATTGCCGCGGTTCTGCTGGGCGGCGACGAACGGTTCATTTTGCTGAGGGAGTCTTATGTTACAGGGATCATGGGCCTGGTATTCCTTGGATCCCTGCTTGCCGCACGCCCGCTGATCTTTTATTTTGCCGAACGGTTCGCCGGCCGCGATCCGGAAATGCATGACAAGTGGAACCGCCTGCCAGCCTATCGTCAGACCTTTCGCCGCATGACGGCGGTGTGGGGCGTCGCGCTTTTGCTCGAAGCTTGTGTTAAAGTAGGGTTGGTGTACACTTTGTCGATTCCTGCCTTTCTGGCGGTTTCCCCGTTTGCCACCTACGGCATCCTGGCGCTTACGATCTGGTGGAACGTTACCTACGTGAAACGCGTCAAGCGGGAAGCTGCTTTAAACCGTAAATAATTCAGCAATACAACATAAATCATTCAGCTTATGAATCAAATAATAACCCAAGCGATATGGAGGAATAGATGATGGACGACAAGTCGATGAATCCCAGCCTGAAGCTGCTGCTGGACACGGCCGAAGAGATGATCCTGGAGAGGGGATGCCGGGCGACGACGCTTCAGGATATCGCTGACCGCAGCGGTCTGACCAAAGGAGCCATTTATCATTATGTCAAAAGCAAAGACGAGCTGTTCGCCCTGATCCTGCAGTCAGGGATGCAGAATACGAACCGACTCTTCTACGAGTCGGTATCCCGGGCGGTCGGAGAGGATGCGGGTCTTCAAGGGCCGCTGTCCGCCCTATCGGGAAGGATGCAGCATATGTCCAGCACGGAGACTGCTTCGAGCCTCATTTTTATTTACCTGCTGAGTCAAAAGGATAAGCCCGCCGTGGCCGACATCCTGAAGCGATACCAGGAGACGGCCATTCAAAATTCGGCTGAGTGGATCAAGGTTGGGCAGGAGCACGGCGTGATCCCGGCCCATGTGGACGCCGAGAAGGCAGCGCGGCTGCTGTCCATCTTCAAGAACGGCCTGCAGGTACAGCAGATTGTGTCCCCGGATGCCGCGGAAATGAGCGAAGAAGATATTTTTAGGTTTATGAAAAATGCGCTGAGCTAATCAAAGGACCCCCAAATGAGCCGATACGGACTGCCGGCTTTCCCTGGGGGTTCTTTTCGTTCTATTCCGTGAGCTGCAGCCGGGAAATGAGGTATGTTTTGACCGGGCGCCGAACATAATGGGATCTATGCTCATTTTCTCACAGGAAAGGAAATCGTCATGAAGCCTGATGCACCCAAGACCCTCCGTGAAATATTGGAGCAAGCCGCCAAGTCCAGCGATTTTCGGCAGTTTTCCCCCTTTGCGGAGAACGACCGGATCCGGATCAGCTACTATTCTTCTCTTGTGGATGCGGAGAAGGTCAACCGTTATCTTATCGCTGAAATCCAGCAGCATGATGATGATATTCGTCGGCTGGCGGACATTCAGAACCGCATCCCGTTCGATGAAGCGCAAATCACCGAGGATACGTCGGAAGTCGAGTCCAAGCTGGTCAAAGGGTATGTGATCCTCCAGATCGTGTCGGAAGAGCCGGCTTTTTTGATCGTTAATATCAACCAGACCGAACAGGGGCACCGCCAAAGCAACGAGACCGAAAATGAATTCAGCGTCGTGGGACCCAAAATCGGCTTTGTGGAAAACATTCATGTCAACGTCCATTTGCTGAGACAGCAAATCGCCGTCACGAGGCTGGTGATCGAGGAGGTTTCGGTCGGCAGCCTGTCCAATACGAAGGTCATGATTGCTTATCTTGACGGAGTGACGAATCCGCAGCATATCGAAACGATGAAACAGCGGCTCGGCAGGATCGACTTCGAGGTCGTATTCGACACATCGATTCTCGATCAGATTATATCCGATCATACCAACTCCCCGTTCCCGCTTTTTCTGTCGACGGAAAGGGTAGACCGGGTGGCTTACGCCATTACTTCCGGACAGGTCGCAGTGTTCGCGGACGGATCACCCTATGTCTTTACGGGCCCTTCCACGTTTTTGGACTTTTTCGTATCGCCGGAGGACTATTATTTGCCCTGGATTATCGGGTCTTTCTTTCGCATCGTCCGCATTCTGAGCGTCATCTTCTCCATTTTTGTCACGCCTGTCTATGTCGCCGTATTAACGTATCATTTCGAGGTTATTCCGGAAAATATACTGGAGCCGTTGATCATGTCCCGAACCCATGTCCCGCTTCCTCCCGTGCTGGAGGCGCTCTTCCTGGAAGTGACGATCGAGCTGCTGCGGGAAGCCGGAGCCCGGCTCCCGACCAAAATCGGCCAGACGCTCGGCATCGTAGGCGGGATCGTCATCGGCCAGGCCACGGTGGAAGCCGCCCTGGCGAGCAGCATCCTGCTGATCATTGTGGCGTTGTCGGCGCTGGCCTCGTTTACGACTCCCATTTTTAAAATGGCCAATACGATCCGCCTCCTGCGTTTCCCGCTGATCCTGCTGGCCGGCCTATGGGGCGGGCTGGGGATTGTGGCCGGGCTCTTTTTGCTGCTTGGGCACCTGCTGCGGCTCAAATCTCTCGGCACCCCGTACTTGCTGCCGCTGTTCCCGCTCCGGACCGGCAATTTCGGTGACAGCTTCGTACGGCGATCGTACCGGTATATCACCAACCGGAACATTTACCTGAGGCCTCTGGATTCCAAGCGGTACACCCCGAGTGAAGACCAGGAGGATATTGAGCATGAGTAGCCTCGCAAGATGGCTGGGGATATTCGGTATCGTCTTTGCGCTTGGGGGATGCGGCAACGACCGAATGGTCGATAAGATCCGTATCGTCACGGTGCTCGGATTTGACGACGGCCGCCCAGGTTATATCGGGACCGCTCTCTACAGCGATTTTACACAGAGGGGGAAGGTCGGCACGCTGCAGGGGCGGGCGGGGCAGACCCAGCTCGTCCTGAACGAAATGAACGGCCAGTCAGCCCAGCCGGTCAAAATCGAGAAGCTGCGGCTGCTCCTGTTCAGCCGGGAGCTCGCGGAGAGCGGCCTTTCGTATTTCATCAATTCGATCTGCCGCAACCCGCTGATCAGCAATTATTTGACGGTGGCCGTATCGGAGGAGCCGGTCACGTCCCTGGCCAAGGTCATAGCCGAGCAGGGCAGCCGTGAGCTGCCGTACCATCTCATTGAGCAGAATATGAAATCGGGGAATATTCCGAGATCCAACCTCTCGACGATGTTGTTTGATTACCATGGCCTGGGGAGGGACGTTTCGCTCCCGGTCATCCGGTTAAACGCTGCGGGCAGATTGCAGGTATCGGGCTATGGCATTTTCAAAGGGGACCGTTTAAAACTTACCTTGAATCCGGAGGAAATGTTCTATTATAAGCTTCTTCAGGGATATTCCATGCGCGGGGAAATTCCGTTTACCCTGAAAAAGCACGGGCAGGAAGGAACAGCCCTTTTTTCGGTGAGCTATGGAAGGGAATCCAAGCATGCGGTCATGAGGGCAGATGGCTTGCATATTCAAGTCCGGCTCGCGATCAGCGGAATGGTGAAGGAGTATCCGAGATGGATGGACTTAAGAAAGGACTCCAATGACCGCGAGGTAGACCGCCAGCTGGAAAAGCAGATACGGGAACGCCTGATGTCGCTGCTCGCCAAACTGAGGGACAGCGGTGTGGATCCGCTGGGCGTAGGGGATTTGGTCAGGGCATATTCCCGGGACTGGGACGAGAAGGAATTTTACGAAAGGCTGTATCCGAAAACGGCGTTCGATATCGCTATCAACCTTCAACTGACCAAATCGGGAATCGGAGAATAATAAGGACAGGTGAATGAAGATGTCCAGACAGATCAAGGAAAGCTTAACCGTATCCCCTTATTTGCTGTGGTTCATGATTCACGGAACGCAGTCCGGCATCGCTATGCTGAGCTTTCAGAGCCGGAACATTAAGGGGGCGCAGCAGGACTCCTGGTTATCCTTACTGCTCGTCGGCCTCAGCCTGCACGCGGTCGTGTGGATCATTTATGCGATCATGAAGCACGCGGATGGAGGCGATATCCTCCACCTGCATCGGCAGTTGTTCGGCAAATGGATGGGAGGAGCGATGAATCTCCTGTTCTACGGTTATATGCTGCTGTTTATCGTCTATCAAATCCGGTCTTACATGGAGGTCATCCATATTTGGGCGTTTCCCACGACGCCGCTCTGGTTCGTATGCCTGCTCATTTTGCTGACTGCCGTATATATCGTGACCGGGGGGTTGCGGGTGATCACGGGAATCTGCTTTTTCTGCGTCGTCATTCCCACCCTGCTCCTGGTATCGATTTATTTTCCGCTGCAGTATGCCCATTGGACGAATTTCCTGCCGCTGCTGAACCATTCGCCGCGTGAATATGCCCAGTCGGCGTTCCATTCGCTCAATTTATTTTACGGGGTGGAGTTTCTGCTTCTGCTGCACCCCTTTATCAAGCATCCAGAAAAGTCCCGGAAATGGGCTCATATCGCCGTGGCCCATTCCACAGTACTTTACTTGATCGTCGCTATAGTCACATTGGCGTTCTTTAACGTTCAGCAGCTGGAGCATACGATCTGGCCGACGCTGATTCTGTCGAAGGTGGCCCGGCTCCCGTTCATCGACCGGTTCGATTACGTGTATGTGTTCAATTGGTTTATCGTGATTCTGCCGCCGGTATGTATGGCAATGTGGGCGGGAACCAGAATTTTGAGACAGGTCACCCCATTGAGATCCAAGCCGCTGGTATGGTTCACATGCGGGATGTCATTTGTCATTATCGCCGTATTACAAGGACCCAAGACGATCGACAAGCTGGATTCTGTGGTAACCTGGGCCGGACTGGTCCTGCTGTACGTCTATCTTCCGCTGCTGTGCCTCTGGGTGCATATTGTCCAACGGTATCAAAATCGAAGGGCGGCAGTGGAAGGGGGGTGAAATCGTACCCATGCCTGGTTGGGATTAAAATGATAGAAATGGCATATTGATTTACTGTAACTAAATTGTGTACAATTCAGTTACAGAAGAAAGCTTACGAACCGAAAGGCTTGCCGAAGGCCTTCACTGAATGATAATAAAGGATGGGATAAATGATGACAAACACAACGACATTAACATTGGAACAGGCATTGAACCAGCAGGTGGCAAACTTCAGCATCCTTTACGTGAAAATTCATAACTATCACTGGTATGTAAAAGGAGAACAGTTCTTTACGCTGCATGCGAAATTCGAGGAACTGTACAACGACGTTACGCAAAAAACGGACGAAATCGCCGAACGCCTTCTGGCGATCAAGGGCAGACCGTTTGCTACATTGAAAGAGTATATGGAAATCGCCACGATTGCGGAAGCTACAGGAAAAGAGGACGCGCGCGGCATGGTGCAGTCGCTCATCCATGACTTCTCGGCGGTAAGCAAGGAACTGCATGACACCATCAACTTGGCGGAAAGCGCCGGTGACCACCCAACCGCGGATATGCTGATCGCGATGCAGGCGGACTTGGATAAGCATGTATGGATGCTTGAATCCTACCTTGGCTGATTTCAACGATTTCCAATGAACGAGGGGCTCTGGCCCCTTCGTCGATGATGTCAGAAGAGAAGGGGTGTGATTATTAATGGAAGCTAAATTCGCCATGGAGCATGAGGTTGCCAAAATTCTGGATCACCACGAATACGCCGCCGTTGCGACGGTGGAGAATCAGAAGCCGCGGCTGCGCCGGATGCCGAAGTACAACAAAGGACTGAGCATCTATCTTGTCGCAAATCGGAAAAGCCAAACCTGGGACCTGGAAAGCAAGACGCCGGTGTCGCTGCTGGTAGGGCATGGGGAGAACGACTCCCGGGAAACGGTGGAAATCGACGGAAAATTAACCGTGAACACGGAGGAAGCTCTCCGTCAGCAGATTTGGCGGGAAGAGTTCAGCGCGGATTTCTCCGGCCCGGATGATCCGGATTATGTGATCCTTCAGGTTAAGGCCATTCGTGTAGAGTTAACCGACAAGGACGGACAGAAGCACGAGTGGTTCGATTATTGATTGAATCCCGCGGCAGCGGTGAGAGCCGCCTTATCAGGTTGAAACCTAATAAGGCGGCTTTTTCGTGTGCTGACAACAATCCGTTGTTCTTACGGAGCTGCAGTGAATTGGCGGACTCAAGCAGCGCTTGATATACAAATGCCCGGCGAACCGATACACTTAAGCGCAAATAACCTTTGAAGGAGTGTTGAGGATGTTTGATATGGTCAAGATCGGGAGAACCATTGCCCAGCTTCGCAAGGAAACGGGTTTTACGCAAATGGAGCTGGCGGATCGGATGGGAATCAGTTATCAGGCGATCAGCAACTGGGAACGCGGGGAAACGATGCCTGATATATCGAAACTGCCGCAGCTCGCAGACATTTTCGGCGTCAGCATCGACCGTATTTTGGAGAGTTCGAAAGGGACGCAGATCATCCAGACGATTGTCGAGGACAAGACATCCGAATTTTTGCAGGCGAACGAGGTATCCGTCGAGGAGTTCGCGAGTATCGCCCCGATTCTCAAGTCAGCCCAGGTAGACGAGGTCTTTGGGCACATTAAAAACAAGTTCAAACCGAAGGACATCCAGTCCATCGCTCCGTTTGTCAGTGAGGAAGTGATCGATGAGGTCGCGCTGCAAGCCTTCGAGAGCGAAGGAATCGGGGCACTGTCACCGATCGCACCGTTTATGAGCGATGAAGCGATCGATGAGTGTGCGCGGAAAGCTTACGAGCGCGAAGGGATTGGTGCGCTGTCACCGATCGCACCGTTTATGAGCGATGAAGCGATTGATGAGTGTGCGAGGAAAGCTAACGAGAGCGAAGGAATCGGTGCGCTGGCATCGATCGCACCGTTTATGAGTGACGAAGCGATCGATGAGTGTGCGAGGAAAGCTTGCGAGAGCGAAGGGATCGGTGCGCTGGCGCCGATCGTACCGTTTATGAGCGATGAAGCGATCGATGAGTGTGCGAGGAAAGCTTACGAGCGCGAAGGAATCGGTGCGCTGGCGCCGATCGCACCATTTATGAGCGATGAAGCGATCGATGAGTGTGCGAGGAAAGCTTACGAGAACGAAGGGATTGGTGCGCTGGCACCAATCGCACCGTTTATGAGCATTGATGCAATCGATGAGTGTGCGAGGAAAGCTTGCGAAAGGGAGGGGCTCGGGGCCTTGGCGCCGATTCTCCCGTTCATGGATCGGGAGCGGATTGACGCCTGGGTGAGGGAAGGAATCCGCCATATGTCCTGACCGAAGTACACAAGGCAATTATGAAATCCAGAAAGATGAAGACGTTCAAGGGAAGCCGAGAAGGACCGGCTGAGCTTGGACGTTTTTTTAGATATCAGAAAGTATAAGCGAGAAAAAGAGAAAGCAGGGCTGCAGCATCCAAAAGGCGGAAGTGAAATGACCAAACGCCATTGTCAGCCGGTTGTGACGGCAAAATTGATGTAAACGCATACATGTTATTTTTGACCTGCCGCAAAACCGCGCCCCATAAGGGCTCGTGCGGGAATTGTCATTTTTGATATATATACCTTAAAGGCTATCCAAATCATCAAAAATGACATATTCGGCTCCTGAATCACAAGTGAATGTAACCACCGGAGCCAGATTTCAAGCCGATTTGATGAGGGGGCGAAAACGACATATTTACGCATGGCGGGGGCTCCGATATGTTTAGTGTAAGCGTTATCACACGCCGCTGAAGCGAGATGCGGGGGAACGGGCAGGCTTAACTAACGATCAAAAACCGTGGCCGAGAAACAGGGACATTTGGTGGAGGATCGGCCCGCCGATAGATGCGTTGAAGATGGAAGCTTCACCGAAGAAGGATGTTTCATTTAAGGAGAAGGTTTCATTGAAGAGGGATGTTTTTTCATTGTACGGAACCATCAAAACCGATCGAAAGAACTCTCAGGATCCTGCTCGAAACGAGGGGCGCTAAGCTGCTTGACTGGTTGAACGGCCCTCACCTTTCGAGGAAGGGCATCGCTTAGATGCTGGTCAGCTGAAATTTTTGTTCCCTTAGTAAAAGGGAGAAACAACGTGAGACAGCTGGCAGGGCACATCGTCATAGGGCTCACAAGAGGAAGTTCAACCAAAACTCTTCCTTGGCCAGGTAATATACTGCACATAATTGTGTAACTTAATCTATCATGATTGTGTGAGGTGTTGCCAAATTTACCCGAATTCAATGCAAAAACAACATATTCCTCTGATCAAAACCGGTCGATTTTCTTCTTGTTCGTACGGGTTTTGCCCTGAATTTCAGGTTCATGTGGAAAATGACATATTTACGAAGGTTTTACCGATCGAATACGTTTAGATCACAAACCTTATTCACCCGCCTTTTTCGGGCTTTAACATCCGTCATCACGGAGAGATAAAGGCAACAAAGAATCTACCAGAGAAGGAGTGATACGATGCATGAGACAAAAGCTGCCATCGCAGGCACGCCGGCTGTGATGCCGAGAAAGAAAACCCACAAAAGCTTGTGGAAGCGCATCATTCTGAACTGGGAGCTGTACCTGTTTATTGCGCCGGCCTTTTTCTACTTTCTTATTTTCTGTTACGGGCCGATGTACGGCATCCAGATCGCGTTCAAAAACTTCATTCCGACAAAAGGAATCACGGGAAGCCCGTGGGTCGGCTTCGACCACTTCATCCGCTTCTTTCATTCCTATTACTTCTGGGATCTGCTCTGGAACACGCTGAGCATCAGCTTGTACTCGCTGGTCGTCGGGTTTCCGATCCCGATCATTCTGGCGCTGGCCTTCAACGAAGTCCGGAACGGCTTCTTCAAGAAGCTGTCCCAGACGGTGACGTACGCACCGCACTTCATTTCCATGGTCGTTATGGCGGGGATGATTATCACGTTCCTTTCGCCGTCGACGGGGATTGTCACCCACATGATCGAGGGTCTGGGCCTAAAATCACCGGACTTCCTCACCGACCCGCGCTGGTTCAAGACGATGTACGTCTTCTCGGACGTGTGGCAGAGTGCCGGCTGGGGCACGATCATCTATCTCGCCGCGCTCTCGGGCGTTGATCCGGGGCTGCATGAGGCGGCGATTATCGACGGGGCCTCGCGCTTCCAGCGCTTGCGGCACATCAACATCCCGGTGCTGGTCCCGACGATGACCATCCTGCTCATCCTGAATATGGGCAGCCTGCTCGGGGTCGGCTTTGAGAAAATCCTGCTGCTGCAAAACCCGCTCAACATGAGCTCGTCGGACGTCATTTCCACCTTCGTCTACCGCTCGGGTCTGGTGGATGCGCAGTACAGCTTCTCGACCGCCATCGGCCTGTTCAACTCGGTCATCAATGCGGTGTTGCTCATCGTCGTCAATCAGATCGTCCGCCGTACGAGCGAGAACAGTTTGTGGTAGAGAGGAGGGGCTTCGATGTTATCCGGAGTCAGAGAAACCCGGCGGGATAAAGTTTTTCTCGCCTTCAATTACCTGTATGTGTTTCTGGCGTTTCTAATCGTGTTCTACCCGCTGGTGTACATGGTCAGCGCCTCCATCAGCGACCCGAAAGCGGTCGGGTCGGGGGAGATGTGGCTGTGGCCGAAAGGCATTACGTTTGACGGCTACAAGCGGGTGTTCGAGAACACAAGCATCTGGACGGGGTATGGCAACACGATTCTGTACACCGTGGTTGGGACCGCGATCAACCTGCTCGTGACGCTGCCGGCGGCGTATGCGCTGAGCCGCAAGGACTTTGTCGGCCGCAACTTCTTTATGGGCATGTTCATGGTCACGATGTTTTTCGGGGGCGGCCTGGTGCCGACGTACCTCCTGGTGAAGCAGCTGGGCATGGTCAACACGATGTGGGCGATCGTCATTCCGTCGGCCGCGTCGATCTGGAACATCATCGTCTCGCGGACGTTCTTCCAGAGCTCGATTCCGAAGGAGCTGCAGGAAGCGGCGCAGATCGACGGGTGTACGAACATGCGGCTGTTCGTGAAGATTATCCTGCCGCTGTCGATGCCGATCATCGCGGTCATGGCCCTGTTCTACGGGGTGGGCAACTGGAACAGCTACTTCTCGGCGCTCATTTACCTGAACGACTCGGCGAAATACCCGCTGCAGCTGGTGCTGCGCCAGATTCTGGTGCTGCAGGAAATGGCCGCGCAGGGCGGAGGAGCGATCGACGCCTCCACGGCGGCCGCGATGAACAACAAGGCGGAAATCGCCGCTCTGGTGAAGTATTCCGTGATTATCGTCGCCACGATTCCGGTGATTGTCATTTACCCGTTCCTTCAGCGTTATTTTGTGCAAGGTGTCATGATCGGTTCGGTTAAGGGCTGATCTTGCCATAGATCAATAACTTTAAAAGGGGAGTTGTTGTCATGAAAAATCTTCGCAAAGCATCATCCATTCTGCTCTGCCTGACGATTTCCGCCAGCCTGCTTGCAGCCTGCGGATCTTCTAAGGGAGACGGAGGAAGCGGATCCGCATCATCCGATAGTTCGGCGACCGTGGAGGGAGTCAAGAAGGAAGGCTTTCCGATCGTGGATAAGCCGCTCACGCTGAAAGTGATGTCCCAGGACGCGGGCGTGGCCGACTGGAACAAAATGCCCGTGCTGCAAGAGATGGAGAAATTGTCGGGCATCCATCTGGAATACCAGCTTTCGCCGATCGACAGCTTTGAAACGAAGAAGAATCTGATGTTCGCCAGCGGCGATCTGCCGGATATGCTGTATGCGGCTGACCTGAAGCCGTCGGAGCAGGTGACGTACGGAACCCAGGGCGTCCTGATTCCGCTCGAAAAGTACATCGACGAAGGCTATGCGCCGAACATCAAGAAAATTCTCGACGAGCATCCGGATGTACGCAAGTCGTTTACGACGCCTGACGGTCATATGTATGCCCTGCCGTTTATCGACACGGCCGCCGTCTGGTACCGCAGCCCGATGTGGTATAACGGCAAGTTCCTGAAGGCGCTGAACGTAACCGAGCTGCCGAAGACGACCGACGAGCTGTACACGCTGCTCAAACGCTTTAAGGATGAAGACCCGAACGGCAACGGCAAGAAGGATGAAATTCCGCTGACTTCGGTTAAGCTGGACGATTTGCGGATGTATTTCTTCGGATTCTGGGGCATGTATGACGAGAAGATTTACGCAGACAAGGACGGCAAAGTACACTACTCCCCTCAAGAAGAAGGCTACAAGGGTTACTTGACCTTCATGAACAAGCTGTGGAAGGAAGACTTACTGGATCACGAGACGTTCTCGCAGACGGCCGACCAGAAAAAGGCCAAAGGACAAAACAACCAGATCGGCCTGTTTAATGACTACTTCCCTTACTTCACGCTGGGCGGCGAGCCAAGCTCGGACAACCCGCTCATGACACCGGTTGCCAGCGAAATTGCGGGAACGCCGGTTTACGGCAAACATCCGGGCATGTCGGCTAACGGCACGTTTGCGATCACAAGCAAGGACCCGGCGCCGGAAGCGACGATGCGCTGGATCGACTATCTGTACAGCTATGAGGGTTCGACGCTGTTTAACCAAGGACCGGAAGGCGTGCTGTGGAAGTACAAAGACAAGGAAAACCACGTCAAGGAATGGCTGCCTGTACCGGGCGGCGGCGACCGCGAAGAATACCGCGGCAAAATTACGCCGAACTTCGGCATCCTGACGCCGGGCGTCAACGATCCGGAAGTGACCAAAGGCCTCAGATCTGAGTTCGACGACTGGATTGACAAGGAGAATGCGGAGAAGCTGACGCCAATCGGCAAATCGCCGTTCCCGAACGTCTATCTGACGAACGAACAGCAGAGCGAAGCGTCCGCCTTGATGTCCGACCTCGATACCTACGTGCAGCAAATGGAAGCGAAGTTCATTACCGGACAGGAGCCGCTTTCCAACTGGGATAAATACTTGGCACAAGTGAAAAAGATGGGGTCTGACCGCATCGTGGAACTGTACCAAGCCGCATACGACCAGTGGAACACCGGCAAATAAGCCGATTCATACCAAGTGCAAGGAGCCAACATATCCCGGCCGAGAGGCCGGGGGTTGGCTAATTGTCATTTAAGGTGGGGATGAGGCAACTTGCCCCATCATCCATTTCAATTTTTAACCTAATATAAATACATAAAAAACCGTAGCATTTCTGGAAGAAGGCGAATGAGGCGCTGCAGCTGCGGCCCAACGATTCCGTTTACGGGTTCGGCTCAGCCCTTGGTAAACCGTACGGAACCCAAGAGGGTGCAGCGGGAACAAGGGATACGGAGGGAAATCCATTGAGTTATCAAGATTCTGCTTTGAGCAGCGAGGAGAGGGCGGAGCATCTGCTCAGCCTCATGACGCTGGAGGAAAAGGTCGGACAGCTTGTGCAGCTGTTCGGCTGGAAAACGTACCGGCGGGAGGAAAACGGCGTCGCGCTGGACGAGGCGTTCAAAGATGCCGCCGAACGCGGCGGCATCGGTTCGCTGTACGGCGTGCTGCGCGCCGACCCGTGGACGGAAGTGACGCTGGCGACAGGACTGTCGCCTAAGGAAGGCGCGGAGACGATCAACGCGATCCAGCGGTACGCGATCGAGCACTCGCGCCTCGGCATCCCGATCCTGTTCGGGGAGGAATGCTCGCACGGTCATATGGCGATCGGGGCGACCGTGTTTCCGGTGCCGCTGGCGCTGGCCAGTATGTGGAACCCGGCGCTGTATGAAGAGATCTGCCGGGCGATCGCTCTGGAGACGCGCAGCCAGGGCGGAGCGGCCACGTATTCCCCGGTGCTCGACGTCGTCCGGGACCCCCGGTGGGGGCGGGCGGAGGAGACATACGGGGAAGACCCGTGGATCGCTTCCGTGATGGCGGAAGCGGCGGTGCGGGGGCTGCAGGGCAAGCGGTTGGACGCCGACGACAGTGTCATTGCGACGCTGAAGCATTTTGCCGGCTACGGCAGCTCGGAAGGCGGACGCAACAGCGCGCCGGTTCATATGGGACTGCGCGAGCTGCACGAGGTGGACCTTCGGCCGTTCAAGGCGGCGGTCCGGGCCGGTGCGAAATCGGTTATGACCGCGTATAACGAAATCGACGGGGTGCCGTGCACCTCCGATAAATATCTGCTTACAGACCTGCTGCGCAAGGAGTGGGGTTTCGACGGATTCGTCATTACCGATTGCGGAGCCATCAACATGCTGGTGTGGGGGCATGACACAGCGGCCGACCCGCAGGAGGCGTCCGCCATGGCGGTGAACGCCGGCGTGGATATGGAAATGTCCGGCGACATGTTCCGTGCGCACTTGGCAGCGGCTGTGCAGAGCGGGCGCACCCGGATGCAGACGCTGGACCAAGCGGTACTTCGCGTGCTGAAGGCGAAGTTCGAACTGGGGCTGTTCGAGCAGCCTTACGTCGACCCGGAACGGGCAGCCCGCGTCATCGGCAGTGAGGAGCACATCCGGCTCGCCCGCCAGGCGGCCGTAGAAGGCATCGTCCTGCTGAAGAATCAGGGGGACACGCTGCCGCTGTCCAAGGAGTCGGGGACGGTCGCGGTCATCGGACCGAATGCCGACAACGTGTACAATCAGCTCGGAGACTATACCTCCCCGCAGCCGCGGGAGCAGGTGTCGACCGTGCTGGACGGCATCCGGGCCAAGCTGGCGCATGCGCCGGAGCGGGTGCTGTACGCGCCGGGCTGCCGGGTCAAGGATGACAGCCGGGAAGGCTTCGACCTGGCGCTGAAGACGGCCGCCGCCGCGGACACGATCGTGCTCGTGCTCGGCGGGTCGAGCGCGCGCGATTTCGGCGAAGGCACGATCGACCTGCGCACGGGTGCGTCGGTCGTGACGGACCGCCCGCACAGCGACATGGACTGCGGCGAAGGCATCGACCGCTCAACGCTGGGCCTGTCCGGCGTGCAGCGGGAGCTGGCGGAGGAGCTGGCCAAGCTCGGGAAGCCGCTGGTCGTGGTGTACATCAACGGCCGGCCGGTTGCGGAGCCGTGGATCGACGAGCATGCCGACGCCATCCTGGAGGCATGGTACCCGGGACAGGAGGGCGGCCACGCGATTGCCGATATCGTATTCGGCGACGAGAACCCTTCCGGCCGGCTGACGGTCTCCGTTCCGAAGCATGTCGGCCAGCTGCCGGTCCGCTATAACAGCAAGCGTACGACCGGACGGCGCTACCTGGAGACGGATTTGGAGCCGGCCTATCCTTTCGGGTTCGGGCTCAGCTACACCGAGTTCGAGTATGGCCCGGTGACCGTCTCGCCGGCGGAAATTACGCCGGAAGGACGGGCGGAGGCTGCGGTAAAGGTGACCAACACCGGCAGCCGGGCCGGAGCGGAAACGGTCCAGCTGTACATCTCCGACAAGGTCAGCACGGTGACCCGGCCGAAGAAGGAGCTGAAAGGCTTCGCCAAGATTTGGCTGCAGCCGGGTGAGACGAAGACGGTCACGTTCGGGATCGGGCACGAAGAACTGTCTTTCATTGACCGTGATCTGAATCCGGTCGTCGAAGCCGGCGAATTTGAAATTCAGATCGGCCGGCATGCCCAAGACGTGCAGTCCGCTGTACTGACGGTCCGGGAACAAAATTAAAGCCGCGGAATACAAGCCCTTGTTTGCTGGATGACCCGGCCAAGCTCTCAGAAGTGCCGAGCCGGATCGCGTCGCGGCTGAACGGAAGCCGCCAGTTCCGGCTGGAGATTCAGGCCGATGAAGGCGGGATCGCGCTGTATGGCTGGAATGCCGGCCGTTATCCGCTGGATATCGTGATCCACTGCCAATAACGCAGTCACTTAATAAAGCAATCGCACGATGAAATAGTTGGGAGGCCTGGCGGCATGATGCTGCCGGGCCTTTTTTTGCGCCCGAGATCCCCGGTGCATCCTTATGTATTTTTTTACAGATAAATATTGACAAAGGGGGGCGGCGAGAGTAAATTAAACAACGTATTAAACACTGTTTAAATTTGCTGCATGACAGGAGAGGGGGGGCAGGTGAAAGAACCGATGAAGGAAGACACCACAGGGCATACCTCAGGAACCGACACCAAACACGATATATTAAAAGCCACCGTCGAGCTGATTCGGGATGAAGGCATTGAGTGTGCCACCTTGCGCCGGATCGCGACCAAGGCCGACACCAACCTCGCGCTGGTCAATTATCACTTCGGCTCGAAGGAAAAGCTGATCACCCAGGCCATCCGTTCCCTTGTGCTGACGTTCGAGGACGTGTTTAACGCGCTGGAGGACGACACGATGCCGGCGAGGGAAAGACTGAAGCAGTTCTTTTACCGCTATGTCCGCCATCTGCAGGAGTACCCGGGGCTGGTGAGACAGATGATCGATCAGACCCGCGTTATTTTCGAGTCGCAGCATGAGTACTCGCATTACTGCAAGGTGATGAAGACCCGGCGTCTGATCGGGACGGTCCGGGAAATTACCGGGGAGGAAGACGACGATAACATCCGGAAGATGCTGATGCAGCTGTACGGGGCGATCTTTTTCCCGGTCATCATGAAGTCCTTTCTGGCCGAAGGCGACGAGGATATGGCCTCAACCATCCATATCGCGCCGCTTGAAGAGCAGATTGACACGTTGTTTGAGCACTATTTTCACCAATACAGCTAGAGTGGAACGGGAAACCAAACTATATATAGAAATGAGTGGAGAGATTTATGTCTAAAACCTTGGCGGGCAATCCCGCCGCAGAAGTTCCATTCTCGCTGAAAAAGATCATTCCGCCTATGCTGGCCATTATCGTCGGTATGATCATGGTCATTCTGGACAGCACCGTGGTCAACGTGGCGGTGCCGAACCTGGTGAGCTATTTTCACACCGATCTGAAGACCATTCAATGGGCGATTACCGGCTATACGTTGGCTCTATCGGCTGTTATTCCGCTGGCGGGCTGGATGACCGATAAATTTGGCTCCAAGCAGGTCTTCCTGGCCACCATCATTATGTTTGTCATCGGATCGGCGCTCTGCTCCATGGCGCAGACGTCGACCCAGCTGATTATTTACCGCGTTATCCAGGGGCTTGGCGGGGGCATGGTCGCGCCGATCGGCATGGCGCTGGTCTTTAAGCTCGCTCCTCCGGAGCGCCGCGGCTCGATCATGGGGCTGCTCGGCATTCCGATGCTTCTCGCGCCGGCGCTTGGCCCGATTCTGTCGGGCTGGCTGGTGGAGTATGTGAACTGGCACTGGATCTTCCTGATTAACGTTCCGATCGGGATCGTCGGCGTCATCCTGGGCGTGAAGTTCCTGCCGACAGCGGATCGGCAGCAAACTCCGCACCTCGATTTGATCGGCATGATTCTGGCTCCGATCGCCTTCGCCATGCTGGCTTACGGCGTCAATGAGGGAGGCAGCGTAAGCTGGTCCTCGACCGGCGCATTGACCGGGCTCATCGTCGGCGGGGCAGCCCTGCTGATTTTTATCGCTGTGGAGCTTCGGCAGAAGAACCCGCTGCTGGAATTGCGCGTCTTCGGCTCCTCGGATTTTACCCGGGGCATCATTCTCTCCTGGATCATGCAGGCGGCCTTGTTCGGCTCGATGCTGTTCGTTCCGCTGTACCTGCAGCAGATACGCCAGTTTACGCCGCTGGAGACCGGCTTCATCCTGCTGCCGCAGGCGCTGGCTTCCGGGATCGGCATGCCGATCGGTGGGAAGTTCTTCGATAAATACGGCGCCCGTCCGGTGGCGATTATCGGCCTTCTCCTCATTTCGGCAGCGCTGTTCAGCCTGTCGCATATTACGGCCGACACGTCGCTGTGGAATATCATGCCGCTGCTCTTCATGCTCGGATTCGGCATGGGCTTGTCGATGATGCCGCTCAATACCCACGTGCTGAACGCCGCACCGCGCAAGCTGGTGAACCGGGTGACGCCGCTGACCGCCGCTGCCCAGCAGGTCGTCGTGTCCTTTGCGGTCGCCGGCATGTCAGGCTACCTGATCAGCCGCACCACCGCTCACGCGAGCCATGGGGGCAATCCGCTGAACGCGGCAGTGCAGGGTTTTGACGATGTGTTCTTCCTGGCCTCCTGCTTTGCGATTGTCGGTGTGGTGCTGTGCCTCATTCTGCGCAGACCGAAGCCGGCCGCCGCGGATGCCACAGACGGAAGCCAGCCGGATCCGTCGCTGATGATCAGCCACTGATCGGCAAATCTTCGAATACATGTCTATACGGGAACCCGGAATCCTTCTTGATGAGAGAGGCCGGGTTCCCTCTTTTTTGGAAAATTTTGATGTTCACCCGTCGAATTCTGTCGTATCATGAAGCTAGGGCCTTTACGGGCACGGAGCGTGCTGCCATATCCCTTACTTCTATACTTACGATAAAAAGGAGAAATCGATCATGTCTGAACGTTTTCATATCGTGGGGATTTCCGGAAGTCTCCGCAAGCATTCCCACAATACACAGCTGCTTCATAACGCGGCAGCGCTTCTGCCGGAGGATTTTCGCTTCACGCTTGCCGACATTTCCGTACTTCCTTTATACAATCAGGATTTGGAAAGTGAACTGCCGGAAGCGGTGAAGCAGTTCGCTGAGCTGCTGCATTCGGGGAATGGCTTTTTGATCAGCTCGCCGGAATATAACGGGCAGCTGTCAGGCGCGTTGAAGAATGCGCTGGATTGGGCTTCAAGACCGGCCCTTCAAACGCCGCTGGCCCAGAAACCGGTAGCACTTATGGGCGCCACGCCGGGCATGGGGGGTACGGGCAGAGCCCAGGTTGGCATACGCTCACTTTTGTTTGCGCTCAATATGGATTCGGTGAACCGGCCGGAATTTCTGCTCCCGCAATCGCATACCAAATTTGACGAATCCGGTGCGCTGACAGACCCGATGGCCCAACAGATTATGCAGCAGCTCGTGGACAATTTGGTCACCAAAATCAAGAAGCATGCCAGCGAGCAGTAAGTAAAGCCAGCCGGCCTTGCACGTTGATTGCAAGCAAGCTTGATAACGGCCTATTCCCGGTAAGTCCTTCCCGTTCAACGGGGCTTCGGGTTTCTACGCTGCGGTAAGCATTGGGAACGAAATACTTAACAACTTGCCGCTGACAAAGGCCTGTCCAACAAGGGATATGGATGAATCGCTTCGTGCACGCCGTAGGGGCGTCCGCTTACTGGGCGGGAAAGGCTTCGGTACACGGGAAGCGCCGTGATGGCTGGAGCCTTTTTTTAGGAGTCGGTTGAAACCTGAACCCGGGCTTCTGCGTATTACCTAGTTATCCAGCAATATGCGATGGACCTGTTTCGGCGGGCCGCCACATGGTAAATGAATGGGGAAGGCTTAGTTCTGCCCCGTCTACTGCCTTAGCGGCAGAACGCGGAGCTTCCTGCAAAATGCCGGATGGAATCATCAAGACTACTTTATAAGGAGAAGATGTTGAAGTGGAAAGTGACAGGTATGTGTTAAATTTGGTTTTGGTTGCATTACTGATCGGTTTGTCGGCCTTTTTCGTTGCGGTAGAGTTTGCCGTGATCCGTGTACGGGGAAGCCGGGTCGATCAGCTGATCGCCGAAGGGCGCAAGGGCGCAAAGGCTGTGAAGAAGGTTATCGACAATCTGGACGGATATTTGTCCGCGTGCCAGCTCGGGATTACGATTACATCACTCTGTCTTGGTTTCCTCGGGGAGCCGACCGTGGAGAAGATCCTTACCCCGGTGTTTGAGAAATGGCATATGCCTGAAGCGTTAGGCCATTTTCTGTCTCTGCTGATTGCCTTTACGGTCATTACGTACCTGCACGTCGTTATTGGCGAATTGGCGCCGAAAACAGTGGCCATCCGCAAAGCGGAGACCATTGCCCTGCTGACGGCGACACCCATTATCTGGTTTAACAAAATCATGTACCCGTTCATTTGGCTGCTGAATGGATCGGCGAACCAGCTGGTCCGATTGTTTGGCGTAAAGCCCGCTTCCGAGCATGAGGAGGCCCACTCCGAGGAGGAGCTTCAGATTATTCTGAGCGAGAGCCATGAGAGTGGAAAAATCAACGATAACGAATTCGGTTATGTCAGCCGGATTTTCGCGTTCGACAACATGCTGGCTAAGGAAATTATGGTACCGCGTACGGACATGATCTGTTTGGACAAAGACAAGTCGCGGTCTGAAAATATGAAAATTATTAAAGAACAGCAGTACTCCAGGTTTCCGCTTATCGACGGAAGCAAGGATAATGTCATCGGCATCATTAATACGAAGCAATTTTTCCTGGCTTATGAAGAAAACGAAGAGTTGGATGTGGCGAGCCTGATCCATCCGGTGATGGCGGTATCCGAAGTGACACCGGTCAATGTGCTGCTGCAGCGGATGCAGAAGGAAGCGACGCATATGGCGATTCTGATCGATGAATACGGCGGAACTTCCGGTCTTGTCACGATCGAGGACATTATTGAAGAGATCGTCGGCGAAATTCGCGACGAGTTCGACAAGGACGAAGTCGAGGACGTCCAGGAGATCGGCGAGCAGCATCTGATCGTGGACGGCAAAGTATCGATTTCAATGATTAATGATTATTTCTTTATGGATCTGGATACAAAGGAATGGGATACGATCGGCGGCTGGCTCTACAGCCAGATCAGCGAAATGGCCGAAGACGAGACGTTCGTGTACGAAGGAACGGCCTTCACCCTGCTGGAGCGGGATCATAACCGCTACTGCCGCATCGAAATCAAGAAGATCAAGATGAGTGAGGAATAAATATGGACAATCCGGTGAATTGGGCAAGCCGTTTTAAGCGGTTTTTACTAAATAACAGATTTGTATTGTTTATGCTGGTGCTGCTGCTCCTGGGACTGAATATTCTGGTTCTCACCAAGATTTCATTCGTATTCGAGCCGGTGATCGTCCTGGTCAAAACCGTCGTGCTGCCGCTCATTCTCGCCGGAATCGCGTATTATTTGCTCAATCCGATTGTGGATTTTATGGAAAAGCGGAAGGTGAAGCGCCTGCACACCATTCTGCTGCTGTACGTCTTCATTATCGGCATGCTTGCCGCGCTCGTGACGCTGGTCATCCCGGTCATCCGGGAGCAGATTATGGATTTGGTGAACAATTTCCCGGGCTACGCCGAGATTGCCCGCATCAAGGTCGAAGAACTGATGGGAAGCAATCTGATCAGCAATCTGCAGGAGACCGTGTCGTTCGATCCGCAGGAGCTGATGAAAACCGTCTCGGAGAAAGGCTCGGAATTTCTGAACCGCACCTGGACGGGGCTTGGCGGATTCGTGGGCGGGCTGATTGAAGTGGTTCTGGCCATCGTGACGCTGCCCTTCATTCTGTTCTACCTGCTGAAGGACGGCAAACGGCTGCCGGGTTACATTTTACACTTTGTGCCGACGCGGCTGCGCGGGGAAACCTCGCGGGTCATGAAAGAAATGAACCATCAGATCAGCTCTTATATCCGCGGGCAGATCATCGTCAGCTGCTGCATCGGGTTGCTGCTGTTTGCCGGGTATATCATTATCGGCTTGAAGTATTCGCTGATTCTGGCGATCATCGCTGCATGCACCAGCGTCGTCCCGTATCTGGGACCGGCGATCGCCATTACGCCGGCACTCATCGTTGCGGTCGTCACCTCGCCGATCATGCTGCTCAAGATGGTGATCGTCTGGACCGTCGTCCAGCTCATCGAAGGGAAGTTCATTTCCCCGCAAATTATGGGCAAGACGCTGAAAATTCATCCGATCACGATTATCTTCGTCATTTTGACGAGCGGCAACTTGTTTGGCGTCGTCGGCATTCTGCTTGCGGTGCCGGGATATGCCGTGCTGAAGGTCGTCGTATCCCATTTGTACCGCTGGTTTCGGGTGCGCTCGGGGCTTTACGAGCCCGAACCCCCGCCGGCGGTTGCAGCGGGCGACTCCCGGGAGCCGTGATGGCAAGAGCCGCTTTAGAGTCGCTATAGAGAAAATCAGGTTTTGCTGCAGATGTCGTACGTCATAAGGCGTGGAACGACTTTGCTTGCCTAAATCAAAGAAATTGGCCGTCCCCCGGATGAATGGGTCCGAAGGGGGCGGCTTTAATTTTTGACCGTCCCCATTGTAATTCGTGAGGGAGCATGTGATAATGGGTTGTTCGCCTTCCCGAAAGTGGGGGCGGCTGCATTTATGAGTAGCTTGGAGGGAACCAAAAGACGTGGAGCGGTATCCTTTTACGTATGATCCAAAGCGGCCTTTCGTTCAGCAAGCAGGCGAATGGGTCGCCGATGTGTTTTATGATGTGCTGCCGGAAGCGGGATTTGAAATCCGTGACGAGCAGATTTATATGGCTTTTCAGCTGGAGAAGGCTTTTGCCGAGAAGAAAACGATATTTGCCGAGGCGGGGGTCGGGACGGGCAAGACGCTGGTGTACTTGCTCTACTCCGTATGCTACGCGCGGTATACCCGCAGACCCGCGGTGATCGCCTGCGCCGACGAATCGCTCATCGAGCAGCTGGTGAAGCCGGAGGGGGATATTGCGAAATTAGCCCGCCACCTTGGGCTTCACATTGATGCCCGGCTGGGCAAGTCGCCCGACCAGTACCTGTGCCTGCGCAAACTGGACGACGTCCGGCTGCGGGACGAAGAAGGGGTGCGCTGGGACGACTTGGCCGCCGGCCTGCCGGATTTCGTGTATTCTACCGCGCCGATGCAGTCCTTTCATGCTTACGGGGACCGGAAGGGATACCCGGAGTTAACCGATGAGGAATGGAGCCGGATTAACTGGGATCCGTTCCAGGACTGCTTCACCTGCGACCGCCGCCACCGCTGCGGCCAGACGCTGTCGCGGGATCACTACCGCCAGGCGGCGGACCTGATCATCTGCTCGCATGATTATTACATGGAGCATGTATGGACTTACGAGGGCCGGAAGCGGGAGGGGCAGCTGCCCCTGCTGCCGGAGCACTGCGCCGTCGTCTTCGACGAAGGGCATCTGCTCGAATCGGCCGCCATGAAGGCCCTCAGCTACAAAATGAAGCATGTCGTGTTTGAGGAACTCATCACGAGGCTGCTTCAGGGCGAGATCCGCGAATCGCTGGCGGTGCTGATCGACGAGGCGATCGTGCAGAGCGAAGCGATGTTCGCGGCATTCGGTCGGCAGAGCCGCAGCGTAGCCGGCTCCGACCGGAAGGAAATCGTGCTGGACGGCGCGCTGCTCGCCGAGGTGCACCGGTTCCGCTCGCTCCTCACCTCGATCGAAGAGGAGCTCGTCTTTGAGAGCGAGCTGTACACGCTGAACGAGTACGAGCTCCGGATCGTAGAGGAGCACCTGGAAATGATGCAGAAGGCGCTCCATCTGTTCGAGCGCTCCGAGGCGCTGATCTGCTGGGCCGTCGACGGACCGGACGGGCTGACGCTGTCGATCATGCCGAGAACGGTCAAGGAAGTACTGCAGGAGCAGGTATTCGGCGCGAAGATGCCGATCGTGTTCTCCTCAGCTACCTTGTCGGTTCAGGGCGCGTTCGATTACGTGGCGGACAGCCTTGGCATCGAGAGCTTTCTCTCCTTCTCCGTACCGTCCCCGTACGATTACGCGGATCAGATGAAGGTGCTGACCCCGGCGGACTCCAGGTCGACGGCCGATTTTAACGGCAAGCTGGAAGCCGCTGCCCGCCTTCTTCGCGAATCCGGGGGCCGGGCACTGATCCTGTTTAACGGCAGGGAGGAGCTGCGGCGGTTTAAGCAGGAGCTGGCCGCAGGCACCGTTCAGGTGCCCGGCGTTCCGTTTTACTTCGAAGGGGACCAGGAGATCAGCCATCTGATCTCCGCCTTCCAGCGCGAGGAGACCAGCGTGTTGTGCGCGGTCAGCCTGTGGGAGGGACTGGACGTGCCCGGCCCGGCGCTCTCGAACGTGATCGTCTGGTCGCTGCCGTTCCCGCCGCATGATCCGGTGTTTACGGCCAAGCGCAAAGAATCGGCAGCGCCATTCGAAGAAGTGGACATGCCGTATATGCTGCTTCGGCTCCGCCAGGGCATTGGCCGGCTGATCCGCTCCCGCGATGACCGGGGCATCGTCGCCATCCTGGGCGAAGAGCTTGCCGGCAGCACGCCCGTTCGAGAGCAAGTGCTGGCGGTTCTGCCCGAAGGCGTGACGCTGCAGGCGTTGTCTTAGCCTGCGGAGTCTTAGCCGGGTTAAAGTCGCTCAGGAAACGCCAGTTGCTTCATGTTGTTGATCCCGTTAATTTTTCATGAGGTGAACCAACTGCCCATGTTTAAAAGCCAACCCTAGCCTATGAAGGGGTTGGCTTTTTTGTTGTGCGCGAGCCGGTCATTCGGGATCGTTCACCGAGCCGATAAACAGCCAGGCATGGGTCTGTGTGTCCTCAATCGCCAGGAAGAATGGCCGGTTCACCGTCATTTCGTGGACTTTTACCGGCATAGAGCCGGATTCCTCGCTGATGACCGTTGCCGCAGCAGCCTCGGTTCCCTTTTCGTTTACGTCGAGCACCATCCGGTGCAGAACCTTGGACAGGAAGAGGGGGCGAATGTCGGCCATATGGGAAAAATCGGCAGCATCCGGCTGGAAGGCCTGCTTCATGCCGAGCCGGATGAGCGGATCATTCAAGTCGCTGCCGTACTCGGCCTTGAAGCGGGGCAGCCCAAGCTGCACGGATGCCTCGTCAAAGGGCTGCTGCCACGGAGCTGGATCCGCCCAGAGCTGCTGCTCCAATTGGTCCAGCGAAGAGCCGGCGGCGGGGAGGATGATCAGCATATCCATGCGGCCGTCTCCGTAAGGAAGGCGGATGGCCTGCCAATCGGGGGTCTCCTTGTACGGCAGCATGTTGGCGGTATGCATCATCGGCAGCGTCCGGACGCTGCCGTCAGCCAGCGTAAACGTTTCGTCTTTTGTGTATTCCGGATTGAACGGATCGCTCCATGATCCGTTGAAATAAATCGCGTTGGCCAGCACTGCAATGGTCGTTGGCGACAGCGGCTGCTCCAGCATTTTCTCGATTTTGCCCCCGGTTTCCTTGCTGATCCAGCGGTTGATCGTCTTCACGGATTTGTCGGAAGCGAAATCAACCTCCTGAACCTCGGCCCCGTAGCTCTCCTTGCCTGCCTGGATAAAAGAGTCCTTGAACGGAACGCCCTGCTGATGCCAGACCGCATTGGCAATGTTCAGCCGGACGCCGGAGTCTTCCCCTTCCAGCAGCCTGGACAAAACGGCGTTCCCCTCGTTCATTTCGTTAAGCGGCATGTCCTTCACCCCCAATACGGAGGCCATTTCGCGTGCCGTCGTGCCGGCACTGCCGTTGTATGCGATGGACAGGGCCGTCCAGATGCTGTAGGGGGAGAGAAGGACATTGTCTCCGGCTTCGGCCCGCCCGGTTAGTTCGCGGTGGAGCTGCAGCCCCAGGCGGTTGTGGGCGGAGATGAGGGCAGGATCAATTTTGCCTGCCTCCTGCTTCCGGGCCGTTAGCGAGATCGGAGGAGTCGGATTGCTGCGTTGGTTCCGGCTGCCGTCTTCCTGCTTCGAGCATGCCGGTAATACCAGCAGGAGCAGGGCGAGCAGCAGCGGCAGCGTTTTGGTCTTTGGCATGGATGGTTAGTCTCCTTATCGATGGAATCAGCAACGCTTTGCGCTAAAAAGTGGAAAAATCGGCGTTACCTACCAGACGTTTCCGGGCCGGCGGAAGTTGCGCCCAAAGCCCATTTCATGATGGAAGCGGTGCCACTTTCCGGAATTTGATTCACGCATCTCGGGAACGGTATAATGAGAATGCTTTGAAGTCAATCTAACTGACCAATTTATTCCTTTAAGACAGCAAGGAGTTGTACAACCATGTCCAAAACGTTCCCATATAATCAAGATTTGGCTTCCCTGTTATCGCTCTCCTTCAGCGCGATGAACCAGGAACTTCATAACCGCCTGAAGGAGGCGGGGTTCGGCGATGTGCGGCCGGCGCACAGCTTTTTGTTCCATGGCTTGATGCCGGATGGGGCGACGGCCAAGACGCTCGTAGCGCACCTGGGCATATCGAAGCAGGCGGTCAGCCAAATGCTCGACTACCTGGAAGAGTGCGGCTATGTCGCGCGCAAGCCCCATCCTTCCGACGGCCGGGGCAAGATGGTTGTCCTGACCGAACGCGGCTGGTCGCTGGTACGGACGAAAGAGAATATCTACAAAGAGATTGAGCAGCGCTGGGCCCGGATGATCGGAAGCGACCATATGAAGACGCTGCAGCAGGATTTGAAGCACATTATCGAAAACGTCAACGAAGAGGATCTACAGCACCCACTGCGCCCCGTGTGGTAGGCGATGGCGAAGAGGGGAGCGGTGCTGCTGCTGATCAGGGGATAAAACCACGAAACAAAACGAGAGACTGCTTCCACTAGGTGGCTTAGCAGTCTCTTATGGTTGTTTGTATTGTTCTATTTTCCACGAGGGTACATTCCGGTCCCTCACCCCAGCAAATGCGTCACGGCAATCATGGAGAGCAGGCCGAAAATAAAAGAAAAGGTCGAAGCCCGCTCGTTGCCGTCCCCGTGGCTCTCCGGGATGAGCTCTTTATATACGACGAACAGCATGGCGCCGGCGGCAAAAGCCAATCCGTACGGGACGATACCGGCAAAGGAAGCGGTAAATTTCAGCCCGGCCCAGCAGGAGAGGAACTCCAGCCCGCCCGTAAGCGCGGCGAGAAGGAAGGCGTACCGCCTTCGCATGCCGTGCGTAACGAGGTAGAGCGCGGTCAGAAAGCCTTCGGGGATGTTTTGCAGGCCGATGCTCAGCGCCACGATCGTTCCCAGCTCCTGGTTGGGACTGCCATAGCTGACGCCGACCGACAGCCCTTCGGGTAAATTGTGCAGCGCCATGGCCGACAGAAACATCCAGGATCCCGTCTGCGTGCTGTCGCTCCGCTTGATATCATGGGCCGGGTCCGTGTGTGGGATGAGCAGCTCCATCAGGGTCAAGGTCACCGTACCAAGGAGGATGCCGATCGTCAGCACCCATAGGTTCGACAGCTTGAGGGAGGACGGGATCAGCCCGTACGTCGAGGCGGCGACCATGATACCTGCCGTGAAAGCGAGCAGGCTGTCTCTGCCCCGGTGGCTGATATTCGAAAACAGCAGGGCGGGAAGGGCTCCCGCCGCCGTACATAGGGAAGTCGCGAGGCTTCCCAGAATCATTGCGTTCACACAGGCCTCCTGCTGCCAGCGGCTGAGATGCTTTGGTTTCTCCCGAGTTTAATCCGGTGAACCTCCGCAGCCGTCGGGCTTGTTCTTGTTTAATTTACAATATGAACAAGCCTGCTGAAGCATGACCTGGACAGGAGATTTAGCACGCTGAAACCAAAGAACCGTCCACCCTCAGGGGCGAACGGTTCTTTGTTGTATCATGATGTGCTGCGCCGTACAAGCGTGCGGTTTCGCACTGGTTTATTTTTCAGTAATCGTGACGCCGTCGATCGTAACTTTCTCGGTCGGGGTGCTTTCCTCGCCGCTAGGTCCGACGGTGACCGGTGTTTTGGCGATCTTCATCACGACATCCATACCCTTTGTGACTTTACCGAAAATGGTGTAGTTCGGCTGTTGGTTCAGATAATCGCTGTCCGCACCGGTACAGATAAAGAACTGGCTGCCGTTCGTATCCGGTCCGGCGTTTGCCATGGCGACGATGCCCGGCTCGTATTTATAATTCGTTTTCTCATCCTCGAAAGAGTATCCTGGTCCGCCGGAGCCTGTTCCGGTCGGGTCCCCGGTCTGTACCATGAACGTTTCGATGATCCGGTGGAAAATGACCCCGTTGTAAAAGCCTTCCTTGGACAGGAATACGAAGTTGTTGACCGTCTTCGGCGCGTCCTTGGCGAACAGCTCAATCGTAAACGTGCCTTTAGATGTTTTGACTTCTGCCTCGTACTTTTTGTTCTGGTCAATCTGCATGGCAGGCGGGCTTGTCCAGCTCTTCTGCTGCTGACCGGAAGCCGAGGTTGAGCTGTCCGTGGAGGAATCCGATCCTGTCGTGCCGGACGATGACGAATTGCCGGAAGTCTGGTCCGTCGTCTGCTCTGTAGCTTGTCCTCCGGATGTGTCCTTTGATGCGTCCTCATCGCTGTTTTTCTTGCCGCATCCGCCAAGCGCAAGCGCCGCTGTCAGCACGAGCACGAGCGGAAGCGTGAATGTCTTCAGTTTCATGAAATTGAGGTTCACTCCTTTGTGCAATCTGGTTTAATCATAGCGATTTTTGCGGATAAAATCCACTTTGGCAGCAGCTGCATCACGTAAGGCTTTTGCTGCATGCTGAACTTTCCATGAAACTTCGCGGCATGCTATGACGTTTATTACATATAACATCAGATCGCAGACTGGAAACGGAGGGAACGTTATGTTTGAAGAAGCCAACCGTCAGTTGACCAAGCTGAAAGAGGACATCCGGAACAAAACGAAGTATGAAAACCGGATGCAGGAACTGTCGCGGGAGCTGAGAGAGCAGCAGGACGAAGCCGAGCGCTGGAAGCTCAGGCTTGCCGATGAGGAGAAGGACGTGGAGCGCCTGACGGGGACTTCGCTCTCCGGTTTGTTTTACAGCATGATCGGCCGGAAAGAGGAGAAGCTGGAGCGGGAGCAGCTGGAAGTGCTGGAGGTCAAGGCAAAATACGATATGGCTGCGCGCAGCGTGGCTGATATCCAAAACGAACTGCAGGAGCTGGAGCGGAAGTTCCAGGAGGTCCGTTACGCGGAGTTTGAATATGAGAAGATTCTCGACGAGAAGGAAAAGGTGATTTTGCAAAATAACGCCGAGCTGGCGGGACTTGCCGAAGAACAGGCCGACCTGTCGGTCCAGCTCAAGGAATTGAAAGAAGCGGTGCGTGCGGGCGAGGCCGTACTGGAGGATCTGGAGCGGGCAGATGACAGTTTGGGCTCGGCCGGAAATTGGGGCACCTACGACATGCTCGGCGGCGGCATGATCTCCACGCATATGAAGCACAGCCGTATTGACGAGGCGATGGAGCACATTGAATCAGCGCAGTTCAGCCTGCGCCGGTTCGGCAAAGAGCTGAAGGATGTGCAAATGGCGCTGGATATCGAAATCGGGATCGGGAGCTTTCTGAAATTTTCTGATTATTTCTTCGACGGCTTTATATCCGACTGGCTCGTGCAGGGGAGAATCCGGGATACCCAGGACGACGTGCAGGAGAAAATATCCGAGGTGGAGCGGATTGTCCGCCGCTTGGAGGGGGAGTATTCACATCTCGATACCCGGCTGGCGGATACGAAGCGGAAATACGAGTCGATCATTGAGTTGGCGGAGTAGCATTACGCGCTGTAAAAGAGCGCGATGTTGAACGAAACCTCATAAGCGCGTGAAAAGAAGCCGCCGGTCTCTGCTCGAAAGGAGCAAGCCGGGCGGCTTCTTATTTGACTAACGTATTCCCTGGCATAAATGGCGCTGCCACATTTCCAACGTAGAAGTAAATGTGAAGTGCATCTATTTTGCTGCAGCCAATGGCCTGAATAGATCAACAGCGAACGCACCGCCAGCGCTAAAAGCTCTAAGGTGAAGGCTTCCACTCCACACTCTGCAGCAGCTGATGCTTCATCAGTGCCAGCACGAAGTCCACGTAGTATTCCTTCCGTACGATCGCACCGTACTCGTGATTTTTATAGACATAAAACAAGGCGTCCGTGTAGATATCATTGTCCTCGAAAAAGCGCCTGATCTGCTTGAGCCTAGCCAGATAAGGCTCTTCCTGCAGCAGCCGGATGCGGAACTCCGCGTCCTGCTCGTTGACGCTTTCCGTAATCTGAATGATGCTCGGGTCGTAACGATACTCCAGCATAAGTTGATCCTCCTTCGCACGTGTCATTTTGCGCTGCTTTCAGGGGCTGTCATGTCCTTGCCTGGAAGCATCAGTGCCACCAGCTGCCCCCAATCTGCAGCAACACCATCGCCCCCATTGCCTTCGGCCGCTACATCAAATACCGAAGATACACGTATGCGCTGGCCAGAACGATGGACAGCAGCATCATCGGAAAACCGAGCTTCAGAAACTGGGCGAACTTGATCGGATATCCTTCCTTGGCAGCCATGCCGGCCACGATCAGGTTGGCGCTCGCACCGATCAGGGAGCCGTTGCCTCCCAGGCAGGCACCCAGGGCCAAGCTCCACCACAGCGGCTCCAAATTGCTGATGCCGAGGCTGCCCATGTCCTGGATCATCGGGATCATGGTCGCGACAAACGGAATGTTGTCGATAAAAGCGGACGCGATCGCGCTCATCCACAGGATGAGCATCGACGTTGCCGCGACGTCGCCGCCGGTGAGATCGGTAGCTTTTTCCGCCAGGGTGGCGATGACCCCTGTTTCGATCAGGCCGGCCACCAGCACGAACAATCCCACGAAGAAAAAGATCGTCGGCCATTCGACCTTGGCAAAAGCCTCCTCCAGCATATGCTCGCCCGTCAGCAGAAGCAGCAGGAAAGCACCGGCGAGGGCGACGGTGGCCGACTCAAGGTGAACCAGCTGGTGAAGGAAGAAGCCGATGATCGTCAGACCCATCACCGTCAGGCATTTGATCAGGAGCTTGCGGTCGGTGAGCAGCTCTTTTTCATCCAGATCCATAATGCTCTGCATCAGCTCCGGCGTCGTCTTGATCTGTTTGCGGAACATGAGAATGAATAGCGGAATAAATACGGCGAGAATGATCACCGCAATGGGCGTCAAGTTATTGATAAAGGCGACAAAGGTCAGCTCCTTCACCGCGCTGCCGATCATTATGTTAGGCGGGTCACCGATCAGGGTGGCGGTGCCGCCGACGTTGGACGCCATGATCTGGGTGATCAGAAACGGCGTCGGGTTAACCCGCAGCTGCCGGGTAATGCTGAGCGTGACGGGCACCATAAGCAGAACGGTGGTCACGTTGTCGAGAAACGCCGATCCGATCGCGGTAATCAGAATCAGCGCCACCATGATGGCGACGGGCCGGCCCTTGGCCTTTTTCGCGGCCCATACGGCAATGAATTTGAATAATCCCGTCTCAGCTGTGATATTGACGATGATCATCATGCCGACGAGCAGGCCGAGCGTGTTGAAATCGATATGATGAATCGCGGTTTCCTGGCTCACGATGCCGAATATGACCATGAGCGCACCGCCGATCATCGCCACGATCGTCCGGTGAATTTTTTCCGCGATAATAAATGCGTAAACAATGAGAAAAATACCAATAGCCAGTATTGCTTGCTGTTCCATAGCGTGCCTCCCCATCCTGTATATGTGCGAATCCTGAATCATGCAGCCCGGGTTTGGTTTCTTTGAGTAGAGATCGCCATGCCGTATAGCGTATCCAGATCTCTACATTTTTTACCGGGACTTTAAAATCAACGCGTCTATCCTCCTTTACATCAGGATGGAGGAGTGCATGGCGGACCCGCACAACGAATGAGAGGGAAAAAAGACAAAAGGAGCCCGCACATGGCAGGCTCCTCCAATTGAATTCTATTTGATTGAAATGTAAAAACTTGCTCTCATTCTGAAAGGTAAACCGGAAATCGGTTTACAATAATTATAAAGTGTTCGCGCGATCTTGTAAACAACCGTCGGATATCCGGCAAAAAATGGAGCACGTAAGGAGCAGGTTATGAACAAAAAATGGTGGAAAGAAGCCGTAGTGTATCAAATCTATCCGATCAGCTTCCTCGACACGAACGGTGATGGCAAGGGGGATCTGCTCGGCATTATATCGAGACTGGATTACTTGAAGGATCTGGGGGTCGACGTGATCTGGATTTGCCCGATCTACAAGTCCCCCAATCACGATAACGGATACGATATCAGCGACTACTGCGACATTATGGACGAGTTCGGCACGATGGAGGAGTTTGACCGTCTGCTGCGGGAGGCGCATGCGCGCGGTCTCAAAATCATGATGGATCTGGTCCTGAACCATACCTCGGACGAGCATCCATGGTTTATCGAGTCGCGGTCGAGCAAGGATAATCCGAAACGGGATTTTTATATATGGCGCAAAGGCAAAGACGGACATCCGCCGAACAACTGGGAGTCCTATTTCAGCGGCTCGGTCTGGGAATACGACGAGAAGACAGGCGAGTATTATCTCCATCTGTACTCCAAGCACCAGCCGGACCTGAACTGGGAAAATCAGAAAGTGATCGACAGCATGCATGAAATGGTGGAATGGTGGCTCAAAAAAGGCGTGGACGGCTTCCGTTTCGACGCAATCGCACATATTGTCAAGGCGGTCGGCCTGCCGGACGGGGACAACCCGGACCAGCTGCCGACGGTGCGCGCGTATGAGCTGTTTTCCAACCTGGAAAATGTGCACACCCTGCTGAGCAACCTGTATGAACGGGTACTGTTCCACTACGACATCATGACCGTCGGCGAGACGTCGGGTCTGGGTCCGGAGCAGGCGCTCAGCTATGTCGGGGATACGCGCAACGAGCTGAACATGGTGTTCCAGTTCGAGCATATGCAGCTCGATGCGGGTTCTTCCGGTTCCGGCAAGTGGGATATTCGTCCCTGGAACCTGCTGGAGCTGAAAAAGGTCATCAGCGGGTGGCAGACAGTGCTGCACGACAAGGGCTGGAACGCGAATTATTGGTGCAATCATGACCAGCCGAGATCGGTGTCCCGGTTCGGGGACGACCAGAAATACCGGGTGGAGTCGGCGAAGATGCTGGCGACCTTCCTGCACACGCTCGAAGGCACGCCGTATATTTACCAAGGCGAGGAGATCGGCATGACGAACATCGCCTTCGCCTCAATCGATGACTACCGTGACGTGGAAACACTGAATTACTATGAGGAGCAGCTGGATCAGGGTGTGCCCGAAGAGCAGGTCATGCAGGCGATTTGGAAAAAAAGCCGGGACAACGCCCGTACGCCGATGCAGTGGACCAATGGGGAGCATGCAGGCTTTACGCGGGGCACGCCGTGGATCGAGGTGAACTCGAACTATCCCCTGATCAATGTGGAGGATGCGATTAAGGATCCGAATTCGATCTACCATTACTATAAAAAGCTTATCGCCCTCCGCAAACAGCATGAAGTGATCGTGTACGGCGAATACAAGCTGCTGCTTCCGCTCGACAAGGAGCTGTATGTGTATACCCGGACGCTGGAGGACCAGTGTCTCCTGGTCATCCTGAACTTTTTCGGAGGCGAGCCGGTGCTGAAGCTGCCGGCGGAGCTCGTGCCGGAGGCCAAGCAGCTGCTGATCTCCAACTACCCCATCAAGGGGGAGGAGGATCTCGGGAATTTGAAGCTGCGGCCGTATGAAGCGAGAGTGTACCTCATGAAGACACCAGCCCCTTGACTTCGTGGCGCAAACTTGGTAAATTTACCTCATCCTATAACAAGGGAGAGATTTTGATGACGGTGGTTGTTCTTAACTAATCAAACTCCATATCGACTGTATGACACGAAGACAGGCGAGGAATGCCCGGGAGGGCACTCTTTCTTTCAATGCGCCTCTTTGCAGAATGCGGTCTTGGAAATAGTTAAGAACACGCGAAGCATCAAACGACAATCCCTTGCGGACTGTTTGAAACCTTTGTGATCCGAATCGGTGGAGCGTTGGCCGCTCGACCGTTGTCATGCCGGATAAGGGCCGCCGCCTAATGGGCGGCTGGCTCTCCGGCGTACAGGACCGTGCTCTTTGCAGCACGGTTTTTTTGCGTACAGCAAAGGCAGCAGACAAAGGCAGTCCGGCAGACCAGGGGCAGGAATCGCATGCGCGTATTCTCTGCCCCTTTTTGCGCTGCCATAGGAAGACATAACAAGAAACAGGAGGATGAACTACCAATGGATCAAACGACGATGATCATGCTGGAATACGACAAAATGAAGGAAGCGTTGAGAGATTACGCGGTTTCTTATGAAGGACGCAGGCATATCGATGAATTGGAGCCGCTGACCACGGCCAGTGCAGTCCGCAGGGCGCTGGATGAGACGGCTGAAGCCAAGGCGCTGCTGGATAAAGGGGCCAGCGTCCCGCTGCCATCCCTGGAAGGGATTGACCGGATCGTCTCCCTGCTGCATACAGGGTACCTGTTCGACGAGCAGGATTTTACCGCGGTCCATACGTTTCTGCACAGCTGCGGGCAGCTGCGTAAGTACATGGCCGGGAAGCGCGACATCGCGCCGGGCATCAGCTCGTATGCTTCCTCGATGCAGGAGCTGGCGAAGCTGAAGAGCGAAATTGAGCGCTGCATCCGGTTTGGCCGGGTGGACGATCAAGCCAGCAAAAACCTGGAGCGCGTCCGCAAGAAGATCGCTATCGTTAAGGAACGCATTCAGAAAAAGATCGCTGCGATTCTGTCCAGGCACGGCTCGATTTTGCAGGAAAATCTGGTCAGCGTCCGGGGCGGCCGGTACGTCATTCCGGTCAAGCGGGAGTATCACAAAACGATCAAGGGCTCGGTGCTCGACCAGTCGACGAGCGGGCAGACCGTCTTTGTGGAGCCGGAGGAGGTCGCCCATCTTCAAAGCGAGCTTGGCATGCACGAAGCGGATGAGGCCCGGGAAGAAGGCATCGTGCTGAGCGCGTTGACCGGACTGCTTGAGGCGGCTTCGGCCGATCTGCTGCTGAATATCGATATCACGGGAACGTACGATTTTATTTTTGCCAAAGCAAAATACAGCCGCACCTTGGGCGGGAACAATGTTCTTCTTAGCGACAGCGGGCGCATCAAGGTAAGCGGAGCGCGGCATCCGTTCATGCTGAAGACGATGGTGCCGCTGCGGCTGGAGCTGGGCGGCGGTTACCGCTCGCTGATCATTACCGGGCCGAATACCGGCGGCAAGACGGTGGCGCTCAAGACGCTCGGGCTGCTCACCCTGATGGTGCAGTCGGGTCTGCTCGTGCCGGTGGAGGAAGGCAGCACGTTCACCGTATTCACTAAAGTGCTGTCGGCCATCGGGGACGGGCAGAGCATCGAGCAGTCGCTCAGCACCTTTTCCGCCCAAATTAAGCGCCTGATCGGGATGGTGGATGCGGCGGACCGCCATACCCTGCTGCTGATCGACGAGCTGGCGGCCGGAACGGATCCGGGCGAAGGGATGTCCCTGTCGATCGCCATTCTGGAAGAGCTCAGCAACAGAGGCGCCATGATCATGGTCACGACGCATTTTAACGAGCTGAAGACGTTTGCGGCACGGACGCCGGGGTTCCAGAACGCCCGAATGGAGTTTGATGTCGAGACGCTGGAGCCGCTTTACCGGCTGACGATCGGGGAGGCGGGGCAGAGCTACGCGATTCAAATCGCCACAAAGCTGGGGATGACAGCAGGCATTATCGAGCGGTCGCAGGAAATTTTGCACAGGCAGAAGCCGCTGCCTGCCCTGCAGCCCGATGCAGCCGAGGAACATCCCATTGTTCAAACAGCGTCTGAGCAGATGGAGGAGACAGCTCAGTCCTCCGGCCCCCTTGAAGCCAATGAGGGCGATGGAGCAGGGAGCCGGGATCAGGCGGATGAGGATCAGGAGCAAGCATCGGCCGCACCCGTGCGCAAGCTTGAGGTAGGAGACGCTGTCTATGTCAGCTCCTATGGGCGAACGGGCATCGTCTATGAGCCGGAGGACGCCATGGGCATGGTAGGGGTCATGATCCAGAAGGAGAAGATCCGGATCAACCAGAAGCGGCTCAAGCTGTTCATTGAGAAGAGCGAACTGTACCCTGAGGACTACGATTTCGACATCATTTTTGAGTCCAAGGAGAACCGGAAGAAGAGCAAGCTGATGAACCGCAAGCATGTCGAGGGGCTGTCCATCATTCGCGATTCCGACTCGAAGCCCTAAATTGTGAATCGGGTTACGGAAGAAAAAAATGTTAAAAAAAGTGGATAAATGCTCTTCCGGCAGCGGTTAAATTCCTGCGAAACGGGTAATTGGAAGATGACAAGACCTGACATCAATCGTGCAGACCATGAGGCAAAAGATATAGATCAGAAAGTCAAGTGGAGGGAGAAACGATGGAACCAGACAAAAGAGGCCGGGACTCAGGCCCGGCCGGATCCAATGTGACCGAGCAGGACGTGCTGACCCAGCTGGGAGGCGAGTCCGAAACGCAGGAGAGCCAGCATAAAATGCAGCTGTGGACCAAGGAAGACTACCTGCGCTCCCAGCGGGAAATCGATCAGATTAACCGGGATTTAAAGGCGGCCATCGAGGAAGGCCATCACCCGGGTGCTCCGCAGGTTCAGCGGATCATCCGCAGGCATTATGAATGGATGAGCCGTTATTACACGCCGTCGGCAATGGTATATATCGGATTGGGAAACTTATATGTGGAACAGACCGAACACAAGCAGCTGTTTACGGCATACCATCCGCAGCTCCCCGTTTTTTTACGGGACGGGATGATCATATTCGCCGAGCGCGAGCTGATGTAAGAAAGATGAACAAGGGTGAGCACAACAAGCCCGCCTGGCCGATGAATGGCCGGGCGGGCTTCTGCCGTATCCGGGGGAGCATTTGTTTCTTTCATGGGGGCGGATCCGAGAATTGACTTTACCAAAAGGCGTTAATTAATGGCCGCTTCAACCGTCTCGTCCGGTTCGAGCAGCACGTACACGCCCGGGTTCAGCTGCAGCGCCGTTCCTTCCGGAAGGTTTGAATACGTCTCCACTTTGGTAAACGGCCCGCTCGAAGGCGGCGCAGGGACGTAGTCCGGGAGGATCTCTTTTCCGCCGGCACGGATCACCGATTGCGATACCCCTTTAAAGGTCGGGTCCTCAGAGGAAGACTTCACGATCAACTGGCTGCCCTTCAGATAGTAGGTGAACGTGACCTTCCGTCCGTCCAGATCCATCTGCACCTGCTGTTCAGTGGCAGTCGGCGCGGCCAGATCGTACCAATGCTTCGAAAGGTCCCTTTTTGTAATTTCCAAACCTGAGAAGATAAGCTTCATCGGTTCCCCCGACCAGTCTTTAAACCATGTCGGCGACTCAAAGCGCAGGTAGCCTTCATCCAAATATTCCCGGTGCCGGACCTTCTCGTACATGCCGGTATGATAGTCACTGCCTTCGATGCGCTGGTCCCCCAGCTGCAGGGATACGTTCGTAAAGCGTCTCACGCCCTCAGTCCAGTCATTGGAATCCTGCCTGTATGGGATTCGGATCTGAAGCGGCGTGATGACCAGCTGTTTCAGGTTCAAATTGACGTTTGCGGCCTGTTCCTCATTTGCCGGAAGCGGTTTGCTGTAAATGGCTTCGCTGGCCTTGCTGCCGTCTGCGTTGAAGTCAAAAGCCCAGGTTCCCGCTACTCTCTTGACCTCCTGCAAATAGGTCAGGTGAAGCTTGGCTCCCTTCCAGTCCCGTTCCGGAATGGTGAAGGTCGACTGGCACAGCAAATCGTTACCGTCCGGGGGCAGGACCGCCCGGGACACGCTTTGATACGTGTGCGAACCGGAGGTGATCACCAGGTGGGGGTCCAGATTGCCTGGATCCTCAAGCGGTGACGTCAAGGCATACCGGATGGTCAATTGGTCGTTTTTCCGGACGATCGATTGGATCTCCACAGCCGCGAAGCCGCCTGAAGACGACGATGGAGCCAGCCTGGAGCCTTCGGCAATATCTCCCTCAAGAGGCAGATCGTCATATTGGTAAAAAACCAGGTTGCTGGCGTCCAAGTGCATGCTCCGTTTAGACTTCTTCAGCTCATCCTGCAGCTCGAACATCCCTTTCAGTGTATCTTTTTCCTCATCGCGTTTGAGCAGAACGTTTGGCTTGGCATCTTTCCCCTTAGAATCGGACAGGGAGACGGATTCGAAATCGACGGCGTCATAATCCGGAAGGCCCGGAACCTGCATCGTAAAAAGCACATCCATCTGCTCGCCGTCCGTCACGACGCCGTGCAGCTTCATCGTTGTGCCCGACTGCCGGGCACTCAAATCCAGCGGCTCGCCAAAGCCGTGCTGAATGGCATTGTTCACACCCGGCCGTCCCCACAAGTCCCAGCCCGGGTTTATGGCTGCAAACACGGGAACGGCTACCGCCAGGAAGACCACAGCGGAAGCGGCCGCCGGAACCCACTTGCGGGTCACCGATGACCTTCTTACAGTTGAAGACTGGCCTGAACGCCGTCGTCCAACCTCTTCCTCGATCGTGCTCCACATCGCTTCAAAATCGGGAGCGGGCTCAGGCTTTCGTGAAATGGCCCGTTCCATCTGTTCCAAGCTGAATCGGTTCATCGTCGTTCTCTCCTTTCATGAGGGGGCAGGAGGGCTTAGCGATATATTTTCTCATGAGCGAAAGCCCCTTATTGATTCTGGATTTGACGGTCCCCAAAGGAACGCGGATCATGTCGGCGATCTCCTGCTGGGACAGCCCGTTAATGTAACGGAGAATCATCACCATCCGAATGTTCGCGGGAAGCCGCCCGTACAGCCGGGACAGCTCCAGGGCCAGTTCCCGCCCTTCGACCGTTTCCTCGACCGAATGCGGGGCAGCCGCCAGATGCCGATAGGAAAAGAGCTTTTCCTTGATGACGCCCGCTTTCGAGCGGCGAAGCGAGTTTTTGCACAGATTGGCGGCGATTTGAATAAGCCAGCGCCGGATATCCTGAATAGAGCTCCGGTCCGCGAGCAGTGCCCGGATAAACGTCTCCTGGCAGAGGTCTTCGGCATCTTCCCTGCGCTGCATCATATAGTAGCAAAAGCTGTAGACATCCCGGTTAAAGGTCTCGAACAGCTCTTTGTCCGTCATTGCTTCACCTTCCTTGACATGCAAAGATCCATGGAACTGATGCCGGCCGGCGGTTGTTCCATCTGACCATAAGACAAACAACGCCGTGTTTTCGTTCATTATCTTATCATGCAGGAATGGAAAAAAGCGGTCTTCCGCATCATAAGCAGAAGACCGCTTTATTTTCCCAGGATCCTATATTACAGCTGTGCCGTCAAAATACCGGCAAACTGTTCGAGAAACTGCCGCTCATCTTGGTCAAACCGCCCCTTCAGCGGGCTGTCGATATCGAGTACGCCGATCAGGCGCTCTCCCTGGACCAGCGGAACGACAATTTCGCTGTTCGAGGCGGCATCGCAGGCGATATGCCCGGGAAACTCATGCACGTCATCGACCACAATCGTTCTCCGCTCGGCTGCCGCTGTACCGCATACCCCTTTACCCAAAGGAATGCGGATGCAGGCCGGGAGCCCTTGAAACGGTCCGAGAACCAGCTCAATTCCATCGAATAGATAGAAACCAACCCAATTTATGTCAGGAAGGAAGCTGTTCAGCAGGGCCGAGGCGTTGGCTAGATTGGCAATGGAGCTGGGCTCATCATGGATGAGCGACTTAAGCTGTTCGAGGACGGCTGCAAATTGGTCATTCCGGTTTCCTTCGTAGGGAAGGGCTTGAAACATGACGATCCACCTCATTTCTGTCTTTTAACCGTTGGTTAATTATAAAAGATAGTATACAGGAATTCCTTCCACGTCAAGTGAAATTCCTCCCTCTAAAAATCATGGTCATATCCTGTGAAGCCTGCTGATTCCGGCGTCCGGCATGGCTTAAACAGGGATTCGTATTGTTTCCCGGCAGCGGAAGAAGGGTAAACAATGGTAATGACAGGCTCATTTTTACAGGCGTTCGCCGGAAGGAGAGGAATCTATGCGTGCAGACGTACAAAATTTATTCATGAGTATCCACATGCTTTACCATGCCCATCACCATGACTTGACCATCCGTGATATGCAGCCCGTGCTGGAGGCGCACGGCTACAAGGTGGGGGAACGGGAAGTGAAGCAGCAGCTGGAGCGCCTGACCGAATTGAACTTTCTGACGGCTCACGGCGATGAATACAGCTTGACCGGAACGGGAATCGGGGAGTTCAAGGAAATTCAGGTCATGCTTCAGAAGCTGTGCGGGGAAGTACTGGCACCCCTTGAAGAAACGGAGAGCGCGAATGCCGGTGCTTAACGCCCAGGCTTCCAAGATCAACTTCCTGCCACCTAGAATCGTTACCGCATCTTAGAATGGAGGGAATGGATATGCACAAATGGTTGACTACGGTTTTAACGACAAGCCCGGTGCGGGTGCTCGCGGTGGAGCTGCCCGATGCAGGGACTGAGCACAGCGCACATGGAGCATGGTATTGGTTGTCCTATGCGCTGGCGATTCTTGTGTTCGGATTTGCCATATATGTCATGATTGGAGCGCGTTTGAAGCGCCGGCTCAGTCGTTTGAAGCATACGCTGTCGGATGAATTGGTAAAGGTCAACGGCACCCTGGTAGCCGAAAAATCCTCGGAATTAACAGAGGAAAGAGCAGGCCAATATGCGCAGTCCCATATCCGCAGGCTGACGGATTTGAGGGACCGGCTGAGATCGGATGTGGATGAACTGAGCGAGCTGGATGTTTCCGTATTCGACCTGAAGGGATTAAACCAAGCGATCAGTCATTACAATGCGGAGAAAATGAGCATCCGGGAAGACATTGCGGCAGAGGAGAGCAAGCAGTACAGGATGCGATAAGGCTGTCTGGCTTCATGTTCGGAAAATGGAAAAGCCCCTTGGTCCGAAGGAGAGGAGTCCGGAGTCCAAGGGGCTTTTTTGAGTTGTAATTAATGTTGTGAGTTGGTGCAGAAGTCTTACATATTAAATTCCGGCTGGGGAAGCCCCGCCTGCACAGGTTCTTCCACAAGCTCCTCGGCCTGTTCCGGCTGCATGGCAGGAACGGCCCCTTCCATCACATCGCGGACAAATTCCTGCACGGCTTTTTTATACAGCTCCGGGTTGACCCCCAGCGCATTGCCGTGGGAGGCTCCTTCAACGAGAAGAAGCCGTTTCATTCCTTCTTTGGCGGCAAACAGTTCCTCGCTCATCTCCGTCGGGATATAGCGGTCCCGTGTGCCATGGATAAACATGACGGGAACGGGGCTGTACCGGGCGGAGCGGACGGGGCTGACCTGATTCAGCGTAAAGCCTGCTTTCCGGAACAGTCTGCGGTCGACAAGCGGAAGGAACACAGCCGCGGGAATACGGTTCAGCGCCTGCATTTGATGATGCATCAGGCGCGTCAGATCGGAATAAGGGCAGTCGGCGATGACAAAGGCGGCGTCCGTGTGAGGCAGCGACAGGTATTCCAGCACGGTGCCTCCTCCAAGGGACATGCCGTGCAGGCCGACGACCGAGTCGCTGCCGTACGTCGCGCGAATCCATCGGATCCAGGAGTCGATGTCGTGCTTTTCGTGGAACCCGTAGGTCGTATATTTGCCTTCGCTTTTTCCGTGCCGGCGCAGGTCGATCAGAAGCGTGTTGAACCCATCCTCCCGGAAAATGTCCATAAAGGGAATCGATGCCGGAAGCGAGGCGGTATATCCATGGACGAGAATGACGAAACGGTTGGAGCCCGAAGGGTGCGGTATGAGCATGCCGTTCAGCTTCAGCCCGTCATAGCTCGTAATTTGAACCTCTTCCTTGGGCAGCGACTCAAAGTAATCCTGCTTGAACAGCCCGACCTGCTCCATGGCTTGAAAGGTCTGCTCGTATGTGAGGGCCTTCATCTGCGTCATTTGATAAAAGGCGTAACGCGTAATTCCTATCGCGGCCAGGAAAGCGGCAAAAACGACAATAACGGCAGTCTGCCACTCCATAATCTTCCCCCCCTTCTTTTCAAACAGTTAAGGTAAAAGTAGTATCACCGGAACGTTTCAAGTCAACTCATATTTTCATGAAAAAACTCACTACGGGCTGTCATGTAATTGATTTTGTTACAATTTATTTAACAATTCCCGATTTGACCGGTTTTGGAAGCGGTTCTTTCTGGTCATCGGCGGGGGGAGATGCTAGAATAACCTAGAGAAGAAGTGTTAAGTAACTTACATTAAGGAAGAACTAAAGACCCAAATGCCAAGGCGCCTCAGCTTTAGTTCACAGGAAAGGAGACGTCAGGCTTCGTGAAACCGAAGAAGAAGCAAGTCAACACCGTGGCCCAACGTAAAGCCCAGCGGGCAGCGCAGGAGAAACGCATGAAACGGATCATGTGGATTACAGGTGCATGTATCGTCGTGCTGGTCCTGCTGCTGGTGTTTATTCGGCCGCAATCCAAGGAAGCATCGTTTGATTACAGCTCGCTCCCGGTGCTGGGAAATCCGGAAGCCCCGATCAAGATCGTGGAGATGGGCGACTACAAGTGCCCGGCCTGCCAGTATTTCAGTCAGGACATCGAGCCGAGCCTGCAGAAGGATTTTATCGATTCCGGTAAAGCTGCGCTCTATTTCATGAATTACCTTATCATCAGTCCGAATGCGGACTCCAACACGGCTGCTCTGGCCGCGCAATCGGTGTTCCATCAGAACAAGGATGAATTTTGGAAGTACTACCACGTACTCTTCGACAACCAGCAGGATGAAAAAACCGAGTGGGCAACGCCAGAGTTCCTGGTGAAGCTGGCCCGCGACAATAACATCAAGGTGGATTACGATCAGCTCAGCAAGGACATCGAGGAGAAGACGTACCAGGATGAAGTGGACAGCCATATGGCTACCGGCAACAAGCTTCGCGTGAACAGCACGCCGACGCTGTACGTAAACGGCGAGAAGGTAGCGGAGAATGTCACGCTCGATTACAACGCACTCAAGAGCTATTTGGATAAAAAGTCGGCTGACACCGACAAGTAAGGGGAGTTTCGGATGGAAGGCAACCGTTTCATTGCGTTCATCAAGCCCTACAGCCTGTATTTTGCCTGGATCGTGTCCCTTATCGCCACGGGAGGCAGCTTGTATTTAAGCGAAGTGATGCACTATGAACCGTGCAGGCTGTGCTGGTTCCAGCGGATATTCATGTATCCGGAAGTGATTCTGCTCGGAATCGCCAGCTATAAAAATGACCGTAAAATCATTCCTTATGCGGTGACCCTCAGCGCGATCGGCGGCTGCATCTCGATCTATCATTATGCGGAGCAGAAAATTCCGGCGCTTGCCAATGCACTGCCGTGCAAGGTAGGCATTCCCTGCAATTTCGATTATTTGAACTGGTTTGGCTTCATTACGATCCCGCTTCTGGCATTGATCGCTTTTATTTTTATCATTGCGTTTCTGCTGATGGGAAGAACGGAAGCACAGCAATAATGGTGTAAAATACAGCGATGGACAAGCACTCCGGCTGCAGCCCTCCTCAAGGACACAGGGTAAGCGCCGGGGTGTTTTTTGCGTTCATATGGCAGAAACCGGGAGGGGAGGCGCTCTTGTGCTGCAGGGGGCAGGCGTTGTACATTGATAATATTGCAAAGTACATGAAGGGGGCGTTGGGATGAGCTATCAATGCAGCGGGAACATTCCCGAGCTTGAAGGGCCGCGGATCCGGCTCCGTCCGCTCGAGGAAGGCGACGCCCCGGCGCTGTATGCGTGCTGGACCGACGAGGAGGTGCGGAAGTACTCGGATCTTCCGGACCTGCCGGACGAAGCGGCGGCAGCGGAACTCATCCGGCTGCTAAATCGTTTGGCGGCCACCGAGGATGGGCTCCGCTGGGGAATTCTCCTGCCGGAGGCCGGGATCATCGGCAGCTGCGGTTTGAATTGGTGGCAGCTGGAGGGTGCTTACCGGGGAGAAATCGGCTGCGAGCTTGCGAAGCCCCATTGGGGAAAGGGCTACATGCGCGAAGCGATCGGCCTGATGCTCGGATTTGGCTATCGGACGATGGGCCTTAACCGGATCGAAGCGCTGACCGATCCGCGGAATGAACGAGCCGTCCGTCTGTTCGGGTCCCTCGGATTCACGGCCGAAGGTCGGCTGAGACAGTACCGCCATACGGCTTCAGGCTTTCAAGATGCACTGCTCCATTCGCTGCTGCGTGAAGAATGGGAGCAGGCGGAGTATAACAAGTTTTAGATCAAGAAGGAGCGATCAGACGATGATCCTATCGTATCAAGGGGGAGGCTCGCCGCTGCACCGTATCGACCCGCTCAGCAAGCTCGTGGTCCTGCTATGCATCGCCGTGCTGACGATGCGTTTGCACACATCGGCAGGGCAGGCACTGCTGCTTCTGGCGGCCTCGTTCATGGCCCGAACGGCAGGCGGAGTCAGCTGGAGAAGGCAGTGGAAAGCGATGGCTTTCCTGATCGGTTTTGCGGTTCCGTACTTTATACTGACCCTGCTGACCGTACCCGGCAGCCACACCATTTGGCAGTTCGGCGTGCTGCACGTCACGACGGAGGGAGCCGATGCGGCCGGTTCGGTGACGCTGCGCATGTTTACGGTGTTTCTCTCATCTTTTGTCTACATGGTCACGACCGATCCCGGCGATCTTGTCACCGCGTTAACCCGGCGGATGAGGGTTCCTTACCGGTTCGCCTTCGGCATTTCGATGGCGCTCACGTTTTTGCCTTTGCTTCAAGAAGAAGGGAGAAGCATTTCGGCAGCCCATCAGGTCAGGGGAGCAGCCCGCCCTAAGGGAGTCAAGCAGCGGTTAGGCTGGTGGAAGGTGTTTGTGTCCGCCATGTTGCATAATGCCGTGCGCCGGATTCAGCAGACTGCTGGAGCGATGGAAGCCAAAGGCTTTGGCGCATATCCCGAGCGTACGTTTTTAAGGGAGCAGCAACCGTCTGCTGCCGGGCATATCACGGCGGTTGGGGCCGTGCTGATTACCGCGGCATTGTGGTGGTATATCCACATTGTTAACCTGTAATTTATTTTTAGGTTGACGTTTCGAATCCGATCATGCACAATAGCAGGGAGGCTAGGCCAATCGCAGGGAAATTGCGATGCGAGTCTTCAAGGGTGAGAAATCCCACCATTTTCCTGATTAGGAGTTGACATGAGATGGAAACTTTATCACAATCAAAGAGACGTGTTGTCCCGTTTACGACGCTGGACATCGTGCTGATGGCGATGCTGGCCACAGCGAACGCGGTATTGACCTTTTATTTATCTTACATTAATAAAATGCTGAACAGCCTGGGCGGGCCCGTGGCGACCTCTACCATCGTCGGCGTGTACATGGTGTACGGCCTGCTGGCCTATTACATTATCCGCAAGCCGGGAACCGCGGCGATTACATACGGAATCGGCGGTGCGATCCAGTGCTTCGTAGGCAATACGTACGGGATTGCGGCGAGCATCGTGGCGGCGCTGTGTTATCTGGTTGTGGCGGAGGGCGTATTTTTTCTGCTTCGTTACAAACGCTGGAATGCCGGTGCGATGATGCTGGTCGGCGGCGCGATGGTGCCGATCTGGTTCATTTGCGCGGCGAACATGTTTGGGTATACGTCCTGGAGCTTTCAGGTGCTGGCAATAACGATGGTGGTGCGGATCATCAGCGGCATTGTGCTGTGCGGCCTGCTCACCAAGGTGCTCGGGGATATGCTTCAGCGGAGCGGACTGCTTAAACGTTTTGCCATTGGCAGAAAGGCTTCTGCGGATGCAGGGAACTTCCATTGAGCTGACGGAGCTTTCTTATTGGTACGAAGATGTGGAGGAGCCTGCGCTCCGCGGCGTGTCGCTCACGATTCCGGCCGGACAGTTTACGGCGGTAATCGGACCGGGCGGCAGCGGCAAGTCTACCCTGTGTCAGCTGCTTAGCGGCTATCTTCCGCGGAGCGGAGGCGGCCGCCGGGAAGGGAAGGTACGGCTGGACACGATTGACCCGGCGGAAGCTCCGATCGCTGAGATCGCCAAGGTGGCCGGCATCGTGTTCCAGGATCCCGACGCCCAGCTGGTGAGGGGCGTCGTCGAGGATGAGGCCGCGTTCGGGCCCGAGAATCTCCGCGTGCCGCCGGCGGAGATCGATTCCCGCGTGGCCGAAGCGCTGGCGGCGGTGAACCTGACCGCCCGCCGCCGCTCCCCGGTGCGCGAGCTGTCCGGCGGACAGCGCCAGCGCACCGCCATTGCCGCGGTGCTGTCGCTGTCTCCGCGGATGATCGTCTTCGACGATGCATCCGCCAGCCTCGACCCCGCGGCGCAGGCGCAGTTCGTGCAGCTCTGCCGCAGGCTGCACGCCGAGGGCCGGACCGTAGTCACGGTGTCCGGCCGCTTCGACGATGCCGCGCGCGCTGCGGAGCGCGTCATCGTCCTGGACGGCGGCGCAGTCCTGCTGGACGGAGCGCCGCAGGAGCTGCTGCGCACCAGCCGGGACCGGCTGGCGCAGCTCGGTGTGCTGCCCCCGTGGGAGGGGGCAGCGGAAGCCGGCGCGCATACAGCGGAGCCGGCCGCCGGGACCCTGCAGAGCGCCGGCGTGGTGACGGCGCCGGCGCAGATGCCGCCGGGTGCGGATGGCCCCGGCGGTGACTCGGCTTCCGGACCGCTGCTGGAGGTCCGGAACCTGAGCTACACTTATCCCGGAGGGCAGGAAGCGCTCCGGGACGTCTCGTTTGCGATGCATCCGGGAGCGTGGGGCATGCTGACCGGTGAGAACGGTTCGGGCAAAACGACGCTCACCCGCCTCCTGATGGGCCTGCTGCCGGTTCCTTCCCGTTCGGTATATTGGAAGGGGCGGGACGTATCCGGGATGCCGGTTCATCAGCTGGCCGGGGACATCGGATACGTGTTCCAGCAGCCGGAGCATCAATTCGTGGAGCATACGGTGTGGGATGAGCTCGTGTACGGCTTGCGGATTCGAAGCGGCTGGCGCCGGCGGCAAGCTGAACTGACGCCTGAGCAGACCGAAGCGGCCGAGGCGCTGCTTGCGGCTGCCGGGCTGAGCGGACGTCGTCAAGACTCTCCATACCTGCTCAGCCAGGGTGAGAAGAAGCTGCTCAGCGTCATCGGCCAGCTGATCCAGCCGAAAGCCCTCTACATTCTCGATGAGCCCACCTCAGGCATCGATTACCGCGCCGCGCAGCGGCTGCTGAAGTTGTGCCGGGGTGCCGCCGCCCGGGGCGCTGCCTTGCTCATGATTACCCACGACCCCCGCCTGGTGGAGGAGGATGCTTCTTTCGTGCTCCGGCTCGATCAAGGCAAGGTCGAAGATTACCGGCAGTTGGGCCGGAATCACGGACTTATTCATGTACGGTCATAGACAGGAAGATTTCGTTTGACGACGGTCGAAGGATCGTCTACGCCTGAAACTTCATGCCATTCTATTTTAATAAACCCTATGCATCCGCCCAGTCTGAAAAGCGGTCTCTTACCGGAGGCCATTTTTCGTGCACTGGGTGGATACGTTTCGTTATAAGGAAACTTTGTCAAAACGGGAGAAAGGATACAAATAACGTGAATCGATCTGACCATTTGCCTGGAAAGCAGAGCCGGAACTGGATTCTGGCCGGAATCCTCGTATCCACGTTCTTGTCGGCCATCGAAGGAACCGTAACGGGACCGGCCGGTCCGGCCATCATCAGCAGCTTTGGCGGCATGAAGCTCCTCAGCTGGATTTTTACCGCGTACCTGCTGACCATGGCTGTATCCACTCCGATTTTCGGAAAAATCAGCGACCTGTATGGCCGCAAACCGGTATTTCAAATCGGGTCGCTGCTGTTTGTCCTGGGATCGCTGCTGTGCGGCTTCTCGCAAAGTATGGGCCAGCTGATCGCGTTTCGGGCCATTCAGGGCATCGGAGCGGGGGCGGTCATTCCGGTCACTTTTACGATTATCGGGGACGTCTACCGGATTGAAGAACGCGCCAAAATCCAGGGACTCATCAGTTCGGTCTGGGGCATTGCCTCCCTGATCGGACCGCTCATCGGGGGATACTTTGTCGACTATTTGAATTGGCGCTGGATTTTCGGCTTTAACGTGCCGTTTGGGCTGCTGTCCATGTGGATGATCGCCCGCCATTTCCACGAACAGCGGCAGGAGCGTGCTGAAACGCATGTCGATTTCGCGGGTGCCGGAACGTTTACGGTGGGGATGACGGCGCTGCTGTTTGCGCTGGCGACCGGCGGGCAGTTTTTTGCCTGGTCTTCGGTGTGGATCGTGCTCTGCATCGTGCTTGCCCTGGTTTTCCTGGCAGCCTTTATCGTGGTGGAGGCCCGGGCGAAGGAGCCGATGCTGCCGCTGAAGCTGTTCAGGATCCGCGACATTTCCGTATCAACCGTCGCCGCCATGCTGACCAGCGCGCTGCTGATCGGCCTCACGACGTATACGCCGCTCTGGATTCAAGGGGTCATGGGCAAAAATGCCACGATGTCCGGGCTGACGATGGCGCCGATGTCGATCGGCTGGCTGTTCGGCTCCGTAGCGGGGAGCCGGCTCATTCTTACCGCCGGTTCGCGGAAAACGACGCTGATCGGCCTGGCCGGCATCGTGATCGGGGCTCTCGGGTTAGCCTGGATCGGCGAGGGGACGCCGCATTACGTGATTTTGATTTTCACCTTTATCTACGGCCTCGGCTTCGGATATTCCAACACGGTGTTCACGATTATTGCACAGTCCTCGGTCGGTTACTCGCTTCGCGGCGCGTCGACGGCGCTGAATACCTTTATCCGCTCGCTGGGCCAGACGGTCGGCGTCGCTGTCTTTGGATCGTTAATCAACTTGACGCTGGCCGGGCGGCTCGCCGATACTCCCGGGCTGGAGCGGGTCGGCCAAGAAGAGGTCAACCAGCTGCTGACTCCGGAAGGAAGCGCATCGCTTCCCAAGGAGCTGTGGAGCGAGCTGAGGCATATTCTTGAGGGGAGCCTCCATTCCCTGTATGTCGTGATGGCTGTCATTGCCGTCGTAAGCCTTCTGATCGTGCTCGGACTGCGAAATACGGTTCCTTCGGCCGGTCCGGAGGAAGAGGAGGAAGGAGCGCGGGAGGGCGAGAAGGTTTAAAACATCATAGCGTTGCTGTCGCAGCAAGGATTCTTCGATGTCCGGAGAATCCTTGTTTTTTTGGAATCCCTGGGCTCGCCAATACCGTAACATCGTCATTGTTCCAGCCGTCCTTTTCTAGTAAGATAGGGGGAAATCTTACGGGAGGGATGCGGCAGTGATTCAATATCCGCGAATGGAAAAAGGGGCTGTCGTCGGTGTGACGGCTCCCTCCTCGGGCATAGAGCCCGGTCTGCACGACATGTTCCGCACGGCCGTCAGCCGTATGGAGGAGAGGGGCTATCACATACGCGTCGGGGAGACGGTCTGGACGCAGCACAAGGCCAAGTCGGCCCCGGCCAAGGTCCGTGCCGAGGAGCTGAACGAGATGCTCGGGGATCGCCAAATTGGTGCGATCATTCCTCCGTGGGGCGGGGAACTCCTCATCGAAATGTTGGACCGGGTGGACTTTGACCGCATGCCGCCGAAATGGATTCTCGGCTATTCGGACCTCAGCGTCCTTCTTCTGGCCATTACCTTGAAGACGGGAATCGCCACTGCTCACGGGCTCAATTTCGTCGACCTGCGGGGGACGTATTCGGATCATACCTCGGCCATGTGGGAGGCCGTGCTGACGGCCAAGCCGGGCGATCGGATTGCTCAGCAGGCATCGGCCAAATACCAGAAGGAGTGGCGTCATGACGATCCGAGCCCGTGCGTCTTCCATCTGACGGAGCCGACGGTGTGGAAGACGGTTTCGGGCGGACCGGAGTCGCTGCAGGGCCGGCTGCTCGGGGGATGCGTTGACGTTATCCGCCATTTGATCGGCACGCCTTACGGGGATGTGGCAGCATTCCGGGAGCGCCATATTCCGGGCGAACCTCTCCTCTGGTATTTGGAGAACTGCGAGCTGAACACAGCCGATCTGCGCAGGTCTCTTGTTCAGATGAAGTATGCCGGCTGGTTCGAAGGCTGCGCCGGGCTGATGTTCGGCCGGAGCGCGGCCAACCGTCCCATGGAAGGATACACGGTGGAGGATGTATACCAGGAGCTGTCGGAAGAACTGGGCGTACCGGTCATTTACGATATCGACTGCGGTCACGTGCCGCCGCAAATGACGCTGGTGAATGGCGCTTATGCCGAAGTGAAGGCGGTTGGCGGCGGCGGAACGCTGGTCCAGTATTTTAAATAAGCCCGCCGGCTGTAGATCGATTTCAGTCCCGGGACGTATGGATTATCGGGTGAACTTTTCATATAGTTAAATTATGCAGGGTCGGGACGCAGCCGTTCCGATCCATTTGGTTTTGGTGGCCTTTGTTGATATACATAAGCTCTATGGCTCGAAACGGATTATTTTTTCTGGAGGTGGATCATGGAGCCTTTGCTGCCTGTGCTCGATGTGCATATCGAGGAAGCGGGATATGAAGAAGGACAGCCGCGCATTTGGGACGTTTCTTTTCAAGTGGCGCCTGGCGAGCTGCTGGGCGTCATCGGTCCGAACGGTGCTGGAAAAAGCACGACGCTGAAGACGCTGCTCGGTCTGCTAAAATACTCCAAGGCGTCCGTAACGATCGGAGGGGAGAGCGGGCGGTACGCCTACATCCCCGAGCAGCCGGTATTTTATGACGATTTGACGCTCTGGGAGCATCTCGATTTGGCTGCGGCCGCTTACGAATTGGAATACGAGGCTTTTGTCCGCCATGCGGAGGAGCTGCTGGCCCAGTTCGGCATGGGCGGGGTGAAGCATCAGCTCCCGGCCGGTTTTTCCAAAGGGATGAAGCAGAAAATGATGCTCATGCTCGGATTTCTGGCGGAACCCGATATTTATATCGTGGACGAGCCCTTCATCGGCCTGGATCCGCGGGCGACCAAGGATTTTCTGCGCCTTCTGGAAGAGGAGCGGGGCAGGGGCGCCGGCGTGCTGATGTCTACCCATGTGCTGGATACGGCCGAGCGGATCTGCGATGCGTTTGTGATGATCTCCGGCGGGCGAATGGTGGCCAAAGGGGATTTGACGGATATCCGCAGGACGGCCGGGCTGCCGGACGCCTCGCTGTTCGACTGCTTTGATGCCCTGACCTGAGACCGGATGCTTCGACGAGCCCAGTCTTCGGTAGGAACGAAGGGACCGGATGTTTCTTCGCAGATTGGCTGACATCCATGGAAAGGAGATGAACATGGCGGACTCAAGCAATACCGGTTATGCCTACCCAACCCCCGGGCGATTGTTCTGGACCCGGCTCCGGACCCACTGGAAGGAAACCATCGCCGTCATCCGGTCGGTGGCGGACTGGACGGTGCTCCTGTATATGCTGATTCCGGGCGCGCTGCTGGGGGGAAGGCTGTATTACGGTTTATGGAAGGAGCCGCTCCCGCAGTGGAGCAGCCATATGATATTCGGCGTTATTCCTGTATTTCTGTTATTGTGGCTGTCAGCGGGAAAAATGTTCCTTATGGTTCGGGAGGCCGACGTTCTCTTCATTCATCAGCGCGTGCGGTGGCTGCGCGGGCTGATGCTGAGGGGAGGCATTTACAGCATGATCGCCACAGCCCTGAAGGCGGGAGCGGGCTTTCTGCTGGTGCTTCCCTTTATGGTCCGCAGATATGGGATCAGCCTTGATGCTGCCTGGTGTTGGCTGCTCTTCACGGTGATGGCCGGCGGCCTGATGGTCTGGCTGAAGCATTTCGCACGGATCCGGGCTCACGGCTGGCGGAGATGGCTGCTGTATCTGCCCATGGTCGTGCTTCCGGCCGCGGCATACGTCATATTGTCAGTATGGTGGATAGACAGCCCGTCCCGGCTGGCTGCCGCTTCCGCCCTGCTGGCGGTGATCAACGTGCTGCTGCTCCTGGTGCGGATGAGAACTCGCGGCACATTTATGAACGATATCCAGGAAGAGCTGGTTCAGCGGACCAAACTGACCGGACTCGTGCTGAGCAGCGCCATGGACAAACCGCGGAAAATTCGCAGCAGACCATGGATTTTCCGGCGGTCCCAGCGTCTGCTCCGATCGACAACGCCGGTCCATCGCCTGGCCGGGGCATGCGTGAAGGCATATGTACGCCAGACGAAGCAGCTTACAGGATATGCGCAGGTCATGTCGCTCAGCGCGGCCATCCTGTTGACGCTGCCCCCCGGGGTGAAGATTCTGGTCTACGCCGCGCTTCATTTGCTGCTGGCTTACTGGCTGTATTTGAATGCAGCGGCCTTTATGAAGGAAGGCTTTGTTACGATGCTGCCCTGGGCGGACGAGGTGAAGCTGGGCGCCATGAAGAAGGCTGTGCGGATGCTGCTTGCGCCGTATGCGCTCGTGACGTCAGGGCTGCTGCTGTTCTCGATGCTGCCGGTCTGGATAGCTGCGGTTATGCTGATTCCGCTGGCGCTCGCAGCTGTTTGGATCACGGTAACCCTTCTTCAGTTGCTGATGCTGCGAAAGATATGATCAACAGCTCTGCTCCAAATATATACGTTCTTAATCTAAAAAAACGCCGGATCTTAGATCCAGGCGTTTTTTGGTAGGAAGACATAACGTCACATCATTGCATCACAATCGTACGAATCGCGCAGGAGCTAAGATTCCAATATTTCGAGCGCCTGCCGGACGGTTTCCTCCACGATGTCTGCGGCGCTCTGGCCCGCTTTCAGCATTCTTGTCGCCTGACCGGCCCACAGCGACATGTAACCGGCTTGATTCTGCCGGGCGGCCGCGTTACGAATATCCCGGGTCGCCGTGTTCTGCGTCGGGAACGGAAGCGGCTCTACGCCGCTCTGGTTCCACTCCCGGACGAAGGCGTTGGCGATGCCCCGGGCGGGCCGGCCCGAGAAGGCCTTGGTCAGCACCGTGCTCTCTTCGGTGCTGGCAAGCAGCGCCGCCTGATAGGCGGGATGCGCACCGGATTCGGCCGCCGTCAGGAAGCGGGTGCCCATTTGGACCGCCTGCGCTCCCAGAACCATGGCGGCGACCATGCCGCGCCCGTCCATGATGCCGCCGGCGGCGATGACCGGGATGGACACCCGGTCGGTAATCTGCGGCACGAGGGCAAAGGTGCCGATGTTCGCCCCCATTGGGTGAGCATCGACGTTGAACGTGCCGCGGTGGCCGCCGGCCTCGCTTCCCTGGGCGACAACCGCATCGCAGCCGGCGTGCTCGGCTTCCAGCGCCTCCTCCACGGTGGTCGCCATGGCGACCACCTTCATGCCGGCCGTCTTGGCCAGCTCCATATGCCGCGGGGACAGCACGCCAAAAGCGGTGCTGATCACGGGAACGCCGGCTTCAAGCACTTCGGCGAACTGCCGCTCCAAGTGATCCGGCGTTTGGACCGCCTGGGGCGGGGCGGGCGGCAATCCCAGATCGTCCCGGATGGAGTCGAGAACACGCTGGACCTCGGCGGTCCGGCGATTGTCGTCTTCCATCGGGACGGTGAACAGATTGACCGCAAACGGGGCGCTTGTCCGCCCGCGGATGTCCGCGATCGCTGCGCGGATCGCCGCAGGCTCCATGTAGGCCGCTCCCAGAGTACCGAGACCGCCGGCATTCGATACGGCGGCCACGAGTTCAGGCGTCGTGGGACCGCCGGCCATGCCCGCCTGAAAAATAGGGTAACGAATGCCGAATTGCCGGCAAAAATCATTGTTCAGCTCCATCCTCATACCGATCACCTCGAAATTGGATTATTAATGGTAACCCGCTGCGTGCATGCCGGCGGTATAGCCGGTCGAGAAGGCGGCCGTAATGTTGTAGCCGCCGGTGTATCCGTGAATGTCGAGTACTTCGCCACAGAAAAACAGCCCCGGCATCAGCTTCGATTCCATCGTCTTCGGATTGATCTCCTTCAGGTTGACGCCTCCGCCGGTGACAAACGCCTCCTCGATCGATTTGGTGCCGACCGCGCGGAAACGGAACTGCTTCAGGCAGGCGACAAAATCCCCCCACTGCTGCTTGGGCAGATGGGCGTAGGTCGCGTCCCCGTCCAGCTGGGATTTATCGAACAGCAGCGGAAGCAGCCGATCGGGGACCTGGCCCTTGAGCACGTTACGGATCGCCTTTTTCGGCTCGGACGCGAGTTTGTCCCTAAGCAGCTTGTCGAGTGACGAAACGTCCAGATCCGGGAACAAGTCGATGGCCATTTCGACGTCGGGCGTATGAAATTTATTTTTGACCTGCCGCAGAAATTGGCTGCATCGCAGGGCGATCGGACCGGATACGCCGAAATGGGTAAAGATCATATCCCCGCGGTGCCCGATCACTTTTTTACCTTTGGGATTCCACACGGAGAGCTCCACGTCCCGCAGGGAGAGTCCCTGAAGCTCCTTGGACTGGATCCACTTTTCATGGGAAACGATAGGGACTTCGGTAGGGTACAGCTCGGTAATCGTGTGGCCGGCGGCCTCTGCCCAAGGGTAACCGTCACCGGTGGATCCAGTATGGGGCACGGATTTGCCGCCGGTGGCGACAATGACGCTGGGGGCTCTGTAAATATGGCCGGACTTCAGACGAACGCCTGCCGTTCTTCCATCCTCATAGAGCACCTCCTCAATCGGGCTGTCCGTTTTGATCTCCACGCCGAGCCTCTTCACCTCCTGAATGAGAGCGCCCACGACGCTGGCGGCCTTGTCGGATACCGGAAACATCCGCCCGTTGTCCTCTTCCTTCAGGGCAATGCCGAGCCCTTCAAAAAAGCTCATAATATCCCGGTTGTTAAAATGCTGGAACGCGCTGTACAAAAAGCGGCCGTTGCCCGGGATATGGGCGATCAGGTCATCGGTTTCTTTAGCATTGGTTACGTTGCAGCGGCCTCCTCCGGAAATGCCGAGCTTGCGGCCAAGTTTATTTCCTTTGTCCAAAAGCAGGACAGATGCCCCATGCCGGGCGGCCGAGACACATGCCATTAGACCCGCGGATCCGCCTCCGGCAACAATTACGTCATATCGGTTCACTTGTTAAACTCCTTTATTTTTACGTCAGTCTATTTTCCTGTTTCGTGTGTCCTTTTTTAGGATATATCAGGATATATTGTAATATCGTGTTGGCTGTGATTTAATCAAAAGGAAATCGTCTTTCATCATAAAACAGCGGTACATCTTCCTATTCCTTGTAGTCCGTTAAACCTGTAATGAATCGCTTTCACTCGAACGGCAAGAAGAACCAGCTGCAATCACTAAAGATTCGTATTGGGAACTACACATACCTGCCCTGGCGGGGAGGAGGGATTGGCGATTATTTACGCACTGAAAAACATTATAACACAGGTACTTATGGCCGGTTCCTTCGCTTTTCTCTTCCCAATGGGACTGGACAAATATGTCCGGGTTTTTAGGCGTAGAAAGCGAATGGAAGCCATGGATTTTGATCTTGTCATTATTTTGTCCAGCGCTCTGACGATTTTGCTCTGCTCGATGTTTTCCACCTCCATTTTTAACTACATTCCATTAAACCTGGGCATTCTGCCGCTGTTTATCGGGATGCTGTATGGAGGATATAAGACAGGCCTGCCTCTGGCGGGGCTGTGCCTTCTGTGCGACTTCATATTTAATCCCAATTGGACGGTACTCGGTTTGTTTCTGCATACCGGATTACCGCTCTACCCTCTTCTAATCTGGATGTCCCCAAAGTTCCGGAAAGGGCCGCTCACGGAGAAGATCAACAAGCTGTGGCTGTGCCTTATGCCTGCGATGCTATTGATCACGGCCGCCCCGATTATCGAATCTCCCAACCTGAATTTAACCGATGCAGGGCTGGTGCTGATCGTTCTCTTCTATATATTAACCAGTATGTTCACCGGGGGTACTCTGGTGTATATGATTGAATTTGCTCTGGAGAAGCTGCGGCTGAAGGAGCAGGTTATGGGCATCTCCGAGAAATATCTCAGGGAAGAGGAGAAGCTGCAGCAGGTCATCGATGCTACGCCCATTTCAATGGTTTCGGTCGATCATGCCGGCAATATTACAAGCATCAACGACACGATGATGAACCTGGTCAAGACGAAGGACCCCGACCTTACTAAGCAGGACGTGCTCGGCTACCCTGTCACGATGTTTGTGGATATCATGGGTCAAGACTACATCAACTACCGGATCGTTCAGGCGCTTCAGGGCAAGAAACTGGGCAATGAACTGATCCGCATCGGAACGCATAACTACTACATAAGCACATCACCATTAACGAATACACATACAGGTGCCATTATCGGAGCGGTCCTCGCTTTTCAGGACGTGACCGAGCTGGCGAGGCTGCGAAGCGAGCTGGAGAATGTGGAAAGACTCAGCCTTGTCGGTCAGATGGCGGCCAGCATCACCCATGAAATACGCAATCCCATGGCCGTCGTCCGGGGCTTCCTGCAGCTGATGAAGGAGAAGAGCCCGGAAGCGCTCGACCATTACTACCGGATCGTCATGGAGGAACTGGACCGGGCGAACGGTATTATCAACGACTTTTTATCCCTTGCCCAGAACCGTATCGCCGAGAAAGAACAATGGCATCTGCATACGATCATCAGCGATTTAAGCCCGCTGTTGTGGGCGGATGCGAATCTGCGCGGACAGACGATCGAGCTGATCCTGGACGAGAAGGTCCCGGAGCTGAGCCTGAACGCCAAGGAAATCAAGCAGCTGGTGCTGAACCTGTCGCGCAACGGCATGGAAGCCATGGAGGAAAAAGGGCAGCTGACGATCGAGACGAGGCTGAACGACTCCTTTGTGGAGCTGATCATCAAAGATACGGGAATGGGGATCGCCAAGAGCAGGCAGGAGCGGCTGTTTGAGCCGTTTTTTACGACCAAAGCCAAAGGTACCGGGCTCGGTCTTGCCCTCTGTCTCAGCATCGTGGAGCGCCATCACGGCAAAATATCGGTAGAATCGGAGGAGGGAAAGGGGACGGCTTTCACCATTCAGTTCCCCGTTACGGATTCGTGGGCGGGAATGATCTGACAGCCCGCAAGGCCGCTGCTTCTCTTGATTTCGACCCTTATGGATGTATAATAGGAGTATTAACAGCGGATGTTGTTATGAGCTTGTCCATTGATATTTTGTATCCAAGGAGTGATAGGGAATGGCCATGTCTTTTGACAGATATATGAAGGATATGATTCAACCGATGCGTGACGAACTGACGCGCCTCGGCATTAAGGAACTTAGAACCGCGGAAGAAGTGGAGACTCACCTTCCGGACGCGCCAGGCACCACGCTGGTTGTCGTTAATTCGGTGTGCGGCTGTGCCGCCGGCCAATGCCGTCCCGGCGTAGCTCAGGCTTTGCAGCATGACATCGTGCCTGACAATCTGTTTACGGTATTTGCCGGACAGGATAAAGAAGCGACCGCGAAAGCACGCGAGTATTTCGCTCCGTATCCGCCGTCTTCTCCATCCATCGCCCTGATGAAGGACGGGGAGCTTGTTCATTTCATTGAGCGTCACCAAATTGAAGACCGTTCGGCCCAAGAAATTGCCGACGATCTGATCGAAGCTTTTGACCGGGTGTGCCGTTAATCGGCGCACCTCGTACATAATGCCCCGGGTAATCGGACATCCGATACGTACGGGGCTTTTGTGTTTGAAATCACACCGTATTTAATCGACTATTCTGTTCAAGAGAGGTGCTTATCGTGAGTTTGCAGGAAGAAATTATTGCGGCCCTTGGCGTGAAGCCGGCAATCGATGTGGAGAGCGAAGTCCGGAAAAGGGTGGATTTCCTGAAATCCTATGTGAAGAGCGCGGGGGCGAAGGGACTGCTCATCGCCATCAGCGGGGGGATCGACAGCGCCGTGGCGACCGGCCTGTGCAAACGGGCGACCGACGAGCTCAGCGAGGAGGAAGGTAAGGAATATATGACGCTGGGCGTGTTCCAGCCCTATGCGGTTCAGGAGGATATCGATCACAGCTACGCGGTGGCGGAAGCTTTTAACCTGAAATATAAGGCCGAGACCAATATCGAGGATGCCGTCGGCGAAATTGCCTTGGAAGCGGAGCATGGGCTCAAGCAAATTGGCATCCACCGCCACCTGACCCCGCAGGGCAAAGGGAACATCAAGGCGAGAACACGCATGGTGATGCAGTATGCGCTGGCATTTGACCTGAACCTGCTCGTCGTGGGAACGGACCATGCTTCCGAAGCCATTACCGGCTTTTACACGAAGTGGGGCGACGGCGCGGTGGACATTACGCCGCTCAGCACGCTCAACAAGCGTCAGGTCCGCCAGCTGGCCGGCTACCTTGGTGTGCCGCAGGCGATTCTGGATAAGGCGCCTACCGCCGGTTTGTGGGAAGGCCAGACGGACGAAGGCGAGCTCGGCATTACTTATGACGAGAACAGCGACTATCTGGAAGGCAAGGAAGTGAGCCCGCAGGCGAAGGAGCGCCTGGAGAGCTACTATAAGCGTACCGCACATAAGCGCAATTCGATTCCGGGCATCTAAGCTGACTCCGGGGAATCAAGGGCAGGCCGCAAACAGCGGCCTGCTTTTTTTTGACCTCATATCGGGCGTAGCTATGCCGTTCTCCATCCGTTTGGTTGCGAAAAGTGCTGAATTGTTGAAGAATGAACCATTTTCGGGGCGGAACAGGCTCCCTACAATAATAAGAGAACGGCTCTCCGATTCATCCGGTCATTTGATCACGCGTTCCATGGCGGGTTCACTTAAGGCAGGTGGGGCTTCTTCTTTGGTGAAAAGAACGCTACTCGCATGCATCCGTTTCCAGTATAATGATGATGCTTTTAGACATGTTCTGACAAAGATGCACGTCTTGCTGATCCATGACTTTAAAAATATGCGTAAGGTGTGAACTGCCGTGCCCAGAAATACATTATTCCGTAAAATGGTGCTATTGCTCGTCATGATGCTTGTTCCGATCGTGGGCCTTTACTTCTATTCCAACCGTACGAGCACGGAAGTGCTGGGGACGGAGCTCAGCCAATCGAGCGCCAACCAGCTGAACTTTTTCCAGACGCAGGTCAACACGAACATCGAGCGCTTTTCCTTGTGGCCGACCCTGCTGATCCAGGATCCCGATATTTTCGGATTTAAGGACGTTTTTTTGAACAGTGAGTATTTCAATCTCGACATGATTAACCTGGTGAAACGGATCCAGACGAAGCTGAACATTCAGGAAAGCTCGTCAGACTGGAAAACGAAGCTCTACATTTTTTCCCCGTCGCTGGGGCGGATGGTGTCGGACAACGACGTGGAATCGTACGATAACGACGATTTGAAGAAGCGGATGAGGCCCGGCTGGCAGGTGAAAAAGATGGGGGTAGGAGACGGGGCGTACTATTCGTTCTCCTTGTTCACGGCGTATCCGTATTCTTCCTTCAGCCATCCCGAAGACGCCAATCTGATCATCGAGCTGCAGTTTGACAGCAGCAATATCCAGAACATGCTGGACAAGTTCAAAAGCGACGGGCGGCGCGACCCGATCTACTACAGGCCGGACATGGGCGTAATCTATAACCGGTCGGCGGACCGGCCGCTGACAGACTCCATCCTGCGGCAGCTTCGGCAGGAGCCGCTGAAGAAGGCGGAGAACCGGAGGCTCGAGCTGGACGGCGAGACCTATCTGGTCAACATCGCCGCTTCGGACACCACCGGCTGGTACCTGATCGACTACGTGCCGCTGAAGGAAATCGTTGCGCCGATCGAGCAGTCGAACCGGCTGTTTTATGTTTCCGTCGGCTTGACGCTGCTGCTCAGCTGTCTGGCGGCTTATATGCTGTATGCCCAGGTCCAGGTTCCGGTGAAGCGGCTCGTTTTGGCGTTCAAGAAGCTGCAGCACGAGGACTATTCCGTCCGGCTGGAGGCCAAGGGCAACAATGAGTTCGGCTTCGTGTTCCAGCGCTTCAACTCGATGGTCGGGCAGATTCAGGAGCTGTTCGAGAACGTGTATATGGAGCGGATCCACGTCAGGGAAGCGCGGCTGAAGCAGCTGCAATCGCAGATCAATCCGCATTTTTTCTACAACTGCTTTTCCTTCATTTCCAGCATGGCGAAGCTCGGGAACATGAAGGCCGTGGTGGCGATGGCCCATAACCTATCGAACTATTACCGTTACACGACACGGCAGGAGAGGGATGTCGTCCCGCTGCAGGAAGAGCTGGACTTTGTCCGCAGCTATTTGGAGATTCAGAAGATGCGCAAGCCTCAGCTCGAATTTGCTGTTGATATCCCTGAGGTGATGCGCAAATGGGAAGTACCGCTGCTGGTCGTCCAGCCGCTGGTTGAGAATGCGGTGCTGCATGGAATCGAGCCGAAGTCCGGCGCAGGCAGCGTGCGGATCGCCGGTGAAGTCGGACCCGGTGAAATGCGGATCATCGTCGAAGACGGCGGCCGCGGCATGACGGAAGAGCAGATGGAGGGGCTGCGCCGTTCCCTGACCCTGCCGATGAGCCAGGATATGGGCTGCGGGCTGTGGAACGTGCGGCAGCGCATGCTGATCCATTACGGCGACACCGCCGGGCTCCGCTTCGCAAAGTCCGGTCTGGGCGGCGTCCGGGTAGAGCTCCACTGGCCCATTGAGCATACCAATATACGAACGGGCAGCAGGTAAGGGGGAACATAGAATGATTGAAATTTTACTGGTGGATGACGAATCCTATGTCACCGAAAGCATTAAAGCCACGATCCCGTGGGACGACCTGGGCATTGCCAAGGTTTATCAAGCCGACTCGGCCGAGGCGGCTCTGGCCGTTCTGTCCGAGCAGTCCATCGATATCGTCGTATCGGATATTCGAATGCCGGAAACCGACGGCCTGCAGCTGATTGAGCGGATTCAGCAGGACTGGCCGCATATCCGCTGCATGGTGCTGACCGGATATTCGGACTTTCAATATGCGAAGAAGGCACTGCAGCTGCAGGCTTTTGATTATATTTTAAAGCCCGTGAACGACGAGGAGTTCATTCTCAGCTTGTCGAATGCGATCGAATCTTTGAAGGACGAGTGGGAGGCGGCGGAAAAGGTGCATCAGTTAATGTACGCCATCAAATCGGATTCCGGCGTGCTGAAAGCGAGCCTGATGCACGATCTGGTGCTGGGCCGGACCTGGTCGCACCGGACCGTGGCGGACAAGCTGGCCCAGTACGAAATTCCGCTGCAGGTCGGCGAACCCGCTGTGCTGCTGCTCGTCCAGCTCGGACGGCAGTTTGCCCATTACGACCACCATTCGATGGCGCTGATAGAGTACGCGGTGGGCAACATCGCAGAGGAGACGCTTGCGGAGGCATTTCATGTGTGGGGCTGCAAGGCGCCCCATGACTGTCTGGTGCTGGCGGCCGCGTTGAAAACCTCTTACCGGGAGGGCATTGAGCTGCTGCCGGATTTTGAGAAGCGCCGCAAAGCGAAGCTTCACGGGCTTGCGGAAAACTTCCGCACGCAGGTGAGCAGTTACTTGAAGGGAGATATCACGCTGGTCATCACGGACTGGTTTCCGTTCCCGGACGGCATCGCCCAGGCTTACCGGGCCGGTCTCGGCTCCTTTATGATGTCCGGCGGCGGCGATTCCGGGGGCATCCTGTACCTCGATGACGTACGGTCGCAGCCTGTCAGCCCGGTCCAATCGATGGAATCGCTGTATAAGCCACCGACGCTGATTCACCTGCTGGAATCCAAGCAGTGGGATGCCGCGCGGAACAAGCTTGACGAAGTTTTTGCCGATTTGGAAGGGACGAGCTACTCCCGTGAGCATCTGTACGAGGTATATTTGCTGATGACGAATGCGTTCATGTATATGGTGCACAAGCAGGGCCAGTTTGCCTATCAAATCGACCAGTCGGGCTTTGACCTGGTCCATGACCAGGGAATGATTCTGTCGCTGGACAAGCTGCGAAGCTGGGCCTTGCGGATGCTGGACAAGCTCCGGACGGAGCTGTCAGCCAGCGATCAATATACGCGCAGCTACATTATCCACCAAGTGCAGGAGCTCGTCTCCCGCGATTTGGGGCAGGACACGTCAGTGAAGACGATTGCCGACAAAGTCTTTTTGCATCCGGTCTATTTGTCCAAAATCTATAAAGCCGAAACCGGCGAGAGCCTGGGCGATTATATTATCCGGATGCGGATGGAACGTGCGCTCTATCTGCTGAAGAAGACGAACAAAAAAATATACGAGATTACCGCCGAGCTCGGATACCAAAACCCGCAGTACTTCAGCAAAATGTTCAAGAAGCATTACGGGCTGAATCCAAACGAATTCCGGGACCAGTAACAGGTTGCAAAAGGTGCAGAAATGTTCGGAGAATGACATAGGACGCCGATTGGGGCACCTCTATAATGAAACATGTAGAAGGAATATAGATTTAAGGGGGAGCGACATGAAGGCATATACGAAAAAGGCATTGACGCTTGCATGCAGCCTGGTGCTGGTCAGCGCGCTGTTCACCGGATGCTCGGGGTCCAAAGGAGGAACTTCTGCGGATTCGGCCCAGAACCCGCCGGCTGCAGCCGAAAATGAAAACGCTTATAAAGACAAATACGACCCGCCGGTGACGATCAGCACGGTGTGGGGCGTCGATCCGGAGCTGAAGTTCAAGAACGGAGAGTCGATCGAAAATAACGTGGCTACCAAGTGGGCCAAGGACACGCTGGGCATCGAGATCAAATCGCTGTGGTCGGTGACCGACACGAACGGGGCATTTGCAACCAAGCTCCGGCTGGCGATGTCTTCCGGCCAGGAAATGCCGGATGTGGTCACCGTCGGCGATGCGCAGCTGGCGCAGGACCTGATCGATTCGGGCATGTTCCAGGATGCGGGCGCGCTGTTTGACAAGTATGCCAACGACACGTGGAAGCAGGCGATCGATCAGGACAAGAACGTATGGAACCCCTATATCCGCGATGGCAAAAGAATGGGCATCCCGGTGCTCGATTACGCCTACAACCACGATTATTTGCTGTGGATTCGCCAAGATTGGCTCGACAAGCTGGGACTTGCCGCGCCGAAAACGATCGATGAGCTGGAGAAGGTCATGGACGCCTTCAAAAACAACAATCCGGACGGTCTGAAGCCGGACGAGGTCATCCCGCTGAGCATCGGATTCAAGACCACGATGAATACCTGGATGGGTGATCCGTCCTGGATCTTCGGCGCCTACGGCACCATCCCGCAGCAGTGGAACAAAGGCGCGGACGGGAAACTGGAGTACGGCTCGATCAACTCGGGTATGAAGCCGGGGCTGCAAAAGCTGAACGAATGGTTCACCAAAGGCTATATTCCGAAGGAAGCGGCGCTCTGGGATGAGAACAAGACGTCCGAACCGGCCGTCGCCGGCAAAGCCGGAATCATCCCTGGACCTTACTGGATGAGCGGATGGCCGCTGAGTGACACAGTGAAGAACGTGAAGACGGCGGTCTGGAAGCCGATTGCCCTGCCGGCTGGGCCGGACGGGAAAGCCGGGCGCCACGGCACCCTGTTCACGAACGGCGTGACGCTGATCAACAAGGACATGAAGCATCCCGAAGCGTTCTTTACCTACCAGAACTACATGTTCGACAATTTGGCCAATTCCCAGCCGGGAGGCGTGTTCGACAACGGCCTCTTCAAGGGATACGATTACGATCTGGACGCCAGCGGCAAACCGCTCCGGTATGAGGACATCCCCGGCGGATTCGTGAACAGCCTGCGCTACCTGCTGGTGCGCGACGGGGCCCGGATTCCGGACGCGCAGATGAAGGCGCTGCTGAACCTGGCGGACGGCAAGGAAGCGACAACCCGCCTGGAAAAAGAAGTGAAGCTCAACTACGGTCTGGATACGCCGGCAGCGGCCAAGGTATTGATGTCCCAGAAGGACATCGCTTATCCGAACCTGTACACCGGCCCAACCACGGCAACTATGAAATCCAAGCTGGACTATTTGAATAAAATCGAAAATCAGACCTTTAACGAAATTATCTACGGCAAGCAAGGCGTGGATGCGTTTGATAAATTCGTAGAGACCTGGAAGTCTTCGGGCGGCGACCAAATGACAAACGAAGTGAATGATTGGTATTCCAAGCTGGGGCAATAACCGGCGCACAGAAGGGAAGCGGCATGCTGAGGCATGCCGCTTTTTTTGCTTCCGTCTGCGAAGCCTATTGGCGAACCTCGCGAATTTTGACTTTGGGAGAGAACGCTTAAGAGAACACCCATTCGCATGGTTACGTGTTATAGAATGCCAAAATACAACATATGATTAAACAGACTTGTGCTCTCTACTGGCAGGCATGGTGGGATATTTCATCAAAGGGGGTGGCGGCATGTGGGTTAAACCCGATTTTGAAGTCATAGAGGTTTGTGCAGAGGTTACCGCATACGCTTATCAGAAGTGACGAACCATGCCGGAGCAATCCGGCATCTATTTTTTTGAGGGGGGCAGAAACATGCTGTTGAAGGTGCTGGGATCAGCGGCGGGAGGAGGCTTCCCGCAGTGGAACTGCGGCTGTCCGAACTGCCGCCGCGTGCGGATGCAGGATCCCTCATTACGTGCCCGGCTGCATAATTCGCTGGCCGTCAGCGATGATGGCAGCGATTGGGTTCTCATAAATGCCACGCCGGATATTGGTGCACAGATCGAGGCCCATGCCGAGCTTGCTCCGGGTTCCACGATCCGGCATACGCCCATTTCAACCGTGCTGCTGACGGACGGGGAGCTGGATCATACGATGGGCCTTCTCCACTTAAGGGAGTCTTCGGCAATCGACGTTTACGCCGCAGCTCCCATATTGGACGCCCTGATGGAAGCCTTCCCGGTCAGGCAAATCCTGAAGCCCTATGCTTCATACCGGTGGCACGAAGTCCGGCCGCAGGAATCTTTTCCACTATTTGGGGGCAGAGTAATGGTATATCCGTTCTTCCTGGGCTCTAAGCCGCCGAGGTATGCGTCGTTCCTTCGGGATCCCGATACGGATGGGGCGCCCACATCCCCTTGGGTCGTCGGCTACCGCATGGTAGACCAGCGGACCGGAGGGACTGCTGTATACGCGCCCGGTGTCGAGTCCTGGTCGAACGAGCTTCATACCCAATTGGAAGCAGCCGACTGCGTCCTTGTGGACGGCACCTTTTGGCATTCGGATGAGCTTCGGCGGCTGGATATTTCCCGATTAGTGGCATCCGATATGGGGCATGTCCCCATTGCCGGACCGGGTGGAAGCCTGGAGCACCTTTCCCGTATATCGGTTGGGCGAAAAATTTACATCCATATCAACAATACCAATCCGATCCTTGACGAGGCTTCTCCGGAGAATCGCAGCCTTCGGGAGCTGGGGATCGAGGTCGGTTACGACGGTTTGGAATTGGAGGTCTAACATGAACCAGCATTTGCTCTCGAACGAAGAATTAACGATGAGGCTGCGCCAGGTCGGGGAACAGCGCTATCACGACAAGCATCCTTATCACGTACGCATGCATGAAGGAAAGCTGAGTCCCGAGCAGCTTCGGGCTTGGGTGGCGAACCGGTTTTATTATCAGAAAAATATCCCCGTCAAGGATGCCATCATCCTTTCGAAGCTGCCTTCCAGAGAGGAGCGCCGCCACTGGATACAGCGCATTGTGGACCATGACGGAACGGAAGGGAGCGAGGGAGGGATCGAAGCCTGGATCCGCCTTGGCGAAGCCGTCGGCATTCCGAGAGAGGAGATGCTGGATGAGCGCCATGTCCTTCCCGCCGTCCGGTTTGCGGTCGATGCCTACGTGAATTTCTGCCGCCTGCAGCCGTGGCTCATTGCCGTAGCTTCCTCTTTGACGGAATTGTTCGCTCCTGTCCTCATCTCCCAGCGAATCGCCGTGTTTGAACAGCTGTATCCATGGATCCGTCCGGAAGGACTGGAGTATTTCCAGGCGAGGCTGCATCAGGCACCGCGTGACGCGGACCACGGTCTGGAACTCGTTTTGCGTGAATGCAAAGACCGCGGCGAGCAGGAGCAGGTCATATCCGCCCTGCACTTTAAATGCGATGTCCTCTGGGCCATTCTGGATGCGTTAAGTCTGGCGTATCCCGATGCGGAGGCACAGCGATGATCGCTTGGGGGCAGTCGGAGCAGCTCAGGCTGCGAAGTCCCGCACGGCTGAAGTTCGATAAAGCCAGGCAAACCGATATGCTCCTGCTCCCCGAACGCGTCGTCAACCTGAATCCGACGGCCGGGGCCATTCTTTGGCTGTGTGACGGGACACGGTCGGCTCACCAAATTATCGGGGAGCTTGAGGCGAAATACAATCAATCCAATCTGCAGGAGGATGTTCTCGAGTTTCTCACGCAAGCCATTGAGCGGGGGTGGATCGAAAAGTGTCCGTAAGCATACCGTATGCCCTGTCGGCGGAAATTACCCACCGGTGCCCCCTTCACTGCGCCTACTGTTCGAATCCGGTAGAGCTCGCCAAAAGGGAGCATGAGCTGAGCACGCAGGAATGGATCAGAGTATTCACGGAAGCCAGTGAGCTTGGGGTCGTGCAGCTTCACCTGACCGGCGGCGAGCCGCTCATGAGACCGGACGTGGACCAGCTGATCCGGCAGGCCCGTGAACTGGGCTTTTTTGTAAATGTCATTACCAGTGGGGTTGGCGTGACAGAGAAACGCATGCAGCAGCTGGTGGACGCGGGGGTCGACAGTATGCAGCTCAGCGTACAGGCGTCCGAGCCGGGCCTGGCGGATGCGATTGCCGGCTCCCGGGCACACGAATTCAAACAGAAAACGGCTGCCTTGATCCGGGAGGCGGGGATCCCCTTACATATGAACGTGGTCCTGCACAGGCAAAATATCCACCTCGTAGAGGAAATCATCGAGATGTGTGTGTCATGGGGAGCCGTTCGGCTGGAGCTGGCGAATACCCAGTATTACGGCTGGGCGCTGCTTAACCGCCAGCATCTGCTGCCGACCAGAGCGCAGCTCGCGGCGGCTGAGGAAGCTTTTTTTCGGGCCAAAGCGCGCTTTGACCGCCAGATTGAACTGATCTGGGTTCTCCCGGATTACTATGAGGATTTCCCAAAACCCTGCATGGGCGGGTGGGGCGAAATTTCGATGACGGTGACGCCCGACGGAACCGTGCTGCCCTGCACCGCGGCATCCAGCATTCATACCTTGACCTTCGAATCCGTTAAAGAGAGGAGCCTCGAATGGATATGGCGGGAATCCGCAGCATTCAACAGCTTCCGCGGCTTCGACTGGATGGCGGAGCCCTGCCGGAGCTGTGAACACCGCTTCCGCGATTTCGGCGGATGCCGCTGCCAAGCTTACCTGTTGGCCGGCGACGCGCGGCAGGCGGATCCTGTCTGCCAGTGGTCGCCTCATCACGAACTGATATCCGATATTTTATCTTCCCTCAATCAAGACCACGATGAACCATCTGTTACTGTGCCTCATCGCCCTGTGCCTTCTTATTCCTATCGCGGCAGGTTCAAGAAGAACGGAGGAATGACCGGTGACCATATTTGACGCCCACTGCGATGTGCTGAGCAAACTGCTTGAGCATCCGCAGCTGGATTTTGTAAACGAACAGGATTTGCTGGATGTCACGCTGGAACGCATGCAAAAAGCCGGCATCGGGTTCCAGAATTTTGCCGTCTACTTGCCTGAGAAGTATGCCGGAGAGTTTCGTTATGTGCTGGAGAGCATTGACCTGTTTCATGAGAAGGTGCTCGCAAGCGGCCCCATCCATTTTATCCGGTCCAAGGAGGACCTCGAATACGCAGAGAAGAATGGGCTGACCGGGGCGCTGCTATCGCTTGAAGGAGTCGATGCGCTGCAGGGAAACCTGGCCTATGTGCGGATCCTGCATCATCTGGGCGTCCGGAGTATCGGCATCACCTGGAATTACGCCAATTGGGCGGCGGACGGCGTCATGGAGTCCAGGAGAGCGGGATTGACCGAGAAAGGCCGGCAGCTGATTCAGGAATGCAACCGTCTGGGCTTGATCCTGGACGTGTCCCATCTCTCGGAAAAAGCGTTCTGGGAGCTGGCGTCGCTGTCCGCGAAGCCGCTCATCGCCTCCCATTCCAATGCCGGCAAAATATGCCCGCGCCGCAGAAACTTGAGCGATGAGCAGATTGGCTCCATCATCCGGGCGGATGGCGTCATCGGGGTCACCTTTGTGCCGCCTTTTGTCCATGCGGAGGAACCGGTAACGATGGACCGGCTGCTCGCGCACATCGACCATATCTGCTCCCTTGGGGGCCGCCGGCATATCGGGCTGGGATCGGATTTTGACGGTATCCGTGAAAAGATCATCGGTCTGGAGCATGCGGGTAAATATCATGATCTGGTCAATTTACTGCAGAAGCATTACAGCGAGGAGGACGTGGAAGGCTTTATCTGCGGCAACTGGTATCGTTTTTATTTGAAGCACCTGCCCGCGGCGACCTAATGTCTGCTTCCTGCAGCTTTCCACAAGCCATAAATCGAAAAAAAGGAGTTCCATCTTGGGATGGGCTCCTTTTTTGTTTTTGTCTTCAGGATACCGTAATCGTACCCGTCATATTGTCGTGGCCTGAGCCGCATTGGATCGAGCAGTTGAAGTCGTAAGTCCCGGCCTTGTCTACGGTAAAGGTGGCCGTTTGTCCGTCCTGCAGATTGACGTTCAGGTCAGGAATCTCGAAGCCGTGTACGCCATCCGCGTTTTTAAAGGTCAGCTTGACCGTATCGCCGGCTTTCAGATCGATATTGGGCGGGTCGAAAGCGAAGTTTTTCGCCGTTACGGTAATTTCTTTGGTTTGTCCGCCGCCGGTGGACGGGGCTGTATTGTTGGCAGGCGGAGCCGCCGTACCGTTATTGCTTTTGCCGCATGCGCTTAATACCAATACGATCGAGAGCAGCGCTATCGTAAAGATCAAACGGAATTTCGGTTTCATCGTCGTCCTCCTTGAATGCAAATCTGGGTGGTGTGATTCTTCTCCTTCAAGATGACCGATTTGAGCCGCTTTTATACCTGCATGACATCAGCCGGAAATGCTGCTTGGGTGCAAACCAGGTGCATGTACGAAGGGCTGTATATTTTTTCTGCATGATTTTTGGTCTTGCTGGAAATATTACGTTACAACGCTTCTAATGAAAAAATGAGGAGATCGTTCCAACATGAGAAAAACTCACGTGATGATTGGCGCAGCCCTTTTAAGCACAAGCCTGGCTCTAAGCGGCTGTAATACGAATAAGAACAATAACGCAGCGACACCGGCTCCGGCGCAAAATACAAACGAAAACAAACCTTCCACGACGCCGGGAAAAGTGACGGGCACCTCTTTTAAAAACTTCGGCACCTATGGATTCGATCTGAAAAATACCCGCCATGTCCCTTATAAAGAGGTGACCGCGGCCAACGTCAAGGACCTGGGCGTGATCTGGAGCGCGGACCTGAAGGAGCTTGACAAAGACGTCAAGAACGGGAATCAGTGCTATCCGGTGTTCGTCGACGGCATCGTGTACATTACGACCGCCGGGAATCAGGTATTCGCCTTCGATGGCGCAACCGGTAGTCAAATCTGGCACTGGAAGCCGTCCGCAGAGCAAGCTGCGACATTCAGCAAGTCGGGGATCATTGCCAACCGCGGCGTCGCTGTTGGGGAAGGCAAAGTGTTCATGCTGACGGTCGACAATCAGATTGTGTCCCTGGACCAGAAGACCGGCAAGCTGATCAAAATGGTGCCGATCTCCGAGTCCATCAAAGGTGTGACGCTGGAGAACGGTTATTACGAAACGACCGCGCCTGTGTATTACAAAGGCAACATTTATATCGGCAGCAGCGGCGGGGACAACGGCATCCGCGGGTTTGTCAACGCGTATAAAGCGAGCGACCTGTCGCCGGCCTGGGCTTCTCCTTTCTACACGGTCCCGCCTAAAGGCCAGGACTGGCTCGCCAACAGCAAGTTCCAGGGCGGAGGCGCGGTATGGAACCCGCCGGCCATCGATGAGGAGACAGGGATCATGTACTTTGCCGTGGGCAACCCGGCACCTGACTTTTACGGTGAATCCCGGCCGGGAGACAATCCGCACACGGACTCGGTGGTTGCCGTCGACGCTGCTACGGGCAAGCTGATTTGGGCGAAGCAGGAAATCAGCCATGACCTCTGGGATTATGACGCCGCGGCTTCGCCGATGATCCTGAATGCCACCGTCAAAGGCAAGCAGCAAAAAATCGTCGTGCAGGGCGGGAAGTCGGGACAATGGTATGCATGGGACGCCAAGACCGGAGCTGTCGTTTGGGACGGGGTTCCTTTTGCCAAGATCGATCATCCGAAGCCGACACCGGAGGGGGTTACCGTGTACCCGGGCGTGCTCGGAGGCGAGAACTATGCTCCCGAAACGTATGATCCCGCAACAAATTATGTGCTGATTCCGGGCGTGGAACAGGGGGCCGTCATCAAGTCTGCGAAAAGCCAGACGGAAGCCTCGACACCGGACATGCCCGGAGCGGCCGCGTTCGGTACGACGACCTCGGCGCCAGCGAAGGATGTACCGTACGGCACCATCACGGCGATGGACGTGAATACCGGCAAAAAAGCCTACCAAATCAAGACGAAGGATCCGATGCGCGGAGGCTTTACAAGCACGACGACGGGACTGGCTTTCTACGGCGAGCTCGACGGGAAGATCAACGCCCTGGATATTAAAAGCGGCAAGGTCATCTGGACCTTCCAGACGACGGGCAGCAGCATTCAAGCAGCGCCGGCGATTTTCGTCGTCGACGACAAACAATATATGGCCTTTACATCCGGCGGTCCCAAACCGAAAGTGTTCGTGTTCGGTCTTGGCGGCGATAAAACCCAAGGCAAAGCGGGTACAGCGGAAGACACGAACGCTCACCAGAAAAAATAAGGTTCATGAAGCGGGGCAGAGCCTATGGCTTTGCCCCTGTTTATTTGCGCAAAAGTAAAGGGGAGGAATCGAATCCATGTGGTATTTGCAGCGACTGTCCATTTTGATCATGACGGTATGTCTTGCCGGATGTGCCGGGTTGCCCTCGAAGCCGGTATCCTCGGAGGCTCCGGCATCGGCGCAAGCGGCGGACCAAGGCGTACAGCTGACGGTTGATTCGCCGTCCTTGCGGCTTAAGCAGTGGAAGTCGGACGGGTCCCATATGACCTCCGTTCACGGCAGGCTGCTCCTCGACAATCAGCCTGTGGCCGGCGCCACGGTGCATACGAGCCAGAGCCAAATTGACGCTCCCACAGGGAAGGACGGATCGTTCACCCTGACCGTTGACCAGAGCCTCCTGGCTGAGACTAAAATCAGTATCGCTTCCCTTAAGGACGCCACCGTATCCGGGAAACATCTAACGCCGGAAATGTCGAAGCGGCTTCTTACTGCTTCGGCCATGCTCAGCGTAAATTATCCGATTGAGGTGCTGAAGGTGGAAGACGATCCTGAAGATGCATCCAAGGTCCAGGTTCACGGACGGGTCATAGCCGGCAGCGGTGACGTCGTATCTTATTTTCAAGTGGATAAATACCGGATGGGCGGGGTTGTCAAAGACGCGAACGGCAGACCGGTCGAGAACGCGGTGGTCTGGTTTGACCGGGATCAAGGCGAAGGCTTCGGGAAATCGACGCCGACCGATCAGGACGGCAGATATTCCATTTTCTATTGGCCAGAGGATGAAGAAACAAATCTGTCGGTCACGATCGGCACCAAGAGGTACACGCTTCCGGAAGGCAGGGTATTCAAGATGCCCGAGAACACAAGCGTGGAGATCGACATCACACTGCCGGAAGAGGGCACGGTCATCACGGATCGTCCACCGTATCTGGTGAGCCTGACATCGTCTGGCGCGATGTACACCGGAGTGCTGGTCGGACTGAGTTTGCCCAAGGATGTCCCTTATTCCGTCACCATTCCGAACAAGCGAGGGGAATTTACCGTGACCGTTGCCAAAAAGGTGTGGAAGCAGCGGCCGGCCTTTTTCGAGACCCGGATGTCCAAATTCGTCGAGGGGCGCTTAACTTGGGGCGATACCCTTCCGGCCGGTTTTGTTCAGCCTGCCGCTGAAGATCCGAAACATATCCCTTTTAAATATGATGAACGTCCGGCTCACTCTACAGCCATTTAGGATAGGACATTTTAGATAGCGATAGACAACAGAATGTGCTGTTGATTGATCGACCGGGAGTCGAAGCACTAAAAATCCCTGACCTACATTTGAAGTAAGTCAGGGATTTTTATGATGGCTGACCATGCACTTGGGCAAACTAACCGCGGTCTCGTTCCGGGTTTCCTTTGCGCATGCCGGCTAATCCGATTAGACCCAGCAGTCCGAGCCAGCCCCAGCCTCCGCCGCGGTTCGTGTCCGTCGCTGCGTTCGTCCGGATTCGGTTATTGTCAGTCAGCATATTCGTATTGGATCCGGTGTAGTTGTTTGTTCCCATCCGGCCGGTGTTGTTCGTTCCGTAATTCGTATTCAAGTATTGGCTTCCTGTTCCAGTGCCATATACGCTGACATGGTAATGGGATGTCGTTCCGACATTGTTCACCCGGTAATGCGAACCACCGGTGGATTCGGTTCCGAGGGTCCCCGTGCCCATACCTGTGCCCATGCCGCCATTTCCGCCGTCTTGCGCCGTTCCAGCCGCCCCATAAGCAAAGGCCGGAGCAGCCAGCATCAAAGACATGCCTGCAATCAATACACCGATTCTTAACTGTTGTCTCATTGAGGCTACCTTCCTTCGGAGTATGTTTTTAAACTTACGTTATTGTGTCACGGAAGAAGTGAGCTTATACAGATGGGGAGCCAGGGGCTTTTTAACGGTTATTCGGGAATATTCGATTTTGTCCACGACATATATATCACAAAAGGCAGGAAACAAAGAACTTTGGCGTGCAGGCCTATTGCTTGTCGATTCAGATTATAAGGAATCAGGCGGGGGAGTGTGTCGAATGGGAAAAATGAGTTTAAGGTCATCCGTAAAGGGCGCAGTGATGGGGGCGGCCATGACCGGAGGGTGGCTGCTTGCCGATCTGCTGCTGCCGGAGCCCTGGGGTGATGTGGTTTTATTTGGAGCGATGGCGGTTTTGAATATAGGCATCGGCTGGAAAATCGGCAGAATGTTCGATCAGCGCGAAGCGCAGGAAGCCGGCACCCATGGCGAGGCGGCGCATGCCAGCAGCCCGGCCAGCCTGGAGTCCCGATAATAGAATGGATGAGCGGGAAACACCGTCTCACAATACGCTGTAACTCCGTTGTATCGGCGTTTCAATGGAAGAGACGGTCGCCTGGAAACCGGTGAAAATCAATCATTTGATTTTCGCCGGTTTTTTTGTATTCGGCAGGCCTGGCTTCATGAACTCTCCATTGGCGGAGGCAAGGCTCAGCAGAGGGACAAGCCCTTCGCGGATTCATGCCTGCAATTGGTTGCAATAGTGCCATTTATGTTGGTTTTATGAGCTACGACGACATTTGGGCGGTTGCTATAATGACGGTACCAAAAGAGAAATTGGCATTCCAAGAGGGGGAACGACCTTTTATGAACCGTCTAAAAAGAACCTGGCCGCTGCACATTATGCTGCTGCCGGCGCTGGTGTTTCTGGTCATTTTCAGCTATGTGCCGATGGCGGGGATCGTCATGGCCTTTCAAAATTTTAAGCCCTGGCTGGGCTTTGCCCACTCCGAGTGGGTTGGACTGGAAAACTTCCGCATGCTGTTTGAACGGCAGGACAGTATGGAGGTGATCTGGAATACGCTGATCATTTCCGCACTCAAGATCGTGCTGAACCTGCTGGCGCCGTTTACGTTTGCGCTGCTGCTCAACGAGGTGCGCAGGGCGTTCTTCAAGCGTTTCGTGCAGACGCTGGTCTATTTGCCCCACTTTTTGTCATGGGTCATTCTGGGCGGCATTCTGCTGGATTTTCTGTCCACGGACGGCGGATTTCTGAACCGCATCCTGAGCTCCTGGTTCGGCATCCCGCCGATCTTTTTCCTTGGCGATAACAATTGGTTCCGGTTTACCGTCATCGCCTCGGACGTATGGAAGGAGTTCGGCTTCGGCACGATCGTATTCCTGGCTGCGCTCGCGAACGTGAATCCGTCCCTTTACGAAGCGGCGGAGGTAGACGGGGCAACCCGCTGGAAGCAGACGCTCCATATTACGATTCCGTCCATGCTGCCGATCGCTGTGGTCGTCGGAACGCTGGCGCTGGGCAACATTTTGAACGCGGGCTTTGACCAAATTTTCAACCTGTACAATCCGCTTGTGTACCAGAAAGGGGATATCATCGACACGTTCGTGTACCGTACCGCGATTCTGAACGGAGAGATGGGGCTTGGCACAGCGATCGGTCTGTTCAAGTCGGTCATATCGATGATCCTGATCCTCATTTCGTACCGGCTGGCCTACAAGCTGGCGAACTACCGGATTTTTTAAGAGGGGGATATCAGAAGGATGTATCATAAAACCGCTTCATACCGCATATTTTCGGTCGCCAATACCCTGGTGCTGCTGTGCCTGTCGCTGATGTGCATCATTCCGCTGCTGCATGTGCTGGCGGTGTCGTTCAGCGCCAAGTCGGCGGCGGACGCGAATCTGGTCGGCCTCTGGCCGGTGCAGTTCTCGACGGAGGCCTACAAAAAAACGATCGACAACCCCGTGTTCCTGCACTCCATTTGGGTTTCGGTAAAGCGAACGGTGCTGGGCACCGCGCTCACGCTGCTGCTGGCCTTTCTGGCGGCCTATCCGCTGTCGAAGGAAGCTTCGGTCTTCCGGGCGAGAAACGTGTACTCCTGGGTGTTCGTGTTCACGATGATCTTCAGCGGCGGGCTGGTGCCGTTCTATATCGTCATCCAGAAGCTGCATCTCATCAACTCCTTCTGGGTGCTCGTTCTGCCGGGAGCGGTCAACGTGTATCTCACGATATTGCTGCTGAACTTTTTCCGGGGAATCCCGAAAGAGCTGGAGGAAGCGGCGTTTATCGACGGTGCCGGGCATTTCCGCACCCTCTTCTCGATTTTTCTGCCGGTATCGCTTCCTTCGATCGCAACGCTGGCGCTGTTCAGCATGGTGTTCCACTGGAACTCGTGGTTCGACGGGCTGCTGTACCTGAACAATGCCAAGCAGTTTCCGCTGGCGACCTTCCTGCAGACGGTCATTGTGCAGAAGGATATGAGCACCATGAGCATTGATCCGAAAGAGGTGGCGCTGCTCTCACAGAAAACGGTCAACGCCGCCCAGATCTTCATCGGCGCGGTGCCGGTGCTGCTCGTTTATCCGTTTTTGCAAAAATATTTCGTCAAGGGCCTTGTGATGGGCTCGGTTAAGGAATAGGAGGCAGGGCATGGAAATCGAAAAGATGTGGATCAAGGGCATGGACGTGTCCTTCCTGGATGAGATCGAACAGGGGGGAGGCACGTTTCATGAGGGCCCGGACAAGGTGGGCGTTCTTGAGCTTTTACAGCGCAGCGGCACCACCTCCATCCGGCTGCGGATCTGGAATGATCCGCCGGGAGGCTACTGCAATCTGGAGCGGACTCTGATAATGGCCAAAAGGGTCAAGGAGCTCGGCATGCATCTGCTGCTGGATTTTCATTACTCGGACAAGTGGGCCGACCCGGCGAACCAGTGGAAGCCGGCCGCTTGGGAAGAACTGCGCGGGGCGGCGCTGGAACAGGCCGTTTACGATTATACGTACGAAGTGATGGCGGTGCTGCGCGCCGGCGGTGCCCTGCCGGATATGGTCCAGATCGGAAATGAGATTACTAACGGCATGCTCTGGCCGGATGCGAAGGTGGATCCGAGAGCGGAGGCCGGTGCGGATGAGGAGCCATGGGCCCGCTTGTGCGGGCTTCTCAAATCTGGTGCAAGCGCTGTGCAGGCGGTGGACCGATCAGTCCGGGTGATGCTGCACATCGACCGCGGCGGGGATCCGGAAGGCAGCCTGACCTTTTTTGAGCGGATGGAGGAGCAGGGGGTTCCTCATGACGTGATCGGATTGTCGTATTATCCATGGTGGCACGGTCCGCTGGAGCAGCTCGAACGGAATTTGCAGGATTTGTCTCTGCGGTTTGGGCGGGACATCGTCGTCGTGGAAACGGCTTACCCCTGGACCTTTCGGACTAGGGAAGGATTTCCCCTCATCGTGGAGAATGATGAAGCATTGCCGTCCGCGTTCCCCGTTTCGGCTGAAGGCCAGCAGGCTTATTTGAAAGCGCTAACCGACATCATCCGCCACACGCCGGACGGCCGGGGCTTGGGCTTCTATTATTGGGAGCCGTGCTGGATCCCGTCGCAGCAGGTGTGGTCCGTCGGCCATGCCAACAATTGGAGCAATCTGACGCTGTTTGATCATGACGGTTATCCGCTCCCGGCGCTTTATATCCCATAACAGAAAAGAGGCTTGTATTCATATGAAGAAATCCTATCCACCGATCAGCCCGCAAATTTCAGGTTTCATGCATGGGGCCGACTATAACCCGGACCAATGGCAGCACGATCCGAAAGTGCTTGAAGAGGACATCCGGCTGATGAAGCTGGCCCATTGCAACGTGATGGCCATCGGCATTTTTGCCTGGGCTGCGCTGGAGCCGGAGGAAGGCGTATTTACGTTCGATTGGCTTGACCAGGTGCTGGACCGGTTTGCAGCAAACGGAATTTATGCATGGCTGGCAACCCCCAGCGGCGCAAGGCCTGCATGGATGTCGCAGAAGTATCCCGAAGTGCTGCGCGTAGGGGAGAACCGGGTGCGCAATCTGCATGGCGGGCGCCATAACCACTGCTATTCTTCGCCCGTATACCGGGAGAAGACCCGGATCATCAATACGAAGCTGGCGGAGCGGTATGCGAACCACCCGGCTGTGATCGGCTGGCATATTTCCAATGAATACGGCGGAGAGTGCCACTGCAATTACTGCCAGGAAGCGTTCCGCGAGTGGCTGAAGGCGCGTTACGGATCGCTGGAGGCTTTGAATCAGGCTTGGTGGACGTCGTTCTGGAGCCATACGTATACGGACTGGTCCCAGATCGAATCTCCCGCCCGGCACGGGGAAAAGATGGTCCACGGCCACAATCTGGACTGGAGAAGATTCGTCACGGACCAAACCGTGGACTTCTGCAAACAGGAAATTGCTCCGCTCAAGGCGATCCGGCCGGACCTTCCTGCGACCACGAATATGATGGACTGGTTCGAAGGGCTGGATTACCGCAAATTCGCGGATATCCTGGACGTCATCTCCTGGGACGCCTATCCGACGTGGCATGACAAGCAGGACCCGGGCAAGCTCGCATCCTGGTTCTCCTTTAACCACGATCTGTTTCGTTCACTGAAAGGCGGGCAGCCGTTCATGCTGATGGAGAGCACGCCGAGCCTGACGAACTGGCAGCCGGTCAGCAAGCTGAAGCGCCCGGGCATGCATCTGCTCTCCTCGCTGCAGGCCGTAGCGCATGGCTCGGACACCGTGCAGTATTTTCAGTGGCGCAAGAGCCGCGGCTCCAGCGAGAAGTTTCACGGCGCCGTCGTCGACCACGCCGGGCACGAGCACACGCGGGTGTTCCAGGATGTAGCCCGGCTGGGCGGCCTGCTGGAGCAAATCGCCGCGGTGACCGGTTCCGGCGTGCCTGCGGAGACGGCCATTATCGCGGATTGGGACAACCGCTGGGCCGTGAAAGATTCTCAGGGGCCGCTGAACCGGGGAATTGACTACGAAGGAACGGTGATGCAGCATTACCGCGCCTTCTGGAACATGGGCGTGCCCGTGGACGTCATCGGCTCGGGCGACGACTTCTCCCGGTATAAGCTGATTGTCGCCCCGATGATGTATTTATGCACGGCGGAAGCCGGTGCCGCGCTCGAGGCGTTTGTGGCCGGCGGAGGCATCTTGGTGGCGACCTACTGGTCCGGCATCGTCAATGAGAGCGACCTCTGCCATCTGGGCGGATTCCCTGGACCGCTTCGCAAGACGCTCGGCATCTGGTCCGAAGAGATCGACGGCCTGCATGGGGGCGAGCTCAACCGGATGATCCCCGTCCAGAACAACGGCCTGGGCCTCGAAGGCGATTATGAGCTGTACGACCTGTGCGACCTGATTCATCCTGAAGGCGCCCAGGTGCTGGCGGAGTACGGCGACGATTTTTACGCGGGGCGTCCGGTGCTGACGGTACATTCGTTCGGACAAGGCAAGGCCTATTACCTCGCCTCACGCGCGAAGGAGCCGTTCTACGGCGATTTCTATGCCCGCCTTATTCGGGAAGCGGGGGTCAGCCCGGTGCTGGATACCGAGCTTCCGCAAGGGGTTACGGTCCAGCTTAGGTCGGACGGCAGCACGGACTATGTGTTTGTCCTGAACTTCACGGGTGAGGACAAGCAAGTGGATCTGGATGAGCGGGGATACCGCGATCTGCTTGGCGGCGATCCCGTCGCCGGAAGCATCAAGCTGGAGGGATACGGTGCGCGGCTGCTGGCGCGGAGTACCGTATAATCGTAGACGGTAACAAGAATGCGGAGCCCGGCGAAGGGCTCCGCATTTTTCGTGTGCGCTACAGCTTTTGAGGTATTGCCGGGGATCGTTCCAGGAATAACAGCTGGTAAAAGCCGCCTATTCACAAGCGGCTCGTTTTTGGGACGTGCACCTGTTACAATAGGATTTGTATGTCATGGAAGGGAAGGTGCGGGGCATTGATTTACGGAATCGGGCACGATGTGCTGGAAATCAAGCGGGTTGGGCTGCTTCTCGGCAGCCGTCAGGGCTTCCGTTTTATGGAGCGGGTGCTGACAGCCCGTGAAAGGGAGGAAGCCAAGAAACGCGGCGGAAACCTGACCGAGTTTGTCGCCGGGCGCTTCGCCGCAAAGGAGGCTATCTCCAAAGCCTTTGGCTGCGGTATCGGCGGGGTAATCGGCTTTGTGGACATGGAAGTGCTTCCCGATGAGAGCGGCAAACCCGTCGTGGTGCTGAACGAGCAGGCTTGGGAGCGCCTCGAGCTGCCGGGCGAGCCGGAATATGTAATCCATCTATCGATCTCCCACCAGACCGAGCTGGCTTCCGCCTTCGCTGTTGTAGAGAAGCGGGAATAGGCCGGCTCATGATCAAGCCAGCCAGAAAGGTATGAAGGACCTCATGAGCAGTTCGATAAGTTCAATGGAGCAGAAACGGCATTTCAGCATCAACCTGCTGGAATGGTACGACAAGCATAAACGGGATTTGCCGTGGCGGCGCCACCGCAATCCCTACTATATTTGGGTGTCGGAAATCATGCTGCAGCAAACGCGGGTGGACACGGTCATTCCGTTCTTCAACCGGTTCATCGAGCGGTTTCCGACCGTGGAGGACCTGGCCGACGCCCCTGAGCAGGATGTGCTCAAATGCTGGGAAGGCCTCGGATATTACTCCCGGGCGCGCAATTTGCAGGCTGCGGCCAAGCAGGTGAAGGAGCTGCACGGCGGTATAGTGCCGGACGACAAGGCGTCCGTGTTCGCCTTGAAGGGGGTCGGCCCGTATACGGCCGGCGCGATTCTGAGCATTGCCTTCAACAAGCCGGAACCGGCCGTTGACGGCAATGTGATGCGGGTGCTGTCGCGATACTTCCTGATTGAGGAAGATATCATGAAGGGAAGCACCCGCGCCTTTATGGAAAGCCTGGTCGTGGAGCTGATCCCGGACGGCCGGGCATCGGACTTCAACCAGGCGCTCATGGAGCTGGGCGCCTTGGTGTGCACGCCCAAGTCGCCGCACTGCCTGACCTGCCCGGTGATGGAGCACTGCTCCGCCAGGCAGGAAGGCAAGGAGGAGCAGCTGCCGATCAAGACCAAGGCGAAGCCGCCGCGGCCCGAGTACCGGGTGGTGGCCCTCGTGGAGGGCCGCGGCGAACATAGCGGCCGCGTCCTGATCCGCCAGCGTCCGCAGGAAGGGCTGCTCGCCCGCATGTGGGAGCTGCCGCATTTGCAGACGCCGGCGGCGCGCAGCGGGCGTCTGCCGGACGAGCCGGCGATGGATATCCTCGCCGGGGCGCTGCTCGAGGAAGGCATCGCTGCGCGGCCGATCGCGCATTTAACGGACGCGGAGCATACCTTCAGCCATATTCACTGGAACCTGCAGGTCTACCGCTGCCGCGAAGAGGACCTGCCGCAGGCAGCCGAGCTGAAGGCGATGTACGCGGCCGGGGACAGTGGCGAGCCGTCCGTCCAGACGGAGTACCGATGGATCGATGAGCAGGATATGCAGCATTATGCTTTTCCTAATGTATTCTTGAAAATTTTACAGAACTATTTTAAACATTCATCCTATTAATCGTTTAAAACGTGAACCAGAGCTTGTTCCCAGCCGCCGGTAATTACCCGGTTTAGAGACAAGCAAAAGGGGCTGCCCCTCAAGAAACTGCAATGCAGTTCTTGGGGGCAGCCCCTTTATTTCCGGGAAGGTACAGTTTACGGCTGTACGATTTCCTGGTAACGTTTGCTGACAACATCCCAGTTCAGAACGTTCCAGAACGCTGCGATGTAGTCAGGGCGTTTGTTTTGGTATTTCAGGTAGTAAGCATGCTCCCAAACGTCCAGACCGAGGACCGGTGTTTGACCTTCCATCAGCGGGTTGTCTTGGTTAGGCGTGCTAGTTACAGCCAGTTTGCCGTTCTTGTCCACGACGAGCCATGCCCAGCCGCTGCCGAAACGGGTTGTAGCCGCTTTGGTGAATTCTTCCTTGAATTTGTCCAAGCCGCCAAGCTCGCTGTCGATCGCTTGAGCCAGAAGGCCGTTTGGCTTGTCTCCGCCTTTAGGGGCGATGATTTCCCAGAAGAGGGAGTGGTTAGCGTGTCCGCCGCCGTTGTTGCGAACGGCTGTACGGATGTTCTCAGGTACGCTGTCCAGGTTGGAGATCAGCTCTTCAAGGCTTTTGTTTTGCAGTTCAGGAGCATTTTCCAGAGCCGCGTTCAGGTTCGTTACATAAGTGTTATGGTGACGGTCGTGATGGATTTCCATCGTTTGAGCGTCGATGTGCGGCTCGAGCGCATCATTCGGGTATGGAAGTGGTGGTAATTGAAATGCCATAATAAATACCTCCTGTTAATGTTTTTTTGGGTAGAATCAACGCAGGCGGTTGATTCATATGAATAAAGGAACGCTTTTGTTGTCCAAAAGAGCCCTTTATCGGCATAGGTATGTAGCATGGAACGTGATTCCATTTCTATTAAACCGTATTTTTTCGATTAAATCAACATTTATGTTTACAAAGTCGAATTAATCCTGAGGCGGGCTTGCCAGCTGTATTGGAACGGACTTAACCGCAGCCTTTTCCAGTGAGAACCTCAAATGATCCAGGCGGGAAGTGCCATTCTTTGATCGCGAGAAAAAAAACTTTTTTGGATTCCATGAAGGCACGTCGAAAGACGCATTTGTTATCCTTTACCCAAATCCCGAAGGATTATGCCGCAAAACTAGTCCATTATATGGGAAATTTACAGATGATAGAATGAAAACGCTTGCCATAAAGCGCTTTCAAAAGAAAACGCGTGTTTTTTAAAGTAAACTATGGTTTAATGGATGATAAAGAAGGATTTTCACGGTTTTTGTCGTAATACTATACCTTGGATTAGAGGGTTTTTTTGTTTTCCCTGAAAATCCCCTTAATCCTATAAAGCTAACGAAAAGGGAGATTTAAACATGCATGTTCGTTCCTTTCAGTTAAGTGATGCGACTCGTGTCAACGAGCTGCTGCAAATCGCGTTATCCGAAGAATGCTACGAGAATACGATCGAACCTTTCTCCAGGCAGCTCTACTGGGATTCTGACCTGATTATGGTTGCAGAAGAGGATGAACAGATCGTCGGTGCCCTGATCGGCACGATCGAGCATAACCACGGCTTCTACTATCGTATTGCCATCCATCCGGATTACCGCCGCAAGGGAATTGGCAAGGCACTGGTCACCATGATGGAAGGCCGGTTCCAGCAGCGTAAGGTCAGCGGAATTATGATTGCAGGAGACGAGCATAACAAGGCCGCGATGCCTCTGTATGAGGCGATGGGCTACGGGGCCAACAAGGTGCTGCAGGCATTCCAGAAACTCAGCATTGTCGCGCCGCAATAGAGATAACGACCCTTTGGTATTATGGAGAAAACCTACATCCATATCGTTAATAAGCAATATTTACTATACTTGAGCATATCTTTGCGGCGTTGCAAAAGGCCCGAAGATATGCTTTTCTGTATATATGGGAATTTGTCATAAAAATGAGGTGTAGCATGAATCAAGTCGATCAGCGGGAGCAAGGCCGCCCCGAGCCGGTTCCGGTTACAACGCCGGGAGAGCAGGCAGGCAAGCGCGGCTGGCTGTCCGAATTTTGGGACTGGGCCAAAACACTGGTTATCGCATTTGTCATTATGATGCTGCTGAATTTATTCGTTTTTAATCTGTCCATGGTCCGCGGGCAGTCGATGCAGCCGACGCTGGTAGAGCAGGAACGGCTGTTTGTCGATAAGATCGTATATGATTTTACCGCACCGAAGCATGGCGAGGTCGTCGTGCTTCGCGATCCGAGCAACGGTCCGGAGAAAAAGGAATTTCTGGTAAAGCGGATCATCGGCGTGCCGGGTGACACCGTGGAAGTGAAGAGCCACAAGCTGTACGTGAACGGTAAGGAGCAGAGCGAGCCTTACACCGAGGTGGAAATTCAGGATGCGGATTTCGGCCCGGTCAAGCTGGACAAGGATCACTATTTTGTGATGGGGGACAACCGGCATGCCGGCGCAAGCCGGGACAGCCGTTCCTTCGGCAGCGTGGAAGCGAGCGCCATCGTGGGGCGGGCTGAATTTATTTTCTGGCCGTTATCCAAAGCGAGATCGCTGTAAGACATTATGGAACGACTCTTAACGGAAAGGAGGCCGCAAGGAGAAATGACATCAGGTAAACCACAGGCTGCGTACGCTCCTTCGGCTTCGCCGTGGGAGCAGCTGAAACAAGACATTAAAGAGGCTGCGGCCGGGTTCGGCATTGACGATATCGGTTTTGCTTCGGCTGACCCGTTTGTCTCTCTGAAATCGATTCTCGAGAACCACCGCAAGCTTGGTTACGAATCCGGCTTTGAAGAGCCGGATCTGGACAAACGCGTCACCCCGGCACTCCCCGATGCACAGCCCGCCTCCCTCATTGCTATTGCCGTAGCCTATCCATCCAAAATGGAACACAAGCCCAAACAGGTGCCTGGACAATACCGGGGGATCCTTGCCCGTTCCGCGTGGGGGCGGGATTACCATCAGGTGCTGCGGGACGCTATGGGCAAGCTTGAGGCGTTCATCCGGGAGCGGGTACCGGATGCGGTGATGGAGAGCATGGTGGATACCGGGGCATTGGTGGACCGGGCGGTTTCGGAGCGGGCCGGCATCGGCTTCAGCGCGAAGAACTGCTGCATCATTTCGCCCAAATGGGGCTCATGGATCTACCTCGGGGAGATGGTCACCAACATTCCGTTTCCGCCGGATACGCCCGTCACGGAGGACTGCGGCGACTGCACGATGTGCATCGACGCATGCCCTACGGGAGCGCTGGTCGGCCCCGGCCAGCTCAATGCGCAGCGGTGCATCTCCTTTTTGACCCAGACCAAGGGCTTTCTGGAGGACGAGGTGATGCGCAAGATCGGCAACCGGCTGTATGGATGCGATACCTGCCAGGTCATCTGTCCAAAGAACAAAGGGAAGAACTGGACGCATCATGAGTATCTGCTGCCGGATCCCGAGAAGGACAAGCCGCTGCTGCTGCCTATTCTGGATCTGAGCAATAAGGAGTTCAAGGAGAAGTTTGGGGAAAGCGCAGCCGCCTGGCGCGGCCGCAAGCCGATTCAGCGCAACGCCGTGATTGCGCTCGGCAACTTCAAGGATACATCGGCGGTGCCCCGCCTCGGCCGGGTGCTGCTGGAAGACCCAAGACCGGAACTGCGGGGTGCCGCAGCGTGGTCTTTGGGCCGGATAGGAGGGGAAGAAGCTTTGAATTGGCTGAATAAAGGTCTGGCTTCAGAACAAGACGAGAAGGTGATAGACATGATGAGCGAAGCGCAGGAAAAGCTTCAGCCCGCTGGAAGCGGACAACCCGCAGATGCCGAAATGGCTGCGGATGATTTTTCTCCCGGTTTGGGAGGCGAGAAGGAAACGGTCTATTATTCGGAGATGATTTCTCCGATCGGCCCGCTGACGCTGTGCGCAACGGAGAAAGGGCTGTGCCTGATCGAGTTCGGACCGTTTAACGTCAAGGAGGCGGTTCTCCAGAAATGGTCCCGCACCTGGTGCGGCGGCGGTGATTTCGTTCAGGACGACGAGCGTTTGGCAGAGGCGAAGCGCCAGCTGGGTGAGTACTTTGCCGGGGAACGCAAGACGTTCGACGTGCAGCTGGATATGCGGGGAACGCCGTTCCAGCTTCAGGTTTGGAGCTCGCTTGCCGATATTCCTTATGGAGAGATCCGATCCTATGCAGATATCGCAAATGCGATTGGCAGACCGAAGGCCGTCCGTGCCGTCGGCGGAGCCAACAACAAAAATCCCGTACCGCTGATCGTCCCGTGTCACCGGGTGATCGGCGCCGACGGCAGTCTCGTAGGATATGGCGGAGGGATGGAGATCAAGCGCCATCTCTTGACCTTGGAGAACTCCCTGCCCGAAAGAAAGGGATGGGCCGATTAAGTAACCAATCGGGGGAACGTTCATGAGGTATGTAGGCATTGAAAGTGTGGAGCCCGGGCAATTTTTGGGGAAAACCATCTATTCCGGGAATGGGACGGTACTGCTGTCGGCGGGAGTCCAGCTTACCGTGTATATGATCAGTACGCTGAACCGAATCGGGGTCACGATGCTCTACATCCAGGATCCGCTGTACGCGGACGTGGAGACGGAGGACATTCTCAGCGAGGCAACCAAACAGGGCTTGATTCAGGAGATGAGTGACGCTTTTGAAGCGGTGCGGTCCGGGAAGGAATGGAACACCCAGCTGATCGGCGCGAGTGTGGACCATCTCCTCGAGGACGTGATGGATAACAAAGAGCTGCTCGTGCAGCTTACGGATGTCCGGACCGCAGACAACGCCCAGTATGTTCACGCGATGAATGTATGCTTGCTGTCCACGGTGATGGGCGTCAATATGGGCCTGAATTATCAGCAGGTCAAAGAGCTAGCTACGGGCGCCCTGCTTCATGATATCGGCAAGAACGGCATGCGGGAGGGAGACGAGCTGTTCCCGGATTCCAAGAGCCATCACACCTGGCGCGGTTTCGAGAAGCTCAAGAACAAAAGGGAGTTCGGCCTGATGATCGCCCACGTCGCCCTTCAACATCATGAGCGGGTTGACGGCTTGGGCATTCCCCGGGGACTGACCGGAGACGAGATTCATTTATATGCCAAAATCGTCGCCGCTGCGGACGCTTACGACCGGATGATTCATCCGCTGAAGCCTTCGGGCCGGAGGCTGATGCCGCATGAAGCCTGCGAGCAAATGATGGCCATGTCGGAAAAGCAGCTCGACCACGGCGTGCTGGTCCAGTTTACGAGGATGGTGTCGATCTATCCCAACGGGACGGCCGTCAGGCTGTCGAACAAGGAGACGGGGCTTGTCGTCCGTCAGCACCGGGGGCTGCCAGGACGTCCGGTCGTCCGGATCGTGCGCGGCGAAGCGGGTCATTTGGATATTAAAGAGCTGGATTTGGCGCAGGAAACGACCGTATTTATCGAGGCTGTACTGGCCTAGAATTCATTTGCGAGCCGCATTTGGACATGCTATGATAGGTTCGTGCTGCTCAGGCACGCGCAAGGAATCGATTTATACTTATAGGGGTGGCGGAATATGCAATATGTAATTCCAATTATTACGCTGATCGTCGGCTTGGTCGGCGGGTTTTTTATCGGCGTGTATTATCTGCGCAAGCAAATGGAAAAAATGCAAAATGACCCGCAAATGCTTCAAAAGATGGCCAAGCAAATGGGTTACAACCTGAACGGGCGCCAGATGCAGAAAGCGCAGCAGATGATGAAAAATCAGCAGTTTTCCGGCAAGAAGGGCCCGGCACAAGGTCAAGGCCGCAAGAAGAAATAATCCCCTCAGCATAGAACGTCTACAGAGAAGCAGGGGGTAGCGATAGGAGGAAGTGCTGTGGCTGGCGTTAAAGATTACGTGAACACGCGGGTTGGTGAAAACCGCGAGAAGATCGAGTACCATATCGAGCAAATTTTGAAGCTGATCGGTGAAAATCCCGAGCGGGAAGGGCTTCTAGAGACACCCGCCCGCGTTACCCGGATGTATGAGGAAATTTTTGCCGGATATGAGGTAGACCCGCGTGATGTGCTGGGCGTGACCTTTGACGAAAATCATGAGGAACTGGTGATCGTCAAGGATATCGTGTATTACAGCCAATGCGAGCATCATATGGCGCCGTTTTTCGGCAAGGTCCATATCGGCTACATTCCGAGCGGGAAAATTGCCGGACTCAGCAAGTTGGCCCGGTTGGTCGAGGCGGTCACCCGCCGTCTGCAGGTACAGGAGCGGATTACGTCCCAGATAGCCGACATTATGGTCGATGTGCTGCAGCCGCATGGTGTGATGGTCGTCGTGGAAGGCGAGCATCTGTGCATGTGTTCGCGGGGGGTGAAGAAGCCGGGCAGCAAGACGGTGACCTCCGGCGTACGCGGCATTTTCCGTGAAGACCCGGCGTCGAGAGCGGAGTTTCTGTCTTTGATCAAAGAATAATGACGGCAACATAGAAAGAGGGCACGCCCGGAAGGGGGCGTGCCCTCTTTTGTTTGTACCAGCTATTTTTTGAAGATTATAGAATTTATAAATTTCAGCGAAGCTGAACCATTCTATAATCGCAAGAAAAACTCCAGCTAATCGCGGTCTGTCTTCTTTGAAGGTACGTCGATAGACGTTTTTCTTAAGATTATAGAATTTATAAATTTCAGCGAAAGCTGAACCATTCTATAATCGCAAGAAAAACTTCAGCTAATCGCGGTCTGTCTTCTTTGAAGGTACGTCGATAGACGTTTTTCTTAAGATTATAGAATTTATAAATTTCAGCGAAAGCTGAACCATTCTATAATCGCAAGAAAAACTTCAGCTAATCGCGGTCTGTCTTCTTTGAAGGTACGTCGATAGACGTTTTTCTTATCATAGGGTCATTGTCGATATCCTTCTGCTCAGCCAGCTTGATATTGCCAAGGAAGGTGGACACCCGGCGCAGGTACTCACGCGAGTGTTCGCGGAAGATCAGCTCGTGGTGGCTGCCTTTCACGATCCAGACGTCCGAATACGGATTGGTCTGGTTGGAGGCAAGCTTCTCCGCGATTGGATAAGGCGCCTTCTCGTCCTCCGTCCCGTGGATAAAGAAGATCGGGAACGGATAATCCTCCTTTTTGACCTGCTGGTATGGAATCTGGTTCAGGCTCGTGCCGTTCAGTACCGGGAACAGCAGCTGCAGAATTTCCAGCGACGGATGCCGCGGCAGATCGATCTGATTTTTGATGTTATGGTACAGCGTATCCGGCTCGAGCAGGAAGGTGCTGTCGAGAATCATGGCGTCGACATCCTTGGTCTGCAGTCCGGCCTGAAGGGCCGTGCCGGCGCCCATCGAGAAGCCCCATACCACGATCTGCTTGGCCCCGCGCTGCTTGGCCAGATCGATGGCCCCCAGCAGCTGCTGGGCTTCCACCTTGCCGCCCGTCGCGACGGCTTTGCTGTTCTGGGAAGCGAAACCGTAATCGAACATAATGACGTTAAAATTTAAGCGGTGGGCGAAATGCGCCAAATCGTACATCGGGATCCAGGTTTCCTCCCGGTTGGCGCCGTACCCGTGACTGAACACGATCGTCTTGGTTGATCCTGCGGCCGGAATGTACCAGCCCTGCATCATCCGGCTGCCGTCATGGGCCGGGAAAGTGACGTCCTCGTATTTCATGGACTTGGCCTGCATCGGATTGGAGTACAAGGGGGCGACTGTCGGATTGGACAACACCCAGGCGATGTAGGCATGCAACGCAATGAAACAGAAGAGCAGGAAAAATACAACGGACAAGAGCAGTGCCACCAAAATATGCTTAAAGCGAATCATTCGCGTAGATAACGGTAATGGTGTATCGGGCAGGGGGCGGGGAAGATGTACGTCGTTACGGGATGTCATGTTCATGCGTGCCCCTCCTTATAAATACTTTACTATATTAAGTTTAACTTCCGGGCTTCGTTTACGAAACATATAAAATTTTACTCTATATCCTATGCAAGCCTGAGGTCAAAGTCAATCCGGGGCGGACAATTGTTAGACAATTGTAATAGTGAACCGCTCCATAGTTCACCTGCCGGCTACCCTTGTCCTCCTGATGCGGACATGAGCATAGAGTGCCCGGCGGCATGAACTTGCACATGCAGATGGGCACCCGGTGGTGCGCGAGTGCAGCGAAGCCGGACATTGGCCCTAGCTACGTATTGGCGTCTTCTTGCGAAAGGGTCAAAGAAGAAAATATAGACTTTATCCGGCGAATTTCTTATAATTTATGTAACCATGTTTCATGTGGTGAAACATTTGAGGGGCGGGATCGGAATGGAAGACCGCAAATTAACGGTTCGTGCCGTTGAACGGGCACTGGATATATTGATGTGTTTTACACAGAACAGCGAGCTGGGACTGACCGAAATCGCCGGAATGATCGGACTGCACAAGAGCACCGTCCATCGGCTGATGACGACTCTTGAAGAGAAGGCTTTCGTCGTCCGCGATGCGGCGACGGAGAAATACCGGCTTGGCATTAAAGTGTGGGAGCTGTCCACGCATTTATCGCAAAGCGACGATCCGGCGGTGCTGCTGCTGCCGGCGATGGAGCGGCTGCGCGACCGGCTGGGTGAGACGGTCAGCCTGTACCTGCGGGACGGGAAGGACCGTCTGCGGATCCAGGCGGTGCAGAGCAACCAGGCCATCCGGAGGGTGGCGCAGGTCGGAGCGCGCCTGCCGCTTACGGTGGGAGCGTCGAGCAAGGTGCTGGTGGCGTTTGCCGCGCCTGCCGATCAGGAGGAGCTCCTGAGCGATCCGGATTGGGCGGAGCTGGTGAAGGGCGGCAGCTATGTGCGGCAGCTGCAGGACATCCGCGAGCGGGGCTATGCGACGAGCATCGAGGAGCGCGAGCCCGGCGCCGCCGCGGTGGCGGTGCCGATCGTGAACCGGAACGGCCGCGTCGCCGCCGCCCTGTCCGTATCCGGTCCGGTGAGCCGGCTGTCCAGCGAAACGCTGAATGAGTTCGCTCCCGTGCTGATCGAAGCGGCGCGGGAAATGGGGCTGATGATTCCGTAAACGGACGTAAGCCCACTGAGGTTGTGAACGGATGAAGAGAATAAGAAAACAAACGGTCTGCGTCATCGTTATAGAGAAAGCCCGCCATACCGGATTTCCCCGGTAGGGCGGGCTTGTTTTAGATTATAGAATATGAATTAGAAATCAGTGGCATCAGTGAAGTCAGTGAAATCAGTGCTCGATATGCTCTTCAAACCAGCGTACGATATGGGTCAGCCGGCGGGTGCGCAGATGCGGATTGCCGCTGCGGGACAGGTTGTGGTCGGCTCCCGGAAAACGGATGAACTGCGCTTCCTTGCCAAGGCGCTTAAGCGCCACGAACAGCTGCTCTCCCTGCTCGATCGGGCAGCGGAGATCCTGCTCCCCGTGCAGGATCAGGAGCGGCGTGTTCACCTGCTTCACGTAAGCGATCGGGGAATGCTTCCACAGTTTCTCCAGATCGTCCCACGGATTGCCCCAAATCTGATCCTCGGTAAAATAGTACCCGATATCGCTGACGCCGTAGAACGACACCCAGTTGCAGATCGAACGCTGGGTGACGGCGGCTTGGAACCGGTTGGTATGCCCGACGATCCAGTTCGTCATGAAGCCGCCGTAGCTGCCGCCGGTGACGCCGAGCCGGGCGTCGTCGATGTAGTCATAGGCGGACAGGACATAGTCCACCGCATCCATCAGGTCCTGGTAGTCGCGTCCGCCGTAATCGCCGCGGACCGTATTGACATGGACCTGGCCATACCCGTGGCCGCCGCGCGGGTTCGTGTAGAACACGGCAAATCCGGCCGCGGCGAGCAGCTGGAACTCGTGCATGAACGTGCAGCCGTACATCGCCTGCGGTCCGCCGTGGATTTCCAGGATGGCCGGCACCTTGGAGCCTTCCTTGAAGCCGACCGGCTTCATGATCCAGCCCTGAATCGGCCACCCGTCCGAGGCTTCGAAGCGGAAGGCTTCCGGCTCGCTCAGCACAAGTTCGCTGAACAGCTCCTTGTTGCAGTCGGTCAGCCGGGTCTCTTCACCGTTTGCCATGTCAAAGGCAAACAGATCTCCCGGATGAAGCGTATCTGCGGAAGCAAGAATCAGCCTGCCTTCCGGTGCCAGGGCGAACTGGTAAATTTCCCGGTCGCCGCCGGCGATGATTTCGTAATCGGAGCCGTCCAGCGCAAAGCGGGCGACCTTGACGCCGCCGTCCTCGCTCAGCTGCAGGAAGACGTACTTGCCGTCTTCGCTGAAGACGGGCGGACTGCCGGCTCCCGCGCGCATATCGCCAACGCAGGCGTGTCCGAGCTGTACGTCCAGGTCCTCATAGTAGGCGCGTGCTTCGCCGCCCTCAGCGGGAATCAGGTAGATGCGTGTCAGCGTGGCAAAGCCGCAGTTCAAGTCGTCGGCCAGCATCAGGATATGGCTGCCGTCCGGCGTGTAGGCGATGGGCCCGATGCTCAGGCGCCCGTCCGTCAATTGGCGGACATTTCCGCCGTCTCGCTCCGCCACGAATAAATCGTTGGTCAGGCGGAGGTCCGGATCCGGGAAGGAAGCGGAGGCATGTGTGGCGGTATAGATGATGCGGCTGCCGTCCGGCGACCAATGGAACGAAGACACATCGAAGTCGCCCGAAGTGACCGGCGTACATGCGGAAGTGGCAAGATCGTGAACGAACAGATGCGTTCTTCGATCATTCCACAGCCCGGCGCCGTCAGCCTTGTATTTTATACGATGAATGATTTTTTCGTCCGGCTGTTTGTCCTTGCCGGCTTTCTCCGCCTGGGCTCCGGGGTCCTCCGCAACGACGGCCTCATCGGCCGAAGGAGCCTCGGCGCGGAGCAGAAGGGCGCTGCCGACGGGCGCCCATTTGAAGGCGCTGACGCCGTGCTTCAGCTCCGTTACGGCCTGGGCTTCGCCGCCGTGCGCGGGCATGACCCAGACTTGGCGGGCATCGCCCTTCTTGCGCAGAAAGGCAAGCTTGGAGCCGTCGGGAGACCATGCTGGCGAGGCGTCCTGCTCGCCGGCGGTAAAGGCGGTATCCTCCCGGCCGTCCGGCGAGATCAGGCGAATATGGGAGGTGTAGCCCCCATGCTGGTCGTTAACGGTTTTCGATATGTACGCGACAGCGCCGGTCTTGGGGGATACGGCAGGGTCGCTGACCCAATGCATCCGGTACAAGTCATCGGCGGTAATGGGACGTTTTTCACTCATGGACAGGGCCTCCTAAGCATGAAATTGGAATAGGGTATGAAGCAATCAGATTCTAAACCACATTATCCCAGAGTTCCGGCGGGAAATCCATCCGCGAATCCGCGCAGGGGAGGGGGGGCGTGACCACAAATCCAGAAATCCACACACCCCAAACATCCCAAACATCGATGGGTTTAGCAACCTCAATAGGAAGACAAAAAAAACAAGCCCCTTGATCCAGTTCAAGGGGCTTGCCGTGTATTTTAGTGACGTTATCAGCTGGCAGGCGTCTCAGCTATTTAGTGTCGGGGTTCCCGCTGCCGGCCGACGGATTACGTCCGGTCTATTTCTGTTTGCCGATCCAGCTTGCGATCGTATCGATGATTGCCGGTGTCACGTTGGAAGGCTGCGCGTATTCCGCGCCGGTGGAGAGGCCGTCATATTCGGCAAGCAGATGGTTTACTTTCGGGAATGACTTATACTCCACATCGGCGCGGCCTTTTAATGCTTCCTTCCACTGCTTAAATTCATGCATCGGCACCTGCCAGTCGTTTTCGCCCTGCAGGACGAGCATCGGGCCGCTCTGCGTTTTAGCTAATTCGGCTGGCTTATAATCCTTCTTATCGTACCACCAGTAAGCCGGTGGAATCGGAAAGCTCTCCGGCAGGTGTGAGACCGAATACTGCGGGTCGTCCAGCAGCTTGGCGGCCTGGGTCCACACAGCAGCCTGCCGCTCGTAAGGCGCAGGATCCTGACCCAGCTGTTTTACGCGGGAAACCAATTCCGCCTGCTGCTCCACGACAACGTCGATAAATGAAGAGCTCGGGCCGGACAGCAGGATAGTGCCGGCGATGTTCCGGCCGGCATTGGCGTCGGCATCCACGATGAGCGGCATCGCATAACCGCCTTGACTATGCCCTGCCACGTAAATCCGGGCGGGATCAACTCCCGGTGTTTGGGTCAGCAGCTTCACCGCCGACAGCGCATCGTCAACCGTCTCTTCTTTGACGGTTAATTTCGGGTTGGCGGCGATTTTAAAGGTATGCTCAAACGTGACCTTGTCGTAGCGCAGGACGGCGATGCCATTGGCGGCTAATCCCGCCGCCAGGTCGCGGAACGGCTTGGCTCCGCCGATGGAGGTGTCCCGGTCGTTCGGGCCGGAGCCGTGAACGAGCACGACGGCAGGGAACGGTCCTTGGCCCACAGGCAGGGTCAGCGTTCCGGGAAGAGCCCATTCCCCTTCGCCAATTTGGACCTCCCGCTCGGTATAGGCCTCCGGGCGATCATAAGCCGGAGGCCGGTATCCTCCAGCCGAGACCGGGCCGATGTTCAGATCGTCCACCAGGCCGTCTGCATTCAGGCGAAGGGTGATCTGAAGCGGTACGGCCGCCGTCTGCAGCGTATACGCCACATTATGGTGGACGGCGTTGTCGCTTTCCTGCTTGCCGCCTACTGACGATACTTGGCCGTAGACGCTCTCGTAGTTCTTCCACAGGCCGCTCAGCGTTTGAGCGGGCAGGGCCTGCTGCAGGGCGGGGCTCATGACCTTGGCCGCCTCAGCTCCGTTCCCGGCCCTTAAGGCCTGGAGGAACAAGTCGGCATTGTCGGCGGCTTCAGAAGGGCCTTCGGCGCTCTCTGTGCCGCCCAATGCTGCCGACAGGAGGGCGGCCGGAGCCATCGCTTGTTGGCCGGTAATCCGGACAGTTCCTCCGGTCGGCACGGTTTTGCCGTTCAGTACGGCGGTGGAGCGCCCGATGGTCAGTACCAGCTTCGTACCTTCTTTTGTGACGGTCACCGAGCGTTGATTCGGGTCCCAGCTGACTTGGGCGCCCAATCGGACTGCGGTTTCGCGAATGGAGACGTAGGATGCAGCGTCCGGAGTTTCGGCAGCAGCCGCCGCAGGGACAGACAGACTGATGGCCGTCAGGGAAGCAGCAGCCACCGCGCTTAGGGTTCGTTTCTTTTTCATAAACCTTCCTCCTAAAGGGGATATCCCCGAATGTAAATATGACATATCGCATTCCGGCGGGTTAACTTACAACTCGGGCAGCGATAATGATCACAGCTAAGATACCGACCAGGAAAATCCAGGCGCCGGGTCTGCCGAAGTTGACCGTCCAGCCGATGCCCATCCGTTTTTCCACGAACAGGGCGGGGTCCTGCGGATTGAAATAAATATTGCCGAGCTTCCAGTATTTATCATCATTAACGACATGCGTCGCCCCGGAACCGGAAGATGGACCGCCGATCCGCCGTCCGCCCTGGCCGGTGGAAAAGGCCAGCACGATGGCCAGCACGACGATCAGAAGGGGCATCATCAGGCTGACAAGCATCATAACCTCCCGGCTCAGCGGATAGATCATGTTGTACTGAACGAACGAGAACAGCAGCACCATCATGAGGCCGGCCGCGACGTTGAACATGGACCATCTGCGGCGGAAGGCGGCGTTACGGCGTACCGACTGCTGCGGATTGGCCGGGTCAAGCTGCTGCTTGCTGCGGAGGATCGACCAGTTCGTGGTCATAAAGATCCCGATCATTACCAGCTGCATCAAGTTCAGGCCGAGAACCGTCCGGTACGATTTGGCCGCCGTTCGGGTCACTTCGCCCTGCCAGTTGAACTTCATGTTCAGCGTGTCGGGAATTTTATCGTAGTAAGCCAGGGCAAGGGCGGCGCTGATCAATGCAACGGCTCCGTGGATCAGAAACCATTTATTCGACCAGACCAGCTTGTTCCCGCTGCGGAATGACGTATCCACGGCCACGACGGAAGGGTTCAGCGTCTCCGGGGGAAGCGTGGCTTTGAACCGTTTCATTTTTGTATAAAAAATCAGATTGATAACTGCCGAAGCAGCTACCAGCAGCACTACGAATCCCGAGATGATGGAAGGCTGCTGCTTTTCCGGCACAGTCAGCATGGCGAGGAGGCAGGCGATCAGCAGCCCGCCGTATGCGACTGAGCTGGTCCATACATACTGCCTGCGCATGCGGCGCAGCGGAGCGCTGTGATACACGGCTTCACTGACCGATACGCCGAAGCTGACGGTTTCACGCGTCAAATAAGGCATGCAGATCAGAGACAGCGACAGGGGAACGAACATGGCAATCAGAAACAAAACGGATATCCAGTACATTAGGCATTCTCCTTTGGTTCTTGGGTGATTTCGTCGTAAAAGCTTTCCACGATCCGCAGCAGCTCCGCTTTATCCATGCCCCGGCAGATGGCTTCGGCGATGACGGGTCTAAGCTGGGCTTCCTGTTTGTGCTGATAGTCCGGGGTGATTCCCGGCATGCCGTCCGGGTTCACGACGACCCCTTTTTGCCGGTGAATTTGAATAAATCCTTCCTGCTTGAGCAGCGTGTAAGCCTTATTGACGGTGTGCAGGTTCACGCCGATATCCGAGGCAAGGCTGCGGACGGAGGGAAGATACTCGCCCGGGGCCAGCTGTTTGCTGGCGATTCCTTCGATGATCTGATTCATGAGCTGTGTGTAAATGGGCACGTCGGACTGCATATCCAACCGGATAATCAATGATGAGCCCTCCTTTCATCAACATGCTGCTTAGGTCATATTTATTGTTAGAGTATGAACAACTGTTATACAACAAATATAACAGATGCGCGTGTGATTGTAAATAGTTCACCAACCCAGAACACGTATGGTTGTATATAGTTCGCCAACCCAGTGCACGTATAGTTGTAAATAGTTCACCAAATTAATGGACGTATGACTGAAATCAGTTCGCCAAACTAATGGACATATCGTTGTAAATAGTTCGCAGAACCATTGCACGCATGACTGTAATTAGTTTTCGGAACTATTTTGACATAGTACCTTGCAATGCAAAGTACCTGGTGTTATTATAGTGACGAAGGGAGCGGACGAACGAAATGGAAATGTCGGAATGGACTTCACAGGTCCGCAGAGGTATCCTGGAATACTGCATTTTGCAGCTTATCGCCAAGCAGCCGAGATACGGATACGAGCTTGTGACGCTGCTGGATCAATGGGAGCCGCTTGCCGTGACGGAGGGAACGCTCTATCCGCTGCTTCGGCGGCTGCTAAAGGATCAATACATTGAATCGTTCTGGAAGGAATCGGAGTCAGGTCCGCCGCGCAAATATTACAGCCTGACCCCTTCGGGGCACCAGCTTGTGGAGATGATGTCTGCGGAGTGGAACAAGATCAGCCGGAGCGTCGATCAAATTCAAATCTATGGAGGAGAGATCTTATGATCAGCACATATGGAAGGTCTTATTTGGAGAAATTGAACAAGTACTTGGAGAAGCTTCCCGATGAAGAGCGGATGGATGCTGTTATGGAAATCGAGAGCCATATTGCAGAGGGCATCGCGAACGGGCAGCCGGAGGCGGCGATCCTGTCGCGTTTGGGCGATCCCCGCAAGCTCGCCAAGGCGTACCGGAGCCAGCACTTCGTCGAGGGGCATCGGAGCGGATCTTTCCGCGATATTTTGGCTATGGCGTTGTTCTACTGCACGACAGGGCTGCTGAGCATCATGGTCATCCCGGTCTTAGCCGTGATTGCCTACGGCTTTGGCTTTTGCACATTGTTGATACTGATCGCAGGCGCCATACGTACTTTCGGCGCAACCTGGATCAATATGGGCGTGCCCGGCATGGAGGTCCCGACAGAATACAGCATGGTGGTCGCGGCGATCATTGGTGCCATCATTGGAGGGATCGCATACTTCAGCTGGGTAGGTCTTAAAAAGTATATGGCTTTTTTGTCCACCCAGTATCGAAGATCACTGCCGGGCGGACGGGTGTCAGCATAGGTATTTGCAAATAACTGTTAACCGGAACGGAGAAAGACCGTACGCATCATGCGCACGGTCTTTTTCATTTATACAGCGGATCGGCGTGATTGTGATTCCGCCTGGCGCCCGACTAACACCGACCTTGGTGCATCAGCGGTTCTGGCTGATTTTCTCCTGCAAAATCTCTTGAAAGCTCCTATTCTTGTCCGCATCTTCCTTCACCGGCCGGTTAACGGGCTGCGGCTTAGGGTAAGACGGGTGATAGGGTATGATGCCGTGCATATGGATCATTCTGCAGGCCTCCTTATGCCAGGGATTTTGAAACGGATTTTCGTGAAGCAAGTTTAATTAAGAGCTAATCTGAAGACGCAAAAGTCCGTCACAGTGATTTTGTATCTTTTTTACCCTGTTGCTAGGTGAATGAAACATCAGATGACGTAGTGTCATCATCCCGGAATCGTGATTGGCGAACCGCCCCAGCTGTTGTAAAATTTAGTAAATCCAAACGAGGGGGGAAATGATGAGAACCGCTTGCGCTCTAATGATCTTGTTTATCCTGGCATTGGGAGGCTGCAGCAGCAGCGAAAAGAAGGATGAAAAAAAGTTCACCGTGGAGGATTTGGGCATACTCAGCAAGGCGGATGGACGAAAGGTGTATTATGGAATGAAGCAGGCGGACGCTGAGGCCGTATTGGGACAGGGCAAAGAAAGGAGAAAGGGAGAGTTTGAATATGCCTTCGGTGTCTACGCATTTTATCGGGACGGCAAGGTTGCCGCTATCCGGCTCGAGGAAGAAGCGAAGAATCATTATAAAACTGCATTAGATGCCGAGATCGGCATGCACAAAGACCAGTTTGAAAGTATTTACGGGGATGTTCATATGCCGACCATACCGGATTCCCAATTAACGTATGTTTTTGATATGAAAAGGCAGGTGCTTCTGAAGGAAAATAAGCCCAAGAACGATAAAGAAGCCAAAGATCTGCTGATCTTCAGTGCGCTGGAGTACGACGGAATCGTGGATACGATCGTCATCATCGACAGTTATTCAACGTCCCATGGTATCAAAGAATAAGCTGTATTATAAAAAAGCCCCGCAGGCCATGTCCATGGCACTGCGGGGCTTTCCTATTTAAACCTAAATTATTGGTTGGCGATCATTTGACGCAGCACGGTTTGCAGAATGCCGCCGTTGTGGTAGTAATCCACGTCGACCATGCTGTCCAGACGGGCCGTTACCGGGAATTCGAACTTGGTGCCGTCTTCGCGTGTAGCGGTGACGGTCAGGCTCTCGCCCGGCTTGATGTCGTTGCTGAGTCCGACAATGTCGAACGTTTCGCGGCCGGTGAGGCCCAGGCTGCTCCAGCCATGGCCTTCCTGGAACTGCAGCGGAAGCACGCCCATGCCGACGAGATTGCTGCGGTGAATCCGCTCAAAGCTTTCGGCGATGACGGCTTTGACGCCGAGCAGGAACGTACCTTTGGCCGCCCAGTCGCGGGAGCTTCCCGTACCGTATTCTTTACCGGCAATAACGACCAGGTTCTGTCCGTTATCCTGATACTTCATGGAAGCATCATAGATGGATACGACTTCGTCCGTAGGCAGGTAAGTCGTAACGCCGCCCTCGGTGCCCGGTGCCACTTGGTTGCGGATGCGGATGTTCGCGAACGTACCGCGCATCATGACCTCGTGGTTACCGCGGCGGGAACCGTAAGAGTTGAAGTCCTTGCGTTCAACGCCATGCTCCTTCAGGTACAGACCTGCAGGGCTGGTCGGCGAAATGTTGCCGGCAGGGGAGATGTGGTCCGTCGTGACGGAGTCACCCAGCAGGGCAAGCACGCGTGCGGACTTGATATCCTCGATGTCGGCCAAGCCGTTTGCGAGATTCTCGAAGAACGGAGGGTTCTGAATGTACGTGGACTTGTCGTCCCACTCGTACAGCTCGCCTTCCGGAACCGGAATCGCATTCCAGCGCTCGTTGGCAGTAAACACGTTTTCGTATTTGCGGCGGAACGCTTCAGGGCTGACGGACAAGCCGATCGCTTCTCTGATTTCCGCGGAAGTCGGCCAGATATCTTTCAGATAAACCGGCTGGTTGTTCGGATCGTAACCGATCGGATCGTTCTGCAGGTCAATGTTGACCGTACCTGCCAGCGCGTAAGCGACAACGAGCGGCGGCGAAGCCAGGTAGTTGGCTTTAACCTGCGCGTGGACGCGTCCTTCGAAGTTACGGTTACCGGACAGCACGGCAGCGACAGTCATGTCGTTGTCGGTGATAGCCTGGCTTACTTCGTCCGGAAGCGGACCGGAGTTACCGATACATGTTGCGCAGCCGTAGCCCGCTACGTAGAAGCCAAGGGCTTCCAGCGGCTCAAGCAGACCGGCTTTCTCCAGGTAATCCGTAACGACGAGGGAGCCCGGCGTCAAGCTGCTTTTCACGTATCCCGGTTTCTTCAGGCCGCGTTCCACGGCTTTCTTCGCCAGGAGACCCGCGCCCAGCATAACGCTTGGGTTCGACGTATTCGTACAGCTGGTGATCGCCGCGATAACGACTGCGCCGGTTCCCATTTCGCTGACGGATCCGTCTTTATGCTTCACGGACACTTTTTCTTCAATCTTGGCATCGCTGAGGCCGTATCCGCCTTTTTCGATCGGCGTGCGGACGATGTCGTTGAAGGCGTCCTTCATATGAGTCAGCTCGATGCGGTCCTGCGGGCGTTTCGGTCCGGCAAGGCTCGGTACGACCGAGGCCAGGTCGAGTTCGATGATGTCCGTAAATTCAGGATCTTCGGTTTCCGCGGTGCGGAACATGTTCTGTGCTTTGTAGTAGGCTTCTACCAGAGCAACCTGCTCATCGGTACGGCCGGTGTTGCGCAGGTAAGCCAGCGTCTCGTCATCGACAGGGAAGAAGCCGATGGTTGCGCCGTATTCCGGTGCCATGTTGGCTACCGTTGCGCGGTCCGCGAGGCTGATGTTGGCCAGACCCGGTCCGAAGAACTCGACGAATTTGCCGACAACGCCTTTTTTGCGGAGCATTTGGGTAACGGTCAGCGCAAGGTCGGTCGCCGTAGCACCTTCCGTCAGGCTGCCTGTCAGTTTAAAGCCGATAACGTCAGGCGTTACGAAGTAAAGCGGCTGTCCGAGCATGCCCGCTTCGGCTTCGATCCCGCCGACACCCCAGCCGACAACGCCGAGGCCGTTGATCATCGTAGTATGGGAGTCCGTACCAACGAGGGAGTCCGGATATACGACCGTTTCTCCGTCGGTTGTCTTGGTCGCCGCCACGGATGCGAGATATTCCAGGTTGACCTGGTGAACGATCCCGGTTCCCGGAGGAACGGCGCGGAAATTGTTAAATGCCGTTTGGGCCCAGCGCAGGAAGCGGTAGCGTTCCTCGTTGCGCTCAAACTCCACTTGCATGTTGTAGTTGAGGGCGTCGCTGGTACCGAACGCATCAACCATAACGGAGTGGTCGATAACGAGATCGACCGGTACGAGCGGGTTGATCTTCTTCGGATCCCCGCCGGCTTTTTTCACGGTGTCGCGCATAGCCGCAAGGTCGACGACGACCGGTACGCCGGTGAAGTCCTGCAATACGATACGGGCCGGAATGAACGGGATTTCCTTGTTATCGTCACGTCCTTCATTCCATTTGGCCAGCTGCGATACATGCTCCTGGGTAATGGCACGTCCGTCGAATTGGCGGACAGCGGCTTCCAGAAGCACCTTGATGGAGAACGGAAGCTTGGAAATGCTGCCGAGTCCCTGCTCCTCAAGAGCCTGCAGGCTGTAGTAACGGTAGGTTTTGCCTCCGACTTCCAGACTGCGGGCCGTGGAGAATTGATCCTTTGCTGTCATTACATGTACCTCCTTGATCGTAATTCGGTTCCTCTGCTTACTGTGGTTCATCAAATCAGTCATCATTCAGGTGGCTTGGGTGAGAGCGATAAGGGCGATCACTTTGCCGTTCCTTGTTTCACTAGATGAAACATAATTTCAAAATAGTGAGGTTCGCTTTTAGTATACCGTTTACAAGCCGGGGAGTAAAGTACTTTTTGCGTCTATTTATATGAAGAGACCGAGGCGGCAAAAGAACGGGAAAACGTTCCCCCGATCTGCGCCTGGACTGGTTCCGCGCACTGGCGGGACGGAGTGCGCAGCTTGTCCGCTTCCGGCCTTCCGGCGGACCTCTTCCGCGCGAAAATGGACCAGGGTTCATAGGTGCTCCCTTTTTTTCATATAGTGGAATATACGCAGCCGAAACAACATATTTCGGGTTAACGAAACGGGTGAAAGGGGAATGCATGGGAATGGAGAAGGAATGGAAGCAGACGCTGTACGCCTATGTAAATCAATACAACCAGCATCAGATCGATTACCGGTCACAACATACAGATCAGGTCGTGACGGATCCGGCTTATTTATTGGCAAGGAGTGAGCGGGCTTCCCGGCTGTCACAATGGTATGCCGCAAGGGGGGCAAGGCCGCTTCGCAGCGAGACGAGGGCCAAGCTGCTGCGGACGATCCGCGATACCCCGGAGGAGGCGGTCATCGACGTGCAGCTGTATGTGCAGCTGTTCTACGAAAAGGGCGGCGTCAATCATGTGGAGGAAATGATCCAGCGGGAGAGGCTGACCCTGATCCGGGATGGGGACGCCTGGGTGATCGTGTCGGTGGAGCAGCTGACGCCGGAGAAGCATCCGGCCGCCGGCATCCCTGCCGTGCACACCGGGCAGCCGGCCTACGCCTATTCCAGCGGCGGGTCGAAGCCTTACCTGAACGCCGAGGTGCTGCAAGGTGGCCCCGGCCGCAAAACATCGCGCTACAACCGCGCGGCAGCGGCGGCTTATGCCGACGAGTGGTGGGAAACCAGCAATCCGGAGTTTGCCGCATTCGAGGTGGACTGCACCAATTACATCTCGCAATGCCTCTTTGCAGGGGGCGCTCCGATCCACTATACTGGTAAAAGAGAATCGGGCTGGTGGTACAAAGGATATGTCGGGAGCAAAGAGTGGTGGAGCTACAGCTGGGCGGTTTCGAACGCGCTGCAGTCCTTTTTGTCGTCAAGCAGCTGGGGACTCCGCGGAGAGCTGGTGGAGCGGCCCGAGCAGCTGATGCTGGGCGATGTCATTTTTTATGACTGGGACGGCGACGGCTCCTTTCAGCACAGCACGATCGTCACGGCGTTTGATGCCGGCGGCAGCCCGCTGGTCAACGCCCATACGGTCAGCAGCAAGCACCGTTTCTGGGACTACAAGGACTCCTACGCCTGGTCGGAGAACACCGTATACCGTTTTTTACATATCCCGGACTACTTCTAAGCCATTATAATGGTATATGAACAGCGGCAGGAGGACACCTGCAATCATGAGGAAAAAGAGAGGTTTGGCATGGGGAACAACAAAACAACCGTAGGCCTTGTGTACGGCGGTAAATCAGGAGAACACGAGGTATCGCTGCAGACGGCCTTTGCGGTGATGAACGCCTTTGATTACGATAAATACGAACTTATTCCATTCTATATTACGAAGCAGGGCGAGTGGAGAAAAGGAACGACGCTGCAGGCCCCCCTCGGCAAGCTGGACCAGTTGAAGCTGGAACAGAGCCAGGAAGGTACAGAAGCGGCGTTGGGAGCAATTTTCAGCAGATTGTACGGCGGCGAGGCCGGCATCGACCTGATGTTCCCGCTACTTCACGGAACCTTTGGGGAAGACGGAACCATCCAGGGTCTGTTCGAAATGGCGAACATTCCTTACGTAGGCGCCGGAGTTCTGGCTTCCGCAGCCGGAATGGATAAGGCCGTAATGAAAAAGCTGTTTGCGCAGGCGGGCCTGCCTCAATGCGGTTACCGCTTTTTCACGAAATCGCAGTGGGAGCGCAGCAGCTTCAATCTGATCATGGGCGTCGAAGACGACCTTGGATACCCATGCTTTGTAAAACCGGCGAATTTGGGATCGAGCGTAGGCATCTCCAAGGCGAGAAACCGCGAGGAGCTGGAGCAGGCGATTGAGCTCGCTTTCCGCTATGACCTCAAAGTCATCGTCGAAGAGTTTGTGGACGCGCGCGAAGTGGAGGTGGCTGTGCTCGGCAATGACGAGCCGATGGCATCTGTGCCGGGAGAAATTATTTCCTCCAGCGATTATTACGACTATGCGGCGAAGTATACGGATGGGCAATCCGAAATGGTCATTCCGGCTTTGCTGGATGCCGAGACGGCGGACCGGCTGCGGGAGCTCGCCCTAATTGCTTTTCAGGCGATCGAAGGCAGCGGCATTACCCGGGCTGATTTCTTCATCCGCAAATCGGACGGCGCCATCTTCATCAATGAGGTCAACACGATGCCGGGCTTCACTCCGTACAGCATGTATCCGCTGCTCTGGCGTGAAACGGGCCTCGGCTATCAGGCGCTGCTGGACCGGATGATCGAGCTGGCGCTGGAGCGCTACAACAGCAAGCAGTCGCTGGTGTTTGCCAACGACATTTAACTTGGCGCGGCAGATGCTTTCGTGAGATATCCGCCACGTGAGCGATTTAGACGTATAGCAGCACATATAAGGTATCCGGCCGGCTCTGCAGTATAGGCCGGGTACCTTTTCCATTTTAATCAGGAGAAGGAGATGAAATGATGGGTTTCCAGACCGAATTTAATTCCGTGTGCAAGTTCAAAAGCGACCAGGAGCTGTACGAGCTGCTCGAATACGGACGCGGCAAAATGGTCAAGCAGGGCTTCCGCGTCTTCCCGACAGGCCAGAAAGTGATTGCCTATACCCCAAACAACGTGGCGGTGGCGATCGTTAAGATCGTCGGCTGCATCGCCGAGATCAATTTTCAGGGGCAGGAGGTCACGGAGGTCGAAATGGAGCTCATCCGCAAGCTGACCGACGAGGAGTCGCGGATTCAGACCGATTTGGCTTACGAAATGTTTTTTGGGGAACATACTTCTTAAGGATGATTTTATAACCAAGAGGAGTAGAAGCCGATGATGAGGGTCCGTTTCGGATACGTGGCGATGTCAACCGTAATAAAAGATGCGTCTCCCTCCAAAACGATGACGATGGCCAGTTTCACCAAACTGAACGACCGGGAGGCGGCCATTCGCAAACTGGAGCGGATCGCGGCCGAAAATTTGCATAACACGCTGCGGCTGCTGAAGCATAACCATGGCAGCGGCATTCATGTGTATCGGTTTTCTTCCAAACTGATTCCGCTGGCGACCCATTCGGACCTAAGCGATTGGAGCCCATATGAAGCCCTTCGTGAGCCGTTTGCCGAGGTAGGCCATTACGTCAAGCAGCATGACATGCGGGTGTCTTTTCACCCGGATCATTTCACGGTGCTCAGCACGCCCCGGGCCGAGGTGCTGGAGAGCTCCATTCGCGACCTCCGCCACCATGTCACGATGCTGAAGGCGATGGGGCTGAACGCGACAGCGAAGAACAACATACATATCGGCGGAGCTTATGGTGACAAAACCGCTGCGGCGCAGCGGTTTGAGGAGCATTTTGCCGCGCTGGACGAAGACATCAAGCAGCGGCTGACGCTGGAAAACGACGACAAGACGTTTACGGCCGCCGAGACGCTTGAGGTCTGTCAGCATGTCGGACTGCCGATGGTACTGGATATTCACCACCAATGGGTCAATAATGATGGGGAGAAGCCCTGGGAGCTGTGGCCGGACATCCTGCAGACCTGGTCGACGCCGCTGGCGCAGGCCGATGCGGCGGCGGACAAGCCCCTTCCTCCGAAAATCCACGTGTCCAGCCCCAAGAGCGAGTCGGACCCGCGCGGCCATGCCGATCACGTCGAGATGGAGCCGCTCTTGACCTTTTTACGGAAGATTGCGGGAGATACACCTGCCGTGGATGTCATGATTGAAGCCAAAGCCAAAGACGGGGCGCTGTTCAAGCTGATGGAGGATTTGCAGGCATATCAGGGTGACGGGGTGCGTATTCTGGATGGTGCGAGTATTGAGATTACACCCTAGATAAGGCTAATTTCTTTACGGGCATCACCTTTGGGGCCAATGTGGAAATCGGTTTCCCGGTCCGAATCGGGCGAAACTTTGCCGGAGTCTATACGTATAGTTTTAGGAGATAGAATCAGCGGTGTGACGTTATAAGCTGATCCACACGGGGACGGGAGCTGTGTTTTATGAGTGTCTTGGCTCCGCCCGCGGACGGGGCCGTCCCAAAGTACAGATCTAATCAGAAAGTAGAGTGAATGCTTTGAACCAAGAGGGTAAGGTACCATATGTCGTAACCAGCAAGAGTTTTACGGCTGTAGCGATTAACGCCGCCTCGAAAGCAGGCGAATGGATTAAGAGTAAACTGGGCACGGTAAAACAGCTGGATACCAAGTCCGGAGCGCCGGATTTGGTCACTGAAGTGGACAAGGGCGCCGAGCAAATGATCCGCAAGCTGATTTTCACTCATTTTCCGGATCATGCGCTTCTTGGCGAGGAAGGGGTCGAGCCCGGGCCGGAGGCTTCCAAGAAAGCGCTTGAGCAGGCGCTGGATGAAGAATACTTGTGGATTGTGGATCCGGTGGACGGAACGACGAACTATGTTCACGGGTATCCGTTCTTTTCCGTATCCATTGCCTTGGCGCATAAAGGTGAAGTGATCGTCGGTGTCATTTACGATCCTTCACGCGATGAAATGTTTGTGGCTGAGAAGGGCAAGGGCGCCTATGTGCATGGCAAGCGCATGTCCGTTTCCCAGCAGGAAACGCTGAATGAGAGCCTTCTAGCAACCGGCTTTCCGGTGGGCAGAGATACGACGCTTCCGCAAAATATGGCCGGACTCAATTACCTTGCGCCGCGGGTGCGCAACATCCGCTCCGGGGGCTCCGCAGCCCTGCATCTGGCTTATGTTGCCAGCGGGCGGCTTACCGGTTACTGGGAAGTCGGCTTGAACGCCTGGGACCTGGCGGCGGGATCGCTGATGATCACCGAGTCCGGCGGCAGCATCACCGATACGCTCGGCAATCCTTATCATCTGGGCGTACGCCATGTGGTCGCCACAAACGGGCTGATCCAGCAGGAGCTGGTCGGCGCATTGAAGGAAGCGAAGGGGACCGGCGAATAGTTCGGAGATTCAGAGGCTGAGCATGACCGTCAGGCTGTTTCATTAGGCTTGAATCGGGGTAACCAAACAAAGGACGTACTCGATCTTATTCACGCGGTGGCAGGCCACCGGTACAGCGCAAAGGAGTGTCAACCCATGAGTGAGAAGGACAATTTGGAGCGGCAGCTCAGTGACATGCTGACCGAAGGCGAGCTGCAGCAGCAGCAAGACCGTGAGGAGAAGGAGCGCGAGCTCATTTCTCCGAGATATGAAATCCGGATCCAGACGAAGATGGACCCGATCGTGGAAGAGACGAAGATTTACCGGGGCATGGCGAAGGAGCTTGATGACCGGTATGATAAATATATGAAGAGAGCTGAAGGGGACGGAACTTCCGAAAGCAAGTCCCTGGAGGACGAGAAGTCGTAGAGAACATGATTGCTTGATCATCCCAAATTAGACCTGTGTGGCAGCTGCCGGTTCCGGCAGAGAGGCCGTACAGGTCTTTTGTCGTTTGTTAAGGACTCCGAGATTTACCTCCAAGCTGAGACTCCTCTCCAACATACTTTCCCATCACTTTGTACAGCACATCCCCACCGTAATAATTTCAACCCTAAATCGCAATATTGCCTCCTCAAAATTTGGAAAGCGATCCGGTAGACTGATCCTTGTAAATCAACCTATTTTCGAGAGGGGCATTAAACAAATGAGAAAAGGCAAGAAATGGCCGGTCATGCTGCTTGCGCTCATCCTGATGGTATCCTTGTCCGCCTGCGGCGGGGGCAGTAAAAGCGGCAGCGGTACCTCGGAAGGAACAGCGGAGCCAGCGGCCACGACGGACGATTCCTCAAAGACAAGTTCGGACGAGAAGATCGAGCTGTCCTTCTGGTCGCTCGGCACGACCAACTATGAGGAGCTTGGCAAAGAATACACCAAAGAGCATCCCAACATTACGATCAAATTCCAGAACACATCGGACCAGACTGCGCACCATAACAACCTGACAACGGCTTTGTCCGCCGGATCCGGAGCTCCGGACATCTTCATGCTGGAGATCGGCTTCATGGAGCGGTTCATTACGGCGGAGGACAAATTTTACAACCTGAATGATTTAGGGGCTAAAGATATCGCAGCCAACTACCTGGACTGGAAATGGAAGCAGGGCTCGTCCAAGGACGGCAGCTTCCAGATCGGGCTTCCGACCGACATCGGCCCGACCGTCGTGTATTACCGCACCGATTTGATGGAGAAGGCGGGGCTGCCGACCGATCCGGAAGAATTCGGCAAGGCGATCGATACGTGGGATAAATTCGCTGCCGTGGCCAAGCAGTTCAAAGAGAAAACCGGCAAGCCGTTTGCGGATTTGACGGATCTGGTCTACAACGGCGTTCGTGACCAATCCGACGGCGAGATTTATTTCAGCAAGGCGGACGGCTCCTTCATCGGCGACAAAAACCCGATGGTGAAGAAAGCCTATGACTTTACGGTCAAAGGCATTCAGGAAGGCTGGATCGGTAATACGCTGCTGTGGTCTCCGGAATGGGGTCAAGCGACCAACGACGGCGGATTCGGCGTCATGCTCGGACCGGCTTGGATGGCCGGCAACATCAAGACCAACGGACCGGACTCCTCCGGCAAGTGGAGAATTACGCAGCTGCCTGAAGGCGCGGGCAACTGGGGCGGTTCCTTCCTGACGCTGCCGAAGCAGGGCAAGCATTCGAAGGAAGCTTACGAATTCATCGCCTGGCTAGACAGCAAGGAGAATCAGCTGGAATCGTTTAAATCCAAAGGCTTGATGCCTTCGATTCCTGCGTTGTATACGGATGCGGCCTTCACCGGCTTCAAGGACGACTTCTTCGGCGGACAGGCGACGGCCGTGGAATACGGTAAAGCCGCACAGCGGGTCAAACCGGTCTACTACGGTCCGCTGCATGACCAGACGGATACGTTCTTCAAGGATGCGCTGAAAAACGTCCTTGAGAAAAAAGCCGACCCTGCTAAAGAATGGGACGCTGCCGTCGAGAAAGCCAAAACGCTGGCGGAACGCAGCTAACCATTTTTCGCAAATTTAAATGTTAAAGCATTGATACTGCATCCAAATTCGTCAGGACGGCCGCAGCGCCGCGCCTGGCGGGTTTGGATGATCCTATGAGAACCGCGGAGGTGCAGCATGGCAGAAACCGTAATCGCTTCGCAGGCCCGGAGCAGCAAGAAGCCTTTTCTGACGGAGCAAAGGCGGAGCCGGATGACAGCCTATACGTTTATTTCGCCTTTTTTTATTTTGTTCGCCATTTTCGGGTTGTACCCGATATTCTTTACGATCTATCTTTCCTTCTACAAGTGGGATGCGCTCGGCCCGATGAAATACGTCGGGATGAAAAACTACGACCTGATCACGAGCGATCCGACCTTCTGGATCTCGTTCGGCAATACGCTCATCATGGGCGTGATGGGCACCGTCCCGCAGCTGATTATTGCGCTTCTGCTGGCGGTCATGCTCAACTCGGCGATGACCCGGTTCAAGAAGACGTTCCGGGTTCTCTTTTTCATGCCCAACATTACGTCGATCGTTGCTGTGACACTCGTATTTAGCACCCTGTTCGGCAACAACGGCATGATCAACTGGATGCTGAACGGCCTGGGGCTGGAGAGCGTGGCCTTTAACTCCGGCTGGTGGGGCGTCAAAATCGCCATCTCCACCATGGTCATGTGGCGCTGGACGGGCTACAACGCGATCATTTTCTTGTCCGGCCTGCAGAGCATTCCGATGGACCTGTACGAAGCCGCGCGGATCGACGGGGCGAACCGCCGCCAGCAGCTGGCTTATATTACGCTGCCGCTGCTCAAGCCGTTTATCGTTTTCGTGACGCTGATATCGACCATCGGCGCGCTCCAGCTGTTTACCGAGCCGTACGTCTATTTGGGGCAGTCCGGAACGGGATCGACCCGCCAGGAAGGGATCACGATGGTAACTTATTTGTACAGCGAGGCTTTCCGGAACGGATTTTTCGGAACAGCGGCAGCCACGGCGGTCATGCTGTTTATCATTACGATTATCTTCTCCATGATTAACATGTGGGTGTCGGGACGGATGAACGGAGATACGGAAGGTGGTAAGGCATGAGTTCACTTCATACGGCTTCTTCCCGGACGCCGGGGGATACGGGAATCATCGGCAAAACCCTCTTTTACATTTTGCTCGTGCTCGGGGCGCTGGTCTCGATCTTTCCTTTTTACTGGATGTTTGTCATTGCGACGAATGACCGCGGGGCGGTATTTCATATCCCTCCGATGCTGTCCATCGGCGGCGAGTTTCTGAACAATTTCGAGCGCGTGCTGGAGCGGACGGACTTCTTTCGCGCGCTGCTCAATTCGCTTTTTGTCTCTTCCATGGTGACCGTGTCGGTGGTGTTCTTCTGCACCTTGGCCGGATACGCCTTTGCCAAGTACGATTTTCCGCTGAAAAATGCGCTCTTTTACTTCGTCATCGCGACCCTGTTCGTACCGACCCAGCTGAGCGTGCTGCCGACGTACATCATCATGGCGAAGCTGCACTGGATTGATACGTACAAGGCGCTGATCGTCCCGGCGATGGTGAACGCCTTCGGGATTTTCTGGATGCGGCAGTATATTTCCACGGCGGTCCACTCTGAGCTGATCGAGTCCGGACGGATCGACGGCGGCGGGCATTTCCGGATTTTCTGGAGCATAGCGGTCCCTGTCATTACGCCGGCCATGGCGACGCTGGGCATTCTCAATTTCATGAACGTCTGGAACGACTTCTTCTGGCCGCTCGTTGTGCTGAAGAACAGTGAGCACTTTACGATCCAAATCGCACTGCAGCAGCTGTTCTCCAACCGCGACGGGCTCGATTACGGCATGATCATGTCCGCGACGTTTACGGCGACGCTGCCCCTTCTGATCGTGTTCCTGCTCTTCAGCCGCTGGGTCATTGCAGGCTTGACCTCCGGGGCCATCAAAAGCTGATCCCCCTAAAATCTGCCAGACACGAAGGAATTATTTCATGCCATGAAGAATGAATAGATCTAAAGACATAGAAGCAGGAGGCAGGAGGACCCAAGTGCCATGAAGCTCCGCCGCAAAATATTACTGGCTATTATTCTTCTGGTGTTCATACCGGTCATCATCATGGGCGTGGTCACCTATTACAACTTTTCCAGTGCCATGGAGAAGAAGTCGAACAATTTCTACTGGATTTCGCTGCTGGAGACGGACCGCAAGCTCAAGTTCGCCTTGAATGAGATCAACTCCGTCTCCAATGCGGCGATTACCCAGCCGGTCATTCAGCAGTTTCTGAAAAATCCGGACGTAAGTGTGACGTACGACCGCAAGCAGGAGATCAACAATTTGCTGATCAACCACCCGATGATTACTTCGTTCAGCCTGTACTCCACCAGCCAATTGATTTATCAGTACAATGCGCCGATGTCATTCGGCGATTTGAAGCGACAAACCTGGTATGCGTCCATGCTGGGCGCCGAAGGGCGTCCGGTATGGTCCGGGCCGGGGGAGAACGGTTCGGCGGCAGCGGGCCGTCCCGTCATGATTCATGCCCGCGTCATCAAAGACTACTACTCGCTGGAGACGATCGGCTATCTGGTCATCTATGTGAAGCCGGATATTTTGGATCAGGTATTCTGGGAAGCCGCGACGCTGAAGAACGGGGACATTCTGCTGGTGAACAAAGAGGGCAGCGTCGTATTTAACAAATCCGGAGACCGGATCGGGGAGAACATTTCTTTTCCTTTTCTGTCAGACACGTTCACCAAGACGAAGGACTATTACGTAGATTCTTTTCATCATGAAAAATCGCTCATTACCTTTTTGCCGTCCCACAACGAACAGTGGTATCTGGTTGCGGTGACGCCGCTGAAGCTGATTCGTTCTGAATCCGTTTCCATTCGGAATATTGCCATTATTTTAGGACTGTTTTCTTTGCTGTCGGCACTTTGGTTCGACCAATTTTTTATCCGCAGGCTGGTCCGCAGCCTGATCAGTGCCGTAAACGGCATGAAGCGGGTTAAGCAGGGCATCTTCGTGCCGATCACATCCCATACGCAAAGCGATGATGAAACCGATCTGCTGATTGACGGCTTCAACCGGATGAGCTCGCAGATCCAGGAGCTGATCCAGCAGGTGGAGACGGAGCAGACCCGTAAGAAGGAAGCCGAGCTGCAGGCGCTGGTGGCCCAGATCAACCCCCATTTTATTTACAATTCGCTGGAGTCGATCAACTCGATGGCGGTGCTGGCCGGGAACCGGGATATCAGCAAAATGGTCATTTCCCTCGGCAAGCTGCTGCGGATCAGCATCAGCGAGAACCAGGAGCTTATTCCGCTGTATATGGAATTCGAGCATGTGCGCCATTACTTGAACATTCAGAAATACCGGTTCGAAGACCGGTTCGACTATGAAATCGACATTCCCGAGACGCTGCGATCGTATATGACCCAGAAGCTGATCGTACAGCCGATTGTTGAAAACGCTTTGTACCACGCCATTGAGCCGATGGAGGACAAAGGATATATCCGCATCCAGGCCGTTGAAGCCGGCCGGGACATCGTCATCGACGTGACGGACAACGGGCCGGGCTTTGACCCGGAGTCGCTGCTTCGTATTTGGAACAAGGAGTCCGCCGGATCGAAAAAGTATCATGACAGCGGTGTGGGCCTGAAAAACGTCCATGAACGGCTGCGGATCCGGTTCGGAGGCTATTACGGCATTCTCATATGCTCCTCTCCCGGCGGCGGATCGGTCGTCCGGATCCGGGTGCCGAAGATTATGCCATAGGACCGGTGCGTCAGGGGAGGAGTAAAACGGATGTTAAGAAGAAAACTGCGAAGCTGGGGCTGGGTGCTCCTCTATGCGGTCGTACTGACCGGCACGGTCGTCGTTGTGGCGCATGCCAACCATGAGCCGATCGAGGAGGACGCCACCGATAAGGTCACGCTGACCTTCCGGCATTTCTGGATCAGCGAGCATGACCGGCCGATGCTGAACATTTTTGAAGATGTCGTGCGTGAGTTTGAGGAGGCCCATCCCAACGTCAAGGTCAACTTTGACGGGATGGATCAAACGATCCACCGGGAGCAGAAGCTCAAGAGCGAGATGGTGACCGGAACACCTCCGGACATGTTCGTCCTGTTCGGCGGCGCCGAAATCGAACCGTACGTCAGGTCGAACCGGCTGCTCGATTTGACAGAGATCGTGAACGGCAACCACCTGGAGAACGAATTTAAAGATTTGAAGCTGTGGACCTTCGACCGCCATGTCTACGGCCTGCCGATTGAAGGCAACGCCGAGCCGCTGTATGTGAACGCCGCGCTGTTCCGCAAGCTCGGGATCGCCATTCCGGAAACGTTAAGCGAGTTAAACGAAGCGGTGGACGTGCTGCAGCAGCACGGCTATATCCCGTTTGCCCTCGGCAACGAGGAGCGCTGGCCGGCGGCTATTTTTGCCCATTATTTAATGGACCGCTACGGCAATCCTCAAATGATCGAAAACCTCGTTGAGGGGAACAGCGGCAGCGCGTTTCAAAATGCGGCTTATCTGAAGGCATTTAACCAGATCGAGGCATGGGCGGAAAAGGGGGCATTCGGCCCCCATCCCAACGATATCTCGACCGAAGAAGCGATCGATCTGTTCAGCCATGGCAAAGCGGGCATGTATTTAAACGGCAACTGGGACATTACGCTGTTTCACAATGAGCGGGCGCCGGCTGATTTTCAGAACGATATCAAGGCGATTCCGTTCCCGTCCCTTGAGCCCGGCGGTTCCAAGTCGCTTGCGGGAGGCTATACGATCGGAATCGGCTTGTCTTCCAATTTAAGCGATGCGCAAAAAAAGGCGGCCTTGGAGCTGATGAAGAGCTTGTACACGACCGAAGTGCAGGAACGGATTGTGTACGAGGGCCTGCGGATTCCGTCCATGCGTATTCCTTTTGATGCCGAGCGGACCGGGCCGGTTTTTCCGCAGGTGACCGCCTTAATGGAGCAGGATCCGCAAACCTTCGTTCCTTATGACAATATGCTGTCTCCGGAAGTGAACAAATCGTTTCTGGCGGTCATCGCAGAGATGATTCACGGGGGCATTTCGGCAGGAGACGCATTGCAGGAGCTGGACGTCTCCTCACAGCAGTATTGGAATCTGAGGCGCAGCACGGCAGTGAAATGAAAGGAGGGATCGGAAGTGGAAGGTTCTGGCCGGCATTACACAGCCATATTGGTGGATGACGAACCGATCATTCTGCGGAGTCTGAAGGCTGCCATCCCCTGGGAGGAGCTGGGCATCGAGGTGGCCGGCGTGGCGAAGAACGGGGAAGGGGCGCTCGATTTGATCCGGGAGCATGCGCCGGACATCATCATCAGCGATATCCGCATGCCCGGCATGGATGGCATTACGCTGATGAAGGAAGTGCTTACGGAGAACCCTGGGCGCATTTTCATCGTGATCAGCGGTTATGGCGAATTTGAATATGCCAGGGAGGCGCTTCGGCAGGGGGCTTTCGACTATCTGCTGAAGCCCATCGATCATGACGAATTGACAGAGATGCTGAAGCGGGCCGCTGCCCGGCTGGACGCGCGGCGGGCCGACGACAGACTGCTGCACTCGGTTCAGGTGCTGTCCGTGATGGCCCGCGAGCGGATGTACGCGGAATGGATCGAGGGCAACGACCGTCCGCGCGGACCGCTGGCGTGGCTGGAGAGCCATGAACTGGATGAGGACTACTTTATGGCCGTTGTGCAGCTGGATCATTACCACCAGCTGAGCGAACGGTGGTCGATGGCCGAAAAGCGGCTGTGGCTGTTTGCGGTCCGCAACATTTTGGAGGAGTGGTCGCAGCAGTACGGATGCCTGGCGGTATTTCCTTTTCACAGCGGAGAATGGATCGTGCTGTTCCCCGATGCGCTGCAGCCGCGGAAAATCACGCTTGGCCACGACCTGATCGACCGGATCCGTACGTATTCCAAGCTGAAGTGCTCGGTGGGCCTCAGCCGGACGACCCGGGGAATCCATCAGCTGAGCCGAGCCTATGACGGGGCAGCCCGGGCGCTGTACCAGCGCTTTTACTCCGAGCAGGAGGGTGTGTTTGCCGATACGGAACATAAGGATATGGCCGGGCATCCGGATTTAAAATATCCGAAGCATCTGGAATCACAGCTGCTGGACGCCATCCGGACGCTCGATACGGGGCTCCTGAACGCATGCTGGGATGAGCTGAAGGGATATCTGGAAGAACAGGCCTATCCGAAGGAGGGAGCCGAGCGGCTGCTCATCGAGCTGACGATCGTCCTGTGCCGCCAGCTGGAGCAGGGAAATCCGCCGATGGATTGGCGCCTGGACGGCCTGATTCATGAGCTGCATGACCAGGGAAGCCTGCATGACGCGATCGCTCTGCTTAAAGAAGCGTTTGCGGTGCAGCTGACGGATCACCTGAAAAGCCAGCAGCGTGAAGACGGGCCAACCGTGGTTGAAAAGGCGAAGCAGTATATCTCGAACCATTATCATCAAGATCTCAGCATCGAGGAGGTTGCGGAAGTCGCAGACCTGAGCATCAGCCATTTCTGCACCTTGTTCAAGCAGGTATCGGGCTATACGTTCCTTGAGTATTTAACGGAGTGCCGGATGGACAAAGCCAAGTACATGCTGAGCCATACGAGCGTAAAAGTGTATCAAATCGCGCCGCTGGTGGGGTATCAGGATCCGAAATATTTTACTCAGGTTTTTAAAAAGGCCACGGGCCAAACCCCGACGGAATACCGGGAATCGCATGCCGCCATTTCGGGGAAAAACTAATCCCCCAAACCGGTAAATGGTGGTAAACTGAAGTTAGCAAGCAAGCCTTTGGCGTCCTGCCGGAGGCTTGTTCCATTGAATAAGGAGTGATCACATGCTTCGAACTGTTCACAAGTACATAGGCTCGCTGTCCGCTGCGCTGCTGTCTTCGGCCCTGGTGCTGAGCGCGGCGGGAGCGGCACCCGCTTCTTCACCGCAAGCGGCGGCGAAAGAGCCCTACCGGATCGTCGCCTTCGGCGATTCGTTAACCGTCGGCTATGAGCCCGGCAAGGGAGAGAAGGACGTTCCTTACGGTTTTGTGGACCGCCTGCAGGAGCAGGGGCTGCTTCACGGCCGGACGGAAACGCTGAACGTGGGGATTGCCGGGCTGAAGAGCCAAGGGCTCCAAAACTTTGTGGAAGCCGTCGCAGCCGGACAGCCGATCGGTGCCGAGGCGATTCAGCCGAACCTGCCGGATCCCCGGACCGCCCAGATCGGCGCAGCGGCTCCACAGACCCAAGCGGCCGTGAAGGGCGCAGACGCCATTACGATCACGATCGGCGGCAACGACATGTCCCAGCTGCTTGAGACCGGGAGCCAAATGACGGACCAGCAGCTGTCCGACCGCGTACAGGAGCTGTTCAAGCTGTACTCGGACAGCATGAAGGTCGTGCTGGACGACCTGCACGGCTTGAATCCGGACGCGCTGATCGTGGTCGCCGACCAGTACCAGCCGATGCCGGAAATCGCCGACAAGGCGCTGTATCCGAAGCTGGGGCAGGCAGCCCAGGCTTTTACGGACGTCATTGACAAGATGGCGGCCTCCTATCAGTCGCAGGGCGTCAATGTCAAGGTGGCCCATGTGGCCAAGGAGTTCGTCGGCGGCGAGGGCACGATGACGCATATCATCGCGGATCGGGACATCCACCCGAACCAGATGGGGTATGAGGCGATGGCCAAAGTCTTCTCCGAAGTGATCTGGGGCGGCTACACCAAGCTGGTTGTTCACGAGGCGGGCGCACCGATGGGCATCATCGTCGGCGGCAAGGAGCTGAACACGCCTTACAAGCCGGTCATCAAGAACGGCGCGAATTTCGTGGCCATCCAGGACATCGTGAACGCGGTCGGCGCCACCTCCAAGTGGGACGGCAAGACGTCCAGCGCGACGATCAGTTACGCGGGCAACACAGTCGTGATCACGATCGGTGCCAGCTCCGTGAAGGTGAACGGCCAACCGGTCGCCGTCGGCGCACCGGCGTTCCTGAACAAGGTTGGCAAGGAATCGAAGACGTACGTACCGCTGGCAGCGCTGGCGCAAGGCCTCGGCTTCGACGTCCAGTACGTGGCGAAGCTGAGAACGGCATTTATCAATCCATAATAAGCACGAGAAGGGCTTCCCCGGTGATGGGGGAGCCCTTGTTTATTGCGCTTCGAGGCTTAGCCTCTGGTTGTGTCGCTCCGAAGTCTTCTTGTAAGCCCGCTGCGCGTCCGGCTCATGCTTCCGACCGCTGTTGCTCGCGAATTTCTGGGAATGGACGATGAGGAAGAAATTCGCTCACAAAGGCGGCCGCTGCCGCTTCTCCAGCATGAATCCGGCCGCTCCGCTGGATTCGGGGAAGGGGAGAGCCATGCCTGCTGCGCATAGGCAGTAAATTGTACAGTGCGCATCTGCTTCGAAGCTGTGAAGGCACGAGCTTTGAAGCCCATACCTCTGTTGAAGACCCTCCATGGCAATCTTTCAAGCCCGCTACGCGTCCGGCTCATGCTTCCGGCCGCTGTTGCTCGCGAATTTCTGGGAATGGACGATGAGGAAGAAATTCGCTCACAAAGGCGGCCGCTGCCGCTTCTCCAGCATGAATCCGGCCAGCCCCGCTGGAATCGGGGAAGGGGGGCACCTGTGAAGGCGAGCCGACTGGAGCCCCTACACATCAGCTAACACATCTGCTGCCACTCCGTATTCTCAAAACCCGCTTCTACTTTTCTCCATTCGAAGGCACGAGGACTACCCGTTCCCACTGCACTGCGGCCAACCGATTCACCGGCCAACCAGCTTCTGGCCACACCCATGCGACGGATACCACAATTGGCCGGACAGCCGGGCAACGCCGGCCGAGTCTGCTGCGGATGGCGGGGACTCCAGCAGTAGCTTCCCTTACCCGATCACCAGCACGATCTTGCCCTGGCCATGCCCGCTGGCCAGCTCGTGATGCGCCGCGGCGGCCTCTTCCAGCGGGAAGGTCCTGCGGACGCGGACCTTCAGCTTGCCCGCGGCGCAGAGCTCCGCCAGCTCGGCCAGCCGCGCGGCCGAGCGCTGGCTGCGGATCATGCGGACGCCGAGCTCCGCTGCAAGCTCGCCGTCCACGATCGTGCCGATGCGCTCCCTGTCCGGGACGAGGTCCACGGATACGCGGAGCGCATCCCTCCCGGCAGCGTCGAGGGCCGCATCGACGCCGCCGGGAGCCAAGGCACGCACCCGATCGCCAAGGCCGGGGCCGTAGGCGACGGGGATGGCCCCCAGTGTGCGCAGGTAGTCGTGGTTCCGCTCGCTGGCGGTACCGATAACCGTGGCGCCCAAGGCGCGGGCAAGCTGGACGGCCATGGTGCCGACCCCGCCGGCGGCGCCATGGATCAGGACGGTATCGCCCTCCCCGACGCGAAGCTCCTGCAGGGCGGTGTGGGCGGTTTGCCCCGAAGCTGCGAGCGCCCCAGCTTCTGTCCAAGGGATGCCCGGCGGCTTACGTACGATTTGGCTGGCGGGAACGACGACGTATTCGGCGTAGCTGGCCAGCAGAGCCCAGCCGATTACGTCATCGCCAGCCGCGAAGTCCGTTACGTGGTCTCCAGCCTGCTCGATAGTTCCGGCGAAGTCATTGCCGAGAATTTGCGGAAACCGGATGCTTAGACCAGTCGGGACCCATCCCCTTTCCCGGACGGCCAGGTCGAACGGTTGAACGCCGGCCGCTTTTACGCGAACCCTGACTTCATCAGGGCCGGGTAAGGGGAGCGGCACATCCGCCGTATGCAGTACGTCCGGCGGACCGAACGCGCGGATCACCGCCGCTTTCATTGTCTGTTGTTCTGTCATGCTATCGATCATCCTTTCGGTCATTGAATATAGTAATATCCAGAGCTTTGATTTCATGCCTCCTGCGGTGAGTTTGAGCAGCCTCTCTCGCCTTCGGCCTGTATTTATTCTATAATCGATCATAAATAATAAAAAATATATATAATGCTATTTATTAATAACCTTTGGTATATAAGGAGGGATTTCGATGGAACTGCTGCAGCTTCAATATTTTCGCAAAGTTGCCGAACTTGAGCACATGACCCGGGCGGCGGAAGAGCTGCGCATTGCCCAGCCTGCCCTCAGTAAGACGATTTCACGGCTGGAAGAGGACCTGGGCGTGCCGCTGTTTGACCGGAAGGGGCGGCAGATCCAGCTGAACGCCTTCGGCCGGGCATATTTGCGCAGGGTGGAGACCGCGCTGAACGCCCTGGAAGACGGAAAAAGGGAACTCGAAGATCTGGCGGGAGCGGAGAAGGGCAGGGTGAATCTGGCGACGACCACGCATAAATGCTTCTCCGACCGGATCGGAGATTTTCTGGGGATGCATCCGGGAATCCGGCTGCAAATTTCCCAGGCGGGAGAGCAGGAGAAGCGGGATAAGCTGTTAAGCGGGGAGCTGGACCTGTGCATCACGTTCCCACCGATCGAGCAGCCGGGCATCGAGGGAATTTCCTTTTTGACGGAAGAAATTTTGCTGGCGGTACCTTCGTCACATCGGTTTGCGGGCCGCAGCAGCATCCGGTTAAGCGAGGCGGCGGGGGAGGCTTTTATTTGCATCCAGAGCAGCAATCCATTTCGGAAAATGACGGATCAGTTTTGCAGGCAGGCCGGGTTTGAGCCGGATATTGTGTGCGAGGTGGATGAGCATTCGGCCGTTGGCCATTTTATCCGGGCGGGAGTAGGCATCGCCTTTATCCCTGAAACGCTGGTAGACCGGATCGGATTTTCGTTTCATGTGCTGCGGATCGAGGAACCGGTCTGCCGGCGCACTTACCAAATCGCATGGCAAAAGGAGCGCTATTTATCCCAAGCTGCGCGCGAATTTCGGGACTTCCTGGTCCAGAGCTTTTAAAGCGTGCCGCTTCGTTATTACCAATCAAAAAAACCGCCCAAGGAACGGTTTCTACCGTATCACCTTGGACGGATATTCTCCTATGGGCTAACCGGAGGGTTCCGGGCAGCCCATTTTTATTGCGATTTTATCTCCGGTCAAAATAGTTGATCCCCATAGCCTCCCGCACTTCGCCCATCGTTTGGCGCGCGGTCTCGCGGGCTTTGGTGGTACCTGCCATCAGGATGTCGTCGATGTCACCGGGACGCTGTTCATACCGGGCGCGGCGTTCGCGGATCGGCTCCAGCACCTCTTCGATCGCTCCCGTGATTTTAGCTTTGCAGGCGGCACAGCCGAGCGTGCCTCGGGTGCACATGTCATGAATATTGCCGCTGTCCTCCGGGCGAAAAATCCGGTGATACCCGTAAATCGTGCAGACCTCCGGATGGCCGGGATCGGTTTTGTGCACGCGCGCCGGATCGGTTGGGGCCTTGCGAATCCGGCTGCGGACCTCATCCGTGGTGGAATCGAGGGAGATGGCGTTGCCGAGGCTTTTGCTCATTTTACTCGAACCGTCGAGCCCATCCAGCCGCTCACCCACGATAATTTGCGGTTCCACCAGGACGGGGGCGTACAGCTCGTTAAAGCGCCGGACGATTTTGCGCGCCTGCTCGATATGGGGAATCTGGTCATCGCCCGCGGGAACCAGGGTGGCTTTGCAGAAGGTGATGTCCGCCGCCTGGCTGACCGGGTAGCCGAGGAAACCGTAATACAGATCCTCGTATCCGCGCTCGGCCGCTTCGCTCTTGATCGTCGGGTTGTGGCGCAGCGAGCTGACTGACACGAACATCGAATAAAACACCGTCAGCTCGGCAATCTCGGGGATCATCGACTGCACGAACAACGTCGCCTGGTCGGGATCAATGCCTACCGACAAATAGTCCAGCGCCACCTGCCGCACGCTTCCGGCCAGCGTTTCCGGCGTATGAAAATGGGTGGTCAGCGCCTGCACATCCGCCAGCATGATATAGGTTTCGTACTGCTGTTGAAGCTGCACCCGGTTCTTCAGGCTGCCGACGTAATGGCCGAGATGCAGCTTGCCGGTCGTCCGGTCTCCGGTGAGGACAATGTCCTTGGGTTGTGAGTTTGTTGAAATTGTCATGGTTATTCCTCCTGAATTGAAATTGTTTTGTATACGGAACTTCATTTGCGATCATGTCTAGTAACCCGGTCTTCCCGGGACGCCACCACCAGCCGTCATCCATGGCCATCACCTCCTTCAATCATGCAGTTTTCAGTTTTGCTTTCGTTGATCGGGCAGAAGGGCGTACGTTCTTATATCAACGCCAAAAAAGCCCCGCCCTTGGGATCTCCATGCTGAAAAATTTCCAGACGGAGATCTATCCAAGGACGGGGCTCTAGCCCGCGGTGCCACCTTGATTGGCCGCCATCCTCTAGGGATGCAGCCCTGCTCAAAAGGTACGGATTTCGGCGCTAAACGAAAAGAAATTGCGTATGCCTTCCTCGATACCCTGCCCCGGTTAACGGTGGGGACCTGCCGCCCATCCTACTGTCCGCTTCTTTGGGGAAGCGTTCCTGTTCAGACGGGGCACTCCGAAGCCCACTTCCGCGCGCGCCGCCACCGGCTTGCACCACCCGCCGGTTCTCTGTGAGGCCGCAATTCGCGCGTACTCTTCTTCATCATCGTGAAAATGGATTTGAATTATTGTAGCTCATTTTTTCGAGGAAGGAAAGAGGGCATCTGCCGTTATTCCGTTGCAATCCCGGTGCTATTCGGTCACGATCCCGTGGTAAACCTTTTGCTATTCCGTTGTTATCCCGTCGCTATTCCACCGCCGCGGCCCGCCAATAACACTGCCGTAAAATTTTACTGGCAAGCCGTCGAAAATAAATTACACTAGGACTAATCGCCCATGGGCCTGTCTGCTGGGGCATATCTTACAATCGCGAATGATTGTCGTAGAAACGCACATACTTCCCCATTTTTATTGTTGGTATATTGAAGGAAAGCTGGAGGTGTTATGACTGATGAAGCGGGGGATCCGCAATCCGCTGGCGAGAATGAACGTCAGGCAGCAGATGATCCTGCTGTTTCTGGTTCTCGTCATTCCCGTGTTTATTCTGAACGGGTACGGCAACAACAGGGCGGGCCAGATTTTAAAACGCCATGTAACCAATGCTTATATAGAGCTGAACAAGCAAAATTTCAAACTGATCAGCCGCGATATTGAAACCGTTAACAAGGTGACGGCGACGGTATTTCAGAATTCGGTGGTCCAGCAGCTGGATACGACGGGGAAGGACACGGTGCTGCAGCGGGTGAAAACCTACGAGAAGCTGGAGCGCATGCTGAGCTCGTACTCGCAGGAGAGCGATGAGCGCGAGCCGCTGTACTATTCGCTGTACGTGTACGATCCCGGCAACCATTACTTTTTTGCCCCTTATTATCCGGAGTCCAAAAAGTCCGGGGTTTATTTCTTTTCGAACGAGGCCGAGAAGCCGGAATGGTTTGACGAGGCGGTAGCCCGTAAAGGGAACGGCTATTTGCGGCTCACCGATCATTTATCCCCGCCAGCGAAGGGGCAGTATGACCAGAAGACGCTCGGCTATGTCCGCGCGATCAACAACATTGATCAGGGCGGTACGATCGGCGTGCTGATGGTAACGAACGTCGACGCGCGGATTGGCGAATCGCTGAAGACCGTGTCGCTGCCGGAAGGCGAGCTGTATTTTACCGGTTGGAACAATCACATTCTGTCCTCCACCCAGCCGGATGCCGAGGGCGTGCTCAGCCTTCCTCCGGAAGTGGAGCCAGGGAATTCACCCATGGGCGTCAAGGACGTCATTACAAAGGATTTTATCTATGTTGTGGATTATAACTACGTGCTCCAGCAGAAGCTGGTGTACAAAGTGCCCGTCAAAGCGCTTTTGCAGCAGCAGGACGAAATGAAGCATGTCATCCAGATCATCTCGGTCGCGTATTTCGCCGCCGGTTTGATCATCATTTTATATTTCTGGCGGTCCTTGATGACCCCGCTGCAGAAGCTGGTTACCTTCGTCCGGCGTTATGAGCCGGGGAATGCCGTGCCCGAAACGCCGCACCGGAAGCGCAACGACGAGGTCAGCGTGCTGATCTCCACGATTTACGAAATGGCCCGGCGCCTGAACGATCTGATTCATTACAAATACGACATGGACTTAAAGCAAAAGGAAGCGCAGCTGTCGCTGTTGTACCAGCAGATCAACCCGCATTTGCTGTACAACACGTTGGAGAGCATCTACTGGAAAAGCAAAATGGAAGGCAACCACGTGTCGGCCGAGATGATCAAGGACCTGTCCAAGCTGATGAAAATCAGCCTGAGCCGCGGGAGGGAGCTGATTACGCTCGGGGAGGAGCTGGAGCATGCGACCGCTTATATCAAGCTGCAGCAGAACCGATACGATTATGTGTTCCAGGTGGACATCAACGTCGCGGAATCGCTGCACCCGTTCAGCATTCCGAAAATTACGCTGCAGCCTTTGATCGAAAACGGAATCATTCATGGCATTAAAAATATGGGTGAGGACGGCGAAATCCGCATCGAAGCGGAGGCGTCCGGGGGCATCCTGCGCATCCGCATCTCCGATAACGGCTACAAACCGGTGGACATCGAAGCCATCAACAGGAACTTGAGCAGTGAAACAGACGATCCTGCGGCCGGTTACGGGGTCCGGAACATCCATCAGCGGATACAGCTTCACTACGGCAAGGAGTACGGCCTTGTCTACAGTGTTCGCCCGGGTGGGGGCACGCTGGTCACGATCACGCTTCCCGCCGAAACGGCAGGCGGTTCATGACAAACAAGGGATAAACAAGTATTTACAAAGTACATACAAGGGGGAGCATCCATGTTCAATATTTTGGTCGTCGACGACGAGCCGCTCATCTGCAAGGGATTAGCCGGGCTGTTGAGCGCATCGGGCCTCGACATCGGTCAAGTCTACACGGCGGGCAGCGGCCATGAGGCGCTCGATATCGTCCGGATGGAGGAGGTCGACCTGCTCGTCACCGACATTCAGATGGGCGAGATGAACGGAATCGAGCTGATGCACCAAGCTAAAATCATCAAGCCGTGGGTGCAGACGATTATTATTTCAGCGCATGAAACGTTCCAGTACGCGCAAAGCGCGATTCGGCTCGGAGCCAAGGACTATTTGCTGAAGCCGCTGAACAGCGAGCAGTTTCTAGACTCCGTCGGGAGCGTGCTGCTCAAGATGGATAAACGAATACCGCAGGTGGATGAGCTTTTGACCGCGACGCAAGAAGATTTTCGCATGGAGGAGCCCGAGCCCCGCAAGAACGAGCTTCTGAACCGGCTGCTGTCCGAAGAAGCGGGCCATGAATCGGGAGATCTTGAGACAGGCGGTGATTATGGGGAGCTTGGGCTGAAGGGTCCGTATTTTGCTGTCATGAAAATGAGGCTGGACCTTTCCACAGGCAGTCCTTCCTATACCGACAGGGATCGGCGGCTTCTCCGGTATGCCTCGCTCAATATTGTGAAGGAGCTGCTCGATCAGGAAGGGGATGCGCTTCTGTTTTACTCGCCGGATGACGACATCCATGCGATTATTCAGTGGAGCGAGGCGGCGAATGCCGAAACCGGCGAGAACAAGCTCAGCCAGCTCGAAATGGCCGGCCGCAGCGTGTACCATCATATCCGCAAATATTTGAAGCTGGAATGTACAGTCGCCATCAGCCAGATCCTGAAGGGCATTCCTTTTCTTTCCGTACTCGGCCGCCAGGCCGATAAAGCGATGCTGTGGAGCCGGCACTACCCGGACTACCACGTTTTTTATTACGGGGACTTCAATTGGCATAACTACGCTGAAGATCCGTCTGCAGAAGAGCTGTCGACGCAGAGCAACCGGATTGTGGAGAGCACGAGGCGCTATATCGAAGAGAACTACAACCAGAAGGGGCTGACCATTCATGAGGTGGCGAAGAAGAACCATGTCAGTCCGAACTATTTGAGCTACCTGTTTAAGAAAATTACCGGGCATAACCTGTGGGAGTACGTCATCAAGCTGCGGATGGAGGAGAGCCGCCACCTGCTTCAGAACACGGACCTGCGCCGCTATGAAATCGCCGAGCGGGTGGGATACGAGTCGCCGGAGCATTTCAGCAAAATATTCAAAAAGTATTTCGGCGTGAGCCCGAGCGAGATGAAGAAGTAAGAACAGCTATCATTTCCATAGAACTAGACATGTGCGCGGGCAGCCCAATTTTCTACAATGATCCTTAAGAAACATTAGAGGAAAGAGGGAGACAGATGGGGGAACCCGCTACAGCTATGTTAAAGCCGGAAGCGAAGAGCGAGCCGGCGGGCAGACGAACGAGCAGGTGGAAAAAGCATCTTTGGGGATACCTGTTCATCCTGCCGGCCATTGTCATTTTCATTTTGTTTTTGTGGGTGCCGATTATCAAAGGAGCGGTGTACAGCTTCTTTACGATTGATTTCGTTAAAGGCAACACCTTTGTCGGTTTCGATAATTACGCCAGGGTGCTGCACGATCCCGATGTATGGACAGCCGTTAAAAATACGCTGTATTACATGTTTTTAACGGTCATCATCGGCTTCTGGGTGCCGATCGTGGCATCGATTGCGATTTCGGAGCTGCGGTTCTTTCAGGGCTTTGCCCGGATTGCCGCTTACCTGCCATTTGTTGTACCGGGTGTGGTGTTGTACGGCATGTGGCGGTGGATGTATGACCCGGTCGGTCCGATCAATGGGCTGCTCAGCAGCTTCGGTGTGGAACCGGTGTCCTTTATCTCCGACGGGCGCTGGTCCATGATCTCGATCGTGTTCATGGAGACGTGGCAGCAGTTCGGATCGGCGATGCTGATCTATTTGGCCGGCGTGCTCAGCATTCCGAGAGACTGGTATGAAGCCGCCGAGATCGATGGGGCCGGCGTGTGGAACCGGATCCGCTACATTACGATCCCTTCCATACGGAATCTGATCGTGCTGATGTTTATCCTGCAAATCATCGGGACGTCCCAAGCCTACCAATCCCAGCTCGCCCTGCTGGACGGGGGACCGAACAACACGACGCTGACTTATGCGCTGCTTATCGTGAAGTACGCGTTCAACCAGCTGGATTACGGCTCGGCGACGGCGCTGGGCATGCTGATGTTTATCGTACTCAGCCTGCTCGGACTGCTTCAATTCAAGATGAACAAGGAGGATTACTAGATGAGCCAGCATGACAGAGGAATCCTTTCTTCTTCCGATTTGAGGAAGCCGTTGAACAAAGTGGTGTACGGCATCATGGTGCTTGGCATCGCGGTGATGATCGTCACGATGCTGTACCCGATTCTGATGACGATGTTTAACGGTCTGAAGACGAACCAGGAAGTGAACTCGTTCCCGCCGCATTTCTTTCCGCAAACGTGGAATTGGGGCAATTTCTCGGAAGGCTGGGACTACATCAACCTGCCGATGTTTTTGAAGAATACGATCTTGATCTTCGTCGGCAATCTGCTGATGACCGTGCTGGTGCTGGGCTTGGCCTCGTTCAGCATCTCGAAGCTGAATGTGCCGTTCCGCAGGGGAATCTACTTTTTCATCCTGATGACCTTGTTTATCCCGGCGTCGAGCTATATCATTCCGAACTTCGTGAATTTGAAGGAGCTGGGCCTGCTCAATACGTACTGGGCGTTCTGGCTGCCGGCCGGAGCCAGCGCCTACTATTTTCTGCTGATGAAAAATTTCTTCGACGGCATTCATCCGGAGATCTTCGAAGCGGCCCGTATCGACGGAGCATCCGAGCTCACAAGCTACGTCAGGATCGCCGTTCCTTTGTCCGTGCCGATCTTCGCCACGCTGGCCATCTTTATCTTTTCCACGGCATGGAACGACTGGTTCTGGCCGTCGCTCGTGATGCACAGTGAGGAGAAGTATACGCTGGCCACGGCGATCTACAAATACGTTATCAACGCGCGGAGCATGGACAACAATATCAAATTCACGATTTTGTTCATGGTCATGATCCCGCCGATCTTCGTGTTCCTCGTGTTCCAGAGGTTCATTATGCGGAGCGTCAGTTTGTCGGCGGTCAAAGGCTGACCGGCCAACATCGTAGGCATGCACATGAAGGGCATACGATTACACATCGATTGATGAACCATCCTCTCTTATGATGAGAGGGTAAACCATACCATTTGACGAAAAGGGGAGTTTCAATGCGTAAGTTTTCCATGGTGCTGATGTGCCTCCTGCTGTCGGCCTCGGTGCTTGCGGCTTGCAGCGGCGGCGGCAAAACGGCCGGCGGCGACAATCAGGGCGGCGGGTCCGAGGGATCCGGATCTGGGGGAACGACGGCGATGACGGATGCGGGGAAATCGGAGGACGATATTACCCAGAAGAAAATCACGATCAAGATCCACTACCCGCTCCCGGACCAAAAAGATCTGCGGGCGCAGGAAGACGACAAGATCAAACGGTTCACCGAAAAATACCCGAACGTGACGATCGTGAAGGACGACTGGCAGTACAGCGTCAACGAAATCGGCATCAAAATGGCTTCGAACGAAGCCCCGACGTTCTACAACACGTTTGCGACCGAAGCGCAGATGCTGGTGGAACGCGGCTGGGTCGCGGACATTTCGGACCTGTACAACAAGTGGGAATACAAGGACGAAATGAATCCGCTGCTGCAAAACCAGTTCATGGTGGACGGCAAGGTCTACGGCGTTACCCAGAACGGGTATATCACGTCGACCATGATCAACAAAGCGCTGCTTGACGCCAAGCAGGTTCCGGTGCCGCCCTTGGACTGGACGTGGGACGATATGTACAACACGGCCAAAGGCGCGGCTGATGTGAAGAAGGGAATCTCCGGCATTGCCCCGATGGGGAAAGGCAATGAAGCCGGATGGAACTGGACGAACTTCCTGTTCGAAGCGGGCGGGGAAATTCAGAAGGTGGAGAACGGGAAATATACGGCGGTGTTCAATTCGGATGCCGGCGTGAAGGCGCTCGATTTCTATAAAAAGCTGAGATGGGAAGCCAACGCCATTCCGAAGGATTGGGCTCTTGGCTGGAGCGATGCCCTGAACGCGTTCCAGCAGGGACGGACGGCGATGGTCATCGCAGGCGCGTATGACGTCATTGACGCTGCGCTCAACCAGGGCGGGCTGAAGCCGGAGAACGTGCTGGCTTATCCGATGCCGGCGGCCGAGAAAGGCGGCAAGCATTACGGTATTCTCGGCGGCAACTATCTCGTCATTAATCCGAACGCCACCAAGGATGAGCAGGAAATGGCGTTCCGTTACATCACGTTCGACTACTTTACGGATAAAGGGCTGGAAGCGCTCGAAGGTAACATCCAGGAGCGTAAGGCCAACAATAAATATTTCGTGCCGGCACCACTGAACTACTTCAAGGACGATTCGGAGTACGGCAAAAAGGTGGCCGCGATTTACGACAAGTACGACAACGTGTACAAGTACGATCCAAACCTGTTCGGACTGTTGGACGGCAAGCCTGAAGCCCAGTACGGCACCCAGGATTACTATGGCGCGATGTCCAACGTCGTACAGGAGCTGTTCTCGAAGAAAGACACGGATTCCAAGAAGCAGCTGGACGACGCGGCCAAACTGGTGCAAACCAAATTTTTCGATGAGATCAAGCCTCAGCAGTAAGGAAGCGGACGGCCGGAATGGTGGCCAGATGTTAGCTTAGAGGTACTTATCATAAATACAAAAAAAGACCCTGTCCACGGCATAACAGCCGCAGGCAGGGTCTTTCGTTATGATCGGGGTGGATTCCAGCCATCCCCGGATCCTCTCTTACTTACTGATCTCCTTGAAGGAGGCATCTGCCGCTTCCAGCGTCGCATCGATGTCCGCTTCAGTATGGGCCGTGGTCAGGAACCAGGCCTCGTATTTGGACGGCGCGAGATTGATATTACGGTTTAGCATGGCGCGGAAGAAGGCGGCGAAGGCTTCGCCGTCCGTATCCTGCGCTTCGTCGTAGTTGGTCACCGGATGGTCGCAGAAATGCGTGGACAGCGAGCCGCGGATACGGTTGATCGTCAGCGGCACGCCGTAGCGGCCGGCCGATGCCTGCAGTCCGTCCGCGAGCTTCGCAGCGAGACGGTCCATCTCTTCATAGACGCCCTCGCCTTGAAGCACTTCAAGGCAGGCGATGCCCGCCGAGATGGAGGCCGGGTTGCCCGCCATCGTGCCGGCCTGGTAGGCCGGGCCGAGCGGCGCGACCTGCTCCATCACTTCCTTGGAGCCGCCGTAGGCTCCGATCGGCAGCCCGCCGCCGATGATTTTGCCGAGGGCGGTCAGATCCGGCCGGATCGCGTCATGGTTCTGCAGGCCCGCAAAGGTCTGCGTGCTGCCGTAGTGGAAGCGGAAGGCGGTGATCACCTCGTCATAGATGACGAGGGAGCCGTTGTCACGAGCCATGCGGCAGAGGCCCTCGAGGAAGCCCTCCTTCGGCATAACCATGCCGAAGTTGCCGACGATCGGCTCGACCATGACGGCCGCCACGTCGTCACCCCATTTGGCCAGCGCCGCCTGAAGGGCGTCGAGGTCATTATAAGGCACGGTAATGACCTCGTGCGCAATGCTCGTCGGGATGCCGGCGCTGTCCGGAATGCCGAGCGTGGAAGGGCCCGAGCCGGCAGCCACGAGCACGAGATCCGAATGGCCGTGATAGCATCCGGCGAACTTGATGATCTTGTTGCGCTTCGTGTAGGCACGCGCGACGCGGATCGTCGTCATGACGGCCTCGGTGCCGGAGTTGACGAAGCGGACCTTGTCCATCGACGGGATCGCTTCCTTCAGCATCCGGGCGAGCTGAATTTCGAGCTGCGTCGGCGTTCCGTACAAGGTGCCGTTCTGAGCGGCACGCGTAATGGCTTCCGTGATATGCGGGTGGGCGTGCCCGGTAATGATCGGGCCGTAAGCGGCGAGGTAGTCGATATAACGGTTGTCGTCCTCATCCCAGAAGTAGGCTCCGTTCGCCCGCTTCATAAAGACGGGCGCCCCGCCGCCAACCGCCTTAAACGAGCGGGAGGGGCTGTTGACGCCGCCGACGATATGCTGCAGTGCTTCTTGATATAATTGTTCGGAACGTGTTCGATTCATGACGGATAACTTCCTTTCTCAAATAAAAAGCAGGCGGGCAGCCTAGTTGCTGCTGCCCGTACTGCTGTTCTCCCCGGTCTCCCCGGAGGTTGTTGAATTGGTATTGGTTGGGTTGCCTGTTTTGCCTTCGCTGGATACCGGCACCGTCTCCGGCTTGTTCATAATATCCTGGATATACTGCTTCAGCTTGCTTTCGCTGGAAACGGTCAGGACGGAAGCACTGCCGATCTTTTCCTCTTTCAGCAGCTTCATCGGCGGAATTTGCTCGCTGCCGGCCATTTGACTCTGGTAACCGACTGACGCCAGTTTCCACATGTCATTGACGGACAGGTTCGTATCTATATATGGGCTGACCTGCTCCAAAATGTTCGGCAGCTTCATGATGGACGTCGTGGACTGCATTTTCTGGGCGACCGCCTTCAGGAAGTCCCGCTGCCGCTCCGTCCGCGTGAAGTCCGATGTTGCGTCGTGACGGAAACGGACGTACTGCAGAGCCGTTGTGCCGTCGAGATGCTGCTGGCCCTTTTTCAGGTCGATATCGTATTCATGGTTGTCTGCGTTGCTCGGATAATACATATCCTTCTCCACGTAAAAATCTACGCCGCCGACGGCGTCCACCAGCTTGATGAATCCTTGAAAGTCCGTATAGACATAATACTGGATAGGAATGCCAAGCAGATCGCCGACCGCCTTCATTGCCGTATTCGGTCCATGGGTAATCGCTGTATTGATGCGGTCTTGGCCGTGTTCGGGAATGTCGGTGTACGTGTCGCGGAGGATCGAAAAAACATTGATGCGCTTCTTGACGGGATCCAGGGAGGCGACCATCATGCTGTCAGACCTGGGAACTTCACCTTCCTTGATGCCGCGGGCGTCCACACCCATCAGCAGGATGTTGACCGGTTCGGTGCCTTCCCATTTGGGAGGATCGGGAACTTTGACTTCGACGGGGGTAACCGATTTAAAAGGAGAGTTTTCGGCGGACTTCTGCAATCCCTGCAGGCCATTATAAATCGATGCGAAATAATAGACCGCATAACCGATGATGGCTAATACGATAATGGCTATAATCCATAATATTGTTTTTTTCCTTGGAGTCATTCCTTTTCTTCCTTTCGCTATCCTGTTGAAGGAGAGTGCTTGTCTTCGACATGTTCAGACATTTGTAGAGTAAGGATTCATTTATTATAATTTTTTTTGACAATACAATCAATTTTACATTCTGGAAAGCATTTCACCAAGATAAAATGAACGAAAGTGTTCAATTTATATAGATGCAGTGCTTGGCCTCTGAAAGGAGAAAGTGATACATATGACACAATTTGCAGTTGGAGACATGGTTCCCGATTTTACCCTTCCGGCCTCGACCGGGGAGGAGATCACCCTCAGCAGCTTTAGGGGACGCAAGGTGGTGCTGTATTTTTACCCGAAGGACAATACACCCGCGTGCACGCAGGAAGCCTGCGATTTCCGCGACGCACTTCCTCAGATTGAAGCGAAAGGCGCGGTCGTGCTCGGGATCAGCCCGGACGAGCTTAAATCCCATGGCAAATTTGCCGAAAAATACAGCCTGCCGTTTCCTTTGCTGTCTGACAAGGACCACCATGTGAGCGAAATGTACGGCGTATGGCAGCTGAAGAAAATGTACGGGCGCGAGTTCTGGGGTGTCGTCCGTTCGACGTTCCTGATCGATGAAGAGGGAAGGCTCATCAAGGAATGGCGGAAGCTCCGGGTGGCAGGCCATGCCGGCGACGTCGTGTCAGTCCTTTAATTTTATGTAGCTCGCCGTACAAATATTAAAACGCATGATCATAACTATAGGAAGTAAAGCATTGAATAGGAGCTGGGCTGCCCGGAATGGTTCGGGGGCCCAGTTTTGGTCTGCAGCCGCTCCGGGTACCGCTCTTCTAATGAAAGCGATTCCGGTAAATTTCATGGATATTTTTGAAAATGAAATGCAAAAATATATGTAAATTTATTCTTATGTTTTTATTGACACGTAAACACGTTGGTTTTAAAATAATTCGTATGCGAAATATTAAGAGATGGAAATAGAAACAGGGTGAAGAATGATTTTGGGTCCTCAAGAAGAAATTCTCGAACTGTTGTACTCTTTTCGCCAGGTCAATCTCACGTTTTACCAAATTTTCTGGAGGCATGCCGATGCTCTTGAGACCACCTGGATTCAATATCTTGTCCTGCACACGCTCCGCGAGCATCCGGACATCGGACTCTCCGAGCTGGCAGATTTAATTCTTATGGGGAACAGCGCCACCAGCGGGGTTGTCCATCGGCTCGTCAAGGCCGGGCTCGTTGAACGCAGACGGCTCCAGTCGGACCGGCGGTCGATCGCGCTGCGGATAACTGAGAAGGGAGATGAACTTAGACAGCAGACCGAGCAAGTCAGCATGGGCTGCCTGCTGCCTCTTTTACAGATCAAACAGGAGGACAGAAGCCATTTACTAGCGACACACCAGCAAATTATTCAGATTTTCAGCCAAAAGGGAGAGAGAGAAAGAAATTATGAATAGCAGTCAAGCTCAATCAATGGAGCATATCCGGAAAGGGCCGATCATTGCCGCACTGCTCCTCGGCGCATTCGTGGCATTTTTGAATCAGACCTTGATGAATATTGCCCTGCCCAAAATTATGGATGATTTGGGCATTCAGCCGACGACAGGCCAATGGCTTACGACCGGCTTCATGCTGGTTAACGGCGTATTGATTCCAGTATCGGCATTTTTGATCGCGCGGTTTACAACCCGCCAGCTGTTTATTTCGGCGATGACGATGTTTTCGCTGGGAACGCTGATATGCGCGATATCACCCAATTTTGGGATACTTATGGCCGGACGCGTCATTCAGGCGGCTGGCGCAGGCATTCTGATGCCGCTGATGACCGTCGTGTTCCTGAACATTTTCCCGATCGAAAAACGGGGCTCTGCGATGGGCATGATGGGGATCGCCATGATCCTGGCTCCGGCTATCGGACCGACGTTGTCGGGGTACATCGTTGAACATCACTCCTGGCGGGTTCTGTTCTACATCATCCTGCCGGTAGCGATCATCGCCACGTTAATCGGCGTATTTTTCTTGAAGAACGTAACGAGCGTGACCAAACCGAAATTCGACTTCCTGTCGGTGGTTCTGTCGACCATCGGCTTCGGCGGCCTGCTCTATGGCTTCAGTGACGCGGGTACCGACGGATGGGGAAGCGCGACCGTTATTTCCACGCTGATTGTTGGTGCGGTAGGTCTGATCCTCTTTGTATGGCGCCAGCTCGTATCCAAGATTCCGATGCTCGAGTTCCGGATTTTTAAATACAACATGTTTACGCTGACGACGATCATTAACGTCATTATCACGATGGCGATGTACGCGGGCATGATCCTGATGCCGATCTTCCTGCAGAACATCCGCGGCTTCACGCCGCTCGAGTCGGGCCTCATGATGCTGCCCGGCGCGATTCTGATGGGGATCATGTCGCCGATTACCGGCGCGGTCTTTGATAAAATCGGCGCAAGATGGCTGGCCGTCGTCGGCTTGATCATCACGGTGATCATGACTTATGAATTCAGCCGTTTGACGGTTGAAACATCGTACACCCATCTGATCGTCATTTACACGATTCGGATGTTCGGTATGTCGATGCTGATGATGCCGATTCAGACCGCCGGTCTCAACCAGCTGCCGCGGAACATGAACGCCCACGGTACGGCGATGTCCAACACGCTGCGTACGATTTCGGGCTCGATCGGTACGGCGATCCTGGTGACAGTCATGACCAATGAAACGAAGAGTCATGTCAAGGACGTTCTTGCCGGGGGTACAGTCAATCCGGCCGACAAAGCCGCTATGGCGAAGCTGACCGCCGATTCGATGGTTCACGGCATTAACTATGCGTTCATCGTGGCCACTTGGCTGAGTGTTGCCGCGCTGGCTCTCGCTTTCTTTATTAAGAGAACGAAGCCGCACACCGAGCTCAAGAACGAGCTTCAAGGACAAAGCGTCAGCACCGCAAACGCGGAGGGTTAATGAACTTATATTTTTAGGATGTAAAAGAAAAGACGCGCACTGCATTTCATGCAGCGTGCATCTTTTTTTATTTGTGGGAACGGGAGAGGAAGACGTCACTGGACGGAGCTGATCGCTTCCTTGCCGTGGCCGTTCACTGCCCGGCATGTCAGCTGACATGCAGTTTGGACAGCAGCGAGCGCATTTTTTTGCGGTAACGGTAGACAAGAAACCCGACAGCAGCGATAATGACAGCGCCGACGATCCAGAAGGAGTACTTTTCCACCAGGTGAAAAGCGAACTTCCACTGCGGCCCGAATATTTTGCCGATGCTGATAAACAACAAGACCCAAACCAGCGCTCCGCTGTAGGCGAACAGCGCAAACTTGCGGAAGGGCAGGGCAATCATGCCGGCGAAGTAGCCGGTAAAATGGCGGACGCCGGGGATGAAGTATCCGATAAAGACCAGGCTTTGCCCGTATTTGTTAAACCAGCGGCTGGCCCGTTCAAGTTTATGCTCGGAGAGCAGGAACCATTTGCCGTAGCGCTGGAGAAAAGGGAGGCCTGCCTTGAGGCCGATAAAGTATGTAATGGTCATCCCCAGGGTCGTTCCGGCAAATGCAATAATCAGCAGCCACCCGTAATGAAGCATGCCGTCGTAGGACAGGAAGCCTGCATAGGCCATCGTCGTTTCTCCGGGAAAGGGGAGGGCGATAAATTCCAAAGCCAGTCCGAGAAAAAGCACGAGGTAGCCGTACTGCTCGAACATCAAATGTATCCATTTTAACAATTCCAAAAGGTTTTCACTCCAATTCAGGTCGGGCCCCAAAGATCACACAACCGGACTCCAACGAGTTACAACGGACTCCGATGGAATGCCATCCGGAAGCAAGAATGATTAAGCTCTTGAAAGATTCGGCTTTCCTTAAGTCTATTTCCACTTCTCTCACCATATAATCTACCAGAAAGCAGAACTCATAGAAATAGTGGAGGTAGAAGGTACATGGTGAAGAAGACATTCAGCGTTGTTCTGGGATCGATCGGGGTCGTATTGGCGGTGATGGCTCTCATATTCTGCGCAAGCGTCTGGGAAGGGCGAACCTTGCTTCAGCCTATGACGCCCCTGGTTCAGAATGCGGTCAAGACGGCTCCGGACAATGAATCTGCAAGCGAAAAGAGTTCTGCTGTCATCGGACGGCAAACCGATCCGGTCCATGTGGGCCAAGCGGGGCTGCTTGTCTCCAATACGACGAAGAAACCCGCTCCGGTCAGTCCCAAAACGGTGTATCTGACCTTTGACGACGGCCCCAGCGATTTAACGGGCCAGGTGCTGGATATTTTAAAGAAAAACAAGATTGGCGCAACCTTCTTTGTTCTCGGTGAGCAGGTAAAGAAATATCCGCAGCTCATTTCGCGGATCTACGAGGAAGGCCATGCCATTGGCAATCATACATATGACCATAATTATACCGAACTCTATCAATCTTTTCCTGCGTTCTGGGACCAAATCAAAGAGACCGAAGAGGAGATACGCCTGATCACGGGAGAAAGGCCGCAGCTGGTCAGGGCCCCCGGGGGGACGGCCGGGCATTTTGACGACACGTATTTTAAACTGCTGCAGCAGGCAGGGTACGTCGTGACGGATTGGAACGTGGACAGCGGCGATTCCAAGCGGCGTGATGTCCCGGCTGCGGAGATCGTGAAGGGTGCCACGACGGATGTCCCGGGAGGCAAGGTAGTTCTTCTTATGCATGACGGTCCCGGCCATTCGGAAAGCGTGAAGGCCCTCCCGCAAATAATTAGCTGGTACAAGGCCCGCGGATATCAGTTCGGTGTGTTGTCACCGCAAGACCCGCCGGTTCAATTTAAAGTGAATGCCACAGCCCGCGGACTGAAGCGAAGCGCGCCAAGCGCCGCCTGGATTCAGTCGCATATTGCGCAGAATGCCGCATTGTTCGAGCCTGGCAAACCGCTCCGCCTGGATGTCGGCGGGCTCGAGACCACGCTGGATACCGGCGAGTACAGCATTGTTGACGGACATTACATGGTGCCTTTGCGCGCGCTGACCGAGCGGATTGGGGGCAGTACGGTCTGGGATTCGGGCGGGGCGGCCTGGGTCGCGTCCTTGTCGGCGGACGCTGCGGTTTCGCTGCGGATCCATGCGGACACGGGCAGGCTGGAGGCGGTGGAGGGCAATCAGGTGGTCTCTAGGGAGACGCTGCAGGTGCTGACGGTCAATGGATCGCTGTGGGTGCCCCTGCGCAGCTTGTTTGAAGCTTCCGGATATGCCGGGATCACGGCATCGGTTAATGAAGAGGAGCGGCGGGTCACAGTATTTTAACGGTCTTGGTGCCTAATGGAGCGAATCTACGATTTTTGCAGAGAGTTTCGTCATTCTTAAAAAATGAGCCGGTGCGGCAGGTCTACTTCCTTTTCTACATGGAGAGAATATTGATAGATTCCCTGTTTTGACGGGAACAAGCCATGATTGGAAACGGAGGTTGTTACTATGTCGACTCCATCGGTGTTTCATGATGATGTTGCCCCGGAATTATTGAACCGCGTCTTATCGCGCGTCGGATCCGTTATCGTCGGTAAAGAAAAGGAAATACGCCTGGCCCTAATATCCATGCTTAGCGGCGGCCACATTCTGCTGGAGGATGTTCCAGGGGTAGGTAAAACAATGCTGGTTCGGGCCATCGCCGCTTGCCTTGGCTGCACGTTCGGCCGGATCCAGTTCACATACGATCTGATGCCCGGCGACGTAACGGGCACTTCGATATACCATCCGCACAGCGGCAGCTTCGAGTTCCGGCCCGGGCCGGTTCTCTCCAATATCGTGCTGGCTGACGAAATCAACCGGGCTTCGCCCCGGACCCAATCCGCCCTGCTGGAGGCGATGGAAGAGAAGAAGGTGACCGTGGACGGCACCACCTATCCGCTTCCGCGCCCGTTCCTGCTGCTGGCGACGCAAAACCCGCTGCATTTCGAAGGGACTTACCGCCTGCCTGAGGCGCAGATGGACCGGTTCATGATGCGGCTGAGCCTTGGGTATCCGGAGCCGGCTCAAGAGGTGGAGCTGCTGACGCGAATGCAACTGGAGCATCCGCTGGACACCATAAAGCCGATCATGCTGGCGGAAGAAATGGCGAACATGCAGCGCGCCGTCCGCGGCGTCTTCGTAGACGAGTCCATCAAGCTGGCCCTCGTCCAGGTGGCGGACGCCTCGCGCCGGCATCCGAACGTCCAGCTCGGCATCAGCCCGCGGGGGACGCTGGCCTGGATGAACGCATCTCAGGCTTCGGCCTACATGGCCGGCCGCTCTTATGTCATCCCGGATGACATCAAGGATACCGCCGTGCCGGTCCTCGTCCATCGGCTGATGCTGAACCATGCCGCGCTTCTTGCGGGGGCCGGCGGCGAGGAGCTGGTCCGGGAGCTGCTGCAGCAGCTGGTGCTGCCCGTTCACTCCCGCAAAGGAGGCCGCTTATGATGCGGCGGGTCCTCGAATGGGGGATCGGGCTGGCCGTGCTGGGCGGTCTGGTGGCCATGTACCGGCTGCACGGAGGCGAGGCCTTATGGTTCATGATGTTTGTGACCTGCCTGGTGCTGGCTGGCGGCATGCTGGTTCAGCTGCTCGGCCCCCGGCAAATCCGGGTGGAACGCAGCTTGCCCCAAAGCCTGATTCCGTCAGGGGAGGCCGTGCCCGTGACCCTGCGGATTCATTTCCGCTCACCGCTGCCCCTCCCCTGGATGGCTGTGGAGGATTATTATACCGGCGGGAGCTTCCGCCGCGTGCTTTTTCCGGGATTTCGGCGTTCCTTAACGTATCGCTATGAGATTCCCGCTCTTCCGCGGGGGCATTACGGGTTTGAAGCCTGTGCGCTGGAATGGGGCGGCTTGTTCGGCTGGTTCCAGGGAAGGAAGGTCGTTAAGGGAGAAGGCCGGTTTATCGTGCTGCCGGAGCCGCTGCCCGTCGGACAGGAATGCCGGCCGGCGGCTTCGCTGTCATCCAGCGAAGAGGCCAGTCTCCGGCCTCCCCGGTTTGCGGACGGCATGAAGGGGATGGAGGTGCGGGAATACGTTCCGGGGGACCCGCCGAACCGTATCCATTGGAAGCACCTTGCCCGGTGGGGCCGCTTGCATACGAGCCTGCCGGAGGAGGCGCAGCAGTCCTCTTACGCGGTCATGATCGACCGCTCCTTCAGCGGCTATATGCCGGGCGGCGCCCGGGCAGGCGACGTCAGCGGCGAGGCCGCGCAGCGGGGGTTCGAGACCGCCGTATCGACGGCTGCAGGGCTGCTCGTTGAAGCCGGACGTGCCGGCGAGAAGGCGGTGCTGCTCGGCTCGGGGCTTCGTGCCGATATGCCGGGAGAAGCCGGAGGAACCGGCCCTGCGTCAAGGCAGGAGACCGGGCCGGAGATCACCGGCATGCTCGCAGCCTTGTCGGGACTGACGTTGGCCGGTGGCATGCCGCTGCCAGCACAGCTTCAGGAAGACGCCGGGAACTTGAAAGGCAAAAGAACGGCCGTCGTCACCGGCTATCTGACCGACGAGCTGCTCCGCGCCGTATCCGGAATCATCTCCTCCGGGGGATATGTGGATATCTATTGCGCAGGCGCTTCGGAAAGAAACGGCAGCAGCGATTCGGCATCGTACGCTGCGGCGGTTCACGATCCCGGCCTGTTCCGCCGGGCGGCGCTGCTTTCACGTTTGGGGGCCGGCGTATTTATCGTGCACGGCGGCCGCGTATCCCGCGTCGGTCACATGGAGTCGAACTTCCCCGGAGAGGGGGCGGTATAGATGGAGGAACGTACGGATCCGCTTCTGTACAGACTCATCATCTCTCTGCCCTTTATGGGGCTGTTCGCCGAATGGCTCATTCCGCTCCGGCCGCTGACGGGTTCCACGGACGACGGATTTATGACGACACTGTTGTGGCTGACAGCGCTTCTGCTGCTGTGGGGAACCCTGCTGGCGAGGTGGACGTTGACCCTCCCGGTGTACTTCCTGCTGGTCGGCGCCGCTTGGTATAGCGTTTCCGGAGAGGGCCAGCCTTTTAGCTGGCTGATTTCCTGGATATCGCAATGCCGCGATGATATTCTGCTGCTGCTGTCCACCGGGCACTTTGCCGAGACCAGCTCGGAGACCCGGACGCTGGTTTTGATCGTCGGCTGGTCCTTATTGGTTTATTCCGTGCAATCGCTCGCCCTGTCGCGGCGCAGCATTTTTCTGTTCGCCGCGGCCACCCTGCTCTACCTGATATGCCTTGAGACGCTGCTCGGCATCCATATTTACGCCGATATGATCCGCACCTGCGGTTTGCTGCTGCTGCTTCAAGGGATGCTGCATCTGTCCGGACTGCGCGAGAGCGATACGTCGGGGAGGTTTGGCGGCAAGGTGTACGGCACCTGGATCGTGTCGCTCAGCCTGCTGTCCCTCCTGGTCCTCGGCGGCAGCTGGGGACTGGGATATGCGGCCGAGGCCAAGCCTCCGGGGAGGTTATCCTTGGAGCAGGCGGCCGGCCGGCTGGAATCCTGGATCCGGGACAATTACGGCGACGCCTCAGCCACAGCCGTGACGGGCTACAACCTGAGCGGGGACGATCAGGACATGGGAATGCCCCTGAGCCAAGGGGGCAGGCTCTATTTTGAAGCGGAAAGCCCCGTCCCTACATATTGGCGCGGGGAAACGCTCAGCCTCTATGACGGCCGTAAATGGGCCGGCCAGGAGGCCGATTCCCGCACCCTGTTCATTCCGGGCGCGGTCCGGCCTGAAGGCTCAGACCCGGAAGCAGAGGAGCCGGCCGCTCCGATGGCCGAGTACCGGACCGTTACCCAGCAAATCATGTTCAGCCGGCCCATGACCGAGAGCTTCCCTCTCTTTGCCGGCGGTCCCATCGCCGAGGTGCTCGACCTGGAGTCGAGCCGGAAATCGGTGTCCCTGACCGTGATCGCCGACGAAGATGCGGGAACGGTCAAGGTGCCGCTGATTTCGGGCGTGCCGGAGGTGAACGGCTACCGGATCAAGGCGGACATTCCCGCCGTGGATCCTCAGGTGCTGCGGGAAGAGAAGGGCGCGGATCCGGCGCGGGTGAAGGACGAATACCTTCAGCTGCCGGACAAGCTGCCCGAACGCGTGAAGCAGCTGGCCGACCGGATTACGTCGGCGTCGCTAACACGATATGACGCGGTCGTCGCGGTGGAGGACTATTTGAAAACCTACTACGCCTACACGATGGATACCCGCGTTCCGCCCCAAGGCGAGGACTTTGTGGATGACTTCCTGTTTACGACAAGGAAAGGATACTGCAACCACTTTTCGACCGCTATGGCGGTACTGCTGCGAAGCGAGGGAATTCCAACAAGGTATGTCAGAGGATTTGCCCCGGGAAAAGAGGACAGCAGCCACCCGGGACGCTATCAAATCAGCGAAGGCGACGCTCACGCCTGGGTCGAGGTGTATTTCCCCGGCTCCGGCTGGATTCCGTTCGACCCGACGCCTGGATTCGCGCTGCCTGCTGACAGCGGAACGGTCCAGGCACAGGATGTTCATTCAGGGGGGACCTGGGATTGGGTTCGCGCCGCCCTCCAGTTGAAGAACATCACGCTCGGGATCGCGTCTTTTATAGCCAAGCATGCGTGGATCGCGGTTGGAGCAGCTGCCACCGCTCTGCTGCTGGCCGCCGCCGTCCGCTGCGTCTGGATGTATCGCGGCCTGATTTGGCTGTGGTGCCTGGTGTATTTATCGCGGCGGACCTTTCCGGGCAAGGAGCAGCTGCTCCGGGCGGCGCTTCCGGCCTGGAAGGGCATTACCCACCGCTATGGCGCGGCTCCGCCGGGGGCCACCGTTCGGGAATACGTGCAGTCCCTACAGGTCGATGATGAAATGATGCGCAAAGAAATGTACGATTTTGCCGCGGAATGGGAAAAGATAGCTTATGGTCAGGTTCCCGTAAGCCGCAGCCAAGGGAGCGCTTTCCTGCGAAGATGCCTTTTGATCGCCGGCAGGCTGGCATAACTTAGGTGCTGCGGCTTCCTTGACGGTATGAATTATCGTTGCGTATAATTGATTTCATTAATTGAGGGAGGCACGGTAATGAATAAGCCAAATGAAATCATCGTTGTCCTCGATTTCGGGGGACAATATAACCAATTAATCGCAAGACGCATCCGCGATCTGGGAGTATATAGCGAGCTCTTGCCTTTTAACACGCCAATCGAGAAGATCCGGGAGCTGAACCCGAAGGGTATCGTGTTCTCCGGCGGACCGCTTAGCGTGTATGCGGAAGACGCACCCCATGTGGACCCGGCTGTGTACGATTTGGGGCTGCCGATCTTCGGCATTTGCTACGGCATGCAGATGATGGCGCAGCAGCTCGGCGGCAAAGTGGAGCGCGCGCACAAACGCGAGTACGGAAAAGCAGAGCTTGAGTTCAAACCGAACACGACGCTTACCCAAGGATTGGACAACCGTCAGGTCGTATGGATGAGCCACGGGGACCATGTCGTTGAGCTTCCGTCCGGCTTCCAGCTCGACGCGGGTACGGAGTCGGCTCCGATCGCGGCGATGAGCCATGGCGAGAAGAAGCTGTATGCGGTGCAGTTCCACCCGGAAGTACGCCACTCCGTGAACGGCAACGAAATGATCCGCAACTTCCTTTATGAAGTTTGTGGCTGTGAGGGTAACTGGACGATGGAATCCTTTATCGAGGATCAGGTTCGTGAAATCCGCGAAACCGTCGGTGACCAGAAAGTGCTGTGCGCGCTGAGCGGCGGCGTGGATTCCTCTGTCGTTGCGATGCTGATCCACAAGGCGATCGGCGATCAGCTGACCTGTATGTTTATCGACCACGGCCTGCTGCGCAAGGGCGAAGCCGAGAGCGTAATGGATACCTTTGTAGGCAAATTCGATATGAAGGTTGTCAAAATCGACGCCCGCGAGCGTTTCTTGTCCAAGCTGGCCGGCGTGGACGATCCCGAGCAAAAACGGAAAATCATCGGCAACGAATTCATTTACGTGTTTGAGGAAGAGTCTGCGCGTTTTGACGACTTTGCCTTCCTGGCACAAGGAACGCTGTACACGGATATCGTCGAGAGCGGAACGGCAACGGCTCAGACGATCAAGTCGCACCATAACGTGGGCGGCCTTCCGGAGGATATGAAATTTAAACTGATCGAGCCACTCAAAACGCTCTTCAAGGACGAAGTCCGCAAAGTCGGCGAGGAATGCGGTCTGCCTGATGAAATCGTTTATCGCCAGCCTTTCCCGGGTCCGGGCCTTGCGATCCGCGTGCTGGGCGAAGTGACGGAAGAGAAGCTGACGATCGTTCGGGATTCCGACTACATTTTGCGCGAAGAAATCGCCAAAGCCGGGCTTGACCGGGAAATTTGGCAGTACTTCACGGCTCTGCCGAACATGAAGAGTGTGGGCGTCATGGGTGACGCACGTACGTATTCGTATACCGTCGGCATCCGCGCGGTAACTTCGATCGACGGCATGACCGCCGACTGGGCCCGCATTCCGTGGGACGTATTGGAGAAAATTTCGGTGCGTATCGTCAACGAGGTGGAGAACGTTAACCGCATCGTGTACGATATCACCTCCAAGCCGCCGGCCACGATCGAGTGGGAGTAAGGTTAATCGTTATCCTTTTCAAGGTTCAAGATCCGTATCTGCTTAGGCAGGTGCGGGTCTTTTTTGTTTTTTACATAATTTCCGGGTCGATTCCAAAAGCTAAGCCCTATATAGAATGAACTAAAGAAATGAACGTTACAGGGCCGCAGTGGGCCGTTATAACAGAAAGTTCAGTGCAAAACTTTAGTTCAATCTATCTAGTTAGAGAAAATGTTCTGTATAAGGCTCCATCGTTCCATGGGAGAAATATGTAAATTTCCGAACATTGAATCATGTCATACTCTCGATTATTCGTTTTTTCTGTTGACAAGTGAAGCTTGTCTCCATACAATGAATGATGTGAGAAACGACATATGTTCTTTCGTATAATCCCGGGAATTGGCCCGGGAGTCTCTACGAGATCACCGTAATGATCTGGCTACGAATTTAGAAGAGATGATGTCCAACTCGCAGCACAGCTTGCCTTGACCATGGTAAGTCCAAGCTGATGCTGGCGGGATATCTCTTTCTTTCATTCATAATGTCCGGTGGTCGCTTTGCGGTCTGCCGGGCTTTTTTGTCGTTCTGACTCAAATTTCTAAGGGGGATTATTTGAAAATGGAACGGTTCTTTAAATTAAAGGAACGCGGCACAAATGTAAAAACAGAAATGATCGCCGGTCTCACGACGTTTATGGCGATGGCGTACATCCTGTTCGTCAACAATCTGTTTCTCGGGCCGGACGGTGCGGGTATCCCTCATGAAGGCGTGTTTTTCGCCACCGCAGTCGGCGCGGGCCTCGTTACCATCCTGATGGGATTGTTTGTCAATATCCCGATCGCCTTGGCGCCGGGTATGGGTCTGAACGCTTATTTTATGACCGTCGTGCTTGGATCCAATGGTCAAATTACCTGGCAGGCTGCTTTGGGCGCCGTATTTATTTCGGGTATTATTTTTATCATTCTGACGGTAACGCGCGTCCGGCAAATGCTGATGGTCGCCGTTCCGAAAAACATTAAGACCGCCATTACGGTGGGGATCGGCCTGTTCGTCGCCATCATCGGCTTCAAGCTCGCCAACCTGATCTCGATCACCGTGAACGCTGGTACCGATATCAGCAAGCCGATCGGCGGCGGAAGCTTCAACCTGGCACTAAGCGATTTCTTTACACATAAAGATGCGCTGCTTGCTTTGATCGGACTTTTGATTATCGCCATTCTGATGGTGCTGAAAGTAAGAGGGGCACTCCTGATCGGCATTATCGTAACGACGCTGATCGGCATTCCAATGGGCGTGACGGACCTCAGCGGCTTGTCCCATGCCAACTGGCTGCCTTCGTTCTCCAACCTGGCTGTCGGAGATCTGGATCTGAAGGGCGCGCTGCACATCGGATTGTTCGATATCGTCTTTATTTTCACGTTCGTGGAGCTGTTTGACACCTTTGGCACGCTCGTGGGTACGACGACCCGGATGGGCATCATGAAGGATAAAGAGAAAGGCGAGAAAATCGTCGGTAAAGCGATGCTCGTCGATGCGGTCGGCGTCAGCGCCGGTGCCGTTCTGGGTACGAGCACGATCACTTCCTTTGTAGAAAGCACGGCAGGCGTTGAGGAAGGCGGACGCACAGGCTTGACGGCTATTACCACAGGCGTTCTGTTCCTGCTGTCCCTGTTCATCGCTCCGCTCGCACTGGTGGTTCCTTCGGCAGCTACCGCGCCGGCACTGATCATCGTCGGGGTGCTGATGATGAGCCAGGTTCGCCACATCGAGTGGGACGACTTTTTTGAAGCTTTCCCGGCTTTCCTGACGATCGTCCTGATGCCGTTCTCCGGCGGGATCGCCAACGGGATTTCGGCAGGGATCCTGTCCTATGTGATCCTTGCGGTTTTCTCCAACATCTTCGGTAAGCGCAAAGAGAAAGTTCACTGGCTGATGTGGGTGCTGGCCATCATCGTGGTGTGCCGGTTCGCATTCCTCGGTGCCGAGTAAGTTAAAGAATGGATGAGTTGAATGGTTTGCCCTTGTCTGCTTTAGAGCGGATGAGGGCTTTTTTATTTATGGCAAAATTGAAAAGTATCTATATATAACGCAAAGAAATGTGTGGATGGGGGGAATATATAATGTTGTAGAAAATAATTGGGGAATGCTGTGTGGATCACTGTTGCTCGAGCGAGCAGGCGCACCATGATAAGGAGGGAAGTTAATCTAACCATTAAGACGTGCTTGGAGACCGGGTAGAAGTTTGATAGTATATATGAAGGTTGTGCATGGTTTGCAGCGTGCCACGAATAGAACCAGAGCAAATGGAATAATTGGGAATATAAATTTTTTGTCGAAAAAGCTTGCAATAGAATTATAAACATGGTATATTCTAATTCCGGCCAAGAAAACATCGCTTTAAGCGCTGGACAGCAAGCTTGAAAAAAAGATTTAAAAAAAGCTTGCAAAACTGAGTCGGACTTGATATAATATAAGAGTTGCTGCTGAAACACTGGACGGTAACGAAACGAAGTTTGATCTTTGAAAACTGAACAACGAGTGAGTATAAACGCGACGGTCTTATGACCGGAGCGATTGAGATTAAATCAATCTCGTCAGATTCAAAATGAGTCACAAACTTTCGTTGGAAAGCTACTCCCTTCGGGTGAGCAGATTCTTCCAACTTTCTTGGAGAGTTTGATCCTGGCTCAGGACGAACGCTGGCGGCGTGCCTAATACATGCAAGTCGAGCGGACTTGATGGAGAGCTTGCTCTCCTGATGGTTAGCGGCGGACGGGTGAGTAACACGTAGGCAACCTGCCTGCAAGACCGGGATAACCCACGGAAACGTGAGCTAATACCGGATATCTCATTTCCTCTCCTGAGGGAATGATGAAAGACGGAGCAATCTGTCACTTGCGGATGGGCCTGCGGCGCATTAGCTAGTTGGTGAGGTAACGGCTCACCAAGGCGACGATGCGTAGCCGACCTGAGAGGGTGAACGGCCACACTGGGA
>NZ_BORU01000003.1:0-569954 GCF_018333335.1 Paenibacillus cineris
TCAAGTCCGCTCGACTTGCATGTATTAGGCACGCCGCCAGCGTTCGTCCTGAGCCAGGATCAAACTCTCCAAGAAAGTTGGAAGAATCTGCTCACCCGAAGGGAGTAGCTTTCCAACGAAAGTTTGTAGCTCATTTTGAATCTGACGAGATTGATTTAATCTCAATCGCTCCGGTCATAAGACCGTCGCGTTTATACTCACTCGTTGTTCAGTTTTCAAAGATCAAACTTCGTTTCGTTACCGCCCAGTGTTTCAGCAGCAACTCTTATAATATATCATGTTCATTTCTTAATTGCAAGCTTTTTTTAATTTTCTTTTTTGCTTGCCGGTGCCTTATCAGCGGCCGGATTTATAATGTACCACGTCAGTACTTTTTTAACAAGTTGAAAAATATTCCATTTGCGGTCACCTTATAACATGGAACTCAAATTGAGTTTGTAACTAAAATGTTCTGCTGTCCCCCTCCAAGCCAGCTAAATAATATATGAAGTTAGGAATTCGTTCTTTGGGAATTTCGACTCCATCATGTACCCTACTATACAATCAGCCGCGATCGCTCGCGGCTGCGCAATACATATAAGCTCGAATCGAAGATCGCTTAGAAACCGCGCTCCCTTCTTCTAGCTACACCTGAAGCATAGGCTGCCTGAACCACGGCTTCTTTTACCTTTTCTGCTACATGGGGGTTAAAGACACTAGGGATAATATATTGCTCGTTCAGTTCCTCCTCCCCCACAACGGAAGCAATGGCCTTAGCGGCAGCAATCTTCATCTCCTCCGTTACCCTGGAAGCCCGGCAATCGAGCACGCCGCGAAACAATCCCGGGAAACAAAGGACGTTGTTTATTTGGTTCGGGTAATCTGATCTTCCGGTAGCAATCACCCGGACGATCCCTTCGGCTTCCTCCGGCGCAATCTCCGGGGTTGGGTTTGCCATCGCGAAGACGATCGGATCGGGAGCCATTTTGCCGATATCCCCACGACTTAAAACCCCGGGACCCGACACACCGATAAAAATGTCAGCATCCACAATCACGTCCGATAAGGTTCCCGACTCTTTGTCCGGATTCGTATGCTCGGCGTACCATCGCCAGGCGTCATGTGTATAATCGTTCCCGCGAACGATGGCACCCTCCCGATCCACCCCCACGATCCGCGTAACGCCGGCGGCTTGGAGGATCTTGGTACAAGCGATGCCGGCAGCGCCGATTCCGCAAAGGACGATTTTGCAATCCTCAAGTCTCTTTCCGACCAATTTCACTGCATTATAAAGGCCCGCCAGCAGCACGACAGCCGTCCCATGCTGGTCATCGTGAAACACGGGGATGTCCAGTTCCTCGATCAGCCGCCTCTCGATTTCAAAGCAGCGCGGAGACGAAATGTCCTCCAAATTAATGCCTCCAAACGCGGGAGCAATCCGTTTGATCGTCGCGATGATTTCCTCCGTATCCTGCGAGTCCAGACAGATGGGAAAGGCATCCACGCCCGCGAGCTGCTTGAACAGCATCGCTTTTCCCTCCATCACGGGCATGGCGGCGAGTGGGCCGATATTCCCGAGTCCAAGCACGGCGCTCCCGTCCGACACCACCGCAACCGTGTTGCGTTTGATGGTAAGGGTATGGGCACGGGACGGGTCCTCATGAATCGCCATACATACGCTGGCAACGCCGGGTGTATAGACACGGGACAGATCATCCCGGGATTTGATGGCCATTTTCGGCGTCACTTCGATTTTGCCTCCCAAATGCATCAGGAAGGTCTGGTCGGAAACCTGCAAAACCTTAACGCCGGGCAGCTTATTCAGCACCTGGACAATTAAATCCTTCGCCCCCGTGTCCGTAATGTTAACTGTCAGGTCCCGGATCGTCGTTACTTTACCGGTACCGCTGACATCAATAGCTACAATATCTCCTCCTGAATCCCCGATGGCCATGGCAATTCTTCCAAACGCTGCAGAGGCCTTGTCCATTTCCACCCGGACGATGATATTCGTGCTCCCTGATTTAGGCACAGCCATGTTCATCCACTCTCCTCCGTCAAATTTCAACCCTAAGGCCGTGCCTGACAAACGCCTCTTTCATCGCTGTTGTGGCCGCCGCTTCGTCAGGACCGTAAATTTCAAGCTGATACTGCTCCCGGCTCAACAGCGAAAAGCTCAAACCGAGGATGCTCTTGGCATCGATCGCCCGGCCACCGGCCTTAAGCACGATACTGGATGTAAACCGGTTAGCCGTCTGATTAATATCCACAATCGCCTTGGTCTCCAAACCACTCATGTGTTTACCTCCGTTCTTTATCTTTGTGGGGTACTTGCACCTGCATCGGTCCGGGATTCATGCATTTGACGGTAGTGCTGCAGCAGTCTGCCTCCCAGGACAATGCCAATAGCGAGCACCAGTGGAATAACCGTGTGAAGCGTATTAGGCAAGGCATCCGTGATATTGGCCAGCCTCTTCTCTTTTAGAATCATTTCACCCGATGTGTACCCGAGAAGAGCAACGCCAACAATAACAATAACCGGAAAACGGCCCATTAGAGTCATCAGCAGTCTGCTGCCCCAAATAATCAACGGAATGCTGACTGCAAGTCCAAGGGCAATTAAGAGATAATTTCCTGACGCCGCTCCAGCCACGGCCACCACATTATCAAGGCTCATCACCAAATCAGCGATCATAATCGTTTTAATGGCTTTTGCCAGGCGGGTGCTTGCTTCAAGCTTCCCCCCTTCGGCTTCACCCTGCATGAGTTTAAGCGCAATCCAGAGCAGCAGGATGCCTCCTGCCAATTGAACAAAAGGTATCTGCAGCAGCCAAACGGCTGCAATGGTAAGTACGAAGCGAAGCACGATCGCTCCGAAGCTGCCGAAGAAGACCGCCTTCTTCCTCTGTTCGGGCGGCAGGTTTTTGCAGGCGAGAGCGATAACGACAGCGTTATCGCCGCTCAGCACAATATTAATGACGATAATTTTTAATAGACCTAGAAGTAACCACTCCATATCCATAAGTGCCGTTTCCTTTCCTAGCCTTCCTCATTAACAAGAACTCTCCTGCCTTTCAGCTTCAGGATTAACGGAATCGTAATCCACAGCAGTCCAATGATCAGAAACACAAGGGAGACCGGCTTCTGGAGGAAGATCATAAAATCACCGTTGGAAATCGTCAGTGCGCGCCTCATGTTATTTTCCATCATGGGTCCAAGGATAAGTCCCAGAACGAGGGGAGCGAGCGGAAAGTCGTTTTTGGATAATACATAACCGACCACGCCGCAGCCCATAATTAAGAGAAGATCGAACGTTGAATACTGAACGGCGTACACTCCGAAGACCGAAAAGACAATAATTAAAGGGATCAAGTACTTGGCAGGCGTCTCGATCACCTTGGCGAACAGCTTGACGAGCGGCATGTTGAGAATCAGCAGCATCAGGTTGCCGACAAACATGCTGGCTATAACGCCCCAGGCCAGCTGGGGATGATCCTGAAACAGCAATGGGCCCGGCTGCACATTGTACATAATGAAGGCACCCATCAAGATGGCCGTCGTACCGGAAGACGGAATCCCCAGACTGAGCAGTGGAATCATGGCCCCGCCGGAAGCCGCATTATTTGCCGATTCGGGCGACGCTACGCCTTCGATGGCGCCTTTCCCGAATTTCTCGGGATGCTTGCTGATCTTTTTTTCTACAATATATGCAAAAAAGGACGCGAGAATGGCTCCTGCTCCTGGCAGCAGACCGATAAAGAAGCCAAGAATTGAACCGCGCGCGATCGGTGCGGCGCTATCCTTCATATCCTGCTTCGTTGGCAGAATGCGGCTGATTTTTGCGATTTCCCCGTCGTTATGGTCCCGTTCCAAAATGGTTTTGAACACTTCACCTACCGCGAACATACCGACTGCGATCGTCAAAAATTCCAGCCCCTGATAAAGCTCCGGAATCCCGAAGGTAAACCGTTCTACGCCAGATACGCTGTCGATCCCGATCGTCGCCAGAAGCAGGCCGAGTGCCGTCATCATCAGCGCCTTGACCATCGATTTGCCGGCCAGGCCGCTGATCGCAAGGAGTCCAAGCACCATCAGCGAAAAGTATTCGGCGGGACCAAATTTGATAGCAACAGCCGATAATGGGCGGGCCAGGAAGATGAGTCCAACCAAAGAGATAATGCCTGCGGCAAACGAACCGATGGCCGATATCGCGAGCGCTGCACCCGCCCGTCCCTGCTTCGCCATTTGATATCCGTCTAGAGTCGTGACGACAGACGAGGACTCGCCCGGCGTATTGAGCAGAATGGAAGTCGTGGAGCCGCCGTACATGGCGCCGTAATATACGCCAGCCAGCAGAATAATGGAACTTGTAGCCGCTTCTTCCGGACTCAGGCCTGATGTCATGGTTGCGGTAATAGGAATCAGCAGCGCCACGCCGCTCATCGGACCGATGCCTGGCAGCACGCCAACGACGGTGCCGATCAAGACGCCAAAAAACACAAAGACCAGATTATGCCACTGCATTGCCGTCCCAAGTCCATGCAGCAAATATTCAACTGTGCTCATTGTTTAACCCCCTAGAATAAGACTAACCAAGATGGAAAACCGGGCAGGGTACCATCCAGCACGTTGACATACAGATAATACACACCGTAAGAAAAACAGGCGGAGATCACGACCGATATCCAGATCCGGCCCCGCTGCATCGTTTGAAAGCCGATCATCAGGAACAGGAACGTTGAAATAACGAATCCGATATCCTCCAGGAAAAGGGCGTACAGCACGGCGGCCGTAAAAATAATACCGAAACGCTTGTAATCGAGCTTTTCCCGATTTTGCTGCTTCTGCTGCCTGCGGAAGGTTTCATATATCAGCCTAATGCTCATCAGCGAAAGAAATGCGCCGAGAAACAACGGAAAGATGTTCGCGCCGACGTTGCTGCCATAAGCGCTTGTCGATATGCTGGTGCTTCCGATGACAAAAGCGATGCCGACCGCACAAAATACGATGCCGGCATAGCGGTCAAATGAATGATTCATAGTCTTCACACCTCCTCTTCAGACAGGGAAAAGGGAAGTCCCCATCCCTTTCCCTCCCCCTGCATGGCCTAAGCCGTTACTTCTGCATGCCGAGTGCCGTCAGCATTTCTTTCAGCTGATCATTTTGTTGAGCCAGAAAAGCCTTAAAATCGTCGCTGTTCTTATAATCGCTTTCCCAGTTGTTCGCCGTCATCTCGGCCGCCCACTCTTTCGTCTCGGTCATTTTTTTGATGGCCTGATCCCAATAGCTCTTCGCTTCAGCGCTCATTTCCTTAGGTCCGAATATCCCCCGCCAAATGAGGAATTCCGCGTCAATTCCCTGCTCCTTCATCGTCGGCACGTCTTTCAAGCTTCCTCCCAAACGTTCAGGCGCGGCCACGCCAAGCACTTTGATTTTTCCGGCCTTTAAATACTGGTCAAGCGACGAGGCATCCGTACCCAGTACATCGGCGTTGCCGCCAAGCAGTGCGGTAATGGCTTCGCCGCCCCCGTCGTAAGAAACGTACTTGACGCTCTTAGGGTCGATCCCGTACTTGAACGCCGGCAGAATGGATACGAGATGATCCATAGAGCCGGGAGCCGATCCGCCGGCGATCGTGAACTTGGTCGGATCGGCTTTCAAGTCATCGAGCAGCGACTTCAGATCGTTGTATTTCGAGTCAGCCGCTACGGCAATGGCGCCATAGTCCTTCGTCAGCTGAGCCAGCGGCGTCGTATCCTGATATCCATATGGCGAATTGCCCTCCTTTTTCAAATTGTTGATCAGGATCGGCGGAGAGTTGACAAACAATTTGTAGTTATCCTTCTTGTCCTTGGTCGCATACTCGGCCATAAACACGGCGCCGCCTCCGCCCGGTTTATTTTCAACCGTAATCGCTTTGCTGACAGCCTTTGTCTCGGTCAATACTTTCGCAATGGTACGGGCCGTCATATCCCATCCCCCGCCCGCACCCGATGGGGCCACGAGCGTTAACGCTTTGTCGGGATAATTGGATTTTTTGGCCGAAGTCCCCTCTTTTGCTGCTCCCCCGTTGGCACAAGCCGCCAAACTAAGCGCCAGAATGGCCGCAGGTATTACTTTCCAGGTTTTGCTCATCATTTTTTTATTCATCTGGATACCCCTTTCGAAAAGTTCATCTAAAGCCTTATCAACTTGGTGTCATCGCAATGTATGCGCTTTCTTTTTGTGGTTCCCAGCATATCACCCGCGGCAGCTTTAGCAAATGTTAAGCACATAAGATCTAAAAACACGATTATGGGCATTTTGTTCATTTTGTTCACGATAAAATGAAAGCCCTTTCAAGGCCTTTATGCTACAATAAAAGCAAAAAACGGAGGGGCGCACGGTACAACATGCGGCTGCAGACAAAACTGATTTGGATCATCTGTTCCCTGATTGCCTTTATCATCCTCAGCTTGAGCGGTATTTTTTATGTCGTGATCACAAACATTTTTGAGGATCAGATCGGTCAACGCGCCCTAAAAGTAGCTGAAACTCTAGCGATCATGCCGGAGATTAGAAAAGCCTTTACTGAGCCGGATCCTTCGGCCGCAATCCAGCCTATTTCGGAAAGCGTCCGGATCAAAACCGGCGCCCAGTATATCGTTGTGGGGAACCGCGAAGGCATCCGGTATTCGCATCCCCTGCCGGACCGGATCGGCAAATCGATGGTCGGCGGCGACAACGGTCCGGTACTTGCGGGGCATTCGATCGTGTCCAAGGCCACCGGTTCCATGGGGCCTTCCGTTCGTGGGAAGGCTCCTGTTATTGCGGATGACGGGACGGTGATCGGCATCGTGTCTGTCGGTTTTCTGACCGACAACATTGACCGGATAAACGACGTGTACCAAAATGAAATATTGCTGGTCTCGTTGGTCGGTCTGGCTGTCGGGGCAAGCGGAGCCGTACTGATCGCACGCAGCGTCAGGCGTTCCATCCATGGACTTGAGCCCAAGGAAATCGGGGCGCTGTATACAGAGAAAAAGGCAGTCCTCGAATCGATCCGCGAAGGAATTATCGCCATTAACCGGGATGGTTTCATTACGATGGCTAACCGTTTCGCTCTTCAGCTGATGAATCTGTCGGAGAATGAAGCGATCATGGGAAAACATATTGAGGATGTCCTTCCGAACACGCGGCTGCTCGAGGTAGTCCGGAGCGGCGAAGCCGAGTTCGACCGGGAGATGCTGATCGGCGACCATGAAGTGATCGTGAACAGGCTTCCTATCATGGATATGAACAATCAATTAACCGGAGCGGTCTCCAGCTTCCGCAGCAAGCCGGAATTATATCGGCTGGCCGAAGAGTTGTCCCAGGTCAAGCGTTTTGCGGAGTCGCTCCGGGCGCAGACGCACGAATACTCCAACAAGCTCTATGTCATATCCGGCCTGATCCAGCTGGAGTCTTACCAGGAAGCGGTAGACCTGATCAACCGCGAAGTGAACGTCCATCAGCATTTGATTCAGTTTGTGATGAGGGAAATCCCGGACCCGGTCATCGGCGGGCTGCTGATCGGCAAGTACAATCACGCCCAAGAGCTGAAGCTTTCCTTTGAGATCGATCCAGAGAGCACGTTCGCTGACATCCCGGACCATATGGACCGCAGCCTGCTCGTGACCATTATCGGAAATTTGATCGACAACGCGATGGAAGCCGTTCTTGCGCGGCAAACCTTCTCCGAATCCAAAGGCGAAGTCACGCTGTTCCTGACCGATTTGGGTGAGGACCTGATCATCGAATGCGAGGATAACGGAATCGGCATTCCGGAAGACATCGGAGATACGATCTATGAAAAGGGCTTCTCTACCAAACCGGGGGAACACCGCGGGATCGGGCTTGCCCTTGTCGTTCATGCGGTCCATAAGTTAAACGGTTACATTACGTTCCATCGGAATACGGCGGGCGGCGGTACGGTCTTTACGGTGGCGATCCCCAAACAACCCGGTCTATTCAGAAAGGAGCATCCTCATGGAAATGTCCGAAGTAAATCCAATGATTGAGGTGTTAATCGTAGAGGATGACACCAAAATCGCAGAGATAAACAGGCGATTCGTAGAACAAGTGCCGGGATTTAAAGTCGTCGGCATCGCCACGGATGAAATGCAGGCGAAATCGCAGCTGGAAATCCTGGAGCCCCAATTGGTACTTCTGGATATCTACCTGCCTCAAGCCAATGGCCTGGATCTGCTGCTGTTCATCCGCCAGCATTACCGCAGCACGGATGTCATCATGATTACCGCCGCCCGGGAAATCGAACCGATCCGGGAAGCCATCCGCAGCGGGGCGTTCGATTACCTCATGAAGCCGCTCATCTTCGACAGGCTGAAGGAAACGCTGCTGCATTATGCGGCATTTCAACGGGAGTTATCCCGGCTGGATACGGCTGGGAGCATTGGCCAGAGCGACGTGGACCGCCTGCTGGCAGGTCCCGTCAAAGCGGAGCCGCTTCCTGTGAATACGGCCGACGTTTTCCTGCCCAAAGGCATCGATAAATTGACGCTTGAAAAGGTCGTTCAAACCATTTCGACGGTGAACGACGGGCTAACCGCCCATCAAGTGGCCAAACGGATCGGCATCAGCCGCTCAACCAGCCGGAGATATCTGGAGCATCTCGTCGGGTTCGGCATTGTCTATGCCGACCTGTCCTATGGGGTCGTAGGACGGCCGGAGCGCGTATACCGGAGCAAAAAATAACCCGTCTGCAGGTGCAGGCGGGTTTTCCTTGCTATCGGATAATTCTTACCGCGTGCACGCCCGATACTCCGTCGGCGACATGCCGGTATGCCCCTTGAACTGCCGGGAAAAGTGCGACAGCTGCATTCCGAGCTGATCCGCAATGTCCGCTACGGGCGCGTTCGTAAATGAAAGCAGGCGTCTGGCTTCCTCCATACGCTTGCGCTGGACGTAATGCATCGGTGTGCAGCCCATCGCTTTTTTAAAATAAGGGATAAAGTAGTTCGGATGCAGATGGACGATCTCGGCCAGCTTTTCGATCTCCATCTGTTCACGAAGATGGTCATGAATGTACTGCAGCACGCCGCCCAGCTTGTTCCCTTCCGTATGGTGCATGAAATCGATCCAATAGTCGGTGTATCCCCCCTCTTCCAGGCAGCAGGCCAGCATGTACAGCAGACCCGCCTGCATGCGCAGGGCCGCGAAAGGACCTCCCGCCTGAAATTGGCCGATCATCTCGTTAAAAGTGCTTCGAATAAACTCCGGGTCGCCGACATCGCTGATATAGAGCTTGCTGTCTGCATGGAACAAAGGCCACTCCCCCACCTGGGCGTCAAAATGGCAGAAATACCGCGTGTATGGATTCTCCTTGGACGTGTAGGTCGTCTGGCTCGTCCCCGCAGGCATGATCATCAGCTGGTTCGGCTTGGGGTAATAGGTCACGCCGTTGATGACGACCGATCCTTCGCCTTCGGTGATGTAATAGAGCCGGTGGAAGCTCGGGGCGACTTCAGCCCGGTTCCAGTCGGGAAAGCCGCTTTTGAGCTGGACGTGACTGATATGTACCCGAAGCCCTTCCGGCAGCCGTGCGCCGAGCTGCATGGCCTGTGCCATAAATGACCCTCCTTATTTAGAAAATAGTCGTCTAATGTAATGCCATTGTATCATCCCCATTTTACGAAAACACCTTAATTTTGTGCAAAACCCTCTTAATCTTAGCCATTTGCTTCCCATGCCATTCGGGCTAAGCTTGAGGGAGATGTAATGGCTTACATGCCTGCAAACTTTGATCATAATCCATGGGAAGGCGGGATCATTTAGATGGAGCAAGTACGATACGGCATTATCGGCATCGGGAATATGGGAAGCAGTCATGCACTGAATTTGGTGGACAAAATCAAGGGGGCGCAGCTGACGGCGATATGCGATACAAGCCCCGCCCGTCTGGAGTGGGCACAGGCCCATCTGCCGGAATCGGTTCAAAAATTCGACACACCGGAGGCGTTCTTCGCCTCGCAAGCGATGGATGCCGTCCTGATCGCCGCTCCGCATTATGATCATCCGGTATTGGCGATCCAGGCTTTTGAGAACGGTTACCACGTCATCGTCGAAAAACCGGCCGGAGTCTACACCAAGGCGGTTCGCGAAATGAACGAGGCCGCTTCCCAATCGGGCAAGCTGTTCGGCATTATGTACAACCAGCGGACCTCCCCGCTGTATACCAAGCTGCGCGACCTGGTGCAGTCCGGAGAATTGGGGAATATCAAGCGGACCAACTGGATCATTACCAACTGGTACCGCTCGCAGAGCTACTATAATTCCGGCGGTTGGCGGGCCACCTGGGCCGGCGAAGGCGGCGGTGTGCTGCTGAACCAGGATCCGCATCAGCTGGACCTGTGGCAGTGGACGACCGGCCTGATGCCGAAGCGCGTGCGTGCTTTCTGCCACTTTGGTAAATACCGCAATATTGAAGTCGAAGATGACGTCACCGCTTATGTCGAATATGAAAACGGAGCTACCGGCGTATTCGTGACCACTGTAGGCGAGGCACCCGGAACGAACCGGTTCGAGCTCTCCGGTGATAACGGCAAAATCGTCGTCGAAGACGACAAGATCACCTTCTGGCGCCTGCGCGTGCCTGAGCCGCAGTTCAACGCGGAATATACAGGCGGATTCGGCCAGCCGGAATGCTGGAAATGCGACATTCCGGTGCATGGGGGACACGGCCCGCAGCATAACGGAATTTTACAGAACTTCACTAATGCCCTGCTGCATGGCGAAAAGCTGATCGCCCCGGGCGAAGAAGGCATCCGCGGCCTGACGATTTCGAACGCGATGCATCTGTCGGCCTGGACAGACGATTGGGTGGACCTTCCGCTCGACGAGGATCTGTTCTACGACAAGCTGCAGGAGAAGATCAAAAACTCGACGTTCCGCAAGGAAACCGCCGGCGGTAAGGTGCTGGACGTATCCGGAACTCACTGATAGATATCCCATTTTCGATAAGAGGAGAATCGCCCTATGAAACTATCGGTATTTACCGTCGTCACCCCGGATCTGACCCCTGAAGAGCTTGTACTGGCCGCCAAGGAAGCCGGACTGGACGGCGTGGAATGGCGCTTCAAGGAAGTTCCCGCAGGCGCTGCAGGCGAGAAGCCGTCGTTCTGGAGCAACAATTTGTGCTCGATCGACCCTTCCCTTCCCGCGGACCAAATGCAGAAATTCAAAGACCTGGCCCTTGCACAGGGGCTTGAAGTCGCCAGCATCACTCCCTATCTGAACCATCTGGACCTAAAGGATACGGAGCATGTATTCCGGACGGCCCAGCAGCTTGGGGCGAAAATGATCCGCCTCGGCGTGGCCGGGTATAACGCATCCGCCGACTATAACGAGTTGTACGACAAGACAGTCCGCTATTTAAAAGAAGCGGAGCAAATGGCCCAGCAATACGGCGTCAAAGGCATCATCGAAACCCATCACGGCACGATCGCGCCGAGCGCCGGTCTCGCCCACCGCCTGGTCAGCCACTGCAGCCCGGACCATATCGGCGTCCTGTACGATCCGGGCAACATGATCCACGAAGGCTTCGAGCATTCCCGGATGGGCCTTCAGCTTCTCGGTCCCTACCTCGCCCACGTTCACATCAAAAACGCCGAGTGGGTCCGCGAGGGAACGCGTGAAGACGGAACTGTAAAATGGCGTTCGAAATGGGCGCCGATGCGCGAAGGCATCGTGGATTTCACCTCACTGCTCAATGACCTGAAATCCGTCGGCTATGACGGCTACTTGGGCATCGAGGATTTCAGCGAACAATACACGTCGCGTGAGCTGCTGAAAGAATTCGCCCAGCTTATGCGCGAAAGGATGTGACCTTCATGACCGCACAACATAAAGACGGAATGAACTACGCACCGGAAGGCAAGCCGAACCATGTTGTTGAACCGGGCGAGTTTGTGTTTGCGGCGGCGGCTCTGGACCACGGGCATATTTATGGCATGTGCAACGGGCTGATCGAAGCCGGGGCGACGCTGAAATGGGTTTACGATCCGGAGCCGGCGAGAAGCCAGGCTTTTGCCGACAAGTTCCCGCAGGTTCAGATCGCGGACAGCCTTGAGCAGGTGCTCGGGGATCCGGAGGTCCGATTGGTGGCCGCAGCCGCGGTGCCCAGCGAACGCTGTGCTCTTGGGCTGCAGGTGATGGACGCAGGAAAAGACTATTTTACGGACAAAACGCCGTTCACTTCGCTGGACCAGCTGGAAGCGGCGCGCCGGAAGGTGAAGGAAACCGGCCAGAAATATGCTGTCTATTACAGCGAGCGGCTTCATGTGGAGTCAGCGGTCTATGCCGGACAGCTCGTGCAAAAGGGAGCCATCGGCCGTGTCATCCAGGTGACCGGCTTCGGCCCGCACCGGCTGAATGCGCCATCGCGTCCGGACTGGTTTTTTGAGAAGGATAAATACGGCGGCATTCTGTGCGATATCGGGAGCCACCAAATCGAACAGTTCCTGTTCTATGCCGGCTGCAAGGACGCCAAGGTTCTGCACAGCAAAGTAGCGAATTACAACAATCCGGACTATCCCGAGCTCGAGGATTTCGGCGACGCGACCCTGGTAGGCGACAATGGCGCCACCCAGTATTTCCGGGTCGACTGGTTTACGCCGGACGGTCTCGGCACCTGGGGCGACGGCCGGACGATCATCCTCGGCACCGAAGGTTATATTGAGCTGCGCAAATACATCGACATCGCCCGCGATCCGCGCGGCGAACATGTCTACCTGGTGAACGGGGACGGCGAGCAGCACTTCGAAGTCAAAGGCAAGGTAGGGTACCCTTACTTCGGCCAGCTCATTCTCGACTGCCTGAACCGGACCGAGAATGCCATGACCCAGGAACACTGCTTTAAAGCAGCCGAGCTGTGCCTTAAGGCGCAGGAGGCAGCCGTACGCATCGATCAGGTGCTGCAGACGAATTCATAGCCACAATTCTTGCCTGACCGCGCGTTAAATTAACGGGCTGCCAGGATTGACGACTTTTCCATAAGCAAAAAGCTCCCGTATCGCGCTCCCCCTCTGTGTAAAGAGGTTAGGAGCACGGCGGGAGCTTTTTTTCATTCCATCCGGATTTGGATCTATTCTGTTAGGGCATCCATCGAATAAAGAATAGCCATGCCATTCGGTTATATGTCATGCACGTGCTGAGGCTGTGGCTATTATTCTGTCACTACTCCCCGTAGACGTTGGTAAACGCCTCTTCGATTTTCGGAACGATGTTCTCCCAATCGGCATCCGGCATTTTGCTGACGGTGACGAACGTCCCGATGCCAAAAATGTTGTCCACCCCGTCGATGCTGAGCAGCGCGCCGGCGAGCGGATGGTCGGTGTCGTCCCCTTTTTTCAGTGAGGTACTTTTCGGTCCTTCGAACAGGCTCTGGCTCGCATTGACTTTAAGCGAGTGCGGGTTCGGTGTCTGCTGAATTTGAATGGATACGGCCATGCTTAATCACTCCTTTCTGCTTATAACTGTACCATATTGTCCATTTTCCACCAAAACCAATTCGCCCTTCAGAAGTGAAAGCGACATCATTTGCGCTTGGCGAAACGCTGGATTACAATAAAAGGAATTGAACGGTTAGGGAGAGGTGAAGAAATGAGCGACAGCAGACTGCAGCCCGGAATGGACGCCACGTACATCGTTTCCGGGGACTCGATTTCCAAGGGGGTCGTGTATGATGAAACGCGCAGCAAATATGTCATCCTTGAGGATAATTACGTATCCCTTCTTCAGGACAAACTAAAGGGAGCCGTGAAAAACACGGCGAGATTCGGCAATACGCTGATGAAGGGCATCGGCAGCCTGAAGAAAGAAATTCTGAAGGGCAAGCCCAGCATGGTGCTGATTGAATACGGCGGCAACGATTGCGATTTTAACTGGAGCGAAATTGCCAGCAATCCGGACGCGGAGCACCGTCCCAAGACGGATTTTACGCTGTTTGAGAAAATGCTGACGGATACGGTGAATTTTCTGAAAAGCCAGTCGATTACGCCGGTTCTCATGAGCCTCCCTCCCCTCAACGCGGATAAATACTTCAAGTGGGTCAGCCAGGATAACCCCGAAGCGGAGCGAAACATCATGAAGTTTCTCGGCAGCGTCACCAAAATCTACTGGTGGCAGGAGCGTTACAATTCGACGATCCTCAAGGTGTCCGAGCTGACCAAGACCAAATACATCGACGTGCGGGGTGCTTTTCTCGCCCATCCGGACTTTACCCAATTCATCTGCTCCGACGGCATCCATCCGAACCAGGACGACCATCGTATCATTTACGACAAGGTTCTCGAGTTCGTCAAAGCCAATTACGGGCATTTGCTGAAGGACAATACGATTGGCTGCGAGGCGTAAATGATAGGATCATGCGAATATCCAATTCAATAGGCGTACCTTGCTTCTAGACTTGCTTGGTTTGTACTAAAAAAGGCTGCCCTATCAGGTGACTTCACCTGGGGAACAGCCTTTTTGTCATTCGGAGTTTTCTCATTCTGAGTTTCGACATTCGGGATTTCGTCACTTGTGATTTCGCCATCCGTCATTTCTTCACTCGTGATTTCCACAGCCTTCCTTCGGGGAGAGCCGCAGAGTGAACGTCCAGTCATACGGCGTCATCAAATTGACGACCAGCGTGCGGCAGCCGGCAGGAAAGCCGGTGTTGTTCAGCGCCTTCGCCCAGTGTCCGTGCTGCCCGCCCTCCATCTCGATCCAGTCCGTGCCGGCGCTGCAGCGGACGCCGCCCTGCTTCCAGAACAGCACGCCGCCGGACTCGTCTGCGGGAAACAATCCTTCCCCGGCGAACGCCGTTTCGCCGCCGAAGACGAAGGATATCTGCGTCATCATGCCTTCAGGTTCCCGGCACTGCACGCGAAGCCGGAACCCCTCTTCATCCGCGGTCAGATCCGCTTCGGCGCGATGGTGCTGTTCATGCGTCATCTCGCGCAAATGATGCGGCAGCAAGTACCACGGGCTCGTCCCGCCACCTGCCGCGGTCTGCGGCAGTGCTGTCCGGGGAAGAGGTCCGTAATAGCCTTTGGCCTCGTGGCCGGCCAAACGGTATCGGCCTGGCAGCTCTTCGAGCGTGTTCATTTTGACGTAGCCGGGTTCGAATGAGGAAGCCAGCCGGACGCCCAGCAGCCGCACAGCCCCATGCCGGAGGGACAGGAACGAGTCCGTCTCGGCCATGACGGTCAGGCTGGTCTGACCGTCCCGCTGCCGCCCGACCGGAGCGCCGAAATCGGTGTGCAGCCGGCTGTGGTAAATGCGGCCGTAATGGCCCGCGCTTTCCAGCTGCCGGAGGTACTGCCCGCGGTCAAAATGCCGGTTGATCATCACGCGGTAGCGATCGGGAAGAGGAGACGGCTGAACCCGCCGCTCACGGAGCTGCGGATAGCGCAGATAGCCGATCATCGCGTTGTTCGGCAGCCAGCCCGGATGGACAATCGCCTGACCGGCGGCATCGGCGAGCGCCGCAAACAGCGGATCCCGGTCCATATGCTCCATCAGTCGGCTGATTAGAAAATAGCCGGATAGGTCATGCCTCACCCCGTAATCCTGGCGGCCGGAATAATCGGTGACCACCTCACCGTCCGGATGGATCAGGTAAGCCATCATCCGCAGGTTCCGGCGGACCGGCTCCAGCAGCTCCGGCCGGTTCAGCTGTTCCGCGGCATAATACAGCACGATGTCGCTGACCCCGTTATAGATTCCGTTGCTCCGCTCGGTCCATTCCCCGTCCTCCGTGCAGTCCATCCCTTCGGCCAGCCAGGCTTCGGCCCTATCCTTCAGTTCCTCCTTGCCGGTGAGCCGGTACAAAAAGCCAAGGGCGGCCGTGAGTACCCACCGGTGGTTGGGGGTATGGCAGCCGCCTGTCAGCAGTACAGGGGCGGTCCGGATAAGGAACAACCGGATCAGGCCGGCGGCTTTCTCCAGCTGCTCCCAGCCTTCGAGATGGGCCTCGAGCAGCTCGTGCACCTGAGCAAGACCGCCTGCTACGAACGCCGTATCCGGCGGGGAGTGCATATTCGTCCAGCCCGGGGAGATGGAGCCGTCGGCATGCTGGAATCTCAATAGGAATTCGGCTCCATACTCCAGTCTGCTGAGCAGCTCTTCGTTATGATAATAACGCGAATCGGGATTGATCAATGCCGCGGCCCAAAGCGCCATGACCATCGGCGTGCCGCCATGGCTGGCCCAGGCGATGCCGTTGACCGGGTCCGTGACACCTCCATGATAACGGCTGCCCTCGTCAAGCACTTGACGGCTTAGGCTTTCCTCCACGCATTGGTCGTTTATGGCAACCAATTGTTCATACATGCTTTATTCACTCGCTTTCGGGTTCATCATGCCACCGTATCCTTACTCCACACCACTTTCGTTAACCGGAATGTGTCACGTCCCGGTCCGGCCGCCTGCTGTGCGCAGACGCTCCAGCTTGGCCGTCAGCAGCCCATGGCTGCGGTCGATCTCCTCCGGCGTACAGGCTGATTTCAGCTCGTAGACCTTCACGGGCGCGGCTTCGATCACCGGCAAAAACCGGTCGAAATAAGCCATGTCGCCGCTGTGGACATAGGGGCACCAATGGTCGGACAAGCCTACGCTCTCGTGGATATGAATCCCGGCGATATGGTCCATGATCAAGCTCATATCCTCCGCGTTGTCGTACAGACCCATCCGCTCCATCATCATGCCGTGGCCGAAGTCGTACCACAGGCCAATCTTAGCGCCTTGAAGGCGGTCAATGATGCCGCGCGCTTCCCTCAGTGTCGGCATCTGGTAGCACCGCGACCGGGTCTCGATGCCGATCGTTACGTCCCATCCCTTGGCTGCGATCCGCCCGCAGGCGTCTTCCAGGCTGTGCGCGATCCGCTCCGCATAATGCCCTCTCAGCGAATCCCGCCGCTCCAGCATCTCTTCCCACAGGCTGCGGTATGCCGGCGAATCGGGCCCGTGCTCCTTGTAGAGCGCCTTGAGCTCCTGATCGATATTGGCCTCAAACGGCACCTCACCCGGGTGGACGACCACGGCTGCCGCTCCGTAACGGGCGGCATATTCCGCCGACTGCACCAGCAGATCGACCGCCCGCTTCCGCTTGGCTTCATCGTCAAATCCGAGCAGCACCGAATCGGTCCCGTAATCGGGATCGTCAATCAATGGGAACGTATTATGCACGCTGGAAATAACGATTTCGCCGCGCTCAATCATCGGTTCGATCGTGGTCAGCATTTCCCGGGTGACGTTATAGTTGAGCTCCACGCGCTTAAAGCCCAGCCCCCGGATTTCCTCGATCATATCGCTTCCCACAGCGTGGCGTTTAATATTCCAGCAGGTTGAAAAGGAATACTCCCCTTTGTCCAGAACCATCAAGCCGCCTCCTTGTATTCGATTAAAAGCGTTCCGCCCCTCGAAGGGCATCGCTCACTCAATCTCAAACTCAAACCAAGCCTCATATCCTTCTGCCGAAAAACCGGTACAAGCCGACAAATTTATTTTCCATTCCCAATCGCCTACCCCTTAACCGCGCCGATCATAACCCCGTTCACGAAATACCGCTGCAGCCAAGGGTATACGAGCAGAATCGGAACGGTGGCAAAAATAACGCTCGCCGCCTTCAGGCTCTCCGGCTGCATCGGACTCACCATTGCGCCCTCCATCTGCATCAGGTCGGACACCATGTTGTTCTGGATCAGCTGATACAGCTTCAGCTGCATCGGATAGAGTTCAGGACTGGTAATGTACAGCAGCGTATCCGTAAACCCGTTCCACCGGCCCACCGCATAGAACAAGCTGAGTGTGGCGATGACCGGCATCGACAGCGGCAGAATAATGCTGATGAGCGTCCGGAAGTGGCTGCTTCCGTCCAGTTCGGCCGATTCCTCCAGGCTATCCGGGATGTTGTTGAAGAACGAGATCAGGATGATCAGGTAAAAAGGGTTGATCAGGCCGGGCAGAATCAGCGCCCACATTGTATCGATCAGATGGAGGCTGCGGACCAGAATGTATTCCGGGATGATGCCGCCGCTGAAGAACATCGTCACCACGATCAAAAACATGATCAGTCTGCGGCCTTTCAGCTTTTTCTGGGTGAGGGGATATCCCGCCGCAACGGTCATCAGCATGCACATGACGGTATGCATCACGGTGAGCAGCACCGTAAAGCCAAGCGATCGGATCATCGACAAGTCGCTGAACACCTGCCGGTAAGCCCCCCAATTCAGCTCTACCGGGAGCAGGCTCACCTCTCCGGAGAGAACCGGGCGGCTCGAACTGAGGGATATAGCCAGAATATGAAGGAACGGGGCCAGGCAGACCACCACGACGATGCCGAGCAGCACCGCATTGACGATATCGAATCCCCTGCCGGACGTTTGCGATCTCATCTTCGTTCACTCCTTTCTCGTAAAAATGCTCCTGCCGCGCTACAAAATGCCTTCATCGGTCAGCTTCCTCGAAACAAAGTTCGCCCCGAGGACGAATACCAGCCCCACCACCGCCTGGAACAGGCCGACAACGGTGGCAAGCGTATACTGTCCCGATTCGAGACCGATCCGGTACACGAACGTGCTGAGCACGTCGGAATAATCGCGTACCATCGTGTTGCCGATAATGTACGGGCGCTCGAAGCCGATCGAGATCATGTGGCCCAGGTTGATGATCAGCAGGGTCACGATCGTCGGCTTGATGCCGGGGAGCGTAATGTGCCAGATGCGCCTCATCCGTGTAGCCCCGTCCACTTCCGCCGCTTCGAACAGCTCTTTGTTAATGCCGGTCAATGCCGCCAGATAGATGATCGTCCCCCAGCCCGCGCTCTGCCATACCCCGACCAGCAGATAGGTGATCAGCCAGGTATTTTTATCCGTCAAAAAGGGAACCTCCGGAAAACCAAAGGCCGTAATGACATTGTTGATCATGCCGGACTGCGTGCCGAATACCTGGTACACGATGCCCCCGATGATCACCCAGGAAATGAAATGGGGAATATAGAGGATCGTTTGGGACAGCTTCCTGAACCACGCGCTCCGCAGCTCATACAGCATAATCGCCAGGATCAGCGGAGCCGGGAACGAAACGAGCAAATCGAGAAAATTCAGCATCAAGGTGTTGCGCAGCGTTTTGTAAAAGTCCCGCATGCCGAACACTTCCTTGAAAGCGTCCAGTCCGATCCATTCGCTGCCGTTAATGCCTTGAAACAGATTGAAGTCTTTGAAAGCGATCTGAATGCCATACATCGGTCCATACCGGAAGATAATAAAATAAGCCAGCGGCAGAAGCAGAAGCGCATACAGCTGCCAATATCTGCCCAAATAACGCGTCATTTTCACAAGCCTTGCCTCCTCTGTTGACGGGCCTAACCGCACGGTTTATTTCGACTTCATTTCGCCGTACACTTTGGTCCGCTCATCCAGAACGGCCTGACCGCCGCTGGCCATATAATCCTTCATGAGGGAATCGTACACCGCTTCGAACTGCTCCGGTTTTGCCGTCGTCGTCTTGACGATCATTTCGTTGAACTTGTCGAGCAGTGTATTGCCGTATTTGGCCTGGGCTTCGATCGGACGATCCATCAGTACCGGAGGTACCGTATCCGAGTTGGAAATCTTCAAGGCTTCCCGGGCACCGTCCTGATACTTCGGCGGAAACTGGAGCGCTTTAGCCTCCTTGTTCTTCTCAGGGCTTCCCAGCTGCTGTCCGTTGGTAATGAGGGTCATATCGCCGGCGTTGAACATCCGGTTCTTCGCTTCCTCCGTCGGATTTTCCAGCGCCACCGGGATGCCGTCCTTCATCGTATAGTTCTCGCCCTCGACCCCTGTCTGCATGTTGAAGAGCACGTCGCCCGATGCCATCCAGTCCAGGTATTTCACCGCTTCTGCCGCATGCTTGCTGGATTTGGGGATCATAACGTACAAGCCCACCGGCGCGTATTCCGGCTTGGCATGCTCGCCTTTTTCATTCGTATATACATCCACCGCCTGGAGTTCCGCACCCTTGACATTGGACTGCAGCGTCTCATAGGTACCGTCTGCATAGTAAATATTTGTGTCGTCCTCGCTGAAGAAGCCGACCTTTCCGGTGGAGATATCCTCGCTCATCTTCTTTTTGTCCTCGTCCAGCCCGAAGTCCCGGCTCATCAATCCCTCGTTGTACAGCTTGTTCATGAACTGGAGCGCATCCTTGAAGCCGGGAAGCAGGATCGGATAATCACGGGATCCGAGCTGCTGGGTCAGCGTATATTTCTGCTCCTCCGTCGTCTCCTTGATGAAAGACCAGATCAGCGGTTCGTACTGCGCCGGAGCGATCGTCATGCCGAGCGGGATCACTTTGCCCCCGGTTCCGCCCGGATCCTTTTCCTTAAAAGCTTTCAGCGCCAAGTACAATTCGTCCGTCGTCTGCGGCACAGGCAGGCTCAGCTTGTCGAGCCAGTCCTTGCGGATAAACGAGGAATACTTGCCGAGGTTCGACCGTTTGGCTGGAACGGCGTACAGCTTCCCATCCACCTTTCCATAGTTCAGCACCTCGTCGCCAAGAAACTTTTTCAGGTTCGGCCCGTACTGATCAATCAGCTCCGTCAAGTCCGTCAGCCCGCCCTGCAGCGCATATCGGTAAAAGGTGCTGGAATCATACGTGAACACGATGTCCGGCACATCTCCGCCGCTTGCCATCAGCACGTTCAGCTTCTCGACTTCCTCCGAACGCGGGACGGGAACGTAATTCATCTGAATCTGATTAGGGGTGCCGAACTTTTCCTGAACCCAGCGGGTCCAATAATTATCTTTGATGGTATACCCAGAAGGCGAATTGCCGCGGTCGAACACCTCCACCGACAGGGTCACCTGTTTGCCTGAGGACCCGGATCCTGATCCGGATCCTTCCGAAGCGGCCTGTTCCGATTTGGGCGAACATGCAGACAACAGCATACTGCCCGCGACCAGCACGGCTGACATGAAGCGAACCGATTTTGCCAAAGATCTTGTGTTCCTGTTCCCAACCATTCGTATCATCCCTTCATCTTTTTCATGCCGGCTCCGCTGAATGGCAAGCGGATTATTGTTTACGCTTTCAATCGGGCCGGTTACCGCATCAGCGGGAATGCCCACAGTATGTCACGGGATGCGGCGGCTGGACAATAAACCAGTTTCGGATCGATAAACCGTTTGGGCGTAGAGGCGGAAAACCCATAACACCCTGAAGAGCAAACCATTTTCCGGCAATAAACTATTTTCAAAACACCGCTCAGGCCAGGAGCTGCAAGGCTTGGTGGACTGCTTACGGCTCCTGCATCTGCCCTCGAACGCGTTCCTTAAATCGGAACGTCACTCTGCGACTTCGCCTTTAATTTGCGGTAATCGCCCGGGGTCACCCCCACTTCCCGCTTGAACGTCCGGCCGAAGGTAATGGAATTGGCGTAGCCGACCTGAAGCGCAATATGCTGGACGGTGTCGTCGGTTTCCAGCAGCAGCCGCTCTGCTTTGGCCATCCGCAGCTGGACCATGAAGTCCACGAACTTCATGTTGAACTCTTCCTTGAACAGGTAACTCGCGTATTTGCCTGAGATCTGAAAGCGGTCGCTCAGATGCTTCAGCGACAGATCCGGATCGGCAAAATTCTCTTCGATGTACGCCTTCATCTCCACGATCATCGCCCGGTGGCTCTTCGTTTCACTGACGGCGACAAACGTACGGTAAATCTCTGCCAGCTGCTCCGTAAATAAGGATCGCAGCCGTTCCAGCGACGTCGTCTCTTCAACAGCCCGGCGCCAAGATCCGGCCCGCTCGCCCGTAAAACAGGACTGCAGCTGTTCGGAAAGGTCCCCGACCTCCCGCGCCAGCATTTCCATCATCGTCAGCAGCAGCATGCGGATATCCTCGTCCTTCAAGGCATCGGCTTTCAGGTCGTCAAAAATCCGCTCAAGACGGCTCCGCCAATCGCCGTCGGACAGCCGGAACTGCTTTACGAATTCGGCGATGCCCTGCAGGTGGGTATACGTTCGGGTCGCCGCATTAACCGGCATGTCCTCGCTGAGAATAAACGCCCTCTGGCCAAGCGACAGCTTATGCTGCAGCGCCCTGGCCGCAGCCTGATACGAGGCGGACACCTCTTCCCACGAGTCCGAACGCGGTCCGACGCTGACCATCAGGGACAAGCCCAAATGGTCATGGGTCCAGGCGATGCCCCGCTCCGACAGCCTTCGAATCCTCTCCTGCGTCTCTTCTTCCGTCACATCCGGGCTCACACCGAGCAGCAGGCCCATCCGGTTCGCTTCCGTCCATTCCCCCCAGCCGTGCAAGCCTTCGTCGCGGGCCATTTCCTGCAGCACATTGGTCAGCGCAAACTTGAGCGTGCTCTGGTCCTGAACCGAAAAGCCCTGCTGAAAACGCGGAAATTCCAGTATTTCTACGAGGACCAGCAGATACGGCCCCGTGACCTGTACCGGCAGCGGTTTCAATCGGTCCAGACGCTCGCCTGCATCACCAAGGCGTTCCCCCTGAACGAGGTCGATGAACAGCTGCCTTCTGGCGATCAGCATGTTCTCCTGCTGCTGCTTCTCGTAGTCGGCGGTCTGCCGGATTAAATTTTCCAATGCCCGGTCGATCAGAAGCAGCTCGTCGCTCTTGGCGCCGCCCGGAGGATCCATCCGGTCACGGACCGTTTCGATCCGGTGCATCATGGCGCGGATCGGTTTATAATTGCGCTTGGTGATATACAGTAAGTAGGCGACGGCTGCCAGCACGGTGCCCACGCCGATGACGATCCAGATGTACGAAACGACCGACACCCACATAAACAGCTGGCCCGCTGCAATCCCGCTCTCAAACGTCCAGCCGGTGGCTTGGAACGGAATACGGTTCAGAATACGGCCTTCTGCAGCCTCTGCGTCTCCCGGTTCGGACGGACGCGTCGAGAAGATCAGATTTCCTTCCCGGTCGCGGATTTGAAGGAAGGATACATCGGTATCTTTCATGGTCCGGATTTTCTGCTCCAGCGCATACATGTTGACGTTAATGACGACAAAGCCCTGCGTACCGAACGGAAGCGGGGCCCGTTTGTACATAGAGATGACCCGCCGCTTCGCATCGCTCCCCATTTCATGATAGTCGCGGATCGGGGACCAGCCCTGGTATGCTGGCTGGCCCAGCGCCAGCTCGACAAACGGCCTGTCGGCAAACTCGTCCCACTCCAGGAGACCGCTCGTTGTGAGCGTCTGCCGATCGCCGCTGCGGTACACATACACAGAATCCACGAGCTCGTCTTTGGCAGCCAGGGTTCGCAGGCTATCCACGACCGCATATACCGCATCCCGCTCATGCGGACCGTCCGCCTGAAGAAAATCGTTGTAGCGGCTGTTCCGCTCCACCTCATCCAGTGCGTTCATTTCGATTTCCTTGAGGGCCATCTGGACCGTGTCCACGATATATCCCGTAGAAATCTGATCCGCCTTAACCGTCTCCTTCTGGGAAATTTCATTGACGACGAGGAAAGACAGGAACACAAGAATCGTTACAGTGATCAAAAAAATGGGGAAATACGAAAGCAGCATTCGGCGGTACCAGCTGTTCCGCAATGCCAATCACTCCTTTACAACGGGTTGTTTGCCATGGAATCACGATAACGGATCAAAGGGGCCATGGTAGTCGCCAATTTTTTTCGACATGAGGTAAGCGCTTTCTTTATTCATTTTATTCTATCGGATGGGACGGTTCGGAATCAATCCATAGGCGCTGGATCATATAAAAAGAGGGAAACGCAAAAACGGCAGCCCGGGACATGACGTTCATGTCCGGACTGCCGCTCTTATAGTTGATGATCTATATAGGATAAATAGAGCGATAAGCGTTTATTTTCCGTGGCACTTCTTGTACTTCAGCCCGCTGCCGCATGGGCACGGCTCGTTGCGTCCCACCTTCGGCACAGTATCCGCTGCGGAAATGTTCACCAGCTTGACCAGCTCCGGCTTAACGCCGTCGGCAATGGCCTGAAGCTCCACCAAGGTGTGGCCGTTATTGGCCCACATCCGGGTATGGTTATAAACTTCGGTCAGCAGCTGAATCGTCTGCTGGGCCTGAAGCGGGTTTTTGAAATTGATTTTGCGGCTCTCGAATTCGTAGATCAGATCCTGAATCGACGAACCTTTGGCGCACGCCAGCTGGAGATCGTCGATCAGGTATTCCACCGTCTCCTGGTCCTTGCAAAGCTCCCGCAGCACGTACTGCTGCAGCGCGGACAGCTGCGGCGTCATTTCAAAATACGTCTCGTCCGCATACCGGAGCAGCTCCTCCTGCTCGGGAACGTAATACGGTTTCCCTTCGACCTTCGCGATCCAGTCGTTGATCTTCTGCTCGTCCAGGTCGTGGAGCAGATAGCTGTTCACGATGTATCCGCTGTGAAGGAGCAGGTTCTCGCCCCGGCCGATCGCCTCGTTCACTTCATTCAGAAGCTCCTCCGCACTCAGCGCCTGTTCATTCTGGTCGTTGTAGATCTCAAGAAGCTTGTCCACCTTGACCGCTCCGTACAAATGGGATGCGGCAACAATATATTGATAAGCCAGCTGGTGCTGGCCGTGCTGCTGTTTCAAAGCAGGCAGATCAGCCTTGCGGATGGCGTCCCTTATTTCTTCCGGCATGATCAGGTGCAGCTGACCTTCCGAGAAAAAGCTGAATACGAGCCCGCGATCCAGCAAAAAGGCATAATCCCCGTATGGAATCGTATTATCTTGAACGGAAGACTCCTGAAGGAGCGTCTCAAACAGGCTCCATTCGGCACCATCCATCTGGAGCAGCATGGACGACAAATGCTCCGTATTCGTGACGTAATCCGACAGCGCTTCGGCAAGCTCTTCTTTCTTCATCTTGGAACGACCTGTGATGCTGTGGACGGAAGCCAGCGCGGACAGCCTCGTCTTGGTCAGGCTCAGCAAAATCTCGGACAAGCTGGTCATGGGTTCGCCGATGATGGCGTGCTGTATGTTTGTTTGTTCCAGTTGTAACGTAGGGTCTTCCAACATGTACACCTCTTCTTCGTTATTAAGCATGCGCAGCATGACCAGTTAAGGCATCACTCTGCGCCCTTCTACCATTATACACGATGTTCGCTTCGCAGCCCGCCCTCCGGCAAAAAAAGGAACCCGGCCCGGAGGTCAAAACTCCGGCAGGCCGGGTTGTACCGCCTGTCAGGCATTCTGCCGCAGGTCGGGAGGAGCTTGGCTTACACCATAATTTTGCAGATATCGTTCGTAAATTCGACCGGATCCTGGATCGGCAGCCCTTCGATCAGCAGCGCCTGGTTGTACAGCAGGTTCGTGTACAGGCCCAGCTTCTCGCGGTCCTTGTCATAAGCATCTTTCAGGGACTGGAACACCTCGTGGTGAATGTTGATCTCCAGCACCTTGTCGGCCTGGATGTCCTGGCCGCTCGGCATCGCTTTGAGCACCTTCTCCATTTCGATCGACAAGTCGCCTTCCGTGGACAGGCAGACCGGGTGGGACTTCAGCCGTTTGGAAGCCTTGACTTCCTTCACTTTGCCCGAGAGAATGTTCTTCATCTCCTCGAAGAGCTCCTTGCTCTCCGTCTCCGCCGCTTCATCTTTCTTGTCTGCTTCCGTCTCGATACCGAGATCGCCGCTTGATACCGACTTGAATTCCTTGTCCTTGTACTTCATCAGCATCTTGATGGCAAATTCGTCGATATCGTCGGTGAAGTACAAAATTTCGTAACCCTTATCGGCCACCATTTCCGTCTGCGGCAGCTTCTCAAGCCGCTCCACTGATTCGCCGGCGGCGTAGTAAATATATTTCTGATCCTCCGGCATTCCGGATACGTATTCGTCCAGCGTTACCAGCTTCTTCTCCTTGGAAGAGGTGAACAGCAGCAGATCCTGCAGCACGTCCTTATCCGCGCCGTAGTTGTTGTACACGCCGAACTTCAGCTGTCTGCCGAACGCCTCATAGAACTTCTCGTATTTCTCGCGCTCATCCTTGAGCAGCGTCTGCAGCTGGCTCTTGATCTTGCTCTTGATATTTTTCGCGATCAGCGTCAGCTGACGGTCATGCTGCAGCATTTCTCGGGAAATGTTCAGCGACAGGTCTTCGGAATCGACCATCCCTTTGACGAAGCTGAAGTAATCCGGGAGCAGGTCGCCGCATTTTTCCATGATAAGGACGCCGTTTGAGTAAAGCTCAAGCCCCTTCTCGTATTCCTTCGTATAATAATCGAACGGGGTGTGCTCCGGAATGAACAGGATCGCGTTGTACACAACGGCGCCGTCCGCCTTGATGTGCACATGCGTCAGCGGCTTGTCAAACCCGTAGCGCTTCTCGTTGTAAAAGTTGACGTAGTCCTCTTCGGTCAGCTCGCCCTTGTTCTTGCGCCAGATCGGAACCATGCTGTTCACGGTCTGCTCTTCGCTGTATTCCTCGAACTCGCCGTCCGCGCCCTCTTTCGGCCGATGTCCGGTGACGTCCATCTTGATCGGGTACCGGATGAAATCCGAGTACTTCTTGATGATCGTCCGGAGGCGGTAATCCTCCAGAAATTCATCGTAATTGTCTTCTTCCGTGTTTTCTTTGATTTTCAACACAATTTCCGTACCCACGGTATCCTTCGCCGCAGGCTCGATCGTATATCCGTCCGCTCCCGCAGACTCCCACTTGTACGCCGTATCGGAGCCAAGCGCCTTGGTGATGACCGTCACCCGGTCCGCCACCATGAAGGCCGAATAGAAGCCGACCCCGAACTGGCCGATAATGTTGTGGCCGTCCTTGGCTTCGTTCTCGTTCTTGAAGGCCAGCGAACCGCTCTTTGCGATGACGCCCAGATTGTTCTCCAGCTCCTCTTGTGTCATCCCGATGCCCGTATCGGAAATCGTCAGCGTTCTGGCTTCTTTATCCGGGGTGATCCGGATGTAATAATCGTCTTTATTGAAAACCAGCTGGTCGTCTGTTAGCGCTTTATAATAGATTTTATCGATAGCGTCGCTGGCGTTGGAGATGAGTTCGCGCAAAAAGATCTCCCGCTGCGTATAAATGGAGTTGATCATCATTTCAAGCAGTCGTTTCGACTCGGCTTTAAACTCTTTCATGGCCATCTAGCATACTCCCCTCAACGAACATAGTATCTTAGCACTCAAACATAATGAGTGCTAATTATTCTTATTTTTATATAACATAAGTTCATTTTTGAAGTCAACAATTGGTTATCCGCACCACTTTCGCATCCCTTCCGGCCATTCCCGGCAAACGCCGAACAGGGCTGCCCCCGCAGCCTTTTGCAAAGCTTGCGCGGTCAGCCCCGTCCTTCGTTGTCGCTGTCATGTTTTGCCTATCGGGATCCGCTATTCCTTGACCGACCCCAGCACGATACCGTGAATGAGATATCGCTGCAGAAACGGATAGATCAGCAGGATCGGGATCATGGACACGAGAATTTTAGCCGAGTTGAGCGTGGTGTTGGAGATCTTGTTGTACTGCTGCAGCTGCTCAACCGACAGATTCTGCATTTGGTCCCGGGTCAAATTCAGCTGCTGCAGGTACGTTTGCAGCGGGATCTTATGACTGTCGTTGATCAGCACGATCCCGTCGAAGAAGTTGTTCCAGTGGCCCACGATGACAAATAAGGTGATCGTCGCCAAGCTGGGCAGGGACACCGGGATAAAGATATGCCACAAAATTTTCAGCGGACCCGCCCCGTCGATAAAGGCCGCCTCCTCCATCTCCTTCGGAATCCCTTTGAAAAAGTTCATCAGCAGGATGACATTGAAGACCGGTACCGCGCCGGGCAGCACAAGCGCCCAGATCGAGTTGATCAATCCCAGCTTGCTGATGACCATGTACCAGGGAACAATGCCGCCGCTGAACAGCATCGTGAACACGATAATCCACATATAGACGTTGCGTGCCCGGAACTGCGAGGCCGTTCTCGACAGCGGATACGACATCAGAATTGTCAGCACCATGTTAATGGCTCCGCCCAGGGCGACCCGCTCCACCGACACCAGGAAAGCCCTCCAAAACTTCTCGTCGTCCAAAATTTTAACGTAAGAGGAGAAGTTGATATCTACCGGGAGAAAATACACCTTGCCCGCGTTGACCGCCGTGCTGCTGCTCACCGACACCATGATCGTATTGATGATCGGGGCCAGGGACAGGCAGGCGATGAGCACCAGCACCAGGATGATCAGGAAGCGGGAAGCCTGCGCCCCGAACGTTCTTGATTGTATCATGCAAATCAGCGCCCCTTTCTAGAAAATCCGGTAACCGGCGTATTTGGAAGCCAGCTTGTAGGATACGACGATCAGCACAAAGCTGATGACCGATTTCATCAAGCCGACCGCAGTGGCAAACGAATACTGCATCTGGATCAGGCCCATCCGGTACACGAACGTATCGATGATGTCTCCGGTCTGATATACCAGCGGATTGTACATATTGAACACCTGATCGAAGCCGGCATTCAGCACATTGCCCAGGCTCAGCGTGCCGAGCAGGATGATCGTCGGTAAAATTCCCGGCAGCGTAATGTTCAGCGTCTGCTTCCACCGGCTTGCCCCGTCAAGAGCAGCCGATTCATACAGCGAAGGATTGATGCCCGTCAGGGCGGCCAAATAGACGATCGTTCCGTAGCCGAACTCCTTCCAGGTGTCGGTCACGATCAGCAGCGGTCTGAACCAGGTGTTGCTGGCCAGAAACATCGTTCTGTCCATCCCAAAGAGCTGCAGAACGTTGTTCACCATGCCGTCGTAAGAGAAGATCATCGTCATCATCGTGCCAAGCACGACCCAGGACATGAAGTGGGGAAGGTACACGATCGTCTGCACGGTGCTTTTGAACACCTTCAGGCGAACTTCATTCAGCAGCAGCGCAAACACGATCGGCACGATCAGCCCCAGTATGATTTTTCCGACCGCGATCACCAGCGTATTAACGAAAATTTGCTTCGCGTCCGGGAGCTGAAACATATACGTGAAATTGGTCAGCCCGGCCCATTTGGAGCCGAAAATGCCTTTGGCCGGGATAAATTTCTGAAAGGCCATCACGATGCCGAACATCGGGACGATGGAGAAAATGAACAGCAGCACCATGCCCGGCAGCAGCATGAAGTGATACGTCATTTCATGAAAGGCTTTCCGTTTCTTCCGTATGCGTCCCGAAACCTGCCGTTCCGTATGGAGACTTGCTTCCAGCGAAGACATGCTTATCACTTCCATTTATCCAGGATGTATTGACTGGGACTTACCTGCTGCTCATCTCTTCCACTTCCTGCGTGATCTCATCGCCGCCGGTCTTTTTCCAGGTCGACACGAATTGATCAAAAGCATCGATGCTGGCTTGGCCCATGATGATCTTCAGCATCATTTCCTGCTCCATCTTCTGCAGGTTCGCCCATTTCAGCTTCATCGTCTCCGTCGTGCCGTAGAAGCCGGCCGGAATCACTTCGAGGTTCGGGTTGTTCGCCTCCCGCTGCCCCTCGATCCGGGATAGATATTCACCGTACGTATTGGCGTCGACCGCAGTCCCCTTTTGCTTGAACTCCTGGTACGCTTCATAGGACACGACGCGGTCCTCTTGAATTCCGTCGGCACTGCCTGCTTTGTCAGCCTTCATGATGTCATCGTAATAACGCTTGAGCACGTCGTCATAGTCCACCTGCATCGGAATTTGCGTCGGCTCGTTGTTCCAGCGGCTGTGGTCGGTCAGCCCTTCGCTGGCATGCTCCTTCTTGTACTGGACGGCGTCGTCCGTCAGTGAGTACAGGAAGTCCGTCGTCAGATTGATCGATTTCATAATCGCCTCGGGATGAGGGTAACCTTTGCGCACGACAACAATGCCTCCACCGACCGGGTCCTGCCGGATCGTTTTAAATTTGCCGTTCTCATCTACAGGTGCAGATACCGCCACCCATTCGGCTTTTGGATCCTGCTTGATGGAGTCCTTGTAGTTCGTGTATCCGATCCACCATGGGTTAAAGAGCATGCCAGCCTGGCCGTTGATGACCAGCGCTTCCTTCTCTTCGTCCGAGCGGACCGCAAACTGCTTGTCGATCAGCCCTTCCTTGTAATGCTCGGCCAAATCGGCGAGCGCCTCTTTCATTTCGGGCTGCACGGAGCCGTACACGACCTTGCCGTCTTTCTTGATCCACTGGCCTGGAAATGCATTATAAGCTGCAAATATCGGTGAAAAATTCATCGCGTCCTGATTCATCCCGAACCCGATCGTCTTGCCGGTTCCGGAGGCATCCTTCTCCACAAAGGTTCTGGCCAGGTTCCACACATCGTCCACGGACTGCGGCAGCTTGCCGCCGACCTTGTCCAGCCAGTCTTTGCGAATCCACAGCAGCTGATGCTGGTTGCCGATATTCGTCATCGGAAGGCCCATGATTTTGCCGTCCACCTTCACTTGGTCGAGCAGCAGATCCCCATAAGAGGAGTAGATGTTTTTGACACCCTCGGAGGCGGTTTTTTCGTAAACCTCGGTCATATCTTCAATGAGGTCATTGTCTACGAGCTGATTGAAAATCGTGCGGCTGACCAGCATCACGTCCGGCAGCTCACCGGTCGTCATCGACAGGGACAGCTTCTGGTCCATATCATCGGTCTCCCAGGCTACCTTGGCCTTCACGTTCACTTTGCTCTCGACGTAGCGGGTCGCCATGTTGTTTTCAATCGAATCGCCCTTCGGCAGATTGTTCGTATGGCTCGTATTGCGTCCGATGGTAAACTCCACCGGGGACTCGTACTTGCTGTATGGCTCGTAGTCCTTTTCGCTGACAACCTTGTCCTCCGCTTTGCCGCTTCCGCCGCCGCATCCGCTGACGATGAGCGCTGTGATGCACGTGACGGCCAGCAGTGACGATATTTTTCGTTTGTTCATCCGTTTGAACCCCTCTCTTGTCGATTCCTTGTACAAGTAAAATTGTATGCGGTTGCAAAAAAATCGTATATATCACATTTTTCCGTTCTGTGTCACTTTTTTCATGAATGCCCCGCCGGCGGATTCGACACACAAAAAGAGCGCCCCGAAGGAACGCTCTTTGGCTCTGGCGGCAGCTACCAGACGTTGAGCAATCATGGGAATACCCCGGTATATGCCAGCAGGCAGCACGACAGCCGGCTTCACACAGCCTCACCGATGATAGAAGCTCAACCTTGAACGGGATAGTCCACTACCACGACCTGCTCGATCAAGCCATCGAGCCTGCGGACAAATGTTTGATGCGCCGGATGTGGCCCGTAGGCCTGCAGTGATTCGCGGTCTTTGAAAGTCACGCGAAGCCCAAGGCTGAACCCGTGGATGTTTTCCATTTCCTCCGTTTCATTGAGGCCGGCCGTAAGCTCAACAATGCCGGGAATCTGATCTTTCAGCCCCCACAGCAGTCCAAGCAGCTCATGCTCCAGCTCCGGTTCAAGGATGCGATTAAATTTAAATGAGACCAAATGTTCAAACATATGGTTTTTTCCTCCTCATGCGCTCTTTCCTTCTTTACCTTCTTTCCATACGGAAGCCGGCTCTTCCTTCTGCGCGTTGAAAAACAGGATTGCCTGCCGGCCAACGGCGCTTCGAAGCGGATACACGCCCCATTCGCTGCCGCTGATCTCCGCCCTCTATGGACCGGCAGCCGCGCTCTCGACTAGCCCCTTCGGCGCCGTGTCCGCCGGCTCCGCAGGAAACGTCAGGGTGACCGTCGTGCCCATCCCGGGGACGCTGTCGATGGCTAGGCCGTACGGCGGCCCGTAATACAGCCTCATCCGGTCGTTGACGTTCTTCACGCCGGTTCCCCCGTTCTCTGCCGACAGCAGCTTGGCGGCCTGGACAGGGGTCATTCCGACGCCGTTATCCGTTACGCTCAGCGTCAGGATGCCCTCCTGCCGACGCGACGCAATGACGATCCGCGGAGTTTCCTCAGCCTCCGGATGGGTAAACCCGTGCTTGATCGCGTTCTCCACGATCGGCTGCAGCACGAAGTGAATGATTTTCAAATCCGCCGTATCTTCATCCACTTGAAACTCCACGTCAAAGTCCCCGTCATTCATGACGAGCTGCAGGTCCAGATACGCCCGGATATGCTCGATTTCGTTCGCGACCGTCGCCATCTCCCTGCCCCCGTTCAATGTCGTCCGGTAGAACTTGGCCAGCGTCGATACCATATACCCGGTTTCCAGGTCACGCTTCTTTTTGGCCCGCCAGTGTATAAAAGACAGCGTGTTGTACAGAAAGTGGGGATTGATCTGATTAATCAGCCGCTGGTACTCGCTCTGCTGCCTGGCGATTTCCGCCTGGTACACCTGGTGAATCAGACTGTTGATGCGCCCCAGCATCTTACCGATGCCGTTCGTCAGTTCCCCAAACTCATCCCGGGAAGAGCTCTGGATGACCACGTCCAGGTTGTTCTGCTCCACCTTATCCACCTTGTTTTTGAGATGAATGATCCGCCTCGTGAAGTTGTTCGACACGATATAGATCAGGAAAAAGGCGACGAGCAGGCTTAATCCAATGACGAGCAAGGTGATTTTGAAAAACGTCAGCGCGTTGACATACGCATTCGCATTGGACAGGTAATAATGGATCGTCCAGCCGTTGCTTTTCAGCGTCCGGTCGAGCCGGGTGGCCCCTTGCGCGGGCGGGTCCGCCTTCTGTTCACGGAAGATCGGCTGGTGCTGCGGACCCTCGATCTGCACGGTAATATGATCCGACAGCTTGTCCATATCCGAGAAAATGCTGTCGTAATTGACCGAGATCACCATGTAATTGCTGTCCTTCAAATTGCTGATCAGCTCCTGCACCAGATAGACGTGACTGCCGTCCACCACCCAATGCCTGCCCCGGTACCCGTCGAACCACGGCTTTTGCTTCAAATCGCTGAGCGGCAAAATGTTGTCGCGGATGCCGAGCAAATCCCCGGACGTATAGAACGTAATGCCTTCGATATTGTCGTCCATCGTTTTCGTATTGGAGATGAGCGGGTCCATAATGTCCCGGAAATCAAGGAACATCTCGAAGTAATTGCCGGCATAGTTCCGGGTAAACAATTTCGAAAAGTCGCGGTTCAGCACGATAAATTCGCTCAGCGTGTTGTAGCGGTTGATTTTATAATCGAGAATGTTCGCCACTTGGTCCAGACTGGCCGCGGCTTCGCTCTTCAGCTCCTTCATTTGGATGCGATAGGATTGGATAAAAGCGAGAACGCCGAGCAGCAGAATAGGAATCAGCGCAATAAAAAGGTGGGACAGCAGCAGCTTGTTGCGGAACCGGATATCATTGAACCTGCTCTTGATCCAGTGAAGCATGGACATTCCCGCTCTCTCTATACTGTAATGGGCTCACGCCGTAGTTGGTTTTGAACAGCCGGCAAAAATAAGAGGTGTTGTCGATGCCGACAAACGCCGCGATGTCGTTAATTTTCATATTGGAGTTCAGCAGCAGATAGCCTGCCTTGCGGAGGCGAAGGTCGGTCAAATATTTGGAAAAGTTCATCCCGGTTTCTTTCTTAAACAAAATGCTCAAGTATCCCGGGGACAGATACACCTCATTGGCCACCTCCGTCAATGACAGGTCGCGCTGAAAATGGTCCTTCACGAACTCCTTCACCTGGCGGATCACCTTCGATTCCTCCGATTCCACTTCCGGCCCGCCGGCATGGGGGCGTATATGCGTAATTTCCTCCATCACCTCCAAAAATTCCTCAGTCACAAGCGGCTTGAGCAGATAGTTGACGACGCCCAGCTTAATGGCAGTTTTCGCGTATTCGAATTCGTCGTACCCGCTGCAGATGACGATTTTGAGGTTGTCCTGCGTTTTTTTCGCCAGCCTGCCGAGCTCGAGGCCGCTCATCAGCGGCATTTTGACATCAGTAATCAAAATATCGATCGGGTGGCGGTTCAAAATGGTTTCGGCCGCGCGGCCATTGTCGGCTTCAAGCACGTGGAACGGAAACCGGTATTCCGATATCAAATCCTTGATGCCCTCTCGTTGAACATGCTCATCGTCTACTACAAGAACATTAAACATCGTACGGACTCGTCTCCTTATGAACTAATGATATGCAGGGATAGGACCTTAGGGGTAAGCGGCTGCTGCGCTTTAACGATGCAAACGGCGGAAGTGATTGATATATTAGGTATGTCTGCTTTCATTGCATTATATCATATGAAGTGAAAGTGCTTTCAATAATTTGTTCGCTCGTAGAGTAACGATGGCCGGCGGTTAAAAAAAAGAGCGCCGGCTTCATCGCCAGCGCCCGTAACCTGTACATTCGGGAAAGTTTCTCCGAAATGGCTGCAGGTCACTTTTTCGAGAAATTTCGCTTAAAATATCGCTGTATCGTTTAACGGCTCATCCACTTTCCGTTCGTGAAATCCGGAATCGCCACCGGATGACCGCCGAGCGCAATCGACTCCTCGGACAGGGCCGAGATGCTCATCCAGGCGGCCATATCGTACACATCAAGCGGCGTATCCGTGCCGTTCTTCACGCATTCGATAAATTCGGAGTAGACCAGCCAGTCCATGCCGCCGTGGCCGCCCTTCACGCCCTCGCTGATGAACTTCTTCCAGATCGGATGCTCATACTGCTCACGGAAGGAGTCGGCGTTGCCCCATTGGTTTTTCCAGTCAAAGTGGTGCTCGTCATGCTGTCCGTCGATGTAAATGGAATGGTTCTCCTCCACATACATCCCCTTCGTGCCCCGGACCGTAAACCCTCTGGAGTAGTAGCGGGGGAGCGTAGTGTCGAGCGTGATCGTAATCGTTTCGCCATGGGCACACTTGATCACGGTAGTAACGATATCGCCCTGCATAAACTCGGTCTGGGCAAGCGCCGAATCGGCGCCTCTCTCCCGGACAACGTATTCATGCATGCCTTTGGCCTTGGAGGACATGGAGACGAGGGATACCATCCGGTTGCCGTGGTTGATGCCCAGGATCTGAGCAATGGGTCCGAGCTCATGCGTCGGGTAGTTTTCACAGTTGCGGTGAATATAGTTGTTCAGGCGGTAATGCCGGTTTTCGATGCCGTAGGCAATTTCTTCGCGCAGATCGTGATGGTAGCCGCCGGCGCAGTGAACGATGTCGCCGAATACGCCCTGCTTGACCATGTTCAGCACCATCAGTTCTTCGCGTCCATAGCAGCAGTTCTCCATAATCATGCAGGGTACTCCAGTACGCTCGTACGTCTCTACCAGCTTCCAGCACTCCTGCACCGAATAGGCGCCGCCAACTTCGCTGGCCACGTAGATTCCCGCTTCCATGCATGCCGCAGCAATATGAATATGGTCCGCCCAGGATGCGCCGATGACAACGGCGTCCAGCCCCGGCAGGGCCACAACTTCCTGATATTTGGTCGTTACCAGCGGTCTGGCGGTTCCTGTCTCTTGGACATATCCAGCCGCCTCCTCGCAGCGGTCTTCATACAGGTCGCAAACCGCGACAACCTCAACATCTTCCATATGCAGGATGATCCCTCTCAGCAGCCCCATGCCGCGTGCGCCGAGACCGATCATTCCAACACGCACCTTCTCCTTCACCCTCGATCACTCCTCCAAATATTTGGTTGTTTTGGCTGTGAACAATGCAGTCCATCTTTGGCTGTTTTATGGACTATACAAGCATAGTTCTCTATAAAACGGGTTATTCCTTCTCCAAATTTTTCGTGTTTTTTGGATAACGGGCATAAGGGAACCGGATGACCTTTTCCTCCCCCGGATCCGGCTTGGCCAGCCACCCCCATTATGTCTAAGGGGCCTATATTGGGCCAAGTCCATAAAAAAGAGACCAAAGCCATCGGTTCGGCTGTGGCCTTGGTCTACAAGTTCATTCGTGGTTACTTCACTGCTGACGGTTCGGTCTTCTTCAGATAGGCGCGCCACGTAATGCACCACTGCCGCGGATCGTCCAGGGACGATTCGTCGTTGCGGTGAACCGTGCTGGCATGAGGAGCTGTCCGGACCATCTCGGGATTCGTGTACGCTTCATTTGAAATATGCTCCAGCGCCTGGATGTACTCGTCAAGATCTTCCTTGGAGTACGATTCGGTCGGCTCGAGCGTAAACGGCTGCGGCACGATGTACGGATGATGGGACGTCCAGTAATGCAGGCCGAAGTCGCACATCCGCCGCGTAATATCTTCGGTCGTGACGCCGGTCTCGTCGGTCAGCTGCTTCCAGCTATAGCGGACCTGCTCCAGGCGTCGGCCCTTGATGTATGGCGCGCTTGCCCCGCGGATCTGCAGGATTTTGTGGTACAGATAGTTATTGTTCAGCACAGCGGTCTGCGCCACATCCTTCAGTCCTTCCGCGCCGATGCTGAGAATCCACGCGTAGGCGCGGAGCACCGTCTGGGCGACGCCGTGGAAGCTGCGGACCTTGCCGATGCTGCTGCCGCCCTGCTCCCGCAGGACATAGCTCCCGTCCGCCGCCTGATCCACCAGCGGTCCCGGCAGAAACGGCTTCAGCGCATCGGTCACGCCGAGCGCGCCGGTGGCCGGTCCGCCGCACATATGCGGCGCGGCAAACGTCTTGTGCAGGTTGAAGAAGCACATGTCAAAGCCCGCTTCCTTCGCGCGGGTAATGCCAAGAAGACCGTTGGCATTGGCCTGGTCGTAGTAGCAGACCCCGCCGGCGGCATGCACCACGTCCGTAAACTCGCGGATCCGGTGGTTATAAATGCCGGTGTCTTCCGGGTTCGCCACGACGAAACCGGCGGTCCGTTCGGAGACCGCAGCCTTCAGCTTCTCCAGGTCCGGGAATCCGTCCTCGTCCGGATGAAGGGTGATGATCTTGTAGCCTTTGACGGCAGCGGTCGCCGCCTGGGACGGATGGGAGAAGATCGTCGTGATGATCTCGTCGCGCTTCTCCCCCTCCCCGCGCGAGTCATGGTAAGCCCGCACGATGGAAGCCATGGCCAGCAGCGCCTGCGTGCCGCTGCTCGGCTGGAAGCTAAAGGCGTCCATGCCGGAAATCTCCCGCATCGCAAGGTCCAGGCTGTGGTAGATTTCCAGCATGCCCTGTACCGAGCTCACATCCTGGAGCGGATGGAGCTCGGTCATGCGGGGGCTGCGGATCAGCATTTCGTTGATCCGCGGGATATATTTCATCGTGCAGGTGCCCTGCCCGATTTCGACGTTCAAATCCGAGCCCAGCGTCTCCTGGGAGAGGCGCAGGTAATGGCGCAGCACTTTGGCCTGGCCGATCTCCGGCAGGGCAGGCGCCTGGCTGCGGCGCATGTTCGCCGGAATGGCGTCCTGCACGCCGCCGGCTTCCGCTGCAACGGCCGGCTCGGCCTGCGGCGGGATGACGCCCCGCTCTCCCGCGCGGTGCAGTTCAAAGATGACCGGCTCATCCCATTTGGCTTGGTGGAACTGGCGGACCTTCCGGTCCCTGACAATCCGTTTCATGGCGTCTGCTCCTCTCCTGATGCTCCGGCCGCTGTAGCACCTGCGCCTACGATGGCGCGGACGGCTCCGGCCAGGCGGTCCAGGTCAGCCTGGGTATGAATTTCCGTGACGCAGTACAGGGCGCACTGCCCCCAATCGGGATAGCTTGCCGACAAATCCTTGCCGCCGAAAATCCCTTCATCAAGCAGCCGGCGGTTGATGTCGGCCACGGTGCGTCCCGTTCCGTTGAAGTCGACGACGAACTCCTTGAAGAACGGCGTGCCGCCAAAGCGCAGGGATACGCCTGGAATACCGGACAGCTGAATGGCCGCATACTTCGCCTTCTGGACGATCGTTCCGCCCACTTCCTGCATGCCGCTTGGTCCCATCAGGGCCAAATAGACGCCGGCCGTAATGCCCCATAGGGCGGTCTGCGTGCCGACGGATTCTTTGCCCTTCTCCCGCAGCGCAAACGAGGTGCGCTCGTACGCAACGTCGCCGAAGCCGTACTCGCCCTCCACTTCCGTCGGCACGATGCCGAACAGCCGGGACGGGTATTCCATGACGAATTTCTCTTCGTCGCGGGTTGCGATAAATCCGGCCTGTCCCCCGCCGTAGTTCATATGCATGCCGAGCGGCTGCAGGTCCCCGCAGACGATGTCCGCGCCGTAGCGGGCCGGCGGCTCCAGCACGCCGAGGGAGATCGGGTCCACGCCGACAATCGACAATGCCTGAGCGGCATGGGCGAGGCGGGATATTTCCGATCCCTGGTCCTCGATGATGCCGAGATACCCGGGATTCTCGAAATAAACGGCGGCGGTGTCCCCGTCCAGCTTGGATTCCAGATCGGCCAGGTCCATTTTCCCGGTGGCCGGGTCGATCTCCACTATGCGGATGTCCATGACCGGCGTGCAGTAATTGCGGATGATGGCGACCTTATCCGGATCGACAGAGCGCGGAATCAGGGCAGTGCGCCGCCCGGTGATGCGGCCGGCCATGCGGATCGCCGTGGACGCCGCCTGCGCCCAGTCAAAAGTCGGAACGTTAACGACATCCATATCCACCAGCTCGGCCAGCAGGCTCTGATACTCAAACAGCGCCTGGAAGCGGCCGTGATCCTCATAGGGCTCGCCGGCATAGGCCGTCACGAACTCGGAGCGCTGGTTGATTTCGTCGCAGACCGCGGGGATAAAATGCTGCCAGCAGCCCGCCCCTAAAAAATTCAGGTAATCCGCGCCGTGCTTGTTCTTGGCGAGTATGCCTTCGATATGCCGGCGCAGCTCATATTCGTTCATGGCCGGCGGGAGGTCCATCTCCCGCTTCAGCTTCAGGTGATCGGGAATGGCGTCATGCAGCTGGTCCATGGACGTCAGTCCGATTTCCCGCAGCATGGCGTCCCGGACTTCCGGGACGGTATTCGGTATATAAGGATGGGCATACATTCTGTGTTCTGCCAAAGTAAACGCCTCCGTTCTGTACAGAATGAACTAAAGAAATGAATGGATTGTTGTAAGGGTTGAAAAAAATCGATAAGCCTTTGGGGTCAGGCGATCCCGCCGCCGTCGACGACGAGCACGCTGCCCGTGACCCAGGCCGACAGGTCGCTCGCGAGAAACAGCACCGCATTCGCGATATCGCGCGGCGTGCCGAGCCTCTCGAGCGGGCGTCCCCCGGCGGAAGCGACGAGGAACGCCGCCTCATCCTGCTGCAGCTGCTTGGCTTCGTCCCGAAGCAGCGGCGTGTCCGTATCGCCAGGCGATACGCAGTTGACGCGGATGCCCGCCGGCCCATGGTCGATCGCCATCGCTCGCGTCAGGTTCACGACGCCGGCCTTGGCGGCGCAGTAGGCCGCGGCGCGGTCCCCGCCTTTCAGGCCCCAGCCGGAGCCCGTATTAATAATGCTGCCTCCGCCGCTCCGCTCCATCACCGGAATGACGTACTTCGATAGGAGATAGACGCCTTTGAGGGACACGTTGAGTACCAGGTCCCAATCCCGCTCCTCCAGCTCGGTCACGCTTTGGCGGCGGATGACGCCCGCATTGTTGAACAGAATGTGGATGCCTCCCAAATCGGCAGCAATTTCAGCCGCGGTCCGTTCGCAGTCCGCGGCCGAGGTGACGTCGCAGTGGCGGAAGGTGGCCAAGCCTCCTTCGGCCCGGATGCCTGCGGCCGCCGCCTCCCCGGCCGCCTCATTGATATCGATCAGCACAGCGTGAGCGCCGAAGCCCGCCAGGAGCTCGGCGGTGGCCAGGCCGATGCCGGAAGCTCCTCCGGTCACGACCGCCACTTTCCCCGACAAGTTCAAAACGTCCTGTGTATTAAGCATCCTCGTTCTCCTCCTTAAGTGGGTATCGTGCGGCCTCCCCGGTCATCTGCCGGCTCAGCCGCTCCGGCGCTTGGTCCTCCGCCATGTACGGCTGCAGCAGCACCCGGAACCGGAACGGTTCCGGCTTCACCGCGTGCTCCGGCGCCTGCGCCGGACCGCAGCTGTTGCTGCCGAGCCCGTTCTGCCGGTAGTCCAGGTTCAGCGTAATATAGTCGCGCGGCTTGAGCTCCGTCATGTGCTTCGCCTGCTCCAGGTCTTGATCCGTGTACCGCCTTGCGCTGAACTCCAGTACGGGCGAGCCTGCCGCAAGCAGTCCCAGCCCGACGCTGTCCGCCATCGAAACCCAGCGCACATCGGTGCGGTTGCCGTTCTCCTGCGGATATACGTACGGCGTAAACAGGCCGTCCACCGTGCTCCGGTACACCCCGAAGCGGCCGGCTTCCTTGCTGTCCGAGTAGCTCTCCCCGGGACCGCGGCCGTACCAGGCCACCCGCTCACAATCCCCCGGGAGCTGCAGCTGCAGCCCGATTTTCGGCAGCATGGACGGCGGCGTGCCGATCGGGGATCCTGCCACGTCCATGATGATGAGCCCGTCCGCCGTCACCGTGTACGACGTCTCGCAGCGGAAGCCCCAGTCGTATACCGGCGGCGCAATCCGCGAGGACCAGGCCAGCCGGACCGTGTCCGCGCCAAGCCGCTCCCAGCGGAAATCGTCCACCCGCTCGGTCAGCCGGTCCAAATGCGCCTTCCGCCAGTCCGCCAGCACGTACATATCGTTATCGATCGGCGCACGCCAGAAGTTCAGCCGCGGTCCGCGCCGGATCAGCTCTTTGCCGTTCATCCGAAGCGAAGTGATGCCGGGTTCAAGCCTGCTCGCTTCCAAGTGGAACCGGTCGCTTGCCAGAATCAGCGCATGCCCTCGTTCCTGAACGGAGAGGGCCCGGCGCAGACTCGCAGCCTCGGCGGACCGGGCTGCTTGATGCCGCGACGCCTCCTCTGCCGGAGCCACAACAGGCAGTGCCAGCTGTGTCCAAGCGACTTCATGCCCCTGCTCCGCCCAGCTGCAGTCGGCCGCCAGCGTAAAGCCGACGTTCAGCCACCGCTCCGTCCCGGCTTCCAGACCGCTTTCCGGACGGTCCCACGCAAAGGGGAGCGCGAGCTCTGCCGATTCCCCCGGCCCCACGGCTGGAAGGGTCAGCACACCGCTGCGCAGGGTAAGGCCATCGGCCGTCACACTGTAATCCGCCTGAAGATGTTCAAGCGTTATAAAGTCATACTTGTTCGTGATGCGGATGCGGCCTGCTTCCGCCCACTCCACACGAACCGGCTCAATGACTTTCTTGTATTCGATCAATCCAGGCGACGGCGTGCGGTCGGGGAAAACCAGACCGTCGAGACAAAAGTTCCCGTTGTTCGGCACGTCGCCGTAGTCGCCGCCGTAGGCGTAATCGTCACGCCCGTCGGCCGTGCGTCTGCGCAGACCGTGATCGATCCATTCCCAGACGAAGCCTCCCTGCAGGCGGGGGAACTTCTCGAAGGTATCGAAATACGCCCGCAGCCCGCCGGGTCCGTTGCCCATCGCATGGGCGAACTCGCACATAATATGCGGCTTTGGATGGTCCGTCAGCTTCCCGAAGCCCTCCATCTTCTCCACGGAGGAATACATCGTGCTGACGATGTCGCATACCTCCGCTTCCCGGTCCTCTTCGTAATGCACAAGGCGCGTCGGATCGTTCGCCTTGCACCACTCGGACATGGCGCGGAAGTTGCAGCCGAAGCCCGACTCGTTGCCGAGCGACCAGAAGATGACGGAAGGATGGTTGTGGTCGCGCTCCACCATGCGCCGGACGCGGTCCACATAAGCTTCCTTCCAGGCGGGATCGTCGCTCAGGCGCGAAATGTTCCCGAGCGGCTCAAACCCGTGCGTCTCCAGATCTGTCTCCTCCATCACGTACAGCCCGTATTCGTCACAGAGTTCATAGAACCGCGGATCGTTCGGATAGTGAGCCGTTCTGACGGCATTGATATTGTGGCGCTTCATCATCAGGATGTCTTCCCGCATCGTGGACAAAGTCACGGTTCGGCCGGTATCCGGGTGATGGTCGTGCCGGTTGACTCCTTTGAGGAGGATCGCTCTGCCATTGACGAGGAATCTGCCGTCCTTCACTTCCACCTGCCGGAATCCCACCCGCTGCGCGATGATCTCGGTCTGATTCCCGCGCGCGTCCGTTACCGTGATCAGCAGATGGTACAGTGCAGGATGTTCTGCGCTCCACAAAGCCGGATGAGCAACGGGCAGGCGGACATCCAAGGTACTGGAGCCATTTTGCACCGATTCATTAGCAGAGGCTGCTTCCTGCCCCGCAGGGTCCATCAGCCGCAGCGAGACGCCTCCTTCCGGTTCAACCCCTTCCAGGTCGAGCCGAACGTTCAGCACTCCCTGCTCAAACTTTGCGTCCAGCTCGGTAACCACCCGGTAATCGGCGACGCGGATCGAGGCGGGCTCGGCGATCAGGTAGACGTCCCTGAAGATGCCGCTCAGCCACCACATGTCCTGGTCCTCCAGGTAACTGCCGTCCGACCATTGATACACGCGGACGGCCAGACGGTTGACCCCCGGCTGTAAATAAGGCGTAAGGTCAAACTCCGAAGTCAGCCGGCTTCCCTGGCTGTAACCGACGAACGATCCGTTCAGCCACACATGGAAGGCGCTGTCCACACCGTCGAATTTGACGGTGATTCGCCGCTCCTGCCAATAGGGCGGCAGCTCGAATTCCCGGACGTAGCTGCCTGTTGGATTGTCATTGGGTACCCGGGGCGGATCCACCGGAAACGGGTAGTCCAGGTCCGTATAATGTGGACTGCCGTACCCTTGCAGCTGCCAGTGCCCCGGCACCCGAATATCCGACCAGTCCCAGCCGGCCAGCGCTTCTTCCCGAAAATCGTCCGGCGCCAGCTCCGGCCTGGTTGCATAGTGAAATTTCCAAATGCCGTTCAGCGATTGGAACCAAGGTGAGCTTCCGCGGTCGCTGCTTAAGGCCCCTTCAGCGTCCGCATAAGGAATGAAATAGGCTCTGCCTTTCATCCGTTTTTTTGCCAGCACGGCAAGATCGTCCCAATCCCGGGGCAGGTTCGTGTTGTTCATGCTTTCCCTTCCTTTCTCTCTCTGGATGCGTCTCCTCACTTGAGCAGGAAAGGCGTCAGCCTTTGATGCCCGTGCTCGCTATGCCGCCGACGATATAACGCTGTGCAAAGAAAAAGATGGCAAGCGGCGGAATGGAGATCAGGCAGGTGATCGCCATAATCGACTGCATATCGACGCCGTACATGCCCTTGAACTGCGACAAGCCCAGCGTCAGCGTGTATTTGGTCTGGTCGTTCAGAAAAATGAGCGGTCCGAGGTAATCGTTCCAGCAGCTCATCATCTGGAACACCGCTACCAGGATGAGCGACGGCCCCATCAAAGGCACGATCACCCGCATCAGTACGGTGAGCTTGCCCGCCCCGTCGATCGTAGCAGCTTCATCTAATTCCCGCGGTAATGTCATGATGAATTGACGCAGCAAAAAGATAAAGTATGCAGAGCCGAACCAGGACGGAACGATCAGCGGCTTGAGCGTGTTGATCCACCCCAAATAATTGAACTCCATATACTGCGGGATCATCGTCACTTCCCACGGAATCATCATCGTGGCCAGCACGATCAGAAACAGCAGGTTGCGTCCCTTGAATTCGAACCGGGCGAAGCCGTAGGCCACAAGCGTACAGGATACCAGCTGGCCGAGGGTGGAGAGCACGGTGACGATCAGCGTGTTTTTCAAAAACAGGTTAAAGGGCTGAATATTCCAGGCATCCGCAAAGTTGCTGAATCGGAAGACGGACGGAATCCATTTGGGCGGAAACAGGTACAGCTCCTGCGGAGACTTGAGCGCTGTCGTAATGGCCCAGAACAATGGCGCGATAAAGAGCAGGGACAAGAGGATCAGCGCAAGATAGCTCAGCGTCTTTTTCATCCTACCCTCCCTCCTTTCGCCGGCTTCGGCTTCTTCTGCGGTCCGCGCTTCATTTCGCCTTCGTAGAACACCCACGCTTCCGACGACTTGAACACCAGGAACGTCAGCGTCAGCACGATCAGGAACATGAACCAGGCGTTGGCGGCGGAGTAGCCCATTTTGAAATATTTAAATGCGTTCTCATACATGTACATCGCGTAAAAATACGTCGCCTTCATCGGTCCCCCGCCCGTTAAGAGCAGCGCCAGCGTCAGCTGCTGGAACGCCGCGATAATCGACGTGATCAGGTTGAACAGAATCGTCGGGGTGATCATCGGCACCGTGACGCTGACAAACTGCCGAAGCTTGCCTGCGCCGTCGATGGAGGCCGATTCGTAAAGATCCTTCGGGATGCCTTTCAGCCCCGCCAGAAAAATCAGCATCATCGAGCCCTGTCCCCATAAGCTGGCGACGACCATGGCGACGAGCGACCATTTGGTGTCGTTCAGCCAATCCGGCCCCTGAATCCCGAAGATCGACAGGAAGTAGTTCAGGATGCCGTAATCGCCGCTGTATACCCAGGACCAGATCATGGCCAGCGCCACACCCGAAATAACGGACGGGAGGTAGAACGCCGTGCGGAAAATCGCGCTGCCCCGAACCTTCTGGTTGAGCAGCATCGCAAGCCCGAGGGCGACAATGATGTTCAGCGGCACGAACAGAACGGCGAATTTCAGCGTCACCATCAGCGATTTCCAGAACAGCGGATCGTCGGTGAACATTTCCACGTAGTTGCCAAGCCCGATAAACGTCACTTTGCCGACGATCGGCCAGTCAAAGAACGAAATGACGAGCGAAAACAGCAGCGGTCCCAGCGTGAAAACCAGAAAGCCGAATATCCACGGAAAAATGAAGAGGTAGGGGGCAGCCCCACCCCGTCTGCGTTTCTTCAAGGCCTTGAGGGCGGCTGACTGTTCCCGTGCCGGGTGGAGGTAGGTTTGAGCCATCTCAAAAACCTTCTTTCTTCAGGTATTATTTCATGTAGCGCTCGCTGTCCTTTACGGCCTGGTTCAGCACATCCTGGGCATTGCTGCCGTGCATGACCGATTCCACCGCGGCGGAAAGCTGCCGGTTAACCTCATTCCACTTCGGATTCAGCAGGAACGCCGGGGTGTTGTCCGAGCGCTCCAGCATCGTATAGTACGGCTTGTAGAGCGGATCCTGGTCCTTTTTCAGCTCGGTCACGACGCTTTGACGCACCGGAAGGTCGGCAACCCGCATTTTGATTGACGCATCGGAAACGTAGAACTTGATGAACTCCCAGGCCAGATCCTTCTGCTTGGAATCCTTCGCGATCGACAGCGCCGACTCAGCCAGTACGCCTTTGACCGGTTTGCCCGGGAAGGCCGGCATTTCAACCGTTCCTACATCGACACCTGCCTGACGGAACGATTCCAGCGGCCAGATGCCGCTTTCCCACATGGCGATTTTGCCTGCCTTGAAAATGTCGTCGCCGCTCTGCTGCCCCTTTCCGCCGGTCAGCACGGCCGAGCCGTTCTTCACCATGTCGCCGAACATCTGGATCGCCTCTGCGGTTTCCTTGCTGTTCATGTAGCCGTCGATCGTCTTGCCGTCAGGAGAAATGAACGAGCTCCCGTTGCTCCATACGAACCCCTGCAGATCGTAAGTGTCATTCTCCGCGCGGACGCCGAAGCCGTACTGCTTCTTGGATTTGTCCGTCAGCTTTCCGGCCATCTCCTGGAATTCGGGCCAGGTCCAGCCGTCCTTCGGATACGGGACGCCCGCCTCATCAAACAGCTTCTTGTTGTAGTACACCACCCGCGTCGTAAAGCCCGCCGGAATGCCGTACAGGGTACCGTCGATTTTGCCGTAATTGAACAGGCCCTTGTAGAAGTCGTCAATATTTAAATCCTTGTCTTTGTCCGCATAGCTGTCCAGCGGCTCCAGCGACTGGTGGTATGTCGGAAAATCCCACATGTACATGACGTCGGGCGGATTGGCGGCGCCGAAGCCCGCGGCGAGCTTCTGATCAAAGCCGTCCGCGTATGCCTCCACCTGCACCTTCGTGCCCGGATGGCTCTCTTCGAACTTCTTGGCGATGTCCTGCTCAATTTTGAGCGCATCCCCCGTATCCCAGGTGGCAAAGCGCAGCGTCTTCTCCGATCCGGAGCCGCCGCCCTGGCCGGCCGTTTCGGCCTTGCCCCCGCTGCCGCCGCAGGCCGACAGTGACATCATCAGCGCCGCTGCAAGAACGATAAGTGAAACCTGTTTTTTCATATTGTCAGCTCCCCTCGCGAATGAGGCATCTCATTTTTGAACCGCTTTCATCGTAACGCTTTTGAAAGCGGTTCAAAACGTGCGATCATCGGCAATTTGGCGTCTTTTTGTTTGAACTTTCGGGCGGGGTGTCAAACTGTCCGGTCCGATTCGCCTTTTTGCACGGTCCGGTATTGGCTTGGAGTCTGACCCGTGCAGCGCTTGAACCATTTGCTGAAATACTTGCTGTCGCCAAGCCCCGTCCGCTCGGCGATATCCTGCATCGTCAGGTCCGTATCCCGCAGCAGTCCCTTGGCCAGCCGGAGCTTGCGCTTGTATTGGAACGCGATAAAGCTGTCGCCGACCGTCTTTTTGAACAGAATGGAAAAATGGCTTCGGCTGAGCCCGACCTCTTCCGCCAGCTCGCTCGCCGACCAGTCGGAACCGGGCTGCTCATGAAGCATGCGCACCGCCTTTTGAATCGGCTCGGGCCAGTCCCCGCCGGATACGCCGTACGCCCGTTCCAGCTCGGCCTCTTTATGCAGGGCGCGGAACGCTTCCGCGATGCCGCTGCTGGTGCCCAAGGGGCCCTTGGCGGACCACTTCAGCCGTCCGTGGCTGCCCTTGGCTTCGATCAGCAGGCTGTTGGCCGCCTCCTGCAGCCCTTCCGGCACGATCCAATAACAGGCGTCACCGCCATAGGGGATAACCGCTTCATTTCCCGTGCCATGCTGTTTCATCTTCAGCCATTCGGCCCACGGCATGCCCCAGCCCTCCGTCCGGACAAGGTACACATGCACGTCCTGGCCGCCAAAACGCCACGCCTCCGCGCGAAGCCGCTCCAGCTCGGCAGGAAATCTGCCGCTGCTGCCGCTGAGCCAGCCGAACAGGAGCGCCTCCAGCTTCTCCTCGTCTAACGGTGCCGGGGACGGACGCCGCTGTAGCTCCCGCCGCAGCTTCTCCAGCAGCCCTTCCAGCTCTTCGTCCTCAAACGCGGTCTTCAGAAGGTATCCCGAAGCCCCCAGCTGGATGCCCTGCTGCGCGTATTCAAAATCCCGGTGGCAGCTGAGCAGGATGATTTTCGTCCGTTCCTCGGCCTCCTTGACCTTGCGCAGCAGCTCGATGCCGTCCATCTCCGGCATCACGATATCGGTAATGACGATGTCCGGGCGGTGCTCCTTGAAGGCTTCCCACGCCTTCGCCCCGTTGGGCGCGTCGGCCACGACCTCCATACCGAACCGCTCCCAGGGCACCGTCGATCTCAGGCCTTTGCGAACGATGCTCTCGTCATCGGCAATCAGCACTTTCAGGTTGTTTGCGTTCTCCATCCGGATGCTCCTCCTTTTTGGGCCAGCGAATCAGTATCGATGTTCCCTCTCCTTTGATTGAACGTACCGTAAGTCCGTACCGCGGGCCGAAATGCAGCTTGAATTTCTGGTCCGCGTTTCTTACGCCGAGACCGCCGCGGCCGCGGGGCTCGGGATTCGGAGCGAACAGCCGCGCAAGCTTCTCTTCGCTGATGCCGGCCCCGTTGTCTTTTAGTTCCAGCAGCAGCTCCTCCCCCTGCTCCCGGACACGCAGCTCAATGACCCCGACCCCGTCAGTAAAGCCGTGGAAAAAGATGTTCTCAAACAGCGGCTGCAGCGTCATCCGCGGGATGACAAACCGTTTCAGATCTTCCTCGCAGTCCAGCCTATACTGGAATACGGCACCATAGCGGATCTCCTGGATTTTCAAAAAATGCCCGATCATCCGCAGCTCCCGCTCCAGCGTAACGAGCTCCTGCGATATATCGAGGTTGCCTTCCAGCACCATCGTCAGGTGATACAGCATTCGGCGGATCTCCTCCGCCCCTTCCAGCCTGGCCTTCCACTGGATCGAGTTCAGCGTATTGAAGAGCAAATGCGGATTGATCTGGTAATGAAACGCCTTCAGCTCCGCCTCCTTCTTGAGGCGCTCGCTTCGCTCCACTTCCTGGACGAGCGACTGCACGCCGCTGACCATCCGGTTGAAGCTGATATCCAGGCTCCCGAGCTCGTCCCGTCCTTCGACCGGAACCCGCGTGTCCAGCTTGCCGAAGCTGACCTTTTGCATCGACTCCTTCAGGGAACGGATGCGCCCCGTAAACCGGGACGTAAACAGATAGGCCAGCCCGAAAGCGAGCAGGCAGGACCAAACCGCAACGATGACCGTGTTCGACCGGATGACCCCCGATGACTGGTAAAACGCCTTGGCAGGCAGCCTTGCCTCGATCTTCCAATGATTGACGGACAGTGTCTTGTCCCAGATGATATCGTTATCTCTCGGCGTAAAGGATTCCGTGCTTTCGTAGACGGTCCGGCCGTCCGGCGCTTGGATCGAAAGATGCGCCTGCGTGTCCTCCTCGAACTGACGGAACATGCGCAGCAGCTCCCGTGCATCCTCCTCAATCAGGATCGTGCTGCCGTCCTGGGCGCCGCCCGGGTTCCGGATCGGCACGGCCAGTCCCAGCACCGCCGGACCGGCTTGCTCCGAGGCGGAAATCGCATGGTTTTGCATATAGAAGCCCAGCCAATAAGGGCCGCTATTCGTGTCGGGCATGCTCTTCCAGGCCGGAATGCCGGCGAGCTTGCCGACGTCGAGGTTATTTTCGCCGTAGTAATAACCGGAGGGCGTAATAATATAAATCCCGGCCGTCTGGTCGTTAGCCAGCGATCTCAGGACGGATTCGAAGTCGTTCTTCTCCATGATTTCGCCGTAGGTGACCGGCGGATCGCTCCCGAGGTCCGCATGGGCGGGATCCAGCAAATATGAGTAGATCGTCTGGCTCATCTGCTTCATGCGGACCAGCATGGAGTCCGACTGCTGCTGCAGCTGGGCTACCGCGTTCTCGCCGTAACGGCCGAACTGGGAGTTGACCGTCCTGGCGGACTGGTAGTAAGAAAGCGCCCCGAGCGAGAGCAGCGGGATCAGCGTCACAATCAGAAAGCATACGAGCAGTTTGGTCCGGATGCTGCGGTAAGCTCCGGCCGGAAGCCAGCGCCGCAGCGGTCCGTGCCGGCGGATATTCATGGCGGATCCCCTCCTCTTCACGGTAGTCGTCTATCTGCATTCTAGCATGGACGGACAGGGGACGGAGCCCTTTCGCCGCGCAATTGTTACCGCTTACAATAAATCCGTGGCTAAGCGCCTTGTTTGCGGAAGCCAGGCACCTTTCAGAAACGGGAAAAGCACCTCCCCGGAGGACTTTTTCAAAAAAGTCCCTTCCGAAGAAGTGCATCATCCCGCTAAAGTTCCCCGTATTCGTGCCCGAGGATCAAAAATACGCTCGACGTCCAGGTAAAAGCCCGGTCCCGCAGCCCTTCCCCCGTCAGCGCGTCGAAGTTCTCAGCCATGCCGCTCTTGTTCAGCATGCGGCAAAACCGCTGCGCCACCTCTCTGGCGAGCTCCGTATCCCCCGCCGCCGCGGCGCCTTCCACGAGCAGCATGGTCGACGGCGCCCAGATCGGCCCGCGCCAGTAGCCGTCGGGCTGGTAATACGGGCTGCGGACGCTTTCGGTCGCCCAGCCGTTGCTGGTGAGAAAACGGCCCTCCTCCCGCAGCCCCTGCAGCAGCGCGGTCCGTATCTCTGCCGGCAGCCGGTTACCGAGCAGGATCGGCACGAACAGCAGCAGGCTGTCGCCTTGCGAGCGCTCATGCGTCCCTGACCGGCATGCCGTGAACCGGCCGTCCTTCCAGAAGTGGCGGAGCATGGCGTCCAGCGTATCCCCGGCAAGCCGGCGCCACCGCGCCGCTTCCTCCGCCTTCCCCAACAGCCCGGCAATCTCGGCCAGAAGCTCCGCCTGCAAAATCAGAAAGGCCGACAGATCCGGGCTTTCCACCGGAATGCCGTTATTGAAGGCCGTGCTGTTGTCCCATCCGGAATCGTTGCCGTGATTGTACTGGGGAATGCCGTCGCCGTCGCCGTCCCGGTACCGGAACCACCAATCCGTCCATTTGGACAGCGGCCCGTATACTTCCCGAAGCTGCGCTTCGCCGATCCAATCGGTCCGGCGCATCATCCAGCCGAGCGTCCAGCCGTGGATCGGCGGCTTGTTGCAGTTCCACAGCTCGTACTTGTCGTTGATAAAATCGGGAAGCAGCCCGCTCTCATCCTGCCGGTCAAAAAAGATCATGAACTGGTCCCACGCCAGCTTCGGATCGTGGCGCACCAGCGCCATGGCGTTAAAGCAGTGATCCCAGCTCCATATATTCGTCATCCAGTTCTTCGACATGTACATCGCTGGGCGCGTCAGGCAGCCTTCGGCCGGAACGAGGCAAGACCACGTAATGTAAGCCGCCAGCTCCCGCCCTTCCTGCCAGTGCGCCGGGACCGTAAGGCTGTGATCCAGCCAGGCCGCAAATTCGGCCTCGGCTTCCTTCACCGCCGCCTCAAAGGGCTCCCAGGCCGGCCGCGGCTTCCACACCGTACGAAACTCTTCAATAGCGAATTCGGCCGTACCCGCGGCACCGTCAGCCCTGAACTCAGCCACGATGCGCGAGCTCTTGATCTTGTCCCATATCACTTCCATCTTCATGCAGCCTGCAAGGCGGGTCAGCATAAACCGGCATTCGTGCGTAAAGCTGTTCACTTCCCAGCTGCCGGGCACCGCCTCGTAGGCATAATCGTAAGCCGCCGGCTGAAAGGTCAGCCGGATGCCGCAGCCTCTGGTCCGGAAGCGCGCGGTGCGGCTGTCCGATATGCACAGCTCTGCATAAGTAGCGCTATCGAGAGCAGCCAGCTTCACGCTCGCGGGATTGGCTTCGGCCTTGAACGGCAAAAGCTCATCGGCATCATCCAGCAGCTCGATGCGGAACGCCTCCCCGAACTTGTCGTCCCCGCCCCGGACGGTGCGCAGGTACAGCCCGGCTGGTCTATTTTTACCCTCAGGCAGCTGCGAAACCGCCAGAAACGTCTCTCTGCGGCTGAAGGGTACTACGTTCAGGTCAAAGTTCATGGCTGTTCTCCTTTTATCCAGGAATATAACGCTTTCATTGTAAACTGCGGCGCCTGGAAGGGAAACGGCCAGGTGTTTCCATGTACCTGCACATTTGTTGGGGACGGCTTTATTTTCCGGGCAATCGTGTCTTTTTGTCAGGTGGGAGGGGGTGCGAATGTTAGATCCGGCAATTTGCCTCCCTCATACGCCCCATTCCTTGCGGGCATCGGCGACCGGCTTGGGCGTCGTTTTGCCCCATGCGTAATGCCCCTTCGGCTTGCGGCCCACCCATCTCTCATCGACCGGCTCCGATGCGAGCTGATAGCGGTTATCTGAGCTGATCCGGTAGCGGTCCGTCGTGTTGTTAAGCGAAGTATGCATCATGTACATGCCGAAAATAATGGCATCGCCTGCTTCGAAAGACGTTGTGGCCCATCGTCCCCCAAACGTATCGACGATCTCCACCGGGTCTTCGGAAAACCAGCCTGTCGCGACATTATCCCGGTCCACATCCATTTCGCCGTACGTTTGCCTAATTTTGCTGAAATGCTGGGAACCCAGGCACATAGCCAACGTTCCGAGTTCAAGCGGCGTGTCCCCGAAAGGGGTCCACATCGTATATACGTTTTTGGTGCCCCTTCCCATATACACGACGTCGTAATGCGCGCCGGTATTCCCGCCATGGGCCACGGCCCGCGGCCATTTATAGTCGTATGTCATCGATTTGCCGCCAAGCAGACGGTCAAAAAAATCCAAGACCGAAGGATGGTTCACCACATCCAAAAATCGGGGGAAGTCCGCCTGCAGCTCTTCCGCGCCGCCGCCCCACATCATGCTGCGGTTGTCTCGGGAAATGCGCCCTTCGTCCAGCGGAGTCCCCGGCTCCAACCTGCCCATGGCCTGGAGTCTGCGTAAAAAATCCTCCCTTGCGGACAGCACCCGCTCGCGGTCATGAAATCCGCGGATCAGCAGGTATCCCTCCTCCGCCAGACGCAATCTCAGCGCTACCGTGTCCCCCAATATATCGTTGCTGCTGCGCAGCTCGGTCAAATACCGGCTTCCCATCACAAGCTCCCTCGTTCCGATCGTCACGTTCATGCCGCTCTCTCCTTTCAAGGTATCACCGCGTTCCTGCCGGAAGCGGGAGATTCCCCCTCATCATAGCCTCTGCTTCAGGAGAAAGTCGTTAATCGAAACCCGCCACAATTTACGCAAAACCGGACCGGATGCCTCAATGATGGTCGCGGCGCTGCCTCGTTCTCCACTCCGACGGAGGACAGCCTTCTGTCTTTTTGAACCACAGCGAAAACGAGTGCAGCTGAGCAAAGCCGATCTGCTCGGCTATCGCCTGCATATCCTTGTCCGTCGAGCTGAGCAGCCACTTGGCTTCTTCCAGGCGGCACATCTGCTGATACTGCTTGGGCGTCATGCCGTAGGCTTTGAAGAACCGTTTGCGGAAGCCTTCCTCCGACAGGCCGGCCATCTCCGCGAGGCTGCCGATGACGATAGGTTCTTGAAGATGCCGGCGGATATAATCGCCTGTATGCGATACCGTGAACGACTGCTGGTCCGGGTGGGAATGCTCGTTTAAAAACAGCAGTAGAATTTCGATCCAGGCCAAATCATTTCGGACCGGCTCTTTCAGCGTAGACGAACGGCTCCTCAGCCATTCCCGGAACAGCCGCTCGTAGCGGTCCTGGTCGAGGCGGGATAAGGCAATGAGGCGCGGTTTGCCAAGGACAACCAGCCGCTCGAACAGCTCACCTATATGCATCGGCAGTCCGTCAACAAGCACAACCCCGAACCGGATCGGGGTCATCGCATGAAAAGAATGAGCGGATAAGGACGGGATCAGCGCGACATGCCCTGCTTCGACCCGCCTTTCCTCCTGTTCATGAACAAAGCGCCCGCTTCCTTCCAACACGACGGTGATTTCCAAATCGGGGTGGCTCCACTGCCGCTCGTCCTCCCAGTCCTTGTCGTGGGTTCCGATAAAACCTCTAATTTCAGGCAAAGTCGCTTCATCCTCCTTGTCCGCCAGCTTGGGCCAAGCCAGGCGCTTGATGATGTTATGTTCACTATACATCAATCGCGGAGAGGAGCTACAGTCCCAAGCTTTATTGCTTGTCCATACTTTTTCATATCTCGGATTTCAGGCTATGGTATAATCAGGAAAACTTATGTTTTAATGGTATATTGACAATAAGGGAGGAACTGGATTATGGGATGGTCGGAATTGCGGGCGGTGCCCAATGATTACGATGAGGAAATCCATGCGGTCGATACGCAGCTGATTGAGCTGCTCAACCACCGGAAAGCCCTTGCGAAAGGGCGCCGGTGTTTTCCGCCTAAGGAAGTGATGAAGGAGTTTGAAGAAAAATTCGACTTGAAGCCTCCCTATTTGAACTGGCTGTTTCATTCGATTAACGGAGGGTTTCATCGCCCACGCTCCGACGGTCCCGGCGAGCTGCAGGGCATCCTGCAGATTATGAAAACGACCGTGCAGGAAGGATACCAATACAGGATCACCCATGCGATGCAGCATGAGCATGGCAGTATCGTACATATCGAAATCAAACAGCTGGAGGATGTGGATGAATTCACTGATTTCCGCCCTCTTCTTCAGCTCGATGTTACTAGCCAAGATAAGGAATACAGTGTAGGGCGCAACGGTTCCCGCGGTGGTGGTGGAATCAGCTCCATGTCCTTTCTCGTCGAACCGCGCCTGCCGGAGCAGCTGGACACCGTTCACTTTGCGCTGATCCCGTTTGAGGAGCCTATGGATTTTAGCCGCAAGGAGATCTTTCTGGATCAGGAGGTTCGTTTCGAGTAAGCCGCTGTGGATGAGCAACAAAGGAAAGGGTCAGGCTCTAGGAAGAACCGAAACAAAGAAGCAGGCAAAATGCCTGCTTCTTCGTCATGATCTGAACCTATGGCCGGTAGTACGGCGTATGCCTCCGATGGCCGTTCCTACTCACTGCATTTCACCAGCCTTCTCCGATCCTGATCCCAACGCCACACAGGCTGGTCACCGCTCAAATGAACGCCTCCGTACCACCGGTCTATGCCGCACCGTTCCAGGTAATCCTCACCGCGTAAAACCCGGGTCCCCCATTCCGTGATCTGGACCTTGCTGTCCCGAAAAGACGGAGAAGGTCCCGCATAGCCGGGAAAAGCTTCCGCCCCCTCCAGCGTCAGCAGCGAACTTGGGCCCTGACACAGGCTGCGCAGAACATCCCAGTACTGCAGGTCGCCCATGCCCAACCCGTGCAGCCGGTCGCCGATCTGCCTGAACAGGTCCAGCGGCGAGTGGATCCCTTCGCTTACCTTTTCCAAAGTCATCTGCTCCACGATCCCCAGTCCGTTATAAACGGAAGGATAACGGGACAGATGCAGTTCAAATGCCTCCCGCACGAACGGAAGCGCCGAGGTATCCTCCTCCAATAGCTGCTGGAGCTTCATCGGATCAGGTGAGGTGTATGCCTCCCAAACCCTGCTGCCCAGCTTCAGCTCTTCCGCTCCGATATGATGCCACGTTCCGGACAATGTCTTCAGCTGGCTGGCCGTTAACTGACCGAGTCCACGGAACAGGCCGACTCCCGGATAATCTCCGATACAGAGCAGATTCAGCTTCGTCCCGCCAAGGGACTGCCGTCCAAACCAGTGCAGCAGATAAGACAGCATCGTTTGGTCAAACAGGTCATGCTCGAACCACAGCACGATTTCGTCATACTGCCGGAATCCGGCCAGTTTTTGCTCCTGCTCTTCGCAGTTCCGGATATATTCATCAGCCGGGATGCCCATGTCTTTCTCAAGGTATCCCGCGCGGACCGCACGGCTCTCCGATTCCGCCGGCTCCAGAAACACCGGGCCTTCCGAATATACCTCGCGCCATACGAGGATATCCCCCTGAACGACTCCCTGCTTGAGCGTCTCGGCGACCGTATCGCCGTTAACAATATGCAGCACGCGTTTTCCTCCTTCGTGTAAATGCTTGAATACATGCGCGAAATCAGCGACCGGCAGCGAGCCCTTCAGCTTGCGTCGTGCGTCGAACAGCCGCTTTTTCAGCGTCGTCACCGGCGTTCCCGCATACTCCGAAATTTCCTGCAGACTATAGCCGTGAAAATAAAACAGCTGGACCGCCTCCCGCATGCCGGGCGATAAGGCCTGGACCGAATCGTGAAGCATCCGGTACAGCTCCTGCCGCGCCACGACCTCTCCGATATCCGGCTGGTCGGGTGCAGTCACTTCCCCTTCCTCCAGCGCGGAAGTCTGCGGCTTTCTGCGAATCAAGCGATAACACTGGCGATGCACAATCGTCCGCAGCCACCCCGGAAAGGCGTCTGCCTGCTGCAGCCGGCTAAGGTGGACGAATGCTTCCGCAAACGCCTCCTGCACCGCTTCCTCCGCCAAATCGTGATCCTGCAGCTTTCCGTATGCGGCCGTATGCGCCATCGCATAATACTGCCGGAAGAGACGGTTTAGCGCATCCCCGTCTCCCTGCCGGGCTTGTTCAATGATCTGCCGCACACCCACTCTCCTCCCTTTGATCATGGTTTCAACCCTATAGTGCAATATCAGATCCGTAAGGTTACATGAGCCTCGGAATATTTTTTAAATATGCTGAGCCTGTTCAGACAAATCGCCTTAACGCGGCGTGACCACTGTTCTCGTATTTACATTATATCGATTAGATCGGCTGACCTCAGGTGGAAGTAAGCTCCCGTGCTCCATTCCCGTCACCGAACGCCCAGGCCCGGAATAGGCTGGTGTATACCATACAACGATTGGAGCGAACCGCATGCCTCAATACGTACCGCCGGTCACCATCCATACCGTCACCTTTACGGCCCCCGGCACGGTGATCCACTATCCGCAGGTAACCGGGCTCGCCGACAAAACGGCCGAAAACAAAATCAACCACACGATCATCCGTACGATCCAGGACATGCAGCGCGCCCAGCAGGCGGTCCAGACGGGAAGCCAGCCGGAAACGACCGGAAATTTCGAGATCAAAACGAACGAGCGCGGCATTCTCAGCCTCGTGCTGAGCAATTACACCTATTCCACACCGATGGCGCATGGATACACGATCGCCAAGGGATTGACCTTTTCCATGCAAACGGGGAACACCTATACCTTGTCCAGCCTGTTCAAACCGGGCTCCCCTTACCAAGCGGTCCTGACCGCCGCCGTCAAGAAGCAGGTGCAGGAGCGGAATCTTCCGGTACTGGATGCGGGGAGCATCACGGTCGCGCCTAACCAGGATTTCTACCTCGCCGACAAGGCGTTGGTGCTCTTTTACCCATTGTACTCGATCACACCCTATTATGTCGGTATTCCGATGTTCCCGATTTCGGTCTATGATCTGCAGGACATCGCCGCCGAAGACGGCCCGCTTACAACACTTGCCGCAGACGTCGTGTAAAGCGGCGCCCCAGGTGACAGGAGCTGAGCAGCCGGCCGTGATCCATTTTCGCAGCCTAAAGTCACCCCTATCTATAGACTGGATAACTCCAAAAAAAGCAAAGAGCTGCATCCATATCGTCTGAGAGACGAAGGAGCAGCTCTTTTACACGTAAGCCTGCGAACATGGTCACTGTGGTACACGTGGCACACAGCATACCTCTTACTTGACACCGTTATACACAAACGCTTTGATGATATGCTTTTGCGCCAGGAAAAAGGCGGCCAGAATCGGCGCGACCAAAATGACGTTGCCGGCCATCAGGATGTTCCAGGTGCCGCCGCCCTCGACCTCGCGGATTTTGGCGATGCCGATCGGCAGCGTCCGCGCCGTTTCGTTCGTCGTCATGACGAGCGGCCAGAAATAATCGTTCCAGTGCGCGATGAAGCTGAACAGGGCAAACGTCACAAGCACCGGCTTCACCATAGGCACCATGATGCGGACGATAATTTTCCATTCCTTGGCCTGATCCAGGCGGGAAGCTTCCACCAGCTCCTCCGGGATCTGCCGGAACGCCTGCCGGAGCAGGAAGATGCCGAACGCGCTGGACGCGAACGGGAGGATCAGCCCGAGATGGGTGTTCAGCAGCTTGAAGGCGCTCAGCTCCAAATATACCGGCAGAAAGATGAGCTGGGTCGGGATCATGAGCGTCACCATGACCAGGCTGAACAAAAAGCCGGAGCCGACAAACCGGTATCTGGCAAATGCGTACGCAGCCGGAATGATCGTCAGCATCTGCAGCAGCAAAATGCTCACCGAAATGACGGCGCTGTTCGTGATGTAATGCAGGAACGGCCCGGTTTGCCACGCGGAGGCGTAATTGCTCCATACCGGATTCCGGGGAATCCATTCCGGCGGGAAGATCATCGTCTCCGGCAGCGTTTTGAGGGATGTCGAGAGCATCCAGACAAACGGCATGGCAAAGATGAGGACCAGCAGCAGCAGCGCCGCCACATTCAACGCCTTCAGCAGCAGGACGGCCGCGGAGCGCAGAAGGGCAGGTCTGCCCGGTGTTTCCAGCATGCGTCCTCCGGGAACGGCGACGGTATGCCCGTCAAAGGCACGGTTTGCGGGTTCCACTCGGTTTTCCCCCTTTTCTAAGATCATAGAAGCAGAAGTTGTTACCGGTTAACGGTAATGAACGCGGCTGGACAGCAGCCTGAAATAGACGATGGTCAGGATGCCGACGATGAACAGCAGGATCACGCCGGCCGCCGAGGCATACCCGATTTTGAAGAAGCGGAAGCCGGCCTCGTAGATGTAATACACCAGCGTATTGGTCGAGTTGACCGGACCGCCCTGCGTCATGATTGCGATCGTCTCGAACACCTGGAACGACCCGATCAAATTGATGATGACGAGGAAAAAGATCGTCGGCGACAGCATCGGCAGAATCAGCCGCGTGAACGTCGTCCACGGCCTGGAGCGGTCCAGGGAAGCCGCTTCGTATATATCCTGCGGGATGCTCTGCAGCCCCGCGATAAACACGAGCGTGTTATAGCCGAGCCCTTTCCACACGGCCACGATCACCAGGGAGATCAGCGAGGTGCTCGGATGGGACAGCCATTCCAGCTTGCCGAAGCCGAACAGGCCGATCACCCAGTTCAAGAGCCCGTATTCGGGGTCCATCAGCCAGCTCCACAAGAGCGAAATCGATACGAGCGAGATGATATGGGGGCTGAAGATCGCCCCCTGTACCAGGCCGTAGAAGAAGCCGCTGCGGTTCAGCCAGATCGCCATGAACAGGGAGAGTCCGGTCGTCAGCGTAACCGTCAGCACCGTATACAGGGTCGTGTTCGACAGCACCTGGCGGAAATCCGGCTCCGACAGCAGATCTACGAAGTTCTGGATGCCGACGAACGTTTTTGTCGGGCTGACGAAGTTCCAGTCGAACAGGCTTAAGTACATCATGTAAAAAATCGGGTAGATAAAAAACATGGCAAAGACGATAATTGCCGGCGCGACCATGCTGTACGGGCGCAGCCGTTCCCAGACGGTCATGCTACACCCCTCCTGCTATCAGCTGCCGTGAGGAGGTCTTCTCATTTGCCGCTCCCGCTGTCTGCACCCGGCTGCCGTTGAGGCTGAAATAATAGAGATGCCCGTGCGGTACGGCGATGTGTACACGCTCCGCCGTCACCAGCGGCTTCAGAAACGTTTTGACAAAGAACGCTCCCGCCTTGGAACGGATCTGATAGATATGCTCCGCTCCCAGGCTCTCCCGCGTCAAGATGTCTCCTTCGAGCACAAGCCCTTCCACCGGGGAGTCCGGATTGATCTGTGCATGCTCCGGCCGGAAACCAACATGGTAGGCTCCGGACACGGGCTGGACGCGCAGCCCCTTGATGTCGCCGACCTTCATGATGTTCATCGCCGGCGTGCCGATAAACTGGGCGGTGAACAGGTTGGCAGGCTGCTCGTACAGCTTCATCGGCGAGTCCGCCTGCTGGACCGCCCCTTCGTTCATGACGACGATCTCGTCGCCCATGGACATGGCTTCGACCTGATCATGCGTCACGTAGACGAAGGTCGTGCCAAGGCGTTCGTGCAGCTGGATCAGCTCCGTCCGCATCTGGTTCCGCAGCTTCGCGTCCAGGTTGGACAGCGGTTCGTCAAGGATAAACACCTTCGGCTGCTTCACCATCGCCCGGGCGAGCGCCACGCGCTGGCGCTGGCCGCCGGAGAGATTCTGCGGCTTCTTGTCGAGGTATGGCCCAAGTCCGACGATTTCCGAAATGTCGGAGACCAGGCGCTCCCGCTCCTTGCGGGAGACGCCGCGGTTCTTGAGACCGAACTCGATATTGCCCCGGACCGTCATGGTCGGGTACAGCGCGTAATTCTGGAACACCATCGCCACGTCCCGCAGACCAGGCGGCGTGTCGTTCACGCGCTGGCCGTCGATGAGAATATCTCCTGCTGTCTGTCTTTCCAGACCGGCCACCATGCGCAGCGTCGTCGATTTACCGCAGCCGGACGGCCCGACCAGGACGGTAAACGAACCGTCCCGGATCGTCAGGTTAAGGTCCTGAATTACGGTTTCTTCCTTGTATTTCTTGCAAATGCCGATCAGCTCGATTTGGGCCATGCCGAATGCCTCCTTGTTTGGCGGGTCTGTTTCATTGCCTGACAGGCGCTAAACTTACTTGCCAAGCAGCTTATCCGACTTGGCCGCGGCTTCGTCCAGCGCCTGCTGCGGCGTCGTCTTCGGATCGATAATCGCCTTCTGGATCGCATCGCGGACGATCTTGGCGACTTCCGGATATCCGTTCTCCATCGGGCGCGGTCTCGCGTATTTCAGCTGGTCGACGGCGACTTTATACTGCGGATACTGGGTAAAATGCTCCTTGAGCTCTTCGCTTTCCACCGCCGACGTACGGGTCGGCAGGTATCCGACATGCTTATGCTGGTAGATCGTGTTTTCCTGGGAGGTCATCCATTTCATGAATTCCCATGCCGCCGCCTTCTCCTCGGCGCTGCTCTTCGACGTCATGACAAGCTGGCATCCGCCTGTCGGCACGCCGTAATCCTTGTTGGCCGGCATGAAGGCCGTCTCCAGCTCAAAGCCGTTCCCCTTGGCGATTTCCAGGCTTTGCGATACGCCGGCGGTTGAGGCGAACTTAAACGCGGAAATTTGGTTCGCCCAATCCTTGTCCGCCGTATCCCCGGCTTCGTCGCCGACCGGCATTTTGATCAGGCCTTCGTTCACCAGCCGCTTCCAGAAGTCCACCGGTGCCACGCCGGCCGCGTTGTTGAAGGTTGCCTTTTTGCCGTCCTCGCTCAGCATCGTGCCGCCGCTTTGGGCCACCAGCGCCTCGTAGAACCAAATATCGACCGGCACGGTCATGCCGAGCTTGCCTTTCCCCTTGAGCACTTTGGAGTACTGCTCGAACTCATCCCACGTTTTGGGCCCGGACGGATCCAGCCCGGCATCCTTCAGCATCGTCACGTTCTTGTACATAATCGGAGTACTGCGCATAAAAGGCAGCCCGTACAGCTTGTCGTCCACGTAGGCGTTCCCCATCAGTCCGGGGATAAAATCGTCCAGCTTCAGCTGATCCTTGTCCTTCTCGGCGTATGAGGTCAGGTCTTCGAGCATGCCGGAATGGGCGAACACGCCCGTGGAGGCAATTTCCAGATCCGTGACCGCCGGGGCGTCCCCAGCCGCAAAAGCCGCCTGGACCTTCGCATGAAGATCATCGTAATTCCCCTGATGCTCGGCGACCACCTCGATCTTGTCCTGGGACTCATTGAACGTTTGGACCATATGCTGCTTGGCTTCCTCGATCTTGTCGCCGAAGGCGTACCAGTACTTGATGACGATTTTTTTATCCGGCTTGGCCGCTGCCGCCTCCGCTGTCTCGCTGCCGGCCGCCTTCTCGGCTCCGCCGCCGCATCCGGCCAGCATGCCCGTCATTACCGCGGACAGTGTAAGCAGTGCGATCTTTTTCTTGAACATCGATTGATTCCTCCACCCTTGAATTTGGTTTATGTCTGCTGTACAACGACGGCTGCAGCCAAAAAAATAAAGAAACCCGAATACCGCCGAGCAGGAACGCTGGCTTAGCGCTCTCTCGACAGATCAGGTTTCTCCATAACTCCAACCGTTCTATTTACTTGTCGATTTCATCATAAGGGACAACTATTAACGCGGTTTATGCGGAATATTAACGGGACATCAAATGATCTTTCTTCTCCACAGCTCGGGACGGGAAGCGGAAATGGCCGTCGCTCCCTGATCCAGGCACTCCTGTGCGTGGCTGTGCTCATACAGCAGGCCGCCGGTGATGATCGGGAGTTCCGTAAAACTCTTCACCCTGCGGATCATGTCCGGAATGCGGGCAGGCATCAGCTCGATGATGTCCGGCTCGGCCTGGGACAGGCTCTTCGCGATGTTCTCCAGCCCTTCGCTGTCGACGAGAAAGAAACGCTGCACCGTGAGCAGCCCCATTTTTTTGGCGGTTTTGATGACGCTGGTTTTGGTCGAAATGATGCCGACCGGGCGGATGCTCTTGGCCAAATAGTCCAGGCCGTAATGGTCCGTGCTGAGCCCGCCGATTTTTTCCAAATGCATAAACACCGGCAGACCGTGCTCCCGGAATACGTTCACATAGCCTTTGGCGACACCGATATGGCCCATCAAGAGAAAGACGCCGCTCAGCTCATCCCGGTGCTTCAAGGCGATTTCAATATGGCGGGGGTCTTTGATGGAGGCAATCCGTTTATGCTTGGCGAGACCTTTGAAAAAATGCTCCCGGGTCATAACGTCATTCATGCGTGTACAGCCTCCCTTTCACGAAGGTCGTGATTACTCTATATTCAGATTTGCGGCGCAATCGGCAGCGGAACGAGGAGAGCCCGGTCGTCCTCCATCCCTCTGGCATCCGGATTCGGGCTGAAATGCTTCATATGCTGGTGAAGGAGCGCCATGTGATCCGGCAGCGTCGGGTCCATCACTTCGACCGGTGTGATGCGGATCGCGTCCTCCGCGATATCGACGATCCGGAAGCCCGGCTGATCCAGGCAGGCCGACAGCTGCACGAACGACCAGTCCTGCCGGTGCGCGATCGAGTCCATATGCGTATGGCCGTTGAAATAGATGCCAATGCCCTGCTTTTGGTTCAAAATGCTCCACATGTCGATGATGGGATGAATCGAACCCTTATCCTTCTCCGAACCCGCCGTCGTATTGTACACGGGGTGATGGCCGAAGACGAGGAGCGGCTTGTCGCCTGACAGTCCTACCTGCTCCTCAAGCCAGCCCAACTGTTCGGGATCGAGCCAGCCGCCCCAGTCCTTAAAATCCATTTCCTTGGCCGTGTCGAGAAACACGAGCATCGCTTGATCCGTGTCGATGGCATGGTACCTCTCCTGGCCCGTCATCTCCAGCACCTCGGCTCTGCGCTGCGCATACAAGTCATGATTGCCCAGCACGTGTATAAACGTCTTGTCCTGGCGGCGAAGCAGGTCGTACACTTCGCGAAGCTCGGAGGCCGTGCCGAAGTTGGTGAGATCCCCCAGCGAAATATACAGGTCCGCTTCCTGCTCCAAAAACTGCTCCAGCACCGTTTGATAGAATGCACGCCGTGCTTCCTTCAGCCCCGGTACCGACTCGTCGATTTCGTGGTAATGCAAATCACCCAACAGCGCCAATCTCATTATTTCTCTCCTCCCGGCTTGTTCGAATTGGATTTTTCCTCCTTCATCTTATCGATGGATTGTTTCCGATCCGTTAATTGGGAAGGCTGATTATGTAAAATTACGGTTAATCGATTCGTGTCGTCCCCGTGTTGTTGGGGTTAGCCTCGTCCTGAGTCACCTGCTGGATGATGTTTCCGCTCTGGTCGTAGCCCGTAATTTCGAACTTCGTACCCTGTGACGCATCCAAAAACACGTAAAACAATTTGAAGTTTTGCTCGATGGGAATGATTTGCGCCTGCTTCTCATAGCCGGTAGGGTCCTTGACCACGATGCGGCTGATGTCGGGATGCAGAGCGATGCCATAATACATGGGAAAGGGAGAGCTGCCGAATTCCGTACCCTCCGTCCCGGGTAAGTACACGGCATAGAAGCCCTCCTTCCGAGCTTCGGCGTCGGAAAGTCCGGGGTGATAGTTGGAGGCTCCGAAGCTTCCCCCATAGCCCCACTTCCAGCCTTTTTCGAATTTCCTTACATATTCTGCAGCGATGGTGTACCCACCGCTGGGTGTCTTCCGCAGGAAAAATGCCACCTCCCCGTCAGCAACCGGACGCTCATCGATCATATAGGACACGTACTCCTCGCCCCGGATCTTCTCAATCGCCTCCACAACCGTCGGGCTCCCTTCCGCTTTCCTGTCTTGAAGGCCGAACAACTTTCCCTCGAAAGCGTAAATAACGACCAGGATGACCGCAGCCAGCACCAGCAGCATAATCAGCCTGTTAGCCCATTGTCTGACCATGAATTCCCTCCTTTCAAGCGTCCGTCTGCGTACACAGCGGCGCCCAGCATCCCGGCCCTGTCCCCAAGCTCGGCCTGTACGATGCGGCAGACCCCGGCGGACAGCTGCAGCGCATGGCGGGCTACCGTCTCGCGCACCGGGCGCAAGAGCCGCTCCCCGGCCGCGGCCATGCCGCCGCCTACAATGATCAGCTCGGGATTCAACAGATTGATGGCGTTCGCTAGTCCATACCCGAGCAGTTCTCCCGTCTCGTGCATGACTTCAATAGCGAGCGCGTCCTGCAGATCATAGGCGTCCGAAATGAGCTGTGCCGTCATTTGCGAGGAGTCGTTGCCCGTCCACTCCTGAATGACGCTCCTCCGTCCTTCCACTAACTTTTCCGCAAACGTTCGGACCATACCCACCGCGGACACGTAGCGGCCGAGGCAGCCCGAGCTGCCGCAGCGGCACGGCCGCCCTTCCCTGTACATGTTCATGTGGCCGATCTCGCCTGCGCTCGAAGACGTGCCGTAGACAACCTTCCCCTGATAAATTATTCCCGAGCCCAGTCCGGTTCCCAAAGTAATGAGCATCAGGTTCCTGCAGCCCCTGCCGGCGCCAAACCGCCACTCCCCGTACATGTTGACGCGCACATCATTATCGATGAAAACCGGAAAAGCGAACTCCTCCCGCATCCGGTTTACGACGTGGATATTTTCCCATTCCGGAAAGTTGGGAGACAGAATCGACAGCCCTTCCCGCGGATCCAGGAGCCCCGGAATGCCCATCCCCATGCAGCTCACGTCCATCGGCCCGATCCCCGCTTCCTTCATCAGTTCATGAACGATCCGCTTCATCCGGTTCAGCACATGCTCCGGTCCCTTGTCCGCTTCGGTGGCGTCCATTCTTGCCGCGGCAATCCTCCAACCGGCATCCGCGTCAAATACCGCCGATTTGATCCGGGTTCCGCCGAGGTCCATGCCAATGACAAATTTGCTCATGCCTTCCTTTTCCTCCTCCGGAAATCCTTGGTTACTGACATAAACCTATCATAAACGACTTCGCTCCGGATATGAATGGATCTATAGCATTCTTTTCCAGATTTCTCCTCAGCAGGTTGCCCGGTAATGGCATCAATCGCCGCGGTTCTGAATCTATCAGCACCTTCCGGGCTGCCGAGTTCATAGGCATTAAATCGTAATCTTTACGTATAGATAAAATGGGAGAAAAATTCACGCTTGGTACAGGCCATATCCCTGGGCCTGCTCTATATTCGACAACGAGGATAAAGGAGATGAATCGCGTATGAAAACGCCAGTCATCATATTAAGCGGATTTTTGGGAAGCGGAAAAACGACGCTGCTGCTGTCCGTGCTCAAGGAGTGCTCGGCCCGGGGGCTGACCCCCGGCATCCTGATGAACGAGCTGGGCAAACGGGATGTGGATGGAACGATTCTGGAGGAACAAGCGGGGGTTCAGGTGCAGAAGCTGCTGGACGGGTGCGTCTGCTGCAGCCGGAAAAGCGAGCTGCCGCAAGGTCTGTCCACCCTGCTGGAGCGGTCGCCCGACGTCATCGTCATCGAGCTCACCGGCGTCGCCGATCCGGAAGAAATCCGCCACACCCTTCAAGAGCCGGGGCTTGCCGGCCGGTTACGGCACCATTATACGGTGACGATGCTCGACGCGGAGAACGTGCTGGAGTTCAACAGCCGCTTCTCCGCCGACAAAGAGCTGGTCCGCACGCTGCGCAAGCAGATCGAAAGCGCCGATCTGGTCGCGGTCAACAAGCAGGATCTGGCCGCCCCGGGCACGATCGGTAAGATCGAAAGCATGATCCGTAAGCATAATCCCGAGGCTGCGATCGTATACACAGAATATAGCCGGATTGACCTGTCCAGACTGCTGGACGGGGTTAACCGCCGCCAAGCGTCCAAGGTCGCTGCTGTCCGGGCTGGTGCACAGACCCCGGCGCAGGAGGCGCTGAGCAGCCAGGCGCAGCACAGGTTCGGTGGAGCTGTTGACCCAGCCGCTTCGCATGCTCACCACCTTGCCCATAACGGTCACGGTGCGGGATCTACGGCCACTGCCCACGTGCATGAAGGACATGGCGGCCACGGTGGGCATGAACATCTTGACGAGGCGGTCTCTTTTTCCAAAGTCAGCACCGTCACGCTGACCTTTCCCCCGGCGGAGCAAAGCCCGGCTTCCCTGTCCAGGGAGCGGCTGGAGGCGTTCTTCCATGATTGCGGAGACGCGCTTCTTCGTGCCAAGGGGCATGTGGCGCTCGCACGCCATGAACCGGTCCAGCTCGTCCAGTATGCCGGGACACGCACGTTCTGGGAAAACTCCCGCTACCCCGGCGCACCGTACCTCGTCATGATCGGCCTGAATTTGAACGAGGCGCGGCTGAAGGAACGCTGGTCCGAACTGTTTCGTTAAGCTTCATCATTTCTGTGGAAGGAGCTGATCCCGCCTTGACCACCCTCTCCCCTTTTAAAATCGTCCCGCTGCTTCTTCCCGCCGCCTTTCTGATCATCCTGCTCGTCCTGTGGCTGCCGGAGCGCATCGAGCTGCTGGATAACGTCTATTTGGACACGTTCAAAACCAGCTTCGTCGGCATTCTGCTGGAGGCGCTGCCGTTCGTGCTGGCCGGGGCGCTGCTCTCATCGCTGCTGCAGGTGTTTGTGCCGGACGAGGTCATGTCGCGCTGGATTCCGAAGAAGCCGGTTCCGGCCATCCTGTTCGCCTGTCTCCTCGGCGTGATCTTCCCGGTGTGCGAGTGCGGCATGATCCCGCTCGTCCGCCGGCTCATTCATAAAGGCATGCCCGTGTATGTCGCGATCGTGTTCATTTTGTCCGGACCGATCATCAATCCGGTCGTCTACGGAGCCACCTTCATGGCGTTCCGCAGCCACCCGGATCTCGCATACGCCCGGATGGGACTGGCCTTCGCCGTCGCTTTCCTGATCGGGCTCATCGTCTACGTTACGGTAAAAAAATCGCCGGTGAGATGGTCGATGGAGCGGGAAACCGGCGGGAATGCTCATCTCCATGCCGCACGCGGCGGCCGGCTGGCGTCGGTATTCGTCCATACGTCGGACGAGTTTTTCGACATGGGCAAATATTTGATCATCGGCTGCCTGCTGACGGCGGGCATTCAGACGTTTATGGTCCGGGAAAGCCTCTCCGCCATCGGCGGCCATCCGCTGGGCTCGTATCTGTTCATGATGGGGCTCGCCTTTGCGCTCTCCCTGTGCTCCACGTCGGACGCTTTTGTCGCTTCCACCTTCCTGCACACCTTTCCCGCCGGCTCGCTGATCGCGTTCATGGTGCTGGGCCCGATGCTGGATTTCAAAAACGCCATGATGCTGATGGCGCTGTTCAAAACCAAGTTCGCCCTCTATCTGTTCTTCCTGATCGCCGCCTGCGTCTTTGTCGGTTCGGTTCTGATTTCGGTCTGGCTGTAAACTTTTTGGCGGATGTAACATTCGATCTGGCTGTGAACGCCCATGCCAGGAACACGCCCGCGCAAGATGCGCGAACCCAATACATAATCCGACTGGAGGTAGAGCCAAGTGAACGACTCCCGCAGCATCCGGCTGCATTACCTGTTCCGGGCGGCCGTGCTGGCGGCTTTCGCCCTCTATATTCTGCACCTGATGCAGCAGGACGCGCTGCATTATTACGTCGCGCCCGCCCTGGCGAGATGGATCCGGCTGTGCCCGGTTCCGCTGGGCCTGATGGCGCTCAGCCTGGTGATCCAGGCGCTGCTCGGACGCAGCCAGGTGCTGTGCAACTGCGATCACCGTCTGCCTGCCGGCTTCTTGAAAAGCACCGGCCTGTACGGCTTGTTCGTGCTCCCGCTGCTGCTCGGGTTCCTCCTTCCGGATAAGGCCCTCGGCAGCATCGCCGCCGCCAAGAAGGGCATTTCCCTCTCCTATTCGGCGATGGAGCCGGAGAAGGCCATCCCCAGTGCGTCCACCGTGCCGGAGAAGTCAATTACCGGTACTGCCACAGAGCCGAATAAGGCAGTCTCCTTCGAAACTTCCGATCCGTATGCCAAGGAATTCGCCGAGCTCGCCAAACTGCTGTACGCCCAGCCCGTCATCCCGGTCTACCCGGCGATTTACTCCGAAACGTTCGGGGCGATCGAGATGTTCAAGGAGCAGTTTGAAGGCAAGGAAATCGCCGTTTCCGGCTTTGTTTATCGCGATCAGACGGGCGGAGCGAGCGGCCCTTTCGCGGTCAGCCGCTTTCTGGTGCAGTGCTGCACAGCGGACGCCACCCCTTTCGGCATTATGGTCGATCCGCAGCAGAAGCTGGCCCTGCCGGCCGATTCCTGGGTCAAGGTACAGGGCAAACTGAAGATCGTGTCTCAAGGGGGCAACAATTTGATCGAGATCGAGGCTTCGCAAATCACGCCGATTGCCCAGCCCCAGACCCCTTACATCTATACGAGCGCCGACTCGGTCGCCGCCTGGAAAGAGCTGCAGAAGGACGCCTCCAAGGCAAAATAGCAGGAAATGACCGACAAAAAACCAAGAAGACTCCGGAACGATGCCCGAGTCTTCTTGGTTTGGAGCTTGCATAGGAGTATCTATTTCTAGGTCCATGCTTCTTGCGGGTACTCCCAGCTGCGTTCAGCGAAGCTTTGCAACCTCGTCGCGCCAGCGGTGCTGCGGCTGCCAGCCGAGCAGGCGCTTCGCCTTCTCGTTGCTGAGCAGGGTCTCATGCCCCGCCAGCGGCGCGCGGATGTCCGTCACGCCGGGATACCTGGCGGCCAGCAGTTCGCGGCTCGGAACCGCCATGCTGGAGTCGTCGGCGGCCACGTTAAGGGCCACCGCACCGAGCCCGTCCGCCTCGACGGCCAGCCGGATGGCCGAAGCAGCGTCGCGGGTGTCGATGTAGCTCCACAGAATGCGGTCCCGTTCTTCGGGCTTGTCGATGAATGAGGGAAAACGCTCATACCATTCCGGAGGGATGACATTCCCGAGGCGAATGGAGACGACCTGCATGCCGGTGCGCCGGTGGAACATGTCGGCGGTCATTTCATTGACCACCTTGGACAGTCCGTAGCTGTCCTCGGGCAGCTGCGGATGCGCCTCGTCCACGGGCACGTATTGCGGGCTTAAGGGACTGACTGCAAATACGATGCCGTAGGACGATTCGCTGGACGCGATCACTGCTTTGCGGATTCCGAGGCCTGCGGCGGCCTCCAGCACGTTGTACGTCGACATGACGTTGTTCCGGAACGTAACTTCCGGCGTGCGGATATGCGCCGCCGGGATCGCCGCCAAATGAACGACGGCATCAGCCCCGGCCAGCGCGCCGTAGGTCTCTCCCAAATCCTCAAGATTCGCAATCAGCGTAGGGCAGAGGTTCTCGTCGGGACGCCGGAAGTCCACGTTCAGCACCTCATACCCCTGCTCGATAAAATGACGCACGACCCACTGTCCAAGCATGCCGCTTCCGCCTGTAATGACGACTTTGGCCACAAGTAACGCCTCCTCTTCGCTTCAGTTCAAACCTTGGCCGAACCCTTGGCCGGTCCGATTATTTCAGAATGTCTTCGATCCGCTCCTGCACGTCTTCGCTCAGGACGATGCCCGAAGCCTTGGCATTCTCCGTCACCTGCTCCGGACGGCTTGCGCCGACCAGCGCGCTGGCCACGTTGTCTTTGCGCAGAATCCACGCAAGGGCCAGGTTGCCGACGGAAATGCCGAGCTCTTTGGCGACGCCTTCAAGCTGCTGCACTTTGGCGATCTTTTCTTCGGTGATGCCTTTACGCATCCAATCGAGCTTCGCCGCGCGGCTGTCCTGTGGAATGTCGGAAGCCGACGTGTATTTGCCTGTCAACAGGCCTTGAGCCAGCGGGGAGAACACCACTTGTCCGATCCCTACGCGTTCACTGAGCGGCATGACTTCCTTCTCGATGTAGCGCTCAAACATGTTGTAAATCGGCTGGTTGACCACAATGCGGTCCAGCAGATAACGGTCGGCCACGCCGATCGCTTCGGCGATCTGCGATGCCTGCCATTCGCTCACGCCGACGTACAGCACTTTGCCCTGGCGAACCAGGTCGTCGATCGCGCGCAGCGTTTCTTCCAAAGGCGTCTCCGGATCATGACGGTGGCAGTAGAAAATGTCCACATAGTCATGTCCAAGCCGCTTCAGGCTGGCATTCGCCTGCTCCGTAATATGCTTGCGCGACAAGCCGCGGTCATTCGGGCCTTCGCCCATCGGCCAGAACGCCTTGGTCGCCAGCACGTAAGATTCGCGCGGATACGCTTTCAGCGCTTTGCCGACAAGCTCTTCCGCCGCGCCTTTTTCATAGACATTCGCCGTATCGAAAAAGTTAATGCCCAAATCGTATGCCGTTTTGATCGAATTCACCGCATTTTCGCGTTCTACGTAACCGCCATATGTAAGCCAGCTGCCCAAGCTGATTTCGCTGACTTTAAGCCCGCTTCTTCCCAGTCTCCGGTATTTCATTCCATCTACCTCCTTGTTGTCTTGTTACCCTTTTCATTCTATAAAAGTTCATATATGATTTAAAGAAGTGAAATGTTTTTCACTTAATTATATCAAGGGTAGATACTATATAGAGTATAGTTATATACATATAAGGAGGAGAGTCTATGGAAACAGTCAAAAAAGCGAGCAGTTACATTCCGAAAAACCCGACGCATATCGAATGCAACATTGAGAAAACACTGGATGTGCTGGGCGGAAAATGGGCCTTTCTCGTCATCCGCGAGCTGTTCTGCGGCACTCTTCGCTTTGGTGAGCTGCAGCGCCGTATCCCCAGCGTAAGCCCCCGTGCCCTGACCAGTACGCTGCGCCATTTGGAGGAGCAGGGCGTGCTGGAGCGGGAAGTATTCCCTACCGTACCGGTGACGGTGGAATACTCGCTCACGCCTAAGGGACAGGACCTGCATGTCATCTGCCATGAAATGAAGCTGTGGGCGGCCCGCTGGACTTAAGCAGCTCACGATCCGGAAATGTCATCAAGAAAAAAGCTCAGGCACTAGGCCTGGGCTTTTTGGTGTTCCCGTAATATCGCAACCATGCAGAAGGCCTTGCGGACAAAGCCGATCACGCCAAACGCCGACAGCAGCGCCAGCCAAATCACGACGCTCGGCATCAGCAGGAAAATTTGCTCCCATTTCAGCACTCTCCCGCCGCCAACGAAGGTCAGGATCTGCGGCAGGCTGATGAAAATCGCAAGCGGGATCAAGGTGGCGAGCATCCGCAGCGAAGTCAGCCAAACGCGGCGCTGCCGGGCCTTGTGTTCCCACCGATTCCAGCGGAAAAAGAATCCACGCACCCACAGCAGAACAGTCAGCAGCGTCAGCAGCGCGATCCCCGCTTCGATCATGCCTACGGAGATCGCTGACTTTGGCGGCTCCTCCCCGTTCAAAATGTCGGCAATGCCTGAAGCAAAGGTGCCATAGTTAACCAGCGCATTCAACCCGCTGCCAAACAGGATGACGATCCCGTAGCCGCTCTCCGGCATCAGCAGCTGATCCGCCTGATACGTCCACAAAATACCGTTATGACTCAACCTTGCACCGTCTACCGTCCATCCCATACCGTAACGGCTCTCCACACCGGCGGGAACCTCGCGCATTGCCGCAATACCCTCCGGGCTGAGCAGGCGTGTTCCCCCATAAGTCCCCCCGCCAAGCTGCAGCATCAGCCACCGCGCCATATCGTTTGCGGTCGAGACATTCCCTGCCGCTCCCTCCACGAACCAATCCGGTTCCTTCAAAGCGACCGGCTGGCCATAGAGCAGCATGTGGCCCGGTTCTTTAAAGGAACTGGTCAACGCGGCGTCCGTCGTACGGTCCATGTGCAGCGGAGCAAAGATGTGCTTTTGCAAATAGTCCGGAAAAGGCTCCTTGCTCACCGTCTCCACGATCAGCGCGAGCAGCTGATAATTGGTGTTATGGTAATGAAACGCCGTTCCCGGGTCGCTGGCGAGCTTGACCCCCTTCAACCGGGCGATCGACTCGCCGAGCGAAGCGGGCTGCGCCGAAAACGCCATTTCCGGAAACACGGTATCGGCCAGACCGCTAGTCTGGTTCAGCAGCTGCCGCACCGTGATCTCCTTCCCCCTCGGATCGTCCATCCGAAAGGATGGGAGAAGGTCCACCGCCTTGTCTTCCAGCCGGATCTTCCCCGCTTCAACCAGCTGCATGACGGCCAGCGCCGTGATCGACTTGCTCAGGGAAGCGACCGGAAGCGGCGTGTCCGGCGTGACGGCTGCTCCGCTTCCGGTTTCCCCGTACCCTTTTGAATATACAATTTCGCCGTCGTGGACAATCGCGACAGACAATCCGGGAATCCGGTTCTGATGCATGCGGGTCTCGATGAACCGGTCGATCTGATCCTCCCGGCCTGTCTCAAGCTTGGGAGCCGCTGACGCCAGGCTGGTGTAAGCTCCTGAGAAGACGGCTGCCAGGAGCAGCACGAGTATCATTTTTCGGGATATGAAGGCTATGGACCTCCGCTTTTCTTTACTCTTCATCATGAATTGAATTCCTCCTCTTGTATCGTAAGCCCAGTTTAGGAGCCAAAACGAAAGAGAAGTTAAAGACAATCCTTAAGAAAGAGTTAAGTTGAACACGACGAAGCTGCATGCTGGAATACCCACAAAAAAGAGGAGCAAGCGCAAAGCTTGATCCTCTCTTGATCTATCCACGCGAACGCAGGATAGGCTACCCGTTATTCGCGGCATAATCCGCATTCGCTTGTTCCAGCATGGTTTTCCAATCCTTAAAGTCGGTCTGCCGGGACACATGCCGATCCAGCAGCTCATCCGGTATTTTATTCAACTCTTCTTGGGTTTCCGCTTGAAAATTGCCATTTTCCAAAAAATCCTGAAAGCTGGCAAACGACGAATGCTTGCGCATAAACGAGCCGTTTAAAAGCTTGTCGAGGGCAATGCGGCCGGATTCTTCCTGCGCCGACTTTTGGCCTTTCAATTCCATCAGCAGATCGTCAAAGGACATGGATTTATTCTTTCTCAGAAGATCACTCCTAAATTGAATTTGTGCTCAGTATAACATATCAGGTTTCATTCTATCTCATACCTTTAAAAATCGGGCGTTTCCCCACCCATCGATGCGGGTCTAGTTGACTAAATATTCCCAGCATGTTATGTTGTTTTTGAACTGACCAGTCAGATTAATCCCGTCCACCGACGAATGAGATGGAAAGGACCGATACACCACCGTGAGCAAAGAAAAGATTCTGCACGCAGCCACCCGCGTCTTCTCCGAATACGGCTACCACCGGGCCAGCATGGATGAGATCGCCCAGCAGGCGCAGGTCGCCAAAGGCACGTTGTACTACAACTTTCCGGGAAAGTCCCAGCTGTTCAAAGCCGTGGTAAAAGCCGGATTCGAGGACATCATGGAGCGGACGAAAACCGACCTTAGCTCCGCGCTTCCGATCAAAGAGCAGATTCTTCGGGTTCTCCGCCACCATCTGGACTTGTTCCTCGACTCCCGCCATTTTGCCCATATCGTATTCAACGAAATTTCCAACGGCATTGAGCCCGATGTGCTGGATGAACTGAAGCAGCTCCGGCGCGAGCATTTAAGCTTTCTGGCCGGCATTCTTAGAGAAGCCCAATGCGAGGGCGGCATTATGCGCGACGTTGACGCGGACCTGGCTGCAGCCAGTACGATCGGCATGCTGGAAAGCACATGCAATTATTATTTGAGCCACCAGGAGGAGTACAGCCGCGAGGACCTGGAAAACTTCGTATTCACGGTTGTCGCCGAAGGTCTGTTTAAGTCGCTTGATTAAGCAGGACCTTCTTTTGCCCACATCAAACTGACCAGTCAGTTCAAAAGACTGCAGCGTGTTAAACAGAAGAACTTTATTAGGAAACAGAGAGAGACCTAGACACAGAACCTATTTTCAGAAATTCATCCCATCTAGAAAAAGATCAGCTCTAGCAGACAAACCTCGTTTACTTGTAGACAGACCTCATGGATCGGAAGTTCTCCAGCGTAATGATCGATAAGCCGGCTTTGCCCAAAATTCAGGTTGTTCTCATCTAAAAAAGAAAGCGACGGTGTTGCTTCATGGAATGGAATGCAAATGGACTGCTGCCTTTGGAATGGTATAAAAAGATGCGCCGGGACTCCCCCGTTGTCCAGTCCAACGACGGGCAAGTTTGGGACGTATACGGATATGACGATGTAAAGACGGTATTTACGAATCACGACATTTTTTCCTCGTCGGCCTTCCCTGACTCCGAGGACCCGCTCGAGCACAGCATTCTGCGGCAGGATCCGCCCAAGCACCGGCAGCTGCGCCGGCTGGTGACCCAGGCGTTCACGCCGCGCGTCATCGAGTCGCTGGCTCCCAAAATCCAGTCGATCACCACCTCGCTATTGGACGAAGCGGAGAAAAAGGGGCGGATGGACGCCATCGCTGACTTTGCCAGCCCGCTGCCGATCGTCGTCATCGCCGAGATGCTGGGCGTGTCGCTGGACCACCGCGAACAATTCAAAGCCTGGTCCGACGCCCTGGTCGGAGACAGCGGCGAAGATTTCTATCAGTGCCAGCGCGAGATGAGCGAATACTTCTCCGAAATTGCCGAGGACCGCAGACGCCATCCGCAGGACGATCTGGTCACCAAGCTGGTCGAGGCTCGAATCGACAATGAGCATCTGACGGACCTCGAGATCATCGGCTTCTGCATCCTGCTCCTCGTGGCTGGCAACGAAACGACGACCAACCTGATCTCCTCGGCGATGCTCGGCATCGACACCCTGCCGGACGTCCGTGCGCAGCTGCTTGCCGACCGCAGCCTCATTCCCGGCGCGCTGGAGGAAGTGTTCCGCTATTTCTCGCCGGTGCAGGTCATGTTCCGCCGCGTGAAGCAGGATACCGTCCTTGGCGGCCAGGAGATGAAAGTAGGTCAATTCGTCCATATCTGGATGGCGTCGGCCAACCATGACGAGAAGGTGTTCGAACGTCCGGAGGAATTTAATATCCACCGCAATCCGAACCCGCACCTGGGACTGGGCAGCGGCATCCATTACTGCCTCGGCTCCCAGCTTGCCCGCCTTGAGTCCAAAATCGCGATCGAAACGCTGCTTGCCCGTTTTCCCGAATACCGCCGCGACCGTTCCGCTGAGCTGGCGCGAATGGACAGCATGATGATGTTCGCGCTGAAGGAACTGCCGATTATTTTGACATAGATACATTGAGCTATAAAAAAAAACAGAAAATCCTGCATCCCTGGAGAGGGTGCAGGATTTTTGTCGGCTGACGCAAAGGAAATTCACGGATCGGGAATCCGCAGCTATCGACTGAACTCCTGCTGCCCTTCGACGCCGGGCTTCCGTTAATCGAATCCCCTGCCGCAATGGATCGGATTACGATCGGTTTGTCGTTCAGCCACCCGGTTTCGTTCATCTCACCGCTTGGCTTCCATCCAGCTCACTTCCAAGTGCCACGCATACGTTCGGAAGCCCTCCACGACAGCAGCGGCATTCCGCTTCATGGCATGCGCCAAGTCGTCCAGGAAACCCGTGGCCGGCTCCAGTGCCAGATGATACTGCCCCTGGTAGCCGCCGTAATTCGCCCACACCGACAGGTAAGGCACCTTCTCCTTCGAAAAGGTAAAGGTGATTCCTTCCCGCTTGACCGGATCATAAACGGAAGCCTTTCCTTCCGGCAGCTCACCCGTAAAGTAAAATTTCTCGGCCGTCCGCTCCTCACGGCGTCCCGTGCGATCCAGGCGGCATTCCGGTTGGTTCGAAAAGGGCAGCGGCCACGCCCGCAGATCCCCCCTTTTCCCAAGCCTGTCACGTTCCGAATAGGAGATTGCAATCTCGCTCAACCTTTCCGGCACGATGATCTGCATCCCTTCCCCGACCCGCAGCAGCGGATGGGCCGCCCACAGGAACGCAAACGGGAACGGGCTGAGATTGGTCACCTGATAGTCGATCCGGAGCCGGTCCTCTGCGGCAAAAGAATACGTCTTCTCGAGCCGGTATGGCATCCTCACGCCGTGCACGATGCACGAAAGGCGATCTCCATGTCCCTCAGCCTTCCAGGGAATGGACCAGACCTCACCGTGATCCGGAAGCTCCGTCCCTCTCCAGGGATGCTCCGGATACCGGCATACGTTGATGGTCGGGAACATTTCATCCCAGCCGTTTCCGTCGCTGTCCGCGAAGGAGCTGGCGTAGCCCCGATTCCCGAGCGGTCCGTCCGCCGGCGCGAGCCATTCCCGGCCGGTCAGACGGTTGCAGAGGGAGACCATTTTGCTGCCGAGCTCCGGCAGCAGCGTGACCTCCATGGCGGAGGTCCTTCCCATCCAGGCGTTAAAGCCGTTGATTTGGTGCGGTGTCCAGCTCATCTTTCGCCCCCTTCTCACCGGCCTGAGACGTCATATTCCCGTCCGGCATAATTCAAGATGCTGCGCGGCTCCCTGATGATGCGGCTCCAGCGCCAGCGCCTGCCGGAAATGCTCCTCGGCTTCCCGGATTCGGCCCAGACCCAGCTGCCCAAGTCCCATCATGTAATGGCAGTGGATTTCGTTGCGCTGGTGCAGATCGTCCTCAAACACGAGGAAGTCGGGGAGCGACACGGCGAAATAATCGATTTGCGGCCGGTCGAACAGATGCTTTTCCCCGTAGTCGACCAGCTTGTTGAAGCGGCTCCGCGCTTCCGCTTCCCGCCCCAGCCTGCGCAGGGCCGCGCCCTGGTAGAAAATCATGTGCGGCGGCTGGTCGTTGTAGTACATGGCGCTGGCCGGCTCCTCCAGCCCTTGCGATGCCTGAAGCAGCGCATTTTGCGCTTCCTCCTGCCGGCCGAGCAGGCCGTACGCAACGCCGAGGTAATAGTCAATGTTGTTCTCCTGGGCGCCTTCCAGCTTGCCCTCGCCGATGTTCAGCGGGTACTGCTTCGCGAGCAGCAGCTGCTCGGCGGCCTCCTCCGCCCGGCCTTCGTTCAGCAGCCTTTTGGCGATTTCGACACGGGCGGTCACGTATTGTGCCGGCACTTTGCCTTCCCCGCCTTCCCATGGATGGAAGCTGCGGGCGAGAATAAGGCTGAGCGCCTCCTCATGGCGGTTCAATGTATTGTGCAGCGTTAAGTATTCGAGGTACAGGTCATCCCGAAGCTCTACCAGCTCACGGTGCGCTTCCAATGCCTGCAGCCGTTGTTCAGGCGAGCGGCCGGTTTTTTTGTACAGCTGGTCCAGCTCGTAAAAGACGCGTGCGTCCGCCGGGTTCAACCGGAACGCCGTCTCCAGCGCGGCTTGGGCGTCCTCCGGGCGGTTCAGCTTGTTGTAATAGGCGAGCGCCAAGTTGCGGTAAGGCGTCGCAAAGCTGCCGTCCAGCGCCACCGAGGCTTCCCAGCACGCGGCCGCCTCGGCATGGCGTTTTTTATCATAGAGCAGGTTGCCCAAGTAGTACCTTGCCTTTGCGTCTCCCGGATGCAGCGCCGCCGCTTCTTGGAGTACGGCGTAATCGTGCAGCGTGTTCGGGAAGCAGTACGCCGGATCCGCCGCAGCAGCCTGCTCATCATAAGCGGCTGCCTGCTCATCCTGTCCGTTCTTCCGGCTCCAGCTCGCCTGGTAATAGCGGATCATCGGATAGACGTCCGGCTGTTCCGGTGCTGCGATGCGGCCCAGGACCTCCAGCGCGTCCGCGTATTGGCCGGCTTCGGCGTAATCCTGAGCCAGGGCGATGTAATTGTGCGCATCGCCGCGCATGAGGCCCTCCAGGCTATCCAGCGCCTCCTGCGCCTCAGCCGTCCGGCCGGTATCGCGGTAGACGGCGATCAGCTCGTTACGGGCCGCGAATTCCACCGGATCGATGCGGATCGTCTCCCGTACGAGCGTCTCGGCCTCCGCGGCGCGGCCCAGCCTCCGCAGGATGACGCTTTTGAGATGACGGGCCTTGTAATGGCGGTATTGGACGTTCAGGGAACGGTCCACCAGCTCGAGCGCCTCGTCGTACTGCCCCTGCCCGCAGGCGATCTGCGCGAGGGCAAAGTATCCCGCCGCCTGCCATGCTCCCGTCCACACGCTCTTGTAGAAGGCGGCGTATGCCTCTTCGAGCCGGCCCTGCCATTTGAGCGTCTGGCCGAGATGATAGAACGGCTCGCTGTCATACGGCCTTGCGTTATGTCGCGTCAGCGTCTCGATCGCTTTTCGGAAATACACTTCGCTCTCCTCAAAGCATCCCCTCCGCAGCAGCAGCAGTCCGTAAGCGTTGTTCAGCCGGATGTCGCCGGGATCCCGCTTCAGTCCCTCCAAATAATAAGCTTCCGGCTCACGGGTTGCGTGCCGGTACTGCTCCAGATGCAGTCCCGCCAAATACAGCGCTTCGGTGTTTGGCAGCCGTTCCGGCGCCTCGATGGCTTTGGCCGGGTCGGGAACCTGCTCGATTTTCTTCGGCATCGGCCGGTAGGAGACCAGCTCCCTTCCCTCCGCGTCCAGTATGATGACCCGCAGCTCCTCTTCCCGGACTTCGGCGCCAATGTTCACCTCTGCCTGGAACACGTCGCTCGGCGACAGCTTCACCGTTTTGTCCAGAAGGATCTGTCCAGCACGCTTCAGCAGCACGCGCGCTTGGTCAAACACCGAGGTGGCGTAGACCTGAATTAATGCCTGCCCGTACGCCGTCTCCAGGTTTACGGCCGCGTCGATGGAGGCGTTCTTCACCAGACCGATCTTTTTATACGGCATAAAATACTGCTTGAAGCTCTTCTCCTCGTAAGGCGCGAGCCAGCTGAAGTCCGGCTGGTTGTCGGTGTAGACGCCGGTCATGAGCTCGATGTACGGACCATCCTCGTCCGTCAGATTGCGGTCCCATGCCTGGCCGAACTCCCCGTGTCCCCAGGTCCACTGCTTTTTTCCTGGCGACACATGCCTGTTCGCAACATGCAGCAGCCCTGCGCCGACGCCGTGGTCGTAACCGCCGACAAAATTATAGTCCGAGTGATAGGCCATGTAGGAGGTGGGCACGGGAATGTTGCTGTATTTGGAAATGTCCACACCGGCGGAGTAGTCCATTTTATAATACGTGCCCGTGGCGATCGGAAACTTGGACACGTCGCGCTTGCCGTGGTCGAACACCGCATGCACGTCCGGCGGAAACACAGACTGCGTGTGGTCGTTGACCGCGACCGCCGGGTTGGCCCACCACAGAAACGTCTGCGGCGCCGCTGTCCGGTTGTACAGCTGGGCCTGAATTTCGAGGTAAGCCTTGCCCGGATGCAGGGTGAAGCCGGTCGTCACCTTGGTGCCGTACATGCGGTCGATTTCCCCGACCCATACCGTCGCGCTCCCGTCCGGATTGCGTTCGATTGTATACTCCACCTCGCCGAACGTGTTCGGGCGGTGATGCTGCGGCCAGTTGAACTCGATCCCCCCGGAAATCCACGGTCCGGCCAGGCCCACCAGTGCCGGCTTGATCACCTGGTTATGGTAGACAAAATCATATCCGTTCGTCTTGTCGACCGCCCGGTAAATCCGTCCGCCGATCTCCGGCATGACCTGGATTTGCACGTATTCATTTTCCAAAAAGATGATACGGTACGATTTCAGAACTTTTTCGTCATAAATCTTATCGATGACCGGCAGCGGATAAACCCGTCCCGAGCTTCCTTGGTACACGCGCTTCTCCAAAAACATCGGGTTCGGATCGGGCTTGCCTGCCTCGTAAGTCGGGATTTCCACCCGCTCCTCCCATACCTTTACTTCTTCAGGCGCTTTGGCCATGCTGACTCATCCTTTCTTTCGCTTGCCGCTTGTATCATTCGCAATGGCGATGTCTGCATTCGGAACCTTTCAAAACTCTATCCTCATCTTAAAAGGAAGCGGCGACGCCCTCCATTCACGATCTCATGGGAATGATGGATTATATTATGATTTTTAGTGTTGATAGGGATTGTTGAGACGGAAGTTTCCATTGACAAAGGACACGGCCCAAACCATAGTAAATACTATGGAAAAGATACGAAAACCCGATGGATTCAAATCCGAGAAACTCATCGTCCTGCCGGATCATATTCTGATGGAGGCGTCGTCGCATCCGCTGGTCCGTCCCCTCTACGTGACCGATACCGGATACTTCCCGCGCGCGCTGCATCATTACCGGGAGCGGCCCGAAGGCAGCGAAGCGGTCATCGTCATATTTTGCATGGAAGGAGAAGGCTGGTACCGCTTGGGAAGCGGCCGGGCGCAGCCGGTCGGCCAGGGCCAGGCCATCGTGATTCCCGCGCGGACGCCCCACGCCTATGGCTCGTCAGAGGAGCATCCGTGGAGCATTTACTGGTGGCATTTCAAGGGGGAGCAGACAGAGGCGTTTTTTGAGGGATTTGGCACGGGACCCGGTCCAGGGCACGAGTCAGGGCATGAGCCAGGACACGAGTCAGGGCACGGGCCAGAGGCCGAGGAAGCCAGTACGGATGTTAGCGGGTCCGATGAATGGAATAATATCGGTGCGGGTGCGGGCACAGCAGGAGGTCTATCAGGCGTTAAGACTGCTCTAGGTGTGGGTGCATCGGGAGCCTCGGACAGCGGGGACCTCACAGAGTCGCCTTCCCGTCCGGTTAAAACCGCCGCCGCATCCCTTCCCGTCACCCTGCCTCCGGACAAAGCGCGCCAGCTGACCGAGCTGTTCCAGGAAGGATATGCGCTGCTGGAGCAGGGCTATACGCTGAACCATATCATTTATGTGTCGCAGCTGGCGCATCACCTCGCGGCGATTTTGAGACTGTGCCGGCTGCAGCCGCAGGATGGGATTTTCCGCCACAGCCAGCACGATATCACGCAAACGGTGCGGTATATGATGGACCGCCTGGAGGGCACCGTCACACTGAAGCAGCTTGCGGCTCAGGCGCGCGTGTCGGTTCCGCATTTTACCCAGCGCTTCAAGGAGGCGACCGGCTACTCGCCGATCGACTACTACCTGCGGCTGAAAATCCAACTGGCCTGCAGGCACCTGGACCTCACCGGGCAAAGCGTAAAGGAAATCAGCCATCGTCTCGGGTTCCAGGACCCGTATTACTTCTCGCGCTTGTTCAAAAAAATTATGGGCAAGTCGCCCTCCGAGTACCGGGGGACGCGGAAGGGGTAAAGTAGGGGGGCCAGGTGTCTTCTTTGTCTAAAGTAACTTGGCCGGTACTACGTCCCTCCCCTTTAAGAAAAAGACGCCCCCGGGCAATTTCCCCGGGAGCGTCCTTTTACGTCCACTCTTTTCAGTTCGTGCGGCTGAATGGGTCATCGCCTTTTGACCCGGAACCGCCTCGCAAACTACCGCCGGTGAGCTTTATCAGCTGGGGCGGCCTACAGCCTGCCGGCCATCCCGGCCACCAGCCACCATCCGCTTACTCCACCGCCGTCACCCGGTACAGCAGGCTGTCAAAATCGCCCCGCAGCGGCAGCTCAATCCCGATGTTCATCAGCGCGCGTCCGCTCCAGCTGCCGGGCAGCCCCTCGATGGCGTACGCCCGGTCCGCCTGCAGCCCCTGCAGACGCAGCCGCGGCAGCGGTTCGCCGAGGCGCTGCGAATGCAGGAAGGCAAACACGGCGCTGTCCGTGCCGGCTTCATCGACGTACTGCACGGCGGTGACGCCTTTGTGCTGGAGATCGGCCAGCCGGTACTGGCGGCCGAACTGCACAAGCGGGCGGATCGCCTTGTACTGGCGGATGAATTCGCCGGACTGCTCGATCAGCTCGTCGCTCCACTCGTTCAGGTTGGAGCCGATGCCGAGCGTGCCCATCATCGCGCTGTGGAACCGGTACTTCAGCGACACATTCCGCTTGTTCATGCCTGTCGGCGATTCTGTCACCCAGCAGGTCATCATCCGCGGCGCATACGTGTACGAGAAGCCCTCCTGGATGCTTAAGCGGTCGAACGCGTCGGTGTTGTCGCTCGGCCAGGACTGGTCGGCATACCGGAAGATGCCGAGGTCGATCCGCGCGCCGCCGCCCGCGCACGTCTCGAATTCCACATGCGGGAACCGGCGCCGCAGCTCGGCCCAAATCTCGTACAGGCTGCGGACATGGCGGATCCACAGCTCCTTCTGCCGGTGCAGCGGATGGTCCTTCATCCCCGGCTCGGTGACCGTGCGGTTCATGTCCCACTTGATGAACTTGATGCGGTGGTTCTGCAGCAGCTCGGTCATGAACTGAAGGATGTACGCCTTAACCTCCGGCTTCGAAATGTTCAGCAGCAGCTGGTTTCGCAGCTCCGTCCGCGGCCGCGTCTCAAAATGGTACACCCAATCCGGGTGGGCCCGGTACAAGTCACTGTCCGGATTGACCGCCTCCGGCTCGACCCAGATGCCGAACTCCATGCCAAGCTTGTGAACCTTGCCGATCAGCTCGCCCAAACCGTTCGGAAACTTCTCCTTATTCACGTACCAGTCGCCCAGTCCGGCCCGGTCGTTGTTCCGCTGGCCGAACCAGCCGTCGTCGACGACAAACAGCTCGACGCCCATCCGCGCCGCCCGCTCGGCCAGAGCCATCTGGTCTGCGGCGTTCACGTTGAAATATGTCGCCTCCCAGGAGTTGTACAGCACCTTGCGCGGCTCAGAGCTTGGCAGCACGTACGCGTGCTGGTACTGATGCAGATTCCGGCTCATGCCTCCGAAGCCGCCGGCCGTGTACCCGCCGACAAACCACGGCGCATCGAACGACTCGCCGGCTCCCAGCACCCACTCGCTGTCGAAATCGTTGATCCCGCCGGTCACCCGGACATGATTGAACACCGTTTTCTCCGCGGTAATCTTCCAGTTGCCGCTCCAGGCGAGCGCCCCGAACCAGACGCGGCCGTCCGTTTCCGTCGCCTGGCCTTCATCGACGGCAAACCACGGGTTGGCGTGGCTGTCGGTAAAGCCTCTGCGCGACTCCAGCACCTTTTTCCCCTCGCTCAGCACGTTGCGGCGGAGCTGGAATTCGCCCGACCATTTGCCGGTCACATGCGTCAGCCGGTAATCCCGCAGGTCCGGCAGGCTCCAGGCGGCCGACTGGACGCTCTCGAGGACGATGTCATCCCCGCCGGTATTGACGATGCGTGCGGAACGCTCAATCAGGTCATATTCCGGGATGACCCGATACAGCAGATGGGCTTCCAGCGGGTAAACCCGGTCCTTCAGCACAATGACCAGCGTCTGCCGGCCGTCCTCCTCGCGGATTTCATGACGCACATAACCGGCCAAAAGGTCCCGGACGCCGTCCGGCATGCGCACCTTCAGGGAAGGCTCGTCATAGTTGACCCCGCCCCAAAAGCTGTACTCTTCGGCCTCCATATCCACTTCGGCGTCAAAGGAGCTGTGCGACCGCCCTCGCAGCAGCGGGGCGCAGTCGTCGATCGTAACGGGCTCGCCCCAATACAGATGCTGCAGCCGGTCCCGTTCATTGATCCCGAACACGTAGGAGCTGCGCTGCGTATGAATCGCAAAGATCCTGCTTTTTTCCTCAAACTCAAACTGCATGTCTACATTTCCCATCGTCCCTCATCCTTTACCGTTTGAAAATGGATCGTTTCCCGCTAACTTCGGGCGTGCAAGCCATCACAGCCTGCGCCCCGGCAAAAAAGGGAGGCCAAAGACAAAGGCCGTCTTCTCCTCCCCCGCTTGCGTTATTTAGACTCCGTCCACAGCTGCTGGCGCTTCTTATAGTTCTCGGTGTAGATCTTCTCCAGTTTGGAGAGGCCAGCCGCCTCGACTTCCTTCATCATTTGGTTGTACTGCTCGGTCACCTGCTCTTCGGTCGGAGCCAAGGCCATCTTCAGGAAATATTTGTTGATCGTATCGTTGACCTTCGTATCCATGATCGCTTCCGGCGTACCTCCCGCAGGTCCCAGGTTGTCGTACGGCGCGGTGTCAAAGGAGGTATCGGCCAGGTTTTTGATCGCAAGGTCCGTCACCGGATCAGACTGGAAGCGGCCGATCAGGTCGTAAGGCGTGCCGTCGGAGCCCGGTCCGTTCTTGATCATCCACGTCCATTTGCGGATGCCTGTCGTCCGGGAAGCCTCATCCCAGTTTTTCTTGAACGCATCGAGCACTTCTGGACGCGGCACATGCTTGCCGTCCTTCATGTCCCAGTCCTTGCCTTCCACGCCCCACATCAGGAGGTACTGTCCCTCCTCGCTGGCCAGGAAGTCCAGCAGCTTCATCGTACGCTCCGGATCCTTGTTCGAGCGGGTGATCGCTACGCCGTCCCAGCCCAGGGAGCTTTTCGGACCGTACGTCGTCTGGTCGGCGCTCACGCCCGGAGCCAGCACTTTATATTGATAGAACTGGCGCTCGTCGGCTTTGGCCGGATCGGACGCTTCCGATTTCAGCAGCGAGTTGGGGTTGCCCACGTTCCACAGCGCTTCGGCCGTAGCGAACACGTTGCCGCCCGCCAGCTTCTGCTCGAACTGCTTCGTTTTCATCGTTGCCCATTCCTTGTCGAGCAGTCCTTTACGGTACAAGGAGTTCAGGAATTTCACCATCTCCAGGTAACGCGGATCGCGGATATCCTTCTTCAGCTCGCCGTTCGTTTCATAATACGGCATCATGCCAAACATGCCTTTGAAGGTGCCGGATACACTGCCGATATTTTCGCCGTTCAGCGTCATCGGGATCGATTCCTTGCCGTCGATCGTCGGATACTTCTCCTTGAACTTCACCAGGAGGTTCTCGAACTCTTCCGCTGTAAACGGTTCGCCGTTGTTCACTTTGTCCCCGACGCCGAGCTCCTTCATAATGTCCATGCGCATCATAAAGCCGAAGACCGGATATTTCTCCAGACCGTACCAGTTGGCAAAATAATAGTTTTTGCCGTCATCATTTTTCGTTTTGGCCAGGGTGTCGCCGTACATTTCTTTAATATGCGGACCGTACTTGTCGATCAGATCGTTCAGCGGGATAATCGCGCCCGATGAAATATATTTGTTCATGATGTCGCTGCCGCGGTCCAGCATGACGACGTCCGGCAGGTCGCCGCTCGCCAGCATCAGGTTCAGCTTCTCCACCGGGTTGCCGGTCGGCTGCTGAATTTCGACCGTGACGCCGGTCTTTTCCGTAATCGCTTTGGCCACCGGGTTGTTGAACGCATCCCCCGTATTTTTATCGAACCACGTCAGCGTGATCGGCGCATTGCTGTCCGCGGCCGCGCCCTTGTCATCGCCGGATGCCGCTTTCTCGCCTCCACCGCCGCCGCAACCGGTAAGCGCTGTCATAACGAGGGCTGCCGCGAGAATCCCTTTGATCGTTTTCATTGCCTGAACCCCTTTCTGAAGTCGTCATATTCTTGTACCCGAATACATGTCTAATTGTAAAAACGGGGAGTTCAATTAGCTATAACGCAATATTACAATTCATAATGGAAAACGTCTTTCATCGTTTCAAGGCAGCTCCTCATCCCGGTGCTTTTGCGGCAGACGGAGGCGGATCGAGCGGTATCCGGATCGTGACGGCGGTGCCGATGCCCGGTTTGCTGAACATGGACACCCCGTATTCCCTGCCATAAGTGAGCTTGATGCGGTCATCCACGTTTTTGATACCATATCCGGAAGCTCCGGAAGGACTGTCGCTCTTCTGCATCGCCTGGTCCAGCTGCTCCGCCGTCATACCGGCGCCATCGTCAATGACTTGGAGCAGCATGTCATGCCCGTCCCGCTTCAGCTTGACGTTAATGTTAACGCCCGACTCGTCCCACATCGCGTGGTTGATGCAGTTTTCGATAAAAGGCTGCAAAATCAGCTTGATCGTCGTCCGCTGGAACAGCTCTTCATCGAGGTCGTAGTGCATATGCAGCTTGTCCCGGAAGCGGATGTCCTGAATCGCCACGTAATTTTTGACGAGATTGATTTCCTGCTCCACCAGAATGATCCGCTTTCCCTTGTTCAGCGACACCCGGTAGTACTTGGCCAAATAGTTGACCATGCGATAGACCTGCCCCGCCCCCTCTTTCAAGGCCAGCGAAGAAATCGACGACAGCGTGTTATACAGAAAATGCGGATTGATCTGCGCCTGCAGCGTGTTCAGCTCCGATTCCTTCATGGCGATTTCCTTCACGTACACGTCCTGAATCAGGTTCTGGATCGTTGAGGCCATTTTATTGAAGGCAAAGGACAGCTGGCCGATCTCGTCATGCCCCATCGGTTTGATGGAGAGGCGGAAGTCGCCCCGTTCCACCTTGCGGATCTGCTGCAGCAGCACCTCGATCCGTTTGGTCAGCACTTTGGTGGTGAAATACAGCAGCAGAATGGCGATGCTGATCGTGATCGCGGAGAACCAGATGATTTTTCCCGTAGCCTTGTTCGTGTTGGACAGCAGCTCGTCATACGGCACGGTAATGACCGTACTCCAGCCGTTGCTCAGCTTGTTATAGGTGAAAAAGCGCTCCTGCCCGTTCATTTTCAAGTCAAAATGACCCGATGCCCCGCTCAGCTCCTTTTGAATGGGATAGAGGTCGTACAGCAGGGTGGAAGCCAGGTTCTGATCCCCCGTGCTGATGATCCTTCCGTTTTCGTCGATAATGTAGACGCTTTTGTTATTGTTTTCCATCTTAATGAGGGAATACAGCTCGTTGTCGCTAATATCCAATGTTAAAATCCCGTAGGGATGCTGGAGGCTGAAATAGCTCAGCGAACGGGCCAGCGTAAAATGCGCATCCGGCGCCGTGTAGTCGTCCGTATGGGTATAGACGGTGCTTCCGGCGGCTTTCAGCGCCTTTTCCTTGATTTCGGCGGGCAGCTCCTCCATATATTTCACGTACTGGCCGTCGGAGTACAGCGTTTTGTTGCCGGTAAAGATCGTGATGTTCTGAATGTTGGAATTCAGCGTCAGCAGCGAGGGCAGCGTGCGGTTGATGTATTGAAAAGCGTCCAAATAATAAAACGCCTGCTCGTAATCCGTCGATAAATAATTGCGCAGCTGGGCATCCATATACAAAATGTTCGACAGCTGATTATAGTAATCCAGCCGCTTCTCCACGTTGGTGTTGATCTGGGCCAATGTCACATTAAGCGCGGTATACGTCTGCTTCGTAATCGTGCTGCGGGTCGACGTATACGAATAGTAGATCAGAATGGAGAACGGCAGAATAATGACGATCAGAAAGATGAAGAAAAATTTGTGCCGCAGGCGCGGGCGGGCAAGCCTGCCTGTCCGGGTGAACGGAATGCGCGCGGCGATTTTATCCCAGAAGGAGATGTTTTCGGTATTCATTCGGCGTGACTCCTTGGTTTTTCACGAATAAGGAAATAAAGTAGGACGTGCTCTCGTAACCCACCATCTGGGCGATGTCCTGCACCTTCAGCGATTCGTCAGCCAAGTAAGCCTTGGCCTTGTCGAGGCGGATTTGGGTCAGGTAGTCGTGAATCGTCATCCCCGTTTTCTCTTTAAAAATGGACCGCAGGTAGTTCGGCGACAGGTACACCTGATCCGACAGGCTGTTAATCGTAATCGGCTGATGGAAGTTCTGGTCGATCATCGTCCGCACCTGATGCACCAGCTTGGCGTTCTTGTCCGCAAACCGCTGCCGGACCGAATCCGCCGCCTGCTTGGCGTAGTCCATCACCAGCGCTTCAATCTCGTAAATGGTTTGACAGCCGTACACGGTATGGTACAGCTCGGCACGCTTATGGCTTTCCGCAATCGGCTCGTGAATGTGCTCCAGCAGGTGCTCGATCCAGCCGATGGCCGCGCCGCACACCTCGTTTTTCACAACCCTCAGCGCCACCAGCTTGGCGATTTGCTCACTTAAAATCTCACCCGCCCGTTTCAGATCATGCCCGTCCAGCGCTTCGATCCACTCCTTCTCCGCAAGGGCCGGCACCTCCCCACCCTTGGACTGCTGAACGTCCTCCGGCCCGATGACTTTTCCCTTTCCCGTGTAAAATAGCTCCGCTAATATGACCCGTGTTTGCCGGTACAGCGCCTGAATTCCCGTCAACGATTCCTCCTGCGGTGCCGTGGCGACCGTTACCGTAAAATGCAGCGATTGCCGGATACGCTCCAGCAGATCGTTCCAACCATACTCACCCGGCTTGGCCGCAGCGTCCATAAATAGGCCCATCTCGCCTTCCTTGAACAGGACGATGTCGGCGTCTAGCCGTTTCTTGGCCAGCCATTCCCCGATCAGCTCCGACACCTGGTCGCGTCCGTCTTCCACGGATACGCTTTGTGCCTCAGCGCTGATCACGTCCAGCTGCAGCAGGGCCAGCGCATACTTCTGCCCCTCCGGGTGGCGCGACAGCCGGCGAAAACTGGCGGCCAGATTTCCGGTGCGCTCCGCATCGGATTCATGGACGAGCTCCTTCAAAATATGGGAGCGGGTCACGCGGATCGAACGGTTCTTCATCCGCACTTCCTCGCATTGATGCTTCACTTTTTCGATAACGCTTACAATTTCGCTGAGATCGAGCGGCTTGAGCAAATAACCGACGGCCCCTACGTTCAAGGCCGATTTGACGTAATCAAATTCGTCGTGCCCCGTCAGGAACACGAGCTGCATCAAGTCATAACGCTCCCTTATATGCCGCGCCAGGTCCAGGCCGTTCATCAGCGGCATTTGCACGTCGGTCAGCACGATGTCGGGCTGGATCGCCTCGATCTTCTCCACGGCATCCCGCCCATTGACGGCCGTGCCTGCGACATAGAGCCCCATCTCTTCCCAGCGAATATAATCCCTCATCATCTCAAGCTCCAGCTCTTCGTCGTCCACGAGAAAAATGCTGTACATGGTCTCCCCCTCCAGTCCCCTTTTGCCTAACGATTATATAGAAATGAACTAAAGAAAGTCCTTTTCTGACACGGAAATGCCCCGTGAATCAAGTGATAACGATAGAAAACTTTAGTTCATTCTATATTATAGTGGTTTCCCGTTACTTAACTAAGGGTCCTCACAAATGTAAGTCATTTTCAAGCATCTTTCGTTACAATGGCGTATCGACACTCATTTTTTGCGGGTTTTATAATTTGAGTTAACTTAAGATGCGAGGTGCCCCCTATGAAAACCGAACTGGCTTTACAGAAAAGATCGGAGCTCCCGATCCCCCGGCGCAAGCTGTGGGTGACCGTCAAACAACAGAAGTATCTGTTCCTCATGATACTGCCCGCGATCGTCTGGGCGCTCATCTTCGCTTATACGCCCATGGTGGGGCTGTACATGTCCTTTGTCAATTACCAGCCGACGCTGGGCGGCTTCTGGCATACGCTGTTTCACAGTGAATTTGTCGGATTCAAGTGGTTTCAGTACTTTTTCAACAACGGCGACTTTCTCATCGTCATGCGCAATACGCTGGCGTCAACCTTAATTACACTGCTGTTCTCGTTTCCGATGCCGATCCTCATTGCCATCGCCATCAACGAAATTCGGAGTGTTCGCTTTAAAAAGACGGTGCAGACCGCATCGTATCTGCCATACTTTATTTCCTGGGTTATCGCGGCCAATATTATCGTGACGCTGCTGTCCTCGGACGGCGCCATCAACGGTATATTGAAGTTTCTGCATATTACGCGTGAGAGCGTTTTATTCCTGCAGCACGGCTCCTACTTCTGGTGGATCGTCGCGATCGGCAACACGTGGAAGGACATGGGCTACAACTCGATCATGTATCTGGCCGCCATCTCCTCCATTAACCAGGAGCTGTACGAAGCCGCCAAAGTCGACGGTGCCAGCCGCTTCAAGCAGATCCGTTACATCACGCTGCCGCACCTGAAGCCGACGATCGTCATTTTGCTGATCCTTGCCCTCGGCGGCATTCTAAATGCCGGCTTTGACCAGCACTTCCTGCTCGGCAACGATTTGACGCGCGACTACTCCGATGTGCTGTCGACCTATTCGTTCCGCTACGGTATTCAGAACGGCATGTTCTCTTACGCCTCCGCCGTCGGTATGTTCAGCTCCGTCGTCGCTTTTATCATCGTCATCATCGTCAACGGCATCGCCAAGCGGCTCAACGGCCAGTCTTTATTCTAATCGACCCGGGAGGTTTACGATATGAAAAACAGCAAAACGGTCCCCGAGCATCTGTTCGATGCCTCACTGTACGTCTTTTTGGCCATCATCTTCCTGGCGACGTTCTATCCGTTCTGGAACATCTTCGTCATTTCCCTGAACGACGCGACGGACACGTTAAAAGGAGGGCTGTATTTCTGGCCGCGCGTGCCGACCTTTGAGAGCTACATGACCATCTTCCGTAACCCGGAAATTTGGAGCGCCATCAAAATCACCGTGCTGCGGACGGTCGTCGGCACCGCCGTGTCCATCTTCTGCATCTCCATGCTGGCCTACGCGCTCAGCAAACGGAACCTGATCGGCTGGAAGTACTTCTCCTTCTTTTTCGTGTTCACGATGTATTTCGGCGGCGGCCTGATTCCGACCTATATGGTCATCAAATCCGTCGGGCTGATCGATTCGTTTTGGGTGTATATTTTCCCCGGCCTGATCGGCGTGTTTCTGATGATTCTGGTCCGGACCTTTATCGAGCAAATCCCCGGCGAAATCGAGGAATCGTCCAAAATCGACGGTGCGAACGACCTGCAAATCTTTTTCCGCATCATCATGCCGCTCTGCGTTCCCGTGCTGGCCACCATCGGCCTGTTTCTGGCCATCGGCCACTGGAACTCGTGGTACGATTCCTACGTGTACACCTACAAGCCCGAGCTGAAGACGCTGCAGGCCGTGCTGGTCAAAATCCTGAACCAGTTCCAGACGGCCAGCATGATGTCCGACGCCCAGCAACTGGCCCAAAGCTCCAAGCGCATCCCGGTATCGAGCGAGAGCATCCGGATGGCGGTGACCATGGTCGCCACCCTGCCGATCATTCTCGTATATCCCTTCGTGCAGCGGTATTTTGTGAAGGGGATCATGATGGGGGCGATCAAGAGCTGAGGAAGGACTGGGTGTGTGCGGGGATGACAAAACGGAATGTGGTGTGTCGACGAAGCGTGTATTTGTGAGTGGCTTGGCTATGGCCAAGCTGTCCAGATGACTGGCGAAATCCAGACGTTTGGTGCGTGGGGTAAGTGCGAGGGGTGATTGGAGGAAACCCAGACGTATGCGCGTGGGAGGGGCGGGATTGGGGTTTCAGCCGCTGTTGAGACCGGGTTTCTTGGAATCGAAAAGGCTGTTGGAACCCGGTCTCAAAGGCGGCACGTAGACTTTCCACCCCAATTCCCGCCTCCTCTTGGTGCCACTTTTCCGTTGACTTCGACGTTTGTGAGGCCCTTCCCCATCTCTTGATGGGAAGTAATAGGCTCGTTCAGGACGGCTTTGACCGTGAACTCGCCTGAGATTAATCAGCGCCTGGCCTTTGCCCAGGCTGCTTTGTGTTTGGTACGGCGAACTTGGCTGGACTCGGAAACCACAAGTCCGGAGGTTGATTGGCGAAACCCAGACGTTGGCGAGTGGGATGGCCCCCTCCCCCCAACTCTTAATAGGGAAGGAATAGGCTCGTTCCGGGCGGCTTTGGCCGCCGTGAACGAGCCTCAGACTGATCAGCGCCTGGCCTTTGGCTAGGCTGCTTTGATTTGCTTAAAGCCATTGTTTTATTGCATCCATGTATAAAGCCAAGTTTGAAAGATATCATGTCATCTTGGATTCGCTCCCTTTGGTTTAAAATCACCGGCCCGTTAGGCTTGCCACCTGGAACATGCGTATCATATCGATCACCTTCTCGATCATGCTTCCCCTGTTAGTTCAACTGGAGGCTCCGCCAGGCGCACCGCGCCGCCGGAGTAGTTGAACTATCCGAACAAGGAGGAACGCGCAGCGGCAAATCCTTGTTCGGATATCAGGGTATGGTAGGCTTGTGTAGGGGGGCATGTTCAACCCCAAGGCCGGAATTTCGGAGGAGCCGAAATCAACCAAGCCTTTAAAAAAAGGCCGACGGCTGCAGGCTTTTCTTATTGAGTATTTCCCTGAAACAGATCTGACTCGATTGGTCGTTTCTTAAGTTGCCGTAGGCAACCTGATTTAATAGAAACAAATTATCGCTTGATTTATGCCTCTCATTATTTATAGAATTGGGAGTAAAAGTAAATTTTCTAATCCGCAGCATACTTTACATGAGTTAGTCAGAACGAAGGGGGATGAAGTGATGAAACGACTAATATACCTTGCGGCCGCCGTCCTCATCGTGATCGGCTTGGGGATTTTCTACTTTTCACCAAAAAACTTTACTTTCAAAGAAGCTGTACTGGATAAGCTCGATACCAACAATGTTGCATCCATTGAAATCATCAAACGCGATCAGCAAGGCGAGCACACCAAAAATGTAACGGATTCGGAAGAAATCAATGAAATATTGAACTCACTTTCTGCGGCGAATTTAAAAAAGTCCGGATCATCAGACATTCAATTTACCGAATCCTACTGGATAACTGTGAAGACAAACGACGAAGGGAGAGCGTACGGAATCACTCTCTATGATAGCGACTATATGCATACCTTTGAATACAATGCAGCAGCACCTAAAAATGCATCCAGGTCATACAAAATTACGAACGACTTCGATGCTGCGGCTATTCGGAATGTATTTAAATAACTGTTGTTTGCAAGTCTGGTTTCTTTTGTGAAAAGCATTCGCCTACTGGCCACCTCACAGTCAGCACAAAACCTGTCCTTCCACAACGGACAATTTCATACTTTGTCTTACAAAAGAAGGACACGATACACTATACTCCCCTGCTGGCGGATCGACTCTAAATTCCTGTATCTAGTACTAATTCCACATTTTTTTACTATATATAGAACTCAACAGTTAGGAAAAGATATGTATTTCTGTCCACCATTTAAAAGACAAAGTCCCAATTTGTTCATCATAAGTAGACAGTCTAAAATCACTGTGAACTCGCTTGATCACAGACCATCAGCTATCCCCTGTATAATCCAGATTGATTTTTGAACCATCCGTTGACCACCCCGACGGTCCGGTCATCCAACGGAATGTTACCGATATTGGCTTCAAGAAAATTCACCTAAGTTGAGCAGCACGCTTTCCCGCCCTCCCCCAACTTGTGGTAAGATGTCAGTAATTATGGTATGGGCGGTATACCGCCTGTCATGATCCTTACAATTCCGTTCTGCAGATGATGCACCCACCACTAAAAAGGAGGACAATCATCATGAAGAAGCTGCTTGACCACTTGTAACGTGAACTCGTCGTTCGCTGGAGTATCCGAATTCGTGGACCGCCTCTTGTAAGCATGACCCAACTCCAAATGAATATAAAACAGGGAGGCTGTACCCGGGATGAGAAGCGAACGAGAAATGTTGGATTTGATATTAAATGTAGCCAAAAGCGACGAGCGTATCCGGGCCGTTGGGATGAACGGCTCGCGGACGAATCCGAATGCCCCGAAGGATGTTTTTCAGGATTACGATATTGTGTATGTCGTGACTGACGTGGGGTCTTTTATCCAGGATCCCGACTGGGTTAACGTATTCGGCGATCGGATCGTCATGCAAAAACCGGAGGAGATGAAGCTCGTTCCTCCGGCTATGGACGGATTTTATCCGTATCTCATGCTGTTCACGGATGGCAATCGGATTGACCTGACCCTTTGCCCGATCGATAAAAAGGATGACTGGAACGGCGGTGACCGCTTGGCCGTGGTGCTGCTGGACAAAGACCAAAGCCTGCCACAGCTGGCAGAGCCTACGGATCAGGGGTATTGGGTACAGCAGCCGACCGCTAAATTATTTGCCGACTGCTGCAACGAGTTTTGGTGGGTCTCGCCTTACGTCGCCAAAGGCTTGTGGAGACAGGAGATCCTGTACGCGCTCGACCATTTGAACATCATCCGGGAGATGCTGGTCAAGATGCTCGAATGGCAGGCCGGCGTCCTTACCGGGTTCTCGGTGAGCACCGGCAAAAACGGGAAGTACTTAAAGGGATACATTCCGGAATCGAGCTGGGAACAGCTTTTGGCCACCTATCCAAAAGGCCAATACGAAGATGCTTGGAACGCGCTGTTTACGATGACCAACTTATTCCGCAGCACGGCGCAAGAAGTGGCGGCGAAATTCGGCTTTGCCTATCCTAATCAAGATGACCGCCGAGTGACGGCTTACCTGGAGCGTGTCCGAACACTAGAACCCGGGGCCGCTGAAATATTCCCGCCAGGTCGTGAGCCAGGTAATGAAGCGTAGGTACAGCACATACTAACGTTTTCCCGTAACGGTCGTGAATAACACCAAAACCAGCCGGAACCCTGAAGGGGGCCTGGCTGGTTTTTCTTAGTGAATAGTGGTCTTTGGCCCAAGTGTTACGATTGTTACGACCAGAGCGAGACATGCTATCCCCTTTTTAATGGCTCAGGATTCGCAGCACCTGCAGTCGCGTTCCCAGACTCTCCATGTCTTTTCGTCCGGTGTTTCTGACCTCCACCTGCATTTCGGCCGGTTCGGAACCACTGGCCAACATGATGATCACGGGTCTGTAAGCCAGCTTGCACCAATCGTCGAAAAGGTTCACCTCTTGAAAAGGGCCTCCGTTCACGGCGTATTCCAGAATGCCGGAGTCGGGGCCCATGAACAGGCAGAGTCCCGTTCCGCGGCCGGTCACGATATAACTGAGGCTTGCTCCTTCGTTCAGCGCCTCCAAGTGACCGTCATCGTACCGCCAGTTCATAACAGGCTTATGCTGAAGCCCGTTGTAGTCAAATCCTCTTTGGCTTAAAATGCTGTCCGCCCGGGTCATCCGTCCGTACTCGTAATTTCCCGCCTCCAAAGGCGGGAGGGAAAGGACATCCCTTCCCATGCTGGTGACATGAGTGGTTTCAGCTATCGCATCCAGTCCTGTCTCAAAGAAAGGCTCCAGGAAATCCCGGGCAAAGCCGGCATACAGCGCGTGGCCCTCGTCATTCGGATGGACGCCATCCGGCGCGAGTTCCCTCCATGTCCAGCGCCCCTCATCAATGCCCTGCTGAATGGCGGAGGCGTAGTTGACGGAAGGGATACCATAATACGCAGCGACCTCCTCGTGTACGGCGATGTTGAACGGGACGCCCGGTCCCAAATTTTTGTCCGCTGCGGTATAGACAAAGCAAAGGTCCGTCTGCGGCGAGCGCCGCTTGCAGCCGCGGATGATCCCCTCCATGCCGCGGATCGACTCGCTGCGGTCCGTCCCATCGTTGACGCTGAATTCGACGAACAGAAGATCGACCGGCCCGTGCTCCAGGACATGCTCCTGCAGCCGGTGCGCGCCGAAGGTCGAGTCGGTGCCGCCGACACCGGCGTTGATGCAGGCCACCCGGTCGCCGCCGTGGCGATCCTTAAGCCAGGTCTGTGTCAGCCCACGCCAGCTGGTCTTATCCGCGTCCGAAGCTCCCGCTCCCTCCGTGATGGACCCACCAAGAAAAGCAACGTTTACGGGCAGTCCCTTACGTATCTTATCCTGAAATGCGGGTAGACCGCTCCGGGTATGGATGATGGGTTTGGGATACGCATGCGCATGAATCGGCTTAGAATGCGGCATGATCCCCGGCCCCCTTTGCTTGGCGTTCCTGCCACTCCTGCCGCTCCTGCCGCTCTTGCCGTACTTTCTGGGGTTCGGAGCTTTCTCCTTCCGTTTCCGCTGCCCCAAGCTCCATTTCCAGCCGGTTGACAAGTTCAATGAGCTGCATCGGTTCGCTGATCGTATAAGCGGGCTGCTCGGACTCGTCTGCCGGCGTATGGTGGTACCTTGGCGTCCAGCATTGAAAAACGCTGATGATGCCGAGGGCGTTCGCGCCTTTAATATCCCTGCTCAAATTGTTGCCGACCATGATGGTGCGGGCAAAATCCGCTTCGGACCCGTTCAGCGCGCCGATCGCCGCTTTAAACATCCGCGGGCTCGGCTTGGTGGCCTTGATCAGCTCGGAAATGATGAGCGCATCGAAATAATCGTGCAGGCGGTGCTGACTCAGCACGTTTTTGAAGGATTGTGCATCTCCGTCGGCCACGAGCGCAAGCGTAAAGCCAAGCGAATGCAGCGTCTTCACCATCTCCGCGGCCCCTGGAATCAGGTCGGCGCTGACCACGATTCCGTCTTCGTCACGAACCTCGGTAGACTCGTCCACGAGCGTATCCCCGCTGTCCAAAAATACGATCAGTCTTTTTTTGTCGATGACGTCCATCTCCTTTATTCCTCGTTCTATTCGTCTGTCGGAGCCACCATGAAGCCGACCGAATTGTCGGCCATTGTAACTCCGCTGCAGCGTTCCAGCTTAAAAAGTCCGTCAGGGTATTGCCTATGAAAGACCCCGCCCGAATACAGGCCATCTTTGCTGCCAGCCTTCACTGCAAGCAAAATATCGTTTCGGCAAAAGGCCAGCCCTTCCGTGCTTCGCGCCGACAGCAGCATGGCATGAGCCGTTCTGAACCGGTTATCCTCGATCCGGATGTTGCGGTGGACCGGTACGTCCGGCACGTCCGGCACGGAAGGCTCATTCTCGGGAGCGATCCGGATCACGGGATGCTCCTCTCCGCCACAGTCGATAAATTGGTTGCCCGCAATGCGCACATCCGCGACTGCACCTGATTCGTACCAGGAATTCGCGTCGCTCGCAACCAGAACGGCACTCATGTTCATGCGTTCAAACCTGTTGCCCTCTATGACTGTCTTCCGCGGCGACGACACCAGTATGCCCCGAGTCGGTATTCTGGCAAAATGGTTCCTTTCGATCACGATCTCCGGTGTCCACGTCACGTTCTCGATGACATCGTAATCCCCTATCGATGCTGGGGCCGGCTGCTCCAATGTCAGAAGCAGCTCGCGGGGATCAAGCATCTTCACCGCGGCGATCCGCCCGAAAGCATAGGACGCAAGACCGCGGGCATCGACAAAAGCTATTTCGTCCCCCGGAAAGAAAGCGCGGAATCCATACGTTTGCGGATGCATGAATCGAACCCGCACTTGATCGGGCGCCGGCTGGCCGACGATGCGGAGGTACGTGCCGTGAACGTTGACCGCATCGTCATGGGCTCCGGCAAACCGGCTGTCCGTGATCGAGACACGGCCCCGGCACCCTGAACAATGGATAAAATCGGCGAAGCCCGCCACCGTTCTCCCCGTCTCAGGGCGCGGCGTCACATCCAGATCGGCGAAGGTCAAATCCGCGCTAAACTGGCCGACGATGCCCAGCCCATGCATAAAATGAAGCCCCATGCCGATCAGACGGATCCTCTCGCATTCCAGGATCAGCACGCCGACCTGGTCACGAATACCGTCTCTCATTTGTACGGTCATTCCAGGCGAAACATGCGGAACGGGTTCCTCCCCAAAATGAAACCGCAGCCGCCGGCTGCCGATTTCCTCAATGCGTTTAGCCCGTGACGGCCAATCTTCCATACGCCAGGTGGCATTTTGGACCAAGTCGCAGTGCTGTACCGGCCCTTCCCGGAACCTCCATCCTTCGCCGACCCAAGTGAGACGTCCGTCTTCCAGTTCATAATGTGAATCCGGATGCACGCAAACGTCGAGCTCATGCTCTCCGCGCCGCTCCACGGTCATCTCGGTCACAGTCGGCACCGCATAGTCGAAGCGCAGGTTGCGGATTTCGATATCCGCGCAGCCATCCAGCAGCAGCATCGTTTGCTTGCCGTGGATCACAAAAAGGGAACCGTTCCCCTCCAGCGTCAGCCGGCAAAGCCCCTTCATCAGCAGCGCGACCGTTTTCGTGACGTCCGGGTTTTCCACCTCGCTGGCCGTATTGGTAATATGGTAAGCCGCCCGGACGGCATGCTCCGGATAAAAATGATATGTTCCAAGTGGGATGTCCAATACGACAGGGCCATCATGCGAACCGGCTGCCTCTAGCGCAAGCCGCATGGCCGCCCCTGCATTGGCCTGTAAGCCCTCAGCGTCGCCAAAGTCCGCCAATGATATCAATTTGAACAGCGCCGGACCCGGATTTCCAGAATCAGTCATGCCTTGCTCCTTTCGATGCGTTGTCTGCTCCGTTCACTGATTAACTGATTTTACAAATCGGCCCTTGTTCTCAAAATGAACGGAAATGCGGAAGATGCCAGTCTGTTATAGAACCGGCATCCCGCAAAGGAACCAGCAGGCTTTGCCGGCCGCCGGTTCCTTGTGATATCGTATTATTTTGCTAACTTATCATAAGCCGTCTGCAAAATTTCCAGGTAACGGTCCAGCTGCAGGTCCTTCAAGCCTTTCACGTAAGCGTCCCAATCTTTGTCCAGGTCTTTGTTGCCGGTCACGAACTGCAGTTCATTTTGCTCAATGTAATTTTTCAGGTTGGTCTGCAGCATGCTGGCTTCGTCGATTTCGGTTGGATCGATCCAGACGGACCAAATCGGGAAGATTTCTTTAGGCTCATGTCCTTGGTACAGAAGCGTAGCGTTGTACAATCTGCGCTCATAGCCGTCCGAAGCATAAATATCGGTGCCCTGTACCCAGGTGTCGCGGTATTCTTTCGGCATATAGAAATGCCCCATTCCGCTCCATCCCGCATTGTGCGGCTGCTCGCCTTCCTTCGTCGGAATCGTTTTGACCATCGGCTTGACGCCTTCACCAAGCGCTTTGTCTCCCGGCTCCGGATCCGTCCAATCGATGCCCTTCATACCGGTTCCGGCATTGGTTTGCCCTTCGGGCGTGAACATATAATCCACCATTTTAATTAATGCGATCTGCGCTTCTTTGCTTGCTTTATTCGTAATAACAAATTTAGCTCCGGAAGTGACGCCCCCGGCATCATGCGTGGCATACGAGATGCCGTTCGGACCGGTCAATGGCGGCAGCGGGTTATAGTGTGCGGAACGGGTGTTGCCCGGGTCGATATTGACAAAGATGGCCGGGTGCATGCCTGCTCCTGCGCCAAGAATTTCAGCACCGGCATTTTCGCCGACTTTTTTGAAGGCCTCAGCATTTTGCGTAAATGCGCCCGGGTCGATCAGTCCCTCATCATAGAGGGACTTAACGTATTTCAATCCTTCCTTCCACTCCGGCGTAATGGCGGCGGACTGCACTTTGCCGCTGCTCATCGTCAAATAGTTCCGGTCATCGTCATAGATAAAGCTGTTCATCAGATAAGGAATGATGCGGACGCCGAAGTCCTCTGTCGAACCGCTGAGCGGAACTTCGTCGGCTTTGCCGTTGCCGTTGGGATCCTTCGTTTTAAAAGCCTTCAGAACCTCTCTGAATTCCTCCGTGGTCTTCGGCTCTTGAAGATTGAGCTTTTTCAGCCATTCGGTATTGAGCCACATTTTGTTCGGATAGGAACAGTGGAAGCATTCGGTGTAGGCTCCAAGCCCATAGATATTGCCGTCAGGGGCCGTGACAAGAGCTTTCATTTCAGGACTCTCTTCCATCGCCTTCTTGATGTTGGGCCCATACTGGTCGATCAGATCGTTCAGAGGAATCAGCACCCCCTGCTGCCCGTATTTCAGGACGTCGGCCTGTGAAAATTCATCGATGTAGGCTGTCAGCAGATAAGCATCGGGGTAATCGCCGCTTGCCAGCGAAATCTGGCGTTTCTCCTTAGCTCCGTCGGAAGGGTTAATCTGCCATTTAAACTGAATGTTAAATTTGTCCTCGACGAATTTGGTAAACTTGTTCGTCGGAATGTCGATTCCCGATTCCTGGACAGCGAACACGCTGACCTGTACAGGCTTCGACGCTCCCCCATCGGCTGCGGTACCGCCTCCCTGTGCGCTGTCCGGGCTATCTGTCTTTTTGCCGGAGCAGCCGCTGATGACGACGAAGGTGGCCATCAGCAGGATAAACATTCGTATTAGGCTTTTTTTCAATCGAATCGCTCCCTTTTTAATAGTTCTGCAGCAAGCTTCTTATGCCTTCCTCTTCTCAAAAAAGGGCACCACCTCCATTTGAAATGGAATAAGAATCAGGATGGCGTGCCGAAATCAGCACCTCAAGGTTATCCTTTGACCGATCCGACCAGCATCCCCTGCACGAAATAGCGCTGCACGAACGGGTAAATGACAAGCACCGGAAGGGTCGCCACCACGATCAGCGCATATTTTAACAATTCGGCCAGTTGTTGCTTCTGCACCATCGCCATGGCGTCCATCGTTCCGCCCGAGCTGTTGTTCTGGATAATAATGCTCCGGAGGACTAACTGCAGCGGGAACAGGTCTGCGCTTCTGAGATAGATCAACGCATCGAAATAGGCATTCCACTGCCCAACGGCGTACATCAGCACCAGAACGGCAATGATCGGCTTGGACAGCGGCAGCACGACGCTGCGGATAAACCGGATATCGCTGCAGCCGTCGATTTCGCTGGCCTCCAGCAATTCCCCCGGAATCGACGATTGAAAAAAGGAGCGTGCGATAATCACCTGCCATACCCAGATGGCGTTAGGAATGAGCAGCGCCCACCTTGTGTCGATCAAGTGCAGCTCTTTCACCACCATATAGGTGGGAATTAACCCGCCGCTGAAAATCATCGTAAACGTGATGATCATCATGAATACGTTTCGCCCAAAGAGGGACCTCCGGGACAAAGGGTAGGCAATCATGACCGTCAGCGTGACGCTGATCAGGGTGCCTGCCGCCGTATAAATAATTGAGTTTAAATAGCCCGTCATAATTTCCTGCCTGCTGAAAAGCACGCGGAAACCCTCAAACGAAATGTCGACCGGCCACAGCCATACCTTTCCGGAGGTAACCGCCGCCGGACTGCTGATGGAGCTGCTTAAAATGTAGACGAGCGGATACAGAACCGCCAGGACGACCAAGATCAAAATGGTGTAGACGATACCTAAAAACAGGCGGTCGCCCTTCGACTCCTTGATTGCTTTTCTTCCTGCGAGTTGAATGGTCATACCTTTGCTCCTTCCTTACCAAATGCTGTTGTTCGTCAGCCGCTTCGCCAATCCATTTACGGTCAGCAGCAGGATGAGATTGATGACGGAATTAAACAGGCCGACGGCTGTGGCAAAGCTGTAGTTTGCGTTCAGCAATCCGATCCGGTACACATAGGTTGCGATAATTTCCGAATTCACCTGATTCAGCGGATTTTGCAAAAGATATACTTTTTCAAAACCGATCGCCATGACGTTGCCGACATTCAAAATCAGAATGATGACGATGGTCGGAATGATGCCCGGCAAATCGACGTGCCAGATTTTCTGGAACCGCGAAGCCCCGTCCACCTTGGCTGCTTCGTACAAGGTCGGGTCGATGCCCGCCAGGGCCGCTAAATAGATGACCGCACTGTAGCCGGCCGTCTGCCAAATATCGGACCAGACATAGATGGAGCGGAACATGCCCGGGTCGCCCAAAAAATTCACCGATTCAAGCCCGAAATAATTCAGGACGACGTTGGCGAAGCCCAGCCTTGGGGACAGGAACAGCATGACGATCGACACCATAACTACCGTGGAAATAAAATAAGGAGCGAAAGTGACCATCTGCACGAATTTCTTAAATCTCTTCCCGCGCAATTCGTTAATCATCAGCGCCAGAATAATCGGAATCGGAAATCCGGCAAGGATCAAATAACCGCTCAGCAGCAGCGTGTTTTTGAGCAATGTCCAAAACAGCGGATTTTTAAAGAACAGCTCAAAATGCTTGAAGCCTACCCATGGACTGCCCCAAATCCCCTTAATGACGTTATAATCCTTGAATGCAAGGACTGCGTTAAACATCGGGTAGTATTTGAAAATAAGGAAAAATAACAGCGGAGGAATCACGAGCAGATAGAGCTGCCAATGCTTCTTCATGCTTTTACCGGCAATTTGCCAGTAACTGACCTTGCGCGTACTGCTTTTGCGCTTCATTGGAATTGCGGCTTGCTTGTTCAGAATAATAATCCCCCCTATGCCATCAGCGTGGATGCGTGATGAAATGACAGCGTTTTCTTTCTTGCTTGAGCATAGTGGATCAAACGGGCGCTTGAACAGGTACACTTCGGTCGTTTTGCATCCAATTTCCCTTTTTTCGGGGGTCCATCGCTCTAAGCGCTGTACATATTTCCGTTTCGGCTTCCGCACGCACAAAAGCCGCATCGTCCTCAAACGGATCCTGCGGCTTACAAGAACTGGTGCTATTCGTCGAGCGTTTGCCTGTAAACGCTCGGCGTCACGCCGATCAATCGCTTGAACGCCCTGCGGAACGAATGGGAGCTGTTGTACCCCACCTGGGCGGCGATATCGTCGACCGTATGATTGCTTTCTTTAAGCAGTTCAGCAGCTTTCTCCATGCGCACCTTAATCAGATGGTCCGAGTAATTGACCCCGGTCACTTCTTTAAATAACTGGGAAATGTATTTTTCCGGCCGTTCCACATATTCGGCCACCCGGTACAGGGTCAGATCGGGATTGGCGTACATCTCCTCCGTGTACTGGTACATCCGCTGAACCAGTTTGGCATGGGAGTCCTTTTTCTTGTTGGCGATATAGCCGCACAGCGTGGCGGTAATGCTCTTGATTTCGGCCTGAACGGAATCCAGCGGCTCGGCGGGGCCGATGTCGATGACCCTCCGCTTCACAGTTTCCAGCATGTTCGACTCTTGGAAAACCTTCTGATCGAGCAGCTTGAGGAAAGTTCCTTTGATCTCACCGACGAGCTGATGCTTCATCTCGACAGACAACTCGCGCCTTGCGATATTTTGCTCAAAAATGCTGTCGATGATCTTGCCGGCCTCCTCCTCTTCCCCGGCCCGGATCGTACTTGCGAGGCGCTGCTCCGCGTCGAGCGGGTAATAATACGTCGTGTTTTCGATGCGGGCTTCATGATTCCACAGCATGCCCTTGGAGTTCACAAACACGGCATATTCCAGCGCCTGCTTGGCCTGCTCGAACGATTGGCTCACATCCATCAGCGTCTCAAAGCCCTCGCCGAAACCAGCTTGGATGGAAACCTTGTATTCCTGGAACAGATGCTGGATCAGCTCTTCCATCAGCGCGGTTATCCGCTCCTCCTCGTCCTGCCCGGGTTCCCGGTTCTCGTGCGAGAAAAACAAGACGACAAGCTTATCGGATCCAAGGTCGGATACCGGCAGCGGACCCGCGATTTCCAGCAGCGCTTGTTTCACAAGGAGGCGTGTGGCACTGAGCTCATTCAAAATTTCCACGCTGTCCATACCCGAGTATCCGTTAATGCAGAGAATGCCTGCATAACCGCTCTCCTTGTCGAGCGAAATGTTGGCCTGTTTGGCCGCCGCCACGATGACATCGTGCGATTCGAATTCGCCTGCAATGAGGCGCTTAATGAAAGCGTCGCGGACCAGCGGAAGCTGAAGGGTCAGCTCGCCTTCGAGCTGTTTGTTGGTCTTGATCATATTGGCGATATTGCCGCTAAGAAAATCATACGCATTCCTTTTCTCCAGCTCGTCCCGGCCGAATTGTTCTTTGATAATACCGATCATGCTTTGGATCGGAACGCTGTGACGACGCGCCAGCAGCAGCCCGACCAGCAGGCCGATCAGCATCGTCCCTCCGGTAAGGATAAAGGTTGCGCGCTTGATCTTGTTGGCGTTCTCCATGAGGGTTGTCCGCGGAATGCCGGCCTGGTACACCCAACCGTTCTTGTCCGAACGGGTTGTGATGACCAGGTCATCCTTATAAAATTGGCTCGTTTTATTGGCATCAAAAGCCGGGTCATCCTTCAATCTGTCCACATACGACGGAACGCTCCCTTGGAGCGCAAGCGTATTTCCTTGACTGTCATAGATATGCACCCATCCGCCAAATCCTTTGGTCAGACCTGACAGCAAACCGGTAATGGTTTTTTCGTCGATCATGACCACCACGCTCGCCGGCGAGGAATCGTTGAAGCTGTCGAGCGGCAAGGACTGCATAAACGTAATGACGGAAGTACCCATTCCCCTCTCCGTATAGGCCGTCAACGGCTTGATTTCGCTGCGGTGGGTCTTTAGCAGCACTTGGGTCTTCCATTCGTCAAACGACATATCGTCATAATGAAAATATTCATAATAATGCTCCGGCCGGAAAGTGGAGCCTGAAGTCAGGATCAAATCGTAATTGGCCAAATAAATGAAATAGTTTTGAAGAAAATCGTTGGTTTGTCCAAAGGTCAGCACGTTCCGCATCGCCTTCCACAAACCGTACACATCCTGCACTTGATGGCGGTCGTTCATCAGCATATTCACTTCCTGGCTGATGGCGATTTGCCGGGTCATGCCTTCCACCTCCGCCATCCGGTGCTCCAGCAGCTCCTGGCTCTTTTCCAGCTGAATTAAGCTGTTGTCGATCGAGATGGACTGTGTAACGGATATCGAGGTGAGGTAAGAAATGTAACCGCCCACACAGGGGATCAGAAGAATGACGATATAAGAAATCAGAAAATTTCGAAAAACGCTGGAACGTTTCAGCATGATATCCCCCTTATTTTGATAGCGCTATCATTTTGTGGGTTGAAAGATGTATTGCCTGCTCATGCAGCGTACATTCCATAATAAAGCCTTGATCGCAAATTTGTATAGGTACACTCCAGCCAAAAGGTACATTTTTCCCTGTTTTGCGGTTAGAATGCAGCATCACCGGGACTGAGGAGGCCGTAAATCATGATTTGTATATAGAAAAGGCAACCGCAGCCCGAACGGCTGCAATTGCCTTTATGCCTAAAGTTCACCGAAGCTCGGCGCGGCTCAGCTTGTTCGTCCGGCAGCCGTATTCGCGGCGAGCGCTCCGTCCAGCGTATGCACCTCGCCGGCGGTTAAATTCAGCGTCACGCTCCGATCCCCGCAATATACCTGAACGGTTCCACCCGACAAGGCCTGTATCCGGGCGTGGACAAGCTTGCCATGCTTCCATGTCAAGTCCACTTCCATGTTTCCTTTGGCCCGAAGCCCACGAACTTCCCCGTCCGGCCAGCTGTCCGGCAGCGCCGGCAGCAGATGAATTTCCCCAGCATGGCTCTGCAGCAACATCTCCGCGATCGCGGCCGTCCCGCCGAAGTTGCCGTCGATTACGAAAATATTCGTCTCCGCCCCGGCGATCCCCGACTTGGAGTAGGTCAGCATGTTGTCCAGGCACAGCTCGCCGATCAAATGGGCGATGTGATGCTCAGCCCGGTCCGCGTCGTGCAGTCTGGCGAAGAAGAGACCGAATAAGGCGGCGGTAAATTCCACGTCCTCAAGGTCGATGCGCTCCATGCGGTTTTGCAGTGTTACCCGCGCCGCCTCGGCCAATGCCGGCGTATGATGCGGCGTAATCTGGCTGCCGGGATACAGGGCAAACAGATGGGCCAAATGGCGGTGCTCCGGCTGCGCTTCGCCGTAGTCCTTCAGCCACTCCTGCAGCTGGCCGCGCCGGCCGACCTGCAATGGAGGCAGCAGTGAGATGGCGTGCTCCCACTTCCGCTGCAGCTCGGCGTCCACGTCCAGTTTTCGGGCTGCATTCAGGCAGAACGTGAAGAGATCCCGCACCAATACCTGGTCCATCGTCGGACCCATGGAGAGCTGCTGCGCTCCTTCCTCCGGAGACCCGGGATAGAAGCTGTTCTCCGGCGAGTTGGAAGGCCCGGTCACCAGCCAGCCGAATTCCGGATGCACGGTCATGTAGTCCAGGAAAAAGGCCGCGGCTGCTTTGAGCACCGGGTACGCCTCTTCCGCCAAGAACTTGTCGTTAATGCCGTATTCGTAGTGCTCCATCATATGGGTCGCAAGCCAGAGGCCGCCCGTCACGTTCAGGCCCCACGACGTCTCCCATCCGGGCGAACAGAAGCCCCAGACGTTGGAGAACACGTGGGCCACCCAGCCTTCTGCGCCGTAATACTGCCGCGCGGCCGACCGGCCGGCCTGGGCCAGCTTCCGGACGTAGCGCATCAGCGGCTCGTGGGAATCGCCAAGATTGGCAATTTCCGCCGGAAAATAGTTCATCTGCGTGTTAATGTCCAGATGATAGTCGCAGCTCCAGCCCATCCGGCACGCTTCACCGTCATTCCAGATGCCCTGCAGGTGCAGCGGCAGCGGTGAGTCTTGGCGTGATCCGGCGATCATCAGATAGCGGCCGTACTGGAAGAAGAGCGCGAACAGCGCCGGATCATCCGTCTGGCCCGCGCGGAATCGGCGCATCCGCTCATCGGTCGGCAGGCCGGCCGCCGCTGACGTGCCGAGATCCAGCCGCACCCGCTCCAGCAGCGGCCGGTAATCGGCGGCATGGTCCGCCTTGAGCCGGTCATAGCCTTTGCCCAGCGCCTGCTCCAGCTGGCGGAAGCCCGCTTCCTTCCATGCATAGTCCTGCTGGCGGTAATCCGTGTGCACTGCGGTGTATACCCACACTTCTTCCGCCTGCTCCACCCGGATCGTTCCGGACGAGGCCAGCACGCTGCCACCGCGGGCCTGGACACGTACCGCTCCGCTGCAGGACACCCCGCATGTTCCGTCGCTGTGCACGGTTTCGACCGCTTTGCCGGTAAAGGCCAGCATGTCCGGCTCCCGGGCTTCGCTGCCGAACTCTTCCGTGCGGCCCTCGAGCCGGAGCGTGAACGTTAGCCCCGCCGGGTCCTCGGTCCACAGCCGGGACACCATCAGATCGTCCGCATGGGAAATGAACGTCTCCCGTTCAAACCGGTATCCGTTCATTGTACCGGCGGAGCGCGCCTCGGCCTGCTGCAAATCCAGCTCCCGGCGCATTTCCGCTCCCCCTTCCGAGGCTGCCGCAGGCCACTCCAGGATGATGTCGCACAGGCTCAAATTCGTGCCGAAGTTGCGCTTAGGCGGCTGCAAATGCTCCTTCGCCAGCTTGTCGCCAGCGGCATAATCACCCGCAAAAAAGCGCTCACGCATCCGCTCCAGATCCTGCTTCGTATTGGAGCGGCCGTGGCAGGGCTCCGCTTGTCCCGACCAATATGTGACCTCGGTCAGGCTCCAAACTTCCTTGTACGGAGCCGATGTAATCACGCCGCCCATTCTGCCGTTTCCGAGCGGCAGCCCCTGTGCCCAGCTTGCCGCAGGGCCTTCGTACCAGAGCTTCAAGTCATTCATCCGATATCCTCCACCATAATTTATTTGCGAATTCATCCGCTTTTCTTACTGAATTCTATTCCGGTACCGTTGATTTTATCGTATCATTTTGATGTATAATCCGTCTTTGTTAACGCATCCATTGATTTATCAATTCATCCGCCAATCTATCGTTTTGAATCAGCAGACATACACCTTCTAAATGCGGGGGAGACATGATATGAACAAAAGCTTATCCGAGATAACTCCATTCGTAGGCGACTCCATGAGTTATCTGTACGACGGCAGCAGCAACGAGCATCTGCGCGCAGGCAGCGTGTATGCCCTCCACTTGTTTAATGAAGGCCCTGGAGAAATGGAGGTCGAAGGGGTCAAATATCCGATCGAGCGGGGAACGCTCATTTTTTTGCGCCCGGGCCAGCCGCATGCTTTTCACATCCGCCCGTCCCAGCCGCTGCCTTCGTATAATCTGTATTTCGATTTATGGGATGACGCCAACCCGCTCTCTCCGAGCCGGTCTTTCATCCATGCGCCCGAGCCTTTCGTTTTTGACCGATTGTCTGTTCAGCAGCCCTGCGATGAACTGGACCGGCTTCCGAGCGTCTTCTCCCTGCGCGCCCATCCCCATTTGTATGATGGAATCGCCATGATCGCCAGGATGTACAGCGAATCCAAGTTTTACCGCAGCGAAACGGTGAACAGCTTTCTGTACGGCTGGATGCTGTCCTGGCACAACGCCGTGAACGTGCAGCATCCGAGCGATTACCGCATCGTCCGCCTGCTGGAGTATTTGAACAGCCGTCCGGAGCATGGACAGTCGGTGGAAGCCTGGTCTCGGTTCTGCGGTCTGAAACGCACCTATTTCCATGAACTGTTTCTGCGCGAAACGGGGATGACCCCGAAGGCCTACCATCATCAGCTCGTGATGAAGCGGGCGGCCCATATGCTGGTCGAAACCGACCTTAGCATTACGGCGATTGCGGAAAAGCTGGGGTACCCGTCCATCCACCCGTTTTCCCGGCACTTCAGCAGCTTTCACGGCACGACTCCCAGCCAGTACCGGCTGAATCCGCTGCACCGGATATGAATCCAGGGAACAATAAAAAATCGCGCATCCGCTTGTCAGCCGGAATACGCGATTGGGTTGGTCATACTTGCTCTGATAGATGCCGCTTAGAAATTAAAATTATCCGGGTCCCCGCCGGTCCGTTGATTCCGGTTCAACCCGTCGATCTGCTGCATTTCGTCCGCCGTCAATTCGAAGTCGAACACATCGGCATTTTCGATGATCCGGTGCTCCTTGACCGATTTCGGAATCGTCACGATCTCGTGCTGAAGATCCCAGCGGATGATGACCTGCGCGGTGGATTTACCATATTTGGCGCCGATGCCTGCCAGCACTTCATTGTCCAGCAGCTGGCCCGCAGCCAGCGGCGACCAGGCTTCAATCTGAATGCCCTGCGATTTGCAGTAGCTGCGCAGTTCCGTTTGGGAGAGCAGCGGGTGCAGCTCCACCTGATTGACGGCCGGTTTCACCTCGGCATCCTGCATCAGATCTTCCAAATGATGAACGTGGAAGTTGGATACGCCGATCGTACGGACCCTGCCGTCCTTTTGCAGCTTTTCCAGCGCACGCCATGTATCCTTGTATTTGCCTTTGACCGGCCAGTGAATCAAGTAAAGATCCACATAGTCCAGGCCTAGCTTGCTTATACTTTGTTCAAACGCCTTCAGGGTAGAGTCATAACCATGATCCGAATTCCAAACTTTGGTGGTAATGAACAGCTCCTCACGCGGAACGCCGGATTCCCGGACCGCCTTGCCGACACCTTCTTCGTTACCGTACAGCGCAGCCGTGTCAATACTGCGGTAGCCGTGCGCAATGGCCGCTTTCACCGCGCCAACGACCTCATTGCCTTCCTGTGCCTTGTAGACGCCCAGCCCGAGCCATGGCATGGCATATCCGCTGGACAAGGTTGTGGTGGACTGCAGATTGTTCATGAGTAAGACGCCTCCTTCGAATCAGGTAAATGTCGTGGATGACTGAAAACCACCCATCCTGTCCCACGATAAACCAGCCTATGGGCAAAGTCAAATTCAAGGACTAATTTGGTACAGCTTGGATTCGGCGCTTTTCAGCGTAACGTCCAGCGTTGCACCTGCCGTTACCTTTTCCCCGGTCCACAAATCGGTCACTTGAACGGAAGCCCCCGCTTGGACAGGAATGCCGGCACGCTTCAGGTCGATCTGACGCTGCTCCGGATTTTGCGTGTAATTGAACACGGCCAAGTAATACGTGCCTTGGTCTTCAAGCACAAACAGGTCCGCTGCTTTCGTTCCGGTATTTCCTTCCACCGGCTTAAATGCTTTGCCCTTCACCGCCAGCGCGTTCACTTCCGGGTTGGTGAGCAGGCTCTCCATGTATTGGCGCGCCGCCGGGTCGTTCACATCGTCGGAGTTCAGGAAGACCGTACCCGAAATGGCCGCCGCATTGACATGGGTCTGCGCTCCTTCATACGAGCCGCCCTTCACCAGCGTCATATAGTCCGGGTCGGTGTAATGATAAATCGTCCCGTTCTGCCACCAGCCGTAAGTCAAGTTGTTCAGCTGGTATTCCGTGCTGCCCAGGCTGCCGTCCACGTCGCAGGAAATGCGGCGGCTGTGCGCATATTGGCTCGGGAACAGCGGAGCGATCGATTCGCTGATGAACATCGTGCCGCCGATGGCCTGATCGAGGTAAGCCATTCCCTGATTGTACGCCTGAATGCCGGTTTGCACTTTCGAATCGTAATGCCGGCCTTCCAAAGAGCCATGGGACAGGAAGTCTACCTTAATATACTCAAAACCTTCCTTTTTGAAACGGTTCATATAGTAGTCGATCCGGGCTTTCACGGCCGGATGGGTCGGGTCCACGGCATAAGCGCCGTCCAGCTTCGGCAGAACGCTGCCGGATGCATCTCTCAGCACGATATCCCCGTACTTGTACTTGCCGTCCGTCCCTTCGACCACCTGGTCCATGTTGTCCCCCCAATAAACGAACGGGGAGTAGTAGATGCCCGCCTTCTGTCCGTTGCCGTGAATCAGCTTCACGAGATCGGTCAGCTGCTGGTCGGTCATGTTATCCCAATACGAATCGAGGTTAATATACACGTTCCCGTTGTTCTCGAAAGAGTTGTTCTGCAGATGCTCCTTCACATAATTGGAGACGGCTGCCGCGTTGTCGTAGCTGAGATGATCGGCATAAGCGCCCCAGCTGTTCCAGCCGACCGGTACGCCTTCAGGGATGTTTTGGCCAAAAGCAAGCGGCGGCGCAATCGCGGCATTCACCTGGCCGTAACCCTCCATGCCTTTGCGGTAGTCGTCGTACAAACCGATGAACACCTTCGGCGAAGTCACGCTCTTTCCGGACACGCTTCCGTGCGGAAGGCTGTCATGCGTGGAAGCCTGGGAAGTAAAGCCCCCGTACACGCGCAGCTCGTTCAGCTTATTGTCTGTGCCGCTCCAGTGGATTCCGGTTTTCCATGTGTCATGCGTAACGGAACCGACCACCAGACCTTTTCGGCTTGTATTGTCATAAATGGCTGTTAGTTCGGAACTGACATAGTTATCCGTATTTAAGCGAGTATTGATACTTTTCGCCTGATACCGGGACCAGCTGTCGTTATCAAAAGGCGTCACGAGCACCCGGTTGTCGCCGTAGCTGCCGATATCGATTCCGCCCCGGGCCTCCACAGCCAGCGGCGTAATTTGGTTCGTCGTCAGCCCGGCGGCTTGGGAAGCCGTAACTTCCGCCAACACGTACGGTCCATTGTTATAAATGTAAAAGACCTGGCTCAGATCCGGCAGTCCTTTTTGCTCGCTGCGGACCGTAACCTTGATGCCTTCGCCCGTGGCGTCACGGAAGGGAGTCACACCGTTCTTGGCTTTAAACGTATGCTTGCCGTAATCCTTGCTCGCCACGGTTTTGTCGAGCTGGATTTCGCTATAGGCACCCTTGATCACCGGCTTATGGTTCCAGTTGTACTGGGACAGGCCGGTTGAAGTGTTGTACAGCAGTTCATACGACGGATTGGCTACACTAAATCCGCGCTGATACTCAGTCAGCGTAATGGGGCCGTACTTCGTGACATAGAGCTGTTTGCCCAGTTCGCCAATGCTGCCGTCATGGTCCGGCACGCCGTCGCCGGCCGATGCCAGCCGCAGCTCGATCAGGTCGATATCCGGCGAGTATCCGCCGCCGTCGTCGAAGAGGATCGTATTGCTGCCCTGCTTCAAGTCGATCTGGATATCGTAGGTGCCGACCGTATTCCAGTCCGCCGTTTTGGGAAAGTTGAAATTTTCCCCTTCCGCCCCGTTGACCGAAATGACGGCGGCGCGGGGGTCGCCGGAAATGTAGTGCACCGTCATCGTATAGACGCCGGCCTGATCCGCGGTGACGCCGTTAAACTGCAGGGTGGAGCCGCCGTACAGGTTGCCGGCTTTTTTGCCGCCCGAGCAGGTTCCGCAGTCCGCAGGACCCGCATTACCCGTAAACGTGTTCGCGCCAGCTTCCGCCTCGTACGAAGCTGCTGCTGCATTGACTCCCGTTCCGGCAGCCGTTTCAGAAGTTGCGGCCCAGGAAGCCCCGGGCCAGGACAGGGCCAGCAGCCCCGCCCATACCATCAGCAATATTTTCGGGATAAACCGGGTTCGTGTACTCATCGGCAATCCTCAATCCTCCTTGAAATTTGAATTAGGGTTGGATGCATAACTTTAAAATGGTGGACGCCGCCGGTTCAAGACTTAAGCAGACTTCCCCGCTGGCCTCAATCTCGGTCCCTTCCCACAGGTCGGTTACGCGGTAAGCTGCGAGCGGGTCGAGTCCCAAGCGGTCCAGAGGGACTGTCTTGTCCGCCGCCTGTTTGCCGTCGAAGTTGAATACAGCCAGGTAGACCGTCCCCTCCTCGTCCGGATCAGCCAGCATAAAGACGTCCGCCGCACGGCCGCCCTGGGCGCTTTCCACCGGAACGAACGTTGTGCCCTTCCGTGCAAGCCCCATGATGCTGCCGTTCCGCAGCCAAGCCTTGGCGCGGGAGGCTGCTTCTTCCTGCCTGAAATCGTCTCCGAGCAGCAGCACCGTCCCCGCGATCACGGATGCCGACAGCCGGCTCCGCCCCTCATGGCGTGTGGTGGCCTCCTGGTTAAAGCTCTTGTACAGCACGGAGTGGTCGGGGTCGTTGAACCGGTACAGCGTATTGTTCATCCACCAGCCGTAAGTAAGCGAATTGAGCAGGTACTCGGTATCCCCGATCATGCCGAACACGTCGCAGGAAATTCTCCGGCTGTGTGCAAAGGCATACGGGAACAGCGGCGCGATCGACAGGTTGATGAAGATCGGCTTTCCGGCGGCTTCCGGAGACAGCTTTTTCGCCAAATAAGACAGCCCATAATGATAGGCAGCAATACCTGTCGTGATTTCAGGGCGGTAATGCTGCCCCTCCAGCGCACCGTGCGCCATAAAATCGAGCTTGATGTACTCGAAGCCCTCCCGGATGATTTTGTCCGTAAACCAATCGATGCGCTTCAGCGCCCCCGGATGGGTCGGATCGATCGCCAGGCCGCCGGCGATGTCCGGCAGGATTTCGCCTTCAGCGTCCCGCAGCAAAATGTCGCTGTACGTGAACTCGCCATCCGTTCCCTCCACGGGCTTGTCGAATTGGGACGGACTGCCCCAGAAGGCAAACGGCGTCCAGTACGTCCCCGGCTTATGGCCGTTTTGCCGCACCCGGTTCAGCGCATCCTCCATCTCTTCATCCGTCAGACGGTCCCAGAACGCGTCGAAGTTGATGTACAGCGTGTCGTTATTTTGAAAACCATCCGCCTGGACTTCGCGCTTCAAAAAATCACTCGTCGATGTGTACAGATCGTAATCCAGCGTACTCATGGCGGCAGACCAGCTGTTCCAGCCAACGGGGACCCCGCCTTCCCATGGAAGCGCCGGCGACAGGGCAGCATTAGCCCGTCCGTAAGCCTCCAGGCCGCGGCGGTAATCGTCGTACCCGCCGACGAATACGACCGGCGACGCCACGCGCGTCCCATGGACGTAACCGTGCGGCTGAAAATCCCGGGTCATTTCCCCGGCAGCGCCGGCGTACAGCTCCAGCTCATCCAGTGTTCCCGGGTGTTCGCCCTGGATTTTGATGCCGGTTTTCCAGACGTCATGACTCAGTGAACCGGCAACGATCCCTTGCCGGCTGTGCGGCCGGAACAAGGCCGTAACCTCGTAGCTCTCGGTGCGCAGCGGCGCCGTCTGTGTCTCATAGCGCACCCACTTGTCGTTGTCGTAGGGAACGCGGAGCACCGTAAGCTCGTCTTCCTTGTCCATGGTCGGCCCAAAGGACAGCTGCCCGCACCGCAGCACCGTCATCCGGTTCAGCCGGATGCGCGTCTTATGGACGGCCACCAGCTGCGTTAGGTAAAACGGCGCACCTTCATAAATCCAGAAATGCTGCTCCAGCGTCGGGAGCATGTCGGATTCATGCACCAGCGTTAAGTGAACGCCGGACCCGAAGGCATCCTCGATGCTCTCCGGCTCCCCACTCATGCTGTGGCGGTCGTAGCTGCCCGTATGGTATTCGCGCCCGTTCCACCGGATAGCGCTGCGGATTTCTTTCCAGTCCCACAGCGTGCCGCCGGCAGCGCTGTAATGGCCCTGTTCCAGGTCGATCTCCAGCGTCATCCGATCCGTGGATACGCGGATCAGGGAGCCGGTTTGCCGGACCTGGACCGCGTCCGTTTGGCTGTTAGTGATCATTCGCCTCATTTTCCTCCTGTCTCTGCAAGTCTCTGGCTGCACGGGCAAAAGTCAGGAATGCTTGGCATTCGCTTCCGCCCCAGCCGTATGACTTCATTATAGAAAGCGCTTTATCGGCTTGCTATAGAGCGATCTACCGATTGATAGCGGGAATTAACGCTTCTGGATGATGGGCGGGCTGTTAAAATGCGGCATGGGGGTGGCCGATATTGAACGTTGTGCTGCGATGGACGCTCCGTGTACGAAACATTCCTCCGATCGCTGTTGCCCCCGAATTTTCGCGGATTAGATAGAAGGATAAAATTCGGGGACAGCCTGGGCTTCCGAAGTGAGCTTTCCTGCGGAAAGCTTTCAGGCGACCGCTCCGCTTCTCCGGAATTGTTTCGTCCCCTCCGCTGCGTTGTGCTGGGAGGGCATACGGTGCGGGGCTAAACGATCGAAATACCTGGATCCGATATCAAAAACACCAACAGACATAGCAGCTATTAACCATGCTCCTATAGCGCATTGCATCGCTCGCAAACCTCGCCATACCAATCGATTGTCAAGCAAAAAAGGCAGACGCATCCGCCTGCCTTTCCTGAATTCATTCCATCTGCTTATTCATCTTGCTTGACCTCATCATCTTTGTCAGATTCCTCTTGCATGTGAATCCTCAACCACTCAGGTATCCACGCCTCTTCCGGCCTTGATCCCTGACAATACAGGCCCAAACTTACGCCTTATTCCCTGCCTCTTCTGCATTTCACACCCCAGTGTCCGGCAGCATGACAATCCCTATAAACCTTTATCCATGCAAACTCCAAGCCTGCTCCTCATAAGCGACTTCCTTACTTACGCATCCACCGGCTCGAGTTCTAGGCTCCATGCAATCACCCGCTGCATCAGCCGGATGAACCCTTCGTTCAGCAATCCCTCAGGCAGATGTGCCGGCGTCACGCAGGCTACCCGTCCCTCGCCGTAAGGATGCAGCCAGCCGGCAATGGATTCGCCGTCCCGCGAAGAGGACCGCAGGAACACCTCGGTCTCCTGCTCGGAGCAGGCGACAAAGTAATGTTCATCCTTGAACCGGAACGTACAGTCCAGCTCGCCTAAGGCTGATCCGCCGACCGGTGTATAAGTCACGTTACTGTGCTCTTTCGGATGGGATAAAAAATATCCCCGCATCATGTTCACATACGCGCCGTCCTCGGGATACGACGCCAGCCCGGAATGCCATGCCAGCCAGGCACCGCCGTCACTTACGTAAGCTTCGATCTGCCGGTCGATGTCCTCCGTCATCCAGGCTGCCTCCGGGTCCCTTTGCGGCTCCAGGCGGTTCTCCGCAAATAAAATAACGAGGTCCGGCTTCTGCCCGAGCTGCCCGGCGGCGAGATCGGAAACTTCCTTGTACAGCAGCCCAGTTTGTCCATTCACCAAGAAGGGCTCCAAAACTTGTTCAAGTGACTTTTTCGCCGGCTCGGCTTCATGATAAAAGTCGCCGACAACCGCCCAAATCGTTTTCATGTAGCATCCTCCTTATTGATCGAATGCAATACGGTGGTCCAAAGATCGCGACCGTTAAAAGGGCATCGCTTCCCCGCGATGATTCACCATCCAGGCATTCGGGTCAGGAATGACGGTTCGTTCCACGATGCGCAGCAAGCCCTGCGCGGTATCCGCCGGGTCGCCCGGCGCTTGGTCGCCGCCCATTGGGGTCCGGATCCAGCCGGGGTGCACCGCATAAATCGCAAAATTCTGAGGAGTCAGCTCCTTGCGGAGCTGCGCGGTAAAGTAGTTCAGCCCGCTTTTGGATATCGCGTAGGGATAATCCCCGCCGTAGGCCCCGGTAAAGCTTCCGGCCTCCGAGCTGATGTTGATGATGCACGGCTGGGCGCTCCTGCGCAGCAGCGGAAGGAAATGCTTCACGGCCTTCATCGGTCCGTACAGGTTCGCCAGCATGGATCGTTCCATATCGGCAAAATCCAGCTCCTCCAGCTTATGCTCGCGGCCGATCAGCACGCCTGCGTTGTTAATCAAGGCATCGAGCACATCCGTATGCTCCAGCACGGCCGATTTGGCGTTTTTCACGCTCTCTTCGTCAGTGACATCCATTGCGATCAGCGTAAGCCGGTCCGGATGGACTGCACGCAGCGCACGAAGCGGCTCGGTATGCCGCTCCATATCCCGCACGCCTGCAAACACGGTATGCCCAAGCGCAAGCGCCGCTTTGACCGTTTCAAAGCCAAGCCCCCGGGCTGATCCCGTAATCAAAATATTCATAACTTTAGCACCTCGCCCTGCTTATCGGATTAATCGTTTTCCAGCAGCTCGATCAGAACTTTCAGCTCGTTGCTGCTGTCGATGTATGCGTAGCGCCCGCCGGTGTATTCGCCTTTTTGAATCAGCGGCATATGGCGGCCTTCCAGAACGGCGATCTTGTCCTTCATTCCTTGAATCCCAAACGCAATATGATGCACGCCTTCACCGCGCTCATCCAAAAATTCGCGCCAGGTCGACGGATGCTCATCCGGCTCGATCAGCTCGATCTGCAGCTGCCCGCAGTCAAAAAAGGCCAGCTTCGCACGCGCCTCCGAAGGCTGCCCGTTAAACTCCGTCTGGGCGACATCCACGGTGTCGGTCCAGGACCATTTCGGCCGCTCCACCCCCAGAAAATCCGCATAGCTCTGCGAAACGGTATCGATGTCTTTCACGACAATCCCGATTTGTGTAACCAGCTTGGTTCCTAATGCGCCTGCCGTCATATAAAAATCCTCCTTAACAGTGCTGAATTGGAAAAGCATTTTTCACTTCGAACCCCAAGCAGTCAATAGATTCCCTCTTCTGTTCCCGCCAAACACCAAATCCTACGCACATTTCATCCTTACTGTTTACATCACACTTTCCGGCACGAGTCCCGGATGACCAGCTCCGCGGTCCCTACGTATTTTTTGAACATCTGTGTCTCGTCCTCAACGGTCTCGATGACCTGCCGCGTCAGCATGTCGATCATTTCGGAAAAGTTCACGCGTATGGTGGTTAGCGCCGGCTGTATGCGGGAGCTTAAGAGATGATCGTCAAACCCCATCAGGGAGATGTCATCGGGTACCCGCAATCCAGCCTCGTTCAAGGCCCGAAGCGCCCCGAATGCCACGCTGTCGTTGCAGGCGAAGATGGCTGTCGGCAGGTCTGAGATGCTTTGAAGCCAGCGCGCGGTCGACTGGTATCCGCTTCGTTCGGAGAAATCCGATGGCAGGACCCAGTCCGGGTTCACCTTTAGGGCGTGAGCCGCCATTGCATCCTGAAAAGCCTCCATTCTCTCGGGACCGGAGCAGCGAAGCGGATCCCCTGCAATGAACGCAATGTTCCGGTGTCCCAGGCCTACCAGGTAATCGACTCCCTGCTTCATGCCCAGCTTGTTGTCAAAATTGCAGATCACCCGGTTCGGCTCTATCCGCCCCTCCAGATGCTGGTCCACGATTCCCGCCACAAATCCTTTGGCAATGAGCTCCTCGATAAACGGCTCATGATTCGCCGCGCCGATAAATATGCCGCCGTCAATCCGCCGCTGATAAAACGTATCCTTCACCTTGCGGACAGTCTCCGTGTCCCCTGTGCTCCGGATAATGTGGGTCAGGACGTAGTAGCCGCGACTGGACGCGCTCTCGATCACATCGCCGATCAGCGCGTGGGTCAGCGTGTCGTGAATCGCCTCCGGCGAAATCAGGAACAGACCAATGGTAAGCGTTTTCATACCGGTCATGATGCGTGCCGAGAAATTAGGAGAATAGCCGTACCTCTCGATGACCTGCATGACCTTTTCCCGCGTAGCCTGCGGCACGTTTGGGTAATTGTTGATCACCCGGCTGACGGTGCTTCGCGAGACACCTGCGATTCTGGCGATTTCGATGCTGTTGATGTCGTTCTTCCTCATCCTGCACACTCCAAATTCATTAACACGTGTTCACAAAAGGCGGCGCAGCTGCAGTATCCGTGAGCTCCGCTTCACCATGCCCTGTATGTATAATCGCGAATCCGGCATTCGCCATTCAAAAAAATAACACCTTTAGGCATAAACACGTGTTTATGAGTTCAATCTATCCCCTCTGCCACATGTTGTCAATACATTTTCAAGGAGGCGGAGGGCCATGCTTTAATCGTGCTCGCTATTTGAGCCGTTTGGGAAAAAGAGTTGAAGTATGCTCGTAACAATCTCTCAGTTTCTTTACCATAAAAAAAGGCCAGAACCGGTTGAGACCGGACTGGCTGGCTTTCTATCATAAAAAAATTATACTTCGGCCATCGCGTTTCTCCAGCCACCGGACACGGTGATGTCCAGCGCCCCTTCTGCGGCGTACGCCTCGCAGACAAAACCCGGGACGCTCCGCCCGTCCGCTAGCTCCACCCGACCGATCCCGAGCGGCGCGGGAATCGAGGCTGTGAACCTGCCGAAAGACTCCACCGGCATATCCCACAGCTCCACCGCGATCGGCGCCCCGCCTAGAGGCGTCCGTACCAGCCCAGGCTTCGGCGGATCGGTCTCCAGTTTGTACAGCCGGTACACCGGGGCGGTTTGCGCCTCTTCCGCAAATACCGCGCCGAGCCCGGTCATCTGCGGTTCCAGCGGCATGCCGCGCATATGCAGCCCGCAGACGCCGACGCGGATGGTGTCCTGCACCCGAAGCAGGAAGCGCGCGGCTTCAGTCAGGTTCGCTTCTTCTTCAGGAAGCGCAAACAGCGTCACGCCGAAGGGGAGCTCCGGCCCCGCCTGCCCGGCCGGAATCGCCAGCGCACTGAGATCCAGCAGGTTGCAGTGGTTCGTGTAGAGGCCCATCTTGCTGTTCGTTCCGATGGGATCCGCGCCGACCTGCTCTCTTGTCCACGTGCCGCCGCAGGTCGGCAGCACCAGCACGGCTTGCCGCAGCCAGGAACGGACCGCCCTGCGAATCTCAGCCAAACGATGCTGGGCGCGGAAAAGGGCTGCCGCCGTATGCTCGGCCTGGGCACCCGAGCGCAGAATCGTTTCCGTCACCGGAAACGTCGACCCGGGATGCGCCTCGATGAAGCCGGCGAGCGCGCTCCAGCGCTCGGCCACGAGCGGCCCCTCGTACAGCAGGGCCGCCGCTTCCTGCAGCAGGGACACATCCACCTGCTGCACGCGGACCCCGGAACGGGCAATCGTCTCCTTCGCCCGGTTCCAGGCCGCCTCGTATTCGGCCGCGAACGGGCCGAAAAACTCGGGGCGGCCCTGCGGGAGCAGCCACGTCTTCGGCTGCTCGCCGCGGTGCAGCGGACGGTCCGCGGAGTACGGATCGTCCGCGCACCACCCGCGTGCGGCCGCATCCACAGCGGCCGCGTCGTCCATGTGACGGGCGAACACCGTCACGCAGTCGATGCTGCGGCAGGCGGGAACGACGCCCGCCGCAGGCCAGGCGCCGACGGCCGGCTTGTAGCCGACCAGGCCGTTCAGCGCCGCGGGCACCCTCCCCGAGCCGGCCGTGTCGGTGCCGAGGGCGAACGCAGTCTGCCCGCGGGCGACGCTGACGGCAGAACCGGAGCTCGAGCCGCCGCTGATCAACTCCGGACGGAGCGCATTATGCGTCTCGCCGTAGGGGCTGCGCGTGCCGACAAGGCCGGTGGCGAACTGGTCCAGGTTCGTCTTGCCCACCGGAATCGCACCGGCCTGGATGAGCCGCTCCACCACCGGCGCGTGCCGTTCCGGCACATACGCATAGTCGGGGCAAGCCGCGGTGACCGGCCAGCCGGCCACGCCGATGTTGTCCTTCACCGCAAACGGGATGCCCCATAACGGACAGACCGCCGGATCCAGCCACTTCAGCCCTTCGAGGTAAGGGGCGATCCGCTCCATCTCCGGCGGCAGGATCCAAATATTCATCCCGCTATCCCGTTCCGCACGCCCGATAATGGCCGCGATCACCTCTTGCGGCGTAAAGCTGCCGCTCCGGTAACCCTGCTGGAGGGCATGGATGCTCAGTTCAAAAGGAACCGCCTGAATGCTCATGACGCCGCCTCCTTTTCCAACGGAAAGATCGCTGCGATGTAGTCGCCTGCCCGCACCTGATCGCCGGACGCCACAAAGACGGAGGCAATGATGCCATCGAACGGGGCAGGCTGGGAAAACTCCATTTTCATACTTTCTTCTATTATAATAGTCTCGCCCTTACGGACCTCCTGGCCCGGCTCTACGAGCACCTTCCAGACGCTGCCCGACATCGAGCTGTTCACGCCGAGGCTTCCTTCCGGGAGCGCCCCCTGCTCTTGGGTCGCGGCTGCCTCCGGTTCGGATACATGCTCCGCGATGCCAAGCTCCTTCCAGTACGCCCGCTCCTGCTGAAACGCTGCCTGCCGGGACGTCCGGAACACTGCTGATTCCTCCTGGATCGTGCCCAGCCAGGCCAGATACTCGCCGAGATTAAACGTCGTTTCTTCGATGTCCACGGTAAACTCCCCGCGCGGGAAGTCCTCCCGCATTCGCAGCAGTTCCTCCTCCGACACCGGATAGAAGCGGATCTGGTCAAAAAAGCGCAGCAGCCACGGCTTCCCCTGCTCAAAGTTAACCGTCCGGCGGAATTTGTTCCACATCTGTACCGTTCGCCCCACGAACTGGTAGCCCCCTGGGCCTTCCATGCCATATACGCACAAGTAGGCTCCGCCGATGCCGACGGCATTCTCCGGCGTCCAGGTGCGGGCCGGATTGTATTTGGTCGTCACCAGCCGATGGCGGGGGTCCAGCGGAACCGCAACCGGCGCTCCCAGGTATACATCCCCGAGCCCCATGACCAGATAGGAAGCGTTAAAAACGATTTCCGCCACCTCCTCGATCGAGCCCAGCCCGTTCATGCGGCGGATAAACTCCAGGTTGCTCGGGCACCAAGGCGCATCCGGACGCACGTTTTGCTGATAGCGCTCGATCGCCAGCCTTGTGGCCGGATCGTCCCATGATAAAGGCAGCTTGACGATCCTGGAAGGGACCTCGATGGAATCAAGCGGCGGCAGCGTCCGGTCGATCTCCATCACTTTCGCCGCCGCCTCCTTTACAGACATGCGGGAGGCATCGATATGAATTTGCAGGGAACGGATGCCCGGCGTCATTTCGATATACGGGATGCTTCCGCTGTCCGTGACCGCCTGCATCAGGACATACACCTGAAAGCGGTACAACAGGTCGAGTTCGCGTTCCCCGTATTCCACCAAAATATTTTCGTCCCCGGAGCAGCGCACCGCAATCGGAAAGCGCCGCCCTTCTTCCTCGTATGCGAGCAGCGGCATGTAGTCGCCGCGGGATGTATGTGGAAGCTCAGGCAGCTTCGGCACGGACGCTCCGCCGGAGAGCTCACGCAGAAATGCTTCCTGGGCTGCTCTCAGCTCTTCGGCTTCCTCTACGGTGATCAGCCGGAAACGGACCTGATCACCCGGGCGGAGCTGCCCGATCTTCCAGAGCTCCGCCGTCGCAGTCGTGACCGGGCACACGAACCCGCCGAGACTCGGCCCGTCCGGTCCAAGCAGAATCGGCATGTCACCCGTCAGGTCCAGGGCGCCGACGGCATAGGCATTGTCGTGGATGTTCGACGGATGCAGCCCGGCGTCGCCTCCATCCTCCCGGGCCCACAGCGGCGCAGGGCCGATCAGGCGAACGCCGGTGCGCGAGCTGTTGAAATGCACCTCCCACACCGTGGAGGTTAGCTGGTCCAAATACGCCGGAAGCAGGTATTCGGCGGTACAATGCGGTCCGGGAATGACGCCGAGGGTCCATTCCCGCGTTAGTGCCGGCTGCGATGCCGGTGGGAGAAAGCTTAGAGGCTCGGACTGGCGGTCCGGCGAGTCGCTGCGGACCCGGAGCACCGCCCCCGGACGCAGCGCACTGCCGGTATGGCCGCCGAAGCCGCCGAGCGTAAACGTCGAGGCGCTGCCCAGCGTCAGCGGCATATCCAGGCCGCCGGCGACGAGCAGGTAAGCGCGCATCCCGACGGCGGCTTCGCCCAGGGTCAGCACCGAGCCGGCAGACGCCGTCACCGGGGTATACGCCGGCACCGGTTCGCCGTCCAGCTCCGCCTGCATATCGGCCCCGGTCAGGCAGAACCGCATAGCGCCGCGGAAGCGGTAGCTTCCTCCGCGCAGCGTCATTTCCAGGCCCGGCGCTTCCTCCGGATTGCCGAGCAGCCGGTTGCCGATGGCAAAAGCCAGCCGGTCCATCGGCCCTGATGGAGGTACGCCGATATCCCAGTACCCCGTTCGGCCCGGAAGGTCCTGTACGGTGGTTTGAACGCCGCCGTCCAGCACCTCGATCGCCGGCTCGGCCGGCTCAAAACCGACCAGCATGTTCGTATAGATCCGCCCTTCGCGGAACGCTTCGGTATCCAGAAAAGCTTCGATATAAGACTGATTTGTCGTAACACCATACACGCGCAGCGCCTGCAGCGCCTCGATCATCCGGGAGACGGCTTCCTGCCGCGTCTTGGCGTGGACGATAATTTTGGCCAACATCGGGTCATAGAGCGTGGTCACTTCAAGGCCCGGCTGAATCCACGTCTCGATCCTTGTGCGTTCCGGCCAGACCACCGCGTCGATCCGGCCGTCCGCCGGACGGAAAGCATTGACGCAGTCCTCCGCGTACAGACGCACCTGCAAGCTGTGCCCCTCCGGTTCACGCACCCGCTGCGCGAGTCCCGGCAAATCGCCGGCCGCCTCGCGGACCATCCATTCCACGAGGTCGATGCCGAGCACCTCCTCCGTGACGCCGTGCTCCACCTGCAGCCGGGTGTTCACCTCCAGGAAGTAGTACCTCTCCTCCTGCGGATCGTACAAAAACTCGACCGTGCCGGCGCTGCGGTAACCTGCGGCTGCGGCAAGGCGCCTGGCGCTTTCGTGCATTTCCCGGCGCACCGGTTCCGCCAGCAGCGGCGCCGGCGTTTCTTCGATGATCTTCTGGTTCCGGCGCTGCACGGAACAGTCGCGCTCGCCCAGAGCGACCGCTTCGCCGTCGCCGTTGCCGAAGATCTGCACCTCAACGTGGCGCGCCCGCGCAATATACTTCTCCAGAAAAACGCCCCCGTCATTGAAATTCGCCGCTGCCAGCCGGGTCACGGATTCGAATGCATCCCGCAGCGCCGCTTCGTCGCCGCAAATACGCATCCCGATGCCTCCGCCGCCGGCCGTGCTCTTGAGCATGACGGGGTAGCCGATCGTTTCAGCTTGCCCGGCGGCTTCGTCCACCGACGAAATAAGCCCTGTGCCCGGCAGCAGAGGCACCCCCGCCTGCTCAGCCATCGAGCGCGCGGTATGTTTCAGGCCGAACAGCTCGATATGCCCGGGGGACGGCCCGATGAACGTGATGCCGTGCTCGGCGCATGCTCTGGCGAACCCGGCGTTTTCGCTTAAGAAGCCGTATCCGGGATGCACCGCGTCCGCCCCGCTTTCCAGAGCCGTACGCAGGATCAGCTCGGCATTCACGTAGCTCTCCTTCGCCGGTCCATCTCCAATGAGCACCGCTTCATCTGCCTGCTCCACGTGCAGGCTGTCCCGGTCCGCTTTTGTGTACACGGCCACCGACGCAATGCCCATCGTGCGCAGCGTCCGGATAATCCGTACCGCGATCGTTCCGCGGTTGGCAATCAGCACCTTTTTAAACATTGCCTTCGCCTCCTTCCGCATTCCAGACCAGCACCTGCGCCGGCGTCGGGTTATAGGCATTGCAAGGATTGTTCAGCTGCGGGCAGTTGCTGATCAGGACGGTGACCGGCGCCAGCGCCGTCAGCTCGACGTAACGTCCCGGTCCGGATACACCGTCCGCAAAGGTGAGCTCCCCTTCCGGCGTCACCGGCACATTCATGAAAAAATTGACGTTCGGGGCCAAATCCCGCTTCGTAAATTCATCCCGGCCCGCTAGCATCAGCATGAAGGTATCCCGGCAGTTATGCATCGGGAGCGTGTCGTGGGAATACCGCACTGTATTGCTCTGGGCCGAGCAGGCACCGCCAAGCGTGTCATGCCGGCCGCAGGTGTCGGCCGTAATCTGCAGCAGCTCCCGCCCCGATTCGGCTACGAGCACCGAGCCTGTGGTCAGATAAATGTTATTTTGACGGGTAATCGTACGGACCGCACTGTAATGATCGCCCGGATCTTCCTTGGAATAAAACAGGGTGTCCACCGCCTGATTGCCCTCCACATCGACGATGCGCAGCACCTGCCCGGGGAACAGGTCATAAATCCAGCCCTCTCCTGCAGCTATGATGTGGTTGTACACGGCATCCGCCGCGTTTCGTTCGCTTGCCACCGCTTGAAATGTGCTCATTTTCAATTCGCCCCTTTCATGAGTGCATAGGCATTCCATGTGTTTTCAAAAGCTCGCCGGTTCTCACCGCAGTGGTTCACGCACAGATCGTCTTCCGTCATTGGCGCGGCATCCGTTATACGGATCTCCACCGCTGCCCCCGGATACACCGCCGAGGGGTTGAGTGGATGCGGCGTGTTCGACACGACCAGCAGCACATCCATTTCCGTCCGGAGGGTGACGGAGCGCCCATCGGTTGGCTGGGGAACATACCTCATCGTCCCGTCCAGCTCGCATACCACTTTCGAAAAGAAATTCACCGGCGCGCTCAAATCCCGCGGCGTCAAGTTATGGCGGTACAGCTCCACCGTCAGGTTTTCCTCGCCGCTTCGCAGCCAGGCGTTGCGCTCCTGCTGGTACGAAGTCGGACCATACTTGCCGTCCGTTCCTTTACGGGTCGTGTATCCGCCCAGGGGATCATGCCAGCCGGCAGTGTCTTCAATGATGGATGCAAGGACACGGCCCTGATCGCTCATCAGCACGTGACCGGCCGTATAAAAAGCGGTATGCTGCGCCTTGAGCGAATCCGGCATGTTGTACCTCTCCGACGGATACGCCGCATGATACAGCAGCGCAGACACATTCGCTGAATCGCCCGCGGCCGTCAAGGTGACCGACTTACCTTTGCCAATATAGGCGGACCATTTACCGCCGGGACCCATCGTTATCGAAAAGCTTGCTGTCATTTTCATTCCTCCTATGGAGCAGGCCTGCTGCTGGCCGGACGTAAACCGCCAGTGAGCCCCAAGCCCGCCAATTAAAAATAAAAAAAGCCCGGGAGAAACATCAAAGCGTGCTTTGATAGATTCTCCCGGGCTTTTTTCCCGCCGTGTACACCAGGCTGCCCCGGTGCGCCTTCTCTCGGACCAGCCAGCCGATGACTTTCATCGACCCGGAACCCTAGAAGACAATTCGTATGCGGTTGTTTATGTTATGAATACTAACACGGTTTCTTGGCGGCATGCAATAAAAACTTACAAAAAAAATTTAGAAATGCGAATATTTAGCTGTAAAAGGCGGTTTAATGTGAGGTTATAGGCCATGATAAAACATATGTTTGCATGTAAACTCAGAAAAAAGACTTGATTTTTCGGAAATAGCCTGCAAAAATGTGAGATGTCATGACATATCGAATCGCCGTCAGTTGCTTTACCTTTGGAGGAGGAATGTCATATGTTAAATAACATAACATTAAAAAGAGATTTATCCTTGTCCCATGTCGTGACCATGGGCCTGGCCTGGATGTCGCCCATGATCTTCTTCACCAGCTTCGGCGTGCTTCACGAGGGCTCGGGAGGCATGCTCCTGGCCGCTTACATGCTGGCGTTTATAGCCATCGTCTTCACGGCGGCAAGCTACGGGCAAATGGCGAAGGCTTTCCCCGTCTCGGGTTCGGCGTACACCTACGTGACCAAAGCGATGAACCCCTTTCTCGGCTTTGTGGTGGGCTGGGCCGTCCTGCTCGACTATTTATTTTCGTGCATTATCGCCGTGCTTATGTTCGGGATTAATTTGAACGCGCAGTTCCCGTCCGTACCTCCGGCGGTCTGGATCATCCTCCTGACGGCTGTCGTCATGGCGATCAATATCATTGGCATCAAAACATCGGCCAATGTCAGCAAAATCTTCGTCCTGATGCAAATTTTGTTTATCGCCGGCTTCTGTGCGCTCCTGGTATACAAAGCGCTGCAAGGCGGGATTACCGCAGGACTCGACCCGTTTGCCGCAGGAAAAGGCGTCTCGTTCTCTTCCATTCTGGCCGGAGCCTCGCTGGTCTGCTTCTCCTTCCTCGGATTCGACTCCATTACGACGATGGCCGAAGAAACGAAAGACCCGAAGAAGACGATCCCCCGCGCCATTATGGTCATTGTCGTCCTGGCCGGGCTGATGTATTTTGCCACCGCTTATTTGATCCAGCAAATGTACCCTTCCTTTTCGTTTGCGAGCGCCGACTCCGCCGGCTTTGAGCTGATGCAGTCCATCGGAGGCAGCGTGCTGGCCTCGGTGTTTACGTTCGTCATCATTTTCTCCATTCTGTCCCAGGGCATGTCCTCCATGACGACCGTCACCCGGCTGCTGTTCGTCATGGGTAGAACCTCTCTCCTGCCCAAGACATTCGCTTCCATCCATCCCAAGTTCCGTACGCCCGTGTTCAATATCGTGCTGGCCAGCGTTATTTCCTTGTCCGCCCTGTTCATCAGCCTCGAAACGGCGATCAAATTCGTGAATTTCGGCGCGCTGACGGCATTCCTGTTCGTCAACCTGTCCGTGATTTTCCACTACATCGTCCGTGAAAAGGGCCGCACTCCCAAAGACATCATTTTCCGTCTTTTGTGCCCGCTACTCGGTGCCGGCTTCGTGCTGTACCTCGTCACCCTTCTGGACGTTTCCTCACTGCTGCTTGGCGGCGGCTGGCTCGTATTCGGACTGCTGTTCTATGCGCTGCGGCGGGCCAAACCGGCGGTACATGAAGCGCCGGGTGCGGAAGTGGAGAGCGCAGTTTAAGGGAAAATGACTGCTCGCCATCCTGCCGTTCACGCAAGAGCAGCGGATATTTCGAAAAAAAAAGAAAAAGGACACGGCCCGCCTGAACCGCTTAGGCGCTGCTGTTGTCCTTTTTTAAATAAAGCATAGAACTATCCCAAATCCAACATAGCGTCCGCAATGATTCCGTTTTGCACATACCGGACCAGCTTGCCGGCTTCATTCGAAGCCCGGTTGAACCCTTCCGGCGTCAACCACCAATTGTCCTCCCGGGTCGACGCATCCTCTGCGGCACACATCGAGTATTCGATCCAGGAGGGCATGTACGTCTTTAAGGTCAAGTACGCCCGCCGCATATGGTATGCGGAAGTAACGATCAGAATCCGGCGGATACCGTGCAGCGGAATGGCCCGGTCCAGAACAAGCAGCGAAGCGAGCACATTCTCCTTCGTATGCCGTGACTCCTGCTCCACCAGAATTTGTCCGGCAGGCACCCCCAGTTCCACCGCTCTTTCCTTCATCATCAGCGCCTCGGGCAGAGGCTGCCCTTTCCAGATCGTACCTCCCGAAAAAAGAATCATTGGTGCCCGGCCATCCTTGTATAATTGAACCGCTGCGGGCACGCGGTACCTCGTGCCCTTGTTGCTTCCGAACACGAAAATGCAGTCGCCTGGCCGACCGTCGTCGGAAATTCCCTTGTACAGCAGTGCGGTAATTTGCTCGTGCGATAATTGGCCGGGATTGCATTCTGAAATCATCATCTCCGGCACCCCCGTTTTCCTATGGATTTCTTAGCAAATCTTGCAATAAATGATAGAACCACTTCAATTGTATGAAATAACAACTGAAATGGTTCTCAATTACGCCGTATATGATGACGATGCCCAGGCATCGCCGCTCTGGCAAAGGGAAATATCGGAGTAGCGGGATTCGAACCCACGGCCTCACCCACCCCAAGGGTGCGCGCTACCAGACTGCGCCATACCCCGATATATGAACCGCATAAGGCGGTAAATCAACCGCCTAACAACACGGCTTCAAACGTTCAATGTGCTTAGTCCATGGAAATGGTTGCGTTTTCCATCACCGTATTTAACGTTATTATAGCGTATTGGAGCGCACACCCGCAATACTATAGGTACGCAGCTTTGCGGATAAATTTTTGATCTCAGCAATCGGTCAGAGGTAATCTTCGCTTAATCGCCGTGACCACGATCAGATGCAGATGATGACTTTTCCTATATTGCAGGATGAAGCACGAACTTTGCAGACGGCTTGATCACGGGTACAAGAAGAAAGAACCGCAGCAAAGCGGTTCTTTCTAAATGAAGTAAAGTATGCTATTTAAACGTATAGCCGTGTTTTGGAAAACGTAATTTATGCCCTTATTTGAACCAGCGTCTGCCCTGGCACAGCCTTTTCCCGATTGCCCAGCAGCGAGGAAATTTCGTCCACGGTATAGTATCCGGCGAACCGCTTTTTCCTTACTGCCTTCGTCAGCCAGCTGAAAAAATCCCACACCGGATCGTCGACCCATCTTCCGCCATGGTTGATCAGAACGGGCGTATACGAGATTTTTAACGCACAAGCGCCCTGCCATTCGAAAAAGAAAATGTTCTCCGTATTTTTTTTCTGCAGTAAAAAGGAGTAGCTGCCCTCCTGAAGAAGATATTTGTCCTGGTTGTGAAAGAAAACCGGTCCTTCCGCCGTCGCCACGATCCCAATCAAGTCGCCGTTGTGATGAACGTAAAAACCCCGGGTGTATTCGATGTTCATATCGGGTGTGAGCCGAACTTCCTGAAGCGAGTAGGGTTCGACTCCCCGGTGTCTGGTTTGCGCTGCGTCCTGAAAATGACTAATGATTTTCATGATTACACATAACCTCCCTCTTCGTACAACGCTTCAATGAGTATACCGCTTGATTCTATACCAATTCTGAACATTGCGGGGCATCCCTATCCTTTATCCTCATAAAAAATATGCCGGGGGAAGACTTGGCCACCTTTGATTTCAAGCAGTCCAAACGAATACAGCTTCTCCCTGCGCTTGTCCGTAGGAGAACCGGGGTTAAACATCAGCACGCCGTCGTCCATCTGCAGGTGAGGCTGGTGAGAATGGCCGAACAGGATGCAGGAAACCAGCTCGCCCTCAAAGGCCTTCCTGGCCTTCTGCGGAGTGGTTATTCTTGATGAATAAGGCTCATGTCCGTGAACAAGCCCAATCTGTACCCCTTCAAAGGAGAGTATCTTTTTTTCGCCAAAACGCTCCATAATCTCGTACCCGTCATTATTTCCGGCAATGCCGTCCACAGGAGCTAATTTTGACAGCTGATCGTACACCTCCAGGGTCATCCAATCGCCCAAATGAAGAATATGGTCAACCTCCCGGAACGCTTCCGTCAGCTTTGCGGGGAGCTTTACTCTGCCTTCTCTTAAATGCGTATCCGAAACAACACCGATAATCATGGTCGCTCCTCCTTTTTTTTAAATAGGATCACTTTTCCGCAGATCACAATTCACACGAAAATTGCATTTTTGCAGTTACTCCATCTATGCCCTGCCTGACTGATGATCATAAGTGCAATTGTACAGCTTTTTTCCCTAGTCCAACTATTATAGCAACGCCACTGTCTGTGGTCCCGCACAAAAAAACTGCCCCGCGGCCTCCAATGGACAGTTCAACGTCCAAAAGGTGCCGAGAGGCAGTCTAGGAACAGCCTTTGTGATGGCAGTCATGGTACTTCATGGTACTAATACTTGGCCTCGCTTAACTTCGTCTAAACGAACCTGAAGCAGCGACCGTCGTGCCGTCAATTAATACTTGATCAAGTCGGCACGCAGCGGCGTGAAGCAGTCCAGCAATGCGCTGGCTTCCAGCGCCTTCGCCCCATGCCTGGCGCCCATCGGAATGACGATGTGCTCGCCCTTCGCGATGACCGTCTTCTTGCCTTCGATCGTGAACTCGACGCGCCCCCGCAGGCAGTAAGACATCTGCTCATGCGGGTGGGCATGCTCATATCCTTCCGCACCGGCTTCAAAATGTACTTCCATCATCATCAGCGACGCCCCCGGCTGCAAAATTTTGCGCTTTACGCCGGGCTCCGCATCCTCCCAAACACCGATATTGCTCATGCTTTTGCTCCGCCTCCTTATGCTTGTCATTTCATAAACTAAAACGCCTTCGCGATTTCGATCTTCTGCGTTTGCCCGTTGTCCGTCAAATACAAATTATAACTGAATCCTTGATCGTCCATAAAATAAGAAATGTATTTGCCGCCCTCATCCAGCCGCTTTGGAAGGAGCAGCGTAGCGATCCGGTGCGAGGACGCGTCCTTCGTCTCCGCCGACAGATGCCAGTGTGTATCGAGCCCGGCGATTTCCTCGGGATCCACACCCTCGAATCCGCTCGTCTGCGACAGCGTAAACTCTCCGGACGTGCTGAAGATGAAGCGCCCTTCCATCAGGGCTTTCTTGCCGTTCACATGGAAGGATTGTCCCTTCAACTCCATCTCGTACAGCGTGTGAAAGAGCCACTGCACCCGTCCCGGCTGCTCCAGGTCGATTGAATCAACAATAACGAAGTAGCTGTTTTGCACAAAATAAATCTCGCGCTTATACTGCTTCAAATACGGTACATGCTCCCGGTAAGCGGAGGTTGGATTCAAACGAGTGTAGGATACGCGCTTGTCATGCCAGGCGTCCTCGACCTCCCCTTTAGCCGCCAGGTTCAGCGCCTTGTTCATGCCGGCGAACTGCCCCTGCCCGTCGATAAGGACGGCGTTTTTCGACTTGGTCTGCCTGCGCCAATTCAAATGCATTGAGCTGTTAAACGCGACATAATACCCGCTCTCAATGGCCAGCGGCTCCCCGTAAGCGTGCAGCAGGAATGCGCCCTGATCGCCGTGGCTGTGGCTGACCGATCCATACCGGCTGCTCTTGGCGATGAGGGAAATCTGCTCCGCAGGATCGTGCAGGCGGTGATGCATCGCCACCCAGCCGATGTCGCGGAACCATTTGACGGGCTCGATGCCGGAAGGCTCTACCGGTTCAACCTGCGGATAATTGTGCCGGTACACGAGGTCATCGAAGGCAAAATCCCACCAGCCGTAGTTGTAAAACATGCGGTCGGCCTCCGGATTGGCGTCCTTCAGCTGGTCGAAGTACCATTGGTACCATCCGTTTCCGGTCACGCCGGCAAACTCGCGCATGTTGTAGCCGACCTTTTTGATGATATCGTCCCCGAGTGTCGAGTTGTCGCCAAAGGCCGTGCGCGTCGACGTGGTGGGGCTGTAGCAGTAGAGGGGAAAATCGCCAGTACGCTGAAAAAAAGGCCGCCGGAACACGTCGAGCTCCGAAAAGTTTTTGAGCAGGTTCAGGCCTTCCGTCAGGTAAGCCATGCCCGTCGTCCAGTAGTGGGGCCCTTCGGCCCAGCCGCCGTCCTTGCCTCCCCATGGAGAAAACAGCGTGTAATAGTACTCCACTGTGTAGTTCAGCCATTCCCTGGCCTCCGGCTCCTCGTCGAACAAGGCGATGCAGCAGGGCACGAGCACCGAAGATAAGGAGCGGACCGCGTGGCTGTCATAAGGGACGTGATGGATCTTCGAGCGCTGGATCACATGGTACGCCACCTGCCGGGTCCGGGCGAGCAGCGGCTCCCGCACCGCTTCCCGCTCATCCTCCGTCAGCTCGCCGTGGAGCCAGTCGTAGCCCCAGGCCAGCGCCGCGGCGATCCGAAACGCCGCCTCGTCGTTATAGTCGCGGCTGGTCGGGCCGTCCGGGTCCCAGGACGCGGCGTGCAGCAGCCAGGCTTTCGCCTTCGCGAGTAGCCCGGCGTCCTGCAGCACGGCACCGGCAACGCTCAAATGCCGGATCGCGTACAGCACCTCCTGGCAGGCCAAATAGCTTCCTCGCCACAGCGCCGCCGTCCGGCGGTTGTCCGGATAGGGCTTCGGCTCTTCTATCAGCTCCCGGGTCAGCCAAGGCTTGACCGATTGCTCGAAGAAGGCCTGCCATCCGCTGCCTGCCGCATCCTCTCTTACTGTACCGCGGTACACTTCCAGCTCATCCGGCTGCAGCCACAGCCGGGGATGACCGGTGCGTACGCTGCTGTAGCGCTCGCTCCGGGACGGGAGCGCCGTCTCCGGCAGTCCCTCCGGCACCCGGAATTCTCTTACGGTGCTCCATTCGGACTGCTGCTCCCCCGGCCCTTCCCCTTCGAGCAGCGCGTACCGCCAATAATACGTTCCCGGCCTCAAGGCCTCGGAAGGCGTAAAGAAATTGTAGGGGATCGGCCCGTAGGTCCGGGTCGTCTCCCTGGTAAAATCCGGCGCGGATGACACCTCCAGCACGTACCGGTCATCTTCCAGCTTCGCCGGGATCCAGGTAAACCTCGGCGGGTTCTCAATCAGCTCCGTTTGCGCCGAAGGTGCATACTGCACCGTTAAATCGCCGCTTTGCGGCTGATACAATCCGTTTGCCGTTGCCATTGTCCGTATCCCTCCAGTTTGGGTGACACTGTAGCGAGCTTGTTGCCTTGATATCCTTATCTCGCTGTGCTCCTAGATCAACGTTCTTTGTCCGTCGTCAGTTATTCATCGTTAGTATCATTTCAGCTTCAGCTGTCCGTTTCCGTTTTCAAAAGTATTTTCTGGGCGCTGTCCTTTGACCCTTACTGCCTTGGACGAAACCCTTACCGCATGAACAATCCGCCGTTCACTTCAATAGTCTCGCCCGTAAGATAGCGGGACAGGTCCGAAGCCAGATACAGCACCGTATCGGCAACATCCTGCGGCGTCCCTTCCCGGCCGAGCGGGATTTTGGACACCGTGGCGGCCCGGCCTTCATCCGAGGTGAAGGTGGCGTGGAAGGCCGTCCGGCCGATAAAGCCCGGTGAAACGCAGTTAACCCGGATGCCCTGCGGGGCAACTTCCTTGGCCAAACCCTTGGAGAAGGAAATGACCGCCGCTTTGCTGGCCGCATATACCGATGCTCCCGGCCCTCCGCCGTCATGGGCGGCGACCGAAGTCATGTTGATGATGGACCCGCCGCCGCGGGTTGCCATGCCTGGAATGACCAGCTTGCTCAAAAACACGCAGGACTTGAAATTGACGTCCATGACATGCGTATAATGCTCCTCGGTCATTTCGGCATTCGGTACCCGCTTCACCAGGTGGCCCGCATTGTTCACCAAAATATTCACCGGGCCGCCCAGCTCCCGCTGGACCGTGTCCAGCATCACCGCTAGTTCCTCGGTGCGGGTGACGTCCGCCTGGACGACGGCGGCCCTGCCGCCCGACGCGGCGATTTCCGCCGCAAGCGCTTCCGCCTCCTCCCGGCCCCGGTTATAATGAACCGCCACCGCGGCTCCCGTGGCCGCGAGCGACCTGGCCGCTTCCCGGCCGATGCCTGAGCTGGCACCGGTCACCAGCGCCATTTTCCCCTGCAAATCGATCTTCATCCCACGTTCTCCTCCTCATACATGCAAGTGATGCTGCCGTCAAACGGCAGCGACATCCGAATCGTCGTTCCGTGATGCAAAGCGCTGTCAATCGTCAATCCGTACGCTTCACCGTAGACCATCTGGATCCGCCGGTGCACGTTCATGAGGCCCAACCCGCCTTTGTGGTACAGGGAGCCCGAATCGGACTCCGCGAGCCGGTTCAGCTCCAGCTTTTGGCGCAGCGAATGAAGCTTCTCCTCCGTCATGCCGGCGCCGTTATCCTGCACGGTCAGCCGGAACCCTCCTTCGCGGACCTCCGCGCCGATCCGAATCCGGTGATGATCCTGAATCCCGTCGGGGAACGCATGCTGGAACATGTTTTCGATCAGCGGCTGCAGCGTCAGCCGGACCATCTTGTGCAGCAGCAGATCCGGAGGAACGTCAACGTCCAGCTCAAACTGCCGCTGGGTCCGGTACTGCAGGATGGTCATGTAATTCAGCACATGCTTCAGCTCGTCGACGACCGTAATCTCCGACAGGTTCGTCTGAATCGCATATCTCAGCATGGCCGCCATCGCTTCGACCATTTCCATGATTTCTTCGGAATCCTGGACGACGGCGTAGCATTTGATGGTCTCGAGCGTGTTGTACAGAAAGTGCGGATTGATCTGCAGCTGCAGCGCCTGGAATTCGGCCTTATGCTGCTCCAGCGCGATTTTCTGCAGATTCAGCTCCGTCTTGTGCGAGCGGATTTCCGCCTCGTAGACTCGCTCGATCATCTCCGACAGCCGCGTCAGCATCAGGTTGTAGCTCGAGATCAGGAACCCGAACTCATCCTGGCGCTGCTCCTCACCCTCAATCGTCTTCCACTCGCCTTTTTCCATCATGCGCATGTTGCGGACGAGCTTCTTGAGCGGCTGCACGAGAGACCGGCCGAACCGGCCTGCAATCCACATCGCGACCATTAACGTGATGAAGCCGGCAATGACCGTCGTATAGCGGATGTTCATGATCGGTCTCCGAAGCTCCTTCACCGGGACCGAAATGACCATCTGCCAATCGGCGGCGCTGAGCCGCTGCGACACATACATCCGCTTTTCCCCGTTGACGACGGCCGTGAAGGTGCCCTGCCCGCTGAGCAGGTTCTTCTTGACCTCATCGTCCATGAACTCCGGGATGACGGCGTCCTCCGGCTTATCGACGAAATTGCCCTTGCTGTCCACGATGAAGGAGTAGCCTTTGTCCCCCAGGTCCATTTGTCCCCACAGCTTGGATATCTCCCTGGTGTTAAGCTTCATGCCGAGGATGCCCCGCGGCTGGTGCGACAGAAGCCCGCGCACGCGGCGGATGAACGTAATGTACTGCTCTTCCCCCGGATCCACCGTTGCCGAGTTGATGATCGCGCCTAGACCGTTCTTCGGAATATTTTGCTCGATTAAACGATAATACGATTTATAATCCTTGACCTCATCCTGGATGATGTCCTTCGTCGTGATCGCCTTGCCGTCCTGATTAATGACGTAAATCAGTTCGATCTGCGGATAAATGATAAAGGCCGAATCGAACACCTTGCTCTGAATCCGCCGCGACAGCTCGTAATACTGAAAACTGTTGTCCGGGTCCATCTCCATGAACTTCAGGACGTCCGGGTCGGACAGAATGATTTTGCTGGCATTGTCGAACGTCTGGAGGTACAAGTCCGTATGATAGGCCGCGTGGGTGATCATTTGGGACAGGTAGCGTTCCAGCTGACGGTCCAGAAGTTTGGACGACTGCACGTAAGTGATGGTGCCGACCACCGATAAGGAAATGACGATTAATACCATGAAGTAGCCGAATATGCGGTGGGAGATGCTTCTGCGGAACATGTCAGATCCCCAGCCGCTGCCGGTATTCCGAAGGCGAGATGCCTTCGTATTTCTTGAAGGTTTTCGTGAAGTTGGAATGGTCGGCATATCCAACCGCGTATGAAATGTCGGTGATCCGGTGCGATTCCTCGCCGAGCATCCGCTTGGCGTATTCCATGCGCCGCTTCGTGCGGTACTGGACGAAGGTTTCTCCCGTCGCCTGCTTGAACATGACGCTGAAATAGTTGGGATGCAGCCCCAGCTGATCCGCTACTTCCTCCAGCGACACCTCGCTGGCCAAATTGCGCTCGATGTAATGCTTGGCTTCCTCGATCGGGTCTTTCCATTTCCCTTTCCGCTTCCGGTACAGGCGGTCCATCGTCTGGCCGATCCGCTCGGCGAACCGCCCGAAGGCCTCTTCCCCGGTGGAGTCCGGGCTGAGCTCCAGGCTGTCGTCCAGTTCGATGTTCATCTCCCTGGCTCTTAGCTTCTTAACGAGCAGGCCGTGGAATTCCTCCAGCATTTCGGCCTTTTGCCGCTCCTGAAGCTGAAAAGCGGAAGTCTCCCGCCGCCACTCCTCCAGCAGTTCCTGAACCTGGCTGCGGTTCATATAGTAGATGGCCTGGTCAAACCGCTCCAGCCATGCATCCATCTTGGCGACGGAAAGGTAGGCGGAGGCCGGCTTCTGCTTCTCAGCCCGCTGCACCAGGCGCCGCAGCGTATCCGCCAGCTCCCGTTTGGCCACCGGCTTCAGCAGGTATTCCCTGACGCCGAAAGCCATACAGGCCTGGGCATAGGAGAAATCGCCATAACCGGATACGACCACCGTCTGCACCGGGTACTCCTGCTTGGCGATGGCCTCACACAGGGACAGGCCGTCCATGACCGGCATCCGGATATCCGTAAACACGAAATCGGGGAGCTCCTCCCCGATCGCCTGCAGCGCCTCGCGCCCGTTGGCGGCGAGCCGGATGGATGAAATCCGGATCCCGGACTGCTGAATGAATACGCTTAGTCCTTTCAGAATCATAGGTTCATCGTCAACGAGCAAAATCCGATACATCCTCAAGAGCTCCTTTCGATTTCGTATTCAGGATTCATTTTTGGGCGGCGGGAACCGGTGCGGGTCGCCGCCCCAACATCTCTAGCAGGTGAAGAACCGTCAATTCCTACTTCCGCGGCAGGAAGATGCCCTCTTTTTTCTGGTAGCGTTCATTGGCTTCTTTCAGTACGGCATTGCCGCCCTTGGACTTCCATTCCTCGATTACCTTCGGCCAATTTTCGATCGGCTCCTGGCCGTAGACCATTTTGACCATGTGGGTCACAAGCACCGGTGGCGGCGTATCCGAAAGCGGGGTGATGTCCGGGTTCTTTTTAAGCGCTTCCAATCTGGGGTCGAATTCGATGCCGTCACGGCCCTCGTTCGCCAGAATGTTATCGAACACGCCCATCAGCTTGCGCCCGTCTTCCGTCAGGCTGAGCGATCCCTTGTTGTAGGTCGTGTCCTGCACGAGCCACAGGAAGGATTGGCGGTAGCGCTCCTCGTCAACCGCTTTGGAGTCGGTCGGCTGCTTGTAGCTGATTTTGTCCCCGTCCATCGTGTACGTTTCGCCTTCGACACCGAAGGTGAAAAACTTCTCGGCTTCATCCGATACCATCCAATCGAGGAATTGAATGATTTTCTCCGGATGTTCGTATTTGGCATTAATGAAATAGGAACGGTTTACGTCGCCATACAAATAATATCCGCCCTTGCCGTCCGGTCCTGTCGGGGAGGGGATCACTTCGAGCTTCGCGTCCGGAACCGTATCCTGAAGCTGGGTCTGCCATTGGAGCAGCTCGTTGGCGTTCATCGACCAGATGCCGGCTTTTCCGGACAGGATCGTGTTCTTGAACGTCGTCGGGTTGATCGTGGCAAATTCCTTGTTGATCAGCCCTTCGTCATACATCGTTTTGTAGGTGGACAGCGCTTTCATCATATTATCTGCGTCGAAAAATTTGGGCTGCACCTGGCCGTCCACTTCCTCAAACTGGCTTAAATAAGGAAAAACATCGTACGCTCCGAAGACCGTATCCGAATATTTGAAGTCCTGACGGCCCATGTAGGGATTTTCGACGCCCATCTTTTTAAAAGCGCGCAGCACTTCCATAAAATCGTCGATCGTCTTCGGCGCCGGCAGACCAGCTTTGTCCAACAGATCCTTGCGGATCCAGGTCGCGCGGCGGGAAGGGTTGCCGAGCCACTCCGGAATACCATAGATTTTACCTTCATAGGTCATGCGATTCCAGGCTTCTTTCGGGATTTTTTGCAGCAGGTTCTGCCCGTACTTCTGCAGCAGGTCGTCCAGCGGCATAAAGACCCCCGCCTCCACCGATCCCGCCATCTCTTTCCCGGTTACTCCGCCCTGGCCCTGCACCACGTCCGGAATGTCGCCCGTAGCAAACATTTGCGCCATCTTCTGGTCGTATTCGCTGTGCGGAACCAAGCGGATGTCCATGTCGGTATTCGTCAGCTCCTCCAGCTTCTTCACCCACTTATCCGCGTTGATGTCCGGCGATTTTTCCACGTGGCCAAAATTCAGCGTCCGCAGCGAAATCGAAAACTTGGTGACCCCGTTATCCTCCGTGCTCGTCCCCGCATCCTTGCCGCTGGCGGATGAATCATTGTCCTTGCCGCCGCACCCGGCGAGCAGAGATGCCGTCACTACGGTGGCCAGCATCAGGCTTACCCATTTTTTCATCGTATCCCCTCTTTCCCCGCTTTGATTGCTCTTGTGTATGCTCTTTGTTGGAGTTGGCAAGTTGATTGTATCGTTAACGTTTGCCCGACTGTGAGGTGGCAACTTCAGTTCGGGTAGTTCATTTTTAAGATTTGACCGCGCCGAGTGTAAGCCCTTTCACAAAATGCTTCTGCAGGAACGGATACAGCAAAATGATCGGCAGCGTCGCAATGACAATGGTCGCCATCTTGATCCCCTCCGGGGAGGTAAACGCCAGCTCGCTGAACTGCGAGGCGCCGGGGTCGATGCTGAGATCGTCGGTCTCGAACATTTTTTTCAGCAGCACCTGCAGCGGCCACCACTTCGGCTGATCGATGTAATACAGCGCGTTCATATAGGCGTTCCAATGTCCTACCGCGTAAAAAATACCGAGCGAGGCCATCACCGGCTTGGAGAGCGGCACCACCATCTTCATCAGGATACGTACCTCCCCGCAGCCGTCGATGCGGGCGGAATCGATGACCTCCGCGGGCAGCTGCTTGAAGAACGAATGCATCACGAAAAAGTTAAACGCGCTGATCGCACCGGGCAAAATCATGGCCCACGGGGTATTCATCAAATGCAGATTTTTCATCAGCAAAAAGTTTGGAATCAGCGGCGCGCTGAAAATCATCGTGATCAGCACCATCAGCATGATCAGCTTGCGCCCGACATACTCCTCGCGGGACACCGGGTAAGCCAATGTTGCCGTCGCCACCAGGTTGATCAATGTTCCGGCCACCGTAATGAAGACGGATACCGCGAACGCGCGCCATATTGACGTGTCGCTGAACACGTACCGGTAATTGATCGTCGTAGCGTCCACCGGCCAGAACGTTACCTTGCCCGACGTGACCGCTTCCGACGAACTGAAGGACTGGGCGATGACGTTCAGAAACGGCAGGAACATGGCGAGCCCGAGCAGGCACATGAACAGGATGTTGAACGCGTTGAATAGTTGATAGCTCTTAGACATCATTCGGTGCAACCGTCGTTCCTCCCTTCTAGTACAGGCCTTCGCCTGTCGTTTTCTTGCTGAGTAGGTTGCCGATCAGGACCAGCACCAGTCCCACCACCGATTTAAACAGGCCCACCGCCGTTGTGTAGCTGTACTGCTGCGACAGGAGGCCGGAGCGGTAAATGTACGTGTCGAGAATCTCCCCGTTTTCCGTATTGAGCGCGTTCAGGAACACCCACACCCGCTCAAAGCCGAAGTCGAGGAACTTGCCGATGTGCAGCAGGAACAAAATCATGATCGTCGGCAGCAGCGCCGGCAGCGTGATCCGGAGCGTCTGCTTCCACCGGTTCGCCCCGTCGATCTCGGCCGCTTCGTACAGGTCGGGATTGATTCCCGCCAGGGCGGCCAGGTACAGGATCGTGCCGTACCCCATGTCCCGCCAAATGCCCGAGCCGACCAGCACGCTGCGGATGTAGGCGTTGTCGCCGAGGAAGTACACCGGCTCGATGCCGAACAGACCGAGCAGTTGGTTCAAGATGCCTGTGGACGGGGACAAAATGGCCACCGACATGCCGGCGATGACGACCCAGGACAGAAAGTGCGGCATATACACCACGGTTTGGATGACCCTTTTGAACACGACCAGCCTCAGCTCGTTGAGCAGCAGGGCCAGAATGATCGGGGCTGGAAACGCAATGATCAGGTCGTAGAGCCCGATGAGCAGCGTATTTTTCAAAATCCGCAAAAAGTCGTAATGCTGGAACATCATCGTAAAGTTGGCGAAGCCCACCCACTTGCTGCCCGTGAAGCCCTTAAAAATGTTGTAATCCTGAAACGCGATGATTGAGCCGCCCAGCGGAATGTACTTGAAGATGAGAAAATACACGATCCCGGGAAGGGAAATCACGTACAGCGCCTTGTACTTCCACATGAGGTGGATCAGTCCGCCGCCCCTTCCCGGCCTTCGGACCACGCTTGAGGGCGTCAGCTCGGCCGCTTCCGTTTTGATCGTCGACATATCGGTCCTCCTTTTCGCGCACGTCGTATAGCTGTGCTTATTTTTCATAGTAACGGTGGAGGGGCGGGGGATGCTTGGCATGAACAGGGGTGGGCTGGTTATTTTTTAAGGTTGGGGGCGTGTGGGTGTCGTTGGAAAAAAGACTCATGCTGCATCTGCCATGGGAGCATTGGGTCGATTCGAAGGAGCAGCAACGAAACCCAGACTTTTGCGCTCGGGGAGGGACGCATTTGGGGTTCCAGCCGCTGTTGAAGCCGTGTTCCTTGATGAGATAAGGAGGTGGGAACACGGCTTCAAAGGCGGCACGTGAACTTTCCACCCCATATGCTTTCCCTCTTTGGAGTTCAGGTCGCGGGGACTGCTGCTCTTGGGGTAGCTGCTAGAACGCCCCTATCTGCTTCTTACTGCTGCTTAGCCAATTGTTTCTCCTTCGGTTACCGCATCAGCACAACGCCTTCGCTCGTGACCTTAAAAAATAATCAGCTTGTGGGGAGGATGCAAAAAAGAGGCGTGTGGCCTTACGGCACGCCTCTTTTAGGTTGGCCATTGGTCGATTCGAAGGAGCAGCAACGAAACCCAGACGGCGGTGCATCTTCTTTGGGACCGAGGCGCCTCGAAGAAGCAGCAACGAAACCCAGACTTTTGTGCTCGGGGAGGGACGCATTTGGGGCTCCAGCCGCTGTTGAAGCCGTGTTCCTTGATGAGATAAGGAGGTGGGAACATGGCTTCAAAGGCGGCACGTAGACTTTCCACCCCATATGCTTTCCCTCTTTGGAGTTCAGGTGGTGGGGACTGCTGCCTCTGAGGGGCTTGAGGAGACTGACCTCGTCTCCTCACTTTAACTGCTGGCCATTGTTTCGCGATCGCCGCCACCAGCACTACTCCCCCCCGCTCGTGACCTTTAAAAATACCCAGCTTGTGTGGAGGAAACAAAAAAAGAGGCGTGCCGCCTTACGGCACGCCTCTTTTGGTTATCTAGCTGATTCAAAGGAGCAGCAGCGCCCCCCCTACACCGGCGCTCGGGGGTGAGCCCCCTATCACCGGAACTGCTGAGCAATACCGGCCATAAATTCCTCCTCCGGCACCCTGCTGCGCAAGTCCAGCAGGAACTCGGCGTCCGGACCGGCGATATACCGGAACCGGGGAGAAGGATCGGCCGCCGCCTCGTAAATCGTCTTTGCGATGTGCTCCGGTGTGGACGACTGGGTTTCGAAGCTCTCCAGCTGCTTTTTCATAACGGTGCCGGTATAGGCTGCGTACGCCTCCAGCGAATCGTCCTTCAGCACATCCAGCGAACGTCCGGTAAAATCCGTCGCCACGTTGCCCGGCTCTACGAGCTTCACCCGGATGTTGTGTTCAGCCAGCTCATAGTAGAGCGATTCGGAGAAGCCTTCCACCGCCCACTTACTCGCGTGGTACAACGACAGCAGCGGGAAAGCCACCCTGCCGCCGGCCGACGAGACGTTGATCACCGTTCCGCCGCCCTGGGCCCGGAAATGTGGAAGAAGCGCCCGGGTCGTCTGCATCACGCCATGGACGTTGACATCAAACTGTTTACGTACCTGGGCGTCGGTCGCCGCTTCAAAAGCGCCGAATGCCGCATAACCCGCGTTATTCAGCAGGACATCGATCCGCCCAAACCGGTCAATCCCCTCTGCTACCGCCGCCTCGATGGTATCCTTCCGCTCCACATCCAAACGGGTCACCAGCACCCGCTCCAAGGACCGCAGTCCGGTTTCCTGTTCCGGCGAACGCATCGTCGCAATGACATTCCACCCCTGCTGCTGAAAAAACTGTGCCGCCGCTTTTCCAATACCCGACGAAGCACCCGTAATCAAAATCGATTTCACGCCAATTCCTCCTCGTTTCTCATTTACAAGGAGATTATAGCGCGTAGAATGAACTATGTAAACTGATATTAACCATTTTAGTTAAGTTTATATAAAACAATTTATATCGTTTGTCTTCACAGCAGACTAAGACGAGCACGGATGCGGGACGGACAAAATTACCTCGGAATGAGATTTAGTGTATTCCCTCGGAATGAACGAAATGGTGCAGACAACAAAAAGAGGCCAGCGCGGCCTCTTTTTGCTCATTTCCCAGACGGCACGTTGGGTGGCACCGCCTGGTTTTGTTCTTTTTCCATCCCTTTGTAATGATCGATCTTATCGTCAATACTTCGCAAATGATCCCGGAGCACCCGCATTTGCTCATGAATGTGCGCCTGGTGGGCCTCCAGCATTTCCCGCCTTTCCGTTATCGTGGAATCGCCTTCGCTCCGCAGGTCCGAAAACCGCTTCATCTCGCTGATCGGCATTCCCGTTCCCCTTAACCGCATCAAAAATTCAACCCATAACAAATCGAACTCCCGGTACAGGCGGTAACCGTGCTCATCCCGGGGTACCCCTTCCAACAAGCCAATCCGCTCGTAGTAACGCAGCGTATGCACGGACAGACCGGTTTTTTGGGAAATCTGCTGAATCGTGTATTGGTTCTCCATGGCTGCATTATATCACTAAATCCCCTGCACAGCGGGGCCTTTTGCTTCGATCTTCTTTAATTCCTTGCGTCTCCTTGAAATGGCAAAATTCCATGCAAAAAAAGCCTTGCTTTAGAGCGCGCTCAAAGCTGTAGCATATAACTCACGAAGCGGTTAAAACATCATTTCAGGAGGTCAAAAAACAATGACAAACGAACGTTACGAACGCGGATGGGAAAAGCTGCTGGAAGTCGATGGCGACGGCGGGCAGCGTGTTATAGACTCGCTCAGCGATATCGCCCCGGACCTGGGGAAATACGTCATCGAATTTGCCTTTGGCGACATTTATTCACGGGAGGGGCTGGACCTGAGGCAGCGCGAACTGATTACGATCGCTTCCCTGACGACGCAAGGGGGATGCGAAGCGCAGCTGAACGTGCACATCAACGCCGGGCTGAATGTCGGGCTGACCGCCGGCGAAATTGTGGAAGCCATCATCCAATGCGCGCCGTACATCGGCTTTCCCCGGGTGCTGAACGCGGTATTCGAGGCAAAACGGATTTTTAAAGAACGCCATTTCATATAATGGGCGAAGGGGCGGCGGATGAGCCGCCTTTTTTGATCTGCTAGCGGATAGAACTTTAACTTTTTCCGTTCTTATCGCCACTATAGACAGATATCGTTGCAAGCACATCTCTGCATTCATATGTTAGGTCAGGAAGGTGGTGGTATGTATGGCTAAGTACAAAAGCAGCTCGATCAGCGATAAATGGAAGAAAACAAATTGGTTATTAGAGCAGGGCGATTTACGGAAACATGTCCCCCACACGGCAACTTTTGATAGAAAAAACCTGTTCTCCATGCTTTCCAAATATTCAACCGTTTACTTCAAACCAACGCATGGGTCCGGCGGGGCGGGCATTATTCGGATCAATAAAAAGAACAATGGGTACCAAACCCAATTCAAGAAAGAAAAATCCTTCTTCGCAACAGCTGACGAGCTATATCATATGCTTTCCCGCTTTTCTAATAAAAGGCCGTATTTGTTACAGAAGGGGATCCCATTAGCTAAAACGAACGGAAAGCTGTTCGATATTCGCGTGATGGTGCAGAAAACGAAAAAAGGGGAGTGGATCAGTACGGCCGTCTTCGCAAAGATCGGGAGTCCTGGGAAGATTGCAACGAACTATAACCAGGGAGGAAGCCTCGGTTTATTTCAGCCAACGCTGACAGGCGCGGGATTTCATTCGGCCTCCATTCAAAGTACGGAAGAAGCGCTGAAGCAGTTAGGAGTTTCAGTAGCAAAAAATTTTGACCGCCATCTCAAAGGATTTCAGGAACTGGGTTTGGATGTAGCGGTGGACAACAAGGAGAAGCTGTGGATATTGGAGGTCAATACACGGCCCCAAATTTATCCGCTAAAATTTTTAAAAGACAAAAAGTTATACCATCGAACCCTATCTTATGCAAAGCAATATGGGAGGCTCCAATAACCGCCATCAAGACGCCATGAGCAAACATGGCTTTTTTTGTTTATACATCATTCGTTTGAGGAGATCCTTAACTCGACTAACAACAAAATGATAATCTTATTCATTAATTATTTATTGTAAAACGATAAATGATATGCTAAATTCGAGGAACAATAATGATTAAGAGGTGTTTTTATGAAACGGGTGTCGACTCTCTTCTTAAAGGTGGCTGTGTTTCTGATCGGACTGCCGATCCTTGCTTTGTGCATCTTTGTGGTGCCCGGGATCGCGAATTTCGCAGCAGAATTGTATCCGGATCATGCCTATCTCAAATATCTCGTGTTTGTTGACTTGTATGCATCGGCAGTCCCTTTTTACCTCGCTCTGTATCAATCCTTTAGACTGTTGATTTATATCGACAGAAATGAAGCCTTCTCGGAGTTGTCCGTAAGTGCGCTAAAGAATATCAAATACTGTGCCGTCGCTATCAGTATTTTGTATGTGGCCGGCTTGCCCCTCCTGTATCTGATTGCGGAGGCAGACGACGCTCCGGGTGTCATTTTAATCGGACTAGTCATTATTTTTGCATCCATGGTGATCGCTTTCTTTGCCGCCGTTCTTCAGAGGCTCCTGAAGGAAGCAATCGATATCAAATCGGAAAATGACTTAACGGTCTGAGGTGAAAACAATGGCTATCGTAATCAATATCGATGTAATGCTGGCGAAAAGGAAAATGAGCGTAACCGAGCTGTCGGAACGGGTAGGAATCACCATGGCTAACCTGTCTATATTGAAGAACGGGAAGGCGAAAGCGATTCGATTATCGACGTTAGAGGCGATTTGTAAGGCGTTGGATTGTCAACCCGGAGACATTTTAGAGTATCGGAGTGATGAAGAACATGATGGATCATAGCCGAATGATGGAGTCACCGGTCATCAGAGCGTTCAAGCAGCTCGTTCGATTCGGTTGGGAGCAGGCTTTATCCTGTTTGTTCCCGGTCGTGATTTTTGCCTCCTTGGCTTTGACAAAAATCATCCCCCTCCCCTTTCTGCCCAGGTATGATTGGCTGCTGATCATTTGCCTCCTGATGCAGTGGTGGATGGTTCGCTCCGGACTCGAAACACGCGACGAACTCAAGGTGATCACGATGTTCCATCTGATCGGGCTGGCTCTTGAACTTTTCAAGGTACATATGGGCTCTTGGTCATACCCGGGAGAAGGATATTTCAAAATATTCGGCGTCCCTTTATACAGCGGGTTCATGTATGCCAGCGTAGCGAGTTATCTTTGCCAGGCGTGGAGAAGACTCAAGGTTGAACTGATGAATTGGCCGCCGTTTGCGGTCGTTGTCCCCCTTGCCGCTGCGATCTACTTGAATTTTTTCATACACCATTTCTGGATTGATGTCCGTTGGTGGTTATCCGGACTTGTCATCCTTGTCTTTTGGCGGTCCTGGGTTCAATATGAGGTGAACGGAACGCGTTACCGTATGCCGCTTGCCCTGTCCTTTGTGCTTATCGGATTTTTTATTTGGGTCGCAGAAAATATCGCCACGTTCTTTGGCGCCTGGCAATACCCGAATCAGGCCGAGGCCTGGAGTCTCGTTCATCTTGGAAAAGTAAGTTCATGGCTCTTATTGGTAATCGTCAGTTTTTTGATCGTAGCGACGTTAAAGCAGGTAAAAGGAAAAATCCCATCAGAGTAGGCCGGGGGCATTTAAGCGATGATTATCACAAGCCCGAAAGTGAGTTTAAAAAAGAAAGGCGGCCGGATGGGCCGCTTTTATTATTCCAGCGTATGTTTTTCGGATAGTCCAGTCGTTCCCCCGTTAGGTTCCGGGCCTTGATCCCCGCTCAGCCTCCCGCAGTTTATACAAAATGCTCAGGAAAATGCCTTCCCGGATCGCCTTCTCCCATAACCCGTCGCAAAAGCGTTCCTGCCGGACGAAATAGGTCAGCACCGCCCGCAGCAATTCCATATCACGGGGCATCTCCAGCCCGCTGATCGCTTCCGGCGCAAGAGCATCCCCCTTCTCGAGCTGCTGCAAATAATCCTTCATCATCAGTCCGCTGCCGCTGACGGCTGCGATGAAGCGCTGAACCCCGGCGTCGTATACCGGATAAGGCATCGTTATCACGCCTTCCTCGCTTTGGGTGCCTCCGGTCCATGTGCAGAAGGAAGTATTTTTATTTTCAAAATAACGGATCCAATCCTGCAGCTCCTGCTCCTGAAAACCCACCATCGCCGATCCCTCCTTGGTTCTAACATATCACAGCTGCCGCAAGCTGCGCTCCCCAAAAAGGACATCGATTGGGCGATCATACAATCTGGTCATTGGGCGCGCCTATATCGGTCGGGAGGTGAGGTATACCTGTACGGCTAGTCTGTTTGTTGGCGATAAAAAAGGCCTGGCCCCCACTTTGGGGGACCAGTCCTTCTAGTGTGCTAAATTACTGTACTTCCTTGGCATCCGCATCCTCGATACGGACACTGCCGTCTTTCAAGACTTGAATGTCGTTTGAGGCCGATTCGATATCCGCCGCAGCCCAATTGGACGCTGGAACGTCAGGCCAGACGGATAGCTTCTGACCTTTCAGCAGAGGGCGTCCGAACAGCCGGTTCACGACCGACACCGCCTCCGCCCGGGTGAGCTGCTGGGCGGGACGGAACGTGCCGTCCTCAAACCCGGCCATCAATCCGGCCTGCTGCATGGCGGTAATCGCCTGACTGGCCCAATGGCCCCTTGCGACATCCTTAAACCCGCTTCCTACGGCCGATGGTTCGAGCCCTTTCAAACGGGCGGCGATCGTCGCCATTTCGGCTCTGGTCACGCCCTGCTCCGGTTTGAAGCGGCCTTGATCATCGCCGGACACGATGCCCGCCGCGGTCAACTCCAGCACCGCTTTGGCCGCCCAATGCGTCGCCGCCAGATCCGGGTAGGCGTCCGCCGACGCCGAATCGCTCAGCTGCATTTGGCGCGCGATCAGGGCCGCCATTTCGGCGCGGGTGATCGGAGCCGCCGGACGGAACGTGCCGTCCGGGTAACCGGAAATATAGTGGACGTAAGTTTGGTAGTCCGCGTCCGTCGAGATAAACGTGAACGTGCTGAATTTTTCCACACGGATCTCGAGTCCGATCGGCTTGCCGTTTTCATACACCAGCTCCCCGGTCTTCACTTCCTTCTGCCCGTCACTGTGCTCCACGAAGATCGCTAAGCCGTTCAGAAAAGCAGCCTGCTGCTGAGGATCCGCCGAAATATCGATACCGGTGAGCGGAAACATGACTTTGGTCTGCCGGTCGGCATAGTTCGTTTCGATCGTCATCGGCTGTCCCACCGCACGTGTGCCGCTATTGCGAACATACTGCTGGAGTTCCTTGGCATCGATGACACGGTCCTTGATCTCTTGAGCCGCCCCTGACTGACGGACAGGCACGACGCGGAAGTACAAATCTTTGCCGTCCGAGTTCAGCTGGTTCACCGTCCCTGCTGGCAATGTAATCCGTGCGCCTTCCGCTTCGATGACAAGGCTCAGCCCCGCCTTGTTCAGCTTGCCTACTGCCTCAGCCGACACGCTCACGGCGACTTCGTCCGCCGGTTGGCCCGGAATATCGTCGATGACGATGCGGGCAACCTTCGACTTGTCCCCGGCTGCATTGGCGACAACCTCGTCGACCTTCGTCCCTTTCAGGGCCACCGAATCAACGACTTTCCCGCTTGCGTTGGTGGCTCGGGTAATGTCGACCTGGACGATGCCATTCGCATTATCCTGGTCAGTGATGACCTTGGCTTGGCGGGTTCCATTACCATGACCATTACCATTGCCGCCGCCATTTCCGCTCCCGTTACTGCTGCCGTTACCATTGCCATTGCTGTTCCCATTTCCATTATTACCGCTGCCATTGCCGTTGTCGTTGCCATTGCCGCTCGCTTGGCGGTTAATTTGCAGCGTATACGTTCGCGTCGACCCGCCTTGTGCCGTCACGACGATGGTCACTTCGTTGCTGCCGACCTTGAGGTTGACCGTTTGCGATCCGCTGCTGCCTTGTGGAAACCCGTTCATGACAAGAGTAGCACTTGGATCGGCTGCAATGGCAGCAACCGTAACCGTCTTTTCGCTGCTCGGCACGTTTAGAGTGTATTCCCGCTTGTCCGGATCAAACGCCGGAGAGATGGAATACCCGCCAACCGTCAACGACGAAAGATTGCTGGAAACGACCTGAACGGTGCGTGTCTCCTCAGGCGCCGGATTTCCGCTGCTGTCTGCGACGTTGTAATGAAGGATATACGTTCCAAGGGTGTCGGAGTCGACCGAACCGGTTACCACAACCCCATCCGTCAGATCCTTATCCACTTCATCGTAAGCGGAGTAGCCCGGTTCGTCATATGTTTGACCCTTCGGCAAATAAATCGTCGAGTCGCCATTCAGCGTAATGACCGGCTGGTCTTCATCCAGAATGTCAAAGCTCGCTTGGGCGGAGGCGGTTTGAAAGTCATCGGAACCGTCCGTTTGGCCGTTGTCTACCACGACGTACGTGAAGGATGCCTTACCGGAGAACGCAGGATCCGGAATAAATTTCACATGATCGTCCACGATCGATACATCACCTCCGACCGGATCTGCGACGTCGACTACGGACAGCGTCTGGTGCTGGCTTTCATCCAGCGGACCTGCCGAATCGTTGCCGGTCAGATCGGGAAATGGAATGATGACCTTTCCCGTCCCTTTTTTCACCTTTGGCATGTTGTCATCCTGAGCCACAGGCGCGTCATTTACTTCAGTAACCGCAACGGTAGCTGTAACCGCATCGCTCAGCAGCGACCCGTTGGTATCCAGTGCGGCCTGTATCAGGAAGCCAAAGCCGGTCGTACCGTGCGCATCCGGATTCGGTGTGAATTTCAAACCGGCTCCCCCCTCGGACACGGTGATGAAGTCACCGTCGAGAATCGGAGTCTGGCCATTTTGCTGGTACAGGGTGCCTCCCGTAATGCCGCTGATTTTAAAATAATTAGTTACGGCTCCGCCAGCCGAAGTCGGAGTGATCACCAGCCCATTTTTTGTTTGTGTATCTTCGGCAGTTGAGGCCGGCGTAACCGTCGGCTTGTCAGCCCGGGCATTGACGGTAAGATTCACGGTCGCTGTTGCGGACTGCGGATCCAAAGCTCCGTCCGTTTTGCCGTCATCCGTAACCGTGTATTCAAAACTGGCCGCTCCGCGGTAATTGATGGCCGGCGTAAAGATAATCGCCGACTTGTCATCATTGAAACGAACCGTACCGCCGGTCGGATGACCTACATCCGTAATCTTCAGCGTCTGGCCGAATTCATTGTCGGCTCCCTTTGTGTCATTAACCAACAGGGACTCAAAGGAGATGACCTTCTCACCCGAGTTCTCTTCAATGGAACCCAAGTCGTCGTCCTTGAGATTCGGCTGGTCATTCACTTCCGTTACTGTGATATTTGCCTGAGCAGCCTCGCTGAGTCCGGTCCCTTGGTCATCCAGCGCTGCTTGGACCCGGATCGAAAACGTATCGGCCGCAGCCGAGTTGGCATCCTTGGCAGGCGTAAACTTTAAGCCCGCTTCTCCCGCGCTCACCGGAATAAAGCTGCCATCCTCAATCGAGGTAACGCCGTCATTCCGATATAACGTTCCGCCGTTGATGCTGGAAATTTTGAAAAATCGGACATCGGTCCCGTCCGCAGCATTGGGTCTGATCTCCAGACCGTTATCCGTCTGTTTGTCTTCCGTTGTGGAAGCATCCGTCACAATCGGTTGATCGGCAACCGATTTGACGTTGAAAGATACGTTAGCCTCGGCTGATTTGTAATCAGGAGCGCCTGCCTTGGTTCCGTTATCGGTTATTTTGTAAGTAAACCCTGCGCTTCCGGAGTAATCCTTGGTCGGCTTAAAGACGACAACTTTGCCTTCTAGAGTAACCGTCCCGCCTACAGCAGTGTTGACGATCGGTTCGAGCGACAGCTCCTGATCGTCCTCATTCGATGCACCCTTACTGTCGTTGGCAAGCAATTCGTCGATCGGAATCCGAACCTCGCCCGCATCCTCATTGATATCCGGCCGCACATCATCAACGGCAACCGGGTCATCGTTCTCCTCGGACACGGTAATGTTAGCCGATACCGCTTCGCTCAGCCCCGCATCACTTTTGTCCACCGCGGCCTGTACCATGAACGAGAACTTGTCTCCGTACGGTGAGTTGGCATTTTCTCCAGGGGTGAATTTCAAGCCGGCCTGCCCTTCACTTGCCGTAATAAAGTCGCCATTCGAGATGGGGACCGTGCCGTCGTTTTTGTACAGCGTCCCGCCCTGAATGCCGGTGATCTTAAAGTAATTCACTTCGGCGCCATCCAAGGAATTGCCCGAGATGACCAAACCGTTGGAAGTCTGGTTATCCTCTGTTGTCTCAGCGTCTGTCACTGACGGTTCATCCGCTACAGGTTGAATTGTGAAGGATACCTTGGCTGGAGCCGTCTTCGGATCAGGCGAGCCGTCTGTGGTTCCGTTATCCGTCACCGTATAACTGATCTCTGCCGGACCGAAATAGTTCGGTGCAGGGGTAAAGACGATGGAGTCGCCGTCCAAAACGGCTGTGCCATGAGCAGCCGTCAAGCTGTCCGGCACAATGGACAACGTTTGTCCGCTCTCATTTGATGCGCCTTTGCTGTCATTGGAAAGCAGTTCGCTAATCGGAATCTTGACAACCTTGTCCTCCTCTGCAATGTCCTGCTCCAGTACATCATTAACAGCTACCGGCGGGTCGTTCACCTCGGATACCGGTATGGACACCGTCACCGGATCGCTTAATTTGTTGCCATCACTAAATGGAGCGGCTTGGACCGTAAAACCAAAACCGGTCGTCCCGCTGGCATCGGCATCCGGTTTAAATTTCAATCCGGCCGCCCCCTCAGCAGTGGTAATGAACCCATCATCATTGGAAATGAGGGTTGTACCGTTGGCTTTATATAGCGTCCCGCCCGTAATGCTTGTGATTTTATAAAAATTCGCCGTCGCGCCGCCGTCATTCCCCGGCGTAATCACCAGGCCCGTCGATGTCATCGTATCTTCCTGGGTGCTGGATCCGATGACTGAAGGCTTGTCCGCACGTGCCTCAATGTTAAAAGAAACGGTCGCTTCACCGGATTCCTTAGGGTCCTCAATAGATCCGGTTTTTCCATGATCCGTCACCTTGTATCTAAAGGAAGCCTCCCCACGGAACCCCGGAGTAGGTGTAAAAATCACATTGCTGTCGGATAAAACTGCCGTTCCGCCAACTTCGCTGTCCGGTATTAGGCTGAGGCTCAATTTTTGATCGGATTCATTGTCCGGGCCCACCGAATCGTTACCGGTTAAAGCGCCTACCGGAATCGTGATCGGACCGGAACCTTCCTCAAAAGGTGAAAGGGTGTCGTCACTAGCTGTTGGAGCATCATTGACCTGGTTAACGGTGATGTTGACCGACGTGGCTGGACTTAGCCCAGTGCCGTTAATATCCTGGGAAGAGTAGGCGTTGAAAGAGAACGTGCCGTTGCTGCTGTTCGCATTCGGGTCTGGAAGAAATCTCAAGCCAGCCTCACCCTGTTCCCTGGTAATAAAACTGTTGTTTGGAATTTCTGTTGTACCATCCTGCAGGTACAGTTTACCGCCTGTAATGCCGCCAATTTTGAAGTGCGTAACTGGAGTTTCAGCCGGTTCGCTTGGATCAGGCGTCAAGACCAGCCCGCCTGTCAACATTGTATCTTCATCAACGGTAAGTGAAGGGTTCGATACGACCGGCGGCTTTGAATTCGAAGATAGCTCAAGTGTCAGCTGGGGCTTATTTAAAGAAGCCTCCATGGTTAGAAACGTAAACTCCATTCTCGATTTCCCGTTACCCTCTAGCAAAAATGTCAGACTCGGATGATTCTCCCGCATCTGTTCTTGAACGAACGGAGTCACGTCTATTTCCAACGGTCCAGTATCTTTTTGAGGATCCAAAACTTTGGTGAAAATCTGAACTTTATCATTGTCCTTATTAAGGCCAGGGTAGTCGGTACCCCATGAATCTGGTTTTGTAGAATCCTTCAATCCATAAAGATTGATACTTGGAACGGAAAGGGTATCCGCATCCGTATCAATGACCTGATTAATGTAAATCATTAATTTCGCCGAGCCTACATTCATTCCCGCATAACTTGATAAATCAAAAGCGATTGCCGCCCTTTCATCACCAAACTCCTGATCGCTATTTCCAACGAAAAGTTCAGCCAAGTCCGGATAGTAACCAGTTTGATCCCAGAGCGCATCTGCACTAGGAGTAAGTGAAACAGGCCCTGCATCTGCGCTTACACTATGAGGGAGCGCCATTTGTGGCGAAAGTAAAAGCATGGTGGATACGGCGAGCATCGTGGCTCTTTTTTTCATCGGTTTTCCTCTTCCTGAGTCACTTTTTTCTTGTAAATACAATTTAATTACCAGCTTATTGTTGCTTTGGAGGAAAAACCCCTTCTAATGCGATGATGAAGTTGAGCATAACATACGGCTGCATATTGTTATGCGGCTGGTTTTCACCTTGAGCCCCTACTGCAACCGAATTCATTTGTACGGAAGGTGTAGCTGAATAGATAGAACTTCCTCCCCGGCCTCCCGTATAAGCAGGCACAGCCCCTGTTGGATCCTGCGTCGTTAGAGTCGCTGTAGAAACGCTTTTGGCGGTATGCGTATGATTCGGCATCTGTGTCATGTCCAGGGTTACGGTAGCATCCCCGCCCTTCCCGGTGAAGCTTCTTGGCGTTAGGCCTGGGCCCTCTCCTTGGTGCATTGGTGCGCATCCGCGCATATCCGGCAAAGCGAAATTGGTTGTCCCATTCCCGCCGAATTGGGCGCCAAGGACAGAGAACAATAAGGTATTGCTTTGAATGGGCAGCAGACTGCCGTCACAGATAGCCCAGCCGCGCGGGGCGTAATTGCCGGCGAACAATCGAATTTCTCCTACATAGGGATCCATGTAACGTACCTCTCTCTCATAAAATGCTAATTTCGGGGTGGGAAGGTTCCTATTATTGCAATACAGTAGTTGACTACGGTGTAAGGCTGCATGTTGCTGTGTGGCTGGTTCTGCCCGCTGGCGGCAAGTGCATTCGGGCTCATCTGTACATTGGGCTGAACTTCGAAGTCCAGTGTAGCCCCGCCTCCCCATACATTACCTGCAGGGGTTGCTGAAGTGGCGTTCGCTCCAGCCGTCGCCAGATGCGTATGCTGCGGCATCTCGTTTACGGTCAGCGTATGCGTTTCTTCTCCTCCGGTTTGTCCAACCCTTGTCCCTGCCGCATTTTGAACCGGTACCTTTCCTTGCAGATTCGGCAGGGCAAAATTTTTGACCCCATCGCCCCCAAATGAAGTTCCTAATATGGCATATAAAGCTTGGTTCTGTTGGATCGGAAGCAGCTGCCCATTGCATAGAGCCCAACCTTCCGGGGCGTAATTCATTGCAAACATCCGAATTTCACCGATAAACGGTTCAGCCATGATTGTTACCTCCGTTGTAGATATATGACTTACATTAACCCTGTGATGGATACAACCCTTCGGTTGCGATGATGAATGAAACCGTCAGGAACGGCATCATATTGTTATGAGGCTGTCCGCCCCCCTCAGAGCTTATCGCTGCCGCATTCATAGCGCTGTCCGGCTCTGCTGTGGAATATTGTTTTAAGGAGCCCTTTGCCCAAAACGCATTGCTCGGATTGCTCAACGTCCCTGGCGCCGATTGCGCGTTCAGCATATGGGTATGCTGCGGCAGCTGCCCCTCGGTTAAGGTCACCTTTTCCGTGCCTCCCTGCTGCCCAAGGTTGTATGTTGTTTGTGTCTGCGGGTTTTTGCCCATATGAACGGGAAGGCGCCCTCGGAGGTCCGGAAGCTTAAAATTAGTTTGACCGTCGCCCCCGTACGTGGTTCCAATCAGGCTGTACAGCGCTTCGTAACCATTGATCGGCAGCGTCGTACCGTCACAAAATGCCCAGCCTACAGGTGGATAGTTTCCGGCAAACATCCGGATTTCGCCTACGTACTGATCACTCATTTGTCATTGCTCCTTTGAATATGGTAACTTGATTCAGCATGCCGCCACTCCATCGTGATATAGGGAAACGACTCGCCAATCAAACGAAAACCAAGCCTGTCATATAACTGCCGCGCGGGGCTATGCTCCAGCACATGAAGGCGCACCTTCTTGTGCTCCCGCTCTACTGAATTCTGAAGGTTCCGGATTAGGAACGTTCCGATTCCTTGATTTTGGAAATCGGAGTGAAGCGACACGTCGACAAGTAAATACGCATCCTCCGTCATGTCCGTAATCATTCGCCCCACAGGAGTCTCGTTATACATAACGATCTGGTGCACAGCCCTGGGGTACTGATGAAGATAGGAATGCTTTTGCGCTGCATACTGCATCTTTAAGAAAACATTCCGCTCCGCTTCTCCCCAGCCGAAAGTCGAGATTTCTTCTGCCCGCGTGTCCGCGTAAACCTCGAACAAAAACGGCCCGTCTTTTTCGGTGACCTCTCTTAATCGAATCATTTCATGTACGACCTCAGTCCCAAAATGTAATAGAACACTCAGAATTCCTTGGAATCGTCTTAATTACCCAACACATGCCGACATGATAATTGCATCATATTGCCGAAACGGCGAATTATTTTTAGCAGGAATATTTTTTTGTCGTTTATACAAATGTTTTATCGAATTTTGTCATTTCACTCCCGAATATTTTCCTTTATTCCTCTGAACCGATTCTGAACAAAAAACTTCGGCCTGATTAGCCACCACCTCCTCTCATCCAATCCGAAAATACTTCTCCGCCAGCATCATCGTCTCCATCTCCGGCTCGGCGTCCAGCTCCTCGGACAAGACCCGTACAAACGCATCATAATGCCTCTGTGCCTCGCCTGTTTCGCCGGCCTGAAGGTAACTGAGCAGAACCTTCCGGCAAACCTCATCCGAAAAAGGCTCAACGCTCTGCAGGCCCAGCAGCCGGTCCAGCGCCTTGCGCGCCTGTCCGACGGCTTGTTCATATTCGGCGGCCAGCAGGCTGGAGCGCACGAATTGGCGCCGAAGCTCCTCGCGGGCCGACATCGCCCAGCCGTAATCATGCTCCTCAAGATAGTCGCCCTGATATTGGGCCAGTCCGCTCTGCAGGCGCTGCAAGTCGCGCAGGTCACGGATTTCTTCCATGGCGGTATCCCTCAGGAACCGGTCCACGTCCACCTCGACTTCCCGCTGTACCAGACAATAGCTCTCATGGGAGTAATCCACGGTGGAGCCCAGTCCCCAGGCTTTCAGCATTTTGCGGACCTGGTACACGGAAGTATGCAGCTGGGTCACCGCTTTATCGGCGGAGAGTTCCGGCCACAGGGTCATTAAAATCTGGTCCTTCGCGACCCACCGGTTGCGGTGATGCACCAGCAGGGCGAACAGCTCCTGCGCTTTCTGCGTCCGCCATTTGAGCCGGCTGCCGCTCCCCGTGCCATCCAATACCTCAATCCGCTTAAAGCAAATGACTTGGGGATCCTGCCGGACAAGGACAGGTGCCGCCGTCTCCTGCTGAGGCGCCAAACGCGCCTCGAGCCGGCTTACGGTTTTGGCAAACCGCTCGGGATCAACCGGCTTCAGCAGATAGTCGATCGCGTTTACCTCGAACGCTTCAATCGCGTACTGATTGTACGCCGTCACGAACACCACCTGAATACCGGGATGTATAGCGTGCAGGCGTTCCGCCGCCTCCAGCCCGTTCAGGCCGGGCATCTCGATATCCAGAAACGCGATGTCCACCGGAATTCCCTCGGCATGCTCCAGTGCCGCCCGGACCTGCGTAAATTTGCCGGCGATCTCGATTCGCCCGTCCCCTTGAATCAGCCGATCCAACTGAAGCAGCGCCGGATTTTCGTCATCGACCAATATCGCTCTCATGCTTGTCCTCCTCTTGTGTCACCTGAGAGTCACCCTGCTTCTGCTTCGGCACATGGAACCGGACCACGGTTCCCCGCTCCGGATCGCTGTCGATCATAAGCTCCGTACCAAAAAGCGTCAGCAGGCGGGCGTTAATATTTTTCAGCCCTACGCCGTTCCCGGCTCTGCCTTCCCGCACAGCTTCCATCCGTTCCGGCGTCATGCCAATCCCATTGTCCTCGACGGCAATTTCCACTCGCTCTTCCAGCTCTCGCACCGATATCCGAACCCTGCCGCCCTCTTCCTTGCGCATGATTCCGTGCCTGACCGCATTTTCAACGATCGGTTGGATCGTGAGCGGGGGCACCAGACGATTCATATCCGCCTGAATGTCGTAGTCGACCTGCAGCCGGTCCTCAAACCGGGCCTTCTCCAGGTTTAAGTAGGACGTAACCAAGGCCATCTCCTGACGAAGGACGGTCAGCTGGTCCCGGTTGCGGAAATCGAAGCTCCCCCGCAAGTACCGGCTGAGCTCGTGAAGCAAGCCCGCCGTCTTCTCCGGGTCGATAGGCAGCAGGGCGATCATCGTATTCAGCGCATTATACAGAAAATGCGGCTTAATTTGGGCCTGCAGAAAGGCCATTTCCGCAGAAATGGCGTTCCGGACCGACCTGCGCAGCTCCAGCAGGGTTCTGACCCTGGCCCGCAGCTCTTCGGCATCAACCGGCTTGCGGAGAAAATCGTTCGCCCCGGCCGACAGCCCGATGCGGACATCCTCCGGCAGGCTTCTGGCCGTCAGAAGAAGAATCGGAAGGGCCGACAGGGAAAACTGCCGGCGCACGCTTCGGCACAGGTCCAGGCCCGACATGCCCGGCATCATCCAATCGGCAATGACCAGATCGATCGACTGCCCGGATTGGATCTTTTCCAGCGCTTCCTGACCGTTGCTGGCCGTCATCAACCGGTAGCCCTCGAGTGCCAGCAGATTGCGCAGCACCTGAAGATTAACGGGATCGTCGTCCACCATCAGGACGGTTGCGCGTTCCGCCCCGTGATCAGGCATCTGCGGATCGGTAAGCGCCAGCGCCGCAGCCGTTTCCTCGCGGATGGGCTCCGAAGAGATGCCGGCTGCTGCGCGATCTGCCGTTTTCGGTCTTGGACCGGCGGCAGGAACGGTGAAATGAAAGGTTGAGCCCCGTCCCAGCTGTGATTCGACCCAAATGCGGCCGCCGCTCAGCTCAACGAGCCTTTTGGTAATGCTGAGCCCAAGGCCGGTGCCGGAAGCTTCGTGCCCCTCCGGCATGTCCAGCTGATCAAACGGAGTAAAAATAGCCTCCAGCCGATCCGCCGCAATGCCAATCCCGGTGTCGGCCACTGAGATATGCACGGCGTCGCCCCGTTGGCCGGCCGCAATCCGGATACTTCCGCTGGAAGTATTCTTCACCGCATTGCCAAGGAGATTAAACAAAATCTGCTGAAGACGGTCCTCGTCCGTCAGCAGGAAAGGCAGATCCTCCGGCAGGCTTTCCTCCAGCATGATTCGTTTGCTCCCTGCGAGATTACGGATGATCTCCAGCACGGAACCGGTCACCGAAGCCAAATCAACGGACTGCCGCCTCATGACGATCTCCCCGTTCTTCAGCTTGGCAAAATCCAAAATATCGTTGATGAGGAGCGTCAGCCGCTTCCCTGTCGTCATGATCAGCTTGAGATTGCCGCGCTGCTCCCGGTTCAGTTCCCCGGAGGCCCCTTCCAGCAAAGATTGGGCCATGTTGACCATGCCGTGCACGGGTGTCCGCAGCTCATGGGAGGTGTTCGCCATAAACTCATCCTTCAAACCATCCAAGGTCAGGAGCCTGCGGGACAGCTGCTCCACTTCATTAAACGTCCGGTCGTAGCGCCGGGCGAGCAGGGCCGACTGAGTCACGACGAAGATCAACATTTCTGCGGGAGTAAAAACCATGCCTTCGTAGACCCCGATCAACGGGAGCAGGTTGGTGATAATAACCATGAGGATGCTGATGATGCCGAGAATCGTCAGCAGGTATTCTCCCGAATTTCGCCGCCGACGGAGGTCCCGCAGCATGATGCCGATAATGTAGGCGATGCATAACGCTGAGAAGGCGACCAGCAGAGGTTCAATTTTTGAGAACAAAATACTTGGAAAAATAATCGCAACCGCGATGGATGCCCCGCCGAGAAACGCGTAAGAACGCATGACGATGGGATGAACACCGCCGCGTACCGAAGCGGACACAAACTTTAATAAAAAATAGTAAATCAGCGCGGATATCATCAGCTGGCTCTTCAGGACCCACTCATAGGATAGGCCCGGCAAAATGCCGGCAATCAGCTTCTCCCCATGCAGCAGGACATAACCAATCGCCGTCAGGCAAAACAACCCCAGATGCAGGGAGGCCGGCTCCTTCTTGCGGATTTGCTGAAATCCGAGAAAATATATGGCGGCGGTAAAAAATCCGGCGATCGTCATCCAGTCGGCGAACAAATACATCTCTTTGCTCTGCATAATCGCGTGCTGCTCCCCGAACAGGATCGGCGTAAATACGCCGCCGGTGGTATACAAGTAATTGGCGACCTGAACGATAATTTCGATCCGTCCGCCTGAAAGGGTGGCAAAACCCAAGAAGGGAACGTTATTCTGAACGCCGTCATCGGCGGTACGCCCAGGATTTCCGCTGGCTCCAATCTCGTAACCGCCCATGAACACCCGGCTGGCGGAACGGATATTGTTGGTCTGCAGGCCGTACGTCAGCGCTTGCCCCGGCTTGACCTGAACGATCAGGCGAAACGTCCCGTAGCCCGCGGCCATTCGCTGCCCGTCCTCCGCAATATAATCGTTCCAGGCGCCCGGCAGGCGTGCCATCCCGGACAGCCTTGGACGCTCGTCTTCCTTCACGGTGACGCTGCGGTCAAAATCCTTTGGAGTCAGCAGCTGGCTCCGGTAAAATTCCCACTCCCCGTTCAAGCTGATCGCTCCGTGATGCCCGAGATCTAGCTTGCTGAGGTCAAGCACCCCTTCCACCGCCGTAGGCTGCCTGTCCATCACGAACTGCTGCCAAACGGCGTACACCGGCAGAAACAGCACCAGCAGCATGCCAATGATAAAAATAATCCATTGCCTTTTCATCCCAACGCTCCCCGGGCTTTACGCAGGGTAAAGCCTATATTCAAGCCGCTTTTCGCGCGCTTTATTCTATCAAAGCAACCGCTATACTTTATGTCGGCGCCGTGAGCCCAAAACGTAATAAAAAGCCCCCTCCAAAAAACATTTATTTTTAACCATCAAAATAAAAAAACATCTATCGGCGTCATTCAAGGAAGCCAAACCGTTGTACTATGGCAGCTTTTCTTGCGCTATAAGGAATCCGGGTATTCGAAGCATCCACATCCTTGGACAAAAAAAGAGACCTTTCGGTCTCTTGATTCCGGCCCCAACTTGATCCGTCTCGTGGCCAATGGAGCTCCATAATTCCCTAACTTCGCCGGGACTGAAGCTCACGCCAAACCTTCTTGTTGCTGTATTCCTTATCTGTGCTGATGTCCTTCCCGAACCATTCTGGTGGAACGAAGCTTTCGGCCTCCTCCTCGGAGCCGAACTCCACTTCCAGCACCATCAGCTGGATTTGATCGTACTCATCGATCTCCACCTGCAGGTTATCCCACAGCGCGGTAGAACGCTTTTTGATCAAAGGGACGGCTCCATGGGCCTGAATCATCTGGTCATACAAACCGCCGGCGATAGATACCTCCACCTCTTCCCGGGCGATGCCGAACCCCCTCTTGAACGTATGCGTATACTCTACGTCTCCGCTGACGGCATCGGTTATTTTCCGAACCCTCAGTTCCTGATCTTCATACAGCGCAAGATACGTCTGCTCGATCAGCTGCTCCTTGACGATCCGCAGTTTTCCTTCCTTAACCTGAGCCGCCGGGAATTCCGGCAGCAAAAATTTGCGTTCAATTTCTAGCGGCACCCGCTGTTCCCCCTTGAAAATGGTTAAGCCGATACCCGGCTCTATCCATCCATTCATTTTGACTTAAGACTTGCCCCTTACATTTCATCCACAACATAGCATTACCCATTATACGAACGAAACCATAGGAGGACAATCATTGGATTGCCGTTTGCCCTTGTATTCCGGGATTAAGGCCTTTTATAATGTAACTATTCTTTCAAAGGGGTGAAGCGAATCGTGGCACTGCATTTCGTTCGAGGTATGTAATTTCCGGGCTGGGTCAAAACGCGTACCAGCTATCAAGGGACACGTCTGTCCTTTGATCCATTTGGAAACGAACCGGCAACGTCTGCATGCGTCACTATTCTCTTACTTTTTGAAAGGTGGAATCATCTATGGATTCTTTTGATTATAAAAAATTTTACAATGAAGTCGGCCAAATGAACGGCTGGGATTTCAGCCGATTGAGCGTGATCGTTGAAGATGCCCTGTGGAATTTTTGGAGCGAAGTTTCCTCCCGCTGTAAGGCCGGAGATATTTTACTGGATATCGGCACCGGAGGCGGCGAGGCTCTGCTGCGCATGACGGATGCGGCCCTGCTTCTGATCGGCATCGACCATTCGGAAGCCATGATTCACACCGCCAACCGGAACCGGGAACGGTCCGGCAGGTCCAACATCCGCTTCTTGCCGATGGAAGCTTCCAAGCTCGGTTTTCCTGACCGATTCTTTCAGGTGATCAGCTGCAGGCATTCGGAGTTCAATGCGGCCGAAGTGGCCCGGGTGCTGGCGGATGATGGGGTGTTCCTCACCCAGCAGGTCGGCGAAAGCGACAAACGCAATCTGGCGCAAGCTTTCGGCAGAGGCCAATCCGGGAATACCAAGCGGGGAACGCTTATGGAGCGGTATGCCGCCGAACTGAAGGAAGCCGGATTCCGGCAGATCGATTGCCGGCAATACGATGCGGTGGAGTATTATGCGACGGCCGAAGACTTGATCTTTTTGCTGAAGCACACCCCGATCATCCCCGGCTTTGGACAGACGGAGTCGGATTTTCAGACGCTGCACCGCTTTATTGCCGAACATCAGACGCCGAAAGGAATCCAGACGAATGCTGACCGGTTTATGATCATCGCTTATAAATGACTATTATTACTCAACCTTTTCAACACTCAACACCTTGATATGTTTCGGATCATACACGTCCTGACTGGTATAGCTGCTCTCCAGCCTGAGGATCACGAGGTCATGGACTTTGAATTTATCAATATTCTTCGATACTGGAACACAGGTACCCTTAACGCAGATCTCTTTAAGATCTGAATTTATGGTATCGATCTCTCCTTCAACAGTAAAAATATTATGCTTTGCCGTGCAGCCAACCATAAACCCAAGCGTCAGCATGGCTAGAATCCGTTTCTTCATCTTCATAGCCTCCTTAGCGCACAGACAGCAGCTGATCTTTATGGTCGGCTGCTGTCTTTTAACATCGTATTCATCCCTTCCGTTAACGATCATCCTTTTAAGATTGTTCCAAAACGGGAGCCAATCCCGCTGCCACGACCACCAGCATCTCCTGCACCATCTCCTCTGCCGGGCGATGCTCAGGGTCTCGGCTCCACTGAATGGCTGTCCCCAATATGCCCCAGCTTATGAGGAGAGCCGTGGATTCCACCGCTTTTTTTGCCTCCGGCGCCTTCGCTTCTTCGCTCAGCCATGTGAACAGGAGTTGATAGAGTTCTTTATGAATGGCGCTTTCAAACAGCGGCTCATACGGACTGTTCTCCGGAGTACGAATCATATATTGCCGGGTAAGGGCAAGAAAATCAAAAACGATTTGAATCAAAGACCGCAAGCTGCTCATATTGGATATGGAATGATTAGGTAATTCCCTCTCCAGTTTCTTTTGGAATTTTTGCCTCATCCAACACTCCAGGAAAGCATACTTATCTTCGAAATGCGCATAAAATGTGGCCCGATTAACCGTCGCGCGATCGGTAATGTCCTGCACGGAAATGGAGTAAATATTTTTCTTTTGCTCGATCAGCTCCATAAAGGATTGCAGTAATAATTGACGCGTGCGCTTGACGCGGGGATCGTTTGGGTTTACTGGCATGCTATCACTCCTTGGACTTATAACCTAATAAACAACAAAATCGTGCAGATGTTGCCTACACAACGAAAACGGCTTGCTGCTGATTGCCTGCATGGCTGAACCAAACTAATATCATGTATACAGTATAGTTTAGCCGAAAATGACGCTTAAACAACACTGTTAATTAGCTGCTCTCTCTACTAAGTTGGGCCAGCCATAACCTATGAAAGGATGAATTGTTCATGATCGTTATTACGACTCCCACCGGTCAAATCGGCCAGCAAGTCCTTGAACGCATCGTTGATAGCGGGAAGCCGATCCGTGTCATTGCCCGGGACCCTTCCCGGCTGCCGCAGCGGGTGCGCGACCGTGTCGAAGTCTTTCAGGGATCACACGATGACATGGATGTCGTCTCGAAAGCATTCGCAGGTGCAGAGAGTGTTCTTTGGCTGGTGCCTCCGAACCCTCAATCGGGGAACTCCACGGAATACTATTTGAACTTCACCAGACCGGCTTGCCAAGCCATCCGGAGCCTTGGAGTGAAAAGAGTGGTGGGCGTGTCCAGCTTGGGGCGTGGCTTCAGCAGAAATGCCGGGATATTAACCGCAGCGTTTGAGATGGACGCGCTCATCGAAAGCACAGGTGTAAGCTATCGTTCACTGCGTATGCCGTACTTTATGGAAAATATGTTTCATGATCTGGAATCCATCAAAAGCCACGGAACGTTCTATATGCCTACGGCTGGAGATCAGGTGCTCCCGCTCTGCGCAACCCGGGATATCGCCTCGACAGCAGCAGCACTCCTGCTCGATGAATCCTGGAGCGGTCAAGACAGTGTCCCGGTCGTCAGCCCCGATTCTTTAACACCCAATGAAATGGCGCATGTCTTGTCTGAAGTGCTCGAGCGTCCGATTCGCTTTCAGCAGGTTTCCATTGCTGAGTATAAAGCTACCCTATCTCGCTTTGGATCGGAGGCTTGGGTCAAGGATTACATGGATATGGTCATTGCCCAAAATGAAGGCATCTACGACGACGATTTACAAAAGGCACAGCCTTCTGACACCAGCTTCCGCACATGGTGTGAAGAAGTGTTCAAGCTGGCTGTACTAGCCCCCTGATGTCCCTTGAAAAATGACCAAAAGGAATCTATGCCTGTGAAACCCGGTGTCCAGCGATACCGGGTTTTTATTTTGGGTTCCGGTGGACGATTAGTTCAGGCCCCATACTTTATCCCGATAATTTGCCATAAATCTCTAGGTTTTTGCCGATGGATCGCCATATGTTTGACACATCGGAAACAACGTGCTATATTTGTCTTAAATTAAAGATTCTTTATAACAAGGAATTGGCGCAAGCCATTTCATTCATGGAAAAACAGTTTTAAGGGAAGCTTAATTATAAGGAGGAATTATGATGAACGGATTAAAAGGAATTCACCACGTGACTGCGATTACGAGCAGCGCGGAAAAAAACTATCAGTTTTTCACCTATGTGCTGGGCATGCGCCTGGTCAAAAAAACGGTAAACCAGGACGACATCCAGACTTATCATTTGTTCTTTGCCGATGACAAAGGAAGCGCGGGAACCGACATGACATTCTTTGATTTTCCCGGCATTCCCAAAGGCGTTCACGGCACCAACGAAATCGCCAAAACGTCGTTCCGCGTTCCGAGCGATGCGGCACTGAGCTACTGGGTGAAACGCTTTGACCGCCTGAACGTTCAGCATTACGGTATTAAAGAGATGTTTGGTAAAAAGACGCTCTCCTTCGTCGACTTCGACGACCAGCAGTACCAGCTCATTTCCGACGAGCATAACGAGGGTGTTCCTTCCGGAACGCCGTGGGAAAAAGGGCCAATTCCGCTGGAGTACGCCATCACGGGCCTGGGCCCGGTCTTTGTGAGAATCGCCAATTTTGATTATTTCAAAGAAATGCTGGAGAAAGTATTCGAGTTCAAAGAAATCGGCCAGGAAGGCTCCTACCACCTCTTTGAAGTCGGCGAAGGCGGCAACGGGGCTCAGGTCGTCGTGGAATATAATGCCGTGCTGCCGCCAGCCCGCCAAGGCTTTGGTACGGTGCATCACGCGGCGTTCCGTGTTGAGGACCGCGCCGTGCTGGAACAATGGATCACCCGCCTGGACGAATTCGGGTTCTCGACTTCGGGTTACGTGAATCGTCACTTCTTTGAGTCGCTGTATGCGCGGGTGGCGCCGCAAATTCTGTTCGAGCTGGCGACCGACGGACCTGGCTTTATGGGCGACGAGCCTTACGAAACGCTGGGCGAAAAGCTGTCCCTGCCTCCATTCCTGGAGCCGAAACGCGAGCAGATCGAAAAGATGGTGCGTCCGATTGACACCGTGCGCAGCACGATTGAATTTACAAAAGAATAAGGCGTTAGTTTATACAAAAGCAGCTCCTGATTTCGGTCAGGAGCTGCTTTTGTAATAGGACAGCAAGGGCTGGAGCAGGCCGAGAAAGCCTTGCTCGTACAGCTTCCGGTACATCTGATGGCGTTCCGGATCAGGTTCGTACACCTTCGCCTCGGGGTAGGTTACGGCAGCAGCCGCTTCGCGGAAGGACGGGTACAGGCCGGCCCCGACGGCGGCGGCCAGGGCAGCCCCGAGCAGCGAGGCCTCCGCTGCGCCGGTCATGGTCAGGCGGACGCCTGAGACGTCGGCCTTGATCTGCAGCCAGTGGCTGTTCCGGGCTCCGCCGCCGACCACGTGCATCCGCCGGATCGGACTGCCGCCGACCCGTTCGGCGCACTCCCGCAGCAGCTCCAGCTGATAGGCGTTTCCTTCCAGCACCGCCCGGATCAGGTGCCCCTTCTTATGCTTGGCGTCCAAGCCGATGAATGCGGCCCGGGCACCGGGCTCGGGATGCGGGGCGCCGCTTCCGGTCAAATACGGATAATACAAAATGCCGGTGGGCTGCCCGCCCGCCTCATCTAGCAGCCGCATCATATCCGGGTAGGACATGCCGGCATCCGATAAGGCTTCGCGGGCCCACTCTACCGAACCGCCGGACGAAGAATGTCCTCCCATCCAGTACATGCGGCCCGGCACCGGATGAATGCCGAAAGACAAGCCCGATGCATCGTCGGCATCCCCCAGGGGACGCAGGGGGAACGTCCCGACCAGCGTTTCGGCGGTCCCCATCGAGTTGTACGTGCTGTCCGGGCCGTCCGGGCAGGCCAGCGAGGCGCACACATGGTCATGTCCGGCCAGGATGACCGGCGCTTTGCCGAGGCCGAGGCCGTCCATGGCCGGCAGTACCGTGCCCACTGGCGTTCCCGCCGGGTGAATGGGCGGAAACAGCTGCGGATCCAGCCCGAAGCTGCGGATCAGCGGCTCATTCCAGGCGCGGTTGTCAATCCGGTATGCGTAAGTTCTGGCCGCCAGCGTCTCATCCTCGGCGATCCTGCCGGTCAGCCGGTAAGCGATATATGACGCGGCGGACAACCATACGCTGCCGTCAAAGGCGTCCGGGTACGCTTCCCGCAGCCACAGCAGCTTCGGCAGGCCGTGTTTGAACGACGGGCGCAGTCCGGTCATGCGGAAGAGCTCCCGTTCATCCACCTCCTGCCTGATCCGCTCCGCCTGCGGTGCCGAGCAGGTTTCGAACCAGGGCAGCATCGGAGTGCGCGCTCTCCCATCCGCTGGATTCAGCAGCAGGCCGCTCTCCGCCATGCTCGTAATCCCGACGGCATCGATCGCTTCGTCCCGCTCTCCAAGACGCTCTACCGCCTGCTGGATCAAACCGGCCGCGGTCTCCCACAGCACATCCGGGTCATAGACAGTGGTGCCGGAGGGGCCTTGCGCCTTCAGGTTCGGTGCCGAGACGACGGCCATTTCCGAGCCATCGTTCCCGAACACCCCTGCTTTGATATGAGTCGTGCCGATATCCAACGAAAGCAGCATCCCGATTCCTCCTCTCCAAAAAGGGCTCCTCTACGGGAGCCTTATGTATATTTTTATATCCCAATCGTAGCATGTATAACACCCTCCAAGCCCGGGACATGCATCACACTGCCCCACCGCCCCCAACAGCATACGCTGCCGGGGTATCCAGCATCCGCCGGGGAGAGCGGTCCTTACCAGGACGAGAGTTCCGTCCGCTTCCAGTTGTCTTGGGCAACGCACACATATACGTACTGGTCGTCCCAGGCCATTTGTCCCTGACTGCAGGGCTCGGTGGATGATTTCGGCGTATGCTTCTCACGGATGCGGAGCTTGTCTCCGTTCACATCTAGCTTGGTGTCCGGTTCGTCGGTGCCGATTCCGACATTGCCGTCGCTCCGCTGCATGGTCAGCGGGGAATCGACCACTTCGCCGTCGTCGCCATAGCGGACGAATTGGAGGTCGGACCCTGTGTTGCCGCCCTTCTCTTTCGTGCTGTCCGCCCGAACGGCCCATCTCGGCGTCGTTTTGTTGTCTTCGCCGGCAACGCTGAACTGGAGGTCCCGGTTCGACCCGGTTTCGCCCGCAACCCGCAGGATGCCGTTCATCACATTAAAATTGGATGATTGGGTACGGATTTCGCTGACGTCCATGTCATAGGGGATTTCCAGCCGCGTGAACAGCTGGTCCGCATATTGACCGTCCGGCGACATCGTCGTCTCAAACGAGAGGTGTTTATGGTCGTGCTGCTCGGGATTATTCGCTTTGTCGTGGGAGATGATGGCGGTCTTATCCTTCCCGTTTTCGTCGGCCCAGGCAATCGCGGGTTTGGCGCGATCGGCCGTCCACTGCAGCCGGATCAGGTCGGACTGATGCCCTTCCTCATTAATCCACTTCTTGTCGGTGGACAAAAACAAGCGCTCATTATGCGGAACGACGATTTCGCTGCCGTTCTGTTTCGTTTGATCCAACACGCCATCTGCCGAGCTCAATGTTCGGTCGGTGCATCCGATGCCTACCAAGCAGACGCCCCCAAGTATTATCTTTGCGATCATCGACTTCGATATTTTCATTGCTATCCCTCCGTTATCATTTCATTCGACTTTATTTATGGAATCAGCCAAAAGCTCCGTTTGATCGTATACTAGACCGCACACTGCGTACATCCATTTCATCAAATTTCCCGGAAAAATGATTCTTTTCGTCTATAAAATTTTAAATCCGATGTGCCGACAGCGGTTTTCAAAATAGGTCTTGCTGGTAATATTTTTCTAAAAGTTACCAATACACTGCAAATTACCGCAGCTCCTCCTATTTATATGAATATGTACCTATGCGGCAGTCAACGAGTCCAGCGGAGGGTGATCCATAAATCCGGAAGATAAGGAGGCAAGGAATATACCTATATATTGGCATCAACTTAAAATCGCCATATTCATCGTCCAATCGTTCTCCGCCGAGAACACTACGGCAAATCCAAAAACGGATGTCGTAGGCCCCGTGTCGTTCAGCGGGTTGGCCATCACAACAAGATCTTGATATTGCAGCGAAAATAGTTAAAGCAGCTCGTTTGTCATCAGATGAACGAGCTGCTTTTGCTATTTTTTTCATCAAAGCCTTCATGCGGCTTTTACGCCGAGACGATTTCGATCTGCACCGGTTGGCCGGGCTCCCCGCAGATAACCTCATAAAAATCGCCGGTGCCGCCCCCGATCGGAGATGCCTCTGCCGTCAGGCCGTTTGCGGTAACGCTTAAAGGCGCTGTTCTGGAAGCAAACACGAACCGGCCGCCTTCCCGCAAGCGGACGTTTGTCACCTCGCCTACCTCAGTACACCCGACAACCGCCGCCGGCGAATTGTATTTGTCGGCCAGCCCAACCGGGGTAACGCTGCCCGTAACCGGGACGACCGCATAGAGGGCGCAGCCTCCTTCCTCCAGACGGATCGGGGTCTGCTCGTCGGCGCGCATCAGCCAGCCCTTGCCGGCAAAATGGTCGTACACGGCGAATTCCCCGCCGCCGAGTCCCGGCACATCGGCCGGTCCGATCGAACCCATAACCTGAGCAGAATCCCCTCTGATATGAAAAGCCGCCACAACCCCTGCGCTGCCCGCCCGGTTCCACAGTTTAAGAGGAACATGCTCCTCGGCCGGATTCAGCAGCAGGCAGTCCGGGGTCGGATTGGCCGTCTCGTCGCAGCGGATGACGGTGCCGTCTGCATAGATCAAAGGCCAAATGCGCGACGGATCGGTATTTCCCGGAGCGTCGCTGATATAGACCGGACCTCCGCTCACCGCGCGCAGCACCGCACTCTGCACGTCGTCGTGGTTTTTGGACCAGTACATATCCCAGTCTCCCCAGTAAAAAGCCCCATGGTAAAAGGAATTGTAGCTGTTCTGCAGCGCATGCTCCGGAAAGCCGCGCTTCTCCTGCGGCACAAAATCGTCGCTGTTGCGCGAAACGGCCGACTTCGGCCGGTGCCATATATTTTCGGACGCCATGCCCATGCAGTTGATGATCGTCCCGTCAAAATGCAGTGCAACCGAAGCCTCCAGCGCCTCGTGCGCAGCCGCGGCAGCTTGGCCGATAGGCATACGTCCCTGCAGGTAGTTCAGAACCGCGCTTTGGCTGTCCACCTTGACAAAATCGACGCCCTGACGGCGCAAAAATCCGTGCCAGGCATGCCAGAAGGCAAAGCCTTTGCCGGCTTCCGGATAAGGGATAAGATTGCCCCGGGGCACCCGGTACAGATGGTCCGCATACGTTCTGGCGATCGGGCTGTCCTCCAGAATGCCGCCCCAGTAACCGGCGATGGTGTGCCATACCCCGACGTGGCGGATGCCGTACCGCTCCTTCAGTGCATGCACGGCACGCTTCAAACCGCCGGGAAATTTGACGGGATCCGCTTCAAAGGAAGACAGCTTGCCTGCCGAAATATCGGACCAGCCGTCGTCGATCATCACCCAGCCGACCGGCAGCCCAAGCTGCTGCAGCTCGGCGGCTTTGGCCAGCAGCCCTTCTTCGCTGACCTGATGGTAAAAAGCGTCCCAGCTGCACCAGCCGAGCTTGTCCAGCATCGCGGGAAACGGCTTCTGTTCCCTCGGCAGCGTCGGATAATCCAGCTCTTTCAGCGCGGTGGCCACATTGCGCTTGACGAGATCGTACGGATCGCTCCCGGCCGCAAAGGCAAACACAAGCGCTTCACAGCGGGTATGCCCTTCCTCATAAGCGGATAATCGAAGCGTAATCCCTTCCTCGGCTCCGGCGGCATCCGCACGCCACATCGGCCCCGTCACCGGAAGCAGGTGGCAATATTCGCCTGCTGTCTTCCACAGCAACGACTGCATTTTCTCCGGCAAACCGGCCAGATCGGTGCCAAAATGTGGGCGGGTCCACCAGTCCTTATGCTGGTAGTTGGCCATCAGCCCCTCGATCTGCCCAGCGGGCCGCAGCGTCAGCATGACCGCATGCTCCCCTGCGAACGAGCGCTGCTTGCCGAAATCATTTTCATTGGCGATGCCGGCTTCCACGGAGACCAGCATCGTGCCGCCTGCCTTCTCGCGCACAAAAATCCGGGCCTGAATGGACTCATCTTCGCTTCGGTAGTGAAATGAGGTCTCTTCAAAAATCCCCTGTTCCGTCGAACCTTTCTCTGTTTCTGACCCTGTCAGCTGCAGCCGAACCGCTTCCGTCCCCGACTGAAGCCGAACGGAAAGGCCAAACGGCCGGAGCAGAGCTTTCTCCACGCCGTCCGCCCCAAGGTTTTCACTGGAATGAAACGCACCTTGCCCTTCGATACTCATCAACGATTCCCCCTGCTGCTCCCAAAATGACGAACATGCCAATTTCCAACCATCCATACGACAAAGGCCTGAGGGCTCTGCACTTCCATGCCTTCAGGCCGCGAATCTTGTATCACAAACGTTATAATGAACCTGTTATCATCTGTTAAAAGTTCGCCGATCCACCTTCGGTTTCCCGGATCAATTATTCCCTCGTTCATGCTCCCCCAGCGCGTGAAGCGCAACGGACAAGCTGGCCGCATCCCCGACATGCTCGCCGAGCTCCGACGGCAGAATCCGGCAGGCCGCAAGCGTCCCCGGCAGCGCTTCACGCCGCAGCTCCTCCAGCACGATCGGCCGGAGCACCTGTTCCTGGCGCGCATAAATGCTGCCGATTACGATCCGCTCCGGATTGAGCGTATCGACGAGGACGGCCAGGCCCCGGCCGAGCTTGCGGCCGATGATGCCCACCGCTTCGCGCGCCAGCGCGTCCCCGGCGGCAGCCGCCTCAAACACGTCCTTCGCCGTCCATGCAGCCTCCCCGCTCCCTCCGGAATGCGGGGCCATCCCTCCGGCGCCGGCGGAGAATCGCGCGGCAGTCTCTGCCGCCGCTCCCTTCAAACCGGCAAACAGGCGGGCGATGCCCCCGCCGCTGCAAAAGCCCTCAAAAGAGCCGGCCTTGCCGTAGCCGACCGGTCCCTCCTCCGCCAGGCGGATATGGCCGACCTCACCGGCCATGTCACTTGCGCCGGCATACAGGGCTCCGTTCAGGATCAGACCCGCGCCCATTCCTGTCCCGAAGGTCAGGAAGATCATGCTGGACGCCCCGCGCCCGGCCCCCCACCGCCATTCGGCGAGGGCGCAGGCGTTGGCGTCATTCTGGAGCGCGGCGGGTACGCCGAAGCGCTCCCGGAGCGGCGTGAGGACGTCGATGCCGTCCCAGCCGGGCAGGTTCGGCGGGGAGAGAATCCGTCCCCGCCGGCTGTCAAGCGGGCCGCCGCAGCTGACGCCGACGGCAGCAAGCGGCTCGCCCCCGCCGGCCGAAGCGGCCAGGCCGGCCAGCTCACCGCACAGCGACGCCATCGCTTCCTCCGGCGTGTCCGGCGTCGGGAAGCTGCGCTTGCCCACGATTTCGATCCGGTCGCCTTCCGCCCTGCCAAGCACGGCCGCGCATTTCGTTCCGCCGATATCGAGGCCTCCCAGCAGTGTGCTCATGCGAAAAATGCCTCCTCCAGCATCATGCACAGCGTATGGTAAATCGGCAGATGCCTTTCCTGGATATCCGGCGTGCCGTCGTAAGGAACGCAGACGGCAATGTCGCACAGCTCCTTCAGGCGTCCGCCGGTGCGGCCGGTCAGGCCGATCGTGGTCATCCCGAGGGATTTGGCCACCTGAACGGCACGAACCACATTCGCCGAGTTGCCGGACGTACTGAACACGACCAGCGTATCCTCCGGCCGGCCATAGCCGTACACCTGCTGGGCCACCGCCATATCGGCGGCAACGTCGTTGATGAACGCGGTCGACAGGCCGCTCTGGCTGACGAGGGAGATGGCCGGCAGCGCACCCTGCAGCCGGTCGGCGATATAAGCGCCTTCCTCGCCGTGAATGAGCATCTTATCGCGTTCGGCCGGCGGCAAAGTCCGCTTCAGCATAAAGCCCTTCATCAGCTCGCCCACGACATGCTCGCAGTCGGCGGCGCTGCCGCCGTTGCCGGCGAGAAGCATTTTGCCTCCCCGGCGAAAAGAAGCCTCCATCGCCTCATACGCCTGCCAAACCGCGTCCCGGCACGGCTGAAGATCCGGATATTTCGCAAACAGCTGCTCAAAGATCGCGCTCATCGCAGTCACTCTCCCCATGGATGTTCATTCCCTTCAAATGTTCGATGGCTTTGACGATAAACTCCGGGCTGCCAAAGCTGCCCGATTTCAATACCAGCAGACGCGCCTTGCCGTCCAGCGACATACAGGAGGGCAGCCCCGGCTCAATCTCTTCCAGCACCCGCAGCCCGGTGATGCCCAGCCGGTCGCAAACGGCAGCAGAGGTTTCGCCGCCGGCGATGACGATTCGGCGCTGCCTGGCACGCTCCGCGACATCGGCTACAGCGCCGGCCAGCTCATCCGAGACGATGCGCGAGAGCACCGTCCCCGACAGGCCGAGCTCCTCCGCCCGCTTGCGGGTCGCTGCCCGCTTGCCGGCATCGTTCGATGCATGGATCAGCACATCGCGTTCGGATGCCAGCTCCGCGCCGGACCGCCGTACGACATCGGCGATGTGCCCCCCTTTGAGTGCTGGTTCCAGCAGCAGCAAGGAATCGAGCTCGATGATCGTAACGCCCGCCTCCCGGGCGCAAGCAATCTGCGCTGCGGTTTGCGGCATCAGGCTGCCTGCCGCGAGCAGCACCCCTTCGCCCCTGGTGGCATGACCGGCTGAGCCTGCGTTGTCCTGCGGGGCGTCTGCATCTTTGCTCAGTAACCCGCTATTTTCAATAAGGTCAGCAGCCGCCCTATCAACTTGCCCGCCATGCGGCCCGGTCCCGGCAGAGGCCAAGTTTTTCCCTGCTCGTTCTCCTTCATCTGCTCCCAAGTCAGCCCTAAGGGCCGCATTCTCCTCAGGCCCGGCAGTAGATCGATCTGAGCTTTCCCGGTCCGCATCCGCATGCTTCAACAGCGGCGCGAGCTCCTCATAGAGGCCGGAACTGCCGCACAGCAGCGGCTCATCCAGTACCGCCTCGGCGATGATCCGCAGCGACTGCTGATCGCGGACGTCGAGAATCAGGTAGGTACATTCGCCCCGCATCCGGTTGATTTCCCCGCGTAGAACCTCGGCGCCCTGCTCCACCACGCCGATCGGGAGCATCGCCACCTTCCGCTCTGTCTGCGCCTGCAGGATCGCCGTCAGCTCCGACTCCTGCATCGGATGCACCGGATCATGCCGGAATTCGGACTCGGCCAGCGGCTTGCCGTGCACGTAATGGATGCCGTCCAGCGTGACGCGGCCGTTCTTCGGAAAACCGAGCACGACAACCGCGAACGAAGCATGCATCGCATCCAGCATGGCGTCGAATTCCGCTCCGATGTTGCCGCGGAAGACCGAGCACGTTTTGTTGACCAGCCGCGTGCATCCGGCGGCGCGCAGGGCGACCGTCGCTGCATACACCTTGGCATAAGCTTCATCCGCGGTATCGAGCCGCGAGTTTGTGTCCACTACGAGCACGTCCGGCTGCGGATCCGGCAGACCATGCCGGAGCTCATCCGCCGGATACACATGCGTCGTCAAGCCCACTTTGGCGAACATGATACCGATGTCGTTCGCGCCGGTAATGTCGTCGGCAATGACGCCGATCATCCGTCCCACCTCCTCCGCGGACGGTAGCCGGAGCGCTCCAGGAAGTCCTGCCGGACCGGATCCGGCAGCTCATGCAGACGTACGCCTGCGCTCCCGGATTCAATCACCATCCGGCAGGCCATTTCGAGCGTCTGCAGCGCCATCCGCGCTTCCTTGATGCTGGTGTCATAGACCAGCACCCCGTGGTGCTCCAGCAGCAGTACGTTGGCCTGCTTCGCCTTCTCCCTGACCGCTTCCCCCAGATCCAGCGAGCCGGGATGGGCGTACCGGACGCGTTCCACACGCTCCAGGTAGTACATCGTCTCCACGAACAAGCCGGAGGGAAGCGGAATATCGGCACAGGCGAACAGCGTGCTGTAAAAAGGCGACGTATGCAGCACGGCCCCCACGTCAGGCCGCAGGTCATATACGGCCTGGTGCATCGGCACTTCCTTGGACGGCTTAGGCCCGGCTGCTGCCGGCGCCTCTCTGCCGTCCAGAACGCACTCGGCGAAATCTCCTTCGCCCAGCTCTCCCAGAAACGTCCCCGTGGCCGTGATCAGGAAGCTTGAATCATCCAGCCTGGCGCTGATGTTGCCCGCATTGCCCCAGGCGAGCCCCGTGTCCATCATGAATTTCCCGGCCGCCCGCAGCTCGGCGGCCGTCTCTTCGCGGCGGCCCATATTACAGGTCCCACTCCAGAAGGCTGGTTTCCGTCACGGGAAGGCTTTTGTCCGCCGGCACGCGGAACGTTTTGATTTCCGACGGCTTGAAATCGGCACGGATGCTGCGCTCCCATTTCGGGAGACTGATTTCGGCCGTCGTCGCCTTTTTGTCCGTCTCATAAACGCGCAGGATCAGATCGTCGTTATCCTCCGCTTTTTTCACCGCGCTGACGATGATGTTGTCCCGGTCCACCGACAGGTACGAATCCGTCTGCGGCAGCTTTCCTTCGTGATACGTTTCGATGATGGCTACCGGCTTGCAGTTCAGCTCCGCGGCCCGGCGCACAGTGCCGGCCTTCTCCCAGCCCTCTTCATGAGGAAGAAGCGAATAGTTGAACTGCTGAATGCCCTGGTCGGTAAAGGCATACTCACCGTCCGCCTCCGGCACGTATGGATCGTGATGGGCATAAATCGGGCTGCGCAGCACGGTCAGGGCCAGCTCCTTGTTGTGGATGCTGTAGCTGTACTTGGCGTCATTCATCAGGCTCAGCCCATACACGCGATTCGATCCCGGAACGATCCCCGTATAGTCCACCCAGCTCTGACCCGGCTCTTCCTCGCCGTTATGCTCGCGCTCGATCGTTCCGTAAGGAATTTCGTACGTATGCCGGCTGAAGACGCAGTTGACCGGGAAGACGAGCTTCAGCATTTTGAACTTTTCCCGCCAGTCCACGGTCACGCGAACGTCGATTTGGTCCCGGTCCGGATACATCGCAAAATCCTGCACCAGCCGCGAGCTGCCGTATTCGCTTACTACGCGGATGACCGATTTGACCGGCCCGTGCTCGATGCGCTGCACTCTCACCGCCTTGAACTGCCCTGCCGTCCGGTTAAAATGCAGCACGTCGTGGCTCCACGTATCCGAGGTGTCGTCGATGACGACCGGCCGTGCCCCTTCGCCCCGCAGCACCTCATGATCCAGCTTCTTGTCCCGCAGGCTTTTGATAAAGCCCGTGTCCTTGTCGAACTCCAGCCGCAGCCGGCTGTTTTCCAAGACGAGATCGCTGGCCGTAATCGGCTCCCCGACCGGCTTCAGCGAAGCCGATTCCAGGAACAGCTTGTAGACCCGGTATCCGAGCGGCGGCAGTTCGGCCATAAAGCTCAGACGGTAGCGGCCTCTGGCTGCGGCCTGCGACTTGACGGTCTGGAAGGGCACCGGCTTGCCGGTATCGTCGACCAGCACGCTGTTGTCCTTGATTCCGCCAACCTCCAGCTCGACGTTCACTTTGCTGGACCAGGCATGCGGGTTGAACACGACGATCGGGCGCATCGATTCATCCTGCTCGATACCGATGTTCCAGGACAGCGACTGCACCGCATAGTTCAGCGAGCGGTCTGCGATCGCCATCGCTTCCCCAAACAAATATCTCGCGTCCTCATACGCCGGCTCCAGGCTCGTTCCGGCCAGGATGTCATGGAACTGGTTGAACAGCACGTTTTTCCAAGCACGCGTGAATTCCTCAGGATACGGCTGCCCCGTGATCCATGAAGCGAGCGCGGAGAACTTCTCCGCCGCAATCAGCCGGTTCTCCGCCTGGCGGTTCCACTGCTTGATGCCGGAATGCGCGGCATAGCAGCCGCTGGCGTGATGCTGCAGGTCGTCGTGCACAACCGGAAAATCAAGTCCGGAAGCTTCCATGTCCTTGAAGTACCGGTCAGGCGTAGCGAACTCGAGCTTCGGCAGATCGGGCTCCTCGTTCAGGCGCCGAATGCTCTCGATATTTTCCTTGGTCGGCCCGCCCCCGTGGTTGCCCACGCCGTAGAACAGCATCAAGTCGTTCAGCGGTTCCTTGAACTCGCCGAGGCAGCGGCGTACGTGATTCTCCAGATCTTTGCCCCAGGACAGGTACTCGAACATAATGCGGAACGTCAGCACCTTGGACCCGTCGTCGGACTGCCACCAGAAGAGCCGGCTGGGCAGGCCTTTTTCGTTAGGCATCGGGCGCATCATCACGTAGTAGTCCATCCCGCTCTTCTTTAAAATTTGCGGGAGCATAGCGTTGTGGCCAAAGCTGTCAACGTTGTAGCCGACTTTGGCGGTCACCCCAAACTTTTCTTTAAAATAACGCTGGCCGTACAAGCCCTGGCGGACGAAGGATTCGCCCCCCGGAATGTTGCAGTCGGGCTGGATCCACCAGCCGCCGACGATGTTCCACCGGCCTTCCTTGACGCGTGCGCGGATTTCTTCGAACATGGCGGGCTCGTTATTTTCGATCCACTCGTACATGGCCGCCGAGCTGGACGTAAAAATAAAATCCTCCGATTCCTTCATCCGGTCGAGGGCCGAGCGGAAGGTCGCTTTTGCTTCCTGGAAGCCCTCCTGCCACTGCCACAGCCATACCGGGTCAAGATGCGCGTTACCGATCATGTACAGCTTTTTGTCCTTCATACGTGGTTCAGCTCCAATCCATGGTTACTTGGGTGTAAGGATGAATCCGGTTTATTGGAAAAAGCATCCGGCCTTTCCGGCGCTCAGCACGAAATCCTTCATCTTGTTCATGACCGTCTGCTTGACGGCTTCGCGGCCTGCAGCCAGCTGATCCGGCGCCAGTGCCCGGCACTCCGCGTCCGTCATGCGCTCCTCCCGGCCCAGTGCCGCGAGCAGTGACAGTTCCAGGTCTGTCGCGATATTCACTTTGCTGACGCCGCCCCCGTTCAGGGTGAACGCCTGCTGCATCATACCGGCCGGAACGCCCGAACCGCCGTGCAGCACCAGATGCACCGGGGTCAGTGCCCGGATCGCCTCTAGGCGCGCATAGTCGACCTTCGGCTGCTTCACGTTGTAGACGCCATGCGCGGTGCCGCACGATACCGCCAGCGCGTCCACGCCGGTCAGCCGAACGAACTCCGCCGCCTCATCGGGATCGGTGTACAGCTCTTCGTCGGTTTCCGTCTCGACGAAATCGGTCGTGCCGATCATGCCGAGCTCGGCTTCAACCGAGACGCCTCTGGCATGGGCATAGTCGGCCGCTTCTTTGGACTCGCGGACGTTGTCCTCGAACGGCTTTTCCGACGCGTCGATCATAACGGAGGTAAAGCCCGCTTCGATGGCCTCGGCGATGACCGCCATGTCCTTCGTGTGGTCCAGGTGAAGCACCACCGGAACGGTGATCTGCTGCTCCTCCAGCTGGCGGTAGAATTCCTCCGCAAATGCCTTCGGCGTAATGCCGTACCGGATCAGCTCCTTCTGCGAAATCTGGACGATCAGCGGCGAATCTGCCTCCTGCCCTGCCGCCAGAACGGCGGCGATCATGGACGTATAGCGCGGTGAAAACGAACCGATCGCGTACTTTCCGGCTTCGGCGGCTTTAAGGGCCTGCTTCAGCGTCAGGACGTTGGACCGTCCCGCAGCTCCTGCTTGGGTCGTCATAGGGTAAAAACTCCTCTCGCTCTCTCTTGTAAATCTGAAAAACGGACCTTGTTTCCGTCCATAAAGTCTGTTGTTCAGTTAAGTCTGTTCTTCAGTTAAGTCTGTTGTTCAGTTAAATCCGTTCTTCAGTTAAGTCTGTTCAGTGAAGTTTGCTCAGTTCATTTCTGTTCGCCGACAATTGCTCAAGCACGCGCCCCATTCCGAAGGCGGGGCTGGTCAGAAAGCGGCTGCGTTCCTCCGGAGGCAGGCCTTCCACCGCCCGCGCCATCGACGCCTGGGCCAATACGACGATGTCAGCCGTACCGGCCATCCGGACCAGCGCCTCGGCCAGCACTTCGTCATGGCCCTGCCGGTCGCCGGCCAGCAGGCGCTCGTACGCGGAAGAGATCACCTCCGGCACCAGCCGGACTTCTCTTCCGAGCCGCTCTGCCTGCTGCTGCAGCAGTCGCTGCGTCGGCCCGAGCGTCGTGGCCAGCGTGGCTGCCACACCGATGGTGCCGGCGGAGCGCACCGCATGCTCCGCCATCGCTTCGTCGATGCGCACGATCGGCACCGCAATCTCCGGCTGTACGGCAGCGCACAGCTCCCCGATGGAGGAGCAGGCGTTCAGAATACAGTCCGCGCCATGCCGCTCCGCAATGTGCGCATACTGCCTCCACCGCCCGGCGATGGCTCTGACGTCCCCGCCGTTCTCCGCGAGCTCCGGCAGGATCGAGTCGTCCACCAAATTGATGACACGGAGACCGGGCATCAACTGCTGTGCCAGGTCCCTTAAAGGATCGACCGTGACTGGGGTCGTATGAATGACCGCCAGTTTGAAGCGTCCCCATTCCTGCGGCTGGCGCGCTGTACTTGTATCGACTGTGTCCATGTCCATCGCAAGTTCACCCTTTCCTCATTTCGCTAAGCGCCGACCGGACATCGGGATAATATCCGGCCGCCGCTGCGCCGTACACGGCCGCTCCATAGGCCGCCTCTTCCTCCCCGGACGGAAGCTCAAGCGCCAGCCCGAGCTTCGCTTCCAGCATCTCTCGGAGGAGAGGGTTCCGGCGGATGCCGTTGCCCGAACCCGCCGCAGCCGAGATGCTGCCGCGCAGCCCCGCCGGCAGCGCGCCGACGTACTGCATCAGCTCGTCGGCCATGCCCTGCAGGAAGCCTGCGGCCAGATGGCCGGGCGTGAAATTGTCCGGCCCGATGCCGCGGATGGTCCCCCGAAGGCCCGGATCCTGCCGGTTTCCGTAAAACTGGGTCTGCACCTGAAGCGGCTCATCCCCGCGCCGAATTGCCTCCCGGGCCCATTCATTCATCCGCGCGTAGATCTCGCCTTCATCCGGAGACGTGCCGAAGGCTCTGCCCACCTCTTGAAAGAACGCCAGCAGCATGGCGTAGGACTTGCCCCCGCTAAGGGGGGCGCCTACCAGCAGCGAGCCGCCTCCCGGAAACGGCCGGATTTCAAGGCCGGCCGCAGCATCCAACTCCTCCGGAGACACGTCGTTGCCCGTGTAAATGGAAATTTGCGAGCCGGTTCCGACGTTGACGAGCAGCGTCCGCTCCAGCTGCGATACCGAACCGAGGAAGCTCGCCTGGTTGTCGCCGATCGCGCATGCTACGGGCTTGCCGTCCGGCGTTCTCCCGGCCGGCTCCGTGCCCTGGCATACAGGCGGCAGGATGGATACATCCATCCCGGCCTGCCGCAGCGCTTCTTCATCAAAGCAGTGCCGGCTCGCCGAGAACAATCCGATCCCGGCCGCGTTGGATGGATCCATGAGCGGTTTGGCAGCGCCCGTCAGCTGCATAGCCACGTAATCGCCGATCGTACATAAGTAAACCGCATCTTTGGGAACGTTCCCGTTTTTCACATGATGAAAGTGGGTCACCAGTCCATAGCCGCTGGCTGCCGGATAACCCGTACGTTCCCGAAGATACCGTGCGTAAGAGGCATCCCGGTCCTCCATCCGCTCGTCTCCCCGCCCGTCCTGCCAGGTATAGAGCGGACTGACGCTTTGGCCATCTCCGTTGACATAAAGAACGCCGTGCATCTGGCAGGAAATTCCGACCGCGGCCACGTCCGGCCATTCCTCTTGACATTCCGCAAGCAGCCCTCGAACTTGCTCCATAATCCGCTGCGGATCCTGCAGCCGTTCCCAGCTGTGATCCCCCCGAACCGATGCATCGTTCGCACAAGTTGCCACACGGATCGCCCGGCCTGACGCAGCCGAAATCAGCACGGCGCTGATCGATGTCGTTCCGATATCAATTCCTGCAAATAACATACGTTGTCCCCTCCCGTATTCGTCCTGCATCTCATCTCGCCTAAGCGATTTCATGGATTTCCTTATTCTTTTTCGCGGGCATAAAGCTAGGCACCTTCAAGCCATCCGCTTTCGGGTTATGAAATCCTTGTCTCGCTGGAAGGCGGTTTCGATAGGATGAAGAACGTCTACCGGCGTATTTTCATAAAGAACAGACATCGTTTTTTTGTCTCCAGCAAGCAGCTTACGGTTTTCGACCTCTTGGTCTTCGAATCTGTTCTCGATCCATCAGTCTTTAGATCTGTTTTGATCCTTCAGTTTTTGATCCTTCAGTTTTCAGCCCCTCGGTTTCCGATCCTTCAGCCTTCAATCAGCTCGCTCAGCCCCAGCTCCGCTGCGTATTCCGCCGCCTCCTGGGACGCGTACAGAATCAAGCCGATGCACCAGGAGTGCGACAGGGTCAGCATCATTCCTTTGGGCTGGAAGCAGTTCGTGTTGTAATAACGCTCGGTGACCATACCTTTATAGGCATTGAAGTCCCCGTCCTCCCGCGCGATAAACTGCAGGAAGCAGGCGATATGGTCGCGGGTGCGGTCCAGGTAATACCGGTCGCCGGAATGCTTCCACAGCCGCAGCATTTCCGGCACGCAGAACAGGCCGTAATTGTGCAGATGCTGGTTCGACGTGGACGCCTGATCCGCGCCGCGCGAACGAAAATCATACTGCGCCAGCAAGGTGTGGCGCGGGAAGCACAGATTATACGTCCAGCGGAACGTCATCATCCAGTACGCCGCGCTGGATGCGAGCTCCAGCCACTTCGGCTGTCGTTCATACTCGTACAGCAGCACATAGGCAGCGACGGCGTTATAGGCGTCTTCCGAGGTCGGTGTCAGATGCACATCCTCCGGAGCGCCGTAAATATATTCATCCCTGATAAACTTCTCGTAATAGCTGCCGGCACGCACAGCGGCATCGGCAAACTGCGTTTCCCCGAACAAGGCCGCGCCTTCGAGCAGCGCCGCGATCCACAGCATGCCGCCGGCGCCGTCCCATTCTTCGACCTCCCCGGTCTCCGCATGGTAATAGGAGCCGAAATTGCCGTCGCTTCGCTGGCAGGAAGCCGCAAAATTCAAGTTCGACAGGGCCGCCGCTTCCCAGTCCGGATGGGATGCTCCCAGCCCGCGCTCAAAGGCCAGCGCCCGGACCATGAACAGCGTCGCTTCGGCCGCCGTTCTCGCCTGCAGCCAATCGGGCTTCGGATTCCAGCCGGCGTTCCAGCCCCGGCCCTCGATCCAGGACGCCCAGAAAATGCCGCTCGGCGACAAGCCTTCGGCGATTTTGCTCAGCACGTCCATGCCGGCCGCAGTATACTCGGCTATTCCCTGCCTGCGTCCGTACTGCAGCAGCGCATGCGCGTAAGGCGCTCCGCTGACCCAGCCTACGTGCATATGGGGGCGGTCCCCCTGCCCTTTAACGTTGTTGTTCAGTTCGCGGTCAAACGCCGCCGTTTCGTACAATATGCGGTGCTCCGGACGATAATGCCACGTAAACAGGCCGTGGGCGGTCAGCTGCGCCGCCTCGTCCAGATCCATCCAAGGCCGGAGCGGGTAGGCCTCGGCATGCAGCCGGTACATCCGGCGCACGAACGGGTCGTACGCGTGGGGATCGCTTGCCGCCGTATACACCCGGTAGCGCAGCGTTACCTGCTGCCCCGGCTCAAACCGTGCGGACGCCAGATCCGCAGGGGCCGGAACCGGCTCGCCGACGAACGTCACCGGCTCTTCCCGGTACGGGAAGTTCAGCCAGACCGCCGTTCCGTCCGCGTTGCCCCGGAAACCGAGGCCCGTCAAGCCCAGCTCCGACATTTCTTCCGTGCAGAGCGCGCCGCACAGCGCATCATTCCAGGCAAACACTACCGGCAGCGCCGCCCGGTCCGAGCGGAAGGACCAATAATCCGATACCATCTGCTCGGGGTCTCCGCCCCGGTAGTCATAGCGGGGATAGCGCCGCAAATTTTTCTCAAAACGATTTTCCTTATAGAAAGCGCCGGGAATCATCCAATCCGGCTTCCCGGGACCGTTTACCTCTGCCCGCAGCGTCAGCCCCATATTTTTGGGAACGTTCCCGTTATACGTTAAATGAAGGGTGACGTCGTAGCCGCCACAGCTGTCCTTCACCGCTTCCCATTTCGCTTCGGCAGCAAATTCGTCCGAAGAGCCGGACATCGTCAGCCCTCCATCCGTCAAAGCATCCACCCTTTCGATCGGAACCTCCAGGGTCGACCCGTCCAGCGGGCTCCATGCTTCGATCAAATGACCGAACCGCAGCGCAGCCTCCCCCTGTTCCTCACCGGGCCGATACACGTTCAGTACGTAACGCTCACCACCGTCTGCCTCTGCCTTCCATCCCACGATTGACTCCCGCCTTTCTTCCAATAGCCTTCTTTTTCCGGAAATTTTTCTACATTACATATCCAGCTGGTATATCTCGATCAGGTTGTCCCGGAAAATGCGCTTGGCGAATTCCATTGCTGCCTGTTCCGTCATGCTGTCCTCCTGAACTTTCTCGGTTAACACGTCGCCCACTAGGTTCCGTACCAGCTTCAGATGCGCGTAGGTTCCTTCGATATGGTTGTAGTCGCCACCGAATCCCTGGATCTTCGACTGCGGCACCATCTCGATCATTTGATGCAGAATCTGCTTGCCGATCGTCGGCGAGATGATATGCACCCAGGTAAAGTCGGTGTATACGTTCGGATAATTTTTCGCGATGCTCAAATACGATTGATGGTAAGGAAAACCGCAGTGCAGCAGGACGAATTTGGCGTCCCGGTACTGCGCCAGCAGCGGCAGCAGCAGCTCTGCGTTCGAGTTGGTCAGGATGTTGCCGTTGCCGGACACGCTAGATTCATGATGGCCGGTGTGAATCTGGATCGGCAGATCATAAGCGATGGAACGCTGGATGATGAAATGAATGAGGTAGTCCTGCAGCGCCAGCGTCTCTTCCTTCGACAGCCCATCCTGCAGCGTATAGCCTAGCAGCCGATTGAAGACGATCTCCGCTTCGTGGAACGTCGGGTTAGTGCTGGCGAGGCTCCGCCAATACGCATGGCCCAGCTTCGTTGCGACCATTCCTTCCTGTTTGTATCTATGCAATAAGGCATCCACTGCTTCGAGATAGCCCGGGAACGAATGTACATGCACCCCTGCGGCGTTCTCCACGTCGTGAATATCCTTGAGTGTTCGAAGTTTAAAGGTAAAATCCAAAAACATGATCGGCCGGAACAATTCGTAATCCAATTGCGTGGTTTGGATCAGCGTGAACGCCAGGTCAATTTTTGAGCGTTCGTACAGCACCTCCCGGTACCAGTCCGGGTTATTCGTCGCCGCCTTCACTTTATCATTAACCTCCAGAATGCCTTGAACCGTCCAATCTTCAAAGCCGTACAGGTCCTTCATGGCCGTCCGGAACATATTCGCGTACGTGGTGTTGTTCGCGCGCTGCCAGTACTGCAGGAAGGTGGCCGCTTTCTCTTCGTCACTGCGCACCCGGCCGCTTAAAGCCCCGCGCTGCATCCCCGCCGTAATGAAGTCGGAATCAAGGTAATGCATCAGGGAGAAAAAATCCTGCTGCTCTCTTTGTCTGATCTGCGGAGTCGCCAAATGCTCGTGTCCGTCGATGATCCGTAGTTCGCTGATATAATCATGTATGCTGCTCATCGGGCCTTTCTCCTTCCAAAAATGGAGCGGCTGCTCCTCTTCTCATCCGAACAGCAGCCGCGTCTATTTATCTGTCGTTTCTGCTCTTGACCGGGCGATCAGTCCACATTCAGCTCAGGGAAAGCGTTCTTCACTTCTTTTTTGAAGTCTGACACGACGTCGTCATAGCTGCGGTTGTTGGTGACACCGTCGCCTGCGACCTTTCTCCACTTGCTCATGATGTCTTCGCCGTATTTATCCGGTTTCGTTGCCGGAATTTTCACGACGGTTTCGTAATAAGGCTTCAAGACGTTTTCGTCGCCGAACAGCGGGGATTTGTACGTATCCAGGTTGGCCTCGTACACTTTGCTGTTGCCCGGCATGTTGCCCGTTTTCTCCAGGTTGTGCTGCTGCCATTCCTCGCCGGCGATATATTTGATGAACTCATACGCCAGGTCTTTGTTTTTGGACTTTTCGTAGATGCCGCGGTACGTTCCACCCGAGTAGAAGCCTTCCGGCGTTTTGGCTACGCCGTACTTGCCTTTGGCTTTGTCGTCCTTGTTGTCGACCATAAACCCGGCCCATGCCGGCATGGAAGTCAGCACGACGCTGCCGTCGTTCAGTGCGTTGCCCCAGCCCGCCGACATGAACGGAAGCTTGGCATCCACGTTGTTTTTGCGGATATCCAGCTGGGTTTGATAGACCGTCTGCCATTTCGGATCGATGTTCAGCTTGCCGTCCTTCACCCACGGCTGGGTGTTGTAGGCTTCAATGTCGAACAGGTCGCCGGCGTTTTGGATCAGATGCACTTTGCCGCCGCTGTCCGCTGCCACCTTTTTGCCGAGCTCAATGATTTTGTCCCACGAGCCGACCATATCGCTGACTTTGTCGGGATCATCTGTGCCGAGGTACTTCTTGGCCGTATCGCGCAGATACCAGAAGCCGCCCGGAGAAGAGTGGTCGGAAATCGCCCGCAGCTTGCCGTCCTGGGATCGTCCCAGCTCCTGAACGTAAGGGACGTAATCCTTCACCAGATCCTCGGCGCCCATCGCCGACAGGTCCGTCAAAAACTTCGAATCGATGAATTTGCCGATATACCCGCGCTCCAGGTCGAAAATATCGGGAACGTCGCGGCCGGACTGCAGCGCGGTCAGCAGCTTCGTCTGGTATTGGTCGCCCGGGAACATTTTGACGTCTACCGTGACGCCGGGATTTTTCGCCTGAAACTGGTCGGCCATGTCCTTCACCTGGTCAAAGAACGTCCAGATGACCAAATGACCTTTGAGCTCGCCGGATTCGGCGGCCTTGCCGGAGTCGTCTCCGCTTGCCGTACTGCTGCTGTCCGAAGCTTTGCTTCCGCATCCGGCCAGCATGCTGCCGACCAGCAGGACGGACAGCACCATCATCAGCCATTTCTTCGTTTTCAAAACCGATCTCCCCTTTTTGAAGACGTTTTTCTTATTGTGATTGAAGTGCATGCGTAACAGATGTCCGCAATTTGTAGAACGCTTTCAATTGACTTTGTTTTCGTGGCGGTCCACTTCGCCGTTTCCCGGTCATCACCTCTTTCCCTGGAGTCTGAAAGTCAAGCCGTCTTGATGTCTGCTTCAATCGGTCAGCCTTTGACCGCTCCCGCCGCCACCCCGTCGATAATCCGTTTGGACATGAACGAGAAGAAGACGAGGATCGGTACGACCGCAATCACGATGCCCACATACTGTGCGCCAAAGTCTGATGTAAACTGGGATTTCAGGCTCGCGATCATGACCGGCAGCGTCTGCAGGTTGTTGTCGAAGAGGACGATCATCGGCGTGAGAAAATCGTTCCATTTGCCGATAAAAGCGAAGATTCCCAGCGTCGCAAGCCCCGGACTCATGATCGGCAGCACGATCCGGTTGAAGATCTGCCATTCGCCGTACCCGTCCATCCGGCCCGATTCAATGATTTCCGTCGGCACCGAGGAATCCGCGAACTGCCGCATCAGGAAAATCCCGAAGGCGTTGTGGATCGACGGCAAAATGAGCGGCCAGTACGTGTTCAGCATGTTCAGCGAATCCATCAGCTTGAAGAAACCGATGATGCCGAGCTGGCCCGGAATCATCATCGTGCCGAGCACAAACATGAACAGTACGTTTTTGTACTTGAAGTTGTATTTCGAGAAGCCGTACCCGGCCAGTGCCGCAAAGTACACGTTAATGATCGTCGACGTGACGGTGATCAGGACGGTGTTCCCGAAGCCCCGCCAAATGTTGACGGTGTCCTTCAGCCTCGCATAGTTGTCGAGAAACTGGTCTCCCGGAATGAGCAGCAGCTTCCGCGCAATATCCGAGTTGGCATGGGTGGATGTAATGATCATGCTGTAGAAGGGCAGCAGGCATGTCGCCGCCACGGCGATGAGAAAGAGGTACAGAATGCCTCGGGTAAGTATTTTAGCCATGAAGGTGGACCTCCTTAATCCTTCAGCTTCGACGCTTTGGCCGTAATGGCCGTAAAGAACATGACCACAAAGAATATTCCGTAGGCGACCGCCGCCCCGTAGCTGTAATCAAAGTTTTTGAAAGCCGTTTCATATAAGTACATGACCATCGTTCTGGAAGAGTTGCCCGGCCCGTCTCCGAGCATGAGCGGCGCATCAAACAGCTGCAGGCCGCCGATGACCGACGTAATGAACACAAACAGGAATACCGGGCGGAGCAGCGGCAGCGTAATGTGCATCGCGGTCTGCTTTTTGGTCGCCCCATCCACTTCGGCGGCTTCATACACTTCTCTCGGAATGCCCTGAAGTCCGGCGATAAAGACGATCATGTTAAACCCGAAGTACTGCCAGCAGATGACCCCCGATGCGATAATTCTGGACCACCATGGGCTGTTAAACCAGTTGACCGGATCGTGAATGATCCCCAGACTCATGAGCAGCTTGTTGATCGTCCCGGTCTGCCAGTCGAACATGAGGGAGAAGATGACCCCCAGCGTGACCGGCGTAATGATGTGAGGAAAGAAATAGACCGCCCGGAAGAAATGCTTGCCCCGGATAAAGCGCTCGTTCAGCACCAGCGCGAGCAGCACCGATAAGATGAGCTGGGGAACGTTGGATAGAATCCAGATAATAAGCGTGTTGCCTATCGTCTGATAAAAGAAGCTGTCGTGCAGCAGGCGTGAATAATTCGCCAGCCCCACATAGACCGGATCCGAAAATCCGTCCCATTTCATGAAGCTGAGGTAGAGCGTGTACAGAATCGGCATCAGCCCGAATACGGCAAAGCCGATGAAGAAAGGCGCCACAAAGATGTAACCGTAAAATGACCTGTTGACCTTGGAGCCCATCGTTTTCACCCCTTTTTACACTTTACTTGGTTCCACAAGAGTCCCGGACGATGAGCTTCGGCTTCAGCAGATGGATCGCTTCCTCACTCTTGTCCTGGATGCCTTCGATTTGCTGAAACAATCCTTCCGCCGCTTTTCGGCCGATGGCTTCAAAGGGCTGGCGCACCGTCGTCAGCGACGGATACACCCATTCCGAGATCGAAATGTCGTCATACCCGACGACCGACATCTGCTTGGGCACGTTGAGCCCGTGCTCCTGGATGGCCCGCAGCGCCCCGGTTGCCGCTTCGTCGTTGGAGCCGATGACCGCCGAGAAGCCTTTGCGCTCCAGCAGCTGCTTCATCGCCTGATATCCGCCCTGGCTGCTCCAGTCCGACTCCACCACCCATTCCGGTCGGTAGGTTAACCCAAGCGTTTCCATCGCCTGCAAATATCCGTTAAAACGGTGCTGGTTCGCTGCGGCATGCTGCGGTCCGGAAATGTATGCGATTTCCCGGTGGCCCAGGCTGTGCAAGTATCCGACGATATCGTAGACCCCCGCCGCATTGTCGACGTCGACCGCGAAAATGCCGTCCTTGCCGCCGTGATCGCCGATCAGTGCGATCGGATACTGCGAGTCCCTGATTCTCTCCAAGTCTTCGTCCTTGCGCTTTTGGAAGCTCACCAGGATCACTCCGTCGACCTGCCCTTCATACAGAAGGTTGAGGAAGGATATTTCTTCGGCATAGTTGGAAGTCCAGCTCAGGAAGGTGCAATTGTATCCCTTCAGATTGGCTACTCCCTCAATGCCCCGGATGATGCCGGAATAGAAAATATTCGAAATGTTGTCGACGACGACGGCGATGCTGTTCGTCCGGTCAAGCACCAGCCTGCGGGCATTGGCGTTGCGGTGGAAATTCAGCTCCTTGATGGCTTTATCCAGCGCTTCCTGCGTTGCTTTTTTAACCTGCTGCCCGTTCAGGTAACGGGACACGGTGCTTTTGCTTGTTCCTGCCAATCTGGCGACATCGTGAATGGTTGGACCCACTGTTATCACTCTCTCCATGTATCGTTTCCCATGTTTCGGCCCCTTCACTTGCCTATCCCGCTGATACGGAATCGATGGCAAGATACAGCACGAATACCATTTTTGGGAACGTTCCCATTTTACCAGACAGCCGAGGTCCAAGGAAAGGACTTGTTTGGCAGGAGCTGCCATTTCTTTACCGGAAGGATTCACGGCACTAGCAGTTGGTTGTCTGTCCCCCGTCTTAGAGCTATCCATACAGCCTCTATGAGGTTCCCGTCTTGACAAGTTTCCGTCACGGTCCTCCAATCATCCGCCGCCAACTTCATTTTGGGAACGTTCCCAAAATGAAGGAAATGCCTCTCCCAGCTTTGCTGCATCAGAGTTCATGTGAACGGGAAAGGATCTAACAGGAAGCCAAATGACCGAATCAAAACCGATGAAATTTTTGGGAACGTTCCCGTTTTGGTGCAACAACTTGATTAAGATGGGTCTATAATAGCGCTTCCAGAATGGGGTGTCAACGGATATTTCAAAAATAAAAAATAACCATTTTATGGGTGGCGGCTTATCTTTGTCCCTCCCCACGATTTTTTCGTAAATGAATGACATTTGCCCAAGAAGCTGAATAGGGTGAAGAAAAGCCTATATTTGCGAAGGGAGATACACCAAGAATGTATTACTATACGTGGGACTATCGGGCTCCGGCCTCATCCATCGCCGATCTCGAGAAAGCCATCAACGGAGAATACTCCGCCATCGCCTGCTATGAACGGCTGGCGGGTGCGGCGCCAAGCGAAGAAGAACGCACACAGATCATGGAGATCCGTAAAGACGAAATCAGACACTATCAAACGTTTGCCGGGCTGTACACGTCCCTGACCGGAAGACAGCCGGCACCTGTCATCAATGAGCCCTGCCCCTCCGTCTACCGCGATGGCCTCCACTTTGCCTTCAAGGACGAACAGAACACGGTGGACTTCTACCATGAAGCCGCCGACCGGGCATCCGATCCGGCCGTGAAGCAGGCTTTCCTCAGGGCAGCCGCCGATGAGCAGAACCATGCCGTTTGGTTTTTGTACTTTCTTACAAAGCAGCAGGCCAGGGAATAACCGTTGGGGCGAAAGGACACGGAAAGATAAGCCAAACGTTTGCCGGGTCTGTGGCCCTCGATCAGAGCGCACTTAACACTTGCATAGGGATGCTGGATGCTTGAAAGAACCGCAATCCAAAATGGCGCCACAGGGATCTGTCCCTATGGCGCCATTTATATTTATTAAAATCACATGCCAAACTAGATGCGAAATTGGGATTGTCAATTTTTTCGCTATCCGGCCGCAGCTCTCTTGTACTCCTACACCCCGTAATGCGTAACGCCTCCATCAACAAATAAATTTTGCCCCGTAACGTATCCCGCTCCTTCGGAACAAAAAAACAGAACGGGAGCGACCACTTCCTCCAAACGGCCATACCTCCCCATTGGCGTCCGCTGTTCAATCATCTTCTGGTTATCCGGATCGTCGAGGGCTTCTGCGTTAAGAGAAGTCCGGATAAACCAAGGACTAACCGCATTGACGGTAACGCCATATCGGGCCCACTCGCTGGCAAGCTGTTTTGTCAATTGCACGACGGCCGCTTTGCTGGGCCCATATGCCGTTGAGAATGACAGCGTTAGTTCCGATGCCACGGAAGCGATATTTACGATACGGCCGCTTTGGCGTTCAATCATATGGCTACCTGCCGCCTGGGACATCAAAAAAACAGATTTTAAGTTGGTATCGACCACAAAGTCCCATTCTTCCTCACTGAGCTCAAAAGCGGAATGGCGAATGTTTGTCCCGGCATTGTTGACCAGTATGTCGATTTTCCCGAATCTTTCCACCACTTGTTGAACGGCCGAGTCTACGGAACGCTTATCGGTAACATCGCAAGCGATGCCGAGCGCACGCCGCCCGGTAGCAAGGCTAATCTCATGAGCGGCTGCAAGTACTTCGGCCTCGGTCCGGGCAGTCAATGCGACATCCGCCCCCGCCTGGGCAAGCCCCTCAGCAATCGTTCTTCCGATCCCGCGGCTGGCACCTGTAACGATAGCCACCTTTCCGTTCAAATCGAAGTTGACGTTGACCACTTCATATCCCTCCATGAAAATGCATATTTTTCGAATCAGGATGATTTCCATTGCTCGACTAGCTTTTCGTAACCATAGCATGACCAGGTGGCCGCCTTCTGATCATAAAACACGTACTAACATAAGTAAAATGCATATTAATTATCACAACCATATCAAAATTGTTATATAAAAATCATATTAAAAAATGATATGACATTCATATGATGCATTTGATAAGCCATCGGAAAACCATCATGACCATTCCGTTTCAACAAAGAGCTACCAGGAAATGGCCTTCCGTTCCCGGAAATATCCACCGCTGGGGCCGTCCTCTCCCGCAGTAGCCAGCCACACAGCCGTATCGGCCCCCTCCGCCACCGAGAGCGGGGCATCCGTCCCGCCCATATCGGTCTGCACTCTGCCCGGGCAAACCGCATTCGTTTGAATACCGTACGCCGCGGCTTCCTGGTCCACCAACACCGTCAGCGCATTCAGCATCGTTTTGGAAATCCGGTAAGCAGAGGATGAGCCCTTAAGCCCGAGGAGACCCTGCATCACCTCAAAAGAACCGAGACCGGACGACATGTTGACGATCCGCCCGTACCCTTGCTCCTTCATCAACGGCACCACCGCCTGGATCATGCGCAGCGCGCCGAAGAAGTTGGTCTCCAGCGTTTCTTTCATCACATCCTCCTCCACGTCCAGGACAGATACGCCTCGATCCAGAATGATGCCCGCGTTGTTAATGAGAACGTCAAGCCTGCCATGTTCCTGCCGGATTCGATCCACTATCGCATCGATGCTTCCCGGGTCCTGCAGATCCACCACCTGGACCTCCAGCTCAAGCCCCTCCGAACGCAGCTCGAATACGGCTTGCCGCCCCTTCTCTTTGCTCCTGCAGCCAATGATGACATGCAGCCCTTTTTGCGCCAGTTGTCTGGCGATTTCCTTTCCGATCCCGCGATTCCCGCCGGTGATCAGTGCAACCCGCTTGCTATTCATTCCCAATCTTCTCCTTTCTCTAGCTCACGTCTCCAAGTGGTCAGGCATGCCCGTAAATGGTCTTCCGCTTTTCGAAGCGTGTCGATCCGCTCCCCAATCTCCGCCAGCTTGGCTTCCCCTACCCGGATCGCTCCGGGCAAGCATTCCCGCCGAACCTCCTCCGATCCGGCGCACGGATAGGCATCGCTGATTTCTTTGGCGCTTAGTCCAAGGCTGAAGTACAGCTGGATGATCCGGACGCGCTCGACATCGGACATGCTGTACTCCCGGTACCCGTTATCCAGCCGGACGGGATGAAGCAGCTCCTTCTCCTCGTAATATCGCAGTGAGCGCAGGCTCACGCCTGTGGCCCGGGACAGCTCGCTAATATGCATCATCGTTACCCCCTTTCATCGGCCTTGCAGCCATCTGTTAAAGCAAGTGTAAACCCTCACATCATGTGAAGGTCAAGCGATGTTTTGCGGGCGGATTTATCATTCACCCTGATTCAATGGGCTGTCCGTTAATTTTTCTGGTAAGTGCATTGGAAAACGGGGCTGGTTGAGGCCATGACCTCGGTCTTATGGGGGCTGGTTAAGATGTAATGAAGTCATACTTTCTCGTTTATAGGACGTCTATATATAGGAATATCTAAACAGGAGGGACGAATGATGAAGAAAATCACCATGGCCTCGATTCCATTTCTCTGTGCAGCAGCTCTCATGCTGCCGGATCACAGCATCGGTACAGCAGCAGCCAGAACCAATAGTGGAACTCATGTCATCATCAATAAACAAGATCTGGCACCCGAAGATGTCCTTATAAAAAACAACCAAATATTTATTAGCTTCACTGAAGCTAAAGCGCTAGATAATCTAACTTTCCAATGGAATCACGCTGCAAAACAAGTGACCGCAAAAGGCAAGGGTACCAGTCTATTGCTTACCATCAACCAAACAACCGCCCTGAAAAACGGAAAAGCTGTGAAGTTGAACACAGCTCCGTTTATCTATGATGGAAAAACGATGATCCCCCTGCGATTTGTCACGGAAACCATGGGCGGCTCTGTTACCTGGAATCCATCCACTCAGACAGCATACATCACAAAGGCAAGCTCATATTTGACCAGCGATCTCCTGAGTGATGAGTTAAGCGTTGCAAGGAATGCGGCGATCAATCTTCCAAGAGTGTCACTGCTGCCTAAAATAAATACTCCCACTTACGAGACTTCAAGTATCCAGTATTATTTTCCAAAAAATGTGCACGATCAATTTTTTGAAAAAAACAACAATGCCATCAGTTATTTTGAAATTTCTGATGATATCGCTTATTTGAAATGGCAAGGCTTAATCACCAAAAAAGCAAGTACTCAAAAGCAGCTGTATTTTATTTACGGAACGATAACCAACGAAATTGGAACACTGCCATCAATTAAAGACTCCACATTCGCCGCCTTCCATTGGATGCCGCATATCGGATCGACCGGCTATAGCTTGATTCATAAGGACAATTGGAACGATGTTGTGTTCAAGGAAACGGAAATGGATCAAAATAACGCAAAACCAAACTATATTATTGTTCAGATTCCTGAAGAAGAATAGAAACTGGCCCAGTTACCCGGTGGATCGAAATGTTGGACTGATCAGGCAGGATCTCCCTTCCGGAAAATCGAATTTATCGTTAACGGGAGGCGAGGATCATGGCAGTTTATGGACCAGACAGTGCGAAGACACCGGACAAAATTCGCATTATCGGCTCGGTCGGCAGCGGCAAATCGACTTTGGCAAGAGCGTTGTCCGACCAATTAGGCATCCCTTATTATGAATTGGATAATATGGTGTGGAGGCGCACGGACCATGGAGACGTGAAGAACAGCTTCGAGGAAAGAGACTGTATCCTGAACGGCATTCTCGAGCAGGACCGGTGGATTATCGAGGGCGTTCATTATCAGTGGGTGCAGCGGAGCTTCGCGGACGCGGACCTGATCGTTTACGTCGATACGCCGATCTGGGTCCGCAATTACCGCATACTGAAGCGTTTTACCGTGCAAAAGCTGGGGCTTGCGCAGGGGAACTACAAGCAGACGTTCAGCATGCTCCGCAAAATGTACCAATGGAACTACCGGCACGCAAAAAAGGAAAAGCCGGAAATTATGCAGATTGTAGAGCCATACCGCGGAAAGCTGCGGATGATCCGCAATTCGTCTGTGCGGCAGGCTTTAATGCTGTCCGAAAAGCCCGGCCCTAAAGGGATTGAAGTACCCTAAAGGGCCTGAGGGGTCAAAAAACCTGAATCTCTATTCCTTCACCGGAAAGGCCATGACGCTCATCAGCGCGTTCTCGGCCTGCGTAGAATCCAGCCGGCTATACTGCACAAAAATCGGTGCGCTGCCGGTGACCTCCATGGCATAAGGAACCCCTTTCGGTATGTACTTCCCTTCCACGTTCAGATGGGCCGTGCGGATATGATGCGTCCGCTGCCCCCCCACAGTCGCCGTCATGCCCAGGATCGGTTCCCGGTCTTCGAAAAAAGCGTTGACCGTCACCGTCACTTCTTCTCCGCTTAAGTTCAGCACGCAAATCGATTCGTGGCTTTCCAGCTGGCCGCTGCTCGTCGGTGGAATGTACCCGTCGGGAATAATCCACTGTAACTGACCTTTGGACATTCGAATCCCTCTTTTCGAAAAAAGTTTTGCCGTGCCTCCTTAGCTAGGCTCATAAGACGGAGACGCGGCTTTTTTCCATTATAAACCTCTCAGGGAAGCGATTACATCCAATTTCCCTTACTTTTTGGTTAAAAAACAGGGCGGCCTGCTAAGCCGTTCTTATTACTCTACGGCCGCCTGCTCCATCTGCCGCTTTGCCAGCGGTTTGCGGACGAATGCCAGAAAGATCAGCGCGGATACGGCGACGGATGCGGCACAGACGCCGAACAGCGTATTGTACCCCGTATACTGCGACACCCAGCCCAGCAGGATGGAGCCCAGGCCGATGCCGAGATCAAAGGCGGTCATGTACGAAGCGCTGGCCGCGCCCCGCCGCTCCGGATCCGCAAGCCGAAGGTTCACCGCCTGCATGGCCGGCTGAGCCGAGCCGAATCCGATGCCGTACAGCACGGCGGCGGTGATGACGCCCGCAAGCCCGCCGGCGAAGGCAAGGACGAGGAGCCCAACCGCCGTAACGGCCAGCGCCGGCACGATCACGTAAGCTTCGCCGAGCCGGTCGGCCAGCTTGCCGGCCACCGGCCGCGCCAGCGTCAGCGCCAGGGCGTAGACGAGAAAGAAGGTGCCGGCGTTCACCCGGACCGATTCGGCAAAGAGCGGCAGAAACGTCGTGATCCCGCCGTAAGCCGCCGACAGGAAAAACAGCGACGAGGTGACGGGAAGCACCGATTTTTCGAAAAAGACGATTTTCCGCCGCTCCGCCTTGACCTGAAACGGAATCCGGGTCAGAAAGACGAGAATGAAGGCCGCGGCGGATAAGCCGGTCGCCAGCAGAAACAAATCGTGAAATGAGCCGCTCTGGTGCACCCAGGTCCCGAGCATCGGTCCGACCGCCATGGCGATCGTCATCGCCAGGCCAAACCAGCCCATGCCTTCACCGCGCCGCTGGACGGGAATAATGTCGGTAACCGACGTGCTCACCGCCGTGGTAGAGAGCGCCCAGCTGGCCCCATGAAGAATCCGCAGTCCGAGAAGAACGGCGATCCCGCCAACCCAGTCATACAGATACATGGACAATACGAAGAAGATCAATCCCCAAATCATAAAGGGCCTTCGGCCGTAACGGTCGAGCAGCCCGCCGACAATGGGACGAAACAGAACGGCGCTCAGCGTGAACACGCCGGTTACGAGCCCGACTTGGGATTCGTCCCCGCCCATCTCCTTGATAAAGAGCGGCATCGTCGGCAGCAGCAGATAAAACCCAGTGAACAGCACCAGCATAGCGGCCGTGATTTGAATAAAAGACCTCGTCCAGAGCCTTTCCATAGATGAATTCCTCCCTAACCATAAATTAAAGTTGTTTCATGTGCTCCAAATCTTCTGGAATCATCGTGCTGGTTCAATCCCTGTGGCGATATTCCTGATCGTCATCTTTCACGACATTTCCATCAATCTTCCTCGGCCTGGATTCGCTCGATCTCTGCCGTGATCCAGGCTTCATCCGCCTCTCCCAGCCGTTTGCGGTAATCAAACATCCGGAGCAGCTGGTTCCGCTGCTTGGCGGGTTCCGGCTGCTGTGATTGCAGGTACGCCTCAAACCGGGACACATACTCCCGGCTTCTTCGGATGATCTGCAGGTAATCCTCCAGACAGGCCAGGCGGACCTCCTTGGTCACGTAGCCGAAATACACCATTTTAAACCGGAAAATCAGCGCGGCCTCGGCTTCCGGGTTCGGCTCAAGCGTCTCCTTCATCAGCTCTTCAAAACGCTGCCGGCCGGCATCGGTAATCGCATATATTTTCCGGGTTCGCCCGCCCTTCGTCTCTTCTTCGATCCGCAAATGAATCCACCCGGCCTCCGTCATCCGCGACAGAAGCGGGTACAGCGTACCGGAGCTAATCTTACGGCCAAGCCCCACCGCGTTATTCAAGACGTCCTGGAGCATATATCCGTGCTTCTCACCTGTCATCAGCTCGCCCAGAACGAACAATTCGTACACCCCTCTCACCTCCGTTAAATATGTCGTTTCGATATATATTATATGTCGGATCGACATATTTGCAAGCCCCTATTTTTGAAAAGTTTCCCACCTTTTTTACATAGAAAAAGGCGGTTTCTGCAGAGGATCCCACATTAGGCTTCGGTCTGATAAAACATGCAAAATCGCGACATCCAGCCATCCCAATACCGACATCCCAAAGGTCTCCGAATCGTCCCTTGGTCCCGGTCCTAGGCCTCTCCTGCATGTTGACAGCGTTTCCAAAGCGATGACATAATGTTGTACAAAAATCCCGCCTAGGCGGGCGGAGGGAGTAGCCGTGCAGACTTGGAAAAGCCGTTTCAGGCATATGAAAATCAAGAACAAGCTGTCCATCCTGATCGCATTTATCGTTGCCATGACCTTTGCCTTTGCCCTGACCGTGCAGCAGTACGCCTTCTCGGTGTACGACGAGCAGCTGTACGTGAAGTCCTCCCGCGTGCTGTACCTGTCGTCTTCTGCGATTGAAAAGGAGCTCGAACGCCTCGAGCAGCTGTCCTTCAACATTATCACCGACACGCAGATCCAGTCCCAGCTCAAATCCATCGCCCAAAGCGACTCCGATTACGATCGCTTGACCCTGCGCAAGCACATGGTCGACAGGCTCCTCACCTATGTCGGGTCCGAGCCCTCCCTCTACTCAATCCATATGGTCGATGCGGCCGGAGCACAGCAGGATGTCGGCAGCCTGGTTCCCATCCCGGCCGGAAAGCGGGACGTGATCCTCAGGCTGGCGGACAACGCCGAAGGCCAGGCGCGCTGGACCTTCCCCGATGCATCCGATCCGGCCCTGATCCTGACCCGTCAAGTCCGTTCCTACTCGGGCACCATGTTTGACCTGCAGGATATCGGCACCATTTTCATGCGGATCAACATGGAGCGGATCGTGCACGAGCTTGGCGCCGGGGAAGGCGACCTCATCGTGACCTCCGGGCCGGACGTCATTTATCCCTCGCAGCCGCATTTCGATCCCGCCCTCATCCAGAGCTCCATCACATCCGAGACCGGGTATTTTATCAAGGAAATTCAGGGAAAAACGTACTTTGTCGCCTATAACCGTTCTTCCGCCACCGGGTGGACCTATCTGAACGTGACTCCGTTCAACCAAATTTTCCGGCAGATCGTCCTGATCAAGGAAATCGTTATCGGTGTCTTCATTCTGATATTTGCCTTCGCCATTCTGTGGGGCATCCGCTTCTCCCGGGGGCTGACCCGCCCGATCGAGAATCTGATCGCCCGCATGAAGCTCGCAGAGAAGGGGAACTTCGCCGAAGCGAACATCCTTGCCGGCGACCAGGAGCCGCCCGCGATGGACGAACTCGGCCTGCTGCACCGGACGTTCCGCCTTATGGTGGAGAGGATCAACGACCTGATCACCGAAAATTACGCCAGCCGCCTCCTGATTAAGGAGACCGAGTTCAAGGCGCTGCAGGCGCAGATCAACCCGCATTTTCTGTACAACACGCTGGAGTCCATCAACTGGATGGCCAAAATCAACAAACAGACGCAAATTTCGCAAATGGTGCAGGCGCTGGCGTTTCTGCTCCGCAATTCGGTCAGCCTGAAGGAGCCGATCCTGACGCTGAAGGAGGAGCTGGAAATGGTGCAGCATTACATCACGATCCAGAAATTCCGGTTTGAAGAACGCCTGTCCTTTCACATGGACGTTCCCGAACGGGAGCACTTCCGGAAAATTCCGAAGCTGACGCTCCAGCCCCTGCTCGAAAACGCGATTCATTATGCGCTGGAGCCTTCCGTCGGCACGTGCACCATTTCCTTGACCAGCCGGGAGGAAGCGGACGTGTTTATCCTCATCGTCGAAGACGACGGCCCGGGCATGGCGTCAGATACGCTTGAGCTGCTGCGGGAAGGCAGGCTGACCACGGCGGGGAACGGCATCGGCCTGCTTAACATCGACGAGCGGATCCGCTTTGCGTTCGGCGAGAATTACGGGCTATTCATAGACAGCGCCCCCGGTCAGGGGACCCGCATTCATATCAGGTTACCGAAAGAAATGGAGGGATCCGAGCATGTATAAAGTGCTATTGGTGGATGATGAACGCATCATATTGGACGGCATTTCGCAAATGGTCGACTGGCAGGCCTTCGGGACAGTGCTGACGGGAACGGCCCAGAACGGATTGCAGGCTTACGACCTGATCGCAGCTGATCCGCCGGACATCGTCATCAGCGACATCCGGATGCCCGGACTCGACGGGCTCGGGCTGGTCGCCCAAACCTATGCCACCCACCCGAACGTCAAATTTGTGCTGCTGTCCGGATTCGGGGAATTCGAATACGCCAATCGTGCCATGCAGTACGGGGTCAAGCACTACCTGCTCAAGCCGACCGACGAGACCAAAATCGCCGAGGCGCTGAAGGAAGTGACGGCAGAGCTGGATCAGGAGCGCCGGCGGGAAGCATTTACCCTGGATATGAAACGGCGCTTTGAGAAAGTCATCCCTCACGTCAAGGAACAGGTCCTCCGCGAGTTCGTCACCAATAAAACCTACGGACGGCGGGATCTCGAAGAATACCGCAGCCTGCTTCCCTGCGACTTCGGGCGCCCCGTCCGGCTGCTGCTCTGCCATATTGAGGGCGAAGCCGATTACGAGCACCAATTTGCCGTGAAAAATATCGCCGAGGACCTGCTGCATACGGCGCTGATGAGCACGACGCTGGGCGACCACGCGCTGATCCTTATCTCCGACCCGGAGGATCTGGAGCTGCTTCACAGCCGGCTGCAGGATATCCGCCGCACTTTCCGGCTGTATTACAAAATGAACGTGACCGTCGCCGTCAGCGATCCCGGTCCGATCACGTCCGCGCGGAAGCTGTACCGCGAAACGCTGCAGTGTCTGAACTACCGCTTCTATCTGGACGAGAGCGGGATCATTACACGGAAGGACACGTTTGTGCCCGACAGCGGCGTCAGCGAGTTCGCTTTTGACGAAGAGCGCCTGATGCTGCCCGTTCGCTCGGGTGACCGCGAAGAGGCCTCGCTCGCCCTTTCCGAGTTCATCGCCGAGCTCAAACGGGCCCAGCTCGGCATCGAAATGACGAAGTCGTACGCCATTTCGATGTATGCCGCGCTGGTGCGCCTGGACGGACCGGAACGGATGGCGGAGGCCTACAAGCGGATATCCGAGATCGCCGACATGGGCTCGCTGCAGGCGATTCAGTCGTTCCTCGAAGAGACGGTCCGGGACATGGCCGGGCGCAACTACGAACGGAATGCATTTAAATACAACGCCATCGTGCGGAAGGTGATCGACATCGTGGAAGAGCAGATCGGCAACGCCTCCCTGTCGCTGAACCTCGTCGCGCACGAAATGCTGTACATGAACGCCGACTATCTAGGCAAGCTGTTCAAAAAGGAGACCGGCGAGAAGTTCTCCAACTACGTCATGCGCATCCGCATCCAGCGGGCGACCGAGCTGATGGCCGAAAACCCCGATGCCAAAATTTTCGAGATGGCCGAGCAGCTCGGCTTCGGCGACAACCCGCAGTATTTCAGCCAGGTGTTCAAAAAACAGATGGGCTGCACGCCGTCGGAGTATATCCGGAAGCTGACGGGCGGCATCTCTGCTTTTTAAACAAACAGGTCGGTTTTTTTCCTTACCCGGATCGCCGCAAGCGTTGATAATTGGAAATGTAAGCAGTATCAGATAAAGCACACCAATCTACCGTTAAATCCTATGGGGGAGGAAATGACATGAGAAAAGCGTTAAGCGCCGTTCTTCTTTTTTCCTTAATCACCGGCCTGATCGGCTGTTCCGCCGGGGGCAGCAGCGACAAATCGGCCAGCGGAGGCGACGCCGCGCCTGCAACGACTACATCGGCCGGCGAGAGCAAAGATCCGGTCAAGCTTCGCATCGCCTGGTGGGGCGGACAATCCAGACATGATTACACCCTGAAAGTGATCGAAATGTACGAGAAGCAGCATCCAAACGTTACGATCGAGCCCGAATACGCCCCGTTCGACGACTATTGGAAGAAGCTCGCGCCGCAGGCGGTCGCTGGCGGGCTGCCGGACATCATCCAGATGGACATTTCGTATTTGAGCCAGTACGCCAGTCGCAACCAGCTGGCCGACCTGAAGCCGTTTACCGACAACGGTACGCTGAATGTCGCCGACGTCAGCGAGAACGCCCTGAAGGGCGGCGAGGTCGACGGCAAGCTTATCGCCATGAACCTCGGAGTCAACGCTCTGCAGACGACCTTTGATGTCGAGACGATGAAGAAGAACGGCATCGACATCCCGTCCAAAGACTGGACCTGGGACGATATGGGCAAGCTTGGGGAGCAAGCCAAGGCCAAAGGCTTCCAGATCGGCGGATTCGCCTATCATCATGAGGTGTTCTTCCCGTATTACCTAAGAACGATCGGCCAGAAAATGTACAGCGACGACGGCAAAACGATCGGCTATGCCGACGACCAGGCTTTTATCGATTATTTCACGCGATATCAGCAATGGTATGACAAGGGCTACATCCTCTCCCTCGACAAAGAAGCGCAGAAGAAGGGCGTGGCCGAAGAGGACGAAATCGTTCTCGGCCACTCCATCTCCGGCATCGGCTGGTCCAACCAGTTCCTTGCGGTGGCGAATCTGGTCAAGGACCGTCCGCTCGAGCTGAATCCAATGCCGGGTCCGGGCACAAAGGAAGGGCTGTTCCTGAAGCCTTCCATGTACTTCTCCATCGCGGAATCGTCCAAGCAGAAGGAGGAAGCGGCCAAGTTCATCAGCTTCTTCATCAACGATATCGAAGCGAACAAGCTGATCAAGGGCGAACGCGGGGTGCCGGTATCCTCCAAAGTGAAGGATGCGCTAAAGCCGATCCTGTCCGAGAACGAAGCGAAAATCTTTGATTATGTCACCTGGGCCGAGTCGAACAGCAGCCCCGCTGACCCCCCGAACCCGATCGGATCGGTGGAAGTCGAGAAGCTTCTGCGTGATTTGAGCGAGAAAATTCTGTTCAAGAAAATTCCGATCGACCAGGCGGCGGCGGAGTTCCGCAAAGAGGCCAATGCCATCCTGGCCCGCAGCCAGAAATAACCTGAAGGGGAATCCTTATACTGCCTGAAGGAGCCGGGCCCCGGTCGGGTTCGGCTCCTTTCCTTGTGGCTTAGGTGAGAGAACGTACCTCTATAGCCCCTCTATTTCCAGAGGGACAGCCGGGTTACTTCACCGGCGTGGTGCTACTTTCGCTCACAATGCTGTACGTATCCAATTTTGTAAGCTTAGGGGTTGACGATAATGAAAAGGCTGCGGGATAACGAGCACCTCACCGGTTACATATTCACGTCTCCGTTCGTGCTGGGCTTTCTGATCTTTACCCTGTATCCGGTGCTGTCTTCACTGTATTATTCCTTCACCGACTACAACCTGATGGAGGCGCCGAACTGGCTCGGCCTGGACAACTACAAGCGGATGTTCATGGAAGACGATAAAATCGGCAAATCGTTTCAGGTCACCTTTACGTATGTGCTGGCCAGCGTGCCGCTCCGCTTGATCTTTGCCCTGTTCGTCGCCATGATCTTGAACGTAGCGACAAAAGCCGTGGGCCTGTACCGTTCGGCCTTCTACCTGCCGTCCCTGATCGGCGGAAGCGTCGCGGTGTCGATCATGTGGCAGCAAATCTTCGGGGATCAGGGGCTGGTGAATTCCTTCCTGAACCTGATCGGCATCCACACCTCGACCTCGTGGATCGGCAATCCGAGCACCGCGCTGTGGACCTTGATCGCCCTGTCCACGTGGCAGTTCGGCTCGTCGATGATCATTTTCCTGGCGGGGCTGAAAAATATACCGAAAGACTACTATGAGGCAGCGGGCGTGGACGGCGCCAATGCCGTCCGGCGGTTCTTCAACATCACGCTGCCGATGCTGAGCCCGATCATCCTGTTCAACCTGACGCTGCAGACGATCTCGGCATTTATGACGTTTACGCCGGCCTACATTATTTCCCGCGGAGAAGGCGGTCCGCTCGATCAGACGCTGCTCTATTCGCTGTACCTGTACCGCAAGGCGTTCTCGCATTTTGAGATGGGCTACGCTTCGGCACTCGCCTGGGTAATGCTGCTCATCGTCGGGTTCCTGACCCTGCTCATCTTCAAATCCTCGACCCGCTGGGTTCACTACGAGACGAAGGGAGACTAACGGCCATGACCATGTCCACACCCAAGCGCGTTTTGTACCATGTGCTGGTCGGCATCTTCGCCCTGTTCATGATCTATCCGATTCTATGGCTGGCAGCCAGTTCCCTGAAGCCGAATGACCAAATTTTCTCGACCGCCTACAGCCTCATTCCAAGCCGGCTGGAATTCGCCAACTACGTCTCGGGCTTCAAGGGATTCGGCGGGACGACGTTTGCGACCTTCTTCAAAAATTCGTTCATCATCGTCATTCTGTCGACAGTCGGCGCCGTCGCCTCTTCGGCCCTCGTAGCCTTCGGCCTGGCGCGCACAAAATTTTTCGGCCAGAAGTTCTGGTTCGCCGCCATGATGACCACGATGATGCTGCCGCAGGACGTCGTCCTTGTGCCGCAATACGTCATGTTCGCCAAGTTCGGCTGGCTCTCGTCCTTCAAGCCGCTGATCGTCCCGCATTTCTTCGGCACGCCGTTTTTCATCTTTCTGATCATGCAGTTTATCCGCACCATTCCAGGCGAACTGGACGAAGCCGCGAAAATCGACGGCTGCAGCAAATACGGCGTGTTCTATCGGGTGGTGCTGCCGCTCATCGGACCGGCCTTGATCACCAGCGCGATCTTCTCTTTTTACTGGAGATGGGACGACTTCATCAACCCGCTCATCTATTTGAACAGCCCGGATAAATTCCCGGTCTCCCTTGCGCTGAAGCTGTTCCTCGACGGCGAATCGCTGAACAACTGGGGCGGCATGTTCGCTATGGCCACACTGTCGCTTCTGCCGGTTGTGATCGTATTTTTCATCTTCCAAAAATACATCGTCGAAGGGATCAGCACCACCGGTTTGAAAGGATAACAATAAAGTTTTCTATAAGCTTCATGCCGTCCACGGTGCTCAATATAAAACAAAGACCGGATTCCTTAAGTAAGGAAATCCGGCCTTTTTCATGTTAACTTTCAATTTCTACGATTCCGCTCTTCACCATCGAATCAATCGTAATGCCCGACAATTCGTTCTCCATCGTCGTTTGGACTTTCGTGTAAACTCCGTCTAATAAATACGGCATTTTACTGCCTACCGGACAAGTCGGGTTGGTATCCCGATGAATCATAAAGATCTCCTGGTTATCTTCCATCGTAGCTCGGTATACATCCAGCAGCGTGATTTGATCCGCCTTTTTGGCCAGGCTGATCGCGGCATTCGTTCCAAGAGTCGATGTAATAAGACCGGCTTTCGTAAGTTTCCTCATGATTCTTCTAATCACCGCCGGATTGGCGTTCACACTCATGGCAAGCAATTCGGACGTGGTCCGGCCATTTTTATTAAATTCAAGAAAGCATAAAATATGAACCGCTACAGAGAACTGTTGGCTTCGATTTCCCATTTTTGCAAGGTCCTTCTTTCCGGTTAAAGCTTATGTTTAGTGTATTGATTTTTGAAAAGCAAATCAAACTTAAAATGATGTATCAAAGCATCAACTTGACTTCTTAAGGATGAATCGTTATTTTATAATATGTAACAGTAACTGTTACTGATACTATTATTGGGAGTGGATCATATGCATTATCATGTTAACGGCGTCGAACTTCATGTGGAAGAGCAGGGCCAAGGAGACACGGCTCTTGTGTTTTTGCACTTTTACGGCGGGTCAGCACGAACGTGGACGAAAGTGGTTGACGTTCTCAAGGAGGATTACCTTTGTATAACCTATGACCACCGCGGATGGGGAGACTCAGATAAGTCAGCTGTATCTTATACCATTCAGGATCTTGCCGATGACGCACATGCGCTTATTCAAGAGCTTGGTTTGAAGCGTTATGTGCTCGTTGGTCATTCCATGGGCGCTAAAACGGCGCAATTGCTGGCTTCACGTCATCCGGCCGGTTTAGAAGCTTTGGTCTTAGTTGCACCATCTCCCCCGACACCGCAAGATATGCCGCAAGACATGAGAAATGCCATGGTTCATTTTTATGATTCGTGTGAAGGAGCAGAAATCGCTTTGGGCAATATCGCCCTGCTTCCCCTTGAAGAGCATATCCGCGAAATGGTGCTTGAGGATATGCAAAGGAGCGCACCTTTAGCCCGTGCGGCATGGCCTGAAGCCGCAATGCTTGAGGATATATCCGCAGAAGTGAACAACATCCGTGTTCCTACCCTTGTGCTCGCCGGGGAATCTGATCCGGTAGACCGGTTGGAAACACTAAAAAGCGAACTGCTGCCGCGCATTCCTCATGCAGAGCTACGCGTCATTCCCCAGACCGGCCACCTTTCTCCCTTAGAAGCACCCGGCGAAATCTCAGAGGGAATCTCCCATTTTTTGGCCAAGCAGAAATGGGGTAATGGCAAATGATATGAAAAACGGCAGGTCAGCTGTAAGCTGAATCCCTGCCGTTTTTTGCGCTTACACTCCTTGTGACGGAAAAGCGGAGGGGCGCATTTATCATGCTGCTGTATGGTATGAGGTGCCTCTGCCGAGGCCTGCCGTTTACTTTTTCTCGAACAGACCGAGACGGTTGTTGGGACGGCCGTTCAACCGGATCCCATCGCCATTCTTACTGTTCTTGCGCTTGGTACCGTTCAGGCGGTCTGTCAATTCGTTAAACCAGGCTTCGTCATAGGTGGCCAGTGCTATGTCAATCAGGCTTTCGACGTTGTTCTTATCTGCAAGCGGGTTGACCGGCAGCGATCTCAGCCAGGATTCACGTACACCGATCACGCGTCCAACCGCTTCCTCGTTGTCGGACTGAACGACGCGTACTCTCGCGATGCCTTTCTGAGCGTCCACCGTCTCAATGTATCCGTGAATAAACTCACCGTCTACCGTCTTCCCTTGGACCCAATCGCTAACTTCGAATCTCATCATTCCACCGCCCATCTTTAAGTATATACAAACTGTAACCAGAAAAATCACAAAATGAATATACTGTAATGATACTAAACACAGTTGGGAATGTCAAATCCGCCAACGACCATTTCGCAAACGACCGATTACATGGATGAGAAGCCACCTGCCGCCATATCCCCCATCTATAGTGTATGCAGTTAGCGGGCCGTAGGTTCGTTACTGCCTTTGAAATGCGACCTTTAAACCTAGTCCGATATACAGCGCTCCTACAACTTTGCCGCTAAATCGGCCCAAACGACGGATCCATGCCGTCCGCCTGAAAACCGTCCTTGCAGGCTCACCTGTGGAAACACACCGGGCTGATGCACGCTAACTGCCGATTCCCAACGGATCCAATGTGTGCATGAGCTCTCAGTTTTCTAATGAAGATCATCGCTGCGTCTCTGCAGCCATTGCTGGAATTCAGCGGGTGTACTCACATCATCATCCAATACGGCCGAATAAATATCGAAGCTTTTCACTTGATTTCCATATTCGGCCCGCTTTGCCCATTCGGTTTTGATGCTTAAAATAGCAGCGATCTTGGCAGGAGTAAGGCGTGCGGGCATCGTTTGAATATGCAGCAAATCAGGCTGTTTGTCAGGCTCGTCTACAAACCAGATATCCAGCTCCCACCGGTGGCCGTTTGCGGATCCGTAGGTCAATCCAAGAAAATAACCGTCTGGGTAAGCCGGATCGGTGTTCCATTGGCCCGCATCGTTAATAAATTTCATCTCCCGTACTCCCGGATTGGACATCAGCTGCAAAGCAATTTCAGAGACCGCAGCCATATCCAGTTTGGAGCAGACCACCGTCACATCCAAGTCTCTCCAAGCCATTAAACCTAGCGCAGCGCTCCCTACGATTACGGGCTTACCGGCTGCTGCCAACAATGGCATCAAGTTCAGTTCTTCAGCAACCGAACCCGCCTCAACCTGCAGCTGCTTTTGGCGGGCAAGCAAATCCTCTTGGTTCATCATCGTCCCTTCACCCTTTCGATATCCGCTAAACTGGTCTTATTTCCTCCGGCTGTCAAATTCGCCGCTTCCAGCAGCATCATGTTCTTCGTCCTATCAGGAAAAGATAGCCGGGTATCCTCCAAAATGTTCTCTTAGCATCATTATAGTGTTTTTAGAGAAATTTTAAGAGGAAATCGATAGATGAACTGCATGATTTGGTCAGCACGAGATATGGGAGGTTGATCCCTGGCATTCTCTTTTTGATGAAAGTAATATCCGATTTTTCCGTCGATCATTATGGAAAGCTGTTGTAATATAATGTAAGTATCTTAATGAACGAATCAAAGGCGGTGAAGATTTGAAAGGTCTGATTAGAGCATATAAGGTATTCATCGCCGTGTTTGCCGTCATTGTGGTTGCTGCCGTTGTGATTGGGACAAGGGGGCTGAGTGGACAGGAAAATCATACTTATGTGCTGCCGGCCGGGTACACGGGATGGGTAGCGGTCATTTACAATCAAAAGGGCTATCCCGAGCTCCCGAAAGAGGGAGACGCCATTGTAAACCGCATTCCGAAAAACGGAGTTTTGAAGACGTCGAGCGCACCGACAGCCGGCGGGATGACATTTTTTTATGCTGATGATCAAGGTCAACGGACTGAAGTGGGGATGGGAATGATTCAAGGCCAGCACATGGGCACGGATACGATCCTGCGTCCGGACGGTACGAAAGAAGAAAAAACGATCAATGCGTTTTATGTCGGCACCGAGCAGCAGTATTACGCTCATTTACAGGAGCAGCCCTGATAGATCACTTAAAGCCACACTGCTGTTATCCTCCAATCATCCACTATTAATAGCAGCTGTAGCGCCCCGTCCACTGCCCCCCTCCCTCAGACTCCTTCTTTTATGGAAAATACAAATGACCCACAGGAGGGTCACGGGCAAAGTGCCCTTCCTGTGGGTCACAGATCACAGATCATCTGCGGTCAATGCGTAAAACGTCTAAACTCCATATTAATGAGACGAACTTACCTTATTTCTAGGGTCCGCCCCGCTTGGTTTCGGTCTGCGGTTCGTGCGCCCATTGGAATTTCCATTTCCATGCCCCTTGGACTTGTCGTTCGCATTTCCCTTCGAATGGCCTCCCGCATCACGCTTCAAGCTGCTGTTCGCGTTCCGATCAGGTTTGCGGGCACCGCTCGCCGCCGCCTTTGGGGCACGATCCTGCTTCGGTTTTCCCCGCTGCTGCCCATCGTCCGTCCGCCCTTTACGGGCATCTCCAGCCTGCGGCTTGCGGGAATGGCCAGCTTGCGTCTTACCCGGCCGGTTTGCCGTGGAATTCCCCAATGGGCGATTTGCCGCTGCCGCTTGGGGCTCCATCGGATAGTCATGCCCCTTCACTTCGGGAATAGCCTTGCCGATCAGCTTTTCGATGTCCTTCAGGTACGGCAGCTCGTCCGCCTCGCAGAAAGAGATTGCTGACCCGCTCATCCCCGCCCGGCCCGTGCGGCCGATACGGTGAACGTACGTCTCCGGGATATTCGGCAGATTAAAGTTAATGACATACGGAAGCTCGTCAATATCGATCCCCCTGGCGGCAATGTCGGTCGCCACCAAAATGCGCGTCGTCCCGTTTTTGAAATGGTTCAGGGCGTTCTGCCGGCTGTTTTGCGATTTGTCGCCATGGATCGCCTCCGCCGTAATGTTCGCCTTCTTCAGCGCACGCGCCACCCGGTCGGCTCCCCGTTTGGTACGGGTAAACACCAGGGCCGACTCGATCGACGGGTCCTGCAGCAGCTGGTTGAGCATCTGCAGCTTGCTTCCTGCCGCCAGCAAATAAACCGACTGCTCGATCCGTTCGGCGGTTGAGGAGACCGGCGTCACTTCCACTTTTACCGGGTTGACGAGCAGCGTTTGGATCAAGCCGCTAATTTCCGGAGGCATCGTCGCCGAAAAGAACAGCGTCTGCTTCCGCTTCGGCATGACGGCGATAATCCGCTTCACATCATGGATAAAGCCCATGTCCAGCATCCGGTCGGCTTCATCCAGCACGAGCATTTGAATATGCTGCAGATCGATGTGCTTCTGATGGATCAGGTCGATGAGCCGGCCCGGCGTGGCGATCACGATATCTGCGCCCTGCTGCAGCGCCCGTTCCTGCGGCTTTTGCGGAACGCCGCCGACAATGACCACCGCACGCAAATCGGTATACTGGCTGTACGCCTTCACGTTATCCATAATCTGAATGGCCAGCTCTCTCGTCGGCGTCAAAATAAGCGCGCGGACCCTGCGGCCCGCCCCCGGTTTGCGGGGCTCCCGGCTCAACAGCTGTATGATGGGCAGGGAAAATGCAGCGGTCTTGCCGGTTCCCGTCTGGGCGCAGCCCAAGAGATCCCGTCCGGCCAGCACGGCCGGAATGGATTGTGCCTGAATCGGCGTCGGCTCGGTATAGTTCTGTTTGGCCAGCGCTTTTAAAATATTCGGGTCAAGCTTCAAATCTTTAAAGTTCATATATGCTCCTTTTACTTTAAACCTGTATTCTTTAATCACGAAACCTGTGTACTTTTCATCCAAGTCACCACAAGCCGTTCTTTTACGTCGTAATACATAACGATACCACATCTGGACACCAAAAAAGAAGCGGAATCTTTCTCCGCTTCCTTAAAAAATGATGTATATGGACTAAAATGGCAATAAGCTTCACGGAACTGAGCACGGATCAAGGGGATGAATGCGCAATGAAAGTGTTCCGCCAGCATATCATACGGATGATGACAAAAGAGACCGGAAGGGTCAGCTCACCAAGCTGTTCCCCGCCGGTCTTCTTGTTGTTGGATCTTCTAACTGGGTGAACCGTAAATTAACCGGATCGTTATCTTCGTTTATTTCCCCGCCTGCCCCAGCTTGGTCAGGACGTTATACAAGATCTGGGCCGTTTCGGCCCGGGTGGCCTGGCCGTCGGGATGAAACCGGCTAGGCCCCTGCCCTTGAATCAGTCCGGCGGCGTACGCAGACCGGACGGCTTCCTGCGCCCAGGCCGGCGAACCGGCGACGTCCGTGAACGGCGCCGTTTCCCCGCCGGCTGCGGCGGTTCCGCCCGCGGCCCGGTAGGCGCGGACGATCATGGCCGCCGCTTCCTGGCGCTTGATCAAGGCGTCCGGTGCAAAGCTTGCGCCGCTGACGCCTTGGACGATGCCCGCCTTGGCGGCGGCGGATACGGCTTCCGCGTACCATGCCGCGGAAGGCACGTCGCTGAAGGGCGCGCTGCCGTCGCCCTTCAGGTGCAGCAGGCGGACCAGCATCGCCGCCATTTCGGCGCGGGTCACCGGCTGATCCGGCGCGAAGCTGCCGCCGCCGACGCCGTCGATGAGATGCTTCGCCGCCAGCTCCCGGATCACGCCGGAAGCCCAGTGCCCACTCGTATCGGCGAAGCTTTTGGTGTACTCCAGAACGGCGTAAGCGGCATCCAGCGAGCTCACTTCGGCTTTCAGCTTGCCGCCTGCGGCCGTTCCGCCGATATACGTGAGCTCGCCTTGGCTGTTCAGGCCATACAGCCCGGTCAGCTTGGCATCCAGCCCCGAGGCGACGGGGAGCCCCAGCGTTATCGGCTGCTGCAGCGCCGTGATCGGGTGAACCTGGCCCTCCTTCGATATGAGGCTCAGGTTGAGGGTAAAGAGGCTGCTTCCTGCGCGGAGCACCGCGCCTTCCGCCTGCCCGGCCTTCGCCACCCGCTCTGCGGCCTCCGCCTCCGGGGCGCGGGATGCCGCCAGCCGAATCGTGCTGCCTTCGAGCTGATCGGCGGGCACCTGGCCGCTGGCCGCCTGCAGGATGTCTGCGGGAAGCGTCAGCTTCAGGTCAGCCGCGTTCACCGTCAGCGGCTGTCCCTGGAGCAGCGAGGCGGCGCTGCCCGGCAGAATCAGCTCATTGAACGGCTGATCTGTGTCCAATACGGCTCCGCCTTTCGCCAGAATCGACGTCAGCTGCGCGGCGTTCAGCTTCCATTTGCCGCCTTGGCCCGGCTTCGGATCCGGCTGGGCGGGCGGAGTCACCGGCGGCTGCACCGGTGTAGAGGAGTTCCATCCATTATTGCCTGAATTCCCGCCGTTATTTCCTCCGCCATTTCCCGGGTCACCTCCGCCAGGGTTATCTCCTCCGCCATTACCCGGATCGCCTCCGCCAGGGTTATCTCCTCCGCCGTTGCCCGGGTCGCCTCCGCCAGGGTTCTCACCATCTCCCCCTCCCGGCTGCTCCAGAGCTTGAACGGTAAGTTCATACTCGGCCGACAACGATCCGGAAGCGGCTGATATCACCGTCTTCCCTTCGGCCAGCGCAGTCACTACGCCCTGTTCGCTCACCGAAGCGACGTCCTCATGGCTGCTGCTGAAGGTTACACCTTCCAGCACCTGAATGCGCGTGCCGTCCGCGTAGACCGCTTCCGTTACCGTCTGATCGGTCTCCCCTTCCTTCAGCACTTCTTTGCCCGTCAGCTCCAACGATTCCGGTTCGCCTTCCGGCGCCGGATTCACGGTGACGATCGTCTCCGCGAACAGATCCGGGTTCACCGTGCTTGCCGCCCGGATGACGGCCGTTCCCGTGCCGGCCGCCGTCAACCGGCCTTCCGGCGATACCGTCACCACTTCGCCGCCCTCTCCGGTCGGCTCGGCGCTGTAGACGGACCACGTGACGCCGGGGTCCGCTCCATCCGGCTTCACCTTGGCGGTCAGCTGCCGGGTTTCGCCGACGGCCAGCTTCACGTCCTGCTGCTCGATCTCGACTGACTCCGGAGCCGGAGCCTCGGTCTGCTTCGACAGCGTAAACTCATCGACGGTTCGTCCGCCGACCGTCTTGGTCACAAAGTGCAGGCTGTCGCCGTCCACCTCGACCGAAGCGTACATTTGCGTCGCTTCATCATCGGTAATCCGCTGCCAGTCCCGTTTGGTCAGTGAGTAAAACTTCGGTCCGGTCGAGCCGGCCACGACATAAGTCGTCCCCTGCCCGTCCGGAACGATCTCGTTGTTCATCATCGGGAAGGTCCGCAGGTAAATATGATCATGCCCGTTCAGGACGAGATCGACCCGATGCCGCTCGAGCACCGGCGCCCACAGCCGCCGGATGTCGGCCGTATCGTAAATGCTGCCGTACGGGCCGCGGTGGAAGATGGCGATCTTCCATTTTTTATCCGTCCTGGACAGGTCCTGGTCGAGCCACTCCTTCTGCTCCTCGTACTGGTATTCGCTGTTCAAAACGACAAAATGAATATCCTTGTAATCAAAGGAAAAATTGCTTCCCGCCAGGCTTGGCACACCGTTGCCCGGCTGGTTGAAATGGGCCAGGAAATCGTTGTTTTCCTTCGTTCCCATCACCTCATGGTTGCCGATCGCGCCGACCAGCGTCGTGTTCAGGAACGCCTCCTGCGCTTCGCTGAACCACCACTTCCATTCCTGCTCGTTGAAGCCTTTGTCGACCATGTCGCCGACGTGGACCATAAACTCGGCGTCCGGCGAATCTTCCACCGCCTTCTTCACCGTGCTGCCCCACAGCTTGAACCCTGCCAAATCTCCCGCCTGGGAGTCGGCGAAATACAGGAACTTGGTATGATCGCCGTCTGCCTCAGCGGTCTTGAACGTGCCCTGCGGGCTGTAATGACTGCTTCCGTCACCGACTCGGTACACGTATTCGGTGCCCGGCTCCAGGCCGTTCACCGTCGCCTTGTGCACCCGGACCGCTCCCAGATCGAGTGTCTGGTACAGATAGCTTGTTCCTTCCGTTTTTATCACACTGGGGTCGTCAAACCCGGTAAAATCCGCCTTTTTCACCACTTCTACCACAGTCTGCTCCACAGCCGGGCTCGTATGCCAGATGAAACCGCGGGATGCAGCCGGATCCTCGCCCATGCCGACGTTGATGTTGTACGGCGTTTCGGTACCGGACAGCGGCGACACCTTAAACTCCGCCACCGGGCTGTACTGGTCTCCCTTCATCGCCTGCACTTGATACGTCTTGACCTCAGCCGTCAGCAGCTTGGTGCGCAGCTCGCCCTGTGCGTCGGTCGTTCCGACCGGACTGCCGTCCGCGGTGATCTCCGCGCCTTCCACCGGCTCCCCCGACTCGTCTTTGACCAAAAAGACCGTTTCGTAGCCCTGGATGTTGCCGTTCTCGTTCCAGGACAGCGACAGGGCGCTCTTGATATCCGATTTCAGCGGCAGCCCAAAGAAGGGATACACCACGCTGCCTGTGCCGGCAAAGGTAACGTTACCGGATTCGAACCGGATTTCGTTTGTTCCGGCGGCGTCCTTTTTCACGTCAAAGCTGATTTGTCCGATCAAATCGCTGTCGGTCAGCCCCGCTTGGTCCAACTGGCTGAAGGTCAGCGCAGCCGTGCCGTTATCACCGATAACTGCGCTTGCCTGGGTCTCCTCCAGCTTGCCGCCCGGAATAAACTTGAGATTCTCCACCTTGCTCAGGTCAAAAGCAAACCGGAGCTGTCCTCCCTGCAAACCGGCGGCCTTCACCCCTTTGATATCCACCGTGTAGGTACGGCCTCCGTACAATTCCTTCGGCGTGTCGTACGTCAGCTTCGAGCCGCCCGTGTCCACGTTGAAGGTCCACGCCTTGGTCGTCCGGTTGCCGGCCAGGTCCGTCACAGACACCTTGGCCTGATGCAGCCCGTCCGCCAGCGGCGTCGCCGGGGTGTAATAAATCCGGCCTTCCGGTGGATACAGCGTGTGCTGCACACGCTGGCCGTCCAGGTCGAACCGGATCGAGTCCGGATCAATCAGCGTCGTGCCCGGATGCTGCGCCGGATCATATCCCGCGTCTTCGCCGTACACCTTAATCACCGGCTGGTTGCTGCGGATCGTCTCCCCGTCCGCCGGCGAGAAGTCCTTCAGGACCGGCGGCTCCATGTCGTCCTGATTCGGACCGTACAAGGCTCGGATCTGATCGACGTAGATCGCCCCGGCATCTTTCTTGGCCGATGAAGTTTCCATGTAGCGCACCGGCATGTCCATGATCAGAGGAAGCGTCCGGCCTTTGGGCACATCTGCCTCCAGGTACTTCCACCCGGTCCAGTCGATGCCGATATTCTGGTCGGTAAAGTCGAGCGGTATCGTTCCCTTGCTGTCGCGCAGCTGTGCACGCAGCCAGTGGGTTTTGCCGTCCCCGTATACCCACATGCTGATCTTCTCCGGATAACCCGGGATTTGAATGGCCTCCGCCTGCGTCTTGCTCTGCAGGTAGGCGCCCGAAGTTCCCGGTGTGCCGGTAAAATCATACTCCAGCTTCAGCGAACCGCTGCCGAAACGGACCAAATCTTCATTCGTCTCGATGCTCACCTTGGACGTCTTAAACTGCGCGCCGGCCGACGGCAGATACTTGTCCAGGCCTTTTTCGAAATCCTCCAGCACCACCGGAGGCTGGCCGATGGTCACATCCATCTGAGCTTCCACCCCCTTGTAGCTCACCACAATTTTGCCGCTCAGCTCATTGCCTTCCGCCGCAGTAAAGACGCCGGCTGCGTCGATCGAGCCGATCGGCCCCTCGACGCGCCATGTCAGCAGGCGGTTGTCGGCCTGCACCATCTGGCCGTCACGGAGCGCCGTCACCTTCAGCGTCTCCGACTGGCCCGGCGGGAAGCTGCGCAGCTGATCGCCAAATTTCAGCTCGGTCAGCGTATCGACCACTTCGACTTTGCCGGCTCCGTTTGCGCCGCCGGACGTTACGGCGATATCCGTCTGGCCGGGCGTGGAACCTGCCGTAAAGACGCCGCTGCCGTCGATCGTTCCAATCGCAGGGCTGACGCTCCACTCGGGCGTCCCGTCCATCGCGGCCGGATGCAGGTTGGCATCGACACCGGCCGCCTTAAAGGCCGCTGTCGAGCCGGCCAGCACCCTCGCCAGCTGCGGCTTCACGACCAGCTTGTCCACCGGCCCTTCCGCCGCCTTGTTCACAAGCAAGAGCCCGTTGGCCGTCTTGCGCTCCCCGCCGTCCGAGGGGGAGTTCAGCAGCGTACGGCTGGTGTCGCCCGGCATGCGGGCGATAAATGTCGACGAGCCGCCGCCATCCAGGTTGATGGCGTTCACGACGCCGATCTCCGCCATGATCTGCCCCAGCTCGGCCAGCGTCACGCCTTCGCTGAAGCCCGGCTGGCGCCCGTCGATTTCCAGCATGACGACGGAGCCGTCCGCTTTCGTCCCGATCGCCGTGCGCGGATGGGCCGCCGGGTCGCTGTTCGGCTGCGCCGCCCCGTCCTTGACGAGCAGCGCGGAGCCGCCGATGGCCATCGTCACGCCGCTCCAGGCCGGCTCAAGGCCGAAGGTGACCGATGCCGTATCGCCTGCCTTAAGGCCGGCGAGCACCGCGCGCTGGCTGCCGGAAGCCGACAGGATGACCTGCCCCGGGGCTAGCGGCGTGCTGCCTTTGTCTTTATGGACGTCGGCTACCTTCAGCTCCAGTGTCTCCCCGCTTTTGACCTCTCCCTTCACGACGTCAAGAACGACTTCGTCTCCTAAATCATTGGTCATGGTCGAGCCGTAGAAGTCGTTCGTGTACAAAACGAGATCGTTATTGCCACGCGTCCGGTTGATGGACGTCAGCTCGGTCTTCTGTCCGCCGATCTCCAGCGTCCGCGCAAGCTTCGGGCTCGGCCCGTACATCGTCGTGCCATCCTCCTTGATGCCAAACGCGTACCAGTCATTTGGCGGACTCGTCAGTATTTTTCCGCTGCCCATGAAGTAACCGAGCGGGACGCCGGAGGACATATCATAAAAGTCTCCGTTGATCCCGGCGATCACCCGATTCCCCGCTCTGTCGATATCCGCAGCCATTTTGCTGACCGGCTGCATGCCGTATACTTTGCCGTCCGTCATGCCGGGCTCAAGCACCAGAGCCGGATTGGACGGATCGAACTCCACCATGTGCAGCTTCTCCAACCCTCGGTCCAGCTTCATGTCCTTCCAGGTATAGACCGCGCCCGGTCCGATCTGGACCTGCCGCTCGTCGACGATGCTTCCGGCTGCCGCAGCCTGTGCGCCGGCTTCCGCCGCCAGTACGGGCCGCCCGCCGGGCAGAGCCAGGGTCAGAACCAGCGTGCCGGCCAGCAGCGACGCCCATAGGCTCCTCGTCCGTTTTCTTATCATTCCATCCTTGCCTCCCATTCGATCTGACAGAATTCGGGTCCTTCATAGAACGCCTCGACAGCAAAGTATAGCGGTAGCGTGTAAAGCCATCTCCCCTCTCTTCGTAAAATTTTGTCAGATTAATGTAAAATAAAATTAAATATTCACTAACAATATAAAATTATATTTCACGATTGGATAGGAGCTTTGTAACTAAGATCGAGACAAAACCAGAGGTTTGAAGCCCTGTTTTGGCAGCAAATTTCGACAGTGAACATGAATCCGGCAGGCACGGCGCACCGTGAACAAAACGAAAGCCCTTGCGCATAAGCGCAAGAGCAGCATTGTCTTTTACATAGCATGATATATCATGTTTTTTCTACCGCAGCCTTCTCCTCTCCGACTAGATTGAAAAAACAGATCCGGTATCCACGCAGCCTCCTCCCCATTCATCTCACATGATATGCACATTCAATCTGCAAATAATATAACAATAATTATAAAAAAACTTAATTTAGTATATTGACACTATACTGTTATGTCATTATATTGAGAAATGTAAGCGGTTTATTTTCGTGATCTTGCTCTAAAGAAGCAGATGAAATTGAAGAAAGGAGAAAAAACAGGGGGCCGGAGTGCAGCCAGAACGGACCGATCCACGGACCGCCTGCATTCCGAATGCAGTTTACACCGTACTTTACTTTTACGCACGGGGCCGGGACATAACGGCGGGTACACGCACCGTTCCTGTCCGGATGCTGAATGAGGGAGGTATATGAAAAATGACGGTAAGCAAAAAGAAGCTTCGCGGCTGGGCCAAAGGCTATCTGTTTATTCTGCCTTCCATTATTGGCTTCAGCGTGTTTGTCGCCTATCCGCTGTTGTCGTCCATTTATTACGCCTTAACGGAATGGAGCGGCTACGATAAGCCCCGTTTTGTCGGATTCGACAACTTTAAATACATGTTCACGGAGGACCCGGCCTTCTGGCCTTCGGTCCGGGCGACGCTGTATTTTGTCATCATGAGCGTTCCTTTATCGCTGATTCTGGGCCTTTTGCTGGCCATGCTGCTGAACAAAAGCCTGCCCGGCATCAAATGGTTCCGCACGATTTATTACCTGCCGACCGTCGTGCCGTCCATCGCGACACTCACGCTGTGGCTGTTTATCTATCAGCCCCAGTACGGGCTCGCCAACTCGCTGCTCAGGCTGCTCGGACTGCCCGAAGGCACCTGGCTGACGAGCGAAACGACCGCACTTCCCTCCATCGTGCTGATCGGCCTGTGGCAGGTCGGATCCGGCGTCATTATTTTCCTGAGCGGTCTGCAGTCTGTTCCTCAGGAGCTGTACGAGGCGGCCGAAGTCGACGGAGCCGTCCGCTGGCGGATGGCCCTGCACATTACGATTCCTATGATTACTCCTATCCTGTTCCTTCAGCTTATACTCGGCATCATCGGCGCCTTCCAGGCCTTCAACCAGGTACAGGTTCTGACCGGCGGCGGCCCGAACTTCTCCACATCCCTGCTCAACTTCAAAATTTATAACGACGCCTTTAACGGCCGCATGTTCGGCTATTCGATCGCGGAGGTCTGGGTGCTGTTCGTCATCATCATGATCTTCACCGCGCTGACTTACCGGTACTCGAACCGGTTCGTGTATTACGAAAGCGACAATTCGAAATAAGGAGGCTCCCTGCTAATGGTGATGCAAACGGAAGTACGGACAACAACACGCAAACCCAGACGGAAATTCAGCATCCTGGACACCATCCGGTTCATTATCCTGACCATCGGTGCCATCGCCATGCTGTTTCCGCTGCTGTGGATGGTGACCATTGCCCTGAAGGGCAACAACGACGTGTTTAAAATCCCGCCCGAGTGGTTTCCCCGGGAGCTGCACTGGTCCAACTTCGTAACCGGAACGCGGGAGATCAACTTCTGGCAGACATTCGGCAACTCGATGTTCATCGCGGTGCTGTGCACGATCGGCCAGGTCGCCAGCTCCGTGCTGGTCGGTTACGGGCTTGCCCGATTAAGCTTTCCCGGCCGGAAGCTGTGGTTCTCGCTGTTCGTGGGCAGCCTGATGCTGCCGGGCTTTGTCGGCATGATCCCGCTCTTTAACCTCTACACGAGCCTGGGCTGGTATGACTCCTGGCTGCCGATTATCGTGCCTGCTTTTTTCGGGAACGCGACATTTTCATTCCTGTACGTCCAGTATTTGAAGACGATCTCGGTTTCCTTTGACGAGGCGGCCAAAATCGACGGTGCTTCCGACTTCTACATTCTGATGAAAGTGCTCGTACCCATGACAACGCCGGTCATCATGACGATGGTCATCTTCTCCTTCCAGGGGGCATGGAACCAGTACCTCGAGCCGCTGATTTATATTATTGACCCGAGCAAATGGACGCTGTCCCTGGCGATGGCTTCCTACAAAGGCACTTATGCGACCGCCTGGAACCTGTTCATGGCCGCAGATCTCATCTACATTCTGCCGATGCTGCTCATCTTTTTCTTCGGCCAGAAGTTCTTCATGCAGGGGCTTGGCTCCGTCAATTCCGCTTCATTAAAATAACTCGGCCGCCCCGGGCGGATAGGAGGTGGTGCCTGCCGGCGGTGGGATCAAGGAAATGATATATCAGGTACAGGTGACAAATGTATTGGAAATGAGATATCAGGGAGGTCTTTCTATGACAAAGGGTGCAAAAAAGTGGTTTAGCGGCATGCTCACGTTACTCCTGTTCTCCAGCCTGCTCGCCGCGTGCGGCGGTGGCGGGTCATCCGATTCCGCCGGTTCGGCGGGCACGTCCGATTCGGGTGGTACGTCCGGTTCGAAATCGTCCGGCAAGAAGGTCGAAGTGACGATGATCACTTGGGAATCGAAAGAAATGAACGATAAAATCATGGCGGCCATGAAGCAGTTTGAGCAGGAAAACCCCGACATTACGGTGAAACTCATCCCTACCCCACTGGACAATTACGGCGTCAAGGTCAACGGGATGCTGACCGCCAAGAAGGCCCCGGACATTTTTATGACAGGCAACGACATGCTGCTGGACAACGCATCCAAGGGACTGCTGTATGACTGGACGTCTCAGGCGGAGCAGGATAAGGAATTCATGGACGGCTTCTACAAAGGCGTCGTGGACAGCTGGCATTATGACGGCAAGCTTGTCGGTCTGCCCGGCCTGCTGAATACGTATGGCATTTTCTATAATAAAAAAGCGTTCCAGGACGCCGGTCTGACCGAGCCGAAAATCGGCTGGACTTATAACGATCTGTTCACAGCTATGGAGAAGCTGTCCAGCAAGCAGGGCGGTGTGCAGCAGTTCGGCTATTACGCTCCGCTTGATCCGTTCTATCTGTCGCTCTATTCGGTCTCCTCGGGCGCCGCTCCGTTCGCCGACTCCATCCTCAATCCGACCAAAGTCGAGATCAGCGACAAGTTCGTGGAAGGCGTGGAGAAATACAAAACCGCTATTGCAAACGGTTACATGAATCCGCCGACCTTCGATTTGACCAACGTCATGAGCTCCTTTAAGCAGGGCAAGGTGCCGATGACGCTTCAAGGCCAGTGGGTTGCGGACGATTTGATCCGTACGGCGCCGAAAGATCTGCAGTGGGGCTTCGTGCCGATGCCGGTCGTGAACACCCAATCCGAGATTTACGACGCGGTGGGCTGGTGCAGCCCGACAACGGTCAAAAATCCGGAAGCCGTCTGGAAAGTGCTGAAATTCCTGGACTCCAAAATGTACGAAGAAGTGCTTCCGCAAACGCCGGTCGCTCCGGCAGCGTACCAGGCATCCTCTTCCGCTTACTTTGAAGCGCTGAAGACGGCTGGCCATGCCGATGTCGGGGAAGGTATCGACCACATTTTGAAATCGCCTGATACGCAGCCGGTCCGCTTCCTCTCGTCCTGGGCAGGCAAAGCGAATCCGTTCATCGAAGCTTCCTGGAAGAACGTCCTGATGGGCAAAGCGCCGATCAGCGAGCTGAACACGATGGCGGATAAGATCAACAAGGTCATTTCGGAAGCCAAGTAACAAGTCGCGGGATTAACGGTCCCCTCTGCCCTTCAGGCGTGTATACTCCTGCAAAACTCCTGCCTTTTATTTATCCAAACGCCGGATGCCCGGATGCAGGCGGGGACCGTTCATATAATCCATCGTTGCAGCGTTCCACAACCACCATAAAGGAGGAGACTTTAATGACTAAGAGCAAACGCCGCATAAACCGGCTGTTGAGCGTGCCGCTGGCGGCCGCCCTCACCCTCGGCTCCGTCACCGTCTGGGGGCCGGGCACAACCTATGCGTTCAGCGCCGAGGACGGCGACACGGCCATCGAAGCGTTTAACGCCAAGTTCTGGGATCCGGCGGCCAATATGTTCTGGAGCAGCACCGATCACAAGGATCACCAGGGGTTCTGGGTGGAAGCCGAGCTGTGGGAATTGGTGATGGACTCGTATCTCCATACGTCGGATCCCGAGCTGAAGGCGCAGCTGCGCAAGCAGATCGACGACGTGTATACCGGCACGGTAGCCAAATACGGCAGCAACTGGACGAACAACCCCTTCAACGACGACATCATGTGGTGGGCGATGGGCAGTGCGCGGGCGTACCAAATTACGGGTGACCAGAAGTATTTGGACGCGGCAAAGTACCATTTTGACTGGGTATTCAATACGCAGTGGGACGAAGACTTCGCCAGCGGCGGCATCTGGTGGCTGAACAGCGAGCATAACACCAAAAATGCCTGCATCAACTTCCCGGCGGCTGAGGCGGCGGTCTATCTGTACAACGTCACCAAGGATCAGCATTATCTGGACGCCGCGAAGCAAATTTTCAAATGGGGCAAAACGATGCTGACCGACGGCAACGGCAAAGTGTTCGACCGGATCGAAACGGAAAAAGGGCCGATCCCGGACGCCACGCACTACAATCAGGGTACATACATCGGGGCGGCGGTAGGCTTGTACCGCATTACCGGGGACACCTCCTATCTGGACGAAGCGGTCAAGGCGGCGGCTTTTACCAAAGACCATTTGGTCGATAACGGCGGCGTGCTGAACTTCGAAGGACCGAACGGTGACCTGAAGGGCGGCAAAACGATCCTGCTCCGCAACCTGTCCTTCCTGCAGAAGGCGCTGGACGAGCGGACCGAAAGCAAATACAAGGACTTCGGCGCGCAGTTTGACGCCTGGGTCTCCTTCAATGCCGAGCTCGCCTGGACGCACCGGAACGCCGACAATATCGTCGACGGCAACTGGGCGGGACAGCTGCTCTCCGGGACGTACGAGTCCTGGTCGTCCGCCGCAGCTGTAGAAGCGCTGAATGCGCTGAAGCCTCAGGATGCCGAGATTCATTATCCGGAGAAGGACCCGTACAGCAAAATCGAAGCCGAGCGTTACAACATCGGTCAAGGCTTCATCCTGGAGGGTGCGCTGGAAGGAACGCTGCAGCTGGGCGGCATCGAGGCGGGTGACTTTGCGGCCTATAAAAACGTGAACTTCGGCACATCCGGCGCCAAAGGATTGATCGCGAGAGCGGCCAGCGGAACCGGCGGCGGCAACATCGAAGTCCACCTGGATTCGCTTGACGGGCCGAAAGTCGGAACGCTGAACGTCGAAGGCACCGGCGGGTGGAACAACTACATCGATGCCGTCACCGTGCTGAAGGATGACCAGGGCAATCCGGTTACCATTACCGGCACGCATGACGTCTATCTCGTTTTCACCAAAACGAAAGACCAATACCTGTTCAACCTGAACTGGTTTAAATTCACTACCGGCGACCCGACCCGCACCGACGCTTACGCTAAGCTGAAAGGCGTGAACTATGACAGCAGCGAGGGCCTGAGCAAAGCGCAGGGCGGTTTCCTCGACGCGATCCACAACAACGCCTATGCCTCTTATAAGGGCATCGACTTTGGCTCCGGTGCCGCCGGCATGACGGCCCATGTCGCCAGCGGCAATCAGGGCGGATCGATCGAGGTGAAGCTGGATTCCCTGAACGGCCCTACCGCAGGCGTCGTGGAGATTCCGGCCCTCGGCGGCTGGGATCAATGGGTGGACATCATGGCGAACCTTGATGATAAACTCACGGTTGGTGTGCATGATGTGTACCTCATTTTCCACGGAAAAGACGGCAGTGACTTCCCATGCAACCTGGATTGGTTCACCTTTACGACGATGAAAGGCACGGCGAGAGATGCTTACGCCAAGCTGGAAGCTGAAAACCGGACGAACGGCGTCGGTTTCGGCACGGAAAGCGGCGGCGGCCAGACCTATCTGGCCGGTATTTTCGGCCCGAACAACGGGTACGCCATGTACAACTACGTTGACTTCGGCAGCACAAGCCCGACGAAGTTCCACGTCAACGCGGCCAGCGATACGAGCGGAGGCACGGTCGAGGTGCGCATCGACAGCCTGAACGGTCCGGTCATCGCCAGCAACAAGGTCACCGGAACGGGCGGCTGGCAGAACTTCAAAGTGTTCTCGACCGATGTGACGACACCGGTGACCGGCAAACATATCGTGTTCCTGCTCTTTAAAGGCTCGGACTATCTGTACAATCTCGACAAGTTCACCTTTGGCGACCCGTCCGTCTTTACGGCACCGAACCCGCCGACGGAACCGGTGGAAGACCATGTACCGCCGGGCGATGTGGAGAACGTGCTCGTCAGCCGCGGTGACGGCCAGCTGACCCTGACCTGGGACGGTCCGTACGATTTGGACGCGGACAAAATACGGGTCACTGTGACGAGCGGCGGCCAGCAAGTGGGTGACGTTCTCGAAGTGAAGCGCGGCATTCAAAAGGCCGTCATCCCTGGCATCGAGGACGGCAAGGACTACAGCATCCTGCTCCAGGCCGTGGACAAATCGGGCAACGTGTCCAAAGGCGTCACGGTGGACAGCAAGGTTGAGCCAGCCTTCGCCCTGACGGTGAACGGTAATGCCGTGAAGGACGGCGATACGCTGGACGACAGCGCGGTACTGTCCTTCCAGGCCGGCGGCGGCCTTGCCGCAGGCGGATCGGCCGTGCTGACGCTGGCCGGCAAGGAATATAAGGTCGACGCGCAGCAGGCTGGCGTCGACGTGGCCCTGGCCGGCAAGCTGGGCGACCAGACGGTCACCGTCGACGTGTACGGCGGCTCGGGCGAGCCGGCCCGGACGACGCTGCAGCTGCATGTGACGACCGGCCCGGCCTCCATCCAGCAGCTGATCGACCGCTACAGCGCCGCCGGCGACCTGGGCGGCGGGCTTGTGCCGCAGCTGACCAATGCGCTGAAGCAGGCGCAGCACCAATGGGACGGCGGCAAGCCGGACCAGGCCGTGAAGCACCTGCAGGACTTCCTGAAGCATCTGGACAACAAGGGCCAGAGCGGGAATATCAAGGATGACGCCAAAGCTGTGCTGACCGCGGATATAAACGCGGTGATCGCGCAGTGGCAGGGCACGGGAAAATGATTTGCGCGTAGGTTGTGGATAGTGGTAAACGAGGGGCTGTCTTTCACGGAATCATCCGTGAGGGGCTGCCCCTTGTGGTTTTGGCGAGAGAATGAGGTAGAAATCGTTGCAATCATGCAGCTGTTTTGTGCGGGATTGCTAGAGGTAACCACTTCGAAATTACGAATGTCCGTGCCAGAATTTTTGTGATCCAGCCCGCTCTAATTTTGTTGACAACTCAACAATGGAGATGCTATATTCCTCATACAACGTTGATTTATCAACCATATAAAGGGAAGGAGCATATTTTTATGAATAGGATGGACAGCACCAAAATACAGCCGTTTCGCATCGAAATTGCGCAAAGTGCGCTCGACGACCTGCGGGACCGTCTCGCCCGTATCCGTTGGCCTGACGAGCTGCCGGATGCCGGTTGGGATTATGGCGTGCCGCTCGGCTACCTCAAGGAACTGGCGGAGTACTGGCTCAATTCATACGATTGGCGCAAGCACGAAAAGCGGTTAAACGGGCTGCCACAGTTTACTACAACCATCGACGGGGCCAACGTTCATTTCCTGCATATCCGTTCCCCGGAGAAAGATGCGCTGCCGCTGATCCTTACCCACGGTTGGCCGGGCTCGATCGTCGAGTTTCTCGATCTCATCGGACCTCTCTCTGATCCGCGGTCTCACGGCGGCGATCCGGCTGACGCTTTCCATCTGGTCATTCCCTCGATCCCGGGCTTCGGGTTCTCGGGCCCTACCCTGGATAAGGGATGGAATATGCGCCGGGTTGCCCGGGCTTGGGCGGAGCTGATGAGTCGCCTCGGGTACGGCTGCTATGGCACCCAAGGCGGCGATTGGGGCGCAGGCATTTCCCGGTTGCTGGCCGAATATGACAGTGAGCATGTGTGCGGCGTCCATGTGAATTATTTGCATACCGTTCCAGCGGAGGACTTCGACCCGAGTGAACTGTCTAAAGAAGACCGAGAAAGGCTCGAACGCGCGCAGAGTTACCGGTCCGCACCGGCAGGGTATGCGAGGCTCCAATCCACCAGGCCCCAAACTTTGTCCTATGCGCTCACGGACTCGCCGGTCGGACAGCTGGCATGGATCGCCGAGAAGTTTTACGAATGGACCGACCCCGCCTGCAGGGTGGACGCCGACCGGCTGCTAACGAATGTGATGCTCTATTGGCTTACGGCAACCGCCGGATCATCAGCCCGATTGTATTACGAAAGTTCGAAATCGAAGGGGCCCCTTCGGTGTCCCGTACCATTGGGCGTGTCCGTGCTGCCTTACGACTTGGCATTACCGGTATATTCTCTTGCGCAGCGCCAACATCCCCTCGTCCATTGGACCGAGTTTGAACACGGCGGGCATTTCGCCGCCATGGAGGTTCCGGATCTGCTCGCTGAGGACATACGCATCTTCTTTAGAAAATTCCGTCATGAACTTCATCGGGCTTGACCCAGCCACAGGCTTTACACTTTAACGAACCATGCCCTTTTTAGGCCGTCCTTGAAGTTTGCACTTTAACGAACTATACCGTAGGCCATCCTTCAGGGATGGCCTACGGTTGCTCCCCCTACTCTCTCACCTCACTGCCCCTCAAACAGCTCCGTATACTTCCCGTACCCCTCACGCTCCAGCTCCTCCCGCGGCACAAAGCGCAGCGCCGCCGAGTTGACCTGGTAATGCTGTCCGGCTGGCGGCGGGCCGTCGTGAAACAGGTGGCCCAGGTACGAACCGGACAAGCGGCCGTACAGAGCGGTGCGTGCTTTGCCGCTGCGCAGGTCGGCCTTTCGGCGAAGGAAGCCTTCGTGGATCGGCCGCGTGAACGCCGGAAAGCCGGTCCCCGCATCGAACTGATCCCGCGAGCAGAACAGCGGATCTCCGTTCACCACATCCACGTAAATCCCTTCGCGTTCGTTGTTCCAGTATGCATTCTCGTACGGCGGCTCATCCGCACCGTGCTGCGTCACCTCGTACTGAAGGCGGGTCAGCCTTTTGCGCAGCGCGGCATCATCCTGCTTTCTGCGCCAATACTTTTCGGCAAACGTTCCCCGCCCCGACCCTTCATGGTAGAGGTTGTAGTCGTAGCGGTGCGTTTTATAGTAGTCCTGGTGCTCATCCTCCGCCGGATAGAACGGCCCCGCGGGCAAAATTTCGGTGACGATGTTCCCCTTAAACCGCCCGCTTGCCGCAAGCTCCTGTTTGGAAGCCTCCGCTTTGGCCCGCTGCTCCCCGCTATGTACAAAAATGGCCGTCCGGTAAGAGTTCCCCCGGTCCATAAACTGCCCGCCCGCATCCGTCGGATCGATCAGCTGCCAATAGATGTCCAGCAGACGCTCATACGGAAACACAATGGGGTCAAAAGCGATCTGAACCGCTTCATAGTGCCCCGTCGTTTCGGTCCCAACTTCTTCATAAGTCGGATGCTCCGTATGGCCCCCGGTATAACCGGACACGATCGAATGGATCCCCGGCAGCTCGTCAAAGGGCTGCACCATGCACCAGAAGCACCCGCCCGCAAACGTGGCAAGTTCCCCCCCCTGATGTTTGTCCTGCTCCATGCTTTCCTCCCCTTTCTTTTAAAAGTAAACATACCACAGTTCTGCATCCCTTGCCCGCCCGGCATGAATTGGCATCCTTGTCCGCAGACAAGCATACATTTTAGTAAAGCTTGACCAGCTTATGACCACCAAACTATTCTCCAAAGGATGATCGGGTTGAAAATACAGTTAATTCCCGGCCGTTACCGGCACCACCGGCACCTGTTTTACCGCCGCCTCGGCAGGAAAGTCTCACTCATTACAGCGGGAGCGGTGCTTCAAGGCTTTGCGATGGCGGTTTTTTTATTCCCGCACAGCATTCCTTCCGGGGGAGGTGCCGGTATTGCCGTGCTGCTGAACCACGGGTTCGGCCTGCCCATGAGCCTCGGCTTCTGGGTTGCCAATTTCGCCTTTCTCATTTTTACCGCCCATCATTTGGGCATATTCAGTGCTATTGGCACCATTTACGTGATCACGGCCACGTCCGTATCGGTCAATTTTTTTGAGGTATATGTCCGGCCGCCGCTGCTGAATGTGTGGCTCGATCTCTTGATCGGTTCCCTTATTCTTGGTACAGGCGTCGCCATGCTGATGAGGCAGCGGGTATCCAACGGAGGCATCGGCTATACCGCTTTAGTGATATATAAGTATAAAAAAATAAAACCCGGCACATCCCTTTTCTGGATGAACGGGGTTATCTTTATTCTGGCGGCCTATGTCGTCAATTGGAGAATTATCCTATTTGCCATCGGATGCCAAATGATCTCCACACGCGTCATCAACTACATCCTCGGCCGCAAGCCGCAGCGGAGATGGACGGCCGATTTCGCCTGGCGCAGTAAAAAATAGCAGCTTGCTTCTGCCCATCTGCGCGCAAACCATAGGATCCATCCAACAGAACAAGCCGGATCAAGATCCGGCTTTTTGGCGTCCGCCGAACGGCCGAATGAGGCCCGCCGGCTTGTTGCGGTAAGCTTTGGCGCGTTTGCCGCCGGATGGCTTGCCTTCCCCGGAATCGACCCGGATCAGGAAAAGGGCCAGAAGCCCGATCACAAACGTCAGTCCGGCAATGGACAGAAACATGCCCGGCCGCGACCATCCCGTCATCCACCCGAACAGCGGAGGACCGACAGCCACCCCGAAGAACCGTACCGACCCGTACAGGGAGGTCACAATGCCCCGTCTTTCCTTCCCGACCGCTCTTGTAATAAAGCTGTTGACGCAGGGCAGGATCAGGCCCGTTCCCAAACTGCTGACGGCCAGAATGGAGATGAACAAGGTCAAATGCCCGATAAAGGCCAGCAGAACGTAGGCAATCGTCATCAGTACGAATCCGATCACGATGAGCCGTTTCATCAGCTTTTTATTTTCCCCGATTTGGCTGCCGGTCACATAGGACGTGGTGCACATGACAAGCAAAGGAATGGCCAGAACCAGCCCTTTGACGGCTCCCACGATATTGTGTTCCTTTTCCAGCATGTCGGACAGGTAAAAAAGGATGCCAAACAGCGCAAACAAACAGGTGGCGCCGGCCAGATACGCAGGGATCAGCCATCGGCCCTCATGCTTAAACACGCTGCCAAGACCATTGACGTATTTCTTAAAAGGCATCGGCTCCTTCTCTTTTTTCTTCTCCTTGATCAGGAGCCAGGTGAGCGCGATCGAAATAATCACGACCGCCGGAAAAGTGAAAAATACGCTGTACCATACGATCAAGGCCACCAGCGATCCGAGAATCGGCGAGATGACTTTACCAAAGCCGTTGGATGCCTCGACCAATCCAAGCACCCTGCTCTCCGCGGATCCCTTGAACAAATCGCCCGTGAGCGCCATGGCGATCGGGGCTGTCCCTGCCGCACCTATGCCTTGAAGCGTCCGGCCCACCATAATCCAAAGGAACGGTTTGGGGAACAGAGCAGCCGCGAATCCGGCCAGCAGACCACCGATTCCGTACAGGATCAGCGCCGGCACGATGACAATTTTCCGGGAGAAACGGTCGGACAAATACCCGAGGATGGGAATAAAAAAGGCTGCAACCAAAGAGAACACGGTGATCGTCAGGCTTGTTTGAAACGATGAAATATGAAGCTTCGACTCCATTTGGGGCAGGATTGGAATCAGCATGGAATTGCCGAACGTCATGATAAAGGGAACCGAGGCAATGGCCGCGATCGTTTTCCCCGACGGTTGTTTCTGCTGTTCTTCAGCCATCGCAGGAGTGCTCCTTTCTAGGAAAGTACACCTTTTCTGCTTAGATTGTCCCTGGAAACGTCATGTTATGCTCAATCCTGTTGCCTGGAGATTATTCAGAACGTATTCAGAGCCGTGTGGTCTAATGGAGGTATCGCTTTAAACGGAGGCATAAGTATTGTTATCAATTCATGGATTTGCTTGGTGGTGAAGGAATGTTATCGAAAATACAGCAAGAAGCTTTAAAACAAGCCTGGAAGCATGGAGGTAAGCTCGTTCGTTGGAATGACGGAGGCTTTTGGACTTATGAGGGCGTACTGCCGAAGGCAAGAAGTGGCTCAACAAGACTGCCTGATGTCGAATGGTGCTGTACGACAAATACGATTTTTGCGCTGGTCCGCCGCGGGTACATGGCCATGGATGATTGGCATACGTGTTCGGTCGTACAAGAAGAAACGTATGAGCAACCGGGTAAAAATGGAGCGTTAGAATAGTTTCAGAATACATAAGTATACCGCATCCGAGAAAACAAGGGTCTGTTAGGGGAGAGAAAGCCGCTTGAAGGTAATTATCGTCGATGATGAGCATCTGGCATTATTAAAAATGGAAAAACTGCTTCAGACACAGACTGCTGTTCATGTTCCGTGGAATGTGATCGGATCCTATATGAATCCGCACGATGCGCTGGCGGCATGCCGGATCGAGATACCCGATGTGGCCTTTCTGGATATCGAATTGCCGGAGATGTCCGGCATGGAACTGGCTGAGCAGCTGCTCGCGATTCATCCGCAGATGCACATCGTTTTTGTGACTGCCTTTCAACAGTTTGCAGTTCATGCATTTCAGGTGAATGCCCTCGATTATTTATTGAAGCCCGTTCAACCCGCGAGATTGGCTGTCACGCTGAAACGAATCGCACAGTGCTTGAGCCTGAAGGCTGCGGGTTCCGGAACGATCCTCGTACCACTGGAACAAAGCTTTTTGGCAAGACAAACCAAATACGCCAGGGAATGAACCGCTGAATACGATGAACAAAACCACAAAGCAGCCTGCTGAACAGGCTGCTTTGTGCTTTACTCTATGCTTTGAGGGGGCTCGAATTCCCGAGGGTCCCCGGAGCCCTGGCTCGGAATCACGAAGGACATCACCGTTCCCTGCCCCAACTGGCTCTCGATCTGAAGCCCTCGGCCATACCGCTGCAGAAGCCTCCGGTTCGTATTCTTCAATCCAATGCCGCCGGATGACGGTTCGCTCGCGGAATGCGGTTGAAGCAGATTCTGTACTTCCTCTGGAGTCATGCCCTTTCCGTTATCCCTGACTTCAAATCGCGTGCCATCCTCTTCCCGGCGGATGATAATCTGCACGGTTCCGCCTTGAATCCGGCTCAGCAGCCCATGCTTAACTGCATTCTCGACCAGCGGCTGCACCGTGAGCGGCGGTATAAACAGCGATAATTGCGGATCGATATCCCAAATGACCGCCAGCCGCGGCCCGAAACGCGCCTTCTCGATGTATAAATATGCCCGGACAAGCTCGAGTTCATGGGAGAGCGGCACCGCTTCCTCCGAGTTAATAAAATCGATGCTGATCCGCAGATAGGAAGTAAAGGCGTCAGCCAGCTCCCGCATTTGATCCAGGTCGATATCGCTTAAAGCCATAATCGAATTGATCGTATTAAACAGAAAATGAGGCTGAATCTGTGCCTGCAGATATGCCGCTTCAAGCCGGAGACGCTCTTTTGCCGATTTTTTAAGCGTCGCCAAGGAACGTACCCGGTATTTCAGCTCAAGCGCATCCACCGGTTTCGCCACATAATCATTGGCGCCGGCCATAAATCCGGCATAAATATCCTCCGGCCGGCTTCTTGCGGTCAGCAGCAGAATCGGCAGCTCGAAGCTGTTGTACCGTTCACGGACGATTCGCGTCAGCTCATAACCCGACGTATGCGGCATCATGACGTCTGATATGAGCAGGTCCCAGGTCGAGGACGAGAGCTGCAGCAGCGCTTCCTTCGCCGATAAAGCGGTTTGAATCTCATACGGCTCCTCCGCAAAAATGCCTGCAAGCACCCTCAGGTTTACCGGATCGTCCTCGACGACTAAAATTTTGATTCCACCAGATATCGATTCGTCCAGCGATCCACCGCCATGGCCAGCATAAAACGTCTCCATCGAGACTGCCGCTTCTGTGATGTGCAGGGGATCCAATGGTGCATCCTCCAGATCCAGCTCCGGCTCGGTACGGCCTCCTGCGGAATTCTCATTCTCTAGATCCGCCTGCAGCCAACCTACAGCCTTAGGAAGGGTGAAGCTGAATACCGCTCCTTGTCCAGGGGCCGATTCGGCGGTCAACCTCCCTCCGTGCAGCTCGACCAGCTGCTTACAGATGCTGAGACCAAGCCCGATCCCCCCATGATCGTCTTCATCCTCAGCCTGCTCATAGGGAAGAAAAATCCGTTCCAATGCGCTCTGCTCCAGCCCTCGACCCGAATCGGCCACATGAATGACAACCGCCTCTTCCTTGACCTCGGCCGAAATTTCGATGACGCCTTCATCCGTAAATTTGATCGCGTTGTGCAGCAGGTTGAACACAATTTGGGTCAGCCTTTGTTCATCCGCATCAACCGGAGGAAGCTGGTCCGGTATCGACAGGACCACTTGAACGGGTTTGCCATCCGTCATATGAGCCAGCATGCTGACCACGCCGGACACGACCGATTCAACCTGCAGGGCTTCCCGGCGCAGCACGATCCGCTGATCCTTCAGCATGACGGCGTCAAGGAGGTCATTCAGCAGCTGTGACATCCGGCGGCTGATGGTGACGAGCAGCTCCATATTTTGCTGGCTTGCTTCCGACAATGAGCGTCCCTCGCGGGAAAGGACCGATTGTGCAATGTTGATGATCCCGTGCAGAGGTGTCCGCAATTCATGCGAAGTGTTCGCCAAAAATTGATCCTTCCGTTCGTCCGCCCGGCGAAGCTCGGCATTCAGCCGGGCATTTTCCGCCGCATTCCGGAAATACCGCTTAAACCAGTACACCGAGAAGCCGACGACCCCAGCCAAAATATCGACCGGGTAATAAATCGGGGTGAAATTCCAGTCGAAATTGACAAATCCCCATACGATATTGGAAATGACGCTTGTTGCCGCCAGCAGAATGATAAAGGCATCTTTCCGCTTTTGATACACCATCTTGCCGATGAGCGCAAAGAACCAGATGCTCGGAATCAGGTATAACCAACCGAAGACATGATGGGTCCTTGTGATATGAACCAGATTGGCGGGGGCTGCAAGTATAAAGATCCAGTACAGCGCAGAGACGCTCAAATACGTAAGGAATACCGGCCCGCGCCGGACTTGCCCGGTAAAACCCCTGCCCATCAGCAGCATGCAGAACGGAACACCCAAATAAGACAACAGCCGTATTTTCAGCATCCAGGTATAATTCAGGGGAAACCAGCTCATCAGCACATACTCGTGGTCCGAAACCACCGTCAATCCCGCGAAAATGAGCAGGAACACAAAGGCAAGCAGCAGCTTCTCCCGCGGGTTGATCAGGAACATAATACCGGCGTACAGCGCATGAAGAAGCAGGATCGTAAACACAACCACCTGAAAAACAATCGAATACCACCACTCAAAATCAATCGCAGCCTGCGTTCCGAACCGCATGGACTCGATGATGCCCCCGCTGGTGGGATCATGATAATTCGCCGATTGCACGAAAATATCAATCACGTTCTGCTCGTTCGGAGCAGCGTCCTTGGCGAAAGACTGGATGACCGGAATATACGCTTTAGCACTCGCCGCCGGTTTGCCGGCTTCACCGACGATGTTCCCGTTGACGATCACAGTAGATGAAGCTTTAATTTCTTTAATCCATAATTTATAACGCTCGTCCGGCTGCTCATCGACAAGAATCCGGAGCCTGTAGGTCCCGTACCCGAACGACGAACCGCCTTTGTCCTGCCAAGCCGGGCTCCAATCCCCGGGAACATAGATCATACGCCTTTCCTGATCAGTTTCGTCCGCCTGGCGGCTGTCCGAGATCAACCGATCCGGATAAAACTCCCAATCCCCGTTCAACAAGAGGGAATGCTTGTCTTCCATAGGATGCCCGCGCAGATCAAGAGTGCCCTGCACAACCTTGGGCTGCTCATCCGTACCAAACGTATCCCACCAGAACCATCTTACCCCCAGCATGAGGGCTAAATATGTAATGAATATGATGATTTTCTTAACCAAATTCTCCTGAGCCTCACTTCACTTGAAGTCATCCATATTCATAGTAACGGAAACAGCCGCATCCCGCTATTTGAAATCTTGGAGCGCCTGAAAAAAGAGGCTGGAACATAAGAGGCGTCAGCAACAAAAAAGACGGCTTCCTGTAACAGAAGCCGTCTTATATTGGAACCTCCTATATCTTCAATCCAAACGATACAGCAGCCAAAACTGTGCGGTTCCGCCGGGAATGTCCTGCCACGTTCCTACATCCGTACCGCTGTTAATGCTTGCTCCGTTAACGTCAAGCGCTTTTCCCGTCTGTACGTTAAACCATTTGCAGTACCCGTTGCCGGTATCCACGAGTTTCCACTTTTGCGTATCCAAGCCTTGATACTCGGCTAAGCCCGCTCTCCCCCAAGCGGCCGCAGGATCGATCACGGTCAAGGCTTTGCCGGACTCCGGATTCACGAATGAATAGGTTCCGTCCTCATTTAGGGTAACCTTCCAGCGCTGCGCCGCCCCTCCGTCGGAATCATCCTTCATTTGGGTCCACGTCTCTCCCGCTGCATTTGGGTCAGCCACACTGAGAGCTTTGCCGCCATTCGGGTTAATCAGTTTGTACTCGGCCTCAGGCTTAATCGAGAATGTATTGCTGCCAGCAAGTTCAATGTAGTCGATGTCAATGGCATGTTTGCTTTTCGCAAATTCGATGACGTTGTCGTAGCCTTTCTTCAACTCGACCTGGATCGAAGCCGTTGCATACTGCTTGCTTCCCGTGTGAGGCAATGCCACCGTCACGGCTGGGCTACCGTTCACCGACACCTGTTCCGTGGCATCGGGACCTGCGGTATTCGAATACCTAATGTTTAAGGTATAGCTCCCTTCTTCGGGCACAATGACATCCTTGATCGATAAGGAACTGTTCGTGTTATTGAGCCGCACAACTTTGCCGCCGGACGCGCCTTCCTCCTCCTTGATTAATGCCTTGGCTGGTGTTCCATGCTCCGCCTCAATCCGATAATCGCCGGACGGAACCGCAAGCGGACCGTTGGTTGGAACTCCGAAATTCGGGGAACCGTCGTTATTCCAGGTAAAAGGCTGCACCCTGGTCGGCCGGGCACCGCAGCCTTGGCCGGGTCCGCTGTTGCCGTGGTACACGATCAAATCCTGCGTCCCGTCCTTGGATGGGACAAAGGAGTTATGTCCCGGAGCGTAGACGCCATTGGCCGCAGACTTGGCGAAAACCGGCTGATCACTCTTCGTCCATGACGCGGGATTCAGCAAGTCGCTTGCAGCATCCGCGCTCAGGATACCAAGCGAGTAGTCATCCTCCCAGCAAGCGCTTGCAGAAAAGACAAGGTATATTTTCCCCTGGTTTTTCAAGATGACAGCGCCTTCATTAACAGGCATGCCTTTCATTTCCCAGTCGTATTCGGGCTTGGTCAGGATACTGCTGTCTCCGTCCAGCGTCCACGGATTCGACATCGGTGCGATGGCGATCGCGCTGCCGTGGCTGCCCGACCAATCCCCATATGCCGCATACAAAAAGTACAGTCGGCCATTATGGTCGAATACGGTGCCGTCTAGTCCCGCATACTGTGTATTCAGCTTGCCTTTGTCCGTCCAGCTGCCCTGTAAAGGATCCGGAGAATCGTTCTCCAGGACGTATACGCCCCGGCAGTCATCGCCGCAGCCGGTATTCGCCGTATAGTAGATATACCATTTGCCGTCGATGTTGTGGATCTCAGGCGCCCAAATATCCTTCAAGCCGGAAGGGGGCGTCCATACCGTCTTTCGTTCTCCCAGATCGATCGCAGTCAGTGATCTGGATTTCCAAATATCCAGCCTGTTGCCTAACGTGCGTGTAAAGTAATAGTACCCATCCGAATGCAGCATCACGTACGGATCTGCTCCCGCCGTATTGATCGGGTTTGAATAGTTCATCGTTGACGCAGCTGACGTTGGGTAAGCCCACAGCGAAGTCCATGTCAGCATAAAGAGAAGAATGAGCGATGTGCATTTAAAACCGATTCTTCTGGCAGCATACATTGTTCTGGCACCTCCGGTATGTATAGTGGTTTTGTTGATCGCGATCACGCAAAAACCATTATAGGCCAGGAAAGGCATGTAAAGTTCCGGAAAGCGGCATATTTCTGCCGGACAAATAAACATAAGATAAACCGGATTCGACGGTCGAAAGCAAGAAAAACGTGCATCGACGTACATTCCTAGAAGACAGACCGCGCGCCGCTGCCCCAAAAACCAAAGGCCGGCTCAGGAATGAGCCGGCCAAGTTTGGCACGCTTGATGTCAAAAAAGTCGATCTCCCCGTAGCCTGCGCCCTTGGTGAAGCGGATCGTGTTGGTGCCTGCATGGAGCTGAATACGCGCCGTGGACAATCCCCAGTTCTCCCAGCCTTTATTCGTGATGTAAAAGGGGCTCGGCATGCCCGAATTGACGGCCAGCTGAAGATGGGACCAGTCCCCTCCGGCCGTTCCGTTCGCGGTTCGCGCCAGCAATATATATTCGCCGGCTTTCGGCACCTTCACGGCATATTCCACGTAGCTGTCCGGCGTATCGATATGTCCGGCCTTCATGCCGCCAGACCCGTTCGGACTTTGCGAAGCGTACGCGGCTCCGCCGAACGTCCCTTGTTCCCCTTCAACGCGGATATGCGGCGTTTCACCGGAAGGCAGCGGAATCGGGACATTGGGATCGGCCGGTACGCCCAGATTGGGCGTATGGTCGGCATTCCACGTAAATTTTTGCATGCGGATCTCCCGGTTCCAACCGGCACCGTCGAATTTGGCCGTATGGTACACAATCCAGTCCTCGATTCCGTCGGGCGATTGGGTAAACGAATGATGTCCCGGACCGTAAAGCCCGTTTCCGGACGCGAAGATCGGCTGACTGCGTTTCGTCCAAGAGGCCGGATTCAGCAAATCGCCGGAAACGCTGGCTGTGATGAGCCCAAGACAGTAATCGTTCGTCCAGCTTCCACTCGCCGAGTACACCAGGCTGATGACGCCGTCCCGCACAACAACCTGCGGGCCCTCGTTGACATAAGGCGAGTGGTTGGTCTCCCACGGATAGGTCGGCCTGGAAATTTCAACGCGGCTCGAGTCGATCGTCCAAGGATTGCTCATATGGGCGATGTACAAGTTCTGACTTACGTTGACATCCCCCTCCCAGCCAGACCAAATAAAGTAGAGCTGTCCACCAGTCTGCAGCACGGTACCGTCGATAGCCCATTTATTCGTAGGGTCGGTGATCTGCCCCTTGTCCTGCCAGGTTCCCTGCGTCGGGTCCGCCGACGTATTTTCCATCACGTACATGCGGTGATTCGCGTTGTCGCCGTCATCCTTGGCGTAATAGATGTACCAGGCCCCGTCAATATAATGAAGCTCGGGAGCCCAAATATTGCAGCAGCCGGTTTCGACGACTCGGGTCGGGGCCGCGTCGATCGTCGTCAGCTCGGCCGATTTCCAGATCGTTACGTTGCCGCCCGTCGTTTTCGTGAAATAGTAATAACCGTCCGTATGTTTGTAAACCCAGGGGTCCGCTCCATCCTGCATGACGACATTATAAAAATTGTTCCGGCTGGAAGCCGCGTCCGTGACCTGCCCCATGGGGACGAGCAACAGCATGCATAACGCAAGCAGCAGTGGATTACGCACTATAGCCTTCATGTACAGGCATCCTCCTCTTCGGGAATATCAACTCGTACCGTCACCTTCACCTAACCCTTAATCTTCAATGGCCGCTTTGCGGGAATTGATGCGGCGAATCACTTCCGGATCAAACTTCTGGCGTCTGTCGTAGGTGTACAGTCCGTTTACTTCCTGTTCCACGTCATACAGCTGGGTATAACAAAATCCGAACATCATCGGGTGCTCCAGCAGAGCGCTCGTCAGCCCTTCGTACCGCTGGAGAAACGCCTCCTCGGATGTCGGCCGGTCGCCGTAGCCCCAAGCCTTGTCGTCCTTCTGGTCGGGGTTCCACCAGATGCCGCCGTATTCGCTGATAAAATAAGGCTGCCCGCCGTACGTCTGCCGGTTTGGAAACGTGTTATACACCTCGCCGCCCGTTTTCATCGGCTCGTATCTGGACCGGAACGTCTCCGGATTTTGATCGTAATCGTGCAGGTCGAAAATATCCGTCACGACGTGGAAGTTGCCGCTGGTATCGATCACCGGGCGCGTCGGATCCAGCCGTTTCGTCGTCTCGTACACGATGCGCAGCACTTCGTTATCCTGCTTGGCGCCGTCCCGGTCCCACGTCTCATTGAACGGGCACCAGCCGATGACCGCCGGATGATTATAATCCCGCTCCACACCTTCCAGCCATTCTGGCAAAAACAGCGACAAGCTTGCGGGAGTAGTAATGTCCAGCCCCCAGTTGGCATGCTCTCCCCAAACGAGGTACCCCAGCCGGTCGGCCCAATATAAGAAGCGCGGTTCGAACATTTTCTCATGTAGTCTGGCGCCGTTGAATCCGAGCCCCAGCGAAATCTCAATATCCTTCCGCAGATCCTCGTCCGTAGGAGCAGTATAGATGCCGTCCGGGTAAAAGCCTTGATCCAGCACGAGCCGCTGGAACACTGACTTTTCGTTGATCCGGAACGCCAGGCCGTCCAGCCGCACCGTCCGCAGGCCGAAATACGAATCAACCGCATCGGCATCCGTCAGGTCCGGCCGTTCGAGCGACAGCTTCAGGTCATACAGCCGGCCGTGGCCCGCCTCCCACAAATGGACTTCCGATACAGGCACGGTCACCTTGACGCATGGCCCTTGCACCACAGCCGTGGCCTCGCCGACTTCCTTTCCTTCATAGAAGGCGGACGCCTTCAGCTGCGCTCCGGCGGTATTTCCGCTGACCTTCACTTCCAGGTGCACGCATGCATTCGCCGGATCGGCCACCACTTTCATGTCCGCGAGATACGTCTCAGGGACCTGCTCCAGCCATACGGTCTGCCAAATGCCCGTCGTGCGCGTGTAGTCGCAGCCATGCGAGTGGAAGCGTTCACTTTGCTTGCCGCGCGGCTGGCTTCCCGAGCGAACGTCATCCTCCGCATAGACAGTCACCACGTTGGCGCCTTCCTTGACCTGCGAGGTAATATCGAAGCTGAACGAAGAGTACCCGCCGCAATGCGTACCGACGGATGTTCCGTTCACCCACACCTCGGTTTCGTAGTCGACCGCGCCGAAATGCAGCAGAATTCTGCCGCTGTTCCAATCCTCCGGCAAGGTGAATTCCCGCTTATACCACACGGCGGCCATGAAGTCCTTATATTCCACGCCGGACAGCTTGCTTTCCGGACAAAACGGAACATTGATCGTTCCTTCGAGCGCATGCTCCGGCTGGTGGTAGCCGCGCTCCTTCCCGCTCTTGCCGTGATCGATTTCGAACTGCCAAGGGCCGTTCAAATTCAGCCAGCGGTCCCGCACCCATTGCGGACGCGGGTATTCGGGACGGGGGATGCTGAGGTTCGATTCCATAGAATAGCTCCTTTTCGGGTTGATTTTTAGTTAACTAATTAGTTAATGATTAATCCTAAAATACTCACATAGATAGTAAAATACCCGTGATATTTAGTCAATAATTTTCTTGCTTAGTTAACCTTTTGGTTATACAATAGATAGACAACACCTATCAGACCGATTCGGAGGCATCTATGGAAATCAAGGTAAGCCAGGAAAATCTGCCGTTATTCGTTGCGCTGGCGTCGGATACGCGCATTCGTATGGTCGAAATGCTCAGCAAAGAAAACCTCAATATTAGGGAGATGGCGCAAAGGCTGAATCTCTCCTCCGCCATCGTGACCAAGCATGTTCAGCAGCTGGAAGAGGCGGGCATTCTCCGTACGGAGATGACTGCGGGCAAGCGCGGTATGCAGAAGCAGTGCTCTCTTCGTCTGGAGCAGGCATCGCTGGTGTTCAAAACGGACGGCGTCCTGCCGTCCGAGCCGGATCAAGACGGCTATGACGTCGACATTCCCGTCGGCCAGTACTCCAGCTGCCAAGTGAAGCCCACCTGCGGACTGGCTTCCGAAACCAAGCTGATCGGCATGCGCGACGACCCGCGGTATTTCGCCGAGCCGGAGCATGTCAAAGCCCAGCATATTTGGTTCGCTGCCGGCTATGTCGAATACCGGATTCCGAACTACGTCTCCGGCAAAAACAGCATCAGCGAGCTTCGCATCTCCCTGGAGATCGGCTCGGAGGCGCCCGGCTACGCCGAAGATTGGCCGTCGGATATTACGTTTCTGCTCAATGACGTTCCCGTGTGCGTCTGGACCTCTCCGGGCGACTTCGGCAGCGTACGCGGAAAGCTGAACCCTTCGTGGTGGGATCCCGGAAGCTCCCAGCACGGCCTGCTGAAAACGCTGCTGGTGACCTCTTCCGGCACATATATGGACGGCGTGCGGATGTCGGATGTATCGATACAGCATATTCCGGTCCTGCCCAGAGAAGAAATCCGATTCCGTATTCTGTCGCCGGAGGATGCGCGGAACGCCGGCGGCGTCAGCTTGTTCGGCAGGCACTTCGGCAATTACGGGCAGGACATTCAAGTCCGAATCCGCTACTAAGCCAAAGGCTCAGGCCAAACGGTTCTGTTTGCAAGAACATGCCGCTTAGTCTGAGCCTTTTTCGTTACTTTTTTCATATACTTAGCCTTCCTTCGCTTATTCCTCACCAGAAGGCACAGATAGATAATGCGTATCGCTCCAGGGAACGCCGAAATCAGGCGTACCGTCCGGATTCCAGCCGAACTTCTGTATGCGCGTCGAGCGGAGGCTCGTATCGGAGCCGGGTGAAGGAAGGGCATGATAGACGATCCAGTCCTCCTGATCATCCGGAGACTTCGTAAAACTGTTATGGCCTGTTGCATATACTCCGTTTTCTACACTTTTGCGAAATACTGGCTGCATCGATTTTTGCCATGAAGACGGATCCAGTGGATCGGCATCTTCATTCATCGTGAGCATACCTAAGGCATAATCCTCAGACCACGTGGTGCTTGCCGAATACACCAGAAAAATCCGGCCGTTGCGATGCAGCGTGACGGGTCCTTCATTAATGGCCATTCCGCCTTGCTTTTCCCACGGGAGTGTCGGGGCAGTGAGCAAGTGATGTTCCCCTGTCAATGTCCAGGGATTGGCCATTTGGGCAATGTATATCGCAGACCCATAATCGGGGAAGTTTCCGTAGCCGGCATACAGAAAATAGAGCTCGTTCCGCAAGGACATCACGGTGCCGTCCAATCCCGGGACAGGCGTCTCCAGCGCCCCTCTCCAGTTCCACTCGCCTTCCAGCGGATCAGCATTTTCGTTCTCCAGTACGCATATCCGGCGTGATTCATCGCCTCCCCCATCGTTCGCTGTATAGTAGATGTACCATTTGTGATCCAAATAATGTATTTCCGGCGCCCACAAATTGCAGCTGTAGGGACCTCCCGGTTCGGGCGTCCAGATGGTCTTCTTGCGCCCCCAGACCAATCCGGTCAAGCTGGAAGATTGGGTAAGCTCCAAGCAGCCTGACCTTGTTGCCATAAAGTAGTAGCTGCCATCCGTGTGCTTAAGCACCCAGGGATCGGCAGCATGGGCCACGATGGGATTGCAAAACGTCTTCGTTTTGGTGGACATCTTCTCACTCCTTTTCCCTGAACAAAGCAGTCATCCCTCTAATTATCCCGTGCGATCCTATCGTAAACAATGTTGAAAGCGATTTACTCTTTGCGCATAAAAAGGAATTACCGAATCGTTTTCGACCGACGAAAAAGAGAACCGTCCTGGCGAACGGTCCTCATCATCATTCCATTCATGGATTCTGTTTGCGCCATTCCAGCGGAGTGACTCCAGTCGATTGGATAAAGAACTCATAAAACCGGCTGGATGAAGTAAACCCAACCTCAGAGGCAATCAAATCGATCGCCTTGCTCGTTTGCTGTAACAGCCGTTTGGCCTCCATCAAACGAAGGCTGATGATATATTGCTTGGGCGAGACGCCGACCGATTCCGTAAATTTCTTCCGAAGGTTGCTTTCGGACAGAAAATGACGCGCTGCCAGTTCGTTAACGGTAATACGGGTATGATAGCTGCTGTGAATTTCTTTTAACACTTCTTCTATGACCCCGTGACGGATATCTGCTCCTGGCACCGCCGATTCGATGTTACGCTGGAATACCAGCAGTGCTGTCTCAAAAGCGATCCTCATCATGTTGTAGGAGTCGATCGTTTTCCTTTCGGAATTCCATTCTTTCTCCAACTGCAACAAACTGATTTCCACCCAGCGCGTATCGTCAGCGTCAAGATGGCTGCTCCGGATGCGCTGCGACTCACTCTCCGCTTCATGAAAGAGATACTGGCAGTGGACCGGAAGCTGATCATGGAAAAAATGAACGGAAACACCCTTCCAAGGTTTTGTACACACGAAGCCATGATGAAGCCCGGAAGGGATCAGGATCAGGTCGCCGGCAGCCACCTTGATATTTTGTTCGGAAGAGCTGTAGTATCCATCCCCTTCCAAAATAAGCGTTAACTCATCATATTCATGGGAATGCGACATAAAGAGGCCCTCACCTTGACTTGCCTGAAAGGTGTGAGGTTTAAAGCGCTCCATACTGACTACAAAACTCTTAACACGGTTTCCCAAAGTTAGCATCCTCTTTCCCTTGACGCTTCTTTCTCCCTTTCATTCTATGAAGTCCGCTTCGCCCCGTCAATGATCCCGCTAAGCCGAAATTTCAATCCATCAGCGCTATGAGCCAAGCCCCGCTCGCTTTGTCCTTCAATAAAGAATAGGTCATGACGCCTTGCTCTATCTGTTTATGATATATATTTCGATAAAAAGTAACGACCACTTGAATACGTTTCGAGTCTTCCTCATAAGAAATTTCATTAACTTCGGAGAACTCAAACTTCACTCCATCTCCATCCATATAATCGAACCAATCCATATTCGCCTTGATGTCATTCTCACTAAGCATATTTTGTTTGAATTTGGCTGCATCGTGATCAACAATGGCTTCCATATTATTTTGGACCTTCTCGGCTATATCCTGTGTAAAAAAGTCCTCCACGTGCTCCGATAATTCAAAGAAAACGCCCTCTTGGAAATTCTCCAGACTCGGTTTATCCTGACGGAAATCTTTTTGATAAAGAAGCGTTTTGCTGCCTGTTTTGGCAAGGGAAGTAGGGGGAGTGGTGTTCGATTCATTGGCTTCCCCAGTGTTTTCTGCACGGTGAGTAACCGCTTCCCGGCTGACATCCACACGTTTCGATTCTTGAACACATCCAGAAGCAGCAACGATCGCTAGAATAGCAATGACATGAAGCCAATTTTGAAACCTCATTGTAATCAACTCCAATTCACAGGCGGCATTTTTTCCCACTTATTCCAATATATCATATAAAAAAATGCACCCTCCAACCGGTCAAATGAGCAGAAAATCGCATCATTTGATCCTATGGAAAGATGCATATGAGAGTATACGACCCACTCTTTTGCAGAAGGCGGAAACCTGCCTCCTCAGGACACCGGAATCGTCGGTGCCTTCGGCCGGCTGCGCAAAGCCCGGGTCGCCTGCAGGGTGATGGCATACACGAGCAGCGATACAAGAATGGCCCCAAGCAGCGCAACCGTCGCCCCCAGCTGAACATGCTGCTCCAGGAAACGATGCGCGGCCAGCCCCGTCACCGTCATGACGATCCCCCCGATGCCCGCTTTGATCACCATGCGGAAGTCAAAATAAAAACCAATTGAGCCCGCTACCGCGTAGAAGTTGAGCACGGTCAGCATCAGGATGCCGAGCCCGAACCCGAGCGCCACGCCGCGGATCCCCAGGTTCGAGCCGAGTACGAAGATCAGGCTGATCTCAAAAATATTGGTCATGATATGGTTCCACATAACGGTGGATGCTTTGCCCAGTCCAAGCAAAATCGCCTTCAGCGGCGCCTCAAAATAGTGGAGGAAAAACAGCGGCGCCAGCAGCTGCAGCAGCACGCCCGCTTCCGGCGAATGGTACACGACCGTCGTCAGCGGCACCGCCCACATATACAGAATGACGGTGCAGGGCACGCCGACCAGCAGCCCCGTGCGCATCGCCATGTCCATGCGGCTGTGCATGAGCCGGGTGTCGCCCTCCGCGCTGGCTTCGCTGATCGCCGGGATCAGCGCCGTCGACAGCGACTGGGTAAAAAAGCCGGGGAGGAACAGCAGCGGGATCGCGTACCCTGCGAGCATGCCGAACTGCTTCGTGGCCATTTCCACGCCAACACCGGCAAGGACGAGGCTCTTCGTAATGACGAGCGGCAGAAACGCATGATAGATCGAATGGATGAAGCCGCTGCCGGTCATCGGCAGGCCGATGCGCAGCAGGTCCCGCAGCGTCCGGTCCCCCTTGAGCCGCACGCTCGGAACAAACCGCCGCTGCTCCTTCGATTTTCCCCGGTTCGCCCACTTGAACACGGAGAACAAATACAGCAGGCCAACGCCTTCGCCGATCACCGAGGCCCCCATGGCTCCCGCCGCCGCGTAGGCGATGCCATAAGGCAGCAGCATGTTGACGACGCCGATGATGACGATGATCTGCGCCACATTCTCCAGAATATCGGATAAGGCGAGCGGGTTCATGTTCTGCCGGCCGCGGAAATACCCTTTCAGCACGGCAGACATGGCGATAATCGGGATGATCGGCGTAATCGCCACCATCGCATAATACGCCCGCTGGTCGGCCAGCACGATCGAAGCGATCCACTTGGAGCCGAACAACGCGGCCAGCGTCAGCACGACGCTGAGCGTCCCCGTTACCGACAGCGAGACGGCGAGAATCCGTTTAATCCTCGCCTCGTCCCCTTTGACTTCCGCCTCGGACACCAGTTTCGAAATCGCAACAGGCAGCCCGAGCTCGGTCATCGTAATAAACAGCGGAAGCAGCGGATGGGCAATCATCAAGAGCCCTACCCCTTCCGCTCCCAGAAAACGCGCCAGCACAATGCCGTTCACAAACCCAAGCCCTTTGGTAAAAAAAGACGACAGGGTCAAAACGAACGTTCCACGGATAAAGCTTTGCTTGTTCAATCCCATTGGTCACATCCCACCCACTGTTTGTCCTGATCTCTCTTTTATTAGCGTATTCGGACAAGGGGCAATACATGCAGACAACCCTGACATCTTCGAATGCCTTTCCGGCTCTATGCAGCCAAAGAAAAACATAAAGGAAGCCAAATGGCGACGCATTTCTCGCCATTGACTTCCTTTGAAAGAGATTATGAACTAAAGGATTACTTGTAAGTTCATAGCAGTTCATTACATAGGGGACAGTTTACCAAAGGGACGGATACGGATTTTTCGTCTTGCTCTATATGACCTTTTAATACGATATTTTTTGGATCGTCTGCAGCAGCAGCTCTTCCATCTCGGCATCATCCACGGAATCGAGCATGTCCGGGACGAACAGCTGGTATTTTTTCATCTTATAAAATTCAAACAGCGCCTGCTTCAACGAGAAGTCATGCCTCACAGCGAACGAAGGCTCTACCATCTGGCGGAGCATGAGATCGTCTTGTACAACAGACAAAGTGGAGTTAACCGGATGAAAAACATTCTTCTCTACGCCTGCCTCATAAAACCGGCGCAGATTCCGGTGTCGCTCCAGTTCCGCTGTGCTCAGCCTGTCATATAGAACCGGGTATACCGACTTGAGGTCCTCCAGCAAAATATCGGGCATGTACAGCACGCATTGCAAGGATTGGATGTATAACATGTGGAACCTCTTGCCCCACGAGAGCTCCTCATCCTGCAATTGGACGTCGGCATTTTGCAGAAAGGCGATGCAATGATCCACAAACATTTCAATGATTTCGTCTTTGGATGAAAAATATTTGTACAGCGTCACTTTGCTGATATCCATATGGCGGGCCATGTCGTCCATATTGATGGTGCTGAACTTGCTTTTTCTCAACACCGGCTTGATTTTATCCAGGAATAAATTTTTGTTATCTATCTTTTTCATGTTGCCCTCCGCTCCGAACGCTTAATATTCCTATTATATCATATTGAACTCCTTTCATTCCGTGCATTAGCTTATATGAAAAGAACTAAGTTAACGGTTTTTCAGTAAACCAGTTAATATTAAGACGACCGGACCCGTACTGTCGGCTCTTTACACCACGGATCATATCCTTAACATCTTAACTTTTTACCGCACAAAAAAGCTGCCAAGCGGCTCTAGACCCGCTTTGGCAGCACTTTCTGATATCTGCGCCGCAGCTCGTGCAGCTCCTCACTTCCCGCAACCGCCTGCTCCTCCATCTGCTTGCCGACCGCCACGATCAGCGTCTCGAGCAAGGCCACCGGCGCCACCATGGAGTGGAACTCCCACAGCTGACCGCGTGCGGTGTACAGGGTCACATCGGCCTTCTCCAGCATGCCGCTGACCGCCAGATCGGTGACGAGCAGCGTGCGGTAGCCCTTCACCTTGCCGTGGTCCAGCAGCACCGACAGCTCCGGCGACTCGGACACGAAGCCGAAAATGACGATCACGTCCTGCGGCTGCACATGCACCAGCAGGTTAAACAGTTCGTGCCCGCCCCGGTCGAGCCGCTTGACCCGCATGCCGAACCGCGTCAGCCGGAAATCGGTCAGCGCGGCCAGGCTCTCCGCGGAGCCGGGGCCGTAGATGTACACGGTCCCCGCGTCGCTCAGCAGCGACGCCGCCCGGTCGAACGCCTCCTGGCTGAGCCGGTCGGCCGTCTGCTGCAAATAATCCGCGCCGACGAGCAAGCTCGCGGCGGCGTCGTTTTCGTTCATTTTCGAAAACGCCGATTGCAGCTTCTGCGAGGGGGACAGCAGCATTTCGTCCTTCACCTTCTGCTTGAATTCCTTCAGGTTTCGGCATCCCACCTCGGACCAGAACCGCGACACCGTCGACGTGCTGACCTGGCAGGCGGCGGCGATGTCTTCCTCCACCATAAACGGGATGTCTTCCATGTGCTTGCTGATATAATCCGCGATCCGCTGGTGTCCGCGGGACAGCTTATGGCCTTCCAGCGCAAGGTTCATAGTTCTTGCCACCTCTCTATAGCGGGATGAATGATCAACGGCCTTAACGATACAGGGAATGAACCGTTAACGTTACACGGCTTCCACTTCGACCTTCTTCTTCAATAGCTTCTTCACTGCGCCCGCCGCGCGCACCTGCAAGTGCAAGCTCGGAGAGATGACCCGTTTGCAGGCCCCCGCCCGGATAGCCGCCTTCAGCTCGGCGACGGTCTCATAATCGCCCGGCAGGACATTGTAGACGCAGCCGACCTGGAACATCTGGTGGGCGTCGCTGCCCGCTACGACCGGCACACCTAGCTCCGCGCCGAGCGGCAGCACCAGGGCGATATTTTCCTGAATGCCGATCTCATGCAGGTCCTTGCCGTTCAGGTCGAACGCGTCGAACCGGCGCAGCAGCTCGCGGTCCACATGGTACAAATGGTTGGACTCCCGGAACGGGTGGCCACCGATCACCATCATGCCCCGCGGCTCGCACAGCTCGAACAGCCCGGCCAGCCCGATAAATGAACCGGCTGCGGTGTGCGGCTCAAGCAGGGCGCGGATTTCGAGCAGGGCGTCCTTGGGTCCGGAGACGAGAATATGTCCGCCTTCGGCTACGTCCACTTCCATGCCTGTAAAGATTTTAAAGCCGTCGCGGTCGTAGTAGTGGTTGTTGCCCGGCAGCATCCGGTCAAGCGTCCCGTAGACCTCGTCGAAGCGGCGCGTATTGAAATGCTCGGTCAGCGTGATCGCCTGCAGTCCCTGATCGCGGGCTTCATCCAGCATCTCGTTGAAGTGGTCCATGGAGAAATCGGTCTTCTTGGACAATTTAACATGAAAGTGAAAGTCAATATTCATCGGTGTATTTCCTCCAATATGGGTGTAATGGTCGTCACGCCGGTCTCCAGGCGTCTGCCCGTCTCCCGGTCGTACAAGTTGATGCGTTCTTCGCGGAAGGACGCGTACAGCATGTGTCCCGGCGCGTAATCCGGGTCGCCGATGACACGCGCGCCCAGCTTCTCCTGGCCGTAGGCGACCCTCACCAGCGTCTCGCCGCCGGCGGGCAGCACGTCCTCCACCTTCACCGGGATGGAACCTGCGGTGCGGGTCTCGTGCAGCACAACGTCTTCCGGCCTCACCGTCAGGACGACCGCTCCCGCTTCCTCCGCTCCGCCGTCCATTCCTGCAAGCCGGAAGCTTCCGAGCGCCGTGCTGACGGTGCTTTCGCCTCCGCTCGTGCGGCACATTCCTTCCACCCGGTTCAGCGGATGGTCCGAGCTGCCCATGAACTCCGCCACCTGCAGCGTCCGCGGATGGCGGTACAGCTCGCGCGGCGTATCCGCCTGCACCAGCTCGCCTCCAAAAAATACCGCGACCTTCGTCGACAGTGTGATCGCCTCGTGCTGGTCATGCGTCACGTAGACGATCGTCGTGCCCAGCTCGCGGTGCAGCCGCTTCAGCTCGGCTCGCATCTCCGTCCGCAGCTTGGCGTCCAGGTTCGAGAGCGGCTCGTCGAGCAGCAGGATCGACGGGGACGTCACGATCGCCCGGGCGATCGCCACCCGCTGCTGCTGCCCGCCGGACAGCTCGCCGGGATAGCGGTCCGCCAGCTCCGGGATGCGCATTTTGTCCAGCGCCGCCATGACGCTCTTGCGGATCCCGGCCTTCGGCTGTTTGCGCACCTGCAGGCCAAAGGCCACATTGTCATAAACGGTCATATGCGGCCACAGCGCATAGCTCTGAAACACCAGGCTCACGCCCCGTTTGGCGGGATCCAGATGGTAAGCCAGATTGCCGTCGGCCACCTTGTTCCCGGAGATGACGACGGTTCCTTCGTTCAGCTTCTGCAGGCCGGCGATCGTGCGGAGCAGGGTCGTCTTGCCGCAGCCCGACGGGCCGAGCAGCGTCACGAAATCCCCCTCTTCGACGGTCAGGTCGATGCCCTTCAAAATATGCTTCTGCTGCACATGCACATGAATCTGCCGCAGTTCAATCGCGTTCATTCATTGCCCTCCCAATCCTTTGGTCAAATCGGCCTTCCCGAACTTCACCGCAAGGGCGTAGACCGCCACGACAATCGCGATAATGATCATCAGCACGACGTTGGTGAGCTGGTCATACCCTTTTTCCACGTAATAAAAGGTGAGCGTCGTCAGCGTCTCCGTCCTTGGCGTCACGAGCATGATGATCAGCTCCATCTCCTTCATCGCCCCGATGAACACGAGGATGAAGGCGGACAGCAGGCTCTTGCGGCTGAGCGGCAGCAGCAGGCGTCGGAATCGGGTGAACCAGGAGGCACCGCCAAGCACGGCCGCTTCCTCGAGTTCCGGGCCGATCTGCATCATGGCGGCGCCGCCCGCCTTAACGGTAAAGGGCAGCTCTTTGACCACCGTGATCAGAATAATAATCGTGATGGTGCCGTACAGCGCCGGAATGAACAGCACCGGCTTTGCAAACATTGTAATATAAATCGCCGCGAGCGAGATGCCCGGGATAAAATACGGGAAAAACGACAGCTGATCGACGAGCCTGCCCATGGCCGTGTTTTTGCCGCGGGCCACCGCGTATCCGAACAGAAGTCCGATAATCGCAGCCGCGACCGAGGCGATGCCGGCGATGATCAGCGAATTTTTCAGCGCGAGCAGGAAAATCGGGTTCTGCAGCACGCCTTTCTCACCGGTGTTGATATCCGGGTCCGAGCCGCCCGCCCAGTAATGAAGCGTGAAGTTATCCGGGCTGAGTGAGCCGTCCTTCAGCAGGAACGTCTGCAGCAGCAGCACGATAAAAGGCACGACCGCAATCAATACCATGCCGGCCGCCGTCCCCACAGCCGCCGGAAGCCGCCATTTGCCGAGCGGCACATGCGTCACCGCGCTGCCCTTGCCCGTCACCGTCACATAGCTGCGCCGGCCGCCGATCAACCGCTGGTTGAAATAGATCGCCAGCATGGTGATCAGCATCAGCGTCAGTGACAGCACGTTCGCCTCGGTCGTCAGCCGCGACCGCATGCTGGAGTACAGCATCGTCGAAATCATGTAGAAGTTCACGGGGGTGCCGAGCAGCGCCGGCACGCCGTAGGAACTGACCGCTTTCGTAAAGATCAGGATGAATCCCGACAGCACCGACGGCAGCATCAGCGGAAACACGATCCGGCGCAGCACCTGCATCGGCCCCGCGCCGGCCATTTCGGCCGCCTCTTCCAGCTGGCTGTTCATCGAGCTGAGCGCCGCGCCCACGAGCAGGAAGAAATACACGCTGTCGTGGATCGACAGGGTCAGCACGATCGGCACGAAGCCGTACGCCAGCCAGTCCGGCGGCGTCACATGCAGCACCGACTGCAGAATGCCGGGCGTACCGCCGATTTTGCTGTTTTTGAAAAAGGTCAGCCACGCCTGGGACAGCATCCATGACGGCAGCAGGTACGGGATGATCGCCAGAAACGTAATCGTCTTCTTGAGCGGAACGTCCGTCCGCGTCACGAGCCAGGCCAGCCCGCAGCCGAACACCATGGACAGCGCCGAGACGGTCACGCCCACCGCCAGTGCGTTCAGCACCGGCTTGTAGAAGAGGGACCAGCTCATATCGCTTGCCAGCACGCGGCTCCAGTGGTACAGCGTCAGGTGCCCCGGGTCCGCCGCGGGCGTAAGCCGGGCGTCCTGGGTTCTCCATACGAACGTCGACCAGACCAGGTTCAGGACCGGCCAGACGATGGTGTACGCCAGAAACAGAAGGGCCGCCGCCCCGATCAGGTACAGCGGATTCCGCAGCGCGTCCCGGCACCGGTTCAGCCATCTTGCTTGCCATGTATTCAGCACGGGCTTATGCAGCATCCCGTTTCCCTCCTGTTTGTGTCATTTCGGTCTTTTGGTCCGTCATTTCTGCTTGATCCAGAAGTCGCGGACCTTCGGCGCCTCGAAGTACAGCTTCTCCCCGTCAAACACCCACAGGTTCAAATCCTCGAAGGCCACCTCGTTTTTGGTCTTGACGTCGGAGCGCGGCACCCAGGAGCCCACTTCATTGAACGGCGCCATGCCTTCGCCCTGGCCGTCCTTCTCGCCCATCATCCAGCGGATGAACAGCTTAGCCCCCGCCGGATGCGGCGCTTTGTTCGCGAGGAACAGGTAGCCCGAATCGGGTACCGACGTTTTCGGCTTGATGTCATAGATCGGCAGGATGTTCCAGCCTTTCTCCTCAACCTTGGATACGTCGCCGGATACCGCCAGCCCGACCGCGTCGCTGTTCGCCTTGCCGATCGCATCCAGCACATCGTCGCTTCCTTTTAACACGACCAGCCCGTTGTCGAACAGCTGCTGAATGAACTCGTACCCCGCGTTCTCCGTGCCGTGCAGCTCGATGTCCTTGCCGAACTTCTCCTTGTACGCCGCCGCCATATCGTCGCTGTGGATGACCATCGTCGTAAACAGGTCCATGAATGCCGGCGAGCTGAGCGGATCGGCCGTATAGACCTTGCCTTTGAATTCCGGGGTAGTCAGGTCCCACCAGTTCGTCACCGGCGCTGACTTATAATGCTCGGTATTGTAGAAAATCGTGCGGAACTCCAGGTAGTTGGCATATCCTTCGGCCTGCGTGCGGTACGGCTCGTCCACCTTCTCCGCCAGATCCTCCGGCAGGTACTTGACGTACCGTCCCGGCTTCACCATCTCCTCCTCGACAGCCCCGCTCACTTCCTTCGTGATGATCACGTCCGGGTTGAACTGCCCGGCGTCCTGCTCCTTCGTCACCTTGTCCATCATCTCATCGGACTTGACTTTGCTTACCTCAATCTTGATGCCAGGGTACTGCTTCATGAACGTCTCCGCGGCGTCGTTGGCGCGTCCCGATGTCGAGTAGACGATGACCTTGCCTTCCTTCTTGGCCTGCTCGTACAGCGCTTCCGGAGTTTCGCTGCCGGACGCCTCTGCCGTATCCGTGCTCTGTACCGTCCCCGCCGGCTTGGCCGATGCGTCTGAGCCGCCCGCCGTGCCGCCTTCTCCTTGCCCGCATGCGGTCAGCAGCAGGGCTGTGCCCAAGATGAGCGCCATCGCTTTGCCTGGCCAGGACCAGGGGGTCCGTTTTCCTTTGGGCGCATATGTATCCCGCACGATCTCCGTTTTTCCGTTGGCATGTACCGTCAAGATGGTCCTCTCGTTTCCGTTTCCTTTTGACCTCATATCCCGTGGCCTCCCCATCGTTCATTCAGAATTAGTGAAGCGTGATTGGTATCCGGATGTTTCGCTTACCTCTTCACTATAGGGATGGAGTGTCAACGGAATGTTAGGCGGACGTGCGATTTCGGTAAAAAATTATCAATAACTTAAAACAAGATAAAAAACTTTCATTTTCCCCATGATGCCGATTCCTTTCTGAAGTGGTCCAAGTTTCCTCAGCCTTCTCCTGCGATCGGCATGCCCAAGGCGCCCTTCGGTCTTCTTGTATCCTATGCTTTTGATCTATAAAAATCATTTTCATAGCCGTGACTGCGAACCCCCACGTTTGCTCCAATGCGGCAAATCCCTTGATTATTGTGCGTTTTACAATCTCTCTATGCCCATTCCCTTTCTCTCTTCCAGCATATGATACTCATACATTTGATATTTGGAGATGAGCAGATGACAACCCCCATTGATGTGTTCATTCCGGCGATTGAGAAGGATCTGGCAACCCTCCCTCATGTCATTGATGCCGTCAGAAAATATGTACAGCACCCGATCCACGAAATTATCATCGTGGCCCCCCGGAAGCAGCGGATTGTGGATTTGTGTACGAAAAAGGGCTGCCGATTCGTGAACGAAGACACGGTTCTGCCCATTACGAAAAAGGACATACACTACCAGTCCAAAACATGGGACCGGTCCGGTTGGTTGTACCAGCAGCTGCTGAAGCTGGGCGGCGATAAGGTATGCTCATCCAAATACTATTTGGTGATCGACGCCGATACTGTGCTCATTCGCCCCCATATGTTCAAGACGGGCGACAAGACCGTGTTTTACTGCCGGAACTGGAGCCAGCCCGAATATTTCAACACGTACAAGAAGCTGATGGGCAAAAGCCGCGCTTCCAAGCGCTCCTTCGTCACGCATTACATGCTGTTCGAGAAGGCCAAAGTCAAACAGTTAAAGCAGGCAATCGAGTCCAAACATAACACGAGCTGGTACTCCGCCATTATGAGAAGCATGAACAAATCGAAGCAGTTTGCTTTTTCCGAGTTTGAAACATACGGCAACTTCCTGTATTCGTCGGAGCCCGGCAGGATGATGCTGAAACAAGCCAACAACAAAAGCCTGCATACTAGCTTTTCCCAAATCTCGCCTTCCAAAATGTCGTCCCTGCAGCAAAAATACCGGTCTGTTTCTTTTCACGAACGAAAAGGGTATTCGAAAGTTTCCAAGGTGAGACCGAAATGAAGCCCTATGTCGTTGTCTGGAAAGGCCCCGTCCACAAAGCCAGCGGTCTTGGCCGTGCCAGCAGAGCCTATGCCAAATCCTTGAAGCGGCAAGGGGTCGCCGTCCGGTTAAGTCCGCCAGACCACCGCAAGCCTAACGCCGCCCCAGTCAAAAAGGTTCTCATCTACCACCACATTCCCAGCCGCATGCAGTGGAAAAAAGAGCGAAGCACGTATGACTTCATCCTGTTGAACACCGTTTGGGAAACAAGCAGGCTCCCCAGAAGCTGGCTGCCCCATATGAACAAATTCGATGCCGTGTGCGTGCCGTCCCAGCATAATCGGCGGGTTCTCAGGAACTGCGGCGTCACCGTCCCGATTTTCGTCGTTCCCCATGGGGTGGACGCCAGGGAGTTTCATCCGAACTATCCAAAGCTATCGTTGCCGGCAGCCGCCGGGAAGTTTACGTTCGTATCCGTCTTCGGCTTTCAGCACCGCAAAAACCCGGAGGGACTGCTGCGAGCGTATTGGGAAGAGTTCTCTTCCAAAGATAACGTCATCCTGGTCATCAAAACGAACGGATATGTGGCCAATGAGACGGAGGCGTGGATTAAGCAGCAGGTCATGCGGTACAAAAAGAGGCTGGGCATTCAAAAGGATACAGCCCCTGTCGTCATCATCGGCCGCCATATGAGTGAAAGCCAGCTGAAAGGCCTGTATGCGCTCGGCGATGCCTTCGTCCTCCCTACCCGCGGCGAGGGTGTCGGGCTGCCTTATTTAGAAGCGCTGGCAAGCGGCATACCGGTCATCGCCACCGGCTGGGGCGGGCAGATGGATTTCCTCACGCCCCGCAACTCCTTCCTGGTCCCTTATCAGCTCAAGAGCCCGGCGAGTAGCATGAGCCGCGCCATTTCCAGAAGGTTCAGCAACCTGTTTGCGCAGAAAGGCCAGCGATGGGCCGAGCCGGATTTAAGCAGCCTCAAAAGGCTTATGAGGCAAGCGTACGAAAATCCCCGGCTCTGTAAACAGAAAGGAAGCCAGGGCCGAAAAGATATGCTCCAGCTGTCGTGGGACCAGGCCGGAATGCTCATGAAACAGGCAATTGAAGAGACGATGCGTTCCAAGAAATAAAGATGAAGGGTGATGGTTCCCCAAGGAAGGAGGATGAGAAACTTGCGTATTGTACTGTTGTGCGGGGGATCGGGAAAAAGGCTGTGGCCTTTATCCAACGATATACGCTCCAAGGTATTCTTAAGGCTGCTGACCTCCGAAGACGGGATCAAGGAGTCGATGATCGAACGGATCTGCAGACAACTGGACGAGGCGGGGCTGCTCCAATCCACCTGTATCGTCACCCATCATAGTCAAGCAGAGATTACGCGCCGCTATGTCGGCGATAATATCCCGATCATCAGCGAGCCTTTTAAAAGAGGTACGTTCACGGCCGTCGCATTGGCCGCCAGTTATCTTCATGAAAAGCTGCAGGCCGACCCGGACGAAACCATTTGCATCCTTCCGGCGGATACGTATGTCGACACCGCATTCTTCCGGCTGCTGCACCGGTTTCCCGACGTCTTGGGACGCTCCAAGGCGGAACTTGCTCTCCTCGGCACAAAGCCGGTGCAGCCTTCGGATCAGTTCGGCTATATCGTCCCGGCTCTGCCCAAAGCGGACGGCGAGTATGCTTTCGTCCAGCGGTTTATCGAAAAGCCAAATACACGCACGGCCCGCCGCCTCATGGCGCATCAGGCGATGTGGAACTGCGGCGTCTTCGCCTTTCCCTTGAGGTTCATGCTGACCTATTTGAAGGACAAGGGCCACCCTGTCCGGATCGCGGAATGGCTGGCAAAATACGAACAGCTCCCCGAAGCCAGCTTCGACCGGGAAGTCGTCGAGACGACCCTCCCTGTCGTAGCCATGGAGTACGGAGGGCACTGGACCGATCTGGGCAGCTGGATGGCGCTTACCGGCCATATGAACGATCGAGTGATCGGACTCGGGCACATATCGGATGATTCCGCGGATACCCATCTCATCAACGAGCTCCCTTATCCTATTGAAATTATCGGCGTACCAGGTATCATTGCCGCGGCCAGCACCGACGGCATCCTGATCGCAAGCAAGGAGCATGCGCATCGGATCAAGGAACGGCTTGCCCTGGCGCCTCAGATCCCGATGTACGAAGAGAAACGGTGGGGCTCCTGCCGGATCCTGAGTTACGGGAAAGATGCATCCGGCGTGGAGACGATGATCAAGCAGGTGCGACTTGCCGCCAGCAAGTCTACTAGCTATCACGTTCATCACCGCCGGCAAGAATTGTTGACCGTGGTGACGGGCAGCGCGGAAGTGATCTTGGAGGAGCAGCGGTACCACCTGAACGCCGGCGACGTGCTGAAAATCCCGTCCGGCGCCAAGCATGGCATCAAGGCCATTACTCCTCTGGAGCTGGTGGAAGTCCTGCTCGGCTCCGATCTTGCTCAGGAGGATATCACCCGCATTGCTGTGGACTGGTAAACGGCGTTTCGGTCCAAAATGTCGTAAATTTGCAGTAGGAATTGTGACCGGCCGAGCCGAAGTAGTCATCGATCGAACATAATTCCGCGAATAGCGGAAAGAGGAGGCCGATGATGGAGCCGATGGTGGAGCCTGTGATCAAGACGGAAAGAAAGGCGTTTACCTTGTTCGGATGTTCCAAAACTCATGATCCGGGCAAGCCGTACAGTGAGACGATTTTCGAATTGTTTGACCAGGTCTGGCATGAAGTACGCAGCAAAGAACTCGCTCACAGGGGGATCAATCACGTCGTCTATGAGCAGGGAAACATGGTGTTTGCGGGAATCGAGCTGGTGACACCGCCTGAGGAAAATTCCGTCTTGAAGAAGAAGGACGTCGTGCTCGAAAAATACGCCTACGGCAAGCACATCGGGCCTTACAGCGAATTGGACGCAACGTACCGGCGTATTGATGCGCTTCTCCAAGCCGCAGGAGAACACAAAGAGCTTCCCCTGATTGAGGTTTATGGCCACTGGAACGAGGATGAGTCCAAGCTGGAGACGGAAATTTATCACAACCTCATTTGATGAATCCCTGTGTGCAATGAGGCCGTGCAAGTTTCTAGTTCGTTAGGATTATATGATCAATCTTAGGAGCAGTTTGTCTACTGCTCCTTTTGCTATATAGAAGTTCGGCAAGAACATGGCTCTATTGCTGTTTATGGTCAACTTTCTTGTAATTTTCATGCAAGTTTTTTTAGATTTCCTGTATGATGATGCTATGAAAAAAATATTATCTTTCATGGATTGGGGTATATTCGCTCTTCGTTTATACCATTATATTTTGCTGTTGTCCCGGGTTCTGGCAGTAAACGAGTTTTCGAACCGGACGTTACTAAACGTCATCTGGCTGAGCATAGCCCTTGTCGCCCCTTTGCTGTTCTGGTTTCCCGGGCGCCGGATGAACAAAGTCTGGTTTTGCATATTGGAGCTATTGCTTGGCGGTTCTTATTATGTGAATTCGGTCATTCATCCGGACCTGACTTCAAAAGCGGACTATTTGCTGCCGAGTCTGACCATCGGGTACTTATTAACCAAGCAAACCCTTTGGATCATTCCCTTACTTGTTTTCATTCCTTTCTCCTTCCAGTCCTCCCTAAAATTATCTTGGGAGCAAACCCTGGGTATCGGAACAGACAATCTGCTGTTCTGCTTTATCGGCATGTGGGCAAGCTCCGTAGCCAATGCGTATGATCAGAAGAATAAATTGGCAGCCGAAGTGGAGCATCAAAACAAGCTCTTAACTCACTACTCCGCCGAGATCGAGAAAATGACTTTGCTTGAAGAACGCAACCGCATGTCCAAGGAGCTTCATGATACACTGGGGCATTCCTTTGTTTCACTCATCCTCAGCCTTGATGCTTCTATTGCCCTGATGGATAGCAGGCCTGCCGAGGCCAAGGATCGGTTAATTCGCTTAAGAGCATTGGCTGAGAACAATCTGGACGAAATGAGAAACGTCGTGCACGAAATGGGGGAAGAAGAGGAATCCAGTCTGATCCGGCAGGTCGAATCCCTCGCAGCTCGTTTCCGAGAGCATACGGGTACGGCTCTGACTTTAAGTCTGCCGGGGACAGAGCGGTCCATACGTTTTGATGTACGGCAAGCGATCCTTCGGGTCATCCAGGAATCCTTTACGAATGCACTAAAACATGGAAAGGCAACCCAACTGCATCTGGAGCTTACTTTTTCTGAGAGCCATCTGCAATTGTCCGTTCGAAATAACGGCACGCCGATCGACAAGCTAGATTATGGCTTCGGCTTGACCACGATGAAGCATCGGGTTGAGCGGTTGGGAGGCAGCTTACAGATAGCATCTGGGGAGGGTACTCCTGTGATCACCGAAGTCAGATGCGAAATCCCGCTGAAAGGAGTCATGCCGCATGGAGAAGATTAAAGTGCTGCTTGCTGATGATCAAGAGTTAATTCTCGAGAGCTTACATATCGTGCTGTCCATGGAACCGGATCTGGAAATTGTCGGTTTAGCCAAGAATGGGAAAGAAGCCGTAAAGGGCTGCGAGCAGTTTAAGCCGGATATGGTATTGATGGATGTCAACATGCCGGGCATGGACGGCGTCGCCGCAACAGCCCTGATTAAAGATCGAATGCCTGCAACTAAAATCATCATGCTGACCTCCTATAAGGAAGTAGAATATGTGTTAGCGGCGTTAAGTCACGGAGCGGAAGGTTATCTGCTCAAAGCCATTCATCCAAAAGATTTAGCTGCAGGCATACGGGTGGTTCAGGCAGGAGGGACTTTAATTTCACAGGAAATGGCGAGTAAAATGATCAAGAACATGAACAGTGCCACCCCTGCGAAACATAATGAATTCGGGCTCACTGCCCGTGAAATCGAAGTGCTGCATAAGCTGGCTGCCGGCCTGCGTAATCAAGAAATTGCCGAGGCATTGTTTCTTAGCGAAGGGACGGTCAAAAATTATATCTCAACGATTTATTCAAAGCTTAATGTGAAAGGACGCCGGGAGGCAGCCCGGAAAGCCCGGGATTCGGGAATGATGGATCGTTAAATGATGACCAAACGGCACTGTCTCTTTATGACTTTTTCATCCTATACTCAGAGCATCAAACAACAGAGGTGGCGATGTAAGACATGAAGAACAAAGTGTCATTTTGGCGTTTTCCAATCGTCTGGATGATTGCGGGGGCTATGGGTATTGTTCTCATAAATATGATATTCCAGCAATTGACAGAGCAAGGAGAGGGGATCGTCTCTCTTATTTTCACACTGGTGATGGGATTTCTGGCCCTCTTGGTTTATAAGCTCACGCTGACATACCTGGCCCGGCGGCCCACACCAGAGATATCAAGAAAGCGCGCAGGGATTGAAAGTGTCCTAGGCATGCTAACCGGGACCATCTTTATCGCAGGGTCCGCTTTTATGATTATTGCTCTGGGAGGTTACTCCTTCCAGTGGGCAAGTTCTGCGGATACGAGTTCCGTTCTAATAGCCTCCATTGAATCAGCTTTAGGAGGAGCCATTGTCGAGGAACTTATCTTTCGCGGACTTATGCTTCAAGCCATTGATCAATTGGGGGGAAAACCACTCGCACTCGCAGTAACCTCTCTATTCTTTGGAGTTGCTCATCTTGGAAATCCAGGGGCGACATTATGGAGTGGGTTCGCCATAGCCCTCGAAGCAGGTGTTCTCCTTGGATCCGCCTTCTTATGGCGGCGGAACTTGTGGTTTGCCATAGGACTGCATTTTGCTTGGAATGCCATTGAAGGCCTGCTTGGCATTCCTGTCTCTGGACACCCTGCTACCGGTCTATTTACTGTAAAGGTGAACGGTGCCGCACTTCTCACAGGGGGCAACTTTGGACTTGAGACCTCTATTGTTCCGGTTGTAATCAGTCTTCTGATCTCCATTCCTATGCTCATCGGGGCTGCACGGAATCAAAGGGTTGACGTCGGAAACCTTCCTGTACCAAAGTAAACGACCGACCAGGTCCTCTAAAATAAATTTCAGATCCAGCTTGGTGTCGACAAGATGGGGGGCTTCCCACGGAACAGACCTTGGTCTTCAGCTGCCCCCCAACAATTCGAATCATCCATTTCGATTTTCGTCAAGCATTGTTAACCCGCTTCTCTATTCCATCAAGTAATAAGGAAATTCCAGAGTTAAACAGTTCATCCGAACCAATTAACTTAAAAATACCTTCTCCATGCATCCGCTGAAGCAATTTAAATGGCGATAGATCCACATGGGTACTCTCGTTAGAGTTCTCCTCTAACGGTATCTGTAACTTCCTTTGTTCGTATTCTTCAACGACAAAATTGATGACGTAGTTCAACACATGGGTCGTATATGAAAATTTTTGTCTATCCGTCAATGATGTCGGTTCGGTCATCTGCAATAGAAGTTCGAACATTTCCATAAAGTCAGCCTCCGGCCTTGACTTCATCAGAAGCTGACCGGAGCAAGGAAATTGCTGAAGCTTGCTTCGAATAACCGTAGCGCTTAGCAGAAGCCTTTCTCTCCAGTTTCCTTGCTTGGGAAGATCATTTATGATTTCTCTTGAAACCAGGTTGGCCAACGTTTGATAAAGGACTTGCTTACTCTCAAAGTACCAGTAGATCGTAGGGGCTTGTACATTCAATTCCTTGGAAAGGTTTCTCATCGTAAAATTTTCGATTCCCTGGTCGGCGAGAAGCTTCCATGAGGCTCCAATGATTTTCTCTTCGCTGATATGTGGCCTGCGCTTAGGCATAAAAAACATTCCAACTCCATTCCAAAAATTCTGATATGACTTATTATACTCTATATAGTTATTCCTCCAATTCTACATCTTCAGGAGGCAGCGGCTTCTGGTTGAACATGCTTTCTCCTGCCTTTGAGGAAAGCCGAACATCCCGCATCCCACGTTCAATAGCACTCACTTCATAATCGCGTAAAGCGGTTAAAAGCCCCTTTTCCCCGTTCTTCACGTCGATTAATTCCTTCGAGAGCTCATAGGCATCAAAAAGTGCCGCATTCCCACCAATACCTGCCGGTGTCATGGGATGCAGGGCATCTCCCAGCAAAACCAGAGGAATCGTTTCCTTCCAAGGCTTATACGGCAGAACATTACGAAGGTGATAGACAGCCGTTTTCTCGGGATCCGCTAATTCCAACATCCGTTTTACTTGTGGATGCCAATGTCTGGTTTTCTCTTGTGTAAAAGACAACAATTCCAAGCCGTTCCATTGGAAGAGCTGCTCATCGGGTACCCCGAACCACTCAGGCGAGCACGCAAACACAGCGTAGAGGTAATCCTGTTGAGGAGAAATCTTCACATTCAGGGACATGGATTCCGGTAATTTTTCAATATTCGGCTTGAAAGCCATGTCTTCAAGAAGAAGGGAAAGCGGAGCATCTCCTTCTGGATTCGTAAGGCATCTCATACTGCCATCCCCAATGAGCATGTTAAGTTCCTTTCTCCGCATATCATCCAGAAATACCTTGGTATACAGAGCCCTGCCGCACGTATCGAAAATTTTCACCCCAGGTTTGTACTGATGCCGGACTTTGGATCCTCCCCCGTCAGCACCAACCAGGACATCCGCATCCATATACTCCCCATGATCGAACCACGCTCTTAAGCGTCCGTTTTCTAACCTTTCATAATGGGTAAACCGGTATCCGAAGCTGACCTTATCACCTAGTTCGCCAAGCAAAACTTCGCGAAAGGTAAACCGATTTACAGAAGGTGTGGCTTCCGCCTTGTTGTACATTGGATGCTGCTCTTCAGTGAGTTCCAAAGAAATGGGATCTAAGAAAACAGGATGTGCTGGTCCTAATACAGACGTTTCCATGTAGAGATCATACAGTTTTTCAGGAAGACAAAACCGCAGTGCCTTTGTTCCATTCTCATTGATTTTGATTCGATAGCCGGTTTGGACAAAATGGTCTGCCTGCTCACGTTCACAAACATGGAAGTCAATGTGATTTTTTTTCAAACTTTGTGCCAGTGCAAGTCCGCCCAGACCGCCACCGATAATGAGGACAGATAGTGAATCCATATCATTTCATCATCCTTTAACTAAGTTAGATTTATCTTACAACGTTATATTAAGAGTGTGGTCCTCTGTTTGTCAATGATTTTGGAGTTCTCAACCAAACATCCTCCTCCCGTAAGACCGGAGCTATAGCCAAATTTTCGATAGAAAAAACTGCCGACACTTTGTCGACAGTCTGGAGCATCCACGTTGGATGACTTAATAATCTAGTAGACGGCCATTATCGTTCCATTGACCGTACATTTTGTTTTCTCTCGTATTGGTTATGAATTTGTCCAATCTGCTGTGAAATAATTCGGGCTGATTCTTATAGCTTTGGATCGTGTCGATCCGGACTCTCGTATAAAGATCTGGAAATGCCATGAAATTCTCATACACTTGCTTTTCCTCTTGCAACCTTTGCTCTATCACCGGATCGATTCGAAAAGAATCGTAATTCATATCAGGAAGGACCTTTCTTCCTTCGTCTGTCATCAACCCCAACTTTTCGAGGCGGCGGACACGCTCCTTATTCAATTCAGTCCATGAGCTTTTTTGGCTTCGAGGAGACAGTCTCTGAGCCAGGTCCGTTTCAGATATTTTCTTCTTGACTCCATCGATCCATCCAAAGCATAAAGCCTCCTCGACCGCGTCCAAATATAAGAGCGTATCCGATTGGGGCGACATACGAACCAAGACCCAACAAGATTTTTCAGTCTTGCTATTTTCCTGCAGCCAAACCCTTAATGCTTCTTTCGATATGACCGGAATTAAGCGATCTACTTCCATGTTTGAAAAAATATCCTTTCAATCAGCTGCAAGACCATTTCTCAGCATGAGTTACTGTTTGTTGGAGATGACGTTATCAAGAAACTGATCTGCGTCGCTATTAAATTTCCAGGAAACTCCGAACTTATCAACAAGCATTCCGAAGCATGAAGACCACGGCGTATTTGATAACGGCATGATGACATAACCGCCCTCAGATAAATTAGAAAAGTAATTTTCCAATGTCTGCTGATCCTCATTAACGATACTAATCAGTATGTTGTTGCCTTTAACCAACTCGCCCATGACATTCTTCATTGAAGGCAAAATATCCGACATCATGATGTTCCCGCCTGCAAATGCTATGGAAGACTCCATGACCATGTTTAGTTCATTTTCCGGCAATGGATCGTTTGGATCCTGCGGGAAATCCTTAAATTTCACTTTTTTTACTTCCGTTGCGCTTAAAGCTTTCGCATAAAAATCAATCGCTTGTTCAGCAACTCCATCAAAGTTTAAATAGACTACAGCTGACATATAGTAAAACCTCCTTCTTGGGATAAATGTAGTATATTGAATAAGAGGTGACAGCTGTATGTCACCATTTATAAATAAAGTACATGGCGTCCGAACGGATCTATCCAACTGCCATTTTATGATCGGGAGGTTGGAGTCTGTATTGGATGGGTTTGTATCGCAAAAAAACTCCACATGTTCATCGCGAACATGTGGAGCTTTTTATTCCTGGATGCAGCTGGTTTGATTATGCAAAAGGCTGGAGCATTTGGCTGGCATTCGCAAGAATCAGGGCAATATTCAGTACGGCAAAGAACAAAGCCGGCGCCGTTTTGCCAATCGGATCTTTCGTGCGGATATGCACCAGGCTCGCCACCAGCATCGTAACGCCAAGCCACACTCCTGCCCATGCGACCAGTCCGGTATACCAGTAGCCGGCGATCAGCACGGCCGCACCTGCCAGTTGGACCAGGCCCGTTACTTTAAGGAACCATTGCGGCAGGTGAAGGTGTTCGAACATGTCTGCCCAGTACTTAGCCCCTATCATTTTGGCGGTACCCGAGAAGAGGTAATAAGCAATCAGCAAAGATTGAAGAACGATAGTAAAAATGGCCATTTCGATCTCCTCCTATTCGATCAGAAAATCATTTGGATTACAGCCCAGCCAACACCACTTCAAGCTGATCGGCCATCTTGACCCAACCGAGTCTGGCTCCGTTATACGACAAGCTCTCACTTTCAAATCCGGTATGCTCAAGATGAAGGCGGGTTGCGCCATTGGATGAATGGAGCGTCCATGTAACAACCGTACTTACCCCAGCGGTTACCCAGGTGTAGGATAGGCGGTGAGGTTCTTCCACGGCCAGCACTTCTGAATCGACGATTCCGTCCCACACTTTCGACGGTTTGGCCCGAAATTGAAAGTGATGGCCGACAACCGGCTTAAAGTCATTGTCCATCACCCATTTTGCAAGCATGTTGGAATCAGTCAATGCAAGCCATACTTTCTCAATCGGACTATCGAATTGAAAATCCAGCTTCACTTCCGGTTTCATTCCTCTTCCTCCTTCAACAATTGACTCAGCTTAGCCGATCCTTGGTTCCAAAAAGCCGTGTGAAAAGTGACCCAATCTTCAATTTCTCGCAGGGGCTCTGCGTTCAATCGATACCTTGTTTCCCGCCCGGCCTTGCGGTGCCTGACCAGATCGGCGGCTTTGAGGATCGCCAGATGTTTGGAAACGGCTGTCCGCCCCATCTCGAAATGGACTGTTAATTCGTGTAAGGGCAATTCTTCCGCCTCGGCCAGCAATCTAAGCAATTTGCGCCGCGTCGGATCGGCAACCGCGGCATATACATCCCTCGCTTCATGGTTTTCATCCATTCCCATCATCCCTATTCTGCTCGATGATAGGACACCAACTGGTGTCTTATGAGCTTATAATAAGACACCAGTTGGTGTCCTGTCAAGCCATAGTTTGGAAATAAAATTATAATGGCTTGTCAACGAACAATTGGCCTCTGTATATGCCAGGCATGATGCAGTAAAAAGTTTAGGGCATCCCTGAAGGATGCCCCAATGCTGAAATATTGAAGTGTTACGGATCAACTGAATATACATTTATCGGTGCGGCTTTATTCCCGCACACTTTATATTGCTGTCTCTCCGCCTCTCTCCTGTCCATGCAAAGCCTTCCGCAGTGCGCTTACGGCATGCCGCACCGCTTGTCTTCCTTGGTCATAACCGCCGGTCTGGAGCATGAAGCCGTGGACCATGCCGTCATAGCGCTTCGCTTCCACCGGAATGCCGGCAGCTTTTAATTTCGCTGCATAAGCCTCCCCATCATCGCGCAGCGGATCAAATTCGGCCGTGATGACGAGAGCGGGCGGAAGGCTGCTGAAATCGGCAGCCAATAACGGCGAAGCGTAGGGGTTCCTTCCGTCCTGCTCCTCCGCCAGGTATTGGCCCCAGAACCACCGCATCGTGTCCGTCGTCAGGCCGTACCCTTCGGCATTGTCACGGTAAGAATCCGTATCGAACGCGTAGCGGGTCGCCGGATTGAACAACAGCTGAAACTTGATGAAGGACAACCCTTGGTCCCTTGCCATCAAGGTTACGGCAGCGGCCAAATTTCCGCCCGCGCTGTCGCCGCCGACAGCAATCCGGTTGGGATCCGCTTCTAGCGAAGAGCTATTCTCCGCAACCCAGGCTGCAGCCGCATAAGCATCTTCGATGGCAGCGGGAAACCGATGCTCTGGTGCCAAACGGTAATCTACCGAGACCACGATCACGTTTGCCCCATTGGCCAACTGCCGGCATAACACATCTGCTGCATCCAGGTCTCCGACGACCCAACCGCCTCCATGATAGTAAATGAGAACAGGGAGCGGGTATTTGCTTTGAGGACGATATACCCGAACCGGTATGTGACCGGCCGGACCAAGGATCTTTCGATTGTCGACTTTCCATACTTCTTCCGGCTGGGCGGCCATGGAGCTTAAGTTGACGGTTCTGGCACTCTCCACGGATAACGTGTGAAGAGGCGGGACCCCTTGTTTCTTCATATTCTCCAACACAACTTGAACTTGAGGGTCAAGCGGCATGATGGTTCCTCCTTAGGGATCAAATATAATGGATACGAGCCTTCTTATACCCGAAATAAACAACCATTCACGAGCAGCGTCTTTCGGTAAGACAGCTACCATTCCGGTCAAAATGAAGTATACTAAATGGAGAATAACCCTGTAAGTACGCACTTTTGCGTGACATAGTACCCATTTGGTAACTTCATGGGACGGATTGGATGTGATGGATATGGGCGGTTGTCCGGTAGAGGCAACATTGTCTGTCGTTGGAGGAAAGTGGAAGGCTGTGATCCTATGGCGTTTGGTTGGTGGGACCAGGCGCTTTAACGAACTCCAGCGTTCGATTTCGCAAATTACCCGTAAGATGTTAACGGAACAGCTTCGGGAACTGGAGCAAGATAACCTCATTATTAGAACCGTCTATCCGGAAGTTCCGCCGAAAGTCGAGTACTCGCTAAGCGAATACGGCAGGACGTTTATTCCTGTTTTGAATGCCATGGCCCAGTGGGGATTGGTCCATCGGGAACGCGTGTCTGACCCCGTTCGCTCTACGACTTAGATTACCGTTCTAAAAAAAAAAATTATTGCCTCGATATGGAGAAGGCGCAGGGAAGCTGCCATTCAAACGCCTCCCAACACCAAAAAAGCAGTCCGCAATACCGGCGGTCTGCTTTTCTTCATTTTTATGTCATTTATGGGCCAATCCAAACTTTCGGTTCAACTAAATAAAGGAAGTTTCAGGCGCTTGACTTGGAGTTCACTCCAAGGGCTATCCTATAGTTGTCCGGACGACAAAGGAGATGAAAGGAGAAGGCATGTCGCGACAATATTCCATTTCCGAAATAGCTGAACAAACCGGTTTGACTTCCGATACCCTTCGGTATTATGAAAAGATTGGACTGATTCCGTCCCCCCAGCGCGGACCGGGTGGGTCTCGTTTATATAGCCAGGAAGACATCGGCAAAATTCATTTTCTACTGCATCTCAAACATACCGAGATGCCGCTTAAACACATTCAGGAGTACATTCGGGCGTATGACGACCAGGATGAGGAGCTGTGCTATCGGCTGCTTGACGAGCACCGGATCCGCATTGAAGCCCAGATGGCCGCATTGAACGAAACGCTCGTGCTCGTCAAGTATAAGCTGGATCATTTTCAGGAAATTAAAGACGGTTGAACGAAAGGAAGATCACTTTGAACATGCAGAAAACTCCCCAAACACCGATCGGGTCCGGATTTGGACCCCGCACTACAGCCATGGAAGCACTCAGACAAGCCGATTTGACCGGACAAACGGCAGTCATTACCGGCGGACATTCCGGATTGGGGCTGGAAACGGCAAGAGTGCTCGCGGAAGCGGGGGCCAAGATCATCGTCCCGGCCCGATCCGTTACAGCTGCTCAAGCGGCCATTGCCTCCATCCCAGGCGCAGAGGCGGAGCTGCTGGATTTAACCGATCCGCAGTCCATCGATTCGTTTGCGGAACGGTGGATCCGTTCCGGACGGCCGATTCATATGCTGATCCACAGTGCCGGAATTATGGCCGTACCCCAGCAGTATGACAGCCGGGGCAACGAGCTTCACTTTTCCACGAACTACTTGGGCCCTTTCCGGCTGACGGCGCGGCTGTGGCCAGCACTCCGGCTGGCCGGTGGTGCGCGCGTTGTCGTGCTATCTTCCCGGGCTCACCAGTTCAGTCCAGTCGTGTTCGAAGACATCCACTACAAGGAGCGCAGCTATGACAAATGGTCTGCCTATGGGCAGTCCAAAACGGCGGATGCCCTATTTGCGGTGGAGCTGGACCGGAGAGCACAGGCCTATGGCGTCCGGGCATTTTCGGTGCACCCCGGTTCGATAGTCACCTCGTTAGCCCGGCATTTGTCGGATGAGGAGCTGATGACCATGGGTGCGATTAACGAGCAGGGACAACGGCAATACACCAAATACGATAGTGAACGAAAGACCGTGCAGGAAGGGGCCGCTACCATCGTATGGTGTGCAGCCAGCCGTCAGCTGGACGGGATGGGAGGCGTATACTGTGAAAACGTTGACGTCTCTCCGCTCATTGATGAGCATCAGACCGGCATGGCCGGCGTGCATCCAAGCGCCGTTGATGCGAAAGCCGCTGAACGTCTGTGGAGCATTGGCGAAGCACTGACAGGCATTCATTTTGATATTTCATAATTCGATCAGAGGATAAAGCGTAACGCTCAACTTGTCCCACGATGTAAAAATCCTGAACCGGCAAGGTTCAGGATTTTTTTTAGACGAACATCATACTCTCGTATGCAGTTTTAGTGTTGCGGGATGCCAAGCTGTGACCGAAAGCGGTTGCCTCACATCATTACTTAGAGGGCACTACGTTATAGCTGACAGGCTCGGCCGTATTGCCCGCCCGATCCGATGCCGTGACTTCGATCCGGTTCATGCCCGGCTGAAGGTCGATATCCGCGCTGAACGTCAGGTCATCCTTCACGTCAGCCTGTACTCCATTCACGAGAACAATGCCGGGCTCGCTGATTTTCCCCGTAACGCGCAGCGTTCCCTTTTCCACATTGTAATGATTGCCCGTCAATTTCCCCGGTTCATCCAGCACGATGGTCGGCGAGGTCGTATCCAGTACAGTAATGCGGGCGGTCGCGGTATATTCGCCGCCAGCGGCTGCAGCCGTGATTACCGCGGTCCCCGGACTTTTGGCCGTTACCTTACCGGTGTCGCTCACTTCCGCTACGCTGGTGTCGCTGGATGTCCACGTGATGGTCTTATCTCCCGCATCCTCCGGTGTAACGGCCGCAGTGAGCTGTGCGGTTTCGCCTTCCTTCAACTCTACTTGTTGCGGTGTTACGTTGATGCCGGTAATGTGCGGCTGATCCGTCTTCACGGACACCACATCCGACGGAGCGGATTCACCGACTGCGTTGACGGCTTTGACGATGTAGAAATATTCCGTCGAAGCCGTCAGGCCGGTGTCGGTATGCGTCGTACTAGACAGTACCTCGTCGTTAAGTTTGACAAATTCGCCATCGGCCTTATCGGACCGGTAGACGCTGTACCCTTCCGCCTGCTCTACCGCGTTCCAGTTCAATTCAATCGCGCTGTCGCCTGCCGCCTTTGCCGTCAGGTTGGCTGGAGGCGCAGGGACGGTATCGTCATGAACGGGTTCCCCATACACCTTGAATTCGTAGCTGGAAGCACTTCCTCCGCTGTAGTTGGATCCCGTCACTGTTACGCGGAGATAGCGGTACGCCGCATCGAGGGCATCCGTCGTCAAGCCCTGCGTTTTATTGTCCGTTCTGTCCAGGAGGGTCGTGTACGTGACATCGTCATTGCTGCCTTCAATTTTGTATTGGTAGTATCTCGGGTAGGTCGCGCTGTTGTACCAGTAGCTCTCGAGTTTCGTGATATGCATGATATCGCCAAGGTCGACTTTCCACCACTGCGGGTAGGAATTCGTGACGGCCGCCCAGCGCGTGCCGGCTTTGCCGTCATTCGCGTACTCGATATTGTTCCCTGTTTGGAATGAGCTTGCCGTTGCCGTCTTGCCTTCCGAGACGACCCCCGACGTCGTCGTGGCTTGGACCGGCAGGCTCCATAGACTCGATCCCGAGCTGCTGCGAGCTCTTACTTGATACGTATGCGTCGAGCTCGCATCAAGCCCCGTATGCTTGTATGGGCTGCTTACTCCGCTGATCAGCGCGCCGTCCACGACCAGATCATAGCTTGCTGCCCCATTAGCATCGTTCCAGGTGACGTCGATTTGGGACTGGCCCGCTGCCTTGGCGGTCAACCCGGTCGGCGCAGCCAATCCTGCAGTCGTCGGCGTAATCGTCAGCACCTGAGCATTGGAGGCATCGAACTTGATCCCCTGGATGGACGCTTGACCCGACACGAATTCAACAGCACGGTCGCTGGCCCGGTTGACCAGCCTGTACTTCGTGATCCCGGTTAAGCTCGTATTCGTTGCGGCCTCGATCTCCGACGCCGAAGAATCCGGGGATAGGTCAGCCGGCTTCGCGTTGCCGACCGGAAGAAGATACCACTGATCGCTTCCGGCCGCGGCGCCGTTTCCTCCGTTGCCGTTCGGATCGGCATTCGGATCCGCAAGCCCTGTGGTGACTGCTGCGCCCATCGCCCGTGTCTGCGCCGGCGTCGATCCGGATACCTTCAGATCATTTCCGGTCTCCACATTTTGCAATCGGTAGAAGCCGCTGTTCTTCGACGGATCGAATTCGTCAGGTACGGGAACGAACTGCCACTGGCTGGCCGTGCCGTCCTTCAGGTCACTGCCGCCAACGGAGACCGTATAGGCAGACAACGGGGAGATATCCGTTCCATCGTTGTCCTTCGGCGGATTGTAAGAAGAATAGTAGGCATGGCCGGCATCGGGTTCAGGCAGGGAATAACTGATCTGCTTGCCGGACAAGTCGGAGATCGCCCGGAACGAATAGCCGCTGACTTGTTGGTTCGTCAGGCTTCCGGAATCGATCTGGGACATATAGCTCCCCACCGTGGCAGGCAGCTTGCCGACGAGGCAGAAGGTGTCCGGCTTGCCGAGATCGTTGGTCTCGTAGACGTACCCATCATAGCCGACAGAGCGGTATTTGCCGCTGTACACGTTATACGAAAAGGCGTTCTCGTACTGCGTATTGACCGGAACAAAAAGCCGTTCCGTCACGGTATCTTTAAAGATCGGATTGCCTGCGCTGACTTTGACCGAGGTCACATAGCCGGTGGCGTTGTTCTCCTGCTTGATCCATACTGCGCCGCTCTCAACATAGACCATTACCGTTGCATCCAGTGCGGGATCGGAGTACGTCACCGAAGGGACACTGCCGCCAGGACCGGTGATCGTTCCGCTCACCGTATTCGCCGTATATGTGCTGCCTGCCGTATCTTTGAAAGTGAAATCACCGCTGCTCGGCACTTTCATATAGCCGATATCGAGCGAAGAGTTATCCATCCCGATGCCGGTCAGCCTCAGGTCATCCGTCTCTGGCGTATAGTTGACTGTGAGGTTATGATCGCTGCCTGCGCCCATCGGACTTCCGATCCATCCGGCGTACCCTTTTAGAGCAGAGCGCGTCCACGTGCCGTTGTACCATACGTCCCACGAGCCCTCAGCCATCTTTGCGCTGATTGGCGAGCGGGCGAGGTGGAAGTAGGTGAGGACATTGCTGTAGCCCGTTTTCCAATTAATATGGTTGTTGTATAAAACGTAAAAATAACCGTTAACGTTATCGACGAAGAAGCGTGTCCCGGCCACCCCATACGACCAGGTCTTCCCCGGAAAACCGCTCGCGGTAACCGCTTCGTCACCGTCGTTCCACGGCGAGGTCGCCACCTGTCCGATCAGGTTCCATGTTTTGCCTTTGTCGGTCGAGTACATGGAGAGAACACGGTTGTTGTGCACGCCCGTGGCGATCCGCTGGTTATTCGTCGGGTTCCCGGTAGCAAATGGATTAAATTGATACTCATCATTGGTGAGCGAGTACCAGTAACCGGTATCCGGATCGACCCAAATGCCGATACCGTCGTTGTGATCATCCTGATAAGGCGTCGGAATGCCGTTCGTTTCGTCGATTTTGTAATTGATCGTCCCCGGCCGGTTCCAGTAAGAATTATAAGTCACAGGGGTGCCCCAGTTCGTGTTCAGCTTGCCTAGGTCTGTGCTGGTGTTGTACTTGATCCAGGATCCCCCGTCGTCCGCCTGCTCATAGTTGGAGACGGAATACATCCAGTGAAACTCCCCGTCCTGATCCACAAACGCGGTGCCGGCGATATCGGCCGTACCAGAGGTGAGACTGGGGACAGCGTGCTGAACGAAGGTCGGGAATTTCTCCGCGGCTGCGCTGGCCGGCTGCGTTCCGAACGGAACCGTACCGGCAGCCAGCACGATGGCGGGAATGGCTCTAAGCACCGCGAGCTTTGCTTTCCATCTTTTACGCATCAAATTGAATAACCTCCTGTCTAGGTATGGTACACACCTCCTCCCCGTCCCGGGAGACTTCCCCACCTCCTTTTGGCGCAAGATGAACTCGACTGTTTGCTCATGCTTTGAATGCTATTAAAGCAGTCAGAACCTTTCGCCAATGAATAAAGCGCTTTCAAAAATGAGTCTAAAGCGGTGCAGCCAGCAGCGTACACTTCCATTTTTTCACATAGGCAGTACTTTCGTAAGAAACACCCTTGGGAATTAAATATCGTTCATAAAACTTAATAATTGTCGGAGGAGCATGATCACGCAAAAAAGCCACCCTTTGCAGGATGGCCCTATGCTTGCCTCTGTTTATACTACTGTATTGCTAATTACGGTCAGAAAGCCGTTCTTTCCGGCCGTCTCCACCATCGATTGAATGGAGTCTCTTGCTGCACCGCTGAACAGGTACCATTGATCCTCGGTAGCATCATACAAGAGAACTTCCGGGTAGCCCGTCAACAGCTCGTCGGGAAAGGCGTTAACGAGAGAATAGACATCAAACCGCTGCACGCTGTTCCCTTTCTCATCCAGAAAATCATACTGCGAATTTTTGTAATACGACCCGGGAACATCGATGTTCGCCATCCACGAGTAACTGGCTGGGGCATCGACTTTGGCGCCTTTGTTACGCACAAAAGCATCATAAATAGCTGCGTTATACGCATTTCCTTTAAGCTGCTGGACGACGCCGCCCATCGTCATGTGGTATTCTTCCTGCAGTGCTTTTACTTTCACGTTGTGAATGACAAGTGGCGCGGTTTCGACCGTAACCTTCGAATTGCTGTAATTCACTTTACAGCCGAACGTTTCGGCGATAAAGCGAAGCGGAACCATCACGCGGTTGTTCTTGATGTACGGCTTGACATCCAGCTGCACCGCTTCACCATTTTTCATGGCCGCCGTGCTGTTCGTTTGCAGCGTCACTTTCATGCTGCTTTTGGTAAGCGTTACTTTCGAATTCGACCAATCGACCTTGGCCCCCAAATTCTCACTGACCACGCGCAAAGGCACCATGGTACGCTTGTTTTTCGTCTCCGGCTTCACATCGGACGCCACCGCGACGCCGTCAATTTGGATGGGATGGTTCGCTGCATAAGCAGGCGACGATGCGATCGCAAGAATGAATGCAAAAATGATGCTTGGGATGATCTTCTTCATGTTTTGTCATCGCTCCTTCTATAAGTTTCTATCTTATCCAATCCCCATCCCTTATCCTACCAATTTCCATTATTAATGTTAAGGGTAAACAGGCAATTCATTCGTACAGCCATTCAAGAGCATTTGTCCCTCGCTCCCCTTTCTGTAATAATTAATTCATCAAGATGGCGACGATCAAAAACAGTTATGGAGGTAGATCCCATTGATTACTGGTGAAAAGGTCGAACTGCGCCCCGTCTCTCTGGATGATTACAGACGGGCATACGCCTGGAGGAATGATGAGGAAACAGCCAAGCTGGAAGCGGGTTCGGCCCTGTTCTTGTTCAGCCATGTTCCACTGGAATATTTGGAGGATGCATACAGAAAGGAAATCCTGGAACTGGATAAGCGGGAAAAAGGACGATTCTCCATTTATACGCGCGGCGAACAACCCGAGCATATCGGTTTCATTGAGTACCGGGACGTGAACATCGTCTCCCGCCGCTGTACCGTCGGCATCGGTATTGGAAACAAGGACTTCTGGGGACAAGGCTGGGGATCGGATGCGCTAAAAGCGCTGATCCGGTATGTGTTCCAGACGATGAACCTGCGGCGAGTTCAGCTCGAAACTTGGGGCGGCAACCCAAGGGCTATCCGCGCCTACGAGAAGTGCGGTTTCGTTATTGAGGGAAGGCTGCGCGAGCATTCCTATATTGATGGACAGTACGTTGACAACATCGTGATGGGGCTCTTGAGAGATGAATTTAAGTTCTGATATGTTTCCGGAAAAACGGAGCTTTAATGTTTTGGTTGTTATTGAAGTGTCCGAGAAGAGAATAAACCAGCGAATATCGTAAAAAGAGGGCAGTTTAGCCCTCTTTTTTTTGCTGCCTAATCCAATGGTATGAAGTACCTTACCTCTTAAACTATCCTGTCAGTAATAAAAAGCTGCCGGATCAGGCCATCACGAACCTGCCCCCTCCTCAGCCTTTTTGCCTGCGATCAGCAGCTGCACCCCGATCATCGCCACGATGATGACGAGCATCGCGAGAAGCGCAGCGTGAAAGCTTCCGCTGTAATCATGGATCGTTCCAACCAGCAGCGGACCGAATGCGCCGATAATGTAACCTCCACACTGAGACATCGCGGCCCACGCCCCCGCTTCCTCCGAAGTGTTCGTCTCGACAATCGGCAGCATCAGCGCCAGCGGGAATAATCCGCCTGCCCCGATTCCCAAACAGATGATAGCCGGCAGCATCGGCAGGTGGAACAATAACATTACAATACCGATCAACTCAAACACGCTGCACAAAACCAGAAACAATCTTCTTTTGCCAAAGCGGGACACCAGACCCGGAACGATTAAGGAGACAGGAACTTGGATAATCGTAAACAAGGTAAGGAACATCGCCGAGCTCGACGGACTGTACCCGAAGCTGTGCGCAATCGGTGAAATCCATGCGGTAATGGAATAGAACATGCTTGCCATAAAACCGAAAAATAACGTTAATAATATCGCTCTTTTATTACGGATGGGCAGCCTGGAACGAACCAATCTCTTCCGCTCGGCCTTGTTCCGGAGAAATGCCGACCAGATCAAGAGGGCAATAACACCCAAAATAGCCCAGCATGACAAGGTCAACGTTAAGCTGTGATGACTCCGGTCGTATATCGGAATGGAGAAGGCGGATGCTAATGCTGCCCCCACAGTCATTGATGCGGAATAGATGCTGACGATGCCGGGCTTCGTCGGGAAATATTTTTTAATAAAACCGGACAATAAAGGCCCTGCCAAACTGATCCCGATCCCGCCTACCAACGCTGTAACCACCAGGATCGTGACGGAGCCGACGATTCCTCGCAAAGCAGTGCCTCCTGTAATGAGCAGCAAGGCGATGATAATCGTGCGCTCCAGCCCCAGCCGATCACTCAGCGCCGTCGCTGCAGGAGCAAAAATCCCCATACATAATACAGGCAGCGTCGTGAGCAGACTTGCGGTCAGCCCGCTCATTCCCAAATCGCCCTGCATAGTACCTAGCAAAGGGGCAACAGACGTAAGAATTGGCCTCAGGTTCAACGCCGCGATAAATATAGCTAATAATAAATAGAACTTTCTCATCGATTTCCTCCACCCATCTGCTTTATGTACATTCAGTATATGGAACCACCTTTCATTGTTCAATCCTATAATTTATATTATTATGATAGTAAAATACTATTAAAATCAGGAGACCTTGCATGGACACTCGAAATATACAGTACTTTATGGCCGTGTATGAGCATCTTCATTTTACGAAAGCCGCCGATGAGCTAGGTATCTCCCAGCCCACACTAAGCCAGCAGATTCGCATCCTTGAAGCGGAGTTCGGCATGCCGCTCTTCGACCGCATCGGCAAGAAGGTGGTTGCGACGGAAGCCGGTAGGCTTCTGCGGGAGTATGGAACAAAAATGCTGCAGGCGGAACGGGATGCCAAAAATGCCATCAAGGAGCTCCAGTCCGGCAAACAAGGCACCGTTCGGCTGGCCGTGCTGCCTTCTGACCTGGATTTTCAGCTCGTTCCGCTGTTTGTCCAGTTCAAATCCACCTATCCTGACATCCAGCTGCAGGCCTTCTCAACGATCTTCGTCCAGGACGAAGTGCTTAACCATAAAGTAGATCTCGGGATTGGATTGCGCGGGCAGGTCGATAAAAGGCTGACCCAAATTCCGCTTGGATGCGAACCCTATCATCTATTCGTGAATTCGGCAAGCGAGCTCGCCGACAGGAAGGAGATCACGCTGGAGGAACTGAAGAAGCATGCCTTAGTAATGTATCCAAAAGGGTATCTAGGCCGCGATCTGGTTGACGATGTATGCAGACAAGAGGGCTTCGAATTAACGACGGTGATGGAGGCCAGTTCAGCCACTTCGCTGCTGCAGTTAGTATCAGCAGGGGTAGGCGCGACGATTCAACCGGCTGGATTGCTCAGACAAAATCCGGAGCGTCCCGAAATTGCATCGATCCCAATTACTGGACCGACACCGGTGCGTTATCTGGAGCTGATGTACTATGCGGATCGATTTATTAGCGGCTCCCAGCGGCAATTGACGAATTGGCTGATCGATTACTTTAACGCCAACATAGGCCAGAATCCGCATGACGGTTAGGCTGGGGGCACATCATAGCGCTCCTGAGCTTCAAGATGGCACTTACGTTGACAAAATAAATGTAATAAATTATATTACAAATGGTGATGCAAATGAACAGCGATTTTATCGTGGCTGTGCACAGCCTTGTATTTCTGGCTTATGCGCCGGACAATCTGAAAACCAGTGATAATATAGCCAAAAGTGTGGCCGTCCATCCGGTGCGCGTTCGCAAAGTACTGTCTTTGCTTAGAAAGCATGGCTTCATTCAATCCAAGCATGGAGCTAAGGGAGGCTTCATCCTCGTCCAGGATCCGCGGACAATTACCCTGGATAAGCTCTATGTCTTGACCTCAGAGGGATCCCTGAAGCCCAAATGGCCTGACGCCAATCAAAAATGTGCCATCGGCGCGAATATCGAGCGAGCTATGGACGGTATCTTTGAAACGACCGAACAACGTGTCGTGGCCAATCTGAAGGATTATACGATTGCCGATGTGTTGCACAGGATCGGAGAGCAGGATTAGGAACAGCCTGCTTCTTTATTTTTCGGATAATTGTAATAAAAAATATTACAATAATGCTGGAGAGGCAAAAATCATCTATTATATTTTAATTCTTTTACGTATATATGTAATAAAAATTATTACATTTTTTATTAAAATTACTACTATGATTAACATAAGGAGATTTTCTATGTCTAAATCACGTACAGTTAATCACATGTCATTTTGGTTTGTGGCTTACGCCCTTTTGATTATTATGATGGGTACGAATATTCCGGCTCCCCTTTATAGCCTTTATGGGCAATTGTGGCACTTTTCAACGGGAGTGACGTCCTTTCTTTTTATTATGTATGTCCTTTTTTTGATACCCGCAAGCTTTGTGTTTGGTCAGCTCTCGGATCGTATTGGACGTAAAAAGGTGCTGCTGGCCGGCGTGATCGCAGCCGGAGCGGGTTCGCTCATGTTCTCGGTATCCCATAACCTCGCCATGCTGCTTGCTTCACGTGCGATTCAGGGCGTTGGCGTCGGTATCATCAATGGGACAGCTGTTGCGACACTGTCTGAGCTGCGCCCGTCAAGCAGCAAAACGGCCTCGCTGGTGGCATCGGTGTCCATCGCAATCGGGACGGCCATCGGTCCGCTATATTCCGGTCTATTGGGTGAATATTCATCCTCCCCCATTCGGCTTCCCTATGATTTGCATTTAGTGCTTTTAGGATTTGCCTTCCTTGGGTTATTAGCCGTACCGGAAACCCGCAAAATTGCGGGCGCACCCCAGCGGCTGAAGCTGCCCAGCGTGCCGGCCGTGATCCGGAAGCCGTTTACGATCTCGGTGTTGGCGTCGATCATCGCATGGGCGGTAGCCGTGTTTTTTATGACACTGGTGCCGACGGTCATCGCCACCCAAATGAATCTTCATAATTTGGCCTTATCGGGCGCTGTTGTTTGCTTAATGCTCGGATTTTCAACATTATCCCAGATTCTGTTCAAGTCCTTGTCGGCATCGTCAGCCATCTATACAGGTTTTGCTTTGCTTACGCTCGGCATCGTGGGCGTTGTCATTGCAATTCCTACGCAGTCGGTTTTCCTCCTTCTATTAAGCACCGTGTTGGCGGGAAGCGGGCATGGGCCGGCCGCGTCAGGAAGTATGTCTTGGATCAATGAAATGTCCCCATCCGGAAGCCGGGCGGATATGATGTCGATCTTTTATGCGGTCACCTACCTGGGTGCCGGTATCCCGGTGCTTGCACTAGGCATCGGCGCCGAGTGGATTGGCTTTTATCAAGCGATCTCCATCTACTCTGGACTTATTGTCGTTTTCGCCGCGGTAGTTGCGCTCATTGTCCGGGGTTATCATGCCAGGGCGTGATCGGGAGTGCTTAAATCCTACACCCTTCTCTTCTCTGGCCTTTCTACCCAGTCTGATTGGCATGAGGTACTGAAAAAAAGCCCGATTCACCTGCCGGTGGAATCGGGCTTTGCATGCTTATTCCTCGAAAAACTGATTTTTATCCACTCCGGAAACGTTTAGCGGAATGTCCGTCGAATTGGCAACCAGTCTGAACTGATTGTCGTTTACCTTTTCTGCTACGGCAGATACGGATGCACCTTGCAGCTGGCGATTAATGGCTCCAACTAAGGCATCCATGGTGGCATACCGCGATACTAACGTGACGACGGCCGTATGCTCCCCATCTATTTCTCAGGGATATCCGTCTTTGAGTAATACCGAACCGTCTTCCCGGTTCTTTCGGCATACTCAATTTCTTTTTTTGTGCTGCTCCCCATATAACCTTCGACATCAATGACAAAGATTTCATCGGACAAATCAATTTTTTTAAAATGAAGTTCGCCAAGCAGTTCTGCCTGTTCTGTCGTCAATTCGATTCCTTCACTTTGTTCAAAGAACGCTAGGCCTATCACAATATTTCCTTTAAGTGTTAAATAAGCGTTGGCCTGTTCAAACTGCCTTTTGAATTTAGTAGACCCGCATAAAGTAATTACTCGCATCATTTCTCCCTCTCTAACCCAAAGAGCAAGCTTTCTATTCGTCATCATACCATTTGAACCAGACTTCAAATAGACGCCCTTTAGATGCTGTGTTAGAATTCCTTCATGTGGAAAAAAGAGGAGTGAAGCAACGTGCCAAAAGACCAGCTTCAACAATTAATTGCTCTTCGCGAAGAGGGACGGGCCAACCAGGATCAAGAGCTTCTGGCCGATGTGCGCGCCCGGCTGTTGGAGCTGCTGAACGAAGATCCGAATGATGCGCAGGTGAACTACCAGACCGCAATCGCCCATGACAACTCGGGATTGGGGAAAGAAGCCATCCCCTACTACGAACGCGCCCTGCAGCTCGGCCTTTCCGGTAACGATCTGGAGCGCTGTCTGCTCGGTCTGGGGAGCACCTACCGGTACTGGGGCCAATATGAGAAGTCGATCGCAACGCTCCGCAGGGGCGTTCAGGAGTTCCCTGACAACCGGGCACTCCGGGTTTTTCTGGCCATGGCGCTGTACAACGGCCAGCAGTATAAAGAAAGCGTCGAACTCCTGATTACCAATCTCATGGAATCGACTACGGATGAAAAGCTGCTTTATTTCAAACGCGGCATTTTGGCCTATACGGAAGACTTGGACGAAACCGCAGAGTAAGCAGCTCTTTCGTAAAATCCGGGGCGGTTCAGCATCTAACCCTCGGCGTTCTCATGGATCTCGCACGTTAGCAGAACAGCCTGCCGGCTTAGGCCGACAGGCTGTTTCATTGCAGAAACCATGGGGGTATGCTGTTTCTTTTTACTTTTTAGCAGCAAAGATAAAGGATTTGGCATGGAGCCCCGCCTGCTGGATATCCCAGTCTCCGTATATATTCACCAGCTGAAAGCCTGCAGCAAGCAGATCCTGCCTGAGCGTCTCCCTCTCCCTAAAAATCAGCGTGTCGTCTTCGCTCCGAACCTCATGGGTATCCAAGTTTTCATAAAAAGTATCGTATGTCACCAGGGGCAGATGAACCGAGGTCGTCTCATGCCAGGTCCTGATGTTCGCCTTCGTTGCCGGATCCACGACTTCACGAAGAGAGTGTTCCTTGGTCCAGCGGTCCCAAGCGCGTGCGAGAGGATTTCTGGTGTCGAACAAAAGATACCCTCCCGGCCTCAAGGACTGAAAAATGTTGTGCAGCGTGGCTGTCCATTCCGCGTCCGTCACAAAAACCTGTGCCACGTTGGACGTCATCATCACTACATCAAACCGCTCCGCCCCCAGTTTCTCGGACGTTCCAATCTCCCATTGCACGGCGTTCTTCGTGTCCTTCTGCTCGGCAATCCGAATCGACGCCTCGTCGGGATCCAAACCGGTCACGTGATAACCTTTACCCGCCAAATGCAGCGTCAGCCTTCCGGTTCCGCAGCCTAAATCAGCTATTCCGTCAGGCTTGATCCGCTCAATGATGCGCACGAAAAACGTGTCGTCCTTCCCCCATCGGTTCAATTGATCGTAAATCGATTCGAACATCTTTTCCCTCCCGCTTCGCTTCCTGAATTTTCGCTATTCTGATCATAGTTCATTGGCCTTTAGGGGGATAGGGAAAGAAATAATATAGCCGTTTAATATCCGTGCAAGGATGCATAGACGCAGACTGGAAGTTGCATCCTAATGATAAATGGAATTTAGACAAGGGAGGCATCGAAACGAAATGGAAAAGGATAACCACTTAGCCAACGAAGCCGAAGCGAAAGAACAAGCGGCCAAAGCAAACCGTAACAAGGGTTCAGAAGTCCCGGACACCGAATTCGCCGGAGAACTCAGCCGCAGCGACATCAAGTCCGCGTTCAAAAATCCAATAACCGGCGAAGAACGGTTATATTAAAATTCCGCTATACCGGGAATCAACGTTCGGTGCAAGAGTTTGGGTGTCGTAACCAAGTAACAAAAAATAAGGTTAATCTTACAGCGCAAGAAGCGCCCATAAGGTTAACCTTCTTGTATTTGGATGCCGGCTCTGCGGCTGGCATTAACAGCAGGTCACGACCTCCCGCTTTCTTGGGATTGCTTCTGTCCCGCCCATCTCACTGCGCTTTTTCAGTTGCTATACGGGTCAGCCAGAAAGTCGTTCACCGCTTGAGCATAACCATTTAAATCATCGGAGTGGACACCGTGACCGCATTGTTCGAAAACGACAAGCTTGGTGCCTGGTCTTCTTGCCTGCATGCGTCTTGCCTGTTCGGTATCCAGGATGAAGCTCCTGCCGCCATGAATCAGGAGGATCGGGCAGCTTGAGCGCAGCCAGTCGTCCCACCACACCCCGTTGGATTGGGGGACGGATACCTGCAGCCCTTTCAAATCCGTTCGGAAGCCCCAACCCCATTCATCCTCCAGCACGCTTTCGGCAAAGTAGTCGATCGCCCGGAGTCCTGCGCTTGCAAGCGATTCCCTCAGCTGCTTCAAGGAAGGAGACCGGAACGGAAGCCGTTCGGCAAAGGAAAAGTCCGCATTAATCTCCGCGCCGATATCCTCCACAATCAAGGAGCTCACCAGTTCAGGATAGCGGGCCGCGAATTGATAAGCATTTAATCCACCCAAAGAATGCCCCAAAATCGTAACCGGCTGTCCCCCAAGCTCGGACTGGATCAGATTCCAAATATCCATTACATAATCTTCCCTGGCGTATTCCCGTCCGGGTGGATGGTCGCTCCATCCATGTCCCCGCTGGTCCAGAGCAATCACCCGCCAATCCTTAAATCGGGCCGCCAGCTCCGAGAAGGTCCTTGCATTAGCCATGTACCCATGCAGCATCACCAGCACCTGCCTGCTGTCTCCGCCAAAATCAAGATAGGACAGCTGAAGATTTCCCGATTTAAAATATTTTCTTTGTGCCAATGGAGTATACTCCGTCATTGTACTGTTCCTCCTTTATATACGATTCAGGCGCCAAGATGCAGGTCGCGTGTTTTCGTTTTTCGCTGCTTTTGTCCATACAAGCCCGCCAACCCCGCGGATATTCCCATAAAGATCGCGCCTGAGGCCGCGCCGAATTGCAAACCGTACTGCTGCACTCCTACCCCGCCGACGATGGGTCCCAGCATTTGTCCTGCCGCGAAAAAGGCGGTGGCGATGCTGAGGCATGCCGCATAGGCGCGGAGTGGAACGTGGCGCCGAAGCAGCGAAGTCGTCATCAGCGGCGGAGTAATAAAAGAAACAAGCCCGATCATCACTGCTCCTAGTGTGGTAAAGAACAAATTCCCAGTCGTTATGCCGAGCACCCCGACGGTTCCCAAGGACAGCCCCGCCGCCAGCGTATACCCGCTCGGCCACCGGTCGATAGCCCTGCCGCCGACCCAGCCGTTAAACATGCCCGCCAAGCCGATACCGGACCAGATTAATCCGGCAAAGAGGGCCGGTATGCCCCTGCTTACCAGATAAGGGATCAGATAAGTGAAGTAAATAATGTATCCCGCACCAAGGAAAAAATAAGAACCGATTAAGAACAAGAGCTTCTCGGGGCTGAATAGAAGCCGGTATACTTTGACGCGTTGTTGATCCGGAGTTTTCACTTCTGCCTGGGACGATGAACTTCCCTGTCTTCGCTTGCTCGTGACCACCGCAAAACCGAACGCCGCCGCGATGCCAAATACGCCCATGGCTGCCCAAGCATACCGCCATCCCTGCAAATGGGACGGGTCAATCGTAAAGGGTGCGGATAAACCCGTGAGCAGAATGCCAGCGGAGCCGCCCAGCCAAATCAAGCCCGAAGCCGCTCCCTGCTCAGCCGGCCGAACGGCGTCCATTGCAATTGACAAGACGAGCACCGTGGCGAGAGCTGATAGAAATCCTATGGCAAAACGCCATAAACCGAGTTGGGCCAAATGATCACTGAATGCCGAGCCGATCATGGCCAATCCGAGCAAAAAGCATGTCGTTCGATTGATGCCATGCTTCCGGTCCGGAAACCGCGAGATCAATGGAGGCAGGCACAAGGTCCCCACCAAGTAACCGATAAAATTGATCGTCCCCAACATACCTAATTGACTGTAGCTCCCCCCGATTTCCCGCTGAATTCCCGGCAGAAACATGCCGTAAGAGAGCCGGGAAAAACCGAGGATCACGACAAATAACAGTGATGCCCACAAAGTGATTGCGTTCCATGCCGATTTTTGGCCCATCATTTGATTTTCCTTCCATTGATTGGTTTGAAATTAGTTTAAAAGAGTGCGATTATTTTGTAAAATTGAATTATATGAATGAATTGTTTAATTATCTTAAACTAAGGAGGGGACGAAGATGGATTTGCGAGCCTTAAAAACGTTCGAAGCCTGCGTACGTCTCGGCCACTTCCAGAAAGCTGCCGAGGAGCTTCAGTATGCACCTTCTACGGTAACTCTTCAGATCCAGCGTTTGGAAGCCGACCTGGGTGTTTCTTTATTTATTCGAGATGGCAAACGTGTGATCGTCACCGAGGCTGGCCGATGGCTTCATCAAGAAGCCGGGACTTTGCTGAAGTCCGTTCAATCCATGAGGCAGACCGTCTCCGAAATCGCTTCGGGAGAAGGAGGGACCGTCCGTTTCGCCGCGATCGAACCCATCGCAAGCCAAAGATTGGCGGCGGTCGTGGCCGATTTTTGCAGGCTGTATCCGAAAGTGCAGTTAACGATGGAAGTGAGCGGCAGCCAATCGATTGCGGACAGGGTTCGATCCGGCGAACTGGACTTTGGGATATGCTCGGTTCCCTCGGCGAAATTCATGCTGGATTTTGAACCGCTGTTCGAGGATCAACTCGGGGTCATGATGCATGTGGATCATCCGCTTGCCAAACGGGATGAGATTGCGGTTAGCGACCTCGCGGGACTTACGGTTCTGGTCAAAGAACCGACTTGTATCTATCGGAAGCTTTGGGAGAGGGCGGTGAACCAAACGGAACCCCACCCTTTTTCTTGTATGGAGGTAGGAAGTTTCTTTGTCATTCAGCAACTGCTTAAGGAAGCATCCAGCGTGGGGGTCGTTCCGATGTACAGCGGACTCGAACTGGAGGGTTCTTTGGTCATCCGTCCATTTTCTGACATCCACCCTATCGTTCCGCTGGGCATCGTTTATAAAGATAAACACCTCTTGGGCAAAGCGACGTCATTATTAATGGATGCGATCAGGGCGATTTAATAGCTGCACTATAGAAATAACTTGATGTAAAGTACGACGCCAAGAAGAAGCTGACCAATTGGGGCCAGCTTCTTTTTTTATTGATCAGAGGTAATTTGTATTTGATCTGCAGCAAACTCATGTAGGTCTTGATCATATTTATACGTTACATGAACAGTGCATACGTAGTCTGGAAGCACGTCATCAATGGGTCTAACAGATCCGACTATATCAACGGTCAGTTTCTGATCTTTCACATTGTTTAGAATGACATTACCAAAGTAAAGTTTGTTTTCATATTGACCATCTGAATTATGCATTAACGCTAACTCGCTGACTTTTTTACTGAATTTGTATTCTTTCCCTTGAGCCTTAGCCTTCACTAGCAGTTCATCGCCCTTTTGGCTAACTTCGGTTTCTATACCCGCAAGAATCTCCTCCACACGTTGTATCTTTATTTCCGAAAGGTTTTTCCCGTTTAAAATATGGGCTTCATTCGTATCTAATTCAGTACCATAGCCCGTAACCAGAATGATGACCGCTTCTTCTTTGCCATCCCCTGTCAGATCAACATAGGACACTTGTGGATTAGAAACACCTTTAAGTATGTTCCAATCGAATTTCTTTTGGCTGCCGTTAACGTCTACAATGACTCCATCTGTAGTTTCAAAAAGTTTTACCTCTCCATTTTCAGAAGCACTGAGCAGCTTAGATGGCTCTTGCTCTTTTTCAATCGAAGAAATTGCGGACTGTTCGAAGTCTTGTGAACCACTCTCCGGCTTGTCCGAAGCGCATCCTGAAAACACAAAAGCAGCAGACAAAAACCATGCAGCAAATCCTATTCCCTTTTTCAATCCTAAGGCCCCTTTCCGGTCGTCTACGAATCATGTTAACAGAGCAAATCAAAAACTGATTTACTAAATTTTAATAATTAGCCATTACTTTCCAGCCCTGAGGGCGCCCTAAACTTGCCTGCCCCAATAAACTTTGATATTATTTAGACGTCTAAATATTAATGTTCTAAACCAAAAGGCGGGTGTTCATTTCATATGGCAAGAGTAGAAGGAAAAGTTGCCCTTGTAACGGGAGGAGCTTCAGGAATTGGGTTGTCCTCCGCAAGACTGTTGGCTAAAGAGGGGGCCAAAGTGGTGATTGCGGATTTCAATGCGGAAGGAGCGCAGCAGGCAGCTGCTGAGATCAACGCACAAGGCGGAGAAGCCTACGGCCTGTTCCTCGATGCAGGTGACGAGAGCTCGATCCGGGAAGCTGTCGAGTTTACCGTCAAGCACTTTGGCACAATTACGGTGCTGTTCAATAATGTAGGCTTAACCAATCTTCAGAAGGATTTGGATGTTGTGAACATGGATCTGATGGAGTGGGACCGGCTCATGAATGTCAATCTGAAAAGCGTGCTGCTCGGCAGCCGCTTCGCGATCCCCCATATGATCGAGGCGGGCGGCGGATCCATCATCAATACGGCATCCATGGCAGGCTTTACAGGCGATTCCATTCGTTCGGCATACGGTGCTTCCAAAGCCGCGGTCGTGAACCTGACGAGATATATCGCCACCCAATACGGCGCCTCCGGCATCCGCTGCAACGCGGTTGCACCTGGCTTAATTCTCACTCCCGCCGCTAAAAACAATATGCCGCCGCAAGTGCTGGACATTTTCGCCAAGTACAACAAGCTCCCGTACCACGGAGAACCGGACGATATCGGATACACCGTCCTATTCCTGGCTTCGGATGAATCGAAATTCATTACGGGCCAGACCATTCAAGTCGAAGGCGGGCACTATATCGCGAATCCGAGCATTCCCGATTTTGCTGACTTCATGCAATAAAATTCCAAGCCACCAAAGCGCATACTTTCATATATCTGCAAAAACGCCGGTCAAGACAACGTCTTGCCGGCGCTTTACGTTTGCAGGCTGAACAGACCTGTTCAATGATATTTCAAAATCTGTAAATAAAGTGCGACTACCTTAATCCCCCCGCCGGTAGGCATGAGGAGACGTTCCTACGATCGCCTTAAAATCTTTGCTGAAATGCGCTTGGTCAAAATAACCGAGCTCCAAGGCCACCGTCGTGATATCAGCTCCATTTTCAATCGCGTCGCTGGCCTCGTGCATGCGGTATCGCTGAATGACCCATTTGGGGCTTACCCCTAAATACTGTTTAAACATGCGCTGCAGCGTGCGTTTGGATGCGTTGAACCGGTTCACCAGCAAATCTACGCTGGTCAACGAACGATCTTCCATGATCGCCCTGACGATCTTGTTCAGCTCGTCCACTTTGTCATCCGGCTCCGGAATGTAACTGGACAGCAGTCTTTCAATAAAGGCAACCCTCTCTTCCAGACAGTTCGACGCAAATATCCCCTTCTCTGCCGTTTCCGCATCAAACGGAAAATATCTGGAGATATCCACTTTACGGTCCACCAGTTCCGACATGGGCTCTGACGTATAACCGTAAAAAGCACCTGGACGATAAAGAATTCCTACAATCTGCCCCTTTCCCTGCAGCGTATAAGCCGCTTTCCTGCTTTCGATTCCGCAGACGTACGAACTTCCTTGTTCAAACACGATGTTGACCCCGGGATGCTGCAATACTTCCTGCGTATACGGCGGCTGCCCCTCTAAATTCCATTCGACGAACCAGTAATGCTGGATCAAATGACGGAGCATTTCTGATGGCAGATGACGTGTAATTCTGACGTTCGTTTGTGCCGGGTCAAAATGCAAAATCCCTCGGTTAGGGTTCACCTGATGGCGCATCGAATCCCCCCTAATGGCGCGTTTTTACAAGAAACCTGAAGGACGGAAATGGTACGTTACATGTATACAACGTAAATATTTTTGTTTCAAGGAGGATTCGACATGCAGTTAGAGTACACCTTCTACATTGGAGCCAGCCCCGAGGAGGTTTGGGACGTGCTGTTCAACCCTGAGAAATCGTTCCGCGCTTTTATGGGAGGCGTTATTCAATCGAATCTGCAGGCAGGCGACCCGATCCGGTTTGTCGGCCCTGGGCCTGACGGGGAAAACACGGTGCACATTTACGGAGAAATTTTGGCCTATGAAAAATACAGGGTACTCAGCTACACCGACCATCCCGGCCCCTCCCACTTCGCCGAACACGAGACGATGCAGAGCCGGGTGACGATCCGGTTAGAGCCGGTGGGATCGTGCACCAAACTGCACCTCATCAATGATCAATGGACCGACAGCAACCCTTTGTTCCTGAAAACCGAGAAGTTCTGGTGGATGATTCTAAGCAACATCAAGTCCATCGCCGAGACGGGCAGCCCCCTCGATTTCGGTTTTTAAATGCACATCCTGCACCAAAAGACGATCGTCCTTTAACGGGGATGATCGTCTTTTTTGGGCTGCCCGATTGGCTCTCGCAAACGGATTATAAGCGTTCATTAATTTTGACCAGCAGTCCCTTTAACAGCTGCTTCTCCTCTTCGGTCAGGGTCTGAACGATTTCGTCCTCCACCTTCTGAAAGGATTCGTTAAAAGCATCAATCAATTCAACGGCCTTTGGCAAAACATAGATGTTTTTCTGCCGTTCATTATTGGCCGGAATTTTCCGCTCAATATATCCTTTTTTCTCGAGGCCTTGGAGCATGCTTGTTATGCTGGCCCCCTGCAAATGAAACCGATTGGCTAAATCCCTTTGAATGATATCTTTATCCTGGTTTTTATGAATATAATCAAGGACTTTGCCTTGCTGCGCGTTTAATCCCAGCTCTTTAATGCTTTCATCCGCCTTTTTCTTCAACTTCAGGCCGATAATCTGAAACAAGTCCAGATAAAGCGTATCCTTGCGAGGTTTCATAACTGTCCCTCCTCAAAATGTTAGGAGACTAACTTTTAACATTTAAACTATACGGGGATTCCATAGGCTTGTCAATTCAAAAATTAGTTTATTGACTGTTAGAAAACTAATTGTTATACTTCGAACTGTCATCAAGCACACATCCAAGGAGGAATAACGAAATGAAGAATACGCTGGACAAGGTTACGGCCATTATAAATGCACAGATTTTCGACGGGGAACAAGTGATTGAGGCAAGAAATGTGCTCATTCAAGGGGAGACCATCATTGCCGTGGGCACTGACGTTCCGGAGGATGCAGTCATCGTGGATGCAAACCATACGACATTATTGCCGGGCTTGATTGATGCCCATGTTCACACTTCCATTAGAGGATTACGGGATGCTGTAAAATTCGGTGTGACGACCGAACTCGAAATGAACGGAGACTTTAACGAAAGAGGACGGGCGATTCAGCTGAAAAATGTGGAAGGCGCCGCCGATGTCCGTTCCGCCGGAACCGCGATCACCGCTCCGGGCGGTCATCCGGATGAATTGCTGCCCGATGGAGACGAGATCCCCGAGTTCGTGTTAAAGGAATTGGAGAAGTTATCGAAGGAAGACCGGGAAGCGATGCTGGCGGCATACGCCCACGATCACGAAGAAGTGCCCCAGGTGACGACGGTGGAAGAAGCGATCAAACACGTGCATACCCAGGTGGAGAATGGCGCGGACTATATTAAAATCATGATTGAAGAAGGCACGGTCATGGGCGCCCCCGGCCTGCCTGTCCTGAGCGACGAAATTCTTAAAGCTGCCGTGGAAGAGGCCCACAAGTTTGATAAAATCGTCATCGCCCACGTCCTGACGGCTCGCTCTTCGCAGACCGCCATCGCTCTCGGAGTGGACGGATTGGGCCACCTGTTTATCGACAGACCTGAACTCACGCCCGATTTGGTCCAAGCTATTGCCGATTCTGGCGCGTTCGTGACGCCATGCCTCGTATTGAACTCGTCCATCCTTGGAAATCCGGCATCCGATTTGGCCAATGATCCGCGGGTGCATTCCAAATTAAGCCCGGAATGGATCGATATTCTGAACTCCAGCTTCAATACGTTCCCGCAAGGCGATATGGAGAACAGCTTTAAGAACGTGATGGATCTTCATCGGGCCGGCGTCGACATTCTGGTTGGAACGGATGTCTCCCCTGTTCCCGTTCCAAATCTCGGCGGCCTTGCGCATGGTGCCAGCGTCCATCATGAAATGCAGCTGCTCGTTCAAGCCGGGTTCACTCCGATCGAAGCGCTCCAGTCCGCCACCTCGAAACCGGCCCGCCGCTTCGGGCTTCACGATCGCGGACGGATTGCCGCAGGTTCGCTCGCAGACCTTATTCTGGTGAATGGCGACCCGACAAGTCATATCTCGGATACCTTGTCGATCGAATCCGTGTGGCTCAGAGGCGTGCAGCAACAAAGTTAACCTGAAGGAGCATTCGATACCGGAAGCTTGTTATGCGCCGCGCTGCCCCGTAGAAAAAAGGCTTCCCCTTATTGGGAGAAGCCTTTTTGGACTTACAACACTAAAAACTGCGTCCCAAAGCCCTTGCCGGAAACATAGGCTTTTTCCAGTTCTTCTGGATCGCCGTTGTCTAATATAACCACATTTTCGGGATACAGCTTACCAAGCAATGCCCACCGGACAAGCTCGTTTCCATCGGTTGGAATGAAGTGGATTCCGTCTGTATTTGTCACCAATCCGGAAAGCGCAAGGATGTCTGCTGCCGAATGCAGGCTGACAGAGGTACGCTTCACAATAGCGGCATCGGCGTTGTCGTTTCCTTCGGGCCGGTACATAAAGCGATGCCCTCTAAAGAGCTGACCGAGATCCACCGAAAATTCACGTCCGTCCACTTCCAAGCTCAATCGCAGGGTCGTTCGATCAGAAGCCGTAATCGGCAGTAAACGCGCTACGTTCGGACCAGCGATCTTCCCTAAAGAGACAGGAAGCGTATCTTTATCCCCTGGCGTACCGCTTCCCGCATCGGTGCGCGGTGCCGCATAATAATCGTCATATTCGTAATCGAACGAGATCGCAGCCATATCCTGCGTTTCTTCTGCCTGTATCGTTCGTACCGGATGCCATTTCAGCAGGTACCGCGGCGCCGTCCCGGCCGGCTCTCCCAGCCCGGCAGGCAATACGGTGCCCAGTTGATATTGGAATCCGTAACCGGCTGCGGACAGACCCGAGCTGACCACACTTTGCGCATACTGGACAATCGATTTGTGTGTCAACTTTTTCCCAAGCAGCTGAGTTAAAAAGACCTCCCGGGCTGGTTCCAGAAAACGGAGCCCTTTAAACTCCTTATGTTCCTTCACTTCAAACGGAACCTGCTCCCAATTGGCAAACGGAAGCAAGGCATCCCGCAGCAAAACCATTTGGTGCAGGTATTCATTATAGATCTGCATGATTCTTGGGCCCCCAAAGGGTCCCCAAACCTGTGCAACAGCGTCAGGGATCAGGGCATGACCGTAGCAGTGGCTTCTAAATTCCAGCTGGCCAAGCGTTTCCGGCCCATAACTCGCGAGCGTCCTCTTCTCCGCATTCATTTCCCGCGCCCAGCTTACCAGCTGCTCGCCGATGCGTACCGCCTGGGCTGTCAGTTCGACGCCGGCTTTATCTTCTAAACCCAGGGGACCAAGCGGCAGAGATGACACGCGTCCGGAAATCGCCAAGTTGGCCTGAAGGCTGTCCAGCAGGACCGCCGGATCGCCGTTTACCGGTTCGCCAAGCTGGACCAGCATCGCCTCAAGCAGGGGATCGAGCGCCCTGACGACCTCTTTTGCCCGATATATACCGGCAGGCAAGTTCCAATCCAAGGCGCTGCCCGCCCCTTGCCGGATCGAGTCATTCGGAGATTTTCCAATTCGCGGCTCTACATCGATTTCCTTTCCCCATACGATACGGTTATCATTCAAATTAAGTTGATAATCAGACATATTTTCCACCTCATTTTAAAGTTTTGTGGTTGCTTACGACAGCAAATTGTTCTGTTCAAATGATCCCTCAAGGCATTTTTCAAGTCCAGGCATCCCCCCTTTCACGGTGAGTTCCAGAGGTTAATTGCTCAGTACCGATTCTTTTCTGCTTTTGAGCGAAAAAGAGTACAGCGCAGTGATCACGCTAAGCAGAATGCTTACTGCTCCTACCCATCCCAGCTGCATTAGGGACGTCTGATTGGCCACCCATCCGCCTACCCCGGCGCCTACCGCCATTCCAAGCTGCAGCATGGAACTGTTCAGTCCCAGCGCAAGACCCGAAGTCTTCGGGGAAAGGGAGATGAGGTAATACTGCTGAGCGGGAGTCGTCATCCAAGCCGCTCCGAACCAGACCGCCAGAATGATCAGCGCGCTCACCATCGTGGCTGCGGCAAGCGGAAGTACGGCCAGTGCGGCTGCATGAAGAAGCAGGCTGATGAGCAGCGTTTTGCCAATTCCCCACTTATCCGCGCCGTACCCGCCAAGGCGTGATCCCATGACAGCGAACAGGCCGCATACGAAGAGCGCCGTGCTGATCATCGTCGTATTCATGCCCACGGCTGTCTCAAGAAAAGGTGCAATGTATGTAAACATCAACTGATACCCGGCAATCCAGAAAAAAGTAATCATCAAGCCGCTGACCATTCGGCGATCCTTCAGCGCAAGCAGCTGGTCCCGAATCGAAGTCGGCTTCTGTTCTTGTACCTTCGGCATCCACACGGCGATTCCGATCATGGCAAGCACACTCAATGCCGCAATGAGCATAAACACCGGCCGCCATCCCCAATATTCGCCGATGATGGTTCCGAGCGGAGTGCCTGCAACCAAGGCAGTACTAAATCCCATATAAATGATGCCGATGGCATTCCCTTGCTTTTGGGGCTCCACCAGGCTGGAGCCGACCATGAGGGCCACCACCGTAAAAACGCCTTGACTGGCTGCCAGAATCATTCTGGAAATCATCAGGACGGTAAAATTCGGACTAAAGAAGGCGACCAAATTACCAATGACAAACAAAGTAAAGGTCAGCAGCAGCAGCCTTTTTCTCTTCATTTTGCCGGTAAGCGATACAAGGATCGGGGTTCCGATCGCAAATACAACGGCATACAGCGTAACTAATTGCCCGGCTGTGCCTACGGATACGTTCAAATCATTCGAGATCATCCCCAAAATCCCCATGACGACCATTTCAGCCGTCCCCATGACAAAGGCGCCGAAAGCAAGCAGATAAACGAGTCCCATTTTATTCATTGATTCCTCTCCTTTTAGGTTATTACCATGAATATCTTGATGTTTTTATACTTATCGAAATATTGATCATAAAAATACATACATGTTAAACCACATCCTTCTTGTGTTCTTATAGATTTAAAACTATCAATATATTGGTCAAAAAAGAAACTGCCGCTAATGACAGCACACTCATTTGGATCTTATCTTAATATATTTAAATTTATCGAAATATGGGACCGAAAAAAAATTAATCTGGCTGAAGCACGACATGACGATCTAATGTATCCTGATTGACCCGATAAAAGTGATAAGTCCCTTCCTTGCGCGCCAGCCTCAACACCCCGCACTCCACCAGCTGTTTCAGATGATGCGACAGAGTGGAACCTTTATAATTCAGCTGCTCCTCAATCTGGCTGCAGCTTAATTCATCATGCTTGCATAAGAGCTTGACGATATTTAACCGGGTCGGCTCTCCGAGTGCTTTGTATATTTTTACAGCTTCCTGATGTGACTGCTCCTTGTTCATGGGGTTGCCCTCCTTCCATAGGTTTATAATTCTATATTTATCGATATACTAAGCGATGAAATTTCCTTTGTCAACAGCGATCTAGAATAAATATGATTCCTTCTGAACCAAATCCCTTTCCCTAGAGCAAATGCCCCGCTGGCTGTGGTGTTTTTAAATGGAGCGACCGTTAAGTAAAAAAACAGCCGCAGCCAGGGAAGATGACAAGCCCTGGACTGCGGCTGTATTTTCTGCTTTTTGGGCCTCAGAATACAGGCGGCAACGCTAACGGGCTAAACCAGGCTTAACTCGCCTTTCAACCGCTCCAGCTGCATAAAATGGTGCCGGTAATGCATCTCAACCAGCAAAAACCATTCCGCGGCGGTTAAAGGACCAAAACGCGGATGCGGGATCTTAGATTGCTCAGACGCTCCGGCCAGAGCGGGCTCCGTCCGCTTCATCCGTTCCACTACACTCCGGAGCCCTTCGATAATCTGCTCCTTGCTCTCCGGCTGCTGCGGAGTGTACTGCGGTGATGCCGGGACCCGGACGCGGACCGGCGGAAAGCTACCCAGCTCGTATACCTTCCTGCCAATCTCCGTCTTGTCCTCCGCGGTGGCGAGTGCCGGCCCGTTGCCGGCCAGACAGCTATCGACATGCTGCAGATGCATGAACTGCGCCGTTTGAATCAAATGGATATACATCTGCCCAATCGACCATTCTTCCTCGTTCGTTTTTATCAGCAACTGCTCCATATCAAAGTTCTCCAGTTCAATCAAATACCGTTCTACCGACGTCTCCAAATCCTGCAACGCGTTCGCTGTGCTTTTCAACATGGGAACAACTCCTCTTTATTTATGGATTTTCTCCCATTATAAAAAACCGCTCCTGACAACAGCGTGTCAGTAGCGGTTTAATATGTTTTCGGCCTCGGTCTGAATTTGGCGGCGGAAGGATTCCGGCTCCAGCACGACAACCGCCCCGCCCCAACCGAGGATATAGGGGAGCAGCTCCTCCGGCTGACGCACGCGAAAGGTGACCCGCAGTCCGTCCTCCCGTTCTTCCATTTCCTCCATATAAAAATGCGTGGTCTCGGCGATTTTGTCGGCGATATCCGGATTCGCCCGAACCACCACCCGTAAGTTGCGGTCATCGGGCGGCTGGTAACGCTTCAAATCGAATCCGGCCGGCATGGCAAAGCCCTCCTCGAGCACAGCAAGCTCCGTCATCCGCGACAATCGGAAATGGCGGATATCCTGCCGCAGGTCGCAGTGCGCGACCAATGTCCAATTCCCCTGAACGAGCGTCAGTCCGTATGGAGCCGCCTCCCTTATATTCATCCGGCTCCCGTCCGTTTCCGGGTATTTTTTTAAATACGCAAACCTGATTTTGCGGCGCTCCAGAATCGCACGCCGAATTTGTCCGAGATAGTCCTTTTCCTTCCGGCTGGTTACCGGCTCGCCGGCTTGGAGAAGGCGCATCGTTTCCCGCACTCGCATCGACTCAGCGCGTACCGGCTCCGGCAGAACCGCTTCAATTTTGCGTTTGGCCGCCTCCGCCACCGGGCTGTAGTCCGCATCCAACCTTTGCTCGATAAAGTCCGCGCCCATCAGCAGGGCCACGGCCTCTTCCGCCGTGAAGCTGACCGGAGGCAGGAAATAACCCTCCATCAGGGAATAGCCCTGCCCGGGAGCCCCGGCGATCGGAACCCCCGCTTCGCTTAGTGCCTGAATATCGCGGTAGATCGTCCGGACGCTCGTCTCGAACCGGGCCGCCAAATCCTCTGCTCTGACCAGCTTGTTTCGCTGCAGCTCCAGCGTAATGGCGAGCTGCCGTTCCGTTTTGTTCATGTTCTCTCCCCCGCTGCTATCATCAGACGATTTGTATTCCTTGTCATCCGTTTTTTCGAGACAGGGCATCCCAGATGCTCATCAACTGAGTGATAGCTGCATCAATTTGTTCGAACGAGATACCGTCTCGCGCCTGCGTCGATATGCCAAGGAGAAAGGTGTTGAACAAAGACACCAGCATGGGAACATCGACCGTGTCGGGCAGCTCACCATTCGCAACTGCCCGTTCAATGCAGTCCTTAATCCCGTCCCGGTTTTTTTCCCGCTCCTTGGCCAGCATTTCTTGGATATGCTGGTTCTCGGGCGAACAGCTTATACCGGATAACACCACCAAACAGCCCAGGGGATGAGAGCCTTCGGTCTGCATTCGCGCCGAGCGGCGCAGCCCTTGTTCGATGGCGGCTTTCGGTGCCAAACGTTGATCATGAAAGCTCTCCATCACCCGGCCGTAAGTTGCTTTATACCGTTCCACCGTCTCGCGAAACAGCGCCTCTTTCGATTCAAACGCCGCATAAAAGCTAGCAGCGGATATATGCCCCATCGCCGCGCGCAATTGGGCCAGCGAAGTGGATTCAAAGCCGTGCTCCCAGAACAGAAACATCGCGGCAAGTACGGCCTCGTCCCGATTAAACGCACGGGGGCGTCCTGTCCGTGGCATACGATTACCCCCTTCATGAATTTTATACTAATCGATCCATAAGTTCTTGACAAGTCAGCCGGGCTGAACTTAGTATATGGAATGATTGATCCAGAAATTAGGTTACCATTCGAAGGAGGTCACTCACTTGTCCCATATATCATCTTCCACGAAAGTGGTCCAGCCGGTATCCGTCCCAGCCAGGCTTCCCTGGCTGGCGCTGCTGGCGCTTGCCATGACCGGTTTTATCTGTATTCTCACGGAAACCATTCCGGCCGGGCTGCTGCCGCACATCGTGGAAGGGCTGAATATTTCCAAAGGAATGGCGGGTCAGCTCGTCACCCTGTATGCCATCGGCTCGCTTGTGGCAGCCATTCCGTTTGCCATGTTTACCGCCGGGATGAGGCGGCGTCCGCTGCTGCTCGCCATTATTGCCGGATTTTTGGTATTCAACACCATTACCGCTATTTCGAGCAGTTATGCCCTTACGCTTGCAGCCCGTTTTTTTGCCGGTGTGGCCGCCGGTGCGGCGTGGGGCATGATCGCCGGGTACGCGCGGCGAATGGTACCGGATGCTTTAAAAGGCCGCGCCTTGGCAGTCGCCATGGTAGGAACGCCGATTGCTCTTACCTTCGGCGTACCGGCTGGAACCTTGCTCGGCGACCTGATCGGCTGGCGGGCCGTATTTGGGCTTATGTCCCTTCTGACCCTTGTTCTCATGGTTTGGGTGCTGTGGAAGGTGCCGGATTATCCCGGGCAGCCCGCAGACGAGCGCATGACGATGGGTCAAGTGTTTGTATTGCCCGGCATCCGTCCCATTCTTATGGTGGTACTCACCTGGATGTTGGCCCATAATATCCTATATACGTATATTGCGCCGTTTCTCGAGCGTTCCGGGCTGGGCAGCCGCGTTGATCTGGTCCTTCTGGTCTTTGGTCTCGCGGCGATTGTGTCGATCTGGATTGTCGGTTTGCTCATCGACCGCAAGCTGCGCCTGTTGACGCTGCTCAGTCTGCTCGGTTTTGCGCTGGTTTCGGCCGCATTATGGGTGGGCGGCACATCGGTACCGGTCGTCTATGCCGCCGTCGCATTGTGGGGACTTACTTTCGGCGGAGCAGCTACGCTGCTGCAAACCGCTCAAGCGAATGCAAGCGGCGAAGAAGGCGTGGACATCGTGATGCCCATCAATACGACCGTATGGAATCTGGCCATCGCTGGCGGGGGCATCGTCGGCGGAGCCTTGCTGGAGCTCATCGGCGTCCAGTCGTTTCCGGCCGTGCTGCTGATTCTGCTGCTGATCGCTTGGATCATCGCATGGAGCGCGAAGCGGCATGGCTTTCCCGGAAAAAGATAATCGTCTTTGTCCTATCCCATTGTTAAAGGAGAAATAAACGATGAAAACTTTTCAATTAAAAAACATAACGATCCCGGCTGTAGCCCTCGGTACCTGGTCCTGGGGGAACGGCGCCAACGGAGGAGATGCGGTTTTCGGGAATGACCTGACTGCCGAGGATCTGAGGCCCGTATTTGATGCGGCGATGAATGCCGGATTAAATCTATGGGACACGGCCGCAGTTTACGGCATGGGCGCTTCGGAGACGATTCTGGGCCAGTTCATTCGGGGGAGAGATGACGTCCTGATCTCAACAAAATTCACGCCCCGCGGCGAGCAGACGGACGAGGCTGTTGAAGAATTTCTCGCCGGGAGTCTGCAGCGGCTTGAAAGGGATCATGCCGACGTGTATTGGATCCACAATCCGAAAGACGTCCAGCGGTGGACCTCTAAGCTGATCCCGTTGATGAAGAGCGGAAAAGTTAAATACGCCGGGGTCTCCAATCATAATTTGGAGGAAATCAAGCTCGCCGCGGACATTTTGGCTCAAGAGGGGCTTCAGCTCTCAGCCGTTCAAAACCATTACAGTCTGCTCTACCGTTCCTCGGAAGAAGCCGGCATTATTGAATACTGCAATGCCAATGATTTGATCTTCTTCTCCTATATGGTGCTGGAGCAAGGGGCGCTGACCGGGAAATATGATACAAAACATCCTTTTAAAGCAGGGACCCGCCGAGGAGACGCCTTTGATGAGAAGGTACTTGCCAAGCTGGAAGATCTGATCGGGGTCATGAGAGAAATCAGCCTCCGTCACCATGTTGAACCTGCTGAAATCGCCATTGCCTGGGCGATCGCCAAAGGAACGGTGCCGATTATCGGCGTGACGAAACCGTCCCATATCGCCAGCGCCGTGTCGGCTATGGACGTCCAATTATCGGATGTTGAAATCGAAGAACTGGAACGGTCCGCCAAGTCAACCGGCGTGGAAATTCGGGGTGCATGGGAAAAGAGCATGATATAAGCTCGTCTATACTTACCACTATTGAGGTAAAATAAAGGACAGCTGCGAGCGCTTTGCAGCTGTCCTTTTTATGAAACGATCCTTGCCCATGAATAAGCGCCTATGATTATTCCTTAAATAAATATTCCTTCCGGTCTCTATTGGTATACAATTCCCAATATACATCGGCGATCCGGTCCGGATCGTAAAAAGTCCCTCGCTGAACATGATCGGCGATTAGAACCTGGCCTACATAAATTCCATGGGGCCCCAGCGTCTCGGCCAGGGAAAGCGCAAGTGAGCGGACCGCGGCTTTGCCAATGGATAAAGAAGCATACAATGGATTCGGGTTCAATGCAATACCGCCCCCTGTGAAAAAGAGCGTCCCCTGTTTCCGTTCGACCATGTCCGGAATGACTTGCTGCGCGCTGGTCAACGCGCCGACCGTATTTACTTTCAAATCATCGATCAGCTGCTGTTCCGTTAACGATAACGCATCTCCTGGCGCAATGTGCGCCGCATTATATACCAGAACATCGGTGATTCCATATAAGTTTTCAATCTGTGTAAAGGCTGCTTTGATGGAATCCGGATCTGAAGCATCTGCAGTTATTCCATACGATTCGATATGCACCTGACGAAGATCCTCCAAGCTGCGCTGCAGTGAAGTCTCGGTTCTTGATAGCAGAACCACCCGGAAGCCATTGCTCCCGAATTTGCGGGCTATACCCGCGCTTACGCCCGAACCGGCCCCTACAATGACCAATAGAGGTTTATGACTCATCCTTACCACACCTTCTTTCAGATATTGGCTTCATTCGTGATCTTTATTTCTATATTTCTAATAATATAAATATAAAGATTTTTCGTCAAACCCTTTAATTCCATTTTTTTCAATGCAGTTAAACCGTTCAGAAGCGGAAGATGGAAATCAACAGGTTGAAAGGATTACAATGTTCTAAATGGCTGTTGTCGGCCTACTTGGAAACGCAAGGATGGTGGCGTACATGAAAATGAAAACAACTCGTTCTTCTTCTCCATTGGGCGATTTCATCAAATCGCGCAGGGAACGGCTGCAGCCTTCTGAAGCGGGGATCCAGCCGCTGCCTGGAAGAAGGCGTACCCCAGGGCTTCGGCGGGAAGAGGTCTCGTATCTTGCCAATATGAGCGTGACTTACTACACCTGGCTGGAGCAAGGCAGAGAAGCTAATCCTTCGCCGGAAGTGCTGTTAAATATCAGCCATGCGCTGCAGCTCGACGAAGACGAGCAGAAGCATCTGTTCGATTTGGCCCATGTGGACCCGGCAAGCGCCGGCGCCGTTCCGAACAGCGAGGAGCCGGATTCCGGCGTGCTGCAGCAAATCGTCGATCAACTGTGGTACCCTTCGTTCATCACGGATGCGGGCACGGATGTGATCGCCTGGAACCGCGCCGCAGAACTGATCATCGCCGACTTCGGCCGTATGCCGGAGAATGAAAGATATATGCTGAACATTATATTTTTCAAAGAGGATTACCGTAAACGGCTTGTGAACTGGGAAAATTTCGCCCGCTACTCGGCGGCGGTGCTGCGAGCAAGCTATGACCGAAGCCAAGACAACCCGTTGTATATGGAACGTTTCGAACGCTTGAGACGGGAAAGTGAGGAATTCGAGTACTACTGGAACCTCTACGAAATCAAGCAAAAGCGTGTAACCACCGCTTTGTTCCGCCTTCCGGATGGTCAGGAAATGGAGTTTATGCTCCATTCGGCGGCCGTCATTGACGGCGACCCGGACCTTCACTGGTGTTTCTTCGTACCGGTACCCGGTTCAGGCACGGAGGAGAGGTTAATGTCTATGCTGGAACAAGACCAGCTGCCTCAATAGAGCAGAACCTATCTCGCCTGGATTGCAGGTGGACATTGGCTTATGATCGTAGACTGTTACTCCCGTTAATAGTATAAACATGCTGTGGCTAGGGCCCTTCCGCTGCTCGTATGATACAGAGGAATACAGCGATTGGAGGGCATTTAGCATGCAAACATGGTTTATTACAGGAGCGTCAGGAGGCTTGGCTTCGCGCATCACCCGCCGGTTGCTTGAAAGAGGCGACCGTGTAGCCGTAACGGTGCGCAAGCCGGGTGTGCTGGACGATCTGAAAGCTCAATATGGTTCCCGATTATGGCAGGCTCATTTGGATCTGACGAACCCGCAGCAAATTGTTGAGGTGATCGAACGGGCATGGGAGGAACTCGGCACGATTGATGTGCTTGTCAATAACGCAGCCTATGGATTATACGGTGCAGTGGAAGAAGCAAGCGACGGGCAGATCGAGCATCTGTTCATGACCAACGTCCTCGGATCACTGCGCGCGGCTCGTGCCTTCCTGCCTTTTTTCCGCAAACAGGGCAGCGGGCACATCGTGCAGATATCGAGCATGGCGGGGCATTATTCCACCCCGGGAATGGGGCTGTATTGTTCTTCCAAATGGGCGGTCGAGGGCGCCTTTGAAGCGCTGGCCAAGGAAGCCGCGCCGTTCAATATTAAGACGACTATCGTGGAGCCGGGCGGAATCCGTACAAATTTTATTACGAGCAATGCGGTATTCGGAGAACGGATGGACGTATATCGGGACAAGGAGGTAGGCCAATTCGTCAGCCTGATGAAAGGGGAACTGCCGGGCATCGATATGAACATGTTCAATCAAATGGTTGTCGGCGATCCGGATAAAATGGCGCAGCAGATCATCCGCCGCGTCGATCAGGGAGACGGTCCGATCCGGATGGCACTGGGCAGCGATGCCTATGAGCAAATCCGGGAAGCTCTGCTGGACAGATTGGCCGCGCTTGACGCGCAGAAAGAACTCGCTTATTCCACGGATGCGGATGATGTGGTACGGCAGGCATAACCATGAAAGCCACCCCAGGGTCTGGGGTGGCTTTCGTTGTTTTATCTGTATCCTACTCTCTCTGTTCCGCAGGAACATACTTTTGGATTAATTCTTCGATGTTGATCCCATTGATGACCAATCCCGATATGTCGCAGTTTTGAAAATTGGCGTTCGTAAAATTACAGTCGGTGATCCGCCCGTTCTGGAAGCTGCAGTCTGAAAAACGGACGCCCTCCTTGTTGTGTTCTGCATCAGGCTGGCTTGGATCTCCGTAGCCGATGGATTGAAAATGTGCGCCGCCCCATTGAGCACCGTCAATGGCAAGTTCGCTCAAATTCGCATCGGAAATATGCATTCCCGTCAAATTCACATCGTTCATGCTCATCCCGCTGCCATTGCAGCATTGAATTTCCGTTTCACTGAGGTCGCAGCAATTGAAGCTTGAATGGCTTAAATTTTGTTGTTCAAATTTCAAAATGCATACCTCTTTCCCATCTGGAATTTTTAACCATATGGGATATTCTACATGTTGTTTCCGAAACCCTTTTTATATCTGCCAAAAAAGCCGTTACGGGGTCACATGCTGCAGTTTATCCGGATTCGTGACCATAAACATACGGACAGGCCGCGAGTCGCTGTCAAACTGGAAGGACAACACCGCAAAGAGCTCGTCGCCACGGTTCAACCGCAGGCCGGGCTGCCCGTTGACGTCGATCAGCAGCTGATTCTCCGGCTTGATATTTCCCGGGGCAATCCCTTGAAGGAAGGCCAGGATACGATGGCTGCCGATGATCGGGAAGATCGCCGAGCGAACCTTGCCGCCGCCATCCGTGTACAATCGGGCATCATCCGCAAGCATGCCGACAAATTCCCTGAAATCGCCGGAATTCGCCGCTGCCATAAAAGCGCGGGATAGTATTTCCGCATGCTTGGCCTGGTCGGAAGTGACGCGAGTACTTTCTACAGGCACTGCAATCGGCGGCTCGGCGGCCGCTCTCTCCTCCCGCCCCGGAACCGGCGCGGTGCTGACCTTCTGCTTCGCCCGGCTGTAAAGCTTTCGGCAGTTCGCATCGCTTTTGTCCAGCAGCTCGGCGATATCCCGGTAATCGTAATCGAGCGTTTCCCGGAGAATGAAGACGGCTCTCTCCACCGGCGACAGCTGTTCCAGAAGGACGAGCAGCGCGTAGGAGACCGATTCGGCTTGGATCGCTGCCGTTTCGGGAGTCTGACCTGCATCAGCCGTCTCAGGTTCCGGCAGCCAAGGGCCGGTATATACTTCGCGTGTTTTACGGGCCGACTTCAGCATATTGATGCTCCGGTTGGTCACCATTTTAAGCAAATAGGCCTTCATGTTTAAAATATGATCGGTCTGTATCGTTTCCAGCTCAGCAAAAATATCCTGCACAATATCCTCGGCGTCCGTGAGCGACCCCAGCATTCGGTAGGCGATGCTGCTCAGCAGCGGCTTATACTCTACATATAAACTGGATGTATCTGTTGTCATCTATCCATCTCCGTCCCCGCTCTTTTCCGCTTATTGTAACATAGCCTACGTGAATCCGGGGCTGACGCCCTTACGATGAATTACTTGCTCCCTGCCTGATTGGACACTTGCATTCCCTGATGTGCCAAAGAAGCCGCCGCAGATTCGGCTTCTTGAAATGCCTTAGCCAGCACCTCATCCCTCTTCAAGGAATGATTGCCCTGTGCCCGGATGATTTGATAGTCGACGCCTATAAAGTTAAACATCGATTTCAAATAACGATGGGAGTACTCGACTTCCGTGTACCAGTCCTGGTTCGTATAAATCCCGTCGCTTGCCTGAATGACGACAACGTTCCGGCCGTCGGTCAGCAGGCCGATCGATCCCTTGTCCGTATAGGCGAAGGTCTCTTTGGCGATCAGGATGTTATCCATATAATCTTTGAGCTTCGAAGGAATATTAAAGTTATGCAGCGGCATGGCGATGACGTACCTCTTGGCGCTCTTGAACTGCCGAAGGATATCCGACATCCGTGAAGTGAGCCGCTGCTCTTCTTCCGTTAAGCGCTCATTTTTTTGCATTTTTTCCTGTGCGCTGAAAAATAATCGATCAATGCAGGGCACATCTTCCGAATACAGATCAATTTGTTCGATAGGCCCCTCCGGATTCAGGTTTCGATAAGCTTCTAAAAAGTGCCGGAGCACGGTCAAGCTTACGGATGAAGCGTCCTCCACTTTCGGATGCGCATTAATGACAAGCAGCTTTTCCATAAATTCTATCTCTCCCTCCTGGTTTCAACACTATTGAAGACAATCCACAATTTGATTTTGTGACAAGATGGAGAAATTATTCAAAAAAAAGCAGCCGGTCACAAAACCGGCTGTCTTCGCACTTTCAATATAGAGTTCATGATAACCGGTCACAGCCCCAGCGCTTTCCCTTTTTCCAGACGCTGAATGTGCTTCTCCCCCTCATCGGACAAGGCACGGAACTGATTGATCGTATCCCGCATTTTCGGAAGCGCCGCCTGTTTGTAAGAGCTGATCGCTTCAAAGGCGGAGATGGCATCGGAGAAAGCCTGCTTGAGCGTATCGACGGAGACGCTGGTTTCAATGGCCTGCTTCTGGATCGCTACGCCTTGGTCCTTTAACATCCGGGAGGTACCGGCAATGATATTGTTCGTCGTTTGATTCAGCAGCTCGATCTTCTTGAGCACAATGCCTTGGTTGTACAGCGCACTGGCCACGGTCACCGCGATTTTCAGCGCCGAGATCGTGACGGTTTTGGCCCGGTCCACGCCCCGGATCAGCTCGCGATTGTTGCGGATGACCACTTCATAGGCCATGATGCCCTGCTGGTTGACCACCAGCATCTGCTGAAGATCCATCACGCGCTGCCGCATCGGAAAAAGGACTTCCTCCGTAATAAAACGGACTTTTTCCGGATCTTCTCCCCTTTGCTTGGCCGCTTCAATCTGCGCCTCGATCGATTCGTCCATCATCGTCCCCAGCTGAATTTCTTTCTTCAGCGTCTTCGTCAGCTCCCGGATCGTTTGCTGCTCCAGCTCCAGCGTCGTGTTGTCGTTTTTGAGCGTCGTTTTCCCTTTGTCGAGGGATACGACAATGTCAGCAATGACGTCGTCTGCCTTTTCAAACTTCAAAAAGTATGCTCGCAGCGGGTTGAACAGCTTGCCAAGGAATCCCTTTTTAGCAAAGTCGATCAAACTGGGGTCCAGATCCTTCAGCTGCGTATGCAGTTCCGTCAGCCCTTTGGCAACGGCTCCCCCTTCATCCCCGCCTTTGGAAAGATTGCCGACGGACACCTGCAGCAGGTTGTTCTTCTCAGAAGAAAGCTTCATCGTATCCAGCCCGAAGCTGTCGATCGATTGCAAAATCTCCTTGCGTTTGTCCAGCGACTCCACATCCAGCTCCATAATGGAAGCCACATTCGCATCGGCGATTTCTTTCAGTTTCGCTACCTCTTCCGGTACCGGCTTAACTTCCTCCTCGATCACAGCCTGGATCTGCTCCGCACTTGAGACACTCATCGTAAACGCCATATCTCATCCTCCCCCTTTGACTTCACCCTTACATTTGAACGTTGAACAGATTTCCGATCTTGTACACGACGTCATCGGTATCCGCATTGATGCTGGCGGCTTCGTTAATGCTGGAAATGCTTTGCAACGCCTTGATGTTGGCGTTATAGCCAATGGTATAAATCGGAACCTTATAGTTCTCAATCAGTGCTTTGATGTCGCTGAGCGAATTGCCTTTGTTCGTTTCACCGTCGCTTAGTACGAAAATAACGGGTTTCATGTTCGGATCGGCCGCCAGCTGGTCCTGCAGCATCTTGAGCGCAACCACGATGCCGTCAAACGTTGCGGTCTGGCCGCTGGCCTGAAGGCTGTTCACTGCGCCCACGAACATCGACTGCTGATTGACGTCGTATTTTCCGATCGGGAGCTGGATGGTCACGTCGTCGGAATAAGAAACCATGCCGATGCTGTTGTCTTTGCCCAAATATTTTTGACCCTTAATGAGTGATTCCTTCAGGCGGTTCAGCGGTTCACCATCCATGCTGCCTGACGTATCCGCCACAAATACAGCTACAATCGGCTTGCTTCCGTTCTTCTTCTCTTTCCATACCTTCTGGGCGGATGTCAGCAGCTTCCCGTCAATCGGGGCCATCTCGGATTTGTAATCCTCCAGCCCGTTGAAGCCTTTGTCTTTTGCTGCTTTAGCGTACTTATCCTGGGTTACGAATTCTGCGAACTTTTTCAAAATAGCCAGCTTCTCCGGCTTAGTATCGCCAAGCGCGTAGAGCGGACTGTCGTGACGCACGCCAAATGGAGTGAAGACATAGCCGCTTTTCAGGTCTGGTGCATTGACGAACGTCTGGTACTCCAGAATGAACCCGTCGAGAGAGCCCGATGTAGCCGCATCCCGCATTTGGATCGTCGTCGAGGCAATGAACGGTACGTTGGCTTGGAATTTCTCAAACCCTTGAACCGCTTTATCGCTTAAAATATTGGAGCTGTCAAACGTATTCAGCGAGGTCACCAGGAAATTCAGGCCGGTCGAACTGGCAAAAGGATCCGTATAACCCATGACAAGCTCGTTGCTTGCGATCGCATCCGTTACCGTTTTGACATTGATGGAACCGTACTTTTCGACAAGTGCATCGTATTTGGACTTCTTGATGACGATCCCTGGAACGTTGCCTACGAGGCGCTTAGACACCAATTGGGTTTTGACACCGCTGGACTTGACCATCTCTCCCCATAATTCGTTGGAAGGCGTGAAGGCATCCGGTACGTATTTACCTGACATGATATAGTCCGCTGCCGTACCGGAAGCGATGTTGCGGACCTTAACCGATACGGGAGTTCCGTTTACAGCCACATTCGCTTTATTGAACTCCGTTGCCGCCTCCGTGAGCCAGCCGTCCACGCCGGTTCCCGACTTCTCGGTCGATGAGAAAATCTCGACATAATGATCATTCGTGTTCGGCACCGTAATCGGAAATTTGCTGATATCCGGAAGGGATGAGGCCACATCCACCGGGTCCAGGTCAATTTGTCCTTTTACAGGCGTTGCCGTTGCGGGTGAAATCTTCGAATACAGTTTATCCAGCCGTTTGGCTGCGTCTTCCGCGGTCACCTGGTCTTTCGATTTCCCGAGATTCGAGGTTACCGTAATTCCCCCGTACACGAGCGCAAATACAAATATCAACACGATCACTGAAGTCAGAATAAACCTGCCCTTCTTCACTTGAACACCTCTAATTCTTATAATATTTGGTTTGATTAATTAACAGATCGATTTCCTGCATGCAGGGCATCTTCTCGATGTCGCCGGCTTCGAAGCTGTCCAGGCGGGATATTTCCAGCAGGAGCTTATCCAGCTTGAGCAGGATCTCTTCATTGGTCGCCAGGGAGTTCTTGGTGAATGTTAAATACTCGTTGTAGATCTGCTTTCTTTCTTGGAGCAATTCTGGAGGTAGATGGGAGGCTTTAGATCCACTAAGACTTTTAAACTCGGATTCGTCGAATGCGCCCAGCCGGTTCAGGATGCTTTTGAGGTTGAGGTAAAATACGTTTTCTACCGCCTGGACCGTCGACATGAATTTTTTGTAGCTAAGCTCGCTCGGATCGAAACGCTGGGTCAACACGCCGACCAATTTGTACTTCTTGCGTGCGATGCGGTCGAGCTGATTTAAAGCAAGGGATATATCCGCTTCTAACGCTTTTACTTTCTTGTAGTACTGCAAGGCATTTACGTAGTCATCATGCGTCTGGATCTGTTTGACCGGCACGGCAGCCGGAGTCTTGGCGTTAACACTGTAAACCGAATAAATGAGGACCAGAACACTCGCCAGAAGGAAGGTAATCCCGAATGCCGTCGAAAAGGCGCTGCCGCCGAGGTTAAGACCGATAAACCCCGGGGAGAACAGAACGATGTTCACGACGATGACCCCCAGAGTGATACCCAGCAGTTTTATGTATTTCATTCCCAATTAGGTTCGCACCTCCTTCATCACTAATCTCATCCTTTACCATATTCTACATGATGATGTTTTGGGATGTCATTTTTTGTAACGATTTATTTTTAATACGGTTCGATCTCCGTTTTGGCTTCATTTATATAGATTGAACTAAAGGTTTGCATTGAGCTTCCTTTTACAGCGGCACACTAGAGGCCTATAACGCGTTCATTTCTTTAGTTCATTCTATGTTAACTGGCTACTTATTTTCCTTATGCTCGGCAAAGTGGCAGTATGAACGAGAACGAATGGAAGTCCCCTTAACCGCAAAAAGACAGCCGCTCAACAAGCCGGCTGCCTTCATTTTGGACGGAGCTATTGCATTTACGCTAGATGATGAATCACTCATATGGATAATGGAGCAAGTACGTAAAATGTTCCTGCGACCGCTCTTGTTTTCGGACTTCTTAATGTATAGAGCCTTCTTAAGTGGGGGAAATCCGAAAATCAAAGCCTATGCTTCCAGCTCTTCTCATGCAGCCTGGCGGCGCATTGTCAAAGAATACACGGCCGGGATCAGCCCAAGGGCGACCCCTATTCCACCCAGCCAGCCGGCTGCTGTCAGAGAGATGCTGTCCACAATAACACCTCCGATAACAGCCCCTACAGCCATCCCTAACTGCACAATGGATGTGTTCAAGCTTAAGATGATCCCGGAAGCCTGGGGAGCCATACCGATTAAGTACACTTGTTGAACCGGACCCATCGACCAAGCAAAGAAGGACCACAACATCAGTAGCGGCAGTACAAGCATGGAGTGATGGGCAAACGCCGCCAGCAAAAATAAAATACCCGAGTGAAAAAGCAGACTCCCCACCATCGTGCGGGGGATCCCCCATTTATCTACACCGTAGCCGCCAACTTGGGAGCCCAGGAGACTTGCCAGCCCAAATGCAAACAGCCCGATGCTTACCATCCGTTCGCTCATCCCCGTAATGGTCAGAAGAAACGGTGTGATATAGGTATACAGAATCGTATATCCCATTATCCAGAAAAAGCTGATGGACAGCGCAGCGAAGATCCGGGGCGTTTTGAACAAGGCGAGCTGTTCCCGAATGGGAACGGGAGCCTCTCCCTCTGATTTGGGAATCGCCAGCAGAAGAACCAACATGGCGAGCAGGCTGAGCACCCCGATCCCCGTGAAAATGACCTTCCAGTCATACGAGCCCGCAACGACCCTTCCCAGAGGAACCCCCAGAATGAGCGCGAGATTAAAGCCCAAGAGAACGGTGGCGATCGCCCCCCCCTGCTTACCGGGACTTGCCATCTTGGCCGCTACGGTAAGGGCGACAACCATGAATACCCCGGTGCTGATCGCCAGTATGATTCTTGCTCCCATCAGCATGCCGTAGCCGGTAGATGTGATGGTGATCAGGTTACCTATGAAAAACAAACCCAGAGCCAACAGCATAAGCTTCTTCCGATCCATCCTTGCCGTGAGCGCAACCAGAATCGGAGTACCGATCGCATAGGCAAGCGAGTAGACGGTAATCAGTTGGCCGGCCGCCGCTACCGACACGCCAACGTCCTTTGCAAGCATATCCAGTATGCCGGCAATCACAAACTCAGAGGTTCCGACTAAAAAGCTCGCAATCGCCAATATATAAATTTTCCATCTCATATCGTATCTCTCCTCATCCCATCAATTTTACAGTTCTAAATCTGTAGAAATCATGACTAAAAAAATATTGCCCTCATCCTTAGGCATCTAACGCCCGATCGGGTCACTGCGCTCCATCATTACCGCTTGATGCTTGACGGCCCTAGCTCTTGACGGACTATCGGTGCTACCTTGGTGCCGAGCAGCTCAATCGTTCGCAGCAATTCGCGATGGGGGAGCGTGCTGAAATCCACGTACATGAGAAATCGGGTTAGGCCCAGATTCTTGTGCAGCAATAAGATTTTCTCCGCCACATATTCAGGGTCCCCGACATAAAGAGCGCCATGAAGGCTGCTGGATGCATCATATGAGTCACGTGTATAAGGAGACCAACCGCGTTCCCGTCCGATCCGGTTCATTTGGGCCGCCATCACAGGGTAATACCGCTCTGACGCCTCTTGTGTCGTATCGGATATAAAGCCATGCGAGTGCGTAGCAATCTGCAGCTGATTTGGATCATGCCCGGCTTTCACAGCCGCTTCCTTGTAGAGCTCCACCAAGGATGCGAATCGCTGCGGAAGTCCGCCAAGGATTGAGAAGACGATCGGAAGTCCCAGCAAGCCGGCCCGTATGGCCGATTCCGGGCTGCCGCCCGTGCCGATCCAGACCGGTAAAGGCTGCTGCACAGCACGAGGATAGATGCCCATATTGTCAATCGCAGGACGATGTCCGCCGCGCCATGTCACCCGCTCTGAAGCGCGGATCTTGAGCAGCAGTTCCAGCTTATCTTCGAACAATTCCTCGTAATCCTTCAGGTCATAGCCGAACAGCGGGAACGATTCGATGAACGAGCCTCGTCCGGCCATGATCTCAGCCCTCCCGTTCGATAGTCCGTCAAGCGTCGCAAAGCTCTGGTATACCCGCACCGGATCATCCGAAGACAACACCGTCACCGCGCTCGAGAGCCGGATGTTCTTTGTTGTCGCCGCAGCAGCAGCCAATATGACGGCTGGCGACGAGCTTGTGTAGTCGATACGGTGATGCTCACCGATGGCAAAGACATCAAGACCGACTTGATCGGCCAATTGGATCTCTTCGATGGCTTGACGCAGGCGCTCGGCATGTGAGACACCCCCTTTTTCGTGATCTGCGTGAAGAAACGTACTGATTCCAATCTCCATCGTATTTGCTTTGTCGCTCATAAGAGTGCACTCCTTCTTTATAGGGTATAGAGGATAACTTGTACAACCATCAATTCCTCAGTTCTAGAACTATCGAAATGTAAGTTAAAAAAATTACGCCATTAAATAAGGCGCAAATTTTTCCGCCACATCCCGATTGACGTTATAGTGAATATACGATCCGCTTTTCCGTGAATCAATCAGACCGGAATCCGTCAGCTGCTTCAGATGATGCGACAGCGTCGAACCCGCAACTGATTCAAGCTTTTCACCGATGGCCGTGAAGCATAGATCGCTTTCTTTCGAGAGCAGCAAGGCGATCTTCAGCCGGGTTGGTTCCCCCAGAGCTTTATATACCTTAACGGCCTGCAGATCTGTTTGATGATCACCCATGATGATGCTCACCTCCTCCATCTATTCCGCAGTTCTATAACTATCGAAATCCAGTTTAGCATGATGCCGTTGTAAAGTAAAGGGCTTCACCTAGGAGCTGCAAATGGCCTGCTAGATCAATGAAAAGCAGCCGGTCCTTAGGCCGGCCGCTGCTTGGTTTTAGGTTTGGTTTTGCGTTTGACGTGTCTGTCCTCAGACACAAGTAATAGAAGCCTGTGAGTTGAGCCGCAATACCGTGATTTGCTCGTCTCCGATCACTTCACCACTGTCACGGAAGCCGAGGCTTTCATACAGCTTTTTGGCGGGCGCATTATCGGCCTTGTAAGAAATCCAGCAGTATTGTGCTGGACCTGCCGGAAAAGTGAGGATAAACTCCAGCACCTTTTTCATGGCTTCCCGGCCATAGCCTTTATTTTGGTGCCGCTGATCCATCATCAGCCGCAAAATACAATAGCCGTCATCTGCGATGGATGGGGTATCGTAACCGGTAATTTTATACGTGATCATCACAAAGCCGACGGGCTGCTCATCCGCGTAAATCGCAAACGGAAAAGGATGCCCTCCATTGGTCGCAAGAACATAACACGAAGCTACGCTGGACAAATTGGACGCAACGAAGCGGCGCTGATCTTCCGAAACCTCTAGTTTAAATATTTCGCGTCTGTTTTCGAGCGTGATTTTTCTGAGTGTAATCATGCAGGATTTCTCCCTTCCTTATCTTCGGCAAGATCACCGATTCGTTTTTGCGCCGCGGTCGCTTTAATAACATACAATCTATGCAAAAAAAGTAATAGACTTATATTGAATTTTTTTATAGACTATTCTGTATCCATGGCATTTTTAGGAATATGTCTATATGGGCATTTCGTGAACCGGCGCGTCGTTGTGCCGGTTTTTTATTTTTATAACGATAATAAAAAATTAAAACCATTCATTATCCCCAGAATTAGGATATCCCGTGCTAATATGGATTTTAACTAAATTCATGCTTATCATCGGAGGTCGTTATGATGCGAGAGATCGATTACAGCCATTATTTTTGGCAAGATGATAAAATTAGATTGCGTGCCATAGAACCTGAAGATTGGGAAAGTTTTTACATAGGTCTCTATGAAACTCCCGCACGTCTCCTACTGGAATGTGCGATGGAATTACCCCCTACCATTTCAGGAGCAAAGAGGTTTACAGAGGAAAATGCTGATTTCACCTCTACGAACGGACGCATCATGTTTACGATTGAAACATTACATGGGGAGAGTATCGGCGGAATCAATTTAAACAGCATCGACGAGAGAAACGGAACGTTTAGTATCGGGATCGTCATCGATAAAGAGCATCGTGGTAAGGGTCATGGTACCCGGGCAATGGAAATCCTCTTAAAGTATGCTTTTTTGGAACGAAGGCTTCATAAATTTAATGATTGTGTTCTTGAAGGAAATGAAGGTTCTTCGAGGATGATGCAGAAACTTGGCTGCGTTCAAGAAGGTGTGCGGAGACAAGTGGTATATATCAATGGTAAATACATGGATTTTATTTTGTATGGTTTAACCAAAGATGAGTTTATTCAAAAGCAAAACGAGAAACTCAACATATAAACGGAGAAGGGGCTGCCTAGCGCAGCTCCTTTTTTTCTATAAATTCACCAAAGAAGAAAAGTACAGAGCCGTCGATTTTTCACAATACTCCTGATGGTGTACTCTGTTATGATCTCGTTAGAACTTCCATAAATGAAGACACCTAAATACAAGTGAAACACTGGTGTGTGTGAAGCTCTTTCTAAAACCTGTTCTCGTTGAACTCATGAGGAGGTGAGTTGCACGATGGAAATACCCGGTACTATTTATCCAAAACAAATGCCATTGCTTGATCAGAAGACTATGCCGATCTATGTCCCACGTGATGGAATTTGGCTCCGCCTTGCCCTCACATTGGAAGGAACGGTACGCCGCAGTTCTTATGCCAAGCAAATCCTTTGCTCACAGCAATTTAACGCTGCACGAACGCGCTGGACTCTTGCCGATTTGACTTTTCTGCAATCAGCACTTGAGCTGCTTTACAATACACAGGGACAGATCCGTATGAGTACCCTTGCCGCTGAGTGCGATCTTTCATTGCGCCAATTTGAGCGACGATTTAAGCAGTGCATAGGCGTTTCGCCCAAGGTGTTCGCACGTCTCCTCCGCTTCGAGGCGCTGCTAACCTCATTGATACAAGGGCCAGCCACTTCTCTCGCTGACGTCTCTTCCCATCTTGGCTATCATGATCAAGCCCATGTCATCCATGAATTCAAGACATGGGCAGGCTGCACGCCAACGGCGTTTCTCGCACGGGCAAAACAGCGGATGATGCAAAAGCCTATTGTTCCCGACCCTCGTAGTGCCCCTATTCCCTTATATAACGTCTAAAAAAGAAGGAGCTGATGTAGTATGTCTCACACAGAGCAATCTTTTCAAATTCCCTGGCAAAGTATTCATCACATTGCCTTGAATACAGCGGATCTGGACGCAACGATTCGCTTCTACCGAGACGTGTTGGGGATGCAAGCCAGTGATATCGCCCCATCCCAAGAAGGGCGCGGCAGGCATTGTCTTATTTTGGTTAAACCCAACGACGACAACGTATGGGGCTTCCATTTCTTTGAACGACCGATAGCAAGGACAACGCTGGGTGCTTCAGATACCCATCCGCAGAGTTTCGTCCCCCATGTGGCCCTGCGACTCCCGAACGGGAATGCAGCACAAGCCTTGCGTGAGCGTTTGAGCCATGCTCATGTATCCGTCACAGAGATTCCTGAACTGGGGACATTTGTGTTTTTTGACAACAATGGTCTATGTTTAGAAGTCACTTGGCCCAAAGGCGAACATATCTCTTTGTGAAGAGGCTTTGGTCGTTTTTTCTGCCTTTTAAAAGAAAAAAAGTCACAGCCACGGATCGTGACTGTGACTTTTCGCGCTAAAGATCAATAAGCACGCTTCGGCTGGCATTGTCCCACGTTACTTCACCTAACATAATGCTGGCAATCGTCTGAAAATCCTCATATCCGATCTCAAATTGCCCATAGCGGAAAGCATATCCCCAGCTGCGCTTCCCGCGGGTAAAGGTAAGCCGGTCCAATAGAGGGGCAATCTTCACTTCACGGCATGGAAGGTAACGGATATCCCGGCGAAAAGGCACAAAGGATTCGGACATCGGATACTCGTAGACCCTGTCACCGGTCACCTGCCCAATGGCGGTAAACGCTTGAAGTGGTTCCCCTTTCGACATGTCGGTTCGTGGAGAGTAGTATATGAGCCAATCGCCGGGACTCATCCGGCGCAGAGGCGTTGCTTTTCCATGACAGAGCTGGGCAAATCCGCCTTGGACCCCCCGCTTCACGTGAGAGGCAGATACAACGCCAATCCAATAGCGGCTGTTTTGCTCATCTGCGGTAACCGGCATGATTTGATCTTCGTTTTTCTTATCCAATATGGGTGCCTCCTAATAAATCATCTCCTATGACTATATAAAAACGCTGCTGACAACGGTCTGTCAGTAGCGTTTTAGCATCTCGGTATATACTTTTGTTCTAGCGCACGAACGGAATGACATATCAATCTCTTCCTAACTAACACGGCACCGGCCTCTCTGCAAAACCTCGCTAACGGCCGGCAAGCCGTTCACTGTCAAAAAAGGCCCGACTGTGGTCAACTGTTGTCGGAAATGAATGTGAGTTGGGTTCAAAACGGACGAAGCTTCTCGAAAGTAGGGCTGGAACATGTTTTGTTTGACGGACGAGACGGAACGTGAAGCGGATTATTATCAATAAGCTGTTGAAAAAGACTGGCTGGTACGTAATAAGTTCAATACTCCTTATTATTCGTACCTGGTGCCGGGCAGTTGCGGGGAAATCGAGCGTGTTCTGGTTGGGCAAGTTAGAGCAGAGCTTTGAAGCGGGCTTTAGAGAATGCAGAGCTAAAACTCCAAGTAACAGTTTGTTACCTGGAGTTTTGTCCATTACTTGGTATCCCGATGAATTATCACATAGATTAATAAGGATAAAAAAAGTAAAGTTATATAGGTGATTATATACTTTGAAAGTGGCGATTGAGGATTTGATGTGAACGTTGCAAAAGTTATAATGAACGGTAAGGCGACAAAATCCAAGAGATATCTTTTTCGAACCTTGTACAATTTGAATAATACCTTTATTCGAAGGTTCAATAGATACCATCTCCTATCGATTGTATTTATGGCGTTTAAATCAAGACTCACCCAACAAATTTTGTTTGAAATTGTACCGAAGGCGTTTTTCCTGATAAGGGTCGCTGAAGAATCAAAGGTGCATTTCATGCTCCTGATTCGGATCGCCGACCTGCGCGTCTCACCTTTAAATCTATAATTTTCCTAACCAAGACTTGAGTTAGTAAGGAATTCGTCAATCTGAAAGAATATCCTTCTACCATGACATGCTGTTTAAGTTAAAAGCGGCCGCGCCCTCTTCTTCATTTCTTACGAGTCCTGAGAAAAACGAAAAAACTTGCTAAGAGGCATGGTGTGATCCTCCGGATATCCCTTGGCTTGCAGCAAACGGCTTAAAGCATGATCATAATCGTCCTCCTGCTGAAAGAGTACCGTGACATGGCAATGTGCTAGTGCCACATGATCCGTCAGATGTTCGGCGATGTGGTACAACATGCGTTCTTCACTTTTCTCCAAACTTTTAGATGAAAATACATGCGCCGTGATATGATTTTCTCTTTTGTCCTCCCCTATTCCATCCTTAAGCCATGGAAAATCCTCATCACGGCTTGGCCGCCCCTCATCCACAATGATAATCCGGCAATCTTTACCGTTCATGGCAACATCCCATGCTTCCAAATCCTTTAATTTTAGGATTCTTTGAAGTTGTTTTAAAAAATCGATGTTCATGTTAAGCTCCTTTCAAAACAAAACTTACACCTGAGTGACGGCTACTTGATTCAGTCTATACCCTTCCTATCGTCACAGGTCTCTATGGTATACTTGTATCGTAAATCAGCCTCAATGATCATGCTGATACCTTGAACGAAACCCAAACCAACAGGTGGTGATCGACATTAATGACGGTACATAACAGTAGGGCCAAAACGATGGGAGCGTTCTTCAAATCGCGCAGAGAACGTCTCTCGCCAGAGGATGCGGGATTAAACTTCTCCAGCGGTCAGCGCAAAACACCCGGCCTTCGACGGGAGGAGGTAGCCATCCTGGCAGGCGTAAGCGCCACTTATTATACGTGGCTGGAGCAAGGAAGAGAGCTATCCGCCTCCAGGGAAGTCATCGAGAGCATTGCCAATGCTCTTCAACTGTCTCCGGACGAGAGAGGCCATTTGCTTCAGCTGTGGAATCCATATGAGCCCGATCCCAATGCTGCGAGTTCGGCGCCTCCCGCTGCCGTGGATCCACAGCTGCAGAAGATCATCGATCAAGTAGCCTACCCCTCATATATCACCAATAAGAGAACTGAAGTTCTCGCTTGGAACGAGGCGGCCAGCAGAATGTTAACCGATTTTGCTTCCATTCCAGCCGAGGAGCGTTCATTAATTCGGTTGGCTTTCGAAAATGAACAATTGCGCCGACGGATCGTGAATATCGATGAATTCGCGAGTTATGGGGTTGCGGTATTCAGAACCCATTATGATAAACACCGGGACGATCCTTGGTTTGAATCAACGGTAGAGCATCTGATCCAAAGTAGCGAGGAATTTAACCGCTTGTGGAAGCCGTATGAGATTCGACTCAAGAAATTAGACCGGGTTATTTTGCAGCCCTCGGCCTCTGATGATCCTGTTGCTTATGACATCCGGCCGCTCGCGAATCTGTCCGACAGCCCGGATCTGCACATCTGCGTCTATATGCCGGCTGCAGTGGATAAGAAAGACTGACGGGTAATATTTTTACTAGTAAAAACGCTGTGTGGTTGCCTCAAGTTGGATCGCTTAGAATTGGTTCATGTTCGAGCGATACTAACGCAGGAAACGAGGGAATCTCTATGGTACAGAAAAGAAAACTAGGTAAAGAACTTGAAGTGTCGGCCATCAGTCTGGGCACGATGACGATGCCGAATAACGAGGAATCCGTTCGCACGATCCAGGGAGCGTTGGATCTGGGCGTAACGATGTTCGATACGGCCGATTTTTACGGCGACCCGGAATTCCGCCGGTTCGGTGAGAACGAGAAGCTTGTTGGACGCGCCCTGAAAAGCCGACGCGGCGAGGCGATTATCGCTACCAAATTCGGGATCACACACGGACAAGGCCCGAAAGGCGACCCCGCCTATATAAAAAAATCCGTCGATGCCAGCCTCTACAGCCTGGGTCTCGATTACATCGACCTCTACTACCAGCACCGGCCCGACCCCAACACCCCTATCGAGGAAACGGTCGGAACGCTGGCCGATCTCGTTCAGCAAGGAAAGATCCGCTACATCGGGTTATCGGAGGCACCCGCGGACATCATCCGGCGAGCCCATACCGTCCACCCTATCACCGCAGTCGAAACTGAATATTCGCTTTGGAGCCGGGAAGTAGAGGATGAAGTCCTCCCTGTTCTTAAGAAGCTGGGTATCGGCCTCGTCCCTTACAGCCCGCTTGGCCGCGGCTTTCTAACCGGTCAGATCAAGAAGCCTGAGGACTTGCCGGCGGACGATTACCGGCATCGTTTTCCAAGGTTTCAAGGCGAGAATTTCGTCAAGAACGTCGAGGTTGCCTCCTTGGTCGAGAAGTTAGCCGCGCAAAAAGGCTGCACCCCCGCCCAACTAAGCCTGGCATGGCTCCTGGCCCAAGGCGAGCAGATCGTTCCGATTCCGGGAACGAAACGGCTTGACCGTGTGCAGGAAAACCTTGGCGCGCTGAATGTAAAGCTAACGGCCGACGATTTGGCGGAGATCGAGCGAATCTCTCCTAAGGGCATTGCCTCCGGCAGCCGTTTTCGTCAAGCCTGACTCATATAAAAACCGGTGAGAATATGATTCTTAAACAGATGAAGGGCGCCCAATTGGGTTGCCCTTACTTTATTTCTGCTGGCAAGCACTAGGAGTCCTTGGGCGTCTTGAATCCTAACCCCTTTCCCCTTGCATTAAAAAGAAATTCGTAACATCCATTCATTCGATTACGTTATACCAATGTGGAATGCCCAAGCTGTAGGTTATCTGCACTTTTTGATGTTAACAACAAGGAAAGGAGGATATTGCATGATCCCCAAATACAATAAGGGCCGCTCTATGGTCTCCGTTGCGGTGATTGTTGTCCTGATCATAGCTGCAGGCGCCGTATGGCTGACACAAGGTAACAAAATCGGGGAACACAACTCATCGGATCAAAATACTCAGACCGCTCCCCAGGCCCAAAGCGCCTCATTTAAGATCGAAAGACCGATGGACTGGTTCAAATGGTTTCACAGCCTTGACCGGGCAACCGATTTTTCCAAATTCGAATACAAAGTCCCGGATTACTTGCCCGATGGTTATCAGCTCAGAAATGTAGATCAGAATATGCTCTTCTCCACTCCCGGTCGGAGGGATCTCTTAGATGTCGTAACTATCAGCTTTGTATCCCAATTCGGAAACAACAACGAACAAAATATTGAAATAGTGGCCTCCAAGGGGCCAGGTAATATGCTCGAGCAGGGTTTATTGTGGGGCGCTCCCCGTACATCTTCCTCGGGAACAGCCGAGGCTCCTTCTTTCCAGGAAGAACAAGTGTCACTCGGATATGTTACTGGCGTACAGTACACAAAAACGCAGGGCACCGAGCGCAAGCCGAATGGAGCCACAAGCTTCGTCTGGCAGGATGGCGGGGTCACTTATGCAATCAACTACTATAGAGGGAAAGAGACTTCAAAAGAAAAACTTCTGCTGCACCGCGGAACACTCACACAAGAGGATTTGGCGAAAATCGTCCAATCGTTCGTTCTCCCGCAGCAAGTCCAACACATTCGCTACGACGGGGAGGGAAATTCCTTCCCTCTTTACGATGAAACGGATTTGACCGAGGCTCAGAAGATTCTCGGCTTTCAGCCGAAATTTCCCATGAATATGCCGGACACTCAGCTTAAGCTAATTGACTCGACTTTGCTGCGTCCGAAAGATCAGAACACCGGTTTCGATCTTAGACCCTCTGCAGACACACTGTGGAATATTTATAGCCCACCCTATGATTCAACCACATATGATCTGAACGACCAACTATGGCTGTACGAGAGTAAACAATATCTGGTCGATCCGGCGAAGCTGCCGCTCCTGCGCAAGCTGGAGATCGATGGCGTGGAAATCATGGCATATAACGACAACGCCCACGTTTATTTTGGGCCATTTTACGGTGCGGACAAGACAAAAATAAAAAACCAAACCTATTATTTATGGAAGCAGGACGGAATCTGCTATACTGCGGTCTTTGTAGGCTTGGACAAATATCAGGAAGAGAACCTCAAAACGCTGATTCTCGCTCCCTCCCCTCCATTGAAAAGCGCATAATCCCTCGGCCTCCTCATTCTTTTGGAATGTGGGGGCTTTTTCCTTTGAACGATGATCCAGGCAAAAAGATAACGATTTATTATTTGTTATTATTTTATTAGCAAATTAATATAACTAAATTCTTGCCAGACACACCCCGTTATGATAGTATATTGACTCGAAAAGGGATAAATAAAGCGGTTACATAATTTCTAAATATGATATCCTGTTAGCTTAAAAAACCGCTTTGTTAGCCCTTTATCTTCTATCAATCAAGGGGAGTTTTCATGAAAAAGTCATCCAAATGGCTGGGCACTACCCTATCGGCGGTATTGATCGCTTCACTATTGTCTCCTGCCTACGGATCGGCAGCTGTCCAAACGGACACCAGCGGCATGACCGCCAATGACCTTACAGGGCACTGGGCACAGGCCAGCGTGCAAAAATGGCTGAGCAGCGGGCTGATCCAGGGCTATCCGGATCACACCTTCCGCCCCAATGCAGAAATCACGCGTGCAGAATTCGTATCTCTCTTAAATCATTTGTTCGGCTTTACAACCCAGTCGAAGGAAGCTTATGCGGATGTCCCTGCCGACACCTGGTTTGCAAGCGCTTTCTCCATAGCCAGGGAGGCCGGCTACTATACTGGATATCCCGGCAACGCGGCCAAACCGGGTGAACCGCTAACCCGTCAGGACGCTGCGGTGCTGCTGGCACGGGCGTTTGAATTCAGCGGAAACGAAACAGCCTCCTCCCTTAGCTATCTAGACCAAGAGAACATCGGGGTGTACGCCCGCAAAGCGGTCCGGACCCTCTCCGGTTACTTCCAAGGCTACCCGAACGGGACCTTCCGTCCCGAGGAACCGATTACCCGCGCGGAAATCGTTACCCTGATCGATAAGCTGGTCAGCGCGTACTATCCGGCTGCCGGTACTTATACCGCCGGGAAGATTCAAAGCAGCGCCGTGGTGAACCACGGGGGTGTCGTCCTGAAGGACGCCGTCATTCAGGGCAATTTATATCTGGCGCCAGGAATTGGCGACGGCGAAGTCACCCTGGATCATGTCACGGTTCAGGGCACCACTTTCATCGAAGGCGGCGGCGCCCATACGGTCATCGTCAAAGACTCCGACCTCGGCAGCGTTCTCGTCAACCGCCGCGACGGCCAGGTGCATATGCAGCTGGCTGGCACGACCCATATCGGGCAGCTGACGGCAAACAGCCCGTCCCAACTGGACGCGGGTGACAGCTCGATCATCGACAGCGCCGAGTTCAATCAGCAGGTGCAGCTGGCCCTCGGCGTCAGCGCCTCCATCGCTTCCCTGACCGTGAACCCGTCGGCCGCAGGCACCGCAATCACGGGCACGGGCAGCATCAAGCAGGCGGTGATCCAAGGCAGCGGCGTCACGCTGAACGGCAAGGCGCTTCCGCCTGGAACGACCAGCATCTCAGGTGGAGCAGCCAATGCAAGCCCTGCGCCTTCCGGAAGCACAGGCACCACAGGCACAGGCGGCAGCCCTTCGGGCAGTACAGGCGGAGGTTCCAATTCCGGGGGGAACGGAAACAGCAGCGGCGGTGGCAACGGCGGCAGTCCGGTGGAAAACGTCACGACCGTCAACCTGACGGATGCAGCGGCAACGGACCGCACCAAATCGCTGTTCGTCTATTTAAACCAGCTCCGCGGCAAGAACATCCTGTTCGGCCAGCAGCATGCCACGACCGAAGGTATGTCCATCACGGCGAAGGACGGAACCCAATCAGACACCTTCAACAGCGTCGGTGCCTATCCGGGGCTGTTCGGGTGGGATACGCTGAGCTTGGAAGGCAAAGAAAAGCCAGGTGTCGCCGGCAATGCCGAACAGAGCCGCGACAACCTCGTCGCCGTCATGAAGAAAGCATACGCCGACGGCGGCGTGCTGACACTCAGCTCTCATATGCCGAACTTCGTCACCGGCGGGGATTTTTACGACACCAAGGGCAACGTCGTGTCCCACATCCTGCCTGGCGGGGACAAGAACGCGGCGTATAACGCTTTTCTCGATCAGATCGCCGACTTCGCCCTGCACCTCAAAACCGATGACGGCAAGCCGATTCCGGTCATCTTCCGACCGTTCCATGAGCAGAGCGGAAGCTGGTTCTGGTGGGGGGCTGCTTTTACAACGACTGACGAATACAAGGAGATCTACCGTTATACAGTTGAGTATCTCCGCGACAAGAAAGGCGTCCACAACTTCCTGTACGCCTACTCGCCGGGCGGCGGTTTTGGCGACTCTGCGGATACCTACTTAAAAACCTACCCGGGCGACGACTACGTCGACATTCTCGGGTTCGACAGCTACTACAACGGCGAGGGCGACTCCTGGTTTAACGGCGTCAAGACGGAAGCCAAAACCGTGTCCAACATCGCGGACAGCCGCGGCAAAGTCGCTGCCTTTACCGAGTTCGGCTACCAGAAAATGAAGGTCACTGGCAATACGACGCCCGGCTTCTACACGAAGCTGGCAAACACGCTCACATCCGATCCGGACGCGAAAAAGATGGCGTTCATGCTGACCTGGGCCAACTTTGGGCCGGACTCCATTTACGTCCCTTACCCGACCGGCGATCCAAATCAGGAGCATGAAATGCTGCCGGATTTTAAAAAGTTCTACCAGGATGCGTACACGCTGTTCAGCGACGGGGTCATTGGCGCCTATGATAAAAAGGTCAACACTGCCTCCGAACAGGGCTCCATGCATATCGCCTCTCCGACGGACCAAAGCACCATTAAGGAGGCTTCAACGACGATTCGCGTCCGCGTCCTGAACGAAACGCCGGATCGTGTCGTCTACAGCGTGCAGGGTTCGGATACCGAGTATCCGATGACCCTCAACCCGGACAGCGGGTACTACGAGGCGCAGTGGACGCCGGCAGCGGAGCAGAACGGCAAAACCGCGGACATCACCGTCAAAGTGTATGGCAGCAGCGGGGCCGTGCTGCATGAACAGACAAACACGGTGTTCGTGAAGATCGGCGAGGTGCTGGCCGGTGCCTACACTTTCGATACCGCCGCTGACACGGAAGGCATCCAATACAACGGCGAATATACCAGTTCTTCGGAAGAAACGAATGACGGAAGCGCGGTGTACAGCGATTTTAACGGCGGATCCCTGAAGATCAGCGCTCCGCATTTGAACGGAACCGATTCATGGCAGGAGCTGAAGCTGGAGTTGAAGAACGCCAAGGCTAAAGCCAGCGCCGGCTCGCTCGCGGGTATCCAACGGGTCAAAATGGACGTGTGGGTCCCCGCTGCAGCCGGGGCATCCAGCGAGCAGGCCAGCCTGCGCGCCGTAGGGCAGCTCCCACCGGACTGGACTAATAAGTACGGCATGGACACAACGTATTCGTCATTTGCGTCCCTGCCCAAAGAAACGATCGATGGCGTGGAGTACGTTAAATTCAGCCCGACGATCGATTTTACGAACGCGGATGCGCTGGCGGCTGCCGACGACATCGCCTTGTCCATCGTGGGCAGCGCGCTGCAATCGGATGGAGATACGCTCCCGGTCTACGTCGATAACATTAGGCTCTACAGCGCCTATGCCGAATCGGCGGGCGACCCGTCCGTCGTCGACGACTTCGAGAGCTACCTGGGCAGCAGCGACGCGCTGGCAAGCAAGTTCGTGCACGCCGGCGGCGACCCGGCCGGTGCTGCGCTGGACGGCACGCACAAGCACGGCGGCAGCTACGGGCTGAAGTACACGTACACGCTGGCAGGCAGCGGCTACGCCGGCATCACCAAGGCGATGAACGGCGCCGATTGGTCCGGCTTCAACGCCCTGCAATTCTGGTACCAGCCGGACGGCCAAGGCCAGAAGCTGGTGATGCAGATCAACGCGGACGGCAAGACGTACGAGTACTACCCGGACACCAAGACGACCGAGCCGGCGCTCATCACCGCTCCGTTCAGCGAGTTCAAGCCCGCCAACGGGGCGACCGGCACGTTGACGAAGACGAACCTGAAGAACGTCCAGGCGTTCTCCATCTATACGAACGCGGTGCCGGACGGCAACCGGCTGACGTCGTCGATGTATTTTGACGACATCCATGCCCTGCTCGATCCGAACGCTGGCACCGTGCCCAGTGGCAGCGCAGGCGGCGGCACCGCACCCGGCGTGCTGTTCGACTTCAACAGCTCCATCACCGGCTGGTCGCTGAACGACGACACGCTCGGAGCCGGCAACCTCGCCAATCCGGAGGATGGCGGCAGCAAGGTGCTCAGCGCGGACTTTCCGTCTGCGGGCGCAGCCGACAAGCACTTTGAGCTCGCCTACATGAGCGACCAGGACCTCAGCCAAGGCAGCACCCTGATGGTCCGCTCCCGAGTGGCCGGCGGTACAGCCAAAGCGAAGCTGTTTATCAAGACCGGGTCGAACTGGGCATGGGCTTCCACTGACGAAGTCGAGCTGACAGGCGAATACCAGTGGATCAAGCTGAATCTGAATGGTAAAGACATCAGCGGCGCCGCCATCGATAAAACGCTGATCAAGGCCATCGGGCTGCAGATCGCCTCGCCAAGCGGTGAAGGAACGATGACCGTGTATGTGGATGACGTGACGCTGGATGAGGAAACACTGGATGCCGTGGTCAATGGCGACGCTGAGGTCAGTGGGGATAGCGTTGCCAGCAACACGGGGAATGACATCTCGGGTTCCAACGAAGCCGGTAACGCCACTGGAGAAGGTACTAACAGTCAAGAAATTGTGGATGAAGGTAGCGAACATTAGGGGACGATGAATGAAAGCCTGGAGCCATCTTCATTACTAAATTCTCCTTAATCAACGATGCAAAAAGGACCCTCCGCTGAGGGTCCTTTTATGCGAGTTATGGAAATTGCATTGAATACATTGTTACAAGAAGGCTGTCAAGCCCCAACCACCGTCAACAGCATCGTCGATGCCTGAAAGCGGCCGCTTTCCGGAACGACGCACACGATCTGCTGCCCCGCGGAGAGGCGTCCGGAATACAGCAGCTCCTCCAGCATGATGTAAATCGAAGCCGCCGCCGTATTTCCTTTGGTGTACAGATTTGTAAACCATTTTTCCTCAGGGATCGTCACGCCGCCCTGCTCCAGCAGCTGGAAGATCTCTTCCCTGAACACATGCGACGAATAATGGACCACCATCCAATCGACCGCGTCCGGGTCAATCCGCCCTTCTTCCACCAGCTCCAAAAACCGCCGCGTCCCGACCTTCGTAATTTCATTCACCAGCCGGACGTCCTGCTTCAAATTCAGCGCGCCGTGATCGGCCGCTTCATGAATCGAGGCGTAGTCCAGCCACGAACGTCCGCCATCCTCCTTGCTCATGCCGGAATACATGCAGGTCTCGTACTCATTGGCATACGACTTGTTGTCGATCCACTCGATGCGCAGGGAGAGCCCCTGTGCAGAGGGTTCATTTTGCAATAGGGCTGCCCCCGCTCCGTCTGACAGCATGAACCGCAGAAAATCCGTGTCAAACGGTACCCGGCCGTTGCTGTAAATGCTCTGCGCCTCGAATTTTGTATGTTTGAACTCGCGGCTCAGAAACTCGCTGGAACAAGCGATGGCGGTCCGGTGCTCTCCTGACTTGATATGTAGAAAAGCGTTTTTCAGCGCATGCATCCCGCTCGCGCATAACCCCGAGTGCGAAGAAATCTCCATCACCGGCAGTCCCGTCTCGGCATGCACCATACTCGCAAAACCCGGCAGCAGCAGGTCCGCTCGTGTCGTACCGGTCGCCAAGAACTCGACGTCCTCCGGAGAGACACTGGCGCTGCGCTCCAACGCCTCGCGTATGGCCAGGGCCGCCATCTCCGCGTTGGTGTACAAGCTTTTCTGCTCCTTGTCCATCGCGTAATAGCGCTGCTTGATCTGATTCTTTTCCAAAATGATACGCTTCGTCTTGGAGGATCTGCCTCCGATTTTACCAAGGTAATCTTCCATTTCCTCATTGCCCACCGGGGCGCCGGGAAGGAACTTCCCCATGCTCGTGATATAAACGGATTTCATATAACACCTCACTAAAGATATGATTACTAATTATGATATTAATCCCACTAATTGTAAAGTAGATGAAAAATTAGTAGATTCAAATACTCTCCAGGTGTATTTTTAAACAACAAAAAAACCGCTTTATTCAGGCAGCGGCAGCCTCTGCGATCCACTCTTTTACCGTTGCAGTCACGGGATGAAGGAAGCCGGTTCGAATGCAGCGCAGACAATGGAGATAATCCAGGAAGGCTCAATCAAGAATGGCATACCACATCTTATTGGAAAAGCGTTCATGCGTGTTGGGTAAAGGCGGGATTCAGATCAAAATGGTTGTCTGCCTTTACAATCGGTCCCATGCGGCTGTCTTCAATTTAGACTCTTTCATCTTCCATTTGTCTATGACCCTTTCAAAAATACTCACATAGATTAATAGTGCAGTACCGATTCTTTGATCAGAATGGAGTGGATGCTATGAGTTTTTATGTTAGAAACAGTACGCCGAACCCCGTATGGGTCGCGGTGGGGTACTATGATCCGGATTGCAGTCCGATCACTTATTCAAAAGCTGGCTGGTACCGGATTACCCCTGGAAGACGTATGCTCCTCGTAACGGGATCCTCCGTAAATCAAACGTATTATTACTATGCCTACGACCAATTCGGCAATACGTGGAGCGGAGATTTCCCCACCTATGTTCCGAGTACGGCTTTCAATATGTGCTGGATTGAAAGATGCCAAGGTACGGGCTGCAGAGAAGTAGGGTTTGACGAGGTCAACGTCGGCAATTTCCAAAACTATACCATTACCCTGGTAGAGGCCGCAGGCGCAGCGAAATCAAAAAATATGAGAGCACCAAAAAAGAGTACACGGAAGTTTAAATTAGGCAAGGCCAGCTTGAGAAAAACTCCTGGTAAATTGGGCAAACTGGGCAAAGTTAGAAAGCCGAGATATGGTAAACGGAAATAACGCTTCATTCCAAAGCCGCAAAGATTCTTATCGGGAATCGCGGCTTTTGCTATTTTTCACACATCATGCTATAGTCATTAGTCTGCTTAGATTCTTTTACATAATAATTAAGATAACGACGAAGGAATAGGCCACCCGTATTCAGAATGATTAGTATCCATATCAACCGGTAGGAGTGATGAGTGATGAATCAACACGAGTTTGATATTGTGGTCAAACCAGCCGAGGATTCTCAATTGGATTTGCTCGAGGAAGTGTTCAGCCCCGGGATTCTGACGTATCCCCAGCATCGGCGATTCGAAGTACAGAGGAAAGGTGAGGGCGTATTTCTGATCGCATGGCATACAAATCAACCGATTGGACATTTCTTACTGCGATGGAGTGGCCCTGAGGATCCTCGTGTAACTCAATATATCGATGTGACTCACAGTGCCTTTCTGGAGGGAGGACTCACGAAAGAGGGCTATCGCAAAAAAGGTGTAGCAACGGCGATTATTCGTGAGGCTGAGAAATTAGCAAGCGAAAGAGGCTGCACTCATATCGGCTTGGAAGTGAGCAGCAAAGACAATCCCGAGGCAAGAAGGCTGTATGAACACCTGGGTTATATCGACTGGGGTTACGGTGAATTTCAGATCAGTTGGGAATACCATGATAAGCACGGAACAAGCACCCGCTCCGATATTGTTATTTTTATGCAAAAACCACTAGTCTATTGATCAGGCGAAAGCCCCCCGTTCCAGCCAAGGATATAGGGGGCTTTTCTATCGATTGATCTCATAACCTATCAAATTGTGCCTGTTTGTCCAGTCAAATCTATTCGTAAAAGCATAGATTGTTAATATAGGAGGTGATCATTATGTGTTGTAATCGAAAAAAAGTAATCGTCGTCAAGCTGCACCCCGGTCAAAAAGCTGTAGTCATCTGTAAGAAAAAGAAAAAGCATCGGCATGATCATTGGAAATTTTATTAATGCTCTCTGAAAGAACGCTCTTCGAGCGTTCTTTTTTGTTTCTCTCTCCCTGCGATGTTCTCCCTATGTAATGCTTAAGTACTCTTTGATGCCATCAACAATCGCTTGTGCTGCCTTATACTGAACGGTGTCCGACAGCATGGCTTGTTCATCCGAGACATTGCTTAGAAATCCGACCTCTAATAGAACCGCAGCCATATGGGTCTCACGAATCACCTGCAGGCTGGTGTTTTTAACGCCGCGGTCTTTCAGACCCATCGCCTGGACCAAACGCTTGTGGATCGCATCGGCGAGCTGTTTGCTGCTGCTCCGCTGATAATAATGGCTCTCTGTACCGGTTGCTTGCGGCGATTCCAGTACGCTGTTGCCATGGATCGATACAAAAACGTCCGCATTTAATGAATTGGCCAGCTGCACGCGTTCTGTCCGGGTAGGGTACACGTCGCTGTCACGGGTCATGATGACTTCAATTTCGGGTTCCTTAAGAAGAAGCTCCTGCACTTTCAGAGCAAGCGCGAGGTTAAAGTCTTTTTCATGTTTGTTGCTGATGCTCGTCGTTCCCGGATCGCTGCCCCCGTGTCCCGCATCAATGACTACGATTTTTCTTTCATTCTCGTCGCCTGAAGACACTGGAGTCTGGGGATCGCTGCCCGTCCCAGATAGATCTATAATGAGCTGATCGCCGATAAACTCCTGATGATAGGAAGCCGGGTTACCCTGGCTTAACTCCACCACGACCCGGACTTGCTCGGGGTCTCTGCTAAATAGAGAATATCTGACTTCGGATACATCCGGCTGTCCGCTCACGTCCAATTTCCCCATCATGGCCGAATCCAGCGGCTGAGTCAGAGCCCCGAAGGTCGTATTGGGTAAATCAACAACGATTCGGGCGGGGTTGGTTAACGTTGAAATCTTGGGCGTCACTTGGCCATCCATACGAATGACGAGCTGTTGGTTTAAATAATGGATCTGACTCACATGCGTCAACGGCTCTGTATTGTCTGCTTCGGATTCGGAGTTCGGAACTTTGCTTTGATCCGGGTTTTGAGGCGGGCTTGTCAGGTATACCGTTTTATTGCGATTGTCCCAATTGACAGCCAGTCCCATTTGTTCGGTGACGAATCGGATCGGAACGACCACGCTTTGATTCATATTCCGGGGAGCCGTATCCAGCCGTACGAGCTGATCCGCGACCTTTGCCTCTTTTTTGCCGACGGTTAACATCATGGCTTTGGCGTTTTGCTGGATTGTAACGCTGCGGGACCGTTGATCCCAGTTCACCTGAAACTTTAAATTTTCCGCCACCACCCGAAGTGGAATCATCATGGATTGATCAATGATCGAGACCTTCACATCAGCCGGCAGGGCCAGTTCCTGGCCGTCTAATACAATTTTGGATAGCTTGGATGCGGCACTGATTGAATTGGGGAGCAGGATCAGCAGAAACAAAGACAGGAACAGCAAGGACAAAAATTTCTTCATTGAACACCTCTGTTATCGTTTGAACTTTCTATCGGATTCTAGTAAAAGCGACAAATTACCATTTACAATATATAACAATAAAAACGGAAAATAGTTGCGCTCAAAGTGAAAATGAAGTGAGTTCCTTCTATAGATAAAAAAAGATGACCCCCGAGAGAGTCATCTACCTGTAAATCTATTTAAAAACTCTAGCAACCGTAATGATGTATTCGACATCCCGTAAAGGAAAGTTTTGCGGTATGGTAACATCCTCCCCAGCTTTCACTCCTGGAATAGCAGGGTATGCTGGGCGGCTGTAGGAATCGGTAGCAAAACCGCCATACATTTTTCCGTAAGATACGAGAGGATGAATATCTGCTTTTCCCTTCGGAATATCCTTCCCTGATTTATTATTAGCTGTAATTTTCAGAGCAAAGGTATCATACTTGGACTTTTCAATCGAATAACTTTTGATTTGGAATACGTTGTCTATATTTGTACTCTTCAAATCATTCCCTTTAAAATCAGTAAACGGCTCGCCCACAAGAATACGATCATCATCCAGAACCAGCACCTGGAGTTTATTATCCCAGTGATAATTGAGGTTTGTTTCGTCTAGAAACAAGCGGATAGGCAATGAAATTGCTCCATTCTTCATCACTGGCTTCGTATCCATGACGTAACTTTTACCATCAATCTCTGCAAGATTGGAACCTACAACAAATTTAAATTGATGCTGCAGCCATTCGACCTGAGCGGTTTTGCTCTCGGGTAAGTATGAAACGCTCCCTCCAAATAATTCTTCTAGTGATCGAAGAGGAACGAGCAAGCGATTATTTTGGTCTATATAAGGCGCAGCAGGATGAGTATATAAAATATAAAACGGGCCTGCCTTTAAATACACGTGAGCACTTGAAGGAAGAGGCAATACAGGAGATGCAGCCGACACTTGATTTACTTGGGTGACAAAAATCAATGAAATCGCACTTAGAACGAGTAAAAGGGTTTTCTTCAGCACAGAATTCGCCTCACCTTTGAGATCTTTCTCGTACAAAAACCAGCCGCCTATAAACTAGCCCTTAATAAACACAATCTTCACGCCAACTACCTGATTGTCCGCATTTACAGCCTTGTACACTCCATACGCCCCGTCACCCATGCCTGTCCGTGATACGACGCCGCCTTCCATGACACCTGCTTCCTCCCCGCTCTCGGTGAGATCGCAGCAGGCGAAATACCATTCGGTATCTTGGTCCTGCTTACCGTCAGGGGCATCCGCATCCGGAATCCGGTGCTTGTCGATATCAAAAATCCCGGCCTGCCCGCTGTCCACCCCCGCCACAAAAGAGCACTTGATCCATTCCAGCGACGCTGCCTGTTCCGCCACGGAATGATGGTAAGCCGTCAGCTTGGCGTTGGCTTCGCCCCAGTCGCGAACCTCGACCTTCTCCACTTCTCCTACCCATGTGCCAGTTAAGGCGGATTCCAATACGCCCATAATAATCGTATCCCGATCCAATTCGTAACAAGGATCCGCTACGACCAATTGCCCGGAATTCACTTCAAAATTGCCTAGTTGAATGACCACTGAGGATACCTCCAATAACTGTGATGATTTGGGTTTATTGTAACATGTGTGGGGGAAAAAGCGTCTGTACTTCGGTCTACCAAACCCGTATGATTGGAGAAAGTTCACTCATCGGAACGAGATCCCGGACTATTCACTGTCTGAATGTCACCGTTTGCAAATTCCTTAATAATCCGACCGCTATTTGTCTTGTATACAATGTATGTCCCATTTACTTTAGCCTCTAACCTTGCACGTTCACCTGTAAGTTTAATTAACTTTTGAAGATCTTGGATAATATCCATGGTGTATCTTCCTTTCCATAGGTTATTCATATTAACGCTATCATATCATAGCCTTCGAGATTCCATAGACGGTTTGGAACTAATCGTTTCCCTACCAAAAAAGTCTTGACCTGTGCCCGATACTTCCATGTAGGAGGTACCGAGTCACAAGCCAAGACCTTTTTATTCATAAATGTTACGATCAGGCGATTTCATTAGATAACCTTTAAAAAACCTCTTCATTCACCCAATCCATCAATTTTAACGGTTAAAGTAGTGCCCCTGTTCCAGATCCGCGATCAAACCAGGGTTCACGGGCTGCCATCCTAAGCGTTCCTGGGTCAGTGCGCTCGACGCCAGATTGTCGGTTGACGCGGCGAAGGCGAGCCACCCGAAGTAAGCGTCTGCCTCCTCGCGGGGAATGCTGCGCACCGGCAGGTTCAGGTGCCGGCCGATGATCTCAGCGATCTCCCGGAAAGGCACGCCCTCATCGCCAACCCCGTGGTACACGGCGCCTGCGGCCCCTTTTTCCAACGCCAGTCTGAACAGGCGCGCCGCATCAAGCTGGTGAACCGCCGGCCAGTGGTTAAGCCCCTCATCCACATACGCCGCAAAACCTCTCTCCCGCGCGATGCCGATCAGAGTCGGAACAAAGCCCTGCTCGCCCGGGCCATGCACGGACGGTGACAGGCGGACGACGGAAGCTCTCACTCCGCGTCCAGCCAGCGCGAGCGCAGCCTCCTCGGAGCGGCGCGGCGTAGACTGTGTCGACGCCTCTTCTTCCGTCCCGAGCCGCCCCGGCGTAAGCATCAGCGTTCCCGAGGTCGCCACGAATGGCTTTCCAGTACCCTCAAGTGCCTCCCCGATCGCCTCGATTGCCTTGCTGTCCGCCTCAGCGGCTGCCGCAAAATCCGCGAAGTCGTGTTTAAAAGCCAGGTGAATCACGCCGTCCGCTGCGGCGGCTCCTTCCTGCAGGCTGCTAAGATCATCCAGGGAACCACGGTGCACTTCAGCCCCGGCAGCCGTCAGCGATTCGGCAGACTTTTCCGAGCGGGCGAGCCCGACGACTTGATGTCCTGAAGCAATAAGTTCGCGAACAACAGCGGTGCCGACAAACCCCGTTGCGCCCGTTACAAAGACGCGCATATTTTTTGTATTTTCCATATTGATCACTTTCCCTTCCTTGGTTCGTTTATTAAAATCGGTTGGCCAGCCAACCGCGGGTTTAGACGTACTTAGATTTGCGAGCCGCCGCCGTCAACGGGGAACTCGGCCCCGGTTGTGTAAGTCGCGTCGAACGCAAGGAATGCGACAGCTTTGGCCACCTCGCTGGGCTCACCAAAACGCAGCATCGGATTCTCCTGTCTCATTTGTGCCTTGGTCTGTTCCGCGGCTTCGGCCGGCATCGATCTGTCCAGAATGCCTGTGTCGATCGGACCGGGGCTGACCGCATTCACACGGATCTTCCGAGGCAGCAGCTCGCGGGCGAGACTGCGCGTCATGGAACGAAGCGCTGCCTTGCTGGCAGCGTATGCGCTGATCATCGGAATTCCAAGCACGTTCGCGACCGAAGTCGTGAGAACCACGCCGCTCCCCTCGTTAAGCAGCGGGACGAGCTTTTGCACGGTAAAATACGGCCCCTTGGTATTGATGGCGAGAACTTCGTCGTACACCTCTTCGGTAACGGACTCAAAAGGAACGAAGCGCGTCACGCCAGCATTTACGAACAAGGCGTCGATCGTACCAAACTCCGCCTTCACCCGGGTTGCCAGGGCTTCAATATCACTCAACGATGAGGCGTCACTCACGATAGCAACCGCGTTGTTCCCCAATTGTTTCAGAGCCGAATCGAGCGTGGACTGGGTGCGGCCGGTAACCAATACACGCGCTCCCTCATCCACCAGCAACTTCGCTGTCTTCAGGCCGAAACCGCTGCTTCCTCCTGTTATGACGACCCGCTTGCCCTCGTATTTCCCTTTTTCCACAGTACTCATCTTTTATTTCCTCCCTTGGCTCAGTAGCTCAATTATTTTTGCAAGACCGATTATAGACCGGAAAATTAAATAAGTAAACAAAATTAATAAAAAAAGTTAATTTATTAATTTTAGTAAAAAGTGTTTGTGATCCCAGCGAAATCGTTATAATATGTTGTATAAGCACAAAGGAGGCTTCATTTCGTGAGAAAAGCCGTAGGCGCCGATCATTATATCGAGAAAATAAAACCGGTCATTCGAAAGAACAAGTTCAGCCAACTCAAAATAGACGATATCGCCAAATATATGGACATCAGCAAAGTGACGCTGTATAAGCATTTTTCATCCAAAGATGACATCATTCAGCAGGTTGTAGAGTATGAGATGAACTACTTACAGCAGGCCGATGTCGTTGTGAACGACGAAACCGTTTCTTATATCGAGCGTTTTCAGCAAACGTTCCTGCAATCGCTGATCTGCGTCATTTATATATCCGATTTGTTCCTGGAGGACCTCAAGGAATTCTATCCGCGGTTATTTGAAAGTCTTGTTATTGCCCAGCAGAATCGGAATAAAAAGCTGGAGAGCTTTTTTGAAGCCGGAATGGATCAGGGAATTTTCAACCGGATGAATGCAGTATTGTCTCTGGTTCAAGATGACGCTACGCTGCGACGGATTATGGAACCGACGTTCAGCATCCAGTGGTACGACCTCACCTTGAAACAAGCCGTGATGGAGTTTTACCGTATGAAAAAATATCAAATGATTCGCCCTGAGCATTGGGACAAGGTTGATGAATCCCAGATTGAGGATGAAGTCGTTAGAATTTTGCAAACCATATAATTCATCATTTTGTTCATCGTTCCAGCACGAGTTGATCCATAAACGCCAAAAACCCCGCTGGCTCGCGCCGGCAGGGTCTTTTTCACACTTTCTTCTATTGTTCCTCTAGGTTAACGATACTCGCGGTTGAGTCATCGTTTGGTTTGTTATCCGTGGATGTCACGGCGTGCCAACTTCATCATCCCTCTGCTCGAATGCTGGCAGGTGCCTTATTTTCTCTGGATTTCCTACGGCATAAATCGATTGAATCTTGTCATCCTTAAAAGAAAAAGAATACACGTACTGATCCCCATTATCCATCGCAAGCCGGAAGCCCGGTATGCCGTTGACAGAAACGAACGAATACGCAAATTTACCCTCATGCATTTTGAGCAGATTAAGCAGCAGTTTGGTAACCTGCTCGAATCCAATGACAGGCACCCGTGCCGCCTTGACCTTGCCGCCGCCATCGGAGATCATGACAGCGCCCTCGCTGACCAGTTCCAGTAATCGGCTTGTATTTCCTTGCAGAAGGGAACTGACGAAATCCCTCAGCTTCTCTTCGGCTATGTGAACCGGCAGGCTTTGCTCAGGATCCACCTGGATGCTCTTTTTGGCCCGGTGGAAAATTTGCCGGCAGTTCGCGGTGCTCTTGCCAACCATCCCGGCAATCTCGTCGAACGAATAATGAAAAATTTCGCGGAGGAGAAAAACGGCTCTTTCGACGGCACTCAGCTGCTGCAGGAGCAAAAGGTATGCCGTTGATATGGATTCGCGCCGCATATAGATCTCGGACGGGTCGGCCTCGGCGGCATCCAGCAAACCCATCAGAGGCTCAGGAAGCCAGGGACCGACATAGAGCTCCCGTTTCTTCGCCGAGGAACGGAGCAGATCCAAGCAGCGGTTGGTGACGATTTTGTACAAAAAGGATCGCTCATTTCGTATCGCATCAGGCTCCTCCAGCCGGCCATAACTTATAAAGGCCTCCTGCACGATATCCTCCGCGTCCATGACACTGCCCAGCATCCGGTAGGCATAGGATATCAGCGGTTTTCTATAGGCTTCATACAATTCTTCTATGCTCATGGGTCGCCCTTTCCTCGCTCTCCAGGGAGAGGATGTGCCGAACGGCTCTTTTCGCGCTCGCTGTCGCGGCGTCGGTTAGTAATTCCCCGTGCGAAGCCCAATCTCCTGCCACATACAGCCCCTTGATTTCCGGGACGGCGGGCCCCGGGTTCTCCTGACGGTTCAGGTGCATAAAATCGTGGCAAACCGTAATCTTCGGCAAATACTGCCGGACGACCAGCTCATCCCTCCAGCCTGGCTGCACGAGATCCAGCGTTTGTTCGAGGTCTTGCAAATCCCGTTTAGGATCGCTTTCCAGCCCCTTGTATTTCATCACGGAAACGACCTGGTATCCATCGTCGCTAAGATCAGCAGCACGTGACTGGTTGGAAAGAAAGACCGTCCTGTCGATGCCGTACACGAATTGCTGATTCGGCTTCGGCAGGCGACGGAGCGCGACATCCAGGCACGCAGCCGTAATTTCGACTGCCTGCTCCTTCCAGGTATGAAGGGCGGTCGTTTCAGCTCCGGGTACCAGCTGGTGAGCGATCGTGGGCGATGCGGCGACGATGATGGAATTCGCTTTGATTGTCGTTCCGTCTTCGCAGAGCACATGCCGTACGGAGCCTTCAGCGTGCCCAATGGACACGGCATTGCTCTTCGAGAGCAGCTTCACGCCGCCATCCTCAGCCAGCTTGCCTAGCTCGTCGACCATCGCGCCCCAGCCCCGGTCAAGATACAGCACGCCCTTTAGGGAGTTCTGAAGCTGCCGCAGTACTGGACCCGCCGTCTGCAAATCCGGCGCTACCACGTAGCTTGCCGTGCGAAAAAGCGAATAAAACAAATGCCGCAGCATGGGGTCCTTGATATTCCCCTCCAGCCATTCCCGGAGACTGACCCGCTCGTACCGGAGCGTATCCAGTTTGCCAAGCTTCGCCAGCCAGGAGGCCAGCTCCACCTTCCCTTTCCAGGACAGCAGCGGCGTGGTAAAGAGCGATTTGACCCCCATCGGCATGGTCACTAGCTTCCCGTTCCAAATGCCGAGTGCATCGGTGGAAGGCTGACCTCCCTGCAAACTTAGCCCCAGCTCGCGGAAGGTCGCAAACGCATCGCCGTGATACAGGGCGTGCCCGCCCAGATTGAAGTATGCTCCCTTCTTTTTCACCGTGATGGCTCGCCCGCCGAGGCGCTCCTGCTTCTCGATCAGAATCGTCCGCTTTCCCGCCTTCGCCGCATACACCGCTGCCGTCAGACCTGCTATGCCCCCGCCAACTACCGCCACATCATAATCGTATTCCATCTCCATCTCGATCATCCCTTTCGGTGATTTTACCCGTATGACGGGGAGTGAGGATGGGATGTGACAACATCGGCCGGGAAATTTCTTTAACTATTTTTTGGCTGTACTGGCGTTCTTCAAACCCTATATCACATTAAAAAACGCACCCTGGCGGGCGCGCTGGGATGAACTCCTATTTTAATTGGTCCGTACGGGATTCAGCTCCAATTTCACGCTTTCAAAGACAGATTTACAGCCTCGCAAGCATGGATGTAGGTTGTGTCAAACAGAGGAACTTCTGCGTCTTCCGGCTTCACCAATAGTCCAATTTCTGTACAGCCTAATATAATCCCTTCGGCTCCAGATTCGATTAAGCCCTGAATAACCTTTTTATAATAATCTCTGGATTCCTGATGAATCTTGCCCAGGCATAACTCTTCGTAGATGATCTTGTTTACGGCCTCTCTGTCATCCCGATCTGGAACGATCACTTGAATCCCGGTCTGTTCCAAGCGTGATTTATAAAAGTCCTGTTCCATGGTGTACTTCGTGCCAAGCAGCCCAACCTTCTGAATCTGGCTTTCTTTGATTTGGGCTGCTGTAGCATCCGCTATATGCAAAATGGGGATGTTGATCTGGGACTGAATATCATCGACAACTTTATGCATCGTATTGGTGCAAATGACGATAAAGTCAGCGCCCCCTTTTTCCAAAGTCCTTGCGGTTTGGCCTAGCACTTCTCCCGCCTTTTCCCAGGCTCCTTCCGCTTGGTAACGTTCAATTTCTTCAAAATCAACGCTATATAACAGGCATTTCGCAGAGTGCAGCCCGCCTAACCTACTTCTTACTTCTTCATTGATCATTCGATAGTACAAAGCAGAAGATTCCCAGCTCATTCCGCCAATAAGACCGATTACTTTCATTTTATGCTCATCTCCATTGTCCTTGGTTTATCTTTAAAAATCAGCTACGATTAACCTTCAATTCTGTAAAATGAATGTGGAAAAACGGCGGTCATCCCGCCGTTTTCAGTATACATTAGGCTGCTTAAGGACAATAGGAATTTTTCCATTCGTTCGGTGTTCCTTACTCCTGCTCTAACCTCAAGGAATCGTCAACCTTATTTCGTGGCAGCCGCCTTGGTTACCTCCACCGTACGCTTGCCGGCGTTCCATTTCACCTGCACGCCCAGCAGATCGCCGAAGTCCTTGATCGGCACGTAGAGCGAGCCGTTCAGCGTCGCCGGGGAGTAAGACAGTGCGGCTTGCTTCCCTTCTATGAGAGCAAAAGGGGAGCCGTCGGCGATCGAGAAAACGCGCGTTCCGTAGGTCACGGTCGTCCGCTTCGTCTTGGCGTCGTAAGCGACCTTGGCTCCGAGCGCTTCCGTCAGCGACCGGAACGGGATGAACATCCGGTTATCTGCCGACATGACACCCGCTCCAACCCGCAGCGGAAGTGCCTTCCCATCCAGCGTGACCTTGGCATCCGACTTCGCGAAGGCTCCCGCCGCGCTGCCCCCAGCAGCGGGCTTCGCCAATTCGGAAGGCAGCGGGTACGCATACAGCTGGCTCTCCGCCTGGACGAGCAGCATGCCGCCCTCAACCTGAAAAGCTCCGTAACTGCGCGCCTTCGTCTGCGCACGGAACAAAGCCTTCCCCGTCGAGACGTTCAGCGCATAGACGGTACCGTCACTCTGCCCAACGTACAAACCGGATTGAATCATATCGACGCGGCTGGCCGGATTATCGGGGCCGTTATAATTCACATACGAACGATCCACGATTTTGCGCGCATGAATCCCGCAGCTGTCCTCGTCCAGGAAAAACAGCTTGCCGTTATAGGGGCCCGCGATAAACTCCCCCCGATCCGGTATCAATTCCGGCTTCACAACAGCGGGGTCGGCGTCGTAATTGAAGCGGAAGACACCCTCGCCGGCAATGGCCGCATAGATGTCATTCCCTTCCATCACCACTTTGGATGTGGGATAGACCGGACTGCCATCAGTCTTTAAGGCAACAAACTTCTTGCTTGCCGTAATCTTGCCGGTCTTCACATCCACCTCGTCGATGTTCGCCGCAGTCTCCACATAATCAGCATCCGGCCACTGGTCCTGGAAGTACAGCTTATTCCCTTCCGACTTGAGAAGCCCCGTATGATCACCCGGCAGCCGCCACAGCGTTTTGCCTGTGGCTGGATCGATTGCGTAAGTTGTGTAGACGGTAATCGCTCCCGATTCCACGGCGCCCGAGAGCAGCGTCCCGCCGACGCGCTGAGGCAGGGACTTACCGTCCTGATTCCGCCATTTCTCCTTGCCTGTAGCAGGATCGACCGAGATGAGTGAACCGGCGGCAAAGACGTACAAGGTTCCACCGTCCACGGATATCTCGGGCGCATGCCCCGATGGAGCACGGTAGATGCGCGCGCCCTTGCCGGTCGCCTTATCGACCCGGTAAACCGAGCCGTCTTTGGCACCGACGTAGAGTTTCGTTCCGTCGGTACTCGTGAGGGTTGCATAGCCAAGTCCCGTCCCGAACGACCACAGCGTCTTCCCGGTCGCGGCCTCCTTCGCGATCAGCTTGCCGCCCGCGATGTAGTAGACCTTCCCCTGCCCCGCTATAACGACGGAAGGATTGGAGGCGGACGAGTCCTTCGGCGCATCAAGCGCCGCCGTCCATTTCGGCTTGGCGAGCGGTATCGGATTCGTCAAATAAAATTCCGAGCCCGGGCTCGAATAACTTGCGTTCGGTCCGGAGGTTTGAGCCCACACGGACGGACCTGTCCAGGCGCTCCCGAGCGTCCCGGCAAGCAGCAGCCCGGCAGCGGCCATAGTCCATTTTCGCATCATCGATATCCTCCCAGCTTTTAACGAAATTTACCTACTGTCTTATGGACGCTACGAGCCGGGGCAAAGTTACAAGGTTGGAGAATCGAAAAAAGGCTGATTGGGGTTTCCAACCAGCCTTTATATATGCGGCACAGACTTGCCTTCCCTTTGGGATCGCCAAGAGGTGCACGAATCATTTGAACCCCGTAAAAGCAGATCCGGATTGCATATAGTACTTCTGCCCGAAAAAATAGAGCAAAATCATCGGAATCGCCATGATCGTCGACGCGGCCATCAGTTTTTCCCATTGCGCCCCGTGATCCTGCTGGAATCCCTGCAGACCGAGCGTCAGCGTCCACTTGGCGGCATCGTTCAAGTAAATGAGCGGTCCCATAAAGTCCGTATAGGCACCCACAAAGGTAAACAACGCCACCGTCGCCAGTGCCGGCTTCAAGGTCGGCATAATAATTTGCGAGTAGATGCGGAACTCTGAGGCCCCATCCATTTTTGCGGCTTCGGACAGCTCCTTGGGGATGCCTAAGAGAAATTGCCTCAATAAGAAAATGTAGAACGGCGCGCCGAAAAAGGCCCCGATCGTCAGCGGCAGGATAGTGTTGATCCAGCCCAGCTTGGCGAAAATGATGTACTGCGGAATCAGCTGCACCTGTGCGGGCAGGATCATCGTTGCCAGGACGATCGCGAAAATGATCTTGCTCCCCACCCACGGAATCCGGGAGATCGAATAGGCCACCAGCGGGGAGGCAAACAATTGCCCGATAATGCAAACGACGCAGATAACCAGGGTGTTCAGCATATAGTGTCCGAAAGGCACCGTTTCGAACGCGGCCTTGTAATTCGACCATTGAAACGATTCCGGCAGGATGCGCGGCGGCAGTTCAAAAATTTCGTTCGACGACTTGAGCGATGTGAACACGAGCCAAACGAACGGAAAGAGAAAAAAGAATGCAAACAAAATCAGCATCGTATGCGGAAAAACTTTCGTGCGAAACAGCTTGCCAGCGCTCATCCGCTATTCACCCCCGTAGTAGACCCAGCGTTTGGACGTTTTCAGGACCAGCAGCGTAATCAGCATGACGATCACGAACAAGATCCAAGCCAGCGCCGAGGCGTATCCCATTTTCAGATTGATAAAGGCTTCCTGATACAAATTGACGGCATAGAACAATAACGACTGCCCCGGCCCGCCGAGAGCGCCGCCGCTTGACTTGCCACCTGCCAGAATGTAGGATTCCGTGAAAATTTGAAAAGCCCCGATGAGTCCCATGATCAGCTGGAACAAAATGATCGGCGACAGCGCCGGTACCGTGATTCTCCAGAACCGGTGCCACCAGTTGGCGCCGTCGACCTGGGCCGCTTCGTAGTATGTTTGCGGAACCCCTTGCAGCGCCGCAAGAAAAATGAGCGCCCCCGCGCCGGAACCCCAGAGCCCCATCAGGATCAGGGAAGGCTTGGTGAACCGGGGATCAAGCAGCCAGGCCGGATCGGGAAGATGCAGCCAGCGCAAAAAAATGTTGACCAGGCCGAAGTCCGGATTCAGCATCCAGGTCCAGAGCAGGGCGCTCGCCACGCCGGGAATAACGGCCGGAAGATAAAAGATCGTGCGGTAGTAACGGATGCCCTTGACCTTGAAGTTCAGCAGCAGCGCAATGAGCAGCGAGCTGAACAGCGTTACAGGAACGGATATGAACGCCATGAAAAGCGTGTTGCTGATCGATTTATAGAAGCTGCGGTCTTTCATGATCGCGGCGTAATTGTCCATACCCACCCATTTTGGCGGATTGAACAGATCGTATTCCGTCAGGCTGAAGTAGAGGGAGCTGAAGAAAGGATACACGGTAAAAATCAGAAACCCGATGATCCATGGGGAAGCGAAGATCAGCCCCAGCCAAAAATAATGCCACTCCTTCCTCGTCCAGCCCTTTCTCCGCCTAGGCGCCGCTGAGGATATCGTTTCAATCATCTGCACGTCCTCCTCGTGATTGTTGGAATGCGGGCCCGGCCCAGAAGCGGACCGAGCCCGGATGTAAAGAACCGGATTATTTGACTAAAGGCTGAATTTTGTCCTTCACCCGTTTCAGCCCTTCGTCCAAGCCGACTTCCCCGCGCAGAATCGCGTTATACTGGTTCGAGAATTCGGTCATGTACTCCGTCGAAAAGGACGTAGCCGGGAAGGAATGCAGGTTTGGGCTGGAGGAATACTGTAAAAACTCCTGGAAGCCCGGTACTTCCTTGTAGATTTCATGTGACTGCAGTGAGGTTCGGGTCGGCAGATTGCCGATGGCCGCGGTGAACTCCGCCATCTGCTCCGGTTCGGTCATCCATTTCAGGAACTGCCACGATTCTTCCGGATGCTTCACGCCTTTCGGAATGTAAAATACGCTGGTCGAGACGTTGCCCGGGTCCTTCAGGCTCGTGTTGCTCTCATCGTAAGGAATGGGCGCAATGCCGTATTTCAGGTTCGGGGCGTACTGCTTAATGAACGTCGGCAGCCATTCGCCGTCGATCGTCATCGCGTATTTGCCTGTAAAGAATGGATTCTGCGGCGACATGTACTGCCCCAAGCCGGACGCGAAGCGATCGAGCTCCTTCGATCCGAATTGGTCCCAGATTCCTTTTCCGAATTCCACGGCCTTCTTGACCCCCGCATCGTCCGGCGTGACCTGCTTCTTATCCGCATCGTAATAGGATCCGCCATAGGCATAGCTGAACGTATAGGCATCGACGCCGGGCCACAGGCCCAGCTGCTGCAGCTTGCCTCCATCCTCCTTGACGCTTAGCTTCGCAATGTACTCCTTGAGCTGGCCCATCGTCTCCGGCGGCCCGCTAAAGCCCGCCTTTTCCAGCAGCTCCTTGTTATAGAAAAGCATTGAGACGTGCATCGCGATCGGTAAAGCGTACGTTTTTCCATTCGATTGGGAAGAGCTCAGTGCAGCAGGCACGAAGTCGCCGAGGTCGACGTTGTCCTTCTTGATGAAATCGTCCAGCGGCATCATGGCCCCGCGTTCGCCCCACGGCACGACGTCCTGACCGAAGTTGGACGCGACGTCCGGCGGGTTACCTCCGGTAATCGCCGTCAGCTGCTTCTGGTAATCGCTCTGGGACAGCCCCTTTACCTGAATGTCCGGGTTGGCGTCATTCCATTTCTTGATCAATTTCTCGAGGGCTTCCGCCTCCATGCCAGTCCAGCCGTACCAGAAGCTCAGCTGCACTTTTTCTTTCGGGGCATCGCCGCCCTTCGCTTCGCCGCCTTCCTGGCCACCGCTTGCCGCATCTTTGCCGCCGCAGCCCGACAGGACCGCGACCAGCAGGAAAACCATCATGAGCCCCCATGTACTCCCTTTTCGCATCATGTCTCTTCCCTCCTTAATCTTGGGGCGGCAGCGCCGCCAATGCGCGCTTGCCGCCGTCAACTACCCACATGTTATCATGTAAGCGTTTTAGTTAATTTCACTATTGTCTCTAGTAATTGGATTATCGTTAAAACTTAAAATGGCTTGCCCATCACCTGTTTTCGGAACTGGTTTGGGGAAATGCCCGTGTATTTTTTGAAAATCCGGCAAAAATACGCGAGCTCGTTGAACCCCGTGGCATAGCATACGTCCGTGATGGACATGGACGGCCGCTGCAGCAGGACGAGCGCGTTGGATATCCGTAAATCGACGAGATAGCGGTTGAAGGTCTTGCCCGTCCACTCCTTGAACAGCCGGCAAATCGTCGGCTTCGACATGTTGGATATGGCGCAGATATGCTCCAGCTTGATATCTTCATGCGCATTCCTGTCGATGTATTCGACGACCTTGTTCATCGTGTCGCGGTACCTTTCGATTTTTTGGAATCCGGCCTTCACCAATTCCCCGTTCACCTGGCGGATGATGATCGACAGCAGCTGCAGGAGACTGGCCTTCAGCACAATTTCAAAAAAGGGCGTCCGCTCCTCGTATTCCCCGAGCATATCCTGCAGCAGGCCGCGGATTCTGCCGTCCGTGACGCCGTCGAAGGCGATCTGCGAATGCGGCGTGCAGTCCGACTGCGAGAAATGCTTCAAATACTCGGCGTCGAAAAATCTCCGCTCTCCCGAAGGATCCGCGAAGCGCTCGTTAATGAAGGACGGCATAAATTCGCAGCCGAGGATCTCCCCCTCTGTCTCGAAAGCCTGCACGCGATGCAGCGTAAAGGGGGGAACGAGGAACAAATCGCCTTGTCGGATCCGGTACTGCCGATTGGAGATCGTGTGCACAAATTCGCCTTTGGATACGTACCAGATCTGATAATAGTCATGGAAATGGGTGGACAGGCTGACGAGGGTGTTCATCCGGTACATCTTGCAGTGCAAATTCTCCAGCATCTCGAGCTTCGAATTGAAATAGATGACTCCGGCGCGGGTCAATCGATCGATATCGAGCTTTTTCATTCGGCACGACTCCTCTCATTTGATACGGAAGTACAATCTTTCCCCTCGCGAATCGCCTAGAATGGGATTCAAAAATCGAGGGAGGCTTGCACTTACATGAAGACTAAAATCGCTTATTTGGATGGTTTAAGAGGACTGGCGGCCTGCGTCGTCGTGGTGTCCCATTTTTTTCAGGTCTTCGCGCCGTCTGTCTTCGAAGGAAAACCGGAGATCGCCCACTTTCCCTTTGAAGGCCTGGCCGCGCGAACGCCGATGAACCTGATGTTCAACGGCAACTTCTCGGTTTGTGTCTTTTTCGTACTGAGCGGATACGTGCTGAGCTGGCGCTATTTTCTCACGAAGGACAAGATGCATATTTACGCGTCCGCGCTGCGCAGGTTTTTCCGGCTCGCCATTCCGGCTTCGCTGTCCGTTTGCCTCGCTTTCGCGGTTATGCGGCTGGGCTGGGGATTTTATGACGACATCCGCCAAACGACCCAATCGTCGATGCCCGATCCCTTCACGGCCAGCCCCCGTGTACTCGACATGATCCGGGAGGCGCTGTACCACACCTTCTTCACTTATGGATCCGCTTACAATCCTGTGTTATGGACCATGACCTACGAGCTGCTGGGTTCCTTCCTCATCTTCGGGTTTCTGTTGACCCTCGGCCGCTTCAGGCTGCGGATCATCGGTTACGCCGCTCTTGCGGTGCTTCTCGCCGATTCCTATTACCTCGGGTTTGTGCTCGGCATGGCACTCAGCGACTTGACGTACAGCGGCCGCAACCGGCTGACCGCCGTTCTTCCGCCCTGGAGCGCTCCCCTGTTTCTGGGGGCCGGACTGTATCTCGGCTCTTTCCCTTACGTGGGAACCCAGAACACTATTTACTCCATCCTGGTATGGAAAGGCTCGTCCACCTTTTCGTTCTTCGTGTTCTACCATACGCTGGGCTCTTGCCTGACCTTAACGGCCCTGCTCATCTCGCCCCGCCTCAAGTCGCTGTTCGGCCGGCAGCCCTTCCTCTACCTCGGCACGATATCCTTCTCTTTATACCTGGTTCACTTCACCATCATTTGCTCGCTGGGTTCCTATCTGTTCTATCAGTTCCACCTCCTGTTCTCTTACGGCCTTAGCACAGTCCTCACCGTTATCCTAACAACTCCTTTTATCTTTGCATTAGCCCATCTTTTCTGCCGGTTCGTCGATGCTCCCACGTTGGCAACGCTTAGTCCGTGGAGCAGGCGGGTCATGGATCGGCTGGTTCGGAAAAAGCCCGGCGCCATGCCGGTTGAAAAATCGAAGGGGATATAGCATTAGCTTCTGGCGTTTATGCGACGGAAAAAGGGAACAAAATTCTTAACATTGTGCAAAGTGGCCGCTGCGGTTACGGATCGTTCTTCCGATCGCTGTTGTCTCCAAATTTCTTGATTTTATATCACCAAAAGGTAGAAATTCGCAGACAAAGGCGAACGCTAACGCTTCTACAGATCGATTCCGTCCCCTCCACTGCTTTTGCTTACCAAGACTGCCAAAGCCCGTGATCGTTCGCTGGCCAACCCGTTCCAATGCAAAAAAATCTCCGGAGACTCATTTCCAGTGCCATCGTGCGCTAGGGCGAGTCTCTATGGAGATTGAATACTGCGCCCTATATGAATGTTCAGGCGCAACGCAAAGCAGCCATTCCCGTTCTCCGCGAAAATGGCTGCTTTGTTCTGTTCCTGCCTCTTACCGGCTCTCCGGCAGATCGATCCAGCGATACGGCTGCTTGGCGGCGATCCGGCCGTTTTCGATGATCGACATAATGGCGACCGTCTCGGCAGGTGGCACGCTCACCTGTCCGTTCTCGAAAAACGCCACCAGATCCCGAATGAAGCGCTGAAAATAATCCGAAACCGGCTGCACGACGCGGCAGGTACCGGAATCGTAGTTGACGGCCATCATGAACGGACAGCCCGGACCCGGCTGCTGGATCGTGGCCTGCCGGCCGCCCGCGAACTCGATTAGCAGTCCCGGCGCAGCCTCCGTGCCGATGAACATGATGCGCTTCACGTCTGTACCCATAAGCGCGACAACCGGCTCGATCTGGTGGATCGAGTAGTTCTCGAACGAGCCCGGGCCAAGGCTCGCAATCACCCGAATCCCCGCGCGCTCAATCTCCCCGTATTCGTCGGCATAACGCAGCGCGGAAGATGAATACAACGGCGTGCGATGCTGCCTGGCCCGCTCGAACAGACGCAAGGCGGCTGCCCGGTCCGGGGCAAACGTCTTGTCCACGTACGTCGGTTTACCCGAGACGAGCGGCAGCTCCGCCAGCGCCTCATGCTGCTCCGGGTTGTCAGGCGACAGCACGATCAGATAGTCGCTTTGGGCGATTACCTCTTCGATCGTGTCGCACCATGCCACGTCATGCTTTGCGCACCATTCCCGATTGGTCATCCCATGCTCCGCGTCCTTAACCGCATACGCAAAGGCGACCTCCATCTTCCCGCGCGAGGCGTCCTTGATCCATCCGGGATATTGATTAGCATGCCATTCGTCCAGGAAGTAGTCGATAAAGCCGATTTTCTTCATGCCGGTGCCACTCCAGCTTCCGTTAAGGAAATCTCACGGCTTTCTTCGGAGGATTGATAAATAGCCTCGATCATTTGCGCAGTCAAAATCACGGTGTCAATGTGCGACGACAGCTTTTCACCGGAATGGATGCCTGCGATAAAGCCGTCGATCTCCTCCTGGAACGCATTGGTCTTTGGATAGTTCGGCGTGCTTTCGATCAATGCGCCATACTTCGCCGAATACAAGGTGAACTCCTGACCGTACTGAAGGCGAATGCCCGCCTTGTCGCCGAGAAAATCAATGTACGTTTCTTCCACGCCGATGTTTTGCGCCCAAGCGCCATTGACCGAAATCGACGGGCCTTCGGTCCGAATCATCGCCGTCACGAAGTCGTCGACGTCATAGTTGCCTGCATAGTTTGGGGGGCCCGCCCACATGTTCAGGTAAGCATAATTTTGCATGTCTTTGCCCAGCTTGGAGTACGCCTGCCCCGTCACCGTCTTCAGCCGCGGATCGCCCGCGCAGTACATGACGATATCCAGGTAATGAACACCCCAGTCGATCAGAGCCCCGCCACCGGCGACCGCCTTGGTCGTAAAATCACCGCCGAGCCCGGGAATGGATCGATGCGCGCGGAAGCTTACGACGACGTGGTACAGTTCGCCAAGCTCGCCGCTTTCGATCATCTGCTTGATGATGTTGACGCCTTTATTGAAGCGGTTGACGACGCCAATGTTCAGCGTCATACCGGTTTCATGCTGTACCTTCTGCATCTCCAGCGCCTCCCGGTACGTCCGCGCCGCCGGCTTTTCGCACAGCACATGCTTGCCCGCACGCATGCAGTCGATCGCGATTTGAGCATGAACGTTGTTCGGCGTGCAGATTGATACTGCCACCACGTCCGGGTCCTCCAAAATGACCTGATAATCCTCCACCGCCGTGCCGCAACCGTACTGCTCGACAGCTTTCTCAGCCCGCTCCTTGCGAATGTCGCAGAAATACTTGATCTCGGCATCCTTGCTCGCCATGTACGCCGGGATGTGCGCATTGTTGGCAATGGTTCCGCAGCCGATCACGGCTACAATCGTTTTTGACATAACCTGTTCCCTCCGATGGTCCTGAACCCGGTTAGGCAGATCCGGATTGCAGAGAATAGTTTGACCGATATACGATTCATAAAAAAAATGCCATCAGCCTTCTCAGCTGACAGCATTTCATTTGTCTATCGTTCACGGCCAACTTACCGACATGTTATCATGTAAGCGGTTTAGTTGATTTTACTATCGTATGGGAAAATAGGATTATCGTATCCGTTTATATACTCTTATCTACACATGCCGTCAGGCGCTTTTCGATATCCGATGCAATGCTCATCAAGGCGTCATTCTCTGCCAACCCGATCAATGCCGTTGGTTTCGGCATGCCGATCTTGGTTGTTCCGTTCTCCACGTACACAGCCAGCTTGCACGGCAGGAAATATCCGACCAATGCATCTTCAGACAATACCCGTTTAGCTTCAACCGGATTACAAACCTCCAGGATCTCATACGGCATATCGAACTCAACACCCTTTTCGTGAAGCTTCTCCTTCATGTCCAACCGCCAAAGGACGCCGAACTTTTCCGCCTTCAAGTTTTCCGTCAGAGCTTCAATCGCTTGTTCAATCGTTTTGTTCGTTTCAACCGTGTAATGAAACATCGCATGTCAGCCTCCCGTTTTTATCTCACTATTAGGTTAACTTAACCAAACATAAACATGGATATTACTTACGCGACAGTTTTCCGTTCCAGGCACCCAGACCGCCCTGTAGATGCGCCAGTTCCTTGTGCCCGTTTTTGAGCAGCATCTTCGCCGCGTTTTTACTGCGCATACCGCTGCGGCAGTAAAGGAGCACCGGTTGATCCTTCGGGATTTTAGTAAGCGATCCAGGCAGCTGGGACAGAGGCATGTTTTGCGCCCCGGCAATAAATCCTCCCTTAAATTCACCCGGTTCACGGACATCGATCAGCAGGGGTTTAACCGGTTTTTTCATTTCGTCACTAAACTCCTGTGCGTTCAGGCTCCGGAGTCCCTTAACTGGTTTTAACCTCGAAAATATAAACCATCCAAACAGTGCAATGATAACGAAATTAATGATTGTTCCCGTTTGCAAAGTTTTCACATCCTTTAGCTTTCGCTTGTTTCAGAAAAGCATGAGCTTGTACCGTTAACAGCTGCCGGAACCCACACTTATGCTGAATTCGGGCCATTTATATGGTTTTGCCGGAGGTCAGCGGACAACATCATTCCAGTCGTTCATGCCTCCCGTCATATTCACCACGTCGAATCCTTTTTCACTCAGCAATTCACAGGCAAGGCCGCTGCGATTGCCGCTGCGGCAAATCACGATAATCTCCTTCGACTTATCAAGCTCATGCAGACGTCCGGAAAGCTGCCCGAGCGGAATATGCTTGGCGCCTTCTAGATGACCCGCAGCCCATTCCTCAGGCTCGCGAACATCCAGCATATACAACTTCTCACCACGATTGAGTCTTAATTCCACTTCCTGCGGTGTCGTTGCTTTGGGAAATTTGAATGCCATGCTGTTTCACTCCTTATCGATGTTATACGTATACCCCTATAGGTATATTAGTTTCGATTTCCCCCTTTGTCAACTTTGGTAAGTCCCTATGAAGAAATTACCAGTCCCTTGGAAGCAAAATCAAATGCCAGCTCATCAACTGAGCTGGCATTTTTAAGCGGAACCATAACCTTCTATCACCTATTTTATAATTAATCGGGTAAGCAATGCTTAGTGGTGACAAGACAACAAAAAAGCCCGGGATCGTCGTCCTCGGGGCTTATAACATTCATTTCTTTAGTTCATTCTATATATCGTTATTGGATTAGTAAGTTCAGTTTGGAGATAACCTCCGACAAGGTCGTCTGCGGAACTTTACAAATGAACACGGCATTCCGCGATTGCCAGTCAAGGCATTTGACCTGATCGGCAAGGATTACCCCCTCAATCGGCAAACTCTGCGGAATCATCACTTCAAAAGGGTAGCCCTTCCGTTTTGAAGTGATCGGACAAAACAAGGAAAGTCCAACCTTCTCATTATAAGCTGCTGGAGAAATAACAATTGCCGGCCGTTTACCAGCTTGTTCATGACCAGCTTGCGGATTAAACTGCAGCCACACCAAGTCGCCACGGTCTGGTACATACTCGTTGGCTACCATGCTTCCTTACCTTCCGGATCCCCCGTGGAGATCTCTTTATGAATATTCTCGGGTGTAACTTGGGTAAGGAGTTCCTCCAACGAGGACGACTTCGGTTTGATGATCAGATGTCCGTTTTCTACGTCAAGATCGACTTCAGAGCCTTCCTCCAGACCTACCTTCAATGCAAGGGATTTCGGTATGCGAATACCCAAACTGTTCCCCCATTTTTGAACCTGAAACATGGAAAACCGCCTCCCTCGATTGTATATACAAAGTATATACTTTATTTCGTGACGAAGTCAAATCGTGGGTTCGATATCGGTAAGGTGTCATCAAGTCCTGTACCTATGACCACTTCATCCCTTAGCCTTGGTTCATATTCAGTTCATAAAGCTGCTTTATGATCTTCCTACAAGGAGGAGATGAAATGAGTAGGATAAAGACGGATATGTTAACTGTGCCTGAAGCAAACATCCACTATGAGGTGCGCGGGGCAGGGCCTGTACTTCTGATGATCCACGGGGGGTGCGGTGATGCCGATGTATTTCAGGAGGTCGCGGACCATCTCGCCGATCAGTACACGGTCGTCACTTACGACCGCCGGGGCCACTCCCGCAGCAAACTCACCAATCCGGCTGAAGATTACCGGATCGAGGCGCACAGTGACGATGCTCACCGCCTCTTGGCCGCTTTAACCGATGAGCCGGCATACGTTTTCGGAAGCAGTTCCGGGGCAGTCATTGGACTTGATCTGACGATGCGCTATCCCGGACAAGTGCGTGTGTTGATTCCGCATGAACCGCCTTTGCTGGATCTTTTACACGGCGATGAACGATTACAGGCCAAGACGATTATGGAGGACCTGATCGCAGATCACCGCAAGTTAGGCTTATTTCCGGCTTTTATCAAGTTCACTTCATCCATTGGACTTCGAGATGATGATGGCCCCAGCCCTTCTTCGCCGCCGAGCGATGAGCAAAAGGAGCGCATGATTGCAAATATGGAATACTTTATGGCGAAGGAAGCTCCGGGCGTGCTCGGATATGCTTTCAAGCTGGAGCAGCTCCAAACTGCGCTATCTCATTCTACGGCCCAAGTCCGCCCCGCTGTAGGCAGTGCTTCCAGACATTACTTTCCCGCCCGCTCCGCCCAAGGATTGGCAGAACGTTTGGAGGTAGACATTGCCGAGTTCCCGGAAAATCACATTGGCTACCAGGTTCAGCCAAAGTCGTTTGCCGAGCGGCTGAAAGAGGTTTTGAGCTCACTAGGGTAGTGTACGAGAACTTATTTTAAAACCCGCCCTCTATCGCCACTACGCAAGAAAAGCCAAGAAGGTGATGTTCTCCCTCTTGGCTTTTCCCATATCTCATAAAAACAGAGGAATGTCAGCGACAATAACGTTGGTAGCTGCGCCAACGTTGGACTAACTGAATAGCTATTTTAAGAGCCAGTTAACAGCCTCTAGTACATTTTCAGCTACATAATCTGGAGCAGCTTCAAGCCATTCTCCAAAAAATTGATTATTGCGATATTTGGCCAAATCCTTCTCGCCAGAACCTGTTTTTACTAACACCTTGATACACCCTGCTCTTTGGGCAGCAATCATATCGGTCCACCTATCTCCAATAACAGCACAATTCTTCAACTCCAGATCGTTATCTACTGCTGCCTGAATGAGCAAAGCCGACGAGGGTTTGCGGCAGGTACAGCCCTCCTCATGTTGGTGCGGGCATATGTATACATGATCAAAGCCAAAGGAAGTTAGTTCATCCTGAAAGTCGCCATTCGTTGCATCTCCACGAGATATACCGGGTTGATTTGTAAAAGCGTATATTGGTATCCCAGCACTCACAAGGACTTCAAACGATTGTTTGGCGAAAGGAAATAATTTAAAAGTACCGGGGTATATAACCTCTTCAGAACCACCAATAGTCCCATCCCTGTCAATAAATACAGCCTGAATTTTCCTCGAAGTTGACATGTGATCACCACCAAATTGTTATATATAACGTAATCCTGGTGTATCGATTATCGGTTTATTCTAGACTATTTCAAATAATAACGATAATACTTAAAATCATGTCGCTCATTCATCATATGTATCAGCAAATTTTGCTCACCAACGAGCTGGAACCCGCAGTATTCAAGAACCCTTTGAGAAGGGATGTTATCAATTTCAACTGTTCCAATGATATATGGAATATCATACTTTTTCTCTATCCATCCAAGGGTTGCTTTTGCAGCCTCCTTAGCATACCCGTTCCCTCTTGCGCACGGGAGAATCCCATAGCCAAATTCAGGTTCATGCAGGTCATTATGTTCTTGTGCAGCGACCTGACCAAGAATACCACCTGTTTCCTTTTCAAAAACACCTAAGCATAATGCTCCAGTTATAATATCCATCTTCTTATAATTAGAAAGGTGCCACTCAAAGAACTCTTTTGCTCTTGGCTTTTGCATTTGCCAACCCCCATACAAATCCATAAGCCTTTTAAATTGCTCCAAGTCCTTCTCCTCAAAAGTTCTGACGACCAGTCTTTCTGTCTCGATATAAACAGTATTTAAATCACCCATTAATAAAACCTCACTCTCTGAGTGTCTGTGAATTAATAAGTATACAGCTTAGACGTTAACATATGTATTTTTGATTTGTCTGTTTTACATTAATCTGCCCATTAACATAAGGACGGCAACCGCACATTTTTGCCGGCTGCCGTCCTGTCATCGATCTATAGTTTTCCTTTAGTTTAGTACAGTAGCAAACGAACCCTCCATTTCGGTAATTTACTTTGGAATCAAGGCTATTCAAAAAGTACGTAAGAATTGTCCAAGCCAACCGCATCCTTTAGTGATTTACCAAGCGAATAGTGATATGGCTTCTCCTTTGGAATCACACATAGTATATTCCCAGCTTCTCCTTGAGATAAATTGGTTAACTGAAGAAGGTCATTATTGTCGTATATATAAGATACTAGATAATCATAATAGTCGTACTCTTTATCTGTTACATTTAATCCGGCATTAAAGAGCCTTATCTTGGTCCCCACCCATATTTTTTCGTCGTTGCTTATGTTTATTAAAGGAATCCATCCCTTAGATTGCATTAATCCTTCTCCCTCTGATTACCTGTATTTTCTAGTGATATTTCCGTTAGTTTGGCTCACTTTGTAAAGTACATGTTTCTCGTTCAGATAATGCCCTTCATATAATTAGCCGTGATTGTATGATTATTCCCCAGGCGCAGCGGCGGTTCGAGCAGGAAATCGTTCTCCCAGAAGCTGTAGGCGCGGATTTGCCCCTTCGCGGCATCTTCAAAGATATAATTGACGACATAAATTCCTCCGTCCTCGAACTGCACCCAACTGAATAACCGAGATCGGACACAGGACTGCATATACCTAACGACGAAATCTGTCCTCTTCTATTTCCTCTACACCGGGGCTATTCCTGAAAGCTTTGATATCTTTAGATGGTGAAGATCCAAAAAGTCTGCGATATTCCCGGCTAAATTGCGAGACATTTTCATAACCAACTTCCATAGCTGCTGCAGTCACATGAATTGCGCCACCCAGCATAAGACGCCTGGCTTCATAGAGCCGAAGCTGCTTTTGATATTGTATAGGTCCTAATGTTGTTACGGCCTTAAATTTATGATGCAGCCCGGATACGCTCATGTTCGATAATTTTGCTAGTTCCTTTATAGTAATCGATTGAGCATAATTCTCTTTGATCCAAGCGATGGCTTTGCCGATCCCCTCGTCTTGCTGATCCATCATGACTTGTTGAAAAAAAATATGCCCTGAATCCCCAGAAAGCAGCCGAAAGATCATCTCGCGTTTCATCAGAGAAGACAAGTAACGATTCGCATCCGGTTTCTCAATTAACTTGAGCAGGCGGTAAAAAGTTTCCACCAAACCTTCGTCGGCTGTCCCGACGTATGCTCCGGTATTCAACTTTTTATTTCTTGGTTTAAAATTAAGGCCAGCCTCCATAACCACAGAAGCGATCTCTTCCATCGTAAATTCAACGCGCAGACCGAAATAGGGTGATTGCTTGGTAGCCCCAATAATTTCTGCGGATGCCGGAATATCAATAACAGATACCAAGTAATCTCCAGCATGATAATCGATGACCTCATGGCCGAGATGAAGTTTTTTGGCACCCTGTAGAATCAGACAAATCGAAGGCGTCAAAACACCAGAAATTTCCGAAGTCTGCCGACTATACCGCATCGTCGTTAGAAACGGAATCATCGTTTGGGTACGCCCCTCGTCCAGGGTAATCCGTTTCGCGATCTCCAGCATTTGATCCAAATACATTTTGGATTGGGGGCTTTCTGAATATAAGTGGTAGTACTTGATTTGCCGCTCTCCCACAATACTCACCAACTTTACTTTGATAGATCCTCAGATGCTCGTTGAATCCTTTCTTGTAATCGTAACTTAATTCTGGATAAAGGCAAAGAACGGTTTCTATCATTTGCAGTTTTGAGCAAGTTTTAAGCAGAAACGAACTATTTCCATATATCCATTCAAGTCATAATGACCTTGAGATTAGAAAATCAAGAAAGAAGGAAATCACAATGTCGGAGTCCTCATTAATTACAACCCCATTTCATTCCGAATCGACAGCAAGCGATGTCGTTGCAGGGATCAATCTTGCGGGTCGCAGAGCTGTCGTGACGGGAGCTACATCCGGAATCGGCCTTGAAACGGCCCGGGCTTTGGCTGAAGCGGGCGCCGAAGTGACACTAGCTGTTCGCAATCTCAATGCGGGAAAGCTCGCAGCCGAAGATATTGCTGTAACCACGGGCAATCCACTCGTTAAGGTAATGCCATTAAATCTTACCGATCGATCCTCGATAGCCTCATTCGTTGCTTCATGGCGAGGGCCGCTGCACATCTTGATTAACAACGCTGGTATCATGGCAACGCCCGAAACGCGAACTCCTGAAGGCTGGGAGCTTCAATTCGCTACCAATCATTTGGGACATTTCGCTCTAGCCACCGGACTTCACGATGCTCTAGCTGCAGCAGATGGCGCTCGCGTGGTCTCAGTTAGTTCTGCGGGGCATCTCCGCTCGCCGGTGGTGTTCGATGACATTCACTTCCTGCGCCGTCCCTATGACCCGTTTCTTGCCTACGGCCAATCCAAAACAGCTAACATACTATTCGCCGTGGAAGCTTCAAAACGTTGGATCAATGAGGGTATCACAGCAAATGCTTTGATGCCTGGCGGTGTGCGAACTCCGGGAGTTGACCGTATACAGATCACTCCCGAGCAGATCGAAAAGCTAAACGAGACTAGAACAGGCTATCCGGAAATCATCTGGAAGACCCCTCAACAGGGAGCCGCTACTTCCGCGCTATTGGCAACATCTCCTTTGTTAAACGGTATCGGCGGCCGATATTTTGAAAACTGCAACGAGGTCGGACCTCGTGTTGGAGAAACTCAGTCGGGGCTCGCCTCTTACGCAATGGATCCCGACGCGGCTGATGAATTGTGGAATGTGTCTATGGAATGGATTAATAGCTAATGAGTCACTAGCCTACTTCATACAAAAAGACCCCTTTACGAGGGGTCTTACGCTACGTTATTACATAATCGGCTATACCTTTTTTACCGGCCGCAGCACAGCATAGCCATATCCCTCTGGGTAATGCCGTTGGTAGTCTTGTTTGATCCTTTCATCCCATTCGTAGCCCATACCTGTGGGGTCGAAGTTCCACGCCACTTCTTCAACGGTTCCCATCACAGCGCCATTATCCTTCAAATAATCGAAAGGCGGGTGAAAAAAGACCAAATACTCCGATTCCGGAATTTCCCTGCACTCCATCCCTGCCGGAATGGGACCCTCGTACTCCAGTGAAACGGGGATTCCATATAAGTACCCCTTTTGACCATTTTGGTAAAACCACCCCGCCGTCTGACCCATTTGTCCAGGGAGGGCGTGGTTGGACATACTCTCCAGCGTGCCGCAGATCTCGTCACAAGAATGTCCCCTTTCCCAGAATTCCCCAAAGTTTGCTGCGGAAAGGTCCCAAATTCCAATAAATTTGTGCGCTGGAATGAACTCGACTTTGATCTCCGCTGGTTGCAAATGCACCTTGCTCATCTTATCCCGCTCCTTGATCAAATAATGATAAGGCGAGAATACTTCCTGACGAATAGCCAACTTAATAGGTCGGGGAGCTTTTTGGTAAGCTGCGGGGGTGAGTTGAAAAGCTTTGTTGAACGCACGCGTAAACGACTCTTGGGATGAGAACCCGTACTTTAAGGCAATATCCAGAACCCGCTGGTCCGTGTCACGGAGCTCCAAGGCGGCTCGACTGATCCTTCGAGTCCAGACGTAATCCCGTAGTGTTATCCCAGTCAATTGGTTGAACTGCTTGGAACAATAATAAGGGGAATAGCCTAACTGCTCCGACATCTTCAATAAAGACGAACTCTCCGTTATATTGGCTTCGATCCAATCCACCATAAGCTGGACCATCTCGTTCCATTCGTACATGGAAGTCCTCCCTCCTTTCCCTTCGATCATAGCACCGGCGATCTTCGTATATTTGATTCGAGTTGCACAATAAAAACCGGGTGTTACTTGTGATATGGTTCGCCGCTCTAACTATAACGGTAAGTTTAAAGGGCACCTTGGAGGGTGCCCTTTATGTATATCCAGACTCGTCTATTGACTTAAGTCAATGAAAGGTAACATCTCCCTAGTTACAATTAGGGTGTTCGAACCAGTTAAGAGCTTACTGGATTCTCTTCTTAATTCGGCTTAGCGACTCGGGGGTGATGCCCAGATAGCTGGCCAGTTGATGTTGAGGTACCCTGTCGATAAGAGAGGGGCGCTTCATGAGAAGTGTCTTGACGCGTTCTTCAGGCGAAGAAGCGATAAAAGCAGCGAATTCCTCTTGGACCTGACTAAAGTTCTCCTCCATCATCCTGCGGGTCATGGATTCCAATTGAGGGTGTTTGTTGTACATGTCCTTTTCCTGATCCAGATCGCCAACGACCATGACCGAATCTTCTGCGCACACGAAAGTGTAATCGGAAGACTTATCTGGTTTATGATGATTGAAAATCGCGATGGCTTGCTCTTCAGTGTAAAAATTAGACGTGACCTCTCTTCCATCTTCATTGATCGAATACTGCCTTACGCAGCCTTTCAAGATGAAATAGCATGCTGTAGGGACGTCTCCTTGTTTGAAAAGAACGGTACCTTTTGTAAATTCCTCTATACGAATTTCGTTCACTATGGCTTGCTGATCTTCCTCGTTAAGAGAAGTCCATCTCGACATGTATTTGTATAGAATGTCTTTCATTATTCATCTCCTTGTCTTCCGTTCTTTCCCCTATATATTTTCTAATATTGGGGAGCCACTTGTAAATGCCCGTGACCATGATATTGCCTTTAGGAGGGGAAAACACATGAGAGCTATGATTCAGAACTCGTATGGTCCACCGGAAGTCTTTGTTCTACAAGAAATCGCGACACCGTCGCCTGGAAACAAGGAAATTCTCATACGGGTCCATGCCGCCAAAGTGGGGCCTTCTGACTGCGCTTTTCGCAAGGGCGATCCGTTTATGATTAAATTGCTATACGGACTGTCCAGACCGAAATTTGCAATTGGAGGAACCGAATTAGCCGGAGAGGTTGAAGCGGTCGGCACAGAGGTAAAGCATTTTAAAGTGGGAGACCGTGTTTTGGGAATGAGCGCCAAAAACTTCGGAGCTTATGCTGAATATAAGTGTCTTTCCGAAAAAAGCCCCCTTGCGGTTATACCGGACAACATCACCTATGAAGAAGCCGTTGGCGTCTGTGATGGGGGTGCCACCGCATTGACGTTCCTAAGAGATAAGGCAAAGCTGCGGAAGGGACAGAAAGTGCTGATTAATGGCGCCTCTGGGGCCGTTGGTATCTACGCTGTGCAGTTGGCTAAATACTATGGCGCTGAAGTAACCGGTGTTTGTTCTGGCGGCAACGAATGTATAGTAAGACAAGCAGGGGCAGACTTCGTCATAGATTATACCCGGGAAGATTTCACGAAGGCGAACAAAGCCTATGATATCGTTTTTGATGCTGTGGGCAAACGCACTTTCTCGGCATGCAAGCGCGTGCTTACGGCCAAGGGAGTATATCTGACAACCGCACCCGGGTTGTCGATCCTCTTGCAAATGATTAGGACATCTCTGTTTAGAGGCAAAAGGGCTGTTTTTGCAACAGCGGGCCTTATGCAGAACAAAGCGAATTTGACATTTCTTATGGAACTCGCCAACAATGGAACACTGAACGCCGTAATCGATCGTCGCTATCCTTTGGAACATCTGCCGGATGCCCACAAATATGTAGAGACCGAACGTAAAAAAGGTAACGTGATCATTCAATTCTAAAGCCATACAACTTGCCGTTACTTACGATAAGGTTCTCCGCGGTTGATCTTAAATTATCCTGCCCGTTAACACAACAACGGCAGCCGAGCATTTTCGCCCGCTACCGTCCTGTTATGATTGAACTATTGATTCCTATCAGCTTAACTGCACAAGCTCAGTCTGATCTAAAAATCAGGCTCGGATTTGAGCTTGTTGTGATGCCTCACGCGGGGCTTTTCTTACCAGTCCGAAATAAGCGAGCATGGCTGCCGTGCTCGTCGCTAAAATAATCAGGCCTAGCGGAACGGCGGTATTTTCACCGGCAATCCCAACCATAGGAGCAACCACCGCACCTAGCAGAAAAGGAATGACCCCCAGGAGTGCGGCAGCACTACCCGCCATATTGGCCTGTCTCTCCATGGCAAGCGGAAACGCCGCAGTGGATGTAATGCCTATGGAGCAAACAAAGAAAAACAGTGGGATGACCAAGGCGAACAGCGGACCATGGAATACAGCGACCACTAAAACAACGATGCTCGCCGATAAGGCTACCCATAGGCCAAACAGCAGAAAAGCCTGTTCAGATATGCGATGCGCCATCCGCCCGACCAATTGCGAGCCTATAATCAAGCTGATGCCATTTGATCCAAAAAGCAAGGCGAAAACGGCCGGTGTGACCCCATAAATATTTTGATAAATAAAAGGGGTTCCTGAAACATAAGCAAAGACACCCGCGATCATAATTCCCTGTGCCAGCATGTAGCCGACGAACTGACGGTCACGCAAGAGCATTCCGTAGCTGCGCAGCTGGTTCGCGAAGTTGGGTTTCTCGCGTCTTTCCGTGGGGAGCGTCTCTTTCAAGCGCCATTTTGTCATCGCCCACAAGTAAATCCCCAGCAGAGACAGCGCGATAAACACGCCAATCCACGTTGTGAACGAAAGAATACCGCTGCCTGCAATCGGTGCAGCAAGTGGACCTAAATTACCGACAAGCAGCAGCAAAGAGAAAAATTTAGTGAGTTCGTGGCCGCTGTACAGGTCGCGGGCTATGGCTCGCGAGATGACGATCCCTGCGGAAGCAGAAAACCCTTGGGCAAATCGGAACAGGATCAGCAAGCCAATATTGGGTGCGAATGCGCAAGCCAACGAGGAAATGATATACACGGCCATGGAAATCAGCAGCGGATTCCGCCGGCCATACACATCGCTTAGCGAGCCCATAACGAGCTGACCTATGCCTAATCCAAGCAAACAAGCCGTCAGGCTAAACTGGACGAGTGAAGCGCTCGTATTGAAATTATGTGCGATTTCAGGAAATGCCGGTAAATACATATCAATCGTAAACGGGCCTAACGTCGAAAATAAACCCAGCAGCAAAGCCAGGCCGAAAACATTCCCTGCATTATTTTTGCTCATTATGAATTGAATCTCCAATTCTAGTATGGTTTCTATTTTCTAAGATCATTTTCAGACATGCCGATGAGGCAGCTCACATCTTTTTCTCCAGTCTCCTTTCCTAGTCTTCGTTAGATCTTCTGCGTTTCTTTCATGTTTAGTTGAAGTATAAGGCCTAGAGTTAACTGTAGGTCAAGGATTTTCGCTTATAGAGTTTTTTCATTGAATCACATCCGCCGTCGGCAATGTAATATACACGGCATCAATTTCACTTTTGTCATCCATTAATGCTTTTGCAATTCGATGTCCCCCATCAATTAATTGTCCGTCTGAACATAATAATATGGGGTACTCCATGTTGGCATTGATAATCCGCTGACAATGAAGCGCAACATTGCGTATCGTTGGAATTGGGGTCCTCCTGCTATCTTTAAACCAACAATCCTGATCCAGTTCCTTTATTGAATCAATCTTGATTGTATGAACGGGGAAGTTCTTAGATAACTCCCATAGTTTCTCTACGTCCCAGAAATGATGCCTTCCGTCAATCATCCTTCCGTGTATATGTTTCATCCGTGAAAGTAACTCTTCCACAATCATCACCTCGGTTTTTCATAATAATCAATGACACATAGCTCTACATGTTTAGTTCGTTCAGAATAAGCAAACATGCACTCATGATGCCTGTTTTATTCATGGTTTAACTGCCCGTTTACGGAACGACGGCAGCCGAGCAATTTCGCTGGCTGCCGTTCTGTCTGATTGAGCTATTTTTCTTCATCTACGCATTCTAATTTACGAAAGCAAGGTCATCTAACCGCCTGGTAAAAGAGACCAATGGCCCCAGAATCAAAAGTTTTGTTGTCGATAAGTTTAAGATTGATCTTCTCTTTGATGCCTTGGAATAACGGTAACCCGCTGCCGATCAGGACTGGAGAAACCGTGATCTTATACTCATCAATTAAATCAAGCTCCATCAGGTAATGCGCGAACCTAGGACTGCCGAGGATGACCATATCTCTGCCTGGCTGCTGTTTAAGGTTCATAATCTCTTCTTTTACATTATTTTTCACCAGTCTGGAATTGTTCCACTCGACTTTCTCCAGCGTTGTGGAAAAAACGACTTTATTGGTCTTTTCGATCCACTCGGCATGATCCAGTTCATGCTGCGAAGCTGATGGGTCCGATGGCACAGATGGCCAGTAACTGTGCATCATCTGATAAGTCCCACGTCCCCAAATGACAGTGTCGGCAGTACTCAGAATTTCTTTCGCGAGTTTCTCCAAATCAGCATCGTAGGAAACCCAGCCAATGTCCATTTCGCCGTTTGGACCTTCTACAAATCCGTCAAGCGATGAATGCAAAAATAAAACAAGTTTTCTCATTTTCAGTTCTCCTATTGTTGATGTGGTGTGCTTCCATTGACTACACTTTACAACATTTCCATTCAGTCCGTTTATTATGGATTGCTAATTTAAACCCTCCTCTTGACCCATTAAAAGTAGTTTTTCAAACCAGCCTCTTAGTGAAGCGCTTATCCGTATTACGGTTCAATGATTTGTCTGCCCACATTCACATCGTCTACTTTCCATTGGTTATCAACAAATTTATAGAATACATAACGATCAACGAGCTCCAGATTGATAGGACCACTTTCAAAGTAAGCAGATTGGTGCATTCCCGCCGCTGTAGTGCTGCTGTAGGTAATATCGGCCATTTTTGTTAGTGTAGCGTTATTTTTAATGCCATTACTATAAATAATCTTGTTTATAAATGAGTCCGTGAAATAAGGGCTGAAATAGGTTCGAATTTGCGAAAAGCTTGAGAGATCGGTGGCTTCATTTATCTTTGCATTAAGTACGTTTATTCTCTCCTGACTCATTCTCCAAGGCTTGAGCGGCTCTGTATGGATAAAGACCTGTTGCAGACCGATCGTAATGGTTGCTATTCGTTCTTGTTCGGACCATAGTGCTGTACCGCCAAAAGCTTCAGCAAAAGCACGTGCTGGAACATAGGTTGTTCCATGATCAATTCTTGCTGGCACATCAATGCTGAGAGCAGCGTTATTTAATAAAGCAGTACGAGAATTAACAAGCAGCATGAGCTCCCGTTTGCCACGAATAATCGTAATGCTTTTTTGGGCCTGGTTCCAAGTCACTTCTGAATTGAATCTCTCTGAAACAGCACGCAGTGGAATAAGCATTCGTCCATTTTCAATTTTTCCGTTATCAACCGTATTCGAAAAATTATTGGCCAAGCTTATCGCTGGATTACCGATTAGTAAGGTACACACTAAAGAAAGTGTTAGTGCGATTTTTGTTTTTTTCATAGATTACTCCCACGGTTCTGTTATACTTTGGACCCTAGCTCAATTCTGTAGTCCAAACTTCTTTGCGATACACTCTCTTCAGTTAGGTAAACGCAATCCAAAAGGATAATGTTGCACCTATTCTTTGGTTAAGCGGTGTAGGCGCGTCCTCCACTCCTTGACCGTGACGGGTAATCTGCTACGGTGAAAAGATCGCTTCATAATGAATTCTTTGATATTCCTCCTGAAAACCAAATTTTGTATAGAGCCCTTTAGCCGCATCGTTGCTACTGTCTACACTTAACCGAACATCAACTGCACCTGAATGCTGCAGCCTTTGCAGTATTTCGGATAGCATCGCTTCCCCAATACCCCGTCTGTGCCATTCACGCTTTACTGCAAGGGTCGGTATTCTGGCGTGAATTTCTCGAAGTGTAGCGCAGAGGAGGCCAACCGCTGTCCCCGTTTCATTGACACATAGCATATACAGGTTTTGCGAAAAACCAGTTCCCTGAAATTCGTGAATGACACTCTCAACCGTTTTGTTACCACCGAATGCATTGTTATAAATCTCTGCCCAAATTGGAGCATCTTCTAGCGTAGGGGGACGGAATTCAAATTCTGATGGAGGGCTCGAAACTTTGATGTGGTGTAGGTCGTTTAAGCACAAAATATTCAGGCTGTTTTGCACCTGCATGCCAAAATTAGCACCAAGAGCGGTTTCTCCAGAAATACTCGTGAGTGCACGATGAATAAAGTGGATTTGTTTTGCCTCTTGCCTTGCGATTGCTTCCAGTCGAGCGAAAATGAACTTAAACATTGCCGTACCAATGCCTCGCCTGCGCCAATCCACGTCCACCGTCCCGTAACAATACACGGAAATGTGTGTAGTCCGTTCAACGAAACATAATGAAAAATAACCGACGGTTGTCTGTCCAAGCTCAACAACGAACGTGTTATCCCGAATTCGTTCGCCGGGTTCATCTAAATCCTGCTCAAACGCTTCGGCCGTTAGCCCGTTCAACATATGAAATGGGTCGCGATTGATCATGGATACAATGTTTGCTGTATCTGACCGTTTATGTAATCGGATTACCAATCATCATCCGAAAGCTTCATATTTTGCCTCCAATGCATATTTACGATTTATAACAATGCTGCCGGCGCTGAACTAACGTTTCCCGTTAATTGAAAGCCTCATGTCTTCGGTTGATTTTTTACCCCCCACTCGCATAACCCTTCCAAAACGGGCAAGAGTGTCTCCGCTTTCTCTGTAAGACTGTACTCGACTTTTGGAGGAACTTGAGGATACTCTTTCCGTTTCACCATCCCATCCGCTTCCAATTCTTTAAGCTGTGAACTCAATGTTTTAAAAGTAATAGCCCCGATCTGTCTCTTCAGATCATTAAAGCGAACCGGTTGATTTTCTGCCAGGAGGTAGATAATCACCATTTTCCATTTGCCGCCAATAACGGATAATGTGTACCCAAAAGGGGTATCCTGAATATTTTTCACTTTGCCTTTATACTCAGCCATACTCATATTTGCACTACCCTTTCTGATAGTACCTATCAATAAAGTGCGTACTATATTTTTATTTTTTCTCATCTTATACTTGCCTTACTTTGAAGTAAAGGAGAGAAAAAAATGACTACAGTGAAAACCTACAATCACGATCTTTGGGATCACGGCATTACCCAGGGCTATAGCGTCAACGGCACGATTTACATTTCGGGCCAATTTTCCCACGATACAGAGGGAGCGTTTGTTGGCGAGGGAGATATCGAGGCACAGACCCGGCAGACGCTGGACAATCTGGATCGAGTACTGGCGGAATTTGGTGTCACAAAGTCGAACCTGGCTTATGTTGAGATCTATCTGACAAACGCGCAAGAGCACTTCGACCTTTGCATTCGGCTGTTCAAGGAATACATCGGACAACACAGGCCGGCCGGCAGCTGTATCGGCGTAACATACCTGGCGTCTCCCGAACAGCTGATCGAAATCAGAGCCGTCGCACACACGGACGAACTCGGCTAACGTGGTTGGCCGGACTGCAAGGCGCAGCATTTACGAAAAAAGACTGAACGCCCTATTCAGGGCCTCAGTCTTTTATTGACGATCGACAAAGTATTGATTGCAGTAAGCGGAGCGCCGGTGAACTAGAGAACGGGAAAAAAGCGCCTTCTATGCTAACAGTGACTGCATTAGCAAAGGCGCTTCAAGCTAAGCCATTGATTTTTTATTAAAGGGTATGGGACAGATCGTTCCCCGGCTGCCTAGAACAGCCGCATCCCCTGCGCAATCACCCCGTAAATCGGCTCCATCTTTGCCTCGTCAACGCTGGCCAGAGGCGAGATGGAACGGATTCGTTCCGCCAATCGGCTTCGCACAAGCGGAATGTTCTGCAGCACGCCTCCCTGCAAAATCAGGGCAAATGGCTCTTCCGCTGCAGCCAATCCGATTCTTTCGATCACGGCTCGGGCCCCTAGAAACAACTCGTCGGCAGCAGCCTCGAGAATCATGCGTGCAGACGCGTCTCCCTCCTGCTCCGCTTCACTCACGAGCTTGCTGAGCCCGGCTGTTTTCTCCACGCTGTATGCCGCGGAGTAGGCCCAGTTGAACAGTTCCTCTTCCGTGCGCAGCTTCAGATGATACAGCAGCTTACCCGTTAACGCCGTGGCGCCGCTCCTTCCGTCATATCCACGCAGTGCGGCGATGATGGCCTGCTTACCGATCCAATAGCCGCTGCCTTCATCGCCGACACGGTGGCCCCAGCCGCCTGCACGGGCGCTTTCCCCGCTCGCATTGATCCCGTACACGATTGAGCCGGTGCCGGCGATGACCAGAATGCCGGGGGCACCGCCTGTTGCACCGAGTAGAGCGGCCACGCCGTCATTCTCCACGATGATGCGGTCGGCCTGCACCTGCGTGTTTCGAAGCGCTTCATGGACAAGTTCCTCAATTACTTGACGGTCATAGTCAGTATCCAGGCCGGCGAGGCCGAACACCGCGCAGGCAACATGCAGCGGTGATTCTACTGTTACGGCAGGTGAAGGATCTTCGGCCTGAGAAAGGAGAGGAGCTGCATCCCCGTCAAACGCAGACTGCGTATTCCCTTGAACATCCAGATCCGCCAGCTGCCTCTTGGCTTCCTCGATTGCACGCATAAGCTCAAGCGCCGCGGCTTCGCGCCCTACTCCCTGGTAGTTGCATGATCCCGCACGCCCGCTCGCCAGTACCTGGCCCTCGGCATCCGCAAACACGGCCAGACACTTCGTCCCCCCGCCGTCTACGGCCAGCAGAGGAATGGTTGCCATGTTCATCGGCTGCCGCTCCAGCCGGCCAGGATGTCATCCAGGTTCTTCAAGGCTCCTTCCGCCTGTTTGCGGGCTGCGTCCAGCCATTGCTCCTGAGTCTGCTGGGCTCCTTTCCGCTTCGTGATCACGCTTTGAATTTCTGAAGGAGCCGGTCCGCCGGGGAGCGTACGGATATTCACAAAATGAACCGGATCCAGCGCCATTCGCAGCTGCTCCTCCGTCAGCGAGAGCTTGCGGCCGATGACTTCCAGTGCGATCTCATTGACCAGATCCAGCGTAATCTGGTTAGCGGCAAGTCCATCGGCGACGGCACGCTTCACGAGACGGCTTACGATATGATGGGAGCCGCGGAACGACAAACGGTCGGAGCGCACCAGTGTATCCGCAAGCTCGGTCACCGTGGCAAAGCTGCCCTCGGTCCGCTTCCGCAGCACCTCCTTATTAACGTCCACGGTCCCGATGACGCAGGAGAGCAGACGATACATCCGTTCCAGCACCTTCAGCGCCTTCCAGGCATAAGGCTGCATGTCATCCTCGGTATCGACGATATCGCCGAATGGCGTGTTGTGCATCATAGTCAGCACGGTTTGGGTATTGCCGACGCAGCTGGAGAGCAGCGCACGCATATGCTCGAACGACACCGGATTTCTCTTCTGCGGCATGATCGAGCTGATCTGCACGTAAGGATCGGCCACGCGCAGCATGCCGAATTCCTGTGTGCACCATAGCAGGAAATCCTGCGACGACCTGCCCAGGTTAATCGCGGCCAGCTGCACGGCCGTCATCATCTCGCCGACGTAATCGGCACCGCCAATCGCGTCGTAGGAGTTATAGATCAGCTCGTCGAAGCCCAGCAGCTCCTTCACCCGCTCCCTGCTGATGGCGAAGCCGGAAGTGGTCAGTGCTGCCGCTCCCATGCTGCTTCGGTTGCAGTTGGCATAAGCCGCCTGCAGCCGGCGGATGTCGCGATCCAGCGAGTCGGCCATCGCCAAAATATAGTGGGCCAACGTCGTCGGCTGCGCCTGCTGCGTATGCGTATACCCGATCATGATCGTGCCTTTATGCTCCTCTGCAAACGAAAGCAGCTGACTCTTGAGTGCAAGGGCTCCGCGAAGCGTTACGAGCAGCTTCTCCCGCAGCACGATCCGGTAAATCGCGATCCCCATATCGTTACGGCTGCGGGCCAGATGCAAATTGTCGGCAATGTCTCCGGCCGCTGTATGCAGCTCATGCTCAACCTGAAAAAACAGGTCCTCGTACTGTCCCGTATATTCCGCTTGGCGCAGCCCCTCCAGGTCAAGGCCGCGAATGGCCGACGCGATTTGAAGGGCTTCTTCCCCGCTTACGAGTCCCTGCTCCTTCAGCATGATCAAATGCGCTTTGTTGATCGCCATCATCGCCCCGAGCAAGCTGTTCTTCGCTTCATCGAAAGCAGGCTCGAGCACGGCTTCCGTATAGGTACGCCCCGGAAAATGTCCGCCTTCCCGTTCCAAAATCTGTTCCCGATTCCTCATGTTGCCCCAGTCCCCTCCATAGTTTGTGTTTTTGTGTTTATGTACGTAAGCCAAAGTCTTATCCGTTTGAAAATCCAGGGTCCGGCGCGAAGCATATCATTGCTCCGCGCCCTCCCCTTTCAAGCTAAATCCTTCAACGATTCATCCTATATTCCGGCCCGATCATCCATTACTTCTGGGGAGTGGTTCCGGTAGAAACCGTCCCTTCCTGCTTCAGGCTGATCATGTTCACGAACATGCGAATCGAGCCTGGAACAAGGCTTGGCATTTCGCGGTACCAGACAATGGAGCTGTACGTGTAATTCCCTTTCCCATAAGGGGCTGTGAGGAACGTGCCCGTAAACTCTTTCTCGCCGGGATCTCCATTCGAGATCAGCTCCGTATACTCCTTGCCCCATTCGGACGGGTTGTAAGCAGAGCGGTCCTGAATCCAGTTCTCCCAGTCGGCCGATGTAATTTTATTCGGCGTGTTAAAGATCGGATGATCCGGCGCAAGCATCGTCACCTTGGAGTTTTCGTCCGTGACGCGCCATTCGATCAGCGGCGCCCCAATCTTGATCGGATACGGAGCGAGGTCCGGCGACCATTTGTCTTCCGGTTTGTGATACTGGACCACCAGGTTGCCGCCATTTTTGGCGTAATCGAGCAGGCGCTGATTGCTAGGAATCAGTTCTGGACGGAACGCATAGGCCCGAATGCCGAGTACAATTGTATCGTACTGCGACAGATCGCCGAACTGAATCGTTTTGGCATCCAGATTCGTCACATTGATGCCCACCTGGCGCAGCACCTGATCAATGTTATCAAACCCGCTGGACACATAGCCGACCTTCAGTCCCTCCGGCACCTTCAGATCGAACGCTTGAATGGCCAGGTTGGCTGGCTTAACGTAATAGGTTTTGCCGATATGCGGATACTGAATGACCTGCACCGTTCTGCTGCTGTCCAGCGCTCCGTCGCTCGACACAGCCGATAAGCTGTAGCTTCCCGCCTTCACGCCCTCCGGCGCCTTGACCGTAAATTCAGCCGTCTTGGTTTCGTATTTGGCCGCGAAGCTCAATTCCTGCGCCGCAGGCTCCACTGTCCAGCCTTCCGGCGTTTTCAGCGAAACTTTCGTCTTCTCCGCGCCTGGCGCATAATTCGTCGCGGTCACCTTGACCGATACGGCGTCTCCCGGTTTCAGCGTATTCAGAACTGCCGCTTCCGGACTTAGGGACAGCGCAACCGGCGGCAGCACGGCTACCGCATTATCCGGAACCGCATGCAGCGTTGTTGCTGTTCCGAACGCCTCATACCCGATATCCGCGGAAATCAGCGGAAGCGCATAAGGATTGAAGTCCTCCACCTGTTTCGGCACGGTGACCTCAAATTCGGTTTGGACCGTCTTGTTTTTGTCCAGCTTGGCAAAGGTCGCCGCTCCTGACGCTTTCGCATTCCAGCCTTCAGGAACATTCAGCTTCAGGCTGACCTTGCCGACATTCACGTCTCCGCCGTTAAAGGCCGTTACCGTCACCTTCGTTGTTTGCCCCGGAATAAGCTCTCCGGTCTCCGGCTTCACCTTGACGACGACGGAAGTCGCCTCCTGGCTGGCTTTATTGAGCTGTCTTTCCTTCACGTCCAAGCGATGCAGCAGATCATTTTTCGCCGATGAATCTAAAGATGAGGACTTGACAAGCTCCACAGCGGTTTGTACGTCCGCTTTCATCTCATGAACTTCGCGGGCGACTTTTGCAAATGCAGGATAAGCCGCAATCACTTCGTTGGCGTCCTTTTGCAGCGTGTTCAGCTGCTTGGCGACTTTGTTGTCTTTTCCTTTGGCGTCTATTTCTTTGGCCAGATCGTCAAACGTAAAGGCGATCCCGCCGAACAACGACGCTGCCCGCTTTTCGTCCTTCTTACCGTCCGCCGACGCCTGCAGTGTGTAATAGGCCGTTCCTTGGCCTTCGTCCACTTGCCGGCCCATGCCCTGGCTCTTATGCATATAGCGGGATTCTTCTCCGAGCTGGGCATAGGAAGCGCCGTACAGCTCATTGTATTCGTTGACCGGCAAAGAGACGTCGTATGCCTTCTCCGTTCCTGGTACATAGAGCTTCTTCGGCTGCCAAGGCTGCAGCCCTTCCTTCAGCTGCTCCGGGAACACCTGCGGATTGCCCGCATCCTTGAAGGCACGTACGGTCAGCACGTTGATCGCCCGATGATGCCCGTGCGTCGAAGGCTCGTTCAAGAACGCCGGAATCAGCACATCCGGACGTTTCTCCCGGATTTGGCGGATCAGCCGTTCATAAGCGACGTCCTCGCCCCATTTTTCCAACGTTTCGTCAGGGCTTTTGGAGAATCCGAAATCATAGATCGGATCGTCCAGCTTCTGGCTCAGGTTCGCCAGCGTCACATTCGTAATCTTCGACGCTTCCTGAAGCTCCCGTGTGCGGATGATTCCGAGGGCGTTGCCAAGCTCGCTGCCGATTTCGTTCTGCCCGCCTTCCCCGCGGTTGGCGATGACACTGTATGTATCCACGCCAAGTCCGAGCGAAAGATACGCGAGTGTCGCACTGTGCTCATCATCCGGGTGAGCCCCCGTATTCATCGCGCTGGCAATGGTGGTGAGGGGCTTGATGGCTTTCCATAAATCGACCACCCCCCTGTCAGCAGATGCCTTTCCAGGACCGGCTTGAAAAGCCAGCGTTCCTGCCATCACCAGGCTCATCGATGCCGCCATCCATTGTTTCACCCTGCGTTTCTTACTCCGTTCACGTTGACTCAAGTTACTTCTCCTCCTTCAAGCGTGAGTGTTGGCTGCATCGGCAAATGCCGCTGCCTGCCTGTATCATTATCGTGGAGGCTCGCCTTTTATCGGACAGGTCGCCGCGTAATGAAAAAAGGTGTTCTTTTACCGCTTCAGGTTCAGGGAAATGGATCGTCAAATCGCGGAGCCGGCATTGCCGCCGGTCAACCTCCGGGAAACGTAAAGCACGAGAATAATCATGACGATTTGCAGCACGCCGTACGCGCAGGCGGTTCCGAATTCAAAGGCGTACATCCGCTGAAAAATCTCGACCGAGATCGGCGTCGTCTTGTTGGTATACAGCAGAATCGAGGCGACGAACTCGCCGATGCCTTCCACAAGCGCAAGCAGCGTGCCCGCCAGGATGCCGCTCAGCGCCATCGGAAACACGACGCGGCGGAAGGTGTACCACCAGGACGCTCCCAAATTTCGCGCCGCCTCCTCTACCGAGCGGTCGGTTTGCATCAGCGTGGACGAGGTCGAACGGAAGATCAGCGGAAGATGCCGGACGAAATAAGCCAGCGGCAAAATCCAGAAGCTCCCGATCAGCACCTGTCCAAAGGAAAACGCATTGGGCTCGCTGAACGCCGTAATGAGGTTCACGGCCACGACCGTGCCCGGAAGCGCCCAAGGCAGCATGATCAGAATGTCGAGCAGCGTCTTCCCTTTAAAGTTCATGCGCACGATGGCATAGGCGGCTGCGACGCCGAACAACAGGTTGCCGATCGTCGCCGCAATGCTGATTTTGAAGCTGTTGGCGATGGGACGCCATGTTTTGCTGTCAGTGAAGAGATCCTTGAAATGGTCCAGCGTATAAGACGGCGGCAGCACTTGGGTCGTCCACTTTCCGTCTTCGGAAAAAGCAAGCAGCACGATCACAAGGATCGGCAGCATCAGCACAAGCACCCCCAGAAAAGAGAGCACCATCGCTGTGTTTCTGCCCGCTTTGCTTTTCACCTCGGTCCGATGAACGCTGACGCCTTTGCTCATGTTCTGGTAGTTCCGCGCGCCTTGGTACCAACGCATCAGAATGAGAAACAGAATGGACACGACGGACAGCAGCGTCGATTGCGTCGCCGCCATATCCAAGTCGCCGTTGGTGCGGGACAGATAAATCTGCATCGTCATCGTCCGTTCAATGCCGAAGATGAGCGGCGCGGTGTACGACGCCATCGAGATCATAAAGACGAGCAGCGATGCCGCAACGATGGCCGGCGTCAGCATGGGCAGAATCACCCGCCGCCAGATGGTGAACCGGTTCGCCCCCAGATTCGCTGCGGCTTCCTCAAGTGACGGATCAAGCCCCTTGATCGCCGAAGACGCCGTCATATAAAAATAGGTGTACATCGTAAACGTATGGACCACCAGTACGCCCCAAATCCCTTTTAGGGTAAAAGGCGGCTTGTCCAGATGAAGCAGATGCTGCAGCCCCCGCGGAATAATCCCGCTGGAACCGTACAAAAATTCAAAAGATAATACCCCGATCAATGGCGGCAGCGCCATCGGCACGAGGACAAGCACCGACAGGAGCTTGCGCCCGGGGAACTCATACCTTTCGAGCAGAAATGCCATAGCCACCCCCACGATGCCGCAGGTGATCACGCTGAGTACCGAAATGTATACGCTCGTCCACAGGGCCTCCAGATTCGCCGTATGTTCCAGACTAAAGAAACGGGAGTAGTTTTGGAGTGAAAAGCCGCCGTCCAACTGCAAGCTCTGCCGGAACGTCTGGAAGAACGGATAGATGACATATGCCAATAGAATAAGAAATAACGGCGCAATCAGCACATACACAAAATGCGGCGATCTCGTCAGCGAATTCCAGCGGCTGCTTGAGCGAATAGGCGGCGGTGCCAATTGAGGCTGAGGTTTGTTCATCGCTTCGGGTCACCTCCTATTCCAAAAAATAAATGCTGTCCGGCGCCACGGTAAACAACACTTCCTCGTCCCGCTCCCTCATCCGGTGCCCCTGCCCGACAAACATCGCCTTCACGGACAACGGGCCGGCCTGAGCCATATAATTCACGCTGATCCCGGTGAATTCCGACAGCAGCACCTTCACGGCCATCGTATTGGCCTCTCCGCGTTCGGACGCGGCGGCCTCCCGGACCGCCTCCGGGCGTACCGACAATGTAACCTTCTGTCCCACCGCCAGCTTGCATTCGGGCGAGGCGTTTTTGGCGAGGCCGGTCAGCCGCAAATCCGGTGCGAGCCGTACATCTACCATCCCGCCCTCCAGCCGCTCCACCGTGCCTTCCCACAGATTGGACTCCCCGATAAACGAAGCGACAAAACGGTTGACCGGACGGTTGTAAATTTCATGCGGCGTGCCGATCTGCTGCACGACGCCATCCTTCATGACCATGATCCGGTCCGACATGGACATCGCTTCCGATTGATCATGCGTAACGTAAATCGTAGTAATGCCCAGCTCCAGCTGAAGCCGCTTGATTTCCTGCCTTGTCTCTTCCCGCAGCTTGGCATCGAGATTGGACAAGGGCTCATCGAGCAGAAGGATATTCGGCTCGATCACCAGTGCACGAGCGAGCGCAACCCGCTGCTGCTGCCCGCCGGACAATTGATCAATGCGGCGCTGCCCGTAGCCGTCGAGATGCACCAGCTTTTGGGCGCGCGTGACCTTCTCGTTAATTTCAGCCTTTCCCTGTTTCCGGACTTGAAGACCGAAAGCAATATTCTCGAACACGGTCATGTGCGGAAATAAGGCGTAGTTTTGAAATACCATGCCCGTGTTGCGCTTATTGGGCGGCATGTTGGTGACATTATGCTCACCGAACAAGATTCGTCCGTCGCTGGGGTAATAGAAACCGGCGATCATGCGCAAAGTGGTCGTTTTGCCGCAGCCGCTCGGACCCAGAAAGGTAAAAAACTCGCCCGGATTGATATGTACGTCAACTTCCTCCACACCCTTGGCCCCACCGAATGTTTTGCTGACGCGGTCCAGCGTGACTCCGATCATCATTCGTCCTCCTTCAAGTCATTCACGTTCAGATGCAAGCATGACCGTCTTCATGTAATAAGTAGCTACATAAGTTGATCTATTGAAATGGATGATGGGGGCAAGTACGTAAAATGTTCCTATGATCGCTCTTGTTTTCGGATTTCTTGATTGTATATGACCCTTAAGGTAGAAATCCGAAAGCCAAAGCATATGCTTTCGATGTCAGCTTTCCTTTGGAAAGCTTTTAGACCGCTCCGCTTCTTCGGAATCATTTTTCTCCCTTGCCTTCATCGTATTTTTTGATTTAACTTATATGGTTGTAGAACCTCTGCTCATCAAGCCGCAATCCCGTTATTTGCCGCCCTTGCCTTTGATATTCTCATCCCAATACTGCATCCATTCCTTCTCTTTATCCGCCAGAACCGTCCAATCCAGGTCCAGCGGCTTGGTATCGAGGTTTTTGTACCAGTCCGGGAACTGGCTTTTGTCGATATCGGTCCGGGTTGGAATCTGGAACAGCTTGTCCGCCTTTTCCTTAAGCTGGCCTTCATCAAAAATAAAATCAAAGAACTTCTTCGCGGCGTCCAGGTTTTTGGCACCCTTGATAATACCGACACCATCCACCAGAATCGGTGCACCGCTGGTCGGATAGATGTAGTCAAACGGCTGCTTCTGCAGCTCCTTCTGGATCAGAATGTCCTGCAGGTTCCACAGCGACAGCTTTCCTTCCTGACGGGCCAGCTTCAAATACAATTGGGTCGGGTCCTGCGTATACTCTTTCGTGTTGGCATCGAGCTTTTTCAGCCACTCGTAGCCTTTTTCCGGATTCGCGGGATCTTGGCGGTAAATCATGGCATCATAGATCGTTCTCATCGTGCCGGACGCCATGACGCCACGGATCAGAATTTGATCCTTCCATTTCGGATCGAGCAAATCATCCCAATCCTTCGGGGCATCCTCTTTCTTCACCGCCTCGGAGTTGTACATGATGACCTCGGGCAGCAGCATCTCCCCGTACCAGCGGTCCTGCTCGTCTTTGTATTCGGCCGGAATGCTGTCCGCATAGCTCGGCTTGTACGATTCCAGCAGCCCTTCATTCGCCGCCGTGATAAAAGAGGACTGCGTGCCGCCCCACCAGAAGTCAGCCTGCGGGTTGGCCTTCTCGCCCCGCACCCGTTCCATGATCTGCTGGGCGCCCATCGTCATCACTTCGACGTCGATATCCGGGTTCTGCTCCTCGAACTTCGGCAGGATCTGCTCGACGACGTTTTTGTCGCGGGCAGTGTAGATGACGAGCTTCTGTGATCCCTTGTCCCCGCCCGCTTCACCGGAGGCGGCCTGCTCCTTGTCTCCGCCGCCGCAAGCGGTCAGACCGACCGTCATTGTCAGTGCGATGGACATCATGCCGAGCTTGAACCATTTCTTTGCCATTGTTAATCCCCCTAATTTATAATTCGAAATGTTAACTACCTGGATGCGTACGAATGCGATTCAAGCACGCTGTGCACCGCACCCATGAGCCCCGCGCGCTCTCGCAGCGCCGCCAAGCGGATTTCCGGCATCACCGGCACCCAATCCAGCAGCAGCTCACGGATCCGGTTCATTCCGGCTTCGTTCAAATGGACCATCTCGCCGCTCAAGACCAGCATCTCGGGATCGAGCACGCTGACCGTATTGGCGATTCCCGAAGCCCAGCCGTGATACACGTCATTCAGCAGTCCCTCCGCCTGCGAGCTGCCTTCCTCGCTCAGCTGGATTAACTGCCGGAGAATGCTCGTCTCCGCGTCGACCTCAAGCCCGAGCGCCTTCGCTTTACCGTGTATGCCGTTCACCGAGAAATTTTTCTCGAACACACCGAATTCGCCTTTGCGTCTTCCCGGCGAGTCACCGATCCGCATATACCCGATTTCACCGGAGGCTTCCTTGCTTCCGCGGTACAGTTGCTTGTCAAGGATAATGCCGGCGCCGATCCCCGTTCCGACGTACATATATACCAGGCTGGATACGCCAGACCCGGCCCCGCCGAAAAATTCGCCCTGCGTCATCATGTTGACGTCATTATCCAGCACTACCGGCAGCTGAAGGCGCTCTTCAATCTCCCTGCCCACGGGGAGGTCCATCCAGCCCGTGCTTGGAGCATGGCTGACGGTGCCGCTTCGGCGCTGCGTAATGCCCGGAAGCCCAACGCCGATTCCGATCACCCGGCTCCGGTCCGTCCCGCTCATATCCAGCAGACGCGCCAGCGTCTCCTCGAGCGCCTGGAGCGCGGATTCCCCATCCACCGGCTGCTTCAAACGCGTATGCATTTGGGCGATCAGCTCGCCCTTCATATCGGCTACCGCCATTTCAAGCTCGCTGCCTTCAAACACGGCGCCTACGACCGCATACGCCTGCACATTGTATTCCAACAGGATCGGCCTGCGCCCCCCTCTGGATTCTCCTGTACCCACCTCACGAATGAGCCCTTCATGAATCATCTCTTCCACCAATGCCGAGACACAAGGACGGCTAAGCTTCGTTTTTACTGCCAGTTCGGCTCGTGACAAGCGGGGCTCCTGCCGGAGCTGATGCAATATACCTTCCCGGTTCATCTGCTTGACGAATTTGGCGTTCCCGGTTTTCCCCCTACCGATCACGATGTCATCCACCACCTTACTTTGTTAAAATAACTAACAAATCCAAATTTAGGCTCAAGTATATGAATGCGCTTTTAATCAGTCAATGCGGTTTCCCGAAAATGAGGAATCATGCCTAGTCGTCGAAAAAACTCGAAACTCATGCTCACCTACTCCTCTTTCCAAACGTTCAAATTCTCGCCTGCCCCGAAATGATACGCTTTTTCCAGTCTCCACCATCTGTGGAATATCCCTTTTCTTAGGATCGAATCAGAGTTAAACCGTTTTTGTGGGATACGACTTTCTTCCCGCACCCTTTTTTCCTATGTTGAAATTAAATTCCCACTAAATAACGAGAAAAAGCCGGGCGAAAATCAGGCGTAAATACCTGGGTATCGACCGGCTCCTCTTCGGGTAACTTTTACAAACTTTTAGCATGATACCTTCTGATAGAAAGTCATTTTTCAAATCGTCACAAGAAAAGGCCCCCAGCGTTTATGCCGGAAGCCTTCTTCATGACATCAATCGTTCATAGGATTAAAATTTCATCTACCCTCGAAGTACGAACATATTCAGCAGGACCGTCACAGCCTCAGCTCTTGTAGCAGCTTCTTGGGGAGCGAACCGGTTGCCGTCTTTCCCAAGCATAATCCCGTTTTGTTTCAGAAATGCAGCGCTGCCCTTGGCCCAATCCGGAATTTCGCTGTCATCCGCGAAGCCTGCTTCCGGAGTGCCCTTGCTGATCTGGCCCACAGCATTGGTAATGGTGACGGCTATCTCAGCGCGTGTGATTTCTGCGTTGGGACGGAAAGTACCGTTTTCGTATCCTTTCATCATACCTAGCTGCACCACTTGTGAGACCGCATTTTGTGCCCAAGCACCGATACTGGCTGAATCGATAAAGGTCAGCTCAGCTCCTGTCTTTTTGAGGCCTAGCGTATTTACGAGCATTACCGTGAACTCTGCGCGGGTGACCGTCTTGCCCGGTTTAAACGTGCCGTCCGGATAACCGGTGACGATTCCGGTGCTTGCCGCCTGCTTGATGCTGGCTTCCGCCCAGTGTCCGGATATATCGCCAAATTCCGCCGGGTTGCTGATGACGGTTAACCCAGTTACCTGATCTATGGCAAGTACTGCAAACTTTGTGAAGTGATCGACAGTGACAGCAATGCGGTTTTCCTGTACCCTGCCGGCCGGAACCATGATCCAAATTTTCTTCGCTTCATCATAATAAAAAACAGCCGCCGTTTGATTGCTTTTCAAGCTCGCCGGGTCAAATGCAAAAGATAACGTTACCGATTTATCGAAGTATGCCGGTACATTTTTTGAAAGCTCGAATACCGGGCTAAGGAAAACTTCATGATGAGTTATAAATTGATGAGTGTCCGTTACTTTTTGGATCGCTAATTTCAGCTCTTGCTTTGTCGCGCATGCTGGAACAGAGATCGAGATGGCATCTCCTAATCGAACCTCTCCGGCTTTACCTGGAGGAAGGGTTAATTGACCATCCGTAGAGATGATTTTGTTATCGCTCGGGATTACCGGTGTGGTTGAACAGCCGCTGCTTACACTTCCACCACTACTGACGCTGCTACTGCTACCATTGTCGCGGCTCCCGCCCTCATTTGTCTCGCGATTAGCACGTGTCACGGAGATCGTGTAGGTCTTAGTCGAATGATCCTCAGCAATTACAACCACCGTAATGGAGTTTACACCTACGTTTAATGAAATATCCTGACTTGGTTGCCCGCTGGCTACCGGACTTCCGTTCACGGTCATCGTGGCGCTGTTATCCTTCATTGTCGCGTGTACTTTTATGCTGGATACAGCATAAGGAACATTGGCGGTATAGCTTGTCGTTTCGGGTACAAAAGCAGGGCTTAATGTGCCGCTCGATATGGTTAAATTGCTCAATGCCGCAGATGGCAGCACCGTATCGACAGTATAGGGATTGGATTTTGTCACTCCCTCCCCCAATGAATTGCCGGCCGCATTATGCACCCTGCTGTTGTCGAGCGTAACGAAATTGTCAGCCGCATTAACGTTGGCTTTAGGCGTCAGCGTAACGTTCCAAGTCCTTCCCCCGTCGATCGAAGTGAGATTACTTAGTGTCCCGTTACTCGCCGTAAGGCTGGATAAGTTGAAGCCTGATACGGCCTCCGAGAAAGTGATGGTCACAAGTGACGTTTCGCCTGACTTTAGCTCATTGTCGGCAACCACAATGGTGGCCGTTGGGCGTACAGTATCAATCTCGTAGTTGGCGGAATTGATCGTTCCTTCACCCGCATTGCCGGCGAGATCCCTCACTCTTGTATTATCTAGTGTGATGATATTGGTGTTATCCTGTATATCCGAAGTCGGCGTCAGGGTCGCCGCCCACGTCTTGCCGCCGTCACTCGATCTGGGGTTACTTAATGTACCGTTAGCCACCGTCGGGTCAGATAGGTCGACACCCGTTACCGCTTCCGAGAACGTAAACGTCACTGTTGTAGTCTGGCCGGCCATCAGTTTGGAATTGGCAATCGCAATCGTGGAGGTTGGGCGCTCTGAATCCAACTCATAGGGGTTGGAGGCGATCGTTCCCGTTCCGGGGTTGCCTGCGTTATCTAGTACACCCGCTAAGGCGAGCGTTATGATATTGTTTTTGATGTTGAGATTGGCCGCGGGCGTCAGGGTCACCGTGTACGTGATGTTGTCTGAAGTGCTTGGGTTACTTAAAGTGCCGTTTTGCGGAGTCATGTCGGCTAGATCGAAACCGGTCACTGCTTCCGAGAATTTGATTGTTACCGTTGAAGTCTGACCGATGCCCAGCTTATCCTTGTCCGTCATAACCACAGCCGTTGGGCGCTCTGGATCCAACTCATAGGGGTTGGAGGCGATTGTTCCCGTTCCCGGATTGCCTGCAGCATCTTTTACACCCGTTAAGTCGAGCGTGATGACATTATCCTTGGCTTGGCTGTTCGGACTCGGAACCAGCGTCGCCACCCAGGTGATGCCGTCATCTGAAGAGGTTAAGGGACCTAATGTGCCGTTACCCACCTTTAGATCAGCAATCGTGAATCCGGTCACCGCTTCCGAGAACGTGATCGTTACCTTTGAAGTCTGACCGATCCCTAGCTTATCATCGTCCACCACAACGGTAGCCGTTAGCGGTTCCGTGTCAGATTCGCTCGTTCCCTGAGAGGGGGATTCGGCCAAACTAACCACATCGTCGCTGGCTGGCGTGTTCACGCTCCCCGCCGACTGGACAGCGGCTGCTTCATCACTGGCGGACGCTTTATTGATAGTTGTTAAAGGAAGCGCCCCCGCTATAATGATCAAACAAAGAAATAACCTCCACATTTTTTTCACATGGTACACATAGACCTCTCCTTGTTCTTCAATTCATCTATCAATTTGTTATTTTATTCCTTCCATATCACTCTCCATTATAGGTTTAGGCAACGAATCTAACAATCTACTTGCCTGGAATCTAAACATAATATTTTTGATAGAATCGCCCGATCAGCCTCATGACGACACCAAAAAAGCCAAGAAGGTACTCTTCACCCTCTTGGCTTTTTCCCATATCATCTTTGCAGTTCCCGAAGGAGTCAATGCATAATGAGGACTGGACATTTGGACAGCTGTGAAACCTTGTGGCTGACGCTTCCAAGCATCATTTCTTTGATGCCCCTCAGCCCACGGCTTCCGATAATAATAAGCTGCTGCTCGGTATCCCTTGCATAATTTAATATTTCATGTGCAGGATCACCCTTAAGATGAACGGTTTCCGCATTAATCCCCGCAGATTCCAATTTAGATTTGGCTTGCTGCAGCTGTTCCAAACCCGCTTTCTCCATTTCGTTCAATATTTCTTCCAAGAAATTCTCTGGTACATAGGTCATGCCATTTGACACATATTCCTGGCTGACATGAACCAAGGTTACTTGCGTTTGTTTGTTTCGGGCGATTTCAACGGTTGCATCAAGGAGCTTGTTCATTATTTCAGCTTGATCAATGGCCACCATCATTTTGTCAAACATTCCAATCATCCTTTCCGTGGCAGCTCGTAACGATTTCGGCTACCGACATAACGGTTTTTTGCTGCGCCTAAACCGACTAGAAAGAGTAAGACCGAAGCGCCAAGCAGAATGAAAAGCGGTAAGTTCCAACTATTTGTCGTATCATGCAGGTATCCGATAAGGGCAGGGCCGATTGCGGCAAGCAGATATCCGATCGATTGTGCCATGCCGGACAGTTCCGCTGCCTGATGCGCATTTTCAGTACGCAGCCCGAAAAACATCATGGACAAACTAAAGGCGAAGCCTCCACCAATTCCGAGTAAGATGATCCACAACAGAATGATATCGGAGCTACCGTAAAGGATCCCCAGCGTTCCCGTCAAAAGCAAAATGGTTATGATGACGACTAACAAACGTTGGCTGGACATGCGCCCAGCAATAACGGGGACAACAAAGGTAAATGGAAGCATAGCCAACTGCATGATCGAGAGGTACCATCCGGATTGGCTGGAGTCAATTCCTTGCTGCTTTAAAATTTCAGGCAACCAAGCGATCAACACATAGAAAACCATGGACTGTATCCCCATAAACAAGGTTACTTGCCAGGCAAGCGGGGATCTCCAAACATTCACCTCGTTGCCGGCCACCTGTTGACTCGTCGTGGCCGTTTGCTTCGTTTGATTTCTTAATTGGGGTAACCAGCAGAGGACCGAAACAAAGCTTAGCATCCCCCATATTCCCAATGCTCCCTGCCATTTTAGACCTGCGTTCACGGCGATCGGTACACTGATTCCCGATGCGATTGCTCCGCATAAGCTCATTGAAATGGAGTAAACACCTGTCATGGAGCCAATTTTATTCGGGAAATCCCTTTTGATGATACTTGGCAGTAATACATTACATACGGCAATGGCGAATCCAAGAATTGCTGTTCCAATAAACAGATCAACTGCGCCAGATAAAGAACGTATGACAATACCAACGGTCAGAAAGATGAGGGCCATCAAGATGATCCGTTCAACCCCATATTTTCGTCCTAATTTCGGTACTAGAGGAGATAATAAAGCAAACGCAAGCAAGGGTACCGTTGTGATCAGGCCCGCTAATGTATTTGAAATATGAACGTCATCCCTTATGAGACTCACTAAAGGACCGACAGAGGTTAAGGGAGTACGTAAATTAGCTGCAATAACAATAATGCCGAGAATGATCAGCCCTATAGAGGATGGTACCCCTTTTATATTTTGTTTCGGCATTCTTCAATTCTCCTTCCTGAATTCATGCCTATGATTTGTTTCCTATGGATTGAAAAAAACGAAAAAAACGATGCAATAACATTCGCGCGAACAACAAAAGTATATTATAGTATACTATTTTTAACAATAAGTATTTTATAGTAAACCTTATCTCGTCTAAAAACAAAAATACAACTCTGAATCCCATCATGGAATTCGAAGTTGTATGTAATAAGAGGAATTTTCGATTTTTAGAAACCATACTTTAAGGAGATATGGAGTACGGTTTCACTATCCGTAGGATTCGTATAAGAGTGAGCATAATCTGCACGAAAACTCATCGTATCATATTGATTCAATGTGTAAATCTCTCCGTTGACTTGTATTTCAATGGAACCCGTCATGACTGTCGCAATTTCCGTTGTATTCACATGATGACCTTCCGGGTAATACGAGCTATTCGGCTGTAAGTATGCCCGACACATTTCAATATCGTTGCTTTTAAAGACAGGTTCAATGATCCAATTTTTTTGACCATTAGAAAACCGCAGTCCTTCCCCAGCTCGATACAAACTAACAGGTTCTTCTGATTTGAACAAAGCCAATAGCGGTAAAGATATGCCTTTTGAAATTTTCCATATCATCCCCAAAGTTGGATTTGTCTCGCCACGTTCGATATTCCCAAGAGTAAGCTTGCTGACGCCCGTTAACTCCGCTAAGTCGTCTAAGCTCATATTTTTTTCTTTTCTGTACTTTTTCAAGGCACCGCCGATTTGTAATACAATTTGTTTTGAATCATCGATTTCTTCCATTTGATATTCACCTCAATAAAAAACAGTTATAGGGATATAGATCTATGACATTCATTTCTTTAGTTCATTCTATACAGTATATTGTTTATCTGGATTCTTTTCCATACGGCTAACCGGAGCAAGCCCAAGCTGTTTGCCGAGCAGCTGAATGACGTTTGATAAAAAAGCCAAGAAGGCGTTCTTCACCCTCTTGGCTTTTTCCCATATCCCTATATCAGCGGTATCGGCTGAAGAATGACCGGATGTCAGGAATCAGAAGATCCGGCGCATCCATAGCGGCAAAGTGGGTGCCGCGCTCAAACTCCGACCATTGCACAATATTGGTATTGTCGCGTTCGGCAAAACGTCTTATCGATTTGAAATCATCGCCGAACACCGCCACTCCTGTCGGAGTCGTATTTGGTCCTTGCGGCTCCTGCTGCTGATGAGCGTTCTCGTAATATAACCGGGCGGACGATTCCGCCGTATTGGTCAGCCAGTACAGCGTGACATTCGTCAGGAGTGCATCCCTGTCAATAAAATCCACATGATCGCCGTATCCGTTAAATAACTCCGCTATCCAAGAGAGCTGACCTGCCGGCGAATCCGCAAGCCCATAGGAGAGCGTCTGCGGCCGGGTGGATTGGATCGAATTGAAGCCCGCCCGTTCATGAAAATTCGCCAAAAATTGAAGCCGCTTCTGATCATCCTCCGATAAATCCACCATCTCGGCAGGATCTCCTGACGGGAAAGAAAATAACTGCAGCACATGGATGCCGCGCAGGCCTTCCGGCTTTTGTATACCAAGCTCTCTGGACACGAGTGCGCCGCAGTCGCTGCCGTGTGATCCGTACTCGGTATATCCCAAACGCTTCATTAACGTATCCCACGCCTTTGCAATGCGGGCAATATTCCATCCGGAGCCGAGCGCCGGACCCGAGAAGCCGAATCCGGGGACGGAAGGGATGACGAGATGGAATGCGTTCGCCGGATCGCCGCCGTGGCTGCGCGGATCGCTTAGCGGTCCAATCAATTCGAGAAATTCGACAATCGAACTGGGCCAGGCGTGGGTAAGCAGTAAAGGAAATGCATCTGGCTCTGGCGAGCGAACATGCATGAAATGGATCTGGGCTCCGTCGATTGTCGTTGTAAATTGCGGATACTCGTTCAATTGCGCCTCGTATTTCCGCCAATCATATTCATTCTGCCAGTAGGACGCCAACTCTTTGATGTAGTCAAGTGAAATGCCGTATTTCCAGCCGGCCCCGTTCATCGCTTCAGGCCACCGCGTCCGGGACAGACGATACCGAAGATCATCAAGATCATCCTGTGGCACGGCGATATGGAAAGGATGGATCGCTTCACTTACCTCGTAACAATTCGGGTTAACTGTAGTCATTTCATTTTCCTCCTCAAATGGGTTGGCGTTTGTCTTGCTTACATTACTAATATTAGACCACCCACCTTGACAGCATTATGTCAGGGTACAGCAGGAGGCAAAACATTTTTAAAAATAAAAAAGCCGCCCTCGGGCGACTCCTTTTACCTATAGCCATGGTTCCATTTCGCAGCTGTTTCATTTCATATAGCGATATTCCAGGAGATTCTTCAAATTGGATATTTTCTGCTGCAGCTTCTTCCCGACATTGGTTTCCCTTACCAGCTTCCGCTCCAGTTCTTTGTCCACCAGTCTTTTTACAGACAATACGTCCGTCCCGTTACATAACACATCTTCTCTGGAATTGAATTTCTGATGGGCGACAAGCTGCATGCCAAAAGAATTATACAGCAACGTATATCCGGCAATGCCGGTTGTAGACTGATAAGCTTTGGAAAAACCGCCGTCGATGACGACCATTTTCCCGCCTGCTTTAACCGGGTTCTCCCCACGAATTTCTCTAACCGGCGTGTGCCCGTTAATGATATGTCCATGATCCGGATTCAATCCGAAATCCAGCAGGATTTTCCGGCAGATCTCCTCATGTTCGCGCAAATGGTAATAAGGGTTCTTTCTCTCCTTATGGGTCTCTTTATCTTGGATAAAGTAACGTTCAAAGGTTGTCATTTCTCTTTTTCCAAAGAGCGAGGAGCACTCCCCTGTCCAGATGTACCATACCATATCCGTAGCCAGATCATCCGTCTCTTCCGGATGCGCAAAGGCGTAACGTAAATAATATTCAAAAACGTCGAGCAGCTGACGGCCCGAATACAGTTGGTCTTCGATCTGCATTTCTTCCATATTTCCTTCTTCGTCCAAAGGAATGCAGCCGTGGCTTAACAAATTCCCGTTGTATTTTAAATAAAGGCTGCCCTTTTTCATCAGAAAATTCATATGTCTCGCCAGCTTTTCGGAATGCTGAACGGAGAACAGCAGCTTTTCCAGCACCTGCTGCTCTTCCTCTAACAATTGTTCAGGCTGCTCCGGGTTTACGGTCGCGAAACAGGTGTTTTCCAGTGGGTAAGTTTTCCCGCCAATGTTGATTTCATTCTTCTCGTAATCGATCTTCTCCAGCAAAAGCCTTTCAGACATATTAAAGTAAGGGCGTCTCTTAATAATCGGGATTTCAAGCTTAAACTGGATCATGGCAATGGCTTGATGAATTTTAGTAATCTGCAGAATTTCCGACTCCGATACGTTGTGGTCCGCTTGCAGCTTCGGTCTGAAGGCCGGATTGTCATCATAGTACTTCTCCGCCAAGTTCAGCAGTGGGCGAAGATTGATTCCGTATACGTCTTCGATGATGTCCAGATTGTCGTATCTGGCACAGATCCGGATAATATTCGCAAGGCAGACCAGGGAACCCGCATAGGCGCCGATCCATAAGGCATCATGGTTCCCCCACTGGATGTCTACAGAGTGGTAGTTAATCAGCGTGTCCATTATTTTATCCGGTTCCGGCCCGCGGTCATAAATATCTCCGACCACATGAAGATGGTCAACCACCAGGCGCTGGGTCGTATAAGCAAGGCCGATAATGAGCTTATCCGCCTGCCCCAAAGAGATAATTTGCCGGTAAATTTCCTCATAATAAGGATCCTTATTGTGGGTCAAATCCGTTTTGTACAGAAGCTCTTCGACAATATATACAAACCGCTCCGGCAGAGCTTTACGCAATTTCGAGCGCGTGTATTTGGAAGAGGCATAAGAAATGAGCTTAAGCATGTGTTCGATCGTTTGCCGATACCACCGGTTCAAGGCTTGTTTATTGCACAGGTCTCCTTTAACCAGCTGTATTTTTTCTTCCGGATAATATACTAATGCTGCAAAATCACTGATTTCTTGATCCGTCCATTCCTCACGGAACAAATCTTTGATTTTCTCTTTGACGGTACCCGAACCGTTTCTGAGCACATGCTGAAAAGCCTGGAACTCTCCATGCAAATCACTGACAAAATGCTCGGTTCCCTTGGGGAGGTTGGAGATCGCTTCAAGGTTGATGATCTCGGTGATCACTTTTTCTTCTGTATCATATTGCTGGGCTAATAAATCTAGAAACTGCGCATCCAAAACAGATGTCCCCCTTCAAGGAAAGATGGTGATGTATAAGTTTTTTAAGCTAGCGGCGTACCGTTATGCTTAGTGTAGACAATAAAAGGAAAAACATGACGTTTCCTTGTTCCCCTGGTATTATGCTAACAGCTTTGCCTTTGGTGGATCAAATTTGCATGAAAAAGAAATAGACCGCCCTTTACCAAGGTTTGCGGTCTATCTCTTGTGATCAGCACTGCGCCCCTGAGCCTGCTCAGCCCTCTGGGCATTGCGGACTCACAGAAAAGCGTGTCAATTGCGGCGAGCCGTCCGCTCTATGCCATCAGCGATTTCTTCGTACAGTTGATGCGGCAAGTCGTGTCCCATGCCGTCAACCAACATGAACTTGGCGCCAGGGATGGCCGAAGCCGTGTCCTCGCCACACGCTGGCACGAACATGGGATCATCCGCCCCATGAATGACAAGTGCGGGTACTTTGATCGTCGCCAGCCGCGGACGACGGTCACCGGAGACAGCGATCGCAGCGATTTGTCGTCCGACACTGCCTGGATTGTAGGCTCGCCGGACTTCCTCCAGAATAAGCGCCCGATAAGCGTCCTCTTCAAACGGATAGCCAGTACCGGCAATGCGTTTGGCAAAAGAGAGGCTGTGCGCCAAAAATCCTGCTTCATCCTCAAAGGGGTTCGGCGCCGGTTGAGTCATCATCGCCATGACATCCGGGGAAGTTGGCGGAAGGGCTGGATTACCGGAACTGGACATGATGGAAGTGAGGGATAAAACCCGGTCAGGGTACTCACTGGCAGCAACCTGGGCGATCATTCCGCCCATCGACCTGCCAACGAAATGTGCCCGGTCAATGGAAAGGGCGTCGAGCAGTCCGATAGCATCGTTGGCCATGTCGTCGAGAGTGTAAGGGATGTCCGGCCGCTGTCCCGACATGAGAGCAGCCGCCAATGCGTCAAAATCCAGCGTCTGGTAATGGCTAAAGTGTGTCGAGCAACCAACGTCGCGATTATCAAAGCGGATCACGCGAAAGCCCCGTGCTGCCAATAGTTCACAAAACGGAACCGTCCATCGGATCATCTGGGTTCCAAGCCCGGCGATTAAGATGATCGCCTCGTCATTTTCGTTGCCAAAACTGTCATAGGCCAAATCAATGCCATTGACTTTCAAAGTGTTCATCTTCATGTTCTCCTCCATCCACATGCTTTCATTCAGAAGCTCTCTTCTGGGAACGCATTAGCCGATAATTTTTTGATATAGTCTCTGATATCAGGTGCCCAGTCATCGATAAAGTGGTAAAAACGATCCACATCACCAGCATACAGTGCCCGCAGCGCTTCTTCGTAATGATGAAAGTTCCCGGCCATGGCTGTCATAAAGTGATATGTCGCTTCTTGGGACTCTCGTCTTTTGCTCTGTTCTCCTCCAGCATGGCGAGCCTCATCAATGAGTTTTCGTAATGTTACCGAAGCCCCTCCAGGCTGACTCTTGAGCCATTCCCAATGCCGCGGTAATAACGTAACCTCACCGGATACAACCCCCAGCTTGGGTCGGCCGACCCGCCGTGCAGGCTGATGATCCACTTCTGTATCGGGAGGCAAGTCACCGAACTGTTCTCCTAATCGATGGAGCACGTCGTCTGTCTTCCCGCGAAAATCAACATCGATTTGCTTCCCCGAGATATCGTCAAATATAAGCAGCTGTGTGAGGTCCCTGTCATCCAGAGTATCCTTTACCGTAGAAACAACGTGCTGTAGCGAACCACTGGCGACGACTCTCACATCCAAAAATGCCGTGCAGTAAAATCGCGTTAGGTCATTTCCCATGCCTGTATCTCCTTCTCTGATTTCTTCACTAATTATACCCGGGTAAAATAGATAAGTCAATATTACCCGGGTAAAATAAATTTTGTCGCTCGCCCTGGTCGTTTATCCAAACACGAAGAAGCCAAGAAAGGTCAAACTCCCTTCTTGGCTTTATCCATTTTTTAAGCATTATCTGGTTTCAGATTTCAGCTTATCAATATATTCTTTACCTTCTAACAGGGAAAAGCCTAAAGTTTCTCTTGCTTTTTTAATGGCTTTTACGTCTTCACCCTCTTTTATCAACTGACGAAGTTCATCATTTATGGGATTTTCCGGCAGTCCCGATTGTTGGGTTAACTGGTTTATGGTATATTGCATTCCTTTTATGCGGCCTTCTAATTTACTCACCTTAGCCCATAAATTTATGATGATCAGGAGAGATATGGTGATTAGAATGTATTCCATTTTCCGAATTAAACCTCCAAACTCTATGGCTTATCTATAGAACTACCCATTTTCTCCCCCTCGACTAACGCCTTTGACCCGCTCAAGAATATCTCTTATGCCTTCCGAACCGAAGGCGAGTAGAATACGTCGCCATGCATATGCTGAATGTTGTCCCAGTTGCCCGGATTGGTCGTGTCTGGAGAGCGGTGCTCCAAAATGGCCTGATAGAGCTCCGTTTTTTGTTCCAAATGGGCAATGTGCCGCTGGGCTTCTTCGAGCTTAATGCGCGCGGCTTCTTTATGTTCCATGATGAGTTTGTAGCGCTGCGGAATAGACGAGTCTCCTTCGAGACAGAGATCGATGTACGTTTTGATGACTTCAATCGGCATCCCGGATTGCTTAAGGCATTTGACGCCAAGCAGCCAGTTGATCGATTCTTCGTCGAACATCCGGATGTTATTTTTATCGCGCTGTACGCTCGGCACCAGGCCTTTATCCGTGTAAAAGCGTACGGCGTGCTCGGTAAGTCCCGTGATCAAGGCGGCTTCTTTGACCGTATGCATGGTAATCCCCCTTGGAAAATTAATTTTTGATCGAGGCTTGCCTTCGTGTTACACGAAGGTAGTAGGCTTATTGTAAAGCAAACCGGCCGTAAGCGGAAGCCCCGCTGAGGTGCCCGATTCCCGGGATTCGCGGCCGTTTGCCGTTTTACACTTAAACCATGGGAGGAATTACAATGCAAACCGTAACTTTAAATAACGGAGTACAAATGCCGATCATCGGCTTCGGTGTCTACCAAATTCCCGATGCAGAAGAATGCGAGAATGTGGTCTATGAAGCGCTGATGGCCGGTTACCGCCTGATCGACACCGCCTCCGGTTATCTGAATGAGGAAGCAGTCGGACGCGCGATTAAGCGCAGCGGCATACCACGTGAGGAGCTGTTCATCACGACCAAGCTTTGGGTTCAGGATGCCGGCTACGAGAGCGCCAAACTGTCTTTTGCTAAGTCCCTGAAGAAGCTCCAGCTTGACTATCTCGATCTGTACCTGATTCACCAGCCGTTTGGCGATTACTACGGTGCTTGGCGCGCGATGGAGGACCTGTACCGCGAAGGCAAAATCAAGGCGATTGGGGTCAGCAACTTCCTGCCTGATCGTCTAATGGACCTCATCGTGCATAACGAAATCGTGCCCGCCGTCAATCAGATCGAAACGCATCCGTTCTACCAACAGATCGAGAGCGCCGCTTTTATGAAAGAACAGGGAGTACAGCACCAATCGTGGTCACCGTTCGCTGAAGGACTTAACAACTTGTTCGGCAACGAAGTGCTGGCCTCCATTGCAGAAAGTCACGACAAGTCTGTCGCCCAAGTCGTGCTTCGCTGGCTTGTCCAGCGTGGAATCGTTGTGATTCCAAAATCAGTGAGAAAAGAGCGTATCGTCGAAAACTTCAACATTTTCGATTTTGAGCTCCATCCAGAGGATATGGAACAAATTTCGACCCTGGATACACGGGAAAGCCAGTTCCCGTCGTACCTTGATCCGAATACCGCCAAAAGAATGGGCAATTGGAAATTCGATCTGTAACCCTTAGTTTAGACTCCCCTCTACCGCCACTACACCACAAAAGCCAAGAAGGTGACGTCCACCCTCTTGGCTTTTCCCATTCCTCTTACGGATTGTGTCACGGTATCGATAACCCCTTTAAACCACGCTTGTACACTGCTCGCCGATCGTTTTCGTTTTGGCTTTTCCCGACCGGATGAGGTTAGCGGACAACAGCATCCCCGTAATCACGATAACACCGCCAACCATCTGGGAGACCAGTAATGCCTGGCCTGTCATCACAGACAGGATCGCCGTGAAAATCGGCATCAGATTCATCGTGATCCCGGCTTTGCCCGGCCCAAGCACCTTGACTCCCTGGTTCCAGAACAGGAACGAACCGATGGATGGGAATAAACCCAGATAGATGACCCCGGTAATGCCGATTGCAGTAATATGCCCGGTTTGCAAAGGCTGAATAAACAGCAGTGGAACCATACAAATAACGCCGATCGAGGCTGTAAAGGCTACAAATGTAATCGGGGGCAGATGCTGCGCCCTTTTGTTGACGATGGAATAGATGGCCCACAGGAACACGGCTATGAGCAAAATGCCGTCTCCTTGGTTATAATGCGTGCTGAACACGCCAAGGAGGTGTCCCTTCGTCAATACCGTTAATACGCCCAGGAAAGATAAAACGAGTCCCACTCCCTGCCACACCGAAATCTTGTCCTTCAGGAACAGCAGCGACAACACGATCATCACGGCCGGAGTCAGGCTGTTGATCAGACTGCCGTTTGTCGATGAAGTATGCTGAAGTGCTGTATAGGTAAGCAGCGTGTAGAATACAACGCCTACTAGCGAAAAGAATAATAAAAGACCCCAGTTATTTTTCCACACCTTCCGCCAATTGGGTTTCTCCACCAGCTGGGCCATCGGGATTAACACGACAGCTGCAATCGCCCAACGCAGAAAGGAAGCCCAGACCGGTGGAAAATCGGCCGTAACCGCTTTGCCGAAGATCAAATTCCCTGCCCAGAACAGATTAGCCAATACTAGAAAAAGCCACGCTTTAGCTTTCATTACCAAACACCTCTCCCCACTCTATTCCAAGTCTTTCTCTTGTTCTATTGTCATGTTACAATAAACCATATCATAAATAAAATGAATATAAATCATGAGGGAGATATCAAATTTGGTATGAACAAATCACTTCTTCAATTGATTGTGGCGATCTCGGAGACCCGAAGCTTTACGTCCGCCGGGGAAAAGATGAATATGACACAGCCTGCCGTCAGCCGTGCGGTCACCGCTCTGGAACGCGAGCTTGGGGTAACGCTGCTGATTAGAGACCGGCGTCTGGGCGTTGCCCTCACACCAGTTGGAGAACGAATCGTCCGGATCTTTCGCGAGATTCTTCAAGGGTATGATAAGGTCGACCAGGAAATCGCCAGCGAAAAAGGAATGGAAACCGGCAGCGTCCGAATCGGCGCATTCCCGGTTGCCGCTTCATATTTTGTTCCGAAGATCATCAGCCATATCAAACAACAATATCCAAAGCTCGAATTCAGCATTCTTGAAGGGACCATTGCGGACATACAGGAGTGGCTGGATAACCGGGTAATCGATGTCGGGTTTGTTATCCCCTCGGATAAAACGGCTCACTCTCATCCACTATACCGGGAAGGCATTTACGCCGTGATGAGAGATGATCACCCTTTAAGCGAAAAGTCCATCATCAGCCCGGAAGATTTGCGGGAGGAGCCTATGCTGATCTGCAAAGCCGGTTACGAGCCTCCTGTCCTGCAATGGTTCGACAGCGCCGGGGAAGAGCCTAATATTAAGTACATTCTCTACAACTACAGAACGGCTCTTCAAATGATTGCTGCAGGCGAAGGCTTGGCCGTCATGTCTGAGCTGTCCCTGTTGGACCTGCCTCCTGGCCTTATCCTCAAACGCATCTCACCAGCAGCCTACCGGGATATTCACATCGTCTCCGGTCCTGTGGAGGACTGTACCATTGCGGTCAAAACCTTTATCGAGACCGCCCAGAAATTATTCCCCGTCCAAGCTGAGCATGAACCCTTGATTAAACTATAGGGTTTTGTCACCCAACGTTATCGTGAACTTGCATACCGTCCCTACACTACAAAAGCCAAGAGGTGATGTCCATCCTCTTGGCTTTCTCCCGTATCTCTTCGTTCGGCGGCCTGTCGTCTTGCAGTTTAACTTTTGGCAATATTGCGGTATTGGATCGGCGTGATGCCTTCGGCTTTTTTGAATTTGCGGATGAAGTTCGTCGAGTCTACGTAGCCGACCTCGTTCATAATGTCTTTGAGAGGCAAATCTGTTGTTTTCAGCAGCTTTTTCGCCTGATCCATCCGGATCGAATCAATATATTTCATCAGCGGACAGCCCGTATGATCTTTGAAAAATCGCGTCGCGTAAGACGGCGAGACGCCGAACCGGTTCGCGATCGATTCGAGATCAATCGTCTGATCCGAATACTGCTGGGCGACGTAAGCCTTGATATTCTCCAGCAGCTCGATATTCTTGCTCTCTTTCTTCGCTTCTACGTACCGGCATACGTTGCGGCATATCGAGACGACGAGACGTTCCAGTTCCTCGATCGTTTCGAAGCGCGGAACGAACAACTGCTGCATCGTTTCCCCCAAATCGTCGTCGATTTCGATTTCCAGCTCGATAAGCGTTTTCATCATATTGTTGACGATATCGAAGCAGATGCATTCCGCCGCCTCGAGCGACACGTCCATTTCCACGATATGGCCAAATGCCTCGCGAACGGCCGGTTCAACCTGAGACATGTTTCCTTGCTTGATCGCCTTCACGAGCCGGTCTATCCGTTCGACGGGGTAGACGTACTCTCCGCTTGAGCGGGGCACGATCTCGGCAAACAGAAACACCTGGTCGCCTCCCTTCACGAACCGGTACCTTGCGGCATGACTTGCTTCTACGAACGATTGCGGAACGGAGGACAAATCGTCGTAAATCCCCCCGATGCCGACAGTTACCGTAAGCCGGAAATATTGCCGGAAAAACGCCTTTGCCTTCACGGCCAGTTCCCGTAAAACGTCGGTATCGTCAAAGCCTTCGTTCAAATTGACCAAAAAAGCGATGGTACGGCCGTCCATCAACTCGGCTCCATATCCTGCCCCAGACTCCAAGGCGAGCTCCTCGACCACTTTCATCAAGCTGAACGTCAGCACCTCCTGCATCTTCTCTGAATTGTCCTGCCGAAAGCGGTTGTAATCGTCAATCAGCACAATCATGACGGCGTAATGGGGTTTGTCGAGCTGGATATTGGAAAATTGCAAAATATCGCTCATTTCCGCTTTCGTGCTCAGCTTCCCCTTGAGCAGCGTCAGCAGCACCTGCTCGCGGAGCGTGCGGCCTTGGTTGCGCAGCTGATGCTGCAAGCTCTGCTTCTCGCTGGCCATGAGGCCGACAGCGCGGGAAATGTAATCGATCTCGTCGCTCGAACGTACCAGCGGCTCGGACCGCGCTTCGCTGGAAACGATCCCGGCCAGACGCTTGAGCGGCCGGTAATGCTGGACCGAGAAGCCGAAGGCGATGGCGATCCCGATTAGGAAAACGGCCGCGATGGTTATGCTGAATATGCCGCGCTTCTCATTCACTTTCCGCATCCATTGATCGGTTGGCAGCACCGCCACGTAAGACCATTGACGGTTGCTTGACGAATGGATAAGCACCGAATATTTCCGGCCGTCTACGGACAACTCGCTGAAGGGAGACCGGTTCGGAATATCGTTGATTCGTTCGAGCAGGCGTTTGCCGGATTCGGGCGATTCTCCTTGCGATTGACTGAAGACGATTTCGTTGCGTTCGTTCAGGATGAACAGAAATCCGTTCGACTCCGTCAGAACGCCTTGGGCCAAATCTGTCAGCGCCTGCTCGCGAATGAGGAAAAGCGCGACACCGTAAGGGACTTCCGCGTTTAGCGGGATCGGCACCATGTAGGTGGCATACCGCCGTTCCTCAAGCCGGTTGAACAGAACCGGTTCAACCCCCCGCATAAGCGGAGCGGACAACGTAACGGCCGTTTGCATAAACTCCGATGGGCTCCAATTGCGATAATGGTAGATCGAATTGAAAAACAGATCGAGTTTGTACGTTCCGCTTGCGGCATAAAGCTGTTTGGTGCCTGATCCGTTGAAGGATAACACGACATCCTCGATAAACAGGTTCGTGGACAAGTATTGCTTCAGCTCGGCAACCGCTTGCAGAGAACCGTATCCACCATCCGAGGCCATGTAGGGGGTCAGCACCGGATTGTAAGACAGCTGGGAGGCAAGCCGGTTCATTTCGTTCATGCGCAGATCGACCGCATCCCGAAATTGGCCGAGGGCGCCAACGGTCGTATGCTCCACTTCTTTGCGGAGCGTATCGAAAAAGTTTTGGTACACGACGCTGCTGACGGCAACGAGCAGAACGACGACCAGCACAATATAGGAGAACAGGAAGTTGTAAAATCGTTGGCTGCGGATCATGTTCATCGGGCGCTCCTCCATACCGGTTCCGGGAGTAGTCGGTACCCGGGCTTTCCAGCCGGGCACTGCTCTCCCGTCTACGATCCCTAACACTTTCGCTGTGCGGCCGTGTTTTCCGCTCGGTAATGGTCCGTTTTACCCGGCCCCACCGCTCCGGCGCCGCGTTTTATTAGTTCTTGTACCGATCATACGCGGCTTGATAAATTTGCATATAGTCGTCGAGCCGCATTTTTTTCAACGTGGCCACATAGTTATCCCACTCCGAGAATGGCGCTTTGCCGGAGACGAATTTGGCGGCCATTTCGGTTACGTACGTATTGATGTCGGCGGTTAACGCGGACATTTTCGTACTTTCCTCGGCAGTATAGCTGAATGTCGGCCAAACCTCCTTCGGCATGTACTGCTTGAACTTCTCCGCCGCCTGGATCGATTCCGGCTGCGATTCGGCGCCTTTGAAAAACTTTTGCTGCACCATGTTCGGGTAACCGCCACCCGGCCATACGACGTATTTCACAAGCGCCTGCTCGAACGTCAGGCCATTCGGATTGGCCGTAATTTCTTTTGTATATTGAAGCTCGCCGGAGGCGGTTTTCTCGTACGACTTTCCTTCGAAGCCCATAAAGAACATTTTGCTGCCTTCCTCGCCGTACAAGTAATCCATCCAACGAACCGTTGCTTCCGGACTTTTGTTTTTGTCGGTAATGACGAACGCGCCCAGACCAGCGAGAGGGGAGCCGACGGCGGAATACAATTGGTCGCCATGAGGACCTTTAAGCGCGCTTGCGCCTATATATCCCGTCTGGTTCATCAGCGTGTACGGACTTGTCGTGATGGTAGCTCCGTATAATCCTTTTGCGCCGGTTGCATAAAATTGATTCGCTTGGATCGTAAAAATATCTTCCGCGATCAGCTTTTCGCTGTACAGTTTGTTTAAATATTCCAGCATTTGCTTGTAGTTCGGATCGGTAGGGATAAATCTGAGCTTCCCGGCGTTGTCCATATCTACGTTAGCGTGGCCTGCCCCCCGGGTACCGAGCCCCCAAGCGCCCTTGAAGTAGTTCATTATGACCGGCAGCCCAACACTCTCGAACGGAATTTCGTCCGCTTGGTTGTTGCCGTTCGGATCTTTTTCTTTAAACGCTTTCAGCATGTTGTAGAAATCTTCGGTCGTCTCCGGCTCCTTTAAGCCAAGCTTGTCGAGCCATTCTTTCTTGATCCACATTTTGCCTCCGGCGAGCACGGACGTAAACTGCGGGTCGTAGATTGTCGGGAAGGAATAAATATTGCCGTCTGGCATTGTCAGCCCTTTGCGTACCTCCGGGTATTGATCCAATAACTTTTTGAGATTCGGGGCATATTGGTCAATCAGGTCGTTCAGCTTGATAAATACGCCTTGCGAACCGTATTTGAGCAAATCGGTCGATGGGATGGCTGCCGTAAAGAAGGCATCCGGATAATCGCCGCCGGCCAGCATAATGTTACGCTTTTCCGTTAAGTTGTCGTTTGGCACCATCTCCCAAGTGACATGTATGTTTGTTAGCTTCTCATATTCTTGCCAGAGCATCACTTCGTTCCAGTTGGAGGCGGTCGTCGGCGCTTTCCCGGCCACCATCTTCAGGTTGATTTTTCCGGCTACGATCGGCATTCCCGTCTTATTGATGCCGGATTCTTTCGGTTTGTCGCCTACCGCTTCATTCGATCCACCCCCCGAACAAGCCGAGAGCAAGCTAAGCAATACGAAGAGGGATAACAAAGCCGCTGTCGTTTTTTTAGATTTCAAGAAAAAACCTCCTTTTTCTTTTCACTTCTTGGGTAGGATTAACCTTTTACCGCGCCGATCACAAGTCCTTTGACGAAATAGCGCTGCAGGAACGGATACAGCAGAAGGACCGGCAGATTGGCGATGATAACGACCGCGTATTTGATAGATTCACCTTCCATGACGCTTTTGGCAAGCGACTCCTCGTTTGTTTCCACCATATCCTTCAAATTACTCTGAATCAAAATCTCCCGGAGCACGAGCTGAAGCGGGTATTTGCTCCGGTCGGTCAAATAAATAAGCGCGCTGAAAAATGAATTCCAATGGGCGACGCTGTAAAACAAGGTCATGACGGCCAGGATGGGCATCGACAGCGGAAGGACGATGCGAACCAAGATTTGCAGGTTGGAGCAGCCGTCAATTTGCGCCGATTCCTGTACTTCGATGGGGATATTTTGCTGGAAAAAGGTGCGCATAATGATGACGTTCCATATGGCGAGCGCATTCGGGATGATAAGCGCCCACATCGTGTTGACCATGCCGAGATTTTTCACCAGCAAATAGGTCGGAATGAGCCCGCCGCTGAAAAACATCGTAAATACGAAAAAGGCGGTAAAGTAGCCGCGTCCGGCCAAATCTTTGCGCGACAGCGGATAGGCGGCGAGTATCGTCATAACGATATTAATAGCCGTCCCGATAACGGTGTACAGGATCGTATTCCCGTAGCCCTGCAAAATGTCGTTGTTTTGGAACACTTTCTCGTATCCGCGGAACGTGATGCCCTTCGGCCACAGCCACACCTCTCCGCCCAAAACTTTGGAAGGATCGCTAATCGAGGCGGCCAGCACGAACAACAGCGGATACAGGACGGCGATCAGGGCGAGAACGAGCAAAGTGTGGATGATGAAACTGAGCACTCTGTCGCCAAACGTCTCTTTTACCATAAGCTCGTTTCACCAGCTTTCCGTGCAATGTAGTTGACCGTAATGAGCATGATGAAATTAACGACCGAATTGAACAGCCCTACGGCGGCAGAGAAACTGTATTGTGCTTCCAGGATGCCGCTTCGGTATACGTAGGTCGAAATGACGTCCGAGCTTTCCATATTCAGACTGTTCTGCATCAGAAATACTTTCTCGAAGCCGACGCCAAGAATGGATCCGACATTCATAATGAGCAAAATCACGATGGTAGGCAATATGCCCGGCAGGTTAATATGCCAGATGCGGGCCAGCCGGCTAGCTCCGTCAACCTTGGCCGCTTCGTGCAGCTGCGGATCGATGCCGGTCAAGGCGGCCAAATAGATGATCGAACTCCAGCCCATCTGCTGCCATACCCCGGAGAAAACGTAGATCGTTTTGAACCAGCCCGCCTCAGTCATGAACGAAATGGAATCCCCGCCCAACCACCCGATGAACAGGTTCACGATTCCATGCTGCGGCGACAAAAAAACCATCAGCATGCCGACGAGCACGACAGTCGATAAAAAATGAGGGGCATACGTTACCGTTTGAATCGTTTTCTTGAACCATTTCGCCCTCACTTCATTGATGAGCAGCGCGAGAATGATCGGGACGGGAAAGCCGACAACCAGCTCATATATTCCGATGCCAAGCGTGTTGCGGATGAGCCGCCAAAAATAGTAGCTGTCAAAAAAACGCTGGAAATGGGCGAAACCGATCCAAGGGCTGCCGGTTATCCCTTTGGAAGCAATAAATTCTTTGAATGCGATCTGCACCCCATACATCGGGATGTAATGAAAGATCAAGTAATAGGCGACGACCGGCAAAAGCAGCATATACAAATCCCAGTTTTTCTTGAGCGAACGGCCTATTGCCGATCTGCGGCCAATGGCGGTCTGCGCGGAAGCCGCTTCCGGAGGAGCATGCTTCAAGAGTGCTTCACCTTCCTTCCAATTCGGGAGTGTCGCTAACATTTCTTCAAGGGGCCCCTTTGCCGTTATGGTATTTTAAAACGCTTTCATCGTCCATCAGCAATTTTTGCGGCGACCATCTATTCTTGACATCGCTGCAAGGTGGTAGGCCGACATAACGAAAAACTCCCCTGTTCATGATCGACGGGGAGCAAATATATAGATTATTTTTGCCTTAAAGGGGTCGTACCCCATGCCCTTCAAGCTAGGGTTAACGTAACGACGGCAGCCGATTTGGCCGGCTGCCGTCGTGTCATGATGGAGCTATTGTTCCCCGTTAGTTCAATCTCGTGCTACTCGATCAATTCGTCAAAATCGCGCTCGCGATAATACGGAAGAGATGCTCAGCCCGTGGCGCGGACGAGGGCTGGTTGCTAAGCCATGCAAGCGCAGCTGCTAACGAGAACAGGTCATCCCCATCCATGTCGGTACGCGCCAGACCTTCGGCCTGAGCACGAGTGAGAAGTCGCGTGCCTGCCGAGCGCATCGTGACGCACGATGCGTGGAGTGCGGACTCCGGGTCCTCCTTGGCTGCCATCATCACGTCCACAACACCATGATAGTTGCCCGTAAATGTAACGACGTCGCGCAGCCACGATACGAGTGCATCATCGGGTGTACTCGCAGTTTCGAGCTCACGTGCCTTTGTCGTAAACTCGTCGAAGCTTGAGCGGAGCAAAGCTTCGAGCAGCGCCTCTCTCGTCGGGAAATGACGATACAGCGTGCCTAGCCCGACACCAGCTCTGCGAGCGATGTCGCGCAGCGATGCATCGACACCCTGCTCGGTTACAACGACGTTCGCGACTTCGAGTATGTGCTCATAGTTTTTCATTGCATCGGCTCGCATAGAATTCCTCCTTGACAATCGGAGCAGTGCTCCGTATAGTTATAAACGGAACAGTGATCCGATTATACGGAGCACTGCTCTGGTAAGTATAACTCATCTACATGAAAGGAGAAAGCATGATGTCTATAGATACAATGAAAGCGATTCGTTTGCATGAATTCGGCGGCCCAGAGGTGCTGCGTTACGAGGAGGCGCCGCTTCCCGAGCTGAAGCCAGGTGAGGTGCTTGTGCGCGTTCACGCGGTTGGCATAAATCCCCCCGACTGGTACCTGCGCGACGGGTATAAGTCGCTTCCTCCTGAGTGGCGGCCGCCTGTGCCCTTTCCCATCATTCTGGGGTCGGACGTGTCGGGCGTTGTCGAGGCAGTAGCCACGGATGTGAAGGATTTCTCCGTCGGCGATGAAGTTTTCGGGATGGTTCGCTTTCCTAGCTTTGGGGAGAGCGCCGCTTATGCTGAGTACGTCGCCGCGCCAGCGTCGGACCTTGCACTCAAGCCGGCTGGCATCGATCACGTGCACGCTGCTGGGGCGCCGATGGCTGGCCTCACCGCGTGGCAGTTTCTGATCGATCTGGGGCACAATGAACCGAACCCGCTTCAACCGGAGATGCATCGCCCGGTGCCGCTGGACGGCAAGACGGTGCTCGTCAATGGTGCTGCGGGCGGCGTGGGGCACTTCGCGGTACAGCTGGCCAAATGGAAGGGTGCGCACGTCATCGCGGTGGCATCGGGGTCGCATGAGTCGTTCCTGCGTGAGCTCGGTGCCGACGAATTCATCGACTACACCAAGAGCCTTCCCGAGGACGTCGTGCATGACATGGATCTCGTCCTTGATACCCTCGGCAGTCCGACCACCGGTCGTTTCTTGCGTACGCTCAAGCGTGGCGGCGCTTTGTTCCCAGTGTTCCTAGGCTTCAACGATGCCGAGGAGGCCGCGAAACTGGGTGTCACGGTATCGATGACCCAAGTGCGCTCAAACGGCCCGCAGCTGGCGGAATTAGGGCGCTTGCTTGACGCCGGAACGGTTCGCGTCGCTATCGACAGCACGTTTCCACTTGCCGATGCTCGCAAGGCGCATGAACGTGCAGCCGGTGGGCACATTCAAGGCAAGATTGTGCTCACGGTCGTGTAACCATGATTATACTCATGGGTTACGTTCACCTAAATCCGTCTGATGTGAATGAGTTTACTGCAGACGTTCAGTCTGTCGTTACCAGCACGAGAGCTGAAAAGGGATGTCTCTTTTATGCCTTTACTACGGAAGATGCGCGCGCCGGACGCATGCTGACGGTCCAGCGGTGGCAAGATCAAGAATCGCTGTCGGCCCATGTTGAAAGACATGAGTCGGCGCCGTTTTTAAATAAATGGGGAAACAGAATGAAAATGGACATTCTAAAATACGATATCACGAACGAGCGCTCGTTCATGGAATAAAGGCCCCATCGGCTCAATGAACAAATCTGCCTGTTAGTTCAAAAACGAATGTTAAAACGCTACTGACATACTGTTGTCAGTAGCGTTTTTTTATACTCGGAGTATGTAACCGTAAGAAATGGGAGATCAATGCGAAGTATTCTGACCCAAAATGATGATTATACGGTTCTGTATCACTTAATATAGGAAGGATGGTATTTCATGAATTTTGCTTCTGTACGCATCATTACCGACGATGTAGATCGTCTTGTCGGGTTTTATGAGAAAGTTATGGGCGTGTCGGCGGAACGCCCCGCGCCCGTCTTCGCCGAAATCGTTGGGTCATCGTGCACCCTGGCGATCGGCCACTCCCAGACGGTGCAGCTGTTCGGTGCTGGTTCCGCCGTGGCGGCCGACAATCACACGGTCATCCTCGAGTTCCGTGTTGACGATGTCGACGCCGAATACGAGCGCTTGAAGCCGTTTGTCAGCGAGTGGGTCAAGGAGCCAACCACGATGCCGTGGGGGAACCGTGCGGTGCTGTTTCGGGATCCCGACGGCAACCTGATTAACCTCTTCACGCCGGTGACGGAGGAAGCGATCAAACGGTTCAGCGGCAGGTCGTAAACGGACCGTTGAAGTGAGTGAGACAGATAAAGAGACCAGAGACTATAGCAATGAGCTATGGTCTCTTTATTTTATCTCACCGGCATTCCGCCGACTCCACGTATTCGTCAGGCTTGATGCCTTCATATCGCGCAAAGGCGCGTTTGAAGGAATACACATTTTCGTACCCCACCGTGCGTGCGATGTGATCGATACCGCAGCTTCGCTCCCGGAGCAGCTCTTTCGCCTTCTCCATGCGCAGACGGCATACATAATCATAGAAGTTGATGCCGGTCACCTCTTTGAATATTTTGGACACCTTCGATAGGGACATATGATACATCTCCGCCAGCTGCTTTAACGAAATGTCCGCACTCGAATAGTTGTCGTTCACGTATTGCAGCAGCTCGGTGCCGGCCGACACCGCCGAAGACGTATTGGCATACCGTTTGCGCTCGCAAATGAGCGTGCCGACCTCAAACATATAGCTCCACATTTCTTCGATGTTCGCCGCTTTAGCCCGGCTGCAAAACTGCTTCGTGTAGATATCCGTATCGAGATTCAGCTCATGCAGCACCCGCAGCATCGTCTCCATCAGCAGGGAGAGCAGCCGGCTCACGCTGGCCTCGGCCAGTTCCCGCTTGTCGTTCTCGGCATGGATCTCATGCAGAATTTGCAGGGACGTATCCAGGTTCCCGATCTTGAGGTTATTGATCAACTGCACTTCCCAATCCGTCGGATAATAATAATCGACGCCGGCCTGCATCGTCTCCTCCTGCAGTACCTGAAAATGCTCACGCGAGAATACGGTGTAGCGCAGCCTTTCATTGGCCGTGTAATACGATTTGCTGATGCCGACCAGCCCTTGCTCAACTCCTCCGTATAAAATATCGGGATGAAATCCGCTCAGCCGCTCGATTTCGTCAGCCATCTCGGCAGCGATGCGCTCCAGCATATCATCGTCTCCAAACGGCTGCCCGGAGGACACGATCATCGCCTTGTCCGCATTCGTGACCTCGAACAGCGCATAGTCCAGCCCGTAACGGCTCATCGCTTTTTCCACGATCACCATCATCAGCATTTCGATCTTCCGGATTTTCTCGAAGTCGGAAAAGTCGCGAATAGCGTGGAAGCTGACAAGCATCGTGCAGTAATACATGTCCTCGGTATAACCGATCCCCAGTTTGCCCAGCTCATTCTTCTGCTGATCGTCCATAAAATATCCCTTGAGCAGGCGAAGATACAAATTCGACTTGGCGGCATTTTCGTAATCCTGCATCGATTGCTGAAGCTTGCGGTTTTCGTGCAGCAGCCGGTCAAACGATTTTTCTATAAAATTGTATTCGGACTCCGTCACTTTGCCGCTTCGGGAATACTCAACCCGCGCCGCGGCGCTCAGCTTACTCAGCAGAGCCCCGAGAGGACGGTAGCTGATTTTCGCCAGCAGATAAGCCATACACGCGCCAATAACGATGGAGATCAGGATGGCCGCCAGCGAGCTGAACAAATTGCCGATGCCGATGACGCTGCTGTCCGCGTAAGAGATCGCATACTGCACATCACTGGCCTCCGAAGACAAATGAATGGGGTAGGAAGCCGCTCCGTTGCGGGCTGCCGGATCATTTCGGACTTGGCTGTAAATCAGCGCATCCCGGGACGTCATGACGATCTCCTGCGATTCAATCCCTCCAAACCGGTGCATATACTCTGAAAAGTAAGCGCTATCAATAAACAATACTAAAACCGCACGCGGATGATTCACCACCTCCAGGCTTTGCAGCACGGGAATCACGCGCTTTTCGCTGCCCCACAGCTTCATGCTGGCCGGCGGCAGGATGGTAAAATACTGCTGCTGCGCAAAGGAGCTCTGCAGCTGCTGCTCAGCAGCTTCGTCGAATGCGACAATCGATTGAAAAAATTCCTTCAGCGGGAACATCCCCCACGAAGTCATCGCCTTCTGCTGCTCCGGAAACACCACCATGCCAAACGAGAGAATCCCCTGCGAACTCACGCTATTGCCGAGACTGGTGCGGATGTCCAGCATTTTGGTAATGTCGAATTCCTGATCGTATACGTTCGTATCCTGCATCAGCTTCTTCACCCAGGATTCGTTGCTCAGCGTTTTGCCCAAGGTTTTGAGCTCATTCAATTTATTGTCGACCAGATCGGCGATCCGCTTGGCGTCCAAAGCATGTGCCTCATGCTGCCGGCGTTTCTCCTCGACGATGTTCCGCTGCACGTTTAATGCGCTGAACACAATAATCGGGATGATCAAAATCGCGGTATAAGACAACAGAATTTTACGAAACGTGCCGCTTCCGAAGCTGCCATTGCGCACAGACTATCCCTCCCCCATTAGATAAGCAAAAACAGGAAAACAGCAGAGCCTCCAAAGCGAATTGGAGCCTGCCATTTTCCAAAGTCATACGGTTACTGTCAACGTTACTGGATGCTGTTGTATCTGTCGAGCAATTGCTGGTCGATCTCCAGCAGCTGGTCCAGCCCCAGCTTTTTCAGATCGGCCATATATTGATCCCAGTTGTCGAGCGATTTTTGCCCCAAAGCCAGCTTGGTCGCAAGCTCCGTGGAGTACGTGTTCAGGTTGGTCAAAATCTTCGTTTTCGCTTCCAGCTGCTGATCGTCGGGAATCGCCAAATAGTTGTCGTTCATATTGACGAAATACGGCTTGTATTTCAGAATATTGAGCTCGTTGTCGGCTTTGTATTTCGGTACGCCGGACAGCTCAAACTCGAGGTTGGCGAACTGAACTCGCGGGAACACCGTATCGCCGAACAGGCGGAGTCCGGGAACTTGACCCGTTTTGGCCAGTTCTTCGTCCGAGGCGTTGTTGATGAATACATTCGCGCCGCTCTCATCCTTTTTATAGGTTTGTCCTTCGATGCCCCAATACAGAAGTTCCGCATACTTATCCGAATAGATCGTGTCAAAATACTTGATCGCCGCTTCTACGTTTTTGCTGTCTTTCGTAATCGCGTATTTCTGCCACACCAGAAACGGCGGCTCAATTTGGGCTGCTGGCGCAATGCCGTCTACCGCTTGAAGCGGCATGAGCGGAAGATATTCCCCGCCCCCCTTGATCGTCGGCTCCAGATACGTCTCCAGATTGTAATCTCCTGTGGAAGCAACCTGGTTTTCCGTCATCTTCTGCTGCTTCTGCTCCCCTGTCGCCCCGATCAGGCTGGTGTCGAGCACGCCTTCCTTCACCAGCTGCTGCAGGTAACGGAAGTAATCCTTGATACCGTCCTGGTACCACGGGGAGACGACCTTCTTGTTCTCCACATCCACGGATGAAATGCTGGTCCCCAGCCCAAACCACTGCGCGATCGGTCCCGAGAAGGCACCCGGATCGTAGACGAGCACCTCATCTTTTTGCCCGTTGCCGTTGGCGTCCTTGTCGCGCATCGTCTTCAGCGTTTGCAAGTATTCCTCCGCACTTGTCGGAACCGGAAGGCTCAGCTTATCGAGCCAGTCCTTGCGGAGCAGCATCGTTAAGGAGACCGGAGCCGGATCGGTGCCTTGATACGTTTTTTTGTGCAGATCGCTGAACCAGTACATTTTCCCGTCCGACGTCGTTGTCGTCTTTTTCGCATACGGGAACTCCTGCTCATACATCTTCTTGATGTTGCCGTTGCTGTACTTCTCGATCAGCGGATTCAGGTCCAGCAGCACGCCCTGCTTCGCCAGATTGAGCACCGTCGTATTGTCCAGCGCCGAAATGTTGACGATATCCGGAAGGTTGGAGCCGGACGCCATCCGCGTCTTGATGACGACGTTATACTGCTCGTTCGGAACGAGCTCGTAATCGAGCTGCAGGTTCGCATCGGTCAGCAGCTTGTCGACTTCCTTCCAGACCGGGTACTTGTCCCTGTCCTCGAATTTGATGAACTTGTTCGAACCCGTCGGCCCGAGAAGCTTCAGCTTGGCGGACTGCTGCCCGGCCGGAGCGTTGCTGTCAGCTTCCTCTGGTTTGCTGTCTCCCCCGCTGCAAGCGGTTACAGAAGCGATCAAAACAACGGCGATGATGGCGGACACAAGCGGTTTTTTCCTTTTTTTCATACAACTCTTCCCCCTTCGGATGGCCTAGCCTATTCCTTTAATGAACCCAGCAGCGCTCCCTTGATGAAATACTTCTGAAAGAACGGATATGTAAAAATGACGGGTAACGTCGTAAAGACGATAATGGCGTATTTCAGCTGAATGTTCGAAAGCATGTTGGCGACCGCATTTTTCGCATCCTCCATCGACAGCATCTTCAAATCGACCGACTGCTGGACCACGACCCGGTACAGGTACATTTGCAGCGGATGCAGCTTCTCATTCGGTAAATACACGAGCGCGTCGAACCAGCTGTTCCAGATGCCCACGACCGAATAAATGGCGATGACCGCCAGGATCGGCTTGGATATCGGTATAATGACCCGGAACAGCAGCTGCAAATGGGAAGCGCCGTCGATAAAGGCCGACTCCTTCAGCCCGTCCGGAATGTTGGCAAAGAACGTTCGCACCAGGATGATATTCCAAATGCTGACCATCCCCGGAATGATGACTGCGAACATCGTGTCATACAGTCCAAGCTTGTTCACCAGCAGGTAGGACGGAATGAGACCGCCGCCAAAATACATCGGGATCAGCAGGTACGACACGACCCATTTTCGGCCCATGAGATTGCGAACGGTGAGCGGATAGGCGCCGAGCACAGCCGTCAGACAGTTTAAAATCGTCCCCGCACTCACATAGATCAGCGTATTGGAATAAGCCCACCACATTTTCGTATCGCTGACGATCAGCTTGTACGAGTCGAGGAAGAATCCTTTCGGGTACCAGAACACATTCATGGCCGCGACTTCCGTCGGATTGCTGATGGACATAATGATCACGAAATAAAAAGGATACAGCGTGATTAAGCAAAGGGCGAGCGCCAGCGCGTACAACACGACGTCGACGACAACCGAGCCTTGCTTGATGGTGTTCGGATTTCTTTTGACCAAGGCGGCCATGGGACTCCCCCTTACCATAAGGCGTAATCGGAATATTTACGGCTGAGCGTATTGGCTGTGTACAGCAGCGTGAAATTGATGATCGAGATAAACAATCCCACGGCCGTTCCCGCGCTGAAATTGCCGCCCAGCAGGCCGTCGCGGTACAAATACGTGCCGATGACGTCGGCCGTCTCGTACACCATCGGGTTGTAGATGAGCAAAATAAACTCGCTGTTAGCCGACAGCAAATTGCCGATCGCAAAAATCAGCAGGATAAAAATCGTCGGCCGAATGGCCGGCAGCGTAATATGGAGCATTTGCTTGAAGCGGTTGGCCCCGTCCATCTTCGCGGCTTCGTACTGATGCGGATCCACAGAGGACATGGCGGCCAAATATAAAATGCTGCTCCACCCAAACGACTTCCAGATGCTCGTAATCGTATAAATCGCCGGAAAATACCCCGGCTCCGTATTCAGCGCCACCGGCGTGCCGCCGAACAGCTTGACGATGGCGTTCACGATGCCGTCCGTATTGATAAAAGACAACACCATCCCCGCCACGACCACATTCGAAATAAAATGGGGCAAATAGCTTGCCGTCTGAACGTATTTTTTAAATACGCCGCTTTTGAGTTCATTCAGCAGCAGGGCAAACAGGATCGGCACCCAGAAGCCAAACACCAGAAAATAAAAGCTGAGCAAAAACGTGTTCCGCATCAATCGCCCGAAGTACGGGCCGTTAAAAAAGTCGATGAAATGCTGAAAGCCGACCCAATCCGTTCCGTGCAGGGATAGAAAGGGTTTGCCCGGGTAGTAATTCTGAAACGCGATCAGAATCCCGTACATCGGAATGTAGCTGAAAATAAAAATGTGAACCAGAACGGGAAGCATTATTAAGTACAGCTGGAGGTTGTCACGCACTCGAAAAGATTTTCGCTGATTCGGCTGACGAATGGCTCTCATGATCTTCCCCTTCCCTGATGATCTCGACGGAACTTGCAGGCCCGCTTCCGCATGGACTCATGATATGCCGAGCCCCGGATTTCAGGCAAGCAACATTTTTTGATGGGGTGCGCAATATTTTCGGGGGTGGGGGAAGATGGGCGGTGGGAGGCGGGAAAGGCCGATGGTGCGGGGATCTTCGGGGTTGTCGAGCTCATGGTTAAACAAAAAAAGAAGCCACCATAATTGGTGACTTTGAGAGAGGATCAGATCGTTATTTCTTCTGCTTGGCATAGAAGTAAACCACCATTGAAACCAGTGTGATGGTCACTAATACCTTGACTACATTAAAAATAGTGCTCACGCTCGAAAACTCAAAGACCGTTAAAAAGACGGTCCCATTTCTCGGACCAGCAGCCCATGCTAAATTCACCAGCAAAATGCTTAAGCAGATGGTTACGATCATGACTAACAAAGATATTTTTGTTAAAAAGTTGTCTTTTTCATTCTTAAATATAAAAATGAGCGAAAATAATAAGCAGATCATCAGAAAAATAAGATACATCCTGTCCACCCCAAACTTAAATTATGGTAGTAACAAATGTCATAGTCTTCGTCTAGGGATCCAAATGCCTAAACATCCTGGTGAAACAACCTGCTGTTAAGGGGTTAAAATTTCAACTCCATCGACATACCAGGATTTCGAATTTCTTTTAGACCTTAAATCCATGACAACGTAAGAACCATTGGCCTTTTCCCAATAAACTAAAGCCCGTGACTTTTCTGGATTTATCAGTAATGCCGACATATAATCGCCTACGTCAAGATTAGCTCTCCGCTCCTCACTATAATAAGCCTCTAGAAAAGAAGAACGTTTTTGCATAGAAAAAGTAGGTATCATATCATAAAATTGAGCAAAATCGATAAACGTCCATTTTGACAAATCTTCGTTTTTGCTGTTGATTCCAAATGCCCTTCCCTCACTGCTCAGTATGATCTCACGACCTTGGCTCCATGATTGAGTTAGACGATCTTGAACGGCTTGCGGAAGAGCCTCATCTTCGGGACTTACATTTGGAAAAAGAGAAGGAAGAACATCGCTTGCATATACACTTGTCCCTGTGATCAAAACAAGAACAGCAAATGTAAGAATTATAAATCTTCTATTTATTTTTCTCATGATTAGCCCCTTGACTTAAAAATATGAACCAGCCATCAATTCAGGTAGCCATTTAATGTTTCATGTAGTTCTTTTCCTCAGGGATGTCTACAATAACCCCTTTGTTACCATCTGCTTCACCTAGCTGTTTGGCCTTTCCTTGCTCATTGATAATGCCATAATATACAGCCGCGATAGCTCCAATGTTTTTATAATATACAAAAGACCCCTTCACGCTTGGCCGCTCCCCTATTTCTTGAACAATTTTATACGGAAAGAAAGGAAGACCCTTATTCTCAACAATATCGTAAGTTGTTCTAGCAGCCCATATCTGAACCGCTCTTCCTTGCTGCACTTTATAATAATCGATTCGGTTTTCCTCTTTCACAAAATATTCATCCGCTTTTCCTACAGGGAAATAGCAGACAACCGTCATTAATCCACCCGCATGAATCTGTTCCTTTAAGCTCACACGAGGTAGAGAGAGGACCCGGATTCGCTCCAAGGTTAGAGCACTTTTAGCATGACTACTTACCGTTGAACTCCCAACCGTTACCGTTTGAGCCTTTGCATCCCATGCCACCGGTTCACCCAACGCCTCTCCAACGAATCTTACAGGAACCATAACCCTTCCATGCTTTATCTGGGCAGGCTGCGCTAATGGAGTCCCCTCATCTCCGATAATCCCATATTTTTCGTTAACCTTGACCGTGATCATGACTTTTCCGTATGAGATCCTAACCTGTTTGCGGGTATTGTCCCAAGACATATTGAGATTACTTAGACCAAGCTTTCCAATGATATTGATCGGTACCAGCACGGTTCCTTTCTTTAAGTAAGGTGCAACATCCGAGGAAATGGGGCCGTTCTTCCCGATTACTTTGATGCTAGAAGCTGCGGCATGATTTTGTCCACCAAAGACCATGGACATCCCTAGTGCTACAGTTGCGAATAAGGTTAGTGTCTTAAACTTTCTCATTACGCTCTCTCCTTTCCTAGCAGTCTACCTTATGGAGGAAGTCTCCTCTCTTTATTTAAGACACGTTATGGTTATAATTTGTTTTGTTGCTCTACGATAAATCCAGAAAGATTAAACACTTGAGATGAGTTGATCCATTATTTCAAGTGTGAGATTCGGTTAGTATTTGAAAATGGAGAAAAAGCGCCTCTTTGCTCACGATTACTGCATAAGCAAGGGGCGCTTCAGATTAAAGGTCCGGTTTTGGTAGAGCGGCGAAATATCAAATTACGAAAACCCAACTGTTAAAACTGGTAGGGTCCTCTTAATATGTAGATTCTATGTTGTAAGCAGATAGTTAATTAACGTGGCCCAACCCAGATATCCTTGGAGTTATAGGAGTAAGCATAGTGGCCTGTTTTAACTGTTAGCGTGAGAGTAAGAGTACCGGTTTCACCAAGCTTAATTGAACCTCCGACATTAAGTGTTCCATCACCATAATTATAAAAGTCCCCATTTAGAATCCAATGAATTGATTGTCCATTCTCTAAATAAGTTTTGATATTGCCTTCGAATTTTTTACTTCCATTACCACTAATATCATTTCTATTTAAATCCCACGTAATAATTTTTTCAATCGCTATATAGCCACCACCCTCGGTTGTTTGGCAATAAAATTCCATAGAAGGTTGGTATGCATTATTCATTTTGTCTAAAGAAGATGTAATAGTTCTGTAAGATGCAGTTGTGGCATTTAGTGTCTTTACTGAATTTTGGCTTAACAATTTAGTTGCTTCGTCAATGGATATATTAAAATCGTCTGAGATTTTTTGTGCCATTTCATCAAACGTTAAAGATTCACTAATCACCGTATCATTAGAAGTGTTATTTAAATCAATATTCCCTTGGTAAACCCCAGTTGCCGGATTATTGTCAAAATCAGCAGCAGAAGCAGATCCAACAGCAGTAAATAAGAGCATTAAACAAACGACTAGAGAATAAACTTTTTTCATAAGTATCACTGTCCCTTTATAGATTTAGTTAGAGGGTGTGGCGTAGGCATTCCCTCTTGTTTGGATATAACGGAAATCCCAATCATCATAAAGATAAGCAGTAACGACTATTTTATATGTACCCGGTGGTACATTAGTCCAGCTTTTTTGGATATCACCAGTTCCTGTAAAATGTGCCTTCTCGCCAACCTCTACACCTTTTGAATTAACAAGCGCATAGTCAAATGAATATTTTTCATTACTTGCCTTTTGACTACCTGTAATTGAAACTGTAGAGGTAGTGCTTATACTAAATGAACTAACTGTTGTTGATGATCGATCTTCTCTAAATACAGTGTCCCCCCAATACCCAACAACTGCTTGAGGAGATATTATGGCGTTTGAATCAGCACTTACAGTCTCAGCAAAGGTAGGCGCATCCAAATAGAGCGAACACCCAATAATCCCACATAACATTATAATAGTTACTTTATTACCAATTTTCACTTTTACACCACCTTTCTCCTAAAATATAGTAATAATGGTAACAAGGAGTATTTTATCATAAATTTATTTTGAATATAACCCATAAAATGAAAAAACTACTAATTATATTTATTATTATTATTGCATTACTAAATAATTACATAGTTATAATTTAGAGTAATAATGGTTTATTAAAATGCTCTTAAACTTTGAATAAAAAAAAAGCAACTGCTATATCTGTTTAGATAACTATCAACAGATATAGCAGTTGCTTCCCTATCCTGATGCTATTAACTTATTCATCGCCATGTTTTATCATTTTGGTTATCCCTATAATAAACATCAAGATGCCAATCAGAAAACATGAGAATAATGTACAATTTAGCATCGTATGGTAGATTCCCGTTAAGTCCGTATTATAGAAAAAAATATTAAATAAGAAATTTCCCAATGGTGCACTAAAAATTAAAAAAACAAAAGAGACTACAAACCAAATAGTTGATCTTTTCATAATCTACTCCCTTCAAAAGTTTGGTTGTATAAGTTACATTTTACCATTTTATTCGGAAAATATATATTTATAACCTATTTTGATAAAAAATTGAGGGAATGTGTAAGATCTAAAATAGGAATAATTATTTATTGGTAATTTTCAGGAGTTTTCAGCGGAAAGCCTCTTTTCTCTTAATTGTTCTAACATAAAAGTTAAAATTACTCGTAGTTACAATTAAAGTATTATAATTACCACCACAACCACTTGCTTTCATGCTTTCAAGCGATTGATTTTTTACTGTGCGCTATTACCTATGACCTCTAATGGTTACAGAAAGTGACCCTATGTTAAATTAATCCCCATTGCTATAATCCATTTCTACAAAAAAAACAGAATGGTATGTTTCAGAGGGTAGGTGAAGTCGATCCGATAGTCGAAGAAGCAGGTCATCCGCTCGCTTGATTAGGTTCATGAGATGGGTTGGCTGCATTTTGCTGATCAACAGCCTCTCCTGAGATAAATAGGATAAGGATTGGATAAAAGTAATGGCTTCCATACCCATCTCATCAGAAAGGTCCTGAAGGATATCGTCCAGCAGCATAGTTGTAGTGTGCAGCTGGTTCTGCTGCTTGATATGAATTGCGTGTAACATGCACTCCAGTGCCCTGTTGCAAAGTAATAAGCTGACATGAAGTAAGCTTTCCTCCAAAAAATGCACGGATAATCGCATGTATTCTTGAGCGCTGTTGTTCAGACGATGGATCGTTTCCTGGTAAATGAAGCCCGGCTTCTCCTGCTTGTGTGACATTTGCCTGGTAACTTCGATATCACTTTTCGCGATCGATTTCATGATTAGCTTCAGCTCCCGTTTGATCTAAGAATACATGCTGGTTCTCCCAAATCATATTTTCCAGTATCTGTATTATATCATTCACATCATTTTGTAGGCAATAGCCTACGGAAATTCCCTTATAGAACCGCATAAGATTATTTTAACTATCCAATAAGGGGTTATAACGTGGCCAATCATACTGAGAAATCCATAGAATTGCTTGCCTTCGGCAGAGCTCTGCGCAAAATCCGCAAAGAAAAAAAGCTCACTCAAGATGAGTTGAGCGTCTATTCCCGCGTCGACCGGTCTTATATTAGTGAGCTGGAGAACGGAGAAAAAGCGCCCTCTCTGCTCACAATTACAGCATTAGCAAGGGCGCTTCAGGTTAAAGCTTCGGTTTTGGTTGAGGGGTATGAGAGAGAATTGGAGGAATAGTGGGTGGTTTCGTATATTCAGTCCAAGAATCTTCTGAATCTCGGTTGATTGCCATCGTTACTTATTATTACGGTAGAAAATCTTAGATGTAATTTTGGGCCAGTCCCAAAAGTGATCTCCTTGGGAGACAATTAATCGATCCAAGAATAGTTCGAAACTCAAATTAAGCATTTCTCCATCATGATCGGGAGGAGTGTAGATTGAACGAACACAGAGATACTCCCTTTTTTGTTCCTTGAAGCTGTAGCTGTCGATGCAAATTAATACATCATCATACTTAGCCATAGGATACTGATGACTAGGTATAGAATAATCCTCTATGCCGCTGGCAATCTCCTCTAAGGAGAAGATGTTCCATGATGGATCATCAAAAACCTCAGAATTCACAAATAATCTAGCCCCATTGTGAATCTTAAAAAAATCTTTATGGTCACCCGGTATATAAAATCCTGTATTCTCTTGAAATTCATTAACTTCATTCATTGTTGCTGGTTGGTAAAATTCACAGTGACACCATGCGGAATATCCCAAACTTCTTTGAATGAGTATTTTATTTGAATCATCGAGTCGACTTTTGAAGCGATGAAGAACCCGTTCAACTAAATTTTCCATGGATGGTACCTTCCTTCTTAACAGAAAGTAAACCAAAACGTAAATTTGGTGTGAATATCAGCCCATCAAGGGATAAGATTACCGTAACTAATAGAATAGAAAAAGGACTCTCGCAATGAGTCCTTTTTCGTATAATCTGGTTTGTGCAGCACAATTTGTGGTGGGTATACATAAGCCTCCAGAGGGAGGTGATGTGTATGAACTTCTCTTTTTCCGATATTATCGTGTTTGCAGCGTTTATCGTTGCTTTGTTGACGTATATCGACAGAAAAAAGAAGTAACCCGCCACAGGTTGACGGCCTGACGGGTTACTTCTTGTTCAGTTACACCTGAGGAGGTAATCCCACCACAAATGCTGTATTGGGGAGGAGTTGGCCGCTGCTCCTTATTTATTGTTATCTTAGCATATGGAGAAATATACCTCAAGTTACTTCTGCAGCTTAGCCTCAAGATCAGCAGCTTTTTGCTTGGCTTCGCCGAAAATCACGCGAAGTGTTTACGTATAATTACCCGTTTTTCCCAACCATGATTTCGAGAGGGGCGCTAGTTTAAAACCATGTCTGTTTCGTATCCTTGGATCAAACCGCATCCTCAAACGTAACGATACTCTCGGAATGCAGCGGCCTGCCCGTGAAGCTTCCCGGTTTCATCCGTCAAATTCCATACGGTTGCCTCCAAGATGTGAAACCTCCGGCCTGTACTGGATATGCGGATTCCCGTGTAGTTATCGATATAGCCTTGTTCGCCTACCGTTCTTAGAAAAACCGACCGCGCCTCCCGTTCCATCGGTTCCGCGGTGAGTCTTGACGGCGTGCTTGTGAACTTGTCCCAATCCATTGCCCATAGCTCCAGCGCCGCCCGATTGCCGAAGTTCAGGACCGGGTCGGTCTCCGTTCCGTGGGAAAGCACCACACAGGGTGCGCTAAATAATTGTTCGAACGGGTGGCTGTCTGAGGCTGGCTCACCCAGAAGCGATTGTCCGGTCAATCTTTGATAGCTCTCCATGATCAATCTTGCATGCTCGTTAGTGGCTCCTATTCCATTGTAAGGCATAACTGCAAATCCCCCTCTTATCCGTCTCAAGATCATATTATACGTATGTATATCTCTTTTACAAAGAAGGGCTCGAGCCGCCGTCGATATTAAGGACGCCGCTTCGGATGCGAGGAATGCGATGACTTTCGCCGCCCCGTCCGTGTTACCAAGCCGGCCGAGCGGAAAGTCATGTTCCGGCTCACGCGCGTATTACACTCATGTCAAATCCGGTTTTTCTCGTTTCCACCGGTCCTCCAGCTGCCCGCTTCGGATCAAACCTTTTGGACGCCATGAAAATCACATCTCCACAGCATAAGACCATATGCGGATTCAGGACTCGGATTTGTTGAAGGAGGAGCGGCCCGGTCGACTGGATTTGATGTTCAATATCCGTAAGTACCGCCTGCGAACCACCAGCAATCTTCTTCACGTTGGAAAAATAAACCTGTCATAAAAACTGATCTGCCTCTTCCTTTATATTTGCATAACGATTTTCAACTTCGAGGAATTCAGGATATCCATGCAGAATCCCATACGTCCACCGAATGAGCGTCGGCCTGGTGCTGCTTTTCTTGAGATATCCCTTCTCTCTAACAAACCTCTGCAGATTCCATCCAGCATCAGAAGAGTTTACTTCTTTCAGTAATACCATAAGTTTGAGCCGAGAACCGGACAACACTTCCTCGTCCACATGACCGCCTTGGATAAAAATCCCCTCTGCACATGCTTCGTGCATCTTCCACTGTTTGACCAGTTCATCGAGTTGGCTGTGGATGGTCATCATTCACACTTCCCTCTATATTTTCAAATCTATCATTCTTCTTCGAGTTGAAAATGTTCCGTGAGACGTTCATTCGTAATCTGGTTTCTCAACAAGTTACATTCAAAGAATTTTGTCCATGAATATCGAAGCTAATACTAATAGTAAATAAGGAAGCCAAAACATCCATCTCTTTGGTTGAAATAGCTTCAAGAGATCCACTACTGTTGGGGTCAAAACATTTGTCGATATTCCGTCCTTTGGAATTTGTATTTCTGCACCAACAAGATAATCATTAATTGATCTCTCCATTTCAATCGACTTTTCAATATACTTATTCTGTAAAATACGCATTCCAGCTTCCAGTAACAAAAAAATCAAGATTATCATTAGTGCAATCAAATACATAGATCCATTTTTATTTTTATAACCGTAGGCTATAATTGCTGCCCAAAAACCTATGCCCATGGTTCGAACTTTCCATGCGTTTTCCCCAAATCCTTTAGATAAATTTTGAAAAGATTCCCATGCCTTCACAAGTACTTGAATTATATTGTCATTCACACTAACAAACCTCTCAATCTTTTTGCATTATCGTCGTTCTTGAATAATGAATGATTTATAAGCGTGTTAGATAATTTTTTCAATTCTTTGTTCATAAAACTATCAAGATCAGAATTATGATCAGAGTATGTTTTAGAAAAGACAATTGGATATTCCCTAAGCACTGCATCAAGCGCAATTAATATCTCCTTGTCTTCTTGATTGGAAAAGTTTTGAATATTTTTATTAATCAATGCTCTAGTTCTTTGACCACTGGGGCTCTCTTGAAAATAATAATTACATAACTGTTCATTAATTGAATCAATAATTACTTTCATTTCTTTTCTACTTATTCTTTTTTTTGTATATTTTAGTGTATAATATTTTTCATATAATCTCCAAATCATTGCTGTGTCTAACATTTATATAGTGCCTCCATCTTTGATAAATAATAATTCGTTACTTCAATTGCGATTTTTTTACAGGAATAATTCCATTTCTTATTAATGACACCACGTTCAAAATAATTATATGCATCAAATATCAGATCATAGTAATATTCTCCGAATGTATATTTAATTGCCTTTTCTTTATTAAACAAATAAATTCCATTTCTAGCTAAATAGAAAATGGAGAAATTTTTAACGTTTGTAAACAAGTTCGAAAACAATGATAAATAATGATTACCAAATATTTCGGTTTTCTTGAAAATTTCATTTAAATCTAATATTTTGACAATCTCATTACTAAAATTACCAGTTAAACTAAAATTCAATATAAGCTTTTCCCACGAATCTATGTTTCCTTCAATAAGAATACCCTCTGTTAGAATGTGATATATAAATAAACTTCCAATATTATATAAATGCTGAAAAGTCTCAGTGTCATAATCTATATAATTAATTGGACCATCTGGCCAATCAGTTTGTCTATTAATGGTAACATCACTGTTAATTCTGCAAATATCAATATCACTTCCAACTGAGTAATCCTTTCGGGCTACTGATCCTATTAACACCACAAAACTTTCCATCATCTTTCTCCTCTGTGAATTTTGGATAGCGTTCTAGAATTTTCACGAGACATAACATTGTTGAGTCCATCGCCAAATCAAAATGAATAACTAGTCCATACGATTGCAAGTATAAAAAAGTTAACTTCTAGTTCTTCAATATTAATGTTCGAAGGCAAAAATATACTTAGCCTAATCCCCATCAAAAAACAAGACATTAGCACTACGCCTTACCACCCATGTTATGCCATAATTCCAAATTATTCAATCCCAGAAATTGGTACAAATGGCATAAAAATTGACAATACTTTATTAAAACTAACTTTCTTAAAGAAACATTCCCTTTTGATTTAAGAATATATGCTGCTAATATTTGCAGGCAATAGCCTACTCTTTTAACTTTTAACGTCGCCAGTTATAGTTAGAAATCCATAGATTACTTGCCCTCGGCAGAGATGTGCTTAAAATCCGCAAAGAGAAAAAGCTCACTCAAGATTAGTTGAGCGTCTACTGCCCGTCCACAGGTCACATATTAGTGAACTAGAGAACGGAGAAAAAGCGCCCTCTTTGCTGACAATTAATGAATTAGCAAGGGCGCTTCAGGTCAAAACTTAGTTTTAGGTTGAGGGTATGTGAAGGGTGTTGGAACCACCAATACAAGAGTAACAAATAAAGACTAATCCAACCAGTATGTACAGAATCACGATAGAAGGTGGGTGAAAATTTCACATAAATGGACCTAAATCCCTTTTTTTGTTGAAATAACCGTTTAATAAATCGAGAAAAGCTTTTTTAATTTCTCATTTATATTCTTTGAAATTTTGCTCTTCCTTCTATTCTTTTTTATCAGTATTTCCTTAAACATCATCATAATTGACAAAATGAGGATTGCTGAAATGACCAATAGTATGGCATACGTTATATTCCACCATTTAGGCACCAAATCAAGAGGAACAATTAGATGTGCAATTGTAAAATAAAGAATAACACAACTAATCCAAACAACAAATACCGAGAAGTGATATACAATTCTAAATATACTGGATATCATAACTAAGAATGGATTGTTAAATGTATCACTAATAAATTGCTTATGATCCTCATATATAGTATCGTGAGCATTCCAATATTCATCTTCCATCATAGGATAAAGTCCATTTATTTTCTCTAAGAGTTCAAGTTCATTCACTCTATTCTTTTCATTTTGATACTTTATGTAAACTTTCCTAAGGTCGTGAAAGTAGTCCAAAATAAATGATGATGCTATTAACCGAATTTTTGTGTCCTTACCCGAATACTCCTGTATAAAAGTATCAATCATCATTAATTTCTCGTTTTTCTCCTCAGCATTTATTATGATTGACAATTGTTCAAACATCGGAGAGTAAATCTCGTTGTAGCTCGTAGTCAACTCCTTGATAAATGCTTCTCGTTTTTTTGCTCGGTGATTAAATTGATATCCGATATATGCAGTTACAAGTGCAACAATAATGACCGACAAATCAATACCCCAAATTTTCATGCTATAACTCCTATCAATCTTTCCGATTTATATTTAATTTTTTGAAATAAAGATAAGATATTAGAGATAAATTGATTTTTGAGCACGCAAAAAATGCATGCATTTCTAAAATAAATCTTATTTCATCCCCCGAATCCCCAACACCCGCTTCGCCAAATCCACCTGCTCATGATCCAGCTCCACCTTCACCGAACCCGTACGTCTTTGCTCACGCCAGAGGATGATATCCTCTTCCGTCTCGAGTTTCAGCTCCGCAATTTCCGCAGCTCGGTCAAAGATATACTTCGAAGTATACAACGCCGTATAGATCCCTCGCCCACCAGAAACGATCGGTTGATCCCGCTTAATCCATTGGTCGATCGTAAATTTGACATACAACTTCTCCTCCGACCCTTTCCCCGCAGGACGCTCAGTGATTTCTTTGCGTCGTAGAACCTTCCAATCCACAATGCGCCCATACCAATGGATACCGGTCTCCCCAGTAGAAGCAAACTTCCCTTGCGATTGATAGAGCGCAATATATTCGATCTGCGTTAGGATCTTGTGATCCGAGATATTTTCAAGCGGCATATGGTAAAACCTAAGCTCCAACGCCTGTTCCAACTGCGAAGGCTCTCGCAACGAGCCTACTAGCACGTTTTTGCCGGCTATTTTATTCTGGTAATAACTCTTTGTGCCTCGTGGTCTTGTGGAGCGTTCGTAAGCTTTTTCCGGACTGTCCATAATGATCTCATCCAGGAAGGCTTCCATCAGACGGGTCGAGTTAGGTAGAAACGGAAAGGCCCCTACGTTTACGAGCTCGATGCTTTTATAAAAACGGTGCTCCCGAAATTGCTTCTCATCATGGTAAGGAAATAACACATACGCTCCAAACATACTCCGTTCATACTCTCGCCGCTGCCCTTCCCCATCCGCGTACACAATCGCGTCCCGGTATCGATGCATGGTGTTGATATCGTCTTCCTCCGGACCGGGCTGACTGTATTTATCATAATAGGGAGTCCCCTCGTATGCCGGGTTCAAACGATATTTCGCGTCAAAAATATACTTGTACTCTACCGCAGCCTCATTTTTCTTTAGCGTCAGCACATTATCCGGCCTCTGGCCGAGCGTCTCACTTTTATCACCTTTCGGAAGAGCATTGTAATATAGGGTGAATAGCTCTCCGTTCTTCGGATTGCGGTACACCATTTTGGCTTTCGCAGATTTGTCCAAAGTCACAAAAATCCCGTTCCGCTGGACCTTAATAATATCTTGCTTAAGAAGCTCGTACTTCCGGCTGAGGAGATCGTGAATTTTCAGGAAGCACCAATACTCATACAGCTGCGCCAAGTCTTTCATCGAGAGCCGAAACAGGTCGCTTTGGATCGATAGGCCCTTCATCAGCATCAAATAATTGCGATACACATCACGATACCCTGGCGCCATCTGCAGCACTAAGGAAATTGAGAGTTGCTTCATTCCGCCAACGTTGAGAAAATCGAGCTTCAGAAGCCGCAGCAGTTGATTCTGCATCGAGTCGATTCTCTTCATCAGAAGAGGATCCTGCATCCGCGCTTTTCCCGAAAGTCTAGATTTCAGCTCCTTCAATTTACTTGATATGCGTTCGAGAACCCACCTTACAAAACGATTCTCCAACGTGTCATATTGAATCCGCCGTTTCATCTCTAGCGCATGGCTGGGATATAACGTTTGCCCGTTGATGGGAATAAATCCGATCTTGTTATCGGCTCTAAGGAACTGAGGATGCTTCGTCAGATAAGCAATGTTCTCCTTCCCGGTCTTCTTTACTCTAGCTGCCTCGACCCTTCTCATCTCTTTCTCTAACCGATAGTTAGGCGAAGTCTCAATTCGCGAGACGGCCTGTACAAGTTGGTCAAACACATGCTGTAAAATCGTAAAAAACTCCGTCAAACTCTGATGCTTCGTTTCTTTTAACCCGGTTAAATGGTACGTCTTCCGCAGAAAATCAAAGGACAAGTTATAGATCTGCCGATTCACATCTTTTAGAATCATTTGGTAATCTTGTTTGTAATCCATTTTGGAGGGAAAGATCTCAATTTGCAGTTGAAAAATCGCCTCCCCACTCAGCCGAAGCTCCAGATCGGTTAGCCCTACCTCATTCTGAAAATTCAGGATCCCCGACAGGATCGTCTGACCCAGCGGCTTAATCGCCTGTCTTACGCTAGCATTATCGTGATGAAAGGTCATCGCCAGCGTCAGCTTCTTCTCCACTACCAATTCATACGACTGCGTTTCGAAAAATAGCGGCCAACTTCGCTCTCCCACCTGCCATGGGATAAGCTCCCCTTGTTCCGGTGAGAATATCGAAATTTGTTCGATCTGAAGTTTACTCGAAAGAGAGCGAACCAAAAGACTGGTATCCATCCACTCTCCATCCTGGCGACGATGCAACTGCAACGACTCCACCGTGGGATGATAGGGTTTGCCTTGAATATATAAATTGAAGAGGTTGGTTTCGATGCGCAGCAATTCAGCGCTCTGATTAAGAGAGCCAGTAAGAGGTGAATCCATCTTCTTCTAACCTCCGTAGCATAAAGGCGATTTTCCGGGCGCTAAGGGGATGCTTAGCCTTCTTTTCTTCTTGATCGTCATTCCATTCTTGGTCGATGTTAGACGCATCTTCCATAAGGTCGGAGAACGAAGAGAGCTTTCTTCCTAGTGTCCCCTCTAGAAGCTTTAAAAGGACCCGTTTCACGGATAAATTGCTCCCCTGAACGCGCGGTAGGATTTTCTGCAGCAGTTGCAGATCAAAAGCTTCGTCTGGAGTAAGCAATTCATAGCGTTGATTGTAAACCATATAAAAACAGATCGAATCCCGAATCCGGAATCCCACATGGGAATGAATCTCTTCTAAAATATGATTGATCTTGACTAACTTCTCTGTCGTAGTGTGGACTAAGTCCGTATAGTCGGCGTACACATCAACCAGTTGTAAATACTCGCTTCTCAAAAACGAGTTATGCACGGGAAGCAGCGTCTCCTCTTCTTGCAGCGCAAGACTCGGATATTGCTGAAGATCAATATAGTTGAACTCAATCGTGTTCGCGCGATCCAGTACCTTTTTGCTAAAAGGATGCGTCGTCTCGTCCATATTCACCGTGCCAATCAAATACACGTTATCCGGTATGGACAAGTCCCCATAAACCGATTGGTCCTCCGGCAGCAAGGACTCACGGTTGATAAGCTTGGACGTGACAATCCGATCTTGCTTCCACTCCTGCGTCTCAATCACGCTGAGCACATCACTGAAGTAGTACTCCACCCGAGCCAAATTCATCTCGTCCAGACAGATAAAATATGGTTTATGCTGATTCGCCGGCTGAGAAGCTTCAACGAGTACCTCAGCTAAACGACCGGGCCGAAATGCGCCCGATAAGTCTTTGTATCCTAATAAATCTGAAGGATCGCTCCAGTCCGGCCGTACTGGGATCAGGGTAAACTGATGGTTATCCCCCGTAGCACCTAACGCTTCGGCAAATAGCTTAACGAGCTTGGTTTTCCCGGTACCGGACACGCCTGCTAAGATGACGAATGGCTTGGATTTCAGAGAGAGGTATAGGTTCTCGATAAGGCCGTTTGGGTAGTGGAACCCACGGCGAGAGATGTAGGATTGGATTTGTTCAATTTGTTCTGGCACATTTAATGAACTCAAGGACGTACTCCCCTTCTCTTCTTTCGGCGGCATCTCTTCGTCATTGCCTTTATTCTTCAAAACGTGGTCCACATACATTTTATAGTTAGTAACCACATTTTCTAGATCGGCCAGTAATTGATCGTCGTCCGGAAGAGCATCTCGATCATAGCGGATATACGCCACGGTAGAGACTTGGTAGTCGCGACCGAGTCCGCTTCTCGAAGTGAGATTAATGCCATCATCCTTCTGCATCCCTTCCAGTGGAAGGAGTTTACGGAGTTCATTGGCCTTCTGCTCAAGGTATTGATACCCTTCTTTCTTTCCGAGCTCATCTTTGGGTACAGTGACTCCTTGGGCCAATGTTAAGTAGACGGACTCCATATCTTCGGAAAACAAATACACAATATATTCACCATGTTGCGTCGTATCCGTAATCCGCTTGTCCATCACCGCAATCCAAGGAATGGTCGCCCAGTTGCCCATACCAACAGAACCTTGGATTTTATAGCTGGGATCCATATAAGAAAGGGATCGTAACTGCTCGGGGATCGTCTGTCTGAATAATGTGCCCAATTGGTGGCCTGCAAAAGTTTGGCTTCTTGCTGTTATGTAACTGTTCATGATTTCGGACAGAGCGCTATGGAGGGAAACCTTGGGTTCCCCTAATTTTTCGTTATAGTTCTGCAATTCGTTCAAGGCATACTCCTTTAATTCTAGGATGACGTCCTTATCCAATTTATTAGCTATATCGGCGCGAAAAGATACGATCTTTTGGTCATAGTCAACTTCAAGTATGGACGATAGAGCATCAAAGGGTGTTTTAAGTAAGGTTAGCGTTTTGGATAAGTTAAACTCACTCCAGTATGTTGCTATCCCTGGCGGCGGGGAGTCTACTTTAATGCCCTGTCTGCTATTCTCCTGAAAGTATGCCAAAAACCGCTCAGCTATTGCGCTGAGCGGGAAAGAGAAAGAGTTGGTTTGTTCGTATTGATCAATGAGACAAAGGATTAAGACCATTTTGTATGATTTTTGTTTGGTGCGAAATATGGATGAGAGTTGTTCTGGTAGCATTGGGACCTCCGATAAATTTGCTCAGTTATTACTTTATATATGGGGGATTGCTTTTAAGCAGTTAAATAAAATAATATTATTTACATTTACGATAGAGCTAATATCGGTTAAATCGTTTGGTAACTCTTAGGTTATTTTAAGGAAATGTAAAATCTAATGCAATTCCTATTATCTTTCCATCATCTCCTGACTTAATCGTCTAACTGGTCCAATTTGCTTTTCAAACATTAAATCCCAGATATCAAGACATTCATTTGCTATTTTTCTTAATTCATGTTTCGTAGACCCAGAAACCTCATCATATAGTCCAATTACTAATTTAGATATTTCATCTTGTATTCCCCAGGCACCTTCATACTTCCCAATTTCAGTTTTGGTTAAATGATAACCTATTGACAGTATAATATCTTTGTAATCAATTACTGACTTTGATTCCTCTTCGAGGTAATGTACAAATGCGTGCAACGTTCTACGACTTAAGTCTGAGCTCATAATTTCAATTAAAAAATCTTTATCCCTCTCTATGTCAATATGATTATCATAAAATAATCTTGAAATTGGAATTTCTAAATCTAATGTACTAGTTTTAAATTGTCGTATAATATTTTTTACTAACTCGTTATATTGCGGTTTATTAAAATATAATATAGCCATTTTGAGAACTGCTTCTGCTTGCCTTTGACTCATAGAATTCACATTATTCATTTCTTCAATGAATTCACTTTTAAGAATAAACATTTCTGATAAACAGTAAGCCCCCATTTTTATTAAATCCTCATCTTCGGACTCATAGCATTTTTTAATAATTCCTAATATACGTTGACGATATCGAGGATACAATAAAAAAAACAAATTTTTAGAATCATGGAAGCCTGCTAGCCTATAATCTTGTTCATAAAGATAAATAATCCTCTCAGATGTCCAATCTTTATCAATATTATATGACGGCCATAATGCAAATAAACTTGCCAATCTGACTGCCGGATTTTCATCCAGTACCAGTTTTTCAATTGTATCTTTAAACTGTTCAAAAAAATAAGTGTCACCATTCCACAGTAAGTGACCAATCGCTTGTGCAGCTTTTCCTCTTACACAATTTATCGCGTTACTTTGTAATAAATTATAGCTATGCATATTTTCGTCTTCACTACTAGTTACATTTGGCTTGCCAATTTCCGGATTTTTATGATTAATCGCAATATCCTTAATTATATCTAATACCTCTAGGGACCATTCCTTCTCTTTTCTTTTCTCAATTAGACTACAAATGTAGCCCGCCCTGTGAGAGGTATAGTCGTATAAGTACCTTAAAATCATTGCTTCCAATAATTCCATTGGTACATGACTCAAATTTTCACTATATACCACTCCACTAAATAAGGAGTCAATGTATGCATTCAATATGTTATTATGCGAAAGCGCTAACTTTATCATTCTTGCAGGCTCTTTAGAAGCGGCATCTCTAAAACTACTTGAAAATTCTTCAATAGAACTTTCAACAAACCCACCGGGGATTTCTTTCCAACGGGACAGAGTTTTGTTTCTGAGCTTATTATTTGTTAGTATATCTATCCATTTTTTATTACTTAGATTTTTCCCTGCTATGGCGGAACTTACCCATCCACTATGTCCATCTGAATACTTGTATAAAGTAGGTTCTTCAAAAAATTTTCGTTTCAAAATACATAGCAGCTCTTTAGCCTCATCGCTTAATCGATTATACGGAAGTATTTCCAGGATCTCCTTTTGGAGGTCCCCCCAAAAACTCCAGTACACTGTGTAACCCCTTTTTTCTTTGTTTATATCAATTCTTTGCCGATATAAATCTTTAGCTTTCGGCGATACATAATTAATAACAGTTTTCTCTAATAAATTAAATGCATTTTGGTTGCAATATTCAGAATGCTTTGCTAAAACTTGTTTGGCAAGTAATAATTCATCGCCATTACCACTAGTTTTTTCAAATAAGTTACCATTAAAGTCAGTACATAAATACTCAACTACTAAATCGCTGTGTAAAGTCGGCAATTTATGCATAGAGTCTAAAATGATCTCGTTAAATAATTCATTTCCAGTTCCCATATACTCCTTATATCGTTCCCAAAATATAGTGGGATCTCGCGCAATTAATGCTGCATTAGCTTTTTTGATAATTTGGACGCATGTTCTTTCAAGCCCCCTTTTGTGAAAGTACCTTCCAGACCACTCACTAAAGGGTAACATCTCATCATTTTTAGTTGGAATATATGGTAATAATAGATTGACAACTTCCATACCATTCTTTATAAATATTTCTGAATCTTCTTGCAAAAATTCCTCTTCATATCTGTAAATACTTTTAGAATTTCTTTTCAGCTTATTATCCAATAGGAACGCAAAGACTCGTATGGTTCTCATTTCACAATTTCTAAGCATTGCCCTAAAGTCAAGATATGAATCAGCCATCTGTGGATATTTATGATAAAATTTCATCCGTAATTCGAACATCGCATCAGTATCTTGATTAATATCGTGTAAAAAGCATCGAGCAAATTTATTATCATCCTCTTGTGACTGAAATGCATACCTTTCAATAAATGCCACATCTATACTATCAAATTTAGGAGCCATGCTTATCATCAGATTAAATACGATATCTTTCCTATCTGGTATCTTAAACCATTTGTCTAAAACACCAAAATCTCTGAGAAGTCTAATATATTGCGGTCTGGAATACACAACATTATTAATGATATGAGTTCCATATGGTTCCTTCTCACAATTTCCAACCACATAGTTCTGTATATGCTCGTCTAAAACTTCCAACTGATTTAATATTTCAAAAAAGACAAATTTTATACTATATCTGATTTTGTCTGAATCCAGTATTTTTTGACCTGCATTTATAAAATCTTCGCTATCAAATTCAACTAAATTCTGCAGAAGCATTTGCACCTGATATCTTTTTCCTGGGGTTTGCCGTTCTTTATTTCCTATAACTTCAATTATTGCTCCTCTTTCAAAGTATTTTTTTAGCATCTTTTCAGCAAAAAAACAATCTAATATAGATTGATGAGCAAAAGACACCCTATTGTCCTGAATTACTAAAAAACCATTGGACGATAAAAAATCAAGGCATGACCTATTGACGCTCAATATATTTAAAGGGACACATATTCTACCTAATTCATCAAAACAACTAATTATTTTTTCTTTTGTTTCAATTATATCTCCCTCATTCAATCCAAACTCAAAACACTTTCTTGCCAATTGCCCCCACCATTCAGATACCAAATGGTTGGCAGTCGAACATTCATTATATTCTTTACTAGTTTCCAACTGATTCCAAATATAAAGGTTGCTTGGAATTCGTAGTATTTCCTTCAATTTACCTGTTAAACGTTCATAACGAGTTCCAATAATAACCCTCACTGTCTCATCATTCAATTCCCTTATTTGAATCTTTTCCCACTGAATCCCACTTCTATTGTTATCGCTTTTAAACAACAATTTAATATTATTATCGTTTTCTAAATCATACGTTCTACTTACAAAAACAACAGAAATCTTAAACTCTCTTTCAGAATTCAATCTTTCAACTTGGTTAATAATCTGAGTGCATACCAATAATGCGTCTCTAGAATGTGCTTGGGTCCACCGTAACGCATCTAATTGATCTAAAATAATTACTGCTTTTTCAAATTTAGAAATACTATGAATGCAATGAACTATTGATGCTGGAAGTCCTAAATCTCTACCCCATTTGTCAGCAGTTCCACTCGGAATGCGCTTATCTAATTTGACAGCTAAGTATGGTATAGTTTTTTCTTTGCAATAATTAATAATATCCTCAGTACAACCGCTCTTTCCCCTTCCAGCTTTTCCATGAATTATTAAAGATCCCCCTGTATCTATTGTTTTTCTACAAATAGAAAATTCCTCCCTGTTAATCAACTCATAATTCAACGGAATAAATACTGAACTGTATTCTAGATTCAGTTCCTCCAACCTTGGAAGTATACGGTTATCGGAAGCAAGACTCTTTAGTTTAATACCTTTTTCGCTAAGCAACTTATACAATACTGATTGGTTAATTGGTTTCCCTAAAATATCCCCATCCACTATCCAAGCAACCAATGTTTCATAAATATCTTCCTCTTTACCAACTAATAGGTAACTTATTTTTGCTAATATTATTTCTTTAAGTTCGGTATCTGGAAATTGGCGATAAAACATTCTTCTTAAATAGGAAATACACTTTGATAACTCAGTATCTACCTCTGGGTTAATATTCATCGACTTACAAAAGTTTCTGAAGAAATCTATGAATTCTTTGCTAGCATTAAGTATTTGATTATGATAAAAATCATCGGGATTGTCACTACTAGTCTTTGCTCTATTAATCAAATCTTCTAATAATGTAAAAGATAAAGGAGATACTAGCGCCACTGTATTCAATTCATCTCTATCTAAATGAAATTTCCAATTCGAAAAGATTCCTCTTGCATTTGCTGTACCAAAATCCCAATACTCCTTACTCGAATTTCTCCCTTTACATTGCTGTCCCTCTCTACTACTTTCTTTGCCAATCCAGATGTCCACTCCTCGCTCATCATCACCAAGAGCTTCTAAAATAATATAGTCTAGTTTCTCATCCAATATTTCAAGGATTTTATATATGACCCATCTAATTTCAAATCTATTACCACTTTTATCAGCTCTTCCACCTAATTCATATGGCATAATTAAACACTCCTTAGTTCATTCTATTTATTTTTTCTTTAATTTTTAATATCAGTAATAACAAGGAGCATAGATTCTAATTGCTTTACAAAAAAGAGTCCTGCGTTTCTATAGAGAAACCAGGACATATATAAAATTGTTATAACTATGTAATTCGGTATTACGCCAAAACTCGAACTCTTTCTAAATCACATAAAAAAGCGTATTCCTGGCCAAGGACGTTTAGAAAAAAAACAAGTTCTAGCACTAGTTTCTCTTCATTTGCGATAGTTCCTTCACGAAGCATTACACATAGTGATCTTAATGTATACTCCATGTTACTTCCATTAATACTACTTCTATTTCTTATGTCCATCAGTTTTTGCTCAACACTTTTAATTATTGATTCTAAGGAACCATTTCCATCAAGCTTTATATTTATATATTCTAACGTCCCTTGGTTTAATTTAATGTAATTTAAACAAAGCAGTATAGCTTTATAAACACCATCAATACTTTCAACACTCAAATAATGACGTGAGTGAGTAGCAAAAAAAATTTGGACTTCATCTATCCAATTTCTCATAATTTCGATATTTTTAATGTCTGTCAGAATATTGTGTGAGATCACTGATAAAGTAAAATCTGAAGTTTCAAACGTCGGCATTAAAAACTTTCTTCTTTTAAATAAATTATGAAAAAATGATTTTTGTTTTGATTTTTTATATTCAAGTACCACAGGTATTAACCTGTTTTTAAGCCATTGATATGAATATTCAGCATCCCATACAATGTTGTTTTTAAACTTTACACTATCTTCTTTATTATCAATTAAGAAAGACGGCTCCCAGCATAACCAAACCTCTTCATCAGGATAAATAAACGACTCCCATATTTCTCTTTCTTCAGCTTCAGGGTAAACAAATAATCGGTAATCTCTAACTTTATCTTGAGGTATTTCACAGCAAATTTTTAAATATGCTGCCCTGCCATCGAAAATATGCCATTCTGTATCTCCATTCTCGTAATCATGCTCTCTCGCAAATTCAAGAATGTTTCTCCATAATGAACGAGATATCTTTAATAATTTGAACCTACCATTTGAGGAATATGAAAAATTCTGTGTTTTAAATACCGATTCTATAGCTTTAACAGCATTAATATATACTGGAGCTACCTTATCAATTAGTTCACATAACTGTCTAACTATATCTACAGAGAGTGTAAATCTATTGTTACCTAATTGAACAACGCACTCTTTAGTTGCATTATAGGCAACTATAAATTCCCTAAATCCACTTTCTGGACATGAACCAATTCCTTGAAATAGTTTATTTACCATTTCTAAGTGCGAAAATGTTATGTAACAGTCCCGTATACGCAAACTTCGAAAGGCAATTAACAGTGAACCGTGAATCTCAGGAAATTCAGGTAAATTACAATAAATCATCACGTTCTTTGTGCTGATTCGAGCAGAGTTTGCCTCAATTGTCTCAGCCTCGACAAAACTCTCATCATCTTGACTTAAATGGTCATAAAGCTCTTCTGGTGTAACATACCCCTTCTCAATATGCGCTACCATTTGTGCTATATTTTCATCATACTTTTCTTCTAAGTCCAGCTTTTCTTTAATCTCTAAAATCTTGGGGATCTGATTTTCGGTGATTAATAGCGTGCCAGCAACAATATTAATAGATTTGGGTACAAGTTTACCTTTCCTTCCAGTGTTACATGAAGAATGAGATGGCACCAAGTTTTTTAGACTGTTAAATTCGAAATCAACATCAAGTTTCAAGTCAGAAAGAATTTCTCTTTTTAAATCACTATCTAAATGGCGCGGTATAAAATGATCAATGTGAAGTTCTCTCCAAGATACATCCTCGCCGCAATAAAAGCATTTCTTATGATACGCCTTCCAAATAGCTCTCCTTAAATTTGCTTCTATTGTCATCGTCCCCTTTACCACTCTATTTCTGCTTTAAATATCAATTATTCTAGCCATAAGACCTCTTTAAAGCTTATGTTACTCTCCAAATATGTGAATGAGTACCCAAGCCAATGAGAACAAACAACTCGTGTCCCAAGAAAATAGTATGTTGGCCCTTTGTGACTTAGGATGAACTATATTTTGGAAATACCAAATACTCTTTGAGCGACATTTTTCATTATTATTATTAGCAATTCGCTCCTATCTGGAGCCTTAACACCTTCTTGTTCATAGAATTTTCCTTCCGCAAACCCTAAACTTGAGAAGTGTACAACTCCAGAGACAAGATGGTTTTCTATGTGAAATACTGATTCATGACAATTGCTAGAGATTAATTTTATATATGAGCCCTCTAATTCAATGTTCTCAAAGAATTTTTCTCTCCATTTAAATCTACCGTTAACTACCACTCTAACCTCATAATTAAGAATATCAGTTCTTATCGATAAACAAGATAACTTTTCTGAATGAGATAAGACAATGGGGTTATCTTCTTCTTGTGTGTTGTTTTTTCTCTTGTCTAATAACTTGGCTTTTCTTTTTGAAAGCTCATATAATTTCCTCGCTTGATTTGCTAAAAACAGCCCTTTCGTTCTTGCCTTTTCCTCCTTAGTCACTTTTTGCTTATTATCGACCGGGAGAATTTTTTTAAGGTCGTATATGGGCCTTATTTCCTCTTTGGATACGAGTTTAATATTCTCTCCAACTTCTTCAGGAACTATCTCCGTCTTTTCGATTAATTTCATGCTTTTCTCATAGTCTGCGACCCAGTGCATCAATAAACTGTTGTTGAAAAGAGGTATTGACATATCTTTCATATTTCAAAGTACCTCCCCGGTTTCTCATAAAAGGTCTTGAATCTCGCTTTTAATATGGCGGAGTTCGCTACACCACCCTTAGGCACAAATAAAAAATACCTTATTACATTAGTCTTTAGATTGACTCTAGCAATGATTCCATATCCAATTCCTTTTGGGTAGTCTGCTGCGCACTCATTCCAATAACTTTTTAACTGATGCAATGCAGTTATAGGATACTTTTGTTTATCTCCCAAATGAGATTTTACCTCCATCGGTAGATCGTCTGGAAAGTTTGAAAATACTGATCTAGGTAAATTCCAAAGGTAACTTAGTAAACGAGGAACTGTCTTGAATCTATAATCTGGACATTTGGTTGTTGAACTGAACCTTTGAAATGGCATGTTGTAAATAGGCACTTTACAACATGCAGTAAGGGCAGGCATTGCTAATGCCTCACCGATATTGCCTGATACTAAAGGTGCCTTTTTTTTAAAACCTAACATGTCAAACCTACCAACGGGCCTTCCAGTATACGTATTTCTAATAACAGCAAAGCCACCAGTTGCCCCACCTGTATATAATGTGAAGTGTCTGCCTAAGGAAAGCAATAAATTTTCGCTGTATAGAGTACCAAATTGTCCAATCTCCCAATCTGAGAAATGACAGGTGAGGGTATTCCTTAAATTCAAATCACTTGCTAAGTAAAATTCACAGGTAAACACCGGCACTAACTACACCCACTTTTTTCCATTATTATAAGATTTCATCCAAAATCAATTTATAAAAAATATTATTGACTATAATGAACTTAATTATTGAACCAATTTTATTTTGGTTATAAATAAAAACTTTTGTTTTTCAAAAAGTAAATATTTTCCCTTCTTTCTTCTTTTTTTCCATTTCTTCTTCACGAATTTTTCGTTCAATCAACTCAGAAAATAACTCTTCATAATCCTTTTCATTATTTATTCTACGAAATCCGGCATCTAAATTTTTCTCTTCACTACGATTTATTATTTGCTCAAAGATATTTTCAACAAGTAGTTTAGCTTCACCAAATTCACCTGAGTCGGAACTCTCATGTAATATTTGATAAATTACTTGAGTTTTTTTATCATTGGCTATGTCTCCAATGCCAATTGCATTTTCAAAATGTGATATGGAACAAAATACTCTAACATTTTCGCTTTTTTTATAGCTGTATATTTTTTTGCAATTTGTTAGTTGAGCTTTTAATGTTGAAGAGGAATGTTTTTCGTGATTGTCTACATCATGCAATACATCATAATGAGAGCTGAACTGGTTAAGAACCTTCATTAAGGTTGCAATTGTAGCTTTTCCCCTAGCGCGAATTATATGAACATTATAATCTCTTTGCTTTGCAAGATGTTTAAAAGCAATATACTCGGTATCTCCTTCAACAATCACTATTTTATGTGCAAAGAAGAATTCGTTCACATACGAGTCAACATAGTTTAAAATTTTCATATTTTTAATATCATCATCATCAAATTGTTCACTAACAGACTTATATAATTGAATAGCTTCTTTTTCACCAACACGGAAAACTTGTATAGAGGTATGTCTTTCAGATAGGTCTATAAGTATTGGCGAGTGAGTCGAAATCATCAACGGAAGTTTTTGACCAATTTTATAAAGAGAACGACTTAATGCTCGAACTGCTTCTGGGTGCAAGAAAGCTTCTGGCTCATCTATAAGCAACAATTTATTTTCATTTTCACCTAAAAGCTTTTTTTCGATCATATTTTGAATAAGATATATAAGACTCATTCGTTGTAGACCAGTACCTTGATTCGCTAAAGGCATTTTAGATTGCACATTACTGTCTATATGAACACTTGAATTAGTAGACTTTAGTATATCCGTGGATGAAAAGCCTTCGCTTTCCCCACCTACAACGCTTAAAGATAAGTGGTCATTAGAAAATAAAACTCGCAAGTTATCAGAAACATCATTACTTACTTGTTCGAGTATTTTATCCGTATTTAATTTAATCTTTCTTAAAAACTTGGGGTAAGCCTTTTTAATTTGAGAATATTCCTCTGCTAATTCGAATAACTCCTGTTCTTTTTTGGGGTCACCATTAAAATTCTCAAGTTTTTGCAAATCACTTTTTATTATTTCAGAATAAATATTCTGAATTAGATCACTAATATCATCAGGTAACATAGATGGGGTTATGTAAAAAGGCTTGTTACTTAAGATTTCTTCCAATTTATCCTTTAATTCATGTGAATTTTTAATCTCTATATCATTTTCATCATAAAAAATCGGTGCAGATTCCTCTTTATACTTTTTAAAAATGGTAATTTTTTCACCATTAAATTCAAATACTGCTTTTAGGACAATCTTCTGTTCCCTTTTTGAAAAGCAGTCGTTAGGAATAGTTTTTGCTTTAGATTCTTTTTGAAAAAAACAATTGATAGCTTCTAATATAGTTGATTTTCCTGTATTATTTCTTCCAGTTAAAATAGCAATCGAGTCATTAGAAAAGTCAATTGTAAACATTTCACTAAAAACTTTATAATTTGTTACACTAAAACTTATTAGCCTCATAAATATCCCTCCTTCAGATAATAGTTAAATTATACCATGTAATTAGATAGTAAGTAGGTGAAAAAAATCAAATCTAGTACTTAAGAAGGATTTCAATGAAAAATTTAATTACATCTCAACACAAGGCATATCCTAGGCAAAAAATAGCATCGAATCTAACTATCTTTATAAATCATAACCACCCGTCCAACGGGTGGTTTGCTCTTGGGGTATAACACCCTGTTGCCAAACTGTGGCTAAAGACGCTAGCCTGGCTACAAATCTGTTCAGGCTCAGTGTAATTTGTCACTTTCACTTACCAGTTAAACTGGTTTATTTCTTTTTGCTCCTATAGTCGCTGAACGGATCCTCATACTCTTTTACACTCAATTTATCTATTGCTTGGTCGTGTGCTTCTTGTTCGCGAATGTACTTTGCTACGGTTGCTTCATTTAACCCTACGGTGCTCACATAATATCCTTCTGCCCAAAATTTCCTATTTCCGTATTTATACTTTAATTGGCATGCTTCTCAAAGATCATTAGCGAACTTTTCCCCTTGAGATATCCCATAAATGATGAGACGGATATCTTTGGCGGGATTGCTACCAACTTGTGTACATGATCTGGCATCATATGGCCTTCAATTATATCCACTCCCTTGTACTTACATAATCGTTTAAAAATTTCGATTAAATCTTTCCTCACTTGATTATAAATTTCTTTCCGTCTATACTTCGGGGTGAATACAATGTGGTATTTGCACATCCACTTGGTGTGCGCTAGACTATAGTTTTTGTTTGCCATCTAAGCATTCCTTTCCACCCCGCCTGAACATCTCAATTCTATCGGGATGGTCTTAGTGGTCAAACCCTCGATCCCTCCATCCGCATAGCGGGTGGTTTTTTGTTTCGCACGCTTCGCGAGCTCAACTGGCTAAAGCCTAAAATAAAAGGGAGGAGCTGTCCGCTCCTCCCTTTTGCCCACTACCATTGCGCTTTGGCCGCCTTATTCACAAGGTCCTTCGGGTTCATTTGCAAACTCTTGCTCAATATTACTGCTGGTTATTCAACGATGGTCGAAGACGTAATCTTCAATGTCTTTGTTGGTGGCACTTATTGCTATCATTTGAAGATCCGGTACAACCACTAAGAGCTAAAGACCAACAAATGAACAGACTCAACAAAGTAACCATAAAAAGTGCCCCTTCACGGTAGACAGGTGAATCATAGGGGAGCATCTCACTAACCCACTGATGTGACATATGCGAAATCCATCTCAAAAGCTCTTATCCCCTCATTCCGCTTTTTCCAATAACGTCTCTGTAGTCAGCGTAAAACCCTCAATAACAGCATCTTCGTCAACCTCAATCATGATGCAGCGTTTGCCTTGAAAGCTCACCTGTTTGATATACCTTAAATCCTGTGGACTGATCGTAATCGTGGCTACCTTGGTATCGATCTTGATCGATTTGGACGTGAATTTTGGGATTACGCTGTTCGCCTTCAGTTCATAGTTCTTATCGTCAACGATGGTCTCAAACGCCCGTTCCACGGCTTCCTTGGTCACGTTGTCTACGCCGCTTGCGGTCAGCACGCGTTCCACATCGGTGTAATCCAGCTTCGCCGGTTCTTCTTCATCCTGGTGGGATTCAATCACTTGGTGGATCTCCTCGTACACGTGTGCGATCGTGGCTGAGTCCAGTTGTTCACCCGCCACTTCCTTCACGATGTCTTCAAAGATCTCTCGCTCTTCCATCGCCGTCACAGACCGTTCCGCATTCAATACATCCGAGATGAAACGCTCATTTGGATCGTTCGATTTTCCCGTAGCATAGAGAACCCGGTTCACGTCGGAGTAATTGTCTGTCACGCTGGGATAGAAGAACCCTTGCTCCGGTGTGCTGAGCTTGATAATCGGATCGACAATGACATTGTACTTAAACTCTCTCTCCACATAGTCGAACAAGAGCGCCTTCCGCTTTGGATCTTGGTTATTAAGACCGAGCTCATTTCATTAAAGATTTCAGAGTCATTACAATAAATTGCGATTAAAACTTTGCTTAAACTATAAACTCCCCTCCGTATTAAACCATGAAGGGGAGTTTTTCACCTTATTTGCGCACAGGCCAAATGGGTTCTTGATCAAATTCTACAGCAATGACCGTGTTCCATTCGTCGCAGAATTCGGCGGGGACATCGATCCAGATCCGATTTACGCTGTACCTTCCTTCTGTCCCGCTCAAGTGACCGAATATTTCTTCTACTTTGTAAGCGAGTTCTTCTCCCGTCTTCAGCAGCTTAACAGACTTCACTTGGCCTCCTAGTTCACGCACTTCCACAGGGAATCTCGGAATCTCTCTTAGATGCAAGTAGATCGTATTTCCCTTTCGGGTCATAGGTCCATAAAAACAAGGAGGATAATGTTCTACAACGCGTTGGGTTCCATAAATACTGTCACCCGAGTGGGCAAGCCACGCTCCGATTCGCTGTAATCGTTCGATCGCTTCTTCGGGCCAGGTGCCATCGGGCCCGGGACCTACATTTAACAACAGGTTCCCCCCTTTGCTGGCCACTTCGAGCAATGTATCTAGCAGCGTGACTTCGCTTTTATAGGTCGAAGCATCGGAATGATAAGCCCATTGATGATTCATGGTCATGCAGGTCTCCCACCATCCATCCGGCGGATGTGTCGGTACGAATTGTTCTGGCGTCTCATAGTCACCCACGTCCGGCAACCGATCGTTAATGACGAGATGCGGCTGCAAGTTCAACATCATTTGCTTCACTTCACTGCTGCGCCAGCGATCCGCACCGAATCCCGGAACATCGAACCAGATCAGATCAATTCGGCCGTAATGGGTTAGTAATTCACGCAGTTGTTCCATAAAACGCTTATGGAACTGCCACCATCTCGCAGGATCATATGTATTCGGCTTGGGCGATTGAATCCCCTTGCTAATGGGGATGGTAGCGAAATCAGGATCATGCCAGTCAATGGTCGTAAAATACAACCCCACTTTTAACCCTGCTTCTCTCACAGCCTCGACGTAAGGCGCGATCAAATCTTGTTGCGGTCCTCTCTTCGTCGCACAATAGTCGGTCGTTGCCGTGTCGAAGAGGCAGAATCCATCATGATGCTTCGCGGTGAGCACCACGTATTTCGCACCTGCTTCCTTCGCATGCTGAGCCCATTCTCTAGGATTATAGCTCGTAGGATGGAACTCATCTGCCAGACTTTCATAGGTTTCAACATCCAGATGCTGACGGCTATGGGGCATTAAAGGCCAAGAGGCCTCAATTTCGCGTAATGCATACGGACCCCAATGAATAAATACACCGAATCGAGCCTCATCAAACCATTGCGCTTGTGGATGAACTGCTTTCATGCATATCCAACTCCTCGTGATTTAATCGTGAAATAGCATATTACTGAACTCGGTATTCATCAAAATAACGCGGAATGATTTCGGTCGATGCTCCTGGCATCTGCGGCAGCACATAGAACCCGTCCTTTACCGTTGCTGGCTCTTCGAAAATATGACGAATCCAAGGAATATACTCTAACAGAACCGCATTCGGCGTGGATGCAACCAGATGCTGATGAATTTGCCCCATATCGCCGACATGCGGACATATCGGTAAATCGTATGCGGCGGCTAATCCGGCGATTTGCAGCCATTCGGTAATGCCCGCAACACGCGTGACATCCACCTGCACATATTCGACTGCACCCTGATGGATGTAATCACGAAACGCATATTTGGAATACACATGCTCGCCAAGTGCAATCGGTACGTTCAGCTCATCTGCTAATTTCCGGTGATTCATGATGTCATCCGGATTCAGCGGTTCCTCGAGCCAGAGAAGGTCGAACTGTTCCAATTTCTTGCCCCACGTCATCGCTGTCGTGATGTTCCATTGCTGGTTCACGTCAATCATCAATCCGGCTTGATCTCCGATCGCGCGACGTACCGCCTGTACCCGAGTAAAGTCCTCACGTGGATCCGGCTTGCCGACTTTCATCTTGACTGCGGTAAATCCCTCTTCAAGAATGTTGGTCATATCGGCAATGAGCCGATCCTGACTCCAATTCAACCAACCGCCATTCGTATTATAAGCTTTAATCTTCTGTGATTTATGTCCTCCGAGGAGCTGCCACAACGGTTTGTTCAAAGACTTCGCCATGATATCCCATAAGGCAATGTCTACTGCGGCTAAGGCCATATGCGTGACCCCAGCGCGACCAATCCAATGCATCTCCCCATATCGCAGCTCATCCCAAATCTGCTTCACCATAAACGGGTCTTTGCCGATCAGCTTCCTAGCATAATAGCGATCAATGGTCGCTGCGATCATCTCGTCTCCTTGTGCGCATGTGCCTGTATAGCCGTAACCCGTGATTCCTTCATCGGTATAGATGCGAACGCCTGTCACGCCCCAATGTGTAGCAACATTTATCGCGTCTGTAATCGGCGGCGTAATGGGAACGTGCAAAATAAAGCTCTCTGCCTTTATGATCTTCATGATTCAATCTCTCCTGTTCCCTCGATGTCTTCAATAGCCTAACGATGCGCCGCCATCTACCGGCAAGGCAACGCCTGTTATGAATTGCGCTGATTCCGAAGCTAGAAATACGACGGCATCGGCAATTTCCTCTGCACGTGCCGGTCTGCCAAGTGCATGCATCTCATTCAGTGAGGTGCGTACCTGTTCTGGATCGTCCTGCTCCATCGTCCATTTCTCTAGAAGCGGCGTCATCACGCCCGCTGGGCAGATACAGTTCACCCGTACCCTGTCAGGGGCATAATCGATTGCAAGAGCTTTCGTCATGGCAATAATGGCGCCTTTGGTCGCGACGTAGACGGCGTTCTGCTTCTGTCCAACCAAACCGTTCAACGAGGCCATATTGACGATACTCCCACACGTGGTCCTTAAATAAGGTATCGTATATTTAATCATCAGATAGACGCTCTTCAGGTTAATGTCGATTACCCTTGTCCATTCGTGTTCCAATACCTCTTCCAATGGTTTAGGCAATATGGTTGCGGCATTATTGAATAAGACGTCGATCCGACCGAATTGCCTGGCAACATCCGCGACAAGCGCTTGAACCGCCATACCATCGGATACGTCCGTCTGTATAGCCACTGCTGATCCGTTACAGCGAATGATCTCATGTACGACCCTTCGCGCCTCTTCTTCATTAACATCCGCAATGACCACGATTGCGCCTTCGGAGGCGAATCTTCTGGCTGTCACTTCACCGATACCGGATCCGCCACCCGTTACAATGCATACTTTCCCTTCAAAAGACAACGCGCTTCCTCCTCTCAACCCTTATCATGAATGTTTGCTTCTTGCCTAAGAACGGATAAGCTGTTGAATTTGCTCCGATGCGAGGGCTAACGCTTGTTGTTCCGATAATTCACCTATGATGCATCTACGAAGCGCTTGCCATAGAATGTCCTCAGCCGTAGGGTACGTTGGAAACTTGGGTGGTATAATGACGCTCGTAGCGATTGTCTCCTCGAGTAGAGACCAGCGTTTAGAGGCAATGGAATTCGGTAGAGCCTCCCGCTTCAGGCGTTTCATGATCGATTGTCTTACAGGAACATGACCTTGATCCGCATCCATGGCCTGCGCTTCCGGCGAAGTTATAAATTTGAGCAATACAATTGCCTCTTCCACATGTTCGCTGGACGCTGGAATCGCGAACGAATGACTTCCGCAATAAACCGCACGACGACCGCTTGCCGATTTCGGGGTCAACGCAAGGTCGAATACATTAGCGACGGGTGACTCGGAGAGTAAGCCGAAATAACCTGGCCAATCGGTAACCATCGTACTCTCCCCCTGTCGAAAGGATGCCGATACTTCATCATAATGCATATCCGGCAGCCCTTTCGGTGTCCACCCCCATTGATACCATTGTCTGAGCTTCTGAAGGGCCTCGACTCCCGCTTCACTGGCAAACATAGGCTGTAATTGCTCATCGAATAGCTGCCCGCCGCCACTGATCAATAATTCGAAGAAGGTCCCGAATAACCCGGACTCCATCCCAGGGAATACGAATCCCGTGTAGCCGGCTTCAGTTACGCTGGACGCGACATGAGCCAGCTCCTCCCAGGTCTCCGGAACGGATAACCCCAGCTCCTCCAGACGATCGCGCCGGTAGAACAGCAGCCTAGCATCAAAATTACGCGGAATACTCATCAATTTACCTTGCACGCGAGCAAGTTCCAGAAGAGCGGGAGAGAAATCCTCCAGCTCTTCTGCGGTGAATTCTTGATCCAATCCATATAAATAACGGGCTTGCGAGGGAGCATATTTTGTATGCGTCGATATCAGATCATAGGATGGTAAACCATTCTCCATACATTCTTGTACATGGCGATTCAGCTCAGGATGTGTTCCCTTGAACCCAATGTCCACTTGAATCCCGAACTGCTGACTGAATTGCGACAAACATGCATATAGCGGAGCATAGGCAGGACCGTCAATGAGCGCAACCCGAAGCGTCTTGGAATTCATGTCTTACACACACCTCCGTGGTTTATTTCAGGGATGACAAGAACTCAACCGTCTTCGGATCGGACTGGAATGCGGATGTATCGAACGGCTCGGTCATCGCTTTCTGCGCCATCTCCAGATACTGCGTCAAGCCTAGTTTCTGCAAGCCCTCTACATAGGTCTGCCAATCGTTCTCGATGGATTTCGATCCATTAATAAATTGGGCCATGGATTGTTTGACATACTGTTCAATATTCGTCTTCAGCAAGGCGAAGTTCTGGTACTCCTGTGGTTGAATCCAAATCACCCCTGGATACACTTGCTTCGGCTGATGACCGGCATAATTCTTCATCGTCTCCAGCATCAGGAGGGATTCCAATCCATCTGCCGAAAATGGCGCCTTCGCTTCTACAAATCCGTTTCTCCACGTCGTATTCTGGAAAATGGGCCCCATTTGGTTCCAGCCTTCATTCTGCTTCGCGCCGGCAGAGTAGAACTTGTCAGACTGCGTAATGAACAGTGCTTGTTCTCCGCTCAGACCCTTAACCCCGTCTCCTGCTTTGGTCCAATACTTCCCTTCCTGCCCGAAATTCATCATTTGGGTGCCTTCAGGCGTATAGATGAAATCGACGAGTTTGATCATTCGCACAATTTGCTCTTCCGTCGCGTTTTTCGTTACGACGAACGTCAGCGATTTAGGCGTATTTCCGCTGAATGCTGCATATTGGGTACCATCCGGCCCTTTCAAAGGGGGTACAGTACTCCAGTTCGGATAGTTCGGATTCGCGGTATCAATGAATCCCGCGCTGTACAAATACGGTACGACGCCTACTTTGTTCTGCGCAGCCAGCTGCTTGATGACCTCGCCCTTTTGGCTGAAAGCTTGCTTATCAAGGAGTCCTTTCGCGTACAAATCACGGATATAGGTAAGGCCCTTCTTCCACTCTTCCTGCACAGGCGCATAGCTCACTTTCCCATCCTCTACGTTGAAGAAATCGGAGCCATTGTCATAGATGAAGGCATTCATGAGGAAGATGGTCGGATCAAACCCGTCGGAGGTGCCGGACAACGGCACAAGCCCATGATCTTTAAAGGTCTGCAGGACATTCGTCAGCTCATCCGTCGTCGTCGGCATGGACAAGCCGAATTTGTTCAGAGCATCGGTATTAATCCAGAATTTCTGTCCCCAGTAGCAATGAATGCATGAATTATAGCTCGGCACGCCATATATTTTCCCGTCCGGTGCGGTCATCGCTTGCTTCAGACCAGGTGCGGTCTCCATCGCTTTCGTCAAATTAGGAGCATACTTCTCGATATAAGCGTTGAGCGGGACGATGATTCCTTGCTTTGAATATTTCAGGATATCTGACGGTGAAAAGCTGCCCGACCAGAAGGCATCCGGATAGTTGCCACTGGACAGCAGAAGCGATTGCTTTGTTGAAGAATCACTGGATGGCGCGATATTCCATTGGATGTTCAGTTTGAAGGTATCTTTCACATAACCGGTGAACCAGTTCGTTTTGAGGTCTATGACATCGGAAGACGGAACCGCGAAGAAAGAAACATCGACCACTTTGTTCTCGTCAACCGCTCCATTACTATTCGTCGATGCATTATTGTTCGCAGGTTCTGTCGAATTGCCTGAGCATGCGGATAATATGATCATGATGGATGCCATCATGACCGCCAATACCGTTCGATTGATACGAATCATGCATACCCCTCCAAAATTCGAAATGAAAATCACCCGAATGACCCTCCGTGCTCATTCTTTGATGGAACCCACCATCACCCCTTTGACGAAATATTTTTGAATGAAAGGATACAGGATCAACACCGGAATGCTAGCAATCACAATCACGGAATATTTCAGGAGTGTCTTCATATCTTCGAACTGCTTGAGTTGTTCCGGAGATAACGTAATCGAGTTCGTCGAGACATTGTTTAAGACCAGAATTTCACGCAAGATGAGCTGCAGCGGGTAGAGATGCTCACTGTTCAGGAAGATCAGCGCGTTAAAATAGGAGTTCCAATTGCCCACGGCAGCCCAGAGCAGCAATACCGCAATAACAGGCTTGGATAGCGGGAGAACGATTCGTGTTAAGAACTTCGTATCATTACATCCATCGAGCTGAGCAGCTTCATACAAATCATTTGGGATCGAGCTTTGGAAGAATGTTTTGGCGACAATAATCGAGAAGATGTTGAGCGCGCCTGGAAGGATCATCGCCCAACGTGTATCGAGCAGATGAAGAGATTTGATCACGAGATAGTAAGGAATTAATCCCCCGCTGAACAGCATCGCGAACAACAGCGCCCACATGAGGACTTTCCTGCCCATAAACGTCTTACGTGATAAGGGATAGGCCATCATGATGGTTAGAGCAACGCTAATGATAGACCCCGCTACGGTATAGATGAAGGAATTGAGGTAACCCGTCCAGATTTGCTGATATTGGAACACGGCTTGATACCCGTACCACGTAGGTTCTACTGGGAACAACCATACTTTACCGGACATGACGGCAGCCGATGAACTGAACGATGAGCTAACAATATAGATTAGGGGGTATGCGACGCATAATAGAATGATACTTAGAAAGATATAAATAACGACGATGCTCACTCGGTCGCTCCAAGGCTCGCGAATGTGTTTGGCTTTCTCCATGGCTATCCCCCTCATCAGAACAGACTCGAATCCGAAAATTTTCTGGCGAGCACATTCGTTGTGAAGATCAGAATGAACCCAACAACGGAGTTGAACAAGCCAACGGCGACCCCGAAGCTGTAGTTGGTGTTCACTAACCCAATTTTGTACACATACGTGGATATGACTTCGGACGTGCTCAGGTTCAACATGTTCTGAAGCAGAAAGACTTTCTCGAATCCTACGCTCATCAGCCCGCCAACGGCTAAAATGAATAGCACGATGATCGTTGGGCGAATCGCAGGCAAATCGATATGAATGATTTTCTGAATGCGGGATGCACCGTCAATTTTAGAGGCTTCATAGAGCTCTGGGTTCACGTTCGCTAATGCTGCAAGATAAATGACGGCGCCATAACCCGTCTCCTGCCAAACGCCTGACCAGACATACAGAGATGAGAACGCTTTCGATTCGCCTAGAATATCATAGACATTTGCTACGCCGAAGAGATGGGATAATTGACCGTAAAGTCCTGTTGTGGGGGATAAAATAATGTTAATCATGCCGACTAACACCACGGTGGAAATAAAGTATGGGGCATACGTAAACATTTGCACGATTTTCTTAAACCGTTGATTTTTCACTTCATTGAGCGCGAGTGCGAGCAGGATGGCGGCAGGTGTTCCGATACATAATGCGTAGATACTAAGAAGGAGGGTGTTTTTGATAATTGGCCAGAAGTAAGGTGAACCGAAGAACATCTCAAACTGCTCCCCCCCGATCCATGGGCTGTGCCATATGCCTTGTGTGGGGTTGAACTCTTTAAATGCAATCTGGATGCCGATCATCGGGACGTAATTAAACGTGATAAGGAACAGAACGGGTAATGCCACGATACAATAAAGCTGCCAATGCCGATAAATGTTTTTCCTCCACAAACTCACTGTGCGAATAAACATGATCGTCCCCTCCGCTATTATGTAATCGCATTCAAAATAATAAATCGTGTATGATTTATTTTGAATAATATCATACACGATTTATAGTGTAAAGCGGAATATGGAAGTTACTTAAAGTTGTCTCGCAACCGTTGATATGCCTGGTGTAGATGGATTCTGGAAGCTTCTACGGCTTTTTCTGTATCGTTCTCGAGCAAAGCTAACACGATTCTTCGATGTTCTGCAATCTCCGCGCTCATGTCGATCTTGTAATGGGCTAAATTCAAGTAGCGGTGAACCCGTTCGATTAAAGCCGTGACCATCTGCTTCAGGTTCTCATTGCCTGCATAAGCCAATATCGTTCCATGCAGATCATGGTTCATCTTGGAGATGATATTCTCTTCGTGGCTCGCTTCCCACATGTGTTCAACCGCATCGAGCTCTTGCAGAATTTGTTCGAGTCGGAACTTAGGGATATGCGGAGCAGCCTTTCGAACCGAAAGTTCTTCTAACGCATAACGAATTTCGAAGATTTCGTCGATATCCGTCATGTTCATTTCTGCGACATACATCCCTTTAAACGGTACGACTTTGACAAATCCATCGGAAGCCAAGCGGAACAACGCCTCTCGAATCGGGATATTGCTGACGCCCAAATCTCTCGCTAATTGATCGATATTGATTTTGTCTCCTGCGGATATGTCATGGGACAGGATTTTTTTCTTCAACAAATCATAGAGTTCATCCGTTAATACATGGCGGCTCAATCGTTTATCTGCCAAAGGGCTCATCTCCATTTTTTACGAGTTGCCCCAAGTATATCATGTATCATATATGAAATGTACGATTGCTATGGCAAATCCATCCAATCCAGGCGTTATAAAAAACGCACATCGGATGCATAGCTTCGGTGCTGAAAACCGACTTTTTTAAGCACGAACTTTTACGGATATTTACGACTCGGCTACCATCGTATTGGTGATGGATCCCAGCTTTTCGATTTGTATGGTGACTTGATCGCCGTCTTTCAGATACACCTGCTGCTCTGGCGGATAACCGAGCACAACCCCTTCTGGGGTTCCAGTCAAAATAATATCGCCGGGAACAAGGGTCATATGCTGGGAAATATAGCTGACGATCTCATCGCAGTAAAAGATCATATCCGACGTATTGGAATGCTGACGCACTTCTCCATTGACAAGGCATTGAATATCCAGATCATTCGGATTGCCGACTTCATCCGCCGTGACCAAATACGGCCCCAAAGGCGAAAATTTATCGCAGGATTTGCCGAGCAGCCACTGAGGGGTGCGAAGCTGCAAATCACGAGCGGATAAATCGTTCACATTGCAATACCCGAATACATGGGAAAGTGCGTTTTCTTTGGAAACATACTTGGCCGTTTTGCCCATGACGATAACCAGTTCTGCCTCATAATCTACTTTCTGTGAAACTTTCGGAAGCGGAATCTGTTCGCCGGCTCCTGCCAGGGTGTTGTTAAATTTATTGAAAAGAATCGGGTATTCCGGAATCGGTGCATTCGTTTCTTCCGCATGCTTCCGATAATTCAAGCCTACACAGATGATTTTATTCGGATGGGTCACACAGGGCCCAAGCGTTAGTGACGACTCCTGCAGCATAGAAGCGCGGATTGCATCATCGGATTGCAGCACATGATCCACATATTCGCGAAGGGCAGCCAGTGCTTCATCTCCGCCATCCAGCACCTCATGGATCGTTGTTGGAATCGCCGTTTCAGATGGGATCAGGGATAGCGCCCCTAGGACATCCAGGACTCCCTCATCCGTTTTCACTCCAAGCCGATATTGGTCATTATGAATAAACGTTAGTAATTTCAAGAGCTCACCCTCCTATTAAAATGTTAAGCATCCTTGCCGAAGACGACGCCGCCATCGATATACAGCGGAGAGCCCATCATAAACTTCGACTCATCCGAGGCAAGGAACAAAGCCGCTTTAGCTACATCTTCCGGTCTGCCCAGTTCGCCGCTGAGCTGGCGTTTCTTAAGGGACTCAATCGCAGCTTCGGGATTCTCGTAGCTGTTATTCAAATAATTCTCCACAAAGGGTGTCAGAATGGTTCCGGGGAGCAGCGCATTGACACGAATACCATAAGGCGCATAGTCTACCTGCATCGATTTCGTCAGTGCCAAAACAGCACCTTTCGTTGCCGAATAGGAAGCGCGCTTCGCCAAACCGATTTCCGCGATGCACGATGACATATTAATGATAGAACCCGATTTGCGCTGCATCATATGCGGCAGAGCATATTTGCTCGGCAAGTACACGCCGCGAATATTCACACGCATCACCCGGTCCCATACATCCGGTTCAACCTCATGCAAAGCGCCGACACCGCTAATTCCGGCATTATTGAACAGAACATCGATATGGCCGAAAGCAGCAATAGTCTGCTCCACCATCGCTTGGACTGAGGCCGGATCCGTCACATCCGCTTGTATGAACATCCCTTTACAGCCCATTTCAACGATTTCCTGTACGGTTTCTCCTCCCTTCTGCGCATCCAGGTCGTTAACAATCACCGTTGCCCCTTCTTGGGCAAAGAGTAATGCCGCAGCTTTTCCGATTCCGGATCCGGAACCCGTAATAAGCGCTATTTTTCCTGCCAGTCTCATTTTGACTCCTCCTATTCAATTGACTTCGCCTAAAACAATCGCTGACCCGGGAATAAGCTGGATGGATGATTATGATGAAGGGTGCTCCGAAAAAAAGTTATTCCTTTCTTATCATCAGAATCTAATATCACGTTCTCTATTTCAGTACTCCAATCCTTCTCTTCATAGAAAAAAATTACACTGTTCCATGCGAATTGACCTGGAGCGATTTGCTTCGGTTTTACAATGCTGATGAGCATCTGCACCTTCGCCGGATCTGAGTATCCCCATGACCAACAAATGAACAGACTCAATAAACCAAACACAAAAAAGCCCCCTCACGTAAACAGATCAAAACCTGTCTCCGTAGGGGGAGCATATTAACAAGCTACCGATATGACGTATGAGAAATCCAATTCAAAAGCTATTATCCCTTCAATCCGCCTTCTCCAACAACGTCTCCGTCGTCAACGTAAAGCCCTCAATAACGGCATCTTCGTCAACCTCAATCATGATGCAGCGTTTGCCTTGAAAGCTCACCTGTTTAATATACCTTAAATCCTGTGGACTGATCGTAATCGTGGCTACCTTGGTATCGATCTTGATCGATTTGGACGTGAATTTCGGGATCACGCTGTTCGCCTTCAGTTCATAGTTCTTATCGTCAACGATGGTCTCGAACGCTCGTTCTACGGCTTCCTTGGTCACGTTATCTACGCCGCTTGCGGTCAGCACGCGTTCCACATCGGTGTAATCGAGCTTCGCCGGTTCTTCCTCATCCTGGTGGGATTCAATCACTTGGTGGATCTCCTCGTACACGTGTGCGATCGTGGCTGAGTCCAATTGTTCACCCGCTACTTCCTTCACGATGTCTTCAAAGATCTCTCGCTCTTCCATGGCCGTCACAGACCGTTCCGCATTCAACACATCAGAGATAAAACGCTCATTCGGATCATTCGATTTCCCCGTCGCATAGAGAACCCGGTTCACGTCGGAGTAATTGTCCGTCACGCTGGGATAGAAGAATCCTTGCTCCGGTGTGCTGAGCTTGATAATCGGATCGACAATGACATTGTACTTAAACTCTCTCTCCACATAGTCGAACAAGAGCGCCTTCCGCTGCTTTTCCGTAGAGTTGACGCTGCATAGAATGAACGGATGTCCGAACACTTCGTCGTTCCCAGTCTCCTCCGCTGCATCATTCCTCGCCTTGGTCGGCCGGTAGTATTGTCCGCGTACGAACGTGATGACCGTATCCCGTTCGTACGTCGTGTCCGCCAACATTTTGTTCACGAGCAGCATCATCAGATCCTGCCACTCCTCCGGATCTCCCGTCTGGATCGCTTGGTGAAGCAGCACCTTCGAAGGGTCCTCCGCTTCATCCTGAAACTTAAGCTCGAACAGCTTATGATCCAATTCACCGGTCAGCAGCTTTTTGAAATTGCCCATGTACAGCTCCTGCTTCTCCCGGTCCACTAACTCAAAGGGATTCCGCTCCCAATGATAAACCTCGTTCGTTTCTTTCATAATGTACACGTTCAGAATATCGAAAATCTTCATTAATTCATTATCCATCTTAAACTGCTTGCGAATGTGCGCGATTTCTTTCTTGTTCATAGTTCGTCAGACAACTCCTAGAAAGTAAAATTGGCTATATCAGTATAAACGAAACAAAAACCCTTCGCTATACAGAATGAACTAAAGCCATGTTATAGGCCGCTGTCGGACGCTTATAACAGGAGTTCGATGTAAAACTCTAGTTCAATCGATATAGACGGGGTTCTCGTCAAATACGAAAGTTATGAATTCTCAACACGTGCTGCGCCGCAGCTCATAAAAATACTGCACAGCAGGATGCTTTAACTTCATTTTCTCGGACATGTTCAAAATCCGCTTTTTCCCAACGCGTCTGTCCACCAAAGCCAGAATATTCAATAAAATATCTTTGCTCTCGATGTTTTCTTCTATAGAAGTAGATAAAAATTGATTAGCCAGAGCGACAAAATTGGATTTGCTTAATGAAGCCTGTGCTGACATAAGCTCCTTGGCATACCCTGTTATTTTTCGGTTTCTGGCAATGACTTTTAGACGATCCTCCGGAACGGTCCCTTTCGTGTCCTTTCTGACCGCCTCCATTTCTTCAGGGCTGATCGGAATTTGGATATCGGGATCATTCTTAATTTCCAGCTCGGACTGGTACCACCGGATTTGACTCGCTTTATCATTCATTCGGAGGACGTCCTTTTTATCTACCGAAATATAACAAAGCCCTGCTTTATCCGGTAAATAACGATAACCCGTTGCACGGTATTCAACCCTTCCAACTAACGCAGGACTGAGGAAACTCTCCAGCTGCTGCTTCAATTTACTCCAGGACATGGTTCCTCCTCTATTCTCAAACCAAGCTATCTTTTATTTAAAAATAACTCTCGTTTCCATTGTGCCTCTGTTCAGTATGAATAACCCCCTGCTAAAAAACAACCCACAAAGTCTGCACTTTCATTCTCCTTCGTTTCGGTGTCACACTTTTTCCGTACGAACGGGAACAAATCATCAAGGTCTCTCGTTTCAAAATCAGCCCACGCCGCTCCACCTCTTTTTCAAATTCGCCGAGCATTTCTTTATTTTCTTCCTTAAGCAGGGTCTTGATTGCCCGTATATTTCGGCCAGTCGCCGAGCGGTACCCGTTTGTTCTTCGCCTCCGGATCGTATGTCCTGTTCGTTTGTCCCTTAGTGATGTTCATCACTTTTTCGGTGATCGCAGCGGAGTATACTGTTTCTGACAGTCCAATGACAACGCGGAAGTATGTTGACCTTAGGCCACCAATCACTCACGAAACGGGGGAGAAATCATGAATAGTAACGCGACAGAGCCGTCCTTGAATCATCAGCCGTCCATGTTCTGCTATCAATGCCAGGAAGCATCCAAAGGAACCGGCTGCACCCTTGTCGGCGTATGCGGCAAACCGCATGACGTGGCGAACCTGCAGGATTTGCTGATTTATCTGCTGAAAGGGATCTCTTTTCTCAGTCTGGATGTCCGGCTGCCGGAAGTGCTGGAACAGCGCGTATCGCTGTTTATCATGGACTCCTTGTTTGCAACCATTACGAACGCCAACTTTGACCGCGAGGTTTTTGTGGGGAGAATCCGGGAAGCGATCGCGCTCCGCGGCGAAGTACGTGCCTATTATAACGAACAATATCCGGAAGGAACGGCTCATCTCCCTGATGCTGCCGTCTGGGAAGCGGATCATGAATCCGCATTGGATGAAAAAGCACGTACCGTTGGTGTCCTCTTCACCCTCAACGAAGACATCCGCTCGCTGCGCGAATTGATTACGTACGGCTTGAAGGGAATGGCTGCTTATACGTATCACGCGCTTCATCTGGAGCAAGATGACATCGAATTAAACCGGTTCATGCGACGTGCGCTTGCGGCTACGCTGGATGACAGCCTTGAGGTGCAGGATCTGGTCGCTTTGACGATGGAAACCGGAAAATACGGGGTGAACGCCATGGCGATGCTGGACGAAGCAAACACATCCGTGTACGGGCATCCGGAAATCACGAAGGTCAATATCGGGGTTCGGAACCGGCCCGGCATTCTCATCAGCGGCCACGACCTGAAGGATTTGGAAGAGCTGCTGAAGCAGACGGAAGGAACCGGCGTGGACGTGTACACGCACAGTGAAATGCTACCTGCCCACTATTATCCGGCTTTCAAGAAATATGAGCATTTTGTAGGCAATTACGGAAATGCCTGGTGGAAGCAGAACAGCGAATTTGCGTCTTTTAACGGGCCGATTCTGATGACGACCAACTGTATCATTCCGCCGAAGGACAGTTATAAGGACCGTATTTATACGACGGGCAACACCGGGTTTCCTGGCGTCCGCCATATCCCGGAGGCAGCGGACGGCGTTACCAAGGACTTCTCCGTACTGATCGAGCAGGCAAAAGAGTGCCCGCCCCCAACGGAGCTGGAAACCGGCGAGATCATCGGCGGCTTCGCCCATGCGGCTGTGATGAACGTGGCCGATCAAGTCGTCGATGCTGTGAAATCCGGCGCGATCCGCCGGTTCTTCGTCATGGCCGGCTGCGATGGACGGATGAAATCCCGGAATTATTACACCGATTTTGCGGCTGCACTTCCCAAAGATACGGTCATCCTGACTGCAGGCTGTGCCAAATACAAATACAATAAGCTGGACTTAGGCGACATCGGCGGAATTCCGCGGGTTCTGGACGCCGGGCAGTGCAATGATTCCTACTCCTTGGTCGTCATTGCTTTGAAGCTGAAGGAAGTATTCGGCCTTGAAGATATCAACGAACTGCCGATTTCCTACAATATTGCCTGGTACGAGCAAAAAGCGGTGATCGTGCTGCTTGCCCTGCTGTATCTTGGCGTCAAACATATCCATCTGGGCCCCACGCTTCCTGCATTCCTGTCGCCTAACGTGGCCAAGGTCCTCGTGGACAACTTCGGGATCGGCGGCATTACCAATGTGGAAGATGACATGAACCTGTTCCTGGGTGCCTGATGTCTCCGTCTAAACCAAAAAGAAGACATACAGGAGGATCCTGTTGTCTTCTTTTCTTTTAGACTTTTTATCCCAGCACTAACTCAAACCGGGCGAAAATATCTTCTTCATACCACATCGTGAAATTCGTTCCCCATGTGGTGTTCAATAGTGTAAACGTAAATTTATGGTTGTCTGGATGGTATTTGTTGTTATAGCTTAGATTGTTATTAGTTCCGATTCCCAAGAGAGGGGCATCAATCGGTTTAATGTTGATTTTTTTATCGCTGCCATCGTACATTAACTCTTCAATCATGTGCTGCAGCTTATTTCCGTGACCTACCACTTCAAATGGTGAAATCACGGTATCCATTTTACGAATCTTCGTTAAGTACGGCGAATTCAGACGTGGTGTCATATCAAAAGAATAAATTTCCGGATAACGAATGGCATCTTTATCCTTCAATAAAAGTGCAATTTCAACTTTATCTCCAAATTGATATTTAACCTTTACCACTCTTGGAGCACCATACTCCTCCACAGCTCTTTGGCTATACTTTAAAGTGGCAATGATCGAATCATTTTCCTTAACTAATTTAATAACATGTGGTGTGAAATGTTCATTCCATTGAATGCGTTTTTGGATTTCCATTCCTGGCTTTAAGAAGTCAATGGCCCACCAATTATGCTGCAGCTCACGCAAATAGTTGTAACGCAGGTTATCATAGTCATTTTGCCCGGCAATGGTATAGCTCAGCACCCCGAGTTTGCTGTCCTGATCAAAGTAAAGGATTCCATCCTTTTCTAAGTGGTTGATAGAACCATCGCTCGCAAACATCACTTGATACCCGTTTATCGAAATCAATTCTTCCAAACCACATTCAGTCCCTTGGTTTTCAAAAATATGATATGGAACTTCGATTAGTTTTTTAATGTTAATTTGATCTTCAGGCTCCAAACAAGCGATTGCACGATCAACGTTCTTTCGTTGTTCTTTCCAGGAAGACTCATAAAATTTGTACGAACGATCCGTCCACTCATTATAAGTGAATTTCATTTCGCCAACCGTTGCATCTTTAACAATGCCATAAGCGTAGGTTAAATCAGCATCGGTAATTTGGTCTAAACTGCGCGCTCGCTGGAAGTCTTTCTTTTCATAATTCATATAGTCACTGAAATAGCGTTTGATATCCATACCCCAAGTATGCTCTGGAACTAACATCGCATAGAAATTAGCATCATCATTTTCGATTTGGTGATCCAACATGTATTTCGTTAAAATCCGGTAATCCCGAATGATTTTCGGATCAGACATCGTTCCGTGAATCCATGTGTCCCCAATCTCCTCTGTAATCACTGGCAGTTGGTCACGTACTTCCCAAAGTTCATTGGCGAACTGATCCATGGAAGTCATTTCAAGCTCATAGTCTGGATACGCATTCGCCATTTTTGACAAGTAAGCGTTAATTTTCTCTTTTGTTCCTGGACCACTGTTATCATGCGTATGCATAAACGCCAGCTTGTTATCCATGCAATCCACTCCGATGACGCCGCCATAGTCGTCTGAATAAGAGACAATGATCTCACTTTCGCCATGCTTCCATAGAAATGTATCCGGAACCTCTGGAATGGAGCTCGAGCCATTTACACCAATGTGTAGGAATCTAATGCCTTGACGATATAACTCATCAACAATCCCGATCGTATGTCCTGGGACGTCCGTCATCTTTGCGCTTGTTGTTGTGTATCCATAACGAGCATCTAACTTCTTGGAGATGGAAATGATGTAATGTAACGTTTGAGGTGTCATCGCTTCAGAGTGAAACGTACATGGGATCGCGTGCCAGCGTATGTAACCTTTCTTTATGGCGTCGTCTAGCTTTTGACAAGCTTCTTCATCCATGTTTTTGAAGTAATATTCAATAAGAAAGCTGCCTGTTGTCCAAACAAAGTCTTTGCCCTCTTTTCTTAAGTCTTCAGCTAAAGTGATTGCGTTTTGAATGTATTCATGGCAATACTTGTGCAAGACATTTTCAGCCAAATCGGTAAAACCAATGTCCAAATGAGTTTTGTTGACCACATAGATTTTTTTCATTGCTATCATCACGCCTTTCTTACGTCGTAAATATCTACTAACGAGAACATGAATTTGGATCGTGTTATCTGATATGATAAACGCCCAAACGACATCATTCTTTGAACGAACGAGACAACATTTTGTATGGTGTGGACATGATGATGAATAAAGGAACAGCTGCCGGCCCACGGCATGCTGCTCCCTTATTTTGGACTATCGGTTCCTGTTAGCTTAATCATTTCGAGCAATATTACGAATTATTAGTTCAGGAGAATTTAAAGTCGAGTATCGATCAAAATGAGAATGACCAGCATATGAAAATGCCAAGTGTGCACAGGAGTGAGTCAACAATTCAAGTCCTAATTTTGAGATATTTAGAAGGACAAGGTCTTTATCCCCATTTATTCTTAACTGCCTTTCATACTTCCAACTTTCCCATTTACCCCAAAAAGCCTCATCTTCGCTGCTTTCAATATTCAAATCAATTATTTCCTCTGACTTTGAGCGATTAAGCACCCATTTTATTTCTTTAATAAGCTTTCGGTTTAATGGAGTGACAGCACCATTGAAAATAAATATGTCGGAATTCGAAGGACTTTCCCTGCGAAGGTAAAGCACGTCATCAGTGTCATGACAATGTTTAAAAAGAGCTGATAATAACAACATCTCAGGTGAATCTTTCGCATCAATGAGTAGAAGTCGCCCCATCTCTTCATTCACAGTTACTCCAATTTCCTTTTGGTGTAGAAGTACAACTCTTAAATCAAGTGGCCCTAATCTAATTTCGTATCGATCTAAAATCAAATTGTTAAACCTCCGTCAAATGATTAGCTCCAGAATAACAACTTTTCCAGATGATTGAACTATCCTGCCCGTTAGTTTCATGAAAAAAACAGCCGGTTTTGGGACGGCTAACTTCAAATGTCTTTATTGAACTAACGTAGCCCGTTAGCTTAACAATATTATGTGATAAACTCGTTGGTTTTCCTGCCTGTATAGTTTCTGAACAATTACCATTTGAGTATTCTATTATAACCTACGTCCAAAATGCCTTCGCAGGAATGTTTTTCTCCAACCAAATCCCTTTAAACATCTAAATAACTTTAAGCGCTGATTCTTTACCAATTCCTCGCTTCCGGTACTTTTTTAATATGAAAAACTCTGCGATTGAGAACTTTGGCGGTTCACAATCTGCTGCAATTTTCCGTACTAAAACAAAGCCCGCCAACTTGTCAGACTGCATTATAAGGTAAGAATATATTACGCTGGATATTGTAAGGCGATCAACAAAGAAGTCAAAGTTCAACATGCTAAACCGCATCTCTATGGTACTGTTTGGTTTTGTCTAATGACACAAATGTGACCCCATTACGAACTATTAATGATAAAATATAGAACGCATGTTCCTTTTTTTGTTGGGAATGGTTGTAAAAAAACCGTTTCATTTCTCTTTATTAAGAAGGAGCAATCTCTTTATAAAAAAAAGGGGGGGTTATATTGAATAAGGATGATGAGGTAAATCGTCGTTTTATCAAGTATATGGCCAATCTTATTCACTATAACTCTATCAATTATGATAAAAAGAGACGAATAAAGGACAGCCGATTCCAGCTGACTTTAGACAACGATGAAAACTTAGAATCTGCATTACTTACTGTTCATGATTCAGAATCTGTGCCACCAAATTTAAAAGATCACATTACGGATCACTCTCTTTATCAAGCTTTTGAATCCCTCTCAGCACAACAACAACAGATTTTATCTTTTGCTTACGTACAAGCACTAAATGACAAGGAAATAGCCGGAATATTGGGAGTATCTCAACAAAACGTCTCGAAACACCGATTGAAAGCTCTAACTAAATTGCGCAGCTTAATACGGGAAGGGGATGAAATATGATGGAGGGTGACATTGCTACTTTTATTGCTAATTTAGGTTTTCCTATTGCCATTACTTTATATCTACTTATTCGTTTCGAAAAAAAAATATCTGATCTAAGCGATGCTATTAATGGCTTGAAGAATGAAATACAAAAAAATGTAAAGCGGTGATGTTATGTTGACCGGATTTTTAATACAAGCACAGCAACACCACGATAGGGAGGCAACATTACATATCCTAGAATCTTTTTTGCCAAAGATCAAAGCCTCCTTGCGACAAGTACCCGCCGATCATCGAGATGATTTAAAACAGGAACTCTATGTCAAAATGATTGAGGTTATACAAACTTTTGATATCAGTGAATTGATATAAAATTTGGAGAGTAGTTGTAAAAAAAGAGATTCATTTCTCTTTATCTATATGTGAAGGCAATACGGCATTGCAGAAAACTTGGGAATGGTGCTCTGTCTATGATTCCTCCATATTGCTCTCATTACTAAAAATAACTTTAGGAGTGATTATTATGGGAAATCAATCTTTAAGCGCTAGTGGAGTAACCTTTTTGAAAGGGCATGAGGGACTTAACTTAAAATTCTATGCTGATCCTAAAGGTTTTCCAACAGTTGGATATGGACACCTGATAACAAAGTCTAAAGTATATACACCAAATACAAATTTGACCCAAGCAGAAGCTGATGCTCTATCAAAATCTTTGGGACTCAGTTATACTTCTCCCATTACTCAGTCTCAGGCAGATACTTTCCTTACTAAGGATACGGCAAGTGCTGTAGCGGCAGTAAATAACTTGGTACTTCCTTCAGGTCATAAATTTTCACAATCTCAGTTTGATGCACTTGTATCGCTCACTTTTAATGCAGGTTCTGGGGTGCTAGCAACCAATGATGTAAAAACTATGCTTGCCAATGCGCATATATATCCAACTTTTATTGGTCCACTAACACAAGATATGCTCGATACTTGTTCAAAAATGGTCAGCAAAGCATTTTCATATGATAGAAGTTTACAACCACGAAGAAATGACGAAGCAACTTTGTTTTGTACAGGCATGAAGTATACTCACAAATATCCAGTATATACACTTTAGTTTAAACGACATAAACAAGAAAGGTCAGCCTAGAGGCTGACCTTTCTTGTTAAAAAAATTATATTCACATGCATTTTCCGAATTACTTATAGGATACCTGACCTTCCTGGATATTTTCTGTTCTTTCTGTTCTATTAGCACAGAACTTATTACATAACCTTAATTCATTTTTTTAAGTTCAAAAATAGTTCCCTCTGATAACAAGATAAGCCTCTCATTATTAACAACAAAAAAACTTACACTTACAGGTATGCTAATTTTTGTAGAAGGCTCACTTATATCTATTGCTTTTACTACATCATTTATATTTAAGTCTGGGATATCTATTTTATATAATCTATAAAAAGAGTCAGGGTTATAGCATGTCGCTGTAATCTCATATAATGGATTTTTTAGTTCATATTGATAATTAGTATAGTTTTTAAGTCCTTTTGATGAAAAGAAGTCTTCTTTGATTATAATTTCATCTCCAATAAATTTTTGCCCTGTTGGATATTCAGAAGCATCATTATATGAATTTGCAAATCCTAAAAGCTTCTCAACTTTCCAAGTTCCATACAAATATTTTTCAGTTTCGCTATCCAAACTTATACGTTCAACAAGACAAGATTCGGATGTGTTTTTTGTAATAATAGATTCTTCCTTCTCAGGCTTAGCCTCACTAGAAGTATTTGGATTTGATACATTTCCACAAGCCGATGCTAGCATCAACATTACCAAAATACATGCCAATAATGTTTTTTTCATATCTCACACTCCCACTATAAAGTTATGTTTTCGCATACAAATGGGGCGAGCCTTTTTCTTTATTTTCGATGCCTTTATCAGTTTCGCCTCAGTATTTTGTTCCAGTTGAATTGTTCCTTGATTACTGGTAAGCTCGCTCGCACCTCGCGTAACCATTGTAGGCTTATCTGATCCACATCCTGAAAGCAAAAAACGCACTCAACATCACTATACCAGCTCATTTTTTAACATTATATCAGAGCAATTGAAGCGATGAATGACATAAAATTAACATTATTTAAGAAAAATGATAACTTTTGTAGGACAAGAACTTGGTCCCATTGCCGATCTCCCCACTTCTTCTGACATAAATAACCACGCAATACCTTCTTATAACAAGAACTTGTTCCCTTAGTTGATTTCAACTAATTTTCAAGCACAAAAAAGCCCATAGGCTTATATATGTGTGTGTGCACAGACTCCAGACGTAGATTCCCTGAAACTATCCATTGCTCGGGTATCGGCGCCTATTTATTCGCGTCAAAAAACAAGCTCATCTGACTAACATTCTCTCGAATTTTGAAGCTTCAACGGAGGGCGAAAGCCCTCTTCTTTACTTTCCAAATCCCTTCCTCAAACCGTGCCGATCCCAATCCCATTGCTGCACTTCAAAGGCTTTCACGCCTTCCATGGTCTTAACATTCATGAACTCAAGGCTCAGCTCCCTCCTGTTGGTTATTAAACTGGCCATTAACGTATTGAAGCTGCCGATCAACACGGCAGCTTCTTCCTGATATTTTATTCAGCTATCGTTTCCCGTTAGTGTAACGAGTTACAAGTTTCATTGATTTTTATGTTTAGGTTACAACTAACTTGAGTGCTAAACCTCTTGTGTTGCAATCCACCACGTGTTTCCAGCAGGATCCTTTACCCCTGCACGTCGATCAGGATCTCCTTCTTTGCGAGTTGGTTCCAAGATTGATGTGCCACCAGCATGAACTGCAAGCTGGTGAACTCTTATAACATCCTGCACATAAATATGTAATTGAGCAATAGTTGCGCACCAATTATTTGTGGCATCCCCAAGCATTACAACCGTATCCTCAATTTGCAGTTCGACATGCATAAAAGAACCATCAGGTCTATAAAAACGTCTTAATTCGGTTGCACCGAAAGCTTCCTGCAAAAAATTAATTACACTCTGTGCATTCGGCACCACTAAATAGGGTGAGACACTTGAATATCCTTTTGGCTTCCAAAAGTCAGACATTTACGGACCTCCCTATTTACAAAAATGTTATTTATCTTACTTCGCTGAAATATTCATAAATCCTTTCAAAAAATGCTTGAACTATCCTGCCCGTAGCTTAATGAAAAAAGCAGCCGTCTTTTAGGGCGACTGCCTTCAAATATCTTCATTGAACTAACGTTTCCCGATAGTTCAATGAGCGTTAGAAGTTAGTGATTCTTTTCTTAATCAAGTATTACTCTGATAGTACTAGATCGAGCCAGGATCTCGCCTCCTGATACAGAACTGGATTGTTTTCCGGCGTGTAGTAAGCCAGTACTCCCACTGCCTGAGAAACGACCCATCCTTTGGCTCTTGCCCACGTAGCGTCGTCCGTCGGAAGATATTCACGGAACGCATCACGGGCCGCCGGCGAGTGTAACTTCCAAGCGACCATGACATCGCATGCAGGATCGCCAATGCCCATTGTAGCCCAATCGATCACACCGGTGATACGTTTATTTCGCACGAGCCAGTTACGCGCGTCAAGATCACCGTGATGCCAAACCGGCGGGCCTTTCCACGTAGGCGCAGCAAGCGCCGATTCCCACACAGTAGACACCGAGGGATCGCCATCGAACCGCGCCAGCCAGTAGCGGAACTCCTCATCCAGTTGAGCCAAAGGAATGCCGCGGCCCGGCGGCCCGCCCGATGGATCGAGTTGTTGCAGCGTTGCAACGAACGCAGCAAGATCACGCGCGGCCTGAATCGCATCAATCTCCTCTATCGGTACAGTCTCGCCTTCAACCCAAGTATGGATCTCCCAAAACCACGGATATTCACTATTCGGATGTCCCTGAGCGATAGGTACGGGGATTTCAAGCGGAACCAATGGCGCCAGCTTAGGCAGCCAAATAAACTCGCGACTATCTGGTGTCGAAGGCCCCTCCCGCCGCGAGAGCCGAACAGAAAATTCGTCGCCTAGCCTGAAGACGGCGTTCTCTGTGCCAGCAGGCTCGATCCGTCGCAGTGACAGCCCTGCCCAGTGGGGAAACTGGGCGACAAGCAGTCGGCGCACGAGCGCCTCATCAATTTCTATTTCGTCGTCGTGCATCTTCTCACCCATTAGTCGACTCCTCCTCGTCCGCATTCACGTTTGTAATTCGAGTCCTGCATCATGTGATCAAATGTTGTTCCCACTCTAACACCTCTTTAGTTCGTTGCTCTCGTATAACGAGTCCTCACAGCCGCTTGTTCCTGAATCACTGCGCTGTTATCAATAAACAGAACTTGACCACCATCGAAGTGGTATCAAAAAAGAGTCAATTAATCTGATCATACCTAATTAAAGTTAAACTATGCTGCCCGTTAGCTTAATGACATGAGCAGGCTGCTGCAGCCTGCTCAACATTAAGTTTTATTCAACTAACGTTTCCCGTTATTCAACATGTGACATTTATTTTTTAGTTTTTCCATGATAGTATTTTCCATCATAAACCCCATCTTTCCATACGATATCACCATTACCTGCTAAAGCCTCAATTTTTAGGTGGTCTGAGGTTTCTTCCAAATTATCGAAATAGGTAAACCAAAATCGTCCTTGATCTGTTGAAACCATTTTTGCTTGTTGATTTACTGTCGTTTGTCTTACGATCACATTTTGTATTTCGTCATCGATAATCAACCCTGCGAATGTCAGTTTTGGAATGTTAGGGTCATTTGTCATTCCCCAAGTAAAACCATCTATTGGGTTTAGCTCGGCATTTCCACTTATATTCCAGTATTTTGTTTTATTAGAAAAGTAAGCATGCCGAAATCCCGATTCGTCTTTATACAAGACAATCATTCCATTTTCTACTTCTTCTTGATAAAGTAACTCAAATGGTTTACCTGTCTTCTCTAATAATTTGTCAATTTTATCCTCAGTCGATGAGCAACCTGTAATAAGAATCATAAGTAAAATAAGTAAAAAAAACCTTCTCACCAAAATCACCACCATACCTTCTTATGAAATACAAATTGCAATAAACAAATTTCTCCTGCATGTTTTATGTATTTAGACGTTATCAAATGATCAAAGTTCCACATTTTAACAAAACACCAAAACTATCCTTATTACACTAACCTGCCCGTTAGCATCAGGCGATAATGCCAAATAAATTAATGCCTTGCCTACAGTCGAAATATATAAACCCGTAGATTATGGAATAGTTTTACTTTTCGATCCTTTTACTGATCTATCCTACCCGTTAGATGAGGAATAAGGCAGCCGCTTTTGGGTCGGCTGCCTTAAAATGTCTTCATTAAGCTATCGTGTTCCGCACAATCTGCTAATCCATCGTAATATCTACTACTTGTTTCGCGAATGCAGCATAGGGTTTGACTAGGTCCGGCCTTTGATCAATAGACCACCTAAGGTTATCAAAAGCCCGTAATAACAGATAATTCCTTATGCCAGAAAGGTCTTCTCCAATTATTCCGTACCCATCTATAAACGCTTCGAATTCTTCAGCATTTGGGCTTTCATCCAGCCCCAGGATTTGGTAATGCATCAATTGAGCAACAGTTGCATGTGATACCACGCTTACTTTTGCATTCCAATCCAGCAAGATCACTTGGTTTTCCTGATTGATAATCGTATTCTTTAAGGAGATATCACCATGGATTAACCCGAAACGGAACGGTTCACTCTTTATATCCTCAAACCGTTGTTTTATTCTCTGTGATTCCGCCTGATTGATTACTCCAAGTTCAATCAAGGGATCATGCTCAGTCAAACTATTTATATTATGCTGTACATACCCTTGCCATGTACCGTCTGATCCAGCATGAGGTGGTGACTGAAACTCTCCGTGGACAGGATCAATCAGATTTTCCCCGTATCCCTTCACTTGAATAGAATCAATAAGCTTGGCATATTCGCCCAGTCTTCTCCAAATAATAGACTTTTGTACAGTACTGTCTCCCCCGTTGACTCCCTCAATAAAGCCTTGAATCATATATGCTGTCTCATCAACAATGCCAATGGACATGACCTTAGGTCCAGAAACGCCTACTTCAGCTGCTTGCTCGATACACCATTTCTCTTTGAAAAAGCTTTGATATTCATCCTTTACGTTCATGCGGACAACCACTTTATTGATCTCTGTTTCAACTACGCATACCTGATTTGTGATGCCTTTTCCTTCGATCTGATAAGAGGTTTTAACTTCTTCCTGAAGAAAATTGCCTGCAATTCGTGCTGCTTGTTTAACTAAAGACTCTTTCATTGTGAGTTGTATCCTCCCTCAAGTACCCTGCTTTGAATAGTTTACCACGAACTTATTTGGGAGATCGTTTGATATACTAAACTGCCCGTTAGCTTAATAAAATGAGCAGGCTGCAGCAGCCTGCTCAACATTAAGTTTTATTCAACTAACGTTCACCGTTCGTTTATTTCAATCAACACTTTCCTATCAGATATTCCCTGCTACAAGTTTACGCTTCTCATATCCGGATATCGGGTTCCGAAGGCCGCTCCTTTGGGAGCAGTTTCGTCAATTCGCACCAAATCCTCTTGAGTCAGTTCGACAGAGATCGCACCGATATTTTCCTCCAGGTACTTCCTGCGTTTGGTTCCCGGAATGGGTACGATGTCGTCTCCTTGTGCCAACAGCCAAGATAAAGCTAATTGGGACGGCATGACACCTTTCTCGGCGGCTATTTCTTTTACTCGTCTTACGAGTTCCAAATTTTTAATGAAATTATCACCTTGAAACCGGGGTGAGAACCGTCGATAATCATCATCCGCCAAGTCTTCAAACTTTTGGATTTGACCTGTAAGAAATCCGCGTCCGAGCGGACTGTATGGCACAAAGCCAATACCGAGTTCGCGACAAACCGGCAAAATTTCATCCTCCACATCGCGGCTCCAGAGTGAATACTCCGTCTGCAGCGCCGTGATCGGGTGTACGGCGTGCGCTCGCCGAATAGTCGCAGCGGCGGCTTCTGACAACCCGATATAGCGGACTTTGCCCTCACTCACCAGTTCGGCCATAGCGCCGACCGTCTCTTCGATCGGCGTATTTGGGTCTACCCTGTGCTGATAGTACAGGTCGATATAGTCAATGCCAAGGCGCCGAAGGCTGGCGTCACAAGCTGCTTTTACATATTCCGGACTGCCGTTAATCCCCAGAAATTTACCATCTTCACTTCGCACATTGCCGAATTTCGTTGCCAGAATGACTTCGCTGCGCCGCCCTTTCACCGCTCTGCCGATTAGCTCTTCGTTTTTCCCGACGCCATACATATCAGCCGTGTCCAGAAAAGTAACTCCCACTTCTATAGCTCTATGTATGGTCCGAATGGCCTCTTCTTCATCACGACCGCTGTAAAAGTCGGACATGCCCATACAACCGAGTCCGAGCGCTGATACCTTTAAGCCGCTGTTACCTAACGATCTTTGCTTCATTATTCATTCACACCTTTCCATCCAAGAATTGGAATATATTCATCTTACATCTTAAAGTACACTCTAAGGCAAGCATTATTTATCTTCCCCTCACTTGATCTCAACCTTATCGACGGGCCATGGCGACGTCCTAGGCGAATAACAGCAGAAAGACTATAATGATGAAAGAATAAGTTTGTAAGGAGTTCGGTAAGATGCCTAAGAAAATTGCCCCTGCTTTTCAATTTATCGGGAATCATCCAGCACTGGATTTTATCAATACGAAAATTGCGGTGGGCGGACAACCGGTAGAATTACTGTGTAGCTGGGAAGACGTGCTTGAATGGTTATCCCTAATGAATTTCTACACGAAAGAACGACTCGATGCTGTGATACAGAAATGGGAGTACGGGAATGGAGAATCGCTGGTTGAGGAAGCAATAGCGCTTAGAAAAAGTATGCTCACGATGGTCCAGAATAGAACGCGGAATATCGAAGTCTCGGAAGAGGACATGTCATGTATCAACAAGGTACTTCAAGAGCAGGTCATCACCACCAAACTGATCAGAACCGATCACCGATTTGCTGCCGAGAAGCAGGTTGCCCTTCGGAAACCGAGCGATTTACTCATTCCCGTAGCAGAGGCTGCCGTCGATCTATTCTGTCATTATGATATTCGTCTGATCAAGAAGTGCGAAAACCCGGCATGCGTACTTTATTTTTATGACAATAGCAGGAACAGCACCCGCCGATGGTGCAGCCAGAAAACGTGCGGCAACCGCATGAAAGTCACGGCCTATTTGGAGCGGCATAAAAATAAAGATACCACGGAGTCCTAGATTCATAATTGTCTAGGACTCTTTTTTTGCAGTCATTTATTAATACCCATATTTAATGTTTACAGGTTAAATAAATCAATATATAATACCCACAAGAAGTTTATGATGGTTAAAAAAGGGGGTGTAATACGTGATTAGTGTGTATCATGCCGGGGAATTGGCCGTTCAAAAGCTGGCGGGTGAAGAATTCCTCGCGGAACAGAACAGTAAAAGCATAAGGTCTGTTATTTTTAAGGGTGCCATGGCATTTATCCAGACACAATCCATGATCATTGCTTCCACTGTTGGTGAGAACGGGAAAGTATGGATTTCCTTTTTAACCGGTGAACCAGGGTTCATCAGCGCTGCATCGGAGACTATAGTAACCATCATGTCCTGTCCTCCTGCAAGCGATCCCCTCATCAAAAATTTGCTTTCTAACCCGGAGATCGGATTGCTTGCGATCGATTTCAACCGAAGAATCCGAATGAGAATAAATGGAAAGGGAGAAATCGATGAGAGCGGACGATTGACGGTCACAACGGAGCAGGTATACGGTAATTGCCCCAAATACATACAGAAACGTTCGCTCCAACCGAGTGGGGGGTTCCGCCGGACGCAAAGACATGCACAACACAGCAACAAGATAAGTTCCGAGCAACAGGAATGGATTCGCCTAGCGGATACTTTTTTTATTGGCAGCGCAAGTTTGGAAGGGAAAATGGACGCCTCTCATCGCGGAGGTCATCCTGGGTTCGTAGAATTGTTGGATGAGAGTACCCTTCTTTTTCCGGATTATTTCGGGAATTCCATGTTTAATACGCTTGGCAATCTTTACAGCAATCCGAACACCGGTATGTTGTTTATTGACTTTCAAGCGGGACATTCGCTTCAACTGACCGGGCGCTCCTATATCATTTGGGATAAGTGCCAGATTTCTCTTCATCCGGGGGCAGAGCGGCTGGTTCGGTTTGAGATCGATGAAGTTCTGTATATTGAAAATGACACGCCGATTATCTGGGACTTTCACGAGTTTTCCCCTGCAAATCCATCTCTTGTACGCAATTAATAAAAATGAAATTGGAGGTATTCAAAATGTCAGTTTCCAATAAATTTGTCATCATCATTCAAGCGAATCAACAGGATCTCGGTAAGGCAGTTCATGGTTTGTTGTACGGGCAGGAGCTGCACGAAGAGGGCTTTGAGGTTGCAGTTCTCTTTGACGGAGCCGGAACGGAGTGGCCAAACGAACTCAGCAAGGCGGATCATCCATTTAACGGTTTGTATAAGCAGGTGTTGAAATCGGGGATCGTGAAGGGCGGCTGCCAAGCCTGTTCGGGATTCTTCGACGTGGAGGACGAAATCCAGGAAGCTGGGATCTCTTTGGTCGGAAACGAATTGACCGGGGGACATATTCCGTTCGCACAATATATAAAGGATGGCTTTTTCCCAATCGTTCTGTAAATGAGCGGGATAAGGATCACGCGTAAAATTTATAGTATTCTGCCTGTTAGTTTAAGAAAAAGGCAGCCGGCTTTTGTGGCGGCTGCCTTCAAATGTCTTCATGGAGCTATCGTTCCCCGATAGCTTATTACTTCAAGTCTTTCATCACCCTTAACTCAATCTCAGCACCTGATTCAACAAGAAGATAGATATGCTCGTTGCGCCTAGGGTCTGTACAATAATTTTCAAACGATTGGGAAGATGGAAACCAGATGATATGAATCTCAATGAGACGATCAGGGCTTTGGAGTCTTCTTTCCAATTTCGCGCCGTGCTCATTAAGTAAAGGTAGTACATGACTTTCATATTCATTAAATTTCTCTACGCCTTCTTCCGGAATCTTTGCCGTCATTACGTAAAGCTGAGCAATGGACTTTCCATTCACCGGAGCACCTCCAACCTGAAGCATTTGATCCAGCTTCGCAAACTGGGTCCCTTATACCAAACCATTTCGCATATTCATTATACAGCAATTGGAAATATCCTTCCCGTTAGCACAACGCGGCTGCCGATCATACGGCAGCCCGCGTATTTGTGTATTTATTGAGCTATCGTTCTCCGTTAGCTAATCAATGGCTTGGTTATTTTTCTCACTCATTTTTGCCTTTTGAATTACATCAAAAATAAATGGATGCTTGGCATTGGTATAAGCAACTCTGTCATGATGATACTTCTCTGCAAGTTCTTTTTTTAATTGATTGTACTGCTTAAGCATTTCTGGATGAGTTCTTAAATAATCCCTGAACAAAATATTGTTATTCCATTCTTCACTTCCATAAACATAAATATGTAAATGATGCGTTCCTGCTCTCCATTGACCTCTTCTGAAAAACCTTCTGTTAGGGAAGTTATTGTGATAAACATGCTTATAACCTATCTTTGCAAGGGGTTCAATAAAGGCTTCAACATCTTTTAATTCGTTTACTTCAACCATGAAGTCGATAATCGGTTTTGCTCCTAAACCCTGAACAGAAGTACTGCCAATATGTTCAATAGCAATGGCTTTATCAGTCATCACCTCCTCAATTTTTCTTTTCTCCTCTTGGTATATAAATGGCCATTCATCGTTATATTCTTCAATTCTTACCGTTTCAATAATTATCCTCCTCCTTGTCTGAGCATGTATTATTTTCTCACAGACTATTGAAGTAAACTGCCCGTCAGCTTAACCAGCGGCTGCCAGAAAAGAGAGAGCCACCTCTTCGTACGAATCTAATTTTCGATAACCCTTTACTTTATCGCAGCATCCTGCCTCTAATTAGGTGCTTATGTTGCGCTAGTGATATATAATATCAGGAAAACTAAGAAAGATGGTGAATCCTTTGGCTATTCATTTTGGTGTAACACTCGATCTGCTCCACGCAAAGTCTTAAGGGCAAACAGACCTTGAACCTTGTGTGGAGCTTAACAGATTGGCATCCTGAGTTAGGTCTGTTGGTCCAGAGACTTTGCATCCTATATGAAATTAATTCATAAAGGAGCGGGTTTCGATGACAAGCATGACAAATTTTTCATTAAAGCAATATCGTAAAGAGCAGGACTATAGCTACACCCTTGGCGCATACGCAACAATTGAAATGATACAGGCGCGGCCGGAGATCGTAGAGGTCGTTTATATCCATTCTGCTTATCGGGATCGTAGTGTACTTGAAATCCTCTGCAAGCAGCAGCATATTCCAGTTGTCCAGCAGGATAAGGCTTTTGCCAAGGTCGATCGGAAAGAAAATTGCTTCGTGTTTGGGGTGTTTTCCAAATATTCAGACAGGCTTGCTTCCGATAAACCTCATATTCTCCTCGTCCATCCTGGGGATATGGGCAATCTCGGCACCATTATCCGGATAACCGCAGGTTTGGGATTTGGCAATCTCGGGATCGTTACTCCCGGAGCAGATCATTTTCATCCCAAAACCATCCGCGCCTCTATGGGGGCATTATTCCGGATTCAATGTTGTTCCTTTCCCAGCTTCGAGTCATATCGGAGCCAGTTCGGTCGGCACGACTTGTTTTCTTTCATGCTTCGTGCTGCAACCACACTGACACCGGAGAACTGTCCTGTAACAGAGCTGTTTACCCTTGTTTTCGGAAATGAAGCTACTGGTCTTGACGAAGAAAAATTCAGCCATGTGGGAACCGGATTGAAAATAGCACAGACCCCAGACGTGGATTCCCTGAATCTGTCCGTTGCCACGGGTATTAGCGCCTATTTATTCGCGTCAAAAAACAAGCTCATCTGACTAACTTCTCTCGTATATAAGAATTTGAAGCTTCATCGGAGGGCGGAGGCCCTCTTCTTTACTTTCCAAACCTCCTTCATAAAACCGGCCCATTACACATAGACGTTGCACTTCAAAGGGTTTCACGCCTTCTATGTTCTTAGAACTCATGAACTCATGGCTGAACTCCCTCGTACTGGTTACTATCCAGCCCGTTAGCTTAATAAAGCTGCCGATCAGTACCGGCAGCTTCTTCCATGTCGTTATTCAACTAAACGTTCTCCGTTAACTTTTGATATAACCCCGGGTCACGAACTATACTAATCTTTTGCTCATATTTGCAAATCTAGGTCCTGGGTAAAAACCATTCTTTCTATAGAGGTTCTCCGCATAATTGCCAACTGTAACACAAAGTTTAACAACTTGTGCATATTTGTGAGCGTTTGCCCTTACGTGCTTAAGCATAGTTTCAGCGAGCCCCTTATTCCTGTATTTAGGCAAGACACATATTTCACCTATTTCGGCAAATCCTAAAGGCATGTTTTCACTAATACCAGCAATACAAAGTCCTGCCATTTCTTGTTCCTTTTCATCAAACACACAAATGGAAAGATTCCTGTGGGCATAAATCTGCATTAGACGCGTTGCATCTTTTATTACCTCCGCCTCGTTCGGAGCACCAAATATCTCGTTGTCAATCCCTCTGCTGTATCCTTCCATAATAACTTTGGCAACGGTTTCACTATCAATAGAATCATTCAAAATATGCAGAGAGTAACCTTTTGGTAGTATCGTAGTTATGCCAGTATCAGTTGGACAGCACATGACCTGCCGGATTACATCTAATCGATACGCGAAAGTAAGCAAAATATCGATATCTTTTTGCAAGACACCTTTAATGTGTACAATATCATTACAACAACTGAACAATGCTTTCCAAAAAACGCTTCTGTCTACATGAGGTGATATCAAAAAGGGATACATAACCGTTCCATTGTTGATAATTGCACCCCCAATCCTTTCATCATCCCGCATGATCCAAAAACATTGATCAGTAAATTTTGTATCATCGAGCCGGGAATTCCAGTCGTACCACATTTCAATATCGGCATCGGAATATATAACCTGATACACTGCAAATAGTTCTTGTTCCGCTTGTTGCAATCTGTATTTTGACATAAAAATGCTCCTGTTTTGAAAAAAGTTATATTTTTGAATCACTTAATACGTCCGTTAATAAATAGACGAGGTAAGTTTAATTAAAGTTAAACTACCCATTGCCGAAGCAACCGCTGTCCCACGATCGTGTCCCGTTAACTTAATATGTATCATCAGTGTTTGTTTGGAAATATTGATATATAACCTTTATTCCATCCTCAATTTCGGGCTTTTCGTAAACATCTAAACTATTCGTTTCATAGACGCTTTTCCAAAAATGGATAGCCGGAATATTACTTAGCGCCTGACTTATCGCATAACGACCTGGATACAACTCAAAAAACTCGACATGCTAATTTCCCGATCCCCTTCCTCCTGTACTTCTTTAGAATAAAGAAGGAGTTCAGCACATAATCAGCATACTCTTGATTTGAATATGGACCACTTTGCAATAAAATAAAACCTATGGATTTTCCGTCTAGATTAATGAAAAAGGGGGTTAATCCTTCTTTCTCAAAAAACCACTCAAATACTTCAAATTCAAACAATCCGTTTTCAGTATTCAGGTCAAGTTTTTCATTAAATTCAGATAAATCATGAAGGAACAAGGTCATTAAATTTTTTAACACTTCTTTCCGACCGGCATTCACTTTTTCAATGTGTAACATTAAATAACCTCCCGGAGCTTAGTTTTATCAATTATGCTACAAATTGTTTTGAAGTGAAATGTACAGATCACTTATAAATAAACTATCCTGCCCGTTAGCGTAATGAAGCTGCCGATCAGCACCGGCAGCTTCTTCAAATGTTTGTTTATTCAACTATCGTTACCTGTTAGTTCAATGTCTACAAATTGCCTCTGGCGACTAGGCTCGTCCAGAAGCTTGGAGCCTTTTTAATTCGATCCGTAAAACGAGCGTTTATGGCTGCAGATCACCTGAGACAATATCCAATTGCAAATGGTCCACGGAGACCGTGGACCATTGCTTATTTTCTGTAGCTTCTGTAATAAAAGTAACTATCATTTTCCATATAAAATTGGTTATCCCCTATAGGCGTTCGTTTTTCAAGCAATTTAAATCCACATTTTTCAGCCAATTTGTTCGAGGGAACATTGGCACAATTAATTGTCAGGATTAAATACTTAACATCAGATACCTCAAAGCACCATTCTGCCAAGGCACTTACCGCTTCTCTGGTATATCCGTTCCTTTGGTGCTTTTCTGACATGAAATATCCCAGTTCGATTTCATTTAGCTTCTCTTTAAGCCCCACTCCTATGCTACCAATCATCTCATCGGTGTTTGGCAAGGCAATCGCGTAGGAACGGCCAATGGAAATATCCGTATTATCCGATTGCTTTTGATACTGATCAATCAATCCATAATAATCCTTCGGATGTGCGCGTCCGTCAGCCCAATCTGGCATATAGCGGTATACAGCCGATTCCCTGGCAATTGAATAAAATCTTTTAGCATCTTTTTTTTCCAATGTTCTTATAACAACATTTTGAGTTTCTATGCGCATGGCAGATACTCCTCCTAATACAAATTTTGTTCGCTGCTCATTTGTTTACCTATTAACATACACAAAATTGACAGGGGGGCACTTTACATTCACTAACGGCTTTCGTCTTCAAGTCCCCTCGCCAATTCTTGTTTCAATTCTGCTGGACTCATGTAAAGTAAAGAAAAGAAAAGAGCTTTTCATCGTTTAAAAAGTCATCCGCAGTATAGTCAGGCTTGTGCTTCAAACAGTTTATCACACACTTTTTTGGAAAGTACGTTTATAACTAAACTATACTGTCCGTTAGCTTAACGAAAAATGAAACAGTTGCCAACGGCAAGTTAGTTTCGATGAGTTAGCTATAATGCGCTCTTTTTCCGATACAAACCGTGAAGCTCGGTTGTTCTGCCTTACTGTGGCTTTGTCACTCCGTTCGGAAGTTCGGAAGCCGGCGGCCAGACGATCGCTCCGCTGCGGTTCACGTACCCTCTGATTTCCTCGCGCGAATTCGGAACGAGCAAACTGATCACCGCCAATTCGCCTTTAAAATCGTCAGCCCAATAAAATTTCGACTTAATCACAAAACGGCCGGATGTATTGATATAGCCGTACCTCTGCCCCTGGCTGGCCGGAGCCAGGCCGCCCTTGAACAAACCTCCGGCTCTAATGCCCTGGATGACTTTGGTGCCCTTCTTGTTGATATAAAAGGTGGCTCCATTACGCTCGACAAAAGCCAGTCCTTCTGAGAACGGCTGCGCCATGCTGAACTGCGGTGTTAGCAGGTAATTGCCGTTTTTGTCGATGTACCCGTATTTTCCGTTCACGTAAACTACTGCCGCCCCGTTTGAAAACGGCATGGCGTGATCATACCGGGGTGTAATGCGGAGCTTGCCGGTGGTGTCGATATAGCCGTATTTGCCGCCGTACGCAAGCATTACGGCCGCCATACCTTCGGAAAAATCGGACGTCGAGCTATACCGGTATGGAATGACCAGTTCGCCCTCCGTGTTGATGTACCCCGCTGCTTTGCCCACATTGACCCGAGCCAGACCTTCGGAGAAATTATACGCATTGGCGTAGATGGGCTGTATGATCACCTTGCCATGGCTGTCTATATATCCGTACCGTGTCGCCGTACCTCCGTCAGCGTTCTGAACCTGCGTCGTATACAGCGCACGGTCATTAAAAAGAACGCTGGCACCTCTCAGCTTGTATTCGAACAGCTCACTGCCCGCCGAACTGAAGTAATATTGCTTTTTAGCCGCATGGTCCTCGACATACACCTTCCCTCCGGATACTCCTGAATATCCGTATCCGTCGTACAACGGCTCGATAATCTCCTTGCCTCTGCCGTTGATGAAACCGTATTTTCCGTTAACTTCAATCGGATACAGTTGATCGCCTGTCTGCGCCTGTATAGCGGTCGCACTGGCAGCTTGAGATTGCCCCGCCACGTTTGTACTGAATACCATCGTCGTAAATATAAGAGTAACAGCCATCTTTTTAAGCAACTGTTGTCCACGCTCCCTCAGAGACTATTTTCCATTCTTTAGTATTGACGACGCTTGTACCAGTTTTGTTGTGAGTGACTGGGAATAAATCACAAAAACATTCGCTTAATCCCACATGTCTCCCGCCCACATATTGCTGATCAGAAAATGCTGTTTCTTTCCGGAGGCTTACGGACACAGGAGCTGCTATTTGGTGAAATATGATGATTCCTTACTTATAGGACCCAGCTCTCTTAGCTGTAACTCATCGTAGGCCGGATCAGGTCAAACCCAATGCTGCATTAAGACTTCGAATCATTGATAGCGGTCTCGATGTAGGCTCTCAAAGTCTTGATGAACGTGCGCATGGCGTATCCGACATATCTGTCGTTGCGGTAAATCAGACAAAAGTCCTGAGATGGCGTAGGATGCCTCAGGTCCAAGACTTTGATGTCTGAATGGTGAAGATTGTCCAGCAGCATTTTCGGCAGAATGCAGGAGCCAAATCCGCTCTGGACCATCTGGAGGAGGGAGGATAACGTTGTCGTCACCATATGCGGCTGCAAAGTAAATCCCTGGTCCATGCAAAAGCGGTCAATCAGCATGCGGTATTGATGATCGGGCGGGAACATGACCATCTTCAAGGTCTGCAGTTTGTTTAAGGGGATGAAGCTTTCCGTGGCAAGAGGATCATTCTTGCTTACCGCCAATGAGAACTCCTCGTGATACAGGGGAATAGACGTGATACGTGTATCGATAACAGGGCCAACGGTTACGCCGAAATCGATGCTTCGGTCCAGAACTTGTTCTGTTATTTTCATGGTTTCCAAAAGGGACAGTGAGATGGTGGGATAGGTCTGATGGAAGTTCAGTATAAAGGCTTTAAACATGAATTCCGCGTCACCGGGCAAAACGCCGATGGATAACGATCCGCCTTGCATATGCTTCAAATCAACAATAGCGTCGGTCGCTTGTTGTAGATGCCCGAACATGGCAGCAGCATGTTTTTGAAGAATCGTTCCGGCTTCAGTTAGTACTATTTTTTTCCCCACGCGATCGAATAATAGCACCCCTAACTCTTCTTCCAATCTCCTGATCTGCTGGCTGATGTTGGGTGGGCTGACTCCCATCTTTTCGGCTGCTCTCGTGAAGTGAAGCTCCTCACAAATCGCCATAAAATACTGTAGTTGTTTTAACTCCATGACTAACACCCGCTCTCACATTGCATGGCTGAATGAATATTCAATGATTATTGTCTTGCCATCTTATTTGTCTGTCAATGAACAATCGTTAACTCATACTTAACGTTTCGGTAATGCCCACTGCATTGATGGTAATCTTCATGAGACCTAAACTAGGAACGTATCAAGCGTCTCACTATAAAGGAGGGAATCGACGTGTCTGAAATGATTATCAACACGGCAAAAACCGGACGTCAATTGGTGCTGCAGCAGGTAAAAGCAATCCCTGAGGAATTGTTCGACATTCAAGTGGGAGGTTTCAACAATACAATCCGTTGGAATCTCGGCCATATGATTTATTGGATGGATAAGTATTCTCCTTTGGTTTTTGGCTCCCCATCGGCCATACCGGACTCGTATGAAGCGCTGTTTAACACAGGAACAAAACCCTTGGACTGGACGTTTGATCCTCCATCGAAGGAAGAGTTGGTCGAAATGTTAACGGCGCAGTTGTCCCGCATAATATCTGATCTGACACCTGAAATGCTGGGCGAGAAGCTTTCTAATCCGTTTTCCCTGGGACCGTTCCAATTCAGCACCCCAGGCGAGCTGTTAAACTTCACTCTAATTCACGAAGCTTTTCACCTTGGAACGATATCAAGCCAGGTAAAGGTCCTGTCGCGCTAACCAAGGAATTTTCGGTCATTGGTATCCCGACTTTTGGCCCCCCTACCTTTGCTAACCTATAGGTTGTTGAACAAAAAATGTAAGGAGCACTTCACCATAGCGAAATGCTCCTTGCAGATTGAACTATCGTTTCTCGTTAGGTCAATTGTCAATTCCTTAAATAACTATGTCATTTCGCATAACTGAACAAATTTTAAAGAATAAAGGATCCTCTGACTGCCTCTACACCCGGAGAATCCCTATTTAAGTAACGTGCCCTTTAGGCCGCTGGGCCAACCTCACAACTAAACTGGAACGTAGGTCAACCTGATCACGTTCTCGCCAATTCGATCGCTTGCCACGAGGCGCAGCGGCGGACGCGGACCGGCGAAGAACGGCTTGCCGCGACCCAGCACGACTGGATGGAGATAGAGTCGATACTCATCAACGAGACCGAGCTCCGTTAGACTATGGGCCAACTCCGACCCGGCAACTTCAATCTCCCCTTCATGCTGAGCCTTCAGCCCACGTATGGCCGCTGCGAGGTCACCCTCGATCAGAGAAGCGTTCGGACTGACGGTTTTTAATGTCCTCGACACCACCCACTTCGGTTTGCTTTGCCACGCCGCTGCGTATTCCCGTTCCGGCGCATCCCATTCAAAATGGTCTCCGTCCCAATACCGCATGGTCTCGTACATGCGGCGCCCGTACAAGCAGCCCGCCAGGCCGCTTACGTCGTCGATGAAATGACGGAATAGCACGGGGTCGGGCTGAAATGCCGGGTGGTCGTGGTCGACGAATCCGTCCAGAGACTGGTTCAATGCGAAAACGATCTTTGCCATGCGACTAACTCTCCTCCCTGGTTTTCTCGCACATTCATCATCAAGATTGCACGTTCCCTATGCAGGGCTCCTTTATGTCTGCATCTTATCATCCAACAGCATGTCCGGATTCTCATGGATTGCTGATGTGTACAGGTCCTGGCCTGACCCAATACAAATTTAATTTAATGAAGGATCAGGGTGAAAACAGTTTCCAATGCCCTTCGGAGACAACTTCGACTGCTCCGTCAATCACTTTGATGGCTGTCTGGTCATCCATCGCATATGCTGGCCCTTGCATCCCGGCGGCCCATCTCTCAGCAGCAGCCATGGTGTTTCCCGGCAGCATCTCGTGATCCAGGTGCGGAAACATAGCAAAATCAACCAGTCCCAGCGTTTCATCACCACCGTTGGGTGGAGTCCAGCCAACGAAGTCTTCCCCAATGTTAGGGGCCATCACCATGCTCCCCGCACTCATTCCCACATAAACTGCGTGCAGCGACGGCAGGAGGTCTGCCAGCCCGGATTGCCGCATCCAGTGACACAGGTAGAGGGCGTCGCCGCCAGCCACCAGCAGTACGTCCGTCTCCCGGACCAGCGGCACCCAGCGGTCTTCGGCGATGCTTGGCAGCGCTGTGAGCTCCAGCACGCCGACGGACTTCCAGCCCAGTTCGACCATGGAATTCTCGGAATTCCCGCTGATGAACTGCCAGGCTTTGACGCCGGGGCCGACCCAGGGGTGTCCGTACATCGCTGTGGGAATGCAGAGGGCGCTAGACTCGGCAATGGGCTTGCCCAGCATGTCAACCAGCGCGTCCTGTATGCTGTTATTATTGATGCCTGCAGATGTGAGCAGAAATTTCATAACCCCACTCCTTTTTGTAGCATCTCACGCCATGGTGCCAAAAGACGGTTTTCCCGCAAGCGCGTAGCGCAATAGAACCGTGCCTTTGGAGAACGCTCTGGATTCAAGTAATTCCAGATTCGTCGGTATCGTTCCATCGCCGAAGAATCGTTTTCCCTCTCCGAGTATTACTGGAAACTGCCAAATGTTCACTCGGTCAATCAGCTCGTGACGCAACAATGTCTGGACCAGGTCGCTGCTGCCGACGACATGCACCTCCTCGTAACGCTCCTTCAGCAAAGGCACACTTGTGGCCACATCCGCGTCGAGCAGTTTTGTATTATTCCAATCGACACTGGTCAATGTCCGGGATGCGACATATTTCGGTTTCTCGTTCATCAGCTTGGTAAACGGGTTGGTGTCTGGTGCCTGCGGCCAGTACGACGCAAAAATTTCGTACGTTTTACGTCCGATCAACATAGCGTCAAGGCTCGCATAATCAGCCGCGATCCGTTGTCCTGTCACCGGATCCCGAAACGGTTCCTGCCATCCGCCGTAGCCGAAACCGCCTTCACGATCTTCGTTCGGCGACCCGGGAGATTGAACTACGCCGTCCAAGGTCATGAACATGTGCACAACTAGATTTCCCATTTCGCTTTTCATTCCTTTCAGATTTAAATTTGTTCACAGGTGGGTTGTCTCTTAAACTAAGTTTAGGACATTTCAGTTCGGATTGTTTCTTACAGATTGCTATCTAATCTGCCGGTGGCTTAATAAATAAAAGAAGCAGCTGCCGCCGGCAAACTGCTTCTTCATTTAGTTATTACATTAACGTTTACGTTAGTGAAATTCTCGCTCGTTTAGGTGACTTCAAAATAATCAACGATCTAACTCCACTTCGTCGTCTACGAAATATTTCCCTTTCACACCGTTGATGACTTTATGCAGTTCAGCTCTGACCCTGATAACTTCCTGCTCATCCTGCCACCAGTTGTTAGCCTGCCCTATAACTCGATCATCAGGGCACCACACATATTGATACCATGGTGGCATAAATGTTTTTAACATCAGTAGGCATCTGCGCATGTGCCCAGGCGAACTAACTAACAACAACCGATTGATGTTTTCTAAGCCGATTGCTCGATCAAGAACGGTGAGTGAACACAGTATATTTTCTTTCGTATGATTAGACTGTGTCTCTATTAAAATTGATTCATTAGGGACGCCCAGTCTTCTTGCCTCGTTCTGCAGGACAATTGCCTCTGGCGGATGTATTTGTCCAAATTTATCCCCACCAGTAAACAAAATATAAGGGGCTCGACCATTCTTAAACAATTCAACCGCCTTTACCGCTCTTGATAAATACGACCCACCAAAAACAAATATGCAATCTCCATTCGCAGCTCCGTCATCGGTGTACTTACCATCACCAAACACCACTTTGGTAATTTGATCTATAGTTAATTCTGCTGGGTTCATCTTGGAAATAAGCATAGAACTAACCCCCAATCACTTTGAGTGGTACTAATGTCTGTATGGTTTTATAACTCTTTTACTAAATATATTAGCAACTCATCATCAACCATCACTGATTTTCCAGGTTGCACTTGAACATTATTATAAGTCACACCATTTCCATCCATTATATACCCACGCTTGCCATACATTCGTTGGGCGTTTCCGTAATCTTTATACAGTCCAACACCCAACCCAATATACTTAGACGTTTTCGAGGCTCTGCTTTCAAGCTCATCTAGTATTTTGCTTGCTATCCTCTTCCTTCGAAATTCTTGAAATACATTCAAATCGTTTACTTCAGGTATATTATTTCTGATGAAATAGGGATAATGTGAGTTGTAGATCAGGTGACAACAACCAGCTAATGAGTTTCCGTAAAAAGCCATCACAGTTATGCGTTTACCTTCACGATTCTCCTCTAGGCATCTGATGAAATACTCACCTTGTTTATACCATGGAAATTGAGTGGAAAATTCATGATCTAATAAAAGGGCTTCATCTATATCAGAAAGTTGTTTTAAAGTAATAATATCCTCCACTCTCTTTTCCTCCTTGTCTCACTGCCTTAACCGTGCGCTTACCAATAATTAACCCATTAGTTTCGCCGAAAGCAGTTCACGCATAGCCTCAAGCTCCAACAAGCCCTTCTCTTCGGCTGCTTTTGCCGCATTCAGTTGAGTAATGGCTCGTTCGGCATGAACGGGATCGTTGGGAGTTCCTCCGTCCGGGAAAGGAAACATTTCATTTAATGCCGCTAGCGATTGTTCAACTTTCGCGTAATGTTCAGCCGCACATTCCGCGCGTTTCCGCACTTCTTTTTCTAAAGTGGATACTCCGTTCCAATCTATGGCTAGACCGCGCAAGAAGCGGTAAGCATGCTTACGAGCATCATAGACAACCGACGTGTTGTAAGAGTTACCAAAGGCATCTACAGTCCGGTTTGTAAAAGCTTGAATCCATGCATCATAAGCTTTTAGACCGTTTTCATATTTCGGCAATTCGTATTTGTGCTGACGCCTACGGGCATGGTCAATGATCATATCGAGCGCTCCGGAAAGCATCAATTCTTTGCTAATATCAAACGAATCTGTGAGGGTGAGCACAAAAGTCTCGGTAGCCTGCCCTCGACCAAGCTTTTCATAGGGTAGCTTTCCATCCCCCCGTGGATCCTTCACATGAAGTACACTCTCGCCGTCATCATATCCATATATGATCCCGAACTCCGGTATAAGCAAATCCCATCCGACAGCGGGTATTCCCCGATCAATGCTGTCTTGGATCATTTCAAGTGCTTCGGTAAGCATCTCTGGTGTTGGCGGTGTAAAATTTGGTGTACGCAACCATTTACAACGGAATCCTAGATTCAACAATCCCTTCGGCAAAATGTCTTCCCATTCATAACCGGTTGGACCGGCGACATCGACATTGTCTCCATTGATGTTAATGCGGAACGCATGACTCGAGTATCCCATAAATTCGGTGAGGCTTATCTCCCTTTTCTTTACTATTGCCCAATGCGCCGCCCGCCCCGCAGATGTCCACGTCCCTTGCAGTTCTGTCTTCCAATCCTCTTTGGCCATGACACAAAACTCCTTTTCGTTAAAATCGCTTTCCGAATTCGTCCAGTATCCGTTTGTTGGGCTTTCCAAGAGCTTGACGGAACTGCACGTATCCGGCAATATGGACTCGGATGCGCTCACGTTGAAGCTTGGTACGAGAACGGAAGAGATGATTGTTTACGTTCGTGACGGTCATTCCAAACAATTCGGCGATTTCTTTCGGTTTCAGCTGCCGGTAAAAATGCGCCTCGAACACACCCCGCTCTCGTGGGCTGAGACAGTGTAACATATCCCGTAGACCGCGAAGCATTTCCTCACGAACAAGACGCTCCTCTGGGCTTAGATCCCGTCTTACCGAGACCGACCGAGTCAGGTGAAGCAACACGGCTTCTGCGTCTCCCCAGTTGCTTTCACTGGTAGATGGTTTATAACTAGAAAGAGGCTGTTCTTTGCCGTAAGGACCACCACGGCGCAGGCGCATGTATGTCTGGTTCCGAACAATACGTCGCAGCCACGGCCCGAAACTTGAGGGCTCGACTAAACTGCTGAGATGTATAAATGCACCGACCAAAGCTTCCTGGACTATATCATCGGCTAAATAAGTGTCCTGCGACATCGAATATGCAAAGCCGTAGGCTTTGGCTCGGTGACGGCGTACCAGTTCACCAAAAGCTGCTTGATCGCCTTCCCTAGCGCGACAGACAAGCATATCGTCCGCTTCATTGCTTTGGCCGGCTCTCATCTTTTCATGTACATCTCCTACGCTCTCCCGCACGTTATCCCTCCATTTCCCGCACCTCTTATGCGTTCCTCACCGATGTATGTATTAATGATGCCAACCCTAACCAAAACATATCTGTCTTGTAGAAAAAAATATTCAGCTTCGTGTTCCAACTCGATTCCGTTATCCTGCCCGTTTGTTAGAAGACGGCAGTCATTTCACGGCTGCCGTCTCTTCTTTCTTATAGAGCTATCGATCTCCGTTAGCGAGTCATCCAAGATTCATTCCCATAGATGAGGTATGCTCGATCATATAACGAAAATCTTCCTCAGTATCGGTCCAAAAAATAACCGGTACTTGTTTTATGTTCATTTGTCGAAACGCTTCATTGCGGTGACGCCCATCAGCGATTTCATATTTGCCGGCGGAATAAAAGACGATTAGCGGCGGAAAGTCCCAATCACCATAGGCGATTTTCATTTTATCCACGACATGGAAAAACCATGCTATATCATTCTCCTTAGTCAGATACGATGGAGCTCCCTCTTCAATTCCAAACTCCGATATATCCATTACGACAGGACCGATATAGTATCTCTTCTTCTCCAATAACCCGTCTGCCAATGCAACATTGTCTCCGTCATTTCTAAGAAATAACTGAATCCACTCATCAATGGCACTACGTTGGGAGTATTCAATTGCACATTTTGTACTGCCGTATAGCATTAGGTTCACACTCTCCTCGATTGGGCTAGTACAACCTATTGTATACCACTTCTAAATGGGACAAAATGGTACTTAACAGATATAACTAAACTGTCCGTTACTTACTTCAAGCATATTGGAGAACCCACTCTTTTATCCGAGAAGCAACTTCGGCTACATCAGTATCCGTTGTATCAATAGTAGGCATAGGCGGGTCATAGACATCATCAGCGATTTCAAGCAATCGTTTAGCAAAGTTTTTGTGGTTTTGGATCTCTTCCTCTGACCAATTCCTTTCACGCAGACGTTTCTCGCGAGTTTCTTCATCACAATGTAGGTTCAGGTAATACACATGCTTAAAAAAAGGATAGTCCGCACATTTTTCAATATCCCAAGGCATCATGGTTCCGCATATGATAGTCATGCGTCCACTTTGAGCGATATTTCGTGCAACCCGAAGCCGAAGCCAAATATTTCGAATTCCCCCCCAATCATGCCCAAGAAATTCAACAAGATCATCAGGGTCAAAAATATCAACGTCAGGCATCATTCTCCGTAGCTCCTTAATGACATATGTTTTCCCTGACCCACTTGCACCTGTTACGATAAACAAAGGAATTTTATGATCCATTAGTTGTACCCCACCCATGCTTATTTTCTCAATTATAGCAACAATCCTGAATAAGGCTGTGGTACTTCCCGCATGCTAAACTTTGCCGCAAAAAAACCGGAAAGCCCCAATAGGGCCTTCCGGTTCATTATTCACCATATCATTCGCCTAATCCTCGGCGCCATTAAGCTTCCCGCCCCTCTACCACACGCCCGGCCAAATCCTACACATAGACTAGGTCCTTGCAGATATCAGGTTACAAACGAGACCAACTCGTACATCTTCAGCACATTTGCGCACCGACTATATCCATCAATCATGAATTCGATAAACCGAACCAGAGGTGTGGTCCCGATCTTCTCTACATCAGTTGCCGGCAGGCAGGAGGATCAGTTTGCCACGGGCATGTCCGCTCTGGCTGATGTCGAGTGCTCTACGCCAGTCCTCAAGGGCGAAAGTCTGGGCGACCGGAACGGTGAACTTGCCGTCTGCAGCATACTGGGCGAACTCGCCGAGAACATCATAGCGTAAGGTCTGGTCTTCTCCGCTGCTGGCGCGGACGCCGAGTTTGGCAGCTGCGCCGAAGTCGCTGATGGTTAGAACACGGCGGGGATCACCACCGGCGATCCGGATAAGGTCGGGCAATATGCCGCTGACCGGAGCAGTGTCCAGAACCAGGTCCACCGGATGTCCGGCCAGCTCGGTTACCCGCTCGACCATTCCGTCACCGTACGAGGTCACCGCCGCTCCCATCGAACGGAGCCGGTCGGCGTAAGTGTCACCGGCGGTAGCGATCACGTTAGCGCCGTCCATGAGGGCGATCTGGACCGCAGCGAAGCCCATCATTGTGCCTGCTCCGTGCACCAACAGAGTGTGGCCCGACTTAACACCAAGTGCTTTAAGGTGGTTGTATGCAATGGTGACCGCCATTGGAAGCGCCGCTGCTTGCACGAACTCGAGTCCTGCAGGGATGCGGATCCAATAGTCCATGATCGCCCGATCCGCAGCGCCGGCACTCGGGGCGCCGACAAAGTCGGCGGAGCCCAGGACGGCGTCACCGATAACGACATCGGTGACCCCCTCACCGACCGCTTCCACAATCCCGGACACTTCCAGCCCGATACCGCGGGGCAGCTTACCAGGATATAACCCTTTGCACAAGACCCAGTCAACCGGATTCAGTCCGCAAGCTCGCACCGTTACACGAATGCGTCCCGGGCCTGGGGAAGGGATCTCGACCTGTTCCATGCGCAGGACATCAGCCGGTTCGCCGTAGTCGTGGAGGCGGATCGCCCGCATAGTAGCAGGGCTGGACGTCTGATTGTTCCCATCTTTGCTTGACGTATCTAAATTCTCCAATTGGATATCCCCTCCCGTTTGTTATAGCAAATCGTGTTTTTACATAAGTGTATACTTCACTTGTGTCAACTCCTCGGAAACCGTCCACAACCGCCGCGCAACGGCTTCGTCATGCGAGCTCGCACTCGAAACGACCTTCTTGGGGTAGCCGCGCAATTCGAGACTCGTTGGCCCGTAGTAATCTCCACCTCGGACGCCTGGCGCAGTGGCTGCATACAGGGTCGGCAAAACACCCATTTTCGGGGACTGCGCGAAAAACGGATTCAGGCTCCGCATCATGCTGGAATGCCGCAGCGCATTGGTCGCGGACCAGCCCGGATGCGAAGCTACTGCCAGCGTTGAGTGGCCTGCTGCAACAAGCCGGCGCTGCAACTCATAGGTGAACAGCAGATTCGCCAGCTTGCTCTGAGCGTAGGCGCGCGCTGGATGGTAATTCCGCTCCCAGTTCAGATCATCAAAGCGAATCACTCCCGACCGATGCGACAAACTGCTTACGGTCACAATGCGTGCGCCCGGCGTCGCGTCGAGCATATCCAGCATCAAACCGGTCAGCGCAAAATGCCCAAGGTGATTGATCCCAAACTGCTGCTCGAAGCCCTGCGCTGTCTTCCCGAAAGGCGGCTTCGCCACGCCGGCGTTGTTGATCAGGAGATCCAGCCGATCGTAGTGCTGGCGAAAGGCCGCCGCAAAAGCGTGGACGGACTCCAGATCACCCAAATCGAGCTTCATGACTACGACCTTGCCCGACGGCTTAAGTGCTTTAATGTGGTCAGCGGCTGTGTTGGCGTTAGCGAGACTGCGGCAGGCCATAATGACCGTCGCCCCTTTGATGGCTAGCACCCGTGCTGCTTCCCAACCAATCCCGCTGTTTGATCCGGTTACAATGGCCACTCGACCGGTCTGATCTGGCATGTGGTCTTCTGTCCATGGTGTTGTCATGTGGTTTCGTCCTTCCTCTGTTCAATCCAAAAACTAGTGGCATGCTCTGATCAGGAACAACATGTTATCCAGCTGCGAGCTTGGACACGAACTTAGATCTGAGAGCCGCCTCCGTCCACGGGAATTTCGGCTCCGGTTGTGTAAGTCGCGTCGAACGCAAGGAATGCGGCTGCTTTGGCAACCTCGATGGGGTCACCGAAACGCAGCATGGGGATCTGCTGACTCATCTGTGCCTTGGTCTGTTCTGCAGCTTCCTTCGGCATCGACTTCTCCATGATGCCGGTGTCGATAGGACCTGGGCTGACCGCGTTGACGCGAATCTGCTTCGGCAACAGCTCACGGGCCAGACTGCGCGTCATGGAGCGAAGCGCTGCTTTACTGGCCCCATAAGCATTAAGCATCGGGATACCCACTGCGTTCGCGATCGAGGTGGTGAACACCACGCTGCTTCCTGCGTTTAGCAACGGGGTCAGTCTCTGCACGGTGAAGTACGGGCCTTTGGTGTTGATTGTAAATAACTCGTCGTACACTTCCTCGGTCACCGACTCGAAGGGGATAAAATGCGTGATGCCGGCGTTTATGAACAAGGCATCGATCGTTCCAAACTCAGCCTTTACCCGTTCAGCCAATTTATCGATATCCGTTAAAGACGCGGCGTCGCTCAGCACTGCGACCGCGTTGCTGCCAATTTTTTCACGAGCTGTGTCAAGCTTATCCTGGTTACGACCAGTGATCAGAACACGCGCTCCTTCATCCGCCAGCAGCTGTGCTGTTACGAGGCCGATCCCGCTGCTGCCTCCTGTGATCACTACATTTTTGCCTGCGTATTTACTTCCAGTATTGTTTGCCATCTCCCTCGTCCTCCCTTGGTTTATGTGCTAAACTAACGTCAAATGTTGGATAAGAAGCCTTTACTTTGAACCAACGATTGACCCAACAGTGTAGTAAAAGCAACACTGTCTGTGCTAATCTTATCTAAGCGGTTTGGGTTATACAACCAGTAAAATACCGTTTTTGTGGGTTATCCAACACACGTACTTATTTGTCGGCCTTTAGTTTTCCTAAACGCATGATAACCGATATATCCTGAGAGAAAGGGTGGAGCATAACATGCTGACTAACACAAACGATCCCCGTGTGAAACGGACGCGTCAACTATTGATGCAAGCTTTTATGGAATTGCTTGAGCAGAAGAGGAATGTCACTTCTATTACCGTACAAGATATTACATCTTACGCGACCGTAAATCGCTCTACGTTCTATGCGCATTTTGAAGACAAATTCGCATTTCTTGAGAGCTGGATGCGGGAAAAATTTTTAGAGAAGCTGAAGGATGAGTTGCCTAATGCTGCTTTATCCGATATAGGGAGCCTGCGAACACTTATTTTAATCGTTTTTGATTTTCTTTTCTGTACTCGTCCGTATATGACTTTAGCTGATCGTCAGTATGAACCGTTATTTGAGGTCGCGATGCAAAAGGAACTATATGACCTATTATTCACCTGGTTAAGTGAACAATCGGAACCATCCGTTTCACGAGAGACAGTGGAGACTGCCGCCCGGATTGCTAGCTGGGGCATATTTGGATCAGCTCTTGAGTGGAGCAGACATCCGGAATATCGATCGGCGGAAGACATGGCGCGAGAAGTTTTAGTGGTCGTTGCTGCAGGTATAGCACCCGTAATAGGGGAATAATTGGTGCCGCGTACAGGCGGTGCGGTCAAATAAATCGTAGATTTATCACGCGTTTATCCTTATATCAATTAAAAAAAGGACAGGCGGGCCTGTCCTTTTTGTGTTGATCCACAAAGGGTAAATTTTGTTCGTTCCTAATTGTCTATATTGACTTGAATGCACAGTACCTGTTTTTCGTCAATTTTGGTTTAAATCGTTTTAATCATATTTCCATCAATAACATAATCCGCTCCGGTAATCATTGAAGCTCGCTTCGAAGCAAGGAAAACTGCAAGGTTCGCAATATCTTCGGCTTCTGCAAATTTCCCCAATGTTATACCAGCCATTTTAGGCAGCTCTTCAAAAACTTTTTCGGAATCCATCGCTGCAACCGAACCGATTGTTTTGGCCATTCCGTTTTCAGGGTCTTGCCACAAAGGGGTTACGACCGGTCCAGGTGAGATCGAGTTAACTCTAATATGACGAGGTCCAAACTCACCAGCCAGCATTTTTGTCAAATTATTCAGTGCCGCTTTGGTGGTGCCATAAATAGGCAATAACAATTCGGGCATCCGTGCATTTACTGAAGAGATATTTACAATGGCACCCTCATTGTTCTCTAGGATATGTGGTAATGCTGCTTGAGTAAAACGAACAACGCTAAACAGGTTTAAATCATAAAGTTGTTCCCATTCCTCATTTGGCGTAGCCAAAAAACCTTCTCCTCTTCTCTTGTCAACCGCCCCGATACTATTGATTAAAATGTCGACTCTGCCGAACACTCCACCGAGTTTTTTAGAAAGTTCAGCTGTATTGCGTTCCATATTGACATCAATAGGTAGATGTTTGACTGAATTTTTTTCAACAAGATCAGCCAATTCCTCCGTTAAAGTCCGACTTACCGCGACGACACTTGCCCCTTCCTCGACAAATTTCCGAACGATTGCAAGTCCAATTCCTTTACTTGCTCCGGTAACGACAGCTACTTTGTTGTCTAATCTAAGATCCATGTATACCTCCTAAAGCTAACGCTTTTAAAATTTAAACTCCTTTATTTCCAAGCATTATTCCTTTGTTAAAAACAATTTAGGTAGATCCTTATTTTTACGCAATAGGCGTACCATTAGGCATTTCAGTATCCGGCTTTAAAAGAATAACATCTCCTTTTTCCGGGACTCCTCCCAACACTAATACCTCCGATTTGAATCCCGCAATGCGCCGAGAAGGAAAATTGACGATCCCTATAATTTGCTTCCCTACAATTTCCTCAACCTTGTATCGCTTAGTGATTTGTGCACTTGAGGATTTCATCCCCATCTCCGGTCCAAAATCAATCTTAAGCTTTATCGCAGGGACCCTTGCTTCTTCAAAAAACTCCGCTTCCTTAATCGTTCCGACACGAATATCTAGTGCTGTAAAATCATCGATCGTTGCCAAAGTTTTTCCTCCTCCACTAAAGTCTTTAACCCCTCGGTGTTGCTCTTACTGCGCTGGGCGGAACGGCTGCAGGAGTCGAATCCCTTCCTCAATGGATCCCTCCATCAACTCTAAGAGCTGGGGTACCAGTTCCTTCATTCGGGGGGCGTTCAGGTGCCGATCAAGGGCATCCCGGTTTTCCCAGCGCTCGTAGATGATGAATGTGCCAGGCTGGCCTTCTACTTCGTGAGCCTCGTAGTCAATGTTGCCCAGGTCGTTGCGCGATGGGGTGACGGCAGCAGTCATGAATGCCTTCATCTCAGCTTCTCTCCCTGCTTTAGCTTTCGCCTCCCAGAGTACAGTAACGTAACGGTTCATTGTATCGTTCATGCTAATTCCTCCTAATTTATAAATACTCGCAGTTTCTGCATTACCGTTTTCTCAAATGGGCAAATTCCCCGTTTATGCTTAAAATTCCAGTGTATCAATGGCCCAGCTTAATGCTGTTATAAGCGTCCAAAAGTACGATTAAAGCCTTGGCCCGCAAGAACATCTTGACGAACCACAACTAAACGGCGTGTTTGGTATTCACTCAAAGCTTTTGTTATCGAATTCGGATACTGTTTAATTGAGTCTATAATGGCAACCGTATCATCAAGTGAGTCATTAAAGCCTGCGCCCGTCATTGGTGACATGGTATGAGCTGCGTCGCCGATCATGGCTATTCTTCCTTTTGACAATATATTAGGGATGTATTCATTAACAGGTGCCCCGATTAAACTGCGGTCCTTAATCGCGATTTGCAAAATGGCATCATCTTCTTTGCTCCAGTGGGCTTGGCTGGTTTGTGATAGTTCTTCCAGCAGCGAATCCGGAATAGCTTCACCGTATAAGGAATGCTGGGCAACCCCGTCCTTTAACACCCCTAATTCAGACAGCAATGGATTATGCGAATGATCAAACCAGCAGAAACCTATCCATCGCTGGCCAGGATGGGTCCCCCCCTCTTTCCCTGGCATCACCGCAGTTGTCAATTTACCGGCAGCACTATCGTTGAAATAAGCGCTCGAAAGCTGCCGTTTTTTCCAGTCTTTCTTGGGCAGCAAATGTTCATCCACTTTCCCTACCCAAGCCAGATAGCCAGCATAATCTGCAAATGGTTTGTCAGGGCTTAAATAACGGCGGACAATACTGCGATATCCATCTGCGCCAATTAATAAGTCTCCTTTAAACGTCTCCTCTTCACTGGTAGCCCAAGCAGATGATTCATTTTGCCCAACACTAACAATTCGTGTTTGGTGCTGAAGGGTAATGCCAGGTTCTTTAGCGACCGCATTGCGCAAACGTTCTTGAATGGCTGACCAAGCTTCAACATGGTTGCTACCATTGGATGCCAAGTGTCTTAATTCACGTTCAATTTCACTGTTACGATAAGGCTTTGTGTGTAAACGAATAAAAGCGCCATTTCTTAATGATGAATCTGCACGTTCAAGAATGGTCACGGTATAACCAGAACGAGATAACGCAAGCCCCATCATTAGACCACCTAAAGATCCACCTACAATAATGGCATGTTCAAACTGTTTTTGTGACATTATTCATTCTCCCGTTACTGCAATTTCATCTGGCTGCGGAGCATCCGATCGAGGAGTTTGTCTGGGAGAATTCGGACCAGTCGGGTCAGCAGCGCGGAATCGCGACCGACCGTATAGCGGGTGCGCGGCTTACTTACGTGGATGGCTCGTGAAACCACTGCTGCCACTTTCTCGGGGCGGATACCGTCCGTTGCCCATGTTTCAGCCTGAGCCTTCACGGCATCAAAAAGACGATCATGGCGCCTGTGCTGATCCGGCGTCATCAATTTCGCCAGCCGCTCTGCAGTCGTAATCCCTTGCTCCGACAGGCCTGTGCTGACGCCACCCGGAGTGATCATGATGACCTTGAGGCCAAACGAGGACATCTCCCTGCGGAGACTGTCATTGATCGCTTCCATAGCATACTTTGCAGCCGAATAAATTCCGAACCCAGGCATGGAAACCTTGCCCCCAAGCGAACCGATATTGACCACGCGTCCGCCGCTGTTCAGCAAGGCCGGGGTAAGTGCCTGAATAACCGCGACCTGTCCGATCACGCTGACTTCGATCTGGCGGCGAAATTCATCCAGCGGAACCATCTCGAGAGGGGCATTAACGGCGATGCCGGCATTGTTGACCACGGCCCGCAAAGGGCGACCCAGCGGATCTTGCTCCACCCGTTCGGCCAGCGCCTTTAGTGTGTTGATATTGGTAACATCGACGATCACCGGTTCGATATTTTTGCGTTTGATTTTGTCGGCGTCTTCCTGACGACGAACCCCTGCCAAAACATGAAATCCTTCAGCGGCGAGCTGCTCCGCAGTAGCCCTGCCGATGCCGCTGGACGTACCTGTGACGACGACCAGCTCTTGAGTTTTAGATGGCATAGTAACCCTCCTAGGTTTGATAAAATGTGGATCACTGTCACGTTATAGCACTGCTATACGGGTATTATAGCACCGCTATACAGAACTGTCTATAGCGGTGCTATATATTTTCTCGAAGTGTTGTCCTGCGGTTCGAACATCGTTTGACTCGCATCCTCCAAACATAAAAAAGATCGCCATCCTCCTGGAGGTCCAGGTTGGATAGGCGATCTTTCTTATGCGTCTCTAAATTAGGGCTTTGCCTGGACTCGCCAGGCTCTGTCACCGAATTCCTCATTTTGAATCGTCTTCCGGCCTTTGGATCAAAATGATCTGCATTACGCTTTCCCGAATGAGATCAACGACGTCGGGCTGGGGTGGGGGTGTCTTACGAACCTGGGCCGTCACATACAGCCAAGAGGCCGTATTCGCAGAAGCCCAGACCAGATCTGCCGCAGCCTGGACTGACACGGCCAGTTTGCCTTCGTCGGCGACTCTCTGAATATTTTGCACCAATGCTTGGTACGACTGATCTGCCGCCGCGATATGGGCTCCCTCGAGCAACCGCCCCATCATTGCTGCATAAATCCGAGGACGGGCTGCCGCGAAGCGGACATAGTCATCCCATCCTTGACGAAGAGCCATCTCTGGAATGGCGGACTCCACAGCGGCAATCTTGCTTTCAAATAACTGTTTGAACGCTTCCACTATAGCTGCACTCAGGAGTCCATCGGCACTGCCGAAATGATGGTAGAGCGTAGGAGCCGTAACCTGTGCGATCGCCGTTACGGCTCGCGTCGAAAATTGGGCTCCGCCCTCCTCTTCGAGTACCTTAAGAGCAGCTGCCAATATTTTGTCATATGTGTTCATACGCCCATTATAGCAGTGCTATACACGAATGTCCATAAGGAAGGTTGTACGCTTAGGGCTTTTATTGTTCTAAAGATACGTCCTGCCCGTTAACTTAATGAAAAAAAGCAGCCGGCTTTTGTCGGCTGCCTTCAAATGTTTTTCTTGTTTGTTCTGCTTGTTTTTATGTCTTCTAGTTCTGACAAGTACTTATATTGTTAAAAGAAAAAACGGCTAAGGAATCATATCCCTAGCCGCAAACCAAGCTTCAATTTCTCTTACGTAACACAACATATACCCCGGTATCGTCGGTTTCCACCGGATAACCACGCAGCTTCGCGTCGCTGCCTGGAGCCAGGTGATGACCGCTCTTCAGGTCAAATTCCCATCCGTGCCATGGGCATCGCAACACCCGATCTTCCAATCCGTAACAATAATCGTAAACATCGGAAGGAAGCCGGGTCCCTCGAATCGCCCCCGCGCATACCGGCGCAGCCGCATGCGGGCAAACGTTACGCCACGCATAGTATTTACCTTCGATCCGAAACAGGCCGATTTCCATCTCTTTCACTTTTACGATAAGTTTGCCGCCGTCGCTGATCGCATCTGGCTCCGCCACTTTCACTCTCATGCGGGACCCGCCTCCTTAGGCCCCTCCGGGATCGGGAAGCCATACAGCTCTGCCGCGTTATCCCCTAGAATACGCTCTTTCAACTTCTGAGGGAGGTTTCTCAGCACGACTTTCGGATTGTCGAAGTCCCAATGCGGGTAGTCGGATGAGAACATGGCGATCTGTTCAGCATGCATCATCTGAAAGATTTGCAGCAGATGTTCCGGCTGCTTCGGTTCTTCGATCGGTTGCGTAGTTACCCGCACATGCTCCACAATATACTCCGATGGTAGACGCTTGAGCCATGGCGTGGTATCGCGCAGCGCTTTATAGTTTTTGTCCATGCGCCACATCAGATGGGGCAGCCAGGCTATACCGCCCTCGATCGCTACAAATTTAAGCTTCGGATATTTTTCGAACACCCCTTCGCATACCAGGCTATTGATATGAGTCATAAAATTCGCAGGTAGAATATTGTGCCATTCCATATACCGGGTCGGGTACCCGGCCGGTGTCGGGGCGCCGGATATCCCCTTCCCTTCCGTGCCCGGATGAATGGCGACCGGCAGTCCATTCCGTTCAGCTGCTTCGTAGATCGGATGGTAAAAGCGGTTGCCGTACGGCATACGCGCTCCGCTTCCCATAACGACCTGCACCATGCCCGGATGCGGCCCCATCCTGTCGATCTCTTTGACGGCTTCGGCCGGATCGGAATGGTTAATCTGAATGGAGCCTTTGAATTTCGGGCTGACGCTGAGCCAATGATCCGCCAGCCAATCATTGAAGGCAGCAGCTACGGCATTCGCATAGTCCGGATCGGCGTGAAGAGACAGGCCCTGTTCCCCCCCACCCGTTAGTATGCCGTAATCGATTCCGTACGGTTCCATATAATGCTGCAGGACAAACTGCGGATCGCTTCCGGGCGTGGCGCCATTGTCGGGCTTTGCATCCTGACGCAATACACCTACGGGCGAATAATACTGCCCGTGCACACCGATACCACTTTCGAGCCATTGTTGGTGCCATACTTTCGGTAAATAAGGCAGCAAGTCCTGCAGTTTGTCGATCGCATTGTGGATGTCAGCATCAACGATAAACGATGCGGATCGCATTTCACGCCCTCCTTTGATTTGAATCTTACCGCTTACTTGGAACCATACGTGCGCTTATATGCCGTATTGTACATCTCCAGCAGTTCATCAGAGCCGAGCTTCTTCAATTGATCCAAGAACTGCTGGTAGTTTGCGTCGGTAATCGGTGTCTTGCCTGTGACGAATTCGGTAATTTTCTGCTCCAGAAACTTGGTGAGCGGGGTCAGCTTTGATTTTTCGAGATCGAGCTCTTCCGTAGTCTTCACGAGTGCCTTAGGGGCGGGAATGATGAACTTTTCATAGCTGCTGTTGATCGCTTTGCTTTTGTCGTCAAGACCTCTCTCCCACGTTTGACGTGCCAATGCGTTGTTCAGCGAAATGTTGTCGTACCATACGCCGAAATCGCGGCGCAGCGGCACATAGGGGCTAGCTCCGAACTCTTTCATGTAGACCGGCTTCCCGTCCTCAAGGGTATACGATTTGCCTTCAATACCGAGCGATAAATAATTGGTGCCCTCTTCACTCACTAGATAATCAAGAAATTTGACGGCTCTTTCCTTATCTTTGACTTTCGCCGAAATGGCCCGCCCCACCGATCCTACGACCGGACGGGAAAACTGGTAAGTCTTTACGCCGTCTGCGGCAAACTCGGGAAGCGCGTCCAGATCGTAATCCGGTGTGCCAGCTTGCTTCGCTTTGTCGATCGTCGGGTTCACTTCCGCCTTCCAGTAGTAGGTTACGGACGACTTCCCTTTTAAGAACCGTTCTTCCCACTGATCCGGAGTCAACAAATAAAATTCGGGGTCGAGCAGCTGTTCTGTATACAGCTTATTCATAAATACAAGTGCATCTTTATATCCGCTATTGTACGGCGCGAACTCATACTTATCTTCCGTCGGACTTTGATTGAAAAAGCCTGTAATACCTGTGAAAATCTTTCCGAATACGGTATACATTCCGGTATCCGCCGTGACCGGAGTATTGAAGCTGAGCGGGTAACTGTCCGGCTCTTTAGCCTTCAAGTCTTTCAGGAATTGATAAAATTCATTAATATTTGTCGGGGCTTTCAAGTTATATTTATCCATCAAATCTTTGCGCGCCATCCAAATATAATTGAAGCCTTTCCCAGCAGGGTCACCTTCGAGTACAGGAACGTCGTAGATACCGCCATCCGCTCCAGTTGCCACAGCTTTCGCTTCGGGATAAGTTTCATAAAACTTTTTGAGATTGGGCGCGATATCCAAATAATCGTTCAAATTCAGAAACACGTTCTCCGGCCCGTTCTCCCTAGCCTCTTGATTTGTCGGCTGACTAAAATCCGTGACCGTGTTGGTAGCGATCATAATCTGCCGCTTCTCTGTCAGGCCTTCTTGGCTGACGACCTGCCAATCCACTTTGACGCCCGTTTTCGCTTCGATTTCCTTGAAAATCTCCCAATCATTCTTTACCTTTCCTTCCGGGCGATCGTAAACTAGCCAGGAGAACGAAATTGGCTTTTGCGAGTCTGTCCCTCCTCCATTTGCCCCTTCTTGCTTCCCGCCCTTTCCACTGCAGCCTGCGGTCAGAACGCTCAGCATAACGGCAGAAAGGATGATGGCCATCATTCTTTTACTCACTTGTTTATACCCTCCTTATATTGACATCGGATATATAGGAATAAGTTCCGGTGGAATCTACATCTATCCTTTGATTCCGCCGATCATGGTGCCTTGTACGAAATATTTTTGAATGAACGGATACACGCATAATATCGGTACCGTAGCAATCGTAATCATGGCGTATTTCAGCGTCTCTATATAGTCCGTGTTGCCTTCGCCCTGCACATTCGAGCCGGCGATAATAATGTTGCGCAGCATGATTTGCAAGGGGTACATGCTCCGATCGTTCAAATAGATCAGCGCATCGAAGAACGAGTTCCATTGATTAACGGCGGTGAACAGACCAATGGAGACGAGTACCGGAAGCGAAAGCGGAAGTACAATCTTTAGGAACACCTGCATCGTGCCACAGCCATCAATGGTGGCGGCATCTTCAAGTTCTTCCGGCAATCCTTCGAAAAAGGTGCGCATGATGAACAGATACCAAGTGCTGACTAGCGACGGCAGCACGATCGCCCACATCGTATCAAGCAGTCCCAGTTTCTGTACAACAAGGAAGGTCGGGATCATCCCTCCTCCGAACATCAGCGTGAAGGCCGCCAGGAACAGGATCAGAGGACGGCCAGGGAGCCCTTTTTTGGCAAGCGGATAAGCCATGGCAGATGTAACGGCGAGCGATAAGAAGGTTTGAACGGCGGTATAACGAATCGTGTTCCAATAGCTGATCCATAGATCCGGATTGCCGAGGAGCCGTTCATAAGCAATCAAGTTGATCGCTTTGGGCCAGAGAACGACCCGCCCGCTCATGACCATGGCGTTATCACTGATGGAAGCGGAAAACACATATACGAGTGGATAGACCATGACGATAATGAGAATGGTCATGAGGAAGATATTCACAGCATCAAACAACTTCGAGCCGAAGCTTTCCTTGATTTTCATTTATCGGCCTCCTTCACCAGAGACTAGTGTCCGAAAATTTCTTGACGACACGGTTCGCTGAGACGACTAGCACGAATCCGATCACCGACTGGAACAAACCGACAGCCGTAGCGAAGCTGAAGTCGGCGGATAGGATGCCGCGGCGATAAATGTATGTGTTGAGGACATCCGCGGTTTCATAGGTCATCGGATTGTACAGCAAAATAATTTTTTGGAAGCCGGTTTCCATAAAGTGGCTAAGCGTCAGGACAAACAGGACGATCATTACCGGAATCATGCCGATGAAGGTCACATGACGCATTTGTTGAAACCGATTGGCGCCATCAATTTTAGCAGCCTCATACAACGTCGGATCGACGCCGGCAATAGCCGCCAAGTACAAGATGGTGCCCCAGCCGATCGTCTGCCAAATTTCCGAGCCTACGTAGATCGTACGGAACCAACCTGGCTCGCCGAGAAACATAATTCGCCCGAAGCCGAGCCAGTCGAGGATATGATTGACGATTCCGGTCTGCTGCGACAAAAAGGTCACCATAATGCCGGCGATCACGACGGTAGATAAAAAGTGAGGCATGTAGCTGACGCTCTGCACGAACCATTTGAACTTCCGGCTTCGGATTTCATGGAACAGCAAGGCAAGGATGATTGGTGCCGGAAAACGAAATATCAGGTCGTATACATTGAGCATGACCGTATTTCGGACCAACTTCCAGGCATCCGGCGTGTTGAGGAAAAAATCAATAAAATGCTGCAGGCCGACAAACTTGCTGCCCATGATCCCACGGCCGATCGAGAAATTCTGAAACGCGATGATCACCCCGTACATCGGTGCGTACTTGAAGAGGATGTAATACAGGATGCCGGGCAGCATCAGCAAATATAACGTTTTGTATTTCTTCAGCTTGAATCGGAGAGAAGTGCCCTTTCCACTTTGATCTCGGGCTGGTATTTGTGCGTTCGCGGCGTCGCTTCGATCCAATGACAACGGTTTCACCTCCTTTGGCAGGCGTTTGAACGCCAGCCGAATCTTTGCTCTGACTATATGTGGTGGCACTCCGCGGGTAAAGCACCATGTTTTCGGGATGTCTCCATTTTTACAAACCGCATGACAACGCCACTCGCATGATAAGCAGGTGAAAAAAATGAGACTTCGAAAAAAAGAAGACTCATGATTGATGGATCGTGCGATATTTAGCCGGGGTAATTCCTTCGTAACGACGAAAATTACGGATGAATGAATTCCTTCCCCAATAGCCAATTTGTCCGGCAATATCGTCGATCTTCATATCCGTTTCGAGCAAAAATTGCTTCGCTTTGGAAATCCTGTACTTGGCGATGTATTCCACATACTTCTCACCCACCTCTTCCTTGAACATGCGGCTGAAATGCCCGGCGGACATGTTCATTTGCTCCGCGAAATGCTCAATGGAGAGCTCTTCGTTATAATGGGCCCGAATATAGTCCAATATTTCAGCAAACTGTTGTTTCCGATCCGGCGCTACGGTCGTCCGGAACAGTACGCCGTGTATTTCCCGGAACGTTCGTCTCATTTCTTCCCAGGTTACACAGCGGTTGATGGAGGCAAACAACTCGGAATAGACCGAGATGTCAAAATCGTTTTGCTCACTTTCGATGGCCCTGGCCCAAGTATTCAGCACATCGGTGCCCAAGTTCTTCATCTGATCTGCGTTCGCATTGCTTCGCATTCCTGCGTCCAGCAAGTCGAACACGGACTGAAGCAAGTTTTTGTAATCGCCAGCTTTGTACCTATTGAAGATCCGGTTCACTTCTTGAGCAGACAAGAAACTGTCTCCTGATGATCGCTCCTTCCACACCCTTTGTTCGCTGCAAATTTCCGCACCAGCGTGCAAACTCTTATAATGGAGCATCGAATGCGCATGGTTGTAAGACTGATGGAGGGCGGCGACGGAATGGATTGTTTCCCCGATCCCAATGGAAGCCTTGTAATAAGGATGTTCCAGGAGCAGCTTTATAACATTCGCTGTTTCCATGGGGTCGCAAAGCTGATTCTCCTCGTGATGCAACACACAGGACAATTGTTCGGAACGTGTTTGACATACCCAAATCATTGCCGGGGACAGCTTGCGAATTTTCTCCTTCAGCTCGGCCAGCATAAATGATTTGGACGTTTCAGACAGCTGTTCCGCGAATGGCGAATAGTATTGGATATCAATGCAGAGGACAGTTGCGGCTGATACCGGCTTGTACGGGAAGGCAATTTCTTTCGCGTAATATTCGATGGACAAGCTGTCGCGGTATTGACCAAACAACACTCGAACAATAAATTGCTCCTGAACGATCGGGAACATGCCGTTTACGGTCTGTGTCAGCTCTTTGTTCTTAGAGATTAGCAAATGCGAAAACCGTTTTATCGTATCGAACTCGTTGCCGCTGTGGGAGCCGGGTGCGTCGTCCAGATGCGGATGCTGCGATTCCAGCCCCGTTTTAATTTCGCGAATCGGGTTGTACAACCTTCGGCTCAAATAATAAGAAACCAAGCCGCCTACGATGATAAACATGCCAAGCAGTACGAACGTCATCGTGCGGATCGTGCTTGCCGGCTTCATTAGGGTGGGCAGATCGATCATGCTTACGTAATACCAAGTATCGTTGAACCGGGATTTGGTAAATGATAGCGCTTTCTTATTCTCGTTTAAAAATAAAGTCTGTTCCGGATTCATACGGATCATCGCTGCAAATGAATCAGGCTGTAGCTCGGACGATCCGTTCGAGATCAGGACAGAGCCGGACGAGTTGACCAGCATCGTATCCGTTACCCACTTCTCCTGAATGCCCAATCGCCCGCGAAGCTTATCTAGATCAAGATTCACGACCAAATAGACTTCGGGATTGCTATTGTTGAATGGATAGCTCATCAGCATGGCGGTGTTCGAATGGGTTGAGACAATGTCCCGAGTGAACGGCGGCCTTTCAAATACGGTATGCGGTTTTGTAAAAACCATCGATTTCTTGCCAGTAAGATTGGCAAAGTAGGATGGCATATCCGTATCTTTAATCAGATACTGTTCCCGGAAATACTCGTCTTTGTTGTTGTATGTATTGCCGTCGATGACAAGATCTTCGCTCGCAAAGTACAGGAACGATTTGTACACCAGATCTTCCGAATCCAGTTTATTCATTTGTTGCATGAGCGAGTGAATCCATTCATAGTGCTGCGTGAGGTCGGCCGGACCGCCGGACGTTCCGGGAAAGTTCTTGAGGCTTGCAGTTGACAGCATGTTCACCATATCACGTTCGAGAGAGGCGAAGGTGTCATCGGTTTGCTCCGAGAAATGCTGCATGATGGTATTGTTCAATCTTTCCGCATCATGCTCAATCAACCGGACGACAAAAAAATTGGTCAGTACGGCGGCTACGATGACTGGGATGAGAATCAGTGCGAAGTAGTTAGCGAATAACCGACAAAACAGCACAGTACGATACGTTTGCCAGAAACGGTTCACCATGACAACCCTCCAATAAAATTTCATAAAAATAACTTAAATACAAAATATTATTTCACCCCTATCTTAAACTATTTTCACTAAATTTGTACTTGTTTACTTTGCAAAATATCACCGCTTCTGCCTGAAAGGCAGCCGGACCTCGCTTTTGGGTTACATGGCCATGATTGCAACAAAAAAAGACTGGAACACTTGCCCCAGTCTATTTTTTATATATTTGATTTTCTAAAAATGATTAATCTGGCTGCCTTTTCCCTTCAGATCAACCGTAAGACCATTAAATTTTCATCGAAATATTGACATCCATTCCTTAGGGCATTCTGCTCTGTTCCGTAAGTTACAAAACCGATAGCCTCATAAAGCCGCTTTGCCGCGTTATTATTTGAGATGACAGTGAGGTTAATCTGTTCAAGTCCCTCACAATGTTTCGCCTTATTAATCAATTCTTGAATCAAAGATTTACCTATTCCCTTTTCCGGCAACATTGTGTCAGAAGAAACAATCTACTTCGATATATGTGTTTGGTATTTGATTAGGAACTCGGGATTCGTTACATACTCTATGTAATTTACGGCTCCGTTAAACTCAAAATAAGCCTGATAGCGAGTGCGAATCGCTGGATGTGTAATGAAATCAAGAACTTTATCCTTAGCCACCCAACGGCTATCGGTTGTTTCTTCAGAAACAGCTAACTCCCCTCCAACAGGCTTGCATACGAAATCAAAAATAACTTGCGTAGGAACATCAGTCACGCCATCATACCATTTAAAAATTCCTGTATTTGAATAAACACCAATTAAGCCGCTAACCGTGATGTCAATTCCGCTTTCCTCTTTAACTTCACGAACCAATGCATCCATCAAGTTTTCTCCAACTTCCACTTGTCCACCGGGGTAAACCCAACCACCGTCACGAGTTTTTACTAAAAGGATATTTCCTTGCTCATCTTCCACAAATCCACCTGCGGCTACGATGTGCGTTGGAAATGGCATATTACAACCCCCTTATGCTGAACGTTTGTATAATAAAAGGCACACTGATCTATAGAGCGTCACGTAATTATTTTTGCAACTAACTTTTCATTTATAAAGTGTAAATTCTCATTATCCAATAAAGTATAAAGCGTGCTGTTTTTTTGAGTAGAAGCCCAATGATCAAATGCAATACGACGTTCTTTATCATTATAGTGCGGACAAAGACTGCCTTTTAACAATCCTAAACCTTCAAATTCCCCGAATTCTTCTTCATTTTTTTCACTAAAACAAGTTTCAAACCAACACATGGACCCTGCACTTATACCTGCTAATACGACACCTTTTTGATAAGCATTTCTTAACACAACGTCGAAGCCTGTTTTTTTCCAAATTTCAAGCATATATTGGGTATTCCCGCCGCCTACATACACAATATCTAAATCATTAACAATTTCTTGAATGTAGGGTGAGTCAAAATCATTTATAGTAAGATGGCATGATTGTTCATTTCTAAAAGCCTTATAAAACTTATCGATATAACCCTGTGCATCATTACTGGCTGTTGCAATAAATGCAATTTTTAATGGTTCTTGCTTTCTAGGTATTTTTAATAAGTATTCATCAATATAGGCTTGATCTTCTTCGGAAAAACCGCCGCCAGAAATTGCGAGAATTGTTCTGTCCATTCTGTATCTTCTCCTTAAAACTGCTATTTTCTGAACTATGAGAATGCTGCCTCTTTGTTGCCTTATGGATTTGTATCACTGATCGTCGTCAGAAAACCGTTTTTCCCGGCAGTTTCAATGAACTTATCAATCGATTGAAATGCTGGGTAGGTAAACGAATACCATTGTTTTTCAGTCGCATCATATAACATAACACTGGGATTGCCCTCGGAATGAGATAAAGTATAGAGATAAAACTGTTTCATGCTGTTCCCTTTTTGATCCAAAAAATCAAACTTTCCACTCATGTAATAATCCCCCCTTGTAAGCTCTATAACACTCGAAGTGTAACTGGCAGGGGGATTCGACTTACTTCCTTTGTTGTCAAAAATATGATAAATCGCTTCGATATAGGCACTCCCATTAATTTCTTTTACTATGCTGCCCATTGTATAGTTAACTTCGTACTGCAATGCTTTGACTTTCACTCCATCTAGAACAAATGGGGCAGGTTCAACAGATACTGTCGAATTTCTGAATCCGACGCTGCAGTTAAACGTTTCTGCAATAAAGCGAAGCGGAACCATGATGCGATCATTCTTGATATATGGGGTTGCATCGAGTAGCGCAGGTTTACCATTTTTCATCGCCGTACGGCTCTTCAATTTTAAGATTACCAGCATATCACTTTTGGCGAGCGTAACTTCCGAACCCGACCAGGTGACCTTGGCTCCCAAATTTTCACTGATGAAACGCAAAGGCACCATCGTTCGATTGTTCTTCATTTCGGGCTTCACAGCGGAGGCAATAGTAATTCCTTCAACTTTTATTTGCATATCTGCCGCGTATGCAGGTGAAGAGATAGATAAAATGAATGCAGCGAAAATTCCTGTTAGAACCTTTTTCATAATATTATATTCCTTTCTTGGCATATTTTAGTGAACTAATATTATGACGAGAAGTGTGAAGTAATGTTGCGCTAAACTGCCCGTGATCTTTATAAATAAAAGGAGCTGCCGCCGGCAAACCGCTCCTAGCCAAGATCAAATTATCTGCGGAAGTAGTGCCCCTCATGAATGTCCTCAATAAGGGATGGATGTACGGGACGCCACCCCAGGCGCTCTTGAGTTAATGCGCTTGATACAGGATTGTCCACCGACGCGAAGGCTCCTAGCCATCCGAAATGTGAACCCGCCTTGTCCACGTCAATGCTATCTATCTTGAGGTTCAGATGTTGGCCGATGGTGACGGCGATTTCTTGAAATGGCACTCCCTCATCTCTCACCGCATGGAGTCGCGACCCTGCCGGGGCTTTCTCCAATGCAAGCTTAAACAATTGAGCCGCATCTAGGCGATGCACAGCCGGCCAGCGGTTGGTCCCCTCGCCCACATAGGCGGAGATACCTTTATCACGAGCCGTGCGAATCAGAAGCGGTAATAAGCCGTTCTTATCACCGCCAGAATCATGTACAAGCGGAGGAAGACGAACAACTGAGGAGCGGACTCCCCGTTTTGCCAATGCCAGTGTAGCGATCTCCGACGGAACCCGTCCGCTTCCTAAGGAGTTAGGATCGGGTGCATGCTCTTCTGTTGCCAGTCCACCCGGTGAGAGGCTCATAGTTGGAATAGCGACGACTAGTGGACAGTCGCGGCCCGAAAGCGCAGTACCGAATGTCTCAATGGCGCGTCTGTCAGCCTCTGCAGCAGCCTTCGTGAACCTCAAAGACGCAAGGCGGGGATTGCCCCCGAGCAAAATTCGAAGGCGTGTCCGGAGATTGGCATGCGAGAACTTATGGAAAAAGGCCAAGTGAATAACACCATCAGCCTCTGCAGCTCCTCTATGCAAGCATTCGATATCCTCTATTGAACCCATTTGCACCTTTGCACCTATAGCAGTGAGCCTCCTGCCAGCCTCTTTGGAACGAACCAGACCGACTACATGATGGTTAGCATCTATTAGTTTACGAACAACCTCTGCTCCGATGAAGCCGGCAGCTCCCGTAACAAAAACATGCATGTAAAATCCTCCTCAAATTTCTAAACAGATTTCTTGAACCTCGCTTTAACCATAGTATAGGAGTTTGTTCATCCGGAAGTTTGCCTTATTCGCTTAAGTTTTTGCTTGATTCAACGAAATCTGCTCTCCAGAAAAGGTAAAACCCGCTAAGCCTTATGGCCGCGGGTATATATGGAAAAAAGCGATGATGCCTCCCGATCCGTTCAAATACTGTGTTTATTTGCGCCATTTGGCGATATCTCTGCTTGGAGGACTTCCAAAGAAGCTGCTGTAATCCCGGCTGAATTGGGAATCGCTCACATATCCCACAGCCCGGGCCGCAGTCGTCGCATCCATTTTATTGGATAACATCCGGCGTCTTGCTTCTTGAAGGCGCAGAGCTTTCTGGTATTGTATGGGGCTCATTGCCGTAACCGACTTAAAATGCTCACGAAACGATGACTCGCTCATATGGACCATCTCTGCCAAATCTGCGATTTTTAATGGCTGGGAGTAGTTGGCCTGCAGCCAGTCAATTGCTTTCACAATCCGTTGCACACCGGAATCTGCAAAAACCGTCTCGGCAACGTTAACGCCGATGGGGCTGCGGAGAAGCCGGATGTAAATCTCGTCCATGACGAGCGGCGCAAGCAATTTTTCATCACCCGGATGGGATAGACAGTCTACAAGTCTTACCACGGCATTCATAATGGCCAAATCAGCATCAACCACGTAACCCGCACTACGATTGTGGACTTTAGGCAACCCCTGCGGAAATACTTTCGGAACCAAATCAGCGAGCCTTTGTGGATCAAGGTACAGCCCTACTCCCAAGAAGGGTTCGACAGGGCTGGCTTGTATGGTTTTCATCGCAACAGGTAAGGCAACGGGGGCAATAAAAATACGAGACCCGCCATACTCATGTACCTCCTGCCCCACGGTTAAGATTTTTTTCCCTTGCGCGGCAATACCGACGGCAGGCGAGTAGATGGTATGTAAGTAATCCGCTGCTTCTACATGTGAGTAACGAATGACATACAACCCAGGGATCCGCACACCATAGGTCCCGTCATGCGAAGTATGAGCGTAAATCAGACTTGCCAGTCGGGCCGTTTCCGCATCAAGTGATCTCTGGGCATTATCGGATACTCGTATAATCTCGTGATTATCCAGCATTTTTTCGAAAGCACCTCCTTCTTAACTTTTCATATCGAACGATGTGGCTGCCCCCCATTTCCGCTGCTTCTTCAAGTTATTTTTCTCAATTCTTTTTTGCTGGTAATCATGGTTGAAGAATTCTTTATTTATAAAGACTTGCAACAAGATTGTTTAGTTCAGCTGTGGTTTCTATATCTGTTGGATCTAGATTTAATTTTATGAAGATATTTCTTATCTTTTCAGCCTTACCTATTACTATTTCTTTCTTGTCTCCATTTATCATTGCTTTGAATAAACCATCAAGTCCTACATCTATCAAATCGTTAGTGGCTTCATAAGACGAGGGTTTAGATACAGCTGAAGCGGCAGCTACTGTACCTACACAACTTTCATAATTAGTGTTGTTTCCACCGGTAAAATCCCTACTAAAACATGCAGCTGATTCACCTAACTGATATTTAAATTCCATATCAATCATGTTTTGTTTGTATTTTAAAATCTCTTTATTGTTCATTTGTAAATTTATAGAATATATTATAAAAACTACCAGAATAATAACTACAACTGCTAATACAGTTATAATATTTTTAGATTTATTCATTTCAGGCTCCTCTACTTATGCTCTATTCAGCTTTCGGTTAACGTCTAATTCACGATCTTCGTAAATAATCCATTTGTAGGGTATTCGTGAAAAACATTGAACTCCCCTGCCCGTTAATTGAGGAAAAGGCAGCCGGCTTTTGGACAACATTATTGCTGGGCAAAGACACATATGCGGTAGCAACCGCAAAATTGGGTGACATGCTTAACGACATTGAAAATTGGAAAGAAACGACGGTGAGTACCGATTTCGAGGAATAAGAGGGGAGATTATGGCCGCAGGTTTCTCTAAATAACGATGCAAGTTCATGTCCCTAGCTGCGGGCAAGAACTTGCATCGTTAAAACAAAAAAAGCCGCGGATCCGCGACTTCTTTTGCGTGTACGTTCTTATCCTCCGACATTATACAACTCCCACATCGAAAGCCCCCCGCGCTTAGGAGAATGATGCTATCTCTTACTTTCATTTGCAGGTGATCCCTTTGACAAATATTTTTCCAGCTTTGATCTTGTTGCTGGTAGAGGCATGTAAATCATCACTCTCATATCAGGATCATTGGGGATTTGCAGGGTAATATGATCAAACTCAAGCAGCCCCATGTAGGGATGCTCCACTTCTTTAAATCCTTCAAGAGAGCCGGGCGTTTCATGCTGCAGCCATAGCCGGTCAAATTCAGGACTTATTCGTTTAAGATCTTCTATTAATTCGGCAAACGACGAGTCTTCAACGTAGCGGGCTGATGCCGTGTGGAATTCCGCAATCATTCCCGTAGCCTTTTGATCGAAATTTTTGAAGCGCCCCTTCCATACCGGGTCCGTGAAATACCGCCAGATTAAATTGAATTCATGAGGCGGTGCTGCCGAGGAAATGGAGAAAATCTCATTTGCAGCATCATTCCAGGCCACAAAATCCCAGCGTCTTCCCAGAATATATGCAGGATTCGGAGTAAGGTCATCCAGCATCCTTTGAAGTGCTGACCCGATACTTTCTTTATGAGGAGGCAAGTAAGGAGGAAGTGACTCTCCTGCAAGAAAAAAAAGATGGCGTCGTTCATTGGGATTAAGCTTTAGAGCCGTAGCTAGGCTTTCCAACACTTGTACTGACGGATGGACATCACGTCCTTGCTCCAGCCACATATACCAGGATGTGCCGATATTCGACAGCTGTGCGACCTCTTCCCTGCGCAATCCGGCTGTCCGGCGGCGCGACCCCGTCGGCAAGCCCACATCCTCTGGAGAAAGGCTTGACCTCCGTTTACGCAAAAAATCACCGAGAGCCGAACGGCGCTCGCGATCATTCATCTCAATCCCTCCTAACCTATTACTCGGAAACCTATGATTAAGCAACCTCTCGTTAAAAGTGTATTAGAAAATTATACTCAATCATAGAAATCGCTTCAACTCAGTTTGAAACGTTTCAAACCAGACTTTAAAGGAGACAGGCCATGCAATCAATAACACAGCACAAACATTACAATTCTCAGGGAATGCTTATCAATAAAGTAGCTCTGGTTACGGGGGCCAGCCGCGGCATCGGAGCAGCTGCAGCCAAACTCTTCGCAGAAGAAGGAGCGGCGGTTACTCTCGTCGCAAGAACAGAAGCAGCTCTACGCTCTGGAGTTGAGGAAATTATCGCGAAAGGCGGTAAAGCCGATTACATTGTAGCCGATCTAGCCGATTCCGCCAGCATCGAACGGGCGATTCAAACGACCGTTGAGCGTCACGGTCGCCTGGATATAGCATTCAATAATGCTGGAATTGGGGCTCCCCTTTCGCCCTTAACAGAGGTCTCAGAAGAGGATTTCGACCTTCTTCAAGCTGTAAATTACAAAGGAATCTGGGTGGCAATGAAAGCGGAAATCAAGGCAATGATCGATACTGCAGGTACCGGTGCCATTGTCAATAACAGCAGCGTCGGCAGCTTCAGAGGTAATCCGGGGTTGTCAGTCTATGGAGCCGCCAAACGGGCTGTTAATAGTCTGACCGAGACGGCTGCCATTGAATACGGGCCTTCGGGTATCCGCGTAAACGCTATTGCACCTGGCACCACCATGACCGAGATGATCGAGGGGTTAGTTGCACAAGTTCCAGATATTATTGAAAAAAGCAGCTCTGTGACGCCTCTTAGGCGTCCTGCCGATCCTCATGAGATCGCACAAGCAGCTGCCTGGTTATTGAGCGATCGCGCTTCTTACGTGACAGGCGTCGTTCTACGGGTGGACGGCGGAGCAAGAGCGTAGTCCCTAACGGAGAGAGTATCCCATAGGGTCCATTGACCCGGGGATACTCTCTCCGTATGTTATGAAACGCTCCGACAATTGCTGTCGTCCCTAAACTACAATGGAATTTCAGCCATCCCACGGCTGAGTACATTACGTTTTCCGTTAATTGAACAAAAGGGTGAAGCAGTGGTCCGCCAGCAAACTGCTCCAAGATCATTAAAATATCGCACCTCAGTGAAGTTAGTGCAATGAAGGCAGCAGGTCAATTGACTTGCTGCCTTTCTTATAATGATTGAGCTATCGTTCCCCGTTAGCTTATTAAACGACGTTAATGTCATAAAACGCTATAAAGCACAAATTGTGAGGTCAAAGATTAATTGATGGGGAGGGCCTTCCAGTACTTCCACGCTTTTAGATAGCTTTCTAAATCATGCGGATGGAATTGAATACAGATACCAATACGGCAATAAAGTTGAAAGATAACTTCTTCAATAAGCCTTGATCTCTCCAAAGGTTCATGATTCAGCAAATTGAATGCAGGCAATATGGTCTCTAGGTTTAAATCTTCTGGAGAAGAACAAAAAGCATACGTAAAATCGTATAACAAAGGGCCAATCATTGGCGAAGGGTCGATAACACCAACTAATGAGTGTTCATGAAATACAAAATTATGGACACCAGTATCTCCATGGAGGAAAAATCTTGCTTCATTCTCTGCACTTTTGGATATTCTTTCAAAAATGGATTCCAATCTATAATAATCCTCAATTGGTAAAAGACTTCCCCAATTATTTCTCGTATCTTCTAAACTCCGAATGTTCCATTCACGCCAGGATTGAACCGGTGACCCTAGTCTTCCCCACTTGTCTGTATGTAGACGTTTTTCGTAATGATTGAGGAGCTCTCTTACCAAAGTTGTCAACCAATTGATTTTTAAACCGCTGGCAGTGTGAGTTGTACCCGCAATGTATGAATATACGATATACTCTTTTGCTGGATCAGTATAGAGAATTTTAGGTAAAAGATTAATGTGCCGATGTGTATTAAGAAATTGTTCCGCCAAGATAATCTGGTTCGAGTGATCTATTTTTAAAACGTATTTCGATTCGCTGTGCTCTGAAAGAATATAAACCCGCCCATCTGTAGAACCAGTCTTATTTTTAGTTGCAATAACAGTGTTATCAATTAAGCCTTTTTCATGAAGATCTTTGAGGATACTGTTTATATCTACTTGTTCAAACATTTAATTCCCCCTTAGCAATCGATTAGGTGAATATGTGACTAAATAACTCTTGATAAAATTCCTTTTTTTATAACTTCATCTATAAGGATCGTATAGTTGACCAGGAGGAAGTTCAAGGTAAAATTTTGTTTAAATCAACTATCCTGCCCGTTAGTTTATTGCCTGAAGCCAGTTTAGCTCTGTAACTCCGTTAGGTTCTAATCGTTACCCTTATAATACGGTTCACTTTAACGGTCATAACAGCGAAAATTACGAAAGGAGCTGGCGCTGCCAACTCCTTCGCTTTTTATCGATTTCTAGTCTAAACGTAGTAATTTACTTCTAATCAGTCAACAGGCACGAGTCAATCTTTCGTAGTAACCCCCGGTCATCTTCATAGTCGAAAACAGTATCCAGGAAAACTTGCTCGTTTGGAGCTAAATGAACAAGTCGTTTGAGCTTTTCAGCAAAGTATTCACGCCGGGTTCCAGTTATACTAAACGTATAAGTGTTGAGAAGTTTGTTAAGAAACATAGAGGATGGTTCCTTTGAACATCGGGCAAAGCACATCGTTATCAGGTACCGTCCAAACGGCTTCTAATTATTCTACAGGTAAGCGCAGACGGGCATATCCGAAAGGATGATTATGAAATGGAAACTAGAGCAATCTCAGGAACAAGTAAGGCGGGGACGTCCACGACTATGAGATCAAGCAAAATGGTCAGGGTGCCTCATGAACTGGTAAAGTCTCCGAATAAAAAAGGGAGCTTGAAGCTGGATGGGATGTCCGTTATCGAATTCTGTTTTTACACGCAAGGCATAAAAGGAAGCTTTTTTTTGCAGGATCATCTTCTGCTAATCGTCAAGTCAGGTGTCTATACCATTCGCTTCGGTGATCGAGAATACAAGATACGGAGCAACGAAATGATGTTTATTCATAAATCAACTGGAGTCGAGTACGAGAAAACGGGTGAACCCGATTCCGATTATATTCTCGACTATACGATGTTTTTCCTGAACGAGAAGATCGTAGATGAATTCCTCAAGTTCGCCGGTTTAAAACCCATTTATCTCGTGAATGATGTTGTTCCGATAACCGTCTTTCCGATCAATGACCGCATTGGAAGCTATATTGAGTCGTTAAAACCCTTTTTCGAGAACTCTGACGAAGTCAAAGAAGGACTCGTTCGTGTGAAGCTGATGGAATTGCTGTTTCACATCGCCGATTCGAATGATCGTTTGCTGCATCAAATGATGCAACCTATAAGCAAGGAAAGAGGCAGCATTGCAAAAATCATGGAGGAGAACTTCATGAATCCCGTTTCCCTTAACGACCTGGCCTATTTGTCCGGCAGAAGCCTGGCGGCGTTCAAAAGGGATTTTCAAGCAATATACAACACCTCCCCGCTCAAATGGGTTCGCAATCGAAGGCTGGATAAAGCCAAGGAACTGCTAGCGGAAACCGTGTTATCTGTTACGGATGTCTGTTTTTCGACCGGATTCGAAAATATCGCTCACTTTTCCAAAGTATTCAAGGAAAGATTCGGACTCCCACCCTCAGAGTTTAGACGGCAGCTGAGGTTGAAGGAGGATGCCTAAAGGGGCTACAAAATGGCTGCACAGGCACTTGATTTGAAGATACCGTTTCGCGGACAGCGGAACGGTATCTTGTTATGTACAGAAACCAAAATGAGCTAAATAAACAAATAGAAATGAGCTTGTAGGCAAAGAAATTCATTCGTCTCCCTGATATTCTTATCTCATGCGGTAAACGTTTCACTAATATAGAAAGGTGTTGAAACCAATGAAAAAAGTAAAATTGCAAAATGAAATGATTCCTCCGATCGCTCTTGGTACCTGGTCATGGGGAACCGGTCAAGGCGGTGGGGATGCTATTTTCGGGAATCATCTTACCGCGGAAGACTTAAAACCGGTTTTTGATGCGGCGATGAAAGTTGGACTCCATTTATGGGACACCGCGACGGTGTACGGAATGGGAGCCTCCGAAAGCATTTTGGGCGAGTTTACCAAAGGCCGCGACGATGTGCTGCTCTCAACGAAATTTACTCCGCAGCTTGGCGGGCCTGTTGAAGACCGCTTGAACAGCAGCCTGAACCGGCTCGGCGCAGACCAGACGGATATTTATTGGATCCACAATCCTCTTGATGTAAAAAGATGGACTCCAGAGCTGATTCCGCTCATGAAAAGCGGAAAAGTAAAATATGCAGGCGTCTCCAACCACACTCTGGAGGAAATCCAGCTAGCACAAAGTATTTTGGCTGAAGAAGGGCTGAAAATCTCTGCTGTACAAAATCATTACAGCCTACTGTACCGTTCGTCCGAAGAAGCCGGAATTATGGATTACTGCAACGAAAACAACATTGTGTTCTTCTCCTATATGGTATTGGAACAGGGCGCATTAACTGACAAATACAGCGCGAAAAATCCTCTCCCCAGCGGCACCAGAAGAGGCGAGGCGTTTGATGAAGACGTGCTTGCGAAACTGGAAGGCCTGATTCATGTTATGAAGGAAGTCGGCCATCATCACAATGCGAATTCTGCACAAGTTGCCATCGCTTGGGCCATTGCAAAAGGAACCGTTCCGATCATCGGCGTTACGAGAACTTCCCAAATTGCTGATGCTGTAAAAGCCGCCGAAATCACGCTGACAGCACAGGAAATCCATAATCTTGAAGCAGCGGCGAAAGAGACAGGAATAGTCATCAAAGGTGAATGGGAAAAGCCGATGCATTAAATCACTATAATCCTTCTTGTGCCGGCCTTATCAGGCCCAAACGAAGGTTCTAGGGTCTCTCAGGTTACTTTCAGGATAATTTCCTTTAGTTCAATTAGCGTCTTGATTCGATAGCTGGCCTGTGAGAAGTCATGTGTTTTGGTGAAGTCGTTATGGACAATAGCACAGTCGATCCCAGCCGCCACGGCTGAGTTCAACCCTCTGTTTGAATCCTCTACAACCAGGGTCTCTTCTTTGGTAGCCCCGAAGCGCTTTAGGCCGGTCAAGTATGGTTCCGGGTGCGGCTTGGTGTGCTCGTAGTCTTCACGAACAAGGACGAATTCCATGAATTGTATGATCTGGCGCTTTTCATGTATAAGCTGAAAATCCGCACGTTTTGCAGTTGTCACGATAGCCATACGGACGTACTTTGACAATTCGGCTAGAGTTTCAACTACACCTTCAATCTCTATGGCTTCTGTTCTTAGATACTCTTGATAATAGACGTTGCGGACCTCACGCTGCTTGCTGATGGTCTGTTCATCAATACCTGCCGCCCTAGCTTGGGACCAAGTGCCCAATGACTGGGTCATGTCGCGGAGGTACTGATCTTTATCCAAGGTAAATCCAATGTCAGCCAGAGCGCGTTCTCCCGCTTTGTAATACCAGAATTCAGTATCTACCAGAACACCATCATGATCGAAAAGTATGTACTTCTTCATTGTTTGGTTCTCCTTTGGCAGCTGTGGCAACCATTCGTGCCATCACGCGATGTCGATCACCCTAAATAGACGGGCCAGATGTGTTACTGAAGAAATAAGTTATTAAATAATTCGGTTCTACAATTACTCTATCCTGCCCGTTAGTTGAATAAAGCCAGCCGATCAAAGTAATCGGCTGGCTTCTTGTTCGTACGTGCCACAGTGCTCAGTCCTGTTTACTGGCTGGCTCGGCCACGTCAGCCGACCCGGCCTGCCCGCCGCCGAACACCTCCTCGAGGAGCCTCTGCGTCGCCTTCTGGAACGCCACTGCCAGGGACATGGCGACGTCGTCCACATAGTTCAAGGAGGCGGTCAGGGTCTTGCTGCCGTCGGGCGTGCTGTACATCAATGCCGCGTAGCCCGAAATGCCGCCGTTGTGGGTGATGATGGTAACGTCGCCGTTCGGTCCGGCGTTCTGCACGAACACCCCCAGGCCATAGCCGATTTTGGGATACGGCTTGCACATCTCGGCCAGCAGCGGGGCCGGGAGGAGCTTGCCGCCCATCAGCGCGGAGATGAACGTGTGGAGATCCTGGGTGGTCGAGATCATGTCGCCGCCGGTGGAGATCCAGGAGGGGTTCTGGCGGGTGATGTCGACCGTCTTCTGCTCGCCGGCCTCCTCGTACCGGTAGTAGGCGTGGGCGTGCGGTTCGGGGATCTCCGGCTGGGTGTCTGGTACCACGGTACCCGACAGCCCAAGCGGCCCCAGAATCAGCCGCTGCATCTCCTCGGCGAGCGAGCTGCCGGTGACCTTCTCGATCAGCAGCCTGGCCAGCACGTAGTTGGTGTTGGAATAGCTCCAGTCCGTTCCCGGCTCGAATCGCGCCGGCTTGGATAAAGCCAGCCGTACCAGCTCCTCCGGCCGGTAGGTCTTGAACCGGTTATCTACCCACTCCTGGCCCTGCCAGGGGATCCCCGGCACGACTGTCCCGTCTTCGTAGTACTCGCCGGTGAAGTTGAACACCCCGCTGGTGTGTTGCAGCAGCATCCGCACCGTGATCCGCGGGTCCATCCCGAACTCAGGCAGGTAGTCTACCACCGAGTCGTCCAGCCCAATCCTGCCCTCGGCAACCAATTGCAGCACCACGGTCGCGGTGAAGGTCTTGGTGTTGCTGCCTATCCGGAAGTGCCCGTTTGTAGGCGGCTTCGTCTCCTCGTCCAACCTGCTCACCCCGGCGCTGCCGACCCACTCGCCCTGCTCATCGTGCACGCGCAGCTGCACCCCGAGGAAACCGGAATCGACGATCTCCTGGATGGCCTTCTGCAGCTCCGGTCGATCCTGCCCGGCAGCGATTCCTTTTTCCTTCATATTTTCTGACGAACTAAAATTTTCTGTTGTTTTCTTTTCCATTTCGTTTCCCTCACTTTACTTTTTTATCAGTCCAATTGGTTCAAACTACAAACTCTCTCCCGGCTTGGCGTTCTCCTTTATCAAAGGATCCGCTTGTGTTCTTTCACTAGAAGGCTCCGAAACGTCACCTTTCAGCACTTGGAGCTGCTTGTTGGATTTTTGCAGTCCTTTGCTTGAATGGTCTTGGTTTGCATCGGATCCCTTCCATTAAATGACGGTGACTTTTGACAAATGGGCATCCATGCCTTTGAGAGCAGCAAATGTCAGTTTATCCATCATCGCGCCGTCAAAGCAGATCGTTTTGATCATGCGATAGTACTTCCTCGTAAAGGTAAACCCCGGTTGGAAAGAAACATTATTTAATGTAGCGCCCTTGAACGAAGCGTTGCTTAAATCCGCTCTGTCAAACTTCACGCCGATAAACGTCTGTCCGTCGAAACGCTGCCCGCTCAGATCGGAGTACTTGAAGTCAACCCCGTCAAACCAACAGCCCTCAAATATCGTTGTTTTCAGATCCGTTGTCGTTAACGTGACGTCGGTCATCCTTACGCCCGTGAATTTGACTCCGTTAAGATTCGCGCTGCTGAAGTTGGTTCGTACAAGAATCGACTTATTGAAGCTTGCATTGGTCAGGTCAAGCGCAGACAGGCTGCAGTCCGTCAGATTCGTGCCGTCAAAGTTGGCTTCGCGTACGTCGCTTCTATTAAACGTACTGCCGGTCAAATCCGAGCCCGAAAAGTCGGAACCGGCGAGCGCGCTGCCCTTAAACTGTCCTTTATGGGCCGTAACGCGCGCTAAGTCACTCTTCACCAGATTGCTTCCACTAAAGTTGGTCACGACTTGCTGTTCCAGCGAGCGGATGGTCATTGTCAATTTCTGATTCATTACATTCACATCTCCTTATAATTAAGTTCTCTAACAAGCACTTTGAATCCGGATCACCTATTCATACCAACCGTTGGTATGAATAGGCTTAAAAATAAGCTGCCTCTCGGCAGTTTAGTTTTCTTTGCTGACTTCTCTAGCTGACATACGCAACAGTTCCTCGTACCGTTGAATCATTTGCTCATCGAACAGGTCAAGCCCCAGGCCTTTCAATATTTCATCGAAAAACTTTACCTTGCGCAACACTACCTCGGGCGAAGCTGGAATGATCGCCGGGTTTAGCCAAATGTTGGTGAGTACCATCAGCACTTCGCTAAGCTCCCTAGGATAGTCAGTTTGGATCGATCCGTCTCGCATACCCTGTTCGATAATGGGCTGGATATAGATGGGTACGGCTTTATCGATGATGTTCTCGATCAGTGCCGCCAGCATCTTCGGATTGCGCAAGAGGTTCGGTGCCACCGATGCCAATTCGTCTTGGGCGGGATTGTCGAGAGAGACGAGGGAAATCTTGCGAAGCTTTTCCCGTCCGTTCAGCTCCTTGTCGTCCCGGACACTGGACAGCATATCATCAACACCTTGGAACAAATGATCGGTGACAGCCTGCAGGATCTCCTCCTTCGACTTGAAGTGATGGTAAATTGCCCCTTTTGTCAGCCCGCCCAGCTCGTTGATGATATCCTGAACGGAAGTCTGCTCGTATCCCTTTTGAATGAACAGGTTAAGAGCCACGGTTAAGATCTGGTTGATTGTTTCTTCAGGATATTTATTCCTTGCCATACGCTTCCTCTTTTCATACATTCGGTTGGTATGTAACAAATATATCCGATCATCCTTTTAATGTCAACACCAAAAACAAAATCATTTGACTACTTATTTACAACTTTATTTTTTCGGTCTAACATCATGCATCGGCAGCGTTGTCGTATAGCCCTTTTGAGTCATATTCAGAAAAGGTCCGGTCAGCTATTATTGTAATGTAACGACATGCGTTATCCGGATATAAACTCTGCCTGGACCTAAGTCGGGGAAAATAACCGTCTTCAGATGGTTTTTCAATTTTTCTTTTCTTAGTATCCTTTAATTGGGAAAGTTAATAACAAATATTTACTTACTGATTAAAGGAGAGAGAAAATGAAGAAAGTATGGCGTTTCGTTGTATATGCATGCGTTACGATTCTCGTAGTAGGAGGAACCGGAGCGGTCGGTTACATGCGTACGATGCAGGAGTCTATGTCGGTTTACGATAAGCCGGTTCCTACTTCTTTACAAAGCGTCCAAGCTCCTGCCTATGATTCGAAAAAGCCGACAGTTGCCGTGATGTTGGCGAATGAAGTGACCGAGGTGTTCGATTTCCTTGTACCTTACGAAATGTTCTCCATGACAGGCTCGTACAATGTGTTTGCAGCTGCGCCCGACAAAAACGTCAAATCGTTGACAGGCGGTCTTGATATCGTGCCCCATTATACTTTTGATGAATTAGATCAATTGACGAGTAAAGGTCCGGATATTATCGTCATCCCTTTCATGCCGATTTTGGATGAAGCGAAATACAAGCCTGTCCGCGATTGGATAAGGAAGCACTCGGGCAAAGAAACGACATTACTGTCCATCTGCAATGGTGCCGAGAATTTGGCCGATACCGGCCTGCTGGATGGAAAATCTGCAGCAACGCACTGGGGAGATATCGGCAGGTTAGAAAAGAAATATAGCGAGGTTACTTGGAAGAGAGACCAGCGTTATGTGGCTGACAGCAATTTGGTCTCGTCTGCCGGATTGACATCGGGGATCGATGCAACCCTGTACGTCATCTCCCAGCAAATGGGTGAGCCGACTGCTGAGAAAGTGGCGAAGGATATGAATTACCCTTCCTACCATTTTGTTCAACATCCGCAAATGAAGCCTTTCACAGCCGGATTGAGCGATGTCGTATATATTCTGAACAACGCCTTTCAATGGAGCAAGAAAAAAGACGGGATCCTACTGTATGACGGTGCCGACGAACTCATGTTATCCTCTGCTTTTGACACTTATGGAGCTTCTGGAACGACGACAACAATAACGGTATCAAGTAAACGCGAACCGGTCGTGACCCGGCATGGTCTCAATCTCATCGCCCGATATCAAATTGCAGATGCTCCGAAACTCGACAGAATGATTTTCGTAGGCCCGGACGTAAAGACGGTCGCTGCGGGCGATATACGAAACTGGAACGAAAACGGTGGAAAGGCTGAACAGCTTTACCTGCACACCGATTCGCCCGGGCGGTTCGCGATGGAACCAGCGTTTGAAGATCTGGCAAGGCAGGAAGATGTCCGGACGGCCAAATTCGCCGCTAAGCGGCTCGAGTACCGTGCCACGAGCCACTTTAAACTTGAAGGAGCTCCTTTTTCATATGAAGCGTTCGGCATTCCGATCGGTGTCGGCATGGTGTCTCTGTTCGTTCTTTATTTAGCAGACAGACGTTTCATAAGAAGAAAGAAACTTTCCGCATAAATTGGGATGCAAAAGAAGCATTTAAGACGTCAGGTCTGGATGCTTCTTTTGCGTTATAGAGAATTGTTTTAGTTAAACTATCCTGCCCGTTAACTTAATGAATAAGAGCAGTGAAATATTACTTAGATACTTATCTAATCGGCAATCGGTACAGAGGTTTTGTCCTTGGCTAGATTAACTTCATATGGATATTGGGCAGAAAGTTAAGTACATCCATCGGGGTATGGGCAAACATTGTTGGACATATCGGCTTAAGTCGTTCATAATTGCCATCTCCCCAAAGTGCCGCAATACTCCTCATTCGTGCTGCATGAGCTGCTCTTATATCTGAGGGTTGGTCTCCGATATACAGACAATTTTCAGGGAGTGAATTAAAGTGACTTGCAGCGAGAACTAGAGGATCAGGATGAGGTTTATGTTGTAGGGTGTCTTCCTGGGCTACGATAACGTCAAACAAGATGTCCAATGATTTGTTTTGTAATTCTTTTAAGACATGAAATCGCCGTTTAGAAGATACGATTCCCATCCGATAACCTCTCTGCTTCAATTCGTCCAGAAGCTCGGGTACATCTGGGTAGCAAAGGATCTGTTCCGCACGTTCTTGGTAGTAACGTGTTCCCGTATCTAGAATTTGTTTTGCCAAATTGTCATCGAACCATTCTTTATAGACTACAGGAACGGGGCGTCCAACCAGCTGAGAAAATTCGTCGTCTGTCGGCTCCCTTCCAAGCACCTGTTTAAATCCATAACGTGTACCTTCCTTCGCCAACGAATCACTATCTTGAATTGTCCCATCCAAGTCCCACAGAACCACTCTGATCAAAAGTGCCACCACCTCAACTCGATTCCTTCGCAAAATCACTCCATTATCCTTGCCCGTTAGCTTAACGACGACAGCCTATTATTTTGTCCGGCTGACGTCATGATTGAGCCATTGGGTTTATTCCAAATCTCCCGCCAGACAGAGGAAATAGCCCCTATCTTGAAATATGTTGTTATCTGATGGATTCGCCTTCTATGAAACACTGACCTCTCTTTTACTTAATTTCTTAAATGCAGCATAATCCTGATCGGACTTAATAAAACTTAATATTTTTTCGGCACATTCTGTTGCGCTCAACTCTTCAGTATTTACTTCAAGGTCATATTCATTAAAGGAATATACTTTGTCGAACTGGGAAGCTGCTAGTCCAATCTTGCGATCTCCTCTGATTTGTTCTCTTCTTGCAAGTTCTTCTTTCGAGCATATGACACCTACAAATAATGTAGGATAATCAAAAAGTGCATCAAGATAATCATTAAACCACTTATCATTTTCGATTACGGTATCGACGATTACATTCAGTCCCATTTCGGAAAACAATTTAATTGTCGCGTAGTACATAGAGATTATGGGATCAAATATGATTTGTCCGATACCTTCATCATCCAATTTTCTTACAGGTTTTAAATCTGGAAATTTATTATTAATAAAATCATTGTAATTATGATAAAAATCATCAATGGATAAATGATGAAAAAGAATCTCTTTCTGGTTGGTCAGTTCCATGGAAATACTCGTCTTTCCTGCACTTGAAGTTCCGTTCAACAACACAATAAGTCCTTGCTCCAAACGAACCACCCTTACCTATAAGATTTGCGTATCTTTCAGATAAACGTTATCTTCACAAAGTTCAATAAATTATCCAGCTGATCAAATATTCGAGAAACAATTGAATGATCCTGGCCTTTAGGTTAATGAAAATAACGTTTCCCATTAGCGTAATTGCTAATGAAATAAATTGGATTCCATCAATTATTTTATCGACCAAGGAATAGGTGTAACCTGATTGTTCTCCCAGTCTTCCCTAATCACCGCGTAACCGACGGAGTCAAACAATAGCCCGGCTTGTCTCCAAGATTTACGATGATACGCTTCCAACACGAACAACGATTTAGCAAATAGAGCTTGCATAGCCGTGTTATCCACTCGGGTATGTCCTTCAATGCGGATCGCTTCCGGGTATTCAGAGAACACGTGCGAGACGATCCAACTCAAAGCTGACTTTCCAATACCCTTGCCCCGATACTCGCTTCGGATTCTCAGATCAAACATAACAATCGGATCGGAGACGTCAAACAATCGGATCAGTCCGATTTTCTGATGGCCGCCTTGATCAATGATCCAGAACGTTCGAGTATTCTCATTGTGATAGGCGCCATTTTCATAAGCCTTTCTGATATCGGATTCAGTAGGGTTCTCAACTCCATGATAAGGCCAGCTATCTGATGTGAGGAACTGTACGAGCTCCTCAACTTCCTGTTTAACAGATTCAAAAGTGATACTCACGGTAATAACCCCTTTCTGTGGCTATGTGATATTCCACAATTCCAAAAAAATTCCTTTTATGCCGTCCGCTGCAAAGAGGCTCATTTCATATCACTCAATCATTTACTTCCTAACGGACTCATCTTCAGCCGTCCCAGTAATTCACTTCATTTTCCAGCTGGTCTCCCCATGCCTCATACACTTGATTAAAATCAAAAGATCTCAGCAATTTTTCGGTAGCTCTAAACAATATGATTTGATCCTTGGGGTTAGCGGTTTTGGATATCGCTGCAAACCGTTCACTTAAAGCTGTCTTCTGCATTGGAAGATGCTCCAAACGAACGAGTAAGATATCGACTCTATCCAAATAAGGGGGAATAAGCTTATTCATGCTAAACAAGCAATTGATTAAGCACATGATAGACGAAGAAGCCTGCAGTAAAGCCCCAAGTTCATTATTTCTTCTTACTGCCTTCATAGATCGGTAAAAAGCATTCAGATAGGCATCCAACCATTCCGTGACTTGTCTTTCAGATTCTTGATCAGATAGTGTACAGATTTCATGAATAACCGATGGCAGCCATGTGGTATGGTCAACGATGATTTGAGCAGTTAAAAAAGCGTTCGCTCGCCAATCCGAACATTTTTGAAGCCCTTTAATCTCCTCTTCGCTTATGTAGGATACATCCCATTTCCAAGCCGCGTTGGGAAGACGCAACACGGGCTCGGACTGTTGATAGACGACAAGTAAATCGACATCTGAGAGCTGGTCATGGGCGTCAGCTGAAACCGAACCCATTAAAAGTACACCTAATACATTGGGCTGACTACAATTTTCATATACTACCTGTTTGATTTGATCAATCATACGAACACCCCCACGATTGTATACTTTTTGTTGTCACTATAAATACAAGTTCTTCTCCATTCCTGCGGCTACATATCCCGAAGCAGTGAAGTATTCAGCTCCGCTCTTCCCAGGTAACCGCTGCAGATGACAGGGCGGTTAATGATTTCATAGAGTTTTTTAAGGTCCGTAATGTACTCCTGGCTCCAAGTTTCAAACGATTCGAATTCCTCCTTGGAAATTTGGTGGTACTCCGGGGTGTCGGCGATCCCCGTTAAGACCTCATATGCGTAGATATCGCCGCCAAACTTTCCTGCAGATTGGTACCTGCCTGTTTTCAGACGGATGTAATCGGTGTATCTCAAAGTCATCACTCCATAGGGATCATGATTATCGTACAATTATCATAATCTGCCTTTCAATACAACACAATCGCAATCGAATAAGACTAAATTCGTCTATCGTAGAACGCAAAAAAACTCCATCCCCGAAGGGACGGAGTACTTCGCATATCTTATTTAACTGTCTGCACCCTCATCCATACGCTGTGCAAATTCGTCCAGAAGCGCACGCACTTCATCGGTAGACGCCGTGCTCATCAATTGATTTCTGAGTTCGCTTGCCCCTCTGAACCCTTTGACATAAATTTTGAAAAAGCGATGAAGAGCTTTGAATGGACGTGCCTCTAATTGTTGGGAATACTGATCATGAAGATCCAGCTGCAATCTTAAAAGATCAAGGTATTCGGCGCTGCTATGTTCCCTCGGCTCTTTTTCAAAGGCAAACGGATTTTTAAAAATACCACGCCCGATCATGATCCCGTCCACACCATATTGTTCTGCCAGCTTCAGGCCCGTTTGACGGTCAGGAATATCGCCATTAATCGTGAGCAGCGTATGTGGCGCCACACGATCCCGAAGTGCCTTAATTTCAGGAATCAGCTCCCAATGCGCATCGACTTGGCTCATTTCCTCTCGTGTACGCAAATGGATCGAAAGATTAGCGATGTCCTGCTTCAAAATATGGGTCAGCCAGTCCTGCCATTCATCCACCCTGGTAAAACCAAGTCTGGTCTTTACACTTACAGGCAAACCTCCTGCTTTGGCGGCTTGGATGATTTCAGCGGCAACCTCTGGGCGGAGAATTAATCCGCTTCCCTTCCCATTGGATGCTACATTAGGAACAGGACAACCCATATTGATATCGATCCCTTTAAAGCCTGCCTTCGCCATCCCGATACTCATCTTTTCAAAATACTCCGGCTTATCGCCCCATATATGTGCAACCATCGGTTGTTCATCCTCGGTAAATAGCAAACGGCCGCGCACACTATGATTGCCTTCTGGATGACAGTAGCTCTCCGTATTCGCAAACTCGGTAAAAAACACATCCGGTCTTCCTGCTTTACTCACGACATGACGAAAAACAACATGCGTCACATCTTCCATTGGTGCAAGTATAAAAAAAGGCCGGGGTAAATCAAGCCAAAAATTATCGTTCACTTCAAACTCAATCCTCTCGTAATAATAAAGCTTCAGCAGATATCCAAAAATATTACGCCTATATGCAATTTCTTATCCACTTAAATCATGCTTCATAACTTAATGATTAAACCAAAGTACACTTGGACTTCCAACCCTTCTGACCCTATTATATATCAAATTACTCCGGAATTTTTATATTGTCAGATATAAGAAAAACTCTATCGACGTACCTTCCCAGAAGACAGACCGCGTTTAAAGGAAGTTTTTCTTGCAATATCAGGAAGCCGCCATGGCTCTGGAGTTTATACTTTCTGATATTATAAGAAAAACTCTATCGACGTACCTTCCAAGAAGACAGACCGCGTTTAAAGGAAGTTTTTCTTGCAATATCAGGAAGCCATGGCTCTGGAGTTTATACTTTCTGATATTATAAGAAAAAGAACGAATTCCCCCATCAGAGAAATTCGTTCTTTATTCCAATCATTTAATCATGCCACTCCTATGAAACCCAGAGGTATAGCACAATTATTATCGTAGGGTTTACAGCTTTCTCAATTCATGCAAAATATTGTCCGGATCCAACCGCTGCATAAAGTCCGGATTCACGTAGGCAGAACGGATGATGCCGGATTCGTCGATCATAAAGGTGGAAGGAATCGGCAGGATCCAACGGTTCGTCGCATTGTATTCCGCCAGGTCCATGCCCATTTGTTTCATCATGTTCTGGATATAATCCGGAACGTCGTAAAGGATGTTATAGAAAGCAGCCACGAGACCGTTGGTGTCGCTCAGTACTTGGAAGGTCAGCTCTTCTTTCTCCTGCTGGGAAAGCGTGTTGTCGGGGCTTTGCGGGCTGACCGCGATCAACTGGCCCCCAAGGGCTTCGATGTCCGGCAGTAGCTTCTGATAAGCCTTCAGCTGACTGTTGCAGAAAGGGCACCATCCGCCCCGGTAGAAAGTGAGGACAACAGGTCCTCTGGACAGTTCATCATAAAGATTCACCGTTTCTCCCAAAGCATTCTTGAGTGTAAAATCTTTGGCCTTTTCCCCCTCCTGCCGGCCGTAAGGAATACCGGATTCCTGCTGCTCCCGGATCTGACGGAACATCTCTGTTTGAATCTCTATAGGGGTATGCGCGATAAATTGCTGTTTGGTTTCCGCTAAAGCTTGAGTTAATGACATGTTTCGCTCTCCTTTTTAATTAAAACTTTCTCATAAAAGCGGCTATAAATTAGATAGACTTGCTGGTTATTTATCAGGCTAAATCTCAATTCATGAAGCTTCATTCCGCAGAAATCTCGGCTGGTGAGGCGAATGCCGCGCGCTTGCCTTGCCTGCGCAAATGGATGATTTGGGCTGTCAAGCCAACAATAAGAATGACGAAAAGAATGCCTTGAGCGCCGCGGAGAATGGGCGAACTCAGATCGGTGACGAAGGGATGGCCGTTAGGAACACGGGTCAGGGTTTCGGTAATGGTCGGCAACATCAGCAGAAACGCCGTCAGGCTCAGGAAGATGGTTTCGAGGTATTTGCCCGCACGCCCAATGCTCGAAATACGCCCGACGCCGTATCCGGCGAGCAGCAGCAGGATCGTTGCGGTACCAATGGCATAGCTAGCCGACTGATGTGCGATGGGGAATACGGTGATCGCGCCAATCAGCATCGAAATGAAGTAGACGATACCGGGCTTTGACCAGGGCACAATCCGTCCGTAACGAGCAAACATATAGATAGCCAGCGGAATGGCGGGCAAGCTGCTGAGTGTATGCACCCAGCCGAGTGATGAAATTCCAAACATCATTGTCTCCTTCCAGTCCATAAGGACAAGGTTGATTTGTTTTGTCTTGGCGCGAGCCGATACTAGCGGCTGACAGCACTCCTGATCAAAAATTCATTTGGTCGTAAACCACTACCTACTAATAGGTAGGTTAAAAAGACAAGACTCCGCCGGCTGCTTTAAACGTCCCCCGTGCCTGTCGTGAAAAAACATCACGCGCGGACCACTCGACGGGACCGGCCACAACCGATATCCCATACTCAGCAGCTCTGGAGGTATGTCTGATCAATCGACGGGCAGCAGGGGCCATTTAGCAATCATTCAGCGACAAGAATACGCCGTTCTCACTGTAGACTGACGTTATGTAGACGGCATGCCTCGTATCTGCAATTGGCGGATGAGATGCGACTCGTTCGTAATATAGCGGGCTAATCCTCATTAGAATATAGCCTGCTCTCAAAGTGGGTAAAGCTAAAGGATTCACCTCTTTTCTTCTAGATTATGACTACAAACCATCTCCATCGCGGCTTTCATCGCGAAGAGAATCGCTCCAAGAGCGAGCTTGTCACGACGCCGAATATTTTCGGATCGCCATAGGCCCGCGCCGAGAGCATCGCGCCGTGAACCGTCGCCATGAACGCTTCGGCCTCATCATGAGGAGTACCCATCAGTTGAAGCTCCCCTTGCCGTGCACCGCGCTCCAGCACAGCTGTCAACCAAGCCGACAGGGAGCGGAAATGCGCCCGGACCTCTAGGCCAACTTCCTCGGGCAGAACGGGGAGCTGGCTTGCCAACAGCGCGCAGACACAAAACGGAGCGCTGTCGTCCATGATGCAGGCTTCCCAATAACCCGTGTAGAACCGAAGCAGTTCGAACGGATCGGATACCTGATGCTCGAGATTCGCCATCCCCTCTTCGGCCTCTTTCCGATACCGCGCAACCAGCGTTCGGACCAGATCTACCTTGCTTGGGAAATGGTGATGGATGCTCGCCTTACGAATCCCAACCACATCAGCGATGTCGGCATAACTGAAACCGTTGTAGCCACCAGCGATGATCAGAGAACGCGCACAAGCCAGGATTTCGTCATAGGTGTTAGATAAATTGTTCATATCGTCATTCTACCTTCTGGTAGGTAGTTTGTCAAATGGTGGGATAGGGGTAAAGCTGGATGGACTCATCAGTAGGCAAAATGCAGGCGGGGCAAGGGTCTTAGCGGGTTCTCGGTTCAGGATTGAGGGGAAACGGTATGCATGTATCCTGTCCCGCTCCCTAAAAATAATATTCCCTGCCCCTGGGTTCCCCCGGCGGATATCGATTGGGTTTAAAAAAGCCGAGAAAATCAGGAGTGAGTACCTGAATTTCGTTCGGCTCTTAGGCAGACTATTTATGCTTTATGCAGACTAGTTAGGCTTTGGCTTAACTTTGAGTGCTATTTACAGCACCATCCCTCACCAACCAAGCCACTGATTCAACGTGAACGGTATGCGGGAACATATCCACCGGCGTCACTTCCACCGTCTTGTACCCGCCGTCCTCCAGCATCCGCAAATCCCGCGCCAATGTAGATGGATTACAGCTCACGTAAACCACCCGCTCCGGCTTCATCTCCAGGATCGTCTCCAGCAGCTTTGGATCGCAGCCCTTGCGCGGCGGGTCGACGACGATGACGTCCGCTTCGATGCCCTGCTCCTTCCAGGCAGGAATGACATCCTCGGACGCTCCGACCTCGAACGTGACGTTGCTCATCCCGTTCAGTTCCGCGTTGCGGCGTGCATCCTCAATCGCCTCCGGCACGATCTCAACGCCGTACACCTTGCCCGCATGCTGGGCAAGAAACAGCGAAATCGTCCCGATACCACAGTACGCGTCGATGACCGTTTCCTTACCGGTCAGCTGCGCATACTCGACCGTCTTTCCGTACAGCACCTCGGTCTGTGCCGGGTTCACCTGATAGAATGACCGCGCCGAGATGGCGAATTTCACGTCGCCGATATAATCATAAATGACCTCACTGCCCCACAGGACGCGAGTCACGTCACCGAAAATCACATTCGTCTGCTTCGTGTTGACGTTCTGGCAGATGCTGACGACCGACGGCAGCTGCTCTCGGATCTCCGAGATCCATTCATCCTTATGCGGTATCTTGTCTCCGTTCGTAACAAGAACGATCATCATCTCACCGGTGCGGAAGGCCACCTTCACGACAACGTGACGAAGCAGGCCTTGGCCGGTTTCTTCGTCGTACGCGGTGATGCCGAGCTTCCGCCCGATGGCCTTCACACGGGCAACGACCTCGTCGTTGTGCTCGTGCTGAATGAGGCAGGTCTCCATGTCGATGATGCGGTGGCTGCCCCGGGCGTAGAAGCCGCCCACCAGGCCGCCTTCGGTGACGCCGATCGGCACCTGGGCCTTGTTGCGGTAGCGCCACGGCTCGTTCATGCCCAGCGTGGCATGAACCTGGATGCCCTGCTGCGCTGCACCGCCCGCTGCGATGGACGCCGGCGCAGCAGCCGCCGCGCCTTCCGCCCCATCGGTAGCCTGCTGCCCGCGCAGCTCGGGCTCGCCGAGCACCTGCAGCTTGCCGATGCGCGTCAGGTTGTCCACGACCAGCTGGCGCTTCCACGCGAGCTGGGCGGCGTAGTCCATATGCTGCAGCTGGCAGCCGCCGCACTGGTCATAGATCGGGCAGGGCGCCGCGATCCGGTTGGGGCTTGCCTGCACGATGTCGAGCAGCTTGGCGTAGCCGTACTGCTTCTTGGTCTTGAGCACCTTCACGCGGACCTTCTCGCCGGGAAGGGCGCCCGCGACGAACAGGGTATAGCCTTCGGCGCGGCCTACTCCTTCTCCGTCATGGTTCATGCCGATGATGTCGATGACGGCCTCATCGTTTTTCGCTACCGGCAGGCCGGCAATCGCTGCAGGCGTGCTGCGGCGGCCGGAATTCCGGCGGCTGTGTCGCTTGTTCATGCTGCTTGAGTCACTTCTTTCGAGTATATTTTGAAAGGGACAGCCCCGATGCACGGCGGCCTGTCCACTTGTATTCGTCAAAGTTATATGAGGAATGATATTCCGTTACTTGCTCTGCAAACTGATCCATGACTATCCTTGTACCGCATATACTGCTCTATGATTCATCCATGTTCCGCATACTAATCCTTGCTCATTCCTTGCTCTACACACTAATCCATCTTTAACCCGCGGGTCATAAGCCCCACAACCCTCTGGCTTCATTTCTTCCCCGCATCCTTCCCATTATAACAGAAAAGCGCACAAAAAAAGTCAAGATGCCCTGCCCCCATCCCTGGCGGATGAGCCGCATGCCGACACCTTAACTCTCCTGCGATGATCCACCGCCTGCCCAGCTTCCCTACGGCAGGGTGAACCATTCTGTTCCTATCCCTGTTGTCTATATCGAATGGGTTGTAAAAGCAAGCCTTACGCAAAAATCCGCAAATGCTGCGGCAGCACCGAAAACTGCCCTGGCAGCGTTCCGCCAAGCTCCCCGTCCAGGTTCAGCAGCACCTTGCCCGGGGACGTCACTTCCATCGACCTCGTGCGGAAGTAGACGACCTTCTTGTCGTTGAAATGCTCGCCGCGCAGCGCGAGGCTGACCAGCCGCACGAATTCGGCCAGGTTGCATTTCTTGAGGGCGATCACATCGAGCAGGCCGTCGTCGATCCGCGCGCCCGGCGCGAGCTTCTCGAAGCCGCCAACGGAATTCGTGTTCGTGATCAGGAAGATCATGAACTCGTCATGGATCGTCTCCTGGCCCTCGGCATTGATGATCAGCTCCTGCGGAGACAGGCTGACCATCTTCTCCACGCCTTTAATATAATAAGCGAGCTGGCCGATCATCGTCTTCAGCCGGCTGGGCACGTCGTAAGTCAGCTCTGTGAGCGTGCCTCCCCCGGCGATGTTGATGAAATACCGGTCGTTCGCCTTGCCCACGTCGATCGGGCGGGTCTGCTGGCGGATGACCAGATCGCAGTAGTCTTCCCAGTTCCTCGGAATGCCGAGTCCCCGCGCAAAATCGTTTGTCGTTCCGACCGGGAACACGCCGAGCGGCGGCAGGTTATCCCGCTCCGCCATGCCGTTGACGACCTCGTACAGCGTGCCGTCCCCGCCGGCGGCGATGATCATGTCGTACCCCCGCTCCACGGCGTCGATGGCCGCCTTCGTGGCGTCCCCTTCGCCCATCGTGGCATGGCAGGAAGCCTCGATGCCGCCCTGATCGAGCCGGTGCAGAATGTCCGGCAGACGCCGGCGCATTTCCTCCCGGCCTGAGGTGGGATTATAAATCAAACGTGCTCTTTTCATACATACGCCACCTAATAAGTTGATAATTTCCGAATAAGCGCCTGTTCCTTACAATGACGCATCAGCAACACGCGCAAGCCAGCTCCGGATCTGCCGTTCCATCCAATGGGTCAGCAGCGGGTGCGGCAGCAGCGCTTCACCTGAATACCGGTAATTTAACCCGTCCAGCCGCTGCGGAATCACCGTCCGGGTGAAATAGCCGTCACTCAAAAAGAGCGGAGCTGCAATCACCTGCATTCCGCGTTCCTTCTGCCAGTATTCCACCTTCGCCCGCACGCTGTCGGGCCGAAGCAGGGCATAGTCCGCCGCGGCCAGGCCGCCGATCGCCCGGGCGCTCTCCGCCAGGCGCGAGAGGCCTTCCTCCCAGCGCTCGCGGAAGCCGTCGTGGCTGCTGCCGTGACCAACAAGAATAAGAACCTCCTCGCCGGGGTTCTTCGATTCCGTCTTCACTTTATCCCACACCATGCGGGCCACGTCCGGATCGTTGTCGATCGGCTCTCCGTACAGAATATTCGCCCGGATGCGAAATGGCTCCAGGTCCGTGTCGATGGCCGGGGCGTCAATGACGCCGAGCGCATATGCGATTTCATTCACATGGGTGCTGCCCGAAGAGACAAACAGCGGAATCACCAGTATATCCGTAACGCCCTGACGCTCCAGATCATCGATCCCGTCCTGAATCAAGCGGCCTTCCACGATCTCCAAGAACGAAGCCGCCACAGGGAGTTCTCCCCGCAGCGGCAGCTGCCCAACGGCATCGTCGACCAGTTGGACCCAGGAGGATTCCCTGGAGCCGTGACTGATAACAAGTACCCCCGGTTTGCGCATATTAACGCCCGAGACGCTCTAACGTCATTTTATACCCTTCGTTGCCATAATTCAAACAGCGCTTCACCCGCGAAATGGTGGCCGTGCTGGCTCCCGTCTCCGCCTCGATCTGATTGTACGTGCTGCCCTTGCCGAGCATGCGCGCCACTTCCAGACGCTGGGAGAGGGATTGGATTTCGTTGACAGTACACAGATCGTCGAAAAATACGTAGCATTCCTCTACATCTTTAAGAGTTAAAATGGCTTCAAATAGTTGGTCGATGCTTTTATCATTAAGTTTCTTCAGCTGCACTGAAATATCATCCCCTATTGTAACTATTGCCTATTCAGGATTTTGCTCCCGTCACAGGGTCTTTCCACATTTAATATCGGTCAATCCGTGTTCAAATGATAGTCCTCTATGTACTCCCATTGTACCGAGCCGGTATGAACTTTTCAAGCGTTAACGGATTCACGCACTGAAGAGTTGCATGGCAGCAGGCCAAATAAAGCGACATGGATCCGCCGCCCGGTCCCCGATGCCCTTCCACGGTTAAAATGCATAGAACACCACCTTCCACTTGAAAGCGCTTAAATTATACATCATCCAGACGGGCTTGTACATGTTTTGGTGGATCATTTCCAATTCCCGGCACTGGACTCCGGGTTGTGATCACAAGTTAGCGATATTCCTTCTCCCGGATCCTCCCCCACGCACCAACTGGGCCTCCGCTGAATCTTGTAGGGTAAGAGGTCTGGGATCCTTGAATGCCGGCTTTTGTGCAAAAGAAAAACCGCCCGATATGGCGGCATGGCGCGTCGCTCTGATGTTGGTGTCCACTCATTCCGAACTCGATGGTCGTTCTCTATGTCGTGCCCATTCATTCCAGACCCGAAGCTCCTTCTCTATGTCGGCCCATTCATTCCAGACCCGAAGCTCCTTCTCTATGTCGTGTCCATTCATTCCAGATCCGAAGCTCCATCATCGGCTTGTGCGTTCTTCTCCTTATGATAATCCTCCCAGAGCGGGGCGATGTATTGTTCCAACGTGCTTACGATCTCATTTCTCCGGCCTTCTTCGATATTGACCGTGTCACTTAAAATATCGTTCCGAATCCGGATGAGCACAAATAGTGGAGGTAGTGCCACCTCACGCAGCGCCTGAATCATGTGTTCTTCTTGGGACGAAATATCCATCACGGCATCTTCCTTTTCTGTTTGGGATGAGCTCATTATAAACCGTGACATTAGTGTCAGGGTCAAGCAAAAATAAGCCGCATTCCAACGTTGCCGACCGTTTCATCCGCTGCTTCCGCGCCGGCTGGGCATCCGCCCGTTTCCGCTCCTATCCCTGTCTACCGGGCTAACGTCCATACATTATGTTTGCCCAGCACATACAGTATAGTAAATCATTCCAAAAAGGAAAGTGATATCATGCCTGAGCATTACTACCATAAGTCAAAGGCAAAGCCCAAAGCTGACCACCGCTCGCTGAACGAATTTGCCTCCCCATATCCACCGTCCCCGTATCCCGGCATTCAAGGCTATCCGGACTTTGGAGCACCCGGCGGATTACCCGGAGGCGCTCCCGGGTTTGCGCCTTATTACGGACCTGAAGGGTTGGCAGGTACGGCGGAGATCATCCCGCCAGTATCCGCAGCCGCCTCGGCTGCTCCCGCGGCCGCCGCAGCCGCAGCCGCCGCACCGGTCGCTGCCGCAGCCGAAACCGCCAAAACCGGCTTCTCCCTCGCCCAGCTCGGCGACCTCAAGGGACTGATCGATCGGGTGGGCGGCATCGACGGCATTGTGAACTCCGTCGGCAAATTCCAGAAGGTGATGACCGGTATGCAGCAGATTGCCCCGATGTTTAAACTGTTCGCGGGTCTCGGTAAAGGCAAAACCAACAGCAGCAATGATGGCGAGTACAGACCGCGCCGGAGAAAGAAGTCCAAGAAATCGTCTTCCAAGAAAAAATCGTCTTCGAAGAAGAGCACGTCGAAAAAAACATCCAAGAAGAAGCGCAGCTGACGCTTAAAAATCCACTACCATTGCCGTTTAAGTGTCGAACGAAGCCTTCGTTGGTGCGATGAGCCGGTGTCATGAACCGGTGCCATATCGTACCTCTTGCCCTATCGTACTCACCATTCACAGTATCGATACCCTCATGTCGCCCATTTTACCGGAAGAATAACGATGATTCCCTCTTCGCCACCATATCATGCCCAAAGAACATACAAGCGCCAGGTCCCGGCTCAGAAGTCTCTCCACTTCCGTGCTTGGCCTGGCGCATTCCGTTCTTCCATACGTTCTCTTGTCCTGCCGCCCGTTCTACTTTATCCTGCTCTTGGCCGATTGCCCCGTTCTACCCTGCCACACTCTTGGCCTGACGCAATCCCAGATAGTCCTTCCCCCTATTTGAACCATCCGCGCTTCGTGAACCACAGCACCATGCCCGCCCCCAGCAAGAACATGAGCAGCATGACGGCGGGGTAGCCGTACTTCCAGTTGAGTTCGGGCATATTGACGAAGTTCATGCCATAGATGCCGGCGATGAGCGTCAGCGGCATGAAGATGACGGTAATGACCGTCAGCGTCTTCATGATCGCGTTTGCCCGGTTGGAGTTGAGCGAGATGTAGCTGTCTCGCAGGTCGGCAGTCATTTCGCGGTCGGCCTCGATCATGTCGGTCAGCTTGAGCAGATGGTCGTAAATATCGGCAAAATACACTTTGTGCTCGCTGTTGTTCTGGACATGCTGGGAGTTGACGACCCGGTACAGCAGATCGCGCATCGGCACGATCGTCCGCCGCAGCTTCAGCAGCCGGCCGCGCAGGTCGAACACCTGGTTCATCAGTTCCTCGACCGACTCTTTGCCGCCGCGGTTCTCCAGGTCGGCCAGCTCATCCTCGATTTTGTACAAACTCGGAAAATAGCGGTCCACCAGGTGGTCCATGATCGTATAGGCGCAGGATACCGGGCCGCGCGCCCAGATTTTGCGGTCATGGGCATGCTGGAGGATCTGCTCCCAGGCGTCGTCGACGACCGGCAGCTCTTTGAGATGAAAGGACACGAGCAGGTCGTGCCCGAGGAAAAGGTCCACCTCATCCACCCCGAGCGTATCGGGATCGAGCGCATGCAGAACGAAGAACTGCAGATCCTCGTACATATCCAGCTTCGGCCGCTGCAGCACATGCATACAGTCCTCGACCGCCAGCGGGTGAAAATGAAAATACGTATGTAAAAGGGCGGATTCCTCTTCGGTCGGACCGTTAAAATCCACCCACATCCAGGCATAGTCCTCCATCCGGGCTTCTTCCAGCGAAATTCCCGTCAGCACCTCATGGGTATGGGTAATGGCAAGCGTGCGTATCATCGGCGTTCAGCGAAACTCCCCTCTAGCGGCTTATGTTCCGGCTCCAGCGGAAGCGGAGCACTTCTATATGTATGTTCTGATCTATCTTAGTATTGTACAGCATCCGTTCGAACGAAGTCACGCCGGCGATGTTTTTGCGCAACAAAAAAGCCAACCCTTTGACGATTGGCCCCCACTCTACTCCAAATGTGTACATCTATATATATGAGATTAACCAAGATTAGAAAAAGATTTTAAAGATAATGCCCGCCAGCACCGCTGAAATCGGAATGGTAATGAACCAGGTGATGACGATTCTTCCGGCCAGCGACCATTTCACTTCGGAAAAGCGCTTCGCGCTGCCCACGCCTAAGATCGCAGACGTAATTGCGTGCGTCGTACTGACTGGCAGGTGCAGGAGCGTTGCCGTGAAGATGACGGAAGCGGACGAGAAGTCTGCCGCAAAGCCGTTGATCGGCTCGATTTTGAAAATTTTCGTGCCCATCGTCTTGATAATTTTCCAGCCGCCGATGGACGTGCCGAGCGCCATGGAGGTCGCCGCAGCGATTTTAACCCAGAGCGGAACTTCGAGCGTCTCCAGCCGGCCCGATGTTACCAGCGCCAGGGTGATGATCCCCATCGCCTTCTGCGCATCGTTGGTGCCGTGCGTGAACGACTGCAGCGCCGCCGTAATGATCTGCATAAACCGGAAGCCTTTATTGACCGTATGCGGACTGCGTTTGGCAAAGATCCACTTCAGAATCGTCATGACGATATAGCCGATCACAAATGCGATTAGAGGGGATAACAGCAAGCCTTCCACAATTTCCGTAAAGCCGCTCCACTTGATATGGCTTGAGCCTGCTCCGACGTAAACCGCTCCGGCCAGCGCACCGATGAGTGCGTGTGACGAGGAGGACGGAATGCCGAGCCACCAGGTGACCAGGTTCCAAATGATCGCCGCCAGCAGCGTGGCTATGACGACTTCGAGCCCGTTATTCAGCGTCGAGGGGTCGGTGACACTGCCGCCGATTTTCTTCGCGACGCCCGTAAACATAATCGCGCCGACAAAGTTCATGACCGCCGCCAGAAGGATCGCCGTCCGCGGCTTCAGCGCCCGTGTCGATACGGACGTGGCAATCGCGTTCGCGGTATCGTGGAAACCGTTGATGAAGTCAAACGCCAGCGCCAGAATGATGACTATGGTAAGTACAAATAATGATGTCTCCATGTGTCTCCAAAACCCCTTACGAGTTGCTCATAATGATCGATTCCAGCATGTTGGCCACGTCTTCGCAAGCGTCGGTGGTCGTCTCAAGGCGTTCGTAAATTTCCTTGCGCTTGATCAGCTCGATCGGATCGGTCACTTTCGCAAACAGCTCTTTAATACAAATGCGAAGCAGCTCGTCGCCCTGGTTCTCCAGGTCGTTCAGGCGGATCGTATATTCACGCATGGCCAGCAGCTTCTTCTGGGACAGCAGGTGGATCGCTTTCTGAATTTCATAAGCCGACTGACGGAGAATTTCCGCGAATTGCACGATATACTCATCCGGATCCGGGAGATGGTACATGTCGAAACGGGAAGCGCAGGCCTCCAGCCCGTCCATCACATCATCCATGGTGGTTGTCAGGTCCATGATGTCGTCACGTTCGATGGGCGTAATGAATGTCTTGTTGAGTTCTGTAATAATCGTGTGCGTGTAATCGTCACATTGCGACTCGAATCTCTTCATTTCGTTGGCAAAAACAAGCACATCTTGCAGATTGTCCACATGCTGGGCGAAATAATCGGCAGCCTGCACAATCGTATCGGCCATATTCTCCAGGGTTTGGAAAAATATGTCCTTTTTCTTCAATCTCATACGATAACCCCTTTACATAAGTTTGCATAAACACCGCAAAAACATGAGAATGACAACCCTTGTTATCTTATCAATCCGTCCTACGGTTTGTAAAGATAAGCGGCTTTCAATTTTAATGCAATGTAAACTCGCTGCCGAATTTATATATTAAACTTACCCATTCCCTGCCAAAATATCCGGTGGAATGACAATTCCCGCAAGGATTCGCCATCCTTTCCCTATTTTTCCGTCATTTGAGAAGCTGAAGATGGCTGTCGAAAGATGGCGCATTCGGCACGATGTTAAAATACGTGGTTCCCGGGTAGAGCGGCACCTCTTGTCCGTCTTTTACAAAGCGGATGACATCCCCTTTGGCGCGCACCCACTTGCCCTCCAGCACCTTGCCCCGCTGCAGCAGCACGGCCTTCCCGCCGGAAGATACATCGATGTCCAGTCGGCCCACATCGTCCAGCACCTTCTGGTCGGCTCCCAGCACGATGACGTTCGCCGCGGTCAGCTGCTCGTTGTTGTTCAGGTCGATATGCGGCTTGCCGTTAATGAAGCGCTGATAGAGCTTGGTGGCGGTATCATATTTATAGGAAACTTTATAGCTCTGGAGCAAAAAGGTGACGTCGACGCCCGCAGCGTCCTCGCCCTCGGGAACGCTTTCGTCCGCCGGATCATGAAAAGGATACGACTTCAGCTCCACATGCTCCGCGTATCCGCGCTTGTCCGCTCCCTCGCGCAGCTTATCCGCGCTCGAATACAGATTGTGCGGCGCCTTGCGGCTCTTGTCGCGCCAGAAATACGGCCCGGCGTTGCTGATCTCGTCCAGGTCCTCCTTGTGCTGGCGCTGGATGATCGCGTAGGCGTCGTTGCTGCCCCCGGCGTGCACCAGCACGCCGCCGTAGCTCTCGCCCAGATCGATCAGATACGGGCGGATGCTGCGGATCGGCCCGATCGTCTCCTCGGCGCCCCGGCTCTGGAAGATGCCGATCAGCCGCGTGATCCCGCCCTCAGCCAGCACTTCATAGACGATGTCGGCCTGGCTCAGGCCCGACTGCGGCCGTGCCGCCGGCGCGTTGTTGATCATCACCGCCAGCGGCCGCTTGTCTGCCGGCTGCTCCACCGGCAGCCCCGTCAGCGGCGCCGTATAGGTGGCCGGCTCCTGCTCCGCCGCTTCCGGCGGGGCGGTCTCCTCCGGCGCCGGCTCGTCCTGCGCCGGCTCCTGCTCCCCGGCGGCGGGCGGCTGCGGCGCCTCCGCCGCTTTCTCGGTGCAGGCGGCCAAGAGCGCGCCGCTCAGCGTCAGGCACAGCAGCGTGCCTGCCAGCCTCCTCCAGCCTGTACTCCACGTATCGTTCATTCGCTTGGATTCATCCCTTCATCGTAAACTCCCGGTCATCCCCTGCTGTCTTCGTGCGGCTCGTCCACACATGCTTTCCTTCCATTTAATCACAAAAGGGCGGCATCTGTCTGTGTTTTCAGGCAGATTGGCGGGCCGACGGACTCGCATTAGCAGGCGTTTGATCCTGATTCCAAGCAGATTGACGGACCACATTGCAGCGGACTACAGGCATAACTTGAGAGACACGCGAGGGATTGTACTCCGAGACGGTTACACTGAAGGTTATTAATTCTTTCGACTGCTAAAACATCCCGTTTTTCGTATAAATCCAGCTTAGCGTCCGAAGCTTAAACATAACTGAAATCTTTTTTCGTATTTTGTTGGATGTGTGATGTATATCACAGTTATTGTGAAATATTTCACTTATAATAAAGACATCAAAGATGATCATCTTCCAAAAGCAACATAACCTAAAGAAAATAAAGGAGTGGAACAAATCATGTTCAACCATTGGCTTAGAAATCACAAAGTAGCAAGCTGGCTGCTGACCGTCGTCCGGATCTACCTGGGGTACAGCTGGATCAAAGGCGGTATCGAGAAACTGACCGGAGGCTTTGATGCCGGCGGATTCCTGCAGGGGGCGATTGCCAAGAGTACCGGTGATCACCCGGCCGTTCAAGGCTGGTGGGCCGCCTTCCTGGAACACGCGGCCCTGCCGGGCGTCAAATTCTTCAACGTCCTGATCCCGCTCGGCGAAACGCTGGTCGGCTTGGGGCTGATCCTCGGCACCTTCACCACCTTCGCCGCCCTGATGGGTATGGTGATGAACGCAGCGTTCCTCTTCTCGGGAACCGTAAGCACCAACGCGCAAATGCTGCTGCTTGAAATGTTCATCGTCGTCGCTGCCGCCAACGCCGGCCGGATCGGTCTGGACCGCTGGGTACTGCCTTACCTCCGCGGCTTGTTCCACCGGCATCATGACGGCATGGATCCCACGCCGGCACCCGCACCAGGCATGAATGGCAAGAGCAAGGGCGCCGCTTAACTTCAGGAGCAAGCGGACGGCCCGCAACCAGCACCGTCCACTCGGCTGAAGCGCGAATCCCGCGAAGGCCGGATGGATGGATGCGGACCGCCGCTTTCCCCATATACTGTTTTTGAACGTTCCCCCGTTCAAACAAGAAACGAGCCGGCAAGGATGCCGGCTCGTTTATATTTTACAGGACTTTCGGTGCTCGCCGGTCCACTTCAATATGCAATCTTGCTGCCAGCCTTCCGATCGGTTCAAGACCCGCCGAACATCCAGCAGTTCAGGCTGAGGCTTCCATATTGGTACGTCTGGATCAGCCGTTTGGCCTTCGCCTCGTCGCTTGCTGCGCCCATCGCGTAAAACAGCGGGGCAAAATGCTCGGTCCCGTAGGACGGAACGGCTTCGCGCGCATGCGGTGCTTTTTTGTCGTAGTTAAACAGCTCTTTCAGGTTCCAGGTCTCCAGATTCCGTGCAATCCATTCGTCGAATTCGACCGCCCAGGCTTCCGGTTCATCCGTCTGGCTGATCAGCCGCAAGTTATGAACGAGGCCGCCGCTGCCGATGATCAGAACGTTGTCCTGACGCAGCTCCTTCAGCATCGCGCCAATGGCGTACTGCTCCTCAGGTGACCGCCGTGAATCCACGGACAGCTCGATGACCGGGATGTCCGCGTTCGGGTACATTTTGCTCAGGATGACCCAGGCGCCATGGTCCAGGCCGCGTCCCAGAACGGGCTCGTAATGCAGGTTGCCTGCTTCGAACAGGCAGGCGATTCTTTGGGTGACGGCTGCCGACCCCTTAGCCGGGTAGCGGAGCTCGTACATCGCTTCAGGAAATCCGTAAAAGTCATGCATCGTATCGTGAGATTCGTCCACTGTCATCGATTGCTCAGGACTGTCCCAATGTGCCGAGAAGACGACGATGGCTTCCGGGGCAGGCAGCTCCCGTCCCAGTGACTCCAAAAACCGCGAGTACTCGTGATCCTCCAAAGCGAGCATGGGTGAACCGTGGGCTACAAATAGTGCTGGTAATGTCATCGATGTCAACCTCCACACGCCAGTATACGTTGCTGTTTCTATTGTACCGTGTATGCAGAGAGATTTCCAATTTCCGCCCGAACATACGGTCCGCCCGCCTGCCTTGGATCGCCGCCTCGCCTCGTTATCCACGCCTACCCTGCCTGGTGTCTGCCTGGGATAACTGAACCTCGTAACGTTCTAGATCATCCAATGCTGCCATTCCTGTTGAACGGCTTCCTGGTCGTTCAGCCACTCCTTCGTGCAGTGGATCACCTGTCTGCGGTGAGGTCCCGAGGAATACGTATGGTCCGCCTGGAAAATGATCTCCTTGTCGCAGCGCCCCTCGTTGCGCATCCAGAACACCTTTTGATACAGGAATGCATAGTCCACCGGGATGGTGTCGTCCGACGTTCCATGGATGATGAGCACGTCGCCGCCGAACTTCACCGCTTCCTGCAGCGGCTGATACTGGCCGAGCGAGTCGAAGAATCCCGGGGTGAAGTCATAACCCAGGTAATCCGAGTACCCGGATTTCACCGCGGTATCGTACACGTCTCTGCCGGTGATTTTCAAAATATCGCTGAGCGGATATCCGACAGACGACCACAGCACCAGGCTCTTGACGCGGCGGTCGCGGACAGCCGTCAGGATGGCCACCACGCCTCCCAGGCTGTGCCCAATCAAGGTGACGCGCGTCGGATCGACATCCACGCAGCTCATGCCGTAATCGAGCACCGTCCGGGTCTGGGCGATCATCGACTCCAGCCCTTCCATCCCGTAGCTCCCGCTGCTCTCGCCGCATCCGGCATAGTCAAAGCGCAGCACCATGTATCCTTCCCGTGCCAGCTCGCGCGCGGTCTTCACGAACAGCCGGTCCACGCCGATCCGGCTCCCGACGAACCCGTGGCAGATGATCACCAGCGGGACGCGGTCCTTGCTCCGGCCTTCCTTGCCTTCCTGTTTCACCGGATAATGCAGGCTCGCCGCCAGCTCCTCCTGTTCGTGCCGGATCGTAATATTCCGCTCCATTCTAACTCCCCCGTCCCCGTAAAATTTATATATTGATAATTCCGATAAGTTTAATGTGATATCGGAATTTATCTTATCACCGCGGGGTGGAGAGTGTCAATTGAAAAAGCGGCTTATGCCTCTATTCGTAACTTCGGCGGAACATCGAATGGGTTTCCTCCCGGCCTTCCCAATCGGTCAGCAGGCTGTTCTCCGGACTTACTTCCAGCACGTTCTGCGGATGCCAGCTGCCGCGCTCCTCTTTGGACTCGGGTTCATTCAGCCAGCCGTAACCTTCGATCGGCTCCTCGGCCATTTCGCTCGTGAATTCGCCCGCCGTCCGAGGCCCGATTCCGTTATCTTCGGCTGCCGGACCTACGCGCCGCATGCCGCTGCCGACATCGACCGGGCCAACGCCGCGAAGCTCTTGATCGCTGATGCGATTTGCTTGCCCTGCCTGCTCCCCGGATACAGACGGCTGCCCGCCTTCTTCTCCCTTTGTCCGCGCCTGTTCGGCCGCTGCTTCGGACCCGTTCAGTGACCCCAGCGCGGCCATTTCCACGATCCATCCTCTGCTCTTACTGTCCCACACATATTTCTGCTTAAAGTTGTCGCTCACGACAAGGTCACCCCCTGGTCAGATTAAATTTTTGATGCATATTGACCTATTGTCACGCGCAGCCGTGCGGATTATTCGGGGGTCGTTAAATGTTCACAAAATTGAGGGAGACGGGAGACTACTGCTGGGCTGTGGAGCGTCGCTGTGGAGCGTTGCTATGGACCATCGCTGCGCCTCATATCCCCCTTGCCTGCATGGAAAACAGACGCGCGGCAGAAACTAGGTCTACTTATCATTTTTGCGAGAGGATGGATCATCCATGTGGGACCATGTCATGACGTTTGCCCAGGAAAAGCCGCTGTCGATCATCCTGATCGTCTGCGTCATTATCGCCATTATTTATGTGGCGGTGCACTATGAAATGCTCTTTTTCAAGGAATAGAGGGGCGGTATCCCTTGAAGGCTGCCTTGCAAACGGCCGGGGCTGTTCCTATACTTGTGGTATATGGAGGAGCGTACAGAATGACGATCAAGCAAATGATTCAAGAAAATAACAGGCTGCGCGAACGCATGACCCCGGCGAACCGGGATTACGTGGAGGATGTCATCATCGCGGTGCGCAGCACCCGGGCCGACCGGCAGCAGGCCGAGAAGAAGCTGCTCGAAGTGGCTTCGGACGTGCTGAAGGCCCAGGAAGCCGGCCGCACGGCATCCCAGCTGTATGGCGAAGATCCGGCGGCCTGTGCCCGCAGCATCGCGGATGCGCTGCCGAAGCGTAAAGCCATCGAGGGAGCCGCTTATTACATCATGATTCCTTGGGCGGCGTTCACATTTCTGTTTTTGGTTGAGGCGGTGTTTGGACTGGTCGCCGAATGGAGCGGCTATGCAGGGGAACCGATCAATCGGATCAGCCTGCTGGCGCTGATCGTGTTGGCCGCAGGCTCGATTCTGCTGACCGAGCTCGTCACCAAGACCCTGAATAAACCGGGCAGCGATGAGGGCTCCAGCAAGCCCAAGATCGATTTAAAGGCGATCGGAGTGTACTTGATTATCCTGATCATCGTCATGATCATCGGGTTCTCGATGCGGACCATGCTGCCGGTCTTCACTGTCAACCCATGGGTAAGCCTGGTGATCGGATTGGTTGGGCTGGCCGGGCTGCGTTTTATCTTTCTAAGAAGAGGCTGATTCGGCAAACGAGGTTGGCTGGACAAAGCGCCTTGGCCCCATGTTTGCGGATAGCCCGAACATAGTGAAAATCCCCTTTAAGCAGGCAGGTGCTGAATGGCAGCGCTGCGCTTGCTCGAAGGGGATTTTTCGTTTTTGGCTATATATACGGCTGCCTCTAAGATCCACTCATATCCATCCGATAATCATTCCGGCTAACGCACCGGCAAGAACGACAACCCAAGGCGGGAGCTTCCAGAAGACAAGCAGGATAAATAACAATAGAGCCAAGGCAAAATCAACCGGTGCCGTAACAGCCGTCGTCCAGATCGGAACATAGAATGCCGCTAACAAGATGCCGACCACGGCAGCGTTAATGCCAATTAGCGCACCTTGCACCCTAGGGCTGTTACGGAGGCCGTTCCAGAACGGCAGCGCTCCGGCAACCAGCAAAAAAGCAGGCAGGAAAATCGCCACTGTCGCTACAATTGCACCTGTGATTCCGCCGGCCATCGCCCCGAGGTACCCTGCAAAAGTAAACAGCGGTCCGGGAACGGCCTGCGCCGCCCCATAGCCGGCAAGGAAGTCTTCCGGATTCACCCACCCCGTCGGCACAACCTCGCGCTCCAGCAAAGGCAGTACGACATGTCCGCCGCCAAACACCAATGACCCCGAGCGGTAGAAGCTGTCGAACAGGGCCAGCCATTGGATGTCAAACGTTTGTCTTAGGAGCGGCAGCGCAGCGAGCAGGCCGAAAAACAGAACAAGACAGCCGATCGCGAAAGGTTTGCCCACCGGCATCCGCAGACTTTGGCTGCCAGGATCCGGACCCTTTTTGTACAGCCACAGTCCTAGTATTCCAGCTGCGGCAATGATGAGCACTTGAGTATAGGCTGTCGGCCATAGTAACACAAGGGCAGCAGCGCCAACGGCGATCGTGACCCGGGATCGATCCGGGGTCAGCTTTTGGCCCATGCCCAGCACAGCCTGAGCGACAATAGCGACAGCCACGATTTTAAGCCCATGTATCCAGCCTGCATTCGCGATATCGAAACCTTGAAGCAATAAGGCGAACAGAACCAACACGATCACGGAAGGCAGCGTAAAGCCTAACCAGGCCATCACACCGCCCCACAGGCCCGCCCGGAGGATGCCAATCCCGATTCCGACCTGGCTGCTTGCCGGACCCGGCAAGAACTGGCAGAGGGCCACAAGGTCCGCATAGGCTTTTTCGTCAATCCACTTCCTGCGCCGGACGTATTCGTCATGGAAGTAACCCAGGTGGGCAATCGGACCGCCAAAGGAGGTCAGGCCTAATTTAGTGGAGACGCGAAGCACCTCCCAGAGTGAGCCTGATTTTGCATTAGTAGCTTCTAAGGTTTGTTGTGGTTCAGGGTTCAAGCCAATCGCTCCCTAACGTTATTTATACGGTGCTTGCTGCCGGCAAATCAAATCCATCATAAACGTTATATGTTGTATGTAGATTAATGGAGTATCAAAAAATTCAAAACACGTGAGTAAAAATACGAATCCCTGATATTTAGTTCTACGGAATACTGTGAAATTCCCCTGTCACCAAAATCAATCGCTAAAAGTTTACAAGTCGGAAACAAGTTGAGATCAAAGCGAAACAACCTTCGGGTAATATGTTCATATACCAAACAGGAGGTTGAACACACCTATGAAAAAAACAGTTACCGCGGCCACAGCCGCTGCCCTTATGATTGCCCTCACCCTGCAAACTGGAGCCGGAGCGGTTCATGCCGCCACTGCGCAGCCTGCCGCTACCAAATCGGCAGTTTCTGCCGCCGTCTCGGCCAAAACGAAGCACGCCAACGCCATTTACAACCACATGATGGAGCTGCTGAAGAAACCGGCGAAGCAGGCGGAAGCACTTGCATACATGGAGAAAAACATGTATCAAGTAACGCCGTATCAAGCGATGCTAATGGCTCTCAAGATGGAGAATGCCGAAAACGCCAATCTGGAAGCATGGAACCAGAAATTTTACAAAGACAATGTACAGCGCAGCCTCATGAAGCTGATGAAGCAAGGCGACGACCTGACTTCCCTGATCAATAAGACGAGCGACAAAAACCTGAAAACCCTCTTCAAAGGCGCCCGCGACAGCGGCTATCGTCTCGAAACGGCTGAAGGCATGTTCTACCTGGTGCTGGACTACCCGCGTTTCCAGAAGGTTCGCCCTTACGTAACCAACGATATCAAGAGCTATATCGATATCATGACGGCGGAGACGAAAAACCGCTTTGCCAACGACGCGGCGCTGTCGATCAGCTGGCAGGAAGTTATCAAGCGTGCCCAGACCCAGGAAGCATTCGTAAAGTCGTATCCGAAATCCAACCGTGTGACCCAGGTCAAAGCGCAGTACCAGCTGTACCTGTCCATCAGCATGAACGGCCTCAACAACACGCCGATGTTCGACTATGACAGCAAGAAAATCGATCCGAAGGCCAAAGCCGCGCTGGAAGCTGCCGTCAGCAAAGGAAACCCGGCCACGAGCGGCTACCTGAAACGCATCAAGGGATTCCTTGACGTCGTGAACAAAAACAAAGACACCCTGACGCCGGAAGTCCGGAACTACATCAATTCCGCGCTGAAATAATGCCGTTCGTTCATCAGACGAAACTTTTATCGGCTGAATCATCAACCGGATAAAAAATCGTCTATCGACGTACATTCTCCGAAACTGATCCTTTGTCATAATTAAAAATAGAAAAGGGAGACCGCTGCGATGGTTGCAGGGTCTCCCTTTTTGTAGTTTGGGCGGGCGAAAGCGGATTGCTTCCACGTTGGCATGGTGCACCAAGGGGCGAGAATATCAGCATCCGCTGCCGGGGATCGGCCGCTATTAAATCAGCATGTTATACAGGCTGGAATCCTTGTTCAGCTCCGTATATTTGAGACCTTTCCGGTTCATGCGCTCGATGAGCGGCTCATAATCCTCGCGGCTGTTCAGCTCGATGCCGACGAGCGCCGGTCCGTTCTCTTTGTTGTGCTTTTTCGTATACTCAAAGTTGGTGATGTCATCTCCCGGCCCGAGCACGTCTTCCAGAAATTCGCGGAGCGCGCCGGAGCGCTGCGGGAAATTGATCATAAAATAGTGCTTAATGCCTTCGTACATAAGCGAGCGCTCCTTGATTTCCTGCATCCGGTCGATGTCGTTGTTGCCGCCGCTGATGATGCAGACGACCGTCTTGCCGCGGATTTCATCCCGGTACAGGTCCAGCGCCGCGACCGGCAGCGAGCCTGCGGGCTCAACGACGATTGCATTTTCGTTGTAGAGCTCCAGGATGGCCGTGCAGGCTTTGCCTTCCGGCACTTTGACGACGTCGTCCAGCAGGCGGGAGCAGATGTCGTACGGGGTGTCGCCCACCCTTTTCACGGCTGCTCCGTCGACGAACTTGTCGATCTCATCCAAGGTGACAACGCCCTGCTGAGCCAGCGCCTCGCTCATCGATGCTGCGCCTTCCGGCTCGACGCCGATCACTTTGGTCGCGGGACTGACCGTCTTGATGTACGTCGCCACGCCTGCCGCCAGTCCGCCGCCGCCGATGGTGACAAACACATGATCTGCAGCCGAATCCAGGCTTTCCATCACTTCCATCGCAATCGTGCCGTTCCCTGCAATGATCTTAGGCTCGTCAAACGGATGGATAAACGTCATGCCCTCGCGGTCGCAGGCCTTGATCGCCTCTGCGTAGGCGTCGTCGAACGTGTCTCCGGTCAGAATGACTTCCACGTTGCTGCCGCCAAAGCGCTTGACCTGCTTCACCTTCTGGTTCGGGGTCGTACTTGGCATGTAGATTTTCCCGTGAATATTCAGCGCATGGCAGGAAAAGGCCACACCCTGCGCATGGTTGCCTGCACTCGCGCACACGATTCCCTTCGCCATCTCCTCCGGCGACAGGCTGCGGATCATATTGTAGGCCCCGCGGATCTTGAAGGAACGCACGACCTGCAGATCCTCCCTTTTCAAAAACACGTTGCATTCGTATCTCGCCGACAGGACCGGGTCCCGCTGCAGCGGCGTCCGTACGATAACCTCCCGCAGCACGTGGTGTGCCCGGACGATATCTTCCATGCTGACGGTGCGGGGCTTGTCTGCCGCGCTTTCTCTCTCAGCGTTCACGACAGTGACTCCTTCGGCGCCAGCTGAAGGCTGGGCCTGCGTTTCCTTACCGGTATCTTTCATCTCTTGTTCTCTCCTCACTCCGCTAACCCTCTTTTTAAACGGACGTTTTTATATTACTCAGTAACTTAACGCTTTTGCGGCTTTTTTTCAAGAGGCTCTCTTCCGGCGGGCGCCTATTTTTGAAGATTATAGAATTTATAAAATTCAGCGAAGCTGAACCATTCTATAATCGCAAGAAAAACTTCAGCTAACCGCGGTCTGTCTTCTTTGAAAGTACGTCGATAGACGTTTTTCTTATGGCGTTTTTCCCTAATTGCGCCAACCTTCGGTTTGATCGTAAAAAAAAGCCTCCCACCCGCTTCGCAGTGGAAAGGCTAACAGCTACTGTTTTCCGGAAAGCCAATCGGTGAGCATGTCGACATCGGAGGCCGAGGCATGCCGCAGCGAAACTTTGTCTCCGGATTTACCGGACGCTACCGCCACTTTCAGCGTGGCCAGCTCTTTTCCCGCCTGGAATGGAGTCTGCGAGGTTTTGTGCCACTGTACCTTGGAGATCGGGATCAGCACGGTTTTCTCGGAAAAGCTCCCATAGCGGATGTGAAGCTGGTTCTCCTCCCGGCTCCAGGCCGCCCTCCGGTATTCCATTGATGACGCTGCCCAGGCAAAGAGGGGAAGAACCCATGCAAGCCACCGCCACACGCCGGGCGCGAGCAACCAGGCGGCTGCCGCCAGAATGATACAGATGAGAACAGGCAGCACGGTGTAAGAACGGTAAGATTTACGGCCGACCGGGTTCCAGGTCTGCGGCAGGCGGAAGCCGGGCAGAAACGCTGCCATCCGCAGAGGAAGCTCGTCATAACGGACAAGCGGAAACAAATCGACGGCCTTTTTCTCCTCATCCGAGCTGCCTGCGATGACCATTCGAACCGAGGCCCGGCGAAGCAGCTTGTGCAGCGGGTTCTGGGTGATGCGGATCGCCTGAATCCGGTGCGGCTTGATGACGGTTCTTTTTCTTTCCAAAATGCCCCGCTCGATGGTTAACGTACGGCCCTCGGCCTCAACCCGAAAGCCGTACTCCAGTAAGAAGGCGCCTGCAAACGCGAGCAGCCAGGAAAGGATCGCAAGGATGAAGATGAGTCCCGGGATTCCGAAGACCATCAGCCGCGGGGACAGCTGATCCCATACCGGCGTATCCCTCACCCATTCATCCCACAGCTTCAAGCCTCCCCCTACGATCACCATCCAGAGGATCGAGAATTTGCCGCTCGTTGTGCTTAGAATCAGCGTTTGGCCCAGTGACAGCCGCATACTGTTCAGGGGAGTAGCGTTCGGCTGTTCAGCGTGAACGAGGGAATCGCCGGACGGTTCGGACGCCGCTTTCTCCGGGTTTGCCATGCCGATCTCTCGCTGAATCCGGGCGGCTTCCGCGGCAGAAATCGAACTGAGCACGGCCTCCGGCTCTTCTTCACCCCCGGACGTCTCCATTTCCAGGCGAACGAGCCCGAACATTCGATCATACAGGCTGACTGTGATATTCAGAGACTGAATGCGTTCCTTGGTGATCCATAGTTTTCGGCGGACCCACAGCCCGTGTTCCATATAAAGGACGCCGTCCTCCACCCGGTACACAAAACGGCGCCAGCGCAGCCAAGCGAACACGATCAGCATGACCGCAGCCGCCGCAATCACGCAAGCGGTCAGCACGATGCGGTCGATCTCTTTTCCAAATACGCGATGGATCAGAAAAATACAGAATGGAATTAAAGGCAGCAAGCCCGCCAATTCCTTCCCGGAATGAATCAGAAAGTACAGAATGGATACGGGATGCAGCCGCCGGTTGGCCGGCAAGGGTCCTGGATTAGAGTTCACCGTCCGTCCCTCCTGCCCAATCCGAAATCTGCTTGCGAATATTCTCAGCTTCTTGCTCTGACAATGCAGGAATGCGATGGCTGCCGGCTGCGGTGGAGAATGTGACGGTGGACAGTCCATAGATCTTCTGGATCGGCCCTTGCTTGGAATCCACATGCTGAATACGCACCATCGGGATTAACGTTTTCCTGCGCACCCAGACGCCGTGATTCAGCTCTACGTTCTTTTCCGTAATCTCATATCGCCAGAACCGGTACAGCAAACCGGGCAGCACCGCCAGCTCAAGCACGATGAACAGCAGAACCGCGGCCGCACTCCATCCCGCAATCCATACGGGCCAGCTGTAAGCCATTGTCAGCCATAGAAGCGCGATAATCAGTACGACACTGATCGCGCTGGCTATCCACCCTTCCATTCTTCGCGCTTTCACCGCCCTCGGATCGATCCGTTTCATGACTGCTCTCCTCCTTCCGCAGACGAATCCGCTGGATGAGAGGGGCGGTGGACGGCCGATAGAAACAGGTCGGCAAGTTCCGCCGCGTATCCCGAAAGGTCCAGGCCGGGATTGACGAGCAGCTGGCTTGCGACGCCGTCAATGGCGCTGCGGATTGCCGCTGCAGTCACACGGGCGGAGCGTTCGGTAAACGGCTTGAACTCCCCGGCCTCCTGCCCCCATCGCAATATTTCGATAAGTGGCTCCAGGATCAAGTCATCGGCGGCTCCTCCGAACCGAAGCTTTCCGTCCGCCGTGCGCGCATTCGTGACAACTTCCGTTAAAGCTACGATATAATCACGGTGCCCGCCCATAAATTCCAGGTTCGATTCGATATAGGCCTTCAACATATCGCTAGGTGTCGTTTGTCCCTCGACTCGTGGAGACATGAAGCGTGCTCCGGCATCAAAGACCTCATGGACGATTTGCTCCATTAACTCATCCTTGCTGGCGAAGTGGTAGGTGAACACGCCTTTGCTTACACTGGCGCGCTTGACGATTTGTCCCACCGAGGCCTGGGCGTAACCAAGCTCGGCAATCGTATGGATCGCGACCTCCACGATTTGCTGCCTTCTCTTCGATTGTTCCATTGACTCCCCCGCCCCCTATTGGAGTTCAGCTGCTTCGTAGATTCTAACAAATCGTACGACTGTACTAATTAGTTTAGTACGGGTGTACTAAGCTGTCAATGTCAAAACGGTTGAGGCAGTATGGAACCGCCAGAAAATTGGTGACTGGGGCAACTGAGGGCCTATACAGCTTGAAGACCTCACTATCATGATGCATGAAATGTGTGTATTTGCTTTGATGGGTAAGCATAAAAAAAGCCCACCTTAAATGGGCCTTTTCTAAGTCTTTTATTCTCAGGTTAAACGTTACGTTAGCTCAGATGATGCGAATGAACATTTCGTTTGGTGAAGTACTAACCTTCGGGATTTTCCTGGTAGCGTTACTCACTTACATCGATAAACGAAAATAACCCACTCTTAAGGTCGGCACCTAAGTGGGTTATTTTCAAGGTCAAGCTTGATCCTGGAGGGAAATCCCACTCAAGATGTTTGTGCTAGGGAGTAGCCTGGGCCGGCTGCTCCTTATTTATTGTTATCTTAGCATACGGCAAGATATACCACAAGCTATGCAAATTGAAAAATATGACTTATTCTTGCACCTGCCGGATCAGACGGTCCCGGAGCTCATCCGCCAGCTTGATCGACGGAGTATCATGGATAACTGTCCCAGGCCGATTCCCCTCGCCCAGGATATAGCCCCCAAACTTTGTTCCGAAAAAGCCGAAAATATGCTGAAACTGCTGGATCAGCGGCAGTCCTTTCAGCTGTGGATCGTCGCCGCCGACCGCAATCACATAAGCGGTTTTGGACTTCATCGATTCCCGGAAATGCGGACGCTGATCGTCCCTGAGCGTTTGGGACCAGCGATCGATAAAGTTTTTCATATGGCCCGACATGCCGTACCAATACACCGGCGTGGCAAAAATCACAGTATCCGCGGCCAGCACGCGGTCAATCAGCGCGTTGTAATCGTCGCCTACATCCTGAAACCCCTGCTCGGTATGTCGAAGATCCTCAATCGGTTGAACGGTATACTCTTTCAGCACAATCCGGTCCACGCCGGCAAATCCCCGGACGACCCGCTCGGTCAGAAGCTCCGTATTCCCGTCTGGACGCGTACCCCCATAAATGACAGTGATGCTCATCGTATTTTTCACTCCTTGACGTTTAAAATGGAGCTGTCCGCATTCAGGTCTGCTCACTCCACCATTTTTTTGACCGTAATCTTAACATGGCCACGATCCCATAATACAACGGAATCAGCTCGATAAATATCCACACCAGCACCGTAATAAAGGAGAAATAATGCTTCTGGTAGGCAGACAAGTGGTAGGCGTAATAAAACGCAATCCCCGCCGAAACGAGCGTCAGCGAAGGGACGATGATTCCCTCTCCTCTACCTTTCGTAAAATAGGACATGCACTTGGTCCCGGCATATATCAAAAAGGAGCAATGGATCAGCATCGAAGCCGTCCATACCCCGATCATAAATGGGGCGGAGTTTTCCAACAGGCCATCGTCTATTTTACCTCGGATAATTTCGAGGAATGGATATTGGATCTGCTTGGCATAATGCGGACTGAAATTAAGCAGCGTAAACATCCAGCCTGACAACAAGACGAAGGAATTTCCAACCGATGCAACCGCCAGCTTGGCGAACGTCCCTTTGCCGAATGTAAATTCCGGAGCAAGAAACAGAAAGACCACCCACTCGCTCACGACCGAAAACGTAGCCATTGTGTTGCTGAAAAAAGTAGGCAGGTCAAAATAATGAAAAAAAGCCGGAAGCATCTACACACTGGCGTTTTCAGCATAAAAATAGGTGATCAGCAGCGTGGTTGCAAAGATCAGCAAAAAAAGGCCATCCGACATGTAGACAAGCGTTCTTGCCCCCAACCGGACGACGTAGAGGATCACGAGGCTGATAATGAGCTGGATGAACCAGGGCGGGGTTCCTTTCAAGTAATTGGTACCGAAAAACAAGACGAAGCTTTGGATATCGTAGGAGGCGTAGTACACCGTCCATGCAAGCAGCATAACAACGAAGGCTCCATGTATCCCTTTACCCATGATTCGGTTTCCGAAGGTGACCCAGGAGGAAGCCGGCTGAAGCTTGCCGACATAGACCACATAGAACAAAATGATGAAGCCCAGGAGGGACCCGAACACGATGCCCGCAATTCCTTGATAGCTTGACGTGGATACCAGCTCTGGAATAAGGAAGATGGACGCCTGGGAGTTAAAATAGACAAAGGCAAATCGGGCCAACCTCCAGTTGTTGTTTGAAGTCATTTCGCCTCGCTCCCCTTCTCAATATTCTTTCCCGTAATCGTCCAGGCTCAGCTTGGTAACTACGCGTACCTCGGCATCCTTCTTATAGTGTTCCGGCCATTTGCCTTTCACCTGCTGCCAGTACTGCGGGGCGTTCCACTCCAGAAGAAACCCGAGCTGAAGCACATCAGCTCCGATTTGTTGAGAGTAGGCAATGCTCTTCCGGAAGTCTTCGGAGACGGTTTCTCTCATTTGATTCATGATGGTCCCACTGACGTCCTTCACGAAGCGGTGAGAAGCGTCCTTTTTGGCTATGATGCTGGCCCTGCCTTTGAGATGAACCGTGAAAACCGGGCCGTTTGGGGTCATTTTGACCGAAGTTTTGCCGTTCGTATAAGTGAATTTAAGATCCGCTTTGCTCTTGCCGTGATCCCATTGAACGGAATAAATCGGAAATTTGAGATGCCCATAGGCCCATGCGATGGTTTTGGCTTCTTCATAGGGGAGCGTGCCTTTCAATCGGCCTTGCTGAAACAAAGCTGCCCCCTTAATTCCCGTCCACGTTTCGCTTTTATGAGCATCGGCGGCGGAATGGATCTTGTCGTTCTGCAATAAGGTGGCGGCGTATCCCAAGCCGGCAGCGTCCGCGACGAGACAGTCCTTGATGGTCGTATTCAGCATATAACCTTGGGTGGCGAAGCTTAGCAGCACCGTGGTGGGCAGCTGTTCAAAAATCGGCGTCAGGTGTGCGGCATCATCCAGCTTACCGGAAGCAACTAACAAGTATGCCCCGATCGGGACATCGGGTTCCCTCTTGATCCATTCCAGAAGATCGCCGATGCCCTGCTCGCCGTATTGCTCGCTGATCATCACGACTTTGATTTCGGAAAGGCTGAGCTGGCGCGACAAATCTTTGTGGATATATTCCAGCGCCTTGCCGATGCTCGTGGATTGCTTGGTGATCAAGGAGTAGGGCTTATCCTTGCCGCCTCCCCCGCCGCTTAACTGGTCCGAATCCAGGCGGTTGGTCAGAGGGGTGCTGATCGAGACCTTCACCGTTCCGGGTTCTTCGCCGACATCGACAAACACCCCGTTTACGAAAATACGCTGATCCAGCTCGACTTTGGACCAGCATCCAGTGATGCTGCACAACAAGATTACCATCAGCCCAATTTTCATAAGTGTCGTTTTCATAGGAATCGATTATCTCCTCCGATGCCGGATTCCCGAAAAGGCGCTGCTGCGTTTGTTCATCAGAGGTGATGACAGCCGCAACAGCGTATCTTTCCAATCGGACAGGACGAGCGGTGCGACCGGCTGCAAATATGGGGCCCCGAAGGACCTTAAGTGCACCAAATGCGCGTACAGAACAAAAGTACCTGCGAATATGCCGATCAGCCCCATCGAACCGCCCAAAATGAGAAACGGGAAACGGAGCATCCGAAAGATAAGCCCCAGCTCCAGATGGGGAATGATATAAGAGGCCACCCCTGTGATCGAAACGACGATGACCATGGGAGCGGAGACGATGCCTGCCTGAACGGCGGCTTGGCCGATGACGATCCCCCCGATGATCGAGACCGTCTGGCCGACAGGCTTCGGAATTCTCATGCCCGCCTCCCGCAGCGCTTCAAAGGTCAGCTCCATCAGCAGCGCTTCCGTTAATGCCGAGAACGGGATGCGTTCACGGGCGGATGCGATCGTAATCAGCAGATGAGCCGGAAGGACTTGAGGGTGGAACGTCGTAATCGCTACGTATAATGAAGGCAATAAGATCGACAGCAGTGAAAAAGCGAATCGGACCGTGCGAATCCAGCTGGCTGCAAAGGGACTCTGAAAATAATCCTCCGAGGCCTGCAATAACGAAAACAAGGTGACCGGAGCGATCACAGCATTAGGTGCCCCATCCATCAAAATGCAGACGCGCCCCTCGAGCAAAGAGGCTGCAACGGCATCAGGCCGCTCCGTATATTGAAATATCGGAAACGGCGTGGAGCTTTCCTTGAAATGCTCCACTACATAACCAATACCGAAAATCCCATCGATGGATAGGCTTTGCAGCTTGCTGTCGATTTCGGCTAACACTTCGTTTTTGGGCAGGCCCTCGATATAAACCACATAAACCAACGTGTTGGTATAGTCGCCGATTGTATATTCCTTCATCTTCAGCTTCGGATGCCGGATCTTATGGCGCAGCAGGGACAGGTTGCTCTGAATATCCTCGATAAAAGCCTCTTGCGGACCCGTAACGACCAATTCGTTTTGCGATTCCGCAATCGATCTTTTCTGGTACTGTACGGTGTCAAAATAGTAAAAATCGTCCGTTTGATCCACATGCAGGACGGCCTTCCCTTGTACGACCAGGACGGATGCCTCTTCTGGGCCGGAAATGGAATGATAGACGATCGGAAACGCGTTTCCTTGCTGCAGGTTACGGCGAAAAGCATCCCAACTCCCCGTCCGGCTTTCGGCCAGCAAAAAACGGGCGATGTTCTTTTGAAGCATCGCTTGGTCTACAATGGAAGGTATATAAAATAACGTACAAGTTCTACCGTCAATGAGAAATGGCTGGCAAACCAGATCCGGGGAATCCTTCAGCTGCTGTTTGAGGATATCCAGTGCGGTTCCCTTCATAGTTCTCACCTCTTGTGTACGATGATCGGTTCTCATATCATGCCGGAAATGAAGTCAAATTATTCCTTAATGATGACAATCAAGCTGTCACCAATACATTGCTATAATCAAAAGTACCAGCCGAAGACATTGCACACACTTTAATCCAAGAAGGAGGATGTAACACGATGAAGCCGAGTATATCCGTTTTGACCCTGGGGGTAGACGACTTGGAAAGGGCGCTGGCCTTTTACCGGGATGGCCTGGGGCTGCCTACGGAAGGCATTATTGGAACAGAGTTTGAGCACGGCGCGGTCGCGTTCTTTGACCTTCAGGCCGGGGTGAAGCTGGCTGTCTGGAAAAGGGACGACCTCGTCCACGACGCCAACATCGAGCGCACGGCCCCCAGCAGTGCGGAGTTTACGATCGGCCACAACGTTACCAGCAAGGAAGAGGTCGATCAAGTGATGGAACAGGCGCGTCAGGCGGGAGCTACCATCACCTCCCCTGCGCACGATACGTTCTGGGGAGGGTACTCCGGTTATTTTCAGGATCCCGACGGGCACCTGTGGGAAATCGTCTGGAATCCCGCTTGGGAGTTTCCGGCGGAGTAAAGAGAACGAAATTCCAACGCAACAAAAAAAGGCTGCCGGGATGAGTCCCAAGCAGCCTTTTCCTTATGTTCGATTTAAACCATTATGCTTTACTGTTAAAATGACGCTCAAACCAGGCGGTCGCCGCATCAATCTCCAGCTTGCTCAGCTGGTGTCCGTAATCTGCCCAATGCAGCTCGGAATCCGCACCGGCGTCAGACAGCAGGGAATGGAGCTCCTCGGTCTCACTGATGGAGCAGATTGGGTCATTCGTCCCTGCCCCGATAAATACCGGAACGCCGGTTAGATCAGGAAGCTCCTTCCCGCGCAGCGGAACCATCGGATGCAGCAGAACCGCGCCCTGCAGGGCGTCGCTGTAATGGAACAGCAGGCTCGCGGCAATGTTGGCGCCGTTGGAGAAGCCGACAGCCACCATCCGGTTCCGGTCGATGGAATACTGCGCTGCCGCCTCATCCAAAAAGGCCTTCAGCTCATGCGTCCGCGCAATCAAATCTTCCTCATCGAACACCCCTTCGGCCAGTCTCCGGAAGAAACGCGGCATGCCATGCTCCAGAACGTTTCCCCGCACGCCAAGCACGGATGCCCCTGGTGCTATCATGTCTGCGATCGGGAGCAAATCCCGCTCATTCCCACCCGTTCCGTGAAGAAGAACCAATACGGGTGCCTCCGGCCGACTTCCTTGAACAAAAATATGCTTCATACTCATCATTGTACGCCTCCCAACGCACAGACCTGAATGTCCGGCAAAATATTTTTTATCACTTCACGCTGCGGCTCATACCACTCGGGCAGCATGAGATGTGTCCCCATTTCCGCTTCCGGCTCATCCCGTGCAAACCCTGGCGGATCTGTGGCGATCTCAAACAAAATCCCGCCCGGCTCACGGAAATACACCGCATTAAAATACTGACGGTCGACGATCTGCGTCGGACGAAGACCGGCTTCCTCCACCAGACTTCTCCACGTCTCATGCTCGGCAAAATCCTTGGCACGCCAGGCGATATGATGCACCGTACCGGCACCGGCGGTCCCCCGCTCTTCCTGACCGATATTCACGTCGATGATGTTGCCGATATCGCCGGTGCTGCGGTAACGGACCTGGCCTTGGTCTTCGCCGATTTTGGCCAGTCCGAGGATTTCTTCCAGAACCAGCATCGTCTGCTTAGGGTTATTGCTTCCCAAAACGGCGCCGCCAAATCCCTTAATGGCATGGTCCACTGGAACTCCGCTGAAGGACCAGCGGCTTGGCGCCCCCTCGGCCCGCTCCACCAATTCAATCTGCAGACCGGAAGGATCTTTGAATTGAATGTACGTTTCTCCGAATCTTTCCGTCGTGCCGTACGCCAAGTCCAGAGAGCTCAGACGCTGCATCCAGAAATCCAGACTTCCCGGAGGAACGGCATACACCGTCGTTTTCACCTGTCCGCCGCCAACGGTACCTGTTCGGCTATTGTCCCTCGGAAAAAACGTAATAATCGTCCCCGGACTGCCGTGCTCGTTGCCAAAGTACAGATGGTACACGTTTGGTGCATCGAAGTTGATCGTCTTTTTCACCAGTCGAAGCCCGAGCACCCCGGCGTAAAAATCAACGTTGTCCTGGGCGTTGTTCACGAATGCGGTAATGTGGTGGATCCCTGTCGTCTGCAGCATGGTTTGAAACCTCCTCTGTGCTCTCTGATTTTAAACCTCTCATTGCGTTTACGACCTGCCAAACCTGATCTGAATTTATTTTAATATTAAGATTTATAAATATATAATATATGATTTCGAGATTTTTGGCAAGGGGGTATACGAAGAGTGATATGCTGAACAACAAAAGGCGCCCCTTCGGTCGTGTGCCGACCTCGGAACGCCTTCTATCTCAGACCCGGCAAAATGTACCGGGCAATATCCCTAGGGACATCCATAGGGACATCCATAGGGACATCCATAGGGATGCATTTCTAGCGAAACATTTTTATTTCCCGCTCTTCACCAACGCCTTGGCGGCGATGTCCGTGCGGTTCTGCTTGCCCTCGAAGGTAATCTTCTCGGCCTGCGCGTATGCCTTCGCGCGGGCTTCGGCGATGTCGGCACCCAGGCCGACGACGCCCAGCACGCGGCCGCCGCTGGTGACGAACTCGCCCTGCCCGTTCTTTGCGGTTCCCGCATGGAACACGAGGGCGTCTGCCGCGTTGACTTGATCCAGCCCCTGGATCGGCAGCCCCTTCGGATATGAAGCGGGATAGCCGCCCGATGCGAGCACGACGCACACGGCGGCCTCTTCGCTCCATTCGATGTCGATATCGGCCAGTGTACCGTTCACGACCGCGAGGAAAATGTCGAGCAGATCCGTCTTCAGCCGCGGCAGCACGACCTGGGTCTCCGGGTCGCCGAAGCGGGCGTTGAACTCGATCGTGGTCGGCGTACCGTCCGGCTGAATCATCAGCCCGGCGAAGAGCACGCCGCGGAACGGCCGGCCTTCGGCGACCATCGCTTTGGCGGTCGGCTTGATGATATTTTCGACAGCGGCTTCAACAATCGCCGGATCCACATGCGGCAGCGGCGAATAGGTGCCCATGCCGCCCGTGTTCGGACCCTTGTCCCCGTCAAACACCGGCTTGTGGTCCTGCGCAGCCGCCATCGGCCGCACCGTCTCGCCGTCGACAAAGGACAAAATCGACATTTCCTGCCCCTGCAGGAACTGCTCGATGACGACCTGAGCGCCGGATTCGCCGAATACTTTGGCGACCATGATGTCGTGGAGCGCTTTTTCCGCTTCCTCCATCGTAAACGCCACGGTGACGCCTTTTCCTGCGGCAAGTCCGTCCGCCTTAATGACGATCGGTGCCTGCTGCGACTGCAGATATGCGGATGCTTCTTCGTAATTGTCGAATTTGCGGTAAGCCGCCGTAGGAATGTTGTATTTATGCAGCAGGTCTTTCATGAACGTTTTGCTGCCCTCGATTTCAGCCGCCTTGCGGTTAGGCCCGAATACCGGAATATTTTTCGCCTCAAAAGCATCCACGATGCCGTCTGCCAGCGGATCGTCCGGTCCGACGACGACCAATCCCACTTCTTTCGTCAAAGCAAAGTCCGTCAGCTTGTCGAATTCATTGACCTGAACCGGCACGCATTCGGCGATCTGCCCGATCCCCGCATTTCCCGGGGCACAGTAGATCCGTCCCGCCTTCGGGCTCTTATGCAGCGCCCATACGATGGCATGCTCGCGGCCCCCGCCGCCAATCACCAAAATATCCATGTCCGCCTCCCGTTTCTTCGTTTATGCACGTTAATTTTTCCTCAGAACTTAAACATCCCGTCGTAATACCGCCGCCAAGATTACGGTGTCGACACCGTTTATAGCAGACAGCCGCGTTCAGCGGAGATTTTGATGACGGAAGCAGCTGCTGGGGGTGACTTTTCCGACAACAGAGCGGCTGCAGTCACCCTTCCTTATCTCTCTCCCAAACCTCTTAAACGCGGCTATCTCAGCCCTTTTCACTTTTAATGCATGACGCCGGTGACTTTACTCATAACGGTAATGACTTTCCCCCAGCCAGAACGGCGAGTTCCCGTCTTAGTGTTTAAAATGTCTCACGCCCGTAAATACCATCGCAATGCCGTATTCGTTGGCAACTTTAATGGACTCCTCGTCCTTAATGGAGCCGCCAGGCTGAATGACCGCCGTGATCCCGGCTTTGGCCGCCAGCTCCAGCGTATCGCCCATCGGGAAAAACGCATCGGATGCGAGTACCGATCCCTTGGCTTTGTCGCCCGCCTGCTCGATGGCGATTTTGGCGGAGCCGACGCGGTTCATCTGACCCGCACCCACGCCAACGGTCATGTTGTCCGCGGCCAGTACGATCGCGTTGGACTTCACGTGCTTGACGACCTTCCAGCCGAACAGCAGCTGCTTCAGCTCCTCTTCGCTAGGCGCACGATCGGTTACGACTTTCAGATCGGCTTCGTCCAGCGAATGCACGTCGCTTTCCTGCACGATCATGCCGCCGTCGACCGACGTGACGACAAATTGGCTGGTCCGTTCCTTGGCAGAACCGAATTCGCCCATTTTCAGCAGACGGATGTTCTTCTTCTTCGTCAAAATTTCGAGTGCCTCATCGGTGAAGCCCGGTGCCAGCACGATTTCCAGGAAAATTTCGCTGAGCAGCGCCGCGGTATCGCTGTCGATAATGCGGTTAGCTGCGACGATGCCGCCAAAAATGGAGGTCGGATCCGCGCTGTAGGCTTTTTTATAGGCTTCCAAAATGCTTTCGCCAGTGCCTACACCGCAAGGGTTCATATGCTTGACCGCCACGACAGCCGGTTCGTCGAATTCCTTGACGATCTGCAGCGCCGCGTTGGCGTCGTTGATGTTGTTGTACGACAATTCTTTGCCGTGCAGCTGCTCGGCGGTCGTGATGGTGCCGGATGGAGCGAGCGGTTTGCGGTAGAACGCCGCTTTCTGGTGCGGATTCTCGCCGTAACGAAGGTCTTGGATCTTCTCGTAAGTGACCGTCAAACGCTCAGGAAGAGGATCGCCTGTGACGTTCGACAAATAATCGGAAATGAGGGCATCGTATGCGCCGGTGTGGCGGAAAACTTTGGCTGCAAGCCGTTTGCGCGTCTCCAGCGTCGTATCTCCGTTCTCGCGGATTTCCGCAAGTACGGTGCCGTAGTCGGCCGAATCGACAACTACGCTGACAAACGCATGATTTTTGGCTGCCGAACGAAGCATGGTCGGACCGCCGATGTCGATATTTTCGATCGCATCCTCATACGTTACGTCCGGTTTGGCAATCGTCTCCTGGAACGGATACAGGTTTACGACCACCAGATCGATGTAGTCCAGGCCCAGCTCTTTCATCTGCTGCTGATGCTCTTCGCTGTCACGGACAGCCAGAAGGCCGCTGTGTACCGCCGGATGCAGCGTTTTGACGCGTCCATCCAAAATTTCCGGAAACCCGGTTACTTCGGAAATGCCGATGACCGGCACGCCTTCCTGTGCCAGTAGGCTTTTGGTGCCCCCTGTCGAAATGATCTCCACGCCCAATGCAGACAGCTCGCGGCAAAAATCCACGATGCCCTTCTTATCCGATACGCTGACCAGCGCTCTTTTAATACTCACGATATGCTCCTCCTTTATGTGTAAAAACGATAACTTTCGCTCGAAGCTCATTTATTTCCCGAGAAATATCGAAAAGATTCCCCGGCATCCGCCGGAAGCGGGCCGAGCCGACAAAACCGTCAAATCCCTCCACAAAGCGCACTTTTTGCTCGATAACGGCCGACGTCTTTGCGGAAACACCGAAATTTATCATTTCTTATATAAGTTGAACGATTGAAATGGATGATAGGGGCAAGTACGTAAAACGCTCCTACGATCGCTCTTGTTTTCGTATTTCTTGATTGATGGATCCAACCTAATGGAGAAATCCGAAAGCCAAATGCGAACGCTTCGCTTCTTCAGAATCCTTTTACTCCCTTGCCCTGCATCCTATTCTTTTAATTCAACTTATATTATACGAAAAAGCCGCTGACAGCCGCCGCCTTTCGTGTCGGAACCGCAGCAGCTGTCCTTTATCCCCTTACCCTATCTCTATATCTTTGTGTTGTTACCTCTCCAACCACATCAAGGCATCATCCCTTAAGCAGCGTAACTTTCCGGCCCTCCAGCTTCACTCTACCCTGGGCAAAAAGAGCAACGACCTGCGGGTACAGCTCCTGTTCTACAGCATGCACCGCCTGCGCAAAAGACTCCTCCGTCTCATGCTCGGCCACCTCGATCGCCCGCTGGGCGATAATCGGTCCGGTATCCATGCCGCCGTCCACAAAATGCACGGTTACGCCGCTCAGCTTGACGCCATAGTCCAGCGCTTGCCCGATCGCGTTTGTCCCGGGAAATGCCGGGAGCAGCGACGGATGAATGTTGATCAGGCGTCCCGCATATTTGTCGACGATCACGGAGGTCAGAAGACGCATGTAACCCGCCAGCACGACCAGATCGATCTCCAGCTCCTCGAGCTTGGCGACGATTTCCGCTTCATATTCCTCGCGCGATCCGTACTGTTTGGGAACGAACAGATGCGTGGGAATGCCGAGGCGCTCCGCCCGGCCGACGACAGGGGCCGCCGGTTTGTCGCAGACGAGCAGATCCACCGTCGCGCCGCCGAGCCTTCCCTCAGCGGCCGCTTCGGCCAGTGCCTGAAAATTGCTTCCCGTACCGGAAGCAAACACAGCAATCCGGTAGCCGCTCATTAGACATCGGCTCCCGTAAAGGTCACAACCGACTCACCCGGCGTTACCGACCCGATGATGTACGCTTCCTCGCCGCTCGCCTTGAGCAGCTCCAGCGCCTGCTGCGCATCGCCTTCGCTGACGACAAGGACAAGCCCGATACCCATGTTGAATGTGGTGAACATATCGCGGTTGGCAATACTGCCCTTGCTCTGCATCAGCTCAAAGATCGGCAGGATCGGCCAGGAACCGTAACGGATGTCCACGTTGACGTTCGCAGGCAGCATGCGCGGAATGTTCTCGATGAAGCCGCCGCCGGTGATGTGCGCCATGCCTTTCACGTTGACCTTTTCCAGCAGAGCCAGCAGAGGCTTCACATAGATTTTGGTCGGTGTCAGCAGGACGTCGCCCAGCTTGCCGCCCAGTTCAGGGATTTCATCGTGCAGGCTGTAGCCGGACTGCTCAAGCAGGAGCTTGCGCACCAGGGAGAAGCCGTTGCTGTGCACGCCGCTCGACGCGATGCCGATGACCGTATCTCCAGGGGCGATGGACGAGCCGTTGATGATTTTGCTTTTATCGACAACGCCGACTGTAAAGCCCGCGATATCGTATTCGCCTTCAGCATACATACCGGGCATTTCGGCGGTTTCGCCGCCGATCAGCGCGCAGCCGGACTGATGGCAGCCCTCGGCGATGCCGGCCACGATCGCTTCGATCTTCTCCGGCACGACCTTGTCGCATGCCAAGTAGTCAAGGAAAAACAGCGGCTCTGCCCCCTGCACTACGATGTCGTTGACACACATGGCCACCGCGTCGATCCCGATCGTGTCATGGCGGTCCATGGCGAAGGCGATTTTCAGCTTGGTGCCGACCCCGTCCGTTCCGGAAACGAGCACAGGCTCCTCATATTTGTCCTTGTTCAGGCCGAACAGCGCCCCAAAGCCGCCAAGATCTGTCATCACTTCCGGACGGAACGTCCGTTTCACGTGCTTCTTCATCCGTTCTACCGCTTCATTTCCGGCCGCGATATCCACACCGGCATTTTTATAAGCCTCAGACACTCCAACGACACTCCTTTGTCAAATGCTCCGCCACTTTTTAAGCGGGTAAAGTATTCATATCCTGAATCGATCCACTGATACAGCCCAAACCTTCAGCCCGGCAATGCCATCGCGATCCGTAATCGCCCTGCATTCCAAGCCCATCAGCAGCTGCAGCCAAACTTCTCTTCACCGTTAAAATCCAGATGCGTCGGATAATCGTTGTCGAAACAAGCCAGGCACAGCCCACCCTTGTAATCATCCGCATTGTTGCCTGCAATCGCAGTGATCAGACCCTCCGGGCTAAGGAACGCCAGCGAATCGGCGTTAATTTCCCGGCAGATTTCTTCCACCGACTTGCTTGAGGCAATCAGCTCGCGCCGGTCCGGCGTGTCGATGCCGTAAAAGCACGGATTTTTAAAAGGCGGTGACGTAATCCGCACATGCACTTCCACCGCACCGGCTTCGCGAAGCAGGTTCACGATCCGGCGGGAAGTCGTGCCGCGGACGATCGAATCGTCGATCATGACGACCCGCTGGCCTTCAACCACACGCCGCACAGCGCTGAGCTTCATCTTAACGCCCTGCTCGCGCAGCTCCTGGCTCGGCTGGATAAAGGTGCGGCCCGTGTATTTGTTTTTGATGAGCCCCATCTCGTACGGGATCCCCGTCTGCTCCGCGTAACCAATCGCCGCGGAAATACTGGAATCCGGCACCCCGGTCACGATGTCGGCGTCGACAAACGATTCGATCGCCATCCGGCTGCCCATCCGCTTGCGGGCGGCGTGCTGGTTCGAGCCGTTCATGTCGCTGTCGGGACGGGCAAAATAGATGTACTCCATCGCACACAGCGATTTACGGTGCTTCTTCTCCTCGAACCGGTCTTCATGCAGGCCGTCTTTGTCGAGAATAAGCAGCTCGCCCGGCTCGATGTCGCGGATCAGCTCCGCGCCGATCGTCTCGAGCGCGCAGGTCTCGGAGGCGAAAATATACGCCTCACCGAGCTTGCCCATCGTCAGCGGCCGCAGCCCGTGCGGATCCGACGCGACCAGCAGCCGGTCGTTCGTCATGATCAGGAACGCGTAGCCGCCGACGATGCGGTTGAACGCGTCTTTGGCCGCAGAGACGAGATCCTTCGACGAACGCGCGATCAGATGCGCGATGACCTCCGTGTCGCTCGTCGTCTGGAATATCGACCCGCCTTCCTCCAGCTCGCGCCGGATTTGCGGAGCGTTCACGATATTGCCGTTGGTCGCCACGGCCAGGTCGCCGTCACGGTACTTGAACACCAGCGGCTGCGCGTTCGTCAGCTTGCTGTCGCCGCTCGTCGAATAGCGCACGTGCCCGATGGAGATGTCCCCGGTCAGGGAAGCCATCATATCTTTGTCGAATACCTCTTTGACGAGACCCATGCCGCGGTGGTAGTGAAATTCCTCGCGGTCGCTGACACACATCCCCGCGCTTTCTTCCCCGCGGTGCTGCAGGGCATGCAGCCCGTAGTAGGACAAAGAAGCGGCGTCCGGGTGTCCATAGACCCCGAACACGCCGCATTCTTCTTTTAATTTGTCGAACAGCCCGTCTTTGCCCGAGCCTTCGTTATAGTAGTCTCCCGTCCACAGCGTTTGCGGTGTTACTTCATGAGACATGGAATCGCATCCTCCCAGACCTGCTTCAAGCCTCCTACACTTTCGTTCACGGCCGAAGCACCGTTGATGTCAACCACCAGACTGTCGCCTTCCACGATGCCGATTTCGGCAACCGGCACGCCTTGACCTTCAATATAAGCTTTCAGCTGCTCTGCCTTGTCCCGGGATGCCGAGAGCAGGATGCGGGATTGGGATTCGCTGAACAGGGCTACGTCCGGACGCAGGCCGGTTTCGACATGCACCTGGGCACCCAGCGAACCGCTGATGCAGGACTCGGCCAGAGCCACTGCAAGACCGCCCTCGGACAAGTCGTGCGCCGACTGTACGAGTCCTTGTTGGATCGCACCAAGCACGGAAGACAGCAGTTTTTTCTCCGTGTCCAGGTCGAGCGCCGGAGGACGTCCTTCCGTTGCCCCATGCACGACGTATTGGAACTCGCTGCCGCCCAGCTCCGCTTTCGTGTCACCGAGCAGGAAGATGACGTCGCCTTCTTGTTTGAAGCCTTGTGTCGTAATATGATCCGTATCATGCACCAGACCGACCATGCCGACGACCGGCGTCGGGTAGATCGCTCCGCTGGCGTTCTCATTGTACAGGCTGACGTTACCGCCGATGACCGGCGTATCCAGCACGCGGCAGGCTTCGGCCATGCCGTCTACCGCACGCTCCATCTGCCAGAAAATATCCGGCTTCTCCGGACTGCCAAAGTTCAGGTTGTCCGTGATCGCCAGCGGCTCGGCGCCGGAGCAGACGATGTTGCGCGCGGCTTCGCTGACCGCGATGCGGCCGCCGACTTCCGGATCGAGATACACGTACCGCCCGTTGCAGTCGGTCGTCATCGCGAGGCCTTTGCGCGTGCCTTGGATCGTAACCACTGCCGCGTCGGAACCCGGACGGACCGCCGTGCTCGTGCGGACCATGTAATCGTACTGGTTGTATACCCAGGCTTTGCTGGCAACCGTCGGGGAAGCCAAAACCTGCTTCAGGGCGCCGCCCAGGTCTTTCACTTCTTCATAGCGCAGCGTATCAACGCCGGCGTTTGCTTCATAATAAGCAGGCACGCTCGACGGCTTGTTGTACACCGGGCACTCGTCAACGAGTGCCTTGACCGGCATGTCGCCAACGACCTCGCCATGGTGGAACAGCTTCAGGCGTCCATCGTCGGTCACTTTACCGACCTTGGCGCAGATGACGCCCCAGCGCTCGAAAATTTCCATCGCCTGCGCTTCGTCCTTCGGCTCGACGACGAACAGCATGCGCTCCTGGGATTCGGAGAGCATCATTTCGTACGGCGTCATGCCTTCTTCACGCTGCGGCACCTGGTCGAGGTACAGCTCCAGGCCGTTGCCCGCCTTGCTCGCCATCTCCGCGCTGGAGCAGGTCAAGCCGGCTGCGCCCATGTCCTGAATGCCGAGCACGATCCCCGAATCGATCAGTTCCAGGGTCGACTCCATCACCAGCTTCTCCATGAACGGGTCGCCGACCTGAACGGCCGTCTTCTTCGCTTCCGACTCTTCGCTGAGCTCAACCGAAGCAAACGTCGCACCGTGAATGCCGTCGCGGCCGGTAGGAGGACCTACGTAAAAGACCGGGTTGCCCACGCCTTTAGCCACACCGCGCTGAATTTTGTCGTGGTCGATCAGACCGACGCACATCGCGTTAACCAGCGGATTGCCGTCGTAGCTGTTGTCGAACATCACTTCACCGGCCACCGTCGGAATACCGATGCAGTTGCCGTATCCGGCGATGCCGGCCACAACATGCTCAAACAGATACTTCACGCGGTCGCTTTCGAGCTTGCCGAAACGCAGCGAGTTGAGCAGCGCTACCGGTCTTGCACCCATCGAGAAAATGTCGCGGATGATGCCGCCCACGCCCGTCGCGGCGCCTTGGTAAGGCTCTACCGCGGAAGGGTGGTTATGGCTTTCGATTTTGAACACGACCGCCTGGTTGTCGCCGATGTCGACGATCCCCGCGCCTTCGCCCGGTCCCATCAGGACCCGCGGGCCGCTGGTCGGGAAGCGGCGCAGCAGCGGCTTCGAATTTTTGTAGGCACAGTGCTCAGACCACATGACGCTGAACACGCCGATTTCGGTATAGTTCGGCTGACGTCCCATAAAGGAGCAGATCAGCTCGTATTCACTGTCCGATACCCCAAACTGCTGATAGATTTTCTGTTCCGCAATCTGTGCTGCGGTCGGTTCTTTAGCGGACACTTGCTGCGCCATGGGTATCCCTCCAAGCCTTCAAAATGGATGTAAACATACGCTTGCCGTCCTCGGAGCCGAGCAGGGAGTTCACTGCGCGTTCCGGGTGCGGCATCATGCCGACGACGTTGCCGCGCTCATTGCAGATGCCGGCGATATCCAGAACGGAGCCGTTCGGATTGCTGCTGTAGGTGAAGACGATTTGGTTATTATCCTGAAGACGCGCGAGCGTCTCTTCATCACAATAGTAATTCCCTTCGCCGTGGGCGATCGGAATGACGATTTCTTCATTTTCGCTAAAGTCGGTCGTGAACGGCGTGCGGTTGTTCGCCACCTTCAGCACTGTGTCATGACAGCGGAACTTCATGGACGTGTTGCGCAGCAGTGCGCCCGGCAGCAGACCCGCTTCCGTCAGGATTTGGAATCCGTTGCATATGCCCAGAATGTATTTGCCTTGCTCTGCAGCCTTGGCCACTTCACTCATGACTGGAGCAAACCGCGAGATTGCCCCGCAGCGAAGGTAGTCGCCGTAAGAGAAACCGCCAGGAACCAGAATGCAGTCGTAAGCGGACAGGTCTGTTGCGGTATGCCAGACGTAATCGACAGGCTCCCCGAGTGTTTCCTCTACCGCTTTGTAGCAGTCGATATCACAGTTGGAGCCGGGAAAGACGAGAACTGCAAATTTCATGGATGTTAGCCCTCCAATTCGTATCGGTAATCCTCGACCACCGTATTCGCCAGAAGCTTCTCACACATGGCTTTGACGCGTTGTTCCGCCTCAGCACGGTCATTCGTGTCCAGCTGAAGCTCCATGTATTTCCCGATGCGGAGGCTCGACACTTCCTCGAATCCCATCGAATGAAGCGCTCCCTGCACCGCAACCCCCTGCGGATCGAGTACGCCCTGCTTAATAGTGACATAGACCGTAGCTTTCATCATGTTCTTCTAGTTCCTCCTCTAGGAATGAGTGAATGAGTGAATGAATCTTTTTCAGGCCTGCATTAGCTAAAAAATCGTCTAAAACCTAAGTTCGTTACTATAGCGGGTTCTATCTTAAACGCGCTTCGTCAGGCGTTCGTAAATATCCACATATCTGCGGGTCGTTTCGTCTACTACCGGCTGCGGCAGCGGGGCCGGCTGGCTGTTCTTGTCCCATGGTGTTGAGGCAAGGTAGGATCGCACCGGCTCCTTATCCATGCTGTCGATCTCGATGTCCAGCGCGTAGTTTTCCTTCGCCCAGAAGCGCGAGGAGTCCGGCGTAAAAATCTCGTCGATCAGGATTACCTTGCCGTCCAGTACGCCGAATTCGAACTTGCAGTCCGCCAAAATGATGCCGCGCTCATCGCAGTACCGCCGCGCGAAGTCATACAGCTTCAGGCTTTTCTCCTGGAGCTCCTGCGCCAGCTCTGCGCCGATCAATGCCTTCATGCGCTCCATGGAGATGTCCTCGTCATGGCCGACATCGTTTTTGGCCGCCGGCGTGAAGATCGGCTCCGGAAACGCCTCGTTCTTGCGGATGCCCTCCGGCAGCTTGATGCCGTTCACTTCACCGCCCGCCTGGTACTGCCTCCAGCCGCCGCCGGTAATGTAACCGCGCACGACGCATTCCATGTCGATACGCTCGGCTTTGCGGACCACCATGATCCGGTCCTTCAAGAGCTCCTTGTTCTTCGCCACGGCGCCCAGGCGCTCGACGTCCGTATGGACAACATGGTTGTCCATGAAGTCCTTCGTCATTTCGAACCAGAACGCGCTCAGCTTGTTCAGCACGTTGCCCTTCTCGGGCACCGGCGGCTCCAGCACATAGTCAAAAGCGGAAATGCGGTCGGTGACCACGATCAGCACATGCTCTCCCAAATCGTAAAGCTCGCGTACCTTGCCTTTGTACAGCAGCGGTGCGTCTACCAGTTCGACCGCAGTCGATACAGCCGGTGATGTCATGCGAATCCTCCCCATTTTCTCGGCTCAACACTCGAAAATCCCCTCGTCGCCAGCGGTGCAGCCGCTGCAGTTACGGATCGTTCCGCCGATCGCTGTTGTCTCCAAATTTCTTGATCGGTCGCTCCTAAATAGCGTTGAAATTCGGAGACAAAGGCGAACGCTGTCGCTTCTCTGGATCGATTCCGTCCCTTTCGCTGCAATCGCTGAAGATGTGTGCCATGATGTTGAGTCCATCATTCTCCAAGCCTCTAATACGGGTTACTCACGATTAACTTCAAACCGAACGCTCTTATATCAAGCCAAGCTTTTTGAAAATTGTATCCACGTGCTTCAGATGCCACGACGGATTAAATGCATCTTCGATCTCTTCCGGGCTGAGCGCCTCCGTAATTTCCGGTGTCGCTTCCACGATGTCGCGGAACTGGCGCTGCTCTTCCCACGCCTGCATTGCCCGCGGCTGCACGGTATCGTACGCCTGCTCGCGGCTGAAGCCTTTGTCGATCAGCTTCGTCATGACGCGGCCGGAGAACGGCACGCCGTAGGTACGCGCCATGTTGCGCTTCATGTTTTCCGGGAACACAGTCAGGTTCTTCACGATGTTGCCGAAGCGGTTCAGCATGTAGTTCAGCAGCATGGTCGCATCCGGCAGGATGATCCGCTCCACGGAGGAGTGCGAAATATCGCGCTCGTGCCAGAGTGCCACGTCTTCATAGGCGGTCACCATGTGGCCGCGGATGACGCGCGAGAGGCCCGAGATGTTCTCGCAGCCGATCGGGTTGCGCTTGTGCGGCATCGCCGAGGAGCCCTTCTGGCCTTTGGCGAAGGCTTCTTCAACCTCGCGCACTTCGCTCTTCTGCAGCGCGCGGATTTCCGTCGCGAACTTGTCGAGCGACGTCGCGATCAATGCCAGCGTTGCCATGTATTCGGCATGGCGGTCACGCTGCAGCGTCTGCGTGGTGATCGGAGCCGGGCTCGTGCCGAGCTTCTTGCAGACGAACTCTTCCACGAACGGGTCGATGTTGGCATAGGTACCCACCGCGCCGGAAATTTTTCCGAACTGGACGCCGTTCGCCGCGTGGCGGAAACGCTCCAGGTTGCGCTTCATTTCTTCGTACCAGAGGGCCATCTTCAGGCCGAAGGTCGTCGGCTCGGCATGAACACCGTGCGTACGTCCCATCATCGGCGTGTCTTTGTAAGCTATAGCCTTGTCTTTCAGGATCTCGATGAAGTTCAAAATATCCTTCTCCAAAATTTCGTTTGCTTGACGAAGAAGATATCCGAGCGCTGTATCCACCACGTCAGTGGAAGTGAGTCCGTAATGCACCCATTTGCGCTCCTGTCCAAGACTCTCCGATACCGCGCGGGTAAAGGCGATGACATCATGACGCGTTTCCTGCTCGATTTCGTAAATCCGGTCGATGTCGAATTTGGCATTTTCGCGAAGCAGCTTCGTGTCTTCCTTCGGAATGACGCCCAGCTCGGCCCAAGCCTCGCATGCGCACAGCTCGACTTCCAGCCATGCCTTGAATTTATTTTCTTCGGTCCAGATGGCCCGCATTTCCGGTCTGCTGTAACGTTCGATCATAAATTATCCTTGCCTCCAGATGTTAGTTTGTTCAACCCAGTCGAGTCCGTCCTGCACGTCCTTGCACAGCAGGTTGATATGTCCCATTTTACGGTCTTTCTTCACGTCGCTCTTGCCATATAAATGAAGCTTCGGCACCACGCCGTATTCGGTGACGGCGATGCTCGGTCTGCCGCTGGCGCGGATCACCTGCTCCAGATGCTGGCCGAGCACGTTGACCATGACGACCGGGGTCAGCAGGGTCGTATCGCCGAGCGGCATGTTGCACACGGCGCGTACATGCTGCTCGAACTGCGAGGTGGCGCAGGCCTCCATCGTGTAGTGGCCGGAGTTGTGCGGACGCGGCGCCAGCTCGTTCACGTACAGCTGCCCGTCCTTCGTCACGAACATTTCCACGGCCAGCAGGCCGACCGCTCCCAAGTGCTCCACGAGCTGCTCCGCCAGTTTGCGGGCTTCCCGCTGAACCTGCTCCTCGACTCTCGCCGGGACGATCGACAGGTGCAAAATGTTGTTCACATGAATATTTTCTGCCACCGGGAAGCTTTTTACTTCCCCTTTTGGACTGCGGGCGGCAATAACTGAAATTTCGCATTGAAAATCAACGAATTTCTCCAGTACCAGCTCGCGGCCGGTGGCTGCCAGTTCCTCGTAAGCCGTCTCGAGCTGATCCTCCGAGCGGAGAACGATCTGGCCTTTGCCGTCGTATCCGCCGGTGGCGGTCTTCAGTACGCCGGGAAGTCCGAGCTCGGCAGCGGCCTCTCTGAGGCTTTCCAGGCTCGTAATTTCGCGATACGGCGCCACGGGCACGCCCGCAGCTTCGATCGCCCGCTTCTCCCGGAGGCGGTGCTGCGTCGTGTAGAGCAGCGCGCTTCCTTGCGGCACGCTGGATTCCTTCTCCAGCAGCGCGGCGACTTCTGCGTCGACGTTTTCGAATTCGTACGTAATGACATCCGATGCCGCCGCCAGCCGGCGGGCTGCATCAACGTCGTCGTAAGCCGCTTCAATCTGTCCTGCGACCTGACCACAGGGCGAATCCTGCGTCGGATCGAGCGTGATGAAGCGGTACCCCATAGCGGTTCCGGCCAGCGCCATCATTCGTCCCAGCTGGCCACCGCCCAGAATGCCGATGGTGGAACCAGGGAGCCATGTCTGCTGCGATGCCTGATTGCTGCTCATAGCGAATCACTGCTTTCCAGCACTTCGTCGCGGATGGCATCTCTTCGAGCTTGCACCCGCGCTTGAACCTCGCTGTCATAGGCCCCGATGATTTGCGCGGCCAGGAGGCCCGCATTCGTGGCGCCCGCCTTGCCGATCGCCACCGTCGCGACCGGAATGCCGCCCGGCATCTGAACGATCGACAGAAGCGAATCCAGGCCGTTCAGCGCCTTGGACTGCACAGGCACGCCGATGACCGGCAGCGTCGTCTTGGACGCTACCATGCCCGGCAAATGCGCGGCACCGCCGGCTCCGGCGATGATGACCTTGAGGCCGCGCTCCGCCGCCTGCTCCGCAAAGGCGAACATCAGGTCCGGCGTCCGGTGCGCGGACACGACCTTTTTCTCATACGGAATTTGCAGTTCGTCCAGAACGAGACATGCATGCTGCATCGTTTCCCAATCCGATTTGCTGCCCATAATGACAGCGACCGCTGCTGACATGTTTCAACCCACTTTCCAAAAGTTTTTTATTCATTCGGGAGAGACCCAAAAAGGCCCGGTGCCCGAGAAATACGTTGACTTTCAGGATACCGGACCGGGTAAGGAATACCGCTGCCGCAAACGCAGCAAGGAGGGAAGCCTTTCCGTCCATCGGAACCGGCGACTCCTCAGCAGTATTCCCTCGTAGTCCGGACATTTACGGTATCCGGGTAGAAACTTCCGGGCCATATCCCCGGCATTATACGAGATCAATTCATTCGATTATTTGTTCATTCCCTTAACCATCCAGCGATGGTTCTCTGCCTCTTCCAAATCCCTTAAGGCTTTACACCTAACAGTTTAACAATCCCCTACACAACATGTCAACTAAAACACGAACAATTAAAACAGTGTAAAATCGAATGTTCGGATTTTGCCGCTGATCATTCCTAAAACAAAACCAGTGCACCCCATATTCGGGGCACACTGGCTTACAATTCCATCATTTATTTAACGACAAGCACCGGAATGGTCGCATGCTGCACAACGTTGTGGCTGACGCTGCCGAGCACGAACTCCCGGATTCCGCCCAAGCCGCGGCTGCCGATCACGATCAGATCATTGCCTTTTTCCTTGGCATATTCCAGAATGACTTCCGCAGGTCCACCCTGGATCATCTCCGCATTGTAGGCGACGCCTTCGCCGTCGAGGCGTTTCTTCACTTCCGCGACCGTCTGCTCAGCGAGTTCATAGAAGTCCTGGTTGACGGATGCCGGAATCGGAGCCATGCCTTCGCCAATGAATACGCGCGGGAAGTCAAAGACGTGTACGACGTCGATAACCGCGTCAGGCGCCGCTTTCGCCAGTTCGATTGCACGTTCAAGAGCCTTATTGGAAGCTTTGGAACCATCATAAGCTAAAAGAATTTTGGAAAATAACATGTGGACCCACCTGCGCTTTCTCTGTATGAAGTGTGAATTGAGATGTTATTAAACCGAATTAGCAAGAAATGAACCATGTTGTACCATCAAGCGATAAAATCAACTCATGAAAAATGCGTACAGAACTGCGTTGACGAACAGCAGCAGCGGTATCCCGACCCGAAAGCTCAGATGCCTGGTCTTATGGCGTTTGCGGTACATGGCGATCAATACGCCCAGCGCCCCGCCGATGGCGGCAAGCAGAAAGAGCGTTCTTTCCGGCACACGGTCACGCCTGTTTCTTGCCCTTCTTTTATCCTCGGACATGATCAGGTAACCTACCGCGTTGATAAAAATAAACCAGATCAAGAGCGCCGTCCTCACTTACACTACCACCCCCGTTCTACTGCTTGCTTCTATTATAAAACTTTACTAGCCAAGAGACAAACCGCCAGGCATCCGTCTGCCAGTATTCCCAGCAAAAACGCCTACCTGGCGGAGTTTTCCTAAATAATGATGGAGCAAGTTTCCTCTCGAGTATGAGAGATTCCTCTGTCTGCTAGCCAGATTCTAGCTGTACCGGTAATAGGCGAAATAGGTTTAATGCATGCATACTTAGGCCGATCAGCCAGAGCATACAGCCCGGGTCTTTCAGGCTATTAACCGTTCTTTTTCTCCATCGCCGCTTTCAGCAGTTCGCCGAGGTTCGAGCCAATCGGCTCCTGTTTCTTGGCATACTGCTGCACCAGCTTGCGCTCCTCGCGCTTGTTGACGTGCTTGCTGTCCTTGTTGACTGTCTCCGTGATCCCGCAGGACAGGCACTGCACATACAGGCCGGCTTTGCCTTCCTTCATCTCCATCTTCTTGTGGCACTGCGGGCAGCGGCGGTTGGACAGGCGCTTCTCGTCCGAACGACGGTAGCCGCAGTCCTCGCTCGGGCAGACGAGCATCTTGCCGCGCTTGCCCTTCTTCTCCAGCAGCCGGGTACCGCAGTCCGGACAGTGGCTGTTCGAGACGTTGTGCGGCTTGTAGTCCGCCTTGCTGTTCTTTACGCCTGCCACCAGATCCTTGGACATGCCGCGGATTCCCTTCAGGAACGGCTCCGGCTGCCCCTGGCCGCGGGCGATCTTCTCCAGCTCGGCTTCCCACTTGGCCGTCAGCTGCGGCGTCCGCAGCTCCGGCGCAACGAGTCCGATCAGCTGCTTGCCTTTGCCCGTCGGATGCAGCGCGTTCCCCTGGCGCTCGATCGTATCGGAGTTCACCAGCTTCTCGATAATGTCCGCGCGCGTCGCCGGGGTGCCGAGTCCGTGCTTCTCCATCTGGGACAGAAGCGTAGCTTCGGTATACCGCTTCGGCGGCAAAGTCCGGCCGCCCTGCATGATGACCCGCTGCACCTTGACGGCTTCGCCCTCGTTCAGCACGGGAAGCTGGGCTCCGCTCTCTTCGGCGTCGGCATCAGCCGACGAATCCTCGTCCGATTCGTCGGAGACATCTCCGCCGTATACCTCGCGCCAGCCGCTCTCCTTGATCGTCGTCCCTTTCACATGAAGGGACTCGCCTTCCACGTCGATCGTCACCGCGACCGCGTCGTACCGTGCCGGCGGGTAGAACAGGCTGATGAAGCGCCGGACGATCAGGTCGTACAGCTTGCGTTCTTCAGTGTTCAGCTGATTCAAAAGCACTGTCTCTTCCGTCGGGATGATCGCGTGGTGATCGCTGACTTTCGAATCGTCCACGACGCGTTTGGTGATATTCAAATTTTTCCGCAGCAGCGGACGCGCCAGGGAAGCATATGGTCCGATGGCCACGCTCTCCAGGCGTTCCTTCAGCGTGCCGGTCATATCCGACGTCAGATAGCGGCTGTCGGTCCGGGGATAGGTGACAAGCTTGTGCTGCTCATACAAACGTTGAAGCACGCCCGACGTCTGCTTCGCGGAGAAGCCGAACCGGCGGTTCGCATCCCGCTGCAGCTCCGTCAGATCGTAAGCGAGCGGATGAGGCTCGACCTTCTCCGTCTTCTTCACCTTGACGATCCGGCCGGACGAGCCGTCCAGCTTGCGCTTCAAGGCTTCGGCCGCGCTCTTGTCAAAGATGCGGGCGTCACCATTGTTCCCCCGCCACACCGCGGCAAATCCGCCGAAGTCGGCCTTGATCGTGTCGTACTCCTCCGACCGGAAATTTACGATTTCATTTTCCCGGTCCATGATCATGCCCAGCGTCGGGGTCTGCACCCGTCCTGCGGAGAGCTGCGCCCCGAATTTGACGGTGAGCGCCCGCGTCACGTTCAGGCCGATCATCCAGTCTGCTTCAGCCCGGCAGCGCGCGGATTCGTACAGCCGATCGAACTGGTTCCCCGGCTTCAGCGAAGCAAAACCTTCCTTGATCGCCTTGTCTGTCTGTGAAGATATCCAGAGCCGCTTGAACGGCTTGTTCCATTTTCCCATCTTCATGATCCACCGGGCGAGGAGCTCCCCTTCCCGCGCGGCGTCCGTCGCCACGATCAACTCGCCGACGTCCTGGCGGCGGAGCTGCTGCTGCACAACCTTGAACTGCTGGGCGGATTCACGCAGCACCTTCAGCTTCATTGATTCCGGCAGAATCGGCAAATCCTCCAGGTTCCAGGTTGCGTATTTATTGTCGTAATCCTCGGGCTCCGCGAGTCCGACCAAATGGCCCAGCGCCCAGGTGACGATATATTTCGGACCTTCGATATATCCTTTATGCTTGTCGCGGCTTCCCATGACGCGCGCAATTTCGCGGGCCACGGAAGGCTTTTCGGCTAATACCAATGATTTCATGACGTACCACCCTTTCTTTCCGTCCTATTATAACATTGAATCCGGCAGCGGATGCAAAAGGAAGGTACCCCTGTTTTATCTTATCGCCTGTGCAAAATAAAATCCCCCAGCGGAACCTCGGCAGGAGCCGAGGATGCCACTGAAGGACCTGGGGTGGTGCGGTGAATGCCTAATCCTGTTCCTGCTTCGGAATTTGGTTCAGGCTCGGCGGAAATTTAGCAGCTTTATCCGGATGCAGCGTAGTGTATTCCTGTTTCCGGCTCGCTCTGTTTGGCAGGTTACTGTCTTTAACCGGTTTACGATGCGGCATGCTTATCCCCCCTTATCCTTTAACAATCCCCCGATCGGGACGGAATTATCCATGGGGCCCTTGGGATGCCTTCGTTCGTTCAGTTCGTTTCATTCAATAGAAGATACGCATCAAAATAATGCGACCCGTCCTCGGCTTGTCCGCTCACGTACACCCGGCCACCGGACAGCTCTGACCGTTTCACCACCATGTCATCCCCCAATCGGGCCTCGTGATGGTAGGTGATCCGAAAACCCGCACAAGAATAACCCGTAAGCTCCTCCTTGGTCAGCGTATCCATGCACAGATCGGCATAACGGGAATTGTTCAGATGCAGATTAGCGTCGATCCCGCTGTAGCGTACCACGGAGCGGTACGATTCATGCAGCGGCATATCCTCAGGTATAGTTACTTTATCCGGTGCTTCACCGGCCGAGTCCTCTTCATTAATGTAGACGTCAAAAGGAAACTTGGATGGCCGCAGCATTCTGCGTTTCTGGATATCCACGAGCGCCCAAATGCTGCACGCTTCGCCGAGAATCTCCCCGCCGCTGCCATAAATCACAAAGTCCCGCTGCCACAGGGCCCCTCTCGGGCCTTTGTTCCAGGTCTCGACGTTGATTTGCTCCAGCGCCTTCGGCATCCGGCTGATGCGCAGATCCATTGTAATCAGCATCCAGCCCATGCCCGCTTCGATCATCTGGTCCCTCGTTGCCCCAAGCTGCTCCAGATCGGCGTCGGCCGTTCTCTGCGCCAAAGACAGCAGTACCGACAACCGCGCTTCGGATTTAAAATCGATATCATTGGAATGAATTAAGTAGGTTTCAGTCCACTTGTTGCCCATGCTATGCGCTCTCTCCTCTTTTTACGTTAAAATGATACTCGTACGTTGTTAGCCAGCCTCTCCATTTGGTGAAAAAGCTCTATCTTTCACGGCTGCGCCCTTTCCCTGTATGTATAAGAAGCAGCGGAACGTTCATTCTAAGGCCACAACATCGGCGGAATTAAGTTAATGTTAAGAAATTCGTGACCATAATGTTAAGGGTTTCGGTTTATAATGCTATACATCAAGCATACTCCTAGTTTCCACAATATTCAAAGAGGTGTGAATGCCGTAATGTCCAGAGAAGCGATCCTGCTCGTCGATGACGAGAAAGAAATTATCGAACTGATTGAAATTTATTTAAAAAATGAAGGATACACCTTATATAAAGCATCCAATGGACTGGAGGCACTCGAAGCGCTGCAGAGCCATCCGATCGACCTCATCATCCTTGATGTGATGATGCCCCAAATGGACGGGATTCAAGCCTGCATGAAAATCCGGGAAAAGAACAACACCCCCATCATCATGCTGTCCGCGAAAAGCCAGGATATCGATAAAATTTCCGGCCTGAGCATCGGCGCCGACGATTACGTCACCAAGCCGTTCAATCCGCTGGAGCTGGTCGCCCGCGTCAAATCGCAGCTGCGCCGGTACAAGCTGTTAAATTACCGCGATACCACAGCCGAGGACGAAATCGTAATCGACGATTTGGTCATCAATACCGCCACCCATACGGTGACCGTCGGGGAGCAGGAAGTGAAGCTGACGCCCCGCGAGTTCGACATTTTGAAGCTGCTGGCCGTCAATCAGGGCATCGTGCTCAGCATGGACAAAATTTACGAAGAGGTCTGGAACGAGCCGTTCATGGAATCAAAAAACACGGTGATGGTCCATATCCGGAAGCTCCGCGAAAAGATCGAAAAGGATACTCAGCATCCGGCCTACATCAAGACCGTCTGGGGCATCGGCTACAAAATGAAATCGGCGAAGGAGGTGTAGAGCACCATGACCACCAAGGTATACATCGGCATCCGCTGGAAGTTCCTTGCCGTGTTTCTCGGCTGCACCGGGCTGACGCTGCTGTTCGTGCTGCTCGGCCGCCTGCTCGCCTCTTATATCATTGTGCGCCCGCCTTATAATGTGCCCCTGATCTGGGTGATCAACCATATCGGCTCACGGCCAACGATCGGGGTGTTCGGTGTCGTCTTTTTCCTGTCCCTCTACGTGGCTTCGACCCGGCCCCTCGTTCGTTATGCCAAAGAGCTGGCCGGAATCCTGGAGGACATGGCCGGCGGCCGGCTCCAAGCTTCCGTCAGTGTGAAAGCTGCCGATGAGCTCGGAACGATCGCGGAAAACATGAACAGCCTGTCCGGGCAAATTCATACGTACCTGGAGGAAATCAGTTACGGGCTGGCGGAGATCGCCAAGGGACATTTCGATTACGAAATTCCGGTTCGGGAAAACCATGAGCTCGGCCGGATTGCCGACAGCATCAACCAGATGAGCGCTCAGCTGAATCGCTCCATTCAAGAGGAGCGTAACGCCGAGAAGACGAAAAACGATCTGATCACCGGCGTATCCCACGACCTGCGGACCCCGCTGACCTCCATTCTCGGATTTTTGGAAATCATCGATAAGGACCGTTATGCCGACGAGGTGGAGCTTCGCTATTACATGAATATCGCTTACGAAAAATCGCTCAGCCTCAAGAAGCTGATCGACGACCTGTTTGAGTATACGCGCATCAATAACGGCATGCCGCTGCACCTGCGCAAGCTGGATGTAACCGGATTGATCCGGCAGCTGGCCGAGGAGTTTGTGCCGAGCTTGGAGCAGGCGAACATGATTCTGCAGATTCACGCGCCGGAGCAGCCGGTCATCATTCAAGCCGACGGCGACCACCTCGTCCGGGCTTACGAAAATCTCATTTCCAATGCCATTAAATATGGAAGCAGCGGCAAATATATCGACGTTTACATCGAAAAGGAAGAAGCCTTTGTCCGCATACGTGTCTGCAATTACGGGGAGCCCATCCCCAAGCGGGATCTACCGTATATCTTCGAACGGTTCTACCGCGTAGAGCAATCGCGTTCCAAAGCAACCGGCGGTACCGGGCTCGGACTGGCCATCACCAAGAGCATCATCGACGTGCACGGCGGCGATATCTCCGTGGAGAGCTCGACGAACCAGACCGTGTTTGAGACCCGGCTTCCCGATCCGGCTGTGCCGGCATAACCACTTTCCTTTCCCCATACAAAAAGCAGATAACCTCATCCCATCTGGGGAGTGCGGCTATCTGCTTTTTTTGGTGCTATTCTGCTCCCCACAGCATTTTTTAACAGAAAAACTTAAGCGTTTGTTAAGCATTTGGGTAGGCTCCCGTTAAGAACTCTCCTGTAATCTTAGATTCAAGTTAGAAGGACAGCAGGCATCGTCCGTGAGGAGAGCTGTTTGTCTCCAATCTCTGTCCAGGAAGGAGCACGAAATCCGTATGTACACCATCACTTCAAAATGGTTTGCCCATAAAAAAACGCTGCTCATCACGATTTTCGTGCTGATCTTCGCGCTGGCTGCCTATGTGCGGCTGGACTTTCTCCTTTCGGTCAACCATAAGGTTTCGCATGACACGCTGAATTACGACATCATGGTCCGGCAGCTGCTTGAAAAAGGTATCTACGCTTACAAGGATACCCAGTCGAACGCCCAGGTCACGCCGGGGTATCCGCTGTTTATGGCGGCCATCTACAAGCTGGTCGATTACCAGCATCATGATCCGTTCCCCTACATCCGTTACATACAGGTCGTGATCAGCCTCGTCACCCTGTGGCTCATATACTCGGTGGCCCGAAAGCTCTCGGGTCGGACCGTTTCGATGATCGTGCTGCTCATCAGCAGCGTGTATCCGCCGTTTATTTGGAGCAATGGTGCGGTTCTGACCGAGACGCTGGCCTGCTTTTTCCTGATGCTGTATATCCGTCTGCAGCTTGAAGCCTTCGAGCGCAGAACACGAACCCTCGCTCTGCTGAGCGGGGCGGCGATGGGCCTGCTGGTGCTGACGCGTCCGGAGTTTTTAATTCTGATCGCGCCGGTGTACGGGCTGTATTGGCTCTGGAAAAAGGAATTCCGCCTCACGCTCAAACTGCTGCTGTTTACCTGCATCGGAACAGGGATCGTTCTCGCTCCTTGGGTGATCCGCAACATCGTGACCCTGCACGAGGTCGTGATCGCCTCCACCCAGGTCAATCCGTTTGCCGCCGGCACCTATCCGGACAAAAATTACAACGACGGCCTGGTCGACCGGCATGGTAAAACGCAGATGGAAGTCGCCAAAGAGCGGCTGAAGATCGGTTTTACGCAGCACACATGGCAGTTCGTCAAATGGTATACCGTCGGCAAGCTCAAGTACATTTATTCGAATATGTACTTCGGCAGCGGCCACAGTCCGTTATACCGCGTGCTTCCGAGCCCGCTGGGCAGCCTGCTGCATGTGGCGCTCGTGTGGTTCTGTCCCGTGGCCCTGGTCGCATCGCTTCGGAAATGGAAGCAGCCATTAACGCTGATGATGCTGATTGTAGCAGTCATGACGGTTACCCGCCTGGCCTTCGTTCCTGAGTTCCGCTATAACTACACCGCCATGCCGCTGATCATCATGCTGGATGCGGCCGCGGGGATCGCCATCCTCCGCTGGGCGTGGCAGAAATGGACCCGCTCTTCAAATTCACGGAAAGGAGCTGTTACTTATGCTGAATCGACCGGAAAGTCATAACAAGCCCCACAGAGTGCTCGTGATTGTGCCCGCCTATAACGAGGCGGAGGGGATCGGGCAGGTCATCCGCCGGCTCCGCGAAGACGCGCCTTACGCAGACGTGCTCGTCATCAACGACGGGTCGAGCGACGCCACCAGCCGGATCGCCCGGGACGCCGGGGCCAGTGTCATCGACCTGACCTGCAACTTGGGCATCGGTGGCGCGGTGCAAACCGGCTACCGCTACGCGGCGGAGCATCACTACGACTACGCCGTGCAGATCGACGGCGACGGTCAGCACAATCCGTGCGATCTGCGCCGCCTCCTGTCCGCCCAGTTTGATACCGGCGCCGATATGGTGATTGGCTCCCGCTTTATTACCAAAGAGGGCTTCCAGTCGACTTTCGCCCGCAAAATGGGCATCGGTCTGCTGTCCGCCCTCGTGACCCGGCTCACCGGGCAGAACGTGACCGATCCGACCTCCGGCTACCGCCTGTGCGGGCGGCGCGCCATCTCCCTGTTCGCCCGCGAGTACCCGACCGACTATCCCGAAGTAGAGGCGCTGATGCTGCTCTACAATCGGGAGCTGTCCTTTACGGAAATTCCCGTCGTGATGAATGAGCGTCAGGGAGGCGTCTCCAGCATCTCGGCCATGAAATCCGTGTATTACATGTCCAAGGTCATCCTGTCGGTCCTGCTCATGAAAACCAAGAAAAAGAGAGCGTGGGAAAACCGCTATGAATCTTAATATTTATCTCATCAGCTTTTGCATGAGCCTTGCCTTTGCCGGCACGATTTTATACTTGATCCGCAAGCGCAGGCTGCGCGAGCAGTACGCCCTGCTCTGGCTTTTGATGAGTGTGATCATGATGGTGCTGTCGCTGTTTCCGTCCCTTTTGGACGAGGTCGCGCAGCGGATCCACATTTATTACGCCCCGTCGCTGCTCTACCTGCTGAGTGTAGTCGCGGTGCTGTTCATCCTGCTGCATTTGACGATGGCGGTGTCCACGCTCACGCACCGGGTCATCGTGCTTACTCAAACGCTGGGCTTGCAGGAACAGCGCATTCAAAAGCTTGAAGCCCATGCGGAGGGAGGCTCAGAGGGCTCTATGGGGCTTGCTGCCGGTACTGCCTTTGGGTCGCACCCGGGACAGACATCCGACCCGCATTTTGGGCAGTCATCCGCGCCTCATGCTGAACAATCATCTAGACCGCATCCTGAGCAGCCATCTAGACCGCATTCTCAACAGCCGCCAGAAGCGCATACCCTGCAGCAATCCGGGATGCCGTCTGGGGAATTCTCCGGACTCCATTCCGTGGAGCCCTGTCAGCGAATTTCTGCGGCGGCTTCTTCCGAAGATCAAATTATTGTGCCTTCTTCTTCGAGCACGGAGGTGAACCGCTAGTATGGCTTACTTGATGCTGCTTCTCAACATGCTGCTTCTGGTCGCCGGTCAAATCACCTGGAAAATCGGCCTGCAGCAGCAAGGTGGCATCCACCTTGGCAACCTATTGCAGGTATTATTTTCACCGCTGATTCTGCTTGGTATCGTTCTTTATGCAATAGCCACGGGATTGTGGTTCGTTGTGCTGTCCCGGCTGCCGCTCAGCCTTGCCTACCCGCTGCAAAGCCTGGCTTACGCCGCCGGTATTTTCGCCGCGTGGTATTTCTTCGGGGAAAGCGTTCCGCTGAACCGCTGGATCGGGGCCGCGGTCATCGTACTGGGAGCGGTCATCATTGCCGCCAAATAAAGCCCCCTGTTTGATTTTCAAATTTCAGAAAAGGAGTTCCATATCATTCCCATGAAAATACAAAAAACCGCCCTTCTGACTTCCGTTCTGCTTGCCGCCTACGGTGTGGTTCCGGCATCTGCCGCATCCGATCTGGAGCAAGAGCCTACGATCCCGCAGAAAGTTACTACGGCTCAAGCACCCGCAGCTCCTTCCGGAACGACGGTCATCTATTTAAACAGCAGCCGAATCCTGAATAGCGGCACCGAGTCCGCATTAAACCGTTCCACTGTCGTCAAAAAAGGAGTCACCTTTGTCAGCCTTCGCTCGCTTGCCGTCTCTTTAGGCTGTAAAGTGACTTACCAAGCCTCTACGAAAGAGACCACCGTATCCCGAGAAGGTACCGAAGCCAGGTACCGTGTACATACCAAGGCATATCAAGTCAACGGGGAGACGAAAACGATGAAAGGCGAATCGTACGAGGACCGCGGCGTGTTGATGGTTCCCCTTACTTCGCTGACGGCCGCTTTTCATCTCCCTTATGTGCTCCAGGGAAACCAAATTACGCTATACCCTGGCGGTTCCGGATCTTCGGGGACGGACAAGCCGGAAGGTCCGCAAACGAACGAACCGCCGCAGGCCTATTTTACGACGGACAAAGATCAATACCGGATCGGCGAGCCGGTGACCCTGAGCGATCAAAGCACCGACGACGAAGACGCGATCACGAATCGCGAATGGACAAATAACGAACCGGCCTTTTTCGAGCCGGGTACGGTGGAAATCAAGCTTAAAGTCACCGACAAGCACGGCCTGACATCCGAATACAGCAAAAAAATCGAAATCACTTCCGAGGTGATGTACAGCCAAGAAGAATATGCCAAGCGCTTCACTCCGGCAGGCGGCACATTCCAGGTCAGCGGCAAATCGATCCTGTCCTACAAAGCGCTGCCCTACACCTACACGACCGAGCCGTATTTGCTGTTCCGGGCCAGCGGTCCGGAGACGGTCAACTCGGAAGGGATCCTGTACCAGGACATCCTGTCGGGACCGGCCCGGTTTCTGGTCCATCACAAAAACAACCTGGCCACAAAGGCACGCTTCTACCTGGTCGCCACCAATCCGAACGATACCGCGGCATCGATCCAGATCGAGAACGCGGGCGTGGCGGGGCCCACTCCGTATCCTGAGCTATCCGGCAGACTGGCTGGCGTCCGGTATTTGGAGTCCACCTTGACCGGCAGTGAGCAGCGAAGCGTGCAGATCGCCCCCGGCGAGAGCGTGGCCCTCTTTCCCAAGCTGAATGCTACCGCGGCTGCTCCCGGCGATGTCATCACGATGAATGCCGATGTCACCAGCGATGCACCCGTCGAATATACCATGCTGATGGTTCAGGCCGATCATGACCCGATTGCGGTCATGCCGTCTCTGCCTGATTTAAATCCGATCGAGTCCATCGTCCGCGGCACCTTTGCCGATTCGACGCGCGTGTTCGAATACGACGGCACGGTCGGAACGGAAGCGGAGCGCCTGCCGCTCACCGACAACACCACCGATCCTTTTCAGCGGGGGATGGACGGGATGCAGGACAGCGTTGCTATCAACTCCGGCAATTACGGTGTCCTGTATAAAATCATCCTGAACCATGTTGCGCCGGACACGCTCATCGCCTTCAACCCGCGCGGCGGAAGGTACTTCGGCTCGGCGAGGGTGAACGACCGGGTTGTCGAGATCAAGCACGGCGACGGCTCCCAGGACAGCGCCACCGTGCTGTACCGGACGCAGGCCCGGGAGGAGAAGGTGGAACTCTGGTTATCCCCGGCCGCCGGCAGCAACCTGCCATTTTCCCTGCTGTTTCTCCCTATTTCGGAAAAATAAAAAAGACCCGCAAAGCGTTTCAGCGCTTTGCGGGTCTTTTAGGCGGATCAAACTGCAGCTCTAACCGCACATTACACATTTTTCTGGACACTTCCCGTATTCGGCGGTCCGCCTGAAGCTGCACTCACCCCGGCTTTTGTATCCGTCCGAATCCACCAAAAAGCGAGCACTCCCGCAGCTAACGCTGCATATGCCGCCAAGCGGAACCCGCCTGCGAGCCCCCATGCCGAACTGATCCAGCCTGCGATAAACGGACCCATGAACATGCCGATCGCATAGACTGCCTGATAAAAACCCATTGCCGTTGCCCTTTTGGATGGCTCGATGTGGGCCACCGATTTGCCCAAAAGTAGCGGAAAGACCAGTCCTTGTGCCAGTCCATTAAATATTTGCGTTACGCACAGCCAGCCAAAACTCGATGCCGCCGGGATACAAAACGTAAAAACGGCCGTTCCCACATACCCCACGGTTAGCACGGCCCTTGCCCCGAAACGGTTAACGAGGGTCCGTCCGGCAAACAGCGTAGCCGCCGCATGCGGCAGCATGAAAGACAGCGTCAGCCAGGCAAGGTCGTTCTTGCTTGCACCCAGGTCCAGCGCCTGATTCGGCGTATACCCAAACATCGTGATGAACAGAACGCAGTGCGCCAGGATCGACAGAAAAGAAACACGAAACAGCGTCCGGTCACGCATAACCGGTGCCAAATCCTGAAGCGACATGGGGGTGCGCCCGGGATCCGGCTCTTTTTCCCGCAAAAATAAAGCAAGTACAAGGGCTACCACCGCAACGATGCCTCCAAGCCAAAACGGCAGCTGCCAGCTCCAACGCTCCACCAAATATCCGCTGACGAGCATGCTCGTCAATTGGGCGGCCACGGTGGTGAACTGCATCATGCTCATCGCCCGGGTTACTTCATGTTTCGGGAAAAAGCCTGAGAACGCGACGGTGAACACCACCCAGGTCGACGCGGCGATCCCTGCCATGGCTCTTGCAGCCAGCGCCCATCCCAACTGTCCGAACGCAGCAAACATCAGCCCACTTACCGCACTGGCGGCCAACCCCAGCCAAATAAATGGACGGCGCTTTTCCATAAAATCCGATAAAATGCCGAGCGGCAGCCTGAACAAAATTTGCATCAAACCGTAGGAACCGAGAACGATACCCAGATAGGTATAGGATGCCCCCAAATGCTCGATATAAGGCGACAAAATCGGAACATAAATATAAGACGAGAACCAGTACAGGAAAACAACAGAGATAAACAGCACGACCTGTCTCCTGGAGAAGGAGTCGTCCTTTGTTTGAGGTCGCTGTATCTCGTCCAAAGTTTTCGATGCACCTCGGGCAACGGATTCATACGAATCCAGAGGTTCGGTGGAACCCATTTTTTCATGTCGCTTGGATTCCTGCTTTTGAATGCTCAACCCGTCACCGTCCTTTCGTTCTTAGGAGTTGGGAGTTTTTTCGAGTATAAAAAGTCTGGAAGACAAAGAAAGTCATCAAATGGATAGAAAGCAATATAAGTCTGATCCTTTTATATGTTCACCGATTCTATATTGCGTGACATTACGTAACAAAATAATGTGGTGAACCAAATCGGACAAGGACATGCCATAATTGCTTAATGTGCTGTAACGTTTCATCGTATGATCCCCAGTCCTGCCACTCCTCGGGGTGATTGTGCAGCGATGCCGCTGCCAAGCCTAATACTGCCGCGTCAATCCGCCCCCTATTGTTCCCGAACCTTTGGTCGATCCTGAGTGCAAGCGGCTGCATCGCAGGTCCCCGAAAATCGCCCGGTACCGATCCAACCTCTATCTGAAAACCCGCATGCCAACCAAGCCGCAAATCATATTTATAGCAGGTCTCTTCCAATAGGTTCCCCGTTGGCGTGCCTTTGAACGAGGGATCAGCAATCAGGGCCTCCGCGTCATTCGCCAAATCCACCACAGCATGAACCTGTGCTTCAATGTAGTCATCGAGTGACCTTCCTAAGGCTTCGGGTAAAAATTCGCTGGATCTGGTGTTTAGCGATTGAAGCAGCTCAACTAATAGCCTTACGTTAATGTGATCCGACCCGAGCACCTCCTGTGTGCTGACAGCCGCCTCAAACAAAGGAGCCAACAATGGAGAAAAAACGTCGATCGTCCCCTTTCGCTCCGGACCCGTAAAGCTATCCCCAAACGTAAAGGTGCAGCGCTCTGAAACATGCGGTCGAAGGACCAGGTGGCACGAGCCAAACCGCGGTGACGCACCGTCCGCATAATTCATCAGGTTAAGCCCACCATACTTCGGCCGTTCTTCGTTGGTTACTCCGGCCGCCTGGTAATCCTTTCCAAATAAATGTTCCTCCCAGCGGTCACGATCACCACCAGCAAATGCCGTTCGGCTCCCGTTGGAGATCGAAGTCTCAAACTGTCCCCGGTACACCCCATCCTGAAGCAGTCCCTCAACCACCGAACGGCCGGTCGCGAGCAGACGATCGGGATGAAAATTGAGCGTAACCCGAGCAAAACGGCGAATATGATCAATAAGCAAGTCAACATCAATCGCGCTAAGTCCTTCTGCAGCCAAAATCCGGTCAATTACGCTGCGGGAAAGGCACTGCACATCCAAAGCATCCGTACGTACATACTGTACAGCTCGAGCTTGTGCTTCGGTCAAACTTACTCCTCCTTTATCGATCCCGGGGCAATCATACGAAGAGCCCTTGGCATGAACTTACAAACTTATGTACATGTGAATAACATTTAGACAAAAGTCAACTTAACATCACCACATGAATCATTTATGCCATAAAGCACACTTCAATTGTGAGTACTGGGGATGAAACTGTGAATTATGGGAATATAATTTATGATTATAATCCAAATTGGGCGGGGATGGTTCTCTTTTTTGTGCATAACCTTTGGAAAATCGACCAGGGAATATGTATTTGTGGATGAACGGACAAAACGGATGTGTTGTCCACATTGGGGATAAGAAATAAAAAACCACTGTCGATGTTATCAACAGTGGTCCTTCGCTTGGCAACGTCCTACTCTCCCAGGACCCTTCGGTCCAAGTACCATCGGCGCTGGAGGGCTTAACGGTCGTGTTCGGGATGGGTACGCGTGGAACCCCTCCGCTATCGCCACCAAACGTCCAAGTGTTTGATCACTTGAAAACTAGATACGAAACGAATCTGTGTTTTATATTTATTGGATAAGCCCTCGACCGATTAGTATTGGTCAGCTCCATGCATTGCTGCACTTCCACCTCCAACCTATCTACCTCGTCGTCTACAAGGGGTCTTACATACTGGGAAATCTCATCTT
>NZ_BORU01000004.1:0-567055 GCF_018333335.1 Paenibacillus cineris
GCTCTCCATCAAGTCCGCTCGACTTGCATGTATTAGGCACGCCGCCAGCGTTCGTCCTGAGCCAGGATCAAACTCTCCAAGAAAGTTTGTAGCTCATTTTGAATCTGACGAGATTGATTTAATCTCAGTTTAAAACATCATCCATTTGTTCAGTTTTCAAGGAACTTGATCGCTGCATTCGACATTATTTTCAATTCCGACGCAGTATTATATTGTATCATGTCATTCATATCGTGTCAACACTTATTTAGCAAGCATTGAGAAGATTTGAATCACCGCCTTGTTTAGCGGCAAGAAATAATATATCACGGATACCGCCTATTATGCAACGGTTTTTTTAAATTTATGTTGTGGTAAAATTTACTTACTTATTGTTAGCCAATTCTCTTCTTCACTGACGTATCTATTTTGCATTAACTGTTGATCGCCTGTCTTAGAATTCTGTTCTTGCTGAAATTGGTTCTTACCATGTGCTTATCTACTCAAAAGAATCATAAGTAGAAGCCATACTCGCAGTACCGTTACTTTGTGTTTTCTTAAACAAGGAGGCTGACAAATGAGCGATTGGTTAAACAAGATCCGCAAGGGCATCGGCAAGAAGCTGGCCGCCATTCACCGCTGGAACGCATTGATGGTTGCTTTTCTGGCATTTAGCGGAGTGATTCTTCCCCTTGGGTTCTGGCGCGAGGTGCTTGGCGGAGGCAGGGTCTGGCTGAAATGGCTTCATATCGGTGTCGGCTTGGCCCTGCTCCTTCCCGTCGTCTACTACCTCTTTCTGGCGGGCAAGCATTGGAAGCTGCTGAAGGACCGCCCGAAGCAGAAGTGGAATGTCATCATCGTACTATTCCTGCTGGCCGGCTGGTTCCTTTCCGGGGTGGTATTGTGGCAGTTCAGAGCATTCGGCCCGGCATGGTCCAACCCCGCTCTGACGATTCACGACCTCTTTACTTGGGTGGGTCTGCCTTATATCATCTACCACTCGGTTACCCGTACCCAATGGCTCAAAGAGCCTCACCGGCGGACGGTAAAGTCCGGGGCTGACCGGCCAGCGGCAGCAAATACTGCAAACGAGCCGCTCTACACGCGCAGAGCTTTCATCCGATCAGCGATCGGGGTAGGTATGGCGGTAGCGTTCGGGCCCTCTTTTATCAAATGGCTGGGCAGCAGTATCGGTTCGTCACAGCAAAACATGGAGGAGCTGCTCGAAAGGGATGCCAACCATCTGGTCCCGGCACCCACACCTGCGGCAGAATCCCTCACTCCAGTCGGTGGAGGCGCTAAAGGAAATTTTCGCATCTACACCGTAACCCCCATTCCCTCATTCGATAATACCAACTGGTCTTTTACTGTAGATGGGCTCGTCAATAAACGGCTGCAGTGGAACTGGGAACAATTCGTTAAGCTTTCGCGTGTGGTCCAGGTCAGCGATTTTCACTGCGTCACCGGCTGGTCGGTGTACCATAACACTTGGGAAGGCATCCCCCTTAAAAAATTGTTGGATGAAGCCGGGGTTCAGCCAGCGGCACAAACTGTGAAGTTTTATTCGGGCGATGGGGTCTACACGGACTCTATAACGATGGAACAGGCTCGCATGGATGACATTATGGTAGCCGTTCTGCACGACGGCAAGCCCATTCCAAGCGATCTCGGCGGTCCGGTACGGCTGATCGTTCCCCAAATGTATACTTATAAGTCCGTCAAATGGTTAAACCGGATTGAATTGATTCAAGGCGACCATGTCGGCTATTGGGAAGAGCGGGGTTACGATAAAAATGCCTGGCTTCCGAACGCCAAAAGGACATAACTCGCTCCTTGCAGCCCTTCAATCAACGCTCAAGCCCCCTCCTCATGACCGCTGAAAACAAGGCGGCGGCCTTCCCGCTGCCTGCGGTCATGTAATGATCCGCATCCGTTCTGTCAAACCCCATCCATACAGCCCCGGTCCATTCCGGCGTATAGCCGACGAACCAAAGATCGCGGTTTCCCTTGCTGCTTACGCCGGGCAGGCCAAGCTGCGTCGTGCCGGTTTTGCCCGCTACCGGCCGGTTCATCCTCGCTTTCATCCCTGTGCCCTCGTTCACGACACCGCGCAGCATGCTCGTCATATTTTCCGCCGTCGAGTGCGAGATGACTTGGCGCTCATTCGGACGGTAGGCATACAGCACCCGACCTTTTGAATCCGTAACCTGCCGTACGAGATGCGCATCACGATAAATCCCTCCGCTGGCAAACACGCTGTACGCCTGCGCCATTTTCAAGGGAGAGACGCCGGAATGAACGCCGCCAAGCGCAATGGACAGATTAGCATCCTCAGAGGTAAGCGAAATGCCCAGCTTCGCCGCGAATTGTATCGCCTTTGTAATCCCTACCTGCTGCAGCAGCCATACGGCCGGAGCATTTACAGACTGCTGCAGCGCTTGCCTCATGGTCATTTGCCCCTGATAGGCTCCGCCCAAATTCTGAGGCCTGTAGCTCCCGTAAGCTATCTTGCGATCCTGAAGCATGCTGTCCGGCGAAAATTTACCGCTCTCAAGGGCCGGGCCGTAAGCGATAATCGGCTTAAAGGCAGAACCCGGCTGCCTGGCATCAACCACAGCCCGGTTCAAGCTGCCTGCAGCCGGATGCCTGCCTCCGGTCAGCGCCACAACCTCTCCCGTCCGATGATCCATAATCACCATCGCTGCTTCAACCTGCTGATCCTTGCCGTCCGGCGGAAAGAAATCCGGGTTGGCAAACGTATCTTCCAGCGCAGCCTGTGCAGCCATATTCATTCCCGTTACGATGATATACCCACCCGTCTTCAACTCTTCCAACGTTTTGCCTGTTCGGAGCGCGGCTTCCTTGAGAGCAGCATCCATATAAGAGGCCCCCAGCACAGGAGGATTCACCTTCGCCGGCGGCTGATATTTCGTATTCATAGCAGACATCATGTCATCACGGGTAATCAGACCTTGACGCTTCATAATGCCAAGCACTACGTTGCGCCGTTGTATGGGCAGGTCGCCCTTATATAACGGATTGTAAATGGACGGTCCCTTCGGTATGGCGGCCAAGGAGGCGATTTGCGCCACACTGAGCTTTTTCAGATCCGTCACTCCGAAATAATGCTCCGCCGCAGATTTGATGCCGAATTGCCCATCCCCCATGTAAATCTCATTCAAATACATTTCCAAAATGTCATGCTTGGACAAGCGTTTCTCCAGCGACAAAGCGATGGAAGCCTCGTTCAGCTTGCGCAGCAGCGTTTGATCCCGGTTCAGATACAGATTTCGGGCCAGCTGCTGCGTAATGGTGCTACCGCCTTCCGAAATCCGCATATGGATGGAGTTGGTGTATACCGCACGTGCAATCCCTTTGTAATCCAGCCCATGATGTCCATAAAAACTCCGGTCCTCCACCGCCAAAAAAGTGTTCAGCAGCAAATCAGGCATTTCTTCCAGTTGTGCCTTGGCCCTGTATCCCGACTCCGGCAGTGGTATTTTTCGAAGCTTGGTCCCATCCGAAGCCACCAGGATGCTCGACTCCGGCAATATCAGTTTCTCGGGATGACGCCCCACGACGATACCTCCGTACGTATGTACATAAAACAAACCAGCCAGTACGATCACCGCACCGATGACCGCTATATCGAATGAGAGGTAGAACCCCCTCATCACCTTACGCCAAACCTTTGCCTGCAGGCTGTTCATGACGCCGTCATCAGGCTTTCCAGAAGCCTCTCCAATCCTTGCGCTTCCCGTTTCACGGATTCCATATCGAAATCTGGCAGCCGCTGACTGTCCAAATCCGCAGCCTCCAATGTGCGGAGCAGAGATTTGATTCGCAAAATGACTGCCATGACCTCTTCGTTGTCCAGAAGTGGAGTCGTTTCGTTTTGGATGGGCGGTGTGGATATTCGATCGGCTAAAGATGTTGTCATCCATCTACGAATGCCTTGTAAGTGGCTTGCCAATGCTTTTAACTCACCACCGGAGGCAACTTTCAGTTCACGAAAGGATCCTCGATCTGCCAGCTCCTCCGCCGCTCTCACGATCTGTTTCATATCATCCGCAAGTTTTTGCGAGCGAAACATGAACAAACCGGCAAACACGATCAAAAAAACAACGGCGGCTATCGGCGTTCTACCAATATAGTTCACCAAACCACGGGCCAGCCTGGCAAAAAATGAGTCGGGCGAAACATGTGCATAGGACCACACAAAGACACGGTATGTCAAAAAAAGTACGATACCGCTTAACAAAGCGCTGCCCGTCACTGTATACAGATAAGCAGTCCGAACCGTTAACCATTTCCTCAAAACTCAGGCCTCCTCTCAGCAAAGCGGAAAACTCACCCACTTATGTGCAAAAGGATACCAGACAATTCTTAACAAACACCCGCGAAATCCTTAACATTCCCTTAAAATTCCACCGCAAGCAGAAATCCGGCTCCATGCAGAGTGCCCCTTCATGCGAGTTCCATCGACGATCAAAACAGCAACATCCGCATGAGAAAAAAGAAAAAGCCCTAGGCCCATTTTTCAATGAGCCCGGACTTTGTTGGTCACGTTCAATAACTAGTTCGCTTCTTCGTTCAAAAGACGAATGAACTCGTCCTCGTCCTCGATCACCTGGATGCCGAGCTGCTTCGCTTTGGCCAGCTTGCTGCCGGCCTTCTCTCCGGCAATGAGCAGGTCCGTCTTGGCCGAGACGCTGCCCGTCACTTTCGCTCCCAGCGCCTCCAGCTGCGCAGACGCCTCGTCGCGGGTCATTTGGTGCAGCGTGCCGGTCAATACGACCGTTTTCCCGCTGAAGAAGGAGTCGGTTTTAACCGCCTGAGGTGCCTCAGGCGCCTTCGCTTGTACGCCGAGAGAGAGCATTTTCTCGATGCCCGCCACCACAAACGGATCGGCAAAGAAGTTCACGATGCTCTCGGCGACAATGCCGCCGACATCCGGAAGAGCGATTAACTCCTCTATGTCGGCTTTCATCACAGCATGGAGATCCCGGTAATGGTCCGCCAGCATTTTGGCCGTGGATTTGCCGGTGTTGGGAATACCCAATGCGTACAGGAAGGAAGCGAGATCCCTGCCCTTGCTTTTTTCAATCGCCTCCAGCAGATTCATCGCCTTTTTCTCGCCAAAACGATCCAGCTTCACCAGCTGCTCAAACGTCAGCTCATACAGTTCCGCCGCTTCGTGCACGTTCAGTTCGTCGTACAGCTGTCCGGCTGTCTTATCGCTGAACGTCTCGATATCCATCGCGTCACGGGAGGCGAAATGCGTAATCCGCCCGATGATTTGCGGCCTGCAGTTCAGCTTGTTGTTGCAGAACAGATGGGCGCCGCGCATTTCCAGCGGGAAGCCGCACGCCGGGCAATGCTCCGGATAAATGATTTCACCGCCGTCGTTCTCTTCGGTCACCTTACCCAAAATCTCCGGAATGACGTCGTTGGAACGGCGGATAAACACGCGCGTACCCAGCGCATATTTCAGGTTTTTGCGCTCGATGTCCCCCACGTTGTTCAGCGTACAGTTCTGAACGGTAACGCCTGCCAGCTCCACCGCTTCTACCCGGGCGAGCGGAGTTACTTTACCGGTACGGCCTACGTTCCAGCTGACGGACTCCAGCACGGTTGTCGTCTCTTCCGCCTCGAATTTGTAGGCTACCGCCCAGCGAGGGAATTTGTCCGTATACCCGAGCGCCTCGCGCGTGCGCATGTCGACGATTTTGATAACGGCTCCGTCAATGAGATAGTCCAGGCTGGAACGGCGCTCCTGAATTTCGGCCAGCTGCTCCATCACATCGTCGAAGTTATCGAAATACGTGATGTACGGATTGACTTTAAAATGATTTTCCCGCAGAAAATCCATCATTTCCTTATGGCTGTCGAACCGGATGTTATCCGAATAGCCCACGTTGTAGAAATAGGCATTCAACCGGCGCTCGGCCGTCACCTTCGGATTCAGGTTGCGCAGCGCTCCCGCCGCCCCGTTCCGGGCGTTCTTGAGCGGCTCTGCCGCCGTCTTGTTGTACTCCTCAAGCACAGAGAGGTTCATTATCCCTTCGCCTTGGACCTCGATCGTTCCGTCCTTATATGGAATGCTCAAAGGCACAGACTTAATCGTCTTGATCTGCGGAAGGATGCCTTCGCCGACCACGCCGTTTCCACGCGTAGCCGCCTGAACCAATCTTCCGTTGGTATAGGTCAAATTGAGCGTGAGCCCGTCAAACTTCAGCTCCACCGCATAGCTCAGCTCGGGCAGAGGGTTATCCGGGTTTTTCTTGTTATAGTCTTGAACCAGCCTTACAGCCCTTGCGTTCCAGCTGCCAAGCTGTTCGATATTTTGGGCCTTATCCAGGCTCCACAGCGGAGCCAGATGACGATGCTGGACAAATCCTTTGAGCAGCTCTCCCCCTACACGCTGTGTCGGAGAATCCGGCAGCGTCATGCCGGTCTCCTTCTCCAATGCAACGAGCTGGTCGTACAAAGCGTCGTACTCTTTATCGCTAATGACAGGCGCATCCAGCGTGTAGTATTGATAATTGTGCTTATTCAGCTCGGCTACGAGCTGCTCCATGGTCAACTTCGGATCCATGCAGGGTCATCCCTCCGTCTATAGATTCATAATTTTAATTTTCCACTTTAGTGATCGGCGCAAACCCGGCCAAAAGGCGTTTCACGCCAACCGGCGCTGGAAAAGCGATCTGCAGCTCCGTATCGTTGCCGCTGCCTTTCACTGAAACGACCGTCCCGATGCCCCATTTGCCGTGGGAGACCTTGTCTCCCGCCTTCAGGGCGGTGAGGTCCGAGGTGCTGCTCGCCGCTGCCATTTTGGCCGGAGTGGAGGTAGTCACCGTCACCCGGCTCTCCCGGCCAACCGAAGTGGCCGTGGAACCGCTCTGCGAGGATGGGGCAGCACTTCTGCCGAAGTTGCTGCCTCCGCTGCCAAAACCTCTGCCGCCATAAGAACCGCCAATATTGCCTCCGCGGCGGTAGCGGTCACGGGCAACGACCGTATCTTCCTTCAGCTCTTCCGGGATCTCATCCAGGAAGCGGGAAGGCGGGTTCGCCGTCGTCCGGCCGAACAAGGTGCGCATCTGCGCGCAGGATAGGAACAGCTGCTGCTCCGCGCGGGTAATCCCGACGTAAGCCAGCCGGCGCTCCTCCTCCAGCTCCTCATTATCCTGGAAGGCCCGGCTGTGCGGGAATACGCCTTCTTCCATGCCGATGATAAACACCACCGGGAATTCCAGCCCCTTGGCGCTGTGCATCGTCATCAGGACAACTGCATCCGTGCGGTCCTCCTCGCTGTCGTTCATACTGTCGATGTCGGCGATGAGCGCCAAATCGGTCAGAAACGCCACCAGCGACTTATCTTCATTATTCTTCTCAAATTCCATCGTAACAGACAGGAACTCGTCGATATTTTCCAGGCGGGACCGGGATTCGATCGTATTCTCACGCTGCAGGTCGATCCGGTACTGGGTCATCTCCAGCATTTTCTCGGTCAGCTCAGTGACCGACAGATACTCCACCATCTGGTAAAGGGCCGAAATCATATCGTAGAACTCCACCAGTGCGTTGCGGGTCCGTCCGGCAAAGCCGAGATCGTCAACGAACTCCAGCACACGGAAGATGGACACTCCCCGCTCCGTCGCTGCGGCTGAAAGCTTCGCCACTGTCGTATCGCCGATACTCCGTTTAGGAACGTTAATGATCCGCGTCAAGCTGATATCGTCATCCGGATTGGAGAGCAGGCGCAGATAGGCCAGCATATCCTTGATCTCTTTGCGGTCGTAGAACTTGATGCCGCCGACGATTTGGTACGGAATGTCCGACTTGATCAAAATTTCCTCGATGACCCGGGACTGGGCGTTGGTCCGGTACAGGATGGCATGATCCTGGTACGACTTGCCCTGATTTACGTTCTTGCTGATTTCCGAGGTGACGAAATACCCTTCGTCATGCTCCGAGTCCGCCCGATACACTTTAATCTTCGCGCCTTCGCCTTTATCGGTCCACAGCTTCTTCGGTTTGCGGCCGGTGTTCTGTCCAATGACCTCGTTCGCTGCGTTCAAAATCGTCGCGGTGGAGCGGTAGTTCTGTTCGAGCAGAATGGTGCGCGCTTCCGGATAATCCTCTTCAAAATTCAAAATGTTGCTGATGTCCGCGCCGCGCCAGCGGTAAATGGACTGGTCGCTGTCACCCACAACGCAAATCCGGTGATGGCTGTCGGCCAGCATCCGGCACAGCATGTACTGCGCCCGGTTCGTATCCTGGTACTCGTCGACATGAATGTACTGGAACTTTTTCTGATAAAAATCCAGCACTTCCGGCACTTCCTTAAACAGCTGAATCGTAGCCATGATCAAATCGTCAAAGTCCAGCGAGTTGTTGGCCTTGAGCCGCTTCTGGTACATCGTGTACACCTTGGCGACCAGGCCTTCGAAATAGTCCCCCGCCTTCTGTTCATACTGCGCCGGCGTCACCAGTTCGTTCTTCGCCGTACTGATCACGGACTGGATCGCTTTCGGCTCGAATTTCTTCGTGTCGAGGTTCAGATCCTTCATGCAGTTGCGGATAACGGACAGCTGGTCTGTGGAGTCCAGAATGGAAAAGTTCGAGGTGAATCCGATGCGTTCAATATCTCTCCGCAAAATGCGGACGCACATCGAGTGGAACGTGGACACCCAAATGTCCCGGCCCTCATTGCCGACCAGCTTCGCTACCCGGTCCTGCATCTCGCGCGCGGCTTTGTTGGTAAACGTAATGGCCAGAATGCCCCAAGGCGGAGCTTTGCGGGTTGCGATCAGGTAAGCGATCCGGTGTGTGAGCACCCGGGTCTTGCCACTGCCCGCGCCGGCCATGATGAGCAGCGGGCCGTCCGTGGCTTCCACGGCTTGGCGCTGCTGCGGGTTCAGTCGTTGTATTGCCTGTTGTATATCAATAGGTTGCATGCGTGCATGCTCCTTCCTGCTATAGAAATTCACAAATAAGATAGGACATCATAAAAGCGGTATGCAGTGTGGCCCAACGGCCAGCATCTATTATACCGGTTAGCGGTGATATGCATTTGGGGATTAGAGGTAGTACCGAGAACGGTCTAAATCCACTTACTTTTATTCCTTAATAGCCTTAACCGTCAGCAGCGCCTGCTTCAAATCTTCGTAAACGGCGTTGCCGACGACGATGGTGTCGCAGACGTCAGCAGCCTGACGGGCCGAATCAGCATCCTTGATGCCTCCGCCATAGAACAGCTTGGCCCCGTTAAGCGAGCGGTGAATGTGACGCACGGTCTCCATGTCCCCGAACGTCCCGCTGTACTCCACATAGACAACCGGCAGAGACATCAGCTTGTCCGCGACCTGGGCATACGCCGCTGCTCCGGCCGCATCCAGCTGGGTCTGCGCACCGGTCAAGCGGGCAACCGTGGAATCAGCGTTCAGGACGATATATCCTTCGGGAACGAGCAGCTCCCACGGGATCATGTATCCATACTCCTCTACCGCCCGCTGATGATGGCCAACGAGCCATGCCGAATCCGAAGCATTGAGCACCATGGGGATCATATACAGATCAAAACCCGGTACGATCGCCTCCAGGTCGGACACCTCCAGCACGCAGGGGACCTCATATCGCCTAATACGTGACAGCAGCTCTACGGTGTTATCAAACGTTACCCCGCTGGACCCGCCCACCATGACGGCGTCCGTACCGGACATGCACACCGCATCCAGCGCCTCATCGGCGATCCCCTTATCCGGGTCAAGCTTAAACACATGCCTCCATGGCATAATCATTTGCATCAAAGGGCATTCCTCCACGACAAATCTTCATAAATCTAGTCTATGTCAGCACCGGGTGAGTGTCAATTTGTGTTCGCATAAAATGCGAACATTTTTTCGCCAATCCGCCGTACACAAAAAAGAAGATATGCTCCGGGTAGAGAAGCATATCTTTCAAGTCATAAACGATTCATCAGGTGAACAATATGGATGTAATTACCACCCGAGCGCAACCAGCCAGCGGTTGTCCCCAAGCTCTTGCTCCGTTACAAAGTCGGAATACACGCCCGTAACCCCCATTCGCTGCAGCCTGCCAATTTCGGAAGGATCGTTAATCGTATTCACATAAGCCGTAATTCCCGCCTTCTTCAGCTTGGCCAGAAAATCCGGCTTCGCCCGGGATTCCGGGATCGTAACCGCCTCAATCGAATGGCTGGCAGCAAAATCGATGACTTCCTGATCCGTATCCTTGGTCGCATACAGCGTGTATATAATGGACGGAAACTCATAAATACCGTTCACCATGTCCAGCATCGGCTGATCGTAAATTTGCGGCACGACCCTTTTCAGCAGCGCGGGATCGCGTTTTTTCGCCGTATCTACGAGGATCTCCAGCTCTTTTTGCATATCCGCCGGCTCCTGCTCCTTCGTATCTGTCACGATATAAATATCGGGATAATGCTCCATCAGGTCCAAAATATCCGACCAATCCAGCGGCTCGTAGGTGCCGAGGATTTTGCTGTTCTTGAAGTCGCTGTAGGTCAGTCTTCCCGACTGCTTGTCCTTCGGAAGCTCACCCTTTTGCCCCAGCAGCTCGGTCATGTACTGCGTCCATTCGTGCCTGGCCACCAAATGGCCGTCCGCCGTCAGTAGCAGATCCACCTCGAATACACGGTTTCCTTTTTCGTAGTTGGCAATAAACGCCTCATAGGAATTCGTGTACGCATGCTCGCGGATCCCGCCCATCGCGTGGGAAATGACCCGGTAGTCGGTAAAATTGTTGTTGATGTCCTTGGAGCTTCCCTGGGGAACCCACATCATCAGGCCGGCCGCTACGACCAGCGCCAGCAATGCCACCCATTTCCTCATCGATATCACATCCTTTTCACCAGCGTAAGCGTGAGGGGAGCGTGTCTGATTCGTTGGGAGACGAAGAAAGAGATTCGTTAGTAGAGATTACCCGGACGGGAGGGGTGTCAAACGATGAGGGGGGTGGGGAAAGATGGGAATGCCCTATGGGAAAAGAAAAAAGCACCGCAGCAGCCGGTGCCAGATCGAACTTTTCATTATAGAGTTCTAATCTACTCTATTCCTTGATTTCTGGTAGATAGATCTTGAATAAAATCATGCAGTCCCTCCCGCCAATCCCTCAAATCAGTCAGCCCATTGGCCCGAATCGCCATGTGATCCATGACCGAATATGCAGGACGGGGAGCAGGACGGGGAAATTGAGCCGTTGTGCAGGGTTCAAGCCGGGCGGTCAGCTGGATTCCAGCTTTGCCCGCTTCGTCAAAAATAGCCCGGGTGAAGTCAAACCAGGTACACTGCCCCGCATTGGAGGCGTGATAAATCCCGTATTTCTCCGTTTGGACGAGTTCATGCAGAAAGCGGGACAAATCTACTGTGAACGTAGGAGAACCCAGCTGGTCGTTGACGACCTGCAGCACGGGTTTTTCTTGACCGAGGCGCAGCATCGTTTTGACGAAATTGGCTCCATGCGCACCATATACCCAAGAGGTGCGGACAATGAAGTACCTGGTAGACAGGCTCTGCACGAATTGCTCACCAGCCCGTTTGGTTTTGCCGTAGACGCTTTGGGGATCAGTCTCGTCATATTCCCGGTAAGGAACAGAAGACCTTCCGTTAAAAACATAATCCGTGCTGATGTATACCAGCTTGGCTCCGCAGTTCTCCGCTGCCGTCGTCATATTCCTGGTGCCGATCGCATTAACCCGGTAAGCCCCGTCAATGTCCGTTTCTGCCGCATCCACGGCCGTGTAGGCCGCGCAGTGGACAATCGTGTCCGGCCCAAAATCATTAACGGCCTGCTGGCACGCATCCCAACGAGTAATATCGAGCATGGAGCGCCCGCAGCCCAGAACCTGATGCCCCGCTTGCTGAAACAAGGCGGTCACATCCCGGCCAAGCTGTCCTTCGGCTCCTGTCACAAGGACTTTCATAAGCTGTCCCCCAAACGCGAACCGTACTGCTTCTTGTAATAATCCTGATACTCACCGGACTGAATTCGCGCCCACCAATCTTTATGATCCAGATACCACTGAATCGTCTCCTTGATGCCGGATTCAAAATCGTACTTCGGCTCCCAACCGAGTTCCCTCGTTATTTTGGCAGGATCGATTCCGTAACGGCGGTCATGCCCCGGCCGGTCCTGAACATGCGTAATTAATGACTCCGGTTTACCCAGTTCCTCCAATATCGTTCTGACGATATGAAGGTTCGTCCGCTCATTGTTGCCGCCAATGTTATACACCTCGCCCGGCTTGCCCTGATGGATGACAAGGTCGATGGCAGAGCAGTGGTCTTCGACGTACAGCCAGTCCCGGATATTCAACCCGTCGCCGTAAACAGGCAGCGGCTGCTCGTTGAGGGCGCGGGAAATCATGAGCGGGATCAGCTTTTCCGGAAACTGATACGGACCGTAATTGTTGGAACAGCGGGTGATATTTACGGGCAGTCCAAATGTTTCATAATAGGCCCGGACCATGAGATCTCCTCCGGCTTTGCTCGCGGAGTAAGGACTGTTTGGAGCCAGCGGTGTTTCTTCCGTAAAAAGTCCCGTATCTCCCAGCGTACCGTATACCTCATCGGTGGATACCTGAACGAATTTGGTCACCCCATGCTTCCGGGCTGCATCAAGCAGCACCTGCGTCCCCAGCACATTCGTCTTCACGAAAATATCCGGTTCCAGAATGCTCCGGTCTACATGGGATTCAGCCGCAAAGTTGACGACGATATCGATCCCTTGCTGAAACCATGATTCCACAGCCTCCGCATCGGTAATGTTGGTCGCCGTAAATGTGTAATGGGGATGATTCTGGATGGAGCTGAGGTTTTCGAGGTTGCCGGCATACGTCAGTGCATCCATATTGACGATTTCCAATTCAGGATACTTTTGCAGCATGTATATAATAAAATTACTTCCGATAAACCCCGCTCCGCCGGTAACGAGCATTTTCCTTCCCATCGTTTGATCCCTCCTGGTCGTAATCAAAAGTTAAGCTCCGCATCCTTCAGCAGAGGATGGCGCTGATCTTTATCCGACAGGATCGGACTGGAGACCGGCCAGTCGATGCCAAGCGCAGGGTCGTTCCACAAGATGCCCCGGTCATGTTCAGGAGAATAATATTCATCTACCTTATACAGAACCTGCGTACCCGGAACCAGCGTGCAGAATCCGTGGGCGAACCCTTTGGGGACAAGCAGCTGCCGCTTGTTATACTCACTAAGAATCACGCCGGTCCACTCTCCAAACGTCGCTGAATCCCGCCGGACATCCACAATCACATCATAAATCGCACCGCTCAGAACGCGGACCAGCTTGGTCTGGGCTTTGGGGTTCAATTGATAATGAAGGCCGCGGATGACGCCCGCCTCTGCGGAGAGCGATTGATTATCCTGAACGAATGTGTGCGTAATCCCCTGCTGGCGCAGTACAGCCTCGTTATACCCCTCCATAAAAAAACCCCGGTTGTCACCATGAACAACAGGTTCAATCCATACGGCATCTGCCAATCGTAATTGATTCACTTTCACACGGTAGGCCCCCTAATGGTAGTCTTGTAATTAACCAAAATCGAATTCATTCTTATTAATATATGATGCTACCAAACCGTAGGGTGATCTATTGGTCCGCCCTTTTTAAGTCATAAATCATCTTAGGGGAAACTGTTTCAATTGAGTGGGGCCAGAGAGGTTTAGGGGAGAATCGAATAAGCTGTAGTAACACTTCTAAATTCCATATATATACAATACACCATACATCCAGCACGAGGAAATGAATATTTTAGAGATAAAAAAACAAGCCATTATCATAAGTATTAGCACATAAAAAAGGCAGAATCCGCACGACATGGCGGGATTCTGCCTTCATTTATTTTTTCTTACTTCACCAGCTGTCCACGAGTCACACCCAGCTGATTCGTCGCCTTCAGCGTCTTCCATACCTGCGTGCCGCTGATTTCGCCGCGCAGGGCACGGTTGTACAGGTCGATGACCTCGTGCACCTGTTCAGGTGTTTCCTCCAGGAACTCAACGCGGTAGGTCGAGACGCCGAGGTCCATGAAGTTCGTCAGGTACTCGGCACCGGACTGCTCGATCGCGTTGTAGACCGTGTTGCGGCAGCCCTCGTCCACGCGGACCGGGTGGGACATGCCGATGCGGTCCTGCAGGGACGCCCGGTGCGATTCGCACGGACGGCCGCAGTTCGTGAAGTCGGTGCCTTCGCTCAGGAAGGTACAGTATACGCAGTGCTCCGTATGGAACATCGGCAGATGCTGGTGGATGACGATTTCCATCTGCGATGTCTTGGAGCGCTCCAGCAGATCGACCATCTGCTGGATGTTCAGGTCGTAAGACGGCGTGACCAGGTCACAGCCGGCTTCGAGGAACAGATCCACCGCTTTGTGGTTGGCGATGTTCAGCGAGAAATCGCCAATCAGCTGCGGATGATCGGCATCCGGGTTTTCCATCCGGTGGCGCAGGTAGAAGTACAGCGCCCCGGTGTTGCGCACAAGCACGGCGTCCGGCTTGAGGCGCAGGATGTTTTTGTGATAGCCGTTCTCGTTCGGCATATGGATGCGCGGCGTCGCCAGCGCGATTCGCTTGCCGGCGGCATGAACGGCTTCCACCGCTGCCGGGAACTGCTTGATGAACTCGAAGTCGGCGTATATCATCTCTACGCCGGCTTCGAGCGCAGCCTCCACCTGCGGGAGGCTGCGGCACAGCGCGGTGAGCTTCGCCTCACCGCGGGCCACCGGCGATGCGCTGCGCGCGGCATCGCCATACACGGTCGCCGCCCGTTTCACGTATACGGGCGGCTTCGGGCGCTCGCCTGCGAGCAGCTCCACCGCACGGCGGCGGATATTGTTCAGCTCGCGCATCGGCACGATGACGTCGCCCTGCAGGTCGACGTCCAGCTTCTCGAGCTGGTAGACGGTGCCGCCCAGGCGGCCGAACTGCTCCTCGAGCAGAGCGTAATCCATCGGCCGCTTCTTGGCGATTTCCAGCTCCATCTCCGAGTCCACCTGCACCGTTGTGCCCTTCTGCACGTCGGTCCAGACGGTCGTCAGGAGGCCGCCTGCATGGCCTACAGCCTTAACGTGGACCGGGAACACCCGGTACGGCTTCTCCGTCTCGAACGTTTGGCGCAGGCGCTTGTCGAGCGCCGGATCGTTTGTTTTCCAGATACGGTCGCCGACATGCAGCTTACGCAGGTCTACGTCGCTCCGGCCCGGGACGATGTCCACGATCCAGCCTTCGCCGGCTTCCCCGTCAATCTTGACGCCTTTGCGGCGCAGGTCGTAAATCCGTCCGCCCTCTTCCTGCTTCGTCGGGTCGCCCGCGTCGAACACGATGCCGTCCCCGCGCTTCAGCGGAGCTTCGATCTTGCAGACGACGCCGTCGCGCAGGATCTTTTCGACCCGGCCGACGTACACGCCGCGGCTTTTCGGGAACGTGCCGTCCACCAGCTTTTTATTGTTCGTGCCTTCGAGGAACCCATGCGTAAAGCCGCGCGAAAAGCTCTGCTGCAGCTCGCGCATTTCCTCTTCGCTCGGCGGCGTATTGTCACCGTCAAAGTAACGGTCGATCGCCTTGCGGTACTTGCTGACCACGTTGGCCACGTACTCGGGGCTCTTCAGCCGCCCTTCGATTTTAAAGGACGTGACGCCCGCTTCGATCAGCTCAGGCATCAAATCGATGGCCGCCAAATCTTTTGGCGACAGCAGATAAGCCACATCGCCCATCGGCTTCTGCTCGCCGTCCACGATCAGGTCATACGGCAGGCGGCAGGCCTGCGCGCATTCGCCGCGGTTGGCCGAGCGGCCGCCCCACATTTCCGACGTCAGGCACTGACCGGAATAGGAGACGCACAGGGCGCCATGAACGAACACTTCCATCGGAAGTTTCGCCTGTTCTCCGATTTTTTGAATCTGCTTCAGGTTGTTCTCGCGCCCAAGCACGACACGCTCCATGCCCCACGGCTTGGTGAATTCCACCGCTTCCGGCGAAGTGATCGTCATTTGGGTCGAGCCGTGAATCGGGAAGTCCGGGGAAATTTCCCGGATCAGCTTCACCAGCCCCAAATCCTGCACAATCACAGCATCCACGCCCGCATCGATACAGGCGTCGATCAGTTCCTTGGCATCCTCCAGCTCGTTTTCAAACACCAAAATGTTAAACGTCAAAAAGCCCTTCACGCCATAGCTGTGAAGAAACGACATGATCTCCGGCAGCTCCGCCATCCGGAAGTTGTTCGCCCGGGCACGGGCGTTAAACTTTTCCACGCCGAAAAAGATCGCATCCGCTCCATTGGCTACCGCCGCACGCATGCAGTCCCAGTCGCCGGCCGGCGCCAGAAGCTCCACATCTTCCCTTCTTAATGCCTGTTTGTTCATCTATATCCTCCCAAACCGGTCCTGCCGGTTCAAATTCTAGAATTCTCGTACGCATTGCTGACCTAACGAAAAGAATCACCAGCACAACTTCTGCTTTAACTTATCTAGTGTACCAGACATCTTCCGATCCTTCTACTATCCCCACGAATTATCTCGATTCCCATAGGAAGGCAGCATTTTTCGCATTTGCATACTATCAGGTTATCCGTGTTTGGTAGGGTGCAAACCAGGTGAATGGACCAGCGAGCATTATATAGTGTGCAAAACTCCATATGCAGCAAAACCGAAGCACCGCTAAGACGTTTCCGCAGACGCCCGGCGCAGCACAAGCCATTAGACCATCTACATCCCCTAACGCCTCCCTGATCAAGCCGGCACAACAAAAACCGGAGCAGCCTTCGGCTATCCCGGTTCCTGGTCAAACTTATATTCTACTACTCTTATTTGGCAGCAGCTATCTAACGTCCGCCGGTCAGCTCTGTCCGGCTGCCGCAGTGGTCTTGACGTCATCTTTTTTCGTAAACGTAAAAGAATTCAGCGTCTCATCCAGCGTCTTCTTCTGAATATCCGTGGCGTTGGCGTCATTCAGGGACGCGGACAGCGTATATACCGTGCCGTTATGCTGCACAACGATTTGGCGCGCGCTGTACGGAATGCCGTCCTTCACCTGATGAATGGAGAAGACGACAGCCGGCTCGCCGGCAAAGGTCGTGTTCTCTACCTTTTCCAGCTTCAGATCTTTCTGATACTTCACGGCTTCATTGTAGAACGCCTTCAGTTGGCTTACAGCCTCTTCAAAGGAGCTATCCTTCTCGGCCGTGATCATCATGCGTCCGCCCACGAACTGATACTCCACCGGCGACAGCTCAAACTGGTCGCGATTCGCGCTCCAGTACTGCGGAATACGAATTTGGTACTGATAGGTTTTGGACGTCTTGGTCGTTCTCTCGGATTTATCGATCAGGAACGTATTCTCTTCCATACTACCAAAGGATTCTGGCACGACGGTAAAATCAATGTTGATTCCGTTCATCAAATCCTTGAACTTGGCCACATCCGCCGGCTGGTCTTCCGGAGCTGCATATTCCACATAATAGCGGTAACCGTCCTTCAAAATCATCACTTCATATTCACGGATCCAGCCGTCACCGTAGTTATACCTGGCTTCGTTCACCAGCGCCTGTTCCCCGGATACCTCCAACGGGTAAGTATTGACGACCTCATAGGAAGTTTTGACGAAGGACTCTTCCAGCCATTTCTTCATCTGTCCGCCCCACTGGTCAAGCGAGTCGCCTTTGGGTCCAGTGGACACGTTCAGCTTCAAGTAGCTGCCGTCCTTGCTTTCATAATACATGTCCCCATTGTCCATGCTCCAGTCAGCCGGGATGTCTAAAGCAATACCGTAATCCTCGTTATACACGCCGCGCATGCCATTTTTGACGGTCGACAGATCCTTCACGGTTTTGTCCGCCGGATTAAAGCTTGTATCAAAAGAGTTCAGCAGCCCGGCATATTTATTCAGGTCCTTGTAGTTGGCCGCCTGCAGATCAGCAAAATACAGCTCGTACAGACGATTATGGCTCAAATACATCCGGCACTCCCAGAAGGTTCCGTCCCCGTCCTTGGTCACAATACGGGCGTACGGCACCTTTGCTTTCGGGAAGGTCCCCCGGTCCACTACCATCTCGCCGCCTTTTTTGGCGTCCTCCACCAGCCGATCCAGTAAATCATCGGTGCTTAGATCCGCATCCTCATCGGAAGCGTGAACTTCAATGTAGTACTTCTCCTCTGCATCGTTAAAAGACGCAATACTCTCGGTCTCATCGCCGCTGCCGACGATCAGGCCGCTCGGATAATTCATCGTCCAGCCGTAGTAGCTGTTGCCGATCTTCGTCTTGCCTACGTCCGAATCGATCCCTGGATCCTGCGGACTGGCATCATCCTCCGAAGGTTTCAGGCTGATCACCCATTCCCCCGCCGACCCTGTATTCATTTGCGCTCCGATGCCTTGCGCCACCACACGAAGCGGAACCATCAGGGTGCCGTTCATCATGGACGGGGCAGCCTCCAGCTTCACTTTACGTCCGTCCACCCAGGCCAGATGGCTGTCGATGGTTAAGCTGATCTGATGAGGGCCGTATCCGATTTTGACCACATTGTTTTTTTCCAGTTTCACTTCGCTGCCGAACGCTTTGCTGAACACGCCCAGCGGAACCATCACGGTTCCATTTTTCTTGAACGGCTTCAAAATTTGCACCGTCTGCCCGTTAATCACCGCCGCGGTACTCCCCGTCTTGAGCTGCAATGTCAGCTTGTCCGAGCTGTTGTCCGCCCACGCGGGCAGTGCGGCTGCCAGCATGATGATGCCGGCCAGTGCCGCCGATCCGATGTTACGCAATGCGCTTCCCTTCATCCGTGACTGTCCCTTCTTCCCCATTAAAATTCCTCTCCCGGTCCGCTCTCGTCATTGTAGGCATCACCATCGGCGCCCGCCTGCGACAGAACCAGCTTCCGCTCCACGATATCCCCGCCGCTCTGCATAAGCAGCTTAACCGTTTGCCCCGGTAAAAAGGACTTAAACATTTCGTTGATGTCCACGACCGAGGTCACCCGCTTGCCGTTAATGCTGTAGAGTACGTCGTCCTCCTGAATGCCGGCTTTTTTGGCCTGATCCGAAAAGACCTTCGTTACGGTTAACGGATCGTCCGTTGGCAGTCCGACAATGGCAGACCAGCTCTCTTCCATGTTGAAACCGAGGCTTGGGCGCTTCACTTCCCCGTACTTGAACAGTTGTCCCATCACGTACTGCACCGTATCCGAAGGGATGGAAAAGCCCATATTTTCCACGCCGACGGCTGCGAATTTCAGGCTGTTGATCCCGATCACCTCACCCCGCATATTAACGAGCGGCCCCCCGCTGTTGCCCGGGTTAATTGCCGTATCGCTTTGGATCAGCCGGTAAAAAGCGTTCACGCCCCGGTTCAGACCGCTGACAACGCCCACCGTCGCTGAATTGCGAAGGGAAAAAGAGATCGGCGTACCGATCGCAATGACCTTCTCCCCTACCTGCGCTGTTTGTGCGGACTTGGCAAAGACCGCAGGCACTAAAGATTTGGCATTGATTTTGATTAAGGCAATATCACTTGTTTCGTCTATGTATGAATCCACAATGCTATACGATTTGCCGTCGGATGTGACGACCAGCGTACCCTCCAGTCCGTTCACTACATGCGCGTTGGTAACGATCCAACCGTTGGACTTCACGATGACTCCTGTACCGTGCGCCAAATTGTAGCGGTTGGTCGCGCCTCCCGTCAGCGTCGTATCCGTCGAGCGGCCGATAATCCCTACAACCGAAGGCGATATGTCTTTGACGATTTGCGGGACCGGATCCGCTGCCACCTGGACGTTGACCTTCTTTGCTGTAGATGCGCTTGATGCTGCTGTTTTTGCCTTCTGCGCAGCTTGTCCCGCCTTGGATGCCGCTGTGGCCGTTTTGCCTGTGCTCTGTGCCTCGGCCGCCGCGCTTCCGCTGACGAGTACGATCGTGCTTAGCAGCGTAATGACCCACTTTTTCCCCGTCGGTTTCATTCCCTCACCTGACCTTATCTTTATCTTGATCTGCAGATCTCCGGAGTCTATCCTTTCCCCTGAATCATAGCCTCAATGTATCACACAAACCGGGCGTGTACAATTGCTGGAAGCCCTATATTTAATAGGAAATTTCCACAGCCAGAATCCCAACGGCTTAAACAAAAAAAGACCCCTTGTCCGCCGGTTAGCGAAAGGTGTCTTCATTCGTCGCAATTTCGTTGGAGTTGTATCCGATTAGCTCATCCAGTTCTGGATCATCGCAAAGTCGGACGCTAAAAAGACCAGCAAGCAAATCACGCTGAATCCGATTGCAAATTTGTTCTTAACCGGTTGCTTCACCAGGCGGATAATCCCGATCAGGATCAAAATCGTAAACAGGATCATGAATACGTCAAACGTATTGAATTTGGATGCAGCCGATGCAGCAGCTTCTGCAAGCAACATGGTTGGACCTCCTCTTGTGGCTTCGCTCAATTTACATATCTCTCTACATGTTATCGTTCTGGGCGATGAGATGCAAGACTTCGGATGTAAAAAATTGAAATTGTCATAAAATCGCCTTTTTCCGGTAATTGAAGCTGGTTGCCTCCGATCAATTACCATGTGCATGTGTAGAAACCTAATCCTTAATATTATTACCCCGGTTGGCTGCAATTTATGAAAAATAGCGCTTATTTCCGGAAGTGCCGTTCATCCAACTCTGTGACTTTGGATATCGGGAAGGCGGAAATTTCTTACGGTATAAATTGAATTGGATGATGGGGCAAGTCCGTAAAATGTTCCTGCGATCCCTCTTGTTTTCGGATTTCTTGATTTTATGGAGCCCATGTAAGGTAGAAATCCGAAAGCCAAATGTGACCGCTTCGCTTCTTCGGAATCATTTTACTCCCTTGCTTGCATCCTTTTCCTTACACAGAATCTCCGAAGCTTATGTTTTTTTCATAAGAAAAACGTCTATCGACGTACCTTCAAAGAAGACAGACCGCGTCTAGCGGAAGTTTTTATTGCGAGATCAGGAAGCGGAGCTCCGAAACGTATACTTTCTGATCTCTTCAAAAAAATCATGCCTCCCCGCCTCGCGGCGGAATGGAGACATGATCTGATCCTATATCCTTATTTCGCGTAATCGTTCCATACCAGGCTCTGATTACGGCATTGGTACAAGCTGGTCGCTATTAGCTCGTCACCTTCAACGCTTCGCTGCGCGCCGTGTCGCGCTCCAGGACCGGCTTCAAGTACTTGCCTGTGTACGACTGCTCGACCTTCACGATTTGCTCCGGCGTACCGGAGGCAATAATCGTTCCGCCGCCGCTGCCGCCTTCAGGACCAAGGTCGATAATGTGGTCGGCCGTCTTGATGACATCCAGGTTGTGCTCAATGACGAGCACGGATTCCCCGGAATCGACCAGACGGTGAAGCACAGTCAGCAGACGGTCGATATCGTCGACATGCAAGCCGGTTGTCGGCTCATCCAGAATGTAGAGCGTCTTGCCGGTGCTGCGCCGGTACAGTTCGGAGGCCAGCTTCACACGCTGCGCCTCGCCGCCAGAAAGCGTCGTGGCCGGTTGTCCCAAGGTAACATAGCCGAGGCCAACGTCGAGCAGCGTCTGCAGCTTGCGGTGGATTTTCGGAATGTTTTTGAAAAATTCCGTCGCATCCTCCACCGTCATTTCAAGCACGTCAGCGATACTCTTTTCCTTATACTTAACCTCTAGGGTTTCTCGGTTATAGCGTTTGCCTTTGCAAACTTCACACGGCACATAGACGTCCGGCAGGAAGTGCATCTCGATCTTGATGATGCCATCCCCGCGGCAGGCTTCGCATCGTCCGCCCTTCACGTTAAAGCTGAAGCGTCCCTTTTTATAACCGCGGATTTTGGCCTCGTTCGTCTGTGCGTAGATGTCACGGATATCATCAAACACACCGGTGTAGGTTGCCGGATTGGAACGCGGCGTGCGGCCGATCGGCGACTGGTCGATGTCGATGACTTTCTCCAGATGCTCGAGTCCGCGGATTTCCTTGTGCTGTCCGGGTCTGACCTTGACCGCCTTGTTGAGCTCCCTGGCAAGCGTTTTGTACAGAATCTCATTCACAAGCGTCGATTTGCCCGAACCGGAAACCCCTGTTACTGCCGTGAAGACACCCACAGGAATTTTGGCATTGATGTTCTTCAGGTTGTTTTCTTTCGCTCCGCGGATCTCCAGCCAGCGGTTATCCGGCTTACGGCGTTCCGTATTGACCGGGATAAACTTGCGTCCGCTCAGGTATTGGCCGGTCAAGGAGTTCGGATCCTTCATGATTTCCTCCGGCGTGCCTTGCGCAATGACACGACCGCCGTGAATGCCGGCACCCGGACCGATATCGATGATATAGTCGGCGGCCATCATCGTGTCCTCGTCATGCTCTACGACGATGAGCGTATTGCCGATGTCTCGCATATGCTCCAGCGTGGAAATCAACCGATCGTTGTCCCGCTGGTGCAGACCGATGCTCGGCTCATCAAGAATGTAGAGCACGCCCATCAGGCTGGAGCCAATCTGCGTAGCCAGGCGGATCCGCTGGGCCTCTCCCCCGGAGAGTGTGCCCGCGGCCCGGCTCAGCGTCAGGTAATCGAGCCCGACATTCACGAGGAATCCGAGGCGCGCGTTAATTTCCTTCAAGATCAAATTCGCAATCGAGCGTTCCTTCTCGGACAGCTCGAGCTGGTCAAACAGCTTCATCGCTTCGCCGATAGACAGGCTCGTCACATGCGCCATGTTATAGTCATTGACGGTTACGGCAAGCACTTCTTTCTTCAAACGGTGACCCTTGCAGACTTCGCACGGCTTAGCGCTCATGAAGTTTTCGATAAATTCGCGGATGCCTTCAGAAGCTGTTTCACGGTAGCGGCGCTCCAGGTTGGGAATGACGCCCTCAAACACCACAAACGCTTCTTTCCGCTGCCCGAAGTCATTTTCGTAACGGAAGCGGACCTTCTGGTTACCCGTTCCGTACAGCAGCTTGTTCATATCTTCTTCCTTCAGCTGGCTGACAGGAACATTCTGAGGAATGTTGTAATGCTCACATACCGATTTCAAAAATTGCGGATAATAGTTGGACGTACTGCCTGTCCACGCCAGAAAAGCGCCGTCATCGATCGATTTCTCCCGGTCCGGAATCAGCAGCTCAGGGTCGACGATCATTTTCACGCCAAGTCCATCGCATTCCGGACAAGCCCCGAACGGACTGTTAAACGAGAACATCCGCGGGGACAGCTCCTCAATGCTGAATCCGCAGATCGGGCAGGCGAAATTGGAGCTGAAGCGCAGCTCTTCCTGGCCCATAATATCGACCAGCAGCTGGCCTCCGGACAGCTTCAGCGCCGTCTCGATGGAGTCCGCCAGACGGGCTTCCACGCCCTCCTTAACGACGATCCGGTCGACAACGACCTCAATCGAGTGCTTCTTGTTTTTCTCTAGTTCGATATTTTCGGAAAGATCGCGAAGCTCGCCGTCTACCCGTACGCGTACGAAACCCTGCTTGGCCACGTCGGTAAACAAAGACTTGTGCTCACCCTTCCGGCCGGAAATCATCGGTGCCAGCAGCTGCAGACGCGTCTTCTCCGGATACTGCATAATCCGGTCGACCATCTGCTCCACGGTCTGGGACGTGATTTCAATGCCGTGCTCCGGACAGTGGGGATGGCCCACACGGGCAAAAAGAAGCCGCAGGTAATCGTAAATCTCGGTTACCGTTCCGACGGTAGAGCGCGGGTTGCGGCTCGTCGTCTTCTGGTCTATCGATATGGCTGGAGACAGCCCGTCGATCGAGTCGACGTCCGGCTTCTCCATCTGTCCCAAAAACTGCCGCGCATACGCAGACAGTGACTCTACATAACGGCGCTGCCCTTCGGCATAAATCGTGTCAAACGCCAGGGAAGACTTGCCCGAACCGCTCAGTCCGGTTAAAACGACGAATTTATCACGGGGAATCGTGATATCTATATTCTTCAGATTGTGGGCCCTGGCACCCTTAATGACGATATTCTCGCTGGCCAATGGTCGCTCAACTCCTTTGAAAGGATCTATTTATGGGATTTATCCACAAAGAGAACGACCAGTACAAGCGGCCGTTCCCTTATCATATCCATGTTCTTGTTTATTCCGCCTTCAGTTCCAGCAGGGCGTCACGCAGCTCGGCGGCGCGCTCGAACTGCAGGTTCTTCGCGGCATCTTTCATTTCGGCCTCCAGACGCTGGATCACCGACTGGCGCTCCTTCTTCGACATCTTGCCGCCGGTTCCGGTCAGATACTCTGCCTTCGACTCGGCCACTTTTGTCGCCTCGATGACGTCGCGGACCTTCTTGCGAATCGTCTGCGGCGTGATTCCGTGCTGCTCGTTATAGGCGATCTGCATGGTGCGGCGGCGCTGGGTTTCCTTAATCGCTTTGTCCATCGACTCCGTAATGTTGTCGCCATACATCAGAACAAAGCCCTCAGAGTTCCGGGCCGCGCGGCCGATCGTCTGAATGAGCGACCGTTCCGAACGGAGGAAACCTTCCTTGTCGGCATCCAGGATTGCAACCAGCGATACTTCCGGAAGGTCAAGGCCCTCCCTCAGCAGGTTGATCCCGATCAGCACATGGAACGTGCCCAAACGCAGGTCGCGCAGTATCGCCATCCGCTCCAAGGTCTTAATATCGGAATGCAGGTACCTGACCTTGATTCCGATCTCCTTCAGATAGTCGGTCAAATCCTCGGCCATCTTCTTGGTCAGCGTCGTCACGAGGACCCGCTCGTCGCGGTCGATCCGCTCCCGGATCTCCCCGATCAGATCGTCGATCTGCCCTTCGGTCGGCCGGACTTCGATCACCGGATCCAGCAGTCCCGTCGGCCGAATGATCTGCTCGACCATCGTATCGCAGTGTTCGATCTCATACGGCCCCGGCGTCGCCGATACGTAAATGATCTGGTTTACTTTATTCTCGAACTCTTCGAACGTCAGCGGCCGGTTGTCCAGCGCCGACGGCAAACGGAATCCGTGTTCCACCAGCACCGTCTTGCGCGCCCGGTCCCCGTTGTACATCGCCCGAATCTGCGGCAGTGTCACGTGGGATTCGTCGACCACAATCAGCATATCGTCCGGAAAATAGTCCAGCAGCGTATATGGAGTTGCCCCACGCTCCCGGAACGTCAGCGGTCCGGAATAGTTCTCGATCCCCGAACAGAAACCGACTTCCTTCATCATTTCAATGTCATAGCGCGTGCGCTGTTCCAGGCGCTGAGCCTCGAGCAGCTTGCCTTGGGAGCGCAGCTCCTCGAGCCGCTCCTCCAGCTCCCGCTCAATATTGACCAGAGCGACTCGCATCGTTTCTTCCTTCGTTACGAAGTGAGACGCCGGGAAAATCGCAATATGATCGCGTTCACCGATCAGTTCGCCGGTCAGGACGTCGATCTCCGTAATCCGTTCGATCTCGTCCCCGAACAGCTCCACGCGGACCGCCTGCTCCCCTTTGGAAGCCGGGAAGATCTCAATGACGTCGCCGCGCACGCGGAACGTCCCCCGCACGAAGTTAATATCGTTGCGCTGATATTGGATGTCCACCAGGCGCGACAAAATCTGATTGCGCGGCTTCTCCATGCCTACGCGCAGCGACAGCAGCATGCTGGAGTATTCCATCGGCGAACCCAAGCCGTAAATACACGAGACGCTCGCCACGATAATAACGTCCCGCCGCTCGAACAGCGAGCTGGTCGCGGAGTGGCGCAGCTTATCGATCTCCTCGTTGATGCTCGAATCTTTCTCAATATACGTATCCGAAGAAGGGATGTATGCTTCCGGTTGATAGTAATCATAGTAACTCACAAAGTAATCGACGGAGTTGTTCGGAAAAAACTCCTTGAATTCGCTCGCCAGCTGGGCGGCAAGCGTCTTGTTATGCGCGATGACCAGCGTCGGCCGCTGCACCTTGGCGATCGTCTGCGCAATGGTAAAGGTCTTGCCGGTACCGGTCGCACCGAGCAGCGTCTGATGCTTCTTCCCCTGCTTCAGGCCTTCCACCAGCTCGGTAATGGCCTTCGGCTGGTCGCCCTGCGGTGTGTATTCCGACTCAAGCTCAAACGTCTTGGTACTGACGACAATATCGCTCATTGCCCAACATCACCCTTATCATCTAAAATAGATATTCTAAACTATATGTCGAGATTTCCCGATATAAGCTATAGGAAATCATTGTTGAAATAAGAATATTTGTTCCCGTCTATTATACTCTGATCAAGTGCCGTATGCAAACCCTAACTCATGAACAGGAGTGATTGCACAACATGGAAATCACAACAATACTGGGCATCCTGGCGGGACTTGCCGCGCTGGTAGGTGGCTTTTTATGGGAAGGAGGTCAGATTAATGGATTAATGCAGGCAGCGGCCGCCCTGATCGTATTCGGGGGTACCATTGCCGCTGTCGTTGTCAGTTACCCGCTTCACCGGCTCAAGACGATTCCCAAAGCGCTGCGCTTTGCCTTCAGCAAACCGGCCGAGGATACGAACCAGCTGATCGAAGACTTGGTCGGCATGGCCACGGCGGCCCGACGCAACGGAGTGCTCTCCCTTGAAAGAATGGCGATGGACCATCACAACTCGTTCCTTCGCGAAGGCATTCAGCTGGTTGTCGACGGAACGGAAGAATCCCAGATCAAACAAATCATGGAGCTCGAAATGGACGCCGTAGAGCAAAAGCACGAAAACTACGCAAAAATATTCGAGTCCGCGGGTGGCTACGCCCCGACCATGGGTATCATCGGCACCGTTATGGGGCTGATCCATGTCCTCGGCAGCTTGTCCGAGCCGACTGATCTGGGGCCGTCGATCGCGGTTGCTTTTACCGCCACGTTATACGGCGTGGCGAGCGCCAATATTATCTTTTTACCCATTGCGTCGAAAATTAAGTCCCGCAGCGCCGATGAAATTCAGCAATTGGAACTTTTGATGCAGGGCATTCTGGCGATTCAGAACGGCGAGCACCCCAACATGGTGCGTAAAAAGCTCGTTTCCTTCACACCGGTGGACAGCTATCATGCCCCTGCCGTGAAGGAGGAATTCATCGATGAGACAGCGGAATAGACGCCAGGGCCGGAGGACAAGCGAAGGAGACGGCGGCCGGGACCGGTGGCTGATCACTTATGCGGACCTGATCACGCTGCTCCTGATCTTTTTCGTCATGATGTTCGCGATGAGCCGGCTGGACGTTGAGAAGTACGAAGCGATTACACAATCCCTGCAGCATACGTTCAAAAGCGGCGATTCGATCCTCGAGAAGGGATCCGGCATCACCGGCCAGGCGGACAAAAATACGCATCGAAATCCCGACACGGCCAAAAAGCCGCAGAACAGCGGCTCTCAGGAACTGACCGAACGGGAGCTTGCCTTCCGCAAGCAGGAGCAGGAGCTCCAGAACCTGATGCAGGTCATTTCGCAGTATGTGAAGGATAACCGGCTGGAGGACCAGATTTTTGTGGCGGACGAGCCTCAAGGCATCTCCATTACGCTGAGCGACCAATTTTTGTTCGATGTCGGCAAAGCGGACCTAAAGCCCGGCTCGGCACCGGTGCTGGACAAGCTCGCCAGTCTGTTCAAGAACCTGAGCACGGTGATCAGCATCGAGGGTCACACGGACAATCTGCCGATCGTGCATGCTTCAAATTACAAGGACAATTGGGAGCTGTCCGGAGCGCGGGCGCTGTCGGTCCTGCGGTTTTTCCTTGACCAAAAGCATCTGAACCCTGACGAATTCCAGTACGCCGGATACGGAGACACGCGTCCTGTCGGGGATAATGGCACCGAAGCCGGAAGGCAGAAAAACCGCCGGGTAGAGATCATCGTCCTCCGCCAGCTTCAGGAATAATCCGTAACCTCCTGCTTCGCCGGTAAACCACCCGTTGGTCCTTTCATAAGACAAAAAAGCGTGGAAGCTCTGAAGCTCCCACGCTTTTTGCGTTCTTGCCTTACATGTCGGCTTCCCGCGCATCATGCGATGCAGGGGGGGACGACTTGCTGCGGGCATGAATTTTCATGCCGATCAGCTGAAACAGATTGACCGGCTTCAGTACCAGCGCCACGCCGGCATCCGGGTCCGGAGCCAGGATAACGCCCAGCTGGTGATGATCCCCGTCGTAGATTGCCCGCTGCAGGAACTTGACCTCGCCCTGCAGGTTTTGTACTTCCAGCTTGCAAAAGGCCGGGTTTTTGCGGATCGCCAGATGCAGCTGCTCTTTGGACCGGATCGCCACGCCGTTGACCTTCATAATCGATTCGCCGGCCGTAATGCCCAGCTCTTCGGCAGGGCTTCCCGGAATGACCGCCAGCACCTTCAGCCCCTGCGCAGGATGGACAAACACCGGGCTCCGGTGCTGCTCCTCATACCGGCTGTACCAGGCCAGCCCTTCATGAAGCACAAAGGCGATCAAGGCCGCCACAAGGGCGAGCGGGCTCCACCAAACCGACAGGATGCTGAAAGCCAGCAGTACGACGCCATAGATCAGGAGGCGTTTGAATGTCCGATCGGCCTTCACCTGCGGAAGCAGGCTCTGCGTCATTTCGCTGAAGCCGATCACCACCGGCAGCGCCATCATGCTGAAGCCGCTGCTCCATCCGTCTCCGCCAAATAAAGGCGTCCAGGGCAGAGTCACATCCGAGGTCCCCGGAATCAGCAGAAACAGAGGAATCGGCCAGAACACCTGCATCTGATAGCCTCCAACGAGCTTGCCTCGCTTCCCTTCAATAAAGAGCGGATTAGCAAAGGACGCTCCCTGCAGGCGGATAAGCAGAGCCTCGGCCAAGTGCAGCACTGCGACCAGGGCAAGCAGGGCAGGAATATCCAGACCCGCCACCGTATCCTTCACCGTTTTCAGGAACCCGTCCGGACTCCAGGAAAACAGCCCCACAACAAACTGAATCACGCCCAAGATCCCGATGGCGTAGGCAAAGCATAAATACCTTACCCGGAACAGCAGCAGCACGATGGCTACCACCCAGATGCAGATCACCGCTTCCGTGGTCAGCGAAATTCCCAAAAACGCTGCTGCCACCGAGACGCCAATCCCGGCCAGCAGTCCACCCCAAAAGGTTCGCCATGTCTGCAGCCCCCAGCTGTGCAGCCGGACGGAGAACAGCTTTCTCTCCAGCAGCACCTGCCTGCGGTACACCAGCGCCATCAAAATGATCGAAATATAATAAAACGGCTGCGTCAGCAGCTGTAACAAACCATCCCCTAACTTCCACAGCAGTTCCAATGCGACATCCAATCCGTCACCACGCTCCTTTACCATGACTTTTACGCATATCCAGGACAGACATCAGACGCAAGAAAAAAAGAAGGCTAAAGATCAGCCTTCTTAACGATTCGACGCGGCAGCGGCAATTTCCTTCCGCACCTCGTCGATCCCGCGGTTCAATTGATTATCGTATTTCGGATCGCGGATGTGCTCGATCAGCGCGTTCTCGAGTGCTTCCGCCGTCTTCGCGTCAATGACGCCGTTCGCGCTCAGCTTCGCGCTGCTTTGGAACGACTTGACGGCCGCCACGGTTTTCTCATCAAAGAATCCGTCTTTGCGTCCAGGCTTGAAGCCAAGGCCGTCCAGCATGATCTGCGCACTCTTCACGTCAGTGTTATTCATGTTGTATTCCAGCGATTTGTCCTTGTTGATCGGAGCCACCGAGAAGTAATCCGGCTGATCCACCGCAATGTCAGGCTTGATGCCCTTCTTGTGGATCCAGCTGCCGTTTGGCGTCAGCCATTTCGCGATCGTAATCTTGAGCAGGCTGCCGTCGCCCATTTGCTTGTCGAAGCTCGTCTGTACGGTTCCTTTACCAAAGGAGTTTTCACCGATCAGCTTCGCTCCGGCCGATTGCTGCAAGGCACCTGCCAGAATTTCGGATGCGCTGGCGCTTCCCTTGTTCATCAGGAGGGCGACCGGATAGTCTTTGCCCGTTCCCTTGGACTCGCTCTTCTCGCGCTTCTTGTTCTTGTCTTCAACCTGAACGATCAGCTTGCCTTTCGGCACGAATTGCTCGGCGATATCGATCACGACGGACAGCACGCCGCCGGGATTGTTCCGGACATCGATGACGAGGCCCTTCATGCCTTCGCTCTCGAGCTTCGCCAGCTCTTCCTTGAAGCGATCGCCCGTGTTCAGGGAGAACTGGGTAATTTCAATCACGCCTACCTTACCCGGTTCCATGTGGGCATTGACGGTCTCCAGATCGACATCGTCGCGCACGATAGTGTACTGAAGCGGAGTCGATACGCCGCTGCGGCGGACCGTCAGCTTCGCCTCGCTGCCTTTCGGACCGCGGATTTTCGAAACCGCATCGTTCAGCTCAAGCCCGCTCAGCGATTCTCCGTTCACCGTCAGGATGATATCCTTTGCGCGGAGTCCTGCCTTTTCCGCAGGCGATCCCTTGATCGGAGACACGATGACGACATTGCCGTCTTCCGAGGACACCTCGGCACCGATGCCGCTGAACGAGCCCTCGATGCTCTCCTCAAATTCCTGTGCCGTTTGCTTACCCATATAAGTCGAGTACGGATCTTCCAGCGATTCCATCATGCCGTTGATGGCACCGTCCACCAGCTTGCTCCGGTCCACATCCTCATAATAGTTGCCTTGGATGAGATCCAGAGCCGTACCGATTTTCTTCGCTTCATCCTGCTTCAAGCCGCCGCTGACCACACTCGCTAACACGCCCTGGCCCGTCGAGGCCTGATTCGCAAAGCTTGCGCTTGTTAACACGAGGGTCAGTACGCTTCCCAACAGCATACCTACGACGACCAACAATGCGACCGTACGTTTCTTCAAAGTAAGTTTCACCGCCTTTTATTTTCCGGCCGAACCTCTTATGACCAGACTTAACCATCCTAGTATATGTTCGGCTTGTACGGAATATTTATACGGTCTACAGATACGGCATCGGGTCCACAGGCGTTCCATTCTGACGGACTTCAAAATGAAGGTGAGGCCCCGTGACTTGTCCCGTTGCGCCGGATTCTGCAATCACCTGACCGCGGCTGACATGCTCGCCTACCTTTACTTTAATACCGCCTTCACGTATATGTCCATAGAGGGTCCACATTCCGTCCCCATGATCGATGATGACACAGTACCCGTAACCGCTCCACCATTCGGCCAGCGTGACGGTTCCCGTTTCAGCGGCGTGGATCGGCGTTCCCTGCGGAACGGCAAGGTCCACCCCTTTATGCATCTTGCCGACTTCCCCCGTAACCGGGTGGACTCTTCGGCCGAAAGACGAAGAAATGCGTGCTCCGCTAACCGGCATATACAGCGGTCCGCCGCTGCCCGAGAAGCCGCCCGAGCTTTCAACCGTCGTTGTCGCGCTTCTTTTCTTGGCCGCTGCCGCTGCTGCTGCAGCCGCTCTCTTCGCAGCAGCAGCTTTGGCTGCCGCCGCCTTTCTTGCGGCTTCTTCGGCCTTCAGCTTGTTCTTCTCCTGCTCCAGGGAAGCACGCTTGCTGACGAGCGTGACGAGCAGCTGATCCTGCTCTTCACTGGTGTCGTCGGATTCTTCAATCTTCTGGTCGTACTGCGCGATCAGAATCTGCTTCTGCCGCTCGTTTTCAGCCAGAATGGCCTTCTGGTCTTCCATCTGGGCATACAAATCCTTGGCTTTGGCGTAATCCGACTCCAGTTCCTTTTTCTTAGCCAGCACCAGCGCCTTATCCTTCTTGTGCTGCTCCAGCAAGTCCTTGTCCTGGTCTACGAATTCCTTCAGCGCATCGGCCCGTTCTAGAAAATCGGAGAAGCTGGTCGATGAGAGCAGCACCTCCAAATAGGATACGTTGCCGTCGGTATACATAAGACGTACCCGGGACTCCAGCATTTTCTCCCGCGACTGGATCCGCTCTTCGGCGGCATCCAGCTCGGCTGCGGTCTGATGGAGCTTGTCCTGCGTGTCGTCAATTTGAACCGTCAATTTGGTCATCGTGTTGCTCACCGTACTAATCTGGTTCATAACGTACTGCAGGTTTTGGGTCGTTTTATTTTTGTAATGCTGCGCTTCCTGCTTCTGGGCTTCCGCCTTGCTCTTTTGCTGCTTGGCGGTCTTCGCCTGCTGCTGCAGCACTCTCAGTTCATGGTCGATCTCATCGACCGTCTTTTTCTTTGCCAGACCTTCCGAAGGCTGAAATACAGCCGCTGCGATCATAACTACAGCCAAACATGTGGCGATCTTTTTCAACTTGCGTTCCCCGTCCTTTTCCAAAAGTTTCTCCTGTATAACCAAGACTCTCCGTCAGCTGCTTATCGTTCTTGTTCTTATACCTTCAAAAATTTGCGAATAGATAGGGTCGTTCCCCACATGCCGATCAGCACGCCGAGGACAATCAGTAATCCTCCCCACTGCCACAGCTGGCTCAGCGGGAGAAGGGACATCTGAAGCGTAAAATCCGAGCCGATGGAGGCGGCCAGCCGGTCATAACCGACGAACAGCAGCGCCACCGTGATGACGGACCCGATCAGCCCGATCAAGGTGCCCTCCACGAAGAACGGCCAGCGGATAAAATAATTCGTCGCCCCGACCAGCTTCATAATGCTGATTTCCCGGCGGCGGGCAAGAATTGTAACACGAATGGTGTTGGAGATCAGGAACATCGACATGACGGCGAGGCCGGCCACGAAAATAAACCCGATGTTGCGCACCAGGCGCGTCACTTTAAACAGCGTTTCGATGGTGCCTTTGCCGTACTTCACTTTCATGATCGGCTGCTCCGTATGGCTCGTGTTCAGCGCCTCGATCTTCTGGGCGACGAACGGAACCGTCGTCGGCTCGATCACCTCAACCATAATCGTGTCCGGCAGCGGGTTGTTATCCTTGCTGAAGCCTTCCAGCAGCTCCTTCCCCTCGTCTCCCATACTGTTGCGGAAATCGGTGAGGCCCTGCTCCTTGGAAATAAACTGCACCTTGCTGACCTCCGGCATCGCGGAGATTTCGTTCTGCACCTTCTCGCGCAGCTTCTGGTCGACGTTCAGGTTGAGATAAGCGCGGATCTGCACTTGTTTATCGGCCTTGTCGGCCAAAGCGTTGACATTGAGCACCAGGATGATAAATACCCCGAGCACGAACAGGGATACCACGATGGAGGTAACGGAGGCTACGGTCATCCACCCGTTGCGGAAGATGCTGTTAAACCCGACCCGCAAATGCCGCAGAAAGGTGTTAAAAGTCATACCCGTACTCCCCTCTCTGCTGGTCGCGTACAATGTTGCCGTGCTCGATCGCGATAACGCGCTTGCGCATCGTGTTCACGATTTCCTTGTTGTGGGTGGCCATGACGATGGTCGTTCCGCGGAAATTGATCTCATCAAGCAGCTGCATGATGCCCCACGACGTTTCGGGGTCCAGGTTGCCGGTAGGCTCGTCCGCGATAATGACCGCCGGGTTGTTCACAATAGCTCTGGCGATCGCGATCCGCTGCTGCTCTCCCCCGGACAGCTGCGCCGGAAGGCGGGCGGCTTTGGACTTCAGCCCGACCAGCTCCAGCACTTCCATCACGCGCTTTTTCATCTGCCGCTTCGGCGCTTCGATGACTTCCATGGCAAAAGCCACGTTTTCGTAAGCCGACAGCGTCGGAAGAAGGCGGAAATCCTGAAAAATGACGCCGATATTCCGGCGCACATACGGAATTTTCCGCTGCTTCAGCTTGCCGATATTAAAACCGTTCACAGAGATTTGCCCCTTGGTCGGCACTTCTTCTCTATAAATAAGCTTCATGAATGTCGATTTGCCTGCGCCGGACGGTCCGACGACGTATACGAATTCGTTGCGGTCAATCTTGACCGATACGCCTTGCAATGCATGGGTTCCATTCTGGTAGGTCTTCCACACGTCCTGCATTTCAATCACTTCGTTCATCACTTCCTAATTACATAATCAGCCATTATAAATTCGACACATTCCAGCTAATTCCTTTAAAAAAGCGTAGGAATCATCACGATGTGTTTCATTGTAACAAAATTGTTACCTTTTGAGTACCCGAAATTTTTCCACTTTGCCTACATATATATGGAAAGACAGCATCAATCACGATGAAGAGGAAGCGAAAGAGGTGGGAACCCTATGAAAAAAATTCATTTGAGCCTGATCATTATCGCCAGCATCCTGCTGATCGGTTCCGTCACCGCCGGGTGGGTACATCTTTATATCGGACAAAACACCCTTCCGGATAAGATCCAGGTTGCCGGCTACCCGCTCGGAGGAAAAGATTCGGATGAGGCGCTTAAGCTGCTGGACGCCCGTCTCAGACAGATGGAGAGCATTCCCTTGACGTTGTCTGTGGCCGCCAAAGGTATCCCCAATGCCCAGCTGACGCTGAAGGAAGCCGGCGTTTCGTTTGAAGCGGACGCCTTTAAAGAGGCGGTTGCGAAGCTGCATGAAGGGAGCTGGCTGGACCAGCTGAAATACCGCTGGCATTTTCAGACGGACTGGAACATCGTGCCGCACTGGGACATTTCCGCGCTGAAGGAGAAATTTACGCCGGAGTGGGAGCAGGAGCACTTCGGGCTTCCGGTGGAAGCCACGCGGCGGATCTCAGGTAAAGACGAGGTCGTGTACACGCCGGAGGTTTCGGTCTCGCGGATTGACTGGAACACGCTCAAGGAGCAGATGACGGCGCTGATTCCGAAGGACTTTGCCCTGATTGCCGGCGGTGAAAAGCCCAAGCTCAGCCTGGACCTTCCCCTGTACCGGATGGTGCCGAACGTCACGATCAGCAGCCTCAAGGAAGAAGGAATCGAGCGAAAAATCATCGAGTTCTCCACCGGGCTCGGTTCGAGCGGGCCGGGAAGGGTATACAATGTCGATTCCGCCGCCAAGGCGGTGAACGGCATGGTGCTGAAGCCGGGTGACGTGTTTGATTACAGCAAGGTCATTGCCAAGGCGGAGGAAAAATACGGGTTCCAGGAGGCGCCGGTCATCCTGAACGGGAAGCTGGTGCCTGGCGTAGGCGGAGGCATCTGCCAGGTGTCCAGCACGGTGTACAATGCGGCGGTCCGGACCGGGCTTGAAATCGTCGAGCGGCGCAACCATTCCCTGCCGGTCAGCTACTTGCCGAAAGGGCAGGACGCCACGTTTGCCGAAGGCTCGATCAACTTCCGCTTCCGGAACAATACCGGGAAGTCACTGCTGATTCAGGCCGAAGTCAAGGATCGGAATCTGATCGTCAAATTTTTTGGCACCTTCCCGAAAAATGTCACCTATGACCTCATGTCCCGCACGGTCGAAACTCTCCCGGTCACCGAGAAGTTCGTGCAGAATCCGACCCTTCCGGTCGGCGGCCAGGAGATCCTGCAGAGCGGCAAACCCGGCTACGTCGTCGAGACCTATCAAATCAAGAAAGTAGACGGCAAGGAGGTATCGCGCAAACGTATTTCCCGTGATACGTACCGTCCGCAAAACCGGCTGATCGCGGTCCATACAGAAGATTCGGGAGAGGGCAGCCCCGCTCCAGGCTCTGAAGAGCAAATCGTGGAGGACGGCGTAAGCGGGCCGAACTTCTGAGGGCAGTTGAAGGGCAGTAATTGATTTTTAGCTATAATCCAAACGAAGCAAAAGGGTGCCTCCGCCGGTTTAACGAAACCGCTGGAGACACCCTTTTTTATTATCATATGTGAGCTCTACTGAATAATCCCGATCCGGCGCGCCTGCTCCTCCGTCAAAATGTACTCCTCGCTCGGCCACACTTCCTCTTCGGCCTCGACGCCGAACATCTTCATCACTTCGCCCCAGATGCCCTTCTCTACCGCTTCCGCCTGCGTAATAATGATTTTCATGACGCTCACTCCTTTTCGCTTCTTTTACCCTTTTATACCCCGTTTGGGGCGGGTTGATTCGCTTGGCGCTAAAAGAGTGCTTCTTGCCCAACACTTTCGAACTGTGATAGATTAGAATTAGAAAATATTTGAAAAAGGTTACCTCATTCAAACAGGAGGCATGATCATGGAGCCGCGCAACAAAGTAAAAATCGGCATCCCCGATAAGGAAGGTCAGCTGAGCTTCATGTTTACCCGTGGCGGAGCGCGCCGAGGAGCAGGCAGAAAAGGGATCGGGACGACCCGCAAAGTATCGTTAACTTTATCCGAAGCAACATGGAGCCGTCTGGATGCCTATTGTGACGACCATCAGTTTACTCGTTCCGAAGTTCTGCGTAGAATGATCGAGCATTATTTTTCCGATCAAAATTAAAAGAAAAAGGTGACGCCCGTGTTTGTCCGTATCCCAGGTGATCTTCTGGCTCAAACCGTTCAACAGGTTGCCGTCGCAGCTTCGGTATCCTCGGCACAACCGCAGAACTCTATGATTCAATTACACACGAGTCTGAATGGACTGACTCTTGCATCAGGAACAAGCTCGGGAATGGTCATTCAAGCAAAGCTTCCACTCGATGAGGGACACTGTCAAACGGAGTCCATTGCCGTGCCTTCACGTCTATTTGCGGACATGATTCGCAAGCTGCCTGCCGGAGTGGTGACCCTGGAAACACAGCCGCCTTTCCTATTAAAGATTAGCTCAGGCAGTACTGTATTCCGACTCTACGGAATGGATCCAGAGGATAGCTGTTCCATTCCAGACCTCGGAAACCACCTATTGGATGTGGAACTGTCGAGCTCTCAATTTAAAAAAATGGTTCAGCAGGTCGTTTTTGCATCCGCCAGATCCAATGAAGCCAGGCCAGTATTAACCGGAGCCCTGTTTCACATTACAAATGGCTCAATGAAGCTGATGGCTACAGACGGTGTGCGCCTTGCTTCATGCACAATCCATCTTGACCGCAATCTGAGCAATGAAGTTGAGGCCATTATACCTTCCGCATATTTAAAGCATGTCTCCAAGCTGCTGTCCGGAGAGAAGCTGCGGATCTCCTTCAGCAATCACCGGATGGTTATACAGAATCAAGATCTCGCGGCTTACATTCCTCTAATAACCGGATCCTTCCCGCCAATGGAAACGATGACCAACGCCACATATGTAACGGAAGTTCAGGTTTCCTCAGCAGCCTTTCTCAGCGCGATCGAGCGGGTTAATTTGGTTGGGGGCGGACAAACGGTTCTGCTGAATGGAACACCCCATTCCTTGGAATTAAGCTCCAATACGCCAGAAGTTGGCGATGTTCATGAGACTACTCCTGTGCAGGGCTTTCAAGGGGAGCCATTTCGTATTGCATTCAACGGGAAGTTTATGCAAGACATCATACGTGCAGTTGACAGCGAATGGATCAGCATTCAATATGCAAGTCCTTTAAAACCCCTCATTGTTACTTCTGCTTCTACAAATGAGTCCCTGGTTTATCTGATCACTCCGTTAAGGACTAGAGCTACATAGATACATACACCGTGAATTGCAAGCATCTGCCAAAATAAAAGAAAGAAGCCAGGGCTCGCCCCAGCTTCTTCTTTTCCAAGAGAGAAAGTTCCAAATCACGCTTCCATTAATGATGCGCCCCATCCTTACGCGCTCCCGGTCCCATCTGGGACATTTGCAGCCTTGAACCGCCCATCAGGGAGACCGATACCAGCGCCAGCGCCGCCGGTATCACGGCCCACAGGAACGCATGGTCCACGGAGACGGACAGCGCGCTGCTGATCTTCTCCATGACCGGTGCCGGAATAAGCGCTCTGCGCTCCGGCGAGAGCATCTGCTGCGGATCCATCGTGGCCGGCATATTCTGACCGGAAGCTCCGCCCAGCGTGCTGCTCAGCCGGTCATGGAAGTCATTTCGCTGGATGATGCCGAAGATCGTAATCCCCACCGTCATTCCCAGCGAGCGCAGGAAGGAAATCGTCGAGTTGGCCGAGCCCCGCTGTCTGGCATCCACGCCCTGAATAGCTGACATCCCGAGCACGGAGAACGAAAATCCCATCCCGAAGCCGGCGACCAGCATATAGATGGACAGCATCGTCCGCGTCGTCTCCGGCGTAATCGTGCCGAGCAGCAGCATGCCGCCGCCGAAAATGATTGCCGACAGGATCATGACGCTGCGGAACGACATTTTGGTGGACAGCATGCCCCCTATTTGCGAGGCAACTACGGAACTCAGTGTCATCGGAAGTAGTATCAATCCGGAGTTAGTTGCATTCCCACCCATGACCCCTTGCACGAAAATCGGAATGTACACGGCTGCGGTAATGAAAGCCGCCCCATAGAACAAGGCCGCTGCACTGCTGAAGGCGAACAACCTTTTGCGGAACATGTCGTAGGACACGATCGGTTCGGCCACCTTGGCCTCCACGGCCAGGAAGACGATCATCAGCACGGCAAACGCGGCGAACAATCCGATAATGACCGGCGAATCCCAGGCATATTTGCTGCCGCCCAGCTCCAGCGCGAACATCAGGCTGACCACGGAGCCCACCAGCGTAGCCGCTCCCCAAATGTCGATCTTTTGCTTGGAATGCTCATGGGATTCATGATAGAACAGCACCACCAGCAGAAAGGCTGCAATGCCTAAAGGCAGGTTAATATAGAAAATCCAGCGCCACTCCAAATAATCGGTGATATACGCCCCGAGAAGCGGTCCGAACAAGCTCGACACCCCGAATACGGCGCCGAACATACCCGCCATCTTGCCTCTGGACTCCACCGGGAAAATATCAAACACGATCGTAAATGCAATCGGCACCAGCGCCCCGCCGCCAATTCCCTGAATCGCGCGGTAAATGCTCAGCTCGGTAATGCTGTGCGCCGTCCCGCACATGGCCGAACCCAGCAGGAACAGGATGATCCCGAATACGAAAAACCTTTTCCTTCCATACATATCGGACAATTTGCCGAAGATCGGCATGCCGGCCATCTCTGCCACCATATAGGCGGAGGTGACCCAGACGAATTGGTCCAGACCGCCCAGCTCGCCGACGATCGTCCCCATTGCGGTCGAGACGATCGTGTTGTCCATCGCGGCGATCAGCACGCCGAGCAGCAGACCGGCGACGATCAGACCCAGCCTGTTCTTTTTCACTGCCATATCACGCACTACCCCTTTATATTGTTTGTAAAATATCCTATCCCAGCCGGACAAACCGGCCTACACTTGCCGCCGTGTCCTGCTTGAATTCGTCCGTATACTCCACCAGTCCGATCTCGCATCCGCTGCCGATGGTCACCCTTCTGCCCCGGACGACGGCAGCCTTGGTGTTCTCGAGATAAACGACGTCGCCTTCGATGCTCTCCGCGCTGAGCTCCCCGCCATCGTAATGGGAAGTCATCTTCCCGAACAGCGGAATCTCCAGCCCTTTCTTGACGGTGATCTTGGCACCTACAAGCTCTCCGATCCGGCTCGGTCCATACATTTTAATCTCGACGAGCTCGCCGTTCAGCATGCCCGGGACTTCCACCACGCCCCGCACGAGCAGCTCCTCCGTCTGGCCGGACGCCGCCCGAAGGCCGCCGTTGATCTTGACGAAATCCGAAGACACATTGCCGCCGACGGCCAGCTCGCCGTTAATGCTGATGCTTTTCAACTGAAGATCGCCGGACACGCTTACCTCGCCCTGAGACTTCAGCAGTCCGCCCTGAAGGTTCTCCCGGACGTTCAGCGTTCCGTTGACGGATGCGGTTTCTGTGATCAGGGAGCCGTTCACCTGAGCCGTACCCAGGCATTTAAACAGCCCGCAGTCCGTCGTACTGCTGATTTCCGCGTCACCCATAATTTTGACCTGGTTAAAAGTCCCGCCCCCCGAGCTCCCGCTGCCCGTGATTTTGATATCGCCAAGCCCTTGGCGGTTTCCATTTGCCGTCATGACCTTTTCCTCCCTTATAAATACCCGGTCGTCCGGGCATACCCTGAATGTTGTCTAATGCACCCCTGTTGGGACTTTGCTCTATCGCTGCCTAGCAGCTGGTTTCAGCGCAGGTTCACATCTGCTTCAACGCTGCTTCAGATCTGCTTCAGATCTGCTTCAGATCTGCTTCGCCGATCCGACCTGAGCGTCTCCGTCCCGCTTGAAGTCGACCTTGTATTCGACTCTGCCGATTTTGCAGCCGGGGCCGATCCGTACTTCGCTGCCGCGGACGACATCCGCTTCGGTATATTCCAGGTCCACGAAGTCCCCTTCAATGAGATCGGCCTTCAGGCGGTTGTTGAAGACCGGGGCCAACTGCAGCAAAATAGGCGCTTTCTTCAACCGACGCACGGTGATATGATCCCCGCCAATTTCCTTGGCTTTGCTGGCCAGGCTCATCTTCAAGTCGATCTCGCCGGCGTTCACCAGCCCATCCACGTTAAAGCCGCCGTGAACCGAAAGCACCTCGCACTGCACGTCCCCTCTCGACTTCAGGCTGCCCGACACTTCCACTTTCTCGCTGTTGAGCCCCTTTTCCAGGGTGACCTGGCCGTTGATCGCAGCCGATTCGCTGCAGCGTGTCATCTCTTTGACCGATCCCATCCCGTCCAGAATCAGACGTTCGGCCGATAAATTGCCGCCGATCGACATCGTCCCGTTGATCTTGACCGTTTCCCCCAGCACCGAACCCGAAATGTTCAGGGTGCCGTTGGAATCCAGCGTAATGCAGTCGATATCTCCCTTCACCTTGCTGATCCCGTCAATCCTAACCGTTTTATACACACCGGACGCCACCGTCCCGATGCCCGACATCGACATGTCATGTCTTTGTTCCCGCTCCATCGCCTCAAACCTCCGATTGGTTGATTTTTAATTTCAATTCCTCGATACAGCCCCTTAAAGGCAGGCGGAACACCCACTTGGCATCCCGGTCCACATATACATGCTCGGTAGTCTCGATTAGCAGCAGCAGCGGCACGCCCATTTTGCGGATGACCGCCAGCTCGCACGGTCTGCTTGCCACCTTGGCGTAATGATCCCGCATGAGGGATAACAGCATCTTGCCTTCATCCCGGGTTATTTCTCCGCTCTTGAGCAGCTTCTCCAGTACATAGACCGAGAGAATATCGGCGAACGTCAGCACGTCCTGCTTCCCCAGCTCCTGTTCGAACAGATCCAGCGTCATATTTGTAACAATGTTACGTTGTAAAAGCTCGTCGGGGGTGATCGATACTTCCCCGGAGCTCGGCGAAAACACATCGGCCAGCTCGTCGAGGGACAAACCGTCCTTCATATTGATAATGCGGTCTATGCGCTGCAGTATTTTTTGCTTCGGAAAAAAGGTCTCCTGTCCCGTGAAGGAAGACTTGCGGATAAACCATTCCTCGGGAATGAGGTTTTTCCGCTTCCAGCGGTACAGCTGTCCATAGGAAATTCCGGTCAGTTCCAGCAGATCCTTTTTGGAAATCTCTTCTTCGTTCATTGCACATCCTCCTCGCAGAAATAATGTAACATAACATTGTTACGTTGTAAATACGGCAAATGAAAAATATGGGGGACGCAACGAAAAAAGACGCCTCCACAAGGGAAGCGCCTTTTCTTACTGCAATTTCTGATCTGCAATTTATTATTCCGCTGCTAAAAATTAGTCCGTCTGCCTGAAGTCAAATCAGGCTCAATCACATAACCACGCCGTTACGGCTATCGTCTATACGTGCTCGGCAAGCCACTGCTCTGTCATGCTGAGCAGCACCTCACCGCGCTTAATCGCTTCCGCCACCTGATCCGTCGCCGTGCCTCCGTACACATTGCGGGCATTCACAACGGTTTCCGGCCGCAGCACCTCATAAATCGTGTCGTCGAACAGCGGCGAGAACTGCTGGAACTCCTCCATCGTCAGGTCAAGCAGGTACTTGCCCTGCTGGATGCAGTACAGCACCGTTTTGCCGATGACTTCATGCGCCTGGCGGAACGGCAGCCCTTTACCCACGAGGAAGTCGGCGATGTCCGTCGCGTTCGAGAAATCCTGGTTGACCGCTTCGCGCATGCGGCTCTTGTTCACCTTCATCGTGGCGATCATCGGCGCAAACAGCTGCAGGGCTCCCTCCAGCGTGGCCACCGTGTCGAACATGCCTTCCTTGTCTTCCTGCATATCCTTGTTGTACGCCAAAGGCAGCGACTTGAGCACCGTCAGAAGGCCCATCAGGTTGCCGTACACGCGGCCGGTTTTACCGCGAACCAGCTCCGGCACGTCCGGATTTTTCTTCTGCGGCATGATGCTGCTGCCGGTACAGAAGGCGTCGTCCAGCTCGATAAAGTTAAACTCCGTGCTGCTCCACAGCACCAGCTCTTCGGACAGGCGGGAGAGATGCATCATGATGATGGACGCGTGGGACAGGAACTCCACGATAAAGTCGCGGTCGCTGACCGCATCCAGACTGTTCTCGTAGACCCGGTCAAACTGCAGCTGCTCCGCCACAAAATGGCGGTCGATCGGGAACGTCGTCCCGGCCAGGGCGCCTGCGCCGAGCGGCAGGACGTTAATGCGCTTGTAGCTGTCCATAAGGCGCTCAATATCGCGCTGGAACATGGAGACGTACGCCATCAGATGATGGGCGAACAGAATCGGCTGCGCCCGCTGCAGATGCGTATACCCCGGGATGATCGTATCCAGGTTGTCCCTTGCTTGTCCGATCAGCGATTTTTGCAGCTCATGCAGCATGCCGGCCAGCTCAACGACCCGCTTGCGCAAATACAGGTGCATATCGGTCGCCACCTGATCGTTCCGGCTGCGTCCCGTATGCAGCTTGCCGCCGACCGGGCCGATCTCGGCGATCAGATTTTTCTCCACGTTCATATGGATGTCCTCGTCCGCCACCGAAAACTCGATTTCGCCGCGGCGGATTTTGTCCAGCACGGTTTGCAGCCCCGCCTTGATCGTCTCCACGTCTTCCTGCGGAACGATTCCGCATTTGCCCAGCATCGTCACATGAGCCAGGCTGCCTTGAATATCCTCCTCGGCAAGCGCCTGGTCAAAACCGATCGAAGCCGTATATTCGTCTACCAGATGGTTGGTCTGCTTCGTAAAGCGCCCTCCCCACAGTTTGCCCACTATCGTTCTCTCCCCTCTTGCTTGACAGCAGAGGGCCGCTCCTTCCCGTGACCGACAAGGAACGGCCTCCCTACGACATGCTTGTGCTGTTGATTATATCATGGAAAAATTATTTGTTCTGTGCCACGCCTGTGCCGACTTTAAGACGCAGAGCGTTCAAATGGATAAAACCGGTAGCGTCTCCTTGATCGTACGCTTGGGTCGGATCAGCTTCCATCGTGGCGATGTCCGGGTTGTACAGGCTGACCGGGCTCTTCACGCCGGCGGCGATGATATTGCCCTTGTACAGCTTCACGCGCACCGTACCGGTCACGTTCTTCTGGCTTTCAGTTACGAGCGCCTGCAGTGCCAGACGTTCCGGTGCGAACCAGAAGCCGTTGTACACAAGCGTGCTGTAACGGGTGATCAGGCTGTCGCGCAGGTTCATCACTTCGCGGTCCATCGTGATCGATTCCATTTTGCGGTGCGCGGTGAACAGGATCGTGCCCCCTGGCGTTTCATACACGCCGCGGCTCTTCATGCCGACAAAGCGGTTCTCCACCATGTCCACGCGGCCGATGCCGTGCTTGCCGCCGAGCTCGTTGAGACGCTCCATCACGGCCAGCGGGTTCAGCTTCTCGCCGTTAATGGCGACGCAGTTCCCTTGCACAAAATCGAGCTCCACATATTCCGCCTCATCCGGCGCATCTTCAGGAGAGGCACTGAGCAGGTACATGTCTTTATTTTCCGGAGCGCTCGCATCGAACCAAGGATCCTCGAGCACGCCGCTCTCATAGCTGATATGCAGCAGGTTGCGGTCCATCGAATAAGGCTTCGCCGCCGAGGCTGTTACCGGAATGCCATGCTTCTCGGCAAAAGCGATCATTTCCGCGCGTCCCGGGAACTCGTTACGGAACTCCTCAAGACGCCATGGAGCGATAACTTTGATGTCCGGAGCGAGGGCCGCAGCCGCCAGCTCGAAACGCACCTGGTCGTTCCCTTTGCCCGTTGCGCCGTGCGCGATTGCCGTTGCGCCTTCCGCGCGGGCGATGTCCACCATGCGCTTGGCGATCAGCGGGCGCGCAATGCTCGTGCCGAGCAGGTACTGCCCCTCATACAGCGCTCCCGATTGGAACATCGGGAAGATGAAATCCTGTGCGAACTCGTCACGCAGGTCGTCAATGTATACTTTCGAGGCGCCGGTAGCCAGTGCCTTTTCTTCCAAACCGTCCAGCTCTTCCTTCTGTCCGATATCGGCCGTAAATGCGATGATTTCAGCGTCATACGTTTCCTTGAGCCACTTCAGAATGACCGACGTATCCAGACCTCCGGAATACGCCAGTACGATTTTTTCTTTTGCCATGTCTTAACTCCCTCTCCTGACTAATCTTAACCCATCAATGCGGCCATCAGCGCTTTTTGCGCGTGCAGACGGTTTTCGGCCTGGTCGAAAATAACCGAGTTTTTGCCGTCGATGACCCCTTCGCTTACTTCTTCCCCACGGTGTGCCGGCAGGCAGTGCATGAACAGGTAGTCTGCCTTCGCCAGCTGCGCCAGCTTTTCGTCGACTTGATAGTTTTTGAACGCCGCCTCGCGGACCTTCTGCTCTTCCTCAAAGCCCATGCTGGCCCATACATCGGTATAAATGACGTCCGCGTCCTTCACCGCTTCTTCCGGACTGTGCGTAACGACGATCTGCGCGCCGCTCTCCTTGGCGATCTCTTGGCTTGCCTTCACCACAGCCGGATCCGGGGTGTACCCTTCCGGACTTGCGATCGATACGTTCACGCCCAGCTTGGCGCCGCCGATCATCAAGGAATGGGCCATGTTGTTGCCGTCGCCGATGTAGGCGAGCTTCAGGCCTTTCAGCTGGCCTTTCTGCTCATAGATCGTCTGGTAATCCGCCAGCACCTGGCACGGATGCGCCAGATCGCTCAGGCCGTTGATCACGGGAACAGAGGCGTATTTCGCCAGATCCGTCACATTGTGATGCCCGAAGGTGCGGATCATGATGCCGTCCAGGTAACGCGACAGCACCTGCGCCGTATCGCTGATAATTTCCCCGCGTCCGAGCTGAATGTCGTTTTTGCTTAAAAAGAGCGCGTGGGCTCCGAGCTGGAACGCCCCCACTTCGAACGATACCCGGGTACGGGTGGATGATTTTTCGAAAATAAGTCCGATCGTTTTGCCCTTCAGCGGCTGGTATTCCTCGCCGTTCTTCTGCTTGCGCTTGAGTTCGATCGCCAGATCGATCAAGTACTGAATTTCTTCCGGTGTATAATCGTCGAGCTCCAGCAGGTCTCTTCCCTTCAGGTCGATATCCTGCAGCAGCCCGGTTTGGCTCAACATCTTTACGTCCTCCTTTATCAGTGCATGCTCTAATGGTGCCCGGCTACGCCTTGTTTACTGCGGTATGATCATGGATCAGCTCGGCAATCATGCCGACGGCCTGATCGATTTCTTCTTTGGAAATATACAGGTTTGGAAGCAGGCGGATCACGTTCGGACCGGCGGTCACGAACAGCAGCCCGCGTTTCTGCCCTTCCAGCACGATGTCGTTCACCGGCTCCTTGCATTCGATGCCGATGAGCAGCCCCAACCCGCGCACTTCATTGACAAAAGGATGCACAGCCACCTTTTCGTTCAGCTGCTGGATTAAATACTCGCCCATGTCCGCGGCGCGCTGCGGCAGCTGGTCCTCGAGAATCGTCTCGATCGTAGCGATCATCGCTGCCGTCGCGATCGGCGTGCCGCCGAAGGTAGAGCCGTGGCTGCCCGGCGTAAACGCGTCTTTCAGATAACCTTTGCCGAGCATCGCTCCTGCCGGGAACCCGCTGGCAATGCCTTTGGCGAGTGTGAAAATATCCGGCTCAATGCCGTAATGCTCATACGCAAACAGCTTGCCTGTACGCCCCATGCCGGTCTGCACCTCGTCGAGGATGAGCAAAAGCCCATGCTGTTCGCACAGCGCCTTCACTGCCTTCAGGAAGTCCGGCTGCACGACAAGCACGCCGCCTTCCGCCAGCACCATCTCGATCATAATCGCAGCCGTATTCGGTCCGATAGCCGCTTTCAGCGCATCCAGATCATGCAGCGGTACGCTCTTGAAGCCGGCAGGCAGCGGCAGGAAGCCGTCTTTTACCTTGTCCTGGCCGGTCGCCGTCAGGGTAGCCAGCGTGCGTCCGTGGAAGGATTGATGGAAGGTGATGATTTCAAAGCGTCCCGAGCCTTTCACTTTCTGGTGGTAGCGGCGGGCCAGTTTGATGGCCGCTTCGTTCGCTTCGGCGCCGCTGTTGCAGAAGAACACCGCATCCGCGCAGCTGTTCGCCGTCAGCAGAGAAGCTGCTCTTTCCTGGTTCGGAATGTGAAACAGGTTCGATACATGCCACAGCTCATCCAGCTGAGCTTTCAGCTTCTCGGTCACTTTCTTCGGCGCATGGCCCAGATTGGTCACCGCTATACCGCACATAAAGTCGAGGTATTTGTTCCCTTTATCGTCCCACAGCCAGCTCCCCTGCCCCTTCACCAGGCTGATCGGATATCTGGCATAGTTCTGAAACAATGAGCTTGCCTGTTCGCTTGCACTCATCCCTAATCACTCCTTCTCCCGGAGCCGCAGGTCCCTCCCTGTGCCCCTGTATAATAAAAACGTTTATCGATGTAATTTCAAAGTACCTTTATCTTAATCCCGCACGATGCGGGTACCCAGCACTTCACCCTGCAGCACCCGGCTCAGTACCCGGGGCTCATTGCCGTCCACGATGACGACTTCCTGCACGTCTCCTTGAATGCAGCTCACCGCGGCCCGAACTTTCGGAATCATGCCGCCGTAAATGTCGCCGCTGGCGATCATGTCTTCGATTTGCTGCACCGTCACCGACGGCAGCACCTGCTTCTCGCCGTCCACGGCTTTCAGGATGCCGGGCACGTCCGTGACCACGATCATCCGGTCGACTCCCAAATGGGAAGCGACGGCACCTGCCGCGGTATCGGCGTTAATGTTATAGCGTTGCCCGGCCGCGTCCACCCCGACCGGTGCGATGACCGGCATGTAGCCCATGGCCGTAATACCTTTAACGATCGCCGATTCCACATAGGTCACGTCGCCGACATGGCCAACCTCGGCCGCGTTCGCAACCGGCTCGGCCTGGATCAATCCCCCGTCGACGCCCGACAGGCCAAGAGCCCGGCCGCCCGTGCTCTGAATCCGCCGCACGATCTGCTTGTTGATCGTTCCGGCAAGCACCATCTCCACGACATCGAGGACGTCCTCGGTCGTCTTGCGCAGGCCGTTCACGAATTCCGTTTCAATGCCCAGCTTGGCGAGATTGTCCGAAATGGCCGGACCGCCCCCATGGACGATGACCGGCTGCACGCCCTGCTGCTGCAGCTGCTTCAGATCCTCAAAGAAGGAATCCGGCAGTGCCGCGAGCGTGCTTCCCCCGCACTTCATGACAAACGTCTGCTGGTCATCCGCTCCAATATGGGAGCCCTGCTCATTCTCCAGCGTCTTCATATGCATTCACTCTCCCCTGCAGCTGCCTTCGCCTTATGTCCGGTAAGCCGCATTGATCCGTACGTAGTCATAAGTCAAATCGCAGCCCCAGGCGGTGGCTTGCCCGGCTCCGCTGTGCAGATCCACGACGATGCGGACGGTGTCCCCTTTCAGGTAAGCCAACGCTTCATCTTCATCAAAAGCGACCGGACGCGATTGTTCCAATACGCTGATATCGCCAAGCCGGATGTCGACCGTCTCCGGATTTACCGGCTCGCCCGCACGCCCGACGGCGGCGATGATCCGTCCCCAGTTGGCATCGGCGCCAAACACGGCCGATTTGACCAGGCTCGAGCCGATGACCGTCTTGGCAATCGCCCGTGCCGACAGGTCGCTGACTGCGCCGGTGACGCTGACTTCGACCAGCTTCGTCGCACCTTCGCCGTCCCGCGCAATCGCTTGGGCCAAGCTCCGGCACACATACGTAAACCCTTCGGCAAACGGCTCCCAGTCCGGATGCGCCGGCGTCAGCACTTCGTTCCCCGCCAGCCCGCTGGCCATGGCGATCAGCATGTCATTTGTGCTCGTGTCGCCGTCCACCGTAATCATGTTGAACGTCACGTCCGTCGCCTGCCGCATCAGCTGCTGCAGTGCTTCCTGGTCAATGGCCGCGTCCGTCGTCATAAAAGCGAGCATCGTCGCCATGTTCGGATGAATCATCCCCGAACCCTTGGCCGCGCCGCCAATCGTTACCTCTTTGCCGTTCACCAACACCGATACGCAGGCTTCTTTTTTCACCAGGTCTGTGGTGAGGATCGCCTGCGAGAAGTCCTCCGCGCCCGAATTGGCGCTGCTGAGCCGCGGCGGCAGCGATTCGATGCCCGCGTTCACGCGGTCCATCTTGAGCAGCTCGCCGATCACGCCCGTGGACGCGACAGCCACGTCCTGCTCCGCCACGCCGAGGTGGCGGGCTGCGGCCGCCCGCATGTCATAGGCATCGGCTTCGCCCTGCTGCCCGGTGCACGCGTTGGCGTTGCCGCTGTTCACGATTACAGCCTGCAGCGTGCCGTTCTGCAAGCTCTCGCGCGTCACCTTCAGCGGTGCCGCTTGAAACACATTCGTGGTGTACACGGCCGCAGCCACGGCCGGCACCTCGCACAGGATCGCGCCAAGGTCATGGCGATCCGTCTTCTTGAGTCCGCAGTGCACGCCTCCCGCCGAAAAACCTTTCGGCGTGACGATCGATCCGTCCTTCACCTGCGTAAACGTCGTTAATTGTCCCATGTCTATGTTCATCCCGCTTACGGATACACCGGAGTATAGCCGAGTCCGAGATTCTCCTCCCATCCCATCATCAGATTCAGGTTCTGTATCGCCTGGCCAGCCGCACCTTTGACGATATTGTCAATGACCGAAATAATGGTGACCCGGCCCGTCCGCGGATCCGCCGCAAAACCGATATCGCAATAATTGGAGCCCAGCACTTCCTTCGTCGCCGGCCAAATGCCCGTGTCGCGCACGCGCACGAACGGCCGTCCTTGGTAATACTGCCGGTACAGCTCCACAAAATCTTCATCGTTATACACGCCGTTCAAGTTTGCATACATCGTGCTCATAATGCCCCGGGTCATCGGCACGAGCTGGGTCGTAAACGTCACGGTCACCTGCTCACCAGCCACTTGGCTGAGCACCTGCTCAATTTCCGGGATATGCTGATGCTTATTCACTTTGTAAGCTTTGAAATTTTCATTAATTTCCGCAAAATGGGTCGTCAAGCTCGTTCCGCGTCCCGAACCCGATACGCCGGACTTGGCATCGATGATAATGCTGTTCGGGTTAATCCAGCCGGCGCTGATGGCCGGAACCAGACCGAGCAGGGTAGCCGTCGGGTAACAGCCGGGATTGGAAATAAAGTCCTTGCCGGCGACTTCTTCTCCAAACAGCTCGCACAAACCGAAAACGGCTTGGTCCAAATAAGCCGCATTCGGGGCGGTGTGCTTATACCATTTTTCGTACGTGGCGCCGTCCTTTATCCGGAAATCCCCGGACAAATCAATGACCTTAAGTCCTTCTTCCAGCAAGCCCGGCACCAGTTTGGAGCTCACGCCCGAAGGGGTAGCCGTAAAGACGACATCCGCCTTGGCGGCGATTTCCTTCGGATCGGTACCGTCCAAATTTTGCACGATAATATCCGTTAAATGCGGAAAACCTTCCGAAATCGGCGTTCCCGCGCTCGATGATGAAATCACTGACGTAATGACTGCTTTGGGATGCCCCTGCAGCAGCCGGATCAGCTCAACCCCGCCGTAGCCGGTTGAACCGACGATCGCAATCCTAACCTTCTCCCCAGTACCGTGTTCTCCCATTCCCCGCGTTCCCCTCTCTACTGCCGCTTCTGTATAAATCATGAATAATTATGTATTATTATACGACCGCTTTTTTATAAATACAACACTTTGGAATGAATTTCCCTTATCCTGTAAGGGCTTTTCCGCTCCCGTCTCCTATGGTCCGAGCCTATGTACTTTTCAATCTCCAATAAAAAAAGACCCTGTTCAAGGTCCGCTTCGCTTCATGCCTATTGAAAACTTACGCGTCGCTCATTCATTGACCGTATGGATATTTGCTCGGAGTGCCGGCATCTGCACCATTCATATGCAGAAAACTCCCCTTGTTATGTATGCTGTTATTTATTTTTGATGCCGTATCGGTCCGGACAGGTGTGAACATCTGAACATCCCCCGACTTCTTCATAATGAAAAAGAGGCTGCCCAGCCCGCATGGATAACTGTTCGCCTCTTTTTGTTGTTCATTATTAAACTATGAGGGATGGTGAAAAAAATGCTCAGCTGCCCTGCAGCTTAAAGCCTTCGCCCAGCACCTCATGCGCATTGCTGATGATAACAAAAGCCTCCGGGTCCACCGACTGCACCAGCGTCTTCAGCCGCGTCGTTTCGCTCTGGCCGATGACGACCATCAGCACGGTCCGGTCCGTTCCGGTATAGCCGCCGGTGGCGTTCAGCTTGGTACAGCCCCGGTCCAGGTCCTTCAGCACTGCCGCCGTTATCGGTTCGATATGGTCCGAGATGATATAAGCCACCTTCGAGTAGTTGAAACCGAGCTCAATGGCGTCGATCACCTTGCCTGTGACATACAGTCCCACCAGCGCATACAGCGCCTTCTCCAGCGACAACGTACAGGCGGCCAAAAGGATGACCGATCCGTCCAAGATCACGACGCACAGGGAGAAGCTCAGTCCGCTGTACTTTTGGATAATCTGGGCTAACGTCGTCAGTCCGCCGGTAGAGCCCCGCCCCCGGTACACGATCCCGATGCCGAGGCCTACCGCAATCCCGCCGTAAATCGAAGCGAGCAGCGGGTTGCTCGTCGGCAGCGGCCAGTCCTTCGTCAGATAGACGAACAATGGCAGCACCACGCTGCCCAGCAGCGAGCGGATACCGTAATTTTTTCCGAGCAGCAGGATGCCCAGGATAAACAACGGAATGTTGAGCGCCCACTGGGTAAAGGCTGGCTCCATGCCAAACCAGGCTTCGGTCAGCACGGAAATCCCGGATACCCCGCCGGAAGCAATGCCGTTCGGCAGGAAAAACAAATTAAACCCTAAAGCGATAATAAAGGAACCGACAATGATGAGCAGCGTATCCACCACGTGGCGCTGGGGTCCGCTCATGGGCAGAGATGCCCTTCTGCGGTTCGATGATTTCTGCGACATGAACAATTTTCTCTCCTTACCTAAAATATAAAATCGGCCATCCAACAGCCAAGCCTTCCGGAATGCTAAAATCAGTCCTTTACACCAAAAAATTCCTACACAAATAGCGTGTAGGAATTCACTTGGTTTTATTCGGTTTCCACCTTGATTTGGCTGCGCAAATAACCGTCGATGAACAGATCCAGGTCCCCGTCCATGACAGCGCCGACATTGCCGGTCTCCACTGAAGTGCGGTGGTCCTTTACCATACTATAGGGATGAAACACGTAGGAGCGAATCTGGCTGCCCCAGGCAATATCCGACTGTTCCCCTCGGATTTCATCCAGCTGTTTTTGCTGCTCTTCGAGTTTGCGCTCGTACAGCTTCGAGCGAAGCATTGTCATCGCGCGCTCCCGGTTTTTGATCTGCGAGCGTTCGTTCTGACAGGTTACGACCACGCCCGTCGGGATGTGGGTAATCCGTACCGCGGAGTCCGTCGTGTTAATGTGCTGACCGCCGGCGCCGCTGGCCCGGTACGTATCGATCTTGAGATCCTCTGTCCGGATCTCCACGTCGACGTCCTCAGTAATCTCCGGCACGACATCGCAGGAGACGAACGACGTATGGCGGCGTCCCGATGAGTCAAACGGCGAGATCCGCACCAGACGATGCACGCCCTTCTCGGCTTTCAGATAGCCGTATGCGTTAAAGCCTTTGATCAGCAGCGTAACGCTCTTGATCCCGGCCTCGTCACCCGGCAGATAGTCCAGGGTTTCTACTTTGAAGCCATGCTTCTCTGCCCAGCGGGTGTACATCCGCAGCAGCATCTGTCCCCAATCCTGGGACTCGGTGCCGCCGGCACCCGGGTGAAGCTCGAGAATAGCGTTCATTTTATCGTAAGGCTGGCTCAGCAGCAGCTTGAGTTCGAAATCATCCAGCTTCTTCATTAACGACTCAACCGCTTCGGCGATTTCGGCGGCCAGTGATTCGTCGCCTTCCTCGTCGGCCAGCTCCGCCATCATGGAGGCGTCGTCGTATTCCTGCTGCAGTTTCTCATACTCGTCAACCGATGACTTCACGGCGTTCATTTCCGCGATGACCGATTGAGCCTTTTCGTTGTCATCCCAAAAGTCGGGAGCCGACATTTTCTCTTCGAAGTTCGCGATCATTTCCTGCTTCAGATCTAAGTCAAAGAGACCCCCTAAGATTGGTGAGTTTCGTTGCAATTTCCCTCAGGTCGTGCTTAACGCTTGGATCTAACATGATTTACTCTTCACCTCTTTATCGACATAAACTCCCTTAAGCGGAAAGACCCTGCAGCCGCCCTCCTCTTCAGAGCAGCGCCTGCATTGGGTCTCCCGGTTTAAGGGAGTTTTGGCTCCGCTTCTTAGGGTTGCCTAAGAAACGGCTGTTGTATGAATGACTTTAACATTTGCTTCTATATTATCTTATGCTTCTTGACCGTGGCAGTGTTTGTACTTCTTGCCGCTGCCGCAAGGGCACAAATCGTTGCGTCCGATCTGTTCGCCGACTTGCACCGGCTTCTTCTCGGTCGGCTCGCCATTCGTGGAAACCTTGCTCTCTTCCACGACAGCCTGGCGCTCCTGGTTCGCTTCGATATGGGCCTTCATCACGTACATGGCCACTTCTTCCTGGATGCTGGCCGTCATCGTGTTGAACATCTCGAAGCCCTCGAATTGGTATTCGCGAAGCGGATCCGTACCGCCGTATGCACGGAGGTGGATACCTTGACGGAGCTGATCCATCGCGTCGATGTGGTCCATCCACTTGCTGTCGACGGAGCGAAGCACGATAACTTTCTCGAACTCACGCACCAGCTCGGAACCGATCCGCTCTTCGCGCTCGTCGTACTTCTTCTTCACCTTATCGAAGATAAACTCTTCAATCTCCTCAACCTCTTTGCCCCACAGATCGTCGCGGGTAATCGAGCCTTCGTCGAGGAGCTTGCTGTTTACATAATCAGCCACTTCCTGGAGCTCCCAGTTTTCCGGAATATCGTCGGAGCAGTGCACTTCAACCGCACGGTCAATGACCGGCTTGATCATCTCCATGACGATATCCTTGATGTTATCGGATTCCAGAATTTCACGGCGCTGCTTGTAGATGATTTCCCGCTGCTGGTTCATGACGTCGTCGTATTGGAGGACGACCTTCCGCAGGTCGAAGTTGTTGCCTTCGACGCGTTTTTGCGCGGATTCGACCGCACGGGTAATCATCTTGCTCTCAATCGGCTGGTCTTCCTCGAAACCGAGGCGTTCCATCATGTTCAGCACGTTGTCGGCGCCGAACCGCTTCATGAGTTCATCGCCCAGCGACAGGTAGAACTGCGTCGAGCCCGGGTCACCCTGGCGTCCGGCACGGCCCCGAAGCTGGTTATCGATCCGGCGGGATTCGTGGCGCTCTGTACCAATGATATGCAGACCGCCCACATCAGCTACACCTTCACCGAGCAAAATGTCGGTACCCCGTCCGGCCATGTTGGTGGCGATCGTTACCGTACCCGGCTGACCGGCGCGGGAGATAATGTCCGCTTCTTCGGCATGATACTTGGCATTCAGCACCTGGTGCTTGATGCCCTTGCGCTTCAGCATTTCCGAAATCAGTTCGGAGTTCTCGATGGATACCGTACCAACCAGCACCGGCTGATTCTTTTTGTGGCGCTCCACGATTTCGTCGACAACGGCCTTGAACTTGCCGTTTACACTCTTGTAAACGATGTCCGGCATGTCGTTCCGTTGGTTCGGTTTGTTCGTCGGTACCTGGATAACTTCCAGACCGTAAATTTTCTTAAACTCTTCTTCCTCTGTCTTCGCCGTACCGGTCATGCCGGCCAGCTTGCGGTACATCCGGAAGTAGTTCTGGAAGGTAATCGTCGCGAGCGTCATGCTCTCGTTCTGCACCTCGATGCCTTCCTTCGCTTCGATTGCCTGGTGCAGACCGTCGCTGTATCGGCGTCCGGCCATCAGACGGCCCGTAAACTCGTCGACGATCACCACTTCATCCTCTGTCACGACGTAATCGACGTCGCGGCGCATGATGACGTTCGCCTTCAGCGCCTGCACGATGTGGTGGTTCAGCGTAATATGGCTGTGGTCATACAGGTTCTCGATGCCAAAAGCGCGTTCCGCTTTAGCAACACCCTTTTCCGTCAACGCAACGGATTTGACCTTGATATCAACCGTATAGTCCTCTTCCTTCTGCAGCTGCTTCACAAAGCGGTCCGCTACGTAATACAGCTCCGTCGACTTTTGGGCTTGTCCTGAGATGATCAGCGGCGTACGCGCCTCATCGATCAGAATCGAGTCCACTTCGTCAATCGTACAGAAGTACAGCGGGCGCTGCACCATTTGTTCCTTATACAGCACCATGTTGTCACGCAGGTAGTCAAAACCAAACTCGTTATTCGTACCGTACGTAATATCGCAGGCGTAAGCCACTTGTTTATCCGCATGGTCCATGCCGCTCAGGTTCACCCCGACGGTCATGCCCAGGAATTCGTAAATTTGTCCCATTTCCGCGCTGTCCCGCTGAGCGAGATAGTCGTTGACGGTGACCACGTGCACACCTTTGCCGAGCAGGGCGTTCAGGTATACCGGCAGGGTACCTACCAGCGTCTTCCCTTCACCGGTCTTCATTTCGGCGATCTTGCCTTCGTGCAGCGTCATGCCGCCAACCAGCTGAACGTCGTAATGACGCTTACCGAGCACGCGCTTGGATGCTTCGCGTACGGTGGCAAACGCTTCAGGCAGGAGATCATCGAGGGTTTCACCCTTCTCCAGACGCGCACGGAACTCCTCCGTCTTCCCTTTCAGCTGCTCATCGGAAAGGTTGACGAATTCCGGCTCTAATTTGTTGATCTGATCAACCGTCTTCATCAGACGCTTGACCTCACGATCGTTGACGTCACCGAAGATTTTTTTGACAATACCTAGCATGGTTAACCCCTTTCGCGCAAAACAATTGTTAGAATCAACTTCAGTTATTTCAGGGTTATGTTCAAATGAAATAGATTCTTCATGAACCAATTCACACAGACACCGGCTGAATGAGATGGATTCAGAAAGAATCGATTCATACAGGAGTATTGAAGATCTGCTGCTTGTTGAAATTGATCCGGACAGAATCGGCTTCATACAGACAAAATGCAACTGCTTGAAGTTCATTCCAATCGTGTTCAAACCGGTAATTAGAATAAAAACGGGTTTGCATAAATTGTAACAGTTTGTAAGAGATGCCGCAACAACTTACAGCCCTTACAAACGGCCTCTATTTATATACGCACGAAGAGCCCCATCCGTTGCAGGACAAGGGCTCTTTTTTTACTCAAAACTCAATAAATATTTACATAATCATGAAAATTGTTACAACGGACCGTCATTTTGTTAATACGCGCTGCCTTCATTTTGCTCGATCAAACCGTATTTTCCATCATTCCGTTTGTAAACGACATTCACTTCCTGAGTATCAATGTTCGAAAAAACAAAGAAATTATGTCCGACCATGTTCATCTGCAAAATGGCTTCTTCCACGTCCATCGGCTTCAGGGTGAAGCGCTTCGTGCGGACCACTTCCAGTTCGTCGTGCTCTTCCTCCGTCATCGTCGGCAGCAGGCCGGTACCGGTCGCGGCTTCTTCCGTGAACAGCATCTTCAGGCTTCCTTCCTGGCGGAACTTGCGGTTGAGCTTGGTCTTGTGTTTGCGGATTTGGCGTTCCAGCTTGTCCACGACGGCATCAATGGATGCATACATGTCATCACTGCGGTCTTCGGCCCGGAGCATCACTCCAGGGAGCGGAATCGTTACCTCCACACTGTGCAAACCTCTAGTAACTCCAAGTGTCACATTTCCATCTGAGGCGGGGGGTGCATCGAAATACTTCTCAAGCCTGCTGAGCTTCTTGTCGACATAGTCCTTCAAAGCGTCAGTAACCTCGATTTGTTGACCTCGAATAGCTAAATTCATAGGGCACTCCTCCTTTGCAGTTCCATTATATCACAATTGTTAACGCTAAGTAAAAAGGCGTTTTCGGGCGGCTGTCCGCCAAATGAAAGCCCTTTACTCACCCCACTGTCCGCCTAAAGCAGGGTAAAATTCCTTAACCGTACAGGAGGAAATGAAACAAGTTCGATCGTGGTAAAATCCGCCGGAACACAAAGAAAGACCCTGGAGATCCAGGGTCTTATCGCTACCGTTCTTCAATTACTTAACCATCGAACCGTATATGTAGGTCGGCCTTGCCGGATGATTATAATTTGATTACGTTAGCTGCTTGCGGTCCACGAGCGCCTTCGACGATGTCGAATTCAACGTCTTGACCTTCTTCCAAAGTCTTGAAGCCTTCAGATTGGATTGCGGAGAAGTGTACGAATACGTCGCCACCTTCAGCAGTCTCGATGAAGCCATAACCTTTTTCTGCGTTGAACCATTTAACTTTACCTTGCATGCACTAACATTCCCTTCGTCGTCAAATAAAGTGTGACTTACGCCCACATTCCTGAATATACCACCCAAACTTGTCCATTGTCAATTGGAATGGAAAGGGGTTTAATTGTATAAAATTCCAATCAACTGGCTATTCAGAATGCCGATACGTAATCATTTATATGCTGTATTAACCGGATTTAATACGAGTGAAACGGGAAAATAATTAATTATTTGTTCCCATTTCTTGTGTGTCTTGCGGCCCTTGTTGCTCTTCGGTCGGTTGAGTGTCTTGTGGTTGTTGTGGTTCTTCGGACTCTTGTTGCTTTCCCAGGGCGGGAGCTTATTCCCAATAACATGAAATTCCAGAGGTTCAGTCAATATAATTTTATCCCTCTATCGCTTTAATCTTGATCTATAAGACTTTTAATCAAAAATTCTCTTTGGTATAAATGACTTCTATACTTTATCTACCTCCTTCACTTCATATGGCTAGATTTATAAAAATGAAAAAAAGACTAGAATTCCTTTTCTAGTCTTTTCAGTGTCTTGCTATTTTAGCATTGTTGTCTTGCTATTTCCGGCTTTTCTGTCAGGCTATGTGTTACTTCCTTTGGTCCATCAAAAAGCTATCCGGTGTGTATGCTGCTTCGTAAGCGCTCCGCTGCATTTTGGCTTGTCCTCTGTGTTGAAGCCAGTCAGAGGCTTCCATTTTAAGCTGGTTCATCCGGTTAAGGATGAGCGGATCCGCCTGTAAAATGCTTTGTAACTGCTCAACTTGGCTCGGTGAAAATGGTGTGTGGCGCTTGAGCTGGTTTAGTTCATCGATCAACTGCTGACGCTCCTGGACAAAGTCCTGCAGTTCCTCATAGGCCGTATATTGCAGGCGCGCTACAACGGTTTCAGTCAACGCCTGGAGAGAAGAGATCAAGTTATCCATTGGCCGTCTCTTGGCTCAAGCTGCCGGTTGTCATTTTGGCGGCTTCGGCAAAGGTTTCCCGCAGATCCATGAGATAACCCAACGCCTCTTCAGCAGGTGCCGCCGTCTTTTTCACGTTGGACTCAATCAGTAGATGATTGATATATTCATATAAAGAAGCGAGCCCTTCCGAAACGGCATAACTTCGGTCCAGCGTAGACAGCAGTTCGTTAACGATACTTTGGCTTTTGCCTAAATTCAAATTGGCCTTCTGCAAGTCTTTCTTCTGCAAGCTGTCGATCCCGGCACGGACGAAGCGGATCGCTCCATCATACAGCATCAGAAGCAGCTGCCCTGGCGTAGAGGTTTGAACGGATGACTGACGGTATTTTTCATAAGGAGATGTAATCAAGTGTCTTCACCCTTTACTAAAAAATTATTGGGTAGTTCCGAACAGACTGGACGACTGGGACTGCAGTTGGTTCATGGCCGTTTCCATCGCGCTAAATTGCTTGTAATACCGGTCTTCCTGATCATCTAGCCGCTTAATTAAATCACTGATGCGCGACGTATATTCCTTCATTTGTTTCCCCATGACACTCTCGTCTTTAAAAGCTGCGCTAAGATCCCCACTGAAGCGGTTCGTACCGGCACGGTCGGAGAACTTTTGGAGGGTGCTTGTCATGGTCGTGGACAGTTTGTTGACAATTCCATCTGAGCCTTGAAATACGTTTGATAGCTGTTGCGGGTTGCTCTGTAATGCTTGCTTCAGCTTGTCCTCGTCCAGATAGAGCTTGCCGCCTTCATAGTATTGGCCTGTTGTGATGCCCATAGAACTCAATTGGCCGATGCTGTTGTTAATGACCGAACGCATAGCGTTAATGGTTTCTTTAAGGATGTCATCATTTTTCAGCAGACCACTCTTCGCCTTGGCTTCCCACGCTGTGATCTCGGTTTCTTTCATGGCCGATCTTTGCTCGTCGGTCAGCGGCGGGAAGTCGCGATATTTCTCCTCGTCTACCTTGGTGTTCATGGTGTTGAGCAGGTCATTGTAGGTGTCGATGAAGGATTTGATTGTGTCAACAGCCTTGGTTGTATCGATAGTTGTCGTTACGGTAGCTGGAGTAGATCCCGTTTCTTTCAACAACGTTAAGCTAATTCCATTGACCTTTAAAGTATTATCAGTGGTTGTAAATTTATTAGTACCTATAACGGTACCGCTAGAATTCAAAGTGTTGATTTCTACTTCTCCATTCTCGCCATCCTGCACCGGAGCTCCTTTAAGATTCAGCAATCCTAATAAGCTAGAAGTCTTCGTACCGGAATTTCCGTAGTCACTCTCGCTAATGTTAACTTTCTTATCCGTTCCGTAATCTTTTGCAGTAATCGAAAACTTACCACTGACCTCGTCAAATGCTGCCACAACGTTGGCACTGGAATTATTGATTTTGCTAAGTACATTGGAAATCGTGTCTTTTGTTGAAAAGTTAAACTCTACGTCATTGACCTTAATTTGAAAGGTTTCCGGTTTATCATCGGTTGGTGCCGGATTTGTATCCGGCGTATATCCATTTAATTGGCCGATCGTAGTATTGAGGTTTGCTTTTGTAGCTGTTGTAGAACCAGAGGCAGGTTTAATATCAATTTCGCCTGTGGATTGCACAGTAGTCTTGGTAGCCAACTTCTTCACGGTCACACTCATCGGAACGCTTGAGGCATTAGCGGATGCTTCTGCTTTGATCGCATCCTTGTTCCCATCAACCACAGCGGTTTGAGCTGTCATGTTGCTTGTCTTACCAAAGAGATCCGCGGCAGATAGTTTGGTTTTAAAAGCAAACACCTTGCTATTCATTTCTCTATAGCTATCACGCTGCCAGGAAAGGTATGTTTTCTGCTGATTTAATTTATCTAGTGGAGCACGTTTAGCAGTCATTAGTTCCTTGACCATGCTGTCGATATCCATGCCCGAAAAACCGTTAATACGAAGTGTCACTTTGAGAACTCCTCCTTACACTTTAGCGTCAATCATAATGCCCGCCAGTTCCATCATCTTGGCAACCAAATCCAAGGTTTTCTCCGGCGGAACTTCTCGGATCACTTCTCCTGTTTCTTTATTGAGGACTTTGACCATGATTTCATGAGTTTTATCGTGAATACTGATATCTAAGGTTGTCTCCGGCCCTTGAAGAGATTTTACGGCCCGGTCAATGTTCCGGATCAGCTGCTCCTCCCCAATCGAAACCGAAAGGCCCTGCTTTTCTTTCAATGCCAAATCTTCGCCGTTTCGGATCATGGATACTGCTCCGTTCATGGATGCGACGGAATCTGTCTTGTTCTGAGATGACGTACTCGCAGTCAAGGAAAATTGCACATTCATCCTGGCTACCTCCGACAAAAGGATATATATACTATTATCGGCTTCTATTGCTTGGAGGTTTAGTTGATGTTGCATAATTGTAGAAAATAAAAAAAGAGCCCCGGGAAAATCCCAGAACTCTTAATGAATATTTTAAAATTAACGGAGCAATTGCAGAACACCTTGTGGCTGTTGGTTGGCTTGAGCCAACATAGCTTGTGCAGCTTGAGCCAGGATGTTGTTCTTCGTTTGTTCCATCATTTCTTTCGCCATATCAACGTCACGGATACGGGATTCAGCAGCTGTCAGGTTCTCGGAAGCTGTTCCCAAGTTGTTGATCGTGTGCTCCAGACGGTTTTGAACGGCACCCAGTTTAGAACGTGCGCTGGAAACGGTTTGAGTAGCTTTGTCCAGAACTGCGATTGCTTTAGAAGCATCTTCAGCAGTAGAGATATTCAGGGCAGCTTCGGTTTTCACGTCGTTCGTTCCGTTAGTAACGGAGTTTTCTTTCGTGAAACCAGCTTGACCAGCGTTACCAGTGATTCCAAGAGCCGCGGCACGCATGTCGTCAATTGTCAGAGACATCGATTGACCTGTGTTCGCACCGATTTGGAATTTCGTGTTGAAGCCAGATCCTTGTGCGCCAGGTCCGACAACTTGTTCGACGTTTTTGACTGCAGAAAGGTCACCACCACCAGCTGTTCCAGTAAATCCTACAGCAGCAAGAGGTCCATTTGTTCCATCAGTCAACTTAATATCTTTACCACTCTCGGAAATAAATTGGATCTCATTGTCTTTGGACAGAGAAGCAGTTACTTTACCATCCAATCCAGCTTTTTGGAGAGCAGCATTTAAGTCTTTCACAAGATCAGCAGCGGCTGCATTAGCTACATTAACATCTGTGTTTTGCGTGTCATATTTCTTGGCATCTGGACCCAAGTTAATTTCAACAGCACTTTCTGTTCCTACTTGAATTTTAAAAGTAGCATCAGCGCCAATGGAGATATCTCCTGCAGTAACTTTGTTTGTAGCTTGCAAACCTGCACGCTCAACTGTAGCTGGGGAACCAGAAACCACTCCATCACCAGCTCCAGATGTGTTCAAGTTAGCTGCTGTATCAACAGAGAAGAAGTTTGCAACCTTATCTTTATCTGCGCCTGTGCCAGCATCGATAGAGATTGTGCTGCTTGTTCCTTGAGATTTAGCGGTGATTTTCAAGTCACCATCCGCATTTTTCTCAATATTAACAACATCAGAAAGCTTTACGCCACCAGAAGTAACATTTTTCAATTCGTTAATAAAGTCATCAGCGGTACCTGCTGTACCGCCACCTTTGTAATCCGTCGACCAGTTCTGCTGAAGAACTTTCGAAATGTCAAATGACTGGCCATCAACTGTGATTTTTGCGCCAGCAGCATCTGCGATATCAGCAACAGCAAAAGCTTGGTAGTTCGTTGCACTTGTAGCAACTTCAAAAGTTGCACTAGTAGCTTTAGTAATTTTCGCTCCGTCTTGGGAAGCAATACCACCATTCAGCAACTTCTGAGTATTGAACTCAGTTGTGTTACCGATACGGTTGATTTCGGAAGTCAATTGGTTCATTTCGTCTTGCAGAGCTTGACGATCTGTATCCGTGTTCGTTCCGTTCGCGGATTGGTTGGAGATTTCGCGCATACGTTGCAGGATGCTGTGAGTTTCGTTCAGAGCGCCCTCAGCTGTTTGGATCAAAGAGATGCCGTCTTGAGCGTTACGGGAAGCTTGGTCCAAACCGCGGATTTGGCCGCGCATTTTTTCGGAGATTGCCAGGCCGGCAGCGTCATCGCCCGCACGGTTGATGCGAAGACCGGAAGACAGTTTCTCGATATTTTTGTTTGTGTTTGCTGTGTTAATGGACAGCTGGCGGTGAGTGTTCAACGCCGCAATGTTGTGATTGATAATCATTGGGTATTTCCTCCCTGAAATATAGTTAGTACCACGTCCATGTGGTAACGCTGCCTCTTTAAGGTCGGCCGCCCCGCCAAAGCAGCGTCTAAACTATATATCGACACAGCGAACAGCTCTTTTTAGACTTTTCTCGTGATTTTTTTATTTTTTATTCGGATCACGCAATTTTCCGAGGAGTGCTTCCAGCATGGCCGGTGCGGGTGCCGCCGACTCCTGGTTGCTCTCTTTGATCGAGAGGTAGATCTCTTTGCGTAAAATATCAATATGCGGCGGAGCGGAAATGCCGACTCTCACCGTATCTCCCTCCACGCTCAATATCGTGATTTCGATTTGATCCTGAATGACGATGGACTCATTTTTCTTACGAGATAATACCAGCACGATTATTCACCCGCCTTTGCTGAGGGTTGGGAGCCGTTTTCGCTCCAAAGTGGATGCCGCGTCTGATATGGAGAATGATGCAGCACTACCTGTTTGCCTAGGTTCTTCTCAGGGTTCAGCACTACCGGCGCCAGCAGGTTCATGGTAGACTGCTCAATTTGTTCTTTTAACGAGATAATGCAGCGAATCACGACCTGGGATTGAATATCAAGCTCCTCTGTATCCGCCTCCGGCAGGTCGAACTCGTACTGTGGAAAATATACAAACGGGTCACCCAGCAGGAAAGCAAAGCCCGGCTCCTTCGTCGACTGCAAATAATCAAACGGGCCGTCCTCCAGCGAAATCAGCGCGAACTCCGTTTCCTCCTCGAATCCCGGCATGCCTTTTGGAAACCGATAAATTTGCTCCTCGGCGATGTCGAGCTCTCCCCAGGATGCGGTCTGTATAATCATGGCGGTCACTCCTTGTTCATCGATTGAAATTTCTGTACCATAACTCAGGGCAAGTACGTAAAATGTCCCTACGATCACTCTTGTTTTCGGATTTCTGATTTATAAAACCAATGTAAGGTAGCAATCCGAAAGCCAAATGTGACCGCTTCGCTTCTTCGGAATCACTTTACTCCCCTGCTTGCATCGTATTCTCCAGTTCAACTTATCTCAAAATAAAAAGAAAACTATAGAAGGCGATCAAGAATCCCCCTCTATAGTCTACTCTATCATTTCATACCTGCCTAACATCAGCGCTGGGTATCAATCTCCGGCGGGATATACTGCACGGACGCGTACTGCTTCATATAAATGTCCAGCTTGCCCCGGGTATATTCGATCTCCGGCCGGTTCACCTGCACCTGGATATCCGTATGTGCCTTCCGGAACTCGATATCCGGCGGACGTGTGTCGATCTGGATGTCGACGTTATCGATGGAAGCTGGCGTGCGCGTCTCCGGAAAAGGAACCGGCTGCCAGTCCTCGCCATAAATATTCGCGATCGTGTTGCTGGCATTATGAATGGCCGCGGCGCGGTTACCTTCCTCGACCCTTCGGGCAATCCCCTGCAGGTACAGCTGCTGAAAACCTGAATAGATCCGGCTGTTCATATCGATAAAGTTGCCGCCGGTGAAGGCCGAAAATGCCTTGGACTGATCCACATGAAGCTCCGGCTTGTACTGGTGAATTTCCAGCTCCGACGGCGTAGTGTTCATGGTCACGTCAGCCTTAGGCTGGCGAATGGAATACTGACCCAGGTCGGCATCAATCCCAAGCTGGGCCCGGGTCTGACGGATTTGCAGAATAGGCTGTACCATACCTTCCTCCTACAAACGATACTATCTCAGAAAATCAACCAGGGACGGTTGAATGATTTTGGAGCCGGCAGACAGCGAGGCGTTATAAATGTTCTCCTGGATTTTGGAGTTCATGATCAGCTCCGCATAGTCGGCGTCTTCGGTTTTAGCCTGAAGATCTGTCAGGTTGATGTTAAGATCGGACAACCGGTCCTGCATCAGCTCGATCCGGTTCGTTTTGGCACCAAGCTCCGCGCGGGACGTGAGCATTTTCTCGGTGCGGCTGTCGATCAGTTCAAGCTGGGAAGACAGGCCGGCAAAGTTGCCGTCATCCAGATTTTTGGTGATATTTTCGATAATGTTAAAAATGTTATCCGGATCGCTCCCGTTCCCGAATACATCTGTACCGGTCATGTTAATCGGGAGCTTCACGCTTTCGCCAACGCTGAAATTGATCAGACCCTTATCCGTCACGATATCGGCAATCCCCATACCATTGGAGGACCCGTCCGCGTTCAAGCCGGTCGTGTTGGAGGTACCGTCATCGTTTTTCGGAAAATCGTACGGCTTCTTGTCATACGCTTCCCCGTTAAAAACATACTTCCCGTTCAGCTTGCTGTTTGCAATATCGATCAGTTGTTCCTTCAGCTGGGACACTTCCTGCTTGATACTGTCCAGGGCAGATTGCGGATTCGTGCCGTTCGCCGCTTTGGTTGTCAGCTCGCGCAAACGCTGCACGACATCTCCAGCTTCGCTGAGCACCGTATCATTAAAATCCAGCCAGGACAGCGCGCTGTCCACGTTGGATGTATATTGGTCATTGGAAGCCAGCTCCGAACGGTAGCGCAGCGAGTAAGTAATGCCCACGGGATCGTCCGAAGGACGATTCAGCTTACGGCCGGTGGCCAGCTGGTTCTGCGTGTTGTTCATCTCGCGCGCGTTGCGGTTCAAGTTCAGGAGCAGCTGGGAGTTCATCATATTGGAAGTCACTCTAAGCATTTCGTTAACCCACCTTTACCGTTATCTTCCTACAGTTCCTGTAGAGTTGATCAGTTTGTCCAGCAGCTGGTCGAACGTGGTCATAAAACGCGCGGACGCGCCATACGCATGCTGGAACTTGATCAGGTTCGCCATCTCCTCGTCCAGAGAAACGCCGCTGACCGACTGACGCTGGCTCTCGACCTGCTGTACCAGAATGTCCGAGTTTTGCGTCTGCCGGCTCGCTTCCTGGGCTTGTACCCCCAGCTGTCCCACCATCGAGCTGTAATAGCCGTCGATCGTCGTGGAACGGGTGCCGTCCGGCGAAGTAAAGTTGGTCTGCTTCATATTGGCCATGAGCAGGGCTAGCGTATTGCTTCCTTTGACAACCTTCTCGTCCGTTCCCGAACCTTCGGTTCGCATTGAGGTAGCAATCAGGGTGGGATCTTCCGCAATCTTCGTGTTCAGGCGGATATTCCCCGCCGAAATCGGACCACCGTCGCTAGATTCAAAGAAAGGCAGACCGCCCGTGGTGGTACCATCCATCGTATATCCCAGCTGGTGCAGGCCGTTCAGGCCTTTGACGGTTACGACCGTATCCTGATCGACCACCCGCCCGGTAATGCCCGGGAGGGTGACGCCGGCCGGCAATACGCTGCCTTTAGGAATCGTGATCTGGATATCGCCGTTCGCCAAGGTGTTGGCCAAGTCATTGAGCTGCTTCTGGTAATCCTTCACGTAGCCTTCGCGGGACGCAATGATGCCGTAAACCTCTCCGCCCTGCAAATTTCCTGACGCGTAGGCTGCTTCAAGAAAAGCACCCCGGTCATCCGGACCCGTACCATCCACATCCGCACTCACGGCAAACCCTTCGACGAGGGCTTGTCCGCCCATCGAAATGTTATAACCCTGGTCGGTGTCCTGGACCGTGATGTTAATGATTTTGGACAGCTTGTCCGTCAGCAGGTCGCGTTGGTCTCTAAGGTCATTGGCGTTATCCCCAAGTCCCTCAATCCGCGTGATCGACTGATTCAGGTCCGCGATGGAGTTCAGGTAGTTTTGAACCTCGCTGGCTTTGACGCCGACGTTGGCGGTCAAATCCTGGCTCATTTTATCCAATTGGCCGCTCATGTAGTTCATTGCATCCGTCAGGGCCGTTGCATTTTCCTTGACGACTTTGCGCGCCGCGGCGCTTTCCGGATCTTTGCTCAAGTTGGACCAGGAGTTCCAGAAGTTGCCGAGCACCTTGCTGATGCCCGTGTCCGACGGCTCGTTAAAAATACCCTGCAGCTTGTCCAATGTGTCCGATTTGATCGTCCAGCTGCCGTTGGCGTTGCTTTCGCTGCGGAACTGCGTATCGAGAAAGCTCTCGCGGATCCGTTCAACCGACTGGTATTCAACCCCCGTGCCCAGCTGTCCAGGCGCAGTGGAGCGGTTCATGCCGTAAGCCTCAATCGGACGGGATGCCTGCATTTTTACAGTTTGCCGGCTGAAGCCCTCTGTATTGGCGTTGGCGATGTTATGGCCGGTCGTACCCAGTGCAGCTGTCTGCGTAAACAGACTTCGCTTCGCCGTCTCGATGGAATGGAATGTGGATGTCATGCTACAAAATCCTCCTTCACGTTCGGGGGAGAGCCGGGCTCACCCATGTCTCAATAGCCCCACCTTGTGGGTCTCTGCTTCTTCGTTGGTTCATGTGAAAATCTGCGGGGAGCCCCGACACTCGTAATGCTCATAAGAAAAACAGTTTTCTAAGGTTCTAAGCCCTTGAATCGAAAAGGCCGCTCCGGGCCATGTTCCCGCTCCGATCCGCCGGATGGTGGTAGGTGACATCCTGATTCGGTCGGCCAACCAGAATATCCAGGGACAAATCTATAAACGAAAGCGACTGCTCGATCAGCTTCTGGTTCAGCTCGTTCGCCCTTTTCAGCTTCTGCAGGGTCTCCGACAGCTTCTCCTGAATGGCAAGCAGCCGCTTCTTCTCTTCCACGTCAAAAACAAGCCGCGACAGTTCCGTCAGATTCAGGTTCAATTCCGACTTGATGCCGCGTTCGCGTAAATACTGCTGGGCGGAGACCGCGCGCTTCTGTTCGAGAATTTCGATCTGCTTCACCAGCTTGGCTTCCTGGTTCATGATCTTGATGAGTGACTCTACTTCATTGGCAATGATGACTTTCTTCTTCTCCGCAGCCAAGTCCAGCATGTGGTGATGAACCGTATCCAGCTGCTCCAGCAGGTCGATTAAAGTATGAACAGACATATGGGGTCACCTAATTCCTTGGGAACTCTTTAAAATAGGGCATCAGCTTATCGGCCAGTTTACCAGCATCCACTTGATAGGTGCCGGATGCGATTCTCTGCTTCAGATCCTCGAGCTTCTTCGCTCTCTCCGGGTCATTGGCACGGCTCTGGGCCTCAAGCATTTCAATCGCCTCCGAGGAAATGGAAACCTGGTCCTTCTTGCGTGCAGGCTTTTGCGCTTCCTGTCGCTGCGTCTCCATATTCCGTTGATAAGGGTTAACTCCACCAATTCTGCCGGTATCATTAATTTTCATATCTTCCACCTTCTTTCACAATATGCGGGCTGCTCCGCCGGGTACTCACCCGGCCTCCCAAGCCGACACGTCAGCCCGTTCGCATGCAAAATGCAAACAACCGATAATCTTTACTAAGTTTATCGGTCGTCACTGAAACATTATTAATAGCTGCTGCCGTTTTTAGTGCGGCAGTCGGTTATTTGTGGAATTTATCCACGACGCGGTAGGCACCTTCACCCGGTTTTCTAGGACCGGAATCCTGATCCTGGCCTGATTGTGCAGCCTGGCTGAGCTCCCGGGTCAGACGGGTGCGGCAAGAGTCGCACATATGCCCCTCACGGATCAGCGTACCGCATACCTCGCACGGATACATCAAGTTCGGTGCATTCACGACCGAGATCCGGCCTTCACGGACAAAACTCGTAATCTGCTTGACGGAAACACCGGTGGCTTCCGACAGCTCCTGTATATTGGCACCCTTCTGCTCCCGCAGATAATCCACGCAAATCTCGTATTCGCGTTCGATCTCCTTGATGCAGTTCGGGCATATGTCTCTGAAATTGGCAGCAAACAATCTGCCGCAGCGTGGGCAATTCGCAAGTTCCACAATAACTCTCCCCTTATCGAATACCAAATCAAGCCATGATGATATGGTTCTAGATTACCTTATTCCGGCTCCCCTCGTCCATCTTAATTTACGAATTTCGGTAAATCTTGACATGATTTTTTGTCGTTATTACGACCTGGCCCATGTAAGGCTATACACTTCAGCGGCAAGCCCCAATCCTTGGTGCAAAGTATCCCGCAGCACCTCTGCGCACGCATTGATCGTGCTCCCTGTCGTATAAATGTCGTCTATTAAAAGAATTTGCATGGGCAGAAGGGCATCCTGAGCCGTTATAGCATGTCCATGGCTTTCATGACGAGTCATCTCGCTATTACTATGACTTGCTTTAGATGGCATTCCATATGTACGCATATACAACGATAAGGCTGCTGTCACCCCGTCCTCATGTACAGCAAAAACATTCTTCATCGAATGGATCCGCTCCTGACGGGATTTATAGCTCTGCTTGGCGGTGTGCTCCCTGCGGACCAAAAGCGGCATGACGGGAATTCGATGCTTGCTTCCAAGCCCTCTCGCCAACACCTCCGCCTGATTAAATCCCCGCTCCTTCAACCGGACGTCGCTTACGGGGACATAAGTTATCACGTCCGGCTTCCATAAAGCCTGCCCCGATGATTCTCTTAATCTATGGAAAAAGGGAAGCTCTGGCAAAACGGAGCTGACCCTTGAAATTAACTTGGAACTAAGCGTTGAAAAGAATCCGTTCGGGGTATGCGATTGAAACGGCTGATTTGGGGTGTCAGAGGTAAGGCCAAGCATAAACATGCCGAGCTCCTCCTGCATCTGCACAAAAGCTTGACTCAGCATATGGACAATCAGATCCGCGTATTTCTCATGCCCGCGATACTTATACTGGGCCAGCCACTCTCTCATTACCCCGTTATACTGGACGGCACTCCTGTTGCAGACAAAAGACCGCCGCCTCGTCTCTTCCCGCAGACAGTCCGGGCAGCCGATGGCGCGGCCGCAGCAGAGACAGCGGGGCTTATGAATCCAGGGGATCGCCCCCGCACAAGATCGGCAGATGCCCGGCCATTCCCGAACAAGACGGCTAACGCTGCCGCAGGTCAGGCACGTTTCACCGGGTGGAGACAGCAAATACTGCATCATCTGTAACAATGAACTACTGGACTTCAATTTATCATCCCTCCTATCAGCTTATGACTTAGAAGGCTGCTCCTTTAAATATCCGTGCTTGCCGGCAATCCGGTTCATCGCCTTGATCTGGTTTACGGCCAGCTTTTGGGACAACGTCCACTGGGACGAAGCAAAAATGACCCTTCCTGCCGGATCCTCGGAAGACCGTCCGGCCCGGCCGGCCATTTGGACGAGCGACGCCTCGTCGAACAGGCTGCTGTCCGCATCCAGGATATAGACGTCACTGCGGGGAACGGTCACGCCCCGCTCCAGAATGGTTGTCGTGACGAGCAGGCGGATGTCCTTCTTCCGAAAAGCCATGACTTTCTCACCCCGCCCAGAGTCTTCCGAGGATGTCCCTTCAACCGAAATATCTTTGAACTGGCGGCGTAAAATCTCGACGAGCGGTCCGATATGGCGGATCCGGGAGACAAATAAAAAGATCTGCGCTCCCCGGTCGATCGACCGGCGAAGCTCCGCAGCAAGCGGTCCTAGCAGCTTCGGCTGCCGCAGGCAGGTTTCCACGCTGCGCATGGCGATCCGCTTCGGCACTGGCAGCGGGTGGCCGTGATACCGGACGGGCACCTTGGCATGCGGCAGCGTGCCCCGGGATACCTCCCGCTGCAGCGGACGCGGGGGCGTCGCCGACAGATATACAAATTTCCCGTCAGTTTTGCAGGCATGCTGCGCCGCATAGGCCAGCATAGGGTCGTTATGATAGGGAAAAGCGTCGAGCTCATCGATCACTACCAGGTCGAATGCGTGATAGAAACGCATCAGCTGGTGGGTGGTCGCGAGCGTCAAGGCGCCGCTTTCCCAGCGCTCGGCGCTGCCGCCGTACAGGGTAACGATCCGGACACCGCTGAACGCTTTGGCCAGGCGTGGGGCGAGCTCGAGCACCACGTCCCTGCGCGGCGTGGCTACAAGCACGCGCCCGCCCACCGCCAGCACGGAGTCGAGCAGCGGAAAGATCATTTCGGTTTTGCCCGCGCCCGTCACGGCCCACAGGAGAAAGCGGGAGGGCGCGATGCTGGTGCCGCTTCTGCGTGCGGCACTTCGTTTCGGCCGCATCCAGCCGGTGCGGCCGCCTGCCGCGGAGCCACCTCCGGGCGGCTCCGCCAGGAACCCCAGCGCAGCCCAGGCGGCATCGCCCTGGGCTGCGCTCAACCCCCACCGTCCCGCAACGGCGGCGGTGGATTCCCCGGCCGTGCCCCGCACGGCCGGATCCGCTGCTGTGCGAAGCAGCAGCGAGCAGGCGCGGCTGCGCCCGAGCGCGAGGCATGCCTCGCAGTAGGCGCAGGCCGCGAGGCCGCACGCGGCGCATGCCGTGCGGCCCGTGGCTTCGCTGCCGCACCGGCGGCAGCGGGGGGCCTGTCCGCGGCCGGCGCGAAGCGCGCCGCGGGGCCCCTTGCGCGGGCCGGCGGCAGCCACGCCCGCGTCCAGCGCTAGCTGGCCCTGCAGGTAGGCCAGCTGCGCAGCGCTGTGCCAGGCGTCGGCAAGCCCTGGCGCCCGATCGCTCAGCAGCGAGTCAACCTCCGCTGCCAGCAGCGACCTGCCGTGCAGCCTGTCCACCAGCTGCGCGGCCTGCTCCGCAAGTACCCTGAGCACAGCCGGATCCCTTACGTCTCCTGCCCACTGCTCTTCCTCCGGCTGACGCATCAGCTCCTGCCATACGGCAGGAGGTAGCGGCTCGCCAAGCTCCCAGCGCCACATTCCTGAACAGCCATCCCCGACCTTCCTGTCATTGCCTTTTGTGTTGATTCCATCCCGCGCCAATCCTTCATTGCCCTTGGGAGTGAGTCCATTCCGCACAGCTCTGTAGTTGCCCTTGGATTTGATCCCAACCTTCGACGCCCAGTCATAGCCCTTGGTCCTGAGTCCACCCCGTACCGCTCTGTCATGTCCCTTAGCTTTGAATTCATCCTGTATCGACCTGTCATTGCCTTTGGACTTTAGTCCACCCCATGCCGCACCGTCATGGTCCTTGGGTTCGAAACTGTTCCAAACTCCCCTCCCCCGAGCCTTCATTCCCCGCAAACTGCCCTTTGTCCTAGCATCATGTCTTTCCCCGTCAACAGACGTCCACCCATTCTTTTCCGCGTGAGACCTATCACCACCGGTCTGTTCCCGCTCCATCTCCTCCCTCAGCTCCGCCTCCAACCACCCCTTCCACTGCTGTAGCTTCCAGCGCGCCATGTCCGACGTACCCACAAAACCCTTAGCCACCTTGCATGCCCAGCCTAAAGGCATCTCATTTGACAGCAAAACCATCGTTCCATTCACTCCAGCATTCCTGCACACATACTCCCACCATACGATATCAATACGCAGGTCCAGCGAAATCTTCATCCTCCACCGCTGCCCTTGCCGGATGGCATATACGGCCACACGCATGCGCCCGCCTCCTTTCTCCCTTCCCGTTTCGGTGAAACGTAAAAGCCGAATGTCCTGTCCTCTTACGGAAAACCTCAATTTCTTCAAGAATCTTTTCAGCACGAGTGATATGTAAATCTACATAGAACGAAGAAATGAAGAGAAATGAATGTTATAGGCTGCTATTGGGCGATCTAAAAGGAAGTTCAATGCAAAATTTTAGTTCAATCTATACAAGTCCTTAGAATTCATAAATCAGCGACGATTTTTCGCCCAACGCAAAAAAGCACACCCCCGGCTTGTCGCCTTTGGAGTGTGCTTCACTCTGTATTCTGCATTATGCCGCCTCCCGGCATGAACGCAGTTCCCTGCGTATTAGACATAAGGAATGCGCTCCGCTTCATGCGGCTTTCTCAAATCAATCATTTCGGAAATCATGCCGTCAGCCAGCACCAAGGTTCCTTCGATGTCTCCGTTCTCCACGGAGGACTGCATCGGGACGACGGATAATTCCATACCCGCGGTTCCGTGCATTCGGTGGACAATCTCCACGGTCTGATCCGTGGAAGCTGCATCCATCACCGTTAGACGAAGCTTCTTGCCTGAAATGAACGAATACCACCCGAATGCCCGGATGTACCATTCGATCTGTCCTTCATGGTTGGACGTCACCAGCGTATAGTGAACCCAGGGTGAACTTTTGCGCTTCTGCCAAGCATGAAATAAGTGAACCGCCGCAGCCGCCAGCACGTATACCGCCGTGATCCACAAAAGCGGAATCATCATGCAGACTCACCTCCTGTATACCCACACTATATGCGGGTACAAACCGGACGGTGAATGATAAAGGCCGGATCGCCCACACCTCTGACGAAAGGGGCATGAGCGAGCGTACAGTGGAATTTTTCACAAACTTTGGCAAAGGCAAGCAGCCATCCCAAAATTATGGTATTCGTATTAGAGCGTAACCCAACCGTATTTAATCGAGTTGATAACTGCTTGCGTACGGTCGTCGACTTCCATCTTCTGCAGGATGCTGCTGACATGGTTCTTGACCGTTTTCTCGCTTATGAATAAAAACTCTCCGATCATCTTGTTGCTCTTGCCTTCCGCCATCAGGCGCAACACTTCAGCTTCCCGCCGGGTCAGCGGATTGTTCTCGCCGGCCACGAACTTGACGCCTGCTTCGCGGACGCCGCTCTCGGTCATGGCACCCGTTTCGTTCAGGAAGGTCATGCGCCGCAGCTGCTGAATCAGCTTGCCGGTCACTTTAGGATGAATAAATGCATAGCCTTCCTGAACCGAACGGATCGCATTGATCAGCGACTCGGCTTCCATATCCTTGAGCAGGTATCCGTTCGCGCCCTTGCGGAGCGTCTCGAATACGTAACTCTCATCATCATGAATGGATAGAATAATGACCTTTACATCCGGAAACAGCTCGCGGAGCTTCTCCGTGGCCTCCACACCATTTTCCACAGGCATATTAATATCCATCAGGACAATGTCGGGTTTGATATCGTTGCAAAATTCGAGCACCTGGATACCATCGCCGCATTCCCCGATGACCTCAATGTCTTCCTCCATGTTCAAAATACGCTTCAGACCCTCGCGAAACAGTTGATGATCGTCAGCCAGGAGGACCTTAATGGTTGTTTTGCCGGAATCTCTCGTTTCCATCCAACTACTCCTTTCCCTTTTCCACGTTCGTTGGGATATGGATAATGATCTTCGTACCCTGGTTCTCGGCCGATTCGATCTCCATTCTCCCTTCGAGAAGCTCTACCCTCTCGCGCATTCCGATTAAACCGAAATGATCCTTGCTCTTCTGTTCCAGAAGCTCGACTCGGAATCCAAGTCCATTGTCTTGAACGACAATTTTAACCATCTGCGCTTGATATGTAATCTCAATTAACACATAGGTTGGGTGGGCATGCTTCGCCGCATTGCTCAGTGCTTCCTGGACCAGACGGTAGATCGCCGCCTCCATTGCAGAAGAAAGACGATGCTCTTTCCCTCTCGTTTCGAACATGGTACGGATCTTGGTCTTCTCCTCGTAATCGTGCGCGTATTTGCGCAGCGTCGGGATCAGTCCCAAATCATCGAGTGCCATAGGACGCAGATTAAAAATGACCTTGCGCATTTCTTCAAGGCTGGAGCGTACCTGCCCCTTCAAATCTACTATTTCGTCCTGCACCATCTTAAATTCCTGCTTCAGCAGCATTCTTTCCACAATTTCGGTTCTAAGGACCAGGTTAGCGAGCAGCTGCGCCGGACCATCATGGATTTCACGGGCGATGCGTTTGCGCTCTTCTTCCTGCGCCAAAATAATTTTCAGACCGATCACCTGGCGGTTCTTGGCCGTCTCGATGATCCGGGTCACTTGTCCCAGCTCTCCCGACAGGTATTCCATGACAACGCCCATTTGCGATCCGATGGATTCGGCACGTTCTATCGAATTTTCGACACTTCTCACCCGCTTCTGGAGTTCATCGCGTCTGGCCTTCAAATACATTTCCTTCTCGCGATAAATCATCACATCAAGCTGCAGCTGCGTCGCTTTCTCGTAGGCCTGCCTAATATCATCCTCTTTGTACCGGACGAAGTCCCGGCTGACCTCGGTCAGCCGGATCCGGGAACGCCGGTAGTTCAGCTCCAGCTGATCCACCTTCTGCAGCGTCTCCACGGTTTCCTTCATCACTAACTGCAGTTCCTGATTCAACGTGAGCAGCTCGTCCCGGGCCGTCTCGAGAATCTCGAACATCTGATATTTGCTGTTTTCAACCACCTGGATGGCATTCTTAATGACTCGGTCTATCGCATCGGCTTGAAAATCCACGAATGTTCTACTCCATTTCTAACCATTACAGTTCTACATAGAATGAGCTGCAGTCGCATTTCCTAAGTTCAATTCTATACATATCATACCATATCATGATTGGATGGTAATGGTCTTCGTGTTTTGTTCCCAATTTACTTGTAATCCTAATTGCTCGGAAACGAGCCGAAGTGGGACTAAAGTACGACCTTGGGTAATGAATGGAGCAACTTCTGCGCTTTTACGCTTGCCGTTTAGGATATATTCCTTTTTGCCGACCGTCAAGTCCATCAGCTTGCCGCCCCGCAGGACGCTGATCCGCTGATTGGCTGAATCCCATGTCGCTTGTCCGCCAAATGTATCCAGTACGTATTTCACCGGAATATAGGTCGTACCGTTCTTCATGACCGGCGCAGCGTCCATGGATTTCTTCTGACCATTCGACATATAAGACTTCTGCCCGACCGCCATGATCACCTTGCCGGTTGGAAGGCCGGCATCGCTGGACAGCGAAGGCATCGTGAATTTAATGTTGTCAAAAGCAACCGTACCCGTCTTCGCCCGCTCGTCCTGACCCTCTTCAACATTGACGACGTAGAGGCGCTTCAGTTGGGCCGGGAAGGAGATGCCCAGGCTGCTCAGATCCACGTTGATCGTCTTCCATCCCGTCCAGTCAATGGCTTTGGCCAGGTCGACGTACACCGTCTGTCCTTTTGCGTCCGTCAGCTCGGCACGCATCCAGTTCAGGCTGTTGTCGCCCATTGCGTCGATCGACATCGACGTGGCCGCTGCATTAATGCCTTTGCCCGAAGTGCCGTTCAGTTGTGCATAAGCATACATTTTGCCGCTGCCGGCCGTCATGTCATACTGCAGCTGAAGCACTTTGGAATTGGCATGGTCGCCGGTTCCCTGCGTCACCTGAGCCGATCCGGTAACCTGGCTGCCGCTGTTCGTCGTAAAATCGACCGGGTATGTGACATTTTCAAAGTTTTCCCACATGTCTTCGCCTGCCGCCGACAGCACGACCACTGTGCTGAAGCCGTTATAACGGGCGATGGCATAACCAACCTTCGTATTCACATTTACCGAAGCGACGGTCAGCTTGTCATCCTGCACGCTGCCTTTAAAGCCAACGAATTCCCACTTCAGGGATCCGGCCGGAACCGTGATGCTCTGCCCGTCCTTCGTCACCGCCGTAACGGGTACCGATACCGTGCTGCCTGCCTTCAGCGGTGCCGTTGCCGTTCCGACGTTCAGGGCGGACAGGTCGTCTCCGCCGATCACCTTCACCTGCATGCTGGCGTTGGCTTTGCCGCTGACCGCGGTAATCGTCGATGTTCCCGGCTTCACGCCCTTAACCGTCTGTCCGCTCACGACGATGTTGCCGTTGCTCGACTTCCAGGTCGGCGTAATGCTCGACACGTCGATCGGGTTGTAGTAGGTGTCATAGCCTTTCAGCTGGAACGATGCCTGCTGCCCGATCAGGATCGCGGAAGAGCCGCTGATTTTCAGCCCGAGCAGGCTGCCCTGCGGCGCCTCGGTGTACACGCCGACAGCGTTGACGACGCTGCGCTGGGTCGTTCCGTATTCCGTGTCGAACGTCAGCTTCGTGCCCGTTTCGCCGAGCGGCCGGTCGACCATCGTTGTGGAGCCGCCACCGTCCAGGTTCATGCCTTTCCAGACGCCGACTTTGACCATAAAGGTCTGCAGCTCGGACAGCGACATGCCGGAGCTGCTGTCATTTTTCTCAACGGCTACGATATATGCGTAGCGCTGATCCTTCGAATATCCGAGTGCCGTACGGGCGCGGTAGCCTCCGATGCTGGATACGTCGCGCGAAAAGGCCGATGCCGCTCCGTTGTTCACGAGAATCGTATGCCCGCCGATCATCATCTGCAGATTGGCCGGATCAAGCGACTGTCCGGACGTTTTGGACAGCAGCTTGTAGTCGGTTGTGATCGTTTGGCCGACTGCCATATGGTTCGTTACGAACTGCGCTGCCGTTCCGTGGGTCCGCAAAATGTACCCGTCCTCCGGCACTGCGAAATCGAAGCCGCCCGGCTCGGAAATTTGCGTAATCACGTTATTTTGCACCAGAACCTCAACCGGTGTAGTGGAGCTGTTCTTCGGACGAACCGGCGACTTCCAGGCGCTTGTATAAATATACATGGCATTCGCATGGCTGTAATTTGAAGTACCGCTCTCCGGCGTGTAAGATGCCTTGTTGACGCCTGCCAGCGGGAACGTCGAGCCGTCTTGGGCTGTTACCGTTCCGTCAAACGAAAACTGATCGATAACCGGCGTTCCGCTCTTGGTAACCGCAAAGGAATACATCCCCTTCAGATCCGAAGGCGTCGATACCAGTTCCCCGCTGGTGACCTGACCCCCGATCGGTGCCCCGTCTCCGGCCGTATTAAAATAGTCCCCGTTCACGCCCGCTACCGCACCGGTCTCTTTGACCATGCCGCCGGTGCTCTGTTTGGTGGTCAGCTGACCGTCCTGGCCGTTCATGACGTCAATCTTGACGTTCGGATTCTGCAAATCTACTTTGATGACGTCCGCCAGTGCCGTCGCCTGTTTGCCGGAGCGGGTCGTCGTAAATTTGTACTTGGTCATTATCGCCCCAGACGTAACCGGGCTCTCACTAAGCTTCGTTACGGTCGCCGCTGTGGCCGCGCTGGCCACCGAAGCAATAGAATGTCCGTTCAGCGGGATGCCGCTGCCGATAACCGGTGTGATAAACAGCAGGCCAGCCAGTGATACGACCATCCACTTCTTGCCTGCACCCTTCTTGTGCTCGTTCCCCATGCGATCATTATGCCATTTCATGTACTGTTAACTCTCCCATCTTCTTCATACGCAATGCTATTCTATCGTTGCTCGTTCATAAACAGGACCAACCGACTATTCACGTTACAGCATGAGTTCACAGACTCTATGATCTAGGTCCAGTATGAACTCCCTATTAAATAGACTGAAATTATCCAAAAAAGTTACGGAAAATTAATCTTTTTAGCAAAATCCACCGAAAAATCCCACAAAAAAAGCCCCACCGAAGTAGGGCTGACGTACCGAAATGGAAACTCTATGATTTTGTGAGAGATTTTGGCCTGTTCACTGCTCTGGTTACATGTACCCGATTTTCTCCAGCAGACGCTGCAGCATGACAGCTGCCTGGGCGCGGGTTGCATTTCCGCGGGGCTGGAACGTGTTCGCCGTGACGCCCTGGATAATGCCTTCCTTCAGCACGCGTGCTGCAGAATCCGGATACTGGATTTGCTTGCTGTCCTTAAAAACTTTCAGGTACGTGGACGCCGGATAGCTCAGCGTCGAGTTGTATCCCGCATAGTTCATGGCACGGACCATCATGATCCCCATCTGCTCGCGCGTGATCGAGCTGTTCGGTTTGAATGATCCGTCCGTATTGCCGGTGACGATGCCGGCTTTGGCCGCCGCCCCGATATAGGCGCTGGAGCCGATGTTGACCACGTCATAGAAGCGGTCCGCGCTCTGCGCATCCCCTTCCAATCCGAGGGCTCGTGCCACATACTCAGCGAACTCAGCGCGGGTTATACTCTGATCCGGGGCAAACAGCGTATTGGTGCGGCCCTCGATGACCTGCTTGGCGGACAGCGTGCTGATCGCGTCTTTCGCCCAGTGGTTACCAAGATCGCTGTAATACTTGTAGAACGTCGCTCCGAAAACGGTGAAGTTCCCCTTTACCTTGCCGTGGAATACCCGGCGGCTGCCTGCTGTGTCGATCACTCCCGGAACGTAGGTCAGCTTGTTGGCTCCACTGTCGAAGCGGACCAGGCTGGACCGGCTGTCCTGCAGTGCGCTGCTCGTCCGGACGAGCACCTCCCCGCTGAGCTTCAGCTCACGCGGATTGTTCGGCGAACTGTTGTTTACGGCAGATACATAGAAGTCTACTGGCTCGGTGATCTTTTGGCTGGAACTGGTATTCAGCCTCTTGCTCAAATCCGCGGCTGCCTCCGTCGACAGCTTCTCTACCGTGATGTTAAGCGTGACGGAAGAGCTGCTCGCATTCAGGCTGCTGGCAATGTCCGGCAGGTTCATTTTGCTAAAAGGTACCATATATACGGCGTCCCCGGCTTTTACCGCCAGCACCGCACTGCGATCGATATTATAGACTTGCTGCAGCGCATCCAAAGGGAACGTAACCGATGCTGAGCTCAGCCCGACGGCCGCATCCACAACGAGCGTGTGCAGCTTTTCACCGGAATTCAGCATATATTGGTAGGCCTGCTTCAGCTTCTCTCCATCGACCCGGTACTGCTTGATATATTGGTTGTTGCGGGACTTTACGTCCGACACGGCCGTCGCCTGATTGCCCAGCGCAAACATGGCCTGTCCAAACTCTCCCGCTTCCATGAGTGTCAGGTAGGAAGGACGGTTCGGATCGGTCGATCCGCTGCCGGTTGTCGTGCCCGTGTTGCTGACCGGGACTTTGTTAAAATACTTCAAATAAGTGCCTGCACTGTCTCTGAGCGGCGTAGCCCCTGGAATGTAGGACAGCTCCACCTTTTGGCCATTGATGACCGGATTGCTGAGCTTGATCGTCAGCGTGCTGCCATTAACCGAGGCGTTGGCCAGGGAGCTTGTCGTTCCGTCGACCAACACCTGAAATTGGGTTACTGTGACGGAAGACTGGGACACCAGCGTTTTATTGAACACGACCTGGATCGTATCTCCCTGCACCACCGCCGATTGGATATCACCCATATCGAGCAGCGTTGTAACCGTAACCGGCTCCAGATTCAGATATCCGGCCGCGTTCCCGTTCAGGTCTGTCAGGCGCGCCGTACCGGGCACGTACGAAATCGTCACCTTGTTATCTTTGCTCAGCGCAGACGTCAGCGTCAGCGTTACCTGGCTGCCCTTGATCTCCACTGCTGTCACGTAATTCGGCACATTGTTGACCAGTACGGAAAACTGGCTTTTCATCGGCACATTTGTCGTGCTCAGCAGCTCGTTATACGTAAGAACCAGCTTGGTGCCGCCGCCTTCCGCCTTGTCCAGGACCGGGGGCTTTGTGTCCCAATAGTTGCGGACGATGTAGTCGGTGAATCCGGCGATATTTTGTCCGCGGTAATCCTGAATCGGATACGCCCCCGGCTTGTAGCTGACCCGCACTACCTGCCCGTCGCCGACGGACGTGTTCAGGGACAGCGTCAAAGACTGGCCGCTCTGAGTCACGTTTTTGACGCCCATGCTCGTTCCGTCCGCCGTCACGGTGAACTGCTCGTAGGCATAGGCAGAGGGGCTTTTCAGCGACTGGCTAAAATACAGCACCACCGTGCTACCCGAAATCGTGCCGCTGGTTGGCTTCGGCAGCGCAGAGTCTACTCCGTTCACGACCTCGCGGGCCCCAAAAGCCGCCGCCGCATTCCCCGCCGTATCGCGGATCGGGCTGGAGCCGCCGCTGTAGCTGATTTTCACATTTTGCCCGACGGCGACGCCGGTCTCCAGAATGACATAGACGCTGTCACCGGAAGTATACACGTAGCTGATCCGCCGTGCTTCATCGTTCACCGTAACGTTAAAATTGGCTGTCGATGGCCAGGAGTCCGAATACAACGCTTCATTATATACGAGCCGGATGGTCGTGTTGCTGTACATCTCACTGCTCTGCAGCACTGGAGCTTGCTTATCCGACGTGTTCGTCTGGAACGTCCACCCCGTACTGCTTGTAATTCCGGCATAATTCATGCCAGGGTTCTGTTTGTCGTAAAAAGCCCCCGGATCTACAGTCACGTAATAGGACGCGTCTCGGTCGAGCGTGTAACCGGACTGCAGCTGGATTTTGGCCTGGGTCCCGCTCACCGTGACCATCACCGGAACACTGGCACCATTAGAGGATTTGCGGAGCAGTACATTCCCCGAACCGCGAACTACTTCCCGGTTAAAATTCATATACAGCGTCGTGTCCACCGCCACGTTCGTGCTTCCGCTTGTCGGGGACAAGCTGGAAACGGATAGCGGAGTCGTGCTGCCCGGCGCCGCTGCCGTCGTGAAAGTCCAAGCTGTGGTCGAAGTAATGCCCGTCACGTTACTGCCTCCCCGGTCCTGAAAAGCTCCTGTAGGCACAATCACATAATACGACATCCCGTACGCCAACACGCTCCCCGGATCGATCGTCACGACCGTTGAGCCTCCGCCTGTCACTTGGGTGGATTGGACATTAATCGAAGTTACCTTGGTACCGTTCGATTTATACAAATCAATTGTTCCCTGCCCCGGATACACCGGGTTGTTGAACGTCAGCTGGAGCTTGCCGTTCGTGGCGATCCCGGTCGCAGCGCTTTGCGGCGATTTGGCCGTAATGACGGTATCTCCCTGCGTCGTAAAATACCACTGCCCGCCCGTCGTCAATCCGCTAAACGATTGCCCATCCAGCGTGGTGATCACACCTGCTGGGATATAGACATAATACGTCGTGTTTTTGTCCAAAGAACGGGACAACGTGAAGCTTACCTTTTTCCCATCCACTTGAACCCGCGAATTCGTCTGCCCTTGCGTCAGCGTGATGGAGTCCACTACTTGGTTATCGGACACGCGTTTGATCTGCACGCTGCCGCTTCCCGTTTGGATTTCTTCATTAAAAGTCAGCTGCAGCCCGTTGGAAGGACTGGCCCCGATGGAACCCACTTGTGGCGCGTAGTCCACGACAGCCAGGTTGCTTAGCGTGGTAAACGAAAACGTCGACTCGTCTAATGGTTGATCTGAAGCGTCTTTCAGAGCCCCCGCCTCGACGATCACCTGATATTCCGTCTTGTAGGACAGCCATTTGCCCGCAGGCAGCTGGAAGGTAAGTTTATTGGTGGGTGCTGGATTCGTTGAATTCATGACCTTTAAATCGCTTAGGCTGAGCTTGATCTGATTGGCCTCTTCGGGATGAACCGGATCGATGATCCTCACCGCTGGGTCCAACGCTGGATCGGCGGATGGATCGGCAATATGTACGTTTTGGTTAAAGGTCAGCTGAAAATCCGGACGTCTCCCAACCTCCGCGGCCCCATCTGCCGGCAGTGTGGAGACAAGCGGTCCGCTCATTTGAGCCTGCACGGCCGTTGCTGCAGCTGATACGGGACTTCCGCCCATCCCTCCTGTGATTCCTATGTCCAATGCCATGGCGAGTGCTAGCATGCATGCCGTTATTTTTTTCATAGAATGGCTTAAACCTACCTTTCCTCGTATTCCGACCTGTGAAATGAAACATACCGCGCCCTTTTCACAGGCACACGCTTATACTTCTATGTCGGTTAAAATGGAAAGGAAGTTTAGCCTAAGGCTGGAAACGCTAGGTGATAGGCACGCAAAAAAACCTCAGCCCGGCCATTTGGCCAAACTGAGGTTTAAAAAAATATCTTCTATTATAAGTAGTTGCTTCGATTACAGACCGGCTTGCGCACGCAGCTCTTCCGCTTTGTCCACGCGTTCCCAAGGCAGATCCACATCCGTACGGCCAAAGTGACCGTATGCTGCGGTTTGCTTGTAAATCGGACGGCGCAGATCCAGCATGCGGATGATGCCGGCTGGGCGCAGATCGAAGTTGGAGCGAATCAGCTCAACGAGCTTCTCGTCGCTCACTTTACCCGTTCCATACGTATCGACGTTGATCGATACCGGAGTCGCTACACCAATGGCGTAAGCCAATTGGATTTCGCATTTATCAGCCAGTCCTGCAGCGACCAGATTCTTCGCTACGTAACGCGCTGCGTATGCGGCGGAACGGTCCACTTTCGTCGGATCCTTACCGGAGAAAGCACCACCGCCATGACGGGCATATCCACCGTACGTATCCACGATAATTTTACGTCCTGTCAGACCAGCGTCCCCTTGAGGTCCGCCAATGACAAAACGCCCCGTAGGATTGATGTAATACTTTGTCTCGGCGTCAAGCAGTTCAGCAGGAACCACCGGCAGAATGACTTGCTCTTTCACGTCTTTCTGGATTTGCTCCAGCGTCACGTCTTCCGAGTGCTGCGTCGAAACGACGATCGTATCGACACGGACAGGCTTATCGTCCACATACTCGATCGTCACCTGCGTTTTACCGTCCGGACGCAGGTAGTCCAACGTACCGTTCTTGCGCACCTCAGCCAAGCGGCGGGCAATGCGGTGGGACAGCGCGATCGGAAGCGGCATCAGTTCTGGCGTCTCGTTGGTCGCAAAACCGAACATCAGACCTTGGTCGCCGGCACCGATGTTTTCGGTTTCCTTGTCGACCTGGGCAGGATCACGGCTCTCCAGGGCAGCGTTAACGCCATGCGCGATGTCGGCCGACTGCTCGTTGAGCGATGTCAACACGGCCATCGTGTTGTAGTCGAAGCCATACTTAGCCCGAGTATAGCCGATTTCTTTTACCGTATTTCGAACAATTGCGGGAATATCCACATATTCGGATTTCGTACTGATTTCACCGATGACGAGCACCAGGCCGGTCGCAACCGACACTTCGCACGCCACGCGGGCATTCGGATCATTTTCCAGAAAAGCGTCAAGAACCGCATCGGAGATCTGGTCGCAAATCTTGTCCGGATGTCCTTCCGTAACGGACTCGGATGTGAACAGATGACGTCCTTTTACAGACATTGTATCAACCTCCTATAAGGGTATTATAACAACGGCAGATAAGTTCTAAACAAAAAATGAACCTTTTCCGCAAAGGAAAAGGTTGTTCTACAATCCTCGTATGTCATATTAACGTATTTGTCAACCCATGTCAATCAATGCAAAGGGAACATGGGCCTCGAAAAAAGCTGCATGAGTGCTTCTCTGATCAGCGTTGAAATGGCTGGTTACAGCAGGTTTTGCTGCGCCAGACGAACGAGGCGTTTCGTCATTTCGCCGCCCACCGAACCGTTCTCCCGGGATGTCAGATGAGCACCGTTCACACGGCCAAATCCAACGCCTCCAGTTTCACCCAGGTCGGATGCAAACTCAGTGTCCGCACCGCTAAATCCTGCAGATCCGTACGCTGCACCCAGCCCAAACTCGGCAGCGATTTCGTATTTCATTTGATTCAGCATATTCCGGCTTTCCGGTACCACTTTACGATTACTTCTTGCCATGATGGATACACCTCCTGCAAATATGGTCTTGCAAGAGTAGTATTTGTCATCCGGCCGTCTCTAGACGTATAAATCATTGTTACTTCTGGCAAAAATAAGCTTATGTAGCGCGATTATTGGATCGAATAACCGCCACGAACCATAACCGTCAGGCTGGATTTCACGCCGTCTTGAACCATGATACCGCGTCCAGCTCTCGGAAAGGACATCAGATGGTTGTTACCGACTGCTTGTCCATTGGTTACGTCTTTGCCATCCGTAAGGTCAGCAACGCCATTGGAGTCGGCACTGTAGATGACAGCATGTCCATTGCGGACGATAAACTCGGCACCTGCAGCGGCAATCAGCTTCTCGCCTGGTTTAACGGTGACAATGGTGACTTGGTCACTAGAAGACGATGAATTATTATTCCCGGAATTGTTGTTTCCATTATCCGTTGGTGCCGTGGGATTGGTCGGCGTCGTAGGTGTTGTTGTTCCTCCGCCCAACGCTTTTTGAATCTGTTGGTCAACGTAGCTCTTCGTCACGACCGGATCATCGGCTGTGCCAGCTTGGCCTGTCACACCTGCGCCTTGCGCGGTGATGTCAAAGATGGAGCCAAGGGCTACACCTGCACCGAGGACAATTACGGTAAGGGATAGTTTGGTGATGGATTTCATGGGTGGCCTCCTGTAATTCAACTTTTATTAGTAATAATATATCTAAATAATAATAGATTTCATTGTTCAGCGATATATAAAGCAACATAGTTTTTTAAATTAAAAAAGAGCTAGCCATTTATCGGCTAGCTCTTTAGACAAATAATTTTACTTAACCGCGGTTGCAGCAACTGCTGCCGCTTTGTTACCAGCTGCGTCTGCAACATTACCAGTTGCAGCGTAAGCTACTTTAGAAGTGGCATTGAAGTCACCATCTTTAGCAGCAGTGATAACAATTTTATTGCTATCTTTGTCATACTTTACAGATGCGGGAGTTACAGCTACATCGGTAGTACCATCATTTGTAGTTACTGTGAACCCATCAACATCAGCATTGTCAGCCAAATTCAATGCTTCGCTTACATTGATTGTGATAGTTTCAACGTCAGTGGCATTCGGAGCCAAATCATAACCACTCAATGTAGGAGCCGTTGTGTCAGCATTTGTATCGACAATGATCGATCCAGTTGCTTCATGAGTGTCAAATCCTTCTGCAGCAAGGTCTGTTTTTGCAGTTTTATCTGCGTTAGATGCACTAGCATCAACCACATTACCATTGCCGTTTTCAAATACTACAAAGACTTTGCCTGAGTAGTCAGCATTAGAAAGATCCAGAACGATTTGAGCAGTTCCAGCTGCTTTAGTCAAATCAGCAGTGTTAGAAACAGTGAAGTCTTTGCCGTACTCAAGACCCAAGCCATTTTCTTTAACAACTTTAACGTTATCAACCAGTTTTGCTGCGTTTTTAACTGTCACAGCTTCTTGGAAGTTGATTGTTACAGTTTTGGCAGTGTTCTCAACAGAACCACCAGTACCAATCCACAAATCACCAGCAGTGTTTTTAACTACTTGAGGAGCAATTGCATCCAATACATTTTCAGTAATAGCTGTGTTGCTTGCACCCGCAAGATTTTTGATGGCGCCTGCTGGCACTACAACACTAATTCCTGCCACATCAGTGGAAAGAAGTTTCGTTCCCAAAGTAAGTTTGAGCAATGTGCTGTCTGTAGAATCAACAACAGCATTAGTTACTTGGTTACCGTCAACTTTAACTCCATTAAAGTTAACAACATCAGAAACTGGCTGGTTCAATTTCAGGTAAACAGTATCTTTAGCAGTTGCGTATGCAGATGCCGCCTTGAAATCGGTAGTAATATCGCCAGCTCCAAATTTTTGTGCATAGCCGTTGAGGTAAACACCGGAAGCACTCTTCACGCCTTGGATTGTAATTTCAGAAACATTAGTTACGGAAGTTGGGAGTGTAATGATAACTCCTTTGTTTCCGTTAACTGGAACAATGTTTGTACCAGCAGGCAGTTTACCAGTTCTAGTGTTTCCGTTTTGCGTGTAAGTCAGATAGTAGTTCTCTGGCTCAAGAACAGATGCCGAAGAAGAAATATCCATAGCTCTGTCGAATGTTACATAATAAACATTTCCACTTCCGTTAACATTTACAACCTTTGGAGCTGCTTGATCTTTAGCAACCAAAGTTGTTGTATATGGCAACAGAGTATTTTGAAGTGTTGTTGTATCTCTCAAGCCGGAAACTTCGATTGTGTAAGTACCAGCATCAAGAGCTTTAGAGAACTTCAATGTCAAAGTCTTGCTGGATCCTGAAGACCCTTCAACTACAGTATAACCAACGCCAGTTACGACTTTGCCGTCAGCATCTTTAAGAACTACGTTTGATGTTTTGAATGTGCTCAAATCGATTGCTTTGTTAAAAGTCAATTTGAGTTCATTAGAATCATTAAAGATTTCGCTAACTACTTCAGGACGAGTTTGGTCGATTACTGGATTCACAGTAACTTTCGTATTGTCAGCAACAACGTTACCGCTGTAGTCAACAACGTTAGTTACAAACAGATCAGTGGCAACCGCTGGAAGCTTGTGGGAGCCAGTGAAAGTCAGCTTGTAAGTTCTGCCATCAACCGCCTCAACGCTTGCTGCAGCGTGTTTTGTTGTGCCGTTCATCCAGTAGTAGTTGCTAGCTGTTTTAGCTTGAAGTTCTTTTACATCTTCACTAAATACAACAGTAGCACCTTCAAGAGTTACATCTCTAACTTCAGCAATCGTAGGAGCGGTTTTGTCTTCTACAACTGTGAACTTTTGATTTGTTGTGATCAGGTTGTAATTAGCAAAGTCCTTAATGTTGTTGTTGATTGTAAGAGTATGCTCAGCAGTAGAAAGCGGGCTGAACAGTTCTACAATCAGAGTGCGAGTTCCGGATCCGGAAATAACGCCAGAAACCACAGAATCGTCAAGCTTGAAAGTTCCAGCTACTGTAGAAGTGCTTTGTACTGGTTCGGAGAACGTAATTTTGATCGCTTTGTTACCCAGTCCTTCAACGCTTGTTACTGTAGGCAACTCGGAATCAACTGGTTTAAATGCAACATCGGTAGCCGATACTGTTTTTGTAGTATCAGTTCCTTTTACATTTTTAACCGTAAGTTTGTAGTTCTCTTGGTTTTGAAGATTAGTAGTGAGTGTCAGCACCACTGTTTTGTTATCCGATTGAAGTTGAGCGGACTTAATGTTTTGAAGAGCGTCACTGTCATCTTCAATTGTATAAGAAGCAAGAGTTTCAGCAGAGTTTTTGTTCACAGTACCATCGAACTTAACTACTACTTCTTTAAGGTTTGTGGCAGATACGCTGTCAACTTTTGTAGCAGTTGTTACTACATAAGTTACTTTTGCAGTGTATTCGTTACCAGCTGCGTCCTTGAATTTCACTTCAGTTTCTTTGTTAGCTTCAAGCGGTTTGTCAAGTTTAACCTTTACTACTTCACCAGTAGAAAGTGTGAACTCAACGTTGCTTGGATCAACGACTTTGTAAGTGAAAGTGATGCTGTTAGCTTGGTCGATTGCGTATGCAGCTTCAACCAGTTGGGAACGGCTAGCGTTCGCTTTGAAGTTAGCATCTTTAGAGATGAGGCCTTTGTCGATTGCTGCTTGAACATATCCTTTAGCCCAGTCAGCTGCGTTGTTGTCTGGGTTTGCAGGAACTTCAAGTTTCAGCGCACGAGTCAGAACAGTCGCCATTTCTTGAATGGTTACTTTTCCGTTGTAGTTGAAGATTTTCTTCACGCTGTCTTGACCTTGCATGATACCAGCAGCAGTTACTGCTTCAATGTAAGGTACTGCCCAGTTCTTGGCGTCGTAACCTTTATCTTTGTAAGAAAGAGTTCCAGTTACTTCTTTCAGTCCAAGAAGCTTCGTGATGACTTTCGCGAACTCAGCGCGAGTCATTTCTTTTTCAAGATGAGCAGATCCGTCTGGGTAGCCGTTGAAAATACCTTTAGCTGCCAGAGCGTCGAATTTTTGTTGTGGAGTTACTGCGGTATCACCGAATGCTACAGATGCAAACATGGAGAATGCCATTGCTGTAGACAGAGCGACTGTCAAAATTTTCTTCATAACCTTTTTTTCTCCTCCTTGAACATTCATCACATTAGAGTTTTCTTTAAATGGGTAGCTCGTGTTACTCATTAGCCAATGCACCCCCTTTCCCGAGTTGAGCATAGTTCATATAAATGATGTCTGTGACGATATCACAGAAACTGGTAAACATATCAAAAAAAGCGGCAAAAAAAAGAGTAGATTCCTAATCCTACCTAAGTATTATACAATGGGCCCCAGACAGCGTAAAGATAATTTTTCTAAAAAATAGACATCTTTCTTGCTGAGGTGGATATTGGTTCAACACCCATCGTAATTGACTCTACATCTTAGACGCGTGTGTTTCTAAAAAGTTGCACCTTTTTTAAAAAAATTTCAAAATTGTTACCGAACCATAATAAAAGACGTCAGAAGGCCTGTTTGTCCAAGAAATATCTGGAAAACATTAACCTTTCCTTACTTGCTTGAAACAAACAAAACAAAAAAACAAGGCGCCGATTGGCACCTTGTTGGACGATGTAAATGAGTCAAAGGTTACAAAATATTAACGAATTTTCATGGCAAGCTGAATGATCTGAGCGCGCATTTCCGGGCTTGTATTGAGGTTCTCGTACATTTGCTCAATCGGCTGCTTATTCTCACGATAAGTCTTTTCGTGTTTGATTGTCGAATGGGACCACTCAATCAGTTCGTTTTCGGAAATGACCAGCTCGTTATATGCATCATGGAATCCGGTCTCCATTACAAGACCCTCCATTACTTCCTGCGTAACTTCTCTCGTTTTCCGAGTGGTTTCGATTTTCTTCTCCAAAATGCTAGCTTTATTCTCAAATTTAGTCTTCGCCTTCAAATAATCCAGCTGCGCCTTCGAATAGATCGGTTTCATAAGATTGCCTTCACCCTCTAAGATAAAATATCGTTCTACGCCATTGTATCCTAATTTCCGACAAATTACAAAGAGTTGAAATTGGAAAAAGATAGCCTCTTCCCATAAATTAAGGGTAAGAGGCTTCTCCGTACTAGCTTAGATTTTTAGGGAAGATGCTGGTGCTCTTCTTGAGCAGCTCAACGGCAATCTTACCGGCTTCCGCACGCGTCATGCTGCTTTGCGGGTTAAAATTATAAGAAGGTTTCTTCTGACCGGTAATCGTAATTGGCTGGCCAGCCATGATTTTAGCGCCCACAACAGCTGAAATACCAGGGCGTGCGTAAATATCAATTTTCCCAGAATCCTGGAACTGCTTATCTAACGAAGCTTTAAGCTTAGCGTCATTCGCAGGCATTTTCAGTTTCAGTGCACGTGCAACCATCACAGCAGCCTGTTCACGGGTAATCGGTTCTTCGACACCAAAGTACCCTTCGCCAATACCTGTGACGATGCCGGCTCTTGAAGCTGTCTCAATGTATTTGAAATCCCATGTATCCGTCTTGGCTCCAGGTACGATATCGAAATAGGTCTGCACATTGCTATCATAATTCAGCGGGATGTCGAGGCCCTTGACCAGCAATGTGGCAAACTCACCACGAGTCGTCAGATCATCTGCACCGAAGGCGTCAGCCTGAACGTTGGACATGATGCCTTTGGCATAAAGAGCATTCAGAATGTCTCTTGCCCATGGATGCTTCGTAATATCACTAAATCCGCGGCTTTGCTTCATGACGACATAATAGCCCGAGTCATCAAAAGGAACGGTAATGGTGTGAGCCTTGGTGTTCACGGCTCCTCCGACATTTTCCCATTCCGCTTTGTCCGTAAACCGGAATACGGTCACGGTTGTTCCTGCCGCATCCACCACGTCAGGGTTAAACGCAATGGTCAACGATCCCCGTTGGGAAGGTACAATTTTTCTCTCTGGCTCGAGGATCGACAGATCCCTGAAGTTACCCTCAATAGAGTATGGCGCCAAACCATTTGTCGATGGCTTATAACCAGGCGTATCTGGAGATCCCGACTCCCCTAATCCGGCGCTGATCCAATATACATTAGATACACGTGTAAAGTTATACGTCCTGGCTGTAGAGTTGAAGAACTCCAGCAGGTCGACCGGCAGCTTGATCGTTTCCTGTCCATTCGGCGTTCTTTGGTCTTTGTTCAAGCCGATCACGTCTCCGTAATCGTTCTTTCTTTCCAACACTCCGTCTTTCGGGTCGGCAATACCGAACAGATACTTATTATCAGGATAGAACTTAGCCACTTCGCCTACGCCGACATTCGCCGATTTCAACACGGTTCCTTTCGGGAAGGAAAGCTCCAGGGCTTTATTGAACGCACTGTACTTGGTAGCCGGTTTTTCCGTCATGTACTGGGAATCAACGGTCACAGCGCTGGTGTAGTACACATTCACCGTTTGAGTGACGCTCGTCGTGCCTCTCACAATTTCAATTTTGATGCTGGTCGACTTATCTGGTTTGAGGCCTACGAAGTCATAGAAGAAACGGTCATTCATATCCGTTCTCTTAGTGGCCGGGTTTTTGTTAATCAGAACCTGAGTGGCTCCTTCTGCCTCGATATCGAAACGTACAAAGTTCTTATTCACTACAATTTGATCCCCTACCGTTGCTTTCGGGGACAAAATTCGGAACGGTGCCACGATACGCGTGATTTCTAGACGCTGGCTGGAACGCGCTCCAGTACTGTTGATCAGCTCCAGATTGTAGACATGACTTCCCGGTGCTTCAAATGGTATGTTTCGGATCCGCAGCAGGAACTTCCCGTCGATCATGGCCAGATCATAGTCATAATCTTTACCGTTGTACTGAAATTTGTCTGTTTTAATGACTGTTGTTCCAGCGGTTGCTTGTGACAAATCAATATTTTGATCCAAAGACGAGAAGAATTTTTGCGATCCGAGGTTCAGGTTGATGATTTTCGCACCGCCACCTTGAATCACCAGGTCGTACTTCAACTGACTCGTCTCATAAATGTTATCCTTATATTCGAACAGCGGCGAACGTTCCAGAATCTTATCCAGCTTAGGGTTGCTTGTCGTCTGTCCCAGGTTCAATTGGCTGAACGATTCGCGGTTTGCATCATCTGCAATAGAAGGCTGGAAGGTTGTAATATTCGAAACATTCGTATCTACGATATAAATCCGGAGTTCCTTGCGGACGCTGCGCGTGTTGCCTTTGCCGTCCATTGAAGAACCTGTCAGAACGATCCGGTTCTCTCCATAATAAAGAGGGCCCGAAACATCAACAGTCAGATTAAGATCAAAGGTTTTTTTGGTGTTATTAATTACAAAAGGCGTGCTGAGCTTCAAATCGGCTCCCGTAAGACCGTTGACGAACAATTCAGCATTCGAGATGTTTTCAAAATCGCGGTATTCGCCTTTCAGACGAATCGTTGACGTTCCCTTGCTGGAGTCGATTTCAAAGGTCTGCCCGTCGTAAAGATTCTCTACATAAATATAGTTCTTCGTGGCATAGGTGATATTCACCGTATAGTAAGCACTGGAGTCATTAAAATGGAATCTCACCTGCTGCTTACCGTTGGAGAACCCGGTTACTTTGTATACGACTTCGTTCTTGGCCAAATCAGATGGTTGCGAGCCAGCCTTAGTTACATTAACGCTGCCCGTAGGAAGGTACTCGGCCTTCAATACCGGCTCCGGGGTGATGCCATCTAAATTCTGGTCTGCTTGGACGAGCACGTAGAAGGAGTCGGACTCGAGTTCCGTTCCATCCAGCGGGAGCACACTTGTTGCGGCCAGCGTATTACCTTCCTGATAGCCCTTCAGGTATTTCATATTCGTAATGCCGACCTCACCAGGCAGGTATTTGAATATCAAATCGGTTGCGGCATCAATCTTGTTATCGTAGGAAACACCGAGCTTAATTTTTTGTGCTTCGACACCAGCAGCAAAGGCTATCGAATTCACTTTAAACGTAACAAGACGATAAGCCGGTGTTACTCCGTCTGGTGCTGGAATTGCAACTTCATCTAATACAGAGTAGTCCGTATTCGGAGTTAAAATATTGTTATCAATCAATACCGTACCGGCATCTTTAAACGGCTTTCCTGTGTCATCAAGTAGAACTCTTGCGGTTAACGTACCCGATGGCGTTCCATTTTGGCCATTGTCGGTAACGGTTGGCGTGTTATTCAACAGATTGTAGTCCTTACCGTTATAGTTCATGTCCAACGTTACAAACGGACTGTTCTTGTCATAGTAATAGACTTCCCGGGTAACGGAGACTGAGTCAGAGCCATTCTTGATCGTAATCGTCAGCGTGTTAAGACCCGTTTTCAGTTTCAGTGCAGGAGAAAAGAACTTACCTGTTTGCGTTAATGTCGATACCAGCGGCGTATCACCATTCACGGCAACGGTAACATCCGTTGCGTTTTTAACATCCCCTTGAAGAGTTACAGACTGCTTGTCCGAGACAACCTGAGTCCCTTCATTTAGATAAATTTCCCCGAGACTGGATCCCAGCAGCTTCAAGTTTTGGACATAAGGTACTTGGTCAAACAAAACGTAGAACACGTCAGAGCGTGTAATTCCGTTTTGCGAGCCTGACAAGGTAATCTTGTTGAATCCAGGGAACAGGGACAAGTTCGTCGCTTTAAATTTTTGGGCCGAAGACGAGGTATCTTTCGTAATATTCCCGTCTTTGAAATGAGCTGAATCCGTTATCCACTCAATACCGCCGCCCTGCAGAGTTTTGGAGCTCAACTGCTCCACCTTTGCTTTCAGCGAATCTTCAGTAACATACGCATATGTACCAGTGATTGTAAGGGTAGGACTGCTGGATACATATACATTATCTCTGCTGATTTGCGTACCGGAAGTATCGGTCGTTAGTAATGAAGTTTTCCGCAGATCCAAGTCATCCGGTATAAAATAAGTGGCCGGCTGCGCGGGCGCTGCATGCGCAGGCTGAGTTAACCCTGCTGGAAACAATGAAACGATCAATGCCATGAGCATGATCCAGACATACGTCTTCTTAATGCGGTGCATAAATGTTTGATCTCTCCTTTTCGCCTAACTTTTGTGAGATTTCCGGTAATCATGACTGGAAATTCCAATTGATTCTCTTACTCTTTCTATCGGATACTTTCTTCCTATTTTTTAGGTAAAACTAGAAAAAAAGTCCCCCCCTTTAAAATTAGAGAAGGACAGACTTTTCTAATGAATGTTAAAGACCCTATCCAAAAAGAAGGACAGGGTCTTAATTTAAAACTATTATAACAATTATTATTTTACCCGGTAACCAGCATCCTTAAGGTCTTGTTTATTCAAATAAATAGCTCCGAGTACTTTTTCAATCTTGATCTGTTTGTTCTTATTGTCGGTTATAGCGCTGTAGTCCCCATCTTTCATTTCCGAACCATTAACCTTAAAGAGTGTCGCTCCTCCACTCAGCACTTCATATGCATTAGGAATGCCTTGTTGTTGTTGCACAGTCAAGTAATCATTTGCTGCTTGAAAGTCATAGAGTGTAATCCATGCATCATTCGAATTATCAGCGGATGTAAAGGAGATCGCCTTTGAGTTGTTATCAAAATTTGTTGTGTAGTTAAACATAGTAGCAAGATCGCGTATCGGAACGTACGTGGTTCCTTTATACAAGAGCTGTGTTGAGGTTCCTGTTTTCGGCACACCATTAATAGCTACTCTGAATTTTGTCAAAGTCGCCTGCACTGTATTCGTAGCAGCAAGCGCCACCGTAGACGAACCAAGCAGCATTCCAACCGTAAGACCAATAATCAATTTTTTCATATGTACCCTTCTCCCCTTTTAAATTACTTACACTCATGTTTATTACCCAGCTAGTTAGCATTTGACTAAACAAACTTTATTTATTTTTTAAATTATTCTCAATAGGCTGTTCATCCTGATTTTGGATAGGCAGGAAGCCTTATTACTGCTCCATAAGTAATAAAAAACGCCGCACCCCAAGGTGCGACGTTCCACTTAACAATATATATAATTGCATAACGCTTCTTATCTTACCCTAATTATGACGGTTCTCACTAACCTTCATCCGCAGCCGGGCGATCAGATTCAGGATCGGCCGCTTCGTCTTGCCGACAAGGCCGATGATCTCTGCACCAATTTGCAGGAAGAACATCATGACACAGATCACGACGAACGTGACCCAGTTCGCTTCATACATCGCAGCTGAGGACTGGATGACCGCCAGCACGCCGAAGAATGCGGCGATACCGTACACGATCAGCACCGACTGGCGGTGGCTGAAGCCGATTTCGCGAAGGCAGTGATGCAGGTGGCCCTTGTCCGGTGCGAAGATCGGTTTCTTCTGCATCCAGCGGCGGATGATCGCAAAGAACGTATCCGACAGCGGCACGCCGATGATAATCAGCGGGGTGATGAACGAGATGATCGCGATCTGCTTGAATCCAAGCAGGGAGAGCATCGCCAGACAGAAGCCCAAGAACAGCGACCCCGTATCCCCCATGAAAATCTTGGCCGGGTGGAAATTGAAGTACAAGAATCCGACGATGGCGCCGAGAAGCAAGAGACACAGCATAGCGACCATCATGTTGCCCATCAGCAGGGACATCACAAGGATGGTGCCGATCGCGATGCCGGATACGCCGGCTGCCAGGCCATCCAGACCGTCGATGAGGTTAATGGCGTTTGTTACGCCGATAATCCAAATGATGGTCAGCGGAATGGAAATCCAGTTTTCCAGCGAAGAATAGTTATCAGCAAAAGGAATATTTACAAAGTCCACTTTGATATCGAATCCGAACACGACCACGCACGCAGCAATGATCTGTCCGAGCAGCTTCACCTTGGCCGACAGTTCGAAGCGGTCGTCGAGCGCGCCGATCAGCACGATCAGCGTTCCGCCCAGCAGGAATGCCTTAATAAAGTTGGAATCCCGCATCGAGAAATGATCGGCGACAAACGGAAGCACTGCGAACATGGCTAGTATAAAAGCAAGATATATGGCTAAACCGCCAAGCCGGGGCATAATTCGCGTATGCACTTTTCGGGCATTCGGTACGTCCACTGCTCCGATCTTCACCGCCAGCTTCTTGACGAGCGGCGTCAGGACCAGTGCCAGGATGAGCGACACGATACATCCGATGATGGCTAGCATTAACATGTGATTGTTCAACCCCCAATTGTTCTACCGGATTGAATTATACTCTGATCGAAAAATAAAACCAATCCCGTTTTTTCGCAAAATATCGGGTTATTCAAGACGATTTCATCTTTTTATCTGGGTTTTGTCAGGTTTTCTTTATCCCGCAGCACTTTCACTACGAATTTCGGCAGCGCAAGCATTCTTTTGGCTCGCGTCGGCTCCTTTAACAGGCGGTATAACCACTCCGCCCGCAGCTGCTGGAACAGCTTGGGAGCCCGCTTGGACTTGCCGGAAATGACGTCGAAGCTCCCGCCGACGCCCATCATGACCGGTACGCCGAGCTGCTCCTTGTAACGCGCGATCCAAGGCTCCTGCGTATCTACGGCGCGTGCCACGAACAGAATGTCCGGCTCCGCTTCGCGGATCGCCGCGATCACTTCGGCGTCCTGCTCTTGGGAAAAGTAGCCATCACGAAATCCCGAGATTTGAACCCCCGGATACTGCAAATGTAACCGCTCCACCGTCGCCTGAATCACTTCGGACGTCGATCCGAGCAAATACACTTTCCAGTGATAGTCTTCTCCGACCTTCATCAATTCATGTAGGAGGTCAAAACCTGCAACGCGTTCCTTCACGGGCGATCCGGCTTTTTCCGCCGCCCATACCACTCCCGTCCCGTCCGGGACGAGCAGATCGGCTCCCCTCATGACGTCCATGTAAGCAGGGTCCTGAAGGGCCGTCATCACCATAATGGGATTGGCGGTAATGATCTGATGCGGCCGGCGCTCACCCGACTGGATGAGTCCGGTTAAATATTGAACGGTATCGGTCATGCCCCATCGGCTCACCGGGATGCCGAAAATCGGCACCGTGGGCACTTGGCTTGGTTGGTTCACGCTATAATCACCTTATCCTTTATTGCTGCTGCAAAAAATCAATAATATGCTGTGCCGGAGCCTGCGCCTCTTCCTTCAGCACCGCGATGCGCTCACGGTTCGCCTCCTGCCAGAGGCTGTTCTCGCTCAGCAGGCGGGACACCTCGTTCTTCAGCGCCTCAGGCGCCAGCGAAGCGCTTGTCCCTACAGGCTCCAGATCCAGCCGTTTCAAAAAGTTATCGATCTTCGGATCATAGGACACGCCGATCATCGGCACCAGCTGATTCGCGGCATAGATGAGGCTGTGCAGCCTCATGCCGATAACGACGTCACAGCGGCCAACTTCAGCCAGCATCTCCTGCGGATGTACCGCATCGCGGCACACCGACACGACGCTGCCGCTCGCAGATACATCGCCCATCCGGTCGATGATTTCCTGCGATGCTTTCACATCGTCCGGCAGATGGAACGGCAGGAAGCGCAGATGCACCGCCTGCTCCTGGCACAGCTTGCTCAACCCGTCGGCGATCGCCTGCAGCTCCCGGCGCTCCGGATCCCAATATCGGACCGAAATGCCGATTACCGGCAGCGGACGTTCGGCGTCCTGCTGCAGCGATTCCGGCTTCTTGCTGCCGGTTGTCAGGCCCATCACCGGGTCAGGCACGACCTGAACCCGGTTCCAGCCCAGCCCCATGCGCTCCAGCAGGCGTGCCGACTCTTGATCCCGAACCGATATATATTCACATTGGTTAAATACGCTTTTGATGAACGGGTGAAACAGCTTCCGGTTGACGGGCCCAATCCCTTGAGAGTAGATAAAGACCGGCTTTTTCAACCACTGGGCCAGCTTGATCACCCCGAGATAATAAGGGATCGTCTTGGAGCTGGTGGCATCCTGCAGCAGGCTGCCGCCGCCGCTGATCAGACCTGAGCTTTCCTTCAGCGCCTGTCTCACTTCGCCCAGCTTCATCCGGTGTACCGCGTCCACGCCGTAGGTGGCCTTGGTCCACTCGGGATCGATGGAGAGAACCACCGGCCGAATCGAAACGCCGGCTGCCTTCCCCCGCTCCTCCAGAGCGGTCAAGATCGATTGGAGCACCGCCTCATCCCCGCTGTTCCGGAACCCGTAGTATCCGGAGATGACTACGGTCTTCTGAGACGTGGTACCCATCGTTTCCAACACCCTTCCAGTACTTGCCATACGCCAATGGCGATCAGGCCAAAGATAAATCCGAGACCCAGGCCGAGCAGGTCACGAACGAACGAAATTTTCATCGGCGAGTGGATATGCGCGAACGTATCCACCATCGACAGCTGGCCGATAACCGCAAAGATCATCAAGTAAACGACGTTGCGGTATCTAAGCGACACGAAGATGCCCAGCAAGAACAGTGCGTGTGCAACGAGCTCCTTGTTCCGAGGACGAACGTGGAACGTGTTTTCCAGAACTGTGCGTAACGTCATTTCAATCGAGCTGACGCTTCCCCCGTTGCCGGTGCGGCTCAGATAATATAAGCCTAACACACCAATGACCCCTGCTGCCACTACCCAGGTCAGCGTAATCGGGGTGCGGAATAATTTACCGATTTGCTGCAGCGGTTTGCCGCCGCGGTACAGCACGACATAAATCGCGATGAGACCGATTGGGGCCAAATGCAGCAGGCTGACGCCGCGGAACTGATTCAGCACCAGGCTGTAGGTGATGTTGTTCAGCAGCGCGATGACAAAAGGAATCGCACTCAGCGAAATAATCGCCGTCTTGATATAAATCACAACCGCATGAGCAAACCGGCGTCCAGATGTAAGCCCGGCGTTGGCCGCGTTCATTTCGTTCAGCTTTCTCACTGCCAGCAGCACGGCAATCGTCGGTGCGCTGATGGCCACGAGCAGAGCCAGCGCCTGCTCAAACAGCGTCGGCTTGAGGACATATAATCCTGCGCTGCCGATTAACCCAAGCACAAACGCGATCAGGGTCAGTGCCGGGATAAAGTAAGAAACGAGGAGCGCAACGAAGGCAACCCCACCGAGCACGACGACCATTTTGAAATAACGCTGTCCGGCCGAATCATAAATATGGAATGCTCCCGCTTGTCCCATCTTGAAGCCGTTGTTTTCCATCTGCTTGATGGCATTTCCCGGCTCCTGCAAGGTTTTCACGATGTTATCCACGGAATCGGTAATCGTGGCCTTGGTCATGTTGCGGGATGGAGCGACGTTGATGTACAGCATCCGGATGTTCCGATCCTTCGTCGCCAGCGCAAACCGGTCGGCGATCGTCTCCGGACTCAGCGCCGCAGCATCACGGTCGCTCAGGGAGTACAGACGGGCTACGTTGTAATCCGTATCGTAGGCCAGCTTGGACAGCCCCTTTTGCGGCTGCTTCAGGTTCTCGATGGCCGCAATGCCGATCCCGTATTGGTTCAGCAGGTTGGCAAAACCCTGCAGGCTGTTCATATCCTCATTGTCATTGAAGCCTTTAACGGAATCGCCCTCAAACAATACGCGTTTGACGCCGTTCGCCTGATAGTAGGCCAGCAGCTTGTCCATCGCTTCCTGGTTGTAAGGAAGGCTGTCGGACATCCGCGGCACGATGTTGAATCCTTTGCTGCGCAGCATTTCGAATGCAATCGGATCTGGCTGCATTGGCTTGAGCACGGCATCCTCCGGTGAAGTTTCTAGAATCAGGCCCTTCTGCCCGTTGAATTCCCATGGCTTGACGCCGATGCCGATCCCCGTAAAGGTGTCTTCGATCAGGGGAGACAAGCGTCCCGCATTCTCTTCGTTCGTAAACAGAATATAGGTATAGTTATCGTTGGTCGGGATGACGCTCTTCGTCATCGAGGCGACGTCCCCCGCATTAAACATCATGATGCGGCGGGATTTTTTAAAATCGTCCAGCGTACTCTCGAACATCGCCATGCTCGTCACGCCCGCCGCCTTCAGCTGATCCAGCTGCTGCTGAAGGTATTCCTCCGGATGAGCTTGATACGAAGCCGTCTCCACCAGTCCGCGATAGTTATACACCAACTCTACGTTATTGGAAGATGACTCCGTCCGGTAGCGGTCATAAATCACCGGAATCGCGGCGATTATGCCCAGCACGACGAGAATCCACAGCCATTTGCGGGATGCCGTGTTCCAACGCTGCCATTTCTGATGCACCAAAAGTACCTCCTCATAATAACTCCGGGAATCCGCAGCGTTCATCTTCGAACACGCGGCCTCCCGGAATATCCATTTCTTAAATGTTAGGCGTCAACCCTTGCCATCACTTCATCCGACAATTTCTGAATACGCGCATTCGCATCATCCAGAGAATCGCCTCTCACGGCAAAGTATACCTTGATCTTCGGCTCTGTCCCCGATGGACGCAGGCAGAACCATGAACCGTCTTCCAGCATATATTTCAGCACGTTTTCCTTCGGCAGGCCGTCCAGCCCTTTCGAATAATCCAGCACCTGCGTGACGGCTTGTCCTGCCACCGTCTGCGGCGGGTTGCTGCGCCAATCGGACATTTTCGCCTGGATTTGGGCCAGGCCGTCTTTGCCTTTCAACGTGCGGGACTCCAGTTTCTCCTGGAAGTAGCCGAACTGCTCATACAGCTCCTGCAGCACTTCGTACAGCGTCTTGCCTTGAGCTTTATAGTAGGCACCCGCTTCACAGATGAGCAGCGAGGCCAATACGGCGTCCTTATCGCGGGCATAGTTGCCAGCGAGGTATCCGTAGCTCTCCTCGTATCCGAACAGATACGTATGGGAGCCGGTCTTCTCGAACTGGGTCATTTTCTCCCCGATGTATTTAAAGCCGGTCAGCGTGTTGAATACTTCCGCCCCAAAATACTCGGCGATCGTCGCTCCCATCTCGCTGGTCACGATCGTTTTGATGACCGCCCCATTGTTTGGCAGCTTGCCTGCTTCTTTTAATTGGCTGAGCAAATAATAAATCATGAGTGCCCCGGACTGATTACCGGACAATACAACGAATTCTCCTGCCTGGTTCTTAACTACCGCACCCATGCGGTCGGCATCCGGGTCGGTTCCGATCAACAAATCAGCACCGATCTCCTGCCCTACCTTCATGGCCAGCGTGAACGCTTCGCGTTCTTCCGGATTCGGAGACTTCACAGTGGAAAATTCGGCGTCCGGCTGCTCCTGCTCCGCTACAATATGCACGTTCGTAAAGCCGACTTCCTCCAGCACGCGGCGGACCGGAATATTTCCCGTTCCATGGAGCGGCGTGTAGACGATTTTAAAATCTTGGCCGAGCGTCGAAGCAATCGCCTCGCGGTTAACGCTGACATCGGCTACGGTGCGGATAAACGCATCGTCATCCTCCTGGCCGAGCCACACGAGCAGCCCCTTCGCTTCCGCTTCCTGCTGATCCAGCCGCTTCACCGCAGCGAAGGAATCGACCTGCTGGATGTAAGAAATGACCTTCTCCGCTTCGTCCGGCACGAGTTGTCCGCCCTCGGCGTTGTACACCTTGTACCCGTTATACTCCGGCGGGTTATGGCTCGCCGTAATGACGATGCCGCCGGTCGCTCCCAAATGGCGCACGCTGAACGACAGCTGCGGCGTCGGGCGCAGGGATGGGAACAGCTTGGCTGTGATACCGTTGCCTGCAAGCACCAGAGCGGCCTCCAGCGCAAACTCCGGCGAGAAGTGGCGGGAATCATGGGCGATCACGACCGAAGGCGTGCCTTCAGCCGAACCGTGCTGCTCCAGTATGTAGCGTGCAAATCCTTGCGTCGCCTTGCCGACGGTGTACCGGTTGATGCGGTTGCTTCCTGCACCGATCACGCCGCGGAGACCGCCTGTGCCAAACTCCAAATCTTTGTAAAAACGGTCTTCCAGCTCCAGCGGCTGATCGGACAGCCCTTCGAGCTCCCGTTTCGTTTCTTCATCTATAGAAGGATCTTGAAGCCATTGCTTGACATTCTCACTTGCTTGAGTGCTGAGTTGTTGTGTCATTACTGCTTCTCCTTTCCATAATAAGAATGATGGTTACTTAAGATTGTGCAGGGTCGGACAGAGCGAACATGATGTCGCCTTCCGCGACGACTTTATCGTCGACCTTGGCTACGGCGTGTCCCTTCCCGATGCTTCCCTTCAAGCGGGTAATTTCCACCTCAAGGCGAAGCGTATCGCCGGGTACCACTTGTCCACGGAAGCGGAAGTTGTCGAGACCGGCCAGAAAGCCGATTTTGCCCCGGTTGCTCTCTTCCTTCAAAATAGCGGCTGCTCCAACCTGTGCCAGCGCTTCGGTGATCAGCACGCCAGGCATGACCGGATATTCCGGAAAGTGGCCGATGAAGAAAGGCTCATTAATGGTTACGTTCTTGATTCCGACCGCGCGCTTGCCGACTTCCATCTCGATGATGCGGTCCACCAGCAAAAACGGAGGCCGGTGCGGGATGATCTCCTGAATTTCTTTCACGTTAAGCACGTCTCTCAAACTCCTTTCAAAATAGGCGAATCACCGCAACTTTCAAGGGTTATACTGCATAAAATCCATAGATTTCGGAAAAAACTAAACTATCCTTCACCCTCTGCAGAAGTGAAGGTTCAGATAAGGGGCCTTTCTCCGGTATGCCGATCCTGATGAACGGCACGGGGGAGGCCCTTTTGTATGGGCTTCGCAAGTCCCCCATCATTATACATTTTCCGAGCAAAAAAAGAAAACTCCCGAATGGAAGGAGTTTTCTGTCAAAAGTCAGCGGTTAGACGCCCCGTCAGGGCGCAAATACCAAATCGATCACATGCTGCCAAGTCTTCCATTGAAACACGTCGGACAGGCTCTGTTTGCCGATAAAGACATAACCGAAGGTCATCCCGCCAACCAGAGCGAGCAGCAAAAACAGCGGAATCATCCAGCGGATGACGATTCTCCATCTTGCCGTCTTCCGCACGGCCGGTTTCGCTTTGCCAGCTGCTTGGGTTTTCTCACTCATTGCAGAACTCCTATCCACGGATATTGTTCGCCAGATTCATCATCGTGTCGCTGGATGTCAGTGCCCGGGCGGATAGCTGATAAGCGCGCTGCGCCTGCATCATATCCGTTATTTCTTGTGCATAATCGACATTCGACTGTTCCAGATATCCCGAACGGATGGTTGTCCCGGAGGCGGCTGGGGTATAAGGGGCGTTGCCGAATACCTGAGCTTTCGTCAGGTTGCCGGGAATAACAAACAGGTTGCCGTCCATCTGCACCAGCGCATCCGGGCGGACCGGCGATGCCAGCTGAATGGTAGCCACGGCGTTTGTCCCCGCCGCATTCTTAACAATGACCTGTCCGTCCTGATCGACGGCCACCTTGGCATTGTTGGCGACGGAGATTTGTCTGCCGTTCGTATCAAGAACGAAGTAACCCTGATTGTTGACCAGCACCATATTCTTCGGCTTGGCAGGGTCGGGATCGGGCACAAAATGGAAGGCGCCTTCCCGGGTGTAGGCCGTGCGTCCGTTCGCCTCAACCGCAAACAGGCCCGTGCCTTCAATGGCGAGATCCAGCGGGTTGCCGGTCTGATTCAGCGGCCCCTGCTGCATATCCCGGGTGATTTCCGTCATCCGCATGCCAAAACCGTTATTGTATCCAAGCGGGGAAACCCGTCCGTTCTGCTTGAAGCCGTCCGGCTGCTGCGTGACCGTGGTCAGCACGTCTTCGAAGGAGCTCTCCTTCCGCTTGTATCCGTCCGTATCGATGTTGGCGATGTTATCCGCGATAACGTCCAGCTTCCGCTGCAGCGCATTCATGGATACCATCGCGCTGATCATGGAGTTATTCATTTACGTCCACCCTCCCTAGTCCGTAGCATCCTATACCTTGCCGACCTCGTTGACAGCCTTGTCCAAACTTTTATCATAAAATTGCACGACCTTCTGATTGGCCTCGTAGGCCCGAAGCGCCGTGTTCATGTCTACGACCGCCGCGGAGGAATCCACGTTGGACTGCTCCAAATAATGCTGCCGCACTTCTACGCGGTCGGCGTTACCCAACGCGCGGACACCGGCAGCTGCGGTATCATCCACCTTGAACAATCCGTCACCCGTACGCACCATCTGGCCGGGCTGCCCCACGACGGCAATGCCAAGCCGTGTTCCGGGCACACCCGTTGCGGGATTCAAAATAAACCCCTGCTCGTTCACTTTAAGGCTGTCCACCGAGCCTGTCAACCGAATGGGCCGATTATTGGCATCCAATACCTGGTACCCGGCCGAAGTCAGCAGCAAACCGTCCGGAGTCACCTTGAAACTGCCGTCTTTCGTATACCCGATTTCCCCATCCGCATTGCGGACGGTAAAATACGCCTCCGGCTTGTAGGTCACATTGCCGTCCGGGTCAACATACTTGCCGGATTGGTCGAACGGAATGTTCTGGCCCGTTGCCGGATCGGTGACTTCAATATCGGACACCAGCGCAAAATCGGTCGGCTTCTCGCTCTCCGTGATGACACCCTGCAGGTACATAGACAAGCTTTCTTCAGCAAAAACGCCCGTGTTCAGCTTGCCGAGCTGCGGGTTCGGATTCTCCGCACCCCCGCCGATCATCGAAATCAGCACCTCGGGGAACGAACGGGCAACGCTGTTGACCTGCTTGTACCCAGGGGTGTTGATATTGGCAATATTTTGGACGTCGGTATCGTGGCGGCTCTGCTGCGTCATCATGCCGGCAGCGGCGGTGTAAAGTCCTCTCAGCATTGAGATGGGGTCCCTCCCTGTTTCATGTGCTTGTTCATTGGGTAATAAAAATTTTATCTTCATATAATATAGAATACATCGCTGATCTATATGAACGGGCTCCTCAGAGCCCGCGATCCATAGTACATATATCGGACATAGGCCCGGGTTTTTTTAGGGTTTTGCCGCAGCCGGCTCAGGGGCCGGCCATACGTCATTAGAATGCTTTCTTGGACACCTTGTCCAAGTGATCGAGCATGAGTCCCGTGCCTTTCACGACACAATGCATCGGGTCTTCTGCGATTAATACCGGCACGTGCAGCTCTTCGGCGAGCAGCTCGTCCAATCCGTCAAGCAAAGCACCACCGCCGGTGAGAATGACGCCGCGGTCGATAATGTCGGCGGACAGCTCGGGAGGCGTCCGTTCCAGCACCGACTTGGCAGCGGCCACGATCATCGAGACCGGTTCCCACAGCGCTTCCTGAACTTCGTTCGAAGAAACCGTCACGGTAAGCGGCAGTCCGCTGACCATATCGCGCCCGCGGATATCGATCTCATCCTGGCGTCCGCCCGGACGGACGGTGCCTACCTTGATCTTGATATCCTCCGAGGTGCGTTCACCGATCAGGAGCTTGTACTTATTTTTAATATATTTCACGATGGCCTCGTCGAACTTGTCCCCCGCCATTTTAATAGAAGAGGCGGTAACGACGTCGCCCATGGACAGGACGGCTACATCCGTCGTTCCGCCGCCGATATCGACGACCATATTGCCGCTTGGCTGATAAATATCCATACCCGCGCCAATGGCTGCGGCTTTCGGTTCTTCTTCCAGGAATACATCCTTAGCTCCGCTTCGCTCGGCGGCTTCCCGGATGGCCTTCTGTTCAACAGAGGTAATATTCGTAGGCGCACAGATCAGAATCCGCGGCCGGCTGCTCCAGCTGCGTCCTCCCACACTGCTGATGAAGTACTTCAGCATCGCTTCCGTAATCGCAAAATCGGCAATAACCCCATCGCGCAGCGGACGAATCGCCACGATATTCCCAGGCGTGCGGCCAACCATTCTCCGGGCTTCTTCCCCGACGGCAAGGACTCTTTTGGTGTCGCTTTCGATCGTCACGACAGAAGGCTCGTTGAGTACAACCCCCCTCCCTTTGACATGAATCAGCACGTTGGCTGTGCCAAGATCAATTCCAATATCCTTGCTAAACATCATGAAAAGAGCCCCCAAAGTATTATTTTATGGTAAAAGAGTCCCTGTTACCGCTTATCGAAGTCCCATTTCGACAGGATGTGGCAGGAAGTTATGTATTTTTGGGAAAAAGGGATCACATTTGTCGACCTTATACCATCTTTTAACATATCATACTTCAGGGGAGGGATACAATGGGCACAGGTGTGCCCTGCCGCAAGATCATATGAACCGGGCCCGGAAGCCCAGATGGTCAGGCTTTGGCGGAAGCGACGGCTTCCCGTTTCTTTCCGCTGGTCTTTTTATACTTAATCTTGGTCGCTTCGCCTCCCCGGAGATGACGGATCGATTTGTGGTATTCAAGAATGTGCTTAACCTGGTCAGCCAGATCGGGATTGATTTCCGGCAAACGTTCGGTCAAATCCTTATGCACTGTGCTCTTCGATACGCCAAATTCCTTGGCAATGGTTCGGACCGTGTGTCTCGTTTCCACGATACAACGACCAATTTTAATGGTCCGTTCTTTGATGTAATCGTGCACGCTCCCGCCTCCCTACTGTGGATAGTTTGGTACATTATATGAGGGGCGTGCCTATATATTCGCGCTTTCCAAGCCTGACAAGCTCCGCAAGGCCCATTTATTTTACGGACAGCGCAAAATAACCCCGCAAATCGAGGGGGCTTCCCACAGCCCTTTCCCGCCATTTACAAGGGTTTGCACACAAAAAGGCAGGGATTGTCCCTGCCTTTAGGCTTATTTTTTCTTCACGCTTTTCGGTTATTGCTTCGGAAGAACCGTTTCCGGATTGACCGGTGTTCCATTGTCGTACACTTCGAAGTGTACGTGGTTGCCCAGTTCCTTCTCGATTTCGCTGCGGCCGGCGGTGCCGATCGTATCACCTTGCTTCACGGTGTCGCCCAGTTTAACTTTGGCGTCCGAGAGACTTTGGTAAACCGTCTTGAGATTGTTGTCATGGGTAATCTCGATCACGGTTCCAGTCAGCGGCGGGTTCAAATCGACGCGAGTGACTTTTCCGCCGAGAGCGGCTTTGACGTCAAACGCTTGGTCATCTGCGCGGGCCAGGTCGACACCGACGTTCGGCGTGAACGTGTCATCGTACTGAACCATCGCGGCTTGATGATTTTCTTCGGTACCATTTTCATCATAGAACGGCTTCACGACTTTAACGTCTTTGGCATTCGCAACCGGCCATACCATACCTTCGGCATTGGCGGTTACTTCAACGGCATTGTCCTTGGCGTCTGTGGCAGTGTCCTTGCTTGCTGCAGCATCCGAAGCGGTAGTAGATTGCTCCGTTACTTTAGCGGGGTCTTGGGTAAGGTTCTTCTGGCTGGTATCCTGGTAGACCCACACTAAGGTTAGTATAATTGCTGCTGCGGCCACGTAAGCTGCCGGGTATACCCACCGTTTGGACAACAGCTTTTTCCACGAAGAAGGCTGATTTACAGGCTCTCCTTGCACTTTTTTAGGAGCTTCGCCGTGGCTTTGACTACTTTTGTTTTGTTCATTCATATGTTTATCACCTCAGTAACATTGTTACCGGGGCGGAATCTTTTATACGTATCTCTTTATATTATTTTTTCAATCTTTAGAGAGAAGTTTTGAAGCTTGCGTAAAGTCGATGCCCGTATAGTAGTGTTTGAGAATTTGCGTGGCGGTCGACCCTTCCTTGGCCATCCCGTCCGCACCCCACTGGCTCATCCCGACGCCATGCCCGTATCCGTACGTGGTGATCTGGATGTCGGCCCCCGAGGTCTTCCAAGTAAACTCGCTGGACCGCAGGTTCAGCTTCTCTCTCACTTCCCGGCCGCTGAACACATGACCGCCGATGGAAATCTCTTTAATCCGGTGCCCCTCCGTCGTAGACAAGACTTGAATGAAAGGCTGACCCGTCGATACCGTGATAGCCTGTCCGGCCAAACCGAGCTTGGTGATAAAATCTTTCCGGCTGATCGTGACCGTCTCCTTGTACCCCGGCGCCAGCTCCTTGTCCCATGGACTCGCTACACTGCGGAGGTACGGAATGTCATCCTTCCAATAATCTTCCGAATTTTCGGTATACCCGTTGCTGGTAGAGAAAAAGGATGCCGTAATCGGCTTTCCTTTATAGGTCATGATCGTATTGCGGGTTTCCTGCACCGCCCGCTGCAGCTTGGCCAGCTCCGCGGATTTCCCCTGCGCCTTCCATTCCTTCTCCAATACTTCTTTGGAGATATACGCCTGATGACTGACCGTATCAGTCACCATGGCCTTGCGGTCCGGCACGCCGCTCATGTCGCCGTCAACGAGTCGGCGGACGATAAAGGTGCGGGCCGCGATCGCCTGCGCTTTGAGCGCCTCCAGCTCAAAGTCCGCCGGCATCTCGGCTGCCAGCACGCCGGTGACGTAGTCTTCCATCGGCAGCACTTCCACTTGTCCCGTCTTCGTCAGATAGACGGACACGTTCGGCAGCTGCGCCTCCGCTTGCGGCGCAGCGGGCTTGGCCGGTGCCGGCGCCGGAATGGGCGCGGGCACCGGTGCGGGGTGGTGGTTCGTCGACACCACCACCAGCGTGGGCAGCAGCAGCGCCAGTGCGAGCACCCCGCCCGCCCCCCACAGGGCGGCTGGGGGCACCTTGCGGGCGCTGCCCGGGCGGCGCGGCCCTTTGGCCGGGCCGCGGCTTGGCGGCGGCGTCCATGGGCGCCGCCCGTTGGTGTGCCGGGCGCCGCCAGGCGCGCCCGGGGCCTCGGGCCGGAGCGTGCTCTGGCGCTCCGGCCTGGCCGGCGCTGCAGCCTCTGGCGGCTGCGCAGCATGGCCGGGCAGCAGCGTCAGCTGCGGCCTGCCCGGCTGTGGGGCCGTGCTTCTCGGATCATCCGGCGAGAGCGCTTCGCTTCTGGGAGCGACGGGAATTTTTAATTGTGTGCGTGGATCCTTCATATTCTCTCAAACCTCCGTCCATGCTTCGTCCTTCGTTACTAGACCTTCCGGATACCGGCTGCGCGGCGGGCAGATATCGATGGGACGCGGCGCTATCGTCCGCTCCCCTCTTCACCGTTCACATCCGATATTCATACATATGAGAGGCTTGAGAGTGATAGAACCCTTTTTAAGAGAAACAGAGATTGTGCCTTCCAAGCAGAAGGAACCTTCCATTCCTTAAGAGAACAAATAGGCTGGGTCAGAACCCGATGCCCTGCATCGTATAGGAAGAAGTATGAACTGGCCCAGAGCCGAAACGGCTTAGGGATATCGGCAGGATCGTTTTATTCACTCGGGAAGTTCCTCTTTATAATAAGAAAGACTTTGATTGGGGTGACGAAATCGAAGAGAATGGTGGATCGCAGACCAGTCGACGACAGAAAAGACCAGGCCGCAACGGGCCTGGTCTTTTCTCAGCTGCTTATGGTGGATGGCCGCGTAGCTCCGGCCATTTGTTTGTTTACAGTACAATGAATCGTTTCCAGTAAAATGTTCCGCCTATCACAAGATCAAATAAGGACTTACACCCAAGTCGGCTGCACATTCACCAGCTTGACTTCCTCTTCCTTGCTGTCCGCCTCTTTCTTGGCCGCTGCCGGCTGAGTCAAGGTCGGCTCATCGACGGAAATCCGCCAAATATCGGCTCCCAGGCCTTGCAGCTTCTCCGCCAGGTGAACATAGCCCCGGTCGATATGATGCGTACCGCTGACCTCTGTCGTTCCTTCCGACACGAGGCCCGCCAGAATCAAGGCTGCTCCGGCCCGAAGGTCGGTAGCGCACACCTTGGCGCCTGTAAGCTTGGCACCGCCGGTTACGATGGCCGTACGGCCCTCTACCTTGATCTCCGCGTTCATCAGCTGGAACTGGTCCACATGCATAAAGCGGTTTTCAAACACCGTTTCGGTCACGACACTCGTGCCCTCCGACTTGAGCAGCAGCGCCATCATTTGCGACTGCATGTCGGTCGGGAAGCCCGGATACGGCAGCGTCTTGATATCAACCGCTTTGAGCGGATGGTTCGCCTTCACGCGTACGCCGTTTTCGCCTGGTTCGATTTCAACGCCCATCTCTTCCAGCTTGGCAATGACTGGACCTAAATGATCCGGAATCGCGCCTTCAACGTACACGTCTCCGCCGGTAATCGCGGCCGCCACCATGTAAGTGCCTGCTTCGATCCGGTCCGGAATGACCGTATGCTCGGTACCGTGCAGCTTCTCCACGCCTTCGATCCGGATAATACCGGTACCGGCGCCGCGCACTTTCGCGCCCATGCCGTTCAGGTAGTTCGCCAAATCGACAATTTCCGGCTCTTTCGCCGCATTTTCGATCACCGTCACGCCTTCAGCCAGCGTGGCGGCCATCATAATATTTTCAGTAGCGCCTACGCTGGCCACGTCCAAATAGATCTTGGCCCCGCGCAGTCTGCCATTACTTTTCGCTTCAATGTATCCTTGTCCCAGGCTGATTTCGGCACCCAGCGCTTCAAAGCCCTTCAGATGCTGATCGATAGGTCTTGTACCGATGGCACACCCGCCCGGCAGTGAAATCCGCGTATGGCCCATTCTCGTAAGCAGAGGACCCATGACCAGAAAAGACGCCCGCATCTTCCGCACCCACTCATAAGGTGCCTCACATGAGGAAATCGTTTGGGCATTGACCCTCATTACATCCTTTTCATATGTAATGACTGCACCTATGGATTCCAATACTTTACTGATTGTAATTACATCGTCAAGAGGAGGCGCATCGATAATGATGCTTTCTCCTTCTTCCCCAAGAAGAGAGGCAGCGATGATCGGAAGAACAGAATTTTTTGCCCCGCTGACTTTCACGCTTCCGGTCAGTTTATTGCCACCGCGGACGATAAATTTGCTCATCATGATTCCCTCCGCGTCCAATTTTTCCTTTATTTCTGGATATTCAAGAAATTACATTGCTAATTCCCTAACTTCCATCATAACACTGACCTTTTGACGGATACAAGCGTTTTTTGGCGAATATGCTCCGGAGGAACTATCGCTTCAAGCCGGCCGGCATCAGGGCACGCTAAGCGGGATGAGTTACGAAATCAGACTTTTTCGGCTCCAGGTCCACATCTTTTTTAAACGTGTAAGGCTTTCCTGCCACCATCGGCAAGTGGAGCCGTCAGCCTTACCTAAACTGTTCTTTTTCATTGTTGACATAAAAAAATGTTATTATTCGACATCTTTCAACCATGTTCAGTTGCTGAAGTCCTACAAGCAGCCTATCAGTGATATAACCAAACGTTGACCGGTTAAAACATATACCGGATCATGTTGCTCCAGCCAATATAATCGAGCAGAAACTTAGCGACGAAATGCCCCAGCACTACCGCCAGCAGCAGCTGCAGCAGCTTCCCTTGAGCTCCCTTCGGATGCCTGATAAACAGGTCCAGCTTCAAGTTCTGGAGCGCCCACCAAGACAAACCGATGCAGAACAAAGACACCACAATGGACATCAGACCGCTGACTCCGATGGTGCTTGATATGTTCTGTGATACGTCCGAATCCATGCCCTTACCTCCATCATCACTTGATTTAAAAAAAGAATAACGATGAACGCTGGGTGTCCCTTCCAGCAACCAAGCTCATCAAGGGACTATTATATAATACTTGCCTTGACCTCAAGAATCCAGTTCCAATTCCTTTATTTTTGAATAATTTATCGTAAAGCGCTTTCTGTCTAATTTCCTCGGAAATAAATAGGTCATTTGGACTAGTCAGCACCAATATTCTATATGGAATGTGGGGATTGTATGACAGAAGAATCCCCTGGTTTCATAGGAACGATACCTTTGGTTTATCCCGTTTCAATAAAAAAGCCTGTCTCTTTAACGAGACAGGCTCTCTGTACTATTATTTACGACCGGCCACATTGATCCGGTTAATTGCTTTTTGCAGGGCCATTTCCGCACGGCGGAAATCGATCTCATCCTGCTTGCCCGCTGCCAAACGGCGCTCGGCACGCTCTTTGGCGGCACGTGCACGTTCAACATCGATCTCTTCAGGAAGCTCTGCGCTCTCAGCCAGAACGACAACCTTGTCTTTACGTACTTCAACAAAGCCGCCGTTAACCGCGATCTCGGTGGTTTTCTTGCCGCTCGTCACGGCAATCGGAGCAACCCGCAGCGGGGTGACCAACGGAATGTGGTTCGGCAAAATGCCGAGCTCACCCTCCACACCGCGTACAACCAGGCTGTCCACCTCTCCGGAATAAGCCACGTGGTCCGGTGTGACGATTTCCAATAAAAAGGTGCTCACTTACATCCCTCCCTGAATGCTCACTTCGGAAGCAGTTAGCTCCCGGCAGGACACTATTCCAACGTCTTCGCTTTTTCTACGGCTTGTTCAATCGTTCCAACGAAGAGGAAGGCTGCTTCAGGAAGGTCGTCGTGCTTGCCTTCGAGAATTTCCTTGAAACTGCGGATCGTTTCTTTAACCGGTACATAAATACCCGGCATGCCGTTAAACGCTTCGGCCACGTGGAATGGCTGGGACAAGAAACGCTGTACGCGGCGGGCACGGCCTACGATCAGCTTGTCGTCCTCGCTAAGCTCATCCATACCGAGGATGGCGATGATATCCTGAAGCTCGTTGTATCGGGCCAGGAGACGCTTAACGCCTTGAGCGACGTTGTAATGCTCTTCGCCTACGATTTCAGGCGTCAGGATCCGGGAACTCGATGCCAGCGGATCCACCGCCGGATAGATACCCATCTCGGAAATTTTACGCTCCAGGTTGGTCGTTGCGTCCAAGTGGGCGAACGTAGTAGCTGGAGCCGGGTCCGTATAGTCATCCGCAGGCACGTAGATCGCCTGGATCGACGTAACGGAACCTTTTTTCGTGGAAGTGATCCGCTCTTGAAGCTGACCCATCTCGGTTGCCAGCGTTGGCTGGTAACCTACCGCGGAAGGCATCCGTCCGAGGAGGGCGGATACTTCGGAACCGGCTTGGGTAAAGCGGAAAATGTTGTCGATAAACAGCAGCACGTCTTTGCCTTCTTGATCACGGAAGTATTCCGCCATCGTCAGACCTGTCAGTGCCACGCGAAGACGGGCGCCCGGCGGTTCGTTCATCTGTCCGAATACCATCGCCGTCTTGCTGATAACGCCGGAATCGCTCATCTCGTGGTACAGGTCGTTACCTTCACGGGTACGTTCACCTACACCCGCGAATACGGAAATACCGCCGTGTTCCTGAGCGATGTTGTTGATCAATTCCTGGATCGCAACGGTTTTACCTACGCCGGCACCACCGAAGAGACCGATTTTACCGCCCTTTTGGTAAGGAGCGAGAAGGTCGATAACCTTGATCCCTGTCTCCAGCATTTCTGCTTGGGTCGACAGTTCGTCGTATTTTGGTGCTTCACGGTGAATCGGGCTGGAAACTTCGGAAGTCACTTCGCCCGCTTCGTCGATCGGCTGTCCCAGTACGTTAAATACGCGTCCGAGGGTAGCGGATCCTACCGGAACAGTGATTGGGCCGCCCAAATCCACTGCTTCCATACCACGAACGAGTCCATCAGTGGAGGACATGGCAATGCAGCGCACCATGTTATCGCCCAGATGGTTTGAAGCTTCCAGAGTCAAGTCAATCTGGCGTCCGCCAGCGACTGTGCCCTCAACTTTAATTGCATTGTAGATTTCCGGTAGTTGACCTCTTTCGAATTCGATGTCGACAACCGCACCCATAATGCTGACAACGCGTCCTTTGTTCATCTTTTTTGTTCCCTCCTACAAGTCTGCTGTATTCGCAAACCTAAATCGTAAGCCATGCGGCTTAACGGTATGCTCCGTGCAAGGTTCTATTATGAAATATAGATCATGTCTATCGCAGGTAACCGAAGCCGACAGACCGATTAAGGATGAGTTTGCTGCTGAAAACCAGGCGGGGCTTCTCCATACGCGGACAAGCACCCCCGGGTTATGAAAACTGTTATTCGAAAATAAGACACCGTCTAAAAATCTTATACCTGAGCGTTCGCACCAGATACGATTTCCGTAATTTCCTGCGTGATCGCCGCCTGACGCGCACGGTTGTAAGACAGCGTCAATTCGTTGATCAGCTTGGTCGCATTCTTCGTCGCCGCGCCCATCGCCGTCATCTTGGCACCCAGCTCACTGGCTTTGGCGTCCAGCAGTGCGCTGAAGATCAAGGTTTCGGCATATTTAGGAAGCAGCGCTTCCAGAACGGCTTCCGGGGACGGCTCGTATTCGTAGCTGGCCACCGGAGAAGCCGCGGATTCCATGCTGTCCATCGGCAGGAGCAGATTGGCTTCCGGAATTTGCGTCAACGCGTTCACAAAGCGGTTGTAGATGACGTACAGCTCATCGATTTTGCCTTCCTCAAACTCGCGGACCGCTGCGGAAGCGATCGACTTGATGTCGGCAAACGATGGCGTATCAGACAAGTCCGTAACCTCTTTCACAATCGGAAGCTCTCTGCGGCGCATGTAGTCGCGGCCTTTCCGTCCAATCACGAATAACTCGTATTCGTCGTTGGACTTATGGCGTTCCTTAATCATCGTCGAGACAAGCTTCAACACGTTGGCGTTCGAACCGCCCGCAAGACCGCGGTCGGAGGTGATGACCAGGTAACCGGTTTTCTTCACGGGACGTTTCTCAAACATCGGATGCTTGATGCCTTTGGTACCGGACGCGATGCTGGAGACCACTTCCTTCAGCTTCTCGGAGTAAGGACGGGAATGCTGCGCCATCTCCTGGGCTCTTCTCAGCTTGGAGGCAGCGACCATTTCCATCGCCTTCGTGATCTGCTTCGTGCCTTGAATACTTTTGATCTGACGTTTAATTTCGCGTAATCCTCTTGCCATGTTTTCACCACCTTCAAGCTTTGACGTAGTCAAAGCTAACTTCGTAAGCGAAACTGAACTTTAGCAGAGCTAAAGTTACTTCGAAAGCATTTACTGAGCTTTGACATCGTCAAAGCAGACTCGATGCGCATATCTAAAAAGATGAACCCGAGCCTTGCGGCCCGGTTCACGTCCAGGCTTACGCCATCACAGCAAAGCCTCTTTTAAATTTATCAATAGCCGCTTTCAGAGCCGTTTCGTTGTCGGCAACCAGATCTTTGGTATCGCGGATGGACGCCATGATCTCAGGATGGTTGCTTTCAAGGAACGCCAGGAATTCGCTCTCGAAACGACGGATGTCGCCGACAGGAATGTCGTCCAGGTGTCCTCTGACTGCCGTGTACAAGCTGGCTACCTGCTGCTCAACGCTGAGCGGCTGGTTAACCCCCTGCTTGAGGATTTCCATCAGTCTCGCACCACGGTTCAAACGGGCCAGCGTGGATTTGTCAAGGTCGGAACCGAATTGGGAGAACGCTTGAAGCTCGCGGTACTGGGCCAAATCCAGCTTCAAACCGCCGGCGACTTTCTTCATCGCCTTGAGCTGAGCGGAGCTACCTACCCGGGATACGGAAATACCTACGTTGATCGCCGGACGCTGTCCAGCATAGAACAGTTCGGACTCAAGGAAGATCTGTCCGTCCGTGATCGAAATAACGTTGGTTGGGATATATGCGGATACGTCAGACGCCTGTGTTTCAATGAAAGGCAGAGCGGTTAATGAACCACCGCCGAGTTCATCGGACAGCTTCGCCGCGCGTTCCAGCAAACGGGAATGCAGATAGAATACGTCACCAGGATAAGCTTCGCGGCCTGGAGGACGTCTGAGGAGCAGGGACAATTCGCGGTATGCCGCTGCCTGCTTCGACAAGTCATCATAGATGATCAAGGCATGCTCGCCTTTGTACATGAAGTACTCACCCATTGCACAGCCCGCATAAGGAGCGATGTACAAGAGCGGAGAAGGCTCGGAAGCCGATGCGGTAACGACGATCGTGTAGTCCAGAGCGCCATGACGGCGAAGGTTTTCCACGACGTGCGCAACCGTCGATTGCTTTTGGCCGATGGCGACATAGATACATTTCACGCCATTGCCTTTTTGGTTAATGATCGTATCGATCGCGATTTGGGTTTTACCCGTTTGACGGTCACCGATGATCAGCTCGCGCTGTCCGCGGCCGATTGGCACGAGAGCGTCAATCGCTTTGATACCGGTTTGCATTGGCTCATGAACCGATTTACGGTCGATAACGCCTGGTGCGCTGCTCTCAACCGGACGATAAGCAGAAGCTTCGATCGGTCCTTTGCCGTCCACTGGCTGACCTAGCGGGTTGACAACGCGTCCGAGCAGGGCTTCCCCAACAGGAACCTGCATGATGCGTCCGGTACGTTTTACTTGGTCGCCTTCTTTGATTTCCGTGTAAGGTCCGAGGATAACGACACCTACGTTGCTTTCTTCCAAGTTCAGCGCAAGGCCTACAACACCGTTGGCGAACTCGACGAGCTCACCGGCCATAACATTGTCGATCCCGTGAATACGGGCGATACCGTCGCTTACTTGAATAACGGTGCCGACTTCGGCCACTTCGATGTCAGATTTATATTGTTCAATTTGACTTTTAATCAGCGTACTGATTTCTTCAGGTCTGATACTCAAGTGTCTTCACCCCTATCTACTGTGCTAGTCTGTTAAAAGACTTTTCAAGCCGTTCCAGCTTCCCTGCCAAACTGCCGTCGTACAGCATATCGCCGATGACGACTTTTACACCGCCGAGCAGATTTTTATCAATCACGTTGGTTACGCGAATTTTCTTCTTCGCCAATGCTCCAAACTCCGCAGCAACCGTTTCGATTTCCTGGTCGCTCAGCGGATAGGTGGAGTACACCGTGGCGTCCGCAAGTCCAAGGCTTTCGCCTTCAATCCGGACGTAGCTGTCCAGCAGGTCGGCGAACAGATCCGCTCTGCCCCGCTCAATCAGCATATCAACGGTGTTCATGACCGGCTGGGATACTTTGTCTTGAAGGGCCTTCTTCAGCACATCCAGTTTCACCGATACGGCAATGTTGGGCGTGGAGATAAAACGGCGGATCTCGTCATCCTGGGTAATGGCCCCAACGACGGCCTTGAGCTCCTGCTCCACTTCCAGCGTCTTCTGCTGCTGCGCAGCCACTTCAAACAGCGCCTTCGCATAACGCTTGGCTGCTATTGTCTCCCGGCTCATGGTCTGCCCCCTACCTCTTTAAGGTACTGGTCCACGAGCTCTTCCTGAGCTTTGTCGCTGCTGACTTCCTTCTCAAGCAGCTTGGATGCGATCTTCACGGATACGGCGCCCAGCTCGCTGCGCAGCTCCTGAACCGCCTTGTTCTTTTCGCTTGCGATATCGCGGACAGCGTCCTCTTTAATACGAGAAGCTTCCACCTTGGCTTGTTCCATAATTTGGTCAGCCTGCTTGCTGCTCGTTTGTCTGGATTGCTCGATAATGTCGTAAGCCTCTTTGCGCGCATTTTCCAGAGCTTTTTTCTGCTCTTCTACGTAAGCAATGGCTTGTTCGCGGGTTTGTGCCGCTTCGTTCATTTGACTCGTCACAAGCTCACGGCGCTTCTCCATGATGGAGAACAACGGACCGAAAGCATATTTGCTCAGAAGCCAATACAGAATCACAAACGCAATCAATGCCACAATGAAAGACGAAGGGATAATAGTCAATCTAGTCACTCCTTTCCGGTGCACGTTCAGTCTTGTTCATCAGACAATCAGATAAGGAAGGATCCAAGAACCTTCCTTATCTGACGGCTAAAAAGAAGGCGCGGATGGCCGTGGCCTTCCCCGCCAAACCTTACTGCTTAAATTAAGCTCCTGCGTAGAACAAGAACGCGAGTACGACACCGATGATTGGAAGGGCTTCGACCAGACCTACACCGATAAACATTGTCGTTTGAAGCGTGGATTTCGCTTCTGGCTGACGAGCGATACCTTCAACCGTTTTACTTACGATCAGACCGTTACCAATACCTGCGCCAAGTGCGCCCAAACCTACTGCAATCGCAGCTGCAAGAAATGCCCAAACTCCCATTTGTAAAATCCTCCTTAGAGATGTGTATTTTATTATTATTTATGTTTAGTTAAGAGTGAAGAAAGAAAACTCCAAGCTTAACTTTGAAGCTAATGTTCGTGCTCGTCGTGGCTCTCGATCATCTGAGAGATATAAACCATCGTCAGGATCGTGAAGACGAAAGCCTGGATGGCGCCGACGAAAATACTGAAGCCCTGCCAAACGATGAGACCGAGCACGGAAGCGATGTATCCGCCTACGCCGAGTGCGGTCAGTTTCAACAGAACCGAGATCAGCACTTCACCCGCGAAGATGTTACCGAATAGACGCATGCCCTGCGTCAGCAGCTTCGCAAACTGCTCGATAACGTTGATCGGGAAGAAGAACCAGTAAGGTTGGAAATAGTGCTTGAAATAACTCTTTGTATTTCTGGTCATTCCCAGGAAGTGCGAAAGGAAGAATACGATAAACGCGAGCCCCATGGTAACCGAAGCATCAGCCGTAGGTGATTTCCACCAAGCTAGCTCGACTTCTTCTACATCCGGATGCTTCGCAAACTCTTCGGTGACAGATACGATTTCTTTGCCAAAGATATGCGCATGTTCCGGATCATGGACTCCTGTAACGATACCAAATGGAAGACCCAATAGGTTGCCGACGAAGATAAACATAATAAACGTCAATCCAAGGGACAGAAAGTGCTTCCCCTTCTTCCAATCCATCGTGCTGGAAATCAGGTTCTGGACGAATTCCACCGTCCATTCCATGAAATTCTGCAATTTCCCCGGGTTTTCGACTGACAATTTACGGGTTGCCAGCTTCGCGATCACAAACACGATTACGGAGGTTACGATGAGCATCAGGATTGTGGAAAGGTCGAATTTTATGCCGCCCAATTCAATAATCGGTGATGTATGCATGTTTTTCTCACCCCTTTCTCAGTTGAAGGTCTACTCCTGTTTACGAGACAATCGAATCCCTATGAATAAGAGAAGAAACTGTGCCAATACCAGTGTTGCCGCAACGGCATACAGGTTAAACGTCTCCGGCCTTTGATAGGCCACAACGACGGCCAGCACACTGAGGGCTGCACGGGTCAGAAAACCCATATTTACTCTCTTGCCGCCCCCGCCTTCGACTGAATCCAACACTTTTTGCACTTTATAGCCCAAATAAAAGCTATTGGCAAGGCTGACACTGGAGCCAAGCACCATACCCAGCGCTATACTCCGGTATTGCGGGAAGACAGCAGCACCCAAGAAGCAAAGAGCCAGGAAATAAAGTGTCGCTCTAGTCAATACCCTGCGGTATTTCCATAGTTCACTCATCACTTTCCCCCATGACTGCCTTGGTGATCATAAAAACGCTTACGCCGCCAATCGCCAGACCCAGCAAAACTCCGAATGCAATCCAGAGTCCGGGTCCTCCCCAAATCTTGTCCAGCCAAGAGCCGAGATAAAAGCCCCCTAAAGTACACGCGGCCAGATCGATTCCGATGGCGCTTACAAGGCCCGCATACTTCAGAGGGCTTGCAGCATTTTTATTGGATTTTTGCGGCTTATCAGGTTGATTCATCTCTGTCCACCCTCTAATCCCAGTTCATTTTACTGAATGACCCGAGAGTTTGTCAATTGAACAAATCCGTGTCGAAACTGGCTGGAAATGTGACTAAAATCACTGCAAAAAGCCCGCAAATCCGTGTCAACCGTACAGTTTAACTGTATGCTGTACTCTTTGCCCTCAGAATATGGCTTAACTTTCCTTTGTGAACATTCTGTGAAATTGTTCCGGACGTTCATTTTTGATGCCAAAATGATGCAAAATCGCGTCGACAATCCGCTGGGATGCCTTGCCATCTCCGTATGGATTTGCGGCGCCGCTCATCGCATTATAGGCTTCTTGATCGGTCAGCAAATGCTTCGTCCGTCCGTACACTTGTTCCTCATCCGTTCCGACCAGCTCGAGCGTTCCCGCCTCGATGCCTTCCGGTCGCTCGGTCGTGTCACGGAGCACCAGCACCGGTACACCGAAAGATGGAGCCTCTTCCTGAAGACCGCCGGAGTCCGTCAGGATCAGATGCGTATGCGGATAAAAATTGTGCAAGTCTACAACATCCAGCGGTTCAATCAGCTTAATTCTTGGATGATTGCCCAAAATTTGATGCGCCGGTTCTTTGACCGCCGGGCTTGGATGGACCGGATACACGATGGCGATATCGTCGAATTCGTCGGCGATCCGCTTCACGGCACGGAAGATGTTCAGATGAGGCTCGCCCTGCGATTCGCGCCGGTGCGCCGTCATCAGAATCAGCCGTTTGCCCTGCGCCCAGTCGAGCACCGGATGGTGATAATCCGACTTGACGGTGTACTGGAATACGTCGGTAACGGTATTGCCAGTCACGTAAATGTGGGACTCGTTCTTGTTCTCCTTCTTCAGGTTGCCTGCAGACCAGTCTGTCGGGGCAAAATGAAGATCGGCAAGCACGCCGGTCAGCTGGCGGTTCATCTCCTCCGGATACGGGGAGAGCTTGTTCCACGTTCTCAGGCCTGCTTCGACATGTCCTACCTGGATCTTCTGCAGGAAGGCCGCATAGCTGGCCAGGAAGGTCGTCAGCGTGTCTCCGTGCACCAGAACGATATCAGGCTTGGCCTCTTTCAAAACCGGCTCCAGGCCCTGCAGAACGCGGATGGTTACCTCGTTCAGCGTCTGGTTCTCTTTCATGACGTCCAGATCGAAATCCGGCGTAATCTTGAATACCTCGAGCACCTGATCCAGCATCTGACGGTGCTGGGCCGTTACGCAGACGACGGATTCGATATGTTCGGGATGCTTCTGCAGTTCTAAGATGAGCGGAGCCATCTTGATGGCTTCCGGGCGCACCCCGAAGATCGTCATCACTTTAATTTTTGACATATGGTTTCCCTCTCCTTACTTGGTTCCGTACAGCCGGTCTCCGGCGTCTCCCAGTCCCGGAATGATATAACCGTGGTCGTCCAGCTTCTCGTCCAGGGCCGCTACATAAATGTCCACGTCAGGATGGGCTTCCTGCACGGCTTTGACCCCTTCCGGCGCGGCGATCAGGTTCATCATCTTGATCTGGGTGCACCCCCGCTTCTTCAGGACGTCGATCGCGGCAATAGCCGATCCTCCGGTCGCCAGCATCGGATCGATGACGATCAGCTCGCGCTCGGTCACGTCCGTCGGCAGCTTCGTGTAATACTCGACAGGCTGCAGCGTTTCCGGATCGCGGAACAAGCCGACATGTCCCACCTTGGCGGCGGGAATCAGCTTCAGCATGCCGTCGAGCATGCCGAGCCCGGCGCGCAGGATCGGAATCAGCCCGAGCATGCGGCCCGCCAGAACCTTGCCGTCCATCTCAGCGACAGGTGTCTGCACCTTCACCGACTCGAGCGGAACCTCGCGTGTAATTTCGTAAGCCATTAAGGAAGCAACCTCATCGACCAGTTCGCGAAAATCTTTCGTGTTCGTCCGCACATCGCGGATAAATGTCAGTTTGTGTTGAATCAAAGGGTGATCACAAATCACCAGTTTTCCCATGTTAGTCCCTCCGGTTAAATCGTAAGTCTAAGTGCTGTCATTGCCGGTTAGTTAGATGCCCATTCGCATACGATACATGCAAGTACACAAATCTTATTTATTATATCATTCCTGGAAATGATTTTGCACCCAAGAAAGATATGTTTATTCTGGCCCAAAGATCAGCCGGCTTAAACGTTAACCGAAAGACCGCGCAAGGGAACCGGCATGGTGTAAGCACCCCGTAAAGACCCGCCAATCTAGCATCTGCTCTTCGTATCGAGCAGTCTTAAATCTAGCAGTTCTTCCCCTCTGAACTACTATATAAAAGCCACTCTAAGAGTGTGAAGGCACACATCCGCTGTGACGGCAGAAAGGTTTATTGACCTATACGGCTTCTGAGAGCGAAAAGAAAAACGTATTATCGGCGTACATTCTCAGAAGACAGACCGCGTTTAGCGGGAGTTTCTTTTGCGGGATCAGGATGGTTAGCCTCGAAACCTCGGAAAATCTCTATTTCTTATTTCTAAAAAAAGGGACCGGAGAACATTCCCCAGTCCCTTATATTCTCACAGACCTGTACTTCTCAAGATCTGTGTCCTATTAGTAGTTAAGTTCAGGATACAGCGGATATTGATCCGTCAGTTCCTTCACCATCGCCGCTGCTTTGGACAGCACGGCTTCGTCCTTAGGCGACTTCAGCGTCATGGCGATGATTTTGCCGATCGTCACCATAGCCGCTTCATCCATGCCGCGGGAAGTCGCAGCCGGCGTACCGATCCGGATTCCGCTCGTCACGAACGGGCTGGTCGGATCGAACGGGATGGCGTTTTTGTTCACAGTGATACCGACGGAGTCCAGCACCTTCTCGGCGTCTTTCCCTGTAATGTTCACGCTGCGGGTATCCACCAGCATCAGGTGGTTATCCGTGCCGCCGGATACGATGTTCAGGCCTTCGCTGATCAGCGTCTCAGCCAATACTTTGGCGTTCTTCACCACGTTTTCGGCATACGTTTTGAACGATGGGTCCAGCGCTTCGCCCAAGGCTACGGCTTTGGACGCGATAACGTGCATCAGCGGACCGCCCTGCGTGCCCGGGAAGACGGCCTTGTCGATGGCCGCAGCCCATGGCTGCTTGCACAGAATCATGCCGCCACGTGGTCCGCGGAGCGTTTTGTGCGTTGTCGTCGTGACAAAATGGGCGTGAGGCACCGGGTTCGGATGAAGCCCGGCCGCAACCAGGCCCGCGATATGAGCCATGTCGACCATGAACAGCGCGCCTACGTCATTGGCGATCGAAGCGAGAGCTTCGAAATCAATCGTACGCGGATAGGCGCTCGCACCGGCGACGATCAGGCGCGGACGATGCTTGAACGCAAGTTTGCGGACTTCGTCATAATCGATGAGGAACGTATCTTCCTGGACCCCGTAAGCGACGAAGTTGTACAGCAGACCGGAAGCGTTCACCGGGCTTCCGTGCGTCAGGTGTCCGCCATGGGCAAGGTTCATCCCAAGCACGGTATCCCCTGGTTTCAGCGCTGCCAGGTATACGGCCATGTTGGCCTGAGCGCCGGAGTGCGGCTGCACGTTGGCATGCTCGGCTCCGAACAGCTCTTTCGCACGGTCACGGGCAATATCTTCAACGATATCGACGCGCTCGCAGCCGCCGTAGTACCGCTTGCCCGGATATCCTTCGGCGTATTTGTTCGTGAGGACGGAGCCCATGGCTTCCATAACCGCTTCACTGACAATATTCTCCGATGCGATCAGCTCGATATTCGCACGCTGACGCTTCAGTTCCAAGTTCATGGCCTCGAGTACAGCCGGGTCCTTCTTACGCAATTGATCCATGTTAATAGTTCCTCCCTTATTGGAATTCAAAATAAAATGTTCGTTTCAATCATCCGCTCATGTTAATCGCAAAGATCTGAACTGCCGCCGTCACGGTCGGCTCTGCCGGCTTCTTCATCCAGACGGTACACCGCCCGTTCGCCGCCGATCAGCTTGGGCCGCGTGTAGGCCGCATTCACGCGCGCGTGCCCCACATACCGCAGGGTCGGGCGAAAAGGCACCGCCACACGCCGAAGATGCATGCCGATCATCGTCTCGCCGATGTCAATGCCCGCGTGAGCCTCGATCGCTTCGGCCAGGCAAGGCTCCTTCATGGAACGGTAAGCAGCGGCAGCCATAGAGCCGCCCGCTTTCGGAACAGGAACGGCGGCGACCTCGGTTAAACGAAGGCGCTCCAGTACGGAACGCTCCATCACAAGCGCCCGGTTCAAATGCTCACAGCACTGAAACACCGTGTCGAAGCCGAACTTGGCCCGGACCTCGCCGATCGCCTGCAGCAGCTCTTCAGCAACCCCAAGTGCCCCCGAAGTGCCGATGCGTTTCCCGGCCACCTCACTGGTGCTCGTTCCGACAACCAGTACCTTGCCAGGGCCAAGCCCCGCGGCTTCCACCAGCTCATGAAGAATTTGAGATACCTGTTCTCCCAGCGAAACTTCCAATGGACTGCCTCCTGACATGCTTTCCATGAGAAAACCTCCCTAATTGTGCAGATACCGCTCTTCAATCGCTTTAATCTTGTTCACGCGCCCGACATGACGCTCGCCGCCGCTGAACTCCGTGCCCAGCCAAGCCTTGACAATCTCCTGGGCCAGACCTGGACCGATGACGCGTTCGCCCATCGCCAGCACGTTGGAGTCGTTATGCTCCCTGGTGGCAATCGCCGAGAATACATCGTGGACCAAGGCGCACCTGATGCCCGGAACCTTGTTCGCCGCGATGCTCATGCCGATGCCTGTTCCACAGATCAGGATTCCCCGGTCGGCCTCGCCTTTGGTAACCAGATCGCACACAGGGAGAGCGTAGTCGGGATAGTCCACGGAATCCGTGCATCCGCATCCCACATCCGCAACTTGATGCCCCATCCCTTCGATCACGGCAATGATGTCTTCTTTCAAACGTATACCCGCATGATCTGTTCCAACAGCAATTTTCATCTTTCGAAAAACCTCCTAAAATTTCGCGCAATACAGAGAAACGAGTCTAGCGCTCCCCGGTATTCCCGTGACTTCTTGTACCATTATAACTCATTTGCAGCCACTAGACGAAAAAAAGAGCAGTCCGCGGATCATTCCGCAGAATTGCTCTTTTGCCCAGGCGACCGGCCGTATATTCCGGTGCTCCATCGTGGTTGGATCCACATTGTCGCCAGTTACACCGGAACCGATGTTTTTCACCTTCATCATAAAGCATGACGCGATGAAAATCAATCTGCAAATTTACTCCATTTTTTTCAACCTAGGCTCCCGCCCAAGTGCAATTTAAGCTTGTTTCTTAAAATGTACGGAACGCCTCCAGCTTATCCAGCAGCCGCTCGATAGCGGCGCGGATTTCTGCGGCGGTGACATCGTAATCGTCGCGGGACCCGCCGAACGGGTCCGAAATATCAAAGCTCGGGATGCGCTGCTGGATCTCGATCAGCCGCTCCCGTTCCTCGTCCTCCAGCTGCTGCCCGAGCGCCCGCTTCATTTCCCAGGTGGCGTACAGGCTGTCGAGCTCCTGCAGGTCCTTGATCACGTTCTCGTCATCTTCGGTGTATTCCTTCAGGGTATAAATTTTGTCAGCCGCGAGTGGAAAGCTCCGGATCACATGCTGCTTATGCCCCTGGGTCAGTGTCAAAATCAAATCCGCCCAATCCACCGTGTCGGCCCTGAGCGGCTTGGCGGTCAAATGCTCATCGATCTCGTGGTCCCGCAGCACCGCTTCCGCATGACGCGAGATGGGTGTCCCTTCAAGGGCGGCCACGCCGGCCGAACGGACTTCGAGCGGAACGCTGCGCTCCTTGGCCAGCTTGCGAAGCAGAGCTTCGGCCATCGGGCTGCGGCACGTGTTTCCCGTACAGACAAACAAAATATGCTTCACGTCTCTAGCACCTCCCGAAGTGTCTTTGCCGATATTGTATCAGAAGATAAAGGCGAGGCCAAATGCCAGCAAAATCGCGCCGCCAAGGGCCTCCCCGTATTCGCCGAGATTCCGGCTTACCCTCCTGCCGAGCAGGAGTCCAAGCACGGCCATCGCGCCCCCGCAGATCCCGAAAGCAAGCACGGTCAGAATGCGGTTGCTCTCAAACATCCCCAGGGATACGCCTACCGAAAAGGAGTCAATGCTGACGCTGAGCGAAAACAGCAGCATCCCCAGCAAAGAGCGGTGATCCACCATTCGCGTTTCGCTTGTTTTGAAGGCATTCAGGACCATGTGCCCGCCCAGCAGCACAAGCAGCCCGCCGGCAACCAGGGCGGCAACTTGTCCGAGCAGCGAACTGACGTAATATCCCATAAACATTCCCAGCAGCGGCATCAACACATGGAAAAGGCCGATCAGCAGGCTGATCTTGAGAATATGCAGCAGCCGGATTCCTTTCATGCCGATTCCTACGCCCAGAGAGAATGCATCCAGTCCTAATGCGACGGCCATTATCATGATAGTCATTAGCTGCCCTAAACCGGCAGAAGTCTCCAACATCCCTATTCCCCCATGTCCGTTAGGTTCTTGTACAACCATATGCGGACAAGAGGTAAATGATGTCTCTTAAAAGGTGCGGCGAGAGGTCACAAGCGCACAACCCGCTGGCCGGCGGCCTTGCGGAGCCGGTTCATGATGGCAGCGCCCAGACCCTCTTCCGGGCAGGCTTCCGACAAAATAAACGTCACGCCTTCTTCATCCATGCGGCGAAGAGCGGCGTACAGCCGGTGGGCGGCCGCTTCCAGTCCGGCAAGACTGCCGAGGGACTGCACGCAATCCGCGGCGTAACGGCCGATATGCTCCTCGAATGCCATCACGCCGGTTCTCTCCCCGCGTGCCGCCGCCGCCTTCAGCTGCTCATCGATCCAGCCGGATACCTGCTCCGGCGTGCCGCCCTGCACAATGGTGAGCGCACCCTTGGGAGCGTAATGCGTATATTTCATGCCGGGCGATTTCGGCGCGACGATCTCCTCTTCATCCGGAGAGCGTTCGATTCCCGGATCGGTCGTCACCGCCGTCCCGGAAGCGGCGGCTAGCTGCTCGCTCGTAATGCCGCCGGGCCGAAGAACGGTGACGCTGCCGTCCTCCTGAACCTGCACGACGGTGGATTCAAGGCCGACCCCGGTCGGCCCTCCGTCCAGAATACCGTCGACCAGCCCGCTCAAATCTTCCTCGACATGGCCCGCGAGCGTCGGGCTCGGCCGTCCCGAGCGGTTGGCGCTCGGCGCCGCCACCGGACAGCCGGACTCACCGATCAGCTTCAGCGCGATCGGATGGTCCGGCATCCGGATGCCGACTGTCGTCAGCCCCGCTGTTACCCGCGGGGACAGCACGCCCGGTCGAAGCGGCAGCACCAGCGTCAGCGGACCGGGCCAAAAGGCCGCCATCAGCCGCCGCGCCGTATCGCTGACCTCTGTCACGAGCCCGTCCAATTGGCTTGTATCCGCAATGTGGACGATGAGCGGATTGTCGGACGGCCGGCCCTTGGCCTTGAAAATCGCCTCGACAGCCTCCGTATTCCGGGCATCCGCCCCAAGGCCGTAGACCGTTTCGGTCGGAAAAGCAACGGTACCGCCATCCCGTAGAATGGCGGCTGCCCGGCCGATCGACTGCTCTGCACGAGACACCGCTTCCCTCTCCGCTTCTGCGGCAGCGATGCTGCGTCCCCTCAATACGGTCACATCCCATACCGGTGTGGCATGGCTCTTATTTGCATCATGGGCGGAAGGAGCGCTTCCTCCATCCTGCCCTTGGTTTAAACCTTTCATCGCTGTTCATTCCTGTCATCGAAATTGGTATGTTTTATTATAGCACATCTGCACAATCTCCAAGACGCATGCCCCTGGACAGGATGGCCGCTAGTTCCTAAGCGAACAGTCCCGTCAGCCAGGACCACAGCCCGGAGAGCATGTCTACCAGGAAGAAGCGAACTTCCGGCTGGGAGGCATCGGCCGCTGCTTTCCCGGAAGCTTGAGCGGCTGCAGTATCCGTCACCTTGGCCGACGCGGTGGTCACGGCGCCCTTAGCGTCACCCTTGGCATCCGCAGACTGAGCCTTGGCCTCGGCGGGCTGAGCCGCAGCATCTCCGCTGGCCGCATCAATGAAGCAGAGCGGAGGGAACAGCACGCACCACCAATTTTGACCGCTGCCTGCACCCAGTGTGATCCGGAGTGCTTCATAATTCCCGGCCGGATACACGGTACCGCCGTACAGTTTGGTCGGAAACGGCACGATGCCCAGTTCAACATGGTAATCGTAATGAATGCCTCTCTTCTCCAGCTCACGGCCCACCAGATCGTTCAGTTCCGGCAAATGCTCCCGGATCGTCGTTCTCGCCTGATCCAGGCTTTGCGGGTCCTCAAGCTCCTGTACCCAGCTGTTCATCTCCGCCACCACGGCATCGCGAATTTCGCGTTTGACCAGCTGGTCGTCCGGATTATCGGAATTGGCCAGGATGCGCAGGCGGATGGATTCCTGCGGAATCGGCCCGCCGGCCACGGCCGCGTCGGTCTTTTGACTCTCCCACATCATGGCGATCATAAACAAAATACAAAAAATAATAGCGGTATCCTTCACCAAGTCGCGCAGCCAGTCTTGCCCTCTATATTTCCCCTGCTTCATCGTCTTTTCCATTTTCCCCGGGCCCCTCTCTATCAGAACAAATCTATGATAGTTCTCAGTATGTCCGGGAATGGTAGAGTCTAAACCTAGCAATCTATAATATAGATTGAATTAAAGAAATCACACCTTTGACACGGATATTCCCCTTGGAAACAAGGAATGATAAGAAAACTCGAATTCATCTTATCTAGTATTTCTACGAGCTTTTAACCCGTAAAAAAAAGACCGCCTTCCCAAGCCCAAGGACTTGTCGAAAACGGTCGTTTCTTGTAAATCATCAGCTTCACATACCCGCCTTGGCCTGTCCGGCTTGAGCGGAAGCCCCTTTGTTTGCCGGGGTCAGCATCTCATCGTCCACTTCCTCCCCATGAACGCGCACGCTCATGACGATCCCGATGCTCGCCATATTGATCAGCAGCGAGGTTCCGCCGTAACTGATAAACGGCAGCGTAATCCCGGTCAGCGGCATCAGGCCGATGAAGGCGCCGATATTTTCGAAGATCTGATAGAGCATCATGGCGATAATGCCCACGATCAGAATCGGCCCTGCCCGGTCCCGGCACTCGAGACAGATCAGAATCATCCGGTGGATCAGGATAAAATAGAGCAGCAGCACGACCGATGAACCGACGAAGCCGAATTCCTCGGCGATTTCCACGAAAATGGAGTCCGAATAAGTATACGGCACGCGCCCGGATTGAACCGAAGACCCTTTCATATACCCTTCGCCGACCATGCCGCCGGATGCGATCGCCAGCTTGGCGTTTTTCGTATGATAGGACGCCTTGGCCGTCGCCTTATCCGGCACCAGCCATGGGTCGAGACGTTCCGTCCAGTGCTCCCGCCCGATGTCCTTCATAAACTTCTCAATGTTGTCGTGAAAATGGATGTAAGAAAAAATGCTTCCGACAGCGACGGCCGCCAACACCACCAGCGCAATCAGCGCATGCCAAAACTTGATGTTGCCGATCCAGAGCAGTCCGAGCAAAATCAGAACGTAGCTGAGCGCGTTCCCGAGGTCATTCTGAACCATAACGAGCGCAAACGGCACGAACGTCAGCAGTCCGATCGGGACTACGTCATGCCAGAACGTGAGCCTCGATTTATTTTTGCGCATAATGATATACGTCAGAAAAATAATCAGGATGAGCTTGAACAGCTCCGCAGGCTGCAAACTGAAGCTTCCCATCTTGATCCAGCCCTGGGCGCCGTTGACGTCGGTCCCGATGAAGTTAACCGCAACAAGCAGGGCCAACCCGAACAAATACAAATAAAGCGCATATTTGACAAGCAGCTTGTAATCGACGATAACCAGCCCAAAAAATGCGATGAAGGCAAGCACGTAAAACTCGATCATTTTAATATGGGAACCGGCAAACTTCGTCCCCTGTGTGACACTGTAAATGGACATGATGCTGATGCCCATGAAAATCAAAAGAATAAAAACGACGACATAATCCACTTTTTTCAGCTTTTGAAGCATGGCTATCCTCCTGTGCGGAGCCTTCCGCTCCTCGTTGCCCCTGATGCGTACCTGTCTATTGTAATAGAACAGCCATGCCATATTCAATTCCTGTTAAATCCATCCCGGATGAGGCGCAGAATTTTGCCCGTCCCTGTGGCCGGAGCCGGTTCGTTCTGCAGCGGGAGCAGCTCCTCTTCCTCCTGCCCGTGAATCCGGACGCTCATCACCACCCCGATGCTGACCATGTTGATCACCAGTGAAGTGCCGCCATAACTGATAAAAGGCAGCGTAATGCCGGTCAGCGGCATCAGACCGATAAAGGCGCCGATGTTGACAAAAATCTGGTAAATGAACATCGTGATAATGCCTGTAATCAGGTATGGCCCCGCCCGGTCGCGGCAGTCCGCCGCAATCAGAATCATGCGGTGGATCAGAATAAAATACAGCAGCAGCAGCGCCGACGAGCCGATAAATCCGTACTCCTCGGCAATCTGGACGAAGATCGAGTCGGCAAAAGCCAGCGGAACCCGGCCGTCAGACTGGATCGTCGTCCCCTGCATGTAGCCCTTGCCGTCCAGGCCGCCCGACCCGATCGCCAGCTTGGCGTTGTAGGTCTGCCAGCTGTCGTCACGGGAAGCTTTGTCCGGAACGAGCCAGGGGTCAAACCGCGCGATCCAATGCTCGCGGCCAATGGACTTGAACAACTTCGCCGCCTCGTCATGATAATGAATATAAGCCTGAATTCCGCCGAAGATGGCGGCAAAGGCCACGGCGAACCCGATCAGCGCATGAACATACCGGATGCCGCCGATCCACAGGAGCCCTACCAGAATGAGGAGATAGCAGAGCGCGTTCCCCAGGTCGTTTTGCGCCATCACCAGCATAAGCGGAACCAAGGTGAGGAGCCCCATCGGCACGACATCCCGCCAAAAATACAGGCCGCGGGACCGGTCTCGATTTTTCCTCAGCAGCAGGCTGGACAGAAAAATGACCAGGAACAGCTTGAACAGCTCGGCCGGCTGCAGGCTGAGTCCCCCGGGAAGGGTAAGCCAGCCGCGGGCACCGTAGTATTCGTTACCGGCAAACAGGACGAATAAGAGCAGCATCAGGCCGAAGATATACACATACAGTGCATATTTAATCAGCAGCTTATAATTGACGAGCGAAGTCGCCAGAAACCCTGCAAAGCCGATGACGTAATAGACGGCCATCCGCACCGAATAATGATCGGTTTTGGGCCGGCCGGCGGTGACGCTGTATATGGAAGTCAGACTGAACGCCATCAGGCAGAGCAGCACCAGCATGACGGCGAAATCCAATTGTTTCAGTTTGCGCAGCATATCCTTTCCTCCAGGGAAAACATAGGTAGTTCCATTGTAGAGGAAATTGGGTCAAAAAGAAAATTATGGGATCACCGGCGGACGCCGAGAACGTGGCGGTCAATGCCGGCGAGGTCCGGGATGATCATAATCTCATCCCAATGGCCCGCTTGGCGGAGCAGGTCTGCGACTTCGCCCGCCTGGCCGATCCCCAGCTCGAATCCGATGAGCCGGGGCGGCTCCTGCAGCAGCGGCAGCTGCTGCATCATGATGCGGTAAGGCGCGAGCCCGTCCGCTCCGCCGTCCAGCGCCGTGCGCGGCTCATGGTCGCGCACCTCGGGCTGCAGGCCGGGAATATCGGCCGCAGGAATGTACGGCGGGTTCGACACCAGGATGTCGACCCGCCGCCCCGCAAACGGCTCCAGCAGGTTGCCTTCTTCGAAGGCAACCTGGGCGCCGTTGGCTTCGGCGTTGCGCGCGGCGACCCGCAGCGCGTCCGCCGAGATGTCGCTGGCGTAGACCTGCCAGCGAGGGGCATGCAGCGCCAGCGTGACCGCAATGGCGCCGCTGCCGGTGCCGATGTCGGCCGCGACCAGCGGGCGCAGGCCGTCCGCGGTGCCGGCACCGCCGCCGGGCGCAGCGGCTGCGCGGCCCTGTGCCGCCGGACGAGCCGCTTCGCGGTCCGGCAGCTCCGCGTCAGCCGGTGCCGCTCCTTGCGGCCACAGCTGCTCGGCCTGCTGCAGCACGGCCTCCACGAGCAGCTCCGTCTCGGGCCGCGGGATCAGCACGGCGGGCGTCACCTGAAAGGGGATGCCGTAGAACTCCTGCTCCCCGATAATGTATTGGGCCGGTTCGCCCGCCGCCTTGCGGGAAATCACTTCCTCCCAGGCCTTCTGCCGCTCCGCCGGAAACGGATCGGGCAGCGCCATGTAATAGGCCGCGCCGGAGAGGCCCAGCACATGCTCCAGCAGCAGCTGGGCGTTCCGCTGCGGCTCCATCACTTCATGCGCCGCTAAAAAAGAGGAAGCCTCCGCAAAGGCTTCCCGTATACTCTGCTTTGTCGTCATCACAAACGTGCTTTCCTTCAAAGCCTTATTCCCCTTTATCCATCATTTCCGCCTGCTCCGCAATGTTCAGGGCCGAAATGATCTCTTCGATTTCGCCGTTCATCACCGAATCGAGCTTGTGCAGTGTCAATCCGATGCGGTGGTCGGTCACCCGGCTCTGCGGGAAGTTGTACGTGCGGATCCGCTCACTGCGGTCGCCAGTACCCACTTTGCTCTTCCGCTCACCGGCATACTTCGCTTCTTCTTCCTGCCGCATCATATCAAAGATCCGGGCACGAAGCACCTGAAGCGCCTTTTCCTTGTTCGAGTTCTGCGACTTGCCGTCCTGACAGGTGGCCACGATTCCGGTTGGAATATGGGTCACGCGAACGGCGGATTTCGTGGTGTTGACGGATTGTCCGCCCGCACCGCTGGAGCAGAACGTATCGACGCGGATATCCTTGTCATGGATTTCGATATCGATCTCTTCGACTTCCGGCATGACCGCCACCGTGGAAGTGGAAGTATGGATCCGTCCGCCGGACTCCGTCGTCGGGATGCGCTGCACGCGGTGCGCGCCGCTTTCGTATTTCATTTTGCTGTAGGCGCCGCGTCCGTTGATCATGAAGATGACTTCCTTGAAGCCGCCCAGATCGTTCGTATTGGCGTCCATCAGCTCTACGCGCCAGCCTTGGGTATCCGCATAACGCGTGTACATCCGGTACAGGTCGGAAGCGAACAGAGCCGCTTCATCGCCGCCCGCCGCGCCACGGATCTCCACGATGACGTTCTTGTCGTCGTTCGGGTCCTTCGGCAGGAGCAGAATGCGGATGCGCTCCTCCAGCTCAGTACGGCGCTGGGTCAGCTCCTCGATTTCCATCTTGACCATTTCACGCATTTCGTCGTCCAGCTTCTCAGCCTGAAGCGCTTTGGCGGATTCGAGTTCTTCCATAACGGATTTATATTCGGTATAAGCCTCATATGCAGGCTGCAAATCGGATTGTTCTTTGGAATATTCCCGCAGTCGCTTACTGTCGTTCGCAACGTCAGGATCGCAAAGCAGTTCACTAAGCTTCTCATAACGGTCCGCCAAGGATTGCAATCGGTCCAACACTGGGATTCACCTCTCCTATTTAAAAAATACACTAGGTATATATATGCTTTGATCGTTATCGCTGCTCTCTATCAAAATAGAGGGTAGACGACTTTTTATTATATCACGGTGCGCGCATATTTACCATAGCCGTCATGGGTGAACAGGATAGCCGAAAGCCTGTTTATGTTAAGCTTGCGCTTTGTTTTTCCGCCCTATACTTACCAAAAAATAAACGCCGCAAATGACCAACGGATACAAGATCGCCCACCCGACGAACGGAAACACCGCCGCCGTCAGGATAAAGGACAGCCAACTGACCGTCCGTCCCCACCGCTGGCCTTTCAGCAGCCGGATCCCGGCTGCGCAGCCGCCCAGATACGTCAAAATAAACGTGGCATTGGGGAGCGTAATCAGCGTGGTCAGGGACACCGCGCCGGTTCCGTACAGAACGAGCACGAGCACGAAACAGCCTGCCAGGAAGCCCAGTCCCCCGACAGGCGTCTGGAATCGGGACGACATCTTCCCCATCCAGGCCGGCGCCTTTCCTTCCCGGGCCAGCGCGTAAGCCAGCCTCGACGAAGCGCCGGTATACGAAATGACCGTGGCCGTGCAAATAAACATTCCCGTCAAGCCCGCGATAACGGCCCCGGCCGGACCGAGCAGCTTTTCAATAACCAGCAGCAGCGATACGTCCGATCCGCTCCCCCCATAGCTGTGCGTTCCCACCGTGGCCAAAGCCGTCAGAAAATACAGCACGCCGACGATGATGGCCGCAACCGTCACGCCCTGCACCGCCGCCCGTTTCGGGTCCACGAACTCCTCGGACAAATGCGATACCGCCTCCCAGCCGATAAAACACCAGAACAGAATGGCCGCACTCTGGCCGACGCTGATCCACCCTTCCGGCATAAAAGGCGTGAAGTGCCTTGCTTCCATATGGGGAAAAGAACCGGATATCGCCAGGATGAGCACCAGCACGATCGCCGATACGACGACGATTTGCACGCTGCCTGCCAGCTTCATGCCAAAGACGTTGATGAACAGGGACACAGCCAGCATCAGCGCGGCGATGACGATTCTGGCGCCGTCACCCAGTCCAAAGGCTGCAGTCATATACCCTGCTCCCGTCAATGCTGCTACCGGTGCGCCTATCGGCACCGACATGAGAAAAAACCAGCCGACCAGCGTCCCGGCTTTGGTGCCGTATGCTCTGGAGACAAACGAGGACACGCCCCCGGCATCGGGGTAACGCGCCGACAGCAGCCCCATGACAAGGGCCATCGGCAGGACGAGCAGCGTCATGAGCCCCCAGGACAGGAGCGAGGCCGGACCCGCGATATGCGCGGCGAGCCCCGGCACGATCAAGATACCGGATCCGAGCACCGAACCGATATATAAAGCGATAGCTTGAGGCAGCCGAATGGAAGAGGTTAAGTGTGATGCTGCAGAAGTTTTTTCGAATGAGGTCTTTTCTAATGAAGCCATATATTTGATCATCCTATCTGCTGTTAATGGTGTAACCGGCAGGGATTACCGGCCATTCTAGGGTTGTGCAGTGCTCACAGCTTAACAGATAATAGATGAATAGGTAAAACAGATTATTTTGATCGTTTCCATCGGGAGAACCGATAGATGATGATGGCCACGAATTCATATTTCGCATCATGGAGGATTATGGATGGACTTAAAACACTTACACACCTTCCGAACCGTTGCGGATACGCACGGCTTTACCAAAGCCGCCGAAATCCTGTCCTACGCCCAATCGAGCGTCACGGCGCAAATTCAGGCGCTGGAGGAGGAAGTCGGCTCGAAGCTGTTTGACCGTCTTGGGAAAAAGGTACAGCTTACAACCGCAGGCGAGCGCCTGCTGCCCTATGCCATCCAGCTGCTGGAGCTGCACGACCGGGCGCTGGCCGAAATGTCCGCTGGCGGAAGCCTGCCATCCGGGACGCTGAACATCGGCGCACCCGAGTCCCTTGCGGCGTTCCGCCTGCCGGACATTATAAAGGAATACACGGAGCTGTACCCGGACGTGAAGATCATTCTCCGGCCGGCCGGCTGCAAGGAGCTCAAGAAATTGGCCCTGTCCGGCGATATGGACCTGGTGTTCGTGCTGGAGCCGGAAGCGGATGACCCGCACTTGCAGTCGGAGACGCTCATTCATGAACCGATGGCGCTCATTGCGCCGCCGGCGCATCCCCTGACCCTGCTGCCGCAGGTTGATACTCTGGACTTGAAAGACGTTTCTTTTATCCATACCGAATCGGACTGCAGCTACCGCCTGCTGCTCGAACAGCATTTAAACAGCCACGCGATCTACAGCAGCAGCGACCTGGAGTTCTGGAGCATCGAGACGATCAAGCACTGCGTCATGTCCGGTCTCGGCATCTCCCTGCTGCCCGCCATTGCGGTCAAGGACGAGCTGTCCTCCGGCCGGCTCATCCGGCTCCCTTGGGACGACAGCCCCTGCCAAGTGGCCACGCAAATGCTGTACCATCCCGGAAAGTGGCTGTCTCCGGCCCTTGGGGAGTTCATCCGCCTGTCCCGGGAACATGCCGCCAGATGGCGCCAAAACGGCTGAATAAATTTTTTTAAAAAACTTTGCAGGGATGCCTCGACATGCGGCGTCTAACTTAACGTATCGGGAGGAGGGGAGAAGACTGGAAGAAGAGTTGCAGTGGATCCGGGCGGTCAAAGCCGGCCATCCGGAAGCCTATAAATTTCTGGTGCAGCGGTACCAGAGCATGGTATACCACGTATGCCTGAAAATGACCGCCGACAGCGTCTCGGCGAAAGATTTGTCGCAGGACATTTTCCTTAAGGCATATTCGGCCCTGCCTGCTTTTCGGGAAGAATCCTCCTTCTCCACCTGGCTGTATCAAATCGCCGTCCGGAAATGCCTGGACTGGAAAAGGGCCCACCAAAGGGAACAGGCGCGAAGGACGATGGGAGAGGTTAGCGAAAACGATTGGGTAACCGCCGAGACACCCGAGAAGATCGTCCTCTCCGAAGAGACGAACAGCCGGATCCGTCAAATCGTCGATGAGCTGCAGGAGCCGTATAAGTCGGCCGTGCAGATGTATTATTTTGAACAATGCTCCTATCAGGAGATTGCCAAGAGGCGGGGCATTACCGCCAAAACCGTTGAATCCCAGTTATACCGTGCCAGACAAATGATGCGTCAGAAAGGAGAGGAGCTCAGGTGAAATGCGAACTCATTCAATACCAGATGGCCGCTTACGCCGCCCATGAACTGCCGCCCGAAACCTCCCTCTTGATCGAAAAGCATTTGAACCATTGTCCGGAATGCCAGGCTTGGTATCAGGAAATTGTGGAGATATCCCTAATTTGGGAGAATCCCGGTCCGGTCATAGATATGCCGGATATCGTTGCCGGCGTGATGGAGGAAGTCCGTCAAATGCCGCCGCTGGCGGTAAGATCGCTGCCGAGAAGCCGGCCCCGCGAGTCGCAGAAATCCAAGCTGGCCCATTTCGGCCTTGCGGCCTGCCTGACCTTTTGCTTATTCCAATTCGGAATTTTCGAGCATCTGGGGAACGGGTTAACGGAGGCCACGCAGCATTTATCCACTCGAATGGAGCACATATTTAAGGAGGGTAACCCATGATTAGAAAAAGTAGATGGCTCACGTTTATGTTGTCCATGATTCCCGGCCTCGGCCATTTATATTTAGGATTCGCCAAACAGGGACTGCAGTACATGATCGGCGCCTGCGTCTGCATCATCCTCATCCCGTCGATTCCGATGCTGTTTCCGTTCGCTCTGGCGATTTTGTGGTTCTACCAGCTGTTTGACGCCCTGCAGAAGGCGAGCTGGATGAAAGCCGCAGCCATGGAGCATGAGCGGATGATGATGGGCCAGGATACCTTCGGCTATCCTTGGACCGAACGTGACTGGATTCAAATGAACGGATATCAGAAGGAATCGGCGGTCCATCCGTTTTGGATCGGGGCAACCTGCATCGGTATGGGTATCCTCGTCCTCCTCGTCGGCGTCTTCCCCGGCCTGTGGGAATGGCTGCTGAACCGCAATATTACCAGCGTGCTGCTGGCCGTCGGCCTGATCGTTTACGGCATGTGGCTGCTTGGCAAAAGACCAAACCATAAGGGAAGTGAGCATCTGTGACCGCACCGCTTGAGACGCGCCCGCCGGTCCGAAAGATCGGCAAATGGACCACCGCCATCGGATTGATCGGCCTTGGGGTCATCATCATTCTTCAAATGAATCAGTTCATCAGTTTTGAAGTTCTGAAATACGTATGGCCCACTCTGCTCATCCTGCTCGGCATTGAAGTTGTCATTTCCAATGTCGTGCATGCCAACCAGCGGGTTCGTCTGGGCGGCGGAAGCGTCACGATCCTGATCCTGCTTCTGATTGTCAGTGGAGCCCAGGCGATTTACCCCAACTGGACGTTCCTCTTTAACAAAGGTTACCTCAGCGCCGTGCAGGGATCGGTTCCGGCGCAGGGAGAAATCAAGCGGGTAGAAGTTTTCCTCGACAGCGGCAAGGTTAACGTAACGGAAGCTCAAGGCTCGAATATTGCCTATGAGGGAAAAGTCCGCGTGCGCACCGAATCCTCCCAGGCCAATGCCGACAAATGGACGAAGCAGCACTGGAAGTCGGAAACGTCGGGGGACACGCTGACCCTGACACTGGATAAACACCAGCCGGATATCGTCCTGATCGGCGGCTGGGCGATGCCTGAAGATTACTTTAACCTCCAGGTTCCGGAGTCCGTCGAAGTGGAAGTGCATACGAAAAATTCCACCATCGACGCTTCCGGACTTCATGCCGGACTGACGGCCGTGACGTCGAACGGCACCCTGAACGTAAAGGATATCCAGGGCAAGGTGTCGGCCAAGACCAGCAACGGCCGGATCGTAGCCACGAACATCAACGGCCCTTCGGAGCTGGTGACCAGCAACGGTACGGTGACGGCCAACCAGCTTGGCGGCCCGGTCTACATCCGGACCAGCAACGGCGCCGTTCGGGGCGATAGCGGCATCGCCGGCAATTGGGACGTGAAAACCTCAAACGGCAGCATTAACCTGACCGTTTCCGAGGATGCCAGCGCCAAGCTGACCGCCAAGACGTCCAACTCCTCCATCAAGGGCAACATCGGCTGGGTGGATGAGAGCGACTCCCGCGCCACGGCCACCTTGGGAGACGGACAGTTTACCGTGGGGCTGGCCACGTCCAACGGCAGCATTACTGTGAATCATTAAGGAGCTGTGATCGTCGCAGGCTGCAAGCGATAATCAGCCTTTCGCGCTGGGTAGGACGGGGATAACCGACCACTCTGTCCTACCAAAAAACCGCCATTCCAAGGGTTACCCGGGGAATGGCGGTTTTACGTTGACTATCAGCTTACTCAATATCTAAATGTTTGCCTCAATTACACGTTTACACGTTGAAACGGAAATGCATTACGTCGCCGTCCGCAACGACATAATCTTTGCCCTCCAGGCGAAGCTGGCCGCGTTCCTTCGCGGCGTTCATGGTACCGGCGGCGACCAGATCGTCGTAGGAGACGACTTCGGCACGAATAAAGCCGCGCTCAAAATCGGTGTGGATGACGCCGGCTGCCTGCGGCGCCTTCGTTCCTTTGCGGATCGTCCACGCGCGCACTTCCTGCACACCTGCCGTAAAGTACGTGTACAGGCCGAGCAGGCGGTAAGCCGCCTTGATCAGACGGTTCAGGCCGGACTCTTCGAGACCGAGCTCCTCCAGGAACATTTCCTTGTCTTCCCCTTCCAGCTCGGCGATTTCCGCCTCGACCTTGGCGCTGATCGGAACGACTTCGGCGTTCTCGCCTGCCGCAAAGTCCTTGACCTGCTGCACGTATGGATTGCTGTCCGCGTCGGCCACGCCATCCTCGCTGACATTGGCAGCATACAGAACCGGCTTCAGGGTCAGCAGGTGCAGATCGCGCACGATCACTTTCTCTTCGTCCGACAGCTCCACGCTGCGGGCCGGCTGGTCATTGTACAGCGCTTCTTTCAGGCGCTCCAGCACTTCAACTTCCTGGGCGTACTGCTTGTTGCCGCCCTTCATGTTTTTGCGCGAACGGTCGATGCGCTTCTCCACGCTCTCCAGGTCGGCCAGGATCAGCTCCAGGTTGATGGTTTGAATGTCGCTGACCGGGTTGACCTTGCCGTCCACGTGTGTGATGTTCTCGTCCTCGAAGCAGCGCACCACGTGCACGATCGCATCCACCTCGCGGATATGGGCGAGGAACTTGTTGCCCAGACCTTCCCCTTTGCTCGCGCCGCGGACCAGGCCGGCGATATCGACGAATTCAAAAGCGGTCGGTACGGTTTTGTTCGGCTGGACCAGCTCGGTCAGCTTATCCAGACGCTCGTCCGGAACCTCGACAACCCCGACGTTTGGATCAATCGTACAGAACGGATAGTTGGCGGACTCGGCGCCCGCCTGGGTAATTGCGTTAAACAACGTGGATTTGCCGACGTTCGGCAGTCCAACGATCCCTGCTTTCAAAGCCATTTATATGACAACTCCTATTTAGGTAATAGTTAAACAGACGTCTCTCAATCCTACCCATTATATATTAGAACCCCCGGAGCGGCAAGGATTGGACTTTACGATCGGACGCCCGGCTTAAGCCTTTATTTCGCCCTGCTGCTGGGATGAAACGAACCGGGGAGCGTAAAGTGCCTAAGGATAAAGATGAAGCGATCGTGGGAAAAACGAAAGGCGGCAAAGTGAATGAAAGCTGCGAAAACCAATGCCGCAGACGCAGGCAATCAAGCTTTCGACGAAAAAGACCCGGATTCTCCGGGCCCTACTGCCAGAACATTTGCCAGACGATCTCTAAAAAGGATACCAAAACCCTTTCAGCACCTGCACCTTCAGCCAAATGCCTACTGCCAGCAGCAGCACGCCAAGCACGGCCAACGTCCAGTCCAGCCCTTCCATCTCCTTGCCGCTGTACCAGGTGCGTTTTTTCTCCGTACCAAAGCCCCGCAGCTCCATGGCGTTCGTCACCGAATCGATCCGGTGCAGCGCGGACTGCAGCACAGGAACGACGACCGCCGCCAAGTTACGCAGGCGCTGGGCGATGCTGCCGTCCTCTTTCGTAATCCCCATGCCGCGCGCCTGCATCGAGTTCAGCGTGCTCCGGAATTCTTCCGTCAGGTCCGGAATATAGCGGAGGGCAATGCTCACGGCGTAGGCGATTTTATAAGGGACGCCGATCCGGTTCAAACTGCCGGCAAATGCGCTAGGCTGCGTAGTAAAAATGCACAGGATCGTAATCGGCAGCAGCGTCAAATATTTGGCCGACAGCGTCAGCACATAAAACAGCGTCTCCGCATTGATCGTGTTATAGCCGAGCGGAATCAGCGGCGTATCCGTACCCGTCAGCCGAGTGCCGAAGGTCGGCGTGATGAGCAGAATAAAGATGCCGTTCAGTACCGTGAAAATAATCATCAGCCAAAACAAAAATGCCATTTTTTTAAAAGGAATCCCTGCCGTCACCAGCAGCGCAATCCCGACAACCAGCATCAGCACAAACACCCGCAGGTCCAAAAACATGTACGTCATGACCGTCCAGGCCATAAACAGCACCAGCTTGACCGCTCCGTCCAGCCGGTGAAACAGCGAGTTCCCCGTGACATAGAGGCTGCCCGTTCTATTCATGGCCCTTTTTCCCCTTCTTCTCTGCGTTGATAAAAGCCTGCACAAACCGCTCCGGCGAAGCCAGGCCGTTGGCTTTGGCGAAAAGGGACAGCGACGTCTCCTTCAAATGGGCCGGCTCCGTCACCTCCGGACGGCTGAGCACCGAGGCGACCGTGTCGGCGGCGAGCACCTCGCCCCCGCTGAGCACCACGGCGCGCTGCGCGTACTCCAAAGCCAGATACATGTCGTGCGTAATGAGCAGGAAGGCGATGTCTTGTCCGGCCAATTGCTCGATAAAATCCATAAACTCCTGGTAATGCCGATAGTCCTGGCCGGCCGTGGGCTCATCCAAAATCATCAGCTTTGGCGCCAGCACGAGAATCGCGGCGATGCTGAGCCGCTTCTTCTGGCCGTAGCTGAGCGCGGAAACGGGCCAGTTGCGGAAAGGATACAGCCCGCAGGTTTGCAGGACGCCCGCGACCCGCTCCTTGATTTCAGCGGCAGGCACCCCGCGGACCTTCAGGCCGAGGCCAACCTCGTCTGCGATCATATGCTGCGTGATCATCCGGTTCGGGTTCTGCATCACATAGCCGATCGCTTCACCCCGGCGGCGGATCGACCACGAAGCCATATCCTGGCCTGCATAAGACATCGAGCCGGACTGCGGCTTCAGAATGCCCGTAATCAGCTGGGACAGCGTCGATTTGCCCGCCCCGTTGTTCCCCAGGAGCGCAACGATCTCTCCGGCGCCGACTTGCAGCGATACATCCTTGAGAACCGGCTGGCCGGGCTCATACCCAAAGGTCAGCCCGCGTACGTCCAGCAGCGGTTCTGCAGGATGTGACGGCGCCCCGGCAGCTGCCTGTTCGCTCCATCCATCCAGCCGCTCACCAAGGCCGGGAATGCCCAGCGGCTGCGGCCGGCTGAGGCCTTGAACACCGTCCAGGGATACGCCGGCATACCGCAGCGCATCGACATACAGCGGCGGCCGCAAGCCGCAGCCGCGCAGCAGGCCGGACGCCAGAATCTCGTCCGGCGTACCGACCGCCTCGATGCCTCCGTCCTTCATCAGCACGATCCGGTCGATCGGCTGCTGCAGCACATCCTCCACCCGGTGCTCGATGAGGATGACCGTTTTGCCGCCCTGCCGGTGGATATCGTCGATGAGCTGCATCGCTTTGCGACCGCCCGCCGGATCGAGGTTGGCCAGCGGCTCGTCGAACAGCAGCACCTCCGCATCCGTCGACAGCACGCCGGCCAGGGATACGCTCTGCTTCTGTCCGCCCGACAGCTCGTAAGGGCTGTGGTCGATATATTCCAGCATGCCGACCCGCTCTAGGGAAACGGCGGTTTCCCGCTTCATCTGCTCGCGGGGCATCGCTTTATTTTCCATGACAAACGCCACGTCCTCGGCCACGCTTAGGCCCACAAACTGGGAGTCCTGGTCCTGCAAAATCGTTCCCACCGTGCGGCTCAGCTCGAAAATGCTCAATTCGGCAGGATTCCGTCCGGCAATACTCAGACGGCCGCGGATGTCTCCGCCGTAGGTAAAAGGAATAAGCCCATTGATACAATGGGCCAAAGTCGATTTGCCGGAGCCGCTGGGACCGGCGATCCAGATCTTTTCTCCGGGATAAATGTCCAGCGTAATGTCCTTCAGCGTGGGCTCCGACTGATTTTTATATTTAAAACTGTACTGTTGAAACGAGATGATCGGCTGCATCATGACGTAAATCTCCTATCCTGTGGCGCTCTGCCAAGCACCTACTCGTTGACGCTCAAATTGCTGACTTTGGCGTTTCTGCGGGCAAATCCGATCACAGCCGGAACCCCGAGCACCAAAAAGACGACAATATTCGAAATCGAAGCGGCCGTGACCTGCACCAGCAGCTTATCCGACGGCTCGCCCATAAACGTGATGTCAAACCATCCTGAGAAGAGCAGCGACAGAATGATGCCGACGACGCCGTATACGATGAACAGGCCGATATGCTTTCCTTTGTATGTACCGTTCTGCGGGTCAAACCCTTTGGATAAGTAAATGAGTCCCATAAATGCGGCCGTAATGCCGGAACCGAGCGCCCAGCCCCACCATACCGTACCGCTGGTGAGCAGGTCGTTCAGCACGTGGCCGATCAGCCCCGCGATAAACCCGACCACCGGGCCGAACAGGGCGCCGAAAATCGCCAGCAGCGCAATCGCCGGACGCAGCGAGGTATCGGGTCCCACGGGAATTCCAATAAAGCTGGTGGCTCCATAGAGGGCCGCACCGATGCCTATCGTCACCACAGTTCTTGTGTTCAACTGAAAAATGGATTTCTTCAAAGCAGAGTCACCTTCCCCTTTACATCAATTCAACAACCTTCATGTCCTAAAGGCGAACATTTCGCGTTATTTGTACTCTTAATATAAGGGCAGGCAGAAACGAAGGCAAAACTTTTTTTGGTAAATATTATATAAATTTTTTGGATCGATCGCCGCACGGAACGCGGAAACATCCATAAGGGCAGCAAAAAAGGCCTTATTTCCGATGAGGAAAATGGGCCTTTGGTTGATTGTTTGCTTTTTGGCATCATCCAGCTGACTGCGGCCTGGGGGCTGCGGTCCGCCGCCCGGGTTACGGCCGGGTCCGCACCAGCCGGCGCGTACCCTTCAGCGCGGCGACGTCCGCCGCGCCAATGCCAAACATCGCGGTGCGCAGCTCGAACTCGACCTGCGCCAGCGCCTCGTCCAGCGCCTGCTCGGACGAGACGGCCGGGCCGAGCAGGCTGCGGCCAAAGCCCGCGAGATCGGCGCCGAGCGCCAGCGCCTTGGCGGCGTCCACGCCGCCCTGCAGCCCGCCGCTGCCGATCAGCCCTCCGTGCGGGGATACCGCCCGCACCTCGGCAATGCACTCCGCGGTCGGGATGCCCCAGCCCGCGAAAGCCTCCGCCGCCCGGCGCCTAACCGCGTCCCGGCTGCGGAACTTCTCGACCTGGCTCCACGAAGTCCCGCCGGCGCCGGCCACATCGACGAAGGCCGCGCCGGCGTCGTACAGCCGCGCCGCCGTATCCCCGTCGATGCCCCAGCCGACCTCCTTGACACCGACCGGCACGTCCAACCGGCGGCACACCTCTCCGATCCGGAACAGCAGGCCGCTGAAATTCGTGTTCCCCTCCGGCTGGAACACCTCCTGCAGGCCGTTCAGGTGCAGCACAAGCATGTCCGCTCCGGCGATATCGACGGCCCTTTGGCACTGCTCCACGCCGAAGCCGTAGTTCAGCTGGACCGCGCCCAGGTTCGCGATCACCGGGATCGTCGGCGCATGCGTGCGCACATGGAAGGTCGGTGCGAGCTCCTCCTTCTCCACCGCCGCGCGGACCGAGCCGACCCCGAGCGCCCAGCCGCGCCGCTCGGCGACGGCAGCCAGGCGGGCGTTGATCGCCCCGGTCGTTTCGCTTCCGCCCGTCATGGAGCTGATCAGGAGCGGCGTCCGGAGCGTCCGCCCGAGGAAGGAGGCTTCGAGGGAAATCTCCTCGAAGCCAATCTCCGGCAGCGCACAGTGGCGAAAGCGGTACTGCTCCAGGCCGGAGGTCACGCCACTGCCCACATCTTCGCTCAGGCACAGGCGCACGTGCTCGATTTTTCTTTCCCCTGTAGGTATTTCGGGCAGCAAAGACCCGCTTTCCGCTTCGTTTCCGTTCATCTGATGCGCCCCTTTCATGGATATGCTGCAAACTTTGATTAACTTCATGACCCGCTCGTCACCGCACGATTCTCTAAAGAAAGTATTATACCACAGAACCTCTGGTAAATTCGCCAACTTGCCTCAAACCGAGCCGACCTTCCATCCTGTACATCACGGATGATGCATCCGGCTGACCAAAGTTCACATGACCGCGGCCTTCCCCTCCCGCGACCCGGTTCACACATCGTGGTGTAATGCTGGCTGCTCACACAGGCACACGTCACAGCAGCGAGCCATAAATGCTTTGCAGGATGTTCGGCCGAAGCGTTGGCTTAGGAGCCCACAAAGTTTCCTTGGGGAAAATTTTTGAAGTACATGCAACAGCCCAGGTGCTTTCCAATAGGATGTGATAGCCGTTTAGACTCGATTTGAATCGAAAGAATGTTGTGAAGGGAGTGCTGCCCATGAACGCAAGTGAGGAGAGCCGACTGGCGGCCGCCGGAAGCGGCTGGCGCAAAGGAGGCGGTCCGCCCAGCCTGCCTGAAGTTCATAAGTCGATGAAGGTTCCCTTAAAGGGCAGCTTCTTCCGCAAAATGCTAGCCTTCGCGGGTCCCGGATACCTCGTCGCTGTCGGGTACATGGATCCCGGCAACTGGGCCTCCGATTTGGCCGGCGGAGCCATGTTCAACTACTCGCTGCTGTCGGTCATCATGATTTCGAACCTGATGGCGATCCTGCTTCAGTCCCTGTCCGCCCGCCTTGGCATTGCTACGGGAAGGGACTTGGCCCAAGCCTGCCGCGATCATTACAGCAAGCCCGTCAGCATTGGGCTCTGGATATTATGCGAGCTGGCGATTGCGGCCTGCGATCTAGCCGAAATCATCGGCTCGGCCATCGCGCTGCAGCTGCTGTTCGGCCTGCCGCTGCTAGCCGGTGTCCTCATCACGTCCGTGGACGTCCTTCTGGTACTGCTGCTGCAAAACAAAGGATTCCGGCATATCGAAATTTTGGTCATTTCGTTTATCGCTGTGATCATCATGTGCTTCGGGGTCGAATTGTTCCTGTCCAAGCCGGAGATGGGCGCGGTCATGGCCGGATTCGTTCCGACGGCAGACATCGTGCAGAACCCGGAAATGCTGTACATCGCCCTTGCCATGCTTGGCGCGACCGTCATGCCCCACAACCTGTACCTGCACTCCTCGATCGTGCAGACCCGCCGGTACGACGAGTCCATCGCCGGCAAGAAATCGGCCATCCGTTTCGCTACCGCGGATTCCACCGTGGCGCTCACCATCGCCCTGTTCGTCAATGCGGCCATTCTGATCCTTGCGGCGTCTGCCTTTTATTCAACGGGGCATACTGAAGTAGCAGAGATTCAAGACGCCTACCAGCTGCTCACTCCGCTGCTCGGCACCGGTGCGGCCAGCGTTCTGTTCGCCGTCGCGCTGCTCGCTTCCGGCCAAAACTCGACGCTGACGGGAACCCTCGCGGGCCAGATCGTTATGGAAGGCTTTATGAACATCCGCCTGAAGCCATGGATCCGCCGTCTGATTACGCGCCTGATCGCTATCGTTCCCGCCGTGATCGTGATCGGAATTTACGGGGAAGGCTCCACCGGCCAGCTGCTGATTTTCAGCCAGGTCATCCTCTCGCTGCAGCTGTCCTTCGCCGTGTTCCCGCTCGTTAAATTCACATCCGATCCCGTTAAGATGGGACCTTTTATCGCCCCGCGCTGGGTGCGGATACTGGCCTGGATCGTAGCAGCCGTCATCGCAGCGCTGAACATCTATTTGCTGTATGGCACGTTTTTCTAGGCTGCTACTGAGGGTCAGCATGCCCTTTTCCCATATGATGACAACGTTCCGCTGCTTCAAACAGGCCCTTTCGACGTTAATAGTTGGTTAGACCGCTGTACCAAGCAAGGCAGGGTTCCAAACCGTGGGGCACTCCCTCGGAGAACCCTGCCGTTTAACCCGGCTGCAGTGGACAAGCAAAGGAGGCGATGACTCGATGACCCAACATATCCCATCCCAGGACGCACCTGAACCGTACCATTCGCGTGCGGCCAGCTGGCAGCCGCAGGGGAAAAGCCGTAAACGCCGGGTTCGGCGCTGGATTCTGGCTGCGGCCTGCTTGCTCATCCTTTGGCTCGCCGGGGTCATCGTGTATCAGACACACAAGCCGCTTCCTCCCGGCATTTCCTACGAGAGCCCGCTCTACCATCTCGATCAGGTCCGCTTCTACCGCGACTTGACTTACCCGGATAACCAAGGGCAGGTCATCCATGAGCCCCAGATTACGAATCGGATCATGCAGATTGTCGATGAATCCAGGGAGTTTCTTGTCATTGATCTGTTCCTGTTTAACGATTACAAGCATAAAGGGCAGAAGTTTCCGACCGTCAGCAAGGACTTGGCGGACAAGCTCATAGCGCATAAAAAGCAGTATCCCCAGATGCAGATCGTCTTTATTACGGACCAGATCAATACGAATTACGGCTCCGCCCCGAACTCCCTGCTCGAAGCGATGAAGGCGGAGGGCATCCAGGTCATCGTGACCGATGTGGATCCGCTGCGGGATTCAAACCCGATCTACTCCGCCGTGTGGCGGACGTTTATCCAGTGGTTCGGCCAGTCGGGCAATGGATGGATTCCGAATCTGATGGCAAACGACGGGCCCAAAGTCACCGCAAGGTCGTATTTAAAAATGCTGAACGTCAAGGCCAACCACCGCAAGGTTGTGGTCAGCGAGAAGACCGCTCTGGTCTCTTCCGGTAACGTGCATGATGCCAGCGCCTACCACTCCAATATTGCTTTTGAAGTGCAAGGCCCGATTATCGGCGATATCCTGAAAGGCGAGCAGGCCGCGGCCCGGCTGTCCGGGGACTACCAACTCCCGGTATATGCCCCAGCTTCCGAGAGCGCTCAGAAATCAAACCAAGGGAAAATAGCCGTCCGCTATCTGACCGAAGGCAAAATCGACAAATATACGCTGCTGGAGATCAACAGGGCACCGCAAGGGTCCACCTTGTGGATGGGCATGTTCTATCTGGCCGATGAAAAGGTAATGAGCGCCTTGCTGGATGCCGCCGACCGCGGCGTCAACATCCGGCTGCTGCTTGATCCTAATCAGAACGCCTTCGGCCAGGACAAAATCGGTATCCCGAACCGTCCCGTCGCGAAGGAGCTCACCAAACGTTCCGATGGCCGTATCGCCATCCGCTGGTACAACACGACCGAAGAGCAGTATCATACGAAGCTGATGTACATCTCCAACCCTTCAGGCAGCTCCGTGATCATGGGCGGCTCGACCAATCTCACGCCGCGGAACCTGGACAATTACAATCTGGAGAACGACCTCTGGATATCCGTTCCACGCGGCGATGCGCTCGACCGGCAGATGGCCGGCTATTTTGACCGGCTCTGGAACAACCGGGACGGGCACTACAGTCTGGACCTGAGCGCGTATCAGGAAAAGTCCACCTGGTTCAAGGACTTTCTGTTCCGCGTGCAGAAGCTGCTTGGATTTACGACCTTCTGATGCGTCACCAAGCCCCGATGCTTTCACAGGCGTCCTCCCATTCTCCGGTTGACCTGGGCCTTATCAGCACAGTCACTTCATCCGGATAGACCCAGCGATATCTGGCCGTTATGATCATACAACGCAAAAAAGGCGCCTTCTGTTATGCAGAAGCGCCTTCTGTTATATATTCCATCTTGTTATTACAATTCAAGTGAATTCCCGCTCACCGAACGGATCCCCTAAGCTTCGCAGACCGCCGACAGCTTGCACCGGTCTCCGCACAAGCGGCCTTTGCCGTGCGGCACGCACATCGGCGTTCCGAAGATCGGATCCTCCGCAATCATGCAGTCCATGCAGAACACTTCCTTGACCATTTGCGGCGTCAGCACGTCTTCCGGTGCACCGGCACAATAGACGCCCTGGTTCTTCACGGCAATCATATGATCGGCGTAACGGCAGGCCAGGTTCAGGTCATGAAGCACCATCACGATCGTCCGTCCCTGCTCACGGTTCAGCTCATACAGCAGATCCAGCACCTCGATTTGATGGCTCAAATCCAGGTACGTCGTCGGCTCGTCGAGCAGAATCAGGTCGGTGTTTTGCGCCAGCGTCATGGCGATCCAGGCCCGCTGCCGCTGTCCTCCGGACAGGGAGTCAACCGCGCGGTCGGCCAAATCGGTGAGGCGCGTCATTTCCAGCGCTTCGTTCACCAGACGCTCATCCTCCGCACTCCACTGCTTCAGCCACGATTGATGCGGATAACGCCCCTGCTTCACCAGCTGAAGCACGGTCAGTCCCTCCGGAGCCGTCGGTCCCTGCGGCAGAATTGCCATATTCCGGGCAACTTCCTTGGTTGACGTCCGATGGATTTCCTTGCCGTCGAGCAGAACCGATCCGCTCTTCGGACGCAAAAGACGCGCCATGGAACGAAGCAGCGTGGATTTGCCGCAGCCGTTGCTGCCGATCAGAACCGTAACTTTGCCTTCGGGAATGTCCAAATGCAGGTCTTTAATAATATCGGTATCGCCGTACCCCAGCGTCAGTGCTTCCGTTTGCAAAAGCGTCATCTTTCCCGTAACCCCCAATTCTGCCCATCATATGATTTAAACCAATCTAATAACGTCCGTCCACAATAATGAGAATCATTATCACAAATATAATCGGCGGCCGCGTGAATGTCAACCACTCACGGGCCGCCAAAAGAAGCTTTTTCGCCTACCTCGTACCACCGCAAAGCCGCTACAGCAAAGGGGATAGCAGCCTTGCGAGCGACTCCATAAAGCGCTCCGGTATTTTTTTCTTATTAAATTTATCGGGAATGATTTGCTTCGTATACACCAAATCCCGTTCAAAGTCCGACACGATCCGCTGCACGCTCTCGGTCTGCACCAGCAGCGCGTTCACTTCAAAATTCAAATGGAAGCTGCGCATGTCCATATTGGCGGTTCCGATCGTCGCCACTTCGCCGTCAATGATCAGCAGCTTGGAATGCAGGAACCCTTTTTCGTATTCGTAAATTTTGACGCCCACGTCGAGCAGCGAAGGAAAATACGAATGGGAAGCCAGGAACGGCAGCCACTTGTCCGGCTTGGACGGAAAAAGGATGCGTACGTCGAGCCCCGACATCGCAGCCACGCGCAGGGACGTCAGAATATCGTCGTCCGGGATAAAATAAGGCGTCGCCAGCCAGACCGATTTCTGCGCCGAAGTGATCATCGAGAAAAAAATATTTTTGAGCGTACGCCGGTCGTTGTCCGGTCCGCTAGGGATAATCTGCACGGCGCCGCCGCTGCTTTCCGCCAGCTCGGGAGACAGATATTCGGCGTCCAGCACCTTTTCCCCGGTCATATAGAGCCAGTCCTGCAGGAAAATAATTTGCAGCGTCCGCACCGCCTCGCCCCTGACGCGCATATGGGTATCTCTCCAGAAGCCGTATGCCGCATTGCGGCTCAGGTACTCGTCCCCGACGTTCAGCCCGCCGATAAAGCCAACCTTGCCGTCGATCACGACGATTTTACGGTGATTGCGGAAGTTGACCCGGGAGAGAAAAAACGCCTTGGAGCTTCCGTACGCGACGACCTGAACCCCGGCTTCCTGCATGGCCCGGAGGAACGATTTGGGCAGCTGCATGCTTCCCCAAGCATCGTACATAAAACGGACCTGCACGCCGGCTTTGGCCTTTTCAATTAAAATCTGCTGAATCCTTGTTCCGATGTGATCGGCGCGGTAAATGTAGTATTCCATATGAATATGATGCCTGGCCTTCTCGAGCTCCTTCAGCAGGGTGGAGAACGTTTCCTGCCCATTGGTCAGCACTTTGGTATCGCTGGAGAAGGAAATCGGAGTCCGCGCCAGCCGCTGCGAGAGATGCAGCAGCTGCTGCTGCATGGGATTAAAGGAAGAAAGATCCGGATGGAACCGCGCACCATTCTCTTCCAGCCGGTCATATGTTCTGAGATCCTGCTCGGCTTTTTTATCGAACTTGCGCCGTTTGAAGTAGTTTTGCCCGAAGAGCAAATAAAAGAACAGACCCACCACCGGCATCAGGGCGAGCAGCAGAATCCAGGCCATCGTCGAGGACGGGTTGCGGTTCTCCATAAAAATCATGAACCCGAGCGACACGACGGTAAGCGTGGAAAATATACTGACAATGGTTCCCGCGGTTTTGCCGAACACGCCGAAACCAAAATAGTAAAACGCAAATAATATCGCGGCAATGATAAAGATTTGTATTCCCCGTCTCATATGTTACCTCTCTTAAGTATCATTAAAAACATGCATATCCATGGTCATCGTCCAAACCCATAAGGTATATTTTACATGAACAAGTTCAAAGTTCCTACGAATTTTTATCGAATGGACAAGCCCGCCTGAAATTTCCGCGCATGCCTGATGTTAGAATGCCCATCTTCTTGACATTGGCTGCATTGTGTGAAAAAATATCACCTAACGACCGTTAGGTAGTCAATAGGAGTCGATGATATGAACGCCAAAAACACCCTGCTCGAAGCTGCATTATCGCATTTTGCCAAGGATGGATATGAAGGAGCGTCCCTGCAAAAAATAGCCGAGGAAGTCGGCATCAAAAAGCCGTCCATCTACGCGCATTTCAAAGGGAAGGATGAGCTGTTCCTGCAGACGCTGAAGGGCGCCCTCAATGAGGAAGGGACCCGGATTATCCGCCGCTATATCAGCCTGAAAGACCAGCCGCTCGAGCAGCGGCTCAAGGGACTGCTGGAGTATCTCCAGGAGGAGTATACCCGGAGCAGCAAAACCAAGTTTGTGCTGCGCATGGCCTACTTCCCCCCATCCTCGCTGCATGATCAGGTCATGGAACTGGTCTTTCCGTTTCTGGATTCGATGGAAAAGCGGATGATTCGCGTCATGCGCCACCATGCTTCCGCCGGCCACCTCCCGGTTAAAGATCCGGACGGTGCAGCCGTCGCCTACATGACGCTGATCGACGGGGTCCTTATCGAAATGGTGTGCGGCGGGCTGGAGGGGTCTCAGCGAAGACTGGCGGCATCTTGGCCCGTATACTGGGCGGGTATTCATCATATATGACGCAAGTGGCATCCTAACGGACAAACAAAGGAGGATCATCATGAACCGCCACTGGCTTTCTGTTATTATCGGGGGCGTTGTCGAAGTGCTGTGGGTGTCCGGCCTGAAGCACTCAGACAATGCGCTTGAATGGATTCTTACGGTCATCGCGATCATCGCGAGCTTCATTCTCATTATTAACGCTTCGAACCATCTGCCGGTCGGGACGGTGTATGCGGTGTTTACCGGCCTGGGAACGGCCGGCACCGTCGTTGCCGAGATGCTGTTCTTCGGCGAACCGTTCCGATGGTCCAAGTCGCTGCTCATTCTCGTTCTTCTCGCCGGAGTGATCGGCCTTAAGCTGGTCACTGACAAAGACGGCAAGGGACAAAAGGAGGCGAATCACTGATGGCTTGGATTGCAATCGTCGTCGCCGGCCTGTGCGAAATGTTCGGCGTCATCGGGATCAAGGGCGTCACGCAAAAGAAAGGGCTGCCGGCATATGTCATGCTGATCCTGTCCTTTATCGTCAGCTTCTCCCTGCTGTCCTACGCCATGAACTCGATTCCGATGGGAACGGCGTACGCCGTCTGGACCGGTATCGGTACGGTCGGCAGCACGCTGGCCGGCATGTTTCTGTTCGGCGAGCCCAAGGAATGGCGGCGGATTCTGTTTATTGCGATGATTTTGGCCTCAGCGGTAGGTTTGAAGCTGATCTCATAATTTTTTTTGCTTTTTTATAGAACGATGTCACAAATCGCGCACCTGATCAGTCTTCTTTGTGAACGAACCTAAAGGAGGCTGTTATCGATGGAAATCAGATTGAATTACAGGGACGCCAATATGCCGGCTGTTAAAGCGATGCTTGCTTTTGAGCAGTTTGCCCAGAGCACTTCGATCGACAAGGTGCTCTCCGAGCTGATTAAAATCCGGGTGTCGCAAATCAACGGATGCGCGTTTTGTCTGGATATGCACAGCAAGGACCTGCTCAAGCTGGGAGATTACCTGGAGCAGCTGACGCTGGTCTGCGTATGGCGGGAAGCTCCCGTATTCACCGAGCAGCAGCGCGCTGCGCTGGAGCTTGCGGAATACGTGACGAAAATTTCCGAGGCAGGCGTCCCGGATGAGGTGTTCGGCAGGGTCAAAGAACATTTTGACGAGAAGGAAATCGTCGACCTGCTGATGGCGATCAACGCCATTAACTGCTGGAACCGTTTAGCCATTTCGACCGGCATGTTCCCGGGTTGTATGGGTTAATAGAACCGCCTATCAAAACCGTCACAATTTCGCCATATTCATTCCCTATAAATGTGGAGCCCAACCGGCACCTTCCTGCGTATTACAACCAGGAAGGTGCCTTTTTTTGTAAATGGCGCCGGGTTGTTTGAAAACGACCTTCGCTCTGTAATATAATCGTTCTGACTAGGCGGTCAATTTGAGAACCGAAGTGTCAGAAAGGAGTGAAGGTGCATTTGTCTGAGAAACTGGCGGACAAGAAAAAACAGATTCTGAAAACCGCCCTGCAGCTGTTTTCCACAAAGGGAATTTCGGCCACCTCCATGCAGGAAATCGCGGAATACTGCGGCATGTCCAAAGGCAGCTTGTATCTGCACTTCAAATCCAAGGAGGATCTGGAGAGCAGCATCTACCTGTACTGTGAGGGCCTGATCCGGGACAGCGTTTTGCAGGTGGAACAGGAACACCTTCTGACTCCCAAAGAACAGCTGCGGAAACAGCTGGAAGTCGTGCTGAATCTGCTCGTGGAGCTCCGGGAGTTTCTGGTGGTGCAGATTCAGGATCACCATGCGTCGGGAAAAAAGCCACCGTCCCAGAAACATTTGCGCGAAAAGCAAATCATCGGCATCCAGTGGTTCAAAAACAAGCTCGAGCAAATTTACGGGGATGACGTCTATCCCTACACGCTGGACCTTACCATGTTTGTGGTGGGCCTTCTCGACGGATATATCCGGACGCTGTTTATTCCGGGTTTGCCGCTGAACATCCGGCGGGTTGCCGATCATATCGTGTTTTTGCTGGACGAAGTCGCCGGCGGCATGGTCCGGTCGCAGCGGGATCCGCTTATTTCCCCCGGGATATGGACCGAGTGGACGGAGAAGCTGAAGGACCGGTCCGGGGGGAGCCTGCGGCATCCGCTTATTATTACCAAGCAGATGCGGGATCTCTTAAAGGACAAGCTGCCGGAAGGACCAGAGCGTGACCTGGCTCAGGAGTCGATCGATATCATCGACAAGGAGTTTCGGGACATCGAACCGCGCAAAGCGATCCTGGCCGGCATGATCGCCAACCTGGAGAGCGTGCCCGAGCTTGTTTCCTTAAGCCGCGAATTGAAGGAAATCTGCAGGCTGTACGTGTTTTCAAGAACCGATCGTACCTGAAGCGTGAGCAAGAGATACAAAGGAGAGGAGCAGAAACCTGCGAAATGAAGAGCATTATTAATTTTTCATTGAACAATAAATTCGCCATCTGGATCCTGACGGTCATCGTCGCCGCCGCCGGCTTGTACAGCGGGCTGGTGATGAAGCAGGAGACGATTCCGAACATCAACATCCCGTTTCTTAGCGTGACCGCCGTTTACCCGGGCGCAGCGCCGGAAGGCGTCGTGCAGGATATTACGATCCCGCTGGAGCAGCGGCTGCAGAACGTGGACGGGGTCAAGAACGTCTCCTCTACGTCTATGGAGAACGCAGCCAACATCGCCATGGAATTCGATTACGGCACGGACCTCGATCAGGCCACCGCGGCCGTCCGGGAAGCGCTCAACGAAGTGACGCTGCCTGACGGCGCCCAGAAGCCGACGATCTCCAAGTTCAGCCTGAGCTCGTTTCCGGTCGTATCCCTCAGCGCGTCCGACAGCTCAAGCGATCTTGAGGGTCTGACCAAAAACATTGAGGGCGAAGTCGTGCCTGAACTGGAGAAAATTCCAGGCGTCGCTTCCGTCTCCGTCTCCGGACAATACGTAAAGGAAGTCCAGCTGACATTTAATAAGGAGAAAATGGCCCAGCTCGGCCTGACTGAAGATACCGTCAAGGGTATCGTTCAAGGCTCCTCCGTACGGGTTCCGCTCGGTCTGTTCAATCTGGAGCAGTCCTCCAAAGCGGTTGTCGTGGATGGCAACATCACGACGCTCGATGATTTGAAAAAACTGACGATTCCGGTTACGCCGGGAGCGGGCAGCGCACAAGGACAGAGCGGTACTGCCGGGGCAGCCGGTCAAGGTGCCGGTGGCGCGGGCGCTGCTGCTGGTGCAGGCGGCGCTGGGGCAGGCAATGCAGCAGCTGGTAATGCTGCAGCTTCCGTTCAAGGCGGCCAGGCCGGCGTTCCAACCGGCATTCCGACGGTGAAGCTCAGCGATATCGCCGACATCAAGGTGGTCGGCAGCGCAGAGTCGGTGTCCCGCACGAACGGCAAGGCCTCGATCGGCCTGCAGATCGTCAAGGACAATGACGCCAACACGGTGGACGTGGTCAATGCCGTGAAGGACAAAGCCAAAGACCTTGAAGGCCAGTTCAAAGGCATGGAGCTTACGGTGCTGCTCGACCAGGGCAAACCGATCGAAGACTCCGTGTCGACGATGCTGGATAAAGCGGTCTTCGGCGCGCTCTTCGCCGTTATCATCATCTTGATCTTCCTGCGGAACATTCGCTCCACGATCATCTCGATCCTGTCGATTCCGCTGTCGCTGCTGATCGCCCTGCTGATCCTATGGCGGCTCGATATTACGCTCAACATGATGACGCTCGGCGCGATGACCGTAGCGATCGGCCGCGTCGTCGACGACTCCATCGTCGTCATCGAGAACATTTACCGCCGCTTGACCAGCAGCGGCGAGAAGCTGCGCGGACGCGAACTGATCCGCGAAGCGACGCGCGAAATGTTCGTTCCGATCATGTCCTCGACGATCGTAACGATCGCGGTCTTCCTGCCGCTGGCGTTCGTCACCGGCATGGTCGGCGAGCTGTTCATGCCGTTTGCGCTTACGATGGTCTTCGCCCTGCTGGCTTCCCTGCTCGTAGCGATCACGCTCGTGCCGATGCTGGCCCACAGCCTGTTCAAGAAGGGCATCAAGGCCTCCAAGCAGCATGATCACGACAAGCCGGGCCGGATGGCCCGCGGCTACCAGCGGATTCTGAACTGGGCCTTGTCCCACAAGCTGATCACATTCGGTTCAGCGGTTATTCTGCTCGTGGCAAGCTTCTTCCTGACCCCGCTGATCGGCACCAGCTTCCTGCCGGATCAGGAGGACAAATATATCATGGTGACCTACTCGCCTGAACCTGGCGCTCAGCTGGAAACCGTGGAGAAGCGGGCCCTTGAAGCCGAGAAATACATTTTGAGCCAGCCGAACATCGACAAGATGCAGTACTCCGTCGGCGGCAGCGGCAATCCGCTGGCTGGAGGATCCTCGTCCAATTCGGGTCTGTTCTATGTAGAGTACAACAAAGATACGAAGGACTTTGAGAACGTGAAGAAAAACCTCGTGGAAGGCCTGAAGAAGCAAGTATCCACTGGAGAATGGAGCTTGATGGACATGTCCGGCGGCATGGGCGGAAGCTCGCTCAGCGTCAGCGTCTACGGCAACAGCCTGGATGATATCAAGCCGGTCTCCGAGCAAATCCTGAAGCTGGTGCAGGCAGACACGGATCATTTTGAAAAAGCGAAAACAAGCCTGACCAAAGCTTATGACCAATACACGATCGTGGCGGATCAGCAAAAGCTAAGCTCGATGGGCTTGACGGCCGGTCAAATCGCCATGAAGCTGAGCCCGGTCCGCGAACGTCCGGTGCTGACCGAAGTGACGGTCGACAACAAAGACTACAAGGTTTATATCGAAACCGATAATAAGGAATACAAGAGCATCAACGACATTGAGAACGAAACGGTCCAGTCGCCGCTGGGCATGAACGTTCCGATCAAAGACGTCGCCAAAGTGGAAAAAGGCACGTCGCCGGATACGATCACCCGCAACGACGGTAAAATGGTCGTGGACGTGACGGCCAACATCGTCACCTCCAACGTCGGCAAAGCTTCTTCGGACCTGCAAAAGGAAATCGACAAGATCGATTTGCCGGACGGCGTCGAAGTTAAATTCGGCGGCACCACTGAGCAGATCAACGATACGTTCACCCAGCTCGGCCTGGCCATGGCTGCGGCGATCGCCATCGTCTACTTCGTGCTCGTCGTTACCTTCGGCGGCGGCCTGGCGCCGTTTGCGATCCTGTTCTCCCTGCCGTTCACGATCATTGGCGGACTTGTCGGCCTCTGGATCGGCGGAGAGACGCTGAACGTATCGGCCCTGATGGGCGCCCTGATGCTGATCGGTATCGTCGTGACCAACGCGATCGTGCTGATCGACCGGGTGATTCACAAGGAACGCGAAGGCTTGTCGACGCGCGAAGCGCTGCTGGAAGCCGGAGCCACCCGTCTCCGTCCGATTCTGATGACGGCTCTCGCCACCATCGGTGCCCTGCTGCCGCTCGTATCGGGACTGGAGAACAGTGCCGGTATCATCTCCAGAGGTCTCGGCATCACGGTTATCGGCGGTTTGGTCAGCTCCACGCTGCTGACGCTGGTCATCGTGCCGGTTGTGTATGAGTTCCTGATGAAATTCCGGAAACCGAAAGTAGAAGATTAATTTCTTCAAATAAAAAGGACGTGCTTCTCTCCCTAAACGGGAAAGGGCACGTCCTTTTTCTATATAGTTTAGGTTTGCCGACGAAACTTAACCTACTAACCTATGCATAAAATCGGAATATACAGACAACTTAACACAAATCCTCTCTCAAGAAAAGACCTGTCATGGCACGCTTATAGTCTAAAGGTTCATTCATGTTATAGAAGGCTTTGTCCGCACCGGGCCCCAGCTCCTGGATGAGCTCTTCCTCGGAGACATAGCACACCTTCAGCTGCTCCAGCCACCCGGTCAGGCGCAGCCGGCCGGAAGACAAGCACGTCTCCAAGGACGGCAGGACGCTGCGATGGTAGGCAGCCAGCAGCGGCTGAATGCGCCCCCCCGATACTGGGACGATGGCCTGGAGTCCGCTTTTATCATCCATAACCGCGGCCGCTTCATCTGCCTTCCGTGCCAGAAAACGAAAAACCTCTTCCGTCACAAACGGCATATCACAAGCCGTGATGATGCTCCAAGGCGTGGCGGCAGCATGCAGTCCGGCATGCAATCCCGACAGCGGTCCCTGCCCCGGATAACGGTCATGCACCACTTCTTTGCCCAGGAACGCATATTTTTCGTCGTCATTCGCCGAAATGATGATATTTGAAGCAGCAGGCGACATCAAGCGGACGATCCGCTCGATTACCGTTTCGCCGTTCACGTTCAGCAGTGCCTTATCGGTCCCCATCCGGCTGGATTGACCCCCGGCCAGCAAAATTCCTGTGACCTTGAACATCGTTCGTCTCATCCCTCTCGTTACAAGCATTAACAGGCAATCTAGGTCGTATTTTTCATACATTTAAAGTAGCTCCAAATAAATTATGGGATAATTCTCAAAAGTTGGTTTGTATCCCTTTTCAACTAATGATAAAGTGGGATTGGCAGTCTTTAAAACGCCGCTTTCGATATGGAATGAACGGAAGAATTTCTAACTTTGCGCACAGAAGCGGGTCATCAGAAGATTACAATGCGGAACTTCAGTTCAACCTATATATTAGCAAACGGCCGGAAAGGAATGTGCTAGCGTGCAGGAAAACGGAAGCAAGCCGTCTTCGTTAACGTCGCTCAAGGCGTTCAACTTTTTAATTTACGGCACCATGGTGATTTTCACCAGCTATTTTCAATTATACCTGCAGGATGCGGGAATGAACAAACTGGAAATCGGCAGCCTGATGGCACTGGGGCCGTTGATCTCCCTGCTGGCCAATCCGGTCTGGACGTTTGCCAGTGAACGCCTGCGGGACACCAAGCGCAGCCTGCTGCTCATGATGGCGGGCACCCTGCTGCTGACTCAATTTGTATTTCATGCCGATACGTTTACGATGATTTATGTGGCCATGATGCTCTTTTTCTTCTTTCAAAGCCCGATGTTTGCGCAGAGCAACACGCTGATTCTCGGCTATATTCCGGATCAGCCGCACCGGTTCGGCGCGTTCCGGATGTGGGGCTCTATAGGCTGGGCGGTGACCGCTGTGGCGGCCGGCCTCTTCCTCGACCGGATCGGAATCTCCCGCCTTTCCTTCGTGTTTACGGGAATCCTTGTCCTGGCGATCGTATCCGTCCTGCTCCTGCCTCCGCTCAAGCGGACCTCCGAAACGCCGCCGATGCGTCTCCGGGGCTTTGGCAGGTTTGCGGTGAACCGTTATTTTATCGCTTTTATCGTTCTGGGCATGGCTGTCTCCGTCCCCACCTTTATGAATAATACGTTCATGTCGCTCTATATCACGGAACTGGGAGGATCAAAAACGGTAGTGGGACTGGCCGTCTTCCTGTCGTCCATTCTGGAGATCGGCGTGCTGATTCTGTTCAATCGTTATCTAAGGCGTAAATTGTCCACGCTCGTAGGCTGCCTTTCCCTTGTAAGCCTTCTGTTTGTCCTTCGCTGGCAGCTGATGGCGAACGCCACAAGCCCGGTCGAAATCGCCGTCATCCAGATCCTTCACAGCATCACCTTCGGCGGCTTCTTCTTTGTCGGAACCCAGGTGGTGCGACTGCTGACGCCGGCCCCATTCCGCGGACCCGCTCAGGCGCTCTACACGCTCACTTGGAGCGGCATCTCCGGCATGCTCGGCAGCCTGGCCGGCGGCTGGCTGTTCCAGAACTTCGGCGGCGCGGCCATGTACAAAATTTGCGTGATGCTGGCGCTGATCGGCGCGGCCGGCTTCGGCATTATGTGGTACTGGATTCGCGTTCAGCATCATACCCAGGCGGGGGCTGCCGGAACTGTGACCGGGCCTGCAGATGATGACGATTCACCGTTCTAAAGAAGCTGGACCCGATTGGCCGGGCCAAAGCTTGACATAAGCGAGACAGAGCAAGCCAAACATAAACAAAAAGCCAGCCGCTGGGTGATTGCATCTGCGGCTGGCTTTTCTATATGTCATTCGAACGTTGCAGGCCTTCTCATAGGTTCTTGTGCCGAGCCGATCCCGCCTTATTTCGGCATTTGGAAGGAGCTCTTCAGGGAGACGACCAGGTTAAATACCGGTTGTCCGGGCGCAGAATACTTCGAATCCACGTTAAAATATCCGTGCCGGAAAAACTGGAACTTGTCCTGCGGCTTGGCATTCTTCATGTCCGCTTCCACAAAGCCGTGCAGCACTTCGAGGGAGTTCGGATTGATTTCGTCCAGGAAGCTTTTCTCTGCTGTTTCGGCTTCGTTCTCCTCGGCCGTGACATCCGTCTCTTCCGCCTTGATCAGCGGCTCATACAGACGGAACTCCGCCGGTACGGCATGGGAAGCTTCGACCCAGTGGATGGTTCCCTTGACCTTGCGGCCGGTAAAGCCGGTGCCGCTCTTCGTTTCCGGATCATAGGTGCAGTGAATTTCCGTCACCTGGCCGTTCTCATCCTTCACGAAGTCATGGCATTTAATGAAATAGGCATTCTTCAGCCGGACCTCGTTGCCCGGGAACAAACGGAAATATTTGTTCGGCGGGTCCTCCATGAAGTCGTCCTGCTCGATGTAAATTTCGCGCGAGAACGGGATTTGCCGCGTGCCCATGTCCGGGTTCTCGGTATTGTTCTCCGCTTCGAGCCATTCCACCTGGCCTTCTGGATAGTTGGTGATGACCACTTTCAACGGCCGCAGCACCGCCATCGTCCGCGGAGCCTTCAGCTTAAGGTCCTCGCGGATAAAATGCTCCAGCATTTGCAAATCCACCAAACCCTGGCTCTTCGAGATGCCGGTCTCGTACACGAAATTCCGGATCGCTTCCGGCGTGTAGCCGCGGCGGCGGAGTCCGGAAATCGTCGGCATGCGCGGATCGTCCCAGCCGTCGACGATCTTCTCGTCTACGAGCAGCTTCAGCTTCCGCTTGCTGGTCAGCGTCTGTGCCAGATTCAGGCGGCCGAATTCGTATTGATGCGGTGTGCTCTCCATTTCGCATTCCTGGATGACCCAATCATAGAACGGGCGCTGATCCTCGAACTCCAGCGAGCAGAGGGAGTGCGTTACGCCTTCGATGGCGTCCTCCAGCGGATGGGCGAACGCATACATCGGGTAAATGCACCACTTGTCCCCCGTGTTGTGGTGCGTGGCATGGGCGATCCGGTAAATGACCGGATCCCGCAGGTTGATGTTCGGCGAGGCCATGTCGATCTTGGCGCGAAGCACCTTCTCCCCATCCTTGAATTCACCGCTGCGCATTTTCTCAAACAGCTCAAGGTTCTCCTCGACGCTGCGGTCACGGTAAGGGCTGTTTTGGCCCGGCTCGGTCAGCGTGCCGCGCGTCTCGCGGATTTGATCGGCTGTCTGATCGTCGACATACGCTTTGCCTTTTTTGATCAAGAGCACCGCACGGTTGTACATCTCATCGAAATAGTCCGAGGCATAACGCTTCTCCGCCCATTCGTATCCAAGCCATTTCACGTCTTCCTCAATGGATCTGACGAACTCCACATCTTCCTTCAGCGGGTTCGTATCGTCAAAGCGCAGGTTCGTTGCGCCTTCGAATTCGCCGGCCAGCGCGAAATTGATCCAGATCGCCTTGGCATGCCCAATATGCAAATAGCCGTTCGGTTCCGGAGGAAAGCGGGTGACCACTTTCTGAACCTTGCCCGACTTCAGGTCTTCCGTTATGACATTTTTAATAAAATTGGAGGGAGTGCTTGGTTTCTCCACAGTTATCAACCTTTCATCCATAAAGTCTTCTTTATAGATAGACCTCGTCCATCTTATTCTCTGTATAAAGCTTGTTTCATATAAATATACCTGTAATGCCGGGAGAGTTCAATCATTCGCGCTCCTCTCCCCTTTTACGTGAACGCGAAGCCTTATACATCCTTCCCCAATCCAGGGGCAAACATGAAAATTGGGGCTAATACCATTTTGACGCCATTTGAGGAATAAGGTAGCATGGAAATAAAAGCCGAAGGGGGCCTAAATGCATATGAAATCGATGAAGCTGGCGAAGGAACAGCGGGACCAGGCGATTCTGCAGATCCAGCAGTTTTTTGAGCATGAACGCGGCGAAGCCATCGGTGAGCTGGCAGCGGACGGCGTGCTGGACTTCTTTATGACACGCATCGCTCCGCATGTGTACAACCAGGCGCTGAGCGACTGCCGCCATGTGGTCAGCCAGAGAATGATATCCCTGGAAGACGATATATACGCATTGGAACAAAAGGTTAAAGCGTCCCGTTAAGTACGAGGGGAGAAGTGAAAACGCATGGTTGGTTACATATATAAGCTGGCCGCCAATTTCGCCGATCTTGGGAAAAGAAAGAGGGATTCATTCATGTTTACATACGCACTTGACGACCAAATTGAGCTCCGGCCCCTGGCGCTGCAGCATGCACGCCCGCTGTTTCACTTGACCGACCGGTCACGTGACCGGCTGCGGGAATGGCTCCCCTGGGTGGATGCGATCCGGGAAGTGGAGCATACGGCCAATTTTGTGAAAAATGCCATTAAGCAGGGCGCCGAGAACGGCGGCATTTCCGCCGGCATTTGGGTGGACGATGAAATCGCCGGTCTGATCAGCTACCATCAGATCGACTGGAACAACCGCTCCGTCAGCATCGGCTACTGGCTGGGGAAGGAATTTGAAGGCAAGGGCATCATGACCAGCGCCTGCCGGACCTTTGTCGATTATGCCCTGATGGACATGGATCTCAACCGGGTCGAAATCCGCTGCGCAACGGGCAACCACCGCAGCCGCGCAATCCCCGAACGACTGGGATTCGTTCTCGAGGGAATCGTCCGTGAAGCGGAGAAGCTACCCCAAGGTTACGTGAATCACGCGGTCTATGGGATGATACAAAATGAATGGAAGCTGCTTCGGTAGCCCGTTTTGAAAACCCTTCCTCCAAGGCAGACAAAATGCCGCCGCTCCTGTCCAACGGACAGGGAACGGCGGCATTTTTGCCATACGATGAAGCGGTCATTCAGCGATACACAGACGTTCGGCAGCCGCTGGATAACTGGGCGGCCGGCGGACTGGCCGCAGCCTGGCCGGTTTAGGCCAGCCAGTTGCTGAACTGCTCCTTCACGGTCGAAGCAAGGGCTTCGACTTCGAGCATCCGGGCAATCTCTTCCCGGTCCGCCCGCTTGCGTCCCAGCGCCAGCTGGCGCAGAACCGCGGCCACTGTCACGCCGCCCGGGCTGGATTCACGCTTGACGATGGACGATTGGCGGTCCAGCACCCCTTCCTGGAGCACGCGGAGATAAAAACCGCTGTATCCGGTATCCAGCACCCGTGCCGGGAAGTCGGTCACCCCATGCTTGCTGGCGATTTTGAAACAGGGAAATCTCGGCTGGGCGACCTGCATGACTGTCCCGCCGATTTCAAACGTATCGCCGATGCACACTTCTTCTTCCAGCAGCCCGGATACGGTCAAATTCTCGCCAAAGGCCGGGCACTCCATCGGAATGCCCAGCTCCCGCTTCCAATAGGCGTAATGCTCTACAGGATAGACGCACACGGCCTTGTCAGGCCCGCCGTGATTTTTCAAGTCACCTTGGCCGTCCCCTTCCATCTGCGTGCGTCCAACGAACACTTCTCCTTCAATCGGGCGTTTATGTATGCCGGTTGTGAGCGGTTTGCCCATATACTCCACCGTGATCGGCTTGCCGACGTTCACCGATACGATCCGGTAAGCGGTATCCACCTGATTCATTGCGGCTTCCCTCCAAATTGATCATCTTGCTTCCATCATAGCATTTGGGGGTGCGCCGGTACAAAAGAATTACACGAGCTGGGATGGCCCTTAGAGAGCCTGTACCAGCCCGCCGTCAATGACAAGGGTTGTGCCGGTAATATAGGTGTTGGCACCCGATAACAGGAATACAACGCCTTTGGCGAATTCCTCCGGCGTTCCATACCGTCCGAGCGGAATTTCGCTCTGGGACTGCTCTGCGACCTCTTCCGCGCTGACACCCTTCGCTTTCGCATTCGATTCGTTCAGCTGGATGATCCGGTCGGTCTCGATCCGCCCCGGTGCCACCGTGTTCACCAGGATTCCGTACTGAGCCAGCTCCTGAGACAAAGACTTGCTCATGCCGGCTACGCCGTTGCGGAACGTATTCGACAGAATGAGCCCGGGAATCGGCTGCTTGATTGACGTCGACGTCAAATTGACGATATGCCCGCCCAGTCCCTTCATATGCGGAAGCACCTCACGGATCATTCGGACATAACTGAGCAGGTTCAGCTGAAAGGCTTTATCCCAGTCTTCATCCGTCAGCGTTTCAAACGTTCCCGGAGACGGACCGCCTCCGTTATTGACCAATATATCGATGCGGCCGAACTTTTCGGCCGTATAACGCACCATCGCTTCCACTTCATGCGGAATCGTAATGTCCGCCGCGTAATATTCCACCACGCCGCTGCCGAGCTTCTGCAGCTCCTGCTGTACCGCCTCCAGCTTGCCGTCGCTGCGGCTGACCAGCATCACATCGGCTCCTTCTCGCACCAGTTCAGCGGCGATCGCTTTGCCCAGTCCCTGACTGGATGCAATGACAAGCGCCTTTTTACCCTCAAGATGAAGATCCATTCTCTTATGACCCCTCTTCTATAAATTCTGCTATACCCTTATAAACTGATCATTCGGGGATGAAACCATTCGGATTCTTGAATGCTGCTGATGACAAAGCGTTAATTATAGTATAAAAAGGAACCTTCACCTTGTGAAAGTCCCTTTTGTACCGTTTTATATCGGGCTGACTGACTAATTATACACAAAAAATGTCATATCATGGTATTTTACAGGACGGATAGCCCCATAGCCCCATTAAGGACGCGCCAGAAAGCAGCTCATCAATATATCATCGACATCGCGGCCGCCGATACAAAATTCCCGTTCCAGGCAGCCCTCCTGTACGAAACCACATTTGCGGTAAAATGCGATGGCTCCGGGGTTGGAAGACAGGACCCGCAGTCTCAGCTTTCGTTTTCCTTGCTCCTGCGCCCATTTCTTTCCCGCCTCGATCAGCCTCGACCCGATCCCCTCCTGCTGATAATCGGGATGAACCGCAATGTTAATTTCACAAACATGGCTGTTGCTGGAGAGGCCCGTAGCCGGACGAAATCCGATGTACCCGCACAGCACGTTGTCCACCACGGCCACCAGCTGGGAACCCGGCGGGCAGTGACGCAGATAGTCCTCCCGGGAAGACCAGCGGACCGGTTCCGGAGCGGTCCACTCGTTCCACACGAGGGCGTCGATATCCATCAGCGCCTGGGCGTCCCTCATTTCCGAGAGGCGGATGGTCAAAACACGATGTTCGGATGGCATAACAGCTTCACCTCGATTGATAGTAAACTAGGACCAGGTTCAGGGGTATTTGAGTCATCGTCAGCTTCCGAAGGATTCGGCCAGATCGATCTCCGCCTGCCGGTTGCGGACCGCGTGCGTCACAAAGAACACAACCGACAGCACCGCTACCCCAATCGCCAGCCAGGTCACCGGCATAATTCCTCCGTTATCATACAGTATTCCCATGACATAGGGCCCTGCCATTCTTCCGACGGCCCCCATTCCCCCGGTCAAACCGATATAGAACGGAGCCGCCTTATAGGCGTGATCGGAAATAAAAGCCGGGATGGCCGGCGAGATCAGCATCTCTCCGAGCGTCGCCAGGATCATAGCCATGACCATTCCCGGATAACTGTGCAGACCAGCAATGACAAGATAGGCCCCCAGGTAAAAGAGGCCGCTGGCCGTAATTTGGGCCGACGAGGTCCGTGCGAACCAGCGCTTGATCAGGCTTGTCAGCGGCTGGGCGACAAAAATGAGAATGCCGTTCATCGTCCACAGGAAGCCATAGGCCCGCTTCGGCATGCCCTCGGAGATAATGAACGGGGACACGCCTGTGTTCCAGATCGAGTTCCCCAGCCAGAGGAACAGGGAACCGATGCCGATGAACAGGTAAACCCTCGTATTGCAGAGCAGGGACCAGGTACCTTCGGCGCGTTCGGGCTTGTCCTTTTTCTGCAGATGAACCGGCCCCTGCTCCTTATCGAGCCTGCTGAGATAATTCAGGAAAAACATGGCGAAAACCGCCGATGTGACCCCGTTCAGAATAAAGGTCAGGTCGTAGGACAGATCGGCAAGGAATCCGCTCAGCGCCGTCCCCAGGGCGACGCCGATGTTGTTGGCGACGTACACGACGTTAAACAGCTCGCCCCGCCGGTCGGCGAAGCGGTAGCCGATGAACGCCTGGATCGCCGGCATGGACACGGCGTTGCAGAAGCCGATAAAGCCCATCAGAGCCATGTATAAATACCAATACGGGCTGATGAAGGGCAGGGCGAACAGGCCAAGCGCATTCAGGCCAAGCGACCCGACGATGAGCCGCTTCACCCCGACCCGGTGGTACAGCGCGCCGCCGAGCAGCTGGCCGATGATGCCGCCCAGCGCCTGGATCATGATGACCAGGCCGGCATCGGCCATCGAGTGGCCCAGCTCCTCAAACACGTACATGGTGGTGAGCGGCCACATCAGCGACCCGCCCGCCGAGTTGATCAGGCTGGCCGCCAAAAATATTTGAACTTCCCTTGGATAGGATTGCAGAAATTTCATGTTAGGAATCTCCTGTGCAGCGGTATGTGGTGAGGCCGGGCAGATGTCCGGCATCTGAAACCGGCAGATCACGAACGAAAAAAAGAAAGCCCCTGGGGGCTCTCCGGCAGGTGTCCGCCAAGCGTAAAACCGGCTGACACCTGTAGCAATTTATCGTTATGTCTGCCGTCCCACATGACAGTATCTATCATATTGTGTCATCCCGCAATGACCTTCACTGACGCTTTACTTCGACAGTGGTTGAGAAGAACGTGGCTCCGCCGCCCATGTCGGCCAGGCGGTCGGGCGTCAAAGCGTTGGCCCGCTGCCTGCGGCCGTCCTTTGCCCACCACAATCCCTGGCTTACGACAGTGCCGGGAAGCATTTTATCCGTGACCACAGCCTTCAGCTCATACCGTCCCCGCTCGTTGTATACGCAGACGGGATCCCCGTCGGTAATGCCGCGTGCAGCGGCGTCTTCCGGATGGATCTGCAGCACCGGCTCCTTCTCCAGCTTCTGATGCTTTTCCACATTGGCGAAGGTGGAGTTCAGGAAATTGTGGTTCGGCGGCGAAATGAACATGAGCGGGAAGCTCTCTCCTGCTGCAGGACGGCGCTCACCGTCGTAGCCTTCCTTCAGCGGGACATACTCCGGCAGCGGCGGCAGTCCCGCCAGCTTCATCGCTTCGGAATACAGCTCGATTTTGCCGGAAGGGGTCGGCAGCCGGTCCAAATAGTGCAGCTTCGGCGTCATGTCGAGCTTGACGAAGCGCTGCTCCTTCAGCGACTCCAGGGTTACTCCGTTCAGATAGGGATTGTCCGGATAATCCAGCGCCGCTTCGATCATCTGCTCCTCCGTCTGGGAGAAGGCTTCTTCATCAAAGCCCATCGCCCGGCCCAGCAGAGAGAACAGCTCCACGTTGCTCTTGCTCTCGCCCTGCGCAGGAATGACGGGCTCCTGGATCTGAACATATTGATGCCAGTAAGAGCCGAACAAATCTGTGCTCTCAAAGGAAGAGGTCGCCGGCAGAAGGATATCGGCGTATTTCGCCGTATCGGTCATAAACAGGTCATGCACGACCGTAAACAGGTCCTCCCGGGCAAATCCGGCCTGAACCCGTGCCGTATCCGGCGCGACAACCAGCGGGTTGCTGCAGTAGACAAGCAGCGCCTTGATTGGCTGCTCCGTCATGGCCAGCGCTTCCCCGATCCGGTTCATGTTGATGCTGCGCGCCTCCGGGTTCGGCCGCAGATCCGGGCGCTCCAGCGCTTCGCTGTTCATCGCGTTATAGCCGCCGTTGGACTTGGCGGCACCTCCGCCCTGCTTCAGCCAGTGGCCGGTCAAGGCCGGCAGGCAGGCGATGCTGCGGATGTTCATGCCGCCATTGTCATGATGCTGCAACCCGTTGCCGATGTGGATGTAGGCGGCTTCCGCCTCGCCGTACATACGGGCCAGCTTCTCGATATCCTCCTCCGGAATGCCCGTAATTTGGGATACAAGGGCCGGGGTGTACGCCTTCACATGCTCCCGCAGCTCCTCATGGCCGACAGTGTACTTGGCCATAAAGTCATTGTCCGTCAGCCCGTCGCGGAACAGGATGTGCATCATGCCCAGTGCGAGCGCCGTATCCGTTCCGGGATACAGCGGAATAAACCAGTCGGCCCACTGGCCGGTGCGGTTGCGGTGCACGTCGATCACGACCACTTTGGCTCCGCGCTTGCGGGCTCTCTCCGCAATGACGACTTGGTGCATATTCGTGCTGATGATGTTGCCGCCCCAGACCAGTATCAGGTCGGCGTATTCGGTATCTTCCGGCGTCGTTCCGCCGCCGAAGCCCATCGTATATCTCCAGCCGGCGCCGCCGGCGGAGTTGCATATCGTTTGGTCCAAACGGCTTGTACCCAGCGCATTGAGGAAACGTCGGTCCATGCCGTCGACGCTGAGAATGCCCATATTACCGTAGAAGCTGTAGGGCAGTATCGCTTCGGAGCCATGCTCCGCAATAATATCCCGAAAGCGCTGGGTAATTTCCGTCACCGCTTCGTCCCAGGTGATCCGTTCAAACTGGCCTTCCCCTTTGGGCCCCGTTCGCTTCATCGGGTACAACACCCGGTCCGGATGATAAACCCGCTCCGTCATATTTCTTACCTTATTGCAGATCGCACCCTGAGTAATCGGGTGATCGGGGTTGCCGGTCACTTTGACGATTCTACCGTTCTCCTTGTGCAGCAGCAGGCCGCAGGTATCCGGGCAGTCCAGCGGGCACACCGCAGGAAAAACGCCGTTCTCTTGCTCGATCATCTCCCGCTCCATCTCCCTCTATATGAAGTCTGTATATGCTTGTATTTCTATCTTAAAGCGAGCCGGCAAAATCCGCAAAAGAAAAAATAAGGCATCTGTTTCAACCCCACACCCGCCGGGTATAAAAAGAACAGGAGCATAGAGTGGACGAACCGTGTTCGCCCTGCCTGCTATGCCATATATCATGGACCACTCCCAACCGAATTCGCCAGGTCGATGTTTCGTTCCCCCGGACGCCGACCTGGCGAATTTGTTTATTTTTGGAATTCGATCAAAACCTGTGTTCCCGCCCTGGACATCGGGGTAATGCATACGTAGAGGTGATCAATGATGACAACCGTTTTTGTGGCAGGCGCAAACGGCCAGACCGGGCGCAGAATCGTATCGAAGCTGGTTGAGGCAGGTTATGACGTGAGAGGGCTGGTCCGTAAAGAAGACCACCTCCGGGATCTGGAATCCACAGGAGCTAAGGGTTATCTTGGAGACTTGTCGGGAGCTTTCTCCGACGGTATGAAGGGAGCGGACATCGTCGTCTGCGCCGCAGGGGCCGGCACCTCGGGAGATCCGGAGCATGTGGATCATGTCGGAACCGTTCGGCTCATTGAGCAGAGCGTGCTGGAGCAAATTCCACGGTTTGTGCTGATCAGCTCTATGGGCACCAAGGATCCGGACGCCATGCCTTCCTTCCTGAAGCCCTTCCTGATGGCCAAACGCAAGGCCGAGACCATCCTGGAGGAAAGCGGGCTGAGCTATACGATTATCCGTCCGGGCGGGCTGACAAACGAGCCGGGCAAAGGCAAGGTGCATGCCGCTCCGGAACTGCAGCGTCACGGCCGGGTATCCAGAGATGATGTGGCCGCAGCTGTTCTCGCGGCGCTGCAAATCCGGCAGACCCATAACCAGTCGTTCGACCTGCTTGAAGGCGATACCCCGGTGGAGGAAGCCTTGAAAGGATTAAACGGCAGCGTTCCGCAGTAACATCCGTTTTTGTAAGAAAAACGTCTATCGACGCACCTTCAAAGTAGACAGACCGCGTTTAAAGGAAGTTTTTCCTGCAATATCAGGAAGCAATGGCTATGGAGTTCATACTTACTGATATTATAAGAAAAACGTCTATCGACGTACCTTCAAAGTAGACAGACCGCGTTTAAAGGAAGTTTTTCCTGCAATATCAGGAAGCAATGGCTATGGAGTTTATACTTTCTGATATTATAAGAAAAACGTCTATCGACGTACCTTCAAAGTAGACAGACCGCGTTTAAAGGGAGTTTTTCTTGCAATATCAGGAAGCAATGGCTATGGAGTTCATACTTACTGATATTATAAAAAAAACGTCTATCGACGTACCTTCAAAGTAGACAGACCGCGTTTAAAGGAAGTTTTTCTTGCAATATCAGGAAGCAATGGCTATGGAGTTCATACTTACTGATATTATAAGAAAAACGTCTATCGACGTACCTTCAAAGTAGACAGACCGCGTTTAAAGGAAGTTTTTCTTGCAATATCAGGAAGCAATGGCTATGGAGTTCATACTTACTGATATTATCAAAAAGGTCTGTCCCGTTTTCGGGACAGACCTTTTGTTCATGATATTGGTTCGTATCACTTTCAGGAAGTTTTCAGGAAGCATCCCGGCAGTTTACAGCAAACCGCGAATCGCTTCCGTCATGGCTTCCGGCGACTCCTTCGGTTCAAAACGGGCAACTACTTCTCCCTGCCGGTTCACCAGGAACTTCGTAAAGTTCCATTGAATCTCGCCGTCTTCGGCCGGACCCGGCTGCTGCTGTTTCAAATATTGAAAGAGCGGATGAGCCCCTTCCCCGTTCACTTCCACTTTGGCGAATACCGGGAATTGAACCCCATAATTCAGCTGACAGAACGATGCGGCTTCTTCACTGGTACCCGGCTCCTGTCCTCCGAACTGGTTGCAGGGAAATCCAAGGATTTCGAGCCCCTGCGCCTTGAACTGGTCATACAGCTTCTGCAGGTCGCCATACTGTGGCGTTAATCCGCATTGGCTTGCCGTATTGGCGATGACCAGCACTTTACCTTCATAATCCTGAAGAGACACCTCTTGACCAGAGGTCTTGGCTGCTGTGAATTGGTATACGGACATGTGATTACCCCTTTCTATCCTTCATATAGAATTGGCATTCTGCTGCTATTTACCCCGATGCTTGGCCTTGGCCTTCCTTACGGCGATCTCCCGCTTGTAAGCGGCCAGGGCTTCCCGCTGTTCCCTGTTTCGGCAAGTGCGCTGCTTCTTTGACTTCTCCAGCTCCAGGCGAAGCGCCTCCTGGCTCTGGGTGCTGACGCCTCGGGAGCGGGACTCCTTCGCCGCCTGCCGGGCAAGCCGCTTCGGGTTGACCGACTTCACAGGCAGCCGCGCGGCCGGGACGCTGCAGGATAAACGCTCCACCAGCGCGGGAAGATCGTTCATAACGTACTCCCACACTTCCTGCAAAGACGGCTCGGAACCAAAGACGTGACAACCCGCCTTGAGCCCGTCTGCTTCCTGCACTTCGACGACACCGACCCAATAAGGATCTTCAAAAAATACCGTGAGTTTCACCAGTATTCCCCCTCTGTATAAATCGGACCGAGGGACATCCCGAGGGGGGAAGGCTACTGACATGTGATCCGGGAGGCTGTGCTGGCGAATCGCCCTCTGCCTCCCTACATGCGCCGCGGACTACCGACCGGGCTGTGATTTTACGATCCACTTTCCATGATACTCCAAAGCGGCCGTGATGCAAGTCCGGCCCCAAGCGAATCCAATGAAGCCGGGAATCAGCCTCATATCGGCATGCGGCGGTTCATATACTTTCCTGTAGCTGAAAGCGAGATTACTGCTGAAAAGGGGCCATACGCATGAATCATTCATCCAATCGGCCGGAGTCGGGCAGGCGGATTCCCCAGCCGATCCGCGGCCGCGAAGGGGCGACCGACGAGGGGCCGCGCGACGTGCTTCGGGACATGGAGAATCCCGATATGCTCGTTCCGCCGAAGACCGATAACGGGCTGATACCCAATTTAAAATTTTCCTTCTCCGATACGCACATGCAGCTTAATGAAGGCGGATGGTCCAGGGAAGTGACGGTTCGCGACCTGCCCATCGCCACCACGCTGGCCGGCGTCAACATGCGCCTCACCCCTGGCGGCCTGCGTGAGCTCCACTGGCACCAGCAGGCCGAATGGTCCTTTATGCTGCTCGGCAGGGCACGCATTACGGCAGTGGACCAAAACGGGCGCAATTTCATTGCCGATGTGGGTCCCGGAGATCTCTGGTATTTCCCGCCAGGCATCCCCCATTCCATCCAAGGGCTCGAGGAAGGCTGCGAGTTTTTGCTTGTTTTTGACGACGGACATTTCTCCGACCTGAATACCCTCAGCATCTCCGACTGGTTCGCCCACACGCCCAGGGAGGTCCTCTCAGCCAATTTCGGCGTTCCGGAAAGCGCGTTTGCAAGCATCCCTCCCAGCCAGGTGTACATCGAGCAGGAACCCGTTCCCGGTCCACTGGACAGCCAAAAGGTAACCTCGCCCTACGGAGAGGTGCCCCAAACCTTTACGCACCGCCTGCTCGCGCAGCCTCCGATCATCACATCCGGCGGCAGCGTACGGATCGTAGATTCGTCCAATTTCCCGATCTCGCGTACCGTAGCGGCGGCACTGGTGGAAATCAAACCCGGCGGAATGAGGGAGATGCACTGGCATCCGAATCAGGACGAATGGCAGTATTACCTTACCGGCCAAGGCAGAATGACCGTATTCGCCGGTGGCGGCAAGGCCCGTACGTTCAACGTTCGCGCGGGCGACGTCGGCTATGTGCCGTTCGCCTTCGGACACTATATCCAGAATACCGGAACAGACAGCCTCTGGTTTTTGGAAATGTTCAAAAGCGACCGGTTCGCGGATGTGTCATTGAACCAGTGGATGGCCTTGACACCACGGGAGCTGGTGGCGGAAAACCTGAACGTCGGGTCCGATCTGCTGGATGCGCTGCGCAAGGAAAAATCGCCTGTAGTCAAGTACCCCGGCTTCACCTACACGAAGCCAAAAGACGGCGCCCCGGACGGATAATATCCAGGGGGCCGTCTTTTTTTCTAGATGCAAGAAAGTATTAGCTTCGGAGAATGTGCTTCTTTATAACACAAGAAACACTTCCGGATGCGGTCTTGCTTCCGATGTATGCCGATAGACGTTATTCTAATTTCCGCCTGTTCGTTCTGTTATCGTCCGGCGGCGTCCGCCGGACGTCCGAACGCTTCGGCGATCAGCCGGAAGGACTGCAGCTTATCCTCAAAACGATGGGTAATGCTGGCGATCATCACCTCATCGGCATTGTATTCCTCGCACAGCTCTTCAATTCTGCGCTTCACCTGCTGCGGGGAACCGACGACCATCCGCTTGCGGTTCTCCTCAATCCGGATTCGGTCGTACCGCGAATACGGATATTCCAGCGCTTTCTCCACCGACGGAGTGCCTGAAGACGATCCGCCCTTTTCCAATAAAATGAGCGAGAGATCCATGCTGGACGCAATCCGGTTCGCTTCCTCCTCCGTCTCTGCGCATACGGCAAAGATGGCCACCAGGGACTGGGGCTTGTCAAAAATGGCCGACGGCTGAAAATGCTCCTGGTACCAGCGCATCACATCACTGCCGCCGGAACCGTTGATAAACTGGGCGAAAGCAAAGCCGGTTCCCCGCATGGCGGCAATCCCGGCGCTGCCACCGCTGGAGCCAAGCAGCCACATTTCCGGAACGGTTTGGACCATCGGCGTGGCCAGAAGTCCAGCAAAAGGATGTTCCGGACTCAGGGAATCCGTCAAATAGGCGACTAAGTCGTCGATCTGATCGGCGTAACGGTCCTCGCCGCGCATCTTCCCTTCCTGAAGGGCACGGGTCGCCAAAGGCATGCCGCCCGGCGCGCGTCCGAGTCCTAGGTCGATTCTGCCCGGATAGAGGCCTTCCAAGAGCCGAAAGTTCTCCGCTACCTTGTAAGAGCTGTAGTGAGGCAGCATTACGCCGCCTGATCCAACCCGGAGCGTCGATGTCTTCGCCGCCAGATGGGAGATCAGCACTTCCGGACTGGAGCCGGCCAGGTTCGGGGAGAAATGATGCTCCGATACCCAAAAACGATGGTATCCGAGCCGTTCGGCTTCCTGGGCCATGGCCGCCGTCTGGGCCAGCGCTTCCACCGGATTGCTGCCTTCCGATATCGTTGATTGATCCAATATGCTCAGCTTGATCATTACGCATCAAGACCTTTCTGCTATGACTGATTGCAGCCGGTGCTGACTGCTATTGCAGCAGCGGCATCCAGGTTTTGGATGAGCTGCCCTGCTATTATATCATGCGTTTGACGGGCTGCTGAAACGCTTGGCCGCAAAGTGGGAGGTTGCCCGAATCATCCGAGTCAGAAAACAAAAACGGCAGCGCCGCGATAGAGTACGGTTTGCACGGGCGGCCCACCCATTAGCAGATTTAGAGATTTGCCTCTAAATTTCGGGGCATCCGTGAGGACAAAAAAAAGGCAGCAGCTGACCCCGCCTGGGTTAGCTGCTGCCTTTGCCTTGGCCGCGGGGCGCCGTTATTTCCGGCGCCCGCGTCCTCCCGCGCTCCGGCCTCTGCCGCCGGGAGCGGATGGGCGGCCCGTGCCGCTCCGCTTGGCATCCCGGCCGCCGCGGGAACCGCCAACCGGCGCGCCGCGTTCCGCGCGGGCCGCTTGGCCCCGGCCGCCGCCAGCGCTGCGGCCGTCACGCTGCCCGGCCGCACCAGTGCGGGAGCGGCCGACACCTGCACCGCCTGCGCCGGCTTCGCTTCCGGCGTAGGCGCCCCGCGCCCGCTTGGCCTCGCCGCGGGCGCCTCTGCCTTCACCGCCCGCGCGTGCGGGGCGGTCATCCCGGCGCGGGCGGCCTTCGCCGCGCCCGCCGTCTCTGCCGCCGCGTCCGCGGTCCTCACGCTCCGCATGGATGGAGCGCGCCTTGGTCCCCGCGGCAGTGATGCCGGCGCCCTTGTCATACCGGCGCCGTTCAATATTGTACTGGATGTGCTGCTCGATGTTTGCCAGCTCGCCTTTGTCTTTGGGGGCGACCAGCGTGATGGCCATGCCCTTTTCCCCGGCCCGGCCCGTACGGCCGATCCGGTGGATATAACTCTCCACGTCATGCGGAATATCGTAGTTAAACACGTGCGTGACGCCTTCCACGTCAAGCCCGCGGGCCGCCACGTCCGTCGCGACCAGCAGCTGCAGCTTCGCCTCACGGAACCGCTTCATGACCGCTTCGCGCTTCGCCTGCGACAGGTCGCCGTGCAGCTCGTCCGAGTTATATCCTTTCTCCAGCAAGGCTTCGTTGAGTGTCGACGCCCGCCGTTTCGTGCGGCAAAAAATGATCGCCAGGAACGGGCGGTACGTGTCGATCATGGACATCAGCGCCTCCTGCTTCGTCCGGTCCGTCACTTCCACGACGATCTGCCGGATATGGTCCAGCGGCACCGGCGATTTCTCCCCTTTGATCACTACGTCCTCCGCGTCCCGGGTATAGGCTGCCGCAAGCCGCTTGACCTCGGCAGGCATCGTGGCCGAGAACAGCATCGTCTGGCGCTTGTAGGGCAGCGCCTGAATCAGCGTCTCGACCTCGTCCAGGAAGCCCATGTGCAGCATTTGGTCGGCTTCGTCCAGCACGAGCATTTTGACGCGCCCGAGCTCCAGCGTACCGCGCCGGAGGTGATCCAGCAGCCGGCCCGGCGTTCCGATGATCAGCTGGCGTCCCCCTTCGAGCTTCCGCAGCTGCTTCTCGACGTCCTGTCCGCCGTAAACGGCCAGAATCCGGATATCGGTCCCTGCCGCCAGCTTGCGCGCCTCCTCGGTAATTTGCAGCGCCAGCTCGCGTGTAGGCGCAACGACAAGCGCCTGCGGGTACAGCTGTGTCGGGTCTATTTTTTGCAGCATCGGCAGCATAAAGGCCAGCGTCTTGCCGGTTCCTGTACGTGCCCTCGCAATCACGTCGCTACCTGCAAGCAGGAGCGGGATCGTCTCCGTTTGCACCGGTGTCGGGATGGCAATACCGTTCGCCCTCAGTGTATTGACCAATGATTCGTTAACGCCCAAACTTGAAAACTTCAACAAAAATGCACCTCATTCATTAAGTTCCGCCTTTAGCGGGATATATAGTGGATTAACTCGGTTCAGACGCTTGTACTTTTATCTTAAAAAGGAGGACCGCCACGTGACCCGTGCAGGGCCGCCGGACAGACCTCCCTTAAAGGATGAAATGAAAAACGCATGAATAACAATGTATGGATCATAATGGCGGCAATACAGGCAGCTAAAACCTGCCGGATTTGAATATGGAAAACAGCAGCCACAGCACCATCAACAGCGCCACAATAAAGCCGGTTCCGATCACCGGAAAATGCCACAGTACCGAAGATTGCTGATTCAGGGAAGAACCGATGATCAGCCCAACCATGATGATGCTGAAGGCAAGCAGCACGATGCTGAAAGACAGCCGGTTGCTGATCTGGTCGAGCTTCCTCATCAGGGCTTCCATCTCCGGAACGCTGATCTCAACCTTCAGCTTGCCCTTGCTGATTAACGATGAAATCTGCCTTGCCTGGTCCGGCAGGTCGAACAGCGCCTCCGCCAGACCCGCCGCTCCGCCCAGCAGCTTCTTGCGCAGATTGCGGGTGCTGAAGCGGTCCTTGATCAGCTTCCGTCCAAACGGCTCCGCCATGTCGATGATGCTGAGCGTAGGGTCCAGCTTCTCGATGACGCCTTCCATCGTCAGCAGCGCCTTGCCGAGCAGCGTCAGATCAGGCGGAATCATCACTTTGTGACGCTGGGCGACCGCGAACAGATCGTTCAGCGCCGTCCCCATGCTGATTTCGGAAAAAGGAATATTATAGTACTGCTCCCGCAGACTGTCCAGATCCCTGCGCAGCTCGCGAATATCGCCGTCTTCCGGCATCATGCCCAGCCTCAGCACGGCGCGGACCATGCTGTCGGTGTTTTTCCGCATCAGGGCGATGATCAGCGAAGACAGATGATCCTTCATCTCCTCGCTAAGCCGTCCCACCATACCGAAATCCAGATAGGCAAGGCTGCCGTCCTTGCGCACGAGCAGATTGCCCGGATGCGGATCGGCGTGGAAAAAGCCTTCGATGAAAATCTGGTGCAGCATGCTCTCCACGAGCTTCTCGGCCGTTTCCTTCAAATCGTATCCCTTCGCCACAAGCTCCTCCTGATGGCTTAAAGAGATGCCGCGGACATATTCCATCGTCATGACGCGTGAAGATGTATACTGCCAAAATATTCGCGGGATGCACACGGTCTCATCGTTCTGAAACTGCAGTGCAATTTTTTCCGCGTTGCGGCCTTCCTGAGTATAATCCAGCTCAGCCCGCATGGAGCTCGCAAACTCTTCCACCAGGCGGGCGATCTGGTACTGCTTGACCCACACCCAGCGCTTCTCCGCTAGCGCGGTCAGGTCCCTGAGGATTTCCAGGTCTCTGACCACCATCTGCAGAGCGCCCGGACGCTGGACCTTGACCGCTACATCCTCGCCGGTCTTGAGCTTGGCGAGGTGAACCTGCCCAATGGAAGCTGCCGCGATCGGCGACTCCTCAAACCAGGAGAAAATATCCTCGATGGCGTCGTCCAGCTCCTGCTCGATAATGCCCTTGGCCGACTCGGACGAGAAGGGCGGAACCTGATCCTGAAGCTTGATCAGCTCCCGGATAATCGGCTCCGGCAATAGGTCCGACCGGGTGCTGGCCAGCTGCCCCAGCTTGACGAAGGTCGGTCCAAGGTCTTCCAGAACCAGCCGGATCCGTTCCCCCAGCGTCTTGGTCTGCGGCGTCTCATGGGTGATCCACCGTCTAGGTATGGACAGCATCTGGAACAGGCCCAGCTCCTCCACGATATAACCAAAGCCATGACGCATAAGCGCCATGGCGATCTCCCGGTAACGACCGGTATGTCTGATGCGCAGTGCCATCTTATTCCGCGGCCGGTCCGGAACGCTCTGCTTCGAGCTCCGCCACCCTCTTCTCCAATGTTGCAATGCGCTGTTCCAGACTGACGATATCCTGATCGGAAGGAACGTGAATGTCCGTTAATACACGCCGAACCTGGTCTTGAATCCACGTTTTAAATTGGGACTGCTCCTCCTCGCCGCGTTCCACCAGCCGGTTGACCAGATCTTTGGATTCCGACGGCGCCAGCTCGCCCCGTTTGACCAGATCGTCCACGATCTTCTCGACTTTCTCTTTGCTCACTATGGTAAGGCCCCATCCCAATGAAATTGCTTTTTTAAACAGATCACTCATGGTTATTCCTCCCAAAGCTATAGTCAATATATTATACCCCCAAATGATGGGTCATATAAACCCGGGAACCGCATTAACCCGGAAGATGCGCTGCCCACTGCGCTGCCTGCAGAATAAGCCGGCGGATCTGCGGATGGAGGAATGTCGGCTCGTGATGCCCCGGCATCAGAAAGGCGACTCTTCCCATACCGTAGCTATGTTTCCAGGCCGCCGGATGCCACGTTCCTTCCAGTTCGTATTCCAGCAGCACGGTTCTTTCGCCAAACGGGTCAAAATCAATCTGGTACGGCTCTTCGTCGAGTTCAAAAGGCTCGATGCCTTTCGTAACCTGGTCCTCTGCGCTCACCCGGAACGACAGCGGCTGGTACGGCGGATGACCGTTAAAACGGCCGCCGGCCAGCTGGGCCAGCTCATAGCGCCGGTTGCCGATAGACAGGCCGTTGTGGATGACAAGCAGGCCTCCTCCCTGGCTCACGTAAGACAGCAAACCCGCTGTCTGCTGCGGAGACACCTTCTCGTCCCACAAGTCGAAATAGCATATGCAAAGGTCAAACGGCTTCAAATGCTCCTCGAGCAGCAAATTTTTGTTTTCGCTGCATTGAACCGAAATGACATCGTTCAAAATATGGCTGATCTGCGCGTCTACCCCCTGCAAAGGGTGAAATTTCGGATGCGTGTAATCACCGAGTAAAATGCTTTTTTTCTTGTTCATTATGTTCCTCCTTGCTCGCTCTCGTTCCCTATAGCATTCCACACTTTCTGGAAAAAACCTTTAATTCCTTTCGTTTTGATGAAGGAAAAAGGGATGCAGCCAGCCGCATCCCCCGTCTGTATAGACATGTCCTTTCCTTCAATTTCGAACAAAATACCTTCCCAGTTCCACCATCATGCTGCCCATCCGCTCATCTTCCTCCGGCGAGCAGACGCGTTCGATGCCTTCTTCCCGCAGCGCCTGGGCCGTAATTTTGCCGACAGCCGCCGCGACCACCGGTCCGGAGAAAGCCGATACCAGCTTCGGGAGCTCGCCCTTCGCCCGGGCGTACTCGATCAGGTTGCGCACCTGCGGCCCGCTGGTGAACGCCACGGCGTCCAGCTCCGCCGCCGTAATTTCGGCGAGCAGCCGCGCAAGCTCCGCTTCCTCCGGAGCAATATGCTGATACGGCAGCACTTCCCGTACCTGGGCCCCCTGTTCCTGCAGCCAGGCCGTCAGCTTCGGAGCCGGATCGCCGTGCAGCTGTAGAATGACGTCCGCCCCTTGAAACGGATAAGACGCCAGCCCCCGAATCAGACCGGCCGTGCTCCCATCGTCGTCCCGTACGATCGGGATAAGCCCTCTCTTCTTCAGGGCATTCACCGTCTTGTACCCGCGGGCGGCAATGGACGAGCCCTGCAGCGCTTCGAGCAGTGCAGCGCCAGCCCCCATCTCCTCCGCCACCTGATCGATGGCGTCGAGCCCCATGCCCGTCGTCAATATGACCCAGGCGGGTGGATTGGCGATCCAGGCTTCAATATCCTTGCGCAGCTTCACATCGTCGAGGAATACCGTTCCCTGTGCGGGACGAATCAGCGGAATGCCTCCCATATTCTCCACAAGTTTGGCCATTTCGGCCGCTTTGCGGGGACCGGTTAACGCAATTTTTTTACCTGCCAAATTCCGAGCCATGCATCCTTCTCCTCATCAGGGTTCATGGAACCCGCCACTGTTTTATTAAACAGTATACTTGAAATTCCGCCCAAGGAGATGAAAAGATTCACAGACTTTTGACGGCAGCGGCGTTCTGGCGCTTGGCCAGGCGGTGCCTTTTACGCTGGTTATACAAGAATCGAACGACAAAAAAGGAAATGACGCCAAGCACCAGGCCGAACACCGACATGCCGATCAGTACGTGAAGACCGCCCTGCAGCAGATGCTTAAATATGGTAAAATCGCCGGACAGCAGGTTTCTCCAAGCATGCTCCTGGACCGGAATATCCACCATTTTTTTCGGGAAAAACCATTCTCCGATTTTCTTGGCAAAAGGGAGGAGGACGATAGGAAGGAAAGTGAGCTTGCCAATGACATTGCCTATAATAGCTGCCGGAAGCGAGCCGCCGGCCAACCTTACCGTAGGGTAAAAAATCAAATACACCAGCGATCCGGTGGAAATGACGATCATCTCGAGCCCGAACCCGAGTGCAAATCCGAGCGACACTTTGCGTGCTCCGCCCGGGGAACGGAACAGCTTGATCATGTTCAGCTTGATTTTCCGGTAAAACTTATGAAAAATGTTGTGCTTTCTCGATTTAGTTGTCATGTAATCACCCTTCAGGTATGCCTAGCAGGCAGGACATCCCCTTCAGCCGCAGGCTTCAGGGCCGCCCGTTCCTTCTATTGTATCACTTTTATCCCCTCTAATCTAACCGAAAGAGTCTGTTTTATTTTTACCGGCAGAAGGATCAGGTAGCGTCCTCCCGGGGTTCCTGCATCCGGGGTTTTCGATGGGGCCGATGGAACAAAAAGATGAAGAGCGGCAGCACGATGACGAACACCAGGGCCACGACCGTCCACTCCCTGTCGAACCGGAACACTTCGATCGAATTGGGATAGATCCAGAATGCTGTCACCACGGCGAATAACCCGATGGGCGAGGTCATCATTTTTCCGGAAATCTGCGGGATCATCGTTTTTAATCCGTAACAAATGATGAACAAGCTGGTGGAGATATTCAGCAGAACCGCCGGAAACCAGAGGCCAACGAGCAGCATGTCGAACCGGTCGAGGAAATCCGTTATTTTAATCTGCCGGGACATTTCGTAAGACGGGTACATCAGGCTTTCGGCAATGGGTACGCCTACCAGCAGCGAAATCATAATGACGATCAGCAGCAGCAGCCCTGTCGACAGGAGCAAAGCGTACATCCCGTCACGGATCCGGTAATCTTTGCTTGAGAAGATGAACGGGAGCGCCAAGATCTGGCCCAGGTAAGAAAAGACGACCCAGCTCCCTTTGCCGACGCCCGCCCAATCGACATAAAAGTAAGGTTTGATATAGTTGAAATCAAAATCCTTGGCAACGATAAACGGTATGATGAGGACCACCGTTGTCATCATCGGCCCATACAGGTCGGCAATGCCCATCACCGTCTGCACGCCCCCTCTGGCAATAAAAATCACCGTCGCCGTGATCGCAATAGAAATGATGAAAATCGGCGTGAGCGGCAGCAGGACGACATTGGTAAAGTCGGCAACCATGCGGATATCCCTGGCCAGGATGATAAAGAAAAATATCAGATACAGGATGGTAATCACTCTTCCGATCACTTTATGCCGTCCGTTCAGCGATTGGAACAGGTCCTTCCCGGGGAACCGCTTGGCGCTTTTGGACAGCAGCAGAAGCATCAGCGCAACGACGATTCCCGCCGGAAAAAAGGACAGGTAGGCGTGCTGCTTGGCATAATTGGCCAGCTCACTCGGTACGTGGATTAATGTGGTGTTCAAGATGTAGGTAATTCCGAGCATCCTAAACTGCCGGTTCGTCACTTTATTCACAGCCCTGCCTCCTTTATTGCGATTTCACATTCAAAAAGGAACGAATTTTTCGAGATAATGTCCCGCCAGTACCGATCCGTACACGACGTGGCCAAACTGCAGGCAGTAGGCCCAAATTCCGAACCCGCCTGCGAGCAGAATATAGGCCAACCAGCGATTAATCCCCGGAATTTCGCGCATGACCTTCCGATCGACCAGGATCACCAATATAGCGGCCAAGATATACAGCCCCAGAAGCTTAATCATTCCTGATTTCCTTTCTGCCGAAGGGCTTGCCGACGGCTCCGATATTCTCGATATGAAGCTCAGGTTTTACGATAACCCTGACCTCGGGATATGCTTTCTTCCAATTGCCCTTAAATCTCTGCCAAGCCTTAGGGTCATTCTCGTAGATCGACCTGCCGAATCCCAGAATATCCGAATTGTATTTATGCTGCAGAGACCGCATGGCGAGCTGCACTTTATCGACAATCTCCTCGCTGGCCCGGCGCTCCAGGTCCCGGAGGCTATGCTCATCGCTGATAATGCTGTTTGAATCATTTTCGTACACGGCGCCCTTGGCGTAAATTTCGATGGTCATCGTGATATCGTTGCCGCGGACAACCGGTTTCAGCTTGGCCTCATTTTCACTGAAACGGATGGAAATGTGGCCCTTGCCTCCGGGCCCGTCGACGATAATGTCCGGTGAGGGGGCCTGGTTCATGGCCAGATTGATGATTTTGCCTTCCTGCCCTTCCAGGGCTCCCACGAACTTGTCCTCGTCAAACAGAGCCAGGCCCGTAACCTGGATATTATTTTTGGAAGTGCCCACGCCCGGCGGCACCGCTTCTTGAATAGACAGGTACGGAAGAGCCACGTCCACGCCATCCGTCATGAGTGTGTTAACCAGCTGTTTCAGCGAATCGGGCCTTTTTGTGAATTCGTTGATCAGCTCCCGGATCATCTCGCTGGAGAATTGCTCCATCGGCGCTGCGGCGTCCAAAATTTTGTACGCCGATCCGCTTGTCACCGCCACCAGCGATGACAGGCGATTCTGAGGAATCCGGGCAAATTGGTCCAGCATCGGTGCAATGCCGTCCCTGGCGAAATCCTCGCCGATAAGCAGCACGCGCCGGTGGGAGAAGGAAAGGTTCCGGGAGTTGCCGGCCTGGATTTCCATGTTGGCGCTGCGCAGCGTAATGCCCGTTTTCGATTCCAGGTAGTAGGACTTTCCGCCGCTGGTGCCTCCGCCGCCGCCTTTGCTGCCTGCCCCGCCTAAATTCCCCGGCAGGGCGATCTGGAGGGCACTTCGGTACATCCCGTTTTCCTTGTCGACGGAAGATCCGATAACGAAGGCAACGTCGTTGATTTCTTTACGGTCCCAGCAGCCCGCCAGCGCAAGCGGGCTCAGGAGCAATAAACCGGCTACCGCCCATTTCTTGATCATGTCCATATCACCACACCTTGTTTGATTGCGGGGTACCGTTGATCTCCTTCTTCTCACGCACCCGGTCTTTCTTCGATGCCCAGGATGGGCGCCGCTTCATCTTCCACCATGGGGCGCGAACGAACACGTCCTTGTTATCCTGAACATGGAAAGGGCTGACGCCGGACATATACGGCACGCCAAAGGAGGTCAATTGGGTCACGTGGACCAGAATCCAGACCGTACCCAGCACGATGCCGAACAATCCGAGCACCCCGGCCAGAATCATCAGCGGAAACCGCAGCAGGCGGACCGTGATGGCCAGGTTGAACCGCGGAATCGTAAAGGAGGCGATCCCTGTCATCGACACGATAATGACCATAGGGGCCGATACGATGCCGGCCTCGACCGCTGCCTGACCGATAACGAGCGCCCCCAGGATGCTGACCGCCTGGCCGACGGTTTTCGGGAGCCTTACGCCAGCCTCGCGCAAGGCCTCAAAGGAAATCTCCATAATGAGCGCCTCGACGAGCGCAGGAAACGGTATTGCCTCCCGGGCAGCCGCGATGCTGAGCACCAAGGTCGAAGGCAGCATGTCCTGATGATAGGTCGTCGTAGCAATATACAATGCAGGTAAGAAGAGGGCGATAAACACGAATAAATACCGGATCCACCGGATGAAGTTCGTGATGAAGTACCGCTCGTAGTAGTCCTCGCTCGCCTGCATCAGTTGGAAAAAGGTCACCGGACCGATGAGAACGAACGGCGTACCGTCCGTGAATATGGCAAAACGTCCCTCCAGCAGCTGGGCCGCTGCGGTGTCGGGGCGCTCGGTGTACTGGAGCTGGGGAAAAGGCGAATACGGATGATCCTCGATCATTTCCTCGATATACCCGGATTCCAGTATTCCGTCGATTTCAATGTCCTTGAGCCGCTTCTCGACGTCCCGGATCATCTTGGGATTCGCCAGTCCCTCGATGTACGAAATGACCACATCCGTTTTGGTCTCTGTCCCGAGAACGATGCTCTTCATCTTCAGCCTCGGGGACTTAATTTTGAAACGCAGCAGCGCTGTATTGACGCGAAGCATCTCCGTGAATCCTTCGCGCGGCCCGCGGATGACCGCTTCGGTCTCCGGCTCGGATACGGTTCGGCGCAATCCGCCCTTTACATTGAACAGGTGGGCTTCCGAATACCCGTCCACCAGGATGACCGCGCTGGAATTCATCAGCCCCTCGATGACATCCCCCCACATGGTGGCGCTGTTGACCTGGGACAGGGATACGCGCGTATTTTCCAGTGGTTCCAGGTCAGGGTCTTGCTCCTTGCTCTCGTCCCCCTCATTCTTCAGGCGCACCAATCCCTGGATAATGGGCTGAATCATATGGATCTGGAGTTCTTCGGAGAACACGATCCCTTCCACATATACGAGCAGGCCCTCAACGCCCGGGGCAACCTCCATGCTCCGGTAGACCATGTCCGAGCAGTCATCGAAGATATCCTTCAGCATCTCCGTATTGACTTTCAGATCCTTCTGGATCGGCACCTTATCCAACGAAGGAGACGGCAGACCCAGTGCCCTGCCTGTTGGAAGGGCCATGCGCGGCTTATCCGGTGTTGCACCGCCTTTTTTCATCTCCACTAGTCACCTCGATTTCCGCTCCTTGCCAGCAAGAAGGAATTTAACCGTAGGTTGTGCCAGAATTGGATAAATTATGTGGATGGCTCGGGGAATGTACAAAAAAGGCGCCACCCGCTTGCAGCTTCGGGTGGCGCCTGCCTATTCATCGCCGTTAGATTTTAAATTGTGCGACCTGCTCGAGCAGCTGCTCAGCCAGCTTGTTCAGACTGGCCGCCGAAGAGGCAATCTCCTCAATGGAGGCAAGCTGTTCCTGGGCGGAAGCCGATACGGCCTGTGTGTTGCCTGCGGCTGCTTCGGAATACCCCTGAATGAGCCGAATCGACTGTTCGACGCTTTCGCCGCTCTGCGCAAGCGAGCGCGACGCCTCGGCGGCCGAGGCGATGTCCGCGCTGGCTCCTTTGACGGCCTTGCGGATCCGCGTGAACGACCGTCCTGTCAAATCCACCGCTTCGATGCCCTCGGACACCCTCGTCTTCGCGTCGTTCATGGCGGACAGAATCCGCGTCATCTCGCCCTTCATGCCGCTGACGAGCGCCTCGATCCGCTGGGCCGATTGCTCCGACTGCTCCGACAGTTTCCGCACCTCGATCGCGACGACCGCGAAGCCCCGTCCATGCTCTCCGGCCCTGGCCGCCTCGATCGACGCGTTCAGCGCCAAGAGATGGGTCTGCTGGGCAATGCCTGTGATCAAATTGACGATTTCGCCGATTTGGGCCGTACGCTCGTTCATCGTATCCACAATGCCGTCGAGATCGCTGACCGTCTCGTGGATGCTCTGGATTTTGTCCGTGACGCTGATCACGGCCGCGTTGCCTTCTTCCGCCGACTGGGTCGTCCGCTGCATCGTCTGCATGACATCGTCCATGTTGGCCCGAATCCGCTCGGACTCCTTGGACATGACCTCCATGCTCACCATGCTCTGCTCCACACTGCGAAGCTGCTGCTCACTTCCGACGGCAACCTCCTGGATGGCTTCGGTCACATGCTCGATCGCTTTGGTCGTCTGATCAGCGCCTGCAGCCAGCCCCTTGGCGGACGCGTTCACGTGATCCGTGATTTCCTGGACACTGATGATCATCGCGCGGAGATTGTCCACCATCGTCTGGAAGTGACGGCTGAGATTGCCGATCTCATCCCTCTTCGCCGTGTCCAGATCCTCCCGCAAATCCCCCTTGCTGATCCGCTCGGTCGCCAAGGTGAGCGCAGAAATCGGCTTAATGATCGAGCGGATATTGAACAGGATGATGGCCAGGGCGGCCAGAATGGATATCGAAATAACCAGGATCACCGTGTTGCGGATGCCGCTGACGGCACCGGCCACCTCTTTGTCGTACATCGTTCCGGCTATTTTCCACCCGGTGAGCTCGTTCGTCGTGAAGGACGCCCGCTTCTTCTCATTTTCGTATGTATAACTGAATTTTCCTTCTTGGCCGGCAAACAAATGCTTGGTCACCACTTCTTCCGCGGGTTCCCCCGTCTTGTCCGGATGCACCACATAGTTTTTTGCCGTATCGACGATCACGATGTATCCGTCCTTGCCCAGCTTCATTTGGGTCAGGCTGCGAATCGTATCCAGATTGAGCTCGATCGACATAACGCCTTTGCCTGATGGGAGCATCTGGGCGATGGAAGCGGACATTTGGCCGTTGGCCGCTTTAAACACAGGCGAGATGGTCGCGCCCTTCCCCTGCTTGATCGCCCGGATATACCAGTCCTGCTTGCGGACGTCGTATCGTTCCGGCAGCGGGTCCTCGGAGGCCCGGACGAAATCGCCGCTATCCGTGCCCAGCAATATATCCTTGACCTCCTTATGCAGGGTGAGATACTGCCTCAGCTGAGCCTTGAGCTCGCCTCCCTTGCCGGTGGGATCGCTTTCAGCACTGGCGACATAAGGCTGCTGAATCAGGTAAGCGAGATCATCCACCTTGGCCTGGATGTTCTGCGTGATGATCCGGTCAGCGGATTCGCTGCTCTCCAGGGCGTTGGTCATCAGCGTTCCCTCAATTTTCCCCTTGGCCGACTGGTAAGATAGCATTCCGATCATGACGCTGGGAATGATCAGCACGACGAGATACGATACCAGCAACTTTCGTTTAATGGACAGCGACATTCGTTTCACTAGCACTTTCCTTTCTACTGGGTAATCTGTATCTCCCACCCTCAAATTTGTTACTTGAGTCACGGTCTATATGAGCACATTATCATAGATTTTTTCTCGCTCATCCCCATAACATTTCTACATATATCCATTTTCTTTAAAAATTTTGAACTTATCAATAGGTAATAAGAACTAGTAAGGGCATTCTCAGGCGTCATTCATCCGAGAGAGTTCACGGAGAGTTCACGGCATTTTCTCCGATGGATACGCCGTTTTGCACAAAAAAAACAGCCTGGTGCTTTGCACCCAGACTGCTTGCCGGCTTGCTGCTGATTATTGACTCCCGGTAAATAAAATCATCGCTGTTTGCCTCTGAAGGCAGACTATCGTTTTAGCGCGTTCGTAATCCGTTCCTGCAGCGCCACGAGCTCTTCCCGAACGCGGGCGATCTCCTGGATTTTGACGTCCAGCAGGCCGATCTGCTTGGTAACCGCTTCTCCCATTTGCTCCAGCTCAGCCGTGCGCTGGTCGTCGTCGGACGAGGACGAAAACTTGCTGCGGTGGAGCTCCACCTGCTCATGAATCTGTAAATACTCTTGAATCTCCTGCAGAGAGAAGCCGAGCACCTTGCGGGCTAACACGATATTTTTCAAATGCTGCACGTCATCTTCTGTATATAAACGCATGCCTCCGTCCGAGCGCTCGGGTGATTTGATCAGGCCGATTTCCTCATAGTAGCGGATCGTGCGCTTGGTCAGGCCGGTTTCCTTCGCCACATCGTCAATTTTAAGCCAGTCCATTCCGTTCCTCCCATTCAAGGTTCTCCCCCAAGTATATCGTTCTCCCTAGCAGAATGCCAATGCGCAGACAGCGGCAGGCGGGGGACTCGGGGCAAATGAGAAAACAATCGAAACGCCGTCAGGCGCTCATGAATAGGGGGCAGAAAAGCACTAAACGCTGTCCTTCGGTTTTTCTCCGATCAAACCAAGCAAAAACATTTGGGAATAAGCAAACCCGCCATGAAGCTTCTGCACAATCGCGGGAACGGTCAGATCATGTTCCAGATACATCGAGAGGATGCGGTGCGTGAATTGTTTTTGATCCGTTAGAGAGAACTCCTGAAGCTGCTTTACAAAGTCCTTATCGATCTGCTCCCTCCCTCCTAGCTCCTGCTGCAGCCGGTAACCTGCCACATACAAATCAGCCGCCGTTTCTTCGTCGGTTTTGCGGTGCTCGGCGACATAATCGGCAATCCAGTCCCTGACCAGGGTGGAAGTATCCTTATGATTATCCTTTGCCGCCTGCTGAAAGCTTTCTTTCAGCTCTTTCGGGAGACGGATATGCAAACTTGAATCCATTGGTCGTTCCTCCTATTTTGGCATCCATATACGTACGATTTTATACATAATGTGTACACATTGTCAACACAAATGGCAAAAGCAAGGCAGCCAACCCTAAGATTGACTGCCTTGTCCAGCTGCATCGTAATTTAAGCCTGCTGCGCTTTGCGCTGCTCCAGCTCCTGAATGATTTCGGCGTATTTGCGGTCCGTCAAATTATAGAAGAAGATCAGGACCATCGCGCCCAGCGTCAGAATGGCCGGAGCCAGCGTGAGCGAAAAGGCGATGCCGTGCAGCGCGGTAACCGTCTGTGCCTGGTTAGCCACATACCCGGTCAGCGTAAGCAGAATACCAGAGAGCGAGCCGGCAAGCGCCGTCGCGACCTTCTGGGCGAAACTGAAGGATGCGTAGCTGATGCCTTCGGCCCGAACCCCGGTTTTCCATTCGCCGTAGTCAACCGAGTCTGCGGCCATCGTCCAGCCGACGACCCACGGCACGGTGAGAGTCAAGCCGATCAAAGCCGAGAAGATAAAGATCAGCGTAATGCTGCTGTAGCTCGTAAAGTACAGACACACGCTGCCGACGATCGTGATCAGAAAAGCAAGCTGAAGCGTGTTTTTCTTGCCGATTCTCTTTTCCACAAAAGGAACGCAGGCCATGCCGATCATGCCCATCAGAAGGACCACCGGGATGTAATACGCCGCCAGGTCCTCCCGGCCTACATTATATTTGAAATAATACGCCGGAATGGCGAAGAAAATCGTATTGGCTCCGCCGCTCAGCATCATCGCAAAGGACGAGAGCAGGAGCGGTCTGTTTTTCGCTAACGTTTTCAATCCGCCCTTGGTGCTGACTTCCTTCTGGATCGGAATCCGCTCCTGTGTGCTCTTGAAGCAGCCCAGCAGCAGCACGATCGCTACGATGGCGTACAGCCCCACCGTGTATTGATAGCCTTTGGCGGTGTTGTCGCCACCGAACCAGCTGGCCAGCGGGCTGGTGGCATACGATACGATGAGCGTCGCAACATTGGCGAAGATCATGCGGTATGTCATCAGCTTCGTGCGGTCTCTCTGATCCTGTGTAATGACAGGCGACATGGCCGAATAAGGAATGTTGACCAGGGAATACAGAAATCCGAGCAAAATATAAGTCACGTACGCATAAACCAGTTTACCGGTGTTCCCCATATCCGGCGTCGAGAAGCATAATACGAACATAACCGACAGCGGAATGCTGCCGAATAATAAATAAGGTCTGAAGCGTCCCCATCTTGAATTCGTTTTATCGACGATCATCCCGATGATCGGGTCAAAAATGGCATCCAAGAACCGGGCGACCAGAAACAGCGATGCGACGGCCGCCGGGCTGATGCCGTAGACATCCGTGTAGAAGAACATCAGGTATACCGACGTCATGCCCCACACGAAGTTGTTGGCCGCGTCGCCCAGCCCGTATCCCATCATTCTGAACGAGCTGAGCTTGCCGTACACTGATGCCGCTGATGTTTTAGCTCCCATGTGATTGCCCCACTTTCAAAAAGTCTTCATTCAGGATGTTTAGGTGAGCTCCTGATATATTCAATTATAGGAAACGCTTGATATCGCTTTCATCGCGTTTTTTGCTCAGAACCTTCACGTTTTTTGTTGAACCGGTCCGGCTGCATCCGGTCCCGGCGGCAGTCAGGGGAATCATGATGCCCGAAAAGCGCAAAAAAGGTACAGCCGTTCCAATGAACAGCTGTACCTTATAGAGTGAACGTTATGGGCTGTGCTTAAACCTTCGTCTGGTGAACCGTAGCAAGCAGCTCGTCGACCATCGATTCAGGCGAGCGCTCAATCAGCATTTCCTGACCGTACAGCTGGATCAGCTTGATGAGCGGAAAGTCACCAAGAAACTCAAGCGACTGTTCGCTTAGCGAAACCGGATCGGAAATTTGCCCGTTCATACGCTCCATGAACCGCTCCAGCACTTCCCGGGACAGGGACTCCGCCATCCAATCGCGAATGAGGCTGTATCGGTGCAGACTTGGACTCTGCTGCGCCTCAAAAGCCATGTCTACCCGTGCCGTCGCGCGGATATCCGCAGAGGAGCTGCCGGCCATAAGCATAAACCAGCCGCTTTCCGCAACCCATTGCCCCCGCTTGGGATCATAGTAAGAGAAATCCCGCGGGGTCAGCGTAAAGACGGCAGTCTTCGTTTCCCCGGGCTCCAGCTGCAATTTGCAGAAGCCTTTCAGCTCCTTGACCGGCCGGATCAGGCGGCTCTCTTCGTCCTGAACATAGAGCTGGACGACTTCCTGACCCGCGAGGTCCCCCGCGTTACGGATATCCACTTCGACCGTCGCCACCCCGCCGGCAGTGCGGACGCGCAGGCCGCCGTACTCAAACGACGTGTAGGACAAGCCGTGGCCGAACGGGAACAGCGGCTCAAGCTCCTTTTTGTCGTAATAGCGGTAACCGGTAAAAATCCCTTCGCTGTACACCGCCTGCTGGTTGCCGTCGCCGAACGTAAGGTAGGACGGCGTGTCTGACAGCTTCACCGGGAATGTCTCGGACAGCTTGCCGGAAGGATTCACACGCCCAAACAGGATGTCCGCCACGGCCCGGCCGCTGCCCTGTCCGGACAGCCACATCTCCAGCACGGCCGGCACGCCGCCGATCCATTCCTGCATCGCCACCGCCGTACCGTTGCACAGGACGACGATGCAGTTCGGCTGAGCCGCGGCAACTTCCTGGATTAGCTTCACCTGTACCGGCGGCAGGTCGATCGTCTTGCTGTCGTAACCTTCGGATTCCGTGCCTTCAGGCTGGCCGACGAAAAGGACAGCCGCTTCGGCCTGGATGGCCAGCCACACGCTCTCTTCGATCAGAGCGTCGTCCGGCTCGTTGTCGTTGCGGTACCCTTCCGCGTACGCCAGACGGTCCTCCCCGCCAACCATCGCCGCGATTTCATCGTACGGGATGTCCAGGCGGGTCGGGGTTACCCGTGCGCTGCCGCCGCCCTGGTAGCGCGGCTTCTTCGCCTTCTGGCCGATAACGGCCAGCCGACGGAGCTTCCCGGCCGCAAGCGGCAGGATGCCGTTCTCATTCTTCAGGAGAACGATGCTCTCCGCTGCGGCCCGGCGCGCCAGCTCGTGGTGCGCGTCCACGTCCCAAGGCTGCCGCGCCTCCTTGCTGCCGGCTGCGGCAGTGACCTTGGCAACCAGCTCCAGCATGCGCCGCACGGACGCATCCAGCACGCTCTCGTCCAGCTCGCCGCTCCGCACGGCGGAAACCAGCTTCACGGCGTTGTATTTCGCCGGCCCCGGCATTTCCAGGTCAAGCCCGGCCCGCAGGCTCTTCAGTCGGTCGTGGACCGCCGTCCAGTCCGACATGACGACCCCGTCATAGCCCCATTCCTCGCGCAGCACCTGGCGCAGCAGAAAATCATGCTCGCTGGTATAAGTACCATTCAGCAGGTTGTACGAGGTCATCACCGTCCAAGGATTCGCCTTCTTGACGATGATTTCAAATGCGGTCAAGTAGATTTCCCGCAGAGTGCGTTCATCCACAACGGAATTCGAAACCATCTTCTCGGTCTCCTGATTGTTGCCGGCAAAATGCTTGACCGATGCGCCGACGCCCATGCGCTGCAGCCCGTTCACCATGGCCGCGCCCAGCTCACCGGTCAGCACCGGGTCCTCGGAATAATACTCGAAGTTCCGTCCGCCAAGCGGAGAACGCTTCATATTGACGCCAGGTCCAAGCAGAATCTGCGTATCCAGCGTCAGACTTTCCCGGCCGAGGGCTTCGCCCACTTCCTCAATGAGCTCCGTGTTCCAGGTGGACCCCAGCGCCACGCCGGTCGGATAGCAGGTCGCCGGCATATTTTCCGAAAACAATCCCATTTCCTGCGTGCTTCCGGGCTTGCGGACGCCGTTAGTACCGTCAAACATCGTAATGGACGGAACGCCCGCCCGTTCAATCTCTTGCGTCTTCCACATGTCGGCCCCCGCGACGAGCGCCGCTTTCTCTTCCAGGGTCAGCGATTTCAGCAGCTTATCTATGGATGTATTCATGATGACTCATTCCTTTAATCATGGATTGTACATAGATTGAACTAAAGTTTTGCATGGAACTTCCTGTTATATAACGGTCCAATCGGCCCTATAACATCCATTTCTTTAGTTCATGCTATGTAGACGTTTGCAGAATCAACAAATGACTGCTTGTTCTCATTCTAACCCTGAAGCAAAAGCCCGTTCTTGTTCTCTTTTGCCTAAAAGCACCCCTTTTTTTGCGGTCATCCCCGGCTGCTGCAGGCATATCGCAAACAGCCCCGAATTTCCGTTCGGCACAGGAACGGGAAATTTCGGAGCTGTGTTCAATACTGTTTATGGAGCGTGATCAGCTGCACGCCGTGCGGCGGTACGGTGACCCGAACGGTATAGGAAGAAGCCGCCCGGATTTGGGAGACCTTCAAGTCAGGCCCGCTTTGGCGGCGCAGATAGGCGACCTCATCCTTACTGGGAAAGTCCGGCGCTCCCATCGCCTGCCATGCGTCAAACACCGATCCGTGCTCCCGGTCCAGGGTATAGTGCGACACCTTGTAATCCCCCTGCAAACCGCGAATGTCGAGGCTGACGTCCAGCGCCTCCTTGCTTTCAAACACGTCGTACCGGTTTTGCTCGCTGATGCCCGACCATTCGCCCTTGGCGTACAAGCTGTCCACATGTGTATAGTTGTACAGCAGCACCTGGATGTCTCCGTTCTCCTCGGTCGCGATATAATACGGACCCCTGGCCAAGATCCGGCGGCCGAGCTTGTTCAGCAGCGCAAAAGCGTAATAGGAGGGCTTCTTGAGCCCGTGCATGCTGATCAGCCCGAATCCGCCGTGAAACGGGCTGTCGCCCGCCCGCATCTCCTCAAAAATATCAGTGAACGTCCAAAACCCGAGCGACTGCAGCAGGCCGATGGAATCCACCGCGTTTTTGATAATAAACGGCGCCATGAACATCGTGTCATGCAGCAGATTGTGCGGATACAAGGAAAAGTTCCATTCCGTCAGATGCAGCTCCAAAGCCTCCGCCGGAGAATCGGCGATCCGTTCGCGGACTTTGTGGATCGTATCCACAAAAAATTCCGGCGGCTGTGTATGGGATAGACCACCGGAGTGCTCGTCCCCGGGCCAATATTCCGAATAGCTGTGGAAGGAAAAAAAATCGATATCTACCCGGTGTTCGTGGCAGTACTGCAGGAAGGTCTGAATCCAGTCCGTCTCCCACACGGTAATATAATTCAGCGCCGGCCCGCCGACCCGGAGATCCGGCGAGACCGACTTGATCGCCAGCGCGGTGGCGGCGTAAAATTCGAAATATTCCTCCTTCGTCCCCGACCAGCAGATCTCGATGGCATCCGGCTCGTTCCACACTTCAAAGTACCACTGCCGCACCTCTTCCATGCCGTAGCGGTTGACCAGATGCCGGACAAACTGGCGGATGAGTTCCGACCACTTGGCCATATCCTTCGGCGGCGATATGTTCCCTTTCCACCAAAAGAGGGTCTCATCCGAACGCTTCAGCTTGCCGGGCATAAACCCGAGTTCAACGAAGGGACGTATCCCTTGACCCAGCAAAAAATCGTACAGCTCATCGGCATAACTCCAATTGTACCGCGGAGTCCCGTCCTCGGATTCGTCGTAAATCATCATCTCGTCATTGAAAATGCCGTGGAACCGGATATGTTGAAACGGCTGCTCCGCCTGGATTTCCGCCAGCTGCTTCCGCCAGTCTTCGCGCAGCCCTTCGGCGGCCCTTCCCGCCGTCAGCAGCCGGTTCCAGTGAGGCTCGTACGATTCTCCGGGAGCGGCCGCATCCAGAACGAGGCTTTCCTCAACGCTTCGGGCAGGGGTGGGCGTCACGGACGGTGCCGCGGCTTCAACCTGCGGCAGATGCCGGTACAAGCCCTCCAGCACTTTTACCGTATCGACCTTGATGTAGGAGCCGCTCTCGGATGTATCCCTCGTAAAAGGAAGATGCTTGTCATCCGCTCCTCCGCTCTGCCGCTCATGCTTCTGCCGGTACTCGGAAGGCGTCACGCCCATTTTTTCCTTAAAGCTTTTGTTAAACAGCTTTACATTGGCGAACCCGCAGTCCGCGGCGATGTCGATAATGTTGCTCGTCGTCTCCCTCAGCATCGTCTCCGCTTTTTCCAAACGGATGAGGGTCAAATATTTCTGAAAGGAGATGCCGATCTTGCTTTTGAAAAAGTGGGAGAAATAATAGAAGCTCAGATGCTCCTGTTCAGCCATCTGCTTCAGGTTGATTTTGTACATATAGTTCTCGTCCACGTATTGAATGATCCGGCGAAGGCGCTCGAGATCTACGTCGCTCGCATTCGCGCTGTCGTCCAGCCGCTCCGCGGTCGCGAAATATCGAACCAGCTGGCCCAGCAAGAGATGCAGATGCCCCATCACTTTGTCGCTGTAGCCATCCTCCCGCTTGTTCAGCTCCCACATCATTTGGGCAAGACCGGAGCGGATGGGCGCAAAGCGGGCTTCGTCCGCACCCCGGGCGTTCACGGAGCTGCAGTCGATCCGGTTTTTGGACTGCTGCGGCTGGGCCTGGACCGTCCCTGGATCGACCTGCAGGGTAAGCAGGACGTTGGCCTCGCCAGTCTTGTCGATTTTGTGCACGTCCATGCTGTTGATGACCAGCAGATCCTCTTCCCGCAGAATCAGCCGCTCCTGGGCGACATGGATTTCCACCGAGCCTTTGAGGACGTAGATCAGCTCCAGCTCTTTATGCCAATGAAACGGAATATGGTCAATGCTGTTGATGAACAGCGTAAAAGGCATATGCTCATGGTGCTCGATAAACTCGTATCTGTGTTTCAATCCGATTTCCTCCACTTGGCTTTCTTGCCGCAACAGATTCAACGTAGAACTACTTTACAAGCTGCTCCGCCCGATGTAAAGCTGCAGCACGGCGGGGGTCCTTGGCGTATCTAGAGCATTCCCGTTATCCGGTTGCCATAGACGAGCGATATATTCTCGGTCTGGAGAAAAAAAAGACCGCCCCGAGCGCGGTATCGGGATACCTGCTGCAGGACGGCCTTCGCCATGCCTTATTCGATCATTAGGAGTTCAAAATTTGTTCGATCCGTTCCAGCACGTCCGCCGAAAGCTCAATGCCCGAGGCCTTCACGTTCTCGGTGACCTGATCCGGACGGCTTGCGCCCACCAGCGCGCTTGCCACATTCGGCTGCCGCAGAATCCAGGCCAGGGCCAGCTGGCCTACCTTGATGTCCAGCTCGGCGGCGACCTTCTCCAACTGGCGCACCTTGGCGATCTTCTCTTCGCTGATGCGGTCTTCCTTCCAGCCGAGCTTGGCGGCGCGGCTTCCTTCCGGAGCCTGGCCGGGTGCCGTGTATTTGCCTGTCAGCAAGCCTTGCGCCAGCGGCGAGTAAACGACCTGGCCGATACCCTTCGCTTCGCCGAGCGGAATAACCTCGTGCTCGATCTCCCGCTGAAACATATTGTATACCGGCTGGTTTACGACGATGCGGTCCAGCAGGTAGCGGTCAGCCGTGCCGAGCGCGGCCTCCATCTGCGCCGCGGTCCACATGCTGACGCCGACGTACATCACCTTGCCCTGGCGAACCAGGTCATCCAGCGCCCGCAGCGTTTCGTCGATCGGCGTATCGGCATGATACCGGTGGCAGTAGTACAGGTCCACATAGTCGTGGCCCAGCCGCTTCAGGCTGGCATCGCACTGCTCCATAATGTGCTTCCGCGACAGTCCCTGATCGTTGGGGCCGTCCCCCATTTTTCCGAACACCTTGGTTGCCAGTACGTAAGACTCCCGCGGGTACGCCTTCAGCGTCTGCCCCAACAGTTCCTCGGCCGCACCCCGCTCGTACACATTGGCCGTGTCAAAGAAATTTACGCCTTCGTCATAGGCCGTCCGGATCGCCTGAACCGCATTTTCGCGCTCCACGTATCCGCCGTAAGTCAGCCAGCTGCCCAGGCTGATTTCACTCACTTTCAGTCCGCTTCTTCCCAGTCTCCGGTATTTCATCGTTGCATCAGCGCCTCCTTGTTCATATCGGGATTCCCCAATTGGCCGCCCTAAGGCAGGTTTTCTGCCCGCCAGCAGGACGATTTAGGCTTTCCCTACTATTGTAAACAACCCCCGCAGGGAAGAAAAGCCGCCGCCCGGGCAAGCTCCGTTTCTTTTTGGCGAAAAGTGGTAATAAATGAAATGAAAATACTTAGGAGGCTACGATGCTATGCAACCATCTGAACCGATATCCAATGAGCTGCCGCAGTACCCTGAATCTTTATGGAGAGCGACAACGGACCTCCCTTCCTTTCCGCGTCTGGCGGAAGACATCAAGGTGGACGTTGCTATCGTAGGCGCGGGAATTGCGGGCATTACGACCGGGTACTTGCTTGCCCGGGAAGGGCTGAAGGTCGCCCTGGTCGAAGCGGGGAACGTACTGAACGGCACCACCGCACATACGACCGCCAAAATTACAGCCCAGCACGGCATGCTGTACGATGAACTGCTGAGCCATTTCGGGCAGGAACGGGCATCCATGTATTATCAGGCCAACCGGGATGCGCTGCAATTTATCCGGGATACGGCGTCCAAGCTGAATATCGACTGCGGTCTCCATGAAGAAGACGCCTATGTATATATGGAGAAGGATAAGGATCTCAATAAGCTGGAGAAGGAATTTGAGGCTTATGAAAAGCTGGGCATCCCCGGCGAATGGGTGAACAAGCTGCCGATTCCTCAGTTCGCATCGGGTGCCATCAAGCTGCCGGGACAAGCCCGGTTCCATCCGCTGCATTATTTGCGGCGCCTGCTGGAAGAGTTCGTGAAGGCTGGCGGACAAGTGTATGAGAATACGACGGTCCATAAGGTGGACAAGGAGGGACCGTTAACGGTCGTCACCTACCGCGGAAGCCACAAGATTCAATGCAGCCATGTCGTCGCCGCTACCCACTTCCCGTTCCTCGATGAAGGCGGCTTTTATTTCGCGCGGCTGCATGCCGACCGCTCGTATGCGCTGGCTATGAAGCCGGAAACGGCGTTTGCCGGCGGCATGTATATCAGTGCGGACAAGCCGACGCGCTCGCTGCGGGCCGCCTCCTGGAACGGTGAAGAGGTGGTCATCGTCGGCGGCGAAGGGCATAAAACCGGGCAGCATATGTGCACCTTCTCCTACTATGAGGCGCTCGAAGCCTATGGCGGCAAGCTGCTGGGCAGCAAAGGCATTCCTTTCCGCTGGTCCACCCAGGATCTGGTCACCATTGACAAGGTGCCGTACATCGGACAAATTACGTCCAAGGACGAAGGGATCTATGTGGCAACCGGCTTCAACAAATGGGGCATGACCAGCGGTACCCTCGCCGGGCGGATGTTATCGGATCAAATCATCGGCAGGGACAATCCGTACAGCGAGCTGTACACGCCGTCCCGTTTCCTCGCCGACCCGTCAATTATGAACCTGGTGAAGGAAAATGCCGATGTGGCCGGAGAGCTGATTTCCGGCAAAGTCGGCCTCGTCCACACCCGGATTGAAGACCTGAATCCTGACGAAGGCGCCGTCGTCCGCCATAACGGAAAAAAAGCCGGTGCTTATAAAGACCCGGAGGGCAATCTTCATCTGGTGGATAACACGTGTACGCATATGGGCTGCGAGACCGAGTGGAACGCGGCGGAGCGGACCTGGGACTGCCCTTGCCATGGCTCCCGGTTTTCCTATGACGGGGTCGTGTTTGAAGGACCGGCTATCAAGCCGCTTGAGAAACTGGATGCACACGAGTAGACTGAATTAAGGAACGATACCACAATCGGAGGCGATTCCTTATGATAGTCATCACCAATACGATTTTGATCAAGGAAGGGCACGGACAAGCCGTGGCCGAGCGTTTTGCGAATGCCAAGGGCGTGCAGGACATGCCAGGCTTTGTCCGGATGGAGGTATGGCTGGGCAAGAGCAAGGAGGCGGAAGCCGAGGAACTGAAGGTGTCCACCGTCTGGGAGGACGAGGCGTCGTTTAAAAACTGGACGCAGAGCGAGTCCTTCCGCGCTTCTCACCGCGGGGCCGGAGGCAGCAAGGACGTCCTTCTCGGCTCTACGCTGAACCAGTATGAGCTCGTCGTCAGCCCCTTGAACGCAGCGGAATAAGCAGTATGCTGTAGTGCAGGCGGATATTGCCCGACAACCAAAAAAGGATAGGTTCGAGAGATCCGAAGGGTCTGCCGAGCCTATCCTTTATTATTTTATAAGATGTAGTTGATCCAACTCTGACCCCGCGGCAGCCGGTTCCGACTGACATCAGGCGATGCCTGCCTCGGCTCCCGCTTCCTCCACCTGAAGCCGGTATGCATACAGCGACTCGTCGATAATGGCGCTCATCATGGGCAGATCCGCTTCGGGAATCAGCTCCAGCGCATAGTTCCATGCGTTCTCTTCAATCTGCAGCGCCACGCGCATCCGCTGTTCCTCAGTAAGATTCATGTCTTCCAGCGATTCGGAGAGCGCAGGCAGCTCCGGATCCGCGGCATGCCCCAGCTCATGGGCCAGGACAATCGTAAAATACTCCTCCACCCGGTCCAATGATCCGAACATCTGCATGCATTGTTCCTCGATCACACCGGTATACATCGTGATCCGCTTGGAAACCATCCCGTACTTGCCGCCGATCAGGCGTCCATCCCGGGACCGTGTTCTCAGACGGACCTGAACGCCCAGTCCCGACCGTCCGACCAGCTCACGGATGATTTCGTTCAAATATATGGTGTTCAACGCTCTATCTTTATCCCCTTTAATGTCAAATAACCTAATAAATCATTATACGACGCAGCAGGCGAAAAGCAACAAGCAATCAAGCACTTTTTTCGGGTTTGCAGGGTGTCGGAGTCGATAAGCTAATGGTGAAAAGGGCATCCCGCATGTACAGGCGTAGCGTTTGACGCCTCTCTCTTAAAGAAGTTTGGCGTCTTGACCGTGTTGTCATACGAATGGTGAAAAATATGGGTCGTCGCCGGCGATAACGGCGGGATTAACCACGTCCAGTTCCCGGTAACCTCTCTGCCGCTCCTGGCTTCCCGCTCTTCAAACAGCCGGAACTGGGAAGCCGCCGTATGGTGATCCACCATGCTGACCCCCGCCTGCTTGTAAGAATGCAGCACGGCGACGTTCATCTCGACGAGTGCGCGGTCCCGCCAGAGCGAGGTTTCGCTCGCTGTGGACAGGCCCATCAGCTCCGCCACCCGCGGCAGCATGTTATACCGCTGTTCATCGGCGAAATTTCGCGCACCGACCTCGGTCACCATGTACCAACCGTTAAACGGAGCGGCCGTATAGCGGATGCCGCCGATCACGAGTTCCATATCGGAAATGATCGGCACGGCGTACCAGCGCAGGCCCAGCTCAGCGAAAGCAGGCATATCCGGATGCGTGATCGGCACTTCCATGACCAGCTCCGGCGGAATGGGAAACAGCTCAGGCACGCCTTTCCCGCCTTGAATGACAAGAGGAAGGACGTCGTAGGGCGTCCCTTCTCCCGTCCAGCCCAGCTTCTTGCACAGCCTCGTAAACAGAACGGAAGCCGGATCACCGGTGACCGTCCCGCCGTTCTCGTACCCCGCATAGCGGATCAGCTGGTGGTTCAGGATGCGGATATCGCTCATGCCGGGTACCGACGGCCTAAATACCGTGATCGTCGGCACAATTTTGCCGCCGCCCGTGCCGCGTTCGATATGACGCAGCAGCGCATCGGCAATGTCGCCGGGGCGCTCAAGGCCCCGCTCATCGATGACCTGCATCGAGTCCCAGAACAGGCGGCCGATGCAGCGGTTGCTGTTGCGCCATGCCATTTTTGCCCCGTGAACCAGTTCCTCGTACGTATGCTCATACGTTCCGGTCTCTTCAATGCTGGCCCTGATTTCCGCCAGCCTCCGGACGGTCTCGGCCTCCGTCTTGCCAAGCTCCTGATAACACAATAATATATATTCTTCCGCATCACTCTGCAGAACGTCATACACCTTCATGCCGCGTTCACCTCGTCGTTCGTAAAAAGGGTCTGTCTCTCCCTATTATAAGCCAGACGCTGAAGCCACAGCCGTGTAAGGCTTGAGCAAATGGTGAATCTTGCGGCAGTCTGGATGAGCAGGGTTGGGCGGCGGACGAGAGATGTTCGGTGGCAGTACAAAAGAGGAGCCCCTGAAAAACAGGGACTCCTCTTTAGGATGAATCAGGACGGCATGCCGGCTTTGGTGTTCTCGGCCTCCGTATGGGAAGACGGCCAGAAAGCAAAGCGGCCCAGCAGCGCCGTAATGGCCGGCACGAGAAACGGCCGGACGATGAAGGTGTCCAGCAGGACACCCGCGGCGGTAATGATGCCGAACTGGACCAGCACCTGGATCGGCAGCGAGGCGAGCACCGCGAAGGTCCCGGCCAGAATGAGGCCGGCGGAGGTGATGACCGAGCCCGTCTCGGACACGCCCTCCTGGATCGCCTGCTTTAACGGCATATGCTTCCGTTTTTTCCAGATGCTCGAGATCATGAAGATGTTGTAGTCCTCGCCCAGCGCCACCAGGAACACGAATGAATAGAGCGGAATCGCTCCTTGGATCGCGTCTGCGCCAAGCCCGTAATGGATGATGAGCCAGCCCAGGCCAAGCGCCGAGAAATAAGACAAAATAACAGTCAAAATCAAATATACCGTTGCGGTGATCGACCGCAAATACATGAGCAGCAGCAGGGTGATCATGCCGATGACGACCGGAATAATGACCATCGTGTCGCGGTCGCCGGTCTCGCGGGTATCGTATTGTTCGGCGGTCTGGCCGCTGATCCACACTTTACCCGCCGGGGAACCCACCCCCGCCGCCTGAAGCGCCTGCTCTGCCGTGCTCCGCAGGTGGGGAATCTGGTCCATCGCTTCGCTGGAATAAGGATTCATGTCCAGCGTGACGTCATACGCGATAATATTGGCGTTTTGACTGCCCGGCTGCCCTTTTGACACTTCATCCACATATGGCAGCTCCTTCAGCTTCTGCCCCAGGCCATCCGTCTTGCCTTCTGTATTGACCATAATTTTCACCGGGGCCAGTTCCCCGGGGCTGAACTGCTTCCCGATCGTATCGAAGCCTTCACGCGAGGCCATATCTTTCGGAAAAGATGACATAATATCGTAGGTAAACTTCACCTGGCTGGATACGGAAGCGAGCGCGCCCAGCACGATCACCGTCACAATGACGATCATCCAAGGTCTGCGGACCACGAGCCGGCTGGCAAAGCCGGGATGCTTCGGCTTGCGGGCGGGTACCGGTTTGCCCTTCTTGCGGGCCCGTTCCTCTTCCATCTCCGGCGTACGGGGAACGAACGGATAGAACGACGTCCGCCCGAAAATCGCCAGCAGCGCAGGTACCAGCGTCAAACTTGCGATCACCATCACAAGAATAGAAACGCTGAACGGAACCGCAAAACGGTGGTATGCCCCGTACTTCGCCAGCAGCAGGGCCAGCAGCGACAGAACCACCGTGAAGCCGCTCATGGCGATCGCGCCTGAGGATTCCGTCACTGCCCGCAGCAGCGCCCGGGTCTTGCTCTCTTCTTCCTTCAGCAAATGGCGGAAGTGCGAGATCAGGAACAGACAATAGTCCGTCCCGGCCCCGAACAGCAGCACCGTCATGATCGAAACGGCTTGGGAGTCCACGGTGATCCAGCCCTTCTGGGCCATCAGGCCGAGCAGGGGGCTGACTGCGCCATACGCAAAGCCGACCGCGATCAGCGGAATCAGCGCCAGAATCGGCGAGCGGTAAATAAGCAGCAGGATGACCAGCACCAAAATGACGGTGGACATGAGCAGCTTGAAATCCGCGTTCTTGAAGAGGCCGGTCGCGTCGATCGAAATGCCGACCGGACCGGTGACGCGGACGCTGAGGTCCGAACCGGAGTTATGGCTTGCGGCGAAGGGATCCTGCCCGGTTTCATGCGTGATCCCGGACTTCAGCTGCTCCACCCCTTCTTTCAGCTGGTCGCTGTCTGCGCTTTTCTCGAACAGCACGGGGGTGACCAGCGTGCTCTGGTCCTCGGACAGCATCGCTTTCAGCGCGGCCTCCGGCATTTGATGAAATGGCGGAACCGAATCCTGATAAGGCACCGGATTCGCGCTCCATCCGGCATACACCTTCTGCACATGCTGTAAATCATCGTCTTTCAGCCCGCCTTCACGGTGCCAGACCAGCAGGGCGGGAACCCCTGCATCGCTGCTGAACTGCTCCTCCGCGATGCGTTCAGCCTGAACCGAAGGCTTGGCGCCGTCCAGATTGGCCGCATTGTTCTGGACCTCGCTGTTGACCATCGGCCAGATGGCACTCAGCACGCCCACGATGATGACCCAAACGGCCAGCGTGATCCATTTGCTTCTTTTTCCGGCGACCCAGCGCCCGTATCCGGAATCCCCCATATTCTGCTCCTCCCCACCTGTTACAGGTGCCAAAATGGTATAGTATAAGTACATGTTCATGCCGATAAAGTGCGGCTTCCGCAGGCTCCGTGATACAATATGGTACAGTACGGACCGCCGTACTTTTCAGCCTTATCAGGCGGCATACAATCGCAGAATTCAATGAAAAGCACATCCGCTATTACCATGCCACATTAATTATATATACCGGAAGGTTAATTATCAATCAGGATTTAGAACAGGATTGTGGAATTACTGGAGGACAACGATCAACTACTTAGATTATGGAGGACAACGATATGGAACAATCTCAGGGAAAACATCCGGCTAAACGCTCCCCGGGCCGGCCCAAACGCCGGCAGGAGGACACTCCCATGAACGAATTCATCCTGAAAACAGCGTCCGCCCTGTTCATGGAGTACGGCTATGAGCCGGTCTCGCTGCAGCAAATTGCCCAGGTATGCGGCGTAACCAAAGCTTCCATTTACTATCACTTTGAAAATAAAGCCCAGCTCTTCACGGCGGCTGTCACCGCCATGATGCAGAAGGCGCGCAATGCTTCCCTGCGGATTATGCAGCAGGACAAGCCGCTCTACGACCGGCTCGTGGAGCTGGCCGAGAACAAGCTTCGTTTCCCGCACGGAGACTTTGAAACGATCATGCGCGATGCCAGCGCCTCGCTGGCGCCCGAACAGCTGGAGGAAATCCGCGTCAGCGAGGACCAGATTCACGATGTGCTTACCGTCAGCTTCACCGAGGCGATCAAAAACGGGGAGGTGCGCTCCGCACACCCGCTCCTTATGGCGCACACGCTGGCATCCATGCTGATGATCGGCAACCGGGAGATTGCCAAAGAATTCGCCCCGTCTGCGGGTGAACTGGCCCAGGAGATCGTCAACATGTTCTGGAACGGGGTCGGCGTGCAGGAAGCGTAGCGGTCAGGACTGGCTGAAGGCGGCCTCGATGGGTTGGTGGCTGCGGCTCGATTATGGCGTAGGTCAGCCGCCGCTATTCTTCCGAGGCTTTCCGGGCCGACTTGCCGCGGACAGGCTTCTTCTGTTCCTTCTCCTGCTTCTGCCGCAGCTTCCACTCGTCGAGCCAGGCCCATAAGTAGTAAGCGGCGTAGCTCCGCCATGGCGACCAGCTGCGGCTGATCTCCAGCATGAGGGGAGAAGGCGGCTGGCTGTCAAAGTCCCACAGCACTTTCATCGCATTTTTCAGTCCGATGTCATCAGCCGGGAAGAAATCGGTTCGGCCCACGCTGAAAAGCAGGAAGCACTCGACCGTCCATTTGCCGACGCCGCGGATCGGGAGCAGCCGATTGAAAATCTCTTCGTCCGCAAGGTCCGGCATGGCGTTAATATCGAGGGAGCCGTCCGCTACCTGCCGCGCCAGGCCAGTAATATACTCGGCTTTGCGGCGGCTGAACTGCAGCGGCAGCAGCTCGTCGGGTTCGAGCGCGGCCAGCGCTTCCGGCTTCGGGAAGCTGTAGAGCGTATGGTCCCCGATCGTCACGGGGGTGCCGTACTGCTCGGTGATTCGCGAGACGAGCGAAGCGGCAAAGCTCAGGTTCATCTGCTGGCCGATAATCGTCCGCACCAGATTTTGAAACAGATTCGGCTCCAGCAGTATTTTCAGCCCATGAAGCCCCGGAAGAATGGAGCCAATAACAGGCTCATCCTGAAGCTGCGCATAGAACGGCCTGAGGTCCACATGGTTGGACAGCATTTTGCCTACATACGCCCGGATGGCTTCGGTTTCCTTCGAATTACAGGCCTGCAGCAGATCCACCTCCGCCGCCGGTCCCTGGTCGGTCTCCACCAAGGACACGGTGACCGGAATGTCGCGCCCTTCCGCCGGAATCACCTTCGTGAATACCGGGTATTCCGGATGAGCCAGCACGAGCCGGGGGTTTTGCCCCCTGACCGCGACCATGGTTCGTTCGATGCTAAAGGGCGTAAGCAGCGGGATCGTTTCTTTCATGTTCCGTACCTCCTGACTCCTGTAAAGTGATCAAGCATTCACCGCAGGTTCGGTCTGCGTTTTATATTCCTGAATGAACTTCTAAGATCAATATTGACAAACACACGTTCGATATTCAAGCATAAACTGCCAATATTCCAAAAAAAAGAGCAGCCGTCATGGCTGCTCTTTTGAAATGCGGATGATAAGGGGTCGCGGGTGGGGTCACCTTCACCCTCAGACAACCTCCTGAATGCTTCCGCCGGAAAACTGGCTGTTATACAGATCGGCGTAGAAGCCGCCTTTGGCCAGAAGCTCCTCGTGGTTGCCCTTCTCGATCACACTGCCCTGGTTCATGACCAGGATCAGATCGGCGTCACGGATCGTGGACAGCCGGTGGGCGATGACGAAGCTCGTTCTGCCCTTCATCAGGTCGTTCATCGCCTTCTGAATATAGACCTCTGTCCGGGTGTCGACGCTGCTGGTCGCTTCATCCAGAATGAGGATGGACGGATCGGCCAGAATGGCACGCGCAATCGTCAGCAGCTGCTTCTGCCCTTGGGAAATGTTCGACGCTTCTTCGTTGAGCACGGTGTCGTAGCCGTCCGGAAGCGTCCGGATGAAGTGATCGGCATGAGCCGCCTTGGCCGCCTCGATCACTTCCTCATTCGTGGCGCCGGCCCGGCCGTAAGCGATATTTTCCATAATCGTCCCGTTAAAGAGCCAGGTATCCTGAAGCACCATGCCGAAAATGCTGCGCAAATTGCCGCGCTTCAAGTGGGTAATGTTCACGCCGTCGATGGTGATCGCCCCGCCGTTCAGCTCATAGAAGCGCATCAGCAGGTTGATGAGCGTCGTCTTGCCGGCACCGGTCGGCCCGACGATGGCGATCGTCTGTCCCGGCTTCACATCGATGTTCATGTCTTCAATGAGCATTGCGTCTTCCTTATAGCCGAACCGCACATGCTCAAACTCCACGGCCCCCTTCGGATTGTTCAGGACAGCCGCATCCGCCGCTTCCGGCACTTCCTCTTCTTCATCCAGCAGCTCGAACACGCGCTCCGCCGAAGCGATGGTGGACTGGATGATGTTCGCAATGTTGGCCGTCTGCATAATCGGCTGGGTGAACTGTCTGGCGTACTGGATGAACGCCTGCACATCCCCGATCGTAATCCGGCCGTGCGTGACGAAGATCCCCCCGACCACGCAGACCAGCACATAGCCGATGTTGCCGATAAACATCATCATCGGCATGATGATGCCGGAGATGAATTGGGCTTTCCAGCCGGAGCTGTACAGCTTTTCGTTGATTTTGTTGAAATCCTCGACGGACTCCCGTTCGCGGCCGAAGGCCTTCACAATTTTATGTCCCGTGTACATTTCCTCCACATGGCCGTTGAGCTGTCCCAGAGAAGCCTGCTGGGCCATGAAATGCTTCTGGGACCGGGAAGCTACCGCTTTGATAACAATGAAGCTGAGCGGCAGCGTCACGATCAGAATCAGCGTCATCCATGGGCTGATCGACAGCATCATCACGATGACGCCGACCAGCGTCACGATCGACGTGATTAGCTGTGTCAAGCTCTGCTGAAGCGTGGTGCTGATGTTGTCGACGTCGTTGGTCGCGCGGCTCAAGATTTCCCCATGCGTCCGGGAATCAAAATATTTCAGCGGCAGGCGCGACAGCTTCGCGTTGATCTGCTCACGCATATCGTACACGACCTTCTGCGCCACGCCGGCCATCAGATACTGCTGAATATAACTGAACGCTGCGCTGAACAGGTACAGACCAATCAGAATCAGCAGGATCTGGGTAATGTAGGTAAAATCAATGCCGGCGCCCGGCGTTCCCTTTGCCATCGCGATGACGCCTTCCAGCAGCTTGGTAATCGCCTTGCCGAGAATTTTCGGGCTCGCGATGCTGAACACTGTACTGAGAATCGCCGTCAGAAAAATAACGATCAGCGTCCCCCGCCGCGGCCGCAGGTACCCGACCAGCCGCTTCAGGGAGCCCTTGAAGTCCTTGGCCTTCTGCGCAGGCATCATTTGGCCGGGATGGCCGCCGGGATGCCGGGGTCCTCCCATCCGGGGTCCGGGTCTTCTTGTTTGCTCACTCATGCGATCTCCTCCTCTGACAGCTGTGAGGATACAATTTCGCGATAAACGTCACTGGTCTCCATCAGCTCGCGGTGGGTGCCGATGCCGGCAATCCGCCCTTCGTCGAGGACGATGATCCGGTCGGCGTCCATGACCGTGCTGACCCGCTGCGCCACGAGCAGAACGGTTGCGTCCCGCGTCACCGGCTTCAGCGCGCTGCGCAGCTTCGCATCCGTCTTGAAATCAAGCGCCGAGAAGCTGTCGTCGAACGCATAGATTTCCGGTCTGCGTACCAGCGCCCGTGCGATGGATAAGCGCTGCTTCTGCCCGCCGGACACGTTGTTGCCGCCCTGGGCAATTTCCGACTCAAAGCCGTCTTTCATATTCATAATAAATTCGGTCGCCTGGGCGATATCCGCCGCTTCGCGGATCTCTTCATCGGTGGCGTCCTTTTTGCCGTAGCGGATATTGTCCGCAATCGTCCCGGTGAACAGCAGCGCCTTCTGCGGCACGAAGCCGATCTTGGCGCGCAGCTCCTCCTGCGTCATCTCGCGGACATCGACCCCGTCGACCAGCACGCTGCCTTCCGCCACATCATAGAAGCGCGGAATCAAGCTGAGCAGCGTCGACTTGCCGGAACCGGTGCCGCCGATAATCGCCGTGGTCTCCCCCGGCTTGGCGGTGAATGAAATCCCCGACAGCGCCGGCTGCTCCGCGCCCGGATAACTGAACGTCACGTCCCGGAATTCCAAATAGCCGCGTCCTTCTTCAGAGGATTGTGCAACGAGCGGATCGTCGATATCCGGCGTAATGCTGAGCACCTCGTTAATCCGCGCAGCGGATGCGGAAGCGCGCGGTACCATGACGAAGACCATAGAAACCATGATCAGGGAGAACATGATCTGCATGGCGTACTGGATAAAAGCCATCAGGTCCCCGACCTGCATATGTCCGTCCCTAATGCGCAGGCCGCCAAACCAGACGATGGCGATGGTCGATAAGTTCATGACGATCATCATGATCGGCATCATGGCCGCCATGATTTTGTTGACCCGGACCGCCGTGCTGGTCAGATCGTGGTTGGCTTCCTTGAAACGCTCCTGCTCATGCTGAATCCGGTTAAACGAACGAATGACCCGGATCCCGGTCAGGTTTTCGCGAAGCACCCGGTTCAGTTTGTCCAGCTTGACCTGCATGGCCTTGAACAGCGGCATTCCCATGCCGGCTATGAGGGCAATGGAGCCCGCCAACACCGGAACGATCACGACGATGATCAGGGACAGCTTGGCGTCCTTGGACACCGCCATAATAATCCCGCCGATACACATCATCGGCGCGCTGATCATCATCCGCAGCATCATGGTCAGCACCTGCTGGGTCTGGGCGATATCATTGGTGGTGCGGGTAATGAGCGAAGCCGTGCCCAGCTTGTCAAATTCCTGCAGGGAGAAATTCTGGACATGCTGGAATACCCGGCTGCGCATCGATCTGCCGAAGCCGCCCGCCACTTTGGCGGACAGGTAGCTCGCGGCAATGGAGCAAATGGCTCCCCCCAGAGCTACGGCCAGCATAAAGCTGCCGATTTTCCAAATGTAAGGAATGTCTCCCTCGATGATGCCCTTATCCACGATGTCCGACATCAGCGTCGGGAGATACAGGTCCGACATGGACTGCAGAAACACAAGCACAAATGTGAACAGGATCAGAAGCCAGAACGGCTTCAATGAACGAAAAAGCTTCAGCATGTTGGCACTTCACCTCCATCCGATGAATCATTCTGCGTCTTGCTTTCATAATACTTATAAGCCTTGGTCAGCAGCTCGGACAGCTTCTCGCTCTCCTCGATGCCCAGGTGATCGACAAGCCCCTTGAAGGAATGGATCGTCGCCTTACGGGCTTGGATAATCGCTTCCCGCCCCTCTTCGCTGAGCTTGATCCGGACCACCCTTCGGTCCGCCTCATCCGGCGTCCGTACGATCCATTTCTTCTTCTCCAGCGCTTTGACAAACTGGGTGACGGTCGGAGAAGTGACCCCCAGCATCGCACTGATCTCGGATACCTTCAGTCCCGGGCTATCCGGCTCGACATGACGCATGAGCAGAACCATCAGCCCCATCTCGCTCATCTTCAAACCTTCGATTACCCGGTGGCGAAACTCACCCCTGTTAAATCGCATGACTGCCTGAAGCAGCTGGACAACGGTTTCGTGGTGCTGATCATGCTCCTGCGGTTCGCTACCCTGGCAGAAGGCTTTCTGACGGTTGTTGCCATCGTCGTTCATGACGCCAACAATCCTCCTTTCTCAAACGTGCTATGAAGGATTAGCTCCCGCATAAAAAAATAATTAGGTTACCAATTAAATAGGCAACCTAATTATATGACCTTTCCGATTTATATGTCAATTAAAACATATCTAATAAAGTCCAACAATATTTTGTTCATGGATCGGCTGTGCTTGCAGGATCAGCATTCCGCAACAAACGTTTAACGGTCACAACAAACAGCATACAGCAGGTGACCGCCGCGCAGACGTCTGCAATCGGCTCGGCCATAATGACGGCATCGGCTTTGGGCGATATGAACTCCGGCAGCACAAAAACCAAAGGAATCAGCAAAATGATTTTACGCAGAACGGCAATAAAGATGGACACCTTAGCCTGCCCAAGCGCAAGAAACATCTGCTGCAGCGCCAGCTGAATGCCGTAAATGCATGTCCCCAGGAAAAAGACCGGCATCAGCCTTTCCGTCAGCGCAATCAATTCAGCCTGATCCGTGAAAATCATGGCGGGAAACCGCGGCAAGAACACCGCCACCGCCCACATCTGGATGCCGAGGACACCGCAAACGGCCGTACAAAACCGGATCGCCGCCTTCACCCTTGCATAGTCTCCCGATCCATAATTGTAGCCGATGACCGGCTGTGCTCCCTGCGCAAAGCTGGATAAAGGCAGGGAAAACAGCTGCATGAGGCTGGTCAGAATGCTGATTGCGCCCACATACAAATCGCCGCCATACCGCGCAAGGGAAATATTAAACACGATCTGGATCAGGCTTTCCGTCGACTGCATGATAAAAGGGGACAGCCCCAGCGCAAGGATGCGGCACGCCATCCGGGGGTTCACCCGCAGGTTGCGGAGCCGAAGACGAAGGTGGCTGTGCCTGGATGTAAGAAACGACAGCACCCATATAGCGGACGCAGTCTGGGAAATGACGGTTGCCAAGGCAGCCCCGCGGACTCCCATATGCATCGGAAATATAAAAAGGGGTGCCAGGATGGCGTTCAGCACAGCTCCGGCACAGACCGTGGCCATTGCCGTTTTGGCAAAACCCTGAATGGAAATAAAAGAATTCAGCCCAAGGGACATCAGCACGCTGACCGTCCCCAGCAAATAGATGCCCATATAATCACTGGCATAGGGCAGTGTTGTACCGCTCGCCCCGAAGGCGATCAACAGGGGACGCTGAAAACACAGCAGCACCGCCGTCAGCACTCCCGAGACGAGCAGGAGCATCAGGCAGCAGCTGCCCAGCAGCTTCTCCGCTTCCTTGGGTTTCCCTTCCCCCAGCTTCATGGAGGCCAGCGGAGCGCCGCCAAGGCCGATGAGGGCCGCAAACGCCGAGATGGTCATGATCAGCGGGAAGGCGATGCCCAGTCCGGTTAATGCAAAGGTACCGCCTCCCGGCATCCTGCCGATCAGCATCCGGTCGACGACATTGTACAGCGCGTTGACGATTTGAGCCGCAATCGCCGGAAGTGCAAGAGACAACAGCAGCTTGGGGATGCTCCCCGCGGCAAACCGGCTGCTCATTTCATCATGGTTGATTGTAAATCATTCCTTTTCGCTCGTAGTTTCCGTAGAAATGCGCATTTCCATCTTTCATTATATCAGACTGAGATCGCATGAAAACACGAGTTTTAAGGCATCTATGCGGCCGTTTAAGGGTTGTAAAATATAAAAATAATGAGGAGATACATGTCTGAATCCAAAACGCTTTAGAAGAAAAAATAGGAGGTCTGAGAGGGTGTGGGTTTAATGTATTTTTTCTTGTAACCTCATTAAAATAATGCGTTCCAGTCTGCCCGGTTACCCCCTGTCCTCCATCAATTTCCCCTGCGTAAACGCGATCCATTCCCGCGCGGCATAGGACAGGTAACGGTCCCTGCGCCAGATCATCCCCAGCTGCCACGGAATAACCGGTTCCACCAGCGGCATAATCCGGATCCGCTCCCGGTTGATTTCCCGGCAGATCGTTTCCGGCAGCAGGGCGATGCCCAAATTGGCGGCGACCATGCCGCTGATCAAGTCCCATTGGGAGCTTTCGTAGACGATATGCGGCTGGAAGCCGACCTTGACGCATTCCGTAATGATCCGGTCATGCAGCGCAAAGTCCTCCCGGAACAGCACGAAGTTCTCTTCCGCCAGATCGGCAAGCCTGGCGCACTCGCGATGCGCAAGACGGTGCGACGGGTGCACCAGCAGCATCAGGTTTTCCCGGACGAACGAAAACGAGTGGAACAGCGAGTCGTCGGTTGGCAGCACCACAACGCCAATGTCGAGCAAACCGCTTTCTACGTCGACCTCCACCTTTTTGGCGCCGTCCTCAAAGATCTGCATCGTCACCTGCGGGTATTTCTGATGAAACTGCCCGATCACCTCAGGAAAAAAACTCGATCCGACCATCGGTGGCAGGCCGAGGCGGATATGGCCCTTCTTCAGATTTTTCAAATCGCCGAGCTCGGAGGACAAGCTCTGGAACGACTTCACGATCGGCTGCGCCTGCTCGTAAATAATCCGGCCGGCATCGGTCAGCACCACCTTTTTGCCTGAACGGTCAAACAGGGTGACGCCAAGCTCCTCCTCAATGTTGCGGATCGTTTTGCTGATCGACGGCTGCGTGATGTAGAGCGATTCCGCCGCCTTCGTAAAACTCTGCAGCCGGGCGACCTCCATAAAATACTGCAATTGGCGGATGTCCATACGTCGTTCTCCTTTTCCTTAAGTAAGTCTATCGGGGACATTTTACGTACTTGCCCATCATCCATTTCGATTTTCAACTTATACGTCATCCTTATGCTATAGCCAAATGGAATGATATCCATTCGATATATGCATTTTACCTATGAAAATTAATGCTGTAAAATTTTCATTATAAATGAAAGGAAGGCGAAAACAATTGATGAAGCATGCCGTCAAAGGGACCTTTCAGGTCGCCGTTTTAATGCTGTTTTCATATGCGATGAACCAGCTGGCCGGTCTGCTGCATCTGCCGGTGCCGGGCAGCATTCTCGGAATCATCGTGTTGTTTCTTTTGCTCGAATCCGGCGTCGTCAAGCTCGAATGGATCGAAGTCGGAGCAAACTGGCTGCTCGCCGAGCTCCTGCTCTTCTTTATCCCGGCCGCCGTCGGGGTGATGAAATATTTTGCGATGCTGGAGAGCGACGGGGTGCGAATCCTGCTCGTCGTTATTTTCAGCACGGTCGTGGTCATGGCCAGCTCCGGCTTGACCGCCGCACGCATTGCCAAACATAAAGAACGGAAGGTGTCATGATGATCGGTCTCATCTGTCTGCTGCTAACCCTCGTGATCTACATGGCAGCCAAACGATTGTATAAGCGGTATCCCAAAGTGTATCTGTCGCCGCTGCTGGTGACGCCCTGCATCATTATTATTTTCCTGCTGTGCACGCATATTCCCTATGAACATTACAATGCCGGCGGGAAATGGCTGAGCGATATGCTCCAGCCTGCGACAGTCGCCTTTGCGGTGCCGCTCTATAAAAATTTTAAAGTACTCAAAAAGCACGCCGTCGAAATCGTCGTCAGCGTGCTTACCGGTTCCTTCATGGCTATGATCTCTTCGGCGGTGCTCGCCAAAGGGCTGAAGCTGGACACTTCATTGGTGACCAGCCTGATCCCCCGCTCGATCACGACGCCGATCGCCATGAATGTATCGCAGGTCATCGGCGGGGTGCCGAACATTACGGCAGTCTTCGTCATTATGACCGGCCTGCTCGGCTCCGTGCTCGGGCCGATGATTCTGCGCCTCCTGCGGATCGAGAACGAAATCGCCCGCGGCGTGCTGCTCGGCACGAGCGCCCACGGGACGGGGACGTCCTTGGCCTTCGGCTTCAGCTCGATGAGCGGAGCGATCTCCAGCGTCTCGATGATCCTGGCCGCCTTGTTCACGCTCGTCGCGGCGCCGCTGCTCATGCTGATGTGGTAATGGGTTACAGGCGGACCGGCTTGCCGGTAGATGCCGAGACCAACGCGGCACAAGTCACAGCCTGCGTCCGGCAGGCATCCTCATAGCTTGAAAGAATACGGGAGCGGTCTCCGGTGCGCAGCGCATGGAGAAACGCTTCCGTTTCGCGTACATAGGGGCTCCCCTGCTCCGTATATTCTGTCGTGACGCCGGGCGCCGCCAGCTGCAGCCGCTGCGGGTTCCAATCGACGATCCCCCGGTCCGTATAGAATGTCAGTCCCGTCTGGCTCAGCCCGCCGCCTTCCGGCAGGACGCATGTGTTGGAGATGTTCGCTACCACGCCGCTCGCCAGGCGGAGCGTGACCGTTCCCACGTCGGCAACTTCCACCCCGTCCACCTGGCTCCGCTTGACCCTGTCCCCGTAAAGCGCATACACTTCTTCCACTTCGCCGGCCGTATACCGGAGCATGTCGACCATATGCGTCGTCTGCTCGATGAACTGCCCGCCGGAGCCGCTTTGCCGTCTCCACCAGGACACGCCCGGCATGCTGTCCATCCACCGCCCCAGCACCATGCCGGTCGTATGGTTCGACAGCTCCTCCTTCAGCCGCGCCGCATTGTGCTGGTAGCGGAAATGGTACCCCACCGACGTCAACAGCCCCGTCTCGCGGACCCGGACCAAAATTTGTTCCGGCAAGCCGGTGTCGATCCCAAGCGGTTTTTCCACCAAAAACGGAATACCGCGCTCAATCAGCTTCATTTCGATTTCGCCGTGTGCCATCGGCGGCACGCAGATATACACCGCGTCGAGCGGCCCCGCGTCCAGCATGGCATCCAGATCCTCATATCCCTCGGCGCCGTAACGCCGCGCCATCCGGTCTGCTTTCTCCAGGCTTGTACCACAAACCGCCGTCAGCTTTACTCCATCCATCGCCGCCAAGTTGTCGGCATGTACGCCGCTGAACCATCCGGTTCCGATCAATCCGATACGAAGTGTCATCCTGCGCGATCCCACCTTTATCCTGTTTTCTCCACTATACCGGGGGCCGTCCCGTTTGGCTACGATTTGTTGGGAACGCATCCCACGCTCTCGTATCCATCCCTTTCGCGGAACCAAATCCCGACGAGACCAAGCGGCCCGGAGGAGCACTTCGCTGTGCCGCGTCTCGCCCGTCTAAGGCCTCCCGACGGTGAATCCCTTCCACTCATCCGGGAGCAGCCCCTGATAGTGCCGCTGGAGAAATCGGTCGTCGACCAGCACCAGCACGCCCGTATCCTGCTCGGAGCGGATCAGCCGCCCTCCGGCCTGCAGCACCTTGTTCATCCCCGGGAACACGTAGGCGTAATCATACCCGCTTTTCCCGTTTTCATTGAAGTAATCCCGAATCAGGTTCCGTTCAAAACCAAGCTGCGGCAAGCCCACGCCGACAACGACCACGCCTCCCAGACGGTCCCCCTGCAGGTCGATGCCTTCGGAGAAAATGCCCCCGAGCACGGCGAAGCCGACGAGCGTATCCGCATTGTCCGCCTGGAACGCCGCGAGGAACCGCTCCCGCTCCTCCTCGGCCATTCCGGTATCCTGCACGATGATGCCAACCTCCGGGTGCAGCTCCGCAAAAGGCTCGACCACCATACGCATATATTGGTACGACGGGAAAAAGACCATGTAATTCGCTTTGCGCTCCGATATGAGGCCATGCAGCAGCTTCACCAGCGCGTCCTGGGTGTCGTCCCGGTCCCGGTACCTGGTGGACAGCGGCTCGATGCGCACATCCAGCTGCTCCCGGCTGAACGGCGACGGCACGGACAAGCTGTAGTCCTCCTCGCCGGCGCCCAGCATGTCCCTATAGTAGGACAGCGGAGACAGAGTGGCCGAGAAGAACACGGTCGAGCGGAAGCCTTTTCCCGCCTGGGTGAGCAGGTAGGACGGATCCATGCAGAACAGCTTCAGCACGCAGTCGCCGCCGTGAATCTCGGCATACGTCAAAAAGCGTTCGTCATACAGCTTGGCGATCCGGATATAATGCTGCGACGCAAAATAAGCATCCAGCAGTTGCTCCTGCAGCCCGGGGTCGCCTTTGGGAGCCAGCAGCTCCCGCTCGGCTTCGGCGATGAACAGCTCCAGCCGCTCACCCAGTTCCCGAGGCTGTTCCTGCCACTGCTTCTGGCGGACTTCGCCCATTTCCTTTTTCAGCTCGATAAAAAATTTATTGACCGCATCCGCCGCCTTCTGAACCCCGGCATCCACGCCCTTGTATCCGCGCTTCAGCTCGAGAAATGCCGCCTTGCCGATCTCAGCCGAGAACATGTCCCGTCCCCGATCAACGAGGTTATGGGCTTCGTCCACGAGCAGCACCGTCCGCCTCTTCTGCTCCTCGGGCAGCCGTTTGAACGAAACCCGCGGATCAAAGATGTAATTATAGTCGCAAATGACCGCATCCGCTGCGTAGGCCGCGTCCAGCGAAAACTCAAAGGGACATACCTGGTGCTTGCGAGCGTAACGCTCGATGACGGCGCGGTCCATCACCGTTTCCTGGGACAGCATGTCCAAAATAGCCCCGTTGACCCGGTCGTAGTAGCCGTCCGCAAACGGGCAGGCGTCCTTCCGGCAGACCGTCTCCTCCTGAAAGCAGACTTTGTCCTTAGCCGTAATCGTCACCGTCTGCATCCGCAGCCCTTTGGCCTGCATCAGCGCAAAGGCCTGCTCGGCGGCCGTTCGGGTGATCGTCTTGGCCGTCAAATAAAAGATCTGCCCAAGCAGCCCCTCCCCGATGGCCTTCACGGACGGAAACAGCGTGGACATCGTCTTGCCGATCCCCGTCGGGGCCTTGGCAAACAGCTTCCGCTTCTCCTTCACCGCCTGATAGACCGCTCCCGCCAGCTTGCGCTGTCCTTCCCGGTAAGTGTCGAACGGGAACGGCAGCGCGCGGATGCTCTCATCCCGGAGATGCGCATTTTTCAGCCGGAGCGCGGCATACGGGGTATAGACCTCCAGCACCCCCATCACAAAGGCTTCGAGCTCTGCCAGCGTCAGCATCCGCCGGAAACGGCGCTCCGTGCCGGTATACGTCTCGACGTAGGTGAGCTGCACCGTCATCCGGTCCAGGCCGTGGTCCATGGCATAAATATAGGCGTAAACTTGAGCCTGTGCCCAGTGAACGGGCTTTCCGTCCCCCTCCATCGCATCCAGGCTCGCAGCGGTCGATTTGATCTCATCGATCATCCAGCCGTCATCCGTTTGGATCAGGCCGTCGCATCTTCCTTCAATGACATAAGTCTGGTCCCCGAAGGAGATCTCCCGCTTCAGAAACACCTCCTTCTGGTCGCCTTCCCCGTAGGTTTTCTGCACCTGCTGGTGAATTCGTGTGCCTTCAACCATGGCGGTGGCCGACCGGAATCCGGAATCGATATCCCCGCTTGAGAAAGCATATTCCACCAGCGGTCGAACCGATATCCGAACCTCCGCCCGCTCCCGGTTTTCTTCAGACATAAGATCACCCGTTCCCCTTGTTTTTCCCATCATACCATAATGGAGCAGGCAGTCCCAATGCGCTATCCACGAAAAAAGCCCGTGCCGCCCTGATCAAGGGGCACGAGCTTTGTCTAATGAACTCATCCGGCAGCGGCAGGTCACACGACGCCACCGTCTTCCTGCTATCTTCTTCGCGTCTCGGTCAGGCGGAACTGGTTGACAAGCTGAAGCAGCGATCCGGTGATGGACTCCACATTTTCCGATGTGCCGCGGACGTGCTGCATGTCCTCCTGCAGCTCCTGCAGGGTGCCTTCCACCTCTGCCGAAATGCTGCGGTTTTCGATGCTGACGGCGGCTACCTTTTCCATGATGCCCACCACTTCACCGACCATCTTGGTCTTGAGGCTGTCCTGGCTGCCAGCCTGTCCCAGCATTTCAGAGGCCGAAGCGACGATTTTCGTACCCTCCTCCACCGCCCGGCTGCCTTCGTCCATGGAGGCAAAGGCCAGTTCCACCTGCCCGCCGATCTGCCGCAGTGTCCGCTGGATCTGCTCGGTGGAATGCCGGGTAAGCTCGGCCAGCTTGCGGATTTCTCCCGCCACTACCGAGAAGCCTTGACCGTGCTCGCCCGCCCTTGCCGCTTCGATCGACGCGTTCAGCGATAACAGATTGGTCTGCTTGGAAATGTTCTCGATGGCCGTCAGCAGGCCGGCAATATCCCGCGTCGTTTCCATAAACGTCCGAATGGTCCGGTTGCTCTCCTCCACCTTGTCCTGGATTTGCTTCATCTTGTCGCCGATATGCTGCACTTCGCTTTGCGCCACCGCAATTTGCTGAGCAGCCGCCTCTTCGATTTCCCGCAGGGTAACGCTCATCTCCACCGACACGTCCTTGGCCACGTCGATATCCTTCAGCTGGCCGCGGATGCCGCGGATCATGCTGTGAACCTTCCCGCTCACCCGCTCCGTGGAGCTGGCGGTCGACTGGGCCGTCGCATGCTGCACGTGCTGGCTGTCCTGAACGTCCTGCGCCGCCTGCTTAACCTGCAGCATAATGCCTTCCAGGGCATCGATCATGCTGTTTACCCATTTGCCGAGCTCCTTGGCCTCGTCATCCGCAAATTCGCGCAGGTCCAGCCGCTGCGTCAAATCCCCTTTGCCTTCGGCATTGATGCGGATGAACCGGCTCAGGCTGCGTAAATGCTCCGCCGTCCGCCGCGTCGCCCTGCGTTCAAGAACGGAGACCGCGATCCAGCCGAACAGCACGTTTGCCGCCAGAACCATGATCAGCCCCGTGACCGGAGGCAGACTCCAGGCCAGCAGACCGAATAGAAGACCGTTCAGCACCACGCCCGCCAGACCTGTCATCAGGTGCATTTTCTTCATCTTCCAACCGAAGCTCCGGAAGCGGTACACTTCCTCCAAATCCCCTTCGCACATCATCCCCCATACGTCCGGGCAATGCGGAAGCTGAAAAGTAACCCCTTTACCGATCACCGGAATGTGCCGGTAGTCCGAATATCCCGGAAACTCCACAAACAGATTGCTTCCGTTCTGTATCGTGTTCGCCACCCCTGGATGCAGTTCTCCTGTGGCCGGGTCCTTGAACACCAGTTCCAGCTCGGTATGGTTCTTTACCTGAACCGTCCCGTAGTCGGTCCGTACCCCTTCTTTCAGGTTATCGCCGTGCGTAAAGGTAAAGTCCTCGAAGCGGCTCCGCGACAGCGCCGTTCCGGGCGCGATGTTCTTGCTCAGTCCCGGCTTGGCCATGAAAATGTAGTTATCGCCTGAATCGGGATATACATGCCCCTGCTCCCGCTGGATCAAGTCGCCCAGGACATCGTTTGGAACCCGGCCGCACAGCGCCCCTTTCCACTCACCGTCATTCATGACCGGCAAAATAAACATCAGCGTCATCGCGTCGTGAAACGCCGAAGTGCTCGGGCCGACCTCTAATGTGGCCGGGTCGGAATAGGGGCCGAACAGGCAAGGATTCCCCTGCAGCGTATACTTCAGCCCCGGCTCGATCAGGCCCTCTCGGCTGCAGCTTGCTCCGATGCGGGACGGATGGGTGGAGTACACCACCTTCATGTCGTCACGAATCAGGAAAATCTCCGAGAAATCGGCACCTCTCTTCATATAGGAAGCGAACAGCGGCTCCAATGCCGCGGCCCCGGCAGGATCCTGGACGATATGGCCGAAGTTTGGGCCAAGCTGTATGCTCAAACGCTCCAAATGGGACCAATACTCCGTAACCCAGCTCTCTAATATTTGTATACGATTCTGGGCGATTCCCTCAAAAATGTTTTCGATATCCTCTTTCAAATGACGGTTTAACCGGTACGACCACCAGAGTGGCAGCCCCGTTGTAAAGCCAAGCCAGTCAAACATCCCCCTCAACCCCTTCATCGAACATTACATTATGTGTTAACTTATTTAACACAATATGGTTTTCGCACATTTTACCTAAAATACAGGCCTGGTTCAACACAATATTTTACAGTTTTTAGGGGGTTATTGACCGGTGGGAAATAAGCAGTGTACCGCCGTGTTTAGCGGGGTGTCATGGTGTTACGGCCCAGCCCGCCGTCATCCGGCGGATCGGAAATCCGGACGTTTTCAAAGAATGCTTCAGAGGAGCGGCGGAAGCGGTTCATTTACTTCCCAATATGGTAAATGATAACTAGAAATGACAAGGATTCGCCTTTTGACATCTTTCTGAGCCGAAGGCATAATAAACCTATTGCCCTCGATTCCATGCGACAAAAGGGCTCAAGCAACCGCAGGATATTCAATTTTATGCGCAATCATCCAGCTTTTCGCGCGATATACTCAGCTGCCCGGCTTAGATCAGCCAGGTCAGCCCGTCATTAAAAGGAAGGAAGTTGGTAACGTGTCTTCACTTCGTGGATTTCTGCGAAAACCGTTTGTCTTATTCACCATTCTTTTACTTTTAAAGGGGTATTTGGCATGGGCCGTTACGTTTAATGACCTGATGCCCTGGAAGCCCATCATTACCGAAATTCCGTTTATTTGGCTCGTGTTCTGTCTGATTGAGTGGTTTGCCGGCAAGCGGAAATTCGGCGCTTATGTCATCGCCAACCTGCTGCTGACCACGATCTTTTTCGCCGTCATTATGTACTTCAAATATTATGGCGTCATCGCGACTTACCATGCCCTGGAGCAGGTTAACCAGGTTACGGCCGTCCGCAACAGTGTCTTTTCGCTGATGGACCCTTACTATTTGCTGATCTACGCCGACATCGTCGTGATCTTTGTCATCATGGTACGGGGCCGTAAAGCGCGGCAATGGAAGGATCAGACCAGCCGCCGGGCCCGCCGGAGCGTCGTTACCGTGCTGTTCATCCTGTCCCTCGTGATCTGCCTGTTTAATATCGTTCCGAACCGGGCCAGCATGAACGAGATCACAAAAGCCCAGCAAATGGGCATTTTGAATTATGAAGCGTATACGATTTTCTCCAAGAAGAAAGAGGACATCGTTCCGCTGAACAGCATTACCCAGGCCTCGATCGATGAGCTCAAAGGCATCAAGAAGACCGATCAGCCGCAGCATTTCGGGGATGCCAAAGGCAAGAACGTCATCATTATCCAGCTGGAATCGTTTCAGAATTTCCTGATCAACCTGAAGATCGACGGCCAGGAAATTACGCCTAATATGAACAAGCTGGCCAAAGAGCAGTACTACTTCCCGAACTTCAACCAAATGGTCGGCCAAGGCAATACATCAGATGCCGAATTCGTCGTGAACACCTCGTTCTATGTTCCGCCGAGCGGAGCAGCCACGCAGAACTATGTCGACAAGAAGCTGCCGAGCCTGCCGAGGCTGATGGAGAGCAACGGTTACTCGACCGCGACCTTCCATACGAACGACGTGGAGTTCTGGAACCGCGGGGAGCTGTATTCGTCCCTTGGCTTCCAGCATTATTACGACAAGTCCTTCTTCGGTGACGAAGATTCCTTCTTCTTCGGCCCATCGGATGAAGTGCTGTATAAGAAGACTGCCGCGAAAATGAAGGAAATGGACCAGGAAGACAAACCGTTCTATGCCCAGATCATCTCGATGTCGGCGCATCATCCGTTCACGATTCCGGAGAGAAAATACCACATGCAGCTCCCTGAGCGATACGACGGTACGTTTGTCGGGGATTATATCCGCGCCCAGAATTATGCGGATTATGCGCTGGGCCAGTTTATCGATGAACTGAAGACTAACGGCCTCTGGGAAGACAGCCTCATCGTCATCTACGGGGATCACATGGGACTGCCGCTGTACTCCCTGGACCGTGATGATAAAGAATTGATGAAGGAAATTTACGGACATGAATATTCCTATTCGGATATGATTAACATCCCGCTGATTCTGGCGGGCGGCTCGATCCAACATCCGGAAGTGAACAACACGGTGGGCGGACAGGTCGACATCCTGCCGACGGTCGCCAATCTGACGGGTGTTTCCGTCAAAGACCATATTCATTTCGGACAGGATCTCTTAAATCAGAGCTATAATCTGATTCCGGAGCGTTATTATTTGCCGACCGGTTCCTTCCTGACCGACAATGCGCTCTTCGTGTCGGGAGCCGGATATGAGGATGGAGCGCAGTACCCGCTGAGCGGCCGAACCTCAGTGGACGGCGGCACTACGGAAGAGGAATATAACCGGGCGCTTAAGCTCCTTAATTTGTCCGACAGCTACGTGAACCAGCAGCCGCTTAAATAGAGAATGGCCTCATGCATATCAAGCCTTGCCTGTACAATTACGGGCAGGGCTTTTATTTTTCACCTTTGTTATCAATGTGTTATTTATTTTTCACGCACCCTATCTCCACACCAAGACGGGCATACCATCTATAATCATCATATTTTCACAACCACACACTTGATCTTCAGACGTATTTTGTTTATAACAAGTATATAAAGTTATCATAACTAAATAACGAAATATGCTAACAAAATAACACAAGAAGAGGTGCACACGGTGAATTTAATGCGCAATAACTTGCTGGAAGGATATATCGGCGGCATGACCTGGGGATGGACCGGCATCCGGGGAACATGGAACACCCCTGAGGCCGGACATTCGATGGAGGAAATGGTAAAACGCCTCGGCGTGAACTGGACGGCCGTCACCTTTGCGGCCCTGCAGGATACGGCCCATTCGACGGAAATCCACTTTGCGGAAGAGCCGACCGTAACGGATGAAGAGGTTCGCCATGCGATTGCCTCCGCCAAACGTCTCGGCTTGCGCGTCTGCCTGAAACCGGTCGTCAACTGCGCCGACGGAACTTGGCGGGCCCATATCAACTTTTTCGATATTGACGTGCCTTGTGAACCGAAATGGTCCGAGTGGTTTGACTCTTATACCCGGTTTATGCTGCACTATGCGGCTATGGCCGAGGAAACCGGCTGCGAAATGCTGTGCATCGGGTGCGAGATGGTGCAGACCGACCGAAGGGAACGGGAATGGCGCGAGCTCATCCGCCAGGTTCGGCAAGTATACTCCGGCATCGTTACTTATAACTGCGATAAATATCAGGAAGGCCAGGTGGCTTGGTGGGATGCAGTGGATGTCATTTCATCCAGCGGCTATTACCCGATCGACAGCTGGGAAGAGCAGCTGGACCGCATTGAGCCGGTCGTCCGCCGGTACGGCAAGCCCTTCTTCTTTATGGAGGCGGGATGTCCCAGCCGGACCGGTTCGAGCCGGATTCCAAACGACTGGGGACTGCCCGGAGACCCAAACGAGGACGAACAAGCCGCTTATTATGAGCGGATGTTTGAAGCCTGCGCCAGCCGTTCATGGGTGGGAGGATTTATGCTGTGGGACTGGCCGGCGGCGCTATATGCACCGGGGGATGCCGCAGGGAATGATGATTACTGCCCTTATGCGAAAAAGGCGGAGGGCCTCATCCGCGATCATTACACGGCACAAATCCGCGAATTCGATGGACTGCCTGCCCAGCCGTAAGCGATCTAAAGGGCGCACAGGAAGATTGAACCTCGCGATTTCAGCTCTTTCAACCCGCACATACGGCAACCCTGTGCACTTTCCGGAAACTTCGAAACTTCCTTTATCGATAAAAAGCATCCCGCCTGTTGGGCGGGATGCTTTTTTTGTTATGACCGGCTGAGATTGTATCGTACCTGCCGTGATGTCAGCTCCCGGAGCCATCCGGCGCCTGCGCCGTGGAATCACGGTAGACGATATCGCCGGCGAGCAGGATTTTTTCCAGAGGCGTATCCGCCTTGTCCATTCGTTCGAGCAGCTTCTCGACAGCCCGGCGGCCCATCGCCTCCTTCGGAACATGAACGGTCGTCAGGGACGGACTGCCCTTGGCCGCATCGGCGATATTGTCAAATCCGGAGACCGACACCTCCTCCGGAACCCGCACGCCAAGCTCGATCAGGATATCCCGGGCCGTCAGCGCAATCGCATCGTTGGCGCAGACCAGTGCGGTCGGCAGCGATTTGGATTTGATTTTCCGCGAGATCCACGACCGGATCTCGGGCTCGAAGCTGCCGTTCTCCAAATCGGGAAGCGGAATGACCAGCCCTTCCTGGCTCGGCAGTCCCTGCTCATCCAGCGCCGTCCGGTACCCGATGGAGCGGTCCCGGAAGCTGCGCGAATACCGGTCGTTTCCGATGAACTGCAGCCGCTGATGGCCGATGCCGATCAGGTGGGTCGTCAGCCGGGCCATCACATCCATATTGTTCGCAAAGACCGTGTCGGACGGAATGAGCGGATCCTCCATGTCGACCAGCACGATCGGCAGCCCCATCCGGTGCACCTCCAGCAGCAGCGGCGTGGAAATTTCCCCGACCCCAATGAGTCCGAGAATCCCTTCCGGATTCAGGAGGCTGACAAAGTTGTCCACGTTCTGCTCAGAGATGATCACCATGCCCAGTCCCCGTTCCTCGAGGCTGATCGAAATCCCCTCCATAATCTTGCCCCAGTACAGCGATTCCCTGTTCTGAAAACGGATATTGGGCATCAACACGATCACGGAATGCTTGGCACCGCTGCGCTTAAGCGTGTTGGGTTCCGTGCGGGGGCTTCTCATATAGGCTTTCTTTTGCGAAAAATACCCGAGCTGGGAAGCCGCCTGGATCACCCGCTCCCGGGTCATTTCATTGACTCCGCCCTTGCCGGACAGCGCCTTGGATACAACGAACTTCGATACGCCCAGGTGGTCGGCGATTTGCTGCATCGTAATCTTTTTGGCCATCGTCTCTATTTCACCTCAAATAAACTGTCATTCATGTTACGAATATCGTAAAGGGCTGCATCGGGCGTGCCGCTTCCAAGGCGGTTTAGACGCCGGTGATGCTCCGGGTCCGGATACAGCCGTTTCTGGAACCATGTTTGTTAGTCTGCGGAATCAACAACATTATAACAAAATGGACGCCGGCATTATATAGAGACGATAACGAAGAACAGAGACAGCTGGATTTTTCCAGATTTAGGGTAAAAGGAATTGACTCTTATCACGCAATCGTATACATTTGTATACAAACAGCATTACACGTATACACATCCACTAATTCTAAGGAGTGACGTCAATGAAAGAAGATATGAACAACGAGGGCGGCCGCTGGGAGCGAGGCGACCGGCGCGGCGGCGGGGGCCGCGGACACGGACACCACGACCACGGCCGGCGCGGCAAAAGGGAGCATCACGGCGACGACGAAGGCGGCGGCCGGAGCTTTCAGAGCGCCCAGACGTTTCGGCGCGGCCGCGTGCTGATGTTTCTGGAGCGTATGCAGGTCATTCGCAGCACGCTGATGCAGCAGCTGAGCCAGCCCGAGTACCAGCCGATCCAGCAGGTCATTACCGGTGAGCTGAAAGCCGTTGACCAGATGATCCAGGAGTACATCCATACGTTCGAGCTGCGTGAAACGGCGGATGGCGGAGCCTCGGGTCCTTCGCCGGGAGGCCAGGCGCAGGCTGCCGATTCTGATACCAAGTGAGGTCCCGCCCATGTGGAAACTGATGATATCCTACCTTCGTCCGTATAAGGTGTCGGCTCTGCTGGCTCCTCTGCTGATGCTGCTTGAGGTATCCATGGACCTGCTGCAGCCAGCGCTGATGGCGAACATCGTTAATAAAGGAGTGGTTCCCGGCGACCTTGCGTACATCGAGCGAACGGGTCTTCTGATGATCGGGGTTGCCGTAGTCGGCCTGCTTGGCGGCGTGGGGTGCACTGTCTTTTCAACTTATGCCTCTCAGCATTTCGGCACCGATCTCCGGGACCATCTGTTCCGGAAAATACAAACCTTTTCCTTCCGCAATCTGGACGAGCTGAAGACCGGATCGCTGATCACCCGGCTGACGAATGACGTCGTTCAGCTGCAGACAGTGGTCCAGATGATCCTGCGGAGCATCCGCTCCCCGCTGCTGTTCCTCGGCAGCCTCATCCTGGCCCTCTGGATCAGTCCCCGGCTGACACTGGTTCTGGCGGTATCGATCCCTGTCCTGGTGGTCTTTCTGGTGCTGCTGATCCGGAAGTCTTTTCCGCTGTTCGGCCGGGTTCAGTCGATGCTCGACCAAGTGAACGGCGTCCTGCAGGAGAACCTCGCCGGCATTCGGGTCGTCAAGGCCTTCGTCCGCGCAGGTTATGAACGCAAGCGCTTTGCCGGCGCTAACGGCGATTACACGAAGGAGGCCATCTCGGCCAACCGGCTCTTGGGGCTGAACATGCCGGTCATGACGCTGATCCTGAATTTGAGCATCGTGGCGGCGCTCTGGTACGGGGGTGCCCTTACCCGCGGCGGATCCCTTCCCGCCGGCGATTTGATCGCTTATATCAATTACGTGACACAACTCCTGTTCGCCATGCTGATGGTAAGCAACATGCTGACCTTCATCTCCCGGGCCAGAGTCTCCGCGGCCCGGGTGCAGGAAGTGTTTGACGCGCAGCCGGACATTGTCGATCCCACCGGCGCCCAGGCCAAGGAACCGGCGGCCGCGGACGTGGTCTTCGAGAATGTATCCTTCGGTTACGGGAAGCATCCGTATGCCGATCCGGTGCTCAGCGGGATCAGCTTTACAGCCAAACCGGGACAGACGACCGCCATTCTCGGCGTTACCGGATCCGGCAAATCCTCGCTCGTACACCTGATCCCCCGGCTCTATGACGCCACCGGCGGCCGCGTGCTCATCGGCGGCACGGATGTCCGCGACATCCCGCTGGACATCCTGCGCGGGATGGTGGGCATGACGCTGCAGCAGTCCGTGCTGTTCAGCGGCACGGTGCTGGATAACATCCGTTACGGCCGGCCCGGCGCTCCGCTGGAGGAAGTGACCGCGGCGGCCAAGGCCGCCCAGGCCCACGATTTTATCATGCAGATGCCGGACGGCTATGAGACCGTGATCGGGCAAAAAGGCGTCAATCTGTCCGGCGGGCAGAAGCAGCGCCTGTCGATCGCCCGCGCGCTGCTGGTAAAGCCGCGAATTCTCATCCTGGACGACAGCACGAGCGCGGTCGACGTCGGCACGGAATCGCGCATCCAGGCTGCGCTGAAGGAGCTGATGAACCGCAGCACCAACATCATCATCGCGCAGCGGATCAGTTCAGTCATGGAGGCCGACCAGATTCTGGTGCTGGAGAACGGCTCCATTGCCGCCCGGGGGACCCACGAAGAACTGCTGCGGACCAGCGCGATCTATCAGGATATTTACCGTTCGCAGCGGAAGGAGGAAGATACGCATGCCGCAGCCAACTAAACCCGCCGGCGCTGAAGCCGGCCGCGGGGGCCCTCCCATGATGGGCCATGGACCCGGCCGAAACATGGTCATGCAGAAAGCCAAGCCCAAGCAGGCTGGTGCTACCCTCAGAAGACTGTGGGCCTATTTGAGCCGGCAGCAGTTCGGGTTGATCATCGTATATATTACGACCATTCTCAGCGCGGTCATTTCCCTGATCGGCCCTTTCCTGCTCGGCAAAGCGATCGACCGCTTCATTATGCCGAAGGAGCATGAAGGCTTCTGGTCGCTCTGCTTGCTGATGATCGGCATCTATGCACTGGGCAGCGTCGTTTCCTGGATTCAGGTGTACGTCATGACGGCGGTCTCCCAGCGCACCGTCTTGGCTCTCCGCCAGGACCTGTTCGATAAATACCAGCAGCTGCCGCTGCGCTTTTTCGATACCCATCCGACCGGAGAGCTGATGAGCCGCACGACCAATGACATCGAGAACGTGTCGAACACGCTGAACCAGAGCGTAACGCAGCTCTTGAACAGCATCATTACGCTGGCCGGGTCGCTGGTCATCATGCTGAGGCTCAACCTGCCCCTTACGCTCGTCAGCCTCATCAGCATTCCGCTCGTGCTCGTGGCAACACGTCAAATCACGCGGCTGACCCGAAAGCTGTTCAAAGCCCAGCAGCAGCACCTCGGTGAGCTCAACGGCTTTATTGAGGAGACCGTCAGCGGGCAGAAAATCGTCAAGCTGTTCCGGCGGGAGCCTGTCGCGGTCGAGCAGTTCCAGAAGATCAACCACAAGCTGAATCAGGTCGGCATCCGTGCGCAGATCGCCTCCGGCATGGTCGGGCCGGTCATGAACATGGTGAACAACCTCAGCTTCGCCCTGATCGCGGCGGCCGGCGGCTGGATGGTGTTGCAAGGGCACACCTCCGTCGGCATCGTCGTCAGCTTTCTGAACTACTCCAAGCAGTTCGGCCGGCCGATCACCGAACTGGCCAACCAGTTCAACCTGATGCAGTCCGCCATTGCGGGTGCCGAGCGCGTATTTGAGATTTTCGACCTCGACACCGAGTATGCCGAAGACCACAAGCGGGCCGTCGCGGAGCTTGGAGAGGTAAAGGGCAGCGTCGAATTCCGGAATGTAACTTTCAGCTATAAACCGGGAACGCCGGTGCTGCAGGACGTATCCTTTACCGCCGAGCCCGGTCAAATGATCGCCCTCGTCGGCCCTACGGGTGCAGGCAAAACGACGATCATCAACCTGCTGACCCGGTTCTACGAGATCGACCAAGGCGACATTTGCATCGACGGGGTGAGCATCCGCGATATGGATAAAGACAGCCTGCGGAGCAAGGTGGGGATCGTCCTCCAGGACACCTACGTTTTTTCCGGCAGCATCCGCGAAAACATCCGGTTCGGACGGTTGGATGCGACCGATGCCGAAGTGGAGCATGCCGCCAGGCTGGCGAATGCTGACCGCTTTATATCCCGTCTGCCGGACGGGTATGATACCGTCCTGGCCGCCGAGGGCAGCAATCTCAGCCACGGCCAGCGCCAGCTGCTGACCATCGCCCGGGCGATCCTCGCCGATCCGGCCATCCTCATACTGGACGAAGCCACCAGCAGCGTCGATACGCGGACCGAAATGCATGTCCAGGAAGCGATGCAGACGCTGATGAAGGGACGGACCAGTTTTGTCATCGCCCACCGGCTGAGCACGATTCAGGATGCGGACCGGATTCTGTTCATCCACGGCGGACGCATTGCCGAGCAGGGGGACCACCGTCAGCTGCTGGAAGCCAAAGGTTTTTATTATGACTTGTACACCAGCCAGTTTCAGCGGGCGATATAATTGGGGAATCATAATAAAACTCCGGATGCCTTCACAGGCGCTTCCGGAGTTTTTTTCGAATGAACGATGTTGTCAGGTCAGGATTTAACCCTCCACGGGGGTCAGAACAGCCTGCGGCTCCGATCCGGGAATCATCTCCTTTTCCGTCCCCTTCCCTAACCGGATATAACGCCCAATAAATTGGCGTATCCTGCGTTCGTACTCTTTTTTGTCCACAAAATAAGCGTTCGCATGCGAAGCCCCCTGAACCACATAGACTTCCTTATCCCCTGCCGCGGCATCCACAAGACGGTGCAGCATCGCGTATGGGACAAAGGTATCGCGGTCCCCGTGAATAAACAGAATCGGGAGCTTTGTCACGCCGACCTGCTTCAACGCTGAGGCTTCTCCGAAGGAGTATCCTGCCCGCATCTTGCACATCAGGCTGGTTGCCGGCAGCAGCGGAAATGGCGGGAGCTTATACATCTGCTTGAGTTGATGGGTCAAAATGTCACGCACTGACGTGTAGGCACAGTCCGATACGATGCACTTCACCTGACCCGGGAGCTCCTCCCCGCTTACCATCAGCACCGTCGCTCCGCCCATGGATACGCCGTGCAGTATGATTTCCGCCCCGGGTCCGCTGCGGTCAATGACCGTGCCGATCCACCGCATAATATCCCTGCGGTCCGGCCAGCCAAACCCGATGTAATTCCCTCCGCTTTGGCCGTGCCCCCGGTTATCCGGCATCAGCACGTTCATGCCCATCTCATGGTACAGCTTAGCAAAAGCCCCCATTTCCCGGCCCTGGCTGGAATAGCCGTGCACGACGATGGCGGTTTGGCGGGCAGGCGTCGCTGCGGGGATGAAATATCCTTTGAGGGCAATACCGTCCGAGGACGTCAGTTCCAACGTCTCTACAGGCTGGCTGCGGAGCCACTCCTCCTCAAGCTCCCAGGGGTGCTCTTCTTTGACCAGCGCCGGATCGGCTTCCAAAAACTCCTTCGTGCTGCGCTTGATGCCCACATTATAAAAATAAGCACTTGCCGCGGCCAGCAGCAAAACGATCACGGCCAGGCAAATGATGGCGACCCATACGGCGGTGAACATGATGGTGATCTTTCCCTCCCGGTCTTAGGCGATTATTGGATATGTATAAAATAACATTCCGCAGCACGGCATACAATGGCGGTTCTGCGTCCGTTCCTCACGATCACGCAAAAACAGCCCTTTCGGTCCATCACCGAAAGCGGCTGTTCGCTGTGCTGCAGGATCCTGCTACTTTTTGTTCTTCGCCATCGACCGCAGCGCTTCCCGGTAGGCGTTGTCCGTACTGTAGTCCGGCTTTGGCGCCGGGGGCTCCTCCTTGGCCGGCGTGCCTCCGGCGAACTGCCGGAGAGCATCGCGGTAAGCCCGGTCGCCCTGCTGCTCCGCAGCCTGCGGCCTCCGGGTTGTCACCGGCACCGGCTCGGGTCTTCTTACCGGTTCAGAGGCCACCGGTCCGGTGGTTGCCGGCAGCGGTTCCGCCGCCTTCACAGGTTCAAGATGAGCGGCTGGCTCCGCCGCCTCTGGGTTGTTTGGGACGGATTCCGGAGCATCCTTTTTTTTCGCCGTTTTCTTGGACATCCGGGCATTGTAAATAAAAAGAAAAACCAGGGCGAGGACAGCCAGAACGATAAAGGCGATAATCATAGCCTGTACCTTACCTTGCTGCCGAGGAGAATCGTCCGGCCAATTCGGCTACGCGCTTGCCTAATGCTCGGCCCAGGGCGAGGTCGTTTTCGCCGGGCAGGTTTTTGGGATCGTCATCCGAAAGCTCCACGGGACACGTCACACCCACGCCGTAATACGATCCGTACAGGGCATTCTCCGGTATGTTTCCGGGAAGACCGACAACGATCATGCCGTTGTGAAGCATCGGCGTCAGCAGGTTGATCATGGTGGATTCCACCCCTCCATGCACGGTTGCTGTCGTGCAGAATACGGCCCCTACTTTGTTGACCAGTTTGCCCTGCGCCCACAGGTAGCCGAGCCGGTCAATCCAATTTTTGAGTCCTGAGCTGATGGTTCCAAAATGCCCCGGACATCCCCATACGATGGCGTCCATATCCTCCAGTTTATAAATGTCCGCTTCATTGACGTGAGCGATCTCTGCCTCAGCTCCGTCTACGCCCTTAGCCCCTTCCCATACGGAACGCGCCAAGGCTTCCGTGTGGCCGTTTTCGCTGTCGTAAACCACGTACACTTTCATGCATAACTCCCCTTTCATCAACTGGATTTCTTATTTATCCCCAGGGCAGCGTTCCTTTATCCTAGCAGTGATCCGGGAAATTCCTCTGCTGAATATGAATGGGGCAATTAGGAGATGCTCTTGGATATCTGTTTTCAATCGATAACTAGGAAGCAACTTTAGGAGGGATCATGCTTTTATGAACTCGCGTGCACTGCTGGTCAACGTTGTAGTCGTCATCATTGTGCTCGTCCTGGGCGGCGCGGCCATTTATTACTACAACCAGACGTCCAACTACATTAAAACCGACAACGCCCAAGTCACCGGACAGGGGGTATCCATCACCGCACCAGCGGCCGGCAAGCTTACGACCTGGAACGGATCCGTCGGAAAGTATTACAATTCCGGCGATGTCGTAGGAAGCGTAACTTCCGGAGGTACCCGGGTCGATATTACGTTCCCTGTGAACTCCACCATCGTTCAGCAAACAGCGGTTCCCAATTCTTTTGTATCCCCGGGAACTTCGCTGGCAAGAGCCTTCAACCTGAACAACCTGTGGGTTACAGCCAATATTGAAGAAACCAAGCTGGATAAAATCAAGGTCGGCCAAACCGTCGACGTCTACGTTGATGCTTTTCCGGATACAACGCTAACCGGCAAGATCGATCAAATCGGACTGGCTACCTCGTCTACGTTTTCGCTGTTTCCAACGACGAATTCCAACGCCAACTACACCAAAGTGACGCAAGTCATCCCTATCGTCGTAACCATTGAAGGATATAAAGGCCTCGGGCTCGTTCCAGGCATGAATGCGACTGTCCGAATCCATATTTAGGGGGCTTGTCTAATGGAAAATATACACTTGGGGCGGACGTTGACGGTACTCATGCTTGGGGCGTTCGTCTCCATCCTGAACCAGACGCTGCTGAACGTGGCGATCCCCCACCTGATGAACGATTTTAACGTGTCCGCAACGACGGTGCAGTGGCTGTCCACCGCCTACATGCTGGTGAACGGCGTGCTCGTTCCGGTCACGGCTTTTCTGATTGAGTCCTACGGGACCCGGGTGCTCTTTATTACGGCCATGAGCCTATTCACCATCGGTGCGGTGCTCTGCGCCGTCAGCACCAACTTTCCGCTGATGCTGTTCGGCCGCGTTGTGCAGGCCAGCGGGGCGGGGATCATTATGCCCGTCGTGATGAACGTGTTCCTGACGGTTTTCCCGCCCGAAAAACGCGGGACCGCGATGGGCATGATGGGGATTGCCATGATGTTCGCACCGGCGATCGGACCGACGTTATCGGGATGGATCGTGGAGCACTATACGTGGCGCATCCTGTTTTTCATGGTCATTCCGCTGGCCGTTCTTGATATACTGTTCGCCCTGAAGTGGCTGAAAAACATCAACCGCCTGACCAAACCGAAATTCGACTTCTGGGGCGTCGTCTTCTCTACCCTGGGCTTCGGGATCCTGCTGTACGGGTTCAGCTCCGCCGGAGACAAGGGCTGGACCAGCTTTACGGTGCTTGGCTCGCTGATTGTTGGCGCCATATTTATCATCCTGTTTATCGTGCGCGAGCTGAACATGGAATCGCCGATGCTCGATTTCCGCGTGTTTAAGTACGACATCTTCTCGGTTTCGACGGTCGTCGGCGGCCTCGTCAACATGACGATGTTCGGAGCGATGCTGCTGCTTCCGATTTACCTGCAAAATATCCGCGGGTTCACCCCGCTCCAGTCCGGCCTGCTCCTTCTGCCAGGGGCGATCCTGATGGGGATCATGTCCCCGATCTCGGGAGCGATTTTCGATAAAATCGGCGCACGGCCCCTGGCCATTATCGGGCTGCTCATCACTGCGGTCATGACCTTTGAATTCAGCCGGTTGACCGACGCTACGTCGTATTCGCATCTGATGATGCTCTACACGATTCGCAGCTTCGGCATGTCGCTGATCATGATGTCGGTACAGACCGAGGGACTCAACCAGCTTCCCTACTACCTCGGAAGCCACGGAACCGCGATGTCCAATACGATGCGGCAGGTGGCCGGGTCGATCGGGACCGCGCTGCTGGTGACGGTGATGTCGACGCGGACCACTTTTCACATCGCGGAATCGTCCACGCTCTACAACGAAGACAATCCGTTCATCATGCAGGATATCGCTGCACTTGGGCAGGAGGTTGCCACCACCGCAGGGGTTCCCGCCGAGACCGGCGTATCGCTGGCACTGCAGTCGGTGCTGGGGCTGGTGTCGTCGAATGCAAGCATCAACGGGATTAACGACGCCTTTATCGTGGCGACCTGGTTCGCTATCGCCGCCCTGTTCTTTTCCCTCTTCCTGCGCCGGGCGCGCAAAGGCAAACGGTCCGGGAGCCCGGCCAAGCAGCCCTAAGCTTCTAGACCCAAAGCGCAGCACCAAGATATTGGGCCTCATGATCGGGGTACATATACAAAGCCGCTATCCCGCATGGGATAACGGCTCTTTTATTTTTCGGACAAGATTTGCTTTTTTAGTCGTACAAGCAGAGCCCCTCTCATAGGATGTAACAATGCGACAGACCGATGAAGGGGGTTCTCTTTGAATGAGTGTATGGATCAGCCATTTCCTGCTTGGCCTTTCCCTGGCCGCTCCGATTGGTCCCATCAATGCGGCACAGATGGACCGCGGGCTGCGCGGAGGCTTTTTACACGCGTGGCTGGTGGGCCTCGGGGCCATGGTGGCCGACGGAATTTTTATGCTGCTTGTGTATTTCGGGGTCATTCATTTTCTTAACATCCCTTTTATGAAAACGTTTCTGCTGCTGTTCGGCTTTTTTATCCTGACTTATATCGGCGTAGAAAGCCTCCTGACCGCAGGAAAAGCGGGTATGGAAACCCGCAGCAGTAATGAATCGCATGTGAAATCCTTCAGCGCCGGCTTTATCATGTCCATCTCTAACCCGCTGTCTATCCTGTTCTGGATGGGGATTTACGGGTCGGTTCTCGCCGACATGATCGCCAAGTACGAAGCCAAAGAGGTGTTCCTGTACAGCTGCGCCATCATGGCCGGCCTCCTGCTGTGGGATGTGCTGATGGCAATCGTAGCCAGCATGTTCCGGCGGGTGCTTACGCAGCGCCTGGTCAGCGCGATTTCGGTCATTTCCGGCATTTCGCTTATCGGATTCGGCCTCTACTTCGGATACGAGGCATACCGAATTTTGTTCGGGTCCTGATCGTTCTCGGGCCAGACTCTGCGTGCTCTTCGGTATGGTACGAGCCCTTCTTCGACCCATCAGTCTTGTTCCAGAAATGGCGCATGACCAGCGTAACACAGCCGATCACGACGATAAATCCGAGACTGATGAAAAAACCGGGACGGCTGATTTTATGAAACAGCGTTCCGATCAGTGTCAGGGTGATCAGCGCCATGCCGATATACCTCTTGGCTTTGCCCCATCCGGTCAGCTCCAGCAGCTTGCCGGACGTGACGAGAATAAACATCCAGTTATACAGCAGCATCATGCCCGCAGCCGTCGTAATGTACTCATATACGCTTTTCGGCATCAGCAGAGCGGATACCACGGAAGCGAGGAGCCCCACAGCCGTCAGACCGATGGCCGGCAGGGGCTTTTTGCCTTCCTTCTTCTTGCCCTTAATGAAAAAGGGCGGTGCGTCCCCATCGCTGGCCAGCGTAACGATCATCGTCGTCACCGCAAACAGCGAGGCCGTCATCGTCGAGAAGCCGGCAATAATGAGGACCGCATTAAACAAATGCGGCACAAACGGAAGTTTATAATCGACAAGAGCCACCACAAACGGGCTCTCCTCGGCGGCATAGGATTTCCATGGCTCGAGAATAAGCGCCAGTCCGATGGAAATGACATAAATGGACACTAACAGCAGCAGCATCACTTTGCCAGCCTTCGGCGCGTCTTTGGGCTCCTTCAGCCTCATGGTCATCAGACCTAACGCTTCCAGACCCCCGTATCCGTAAAAAGCAAAAATGAGCGCCGCCCAAAATCCTGTGAGCCCGCCCGGTACCCAATCCCGCGGAAAGGCGGGACCGTGAGCTTTGGTCGGGAGTACGCCGGATACCGCCAGAATGGCGATGACCATAAACATAAAGATCGCCGCAATTTTTAGCACGGCAAAAATGTTCTCCATTCGCTCGAATCCCTTGGTTCCAATCCAAATAATAAGGAGCCCGAGAACACCGTACCCCGCCGCAAAGCACCACATCGGAACCTGCGGAAACCAAAAGCGCGAAAACAAGGCAAGCGCCGTTAATTGGCTCCCCATAATAAGCAGCTCCGACGACCAGTACACCCAGCCGCTGCTGAACCCTGCCCACCGGCCGAAAGCCTTCTTGGCGTAAGAGCGGAACGAGCCCTCCATCGGATCCTCCGCTGTCATTTGAGACAGCTTGTCATAGACCAGGTAGGCTCCGAACGCCGCCAGGGCGTACGCAACGACAGCGGAAGGGCCGCCGATCTCGATCGCAATATGAGAGCCCAGAAAAAAACCCGTACCGACCGTGCAGGCCACCCCAAGGAGCGACAGCTGCCACCATTTCAGTTTCTTTTCTTTCGTCTGGGAGCCTTGATTCTGTGCCATAAATGATTCCCTCCACCGTATTGGTCGAACTCTGTTATCATCCCCTGGAGGTGACATCTTATGTACATTATGGCGGGCCCCGAAATACCAAAAAACCGCAGCTGCAGGGACTTTCGCCATCCTGCAAACTGCGGCTTTGAAACAATAGATTTATGATTCCTTTTAACGATTCGTTACTTCTTGATTCCCCAAGCTTTCAAAATGGCATCATGCACATACGTGTTTTCGTAGACGCCTGCAAACAGCTCGGCTCCGCTGCCCGTAGCCGTCAGCGGCACGTCCACGCCGGAGTGGCCGGAAGTCGTCCAGTCCACATAGAACTGATTCTTCGAGTTCGCGATGGCGAACGGACCGTCTTCCTTCGAGATGCCGTCTCCGGACTCGTCCTTGTCATCCGGCTCTTCAATTGTCAAACCGCCTGTCTCATGGTCGGCCAGCACAAGCACCAGCGTGTCAGGATGCTTTTTCGCGAATTCCTTGGCGACGCCTACCGCTTTATCCAGCTCCTGGCCGGCTTTGATCGTCAGCTTGGCGTTATTTTCATGCGCCATTTCGTCCGTACCTTCTTCCTCCACCATCAGGAAAAAGCCCTTTTTATTCGTAGAGAGTGTATCGAGCGCCTTTTTCGTCATATCCACAAGCGGTACCGTCGGGTTGTACAGGTCGCCTTGTCCTTCCTCTCTTTGCTGGAACATTTCTTCATTGGCGAACAGGCCGAGAATTCTGCCGTTCTTCGCTTTGCTCAGCTCTTCTTTGTTCGTTACAAATTGATATCCGAGCTGCTTGGCTTTCTCCACCAGGTTGCCCTGAGTGCCCTTGCTGCCTTCCGACGGATCTTCAGCAGGCTGGTCCGGATGCGGCCCCGGCGTACCTTGCGGGTACCAGAAATCCTCACCGCCGCCCAGCAGGACGTCTACTTTTTTCTCCAAGTATTGCTTGGCGATATCGCTTTGCTTCGAGCGGTCCTCCACATGCGATGCGAATGCTGCAGGCGTTGCGTCGGTAATTTGGCTCGTCGTCACCAGGCCCGTGGATTTGCCTTTCTCCTTGGCGATTTCAAGCAGCGTTTTGACCGGTTTTTTGTTGGCGTCCACGCCGACGGCTCCATTGTAAGTCTTCACGCCGCTGGCAATCGCCGTTGCCGCTGCAGCGGAGTCGGTGACCGTAGTTGTGGAATGGGTACGAAGAAGTCCAACATATGGCATATCGTCCATTTGCAGCTTGCCGTTAACGCCAACCGTGCTCAGACGGATGGCATCGCGAGCTGCGGTGCCCATGCCGTCACCGACAAACAGGATCACGTTTTTAGCTTTGCCCGCATTGGGCGATGGAGCTTTCGAGTTTCCTTGGGCGCTGACCGAGCCCGTAAAAATTAAACTTGCCGCCGCGCTCAGGCAGAAAGCGGTTTGAACCAGACGTTTACTGCGTTTCATTCATCATTCACTCCTTTAAAGGATTCTAGCATGTCCCCATTATAGGAGCCGATTGTTAAACGGGATGGCGGAGTTTGTAAAATGTATTTCATCTTTACGAAGAGGCATGCGGATTGGGGCCGGACAGGTCCAAACTGGTTTCGGGTGAAATCTGTTTTCTCCTGGTCCCCGGATTATGATATATTTCATATCAGGAAGACCTATTTTTCATAGAAGTGGAGAAGGAGGAAACACAATTGGAATTCAGAATTGAGAAAGACACCATCGGCGAGATCAAGGTTCCGGCGGACAAGCTTTGGGCGGCGCAAACCCAGCGCAGCTTTGAAAATTTTGAAATCGGCACGGAGAAAATGCCCCTTGAGCTGATTCGTGAATTCGCCATCCTCAAGAAAAGCGCAGCTCTCGCCAATAAAGAGCTCGGCAAGCTGAATGCAGAAAAAGCCGACGCTATCGTCGCAGCGGCCGACGAAGTGATTGCCGGCAAACTGGACGATCATTTTCCGCTCGCCGTATGGCAGACCGGAAGCGGCACCCAGTCCAACATGAACGTAAACGAGGTCATCGCCAACCGGGGGAACCAGCTGCTTCAGGAACAAGGCAGCGACCAGCGTATCCACCCGAACGATGACGTCAACAAGTCGCAAAGCTCCAATGACACCTTCCCGACCGCTATGCATATTGCCGCCCTGATCGCCGTGGAGGATCAAGTCCTGCCTTCCCTGGTGAAGCTGAAGGAGACTTTCCGGGCGAAGAGCGAGCAGTTTATGGATATTATCAAGATTGGCCGGACCCACCTACAGGACGCGACTCCGCTGACCTTGGGACAGGAAATCAGCGGATGGCACCGGATGCTGGAGAAAAGCGAAGGCATGATCCGCAGCAGCCTGGAGTCCCTGCGCGAGCTGGCAATCGGCGGGACCGCGGTAGGAACCGGGATTAACGCCCATCCGAAGTTCGGCGAGATGACGGCAGCCAATATCAGCAAGCTGACCGGCAAAACGTTCACATCGGCAGAAAACAAATTCCACGCGCTCACGAGCCATGACGAGATCGTCTATGTTCACGGCGCGCTGAAAGCGCTTGCCGCTGATCTCATGAAAATCGCCAACGACGTGCGCTGGCTGGCCAGCGGTCCGCGCTGCGGCATCGGCGAGCTGACGATCCCGGCCAATGAACCGGGCAGCTCCATCATGCCGGGCAAGGTCAACCCGACGCAGAGCGAAGCACTGACGATGGTCGTCTGCCAGGTTATGGGCAACGATGCAGCGATCGGCTTCGCGGCGAGCCAAGGCAATTTCGAGCTGAACGTGTTCAAGCCGGTCATCATCTATAACTTCCTGCAGTCCGCCCGCCTGCTGGGCGACGCCATGCGCTCATTCAACGATCATTGCGCCGTGGGCATCGAACCAAACCGCGCAGTCATCGAGCGCAACCTGAATCAGTCGCTCATGCTCGTGACGGCACTCAATCCGCACATCGGCTACGAAAACGCCGCCGCGGTCGCCAAGCTGGCACACAAGGAAGGCCTGACGCTGAAAGAAGCGGCCCTGAAGAGCAACCTACTCACCGAAGAGCAGTTCGACGCGGTCGTGCGTCCGGAGGAAATGATTCATCCGAAGGAATAGTTAGAGATAGAAAAAAAGTCGAGTTAAGGTCAGGAATCTTCCTGGCCTACTCGACTTTTTTTATTTCTCTCACCATACTCCCCTCAGCTTGTCATTGCCCCTCGGTCTGCCCCTGCGGCGGCAGGTTTGGCTTTGGAGCGTGCCAGCCGGATTTCCTCCTGCTTTCTCGCGGCGTAATAACGCCGGAAGCGGACGGAATAACCGAGCATATACAGCACCAACAGCGAGGCCAGCGTGTTCAGCACCACGAGCGACACATGCAGATCGAAAAAGTACGTCAACACGCCGGTGCCGACAACCGGTACGATAAACCCGGCATAGCCGGCAAGGTAAAAGGTCGTGATGACCTTTGACCGAGCCTCGGCGTGCGGCAGCTCACCAGCCAGACGCAAGCTGATTTGGAACGTCCAGCCGCTGCCAAGGGCTTGAACCAGCACCCCGATCCACAGCAGAACGATGCTTCCGGTGGATCCTGAGAAGACGACCAGCCATGCCCCGATCGATAGCAGCGCGATGCCCAGCCGAAGACGGGTAACCGGTTCGCTCGCCAGCGGCAACAATTGCAGCAGGGCCCCTCCTCCAAGCAGCAGCAGGATCAGCAGGCCGGAGACGGACAGGTTGGATGAATGGAGCACGCTTTTCACAAAAGAAGGAATCAGGGACAAAATAATACCGTTCAGCGTAAACAGCGTAAAGATCGGCAGGGCGCTGAACGACCAGAAATGCGGGCTGATCTCGGACGGCACTCCCAGCGATATCGGTGCAGGTGCTGCTTTCGGCTTGCCTTTTTGCGCCAGAAAATCGGCATCCTTTAACGTTTCCAGAGCCATCCACGCGGTCACCAATAATGCCGTCAACAGCCAGAAAGGAACGCGCAGCGGCATCAAGTGCAGATACTGAATGACCAGTCCCGTCAAAGCCGGACCGAGACCGAATCCGACCGAGACCGTTATACCCGATAAGGTGATGGCCAGCGGGATTTTATCACCCGGCGTCTGCTTCAGCAGAAACGCCACCGCGGTACCGGTAAACGTCCCGTAAGCGATCCCCTCCAGAATTCTTGCGGCATACACGAGCCATGCCTGCTGGCTGCCCATAAATACCAGAGTGGCAAGAATGGAGATCCCTATGCTGATCCGGAGCACCCGCTTGAGGCCCCAACCGCTTCCCCGGGATCCGGAGACCAGCAGTGACGGCAGCAGGAACAAGGCATATACCGCAAACAAAATCGTGATCTGCAGGCTGCTTAGATGGTAACGCTCCTGATAAAGCGGAAATAACGGGGACGTAAATGTCGCCCCGATTGACATCATTAATATGATCCAAAGCATGCGTTTCATATGATTACCCTCACTTTTATTGGAATGTTCGTTCAAGAAAAAGGGTTAAAAATCGGCCTCCTCCCTACAAAAGGGAGAAGCAGCCGGTGCTGTAACTGCATTTATCTGAACGCTCGTTCAAGAAAATCTCAAAAAAATAGGGTCCAGACTCGCTGAAAACTTCCCCATTTCTATTTATCTTTAAAAAACCGTAGACACCGCGACGGCACAAATATCCTCCAGTACGCCGCGATCAGCCGTCGTCCGGGCCATGACATGGACGCCCTGCTTGACGCCGTTCAAAAAACGGGCCAGCTGGCGCAGACTTTGCTTGCTTCGCACCAGCCCTTTGTTTTGCGCCCGCATCAAGAAGCTGAACAGCAGCCCTTCTGTATGCATATAGTGCGCATCGATCCGGCTGGCGACGTTCGGGACATAAGCTACCGCTCCCAGGGTCGTGTTCGTCATGAGGCAGCCGCGCCCACGGGCCGCGTTACTCAGCGAAACGTCCATCACTCTGGAAAAATAACGCTCCAGCTGCTCCTTGGGCGAGTCGCTGTCCTCTTTTAAAATATAGTTGTAATTCTCGTCCGTCCTTGCGCTGAAACGGTCCAGGCAGGCCAAAAACAGCTCGTGCTTGTCGCCGAACGTATCGTACAAGCTGCCCCGGTGAATCCCGAGATGATCGCACAAATCCTGGATTGAGGTGCTCTCGTAGCCCTTCTCCCAGAACAGGTCCAGCGCCTGGTCGATGGCTTTCTCCTGGTCGAATTCCTTATGTCTGCCCATACCGTAAACGCCCCTTTCTTGATCATGATGTGAGGATAACATTTTCTTGAACGTTCAGTCAAGTATTTTGCGCAAAAACAGGCGGGACGCCCCCGATCTTCACGATCTCCTTAAGGCGTCCCGACGTCATATCGCTGCTATAAATGGAAAATGGTCTTTTGGCCAAAGCCCGAGGGCCGATTATTCGTTATCCTGGGTTGGCTGCTGGCTGAACGCTTCTTTAGCGTCCTTCACCATTTCTTTGGCGAACTCTTCTCTTTGTTTGTCCGGTACCGGCATTTTGTTCAGCTCGGTTCTTTGGACTTCGTATTTGCTAGGCTCTTGATCGTTGTGATTCGTCATGTCCGGGTGCACCTCCTTTAATTGCAAAAAACTGCCCAAGTGGTAGGATGCACCAGTCCGGTTTTTTTATGCATGGCTAGCCTTCCACAGCCGCTTAATTGGCCTTGATCAGCAGCGCCTCCGGCCGGTCCAGCTGGTACAAGCTGCGGTAGCGGGGCTCGTTCTCCATCAGCTCGGCATGGCTGCCGCGCATCACGATCCTGCCGTCCTCCATAAACACGATTTCGTCCATGTGTTCCGCTCCGGCCAAATGATGCGTCACCCAGATCAGCGACTTCCCCTGCAGCGAATCGAGCATGATCCGGATCAGCTCATTCTCTGTCCGGGGGTCCAGGCCAACCGTCGGTTCGTCCAGCAGGACCACCGGGTTGTTCCGCAGCCAAATCCGGGCCAAAGCGATCCGCTGGCGCTCGCCTCCGGAGAACCGCTGACCGGTCTCGTGCATCCGGGTATGGTAGCGGTCCGGCAGCGATTCGATCAGCCGGTCCAGCTTCACCTGCCGGGCGGCCCGCACGATATCCTCCTCGCCGGCGTCCTGGCTGCCGAGCCGGATATTGTTGGCCACGCTCGTATCGAACAGATGCGGATTCTGGTTCAGCAAGGAAACGATATGGGGCATATGCTCCCCGATCGCCGCGGCCGGAACGCCGTTCAGCGTGACCTCGCCTTCGCTAGGGGTAAGCGCCCCTTCCAGCAGCTTAAGCAGGGTCGATTTGCCCGCACCGCTGCGGCCGATGATGGCGACCTTTTTGCCCTGCGGAATATCGAGGGATATATCCCGAAGTGTCCAGGACGGATCGCCTTCATAGCGAAAGCCGGCGCGTTCCACCCGAATATGAACGGCGCCGCCGGCCATTGCTGCGGCTTGATCCCCGCTCACCTGTCCGTTTCCGTATCCATTCACGTTAGACTCCTCCCCTTCCAAATCCGAGAGCCGCCGCAGGGAATCCCGGTAGCGGGGAAGATGCTCCACGGCTTCCGAGACCGGGAGCAGGGCATCCGTCACCGGGAACACGACCAGCACAAAGGCCGCGATCAGCACGGCAGGCAGCTTCCCGTCGGCATACATTCCTGCCGCCCAGACCAGCACCGCCAGCAGGATCAGGCCGACAACGCACTGGCCGGCCAATTGTCTGAAGCGTACCCAGGCGCGGAGCTTCGCATCCGTTCGGGCGGCCTCCCCGGCCTTCGCATCGTATGCCGCCAGAAACTGGGCCTCCCGGCCGCTGATCACCCAGTCGCCCATACCCAGCACAGCATCGGTCAGCTGCCGGTACATGCCGGCTTTCTGCGTTTTGGCCAGCTTCGTTTTGGCCTTGGTCATCATCAGGGATAGCCACGGCAGAATGCCGACAAGGATGAACATATACAGCGCCAGGACCAGGGCAAAGCGAAGATCCCAGCGGCCCACCGCCGCTGTGGCTGCCGCGTACATGACCAGCGCCGACGCTCCGGGAAACACGGTCCGCAAATACACATCCTGCAGATGCTCGATGTCGGCGGACAGCACGCCCAATACGTCTCCGGCGCGAAACCGCGACTGGATCCAGAGCGCCTGGGGCTCCAAGATGCGGTACAGCCGCTCGCGCATGGAGGATACGATCCGAAGGACCGTATCATGGCCCGCCAGCCGCTCGGCATAGAACAGGACGGCCCGCCCGATGCCGAACGTGCGGACGAGCACGATCGGCACGTACACCATCAGAATGTTCTCCGGGCGCAGCGCCGATTTGGAGATCAGCAGTCCGGAGGTGAACATCAGGCCTGCCGCGAACAGCAGCGCGAGACTGCCAAGCCCGATAATCAGCAGGCAGCGTCCCCAGTGGGCCCGGATGTACGGTATAATCCATCCTTCTTTTCTCACCTTACTCCCTCCATTTGCGATCGAATCAAAGCGTCATACGCCCCGCCCTTGCCGAGCAGCCCCGAATGGGTGCCCTCCTCTACGATTCTGCCGTGGTCCATCACCAATACACGGTCCATATCGGGCATCCAGTGCAGGCGGTGGGTGGCCAGAAAAACAAGCTTGCCCCGGAACAGGCGCAGCATCGTTTGCTTCAGTTCATACTCGGTTTCAATATCGAGATGGGCCGTCGGCTCATCCAGCAAAATAATCGGCCGGTCGCTCAGAAAAGCTCTGGCGAGCGCCACGCGCTGCGCCTGCCCGCCGCTCAGCTGGCGCCCGCCCTCGCCGATCGGCTCATCCAGGCCACCCGGCAGGCTGCGGACCAGCCCGGCAAGGCCGGCTGCTTCCACGGCCTGCAGCGCTTCCTCCCGGGACGCCTCCGGCGAGTAGAACCGGATGTTGTCCAGCAGGGAGCAGCTGAACAGATACGGATGCTGCGGGATGTAAGTGATCTGGCTGCGCCACGCTTCACCGGCCAGCGAACCGACCGGCGTCCCGTTCAGGCAAATCTCGCCTGCATCGGGTGCGAGGAACCCGCCCAGCACGTCGATCAGCGTGGATTTGCCCGCGCCGCTGGCGCCGATGATGCCGATGGTCGGCATGCCCTGAACCTCAAGGGACACGCCATCCAAGGAACGAGGGCTCTGGGGGCTCTGCCCCTGCCCGGACCCATCCGTACAGCCCTCAGCAGGCCGGTCAGCCCCAGCCTCCCGTCCGCGTTCCGCACCATCCGTCTCCGGTGCTGAACCGTACGCCTCAGCCTGGTGCTGCACGGTCACCCCCGACAGCGTCAGCCGGCTGAACGGCGACCAGCGCCAATCGGCGCCCGGACCCGGCGCTCCGTCGGAATCAGCCGGCTCTCCCTCCGGCCGGTCCAGGATGGACTGCATCACGGCGCCCGCCTCTTTGCCGTCCTGCGTCGCATGGAAATCCGTGCCCACCTGCCGGACGGGCAGGAAATATTCCGGCGCCAGGATCAGCACCGTCAGCGCGGTGACCAGTTCAAGCTGGCCGTTCACAAGCCGCAGGCCAAGGCCGACGGCGACGACGGCCACCGACAGCATCGTAAAGAAGTCGAGCGCGAACGAGGACAGGAAGGCGACACGAAGCGTCCGCATCGTCGCCCTCCGGTAGCGGTCGCTCACCTTGGCTACCGATGCGCCGTGCTCCCGGCTCTGTCCCAGCAGCCTCAGCGTCTCCAGGCCGCGCAGCGAATCGACGAAGTGGTTGGACAGCACACGGAAGGTGTCCATCTGCTTCTCGGCCTGCTTGCGGGCCGCCAGCCCGATGAGGATCATGAAGGCGATCAGGATCGGCATGGAAACCAGCAGAATGACGCCGGACGTGATGTCGCGGAAAAAGACGTAGGCCAGAATCAGCCAAGGAATGATGGACATGCCTGCCATCCGGGGCAGGATCAGCTCCAGGTATTTGCGGAACTTCTCCGTCCCTTCGAGCGCCAGCGTGACCAGATGGCCCGTGCCTTCGGTTCGCGCAAACCGCGGGCCGAGCCGGAACAGCTTGCGCAGCACCCTCCCCCGGACATCGGCAGCGGTGCGGTCCGCAAATGCGCTGCCGATTTTCTGCTGCAGCAGTCCGAGCCCGTGCCGGAGCAGAAAAGCACCCAGGAACATCGCGATCCTGCCGGTCTGACCGGATAGCGGCGCCCCGGCGAACAGAGCCGACACGGCCTCTGCCAGCCCCTTGGCCATCATCAGGATGGAGACGCCTTGCAGAACCGTCAGGAGCAGCATGACGGCGAAAACGGGCTTTATCCCTTTGTAACCCAGCAGCTGCTTATCCATCGTGCTCAGTACTCCAGATGGCTCTGCTCGTGAACCCGTTTATGAAAGACGAAATAGCTCCAAATCTGATAGCCAAGCACGAACGGCAGCAGGGATAAAGCCACGATCGTCATGACTTTCAGGGAATACGGACCCGATGCGGCGTTGGTCAGCGTCAGGTTGAACGCCTGATCGATCGAGCTGATCATGACGTTCGGGAACAGTCCGGCAAAGAAGAAGGCAATCGTCAGCGCAATGACGGCGCCCGTCATGCCGAATGCCCAGCCGTCACGGCGCTTGGCGATGAAAACGGCGGCCAGCACGTAAGCGGCGACGATCACCACGCCCATGACGGTCAGCAGGAAGGCACGGCCCTCAAAAATGTCCGTTTCGAAATAGGTCATCGCCCCGAACGCCGCAATCAGTACCGCCAGCGGGGCAAGCAGCACCTCCGCCAAGCGGCGGGCCCGCACCTGCAGGTCGCCGGTGACCCGAAGCGTCGTAAACATCAGTCCGTGCACGAGGCAGAGCACTACCATGGTGAGCCCGCCGACCACGGAATACAGGTTGACGATGTCGCCGAAGAATCCGGCTTTCATCTCCATCGCCTGGTCGATCGGCAGCCCCCGGATCAGGTCGGCGAAGACGACGCCGAGCAGCAGCGGCGGCAGCAGACTGCCGATGAAGATGACGACATCCCACGTTTTTTTCCAAGCTGCGGTCTGCACCTTGCCGCGGAATTCAAAAGCCACCCCGCGCCCGATCAGGGCGAGCAGCAGGAGCACCAGCGGCGTATAAAATCCGCTGAACAGCGTCGCGTACCAGTTCGGGAATGCGGCGAACATCGCGCCGCCGGCCGTCAGCAGCCACACCTCGTTGGCATCCCAGAAGGGGCCGATCGAATTGATCAGCACCCGGCGCTCCGTATCGTTTTTGGCCAGAATGCCCGTGGACATCCCGACCCCGAAGTCAAAACCCTCCAGAAAGAAAAACCCGATAAACAGAACAGCTACAAGGACAAACCACAGCTCATTGAGAGACAGCATGCGGAACTCCCTCCTTATCAAATGGATCGGCCGACTCATTCGAATGAGCAGCGTTGTCGGCGTACGGTCCTTTTTTGATGACGCGGACGAACAGATACACCATGACCACCGCCAGAATGGCGTAAATGGCCGTAAAAGCAATGATGGAGAACAATACCTGGCCGGCCGTGACGCTCGGCGATACCCCGTCGGCGGTCGTCATCAGACCGAATACGGTCCAAGGCTGGCGTCCAATCTCCGTCATGATCCAGCCCGACGTATTGGCGATAAACGGCAGCGAAATGGCAAACAGCATCAGGCGCATAAACCAGGTGTTGCGGTTGTCGAGCTTTTTGCGTGCCGCAAGATAGGCGCCATACAAGCTGAGCACAATCAGCAGCGAGCCGCTGGCCACCATGATGCGGAAGCTCCAGAAGGTCGTGCGCACCGGAGGAATGTAATCCCCGGGGCCGTACTGCTGTTCATATTGGGACTGCAGCTCCTTCATCCCCGTCACTTCGCCGGAAAACTTGCTGTAAGACAAGAAGCTGAGCAGGTAGGGAATTTGAAATTCCCCGGTATTGGTCTGATTTTTCGTATCGATAAATGCGGTGACCGTCCACGGCGCGGGATCGCTGCTCGTTTCCCAGAGCGCTTCGGTCGCAGCCATTTTCATCGGCTGGGTCTTCACCAAATATTGCGCCTGCTGGTGGCCCACCAGTGCCACGCCGATCGAGGACACAAGCCCGATGATCACCGCGATGGCAAAAGATTTTTTGAAAAAGGCGGTATCCTGTTTCTTCAGCAGCTTATAAGCGCTGACCCCGGTGACCACAAAGGCCCCGGTCATAAAAGCCGCCAGAATCGTGTGCGGGAACTCCAGCAGCAGCTGGCCGTTCGTAATCAAAGCTAGAAAGTCGTTCATCTCCGCACGGCCGTTATGGATCGTATAACCGACCGGACGCTGCATAAAGGAGTTGGCCGCCAAAATCCAGAACGCCGACATCACCGTGCCGAACGCGACCAGCCAGATGCAGATCATGTGGACCTTTTTGGACAGACGCTCCCACCCGAAAATCCACAGGCCGATAAACGTCGATTCGAGGAAAAACGCAAGCAGCGCTTCGATCGCCAGCGGGGCCCCGAAGACGTCACCCACAAAGCGGGAGTAAGCCGACCAGTTCATGCCGAACTGGAACTCCTGCAAAATCCCCGTCACCACGCCGACGGCGAAGTTGATCAGGAACAGCTTCCCCCAAAATTTAGCCATTCGTTTGTACTCTTCTTTGCCTTTGACGACATACATCGTTTCCATGATCGCGATCGTGAACACCAGTCCAATGGACAGCGGCACGAAAAAAAAGTGAAAAATCGTCGTCGCGGCAAACTGGATACGTGACAGCATAACTACATCCATCGTCTCTTCCCTCTTTCCTGTCGTTATTCTTAAAACCCGCCTAACAGGTTCCGATAACTTGGCTTCATCGTTTCTTCCTGTATCATGGCAGACTTTGAATCCGAATATTGTGATAAATGTCACAATGCAAAGCCCAAATCGTTGATTTTGTGAAATTAGTCACAAAATATTAAAAAATGAGGCCCTTCAAGCACAAAAAAGACGCCCGCACCTTTCGGCGCAGCCGTCCAATTCTTCAGTTCCTCTATATATGTTGCCTGCTTCAGGCTCGTTCGTGAAATCATGCTAGTCCCGTGCCACATAGTATTTATTGGTCATGTACCAGGCATCGCCCTTATCGGTCGGCACTCTGCCCTTCTTCTTGTCCAAAAATACGATTTCCTTGCACTTGGAACAATACCATTTGGTCGTGTAGTATTGGGAAAAGGTCGTGTAAGTCGTACCGCATTTGCAATCGACCTTGAAGTACACCCGGTTTTCTTCGTACGCCTTCGACAGCTGATCCGTGTTGTCGGACTCCGAAGAAGGAACCACGGGCTTGATCAGTTCAGCGTAATTGGAGAACCGATTATGCACTTTAAAATCGGCGACCAGCTCCGGATTCAGGCCAAAAAACTCCTTACCGATCGCTGTGATGAATTTCGCATCTGTGCGATAGCACTCGATCCATTCCTGAATCTGCTTATTGGATAAAGGTACAGTTCCTTTAATGCCGCTATTCAAGGTGTAGGTCATGATGCTCAAATTCTCATTGTCTTCATAGAACATTAATTCGGAAACCTCCTTATGATTTCAATTAATAATGTACTACTTCTGAGGGACAGAATCAAAGTGAGAAATAGTGCCAAGTGCCGGAAATATAAAAAAGCCCCCTTTCGGGGGCCTTCCAAAGCGGGAAACCCGCAGCTGCCGGATGTAGAGCGCTTTAATACGGCATGCGTGCGGCTTCATTTTTTGTATGAAATTACGACAAAAGGATAACATTTACCAGCCATTTTGTCGAAATCCGCCTGGTGTAAACGGTTGTTAGCCGCAGAAACAAGTCCGATTAAAGACGACGGTATGGGCCGGGATACGGACCGTGTGGATAGTGTGGATGCGGAACATGATGGTGACGGCCGTCCGCCAGCGCAATCACCAGCAGATCAAACAGTACGAGCGGCAGAATGAAAGGAAAAAACGAGATATGCGCCTTTCCGGGACTGCTCGAGACCGAGGAAACCTTCAGGTATACCTTGGAACTGCTGACCTTGACGATCTTACCGTAGAACGTGCTTCCGTACTTCGTCTTGATCTTTACCCGGCGGTTCATATACTTCTTGGCAGCCGAATAATGTTTGGATGTCGTCATGCGTCTCACCCCCTTCTCCCCAGCTTATTCCAGCTGAGGCGAAGGGAGCCGGGGCGGAAGGCTATTTCCTGAGCCGGTTGGAGCGGAACATCAGAAAGAGCAGGTAAGGCGTTCCGATGACCGCTGCGACAAGACCGACCGGAATTTCCTTGGGGGCGATCAGCAGCCTGCCGACGATATCGGATATGACCATCAACAGGCCCCCGAGCAGCGCCGACAGCACGACCGCGCGCCGGGTATGATGCCCGGTCAGCAGGCGGACGGCGTGCGGGGCCAGCAGGCCGACGAAACCGACCGTGCCAACGGCCTGAACGACGGCGGCCGCGATGAGCACGCCGATCAGCGCTGTGAGCAGCCGGGCCCGCGTCAGCGCCAGGCCAAGCCCCTGGGATACGGCATCGCCGAATCCCAGCAGGTCCGCCCGGCGGCCGATCAGCCAGGCCGCCGGAAGCAGGACGATCAGCAGCGCCGCCAGCCTGATCAAATCGCTCCAGCCGCGGGCATAGACGGTGCCGGCCAGCCAGGCCAGCGCCGGAGCAGCCCCCATGCCGGAGCGGATGACCAGGAACTGGATCGCCGCGGCGCAGGCCGCCGACACGGCGATGCCGACCAGCGTCAGCGTGCTGGTCTCCAGCCCCTTCCGCCAGGACAGCACGCCCACCACGGCTGCTGCGCCCATAGCGCCCACGATGGCCGCAGCCGGCAGCCATCCACCGGAGGCGGCCGGGAAGAGCACAATCAGCAGCAGCGCCCCAACGCCCGCGCCGGAGGTGACGCCCACCACCGAGGCATCCGCCAGCGGATTGCGGACGGTGCTCTGCAGCATGACGCCGGCCACGGCGAGACCGGCTCCGGCCAGCAGCGATACCAGCAGGCGGGGCAGACGCATATCAAGGATGATATTGCGGTACATCGCCTCCCCGCCGCCGCTCAGGACCGCGAGCGTATCGCCCAGCGGGATGCGCAGGCTGCCTGCCGATATGCCGATGACCGATGCCAGCAGGATCAGCACCATCATGGCGGCAAGCAGCAGCGGGTACGGCGGGCGCTTATGCAGCACGCCGGCGCTCATCCCGCCTCCGCCGTCCGCCGCAGCCGTGCGGCTGGCCCGCAGCGCCAGCCAGATCAGCCACGGCGCGCCGAATAGCGCCGTGACGGCTCCCGCCGGCAGCTCCCCGAGCGTGCCGCGGAACAACCGGGCAATGGCGTCGGCACCCAGCAGGATGACCGCGCCCCATAACGCGCTGCCTGGAATGAGCAGCGCATGCCGCCGCATCCCGAGCAAGCGGATGAGATGCGGGGCGATCAACCCCACAAAACCGATCGGGCCCACCACGCTGACGGTGACCCCGGCGAGCAGGACCGCCGCGGCGAGTGCGGCGGTGCGGGCCAGCCCGACCCGCTGGCCCAGCGCCTGGGCGGTCTCGTCCCCCATCTCCAGCAGGTCCAGCTGGCGCCGGAACAGCCATGCCAGAACGAGGACGCCGGTCACCCACGGCCAGCTGTAGGCCGCTCCGTGCCAATCGTTCTGGTTCAGCGAACCCGAGCCCCAGACGAACAGCCCATTCGTCTCGTTCTCAAACAGCAGCTGAAGCGCGCCGGTGAACGAGGCGAGCACCAGCGACACGATCATGCCGGAGAGCGCCATCCGGACCGGCGTGCTCCGGCTTGCCCCAGCCAGCAGGTAAGACAGCCCTGCGCCCAGGCAGCCGCCGAGCAAAGCCGTGATAAGCGGTGACGAATGAATCAGGGACGGCATAAAGATCGTGCACAGCACCACGGCAAAATAAGCGCCGGCATTGATGCCGAAGGTTCCCGCTTCCGCCAGGGCGTTCCGCGTCACCGTCTGCAGCAGGGCGCCTGCCGCAGCCAGGGCGGCACCGGCCAATATGCCCATGACGGCTCTGGGCAGCCGCAGGCCGCGAATGGTCTGGTGTTCCGCGATGTTTTCCGGGTGAACGATCGCCTCATACACCGTACGAAGCGGAATATGAAGCTCCCCTTGCGTCAGGCTCAGCACCAGAAGGATCACAAGGAGAATACCTCCCCCGGCAAACACCAGCAGATTCAGGCTGATTCGGCGGTTTTCCGGCCTTACGGCAGCCACAGGTTCCGTCACCGGCTCCATTACCGGCTTCATTGCGTCAGCAGGCTGACCGTCTTATCGACCAGGATTTTCGCCGACAGCGGGCCGCCGTATACCCACATATCGCCGCCGAGAGAATACGTTTGTTGTTCCTTGACGAAATGCAAGCCGTTCCAGACGGCATTGTTCTTCATCTGCTTCTCGATAATGTTATCATCGTCCTGAACGACGTACAGCAGATTGGCATCCTGTACAGGTACCAGCGATTCCACTGTCGTCTGGGCGTAGCCGTCCTCCGGAAGGGGATTAGGCTGATAGGCATTCTCGAAGCCCGCACGCTTCAGCGCGCCTGCAGCAATCGAGTTGTCCGAGTACAGCAGCATGACCGCCGCATCCTGATTCGAAAAGCCTTGAATCAAAGCGTATTTCACATGTTCTTTGCCCGCGGCCTTCAGCTTCGCTTTGGCATCGTCAAAGGTAGCCTGCACGTCAGCGAGCACCTTCTCGCCTTCTTCTTTCTTGCCGACGATATCGGCAATCGTCCGGAAGGAATTTTCCATCGTGGCGTATTGATCCTGGGAAGCTTCTTTGGAGTAGTTATCAAAAACTACGGTCGGCGCAATCGCCTTTAGCTGCTCGTATGTATCCTTCACGCGGAAATTTTCCGCGATAATCAGGTCCGGTTTGAGGCTTGTAATCAGCTCCAGACTGGGCTCCTGCCGCGTACCTACATCGATGACGTCCGCCGACAGCCCCGGCTGGGCGTTCACGTATTTCTTATACCCTTCCACGTCGGCGACACCTTTGGGCTGAACGCCCAGTGCAATCAAATCCTCCGCGTACGTCCATTCCAGAACGACGATGTTTTCCGGCGTACCTTTCATCTCGGCGGTTCCCATCGAGTGCTGGATCGTGCGCACCTCTTCCTGTTGGGCCGGTGTGCTTGAATCTCCGCTGCCAGCCTGTGCCGCAGCTCCTTCCTTGGCTTCTCCCCCCGTACTGCAGCCTGCAGTGAATAAAGCGATGAGGCAGCACATGATGAACGGGGCAAACAGCCCCCTTTTTAACCGGAATGTCTTCATGAACACAATCTCCCTCTCTGCTATGTACTTATTATTGATATTGAGAATCAGTATCAATTAAATATCTAAATGATATTGGTTCTCAATTGGGATGTCAATAGCGATTTTGGGCATTAAAAAGCGGCCTTCCGCCGCATTGGCGGAGCCGCTTATGTACAGCTTGATAGAAGACCGCTTGCAGAATATATTCCGGCCCTTAGCTTAAAGGTTACGGAAGGCCAGTTTCCATGCGGCAATATTGGCGATCAAGGCCACAGCCATCAGCACATATACTCCGTAAGTCGAGAAACGGAGTGCAAAATGAAGCCCTGCCATTGCCCCCAATATTAAAAAAAGTAGGAGCATCAGGCCGGTCCTTCCGGATTGCGTTCCTGCCTGAGCGGGTTCGGTAAACGGCATCTCCAAACCCATCAGCCGGAAGCTGATCACGGTATACAGCAGGGTCATAACGAGTATGACCAGCAGATCCGGCAGGATCCTGACGCCGAAAATCACCGTAAAGATCATGCTCTCCACAACGAAAATCGGCAAAATAAGCTGAGCAATGCATGCTTTAAGCGTGCCTTTATAGACAGGCTCATGATTACGCAGCGGTACCGTACTGAAAATCCACGCCCCTTTCGGCGTGCTGGTGTATTGCAGCATCATGACGGCGCTGGGGATCATCACGGCACAGAAATACATAAACAAATAAGAGTTACCTGAACGAATCTCCTCCCAGCTGCTGCCCGAATTAAACGTATTAAACATGAAAATAAACGGAAAGATCAGCGAGAGTCCCAGCGAAGGGTACACCTTCAGTTTATAATCCCGCTCCTTCCGGATCATGCCGAGCGCAAAGCGGAAAAACACCTGCTCCTCCCGGCTTCTGCAGATCCAGCGCCCCAGAACATCCGGCCACCGTCCGCCTCTTCCCTTCTTGCGGGCAGTCTGGGTGGACAGTTTCCGCAAATTGGCTTCAAACGAAGGGATCATCCGAACATAAATCCATACGGCCAGGAGCGGCAGGAGGACCGACAATAGGCTGAAAACGATGATCGCCTCTCCCCTATGTCCACCGAACAGCCATTCAAACGGAGCCGCAAACCAGACCGGGAACAGAAATACATGCCACCATTGGGCTTCATACCCGATCTGCAGATCCACTAAATTGAACACTCTGGCGATGAGCTGATAACCAACCGCCATGACCATCGTGAGGCCGATTTGCACATAATTGATGATGTCCTTCAGCTTTTCTCCGTCGAAGAAGCGGAGGACGAGCCAGTACAACAATGCCGTTATCGCGACGATCAGCAGATCCATCAGTACGATCTCCAGCACAAATATCAAGAAAAATACAATGCCATGTCGGAACAGGACGCCAACGAGCGGTGCGGCCGTAATCGAGCCTGTAATAAAAAACAAATAAATCATGATATGAATGGCCTTGGCCATATTGATCGTCTTAGCGTTCACCGGTTTGGAACCCAAAATGGTATGGTCCCGAACATCCAGCAATACAGAGGAGAAGTCGGAAATCAGCGACGTCGTGATCATAAACATCAAGATACCGAATACGATGCTCATCTGAAAAATAAGGTTGTGACCCATGACCACGAATGGCGTCATGACCGCCCCCATCACGGCATAGATCCACAGCGACTTAAGAAACTGGTTCGACAGCTCATCAGGATCAGCAGATCGGGAAGTTTTACCGATGAGTGTCGGCGCCCGGCGGCCATCCATTGTGAGTTTGATCTGTAGTATACGGCGCATCTGCACATAATCCATCCCTGCCTTTTCGAATAAACCCTTGCAGCGGTCCAGCAGAATCAGCGTTTTGAAATCATTCATCGCTGTACCTCTTTTACAATGGACACGATTCGGGCTGCCGTATCTTTATGCTCATGATACCCGGTCAGCTCTGTAAAAATTTCTTCCAGTGTTCCTTCATGCAGCTGTTCCTGCAGCTGCTCGAAGCTGCCGTCGGCGACAACGTTCCCTTCATTCAGCAAAACGATCCGGCTGCTGATCTTCTCCACAACCTCCATAATATGAGACGAATAAAAGATCGTTTTGCCTTCGGCTGCAAGGCTCGCCAGCATTTCCTTCACCACCATAACGCTGTTTGCATCCAGTCCGCTGAGCGGCTCATCCAAAAAAAGAATGTCGGGATTATGCAGGAGGCTTGAGATTAACAGTACCTTCTGGCGCATGCCTTTGCTTAAAGAGGAGATCCGGTTAAAGTACACCTCTTCCAAGCCAAACTGCTCCATCAGCCGCTGCGCCCTGTGATCGGCAAGCCGCCGCTCCAGACCGTACAGCTCGCCAACGAACGTCAGATATTCCTGAGCGGTCAAGCTATCGTACATCTCGGCGATCTCCGGAACATAGCCGATCTTGGCCTTATACTCTACCTCTCCGTCCGAAATATCCTTGCCGAAGATGCGAACCCGGCCGCTGTAGCCTTTGATCAGTCCCAGCATGATTTTGACCGTCGTACTTTTTCCCGCGCCGTTCGGGCCGATATATCCGATGATTTGCCCTTCATACACATCCAGGTTGATGCCCTTCAGAACCTGCTTTCCCCCATAGTTCATTTCGAGTCCTTGGATGGAGATGATCGGCTCACGGTTTGATTCTGGCATAGCAGCTCCCCCTATCATCTTATTTTCCAAATACTAGCATAGCAGATATAGGGATGGAAGCGGCCATGAATCATGCAATCGGCGTAATTTTTTACGAAATGCGACAACTTTCCTTGTTTTTGCGCGTTCTAAACGATGTCCGGTTGAATGCACACCAAACCGGCATCATGAAAGGAGAATGACACGTTATGGTGACTCCCGGACCACCGCCATTTGGCGGAGGAGGCTTTAGCTTCGACTTTATGTTTACCCTCGTACCTGTTTTAATCGGCATCGTGTTCGTTATCGTCATTGTCGGCATCATTATGAACGGTGCCCGTTATGTGAAAAATGCCCGTACGCCCCGGTCGTCCGTGTACGCCCGCGTCATTTCCAAGCGGATGGACATCCGCCATCACAGCGGCAGCCATCATGATAACGGCAGCGGTTTTGTGAATTCCAGCAGCTCTTCCAGAACGTATTATTACATCACCCTGGAATTTGATAACGGAGAGCGGGTGGAATATTTGGACGTGAAGAATCTGTACGGCTTGGTTGCCGAAGGAGATGCGGGATATGCCGCGGTCCAGGGCGATTGGATCGTCGGTTTTGAACGGGATGTTCGGCAAACGCCTTAATACGGAAAAAGCAGCCTTGCCGCAGGCTTACCTGCAAGACAATGGCTGCATTTTTAACATTCGGGGAAGCCCCCAATGATAAGTGCCTCATTATTCAAAAAAAGAAGGCCGGCGCTTCAGCCAAGCCCTTCCCCGCATATAATGCTTATGAACGGCATCCGGCAGATGCCTGCTTACTTCCAAGCCTGTCTGAACTTCATCACTTTACGATACATGGATTTGTCCTTCAGCTGGTTAAAAATGTACGGATCGGGCATCGTGTTCACTTCAATGATCCAAGGCGTCCACGTCCGGTCAAAGCCGATGTCCAGGCCGATGTGCCGGAAACCGGGGTATTTTTTGTGCAGATGCTTTGCGGTAGTCACTCCGAGCTTGTTCAGGGATTGGATGACTTTAGCCGTCTCTTTCTCATTCAAATGGGCCCCGAGCAGCGTTTTGACATCCATCGGCGTGCCCCCGCTGTGGTAATTGGTCACGATTTTGCCTTCGCGGGCGACTCTTCCGATCAAACCGGTCGCCTCCCAATCTCCTCCAGGACGCCGCTGCACCATCACCCGGATATCAAAACGACGCTTACGGTACTTTACGAGATGAATCCCTTTTTGAATCAGGTAGCTTCGCTTCCCGGTCAGCTTCTGCAGCGATTGATAGAACGGATCATAGCTGCCGAAGGTCTTTTTTACCGTCTCCACCTGATACGTATAATCTCCGTTCTCCAGCTGTTCCGCCCGGATCACCCCTTTGCCGTGGGTGCCGTTTTCCGGTTTGACATAGACCATACGGTACGACTTGAGCATCTCCTTCAGGTCGGTTTTGCTGATTTTACGGGTATCGAGCATAAACGGCCGGACTTCCTTGCTGCCAAGCAGCACTTTCGTTTTAATCCACTTGCTGACGACTGCCGTGCGGTTCTTCTCCCCCATCCACCGATCTCTCCTGTCCTGTCTTCAAAATTGATTGTAACGCGCTTGCAAAACCTGTTTATTGTATGCAAGGCACGGCGGACTGGACAGGACATTCATCCCGCAAGCAGAACAATAGATTCCGTTTCTGGGCTGGCATCCCGTACTCCCTAATGGGGGCACGCATAAATAATAGAAGGATCAATTGAAGCAGCAGGTGCGGGGATCAGCATCTTTGCTGTAAGGGAGGAAAGCGGCTTGAACATACTGATCGTAGCCCCCGAACGGCTCCCTGTTCCCGGCAGCGGCTCGGTGGAAATCTGCATTTTATCCATCGCCAGGCAGCTAGCCAAGAAGCATGCGGTAACCGTCTTAAGCAGAGCCTCCGCGGGATTGCCTATGGAGAGCACGGATGAGGGGGTCCGCATTGTCAGGGTCCGTTCCGGCAGCTCCAAAGTCTACCTCGCTTCGGTGCTTCGATTCATTCATGGGAAAACTTACGACGTCATCCAGGTGGATAACCGTCCCCACTATATGGCCGCTATTCAGCGGGCTGTTCCCCAGTCCAAAGTAACCCTGTTTCTGCATTCGCTCACTTTCGTGCCTTCGACACGGCTCGTTGCCGCGAGCCTGAAGCATGCATGGTGGATTGTCGCCAACAGCGCTTCGCTAAAGCAAAAGCTGTCCGTACGGTTTCCCTCACAAGCGCACAAAATACGTACGGTCGAGCTTGGCGTCGACACCGACCGGTTCCGTCCGCCAACCGATTTTGAGCGGGCGCAGGCCCGCAGCCGGTATGGGATCGGGGATGTCTTCACCGTGCTGTTCACTGGACGGATCATCCCGAGAAAAGGCGTGCCCATTCTGCTGAAAGCCGCGCAAATCGCAAGCAAGCAGGTCCCACTGCATCTTGTGATTGCAGGCCGGAGCAAGGAGGGATATATCCGGAAGCTGAAAGCCGAGGCCGCCAAGCTGAGGGTAGCGGTCACCTGGACCGGCAACAAAAACCACAGCGAAATTCACAGCATCTACCGGATGGCCGACTGCTTTGTCTGTCCCTCCCAGCGGCACGAAGCCTTCGGCCTCGTTAACGTCGAGGCCATGGCATCCGGGCTTCCGGTCATCGCCTCGCAGATCGGCGGCATTCCCGAGATTATTAAGCACGGGGTAAATGGTTACCTGGTGGATGACTACTGGCGCCCGGAAGGTTTTGCGGAATATCTGGTCACACTGGCCCAAAGCAAAGAGCTGCGGCGCAGCCTGGGCGGCAGCGGACGCAGCATGGTACTTCAGTCTTTCACATGGGGCCGGACCGCCGAAAAGCTCGCGGCGCTGTATTCCTAAAGGGTGCTCCTCTGGCTGCTGAAGACAAATGACTCAATGCATTTTTCTCAATAATCCGTCCGCGTTGCGCAGCATCAAAGCACCGGCAGCCAAGGAGAGCAGGAAGCAGAAACCGGCAGCGACAGTGAGCGTTGACCATTCAAGAACCGTATGGCCCAACAAAGTCTGCCATCCGATGAAGACCAATCCAAGCACGTAGCAAATGCCCGTTAGGTGGATCATTCGGAGACGTACCCAAATGGAAAGCGAAGTCCGAGTACTCAGCCAGGCGACGAGCGGGATGGCCTGAAGTGCGTGGAAGCCCAGGCCGTGCAGCCAAATAATGTTGCCATGCAGCCCAACGGTCCGGCCTTGGTTAACCGAAATCCAGATTCCCGCTGCAAAAGACAGCATCACGGCTACCATGGCATAACGGATGCCCGTCACCAGCTCAGGATGAGCCGCGTATACTTTGCGACGGAAATACTGCGCGGCCAGGAACAGATAAAAAACGACGAGCAGCAGGGCGACAGACGCAAAAATGTTGCCCACTCCCTTGTCAAAGGCGGACCCGTCTTTGACAAACCGGGGATTGACCCCCCGGAAGTTTTGTACCGTTTCGGCAAAATAGGAATACAGTGCGAGCGCGATGTAGGGGTAGCGGTAAAAGGCTCTTCCTCTTCGCCCCAAGCCCGAATATGGGATAATGAGGGCTGTGGACAGCAAAAATATCCCGATCGCAGCGTTAAAAGAAAATGCGCTTTGAACATTGCCCCCAGGGGCTACTTCCGCTCCGTTCACAAGGGTCCAGATTCCACAAAAGGCGGACAGCAGAAATCCCAGAACAGCGGTCAGGACCAGCCACTTCTCCCCTTCAAACCAGCGAAACGCCGGCCGGGCGCCCACGCTCCTTACATTGACCATTTCCATTAATAATCTCCTCCATCCGAACGTTTTGGCTTTGATTACGTCTTATTGTACAGAGAAGGAGGTTACGGGAATTCTATCCGGGGTCCAGACTTTTCCCTGGACTTTGGTCGATGCCGTCCCCGACCAAAGTGCGGGATACAAGCCTCTTCATTGTTTAGTTCGGTGACAGAATAAGCAGGGGGAAGTTGCAGCCAGGACAAACAGCCCTGAGCCGGTTTACCGGATCAGGGCTGTTTTGGTTCAGGCTTTGTTTGTCTGGCTGCCAAGCCGCTCCTCGTTGAGCTCGCAGAAGAAGTGCTCATCCCTGGGAGCTATCCGGCCTGCACAGGATCAAGGCAGCACCATCTACCCGGACACCTGCCGCAGGGGTTCTTCATGGGTGTGTTTCTTGCTGCCTGCCGGCCACAGAACCCGCTGCAGAAGAAGGCAGATGATCCCAAAGGCAAGAACGAGCAGGCCAAGGACGCAGAACACCTCTCCCACGCCAAATCCTTTGATCAGCAAACCACCGGCCAACGGAGCTGCGATCATAATCGTACTGGACATCATGTTCTGAATGCCGAATATCCGTCCGGTCATGCCTTCCGGCGTCTCCTTTTGCAGCGCGTAATTGTTCGTCACCATAAACAGCCCGTTGCCGATCCCGATGACAAGGCCCAGCACGATGCTCCAGATCTCCGGAGAACCGGGTCTCAGCAGCCCCATCGCCCCGATCGCAGCGCCTACCAGGACAATGCCGCCCCCGATCCCTGTGCCGTAACCGATCCGGTTCCGGCGGTTCAAGATCATGATCGTGGCTACCGCACCTACACCGGTTGAGGAGACCATCCAGCCCAGCAGAGATTCGTTATTTGGCGCAATCTCTCTAAAGAGCGTAGGAAACTGGAAATCGATCATAAGAATAACGAGGATGACCGTCATATTCACGATCAGCGTGGTGAGCAGAATCCGGCGCTGCAGCAGTACCGCCCAGCCCTGCTTCCATTGCTCGATGAAGCCCGGTCTATGCTCCGGACCGGCATTTTCACCCGTATTCATGTCCTCCTGGGGAGCCGTATGATTTGCCTCGATTCGGCGCAGCGTAAACAGCAGCAGGCAGGAGATCAACCGGGTTACGGCATTCACCAGAATACACAGCTGCGGGGAAAGCACCGTCAGGACGACCGCACCCAGCAGCGGACCGGCAATTTTGGAGAACTGGTTGACCAGGCCGTTGTAGGAAGTGGCCTTCAGCAGCTGATCCTCGTGGACCACCTGGCGTGTCAGCGCCTGATGGGACGGGACGCGGAATACGCCCATAGCGGCACGCAGCGCCAGCAGCGGCAGCAGCCAGTACATGCCGGGAGCAAACAGCAGCAGGACCGTCAGGACAGTCTCGGCCGCATCGGCGATCAGCATCAGGTTGACCTTTTTCCAACGGTCGGCGACCACCCCCGCGAGCGATCCGAGAAGGATGCCTGGCAGGGCCATCATGACCGGGATCAGCGCAATCATTAAGGGATCGGCCTGCCAGCGGTAGGCGACCAGAACCTGGATCGCAAAAGCGTCGAACCATTCACCGAACGACGAGATGGCGTAAGCCGTAAACATTTTGGCATAGATGCGGTTGGTCCACACCGATTTTGCGGATGGCCGCGGCTCGGTAACAAGGGTAGACATGAAAAATTCCTCCGTTCAGTCAGAATATGGCGTACTCTCACTGTAACGAAGGAATATCAGAGGAACATCAGACAGCATTCAGAATGCTTTCGATTTTTTCTTCGATCGGCGCTTTATTGGCTTCCAGTTGATACATCCGGTTATATTCGGCGTATTTTGCGGCAAACTGGCGGTGAAGCTGGGGATCCTGCACGCTGCGCTCCAGATAAACCAGCGTTTCCCGAATCGATCCGACGATCAGCGGCACGTTGTGGGTCATCTCTCCGACCTCTATGCCGTAGTTCAGGGCTGCCGCGGCCTCGGCGCGTTTCCCCTGCCGGAGCAGCATCCGGCCTTTAAGCCCGTGATAAAAGCAAATTTCCCGCAAATACGGGGTTTCCTCCAGCATCCGTTCAACTTCGCCTGCGCAGCGTTCGGCTTCGGGCAGGTTGTCTGCACCCAGGTGGACGTACATCTCCGCCATTTTGATATGGACGTTGAACATATCCAGATCTCCCCCCGCCTCGCGAACGGCCTCGTATGCCACCTTAACCCTGGACAGATCCTCTTCGACCCGGCCGTTGTCGGTATACAGCCCAATAATATTTAAAATCCTCAGCTCCCGCTGATGATCCTCCGGACCAATGTTGGCGGCCATGGTTCGCTCGAAATAATCCAGGCATTTTCCCGGCTCATTGTAAAAGTACAAGTAAAAATGCAGCAAATAATACAGCTTGCTCGACAGCGGGAATTCGTTATCCGTTAAAAACCAGTTGATATCCGCCTGCGCATACCGGATAAAAATCAGGTGGGACGGGGGCAGCTCAAATCCGAGCAGATCCTGCTGGCTCGCCAGCGTAATCATCGATTTGCATTGGCCGTACATGAGGTACTTGTTCATCAGCTGCCGCATTTGGGCTTGCAGCTCGGTATCCTGCATCGACGGATTGCGGAGATCCGGCTCTTTGACCGTCAGGCTGTAGCCATAGCCGCGCACCGTGTTTAGAAAGACCCGGTTACTCCAAAGACGCAGCTTCTTACGCAGACGGTAAATGTGGTCGTCCACCGTCCGCTCCACCGGATATTCCATCGGCCATACCCGGTCCAACAGCTGTTCACGGCTGAAAGCCTGACCGCGATGGCTGTATAAAAATTGCAGCAGCGCATACTCTTTGGCAAGCAGCGAAATGCGCTCCTCCTGGTAGCTGACCGTATATCCGCTAGGATCAAAATCCAGCTGGGCCACCATGCTCCCCCCTTTCTTCAACCGCGCATGTTGGCGACCGTTTGTAACCCTTTCTGTTATTTAAGCATATTCCCGATTTACCGCACAATAGGATGGAGACGTATGATGAAATGATACTGTTAAGCCAACTTTTACCGCAGCGAAACGTTCAAGAGTAAAAGACGTTGGATTTTGAGGTATGAGTAGGAGGTGCACCCGTGATCAAAATTCAAACCAGATTGGTCATGGTACCGGTTGTGTTATTTGTCATCTGCCTGTTGATAGGCTGCAGCCGTGCAACGTCGGCCTCGCCCGGCTCTCCATGGTTTCGCAGTGCTGAACAGGCCGTGGAATTTGGCCTTCATGAAGAGCAGGTTGAACGGTCCGACGTACTCACGACCATCACGGTCGACGGGGAAGAGCTTATCTTTTACGAAAAATACGGCGCCTTCGGAGTGGGCGGGGTGAACGAGGGATCCCGCGGATATCAGTGGTACCGGTTATCTGCCTATTTGAACTTTGAAGGAGAGGACACCCCTTATATGACCGGAGGCTTTACCGTTCAAACCGCTAAGGGGCGTAATGTGAACATTCTTGCCGGAAAAGTGTTTGATCCGAAGATTACCAGCATGACCGTAAAAGGGAATAACGAAGCTCAAGAGCTGTCCGTTACGGGGCATTCCCGTTTCTTCTTTATGGTCCACCAATCGCCTTTTTCTGAATTGGAGGTAACCCCCGGTTCTGCGGAAGGAGCGGCCAAGATGGAGGAACGAAAGGAACCAATAGATAGATAGCACCCCGATTTATTCAAGTGACGAAAGAGGTGTTTTATCGATGAAACGCCAACTTAGACGCCCGGCAGCTCTGCTCGCAACGATTGCCGGTACAGCCACCATCCTGCTTTGGATGAAGCTGGGCAACGCAAAAACCGCCGCGGCGTCCTTACGGACCTCCGCGACAGCTCCTGGTGGCACGCGCTTGAACGGGCGCGTACTCTTTGCCTAACTACTGAATGCTTGCTCCGACTTCCTTGACCATCTCCTGTACGGACAGCAGTCCGCCGCCGGAGAGGTACCAGTAGTTCGGATCGAGATATACGATATGCCCTTCTTTGAAGGCTTTCGTATTTTTGATCAGATCGTTCTCCACCGTCTGCTTGGCGGATACGGATTCTCCGCCTTCTCCGGCCACAGCCGCGCCGCGGTCTACAACGAACAGGTAGTCCGGATTCTTCTCGGCTACGTATTCGGATGTGACGCTTTGACCGTGCGTAGAAGCTTCAATGTTTGCATCCACCGGCGTAAAGCCCAGCACGTCGTGGATCAGTCCGAAGCGGGAGCCCGCGCCGTAAGCGCTCAGCTTGCCTTCGTTCGCCAGCGCGATCAGGGCGTTTTTACCCGATGCAGCGGCTTTATCGTGAATTTCCGCGATCGTCTTGTCAACATGGTCCAGCTCTGTTTTGATCTCGTCCTCTTTGCCGAAGATCTGGCCGACGGTGTTCATATTCTCCTTAAACGATTCCATGTACCGTGTCGTATCCAGGCCCAGATAGACCGTCGGCGCGATCTTGCTGAGCTCTTCGTAAGCATCGGATTGGCGGCCGGAGATAATAATCAGGTCCGGGCTCAGTGCGTTGATTTTTTCAAAATCCGGCTCTTTCAGGCTCCCCACGTTGCTGTATGCATCCTTGTCGGCGTACTTGGACAGGTACGGAGGAATGTTCGCCTGCGGAACCCCGGTAACCTGAACGCCCAATTTATCCAATGTATCCAGAATGCCAAAGTCGAACACGACGACCTTCTGCGGATTTTTTTTGACCTTTGTCTCGCCCAGCTTATGTTTAATCGTCAGCTCCTCGGAACCGGAAGCCGCCGAAGTGTTGGTTGGTTCAGCAGACGCCTCTTTCGCGGGTTCTGCCGTATTTTTATTGCCGCATGCCGCCAGGACGACGACCAATACGGCCGTGATGATGAACAGCATCATCTTTCTTGTATTCAACTTCATCCACCCCATATTCTGATTTGGTTTTCGGCTTGAACCAAGCCGTAAATGTATAAAATTATGTGATGAACTATCCGCCGGCGCCTGGCTGGGATGAGTCCACGCATATAATTTCCCTTGGTTAGCACTGCATATGATTTTTCACTTGGCCCGTTTAACTCAGGGAGAACTTTATTTTTCGAACAAGCTGCCTCTTACCTCTCCCGGGCCTCCGGCTTCAGGCAAAATAAACGCAAATTTTGTTGTTGTTAATGTTCTCAATGGGGATATCCATCCCGTAGACCTGCTTCAGCACGGGCGTATCGATGATCTCGTCCGCCGTTCCTTCCTTCACGACTCTGCCATTCTTCAGGGCAACGATGTCGTCCGAATAGACGGAGGCAAAATTGATGTCATGAATGACGATAATGACCGTCTTACCCAGCTCATCCACCATCCGCCGCAGCACCTTCATGATCTGCACCGAGTGCTTCATGTCCAGGTTGTTCAGCGGTTCATCCAGCAGCACGTAGTCGGTGTTCTGGGCAATAACCATGGCGATAAAGGCCCGCTGCTGCTGCCCTCCGCTCAGCCGATCCAGGTACTGGTCCTGCAGATCGCCGAGCTCCATATAATCGATGGCTTCCTGAACGTATTTCCAGTCCTCCGGCTTCAGCCGGCCCTGCGAGTATGGGAACCGCCCGAAGCTTACCAGTTCCTTGACCGTCAAGCGGACGTTAATATGATTGGACTGCTTCAGAATCGAGATCTTCTTGGCGAGTTCGCTGCTCTTGCAGCGGTCCACCCGCTCCCCTTCGATCAGGATTTCACCGCCGTCACAGGAAATGAGGCGGCTGATCATGGAGAGAAGCGTGCTTTTGCCCGCCCCGTTGGCACCGATAAAGGAGGTGATTTTCCCTTTGGCGATGTTCACCGAGACGTTGTCGACCACTGTTTTGCCGCCATACAGTTTGGAAACCCCTTTAACCTCGATCACGATGATTTACTCCCCTTTAGCAAAAGATAGATAAAGTACGCGCCGCCGACCATATTGATGATGACGCTCAGCGTCGTGGAGAAGGTAAACACCCGCTCCACCAGCAGCTGCCCGCCTACAAGGGCGACGATGCTGATCAGCACCGCAGCCGGAATCAGCAGCGTGTGCCGGTAGGTCCGCATCAGCTGATAGGCCACGTTCGCCACGAGCAACCCCAGGAAGGTGATCGGCCCGACGAGCGCCGTCGCGATGGAAATGAGCACCGCCACAACAATGAGCAGCCTTTTCACCACCCGGTCGTAATCGACGCCCAGATTGACGGCGTGATCCCTTCCCATAGCAATAACATCGAGATACTTGGTATAGCGCATAAAATAGGCGGTCACCAGCACGATCCCTGCCGCCGAAACCAGCAGCAGATCCGTATTGACGTTGTTGAAGCTGGCAAACATTTTGTCCTGGACGATTTGGAACTCGTTCGGATCGATGAGCACCTCCATAAAGGAGGACAGGCTCTGAAACAATGTGCCGAAGATCAGACCGAGCAGAAGCAGAAAGTAAATGTTCTGGCCTTCCCTTTTAAAAAGGAGCTTGTAGAACACCACCGAGAACACGGCCATCATGCCGACGGATATGAGAAAATTCACGTTTTTGCCCATCGCCGTCAGGCTGATTGAGCCGAAAACGTAGACCATAAAGGTCTGAAATAGCATATAAAGGGAATCCAGCCCCATAATACTCGGCGTCAAAATGCGGTTGTTGGTAATCGTCTGGAACACGACCGTCGAGAAGGCGATCGCTCCGCCGGTCAGGACCATGGCCAGCACTTTTTTGCCCCTGCGCGGAAGGATATAGTCCCAGTTGCCCCCGGACTGGATCACCATAAAGACAGCAATCAGGACAAGTGCGATGACGGTTAGAACGATCAGCTTGGTCAGGTTGGATTTGCTCATGTATAAGCCCTTCTTCTCAGCAGTAAATAGATAAAGATCGCGCTGCCAATCACCCCGACAGTGACGCCGATGGAGATTTCATACGGAAAGATGATGACCCGGCCCAGAATGTCGCAGAACAGAACGAACACAGCTCCCAGTAGTGCGGTATGTAGTAGGCTTTTCTTCAGATGATCCCCCAGATACATCGTGACGATGTTCGGAACGACCAGGCCCAGAAAAGGAATCATGCCCACGGTTAAAATCACGACTGATGAAATAGCGGCGACGATGACCAGTCCGATATTGACGACGGCCTTATAGTTAAGCCCCAGGTTCACCGCGAACTCCTCCCCCATGCCCGCAATTGTAAAGCGGTTCGCGAACAGATAGGCGATGATCAGGAGCGGAATGCTGATGTACAGCATCTCGTATCGGCCCTTGAGGATCATGGAAAAGTCGCCCTGCAGCCAGGAGGACATGTTCTGGATCAGATCGTTTTTATAGGCAAAAAACGTCGTGACCGAGCTGACAATGTTGCCGAACATGAGTCCGACAAGCGGAATAAAAATCGCGTCCTTGTATTTGACCTTATCCAGGATCCGCATGAAGATCATCGTTCCCAGCAGGGCAAAAACGAAGGCCACCAGCATTTTCACCAGCGGCGCCGCGTTACCAAACACCATGAGGGCCACCAAAATGCCGAACCTTGCCGAATCCATCGTTCCGGCCGTCGTCGGCGACACGAACTTGTTTCTCGTCAGCTGCTGCATGATCAGGCCGATAATGCTCATGCTCGTGCCGGCGATGATAATGCTGATCAGGCGCGGCAGGCGGCTGATCCAGAGCACCTGCTTCTGTTCGGCTGTGAGATGAAACAGATCCAGCGGGGAAATATCCTTCACCCCGATAAACAAAGAAGCGGCTGAGAATACGATAAGCAGGATCCACAGCGTCCACAGGTAAGTGTTTTTCATGGCTATCCAACGCTTTCTTTAGTCTGGCCAGTCATTGAAAATAATGAAAATATTCCGAAAAAGCATATGTCACTTTCGATCTAATTAATAATGATATTCATTCTCAATTAACCGACTTAGTTATTATTCTAACAGCTGACCGGTTTTTGTCAAACGTTTCTGGGTATTTTTATTCTTCTGCCTTCCTCCCGCAGGATGAATGCAGGCCGCCCGGAGTGGCCATAGTAACAGGGAATGCCGACTGCAAACACAAGGAGGTTGAACAGCCATGGACAGCACGCATGAGTATGTGGAGAAGCTCCACGATACCCAGGAAAAAGCCCGCAAACACAAGGATGGCATCAGCAAAGGAGCCAGCGCAAAGCTTCCGACCAAGCAGCATGGCACGAAGAAATAACCGCAAACCTTAAAAATGGGCATTTCCCTTTCGACCGAAGGGGAAGTGTCCTTTTTATTTGAAGATATAAGAAAGTATAAGCTCCAGAGAGTGCTCCTCCTTATACCGCAAGAAAAACAACCGCTAACCGCGGTCTGTCTACTTTGAAGGTACGTCGATAGGCGTTTTTCTTAAGAGAGCAGAAGTACAGGATTCGGAGCCGCCGCTTCCGGATCTCGCAAGAAAAACTTCAGCTAACAGCGGTCTGTCTACTTTGAAGGTACGTCGATAGGCGTTTTTCTTATTATTCAGGGATTTTCGCAAAGTTTCTGCAATCTCCAAGACCAAAGTCCAGTTTGATCCTAGTCCAGAGACAGTTTCTGGATGGCCTGCCGCTCCGTTAGAATGAACGAAAGCATGAGACGGCATCGGCCTCAGGTTGGATTTGACTGCAGGCGGCGAAGGCCGGTAAGGAGAGAAACTATGGAGTGGATCATCCATCTGTTTGAACAATACGGGTATATGGTGCTGTTTGGCGGCCTTTTCGCCGAATCGTTGGCAATTCCCTTCCCGGGAGAGCTGGCCATGGCCATCTCCGGCCATATGTCGACCCTGGGGAGCTTTCACCTGCTGCAAATTATTTTGTATTCGTATATCGGCGCCATTGTCGGCACGACGGTGACGTATATTATCGGGTATCGTATGGGAACGCCCTTCTTTGAAAAATACGGCAAGTACGTCCTACTGAACCCGGCCCGGATCGCCAAAATTACCGGCTGGTTCGACCGGTACGGCACCAAGCTCATTCTGATCTGTTACTTCGTGCCTGGACTCCGGCATTTTACCGGATACGTGTCCGGCGTGCTCCGGATCAATGTCCGGACCTTCTTTATCTATAACTACATCGGCGGACTCGCCTGGGTCATCGTCTATGTCATGATCGGCAGACTGGTCGGCTCGAAGATCGAGCAGTTCCTGCATTTGATTTCCCAGTATTCGCTTGCCGCGATCCTGGTGGCTGCTGCGGTCCTCGTTCTCGTCGTGTACCTAAAGCGGAGAAAAAAATCTGCAGTCCCCCGGGTCAAAGCCGAAGTGCGGCAGGAGGACTAAGGGCAGGCGCACACGAACGAGCAGCTAACAGCTGTGGGACAGCCGACGCCCGATGACCGCACGCCTAGCACTGGCTATCGTCTAGAACGTCAAAAGCCGCCCCCGGTGCTTGCCCGGGGAGCGGCTTGTAACAAACGCTTTACACTTTATTTGACGGCGCCCTGTGTCACGCCGTTGATGATCCATTTTTGTGCGAACAGGTAGATGATGATCATCGGCAGCATCGCCATCAGATACGAAGCGAAGGCCAGGTTGTAGTCCGTGTTGAACTGTCCCTGGAAAATGTACTGCACGAGCGGCAGCGTATAGCTCGACTGGTCGCTGATGATGATCAGCGGGAGCAGGAAGTCGTTGTACGTCGACAGGCAGATCAGGATGTCGACGGTGGCGTTGATCGGCGCCATCAGCGGGAAAATGATCCGCCAGAACGTGCCCCACGTCGTTGCCCCGTCTACCGTGGCGGCCTCTTCCAGCGCCGTCGGGATCGAGCGGATGTAGCCGACGTAGACGAAGACGTTAAAGGCCAGCGCATACACCGTATGCAGAATCGTCAGGCCGACCAGATTGGTCATGTGCAGCGCCGACGCCAGCTTGACGATCGGTAGCATGATGATCGGGAACGGAATGAACATCGCGCTGATGAAGTAGAAGTACAGCCCTTTGAAGAACTTCCGGTGCATATTCCGGGCGATGGCGTACGCCACGAGCGAGTTGGTGAGCAGCGTCAGCACCACCGTCGAGATCGTCACGAGCGCGCTGTTGCGGAATGCGCGGAAGAAGTTGGTCATTTTCACCGCGTTCGAGAAGTTTTCCCAGTGAAACGTGATCGGAATCGCGAAGACCGACCGCGTCATCTCCTCGGGATTTTTCAGTGCAATGGTCAAGGTCATGTACAGCGGGAACAAAATCAGCAGCGTCCCCAGGGCAATCAGGATCATGACGGCCCAGTTCGTTTTCGTTCTCATTACATATCGCTCTCCCTTCCTTGAAGAAATTTAAGCTGCAGGATGGAGATGATCGCAATGACGATTAAATATATGACCGAGTTGGCGGACTGGTAAGCGAACTCGCCTCCCTGGAACCCGCCGATGTAGATCAGGTGCGAAATGGACTGTGTCGCCCGGCCGGGCCCACCATTGGTCAAGGCGACGATCTGGTCGAAGACCATCAGCGAGTTTTTCATCGCCAGCACCATATTGATCGTGAAAAACGGGGAAATGAGCGGAAAGGTAATTCTCCAGAATTCCTGCCAGCGGCTGGCCCCGTCCAAATTTGAAGCTTCATACAGCGAAGCCGGGATGGTCTGGAGTCCCGCCAGATACAGGATCGTATTAAACGCAATCCCCTGCCATACCGCCACGATGACGACCCCGATCCAGGCCAGATTTTCGTTGCCCAGTATGTTCGTTGAGAACGCATGGATGCCCAGGTTCTGCCCCCAGATCGTAAAGACGTTGGAGAACAGGTAGTTGAAAATGTAACCGACGATCAGCACGCTCAAAATGTTCGGCAGAAAGTAAATGCCGCGGAAGAAGTTCCGCGCCTTGATCCGCGCGTTCAGGCCAAGGGCGATCAGCAGACTGAGCACATTGATCAGAATGGTGACGACAATGGCGAACTTGAAGGTGAACAGATAGGCGTTCCCCACGTTGCTGTCCGTAAAGAGGTTTGCGTAGTTGCGGAACCCGATAAAGTCGTAATGCTTCCCGAACCCGTTCCAGTTCGTGAACGAATAGTAAATGCCCTGCAGGGCGGGCAGTGTCATAAATACGAAGAACAGTACGACCGCCGGCACGGTCATCCAATAAAACGCCGTAAGTCGCTTGGACATCCCTTCATCCTCCTCTTTTAGTCATGATGTTATTTCCGGCTCTGGACTTTGTCCCACTCGGTATCGAGCGTTTTCAGGTAGGCGTCGATATTCCGGTTTTGCAGGAATCCCTGAACGATCGAGTTCAGCTGCACGGCGGCCGGGATATAGTGGTCGGCAAAATCGACGACTCGGCCCGCCTTGAAATAAGGCTGCAGCTCGGCAACCGCCGGGTCGTCCTGCGTCACGCCCTTGACGGCCGAAAACGCGGTTTGCTCTTTGATGTATTGGCCGATGTTGTCCGGCTCGAGGAGAAAAGCGATGAATTCCTCCGCTTCTTTTTTATGCTTGGTGCTCTCGGAGATGGTCAGCAGCGTGTCCACCCCGGAGATCAGCTTGTTCTTGTCCGGGTCGTTTCCGGTCGGGAACGGGAAGAAGCCGATATTCGCGTTCGGGTTCGATTTCCGGATTTCCGGAATGGCCCAGCTGCCCTGGATATACATGGCCGATTCCCCGCGCGCAAAGGCACGGTTGCCGTCCGCGTATGTTTTCCCGAAGTTGTCCCCATGTCCGTAATCGAGCAGCTTCAGCTGCTTCTCCGCCACCTCACGGAATTTCTCCTGGAAGGTCACCTGATTTTCACGGCGCTGCTTGAAGAAATCGATGCCGACCAGGTTGGGTGCCAGCGCATTAAACGGCAGATTCGTCTGCCAGTCGTCCTTGTATGTAAAATAAAACGGAATGATGCCGCTGTCCTTCACCTTTTGGGCAGTCGCAATCAGCTCATCCCACGTTTTCGGAACGCTCAGCCCCAGCTTCTTGAAGATGTCCTTGTTGTACATAATGCCGTTGGCGTTGGTTGCGTAAGGGATGCCGGTAATTTTACTCAGCCCCGTTACGTCCTTGAGCATTTTTATGTAGTTCGGATCAATGGATTCGACCAGCTTGCTCTGGGTCAGATCGGCGAAAATATCGCTCTGCGCCAGGATCGAATACGTGTCGGTCGCGCCCATGCCGATGACGTCGGGAATGTCGTTCTTGACGACCCTTGTCTTCAAGACCGTTTCGGCATCCGGCGGATTCACCTGGGTGACCTGAATCCCGGGGTGCGAAGCGTTGAACTTGGCCACCAGCTTATCAAAGGAGCCTTTGGCCTCCGGCTTGTTTTGAAAAAACTCCAGCTTGACCTTCCCGGCGTTCTCCCCGTTATTCCCGCAGGCCGTCAGCATCGACGCGAGCAGCAGGCAGGCCAGAAGGATTCTTCCCATTTTCATGCGAAACCCCCCATATCGAAATTCTTGATGTTGAATTTTCACTAAAATTACCCGATTTTGTCGAAAAATAAACAAGCCGCCAAGCATGAAGCCTGCAGCGAACATGCGAATGCAGCGCCGTCTTCCCGGCGAAGTAAAAAAGCAGCCCCCTGACGGAAAGGCTGCTTTTTGCATGGCTGGGCCGAAGCGCGCTTATTTTTTGGCGGCCAACCACTGGGCTACGCCTTGAATGTCAGCATCGGACAGTTGGCCTTTGAAAGCCGGCATGCCGCCGCGGCCGTTCGATACGATCCCGGCGATTTCATCCGCGGAGTATTTGGCTCCGACCTTTTGCAGGTTCGGTCCTACAGCGCCTTCGAGGTTGTTGCCGTGGCAGCTGACACAGTTCGCTTTAAAGGTCGCTTCCCCGTTGCCGGCTGCTGCATTGCCGCCGGTTTGACCGGTCGTTGCACCCGTATTCCCGGCGTTGTTATTGGCTGCGCCCTGGTTGTTGTTATTGTCGCTGCTTTTACCGCAGGCGGACAGGGAAAGAACGAGCAGCAAGCTCAGGAAAATGATCGATTTTTTCATTGGGGGTGTCTCCCTTCAACTTTTTCAAATTTGCCTCAATACAGCTACGATGCCCCAGCAATAAGCTTTTCATGTACGCGGATTATCGTGATTTCTCGGATTTGCGGTTTTTTCGCCTTGGCGTGGCATGTGCATAATATACCCAGCAAAGGGGAACATATCCCTCAAGGAGGAATGCAACCATGGCAGAACAACAAAAGGAACAACCACCAAGCGGGTCCAGGCGCCAGTTCCTGAAATATTCAGGGACGGCGATCGGCGGTCTGGTCGTCGGGGGCGTGATCGGCGGAGCCATTACCGGCGGCTTCAACAAGAAAAAGCCGGCTGCGAATGCGCCGACATCGCCGCAAACCGGAACGCAGCCCGCTGCAGATTATAACCATGCGACCATGTACTTCAACCAGCGCCAGCTGCAAATTACACAGGCAGCGACAGAGCGCATTTTCCCTAAGGACGATAACGGTCCTGGAGCCAACGATTTGGGTGTTGCTTACTACATCGACCACCAGTTAGCCGGTCACTGGGGCTTCAACGCCCGCGAATACCGCATGGGGCCTTTTGTTAAAGGGGAAGCCACACAGGGCGACTATCAGAGCATTAACCGTAACGAGGTCTTCCTGCTCGGGCTTACCGCCATTGACAATGCAAGCCAGAAAAAGTACCAAAAGGGGTTTACCGACCTTGCCGACGAAGAAAAAGACGCCATTCTGACTTCGCTCGAAAAGGGTGACATTGAAGTGATTAACGGCATCACCGGCAAAAGCTTCTTCGATCTGCTTCGCAATATGACGCTCGAAGGCGTATATGCGGACCCGCTCTATGGCGGCAACGTCAACATGGAGGGCTGGAAGATGCGGAACTATCCGGGCAACCAGATGTCCTATGCCAAAATTGTCGGTGAGGACGCTTTTGCAAAAACAGATCCGCTCAGCCTGCATGACCATTTGGCCACACATTAATTTTTACATGCTGACAGAGAAGGAGAGTTATCCATGGCTACGAAATTGCCAAGAGTCCCGGTATTGATCGTCGGGATGGGATGGATCGGTGGCATTATCGCCGCTGAATTAAGCAAACAGGGAATCAAGGTCGTCGGCCTGGAACGCGGTAAACCCCGTTCCACCGAGGATTACTACATGGTCCATGACGAGCTCCGTTACGCCCAGCGCTATGAACTGATGCAGGATTTGTCCAAGGAAACGATCACCTTTCGGAACACGTCGAAAATGACCGCCCTGCCGATGCGCCAGTACGGCGCCTTCCTGCTCGGGGAAGGTCTCGGAGGCGCGGGCATCCACTGGAATGGACAAACGTACCGGTTTCTGCCGTACGATTTCGAAATCCGGAGCAAAACGATCGAGCGCTATGGGAAGAAAAAAATTCCGGATGGCATGACCATTCAGGACTGGGGCATTACATACGACGAGCTTGAGCCCTATTTCTACAAGTTCGAAGAGGTCGCGGGCATTTCCGGGGATCAAGAACAGACGCCGATGGTCGGCAAACGCTCGAAGCCGTTCCCGACCAAGCCGATGATCAAGACGCCGATGATCAAAATGTTCGAGGAAGCGACTAAAAAGCTGGGCTACCATCCGTATATGATGCCGTCGGCCAACCTGTCCGAGCAGTATACGAACCCGGACGGCATTACCCGCGCCCCTTGCCAGTACTGCGGCTATTGCGAGCGTTTCGGCTGCGAATACGGCGCCAAGGCCGATCCGGTCGTGACCGTGCTTCCGGTCGCACAGAAATCGGGTCATTTCGAGCTGCGCGAGTATGCCAATGTGACGGATATTCTGCATGACGGGAAAAAAGCCACCGGCGTGAAATACGTCAACCCGTTGACCGGCCAGGAATATGAGCAGCCGGCAGACGTCGTCATTCTGGCGAGCTACGTGTTCAACAACGTCCGGCTGCTGCTGACGTCCAAGCTCGGCAAGCCGTACGATCCGAATACGGGAACAGGCGTCGTGGGCAAAAACTACGCTTACCAAACGAATGGCGGGTCGGCGACGGGATTTTATGACGACCAGCAGTTCAACCTGTTTGCCGGAGCTGGCGCGCTTGGCATGGAGATCCCGGACTTCAACGGCGACAACTTTGACCACAGCGATCTGAATTTCATCCACGGTGCCGGCATCCGGATTTCGCAAACCGGGCTCCGCCCGATCGCGAACAATTCGGTTCCGAAAGGGACGCCAACGTGGGGCAAAGACTTTAAAGCGACCTCGCTGAAATACGCGAACAACTACTTGACCGTGGCGGCGCAGGGATCGAGCATGCCTTGGAGGCATCACTATCTCGATCTGGATCCGACCTACAAGGATGCTTACGGCAAACCGCTGGTCCGGATCACGTTCGACTTTGAGGAGCAGGACCGGCAAATGATCGCCTTCATGGCAGGTAAAACCGAAGCCATCATGAAGGAAATGAAGCCTTCGTCCATCGGCTCCTCCAAAGAGCTGGGGCCGTTCAATATCGTGCCGTATCAATCCACGCACAACACCGGCGGCGCGATTATGGGATCGGACCCTTCAACTTCGGTCGTCAACAACTATCTCCAAATGTGGGATGCCGAAAACGTGTTTGTCGTCGGCGCATCCGCCTTCCCGCATAACAGCGGTTATAACCCGACGGGTACCGTTGGCGCCCTCGCTTACCGGGCTGCGGAAGGCATTGCGAAGTATTTGAAATCGGGCGGATCTCTCGTTTAAGCGAAAACACCGCCTGGGGGCAAGGAAAAAGCGGAGGGAATCAAATGGATCAAGACAACTGGATTGTTCATGTCGCCGAGGCGCGAAAGCGGCTTATCATCGTCGGCATCTGCTTCATCGTGACGTTTGCCGCCGGATTGTACGCCGCCCCCGGCATCCTGCTCTACCTCAAGTCTCAGCCTTTGGCGGAGCCGATCGCCTGGAACGTGTTTTCCTTTACGGACGGCATTCTGATCTACATGAAATGCGCGCTGATCTTCGCGCTCATGTTCACGGTTCCCGTCCTGCTGTACCAGCTGTGGGCTTTTGTGAAGCCGGGGCTCACAGAGCATGAGGCAAAGAGCGCGTTCCCCTTCATTCCGGTCGCATTCATGCTTTTTCTGGCCGGGCTGTCGTTCAGCTATTACGTCGTGTTTCCGATGATGCTGAAGTTCATGAAGCGCATGAACCAAACGATCGGGGCGATCGAAACGTACGGGATTGACCGGTACTTCGGGTTCCTGTTCGATCTGGTCATCCCGATGGCCATCGCCTTCGAGCTTCCAGTGGTCATTCTGTTCCTGACCCGAATCGGAATCCTGACGCCTGATACGCTGAAAAAGACGCGCAAATACGCGTACCTGGGGCTGGCGATCCTCGGCTCCTGCATTTCGCCGCCGGACTTCGTCTCGCACCTGTCCGTCACCATTCCGCTCATCCTGCTGTTCGAGATCAGCGTTTATGTATCCGGCCGCCAGTGGCGGAAAATGCAGTCCAGCCCGTCCGGCAGCTAGGTCGTTGCATTCCCGCCATCCGGTTGCTGGGCTACTGCAGTTCCTGCTCTTTAGCAGCTGGACAGCCCCAAAGTCTGGCAACTGCAGCAGTTCAATCCGTCTAGCAACATTGCACTCTCCGTCTATCCGAGACCGCATCAGTTCCGTAGTCCGGCAACTCGGGGGTTGCAGTCCTGACCATACGACAGCCGCCATCCGTCCAGCGTTCAGTCATCTGGGGCTAGGACGTTAATCCAGAAAAGAGGTGTACATGCTATGCTGAATAACATTGGTGTATCCGGCCTGGTCATTATTTTGGCCATCGCCCTCGTCCTCTTCGGGCCATCGAAGCTCCCGCAGCTCGGAAGAGCGTTCGGGGACACGCTCCGCGAGTTCCGGAGCTCCACGCGCGGAATCGTCGAGGAAGAAGAGACTTCCTCCGAGTCTTCGGTGAAGCAGCTTGTCGAGAAGCGCTAATATGCCAACGCAACGCCTATTAAACCGATAAAAAGCAGCCTCCCCTATGGGGAATGGCTGCTTTTTCAATGAGGGTCCCTTCGATGGGGACCCTTTTTGGCTCTTCAATGGGACCCTTTGAAGAGACTAGTTGCTTATTAATGAGGGTTCATTTCCGGGGACCCCTGCACGACTCACTTCTATGTGCCCTTCGCTTACTTTATAAGAATAAAGAGGGGGGTATACGAAAATCGTCCTTTTCCAGTGTACATTTCTCTATTTTGTCCCACAAAAGAAAGACACGGCACTTATATTCTCCAGCCCTCGAATCAAAGAGGATACCTCTATATTTAGTGTTAAAACTCACGGACAATCTATATCTAGAAATTTACGATGGACCAAAGGTATGGTACTAGTGTCCACCTTTTAAAAGACAAAATCGAGGTTTGTTCGTTGTTAGTAGACAAATCCAGCCTAATTGGGACCAGCAAGAGGGCGTAAGGGCCCAAACCGTTCTTTTTCCCGTTGTTCTCCTGGTTTTAAATTCACGAACTGCTCCCTGGAACTCCACAATTCACAAGCCAATCAACTGCTCCACGACACTCCAAAAATCTCAAGTCAATCAGCCTTTTCTCCGGTACTGTTCAGATTTTAAAACCACCAACACTTTTCCTGATCTCAAACCCACTAACTGCTCCTGACAATCACAAATTCTAAGTCAATCAGCCTTTTCTCCGGCACTGTTCAAATCTCAAAACCACCAACACTTTTCCTGATCTCAAACCCACTAACTGCTCCCGACAGCCACAAATCCCAAATCAACCAGCCTTTTCTCCGGCACTGTTCAGATCTCAAAACCACCAACACTTTTCCTGATCTTAAAACCACTAACTGCTCCTGACAATCACAAATTCTAAGTCAATCAGCCTTTTCTCCGGCACTGTTCAAATCTCAAAACCACCAACACTTTTCCTGATCTCAAAACCACTAACTGCTCCCGACAATCACAAATCCCAAATCAACCAGCCTTTTCTCCAGCACTGTTCAGATCTCAAAACCACCAACACTTTTACTAATCTCAAACCAATCTTCTACTACTCTTCTCGACACTCCCTGATCTCAAATCCACTACCCGTTCCCCGACACTTTCCATTTTAAAATATCTCTCGCACTTCCTCTGTCCTCATATAATGGACATATCCTTGTTTTGTTTTATAAAAGGAGGACACGACACTATATTCTTCTACGGGCGGTTGGATAGAAAATTTTCCTATATTTTGTGTTATTATTTATGTTCAAATCAATATATGGGGTTGTGACTGAGGACAAAGATATGGTGTTAGTGTCCACCATTTAAAAGACAAAATCGAAATTTGTTCGTTACGAGTGAACAAACACTATGAAAATAAAAATTTAGGTTTTGTTCATTGTCAGTAAACAAACATCTTGAAAGATACAATCTGAATGTGTTCGTTGTCACGGAACAAATACCGTGAAAGATACGATTTGAATGTGTTGGCTGTCAGTGAACAAACACCTAGATACACATCGAAATGTGTTTGTTGTCAGTGAACAAACTCCTTTAAAACGGTACAATCCGAATGTGTTCGATCTGGTTAAGACAAATTCAATAGAATCGTGAACAAGCTCCGGGAGCGCAAGCCGACCCATTATTCTCCTGCGCTCTCCAGGTTTTTGAACTGGCTCTCGAACATCCGGGCGTAGAAGCCCTGGCGCCCGATCAATTCGTCGTGGCTGCCCTGCTCCACGATCTCGCCATGATCGATGACCATAATGTTGTCGGCGTCCCGGATCGTGTTGAGCCGATGCGCGATAATGAAGGTCGTACGATCCTTCATGATTTGGAGCAGCGCATCCTGGATATGCAGCTCTGTTCGCGTGTCGATGCTGCTCGTCGCCTCGTCGAGGATGAGGATCGATGGCTTCGCCAGGATGACGCGGGTGATGGCCAGCAGTTGGCGCTGACCCTGGCTGAGATTGCCGCCGTTCTCCGACAGCTCCGTCTCATAGCCGTCCGGCAGGCGGCGGATGAACACGTCGGCGTTCGCCATCACGGCGGCTTCGCGGATTTCCTCATCCGTCGCGTCAGGCTTGCCGTACTTGATGTTTTCCTTGATCGTGCCGGAGAACAGGTACGTGTCCTGCAGCACGATCCCGAATGTGCGGCGGAGGCTGTCGCGGGTGTAATGACGGATATCGACGCCGTCGATCCGGATGGAACCCCCCGTCACGTCGTAGAACCGTGTCAGCAGATTGACGATTGTCGTCTTGCCCGCCCCTGTCGGCCCCACCAAGGCCGTACTGGTCCCCGGCTTCGATTCGAAGCTGACCCTTTTCAGGATCGGCACCTCTGGCCGGTACCCGAAGCTTACGTCCTCGAATACGACGTGGCCTTTGGTGCGATCGAGCCGTACCGCATCCGGCAAATCGTCCGGCTCCTCCCGCTCGTCCAGCACCTCGAACACCCGCTCTGCACCCGCCACACCGGACTGAAGCAGATTATAGATGTTGGCCAGGTCGTTCAGCGGGCGGACAAACTGGCGGGAGTAGCTCAGGAAGCTCGCGATCACGCCGACGGTAATGAGGCTTTTGACGGCGAGAATCCCGCCGACGAGCGCGACGGCGGCAAAACCGATGTTGTTGATGACGTTCATGAGCGGCATCATGAAGCCGGAGCGGATCTGCGCTTTGAGCCCGACTTCAAACAAGCGGCCGTTGACCGCCTCAAACTCGTTGATCGCTTGATGCTCGTGATTAAACGCTTTGACGACTTCCATGCCAGAAATCGTCTCTTCGATATGTCCGTTCAGCATGCCAAGCTGAACTTGCTGCTCTTTGAACAGCACCGACGTTTTGCGTGTGACCGTGCGCGTCAGCAAATACAGAATCGGCACGGTTATGAGGCTCGCCAGGGTCAGGATCGGGCTGAGCACGATCATCATCACCAGCGAGCCGATAATGGCGATACCGCCGGCCATCAGCTGCGTGGTGGATTGGGATACGGTCTGGCTCACATTGTCGATATCGTTGGTCAACCGGCTCATGACTTCCCCGTGCGAGCGGGCGTCGAAATAAGATACCGGAAGCTTCTGCAGCTTCTGAAACAACGAACGCCGCAGTCCCGCAACGATTCGCTGCGACACGCCGGCCATCAGCCAGCCCTGCAGAAAGACGAGCACGACGTCCGTGATATAGGCTGTTGCCAGCACGATAATAAACGACTGCAGCAGCCCGAAAGCGACGCGTCCCTGGTTCGCGGACATAGCGTCGATCGATTTACCGATCAGAAACGGCCCGATCAGGGTTACGCCCGCATCGATGATGATAAACACCATGATCAGGCTGAGCAGCTTGCGCTCGCGTCCGAAATAACGCCACAGGCGCCCCATCGTTCTCCGGAAGTTTTTGGGCTTGACCGGCTTTCCCCGGCCCATGCCCCCGCTTCCGGGTCCCCTCATCATCCCGGCAGGGCGTCCCGCAGGACCCGGTGCCCCAGGAGGCGGCGTCTGCTGTGCCTGTGCGGCTTCATTCTGCGGCATGCGGATGCATCTCCTTTCCCATCTGGGATTGGTAAATCTCCTGGTAGACCCGGCACGTCTCCATCAGCTCTTCATGCGTGCCCGTGCCGACCATCTCCCCGCGGTCCATTACCACGACCCGGTCGGCATCCATGACCGACGTGATCCGCTGGGCGATCAGGATGCAGGTCAGCTCGCTGGCATACGTCCGCAGCGCTTCCTTGATTCTGGCTTCGGTCGCGACGTCCACCGCGCTCGTGCAGTCGTCGAGAATCAAAATTTCCGGCTTCTTCACCAGCGCCCTGGCAATGGACAAGCGCTGTTTCTGTCCGCCCGAGAAGTTGACGCCGCCTTGGCCGATCCGGCTGGCATATCCTTCAGGCGAAGCCATGATGAAGTCATGCGCTTCGGCGATCCGGCACGCCTCTTCCATTTCATCTTGGCTCGCGTCTTCCTTGCCCCATTTCAAATTGTCCTCCACCGTGCCGGTGAAGAGCATGATCTTCTGCGGAACGACGGCGATCATCTCACGCAACGCATGCGGGTCCATGTCCCGCACGTCGGTGCCGGCCACTTTGACCCGCCCTTCGCCGGCATCGTAAAAGCGCGGAATCAGGCTGACGAGCGTACTTTTTCCCGAACCGGTCGAGCCAATAATCCCCACGGTCTCCCCGGGAAGGCAGGTCAGCGTAAAGTCGCGAATGACCGGGTCGCCCTGGGTTCCCGCATAGGAGAAGCTCACATGCTCGAAGTCGATGCGTCCGCGCTGAGAAGCGCGTTTCGCCGCCGACTTCCCTCCATGATACAGCCCGCTTCCTTCGGCAAACACTTCGCCAATCCGTCCGGCGGACGCCTTGGCCCGCACGAACATGTTGAAGACGTTGCTGATCATCATCAGCGAGAACAGCATTTGCGTCATGTAGTTAATGAACGCGATGATGCTGCCGACCTGCATCTGCCCGTTGTCGACCCGAATCCCGCCGATCCAGAGGACGGCGATGATGCCGAAATTGAGGAAGAGCGAAATCCCCGGTCCGAAAACGGACATGACCCTCATCGACAGGACCGAGCGGCTGGACAGCTCCGTGTTGGCGCTTTCAAATTTTTCCACTTCGTAATCAAAGCGGTTGAACGCCTTGACCACCCTTACGCCCGACAAGTACTCGCGCATGACGCCGTTCACTTTATCCAGCGCCCGCTGCACCCGGATAAAGAATGGAAAACCGATCTTCATGTTCAGCACGATGAGAACGGCCACAACCGGCACTACCACCGCCAGCACGAGCGACAAATGCACATCCAAACGGATGGCCATAATGAGGCTGCCCACGCACAGCAGCGGTGCCTTTACGAAAAACCGCATCATCCCGTTCACAAAGTTCTGCACCTGGGTGACGTCATTCGTCAGCCGCGTGATGAGCGAGGCCCGGTCGAACTTATCCATGTCTTCAAACGACAGGGACTGGATTTTCCGGAACAAATCGGACCGCATTTCCGCCCCGAACCGCTGTGACACATGGCTTGAAATGATGTTCCGGGTGGAGGCCGACACCGCGCCAACGGCGGTGATCAGGAGCATAAGCCCTCCGTAATGGAGGACTTGATCCATCCGGCTCTGGGCCACCCCGACATCGATGACCTTGGACATCATCGTCGGCTGCAGCAAGTCGCACAGCGACTCTACCGCCAGAAACAATACCGCTACGCAAAACAATTTCCAGTATCTCTTGACATACTTGTTGAAAAAGGACATGGCTGCATCACCTTTTTACGCTTATTTGAGGTAAAGCTACATGTTCACCGATATGTAATTTAAGACATATACACTAGTGAAGATTACTCCTTTTTCGGTCATCTGTCACGACCAATATCCGGCAAAAATCTTTTATTCCCTAAGCCACTTGTCAAAAAACTCGCGGTACCCTTCCTTCATGATGCGGCTGGAAAAGCTCTCAAACGCGTAGCTCCGGTTGTCCCAGGAATAAGAAGACGGCGATGCCGCAGCCATGTTGACCAGCTCAAACCAATTTTTTTCGTTCCCTGAAAAGGAATGCCGGGCGCTGATATGGCCGTAGCAAGGGTGCTCGGGCTTTACGACGATTTTGCCCATGGCGAGCGCTTCGGTCAGCGGCATGGCGAACGTATCGAATTTCGAACAGTTCCAGTACACCTTCGCCGTGTTCATCAGCTTAAAAATGTCATCCTGGCTCAGCGCAAACTGCAGCCGGACATTGAGCGGGATGTCGTATTTCTTCATGCTCTCCCGGTATCGTTCGCCCCCGAAGACCATGTACACCTCTTTGTCCGGATTCTGCCGGGCATACTCCAGCACGAGATCCGGCCGGCGGTTCTCCTCGTCCCGTCCGATCCACAGAATGCGGTTGTTCACGATCTGCGACGGGTCAAAATGCCGCTCCGCCAGATCCTCGCTGAATCCGATCGGGATCACATCCACGTCGGTTACCCCGAAATTGCGGGCAAGCTCGCCTTTCAAAAACTCGGTCTGCACGACCGCCTTGTCCACCATTTGATAAAAAGGCTTCATCATGTCGTACCCCGTCAGGGCCGGGTCGGGAAAGCTGTGCGGAAAGAGTACGCTGTTTTTAAGAAACATTTTCAGATAAGTAAATCCGGATACGGTATAGATCACGTGCTCGATGCCGTTCGCGTAAATCTGGTCCAGCACGATGTCATAGTTTACCAGGTCACCCTTCTCATGCTCGTATCCCGGCAACCAGTCATACCCGCTCACATGGCGCTCCGGAGATATAAAGACGATATCCACCCCCAGCTCACGGCCGATGGCCTGCAGGCGGTCCGCAAAGACGCGCGGCCCCTGCCTCTCGGTAAATTGGATCTTTCTCATGACCAGTCCGACTTTGTTCATAACTTCATCATCCTTTATCTGCACTGCCTTTCTGAGTTGAGAAATCAACAGGTATACGGGTCAGGACAAGAGCGGGCAGGCCAGCAGCGCCATTTCCAGGCATATACGGCGTTCCGGCTCCAAAAAGTCCTCCCCGAGAATTTCATTTAGTTTGTCCAGACGGTTGTACAGGGTCTGCCGGTGGATAAACAGCGCCTTGGCCGTATCGTTCTTCGAGCCCATGTACTGCAAATAGACGTCGAGCGTCTGCACCAAATGCAGGTGATGCTCCTTGTCGTAAGCCATCAGCGCCCCAAGCTGCTCCTCGACGAACGATTGGAGGAACGCCTTGTCCGGGATAGCCTTCAGCAGCTGGTAGACGCCGATCCGCTCGTAGAACAAGCTGCTGCGCATCAGCTCCACCGAGCGGGATACCTCCATCACTTGCTCCGCTTCCTTGAAGCTCTTGTGCATGTCGGTCATCCGCGGGCGGATGCTGCCAAAGCCTGCGTGCAGGCTGAACGGCTGGGTAAGACCCACGCCTGTCAGGCGCAGGCTATCCACGATCCGGCGCACCGCCTGCTTCAAGGCTGCCGCGTTGTCCCCCGAAGCAGAGCGCTCCCGCGCGCACAAAATGTAGATGCGGTGCCCTTTCTGCATCAGCAAATTGCGCAGACCGTGCTTCTTGAGCAGGGCGCGCAGCCGGACGAGGAGATCCTGCTCCTCCGCTTCGATCCGGTCCCGGTCGGGCCGCAGGGCGCTGTCCGGATACTCCAGCTCGACGATGCCGCCGATGAAGAGGACCTCCCCCTGCTTGGCCGGACGTACGCCCATCCGGGACCGCGCCGCCTCTTCGTCCTCCAGCTGGTGGGACAGGATGTCCTGGATCAGCTGGTTCTGATCCCGCAGATGCTTCTCCTCCAGGAACAGCATCCGCAGCAGCAGCGTGGCCAGCGATTTGGCCGTGTAGTCCAGCAGCAGGACGATCCGGTCCAGCGGCTGCTCGCCCGGGAGGATCATTCCCACGTACGCCAAGGTCTCGCCGAGGCAGATGACGGGCTGCGAGAGCAGCAGCCGGTCGCCCGGCATCGGAAAGCGGCTGGGCTCCTGGGCGGCCGCTTCATTTCCCTCCACCTGCTTGCGGTAGAAGAAAGTCAGCTCATCGGCCTCCTCCGAGGTTACCGGCTTCGGACAAAATTTATTCGCTTCCACGGACGAATGATACACAATTTGATAACCCGTGTATTCATATAATACATGGAGAACGGCATGAACATCCGTACTCTGCAGGGTAATCTGCTGCAGCCGGCGGGAAAAGGCCTCCAGATCCTTCAGCAGCTGATGCTGCTGGTTGATCAGCAGCCCGTGAATATCCTGGGTGATTTCAACGAAGCGGACAGGCTGCTCGAACACGAGCAGCGGAAAATCACACTGGTCCGCCAGCTCGATAATTTCCTCCGGAATGTTCTCGATGCTCGTGCCCAGCTCCACGCACAGCCCCGCCGCCTGCTGGCGGATGAGCTGCTGCATGTAGGACAGGCGCTCCTGCTCGTAATGATGGAGCCAAAGGCCGGTGGTGAGGATCAGGTCGTTCTTCGTCACGAACGGGGCCACGTTCGTGATTTCGAGAATATGCACCCAGCCCACCTCACGGTCCAGGCCGTTCGCTCCGGCAATCAGCCGGGCCCGCTTGAACACCGGGCGTTCCAGCACTTCCCGGATATGCAGGTTGAAGCCGCTGCTCATCGGCATTCACATCCCTTATGTTAATTATGGTAACACCAGCCGAACATTATGTCCTGCCGCTGCGGCAAACGGATTGACAAGACGTATGATGAATACGCGCCGATTCGATTGTACACTTTTAATATATTATGAGGTGAGGTGATCTGTCATGAAAATCGGAGTACCTAAGGAAATTAAAAACAACGAAAATCGCGTCGCCGTCACGCCGGCAGGTGCCCTCGAACTGATTCAGCACGGACATGCGGTATATATCGAGCATCAGGCCGGTGCGGAAAGCGGATTTCCCGATGAAGAATACAAGCAGGCCGGAGCCACCATTCTGACGGAAGCATCGGAGGTGTGGTCCCAGGCCGATATGATTATGAAGGTGAAAGAGCCGCTTCCCAGCGAATACGGATATTTCCGTAAAGGGCTCATCCTGTTCACGTACCTGCATCTGGCCGCTGAGCCGAAGCTGGCCGAAGCGCTGGTGCAGTCCGGCGTTACCGCCATCGCCTACGAAACCGTAAACGTGAACGGCACTCTGCCGCTGCTCACGCCGATGAGCGAGGTGGCCGGACGCATGGCGGCGCAGATCGGCGCCCAGCTGCTGGAGCGCCCGCATGGCGGCAAAGGCATCCTGCTCTCCGGCGTTCCGGGCGTGTCGCGCGGCAAGGTGACGATCATCGGCGGCGGGACGGTCGGCATGAACGCGGCGAAAATCGCCGTGGGTCTCGGCGCCGACGTCACCCTGCTCGATCTCAGCATTCCACGGCTGCGCCAGCTGGACGATATTTTCGGCAGCCAGATCAAAACGCTGGTGTCCAGCCCGTCGAACATCGCGAAGTCGGTTCAGGAGGCGGACCTCCTGATCTGCGCCGTCCTGATTCCGGGCGCCAAAGCGCCGCGCCTCGTCACCGAGGAGATGGTCAAATCGATGAAGCCGGGCTCGGTCATCGTGGACGTGGCGATCGACCAGGGCGGCATCGTCGAAACGATCGACCATATCACGACACACGATAACCCGACGTACGTGAAGCACGGCGTCGTGCACTATGCGGTGGCGAACATGCCGGGCGCGGTGCCGCAGACCTCCACCTTGGCGCTGACGAACGCCACCATGCCGTTCGCCCTGAAGCTGGCCGGCGAAGACCTGCAGCATCTGCTGGCAACGAACAGTGCCATCCGCAGCGGGGCGAACGTGGTCAACGGCAGCATCACCTACGAGGCGGTGGCCCGCGACCTCGGTTACGACTACGTGCCGGCGGAGAAGGCGCTCGGACGCATTAAAGTATAGTTACCACGCATCCCTACGGGATCGATACCCATCTCAAAAACCGGCTTCCTGATGTATAGGAGCCGGTTTTTTTGGGTCCGCTTCGGTCAATTTACTTGACAGTAATTTGAATTTCGGCCGATTCCTCGAAACGCTCGCCCGTGGACTTCAGGCTAAAATCGGGACGCGCCGTGATCGTGTACTTCCCTGGAGGAAGAGTGCTCCACCTGGTGTCCTTCAACATCTGGACGGGCAATTCCTCATTCGGGTGGGCCTTCTGATAGATCGTAAAGTTATAGCTTGGAATATCGATGAATGAGTCCAGCTGATCCAGAAACACATCGCCGGGCGAATAGGTAGTGGGGATCAGGATCGCAGGGATAAGGGCGCCCCCTCCCTCCCCCGCCTCATCGCGAATCTCAAAGTAGAACGGCTTAAAGCCTTGATTAACAACTGCCTCCTTGTCCCCCAGGTACTCCAGCTGCGCCCAGACCGGAATCGGCTTGCCGTAGGGAACCTCCGTTTCGGCAGCATACAAGGACAGCTTGAAATCCCCCAACGTCTTCGTGGCATGAATCTTCGACTTCCCGTTCACCGGGACAGGCGTATCCACATGCACCGTGTTGAACTCCTTGTCGTAAGAAACTTTGGCTCCCATCGCCGTGGAAACGTCGCGCAGGGGGACGTAAGTCGAGTCCCGGTAGGAGAACATCGGACCGGTTCCGCCCTTCGCCTCTTCCCCGTTAAAAACCAGCCGCGGATGAACCGGCTTGACCTGAAGCGAGTCGGAGGAATAGGCGGCGACGGATAAGCTCCATGCGGCGGCAGCCAGACCGGTTACTGCAGCCGCCCGTATCCATAATTTGCTCATGCTGCTGCACCCTCTTTTCCATGAATCTGTATGCCTCTCGAACTCATTGGACATTTTAATCACTTAGCCCAATCATACATGGTTATGGAAATTATTTGAAGTACCAGGGGTGCAGCAACACAGCATGTAACCCTATTCAGTGAAGGTGGCGCGCGTTCCTTGGTCAAACAAGACCGTTAATTTCACGTCCTCCGGCGGATAACCGGTCATGCCTGAAAGACGTTCGCGGATCCTCTTCGATACTTCCGCAAGGTTGACTGAAGGTTCTTTGAAGATGTCCACAACGACACCCCCAATTCCTCCGGTCCTGGCAGTCGTCTGCCTATCAACCAGCGATGGGGAAAGGGTCGCAACGGAGGAGAGGGGCACGCTCTGGCCGTGGTCTCCGCAGATAGCAGCGTCCATCCAATCCGTCTCGTACGGGCTCCAGCCTGCAGCTTCGAAAGGGATGAACGTAACGCTGTCCGCCAGTCGGGCTTGAACAGAAAGATCGTTTACCCCGTCCAAGGACTGCTTGACGTTATCGACCGTTAATCCAGCCTTGGCCAGTTTATCCATCCGAACCGATAGAACATAGGTATTTTCTCCCGAGCCGGTACCCCGGACATCGCTTACCCCCGTTGTACGCAGCAATTCATCGGTGATGCGGGCTTGAACAGTCGTTCGCAGCGTCTCTTCATCCACCTCTCCTGAAGGGCTTGTCACCTTTAACTTCATGATCGGAAAAGAGTCAGCCCGGATGCGGGTGACCTTCGGCTCACCCGTGCCCGCAGGCAAATCCACGCCCTTTAAAGCTTCGTTTACGTCCCGCTCGGCACGGTCCATAGTATCATGCAAGGGAAAATACAGGCTGATCAGGAGTCCGCCATTAAAACTGTTCATCTCCAACAGCTGCAGATCTTCCACAGCGCGGACCGCTTGCTCAATCGGCGTTGTCACGTTATGTTTAATCTCCTCGGCCAGGTAACTCGGGGCTTGGACCGTAATCAAAAGCGCAGAATGATTGACCGGTGGGAGATCTCCCCGCTGCATACGGTACGCAGACATTTCTCCCCAAACTAAAATGATGGCCGGCAAAACCAGAATCAATACGGTTCGTTTCATCGCTGCCCCAATGAGTCTGTTCAACATCCATCAGCTCCTTGTAGAATTGACGAAATGCAGACCATCTCCGCGGAATCCGGTCCGGTACGGACTTATAAGGCTTGAGATTCGGCTTGCAGGTCAAGCGCTCGCTCAAAGGGATGGCTCTTCCGCATCGCTCTGTCTCATCGTTCCCGCTTCTTTTTGGATCGGTTTGGAGCCGGCCTGCAGCCTAGATAGTAAGAAGTGAATGTAACGGTGATATAAAAAGAAACGTCGGATCAGATTAAACCTGCATCCAAAGCAAAGAAGAGGCCCTCACAGGACCTCTTCATACATCGCTTTGAGCTGAACGGACGTCGCGCCCTTAAATGAGCGTCCCCTTCTTCAGCATTTTCGTCGGATGGTCGTTGACGACCAGCGGCAGCATCTTCATGCTGCTCACCATTGGAGAGTTGCACTGAACGCAAACCGGCTCCGTTTCAAAAGCAAAGTTGTCTCTCATCCAGCCGTTGCATCCATCGTTTACGCATGACCAGATTAAAGTATCGGCCTCGGGAATTTCCTCGACCACTTTTTTTCCGAAATACATCGCGAACCCTCCCGTTATTTACCTCAGTTCATCGGTGTCCGCTTAGTATGCCCCAGAAATATATATTTATGATAAAAATCGCCTGATGATCCGTAAAACTGCTACCGCTGGATTTCGTAGTACGTTTCGTCCGCGTGCTTGCGGTCCGTTCCTTTCAGATACGCCCATATAATTTTCGGGTTCTTGACGACGGCCCAATCACCGTACTCATCGAATTTCCGGCAGGAGGTCGTCATGCTGGCCTTCGTGACGGTGCCGTACTTCTTCCCCTGCTGCTTGCCCCATTGCTTGAGCCGCTTGGCAAAGTCGGCATCTTCCGCCATCAGCATGTTTTCGTTAAAGCCGCCTATCGCTTCAAAATCCTTCTTGTACCCCCAGAACAGTCCGACGGTAACCAGTCCGTATTTGAACAGAAGGGGCACGATCAGCAGCAACCCGGAGACGATGATACCGAGCGACACCCGCTCAAACTGGCTCCTCACCCCGCCGCCGATCCATTGTCCGGCTGCCAGCAGCCGGTCGATCTCGGTGAGCATATTGTCCGTCACCCAGCTGTCGGCGTCAATCGTCACGATGATTTCGCCCCTTGCAGCCTGAATCCCGGCGTTGCGGATCTGCGACAAATTTTTGCTGTCGTTCTTCAAAATGACGGCCCCGTACGACGAAGCAACCTCCTCAGTCCGGTCGGTGCACCGGTTTAAGACGGTGATGACCTCTACCTGTCCCGGAAAAGGCTCCGCTGCGGCAGCCAGAGAATCAAGGCAGCGCCCGATATAGTTCTCTTCGTTTCTGGCCGGAATAATCACCGAAAATTTAATGTTCCCCGTGTGGTCGTTACCTGCGAACCGCTTTGTTTCCATCAGCCATCTCTCCCTAGGATTGATTACTTGCGAATCCCATCAAGCAGTAACGTGGTGGCTTTACGGAACAGCTCTTTCATCGCTGCCTTGTCCATCAGGTGGTAGCTGTCGCTGAGACCGGAATAATAGCTGAGAATAATAAAGGACAGCTCCTGCACGCTCTCCCCTTTCCATTCCCCGCTGTCCAGTCCGGCCTGGACCAGATCCTCAAATCCCTTCATGTAGTTCTGGATGATCTCCATAAACCGCCGCCCGGCTTCCGAATCGGCACCCACCCGGATCATAAATTCCTCGCCGGCCTTGTTGAGCGGCTTCTGAAGCGTGTCGACAAAATAGTCGGCGTAAGCGTAGAGCTGCTCCGTCGCGGAACGATCTTCCCCGGACTGCTCATGCCAGGTCTGCCAGGAGTTCGTAAACGCCTGCTCCGCCAAGTAGAGAAACAAATCCTCTTTGCTCTGAAAATGGTGGTAGATGCTTCCCTTGCTGCAGCCTGTGGCCTCGCAAATATCCATCATGGACGTTGCGGCATACCCTTTGGCGGCAAACAGCGCCTTAGCTCCCTCGACAATGGTCTGTTTGGTCTGTTCGGCTTCGTATTTACGCTTTTTCATGGTCGGAAGGCTCCTTGTTGTTTTAAAACCGACCGTCCGGTTTGTATCCATTATATGGTATTTACAGGCTTGGTGTATGCTTCTTCTTTGTCTGTTTTTTGACATTTTCGGGCAGCCTGCCCCATCGGGAATCCCATGCTCATGCAGTAGCCACGCCGGATCGGTTATGTCATAATCAGGATCAGGGAGATTGTAATAGGAACGGAATAAACGGTTGGTAACCGGTGGTCCCGGTATCACCTGGGAAAAGGAAGCGGTGCGCATGTTTGAAGATATTACGGAAATAGCGGGGCAGATGCTCATTTTGGACCGGACGGCACAACTGGAGGATGTGGATGCCCTGTATCCATTCGCGATGGACGAGCTGCTGTGCCGGCGCACAGGAGAAGGCGGTCCGCCGTTATGCCATATTTGGCGTCATCCCCGCTCTTTTATTATCGGTCTTAGGGACAGCCGGCTTCCCGGAGCGGAGCAGGCCCGGGCTTGGCTGGAATCGCTCGGGTACCGCACGGCCATCCGCAACTCGGGCGGCGCCGCCGTTCCGCTCGATCCGGACGTGGTCAACGTGTCGCTCATCCTGCCGAAGCGGGGCGCGGGCGATCTCCACTTCCACCGGGACTTCGAGCGGATGTACGCGCTCATCCGGCAGGCGCTGGCCGCCACCGGTCAAACGGTGGACAAAGGAGAAGTCGCCGGGGCTTACTGCCCGGGTGACTATGATCTGAGCATCGGCGGACGCAAGTTCTGCGGCATTGCACAGCGCCGCCAGGCTCATGCCTACGTCATCCAGGCTTTTGTCATCGCAGGCGGATCCGGGCGGGAGCGCGGTCAGCTGGTCAAGTCGTTCTACGACCTGGCTGGAGCCGGGGCCAAAGACGGAGATTATCCGTCCGTTGAGCCCGGTACCATGGCTTCGCTGGACGAGCTGACCGGCATGGGCCCGGGGGCGGCCGATACGTTTGCCGCTTCCGTCAAAGAGGTGGTCCGGAGCCTGCAGACGGCTGCCGGAGTAGCCGAGGCGGCGAGCCGCCTGCACCTGCCGGGCGAGGAGGAAATCCGGGAGATGACGGTCAAGCTAATGCACCGCTACACGCCCCGGACGCCATAGGCCCGCCTCTATAAAATCAAAATCCGCCCGCGAAATTTATCGGGGCGGATTCATGATCAGCAGAAGAATGCTCTTATCCAGCTTATCATTCCAGTCTATAAAGCAATCGGATACCGGCTGATGCAGCAGGCTGTTCAGACGCTTGCTGCGCATAATATACTCTTTTTCCAGTCCGCTCTTCACCGACTTCAGCAGGCGGCCATGGCCCAGCCGGATCAGTGCCTTCTCCAGCTCCAGGTATACGCCGCTTCGCACGACCAGCAGCGTTCTGGAATTGAGCTCAAAGGAATCAATCTGCTCGGGCGATTTTTGAATCTGCTGGCAAATGTGGAGTATTTCCGCTTCCACTTCGGATTTCACAGGGTAATCCCTGTTCACCGCGGTGCCCTGTTTGCCCGCCTCTGCCGATACGACCGCGATCATCCCCGATCTTTTATGGAGATTCCAGTCATAATACACCTCTTCCGGTTTCGATCCGTTCATGATTTCAAGATAACTGATAATTTCGGGAATCACCGCCTGCATCAGATTGGCTCTGGTCTGCACAATCATGTCCTCCTGCTCCTGTTCCAGCAGGATGCGTTCAGACGGCGTCAGGAAGTTGCGCAAATATATCGTAATAAAGGTGTGACCGACAGAAACCACCACGGATTCAGGTCCTTTGCCAAAGTGGTCTCTTAATAGCTTGCTGGTATAGCTGGCAAAGAGCTGATGAAATGGTTGTTGGTTATGTAATTGATCCATTGAATTAGACGCGTCGTTGCGGTACGCTGCTAAACATGATTGCGGCAAGCCGCCATATCGTGTACCCGCAAAAGCGTGTCTTTATATCCCTCCTGATTACGAAATAAGCGGGTGTTTCCCTGTCCCCGGCACAACCTCCCGGGTCCTCAGCAAAACAAAAAGGCCTAACTTTCCCTTTAACAGCAAGAAAAAGTTAGGCCATAAATGACTTTTATCCAAGGATATATTCATTCATTTACCCGACAATATGAAATTGACGTTTACCAGTCTTGATTATAGCATAGGTATCGTTCCAAGAACAACCGCGTTTCATAAAGTGCGAATATGTTTATTTACATTCCAAATGAAAGCAGATGAGCGGAGGTTGACGGCATGAACGGTGCGGAGATCAAAACGATATTTTTTAAGGATGACGGTGTTATTCCGGGCAACCCCAACCTGCCGGTCATCCTATACTTGGGTTCGCTTAAGGATGAACCGGAGGAAACGGAAGCTATCTTTAACCGCAACGGCTGGCTGAACAGCTGGACGAACGGCGTCTTTGATTACCATCATTATCACAGCAATGCCCATGAGGTGCTGGGGGTTATTCGCGGCTCCGCCGTGCTTCAGCTCGGCGGTGAACATGGCCAGAAGTTCGAGCTGACCGCCGGTGACGTGGCCGTCCTTCCGGCCGGAACGGGGCACAAGCGATGCTCTGCCAGCAAGGATTTCAGGGTCGTCGGAGCCTATCCGGACGGCATGGATTACAATCTGTGCACCGGCAAGCCCGGGGAGCGCCCAAAGGTGCTGGAAGACATCGCCCGGGTGCCCCTTCCGAATACCGATCCGCTGTACGGTGCGGAGGGCCCGCTCATGAGTGCCTGGAAACCTCAGCAGCAGACGGGAAATCACACTTAATCCTTCCTTAGACGACCGCTGGTTGAATGAGCCCCGTGCAGCGGAATGCATTACAGCTCTGAACAAGTTAAGCCGCAAGCCGTTCCCCATTTGACATTCCTGACAAAATAGGTTTCGATTAGGATCAAACGTCAATTGAGGTGAACTTGCCATGCGGCTTCTTGTCATTGAGGATGACAAGCATTTATCCGATACGGTATGCGAGACGACCCGGGACCTGTTTGAGGCCGATCAAGCCTTTGACGGCGAAGAGGGACTGTATCTCGCCCAGCAAAATATATACGATGTCATCATTCTGGATATTATGATGCCGGGTATGAACGGGTACGAAGTGCTGACCCATCTTCGGGAATACGGCATCTCCACGCCGGTGCTGATACTGACCGCCAAGGACAGCATCGACGACAAGATTCAGGGCTTCAAGAAGGGGGCCGACGACTATCTCGTCAAGCCGTTCCATCGCGAGGAGCTCCTGCTTCGCCTGGAGGCCATCGTCCGGCGCTCTGTCGGAGGGTTCAGGGAGCACACCCTCTCCTTCAAGGAACTGAAGCTCAATCTGAAGAGCCGTACGGTCAGCATTGGCGAGGAAGCGATCCTGCTGAACGGCAAGCAGATCGACCTGCTGGAATACCTGATGAACAACAAAAACATCATCGTGACCAAAGAACAAATTTTCGACCGGGTCTGGGGTATGGATTCCAGCACCACCAACACGGTGATCGAGGTCTATATCAGCAACCTGCGCAAAAAGTTCAAAGCGGCCGGCTACGACAAATACATCAAGACGATCCGCGGCATGGGGTACATGCTGTCGGAGAACGGTGAAGACCATGAATAAAAACAAAGTGATCCGTCACCAGCAGCTCCGGCTGATTCTGTACAATCTGATCGCATTCACCCTGCTCTTCGGCCTGTTCGGAGCGATCGTATTCGGCCAAATGCGAACCACACTGTTCGCCAAACCCGACCGGGATCTGACCATGTACAAAAGTATCATTGAAGCCAGGTTCGGCGACAGTCCGCTCAAGGATGGGTCGTCGGAGCGGTTCCGGTTTGGCAGGGTCATGCCCCCTCCAAGCCCCCGGATCATTCCCGTTCAATGGGACGCCAAAGGAGAAATTACCAACATCCAGCAGATCGGTATGCTGAACTACGAAAATTACGGTTTGGAAAATCTTAAATTTGACCCGTCCACGATCGGCGTCATTTCCAACCTGACCTTGAACGGCACGTACCACTTCCGCACACTGACCGTTTCAGACCCCCTTTTCAAGGGCAGCTACATTCAGCTGCTGGTCGATGTCGATACCGAGCATAATCTGCTGGGCAACTTCAAGCGTATTATCATCATTTGCGCGGCCGTGTTTATCCTGCTGTCGATCACCGCCAGCATCATTTTATCCCGGAAAACGATGAAACCGGTGATTCGCTCCTGGGAGAAGCAGGTGGAGTTTGTTGAGAACGCGTCGCATGAGCTGCGGACTCCGCTCACCATCATCCAGAACAAACTGGAACTCCTGCAGACCATGCCGGATAAAAAAATCGTGGACACGTTCGAGAACATCGCCTTGTCCCTCTCAGAAACGCGCCGGTTGTCCCGGCTGACGACCGATCTGCTTACGCTCGCCAGAGCCGATTCCACCGAAACCCAGCTGGAGAAGCAGCCGGTCGACATAGACGATTTGATCTACGAAATGTGCAGCCCGTATATCGAAATCGCCGAGCTTTCGGACAAGCATATCTGGCTCCGGCTGACGAGCAAGGCCCGGATCCAGGCGGATCCCGCCCGGCTTCACCAGCTGATGGTCATTTTATTGGACAATGCCCTCAAATACACGGGAGAGCACGACAGCATCGGCATCAGCACCTATATCAAGGAAAACCGGGTGTTTATCGAAGTCAGCGACACCGGCATCGGCATCAGCGAGGAAGGCCTTCAGCGCGTCTTCGACCGGTTTTACCGGGAAGACCGGGCACGCACCAGGGAGAGCGGCGGCTCCGGACTCGGGCTCTCGATCGCCCAGTGGATCGTGCACAGCCATCACGGCACCATCCAGGCGCTTCATAACCATCCGAAGGGCGTCATTATCCGCATTCGTCTGCCCAAATAGCTGCCTCCCTCCGCTCGGGCTTTTCAGGAAATATGCTACCCCTCGCGTCTTGAACACGAAGATGCGGAACGCCCCGACCAAAGCGGACAGAGCCACACACCAACGAACAAGATATCGCGAGCTGACCGCATCATGCTTCGATAGCAAAGCAAGCTTCGCATGAACAACAAATGAGGCAGTCTGTACCAGCGGCCCTATAAGGGGCCAGGTACGGTCTGCCTCTTTTTATATGAACAATAAAATTAAAATGTCGCAGCCTCCCTTAGGGGCATGCCTGTTTTTTCATATAGGATCACTTTGGTGAAGAGTGGCTGAAGTTTTATCCCGGTTCCCTTTGATGAGGATGATCATTTGCCTTTTGGCCATCCAACAGTAAGAAAACCGGGATCTGTCCTTATATAATGGACAAATCCTTATTTTGTCCTACAAAAGAAGGACAAGACAAATATATCCACCTGCATGCGGTCGGGCTCAAAATTCCCTGTATCTAGTGTCATTATCCAACCCTATATATGGAGGCGGATGTTTGAGCAAAGATATGTTACCTCTGTCCACCATTTAAAAGACAAAAACTGAATTTGTTCGTTATACGTAGACAAGATCAAAATACGTAGACAAGATCAAATTAACCGTTACCCCAGCTCTAAATCGTCTAACTTGTCTAAATCGTCTAAATCGCAAACCATTCAGCTATTCTCCGGCATTCTTCAGGTTTTTCGATTGATTTTACAAATTTACGGCCAGCCTGGTGCTAAGGATTTTCTACGCTGGCCCGCCAATCTCCAAGCTTCACCATACTTTGCCGCCATCCTGAGCAACGCCACGCCTGGCATCCTTACACCCTGCGCGATACGAGCCGCACCAGGTCGACGGTCAGCACTGGCAGGGACACGGAAGCGGGATAGGCCAGGAACCGCGGCTCCCATTCGGGCGAAAACTTGCTCTTGTACTTCCGGAGGCCCTTAAATCCGTACCAATGTCCTCCGTACTGGAACACCAGCGCGGCCAGCTTCTCCTCGCGCAGCGCGCTCCGGGTCTCGCCTACGCTTGCCAGCGGCGCGTTCCCGAGGTTAAAGACCTCGTATCCCTGCTCCTTGGACCACTCCAAGAGCTGGACGAACAAATAATCCATCGTCCCGTTCGGAACCTGGCTGCGGTGGCGCATCAGATCGATGGATATCGTCCGTCCGCCGTCATAAGCCGGGGCAAGGGACGCAAAGGCAAAGATGCTTCCTCCGGTCTCCCGCAGCACGGCAATCGGCGCCTCCTGCAAGTAGCGCTCGTCAAACCAGCCCAGGGAAAACCCTTTTTCCCGCCTGCCGTGCATCCAGTCGTCCGACACTGCCCGCAGCTCGCGCAGCAGCTCCGGTGCAAAAGGCGGATGAACCACTTCAAACACCGCCCCCTCCCGCTCAAAGCGATTGCGTACCGTGCGCAGGTCGGTGTTTTTCTTGCCCGACAGCGTAAACTGATCCAGATGCACCAAGGCTTCTTCCCCAAGCTTGAAAAACCGGTAGCCGAACTCATGATACATCGGCAGATAGCCGGGGGTCGCCTGATAGAAGACCACGGACATCGCGTAGGTATCGGCCATTTGCAGAAACTCGCCCAACGCATCCGGCACCAGCTTCTCCGGACCGAGCGGATCGCCGAGCACGACCAGCTTGTCCCGCGAGCGGGCGTAAGGGATCAGCACTTCGCCATCCGCGGACCAGAAGAAGCTTTTATCCCCCGTAAACAGCATATGGGTCAGCAAATTTCCGTGATGACTCTGCAGATACTGCCGGAGTCTGTCCAGATCGGCCGGTGTCGCCGGGGCCGCCACCTTGCGGCTGGGACGCAGCACGATCAGCATAGTCAGCAGGATCCATGCCCCGGCGAGACCGATCACGGCGGATGCGGCATACGGATTGGAGCCGACCATCCAATGCATCCGTTCCGCGGTCGGCAGGTGGCGCAGCCATCCATGATGGACATGAGCGCCGACCCAGTAATAAGCCAAGGCGATGACCGCCGAGAGCACATACCATACGGCTGCGCTTCTCCACTCGATCAATGCACCCGAGCGATAAAAACGGGCCCGCGAGATCCACAGCATCAGTGCAACGATCAGCAGAAAGATCGCTTCCTCGAAATCAAACGCCTTCGTAAAGGTGAAGACCGCCCCGGCGAACAGCAGCCCGCTCGTCCACAAATACGCCCCGCGGATACGGAGCGAAATGCCCCGGGAGAGGATAATCAGCATAAAGCCGATCATGACCGACAGCAGGTGGGAGATGCGCATGATCGGCATGGACAGCAGTTCCTCCGACAACCGCAGCCGATACAGCAGTCCCGGCGTAGCCGCCGACAGCAGCAGAAGAAGACCGCTGACCAGCACGAGCTTGCCCAGCGCCCACACGCCCAGATCGCTGAGAAAGCGCATCTGCCCCGGCCAGCGCCACAGCCGCTGCCAGGCGTTCAGCGGAATCTCGATCGCGGTCTCGACCTTCTCCAAGTTGCGTTTCGCTGGACTGCCGAATTCGAAGGCCGCCATGATCAGCCCGATCAGCCAGGGTATAACGTAGTAGAACAGCCGGAACAGCACCAGGACGGCCATTGCCCTTTCGGCGGGAAATCCCATATGCTCAATGCCGAGAAGGACGGTCAGGTCGAACGCGCCGATACCTCCCGGCGCCATGCTGAGGATACCGGCAATGGCGGATACGGTATACATGCCCATGACGCCCTGGAAGGTCACGTCATGCAGGACGCTGGCGGCAATCAGCCAAAACGTCACGCCAGCGCAGACCCACTCCAGCAGCGATGCGCACAGAGAGACGGCCACCGTGCTCCACGGCGTCCGGCCCTCCCCTTTGTTGAACCACCGCGCGAATAGCGATGAGCGCTGCATCAGAATAAATAAAGGCAGGTACAGGGCCATCCCCCATACGGCGAAAATCAGCCAGCGATGCTCCCGAATCATTGTGGTTGCCGGGAACACCCCCGATAAAACGCCCCAGGACATGATGGATAACCCCGTAATGATGACCGGTGACAAAAATACGACCGCAGACGCCATCAGCGAGGGCGCAATGCCGCTTCTTTTATACAGCAAGGTACGGAGACCGGCGCCGGTCAGACCGGCAAAACCGATAATGTTGTTGAATGTGTTGGCGATCCAGGCATAGCGGAACGTGTTCCACCAGCCAACTTTCAGCTTGAAATGCATGCGGATCATGTAATCGTACAGGCTCATCACCCCGACGGAAAACAGGGAAAAGAGACAGATCCCCACAACGGTGCCCACCGGCAGCAGACGCAGCTCATGGAACGTACGCGCCAGGTGAATCTGCCGCAGCTCCCGCTGCCCCTCCCAATAGACGAGCGCGATCACCGCAAGCGGAATGAGCAGACGAATCGCTTTGATTTCATATATTGAAGCCAGGATACGGAAAAATTTGTACCGCTCCAGCTTTTCCTTCATGTTATGCACCCTTTCAGCAGCGAAAACCCATTGATGTTGGTCCTGACATTCTTCCTTATCCTACCATAAAGCACTCATCCCATCCAAACACGTCCAATGAGCCGGGTTTCTATGGGAAGAGAGGCAAAGAGAGAGATAAGGCAGGAGAGATAAGGCGGGAGCGGTAAAGCGGGAGCGGTAAAGCGGGAACGGTAAACGGGACGGAACGAACCGCAGCACGAACGGCCAGATTCGGCGCCCCGGTATCGAAATAACGCTGAATGTTAAAAAATCCGGCCCCGCAACAAGCGGAGCCGGACCATCTTGCTTTATTTATTCTCAATCGATTTACACGTTCACTTCGCTGGAGAAATCATCTGCATTTCCCGGCCCCAATGGCGGTGCAAGGCGATGGCGTCGACCAGCTGCTGGGCAAAGACGCTGCCGTCTTCCGTCTCCTTGCGGATCACCAGTCCGGTATCCTCGCCCGGAGACGTCAGATGGCCGGAAGATGCCGAGGCGTCGGCCAAATGAATGCCTGAGCCGGACAGCAGTCCGGCCGCCAGCTCGGAAGCGCCTACCGTTTTGAAGTGGTTGTAGGCTTCCGTCACGAAATTGACCGCCTCTTTGATACCCTGCAGCTTGGCGATACTCTGCTCCCCGCCGGCCACATAGACGGCGTCAAACAGCACAGAGTCGGCCGTCAGGAAGGTATGCATAGCCTCCAGCTGGCTGCCGTCGGTTCCTGCGATCATACCCAGATTCTCGCTGACGACTTCCGGCACGACACCTGCTTCAGCGAAGGCCGCGAGGACAGCCTTCATTTCGCCCGCGTCGAATCCGTCAGCGGCCAGTACCGCCACCTTACGGGTAGCCGGGGACATGGCGGTATGAAGCTGGCTCAGCGCCGGGGAAGCCTGGGTTTCGGCACCTCCTGCCACGGTCGCTCCGGAGGCTTCTTCTCCAGCCTTCGGCGGGTTGACACCAACGCCAAGGGCGATTTGCTCAGCCAGCATCAGATCAACGTTGCCGAACATATCGACAACCTGCTGCTGCACGCTTTTACTTTTCACCTTGCCTACTTCAAAGCGGAAAGCTTTAATAATATGCTGCTTCTCCACGTCGGACATGCTGTTCCAGAACAGCTTGGCCTGGGTATAGTGGTCCTTGAAGCTGTCGCTGCGCGCCCGGACCTTGCGCCCCTCCACTTTTTCCTGATAGTGGGTGTATCCGCCCTCCTGCTCCGAAACCGGACGGGGATCGTTGTTTCCAAGGGAGTTTTTATGATAGCTCGTTTGGCCCCGGTTGATCGTCATGCGGTGGTATCCGTCGCGCTGGTTGTTATGGATCTCCGCCACCGGCCGATTGATCGGAATCTCATGGAAGTTCGGTCCGCCAAGACGGATCAGCTGCGTATCGGTATAAGAGAACAAGCGTCCCTGCAGCAGCGGATCGTTGGAAAAATCGATCCCCGGCACGACGTTGCCCACGTGGAAAGCCGCCTGCTCCGTTTCAGCGAACACATTGTCCACATTGCGGTTCAGTGTCATTTTTCCGATGCGCTGAACGGGAATGAGCTCCTCCGGCCATATTTTGGTCGGGTCGAGAATATCAAAGTCGAAGTTGAACTCCTCATCCTCCCGGATCATTTGCACGCCAAACTCATATTCGGGATAGTCGCCCATTTCAATCGCTTCCCACAGGTCGCGGCGGTGAAAGTCGGGATCTTTGCCGGCGATTTTCTGCGCTTCGTCCCAGACCAGGGAATGCACGCCCAGCAGCGGCTTCCAGTGGAATTTGACGAAATGTGCTTCGCCCTTGTCATTGACGAGCCGGAAGGTATGTACACCGAACCCCTCCATCATCCGGTAGCTGCGCGGAATCGCCCGATCCGACATCGTCCACATGACCATGTGGGCCGATTCCGTGTTATTGGCGACAAAATCCCAATGCGTATCATGGGCCGTCGACGCCTGCGGAATCTCGTTATGGGGCTCAGGCTTGAACGCATGTACCAAATCAGGAAATTTCAGCGCATCCTGAATGAAGAAAACCGGAATGTTGTTGCCTACGAGGTCGAAGTTGCCGTCCTCTGTATAGAACTTGGTGGCAAAGCCCCGGGCGTCCCGCACCGTATCAGCCGAACCCCGCGAACCGGCCACGGTTGAGAAACGCACGAACACCGGCGTTTTCATCGACGGGTCCTGCAGAAACTTCGCCTTCGTATACTGCGTCATCGGCTTGTACACCTGAAAATACCCGTGTACGCCAAAGCCCCGGGCATGAACCACACGCTCAGGAATACGCTCATGGTCAAAGTGGGTCATTTTCTCCCGAAAATGAAAATCCTCCATTAACGTCGGCCCGCGTTCGCCTGCTTTGAGCGAATGTTCGTCCTCAGAAACCCGAACGCCCTGGTTCGTAGTCATGGGTTTCCCCGCATCGCTGACGCGGAATTCCTCCAGCTGACTGTCCTTAACATCCTTCTGCGGCTGCTGTTCATTCTTACGGTCCATCAATGCATCCCCTCCTGGTCGGTTACGGACGGTGTCCGAGTATTTACACCCGTTATTACCCGAATGAAAATCCACCCAAACGGGAATGTTAACCTGGACATTTGCGGTACTTCGTTAAAAGCCGTTCTGCAGGGGCGTTTTCCGGATTTCAAACTTTTTTGCCAAACTATATTTACATTTCTATAAAAATAGATATAATAAGATCCATGGATACCTTATTAACCATTAAAGCACTATCAAACGAGACCCGGTTTAAAATTCTCGAATGGCTGAAGCATCCGGAGGAGCACTTTGATCCTCAGGAGCATATGCCGGCATCCTGTAATTTCAAAGGCGGCATTTGCGTCGGAAGCATTTCGCAGAAGACAGGGCTTGCACAGTCGGTTGTTTCAGGCTACCTGGTGAAATTGCAAAAGGCTGGTTTGCTGGAATCCCGCCGGGCCGGCCAGTGGACCTACTATAGACGGAATGAGGAGGGTATCAATCGTTTTATCGAACAACTCAAGAATGAGCTTTAGGCTAAAATGACATATGGTACACATCTGGACTTTTTGGCTTAAACGCTCTTTCTTTTCATCATATATATCTATTTTTATGTAAATGTATAAAGATATAAATCTCACATATTGGAGGAAACCGATACATGAACAGCAATACACAGCATACCCGTTCCACCGCAGCTCTATTCGAACCGTTTACCATTGGCAACTTGACGCTGCCCACCCGCATCGTCATGGCGCCAATGACCCGCGGATTCTCCCCGAACGGAGTACCGGGCCCGGACGTAGCAGCCTATTACCGCCGCCGTGCCGAGAACAACGTCGGCCTCATCATTACCGAAGGTACGGTAATCAATCACCCGGCGTCTACTGACAGCCCGAACATTCCGAGATTTTTCGGTGAAGACGCCCTGAACGGATGGGCCGAAGTGGTTAAGCAAGTTCATGAAGCCGGAGGCAAGATCATGCCGCAAATCTGGCATATCGGCATGACCCGTCCGGTCGGCGCTGAGCCGAATCCGGAAGCGATGCCGATTGGTCCTTCGGGCCTTGATCTGAACGGCAATCAGGTTTCCGAACCAATGACCGAAGAAGAAATCGCCTACGTGATCCAGGCTTATGCCGATGCGGCTGCCAATGCCAAACGAATCGGGTTTGACGGAGTGGAAATCCATGGCGCCCACGGTTATTTGATCGACCAGTTCCTGTGGGAACAAACGAACCGCCGCACGGACCGCTACGGCGGCGATATGATGAAGCGCGCACGCTTTGCGATTGAAGTCGTGGAAGCCGTCCGCCGTGCCGTAGGACCGGATTTCCCTGTCGTGCTGCGCCTCTCCCAATGGAAGACAAACCAATACGACGCAAGGCTCGCCCCAACTCCGGAAGACCTTGGGAAGCTGCTAGGCGCCTTGTCAGACGCGGGCGTCGACGTGTTCCACTGCTCGACCCGCCGTTTCTGGGAGCCGGAGTATGAAGGCTCCGACCTGAACTTCGCCGGCTGGGCCAAGAAGCTGACGGGCAAACCAGCCATTACTGTCGGTTCCGTCGGACTCGACGAAGCATTCACGAGCCTGTTTGCCGAAGGCAAAGGTGCAGGCAGCAAGGATATCGACGATCTCCTGGAACGCCTGGAGAACGGTGAATTCGACCTGGTTGCCGTAGGCCGTGCATTGCTTGGAGACCCGGCTTGGGCCACCAAAGTGCGTGAAGGCCGCTTCGATGAGCTTGCTCCGTTCACGCCTGATGCGCTGAAAACACTGGCTTAATGCGGTCCCGCCCCACCCCCGGGACAACGCGCCGCGTGAAGCCTTGATATAAATAAAGACCGGAAGAGGGCTGCAGCCTCTTCCGGTCTTTTTGCTGTGTACAGAATATTGTTCTTGTTGGACCTGTGCACCATCGTTCATACGTTTACAAGTTATTAGGAATCCAGCGTGGAGTCCTTCCCGCTGACATGGGCCATCTGCTGCTTGCGGGACCGCCCGCGCGACAAGGTTTCCGGCAGCACGATCAAGGCCGGTACCAGCATCGGCAGCAGGATGAAGCAGAGCACGACGAGACCGACGATCACGGCCGCAGCCAGCTCGATCAAGAGAACGAGCCCCGAAGGCATCAGCGTTGCGAACGTTCCGCCGAGAATGACCATGGCGGAAATAATGACGCCGCCCACGCTTCGGGCTGCCTTGACAATCCCTTCTCCCGGAGACAGCTCCCCGTTTTCCTTGTAGCGCTCCATCAGGAAGATGCTGTAATCCACGCCCACCGCGACGATGACGATGAAGGAGAAGAACGGCACGAAGGACGATACCCCTTCCGCTCCGATGATATAGGTCGTTACGAACTTCGAGGCACTCATCGCCACGTAGTAGGAAGCGACAAGTGACAATACGATAAAGACCGATGGCCAGAAGGAACGGATCACGAACAGCAGAACGACGAACACGCTGACGATGACGATAATCGCCGTGCTGTTGAAGGATTTGATCTGGGCCTCATTCGTATCATACGTCGTTGAGCTTGGTCCCGCAGCTCCGAACTTGGCGTCGCCCAGCACAGTTCCCTTCAGCGTGCCGGAAACCTCGCTGTTGATTTTCTCGATCGTGTCCATGGCCGCTGGGGAATACGGATCGTCGTTGAGGATGACAATCAGCTTCGTAATCTTGCGGTCCTTGGACATAAAGGCATCCACGGCCTGCTGGAAATCTTCATTTTCCAGCGCTTCGCGTGGAATAAAGAAGGTTTTCGAGCTGTTCAGCTGGGTCAGGAAGTCATTGGTTTTGCCGAGACCCTCGGAGATGTCTCCCAGTCCGTTGCCGCTCTTGTCGATGCCTTCCTTCAGCTGGGACATGCCGCCCGAGAGGCTGGAAAGTCCGCTCAGCAGCTGTTGCTGCCCGCTTTGGACGCTGCCCAGTGCAGCGTTCAGCTTCTTCATGTTTGCGGCGATTTCCTGGCTGCCACTGCTGCCTTGGCGCAATCCCTTGGCCAACTGGTCAGCCCCTTGCTCCAGCGCTGCCAGACCGGTAGCCATTTGCTTCTGCGCCGCGGCAATTTGGCCTAAGCCGCCGGAAGCCTGGGCGAAGGATGCGTTCAGCTTGGCATAATTCGCATTCAGTTCCTTGAGACCCCCGTCCAGCTGTGCCAAACCGGTAACGAGTCCTTCGCCGGTCTGCTTCAGCTGGATATAGTTTGGATCCTCGGCCAGCTCGCTGTGGCTCTCACCCAGGTTGCCGATCAGCGTATTCATGCCGGCAAGCCCCTGCTGAATTTGCGGAATCTGTCCGGATACCTGCTCATAACCGCCTGCGAGCGAAGCGTATCCTTTGGACAGCTCGGTGAGTCCTTGGTTGATTTTGGACGTATTGGTGCTGACGGTGTTCATGCCGGCTTCAAGCTTCGCAATGCCCTTGCTGAGCTCCGATGCGCCGCTTGCTCCCTGCTGGATGCCTCCGGACACCTGTGAGATCGCGTCCGTAATTTGATCGTAGCCCTGCTTGACCTGTCCCGTACCCGACACCAGCTGATTGGCGCTGGAGAAGTCAGGCGTCGTCAGCTTATCTCCGATCTGGTCCAGGCCGTCCTTGATCTGGTCCACGCCCTTTTTGGACGCCGAAATGCCGTCCGTCACCGTTTCCGTCTGGCTGCTGATATAGAAGTCCTCCACAGGCTCCGACTGCGGCTGGGTCACGCTTGATACCGACTTGACCCCGTCGATGCCTTTTAACTTCTCGGTCAGCTTGTCGATAACCCCAAGCGTGTCGTTATTGTCCATCGTCTTGTCGTCTTCGATGACGACAGTCGTCGGCAGCGCCTGGCCGCGGCTGAAATGATCAGCGACGATGCTGAAGCCCTTGGTCGACGGATAGCCGTCCCCCAGCTCCTTCAGCTGGTCGAACGACAGCTTCTGGCCGCTGGTCAGCAGCACCGGAATCATCAGAATGACGATGATAACCGTCACGATGACCGGATGCTTAACGGAAACTGCCGTCAGCTTCGCCCAGAAGGTGCTTTCCTTGTGGCCCGCCACCTTTTTCGACGGCCAGAATAGCTTCGGTCCGAGCGTCTTCATCAGGAACGGCGTCAGCGTCAGAAATTCAAGCACCAAGATCACTGTGCCGATCGCAACCACATTGGCGGATTTATAGATGCCGAAGTCCGAGAAGCTGAGTCCTGCAAAAGCAATAAAGACGGTAAGAATGCTGTATACGATCGTTTTGCCCGCCGTTCTGTAGGAAGCGACGATGGCTTCATCGACGGATTTGCCATGCGACAACTCCTCTTTAAAACGGTTGAACAGCAGAATGTTATAGTCCGTCCCAATGCCGAACAGGATGAGTACCAGCAGCATCTGGGTCACACTGGTGACCGGGAAGTTCATTTTATCGATGATCTGCGCCGCAATCCCCATCGAACAGAGGTAGGATATGCCTACGGCAAGGAGTGACACGAACGGGATCACGATCGAACGGAACATGACGATGAGCACGACGAGAATAAAAATAACGGTCAGCGCCGCGCTTTTCTCCACCCCTGCCGTGGACGCCTTGATGTAGTCGTTCTGGATAAAATCCTCGCCGCTCAGGTAGTATGTCGCTTTGACATCCTTCAGCGCCTGATTGAACTGATCCGTGATTTCTTCCATATCCCGCCCGTTCTTGTCCAGGCTGAAGCTGACCATCACGGTCGTGCCGTCCTCCGAAATCAGCTGAGATTTGGCTTCAGGCATCGAGAACGGGTCCAGGACTTCGGTGATGCCAAGCTCAGACTGCTTCGCCTTCATGTTCATCACGCCGCTCTCGATGCTCTTCATATCCTCATCGGTCAGCTTGTTTTCTTCATGGAACACCACGATGTCGCTGGTCCCGCTCTGGCCGGTCATTTTATTGAGCAGCGCCCCCGCAACCTTGGAAGGGCTGTCTTCGGCGAGGGGATCCTGGCCTCTCTGCTGGAGAATGGCATTCACGTCGGGCTGGAACACGGTCAGCAGGACCGTCGCCACCAGCCATAACACCAGAATCGCCCAGCGCCACTTGATGATTTGCCGCATGTTGTTGATATTCCTCCTTCAACTTCCTTAGTAAACAAGCGTTCATTTTTGAGCGAAAAAAAGGGAATCCCTTGGATTCATCCCTTTTTCTTATTCCAATGATCGGTGCCAAAGTAGTACAGATACACCAGCTGGTTCACCAGCCGTTTGACCGTTTCCCCGTCTTCATGATCACGCAGAATCAGACATACGCCTTCCACCACGGTTCCGCCCAGCATCTGGGCCGTCTGTTTCTCTTCCAGCGTCAGCTCGCCGGTCTCATCCTTACCGAAGCGGATCATGCTCTCCAGAATCGATACGACCAAAGCGCATATACTTGCCTTCACGCCGGCGTATTTGGAACCGGTGCTGCGGTTGAGCAAAATCATCAACTCTGCGCTGGATTCCTCGAACAGATCAAGAATAATGCTCTCGACCATCTGTAGGCAGTCGCTCGCCTCCGTCCCTTTGGCGAAGTTCCGGTCCACTTCCTCCTTAATGACCAGGATGTTGGCGATGCATCGCTCATAGACCGGCCCGACCAGCGCTTCGAACAGCTCCTCTTTATTTTTAAAATAACGGTAGATATTCCCGGTGGTCATGCCGGCGGAGGCGGAAATGCGGCGCATGGAGGCATCGGCGTAGTCGTGCTGCTTGAATTCGGCCAGTGCGGCGTTCAAAATACTTTGGCGGACGTCATCTTTGAGAATTTGCATAAATAAACACCCGTTTACTGATAGTTTAATGAGTTTATTATAGCGGCTCCATCGCCTGCTGGCAAATGTCGTTTTTCCGGCTTTTCATCCTATGCGGGAAATTGTCGAAACATACGTTCATTTTAGGCGGCTGCGGTCGGTCGACGTAAGTATCAAAATGCCCTCAGCTGGGCGGCATTTCTGCCTCGTCAAATACCACCTCGATCAGATAAATAGCAGCACCTGCCCGCAGCCCTCCCCTGCGGCTCCGCATCCTCAGCTAGACCGCCCGCTCCTCGATCTCAAAGCCGAGATCCTCGATCATCGCATGGTCCGCAAGCACGTCCTGCCCTTCGGTCGTCAAGTAGTCGCCCACGAATACCGAGTTGGCTGCGTAGAGTGCGAGCGGCTGCAGGGAACGGAGGTTCAGCTCGCGGCCGCCGGCCACGCGAATTTCCTTGGAAGGGCACACGAGGCGGAACAAAGCCAGCACCTTCAGCGCCTTCAGCGCGGGCGTACGTCCGGCCTGCTCCAAAGGCGTCCCCGGAATCGCGTTCAAAAAGTTAACCGGGATCGAATCGGCGTCCAGTTCCCGCAAGGCATAGGCCATGCCGACGATATCTTCGTCACTTTCGCCCATGCCGATAATGACCCCGGAGCAGGGGGACAAGCCGGAGGCTTTGGCCTTCTGCACCGTGTCCACCCGGTCGTCATAAGTGTGTGTTGTGGTAATGCGGCTATAATTCGATTGGCTCGTGTTGAGATTGTGGTTATACCGATGCACCCCTGCCTCAGCCAGTTTCTCGGCCTGCCCATCCTTTAGCAGCCCAAGGCAGGCACAAATTTTAAGCGGCATCGTCCCCCGGATTTCCTGAACCGCCTCCACTACTTGATCCAGTTCCCTCGGCGTCGGGCCACGGCCGGAGGCCACGATGCAGTATGTACCCGCTTTACGCGCAAGAGCCTCTCGGGCTCCGGCAAGCACCGTTTCTTTATCCAACAGGCTGTACTTCTCGATCGGCGCCGTAGATACGATGGATTGGGAGCAGTAGCCGCAGTCCTCGGGACACAGCCCGCTCTTGGCGTTTAAGATCATGTTGAGCTTCACCTTCAGGCCGTAGTAATGCTTTCTTACCGTAAAAGCAGCCTGCATCAGTCCCAGAATCTCATCGTTCGATGCGCTTAAAACTGCCAGTCCTTCTTCCATGGTAAGCCGCTGCCCATTCAGCGCCTTGTCGGCCAATGCCTGCCAGTCCTGCCGTACCGGGCTTCTCAGAACCATGTCCTTCTGCATAGGTTATCATCCCTTCGAGCTGTTATATTTTCGGTATTCGTTTAGTCGTTACATCGGTCTATTTGCTACTCGTTAATTGTCAACCAAATCAGAGTTGTATTGGTTGACAATTAATTTACCGCTATTCTAGCAGATCCATCATCCGCTGTAAATGCGCGAAAAAGGCAATCCGCTGCCTCTGGTTTTGCATCTCCCCTGCAGGCGACTCTACCGCACCTACCAAAGGCAGCCGATAAACGCTGTTGTTCTTCAAGCGCACCGGTTCCCGAAGGGATGCCTTTCACGAACGACGTTAAAAAGGCAGAGAGCCTTAGCTCCCTGCCTTTTCTGACACACTGATGATCCAGATCCATATTACCGCAGCTGGTAACGGTTGAATGGTACTAGAACGCCCGGAACGAAGGACAGCGCATAAATCTCTTAACCCGTTCCTTATCCGGCTACTTTAATATGGTATTCCTTTTTCAAGTACTGATGAATCCGTTTGAAGTCTTCCTGGTTCAGGTCGTGCAGGCGCTTGCCCTGCTTCAGCTCCCTGCCCAAAATAATGCCGATGGTCTGCGCCGCCAGGGCGGTGTTCGGCATGATACGCGCACTGCCATAGGCTTCGATGGACGCCCCGATATTTTTGCCGGTCACCAGGACGTTGTCATAGCCCTTCAGTTCAAAAGAGCGCAGCGGAATGCCATAGCGGTCCGGCTGCCCGAGATGGATGCCCTTCGGCACCGTCCGGGTTCCCTGCAGATCCAGCGCATAACCGCCAATGCTGACGTTATCCCAGAACATCCGGCTGTTCATGACGTCCGAGAAGGTCAAAATATAATCCGTTTCGAACCGGTTATAGTCGCGGATATACAAATAATCCGGAAAGCCGTTCAGCTCGGCCCGGTCGAATCCCGGGATGTTCTTCCTCAAAAATTGCAGGATGAACGGAGCCTCTGCCTTTGCTTTATCCAGGGCGGACTGCACCGACTTCGGATCGGAAGGATTGACGTCGAAGATCAGAAGGGAGTTCATAATGGCTTCGCCGCCCTTCTGGTAAGAGGTGTTCATTCCTCTCAGCAGCAGCTGCGGATCGCGCGGCATGTATTTGAGCGTTATGTTGCTGAACCCGGTGGCAAAATCCCAATCGACATACGTATTTCCGCCGTACTTATCCCGGACGTTGGTCAATGGGTAGTCGTCCAGCACGGCCTGGTGGAGCTTGCTCCAGTTCACATGCTTGAACTTCAGCATCATCGTGGCCGCCATGTAGTCGGGGTGGCCAACCTTTGAAATGCGCTCCATCCCGGGAATCCGCTTCGCATTCAGCTTGCCGGTCAGGGCATTAAAGTCCGTATTTTCCACCCAATAGCCCGCCTCCACCGTAACGACGCTGCCTTGATGATCCCGGTACGTCAAGGATTTCAGCAGCTTTTTGCTGCCGCCGGAAGCCGCAGCCGTGACGGACTTGACCGTGATTCCGCTTTGGACCGGAATTCCCTTGATCAGCCGGTTATAGTACCGGTTAAAATCGGCTGCCTTCCGGATCTTCCCGCTGTTGTAGCCGTCAAACAAGGCTTTGATCTCGCCCTGGACCAGGCTCCGCTTCTTGGCGTCATGCGGCTCGTCCAGAAAGATCATCTGCCCCTGAATCAGCTCGCCGCCCGGCTTGCTCCGCGGATCGAGAATCAGAACGCTGAGCCCCTGCTTTTGCGCTTCCCGGGCCAGCAGCACCCCCTGTATTTCACTGCCGATGACGACGACGTCGTAATACTTGCTCTGTGTGTGCATGCCCTGCGCTTGCTTGCCCTGCGTTCCCGCTGTGCCCCCCGTCCTAACGGGAGCATCCACCTGAGCCGTCGCTGCCTCATGGAACAGGGAAGCTGGCGTCAATGAAATAACCAGCCCTATAAGCAGGAGTGGAACAAGGACGAAATATACGAATTCCCTCTTATTGATCATGAAAAAGCATGCGCCCCTTATCCCTTTGTAATCGTGTCTGGAAAACGTCTAATCATGCGGGTGCCACAGCGTCTTGGTTATCATTAACCCGTGACGGATATTAGAAGGCAACGTCAGAGCAGGCGAACCTTTTCCATAAAAGATGCCCCAAAAACGCTCCCCGTATGTTTGCGGTCATTCCCTCAGTCACCCTCCGCTGGCTTAAGGAGACGCGGCTTAAGTTTACCGGAGCAGCGCCTCCCAGTCCGAACCCGACAAGTCAACCGGAATGTCCTGAAAGCTTCCCTTCAGCACATCGGTATCCTTCAGAAGGTTTCCCGTCAAAATGCAGACCGCTGTCTCATCCTTGGCAATCGTCTTCTCGGCGATCAGCTTCTGCAATCCGGCGAGTGTCGCCGCCGATGCCGGCTCGCATCCGATTCCGCTCCGGTCGATCTGCGCCTTGGCGGCGAGAATTTCCGCATCGGTGACGGAGCAGGTTACGCCGCTGCTCATCTTCAGCACGATTCGCGCCTTTTTCCAGCTCGGGGGGTTGCCGATGTTCAGCGCCGAGGCCAGCGTATCCGGCCGGGGTTCCGGCGTCAGCACCGGGCTTCCCGAAGCCATCATGCGGTGGAAGGGGCTGGCCCCTTCCGCCTGGATCAGTGCGATCCGCGGCACCGACGGGATGAACCCGAGGCTTTTCAAATCGGCCAGCCCTTTGCCAAGTGCAGATACGTTGCTGAGCGCACCGCCGGGAATGATGATCCAGTCCGGCAGACTCCAGCCGAGCGTCTGGGCGATTTCATAAATGATGCTCTTCTGACCCTCGATCCGCAGCGGGTTCACCGAGTTGCAGACGTACAACCCCAACTCCTCGCCCCGCTTCTCCAAGAAGCGGATTCCGTCATCATACGTGCCGTCAAAGCTGAGGACCCGGGCGCCGTAAGCCTGGGTCTGCAGCACCTTGTTCGCGGATACCTTCCGATTGGGGACAAATACATAAGCCCGGCTCCTTCCCATGGCTGCATACATGGCGAGCGAAGAGGAGGTATTGCCTGTCGAGGTGCACGCAAATGCGGAGTACCCGAGAGAACGACCATGCGATACGGCCACGGTCATCCCGTTATCTTTGAATGAGCCGCTCGGATTCTCGCTCTGCGCTTTGAAGTACAGCCCACGGATTCCCAGCGTTTCGCGAATCGACTCCGGAGCGTACATTCCGGTATTGCCTTCATATTTAGTAACAATATATTCGTCCGGAAGTTCCGGAAAAATTAATTCTTTATACCGCCATACGCCGCTGGCATAGACCCCCATCCGTTCGGACAGGCGCTCCTGAAACCGCCGCTTCAGAAGCTCGGCATCGACCATCGCCAGCTCCTGCTCCACTTCCAGCAGCCCGCCGCACCCGCATCGAACCTGAAACGGCTCCAGGGAACAACGGCTGCCGCAATCCACGCATTTCAGCCTCATTGACAAATTCCTCCTATTTTGACGTTGTGCTTCCTCAAATGGTTGCACCCGCCTGTAATTTAAGCTTAGAATATGCTCTGTTACGGTATAAATCTAATATATTGTTTTTCATAAAACATAAATTTCAATTATGAATCGACCTAAATCTCTAATCCCTATGTAAAGGAGAACTCCCATGAACCTGCACGCGCTTCGCCTCTTTTACCAAGCCGCTTCCCTCGGAAGCGTAACTCTCGCAGCCGAGGCTCTGCATCTCAGCCAGCCCGCCGTGACGGCCCAAATCAAAAAGCTGGAACGCGAAATCGGCCTCCGCCTGCTGATCCCCCAGGGGCGGGGCGTCATGCTGACGGAGGCCGGCAGTCATCTGGCTGCCGAAGCCCGGCGGCTGTTCGAGCTGGAAGGACATATCGAGGAGACCTTGGAGCAGCTGAAAGCGGGCAGCGCCGGCAAGCTTCACCTGGCGGCCACCTATCTTCCGGCCAACTTCCTGCTCCCCAAGTGGATTGCCCGCTACAAACGAGCTTATCCCGGCGTCGGCGTCGAGCTCAGCACCTCCAATTCCAGCCAGGCCGCCGATCTGCTGCTGCATTACCGCGCGGAGATCGCCTTTATCGGCGGCATCCGGCTGGACCATCCGCTTCTGCTGCGCACCCCTTGGTATGAGGACGAAATGTGCTTTATCGTTCATAAGGGGCATCCTCTGGCCGGCGCCCGGGTCACCCTGGAAGAGATGCTGCAGGAGCCGTTCATCTACCGCGAGGAGGGCAGTTTCGGCAGAGAGCAGCTGATCGCTCTATGCTCCGCCCGCCATCTGCCCGCCCCGCCGGTCGGGCTGCAGATGAACGGTCTGAACGAAACGCTGCGGGTCGTGATGGAGGGTTACGGCGCGGCCTTTCTGTCGCTGCTGGAGACCCGCGAACATATCGCGGCAGGCGTCATTTCCCGGGTGGAAATCGACGGCGTGCATATGACGAATCCGGTCTCCATCTACACCCGGAAGGAGGAGGCCTCTCCCCCTGCACAGCGGTTCATCGATATGATTTTGGCCAAGTCATAACTTGTCGAAAAGCGTAGTCTTTTTCAGTACAACTATAGGAGGCTTTGTCGAAGAACGGCTGGTGGTGGCGGTTAAAGGAGGCTGGAGGTTAAAGTTAAAATTAGAAGAGAAAAGATGAGATGAGTTGGGATGGGATGAGATAAGAAAAAAAGGCAAACCGCGGGACATAAAGTCCTATTACGGCTTGCCGAAGAGGGTAGATTATGATGATTTGATGGCAGGGGACTGCGCCGTGCGGTCCCGGATCTGCAGCGCTTCATGAAGCCCGGCCAGTTCATGCTGCAGCACAGGGATGGAGCTGAGCGCCGGGATGTTCGCCGACTCAGGCGAGAGCTGCTGCTCGGCGGCCTGGGCCATCTGTTCAAAGAACAGGCTGCAGTCCGATGACGCTTCATCCGGTGCGGCATGACTCTGGGCGTTACCGGCTGCCGTGATCAGCGCGTAACCGATGTGCTGCACCGCATCCAGCGCAGGCCACCAGGAGCTGGCCTGATTCCGCCGGCCCACCGACTCGGCGAGCGCTCCGTCATACAGCAGACGCAGCCGGATAAGCGCAGTTTCCAGCTCGTTCGTCCATGTGGTAACCCTGCTGGAGGGGGAGGAGGACAGGATGCTCTCCAGCAATTTCCCCTCCATCCGGATGACGCCTGCAAGCGCCCGCGGCAGCTTGCTGGAAGAAGCGCGTCTCCAGAGGAGAAGCATGCCGATGATGCCGATGGCGCTCCCGATCAGAATATCGGTCAACCGGGCCGAGATGAAGAAGCTTACCGCCATATCCGGATGGCTGCTCTCCGCGATCAGCAGGGAGCTTGGCGTGATGAAGATGACGGCCAGGGCGTAATTGCGCAAGTAAATCAGTTCGATAATAAATTGAAGAACAGCCATGATCAGCGCGATATAAATGCCCTCGGGCCGCAGCGACAGGATGAAGGCGCCGAGGAACAGCCCGACGACGGTGCCCGCCGTCCGCTGGATGGCCCGGTGAGCCGTGCCGAGCACCGTTGTACCGAGCATCACCGCCGTACAAGAAAGCGGCACCCAGTAGGACCGGTTCAAATCCAGCGAGTAGGCGACCGCAGCAGCGACGGCAATCATGATGCCGTACCGAAGCGAGGTATGGAGCAGCGCCGAGTGCGGATTCAGAGCGCCGGACAAGAGACGGCGCAGGGAAAAAGAGGGAGGAAGGGTCCCTTCCTCCGCCGTCCCGCGGCCTGCATCTTCCCCCAGGCAGATGGCGGCCGCCTCGTTCAGCAGCCCGGACAAGCGCCGGACATGCCCGTTCGGGATGTCCGCAGCCGCCTTGGGCTGCAGCATCTCCTGCTGCGGATGCTGCAAGCGATCCGCAATCGAGAGAAGGGACGCCGCCGTCCCTTCCGGCACCTTCGCCGCCTGGCGGTCCAGCGAGATTTCGACGGCGGCCATAAACATCTCATTGGCCTTCCGGGTCAATGCCATCAGCCGCAGCGTCGGCCCGTAATTCCGGCGCCAGCGCAGCTCCCCGCCGGACACGGCCGCGTCGGCTGCTCGAAGCTGAACGGCCGCCTGGTATCTTTTCTCCGGGTACAAATCGGTTCCGATCGCATCCACAAAGGCGGCCAGGCTCCGGTAAGCCCCGGCGACCGCTTTGGTCTCCGGCCCATGAGGGCGAAGCAGCCAACCGCTCATTCCCACCATCCAGGCAAAGGCTCCGCCGGTCAGCACGAGCAGGGTTCGCAGCGGCAGGGCGTGAAGATCGTACGGCAGACTCGTTCCGACCGAGAAGGTCAGAATGAAGAACATGGCCGACGGTCCGGCCATTTGAAATGCGCCGAAGCCGAATACGGCAAGGGCACCGATCAAGCCAAACAGCAGCACCATCAGCCACGGGGTTGCCGCTGAGAGCGACCCCAGACCAAAGGTAAGCGACAGGCCCAGGGCCACACAGGCAAGCTTGATCGCCCGCTGCCGGTACGTTTCGCTGCCCACGTACAGGAAAGCAAAACCCCCGATCGAGGCGCACAGCCCGTAATCGAGATGCCCGGTCAGCGCGCCGATCAGCGTAGGAACCCCTGCTGCAACGGCCGAGCCGATCCCCCGGAACCACTGCAGCGGCATCCGCCGGATGCGGAACGCGTCCCGGACGGTTCCGGGAGCCGGGCCCTTGTGAACCGCCCGTACCCCCGGATAAGTATGCATCGTATTCAATTCGCATCATCTCTTTCTCTTAGATTCCATATTTATTCGCACCCATTCCATGCGGTACGTTCTACCTTTTCATCTATCCCTTTTCATCACTGCTCAGCCTCATATTCATCAACGAACGGACCGCTCGCTCCGATATTCCGGTTGATCCGCTTCAGCATCCCGCTGAACAGGGCCAGCTCCGCCTCCGGAATACCGGCGAGCACCTCTTCCCGGTACAGCCGGTTGATCCGCCCGACCAGCTCCCGATGCAGCTGCCGGCCCTCTTCCGTGATATAGATCAAGAACGACCGCCGGTCCTCTTCATTTCGGCTGCGGCGCACGAGATGCTTACGTTCCAGGATGTCGAGAATTTTCGTCAGGTTTGCCTGGTCTTTATCGGCAATCCATGCGAGATCCTTCTGCGTAATGCCGTCCTGCTCACTGAGTCGCTTAATGACCGTCCATTGTTCCGGGGTAATATCGTCATCCTTTAAATGTACCGCCATGTACCGGTTCAGCGCGCGGCTGGTTCTGGAAACAAATTGTCCGTACAGATCCTCGTAGTCTCCCTTGTTCACGGCCGGATCGTCCCTTCTCTTGTGCATGTTCTTCTTTTCACTTTACAGCCAAAGATGTTTTTTGTAAATAATATTTGCAAACATATAATTAATATACAAACTATTTATCCAATCGCTTCCCTTCCCCTACATCATGCGCAGTACAGGTGTAAGGGGATACATCCGGTTTTCAAAAAAATGAACGCCATACGCCAAAAAGCAGCCATTCTACCCGAATGACTGCCATGCTATGTATTTCTATTCTCTTTCCAGTTGGTTCAAAATCAGCCTGGCCGCCCCGATCGCTCCCGCCTGGTTGCCGAGCTGCGCCGGGCGGACATCGATCCCCGGACTTAAGCTGGAGAGACATTCATCAAGCAGCGGCCACCAGATTTCCCGTGAATCGGTCAAGCCTCCGCCAATAACGATCACACCGGGGTTGAGGCCGATATGGATATTGTGCAGCAGCACACCTAAATTTCCGACGTATTCGTTGACAACCTTTACAACAGCCGGAAGCCCTCGCTTAAAGTCCTCCAGCACCTCAACCCCTGACGGATAGGATACGCCTGCAGCCTCTGCAGCAAGGGAAACCAGCGCCGTCCCAGACAGATATTGCTCCACGCAGCCCCGCTGGCCGCAGTTGCATGGCCGGCCCCCGGGTATGAGAATGGTATGTCCCCATTCTCCGCCGTTCCAGCCAGCCCCCCTGAACAGTTCCGTGCCCACCATATTTGCCCCGCCTACGCCAGTGCCCAGGGTAAGCATGGTGATATCGGGAATCCCCTTGCCCGCTCCCAGCCAAGCCTCTCCGACGAGGGCTGTGTTGGCGTCGTTATCGACAAAGACCGGCCGGCCGTATGCCTGCTCCAAGATCGCCTTCAGCTCCGTTCCCTGCCAGCCCGGCAAATTGTCGGTCGCATACACAATCCTTCCGGCATGGACGTCGACCCGGCCGGCGGTGCCGATACCGACTCCGGTCACATCGCCGTTTCTTTCCAGCAGCTCACGCAGAAGCGAATGCATGTTGGCCATAATCCGGTCTTTCCCCTGCTTCGCATCGGTCGCGATTTTACCGAGGTCGAGCACCTGTCCGTTCCTATCGAGCACCATGCCCTTGATGGAAGTTCCCCCAATATCCAGGCCAATTGCTTTCATGTATCGCACATCCCTTCGGTTCTGCTCAGATGCCTCCATTATAGCAATTTTCAGATATTTTCTCCATAAATATGTTTATAAAAGGAGAAATAGTTCAGCGCTACAATCGTACCTGCACCCCATCAACAGTACCGCTTGAAATGGATATTCTCGTACTTCATTCTCAGCCGGTCCCGGAGCGCAATCAGCTCGTCTTCAGTCATGGGTTCCAGCTTCTCCCTCGTATAATCCAGCCCATGCTCCTCCGCTATATCCAGTATCCCCCGAATATATAGTTCCCGGTAATCTTTCATCCCCGGCCCGCCTCCTTTGAAGTTTATCCCCTACTTCATACACTACCCCTCTGTTCTGTGATCAAACAGCAACCTCTGCCGCCTGCACCTGGTCGCGTATAACTGTACCACGATTGGATAGAATACCCACGAGGTGTGATTTATGGACATATTTGCAAAAATTAAGCATTTTTTTGTAGCCGGGGAACAAGAGAAAACAACCGTCAAAGAGCCGGAAAAAAATGAGCATCCTTCGCTGGAGCACACGATCCGGCAGTTCGAAAACTCGATGGATTTTATACACCGAACCTACCCGCATTGTAAAGTGGATGTTATTTATTTGGCTTTTCTCGTCGGCAATGACCAGCTGCTGCAGGAAATCATCCAGCCCTTTACCGATGCGGACGAAGAACAAGTCAAAACCGTCCTTAGCCGTTCCCAATATGTCGTCGTCGTAGACAGCAAAGAGTGCATCAAAGGCATTCTAAACGGCAAGGCAGCTGTTTTCTTCCGAGGCAGCACTTATTTGGTCGATATCGCCAAACCGCCCGGCCGCAGCATTGATCAATCCGAGACCGAAACGGTCATCTCCGGTCCCCATGACGGCTTTGTGGAGAATATTGGACAGAACCTCGGTGTCCTGCGCCAAAGGCTGAAGAGCTCCCATTTAAAGTTCATTAAGCTGGAGGTCGGGGAGGTTGCCAAAAACGTCGTCGTCATCGCTTATATAGAAGGGCTCGCCAATCAGGAAATTGTCGACGAGCTGATCAGGCGGATCCAAAGGATTGAATATAACGCCGTTACCGATTCCAATATGCTGATACAGTTTATCGATGAGAATCCCAACTCCATCTTTCCGCAATTTATGACGACCGAGCGTCCGGATGCCATCGTGTCCAAGCTGGTCGCCGGGCGGGTCGCCGGATTTGTCGATGGCAGTCCGTCGGGCTTTACCTGCCCGACCGCCTTCTTCGATTTCTTCTCATCGCCGGATGACTATTATCAGCGGTGGCTGATCGGCACCGCACTGCGCTTTTTGCGGTTGATCGGCTTCCTGATTACGATTTCCTTTACCGCCTTCTACGTATCTGTCACAACCTACCATTATGAAATGATCCCGCACACGATGCTGCTCAACTTGACGGAGTCCCGGGCCAAGGTCCCGTTTCCCCCGCTGCTCGAAGCGCTGCTTATGGAAACGACGATCGAGCTGCTGCGGGAAGCCGGCGCCCGGCTGCCGACGAAGGTCGGACAGACCATCGGCATCGTCGGCGGTATTGTCATCGGTCAGGCTGCAGTTCAGGCCGGGTTTACAAGCAACATCCTGATCATTGCCGTCGCGACATCAGCGATCGCTTCCTTCGTCATCCCGAGTTACATCATGAGTGCATCGATTCGTCTCATCCGGTTCGGGCTGATCATCATGGCCGGTATTCTGGGGAATCTTGGTCTGCTAATGGCCATCGGCATGGTCGTGATCCATTTGGCGGGGGTCACGAATATGGGGACCTCTTATCTCACGCCCCTGGCCCCAATCAACTTTAAGGACATGCTGGACACTTATATCCGGGGGCCGTTTTGGGCTTTGCGCAGCCGGCCGACGATAGTGAAAACACCCAACAAAAAAATCAATAAAATGCGGAAATAGCGGCGGTGATGGACTGTGAACGAAAAATTAAGCGCTTTTCATATTGCGACCTTGATCTATATGATCGAGAATAACATCACCTTGTTCGCCCTCCCGCGGCTGGTGGCGGAGAACATGGGAACCAACGGCTGGGTGGGATACATCGTTCTTGCCTTGGTATCCACCGGCAATATTTTGCTGTATTGGGTCGTCTATCGCATGGGGAAGGGACGGTCCATGTTCGACATTCTGGAGAAATCCCTGTCCAAATGGATTCTCTACCCGGTATATGCAGGATTGGCCGTCTTTTATATCATGATCGCTTCCTTTGTCGGAAAAAACTTCTTTCTGATCTTCCAGATGATTTCGTTCCAGACATCCAATGTAACGTTTATCTTTTTGCTGTTCTGTATTATGGTGTATTTCCTGCTCATCAAGCCTGTTTACAGCATCAGCAAAGCAGCCACGGTGTTTGCATTTATGACTTGGTGGACCTTATTGCTGACATCCTACCAGGCGCGCGAGTGGAAGCTGGTCCGCCTCACGTCTTATTTTTTTGAGGATCCTGCCGGGGGGCAGGTTCTTCACAATTGGGCCGAGGTGTATACGTCCTTTATTGGCTATGAGCTGTGCATCTTTCTATTCCCTTATGTCAACAAAAAGAGCAAATTGTTCAAGGGCGTTCTGTACGGTCATCTGCTGACTGCACTGGCTCAGGTGATCGTCCTGCTGACGGCGTTTGGCTTCTTCAGCTTCCAGCAGCTTCAGTCCCTGCTGTACCCGATCATCGATATGCTGGATTTTATTGAGATGCCGTTTATTAACCGGGTGGAAAACCTGGTGTTTGTCATTTTCGTATTCGGCAATCTGATTTCGACCACGATGTTTTCGTTCGCGTCCCTGTCCATGATCAAGCGGATCTTTCCCAAGACCCGTCCCAAGCGCCTCGAGTTTTTGATCGTGCTCGGGGTATTTATCGTCGGGTTTTATTCCAAGTACTTGTCCCAATCGGAATATCAGCTCCGGCGTGTGCTATTCACGGAGATCGGCGTTGCCTTCATCTTGCCTGCACTGCTGATCCTGGTGCTCCTGTTTCAAAAGCTTCGGGAAAGGATGAACAGCCATGAGCATTAACAAGCGCCTGCTGATGACGCTGACTGCCGTTATGCTGCTCACGGGATGCACCGACCAGCATATTATCGAAAGGGCGGGTTTCGTCCGGACGATTGCTTATGACTTATCCGGGGAAGGAGAAAACACCAAATTAAGGGTAACCGTCAGCATCCCGAAGTCCAACCACGAGGATGCGATTGTCTATTCTACCATGGCGGAATCAGGAAAGAAGGCCAAAATGATCTTTGACCGGCAGAACAACCGCCGCTTGGTCAACGGGCAGCTGCGGCAGGTCGTTTTCGGCGAGAGGCTGGCAAGAAGAGGCGTTTGGAGCAATATGGACACACTGACCCGGGACCCGTCCATCGGCTCGCGCCTGCATATTATCGTGGCGGAATCCGACCCGCATCACATCCTGATCCGGAACGACTATCCCCAAGGCCCGACCGCCGGAGAATATCTCGATACGCTGATCCGTACCGAAGCTAAGTCCGGTGAAATTCCGGATACCACCTTATATACATTCACAAGAGATTACTATGACGACGGCATTGACCCGGTCGCCACGATCTTAAAGGAAGAGAAGGAGTCTCTTTCTGTTGACGGCATCGCCCTGTTCAAAAACGATCAATATGTCGGGAAAATCAACGCGGATGACCGGATGTTCTTCGCCCTGCTCCATCACGGGGTCCGTGCCGGCGATTTAAACGTCGGCATTCAAACGGATCGGAACGCGGATGAGCAGGCGACGCTGGAGTACCTGTCCAGCAAGCGGAGGATCAAGGTGCTCTCGACCCGCGACATCCGCGAGGGCAGGCCGATTCAGGTCGCCCTCCATATCAGGCTGTCGGGCTCGCTGCTGGAGTATATTGGAGCGCTCGACATGAAGAAGCGGACCGATCAGCGAAAGCTGGAAGCGGAGCTGGAAAAAACCATTAACCGGAAGTGCCAGAAGCTGATCGACCACATGCAGGAGGTAAAATCCGACCCGATGGGTATCGGACAGTATGTCCGTAACTCGATTCCCCACAGCGTATGGAAGCAGCTGAAGTGGGAAGAGGTATTTTCCAAGGCGGATATCAGCGTGCACGTCGACGTCAAAATCCGGGATTACGGCAAAATGCTGCACTAATGCGGCTGGTTCCGCAGTGCTTTTATCGAATTTGTGAGAACGAATCAAAAAAACCGCCCGAACGAAACTGCACCTCCAGTGTAGAGACAATCTACCACTGAGGATGCAGTTTAAACGCTCGGTGCGGTTTTTTCCGTCTGTCTGCTTGGTCCGGCTGCCTAGTCCTCGTAACTGGCCAATCCCTGGTCCATCAAGAAATCCATTTCCGCCTCCAGAATAGCTTCCACGGTCATCTCGTCCAGCTTGATATCGCGGCGGCTCAGCACGTAATCGACCAAATCGTCCATGTCGATCTCCACCTCACCCTTCACATCGGCCTTGGCGTTGTTAATATAGGCTTCCTCATGCTTCAGGACGAGCGTAATGCTGTCCCTGTCGGCTTGGGTTTCCTCGGCAATATATGAAATCAGCTCTTGTTGTTTGAGCGGCTTGTTCATGGGCGAAATCATCTCCAATCTTTGTTTGACTAGAGCCATTGTACCACAACTTCCTCCGATCTCCATGGGCAACGCCCGGCGCGAAAAACCCTCTTCTCATTTCGGCCCGTTGTTGTAGAATAGAATGGCATCCCTATGGAATGCAAGGAAACCATTGGGAGAGCCAAATGATGAATTCAACAGCTCCCTACATCGGGACTGTTCGGAAAGGAAATGTTGGACGAGAATGAAGCAGGTGTACGACAAAGTGTTTAACCGCTACTGGAGCCCTTATTTGGCCATGGCGCTGGCCGGTATTTTAAGCGCCGTATATTTTGGTATCACCGGCACGGTCTGGGCCGTCACCGGGGAGTTTACCCGTCTGGGCGGACATCTTCTGGAATGGAGCGGCGTGGATATTTCGGACTGGGCTTACTTTCAGCTGATCCATATGAACGGAACCACGTTCACCCGGACCGACGGATGGATCGTCTGGGGCATGTTCATCGGCGCGCTGATCATGATTCTGCTCAGCAACAGCTTCAAAATCAGGGTGCCGCGGCAGAAACGCCGGCTGCTTCAGGGACTGGCCGGAGGTTTTGTCGCCGGCTTCGGGGCACGGCTTGCCCTCGGCTGCAATCTGGCGGCCTTTTTCACGGGCGTGCCGCAGTTTTCCCTTCACTCCTGGATTTTTATTGCCGCTACCGCAATCGGTACATACCTCGGGACCAAGCTGGTGAATACCTCCTGGTGGAAGGGCAAGCCCACCCTTCTGAAGGGTAATGCCGCCGCGCCTTCCGCGGCCCGCAAGAAGATCCAGCCCTACGTCGGTGCCGTTCTGGCGCTCGCGTATGCGGCTCTGATCGTCTATTTCTATGCGGCAGGCAAAACGATGCTGGGCACGGCCGCTTTGTTCGGGGCCGCCTTCGGCATTCTGATTGAACGGGGACAGATTTGCTTTACGTCCGCATTCCGCGATCTCTGGATCAGCGGACGGGCAGCCATGACGAAGGCGATCTTCGTCGGAATGGCCGTCAGCTCCGTCGCCACGCTGATCATTATTCTCGTAAACGGAATGGATCCGATTACGAAGATCGCCGCGCCGAGCACGCTGATCGGCGGCATCCTGTTCGGCATCGGCATCGTCATGGCCGGCGGCTGCGAAACCGGCATGATGTACCGTCTGATGGAAGGCCAGGTGGTATTCCTGCCTGTATTCATCGGCAACATTGCGGGAGCCACCGCTTTGGCATACGCCTGGGACCACCTCGGCATTTTCAATGCCATCGTGAAGCCAGGCAAACCGATCAACCTTATTACGGCAATGGGACCGGCCGGTGCGATCATTCTGACGCTGGCTTTGCTGGCGGTCGGCTTTGGTATCGCTGTGTACTGGCAAAAAAACTACCGGTTTGGCATCGGCTTTAAGAAAGGGGAAACAAAACATGTCCATTGATTTTACGCTCGATCTCCGCGGAGAATCCTGCCCGTATCCGGTCATTTACACGCTCGAAACGCTGCGTGACTTGAAGAAAGGCCAGCTGCTGCAGGTCATTACCGACTGCCCTTCTTCCTTCCGCAACGTACCGGAGGAAGCCGTGAAGCATGGGTATACGCTGGAACAGGATCCCGTCCGGAACGGGCAGGAGTTTTTGTTTTATATCCGCGCGTAAGCCGCGGCATACGTTGAAGACCAAAAAAAGGATTAGAGCGATAACCGCTCTAATCCTTTTTTACATAACAGACAAGGAACAGCGCCGAGAGAGTCCCCGTCACGCCCGCGATAACCGCAGTAACGCCGGCGGCCTCCGGCCGTTCCCTGACTTGATCATAACGTATGAAATGCATACCAGATCAAGATGTTTTTTCGTCGCGCCCATTTTTAGGCTTGCGGATCACTGACTTTGACTAACATTTTACCGAGATTCGTACCCTGGAACAGCTGCAGGAACGCGTCGACCACATGGTCAAAGCCCTCGACGATCGTTTCTTCGTATTTCAGCTTGCCTTCGGCCAGCCACTGTCCCAGCTGCTGCATGCCCTCAGCTTGGCGGGAGGCATAATCGCTCAGCACAAAACCTTTGATCATTGAGCGGGTCTTGATCAGCTTAGACAGAATTCTCGGACCCACATCCTCCGTGCTGTTGTAGGACGAAATCGCGCCGCACAGCGGAATCCGCGCATAGTCGTTCAGCAGGTTCATGACTGCATCCGATACGCTGCCGCCGACATTGTCGAAATACACGTCGACCCCGTTCGGACATGCCGCTGCCAGCTCTTCTTGGAAATTGTCGGCTTTATAGTTCACCGCTGCATCAAAGCCGAGCTCGCGGGTCAGGTACTCGCATTTCTCATCCGTACCGGCGATGCCGACGACGCGGGTGCCCTGAATCTTGGCGATCTGGCCCACGAACATGCCGACGGAACCGGCGGCTCCCGAGACGACGACGGTTTCCCCTGCCTTCGGCTTGCCGATATCCAGCAGACCGAAATAGGCCGTCAATCCGGTCAGGCCCAGCACACTCAAGTAAGCGGACAACGGCGCGATCGACGGATCGAGCTTGCGGACGCTGCCGGCATCGACCGTGTTATACAGCCTCCAGCCCAGCATGCCGATGACCTTGTCCCCTGGCTGCAGGTCACCGGACTTCGATTCCACCACTTCGCCGACGATCCCGCCGGAAATGACCTCATTCAGCTTGAACGGCTCCACATACGACTTCGCGTCGCTCATTCTCCCCCGCATATATGGGTCCACCGACAGATACAGTGTGCGGATGACGGCTTGTCCTTCCTGCGGCTCCTGGACGTTCCCTTCGCGGAACTCAAAGTTTTCGGGTCCCGGCATACCTACCGGGCGCGATTGTAACAGAATCGAACGGTTCATTAATGGTTGTACCATACAATATTCACATCTCCATCATTTAGAATTGGGGTCAAAAGGCGATGACTACACGGACTCAAAACCATCCAGCATTAATAGGATAGTTTTAAAACTTTCAAATTATAAAGAATAAAGAGGGGTTTCCCGCCCAATCATAGACTGTCCAGGAAACCCGGTAAAAATGCGTTAAACGTATCCTCTCTAAGCTGCCCGTATTTATTCTGGCCCCTCCGGTAAATGTGGATCAAATCGGCCTCATACAAAATCTTGAGATGATAAGACACGTTGGATTTGTCCATCCCAAGCGATTCGCCGACCTCACCGCATGTTTTGTGTTCCGGATGCCGAACCAGATACCGGACCATTTCGATCCGTTTCACTTCCGACAGCGCCTTGAAAATTTTGGCCCGCTTCTCATCGTCTTTTGACGTTAGTTTGATAGTCATGCAACTATCCTACTCCTTTGCCTTCGGCGGAGTCAAGCAGCCAAATTGTTACATCCCTTATTCTGCTGCCTGCTCTTTCTCGGTCGTAACAATGACCCCATCGATATTATCCCCGGAAATTTCATAGTTTGCAGAAGCCGGCTTATCAATTTTTCCCATATCGGCCGACGGGTAATAAGCGATCTCATAGGTCTTGCCTTCCACCGTCTCCGTGATCTTCCCCTGCTGCTTTAGATAGTCCAGATATTCTTCCAGCGCCATATTCTTCTCATACATCACGGCGCTGTGCGGCAGGCCGACATACCGGAAGTGCCACGGTTCATATTGGATGCCGGTAATGCTGATTTTGTCTTCGGGATAACGCAAAATAAAGCCGTATTTCCAGGCGTTCTCCTTCAGCCATTTGCCTTCCGGCGCCTTATCCATCTCCTTCAGACTGGAACCGATATCCATGGAGAGCCCCAAATTATGCTCGCTGGCACCGGCCGGAAGGGCATACTCGGAGCCTTTTTCCTTATACAGCTCCTCCTGCTTGTCAAAATCGCGGTAGCCGCTGCTGATGAGAAAATGATCCACGCCGTCCTTCCTGGCCGCGTCCACCATCGTCATAAAATGGCGTGCCAAATCCTCGGACAGCATAATATGCGCGTCCAGCAGGCTGTATCCTTCCATCAGGTCTTTATGATCAAACAGATTGACAACATCTTTCTTTACCGCATCCCCTGAAACGGGATGATCCTTGTTGACCAGCAGCAGGTTGCCCAGATGCACCTGATTCGAGCTGACGTCCAAATACGGACTTTCTTCCTTGGAAGGGGATTCATCTTCCGGCTTCGCCGAAGCTCCGCCCTGCTTGGCGGCTTCCTGTTCCGTTTCTGTCTTCACATGCTTTGTGCCCGAGCCGCCGATCTGATGCTGTACGCTTCTAAAGCCCACCAGCACCAGGATGACGATGACTGCGAGCATGAAAAACCACTTTCTCATTTCATCGTGTCCTCCTTCAATGCCTGTGTAATATAATAGAGGATCGCTTGGGAAATGAATAGGGGAAATTATGACTATTTCGCGGATTCGCCAACAATGTAAGGTGCCAGGGGCGTTCGGGAGACCGCCTTGACGATCGTCCAGGACAGCAGGATAGACAGCGCTCCGCCGGCCCATACAAGCAAATGATAAGAGAACGGTCCGGTCTGCTGCACATATTCCCGCCACAGGAGCAGGAAGAATGGATGCAGCAGGTAAATGCCGTAGGAATACGTCCCGAGCGAAAACAGTATCTTGTACAGCGGGCTTCCTTGACGGAATTTCCGCGCCAGCTGCAGCAGGAATAAGCAGGCCAGTGAGAAATACAAACCTTCGGACAGCTTGTTCATGTACGATAGATACGGCTGCGGAACCCAGTGCGGAGCGGCGGTCTGCAGCCATTTCTGTCCAATATACACGGCTGCAGCCGCTATAAACGCTGCCGACATCCAGCCCGCGCCTGAGCCAAACGCTTGTCGGACGCCCTTCTCCCTCATCTTTTTGGCAGCATAAGCCCCCAGGTATAAATACAGCATATACGATCCGATAAACGTACCGATTTCGTCCATATGCCATACATAATAGTTCAGCAAATAGATGGCCAGCTGGATGGCGATCCCGAAGACGAGCGGATGGCGTTTCAGCACCGGAATTTTCTGCAGCAGCATAAACAGCGGAAACAGCAGGTAGAACTGCGCGATAATGATCATGAAGTACAAATGCTCGTAATTGTTCCCCAGCGGCAGGTTGCTCCAGAATCGATGCCAGCCCTGCTCCAGCGGGAGTCCGTGATCGTACGTATAATAGGCCGCATAAAAAAGGGACCAGAACAGATACGGAACCACGACTTTCTTGATCCGCTTTTTATAAAAAGAAAGCCAGCTCAGCTGCCTCCCGTCGTAATGATAGAACAGCAGGAGCGCGCTCAGGAACAGAAATCCCGGAACGGCGAAATTACAGCCGACGTTTACGATATAGTACAGCGGGTATAACGTTGAACCGGTCGTTAGCTTCGTGACCGAAAACGAAGTCGTATGAATGGCAACCACCGCGATGATCAGTATGCCTCTCAGCAGCTCCAGATAGGTTATCCTCTCTCTTTTTCCCATAATGTCCACCCCAGATGTCAGGATTCAGCCTTATAGAGGTCATTACCCATATGGTGGGGGCGGTTACCAAGGTATTTTCTAGGGGGCGAAAAGCAAAAGGCCCGCGGGATGATTCCTGGGGCCTTAAACTGCTGCGTTAACCTACCGTTCTACAGATGCTGAAGCTTATCAGGGTTTCTGACGACAAACAGATCACGAATCCGGTCACCTTCCACATGGAGAAGCATGACGCCTTCGACCCCCTCCTGAGACCGGAACACAATCCCAGGCTGGCCGTTCAGTGAGACATGCTCAATCTGGATGTCTCCGTCAGCGGCCGAAAATTTGCGATACACGCCCAGCGCAAAGCGGGCGACGAAGATCGGCGACACGATCGGATGTACCGCCGCGGACGCCTTGCCGCCCCCGTCGGAGGTGATGACGACGTCCTTCGAGAGCAGAGACAGCACGGAATCCATGCTGCCCTGCTCCAGAGCCGACAGAAACCGGTGGACCCACTCTTCGTCCGCAGCTTCCGGCTGAATCGGCATCTCGGGATCGAACCCCATTTTGGCACGGGCCCGGCTGAACAGCTTGCGGCAGTATACCTCCGTTTTCTCGACGAGTTCCGCAATGTCCGGATATTCAAAGCCCAGCGCCTCCCGAAGGATAAAGACGGCGCGCTCCAGCGGGGACAGCCGTTCCAGCAGCACCAGCATCGCGTAGGACAGCAGCTCCCCGCGAACCACGGTTTCAGCGGTATCCTCCGCCGATGTCTCGATCGGCTCGGGCAGCCATGGCCCGAAGTACTGCTCCCGCTGCCTCTGGGTGGATTTCAGCATATCCAGGCAGCGGTTCGAAACCATTTTACACAGGTAGGATTTCGGTTCTTTCAGCTGTGCCAGGTCCCGGTCCGCCAGCTTCACGAAAACGTCCTGCACCGCATCCTCCGCATCGGACACGGAGCCCATCATTTGATAAGCGATCGAAAACAGCAGCGGACGGTAATTCTCATACAGTTCCCTCATGGATTGCTCACCTTTCCTACTGGCATGGCGCTGCTCACTTGAGCAGACTCGCATGATCCCAGGTGAATTTCCGAATATTCCAGCCGAGTCTCCCTTGTATGATCATATCGAGTCCCCACTGCCGGGTCCAGACCATTCCTTTGGCCGGACCAAGGCCGAAGCAGAAAACGTCCATATACCCTTTATGGACAGGTGCAGGACGGCCCTCGACATCCGCCGCCACGACCTGGCCGAGCCTGGCCGCCTGAGCGCCGGCTTCCTTGCAGGTCATACTGTCTGCCCGGCCCGTCTCCGGATCGACGATCTGCGCGCAATCTCCAATGCTGTAAACGCCGGGTTTGCCCTCCACCCGATAGCTCGCATCGACAACTACTTTTCCTTCCGCAGTGACCGGAAAGCCCATGCTGGAAAGCCTTGGATTCGGCACGATGCCAAGCGTCCATACGCACAGCCCTGCGGAAATTTCGCTCCCGTCCGAAAGGGCGATCACCCCGCCGCGTTCCCGGATGACCTTGCGTCCGTGCAGTGTAGTGACCCCTTCATCGGCTAGCAGCCGCTCCAGCTTGCGGGACACCTTCGCCGGCCCCTGCGCAAACAACCGCTCCTCGGCATTGACCAGGTACACCCGGATGTCCGCGGAATGAAGACCCATACCTTCGGCATCGGCACGAATGGCATGAGCCAGTTCGGCCGAGGTTTCAATGCCGCTGATGCCCCCTCCGGCCACGGCAAACGTCAGCAGCTTGGCGCGTTCCTCCGCACTGGCGGCGGCCGCTTCACGGAGATTCTGCTTCCACATCCGGCGGATCTGTTCAGCCGCTTCCGGCGAGGTCAGCGCAATACCGCCCTGATCCGGCTGTGGACGCCGAACCATGCTCCCCGCCGCCATCACCAGGATGTCATATCCAAGGCGTGCGTCCCCGCCCTCACTGCGGCTGTAGATCAGCTGCCTGGCGTCAAAATCCACACGCGTGACCTCCCCCTGAACGAGGTCTACGCCTTCCCCTTCCGGGAACAAGCGTCTCAAGGGGACGGCAATGTCCTCCTGCAGAGCCGCCGGCTTGAATAGCAGCACCTTGCGAAGGTGATAAGGATCCTTGTTGATCAGGATGAGCCTGAGTTCCCGGCCAGCCCCTTTAAGCGATTTTTGCAAAGCCTTGACCGCATTGATTCCGGCGTAGCCGCCGCCGACCACGACGCATGTTAACTTTTCCATAACGTCCACTCCCCGCTTTGGTTTTGCATATATCACGAGGAAGGGGAAGCATTTGTGACACTGAAAGCAGAAAAAAATGAAAAAGCGGCACATGCCAAAAAAAACCTCCCGCCTTCGGGAGGTCTCACCGGCTTCTATGATCCGGCTTCCTGTAATCTATGACTGGGCGCCGGGATTCAATCCGCAAGACGCCTCGCCTGCAGCATTCACGCATTCCGCCTGTCCCGCTGCCCCTGCGCTTCCTGGCTTCGAGCGCTCCAGCATGACGCTGCCCGCGGCTAACGCGATGCCAATGGCCACGATCACGGCCGAAGCCAGCGGCAGTCCGGACAGCCCCAGCCTGCTCTCAGCCACATACCCGCCGATAAAGGCGCCAAGCGCATTGCCGAGATTAAAGGCAGAGATGTTCAGGGTGGAGGCCAAATCCTGCGCCGAGCCGGACCGCCGCAGCACCTGGACGTTCAGCGGAGTGACCATCGCGTACGCGGCCGCTCCCCACACAAACACTGTAATGAGCGTGGGAACGACCGAAGTGCTCGTGAAATAAAAGGCGATCATCACTGCCAGCAGCAGCCCCATACTGCCCAAGAGAGCCGCATGAAGATGCCGGTCGGCCAGCTTGCCTCCAGCGGCATTCCCGATCACCGACGCCAGCCCAAACAGCAGCAGCACGATTGAAATGCGCTCCTCCGGCAGCCCCGTGATCTCCTGCAGGATCGGGGAGATATACGTAAAGGCCAAAAAGACGCCGCCAAATCCGAATACCGTCGTGAAAAGGGCCAGTACCGGGCCCGTACGCGCGACCTGCCCGAGCTGCCGGCGGATCTGAGGCCGTGTCGCCTGCGGCATGTCTGGAATCTTCCACAGGATGCCCGCTCCGACGAGCAGCGTAATGATGACCAGCATCCAAAACGGAAAGCGCCAGCCGAACTGCTGTCCGAGCAGCGTGCCCAGCGGCCCGCCGATGACCGTCGCAATCGTCAGCCCCGACCCGGCCAGAGATATGGCCGCGCCTTCCCGTCCCGGAGCCGCCAGCTGGCCTGCCATGACGACGGCGGCACCGAAGAAGGCCCCCTGGGCCACGGCGCTGACGACGCGGGAGGCGATCAGCAGTCCGAAGGAAGGCGCGACTGCGCTGAGCAGGCTCCCTGCCCCGAACAGGGCCAGCATGTATAGGAGCAGGCGTTTGCGGGGGACCCGGACTGTGGCGACCGTCAGCAGCGGTCCTCCCGCGACAACCCCGAGTGCATAGGCGGTGACGAGCCATCCTGCTGTCTGAACGGTGACCTCGTACTGCCGTCCGATGTCCGGCAGCAGACCCATCGGGAGCAGCTCTGACGTACTGATCACAAAAATGCCCACCGCCAGCAGGAGGACCTGCAGGATACCGGACGGAACCCGTTTTCTTTCCCTCATGCCTGTCCCCCCTCTGCCCCGGGAGCTCCGCCCGGTCTGTCCACGATCGGCATCTGCAGCTCGGACAACACCGGGCTGGCCGGCTGGTCCGGCAGTTCCCAGTAAATCTCCCGGCTCGGTTCCTGCTCCGAAATGCCGTATCCCTGTTCCTCAAGCCAACCGGCCAGCTTGGCCGTGACCTCATAGGAACCCGCTAGGCCTGCGGAATGGGCTATACAAGCAAGCTTGGCGCCTTTCAGCTCCCTAACCCGGATCCGGCCTTGGTCCGAAAGGGGGCCCGCAACCGGAACGCCTACCTCCAGGTCCACGGCGTCTTCGCATTCGGCACAGCTGTGCCACAGAACGATCACCTTTTGATCCAGGGTGCCCTTGTACAGCGTCTTGACGGCCTGCCGCAGCTCCCGGATCAGCCCCGGAACCTTCGATTTGGAGGTGACTTCCCGAATGGAGGCGATCCATTCAGGGCCGGTCTGCCTCACGATGACATCCAGGGGCGGCTCTCCATCCTCACTCCGGTCCAGCTCATCCAGCCTGGCCTCGATCCGGTTCAGGCGGGCCTGCTCCTCCCTCAGCATCTCGGCAATTTCGGCCGATTTATGAAGAAGCATCGCCCGCATCTGTTCCGTGCCCAAGGCTCCGTCCAGCAGCGGAATCATCTGCTCCAAGGTGAACCCCAGGTCCTTAAACACCAGAATCCGGTGAACCCGCTTCAGCTGGTCTGCCGTATAGAATCGGTATCCCGTATCCGGATCGGTATAAGACGGCTTCAACAGCCCGATCTGGTCGTAATAGCGAAGCGCTTTGGCCGATACCTGGCTAATTTTCGAAAATTCCGTAATTTTGAACATTTCCCAGCCTCCTCTCCGCTCCAGTATAAAGCTTTCCCTTAAGTGGAAAGTCAACCCCTGTGCCAGCATCCATCGTTCCAAGAATCCACAAGCTTTTACGAAATCCAAGGCGAATGTCCATACCTTTCATGACATAAAGAATACGATAAAAAATCAACGGTCACCACACCATGCGCTGCTGTCTAAGTTACTTTCTAACGGAGGGAGACCCCACCCATGTCACATCTACTGAGTCAAAGGGAAATCCGCAGCATTTCCCGGCGTTTCCGTCTGCAAACCCTTCGCTACACGCCGGTCTCATCGTTTTACCGGAAAAACGCCGTGATCCAGATCCAGACGAACCTGGGCACGTTTGCATTAAAGCCGTATAACCGGAATCCCCACCTTCGCTCAGGTCTGGCTGCCCAAATCAAATCAGCCGCAAAGTATGTTCGTCTGTTAATGAACAACGACTATGGCTTTATGCCGGACTGGCTTCCTGCCGACTCGGAAAAGCTGTGGGTCATGCGCCAGAGGCAGCCTTATTATATGACGGAGTGGATTCATGGACGGCCGATGGGGACGGAGCAGGATTGTGAGCAGCTGGGCCATGCCCTGGCAAAGCTTCACACCCTCCGCTGCGGGCTGCCGCCCACAACGAAATCGGCTACCTTGGAGCAAGTTCGGCTGTGGAAAGTCAAGGATCGTTATCTGCGGAAAAACATGGTTCAAGCAGCTTCCGCAAATACGGCGCTCCGAAGAGCCGTCAGGAAATACGGCGCGGCTTGGAAACGCTTCTCTGATGAGGCATGGTCCGAAATCCGCCATCCGGATATTTCGCGGCTTTGCGCCCAGGAAAAGGCGAATCCGGCCTTAATTCACGGCGATATCACGCCGCCGAATGTCATTATCGCAAATGACGAGCGTCTTCATATTATAGACTGGGATTTTATCAGAGTCGGCTCCACCTATGCGGATACGGCCAAGACGATCATGAATACGACCGGGTTTAATACTGCATTCATAGAGGCTTTTCTTAGGGGATACGAAGGGATCCGGCCCTTAAGCCCACCGGAGCGAAAATTGGTCACGGCATTATACGGCTTGCCGAGGGAAGCCTGGTATGCCGTCCGGTTCCCACGAAGCAACAGAAGCGCCGAGATGCTGAAGACCATGGACCAGACCTGGGTGCTCAGGCGTCAGGCGATGGAATATATGAGCAGGTGGGCAAATCTATAACCAAGGGGTGATGTTTGTGACGGACTTCAGGACCGGCATTGAAGAAACCTACGGCATGAGAATCCGTGAAATCAGGCGGGTAAAGGACGTGTTCCGAATTCGGACTCGTCTGGGTATTTACTGCTTGAAGGGCTACGATGTTCAAGTGGAAGAAGTCTTCTATATCGCCCGGGTCTTTGCCTGCCTGGACGAACGGGGATTTACCCGCAGTCCAAAAGTATACCCTACAACCGCGCTTTCGCCGGTCATGATCCATCAGGGCTCGGTGTACATGCTGACGAATTGGGTGCACGGAAGACAGCCGGATTTTGGGTCAGCAGCGGATTTGAGGAAAGGTCTTCGCTCGCTGGCCAGGTTTCACGCTGCCGCCGAAGGCTTTCCCACAGGGGAGGCCCCCGCCTCTAGAATACGTTATTTCGATTTGGAGAAAGATGTCTCGGATTATAAGGACCTGCTTGGGTGCTACGAAAATACACGCCACTTAGTCCCTCCTTGCGAAGAAGCGATCAGCCGGCTGCGAGAGCCCGCCGCTCTTGCGGCGATTACAGCGGAGCAGCAGGCATTTGCTTTTATCCATGGAGATTATAATTATCCCAACTTGATTAAAGACAAGCGGGGAAAGCTGCATCTGATTGACTTTGAAAACAGCTCACTGCACGTGCGAATGAAGGACTTAGCCCACATTCTCCACCGCAATTTTACCTGGAACGCTGGCGGAATGCTGCGTGCCGTCGAATACTACCAGCGGCACCGGCAGCTTAGCGCTCCGGATCTCTCCCTACTGCATGCACTGCTGTCTGCACCGTATCCCGTCGTCCGAAGCATCAAAATCGGCGGGATCCAGTCTGCCGCACGGGTCATCCCTTCTACAGACCGATTCTTGCAATATCAAAAAGAGCTGGGCGCATTGCTCACTTCCTCCTGAGTTCCCCGGCCATGCTCATCCTTCATCGAGATGGTGCGCCCGCCGCTGTTCAACGGAACGAAGGGAGTCTGTGGCAAGGCCTCAGTCCGCCCCAGGCTCCGGATAATAGCGGTACGCCTCTAAGTCAATCCGTCCCTCGGCATCGACCTCTATCCCTTCGCCCTTCAAATACAAAATTTGCAGCATGCGCGGCTCCTCCTCCACAAGGGCAATCTCGCCTTTCGCGTTGACGACCCGGTGCCAGGGAAGACGGTGCTTCTTGCCCAAGGAATGAAGAATGCGCACGACCTGCCTTGCCGCTCTCCGGCTCCCCGCCAGCTCGGCGATTTGCCCATAGGTCATCACGCGGCCCTCCGGTATATTTTGAATAATGTGGATGACGTTCATCGTAAAAGGCGTCATTAGCTTCTCCAACCTCCAAAACGGGATTCATGCTTAAAGCGGTCGATCATATACTGATACGCCGGCCGCTTCCGGCTTTCCTGCAAAAATCCAGCCGTAACAGCAGGCTGCAAATCAACGACGGCTTTTCACTAGCACAACATCAACAAGACCGCCTCTAAAGAGGCGGTCTTGTTTGGGCTGCAGCGCTTGTACAGGTCGTTACTTCACCGGAATCCAAATTTCCGAATACAGGTCCGGACTGGAAGGATCCTCGTCCGTATAAACCTCCAGCTCGGCGGTGCCGGTATACTCGTAACCGCTGGACGGAAACCATTCGGAGAAAATCCGCTTCCAGGCGCTCTGCATCGCGTCCGGCATCGGGCCGCGCACTTCGAACACGGCCCATTTGGATGCCGGGATGTCCAGCTTCTCCAAGCCTTCCGGCACCTCCTGGTCGCACTCGGTCGCAATCCAGTAGTCCATCTCCTCCGGTCTCACCGCGCTTTGATCGACGCATACGCCAAGCACGCCCTTGATTTGCCCGCTGTTCACGCGGAACAACAGGTCGTTGACCCCGTTCTGGTGAACCTCCTGCCACATCTTCGGAATCCCCTCGAGATTCTGGCCATTTTCACAGGAAAAGGCCCGTTTGACTCCAACGACCTGGAACGCTTCTCTCTCCACAATATGATATTTCACCGGTTCGGCTCCTTTCAGACTCACCTGGATGACCAGGCGGTTATAAAATTGCAGCTTCCCGATCCCTTTCCGCGCTTCCGTCGGGGTCACGCCGTGCTGCTTGCGAAAAGCTTTCGAGAACGCCTCGGGAGTGTCGTACCCGTATTTGCAGGCAAGGTCGATAATTTTGGTATCCGTCCCCGTCAGCTCCTTCGCTGCGAGAGACAGCCGCCTGCGCCGAAGATAATCGCCGATCGTAATGTCGGTCAGCAGCGTAAAGGTCCGCTGAAAGTGAAACGGCGACGAATGTGCCTGCTTCGCGATCTCCTCAATGGTAATGTCCTCGGAGAGGTGGTCCTCCATATAATCGATTGCCCGCTGCAGCGATTCTACCCATGCCATATATCCGATCACTCCTCGTAAGTCATCATAACCCCGTCATTCGCCAAAATCCTGTCATTCCGTGCTATTGCCGAACAGGTTGTCCGTTACATTCTTCCGTTAAACTTAAGTATACAACAGGAACACGGGGGTACAGCACTCCGTTTGGCGAAGGCAGCACAAATCAGGGAGCCCGGCTGTTTGGGAACTCCGCATAGAACGAACGTCAAATAAGCCCGAAACGCGAAGGTTTCGGGCTGCCATCGGATGTGGCTGATCATCAGGTACGCTCACCGTTCACTTTTATTTTCCCCATTTCAGGAACATGGCCAGTTTGCAGCAAGGGTCGGTTTCAACTAACGGGTCGACGGTAATCCCGATTCCGCTCGGAGAAAACTCGGACGAAATCTTCGACCTGCTGCTGATCGACTTCATCAGCCGGTCCACCTCCTGCTTGTTGCCGGCCTGGGCGGCTGTCATCACCTGAACGGCAAAGGCATGGTCCGACAGCCGGTTGAGAATTTTGTAGCCCTCCTCCATCAGCGAATAATATCCCTGAATGGACTGGTTGAGGGTATCGGTCTTGATCTGCGGGTATTCACGAATCCATGAATAGTAATAGGGCCGCGGGTAATAATGGGGACACCATCCACCGTATGAGGGATAACTCATGGCGTGATCTCCTTTCTGTAGGCACCGGTCGGTCCATTATATGCCGCGGCTGGGCAATGGTGAGAGGCGCCTATCCAAAGCGCTTGGTTTTATACCATTTGCTCTGCCTGCCCGTCACTTTATCGACGATCATCGACCAGAAGGCCAGCAGCGAAATGACCAGAAACAGCTGGGCATACGTAAAGTAAGACACACAGGACAGGATGAAGTTCCTGACGTTGCTCTGTCCGATATCGGTGGCCAGTGCCAGGTTGATCTGAAGAACATAAATGTAGTACATCAGAGCCCAGGCGATGACCAGATACACATACAGGTCACTGCTGAATTGGAACGGAGATACCGTATCCGGGTGAAAGAGCGCAATGATCTGGTACACGAGGTTGACGATAAAAATAAGGTCGGAAACGATAATCGCCACCATGAACCAAAAGTAACTTGCGGCATAATAAAGCACGTGCAGCTTGATCCGCCAGCTGCTCCGATTAAACAGCTGGTGGATATTGTCCACGACCACCTTGTAATTGCCTTTGGCCCAGCGCTGGCGCTGCCTCATGTAGACGTCGAGCCTTTCCGGCTCCTGCTGATAGGCTTCGGCCTGCGGTGCGAGCGCGATCAGCTGGCCGCGGCCCAAAATTTCGAAGGACACCGCCGTGTCTTCCGTGATGGCGTGCTCATCCCATCCCCCGATATCCTCCATAAGCGAGCGTTTGACGATAAAATTGGTCCCGGGGATCGTTCCCAGACCGAACAGCTCCCACAGACCGGTATGATGCACCCGCTGGATCGTGATCAGCTCCAGGTTGATGAATTGCGACAGCAGGTTCTGCCCGCGGTTGCGCGCTTTGTTCCGTCCGAACACCGCACCGTAGCGCTCTGGCTGCTCCATGGCTTTCTGGATCAGAAAGTAGAGGGCGTTATGCTCGGGTGCGGCATCGGCGTCATAGACGCAAATCCAATCGCCGGTGGCTTCCTTCAGCGCATCATTCAGAGCTCCGGATTTCCCGCCGGTGCCGGTTCTTTCCAAAATGAGCAGGTCCCTGTCTTTATAGCTGGTCCTGGCCTTCAGTGCCTTCAGCTTGTCCGCGGTGCGGTCGGTGCAGTTATCGGCGATCACGATGATCTGGACCTTGTCCGGGGGATAATACAGCTGCAGAATATGCTCCACCGTCGCGGTAATGACCAACTCTTCATTATGGGCGGGGACCATCACCGTCACGGTCGGAAAATCGTCCATTTGCCCGCTGCGCACCAGAGCCCCCCGGTTCTGCCTGTACACAAACCGGATCGCCCCCGACATGATAACAATCGACTCCAGCACGGCGATCCAGATCGATACGATCGACAGGAGCAGGATGACGTCAGCCACTGAAATTCCCCCGATCGTATTTTTTATTAACCTTGGCCCGGAACATCAGCGTGGCGATTGTCAGCACCAGCACCGCTGCGGCAAAAAGGATGCTGACGCCGATACATACGGGTATAAACCATTGAGCATACGACATGCGGGCGCCCCTCCTTTCTCCTTATACATACTCACCGATCAGATCGGTCTCCGTATTGCGCTCCAATGCGGCAATGACCGCATCGATATGTTCATATTTGCTGAACTGCTCCGGCTGGAACACGAGCGCCCCCGTGCGGACGACGAGCTTCAGCGGGCTCCCGCTCCGGTCGACGGCTTCAACATTCATCATTGCCTGCTTAATCCGGGCGGTGAGCTGCTGCAAATGCTCCTGATTCGTCATCGGATACAAGACCACAAAGCGCCCTTGGTCGATGAAAAATTTATAATCCTCGTAGCGGATCTGCTTCTGGATCGTGTGCGATAACTCGAGCAGCAGCCGGGCGTACCGCCTGGATCCGAGCGACTCTTTGACGAGCGGCAAAAATTCGATTTTAAACATCGCCATACAGAAGTCGTAACGCTGCGGATAACGCTTGGCTAGATTGGAGTGTTTGATGACGGCATCCTCCAGGGACAGCTTGTTCCCGAGGGACGTATCGAGGTCCAGCTGCGGGCTCATGTCCTTCAAATCTTCCAGCCGCTCGATCAGTCTCCGGTTGCGGATCAACCCGGAATGAATCACGGAGGCCAGAATCATGTTGGCGGGAACGAGCAGCAGCCATGAGAAAGATAAGATATCCACATGTGCATAAGTGTTCAGCCACACAAAATAACTCACAAGATAAAAGAAGACGGCCACCGCCGTGACGCCGACCGGCATAAAGAAGCCGATCAGCAGCGCAGCCAATGTCCCCAGACTGAACAGCAGCTCCGGAGTGGTATAAGCTTGATCTGCATATACCTTGATAAAAATAAGCAGCTCCTGAATCATGATGACAAACACAAGGATGAGATAGCCTGCTTCAATGCGTCGTGTCGGCGTTTGGTCTTTCATCGGCATCCTTCCTTTACAGCAGCTGCAGCAGCCAAAATTGGAATCAATTTCTAATTATTACCCCATTTACAGGCGATGTCACAAAAAAATACCCCCGCAAAGCGGCGGCTTTTTACTCAGCTGCCTTGGGACTCTGCGGGGGATTGAACTTCATATTTTTTTAAGTACGTGAAAAAATTATTCCGATGAAGAGAATGCCGACCTGTTAATGATCGTCCTTCCAAATGACCCGGTCCCCATAATGACTGCCCCAGTCGTACATCATCTTCAGCACCGGCATCAGCGAGCGGCCGTATTCGGTCAGCGAATACTCCACCCGGGGAGGGACCTCTGGATATACCTTCCGCGAAATCAGCTGATCGTCTTCCAGCTCCCGAAGCTGGTTGGTCAGCATTTTTTGGGTCACATTGGGGATCAGCTTCTTCAGCTCGCCAAACCGCTTCGTCCCCTCAAGCCCCAAATGCCACAATATAATCAACTTCCATTTGCCGCTGATCACGGCAAGGGTCAGTTCCTTCGCGCAATTAATTTCTTTTAAGTTGATACGGTCTTTGATTTCCGTTGCCACGCTGCCACCTCCTTCTTATAGGATACTACACGATTCGCTTTTTCGCTTGATGCAAAAAAGAACCATCCCTCGGTCTGCGACCTCCGGGATGGTTCCTGTTTGGATGGGTATCTTTTTCAGGTGAAGCTTTACTCCAGGTTGGCGTGTCTGCCGAACATCTGGGAGGAATCTTGACCCCGCTGCTCCATCAAGCGGAGAACGACGGCATCGTACAAAATGATCAAGGTTTGCTCAAACAGCGATCCCATCGGCTGTATGGTCACCTTTTCTCCGCTGCCCGCTGCCTGCTGTTCCTTCGGCGTACCCGGAAGACAGACCGGGAAATCGGACAACCGGCCCAGCGTGGAGTCCTGGTGAATGGTTGCGGTGACGACCGCTGCTCCGATCTCCTTGGCTTTCCTGGCCATCGTGACCAAGCTTTGCGTCTCGCCTGACCCGGACCCGATGACAAGCAGGTCCCCCGGGCCGATTCCGGGTGTCACTGTCTCGCCGACCACATATGCGGTAATTCCGAGATGCATTAACCGCATGGCCAGCGCCCGGCCCATCAGGCCCGACCTGCCGGCTCCCGCCACAAATACAGTTCCGGCTTCAAGAATCATGTCAGCCAACTGGTCCGCTTCTCCATTCGAGATGCGGGCAATCGATCGCTGCAGCTCCTTCGTAATTTCGAGGGCATAATCGGCCGTGTTCATCTTAGACCTGACTGACCAGCTGCTTCATCTGCGATGCCGCAGCCCGCTTGTCATCCTGACCGGTGATTCCCCCGCCCACAATAACCAGATCCGGGCCGGCCGCAATCACCTGAGGCAGCGTACTCAGCTTGATCCCGCCGGCAATGGCCGTTTTGGCGCGGTTCACCACCCGTTTGATCGTCAGCAGATCTTCAAAGGAGCTGATGCCTGCCGCCTGATGATCGTACCCTGAATGCACGCAGATATAATCCACGCCCATTTGGTCAATTTCCTTGGCGCGCTGTTCAATATCCTTCACATTGATCATATCGACCATGACTTTTGTGTTTTGCTTTCTAGCTTCTTCCACGGCTCCGCGGATGGTGGAATCGTCTGAGACGCCGAGCACGGTAATAATGCTCGCCCCGGCCTCGGATGCCTTCATGACTTCGTATCCGCCGGCGTCCATGATTTTCAGGTCTGCCAGCACGCGCAGGGAAGGGAAGGCCTCTTTCAGTTCTTTCACCGCCCGAAGCCCCTCATTGATGACGATCGGCGTTCCGATTTCCACGATGTCTATATAATCAGCAACCTCGTTTACGATTTCCTTGGCTCCGGGAATATCGACAAGATCAAGTGCCAGTTGAAGTTCCATAATGCGTTTGTCTCCTTTATGATCGATTTGGTTCGTGAACCACAACCCCATTGTAGTAGCTCTATTTCGCTTGCGTAAGTAGGCACTTTATCGTAATGAAGTTACCTCGGCGTAACTATTGGACGTCCAAGAGCACAAAAAAGGCCCCCTTTAGGGGACCTTCACGACCAAAAGTGTACGGCATCATGCTGGCCGGAGCAGGGCTTCTACGGCTCCTTTTTCCCGCCGTACCGCACGGCGTTATACCGCTCGATGAGCGTATGGACCGCTTCCGGCGCCATGCCGGTGAAGCTCTCTCCCGCCGCAAGCTCGGCGCCGTTCTCCGCAGGCGTACGGCTCGCCCGGAACGCGAATCCTTTCTTGACCGCACGGCGGATCAGGCTCTCGTAAGCCTGACGCGGGTCGCTGCCGCTGATATCCGGTTCCTTGCGGAAGCGGCGGAAGCGGCGGGGCTTGGCGGCAACGCGGTCGATTCGCTCGACCTCATCCACAAAGTCCGCCGTCTCCTCGGAAATGTGCCGGATCTGGCGCAGCAGCCCGAGCCGGTAAGCGAGGCGCCGGACCCAGCTTCGGATGCGCTCCGGAAGCCAGCGCCGGAACAGCTTATACAGCAGCATCCCCAGCAAAACAAGGGCAGCCAGGCAAAGAATGCCCAGGACGACATAGCCTATGACTTTCAGCCACATTGGGTGTTGTACCGGACCCTGATCCATTCCGGACAGATCGGGCATCATTGGATCGGCAGGTGCTTGCGGAGGCTGTTCCACAGACTGTCCGTCTCCTCCCAAGCCTTGGAGGAGAGACCGAAGGCCGTCCCGCAGGAAGAGGAAGATCGCTCCAAGGCCCTTCCATCCGCTGAGCAGGGCGATAACGGCAATGACGATCCACGTCATCGAGCGGTTTGCCGTCAGGATCCGGCCGAACAGCTGACGGTCGGCCTGCTCGGCGTGCGAGGCGTCCCGGACCCGCTCGCCGTTCATGCGCAGCAGGAGGGCGAACAGCGTAATCATCGCCATCACGTACAGCGACGTGCGGTGCGGATGAAGGGCGCTGACCTGGCCGGCCGTAATGTAGAGCACAAGCGAGGCGCCAAGGCCGATCAGCGGCAGCCGCTGCACCGCTGTCTTCCACCACTGCTTGCGCCCGGCGATCAGCCCGCGGATCGCAGCCGCCAGCAGAGCCACAGCAGCCAGCGCCGCGGCGAGCCGCAGCCCGAACACGGCCAGGGGCAGCAGGACCGCGGCCGCCAGCGGGATCGGCGTCCACAGGCGGCCGCCCCCGCTGCGGGACTGCTCCCGGCCGGCCAGCACGCCTGCAGCGTGAACAACCCCGGCAAGCAGCCAGATGAGCAGCGGATGGAGCGGCAGCGCATATGCCGCAAGCAGCACGGCCACAGGGTACAGCGAGGCGGACTCGAGCAGCGAGAAGTATAATGCTTCCCCGGCTCCCCGGTAACGGGCTTGCGCTTGCTGACGTATCATACCGCCGCCTCCCTCGCATCCGGCCATTCCGCTACCGATACGCGGTGACCTTTGTTCTCCAGTCCGTGGATGCTCTCCCGGACCGCTTCCGACAGATGGGCCGTTATGAGCAGATAGTCGACCGTCTCTTCCGACTCGCGCTCCGCTTCAAGACGCAGCATTTCGTGGAATGACATCCGCGTCTTCATATCCACACCGGCCATCGCCTCCAGCAGGTTCTCCAAATGGGCCGTGCCGTAATCCGGGTCGAGCCGGAGCATGGCCTGGCTCTCCGGATTAACCGACGCATTATGGGTGAAACCGGCGGCCATACCCTGGTGGATCAGCGAAGCCGCACAGGTAGCCGCATAGGACAGCGCATCCTCGACCATCTCCGGCCGGGTCACCACGTTCCACATCTGCTCGGACACCTCGATGTTCAGGCAGATCATGACCCGCGGATCGGCGGTATAGCCGTGCTTATGCACCTGAAGCTCGCCTGTTCTGGCGGTGGCTTTCCAGTGGATCCGGTTCATCGGATCTCCCGCAGCGTATTCCCGGATTCCGGTAATGAGGAATGGATCCTCAACGACCCAGCGCCGCACCGCGAGCTCCCCCTGCCATGTCTTCCAGGAGGAAGGCAGCCGGTCATCGCTCAGCAGCTCCGGGTAAACGACAAGCCGTTTGCTGAGCGTAATTTGCCGTGACGGGGTGTAGACCGCAAACAGGTCCCCGCCGGTCATCGTGGCCGAATCCATCCGATAGATCCCCCGGCGGGTACACTGGATTTGATGCGTCCGGGTAATCCGTGTCCGGGGACGGAGCATAAATAAACTCGTATGATTCTGATAGATATTCCCCTCGCTGATTGAGGTTTCCCGGCTGCGCTTAAACATCAGGGACGAAGGAAGCATCGCTTCCAGGCGCAGCCAGGGCACCGGAAACACTTTGCCGTTTTCGATCACCTCGACCATTTCGATCCGGTCTCCCACGTAACAGGTTTCCGTGCTGAAATGGCGCTCGTACGTCAGTCTTCGCAGCGATCCCCTGCCCAGGATCAGGCCCTGCAGCACCAACACGCCGCCGCAGGCCAGAAGCAGCCACAGCATCGCCATTATCTCACGCCGCTTTCCAGTCCCGCTTCGCTGGGAACTGCGATCTGATCCAGCACCTCAAGCAGAATGCGCCGGGCGGCCTCATGCTGCCCGCCGTAGCGCTTCTTGAGCACCATTCTGTGAGCGCAGACCGGCTCCAGCAGATGCTTGATGTCATCGGGAAGTACGTACTCCCGTCCATTCATCGCAGCATAAGCCTGCGCCGCGCGCAGCAGCGCCTGGGTTCCGCGGGGGCTGATGCCAAGAGCCACTTCCGCATGGACGCGGGTCGCTTCGGCCAGGGATACGATGTATCCCATCAAGTCCTCGCTCACGTTCACCTGCGTGCACAGCTGCTGGGCTTCCAGCACCTCGCCGGCTGTTGCCGTGCGCTCGGCCCGCTCTGCCGTTAAGCCGGCTGGTCCCTGCGTCCGCTTCAAAATCTCCTTCCCTTCCGCTGCGGATGGGTACCCCAGCTTCATGCGGATCATAAAGCGGTCCATCTGGGCTTCGGGCAGCGGAAACGTGCCCTGGTTGTCGACCGGGTTCTGGGTGGCCAGCACCATAAACGGCCGCTCCAGCGCCATCGTCTGCCCATCAATGCTGACCTGCCGCTCCTCCATACACTCCAGCAGGCTGGACTGGGTTCTGGGCGTAGCCCGGTTAATTTCATCCGCAAGCACGATCCGCGAGAACAGCGGACCCGGGCGAAACTGAAACTCGCCGTCCTTCTGGTTGTAGAAATGGATGCCCGTCAAATCCGACGGCAGCAGATCGGGGGTAAACTGAATCCGTTGAAAGCTGAGCGACAGGGACGCCGCCAAACTTTTGGCAAGCAGCGTTTTACCGGTACCCGGCACATCCTCCAGCAGCACATGTCCTGACGCCAGCAAGGCCGTTAGCAGCAGCTCCACTTCTCCCTCTTTGCCGACAATGACTCTCCCGATATTCTCTTTCAGTTTCACAGCCAACTCGCGAACTTGATTCACCTGCATTGCATTCCCATCCTCTCCTGTATGACTGCCCGCGCTTTAGGCAAAGCAATCTACGGTTTATGATTAAAGCGTTTACAAGTGTCTTTGATACCCCCGGCAGACTGGACCTTTACGCCGGGAACGGTTCAGCTACAGATCTTCCGGCAGGCCGTTCTCTATGACCGGACGGTTTTGCTATATTTTATCACCGACAGAAGCATTAATCACCTATCAGGGGTAAAATCCGGCTAAATCGATTGAATTAACGTTTTGCTTGATCTTCCTGTGATAACAGCTCAATAGAGGCCTATAACATTCATTTCTTTAGTTCATTCTATATCAAACGCCCTATTTTTTGGCCCTCCAAGACAGTTGTCCCTCACAAAATCCGGCAAACATCACTAGGATGAACCATACCACAGACAAAGGATGGTTGATATGAGGAGGTATCTTAGAAGCCACGGTTGCGGTTATGCCCGCCGGCATATGGCAAGACGACTGAAGAGGCACTCTCGTTCACGGTCACAGGGCAAGCTCATCGTCAGCATCGTCCGAGGCGAAAAACGGCTGACGACCAAAGTTCCGCTCCGCAGGTTCGATAAGTTCGTGTTTGTCATTAACGATCAATTTACCAACGCCCCGAATACGACGCAGATCGCCAGCGGTGCAGGCCACAGCAGCGCGTCGGGAAGCAACGCGGCCATCGGTTCCCCGAATACGGACCAGCAGGTCAGCGTCGGGGCCGGAGGCACCGCCGATAACATCAGCATCCTCCGCGAGCCCGCTCACGCCTGCCGCGGTAAGCGGAAACGCTCGCACCGCCGGAAGAAGGAAGCCATCTTCGTTCTGAATCACCAGCGGGTTCAAATGCCGGAGGGAAGCGAGGAGGCTGCCGCCACCCAAATTGCCAGCGGCTCCGGCACACACAGCACGAGCGGCACCAACTCCACCATCGACAGCCCCTGCACCAGACAGCAGGACTCGGTCGGCGGCGGACCCGGCGCTAGCGGCATGAACAAGTTTGTGAAGAAGAAAAAACGGAATCACCATATCCGCCGGCATTATTAAGAATACAGCTCAAATCCAAGTCGTTGACGGCCGCCGCGCCAGAACGTATGATGACGCATAGAGGTGATTGATGTGAACACGCTGCTCATTCTGGGTGGAATCATGATGTTTTTGGCCGTGGCCATCGGCGCATTCGGGGCGCACGCCCTGAAGGAAAGACTCGACGATAACCGGCAGAAAACCTATCAGACGGGAGTCCAATATCATTTGGCTCACGGACTTGGCCTGCTGTTGATGGGCCTCTATGCCCCATCCGCCGCACATGCGGGCACCATCCAGCTCGCAGGATGGCTGCTGTTTGCAGGAATTCTGTTATTCTCGGGAAGCCTGTACGCGCTGAGCGTGACCGGCATCCGCAAGCTGGGGGCGATTACGCCGATCGGCGGGGTGGCCTTTTTGGCGGGATGGGTCGTATTCATCGTGGCTGTGGCTGGTTGACCGGTTGAGGATAGGGATGTTTCGTATAAAATGCCCTAGGCATGACAAAAGCCTGCAGATTTGCAGGCTTTTTCGTGTTATGCATGTTTTAAAAAGGAGGTACCCTCCTGTAAAACAGGAGGCCGGCCTCATCCGTTTACCGCGCTGGCCTGGCCCGCGCCTCTGCCGTTTTCCTTACGGATTTGCTTGCTGCGCAGCTGTCCGCAGGCCGCGTCAATATCGGTTCCATGCTCCAGCCGGACACTGACGCTGACCCGGTTCTTCTTGAGCGTGTCATAGAAAGCCAGGATCGACTCCTGCGCGCTTCTCTGATACTGGCTGTGCTCATCGACCGGATTGTACGGGATCAGGTTGACGTTGACCAGCTGTCTGCGGTCACCGATCAGCTCCGCCAATTCAGCCGCGTGTTCCCTGCCGTCATTGACGTCCTTGAGCAAAATATACTCGAGCGTCACTCTGCGCTTCGTTTTGGCCAGATAGTAATCCATGGCCCCCAAAACTTCCTCAATCGGATAAGCCTTGTTAATCTTCATAATCCGGGTTCTCAGCTCATTGTTCGGCGCATGCAGCGAAATCGCCAGGTTCACCTTCAAATCGCGGTCGGCAAATTCCATGATCTTTGGAGCCAGGCCGCTGGTCGATACGGTAATATGGCGCCCGGCAATCGCCAGCCCTTTGCGGTCCTTAACCACATTGATGAAGTCGACCATGTTCTCGAAATTATCAAACGGCTCCCCGATGCCCATCACGACAATATGGCTGACGAGGTCGCCCGGCTTGTTCTGGTCCAGGAACAGCTGCACCTTCATGAGCTGCTCCACAACTTCCCCGGCGGACAGGTCCCGGCTTTTCTTCAGCAGTCCGCTCGCGCAGAAGCTGCAGCCGATGTTGCATCCGACCTGGGTCGTCACGCAGACGGAAAGGCCGAACTTATGGCGCATCAGCACCGTCTCGATCAGGTTGCCGTCCTGCAATCGGAACAGAAACTTGACCGTCCCGTCGGCCGACTCCTGTTTCACATGCTCTTCGAGCGTCTGGATAACGTAATGCTCCGCAAGCAGCTTCACGCAGTCCGGATTGGCATCCGTCATATCGGCAAAATCGGTGACCCGTTGTACATATAGATAGTCCCACACCTGAGAGGCGCGGAATGGTTTATGTCCATATTCAAGCAGCCATGCAGACAGCTGATCGAACGTTAATCCATAGATGGATGGTTTGTTCATCGTTTTTCCTCTTTTCAAAAGCTTTAAAATGCATACTCTCTCTACTTTACCAGATCCGACAGGCAATCTGTCTATTATTGTCCCAAATTTTTTTTGTTAAAACAAGGGATGCAGCGGGAATTTAGCCACGGATGGGGGCTGCTGGCTCCGCCATTACGGCGTCCTGTTGAAAAAGAACGATGATTTAAAAATCAGTGCCCGATTTTCGGCGGCGGAGATCTGCAGGGCTGGTCTATAATAAGAATAAAGGATGATGAAAAAAAGGAGGCCGGTCATGATTACGGCTGAACATAAAATGGAGTATTATCAGGCGCTGCTCGATAAAAAGTCGGAGTACGAGGGGATTTTCTATGTCGGGGTCAAAACGACGGGAGTGTTCTGCCGCCCGACGTGCCCGGCCAGAAAGCCCAAATATGAAAACTGTGAGTTTTACGAGACCGCGCAGGAGGCGCTACTCGCTTCTTTCCGGCCCTGTCAGCGCTGCCGCCCGCTGTCCCATCCGAATCACGTTTCGCCGGTCGTCCAGAAGCTGGTCGAAGCCGTCGAGACCTATCCGGAAAAACGGTGGAAGGAACAGGACTTTGATGAGCTCGACATCGATGCCTCAACGGCGCGGAGGCAGTTCAAAAAACGGTTTGGCATGACCTTTGTGGAGTATGCCCGCGCCCGCCGCATGGGGCTGGCATTCAAGCAGATCCGGTCCGGCCATGCGGTAATCGACGCCCAGCTGTCGAGCGGGTATGAATCCGGAAGCGGATTCCGGGACGCCTTCTCCCGCATCATGGGGGCGGCTCCGGCGAAATCCGCAGACAGCCGCATCCTGCGCGCGGCATGGATCGATACGCGCCTCGGCCCGATGGTCGCGATCGCCGACGAGGAGGCGCTGTATCTGCTGGAGTTCGTGGACCGGCGGGGCCTCGAGCGCGAAGTTGAGCGGCTGCGCCAGCGGACGAAATCGGCGATCATCCCGGGCGTCACCGCTCCCATACGCTCCATCGAGCAGGAGCTGACGGCTTATTTTGACGGGAGTCTGTCCGTATTCACCACACCGCTGCATCTGATCGGCTCTCCATTCCAGAAGTCGGTCTGGGCGCAGCTGGTGCAAATTCCGCCGGGCGAGACCCGTTCCTACTCCGGGCTGGCCGGGGCTCTCGGCAAACCGAAGGCCTTCCGGGCCGTGGCTCAGGCCAACGGCGCCAACCAGCTGGCCCTTGTCATCCCCTGTCACCGCGTCATCAATGCGAGCGGCGACTTGGGCGGTTACGGCGGCGGACTGACGCGTAAAAGCTGGCTGCTTCAGCACGAGAAGCAGTTTCTTTCAAACCAGCGGCAGCATTGATCCGGAGCGTTCCCTGCTTATATAAAGGCAAGCCGATCACGAAAAACAGGAGTCCCCTTGAGGTCCAACGACCGCTCGGGTACTCCTGTTTGCTTTGTCTTCGCATGCTTCGCCTATGCCTGCTGCTCCCCGCCGCTGCCCGTAAGCATAAGGCTGGCGGAAGCCGTCTCCTGGCCGTTGACCAGCAGCACGATCCGGTGCTCGCCCGGATAATGGCGGCGCGTCGTCAGATCGGCCCAGGAATGGGTTCGCGTCCCCGACAGGCGGGAGCCTCCGGGTACGGTCTTATCCGACAGCAAAAACGCTTTGCGTGATATTTTGCCGCGGGCTTTGACAAAGTCGATCCCGTATTCCACCCGGATATGGGCCGGCTGCCCGTCCCGCACGCGGATCTCGTAGTGAAGCTCTGTGCTGCCCCCGACCGCGACCTCGGACGGCTCTACCGTCAGCGAAGCGGCGGACGCCAGCGGTTCCTCCGCGGATGAATCTGCATAGCCGAACAAAGCCATCGCTTCCGGATGGGACTTCTTGATCAAGGTCCGGCAGCCGTGACGGATAATCCAATCGGTATGCGGATGAGTACCTTTCCAGCGCCGCGCCGTCTCCAGCACCACGTCAGAATGGTCCTTTGCGATGTCGTTCAGGTTGTTGGCGACGCTCTTGCGGACATAAAGCGACGGGTCCTGCTTCAGCAGCTCCAGCACGGGCAACACCGGCGCCGGATCCTTCTTGAACATCGGCAGGGCCTGTCCCCACGGCAGCCGCGGCCGGCTGCCTTCGCTGGCCAGACGCCGGACATGTTCGTCCGGATGCTGCGCCCAAGCCGTCATCTGGCGCATCATCCGTTCCGGGTCCCACAGCAGAAAGGGCCTGACGGCAAACTCCGCCGACGATTTGGACGTGAAGCGCTCGAGCGCCTTCATTGAAAGGTCCCAGTGCTCCGGCGCCTGCCCGAACACTTCCACGAAATCGGGAAAGAACAGGTACGGAAACCCCGCACAGTGTTCGTCGATCGCGAAGAGCACCTCCAGCGCCTCTTCATATCGGGCGGGCAAGTGATCGCCCAGCTTTTCGCTGATCCGCCGCATACGGGCTTTCAGCTCAAGTTCCTGCCATGTGTCGTCCATGATGTCTTTGACAAACTTATCTGTATCAAACGCGGCGTGGGCCGTATGAACCTTCGCCCCGAATCCGCGCAAAAATTCCTCATTGTATACTGCCTTCAGTTCAGCCATCGGCAGACCTCCTCCTGAAGTTATTATAGTAAGCCGCAGCGGAGGAGGAAATCAACACTCCAAGTCGTCTTACTGGCCTTACGGCTCCTTCGATTCAATCAAGCGATTCAAGTGGCGGAGTTTTACTCAATGATCAATTCGTTGAGGCCATGCTTTCGATCAGTCTGCAGCCAGCTGCTGCCGGATGTGGTCCGCCGCCTCCTCCCAATATGCCTTCATCTGCTCACGCTGATGGATATCCGTCAGCTTTTCCTGATGGAAGCTGATCGTCGTTCCCGTCTTGGCCTCCAGCAAGCGGATCTGGACCGTGGAAGGATGGGGCCAGCCGGGCCGCTGCCAGGTCAAGCGGATTTGCTCCCCGGGTTTGACGACCCGAATCTCGCCGTGGTTTCCTTCCTTGGACGTATACGTCGTTCCCGGCTTGAATTCAAGGGCCGGAAGTTTCCCAAGCCATACCATCATACCCTCCGGGGAAGTCAGCAGCGACCACGCCGCCTCCCGTGATACCGGAAACGTTCTCCGGACACCGACCTGAAACCCGGCAGCGGCGGTCAACCCCACGGGCTTCGCTGCATCATCCGCAATGGGTACCGCCAGCTTGCTTGTTGATTTGCTCATTGTCACCGCTCCTCGCAATGTAAAAATAGTTGCTTGGCCTGTCCCGGCCGATCGAGCATCCATTGCCGCCGCCCGCTCCCCTCTCTACCGCTCTTTAATCCGTTCGTTTATCGGAGTGAGGGCATCGACGAACAATGCGATGCTCGTCTGCAGAAACTGCTCCTGGGACACGGCTGTAATCAAATCCGCGTTATGCAGACGGGAAATGAAGGCACCGTAATTCATCCACATAAACGCCATAGCCTGCGCCTCGGAATCTATGGCCTTCACCTTCCCCTGCCTTTGCATTTCCTGGAAGTACGCCGTCAGCAGCTGCTGCAGCTGCCGCGGATGATCCTGCGCCCGGTCGCGCAGGTCGGACAACTCCGCGCTGCGCAACATGACCAGCACCAGCTTCCGGTTCCGGTCCATGATGTCATGGTAGGCACGGGTTATCCGCAGCAGATCTTCACGCAAGCTCCATGTCAGCCGGGTGGAAAACAGCTCCTCCATCTCGCCCGCATAATGAAAACGGTCGATCGCCTGTTCCAGCAGCTGCAGCTTGGTGCCGAATTGACGGAACAGCGTCATCTCGCTCACTCCCGCCGCTGTGGCAATTTCCTTCGTGGTTACTCCCTGATATCCCTTCTCGGCCATCAGGTCAATCGCGGTCAGCATCAGTCTGTCCCGGTTGGTCGTTGATTCCGTCATTGTGTCAGCATCCTTTGGAGTCGTCATCCGGACGATGTTAGTAATCACTAACATTCCGTTGATTCATTGTAAAACCTCCACGCGCCCGTTGTCAATAACTGGGATATAACAAAAAGATGACTTTTCCCATTAAAAACAATCCTATCGCCAATTCGTCCGTGCCTTGAGCCAAAGCTTCGCATTTATAAAATCGTGAAAAATACGCATTGACTTTGACACTGTGTCAACCTTTTAAGATGGGTAGGAAAGGAGATGAGAACATCCTATGAGGGAAAATAAACAAGGGAATCCGCTAGGGCAGGAATGGAAACAAACTGAGGGGCATCTTATACCGGTGAGCGTCATCGGACTAGGCATGATGGGGTCGGCGCTGGCCCAAGCCTTTCTGAAGGAGGGCCGCCGGACCACCGTCTTAAGCGGACCTTCGTTCGAAGTATAATAAGTTTCCAAATTCAACGTAAAGCAGGGTGATTAGCACATGTTTACTAGTTTGCATCAATTTATCGATGAGTGGAAAATGGAAGCGGCCCTCACACAGAAGGTCCTCCAAGTCCTGACGAACGAGTCTCTTCAGCAACAAGTGGCTCCAGATCATTTCACTTTGGGGAAACTGGCGTGGCATATAACACTATCGGTTCATTACTTTTTGTCCGCAGCGGGGCTGGAATTCCAAGCGGAAGGAAATTGGCTGGAATTCCAAGATCAAGGAAAAGATAGCGATCAACCAACATCGGCAGCTTCCATCACAGAGGCCTATGATCGGACGAGCCGTGCGATGCTGGATGCGCTGCAGACGCAATGGAACGATGAGACGTTGAGCGAAACCCGGAATATGTGGGACACGATAGCACTACCCATTTCTGCAGTGTTGCGTTTGCTGATCCAGCACCAGGCCCATCATCGTGGACAAATGTTCGTGCTCATGCGTCAAGCCGGATTGGTGGTACCTGGCGTTTACGGCCCCAGTCGCGAAGAGCGGCAGCAGAGAGGTCGGAATGCAGGGCCTAAAGCTTAAGCTCGAGCATTTATGACGTGCTCATTAAAGAAATTATCCAAAGGTTGATGAAATCCAGCTTTGTAAGCAATGCTGACAATACCGTACAGTACGTTGAATATTTAGGCGAAATGACAGAGCGTCCTTCCCATTATATCCATTAAAAAAATAAGGAGGCCGTGTACAATGGCACAAGAACGTACCGGTGTAGCAACAGCTCAAGGCAACCCGCTTACTTTAGTAGGACCTGAACTGAAGGTCGGAGACAAAGCCCCTGACTTCAAAGTTAGCAAAAATTTGTTAGAGCAAGCATCCTTGGCTGATTATGCCGGGAAAGTCAAACTAATCAGTGTCGTTCCTTCCCTGGACCATACAGGTGTATGCGACGCTCAAACCCGGCGTTTTGACAAGGAAGCCGCAAAGCTTGGCAATAACGTGGTTGTCCTGACCGTCAGCGTGGATCTTCCTTTTGCACAATCCCGTTGGAGCGATGCTGAGGGCATTGACAATGTAATCATCTTATCCGATTATAAAGACCGCAGCTTTGGCCAATCATACGGCGTTCTCATTAAGGAAATTCAATTGTTGATGAGATCCGTCTTTGTGATCGATGCTGACAATACCGTTCAATACGTTGAGTATGTGGGCGAAATGACAGAGCACCCTAACTACGAAAATGCAGTTGCTGCCGTTAAAGCTCTCGTTTAATTACAACTTCCATAAACGTCTATCGACGTACCTTCAAAGAAGACAGACCGCCTTTAAAGGTAATTTTTCTTGCAATATCAGGAGCAACGGCTCTGAAGTTTATACTTTGATATTATAAAAAGAACAGCGGAGAAGCCCGGCTTCCCCGCTGTTCTTTTTACTAAATAAATCAAAGCCTGAACACGAATGCAGCCGGTACATTTTTATGTGCTTCATATCTATCGTTCATTCATCCATCTTATACATGCAAGCCGTTTATCCATATTGTAAATCGGCCCTTCCTTAAACCCTTTTGTTCATGAAGATTGGTTTGATTGCTCGGCTGAGTTGCTCACTGTTCCTTTCAACGTTCTCCGGCGTCTCATTTGTTCAATACGCTGTTCCAATTTCTGCTGTGCTACAGTGAGCGATTGAATTTGCTGTAAGATTTCTGCATGTTTTTCCTCATAGGCACCGAGCAATTCCTCACAGAAATCATCGTTGTCGTAAGGATCATAATTCTCATGGCAATTTAATATTCCATTAATTTCCCTCGTCGACAGACCGATGTCTAAATAAATCTGTATCGTTTTGATCCGTTTAACATCAGATTCGTCGAATTCACGATAATCATTATCCATACGTTTTGCTGTCAACAGATTTTTCTTTTCGTAATATCTGATCGATCGAGTGCTGGCACCGGTCGCTTTGGATAGCTGGCCTATTTTCAAGGTATCGCCCCTTTCATTCAAGCAGATTCCCAATGTCCGTACCCATCATCTGAATGTTGGGTCGCCGTATTTTTTTTGATTAGTGACAGCTTCTGCTCAAAGGATCCCTTTTTCCACTATTTTTCCATTATACTGCATCGTTGTCTACGCAGACAGCGCCTCACCCACTGCACTGCGATATACTACAAGTCTTTTTGTTCATTGCGTGATTTCAGGTATATCGGCAATATACCAGCTTTAAAGGAACGCTGGAATTGAACTCCACAGCTTTTGCATCGCTCCCCAATAACATGTTAATGTGGAGGCATCTGCCCCAAAAATCCCAATAACTGGATATCAATAAACTGTAGAATCGCATATCAGACACTTCATTCTGACAATTCTCCATGAAAAAGAGGTGATGATGATCGCTGTATTCGTGGATAAGGAAGCAATAGCCTTGTCGCATATTCTTTGGATCGGCGGCCCTCCGGATTGCGGTAAAACGACGGTCGCAGACTTGCTTGGCTCAATATACCAGTTACAGGTATACCACTTCGACCGGTATGAAATGGATCATATCCGTCGCGCGGATCCTGAGCGGCATCCCGCATTGTTCGCGTTAGGAACCAAACTCGCGGATTTGGATGAGAAGGCGTTTCTGGAATGGTTATGGCTGTCATGCACGCCAGCGGAAATGGCTGCCAGTGGAAAATCGGTTTGGTTGGAGCGGCTTCCCATGGTTATTGAAGATTTGCATGCCATATCCGCGGATCGTCCCATCATCGCAGAGGGGCCCGGCTTTTTTCCGGAAGCGCTCCTCCCTTTATTACCAGATCCCCAACGAGCCATATGGATGGTGCCGAGCGAACCCTTCCAAAGGGATTCCCATCATCGGCGTCTCAAGGGGCAGCGGCGTGCCGAAGTTCTGGATGACCCCGAGCTTGCCCAGCAGAACCACATCGAACGTGACCTGCTGTGGGCCGAGCTTTACAGACAGTCTGTAAAGGAACGGGGACTGCCCCTCATTGAAGTAGACGGCTCCAAAGGACCGGAAGAAGTCGCTGCCGAAGTCGAAGCCTATTTTAAAAAACTTCTCCCGCCTCCAAATCAGCAGCCGTGAATGGTTCCGCATGATACACGGGGGTGGCCCAGTAAAGGGCCCGATCCCTGTGTATATTTACCTTTTCGGGGAGGGTTCCGCATGATTCGGTTTTGTTATGTATTGTGGACAGGCCTTTCTGTCGTCTGGTGCGCTTTCAGCCTGTTTGCTTTCTGGCCGCAGTATGGTCCGGGGCAAGAGTTTCCCTTGTTCCAGGATATCGTCACAGTCATGCTGTTTCTCCCTACCGTTTCGATGTTGTGTTATTCGCTGCTCCTGCAAGCCGCCTCGAGGTTAATGGGAACTTGGTGGAAGCTGCCGACTGGGGTCCTGCCGCTTGTATGGTATGTTCTGGTGTACTGCCTATTGCTGTTCTATCTGAATCATAAAAGCATATCGGCCCGGCCGACGCTGATTCTGCTTCTCTCGGTACCCGGCCTGCTGCACTATTGGATTTCCACCATGCTCCGTATTTTGGCATCCGTCCCGAAAACCCACAGCGATCCACGGGACGAGGATCACAAATTCCTTTGACCGTACTCTCCAAACCCTGACATATTGTTGTCAGCGTTGATGGCTATACTGAGGATATAAGAACGTATAGACCATGAACCTTAAGGAGGCGCTGCCGTCGTGACCGAGCCGATGCCCAAGCCAACCGATACATCCCTTTTTACGAAAAATGTTCCCAAGGTGCTCAGCCGCCGGGCCTTGAACCGGGCCCTGCTCGAACGGCAGCTCCTGCTGCGCCGGGCAGAGATGCCGGTGCTTGACGCGCTGCGGCATCTGGCCGGCATGCAGGCCCAGGCTCCGACCCCGCCGTATTACGGCCTGTTTGCCCGGTTAGCCAGCTTCCGGCCCCAGGAGCTGTCCCGGCTGATCGAGACGCGCCAGGCTGTGCGCATCGCGATCATGCGGTCGACGATCCACCTCGTGACGGCCGAGGACGCTCTGGCGCTGCGCCCGGTCCTTCAGCCCGCGTTGGACCGCGGCCTGAAGGGAGGCTACGGCAAGGAGCTCGCCGGCCTGGATACCGGCGCGGTCGCCGCAGCCGGCCGGGCCCTCGTAGAGGAGGCCCCGCTGGCCTATGGCGAGCTCGGCGCCCGCCTGCAGGAGCGCTGGCCGGACCGCAGCCCGGCCGCGCTCGCCAACACGGTGCGCACGCTCGTGCCGCTCGTGCAGGTGCCCCCAAGGGGCCTGTGGGGCGCCAGCGGCCAGGCCCTGCACACCACCGCGGAAGCGTGGCTGGGCAGCCCGCCCGCAGAAGCTTCCAGCTCCGGACTCGAGGAGCTGGTCCTGCGTTACCTGGCCGCCTTCGGGCCGGCCTCGGTCAAGGACATCCAGGTCTGGTCCGGGCTGACCCGGCTGAGCGACGTCATCCGCCGGCTCGGGCCAAGTCTGCGGACCTTCCTGGATGAAAAGGGCGTCCTGCTGTACGACCTGGCGGACGCCCCCCTGCCGGCGGAGGATACACCCGCACCTCCGCGCCTCCTCGGCGAATTCGACAACATGCTTCTCTCCTTCGCCGACCGCTCCCGGATTATGGATGAACGCTACCGCCGCCGTATCTTTACGGTGAATGGCATCATCCGGGCAGCGGTGCTCGTCGACGGCTTCGTTTGCGGCATGTGGAGCCTGGAGCGGAACAAGCAATCTGCCGAGCTTGTGATCAAGCTGTTCGAGCCTATATCGGACGCCGATCAGGAGGCATTGGCCGACGAGGGCCGCCGCCTGCTGGATTTCGCCGCAGCGGATTGCCCGAACCGGGAAGTCCGCTTCAACCTTTCAGAGCTCTAACACCGAAGACTAGCGAGTGGTTGCTATGGTGTGTCTTTTTAAAACAAAGGGGAGCGCGACGGCCCTTAATGACCGAATTGATTCACCACGTGGACACCGCCCCGCAACTATCCCGTTCGCATCCGAGTATTCCCACGTCTCCCCTATTCCAGCCCGAATGGCCTGCCCATCCCGGGCTTTTTCGCATGTTAGCAAGAACGGTCAAAACGCACCCTCTCCCATCTGCTATGCTGATATCAAAGGAGGGGCACGCAGGTGTATTCAAATCGGATTCAACACAGCATCCGGTTCATGGAGGAACAGCTTCACGAGCCGCTGACACTTGAGCAGATCGCGGCGGAGGCCGGATTCTCGCCGTTCCATTTTCACCGTCTGTTTCGCAGGGAGACCGGGCTGAGCATCGCGGAATATTTGCGAAGCCGCCGACTGTGTCTCGCCTCGCGGATGCTCCTGTACTCGGAGGAGCCGATCATCGGCATTTCACTGCAGTGCCATTTTGAGAGCCAGGAGGCGTTTACCCGCGCCTTTAAAAAAATGTACGGCATGCCGCCAGGGCGATACCGGAAGATGTTCAGTCTTCATACCCAGGCCCATGCCGCTCAAGGAGGAGAAATGAACATGATTGAGGAATCGATGATAAAAGGCTGGATGCTGAGCGGCAGCCACCCGCATCAGTATGAAATCGGCCTGGACCGTCACAACGTCCATCAAGGGAACGCCTCGGGTTATGTGAAAGCCATCACCCCGGAAGGCCCGAATGTGTTCGCCACGATGATGCAGCAATTTAAAGCCGATCGGTACCTGAAACGCAGAATGCGCTTCTCCGGCTTCGTCCGGACAGAAGGGGTGACCGAGTTCTGCGGATTGTGGATGCGGGTCGATAATCAAGCCGAGGACGTGCTTCGGTTTGACAATATGAACAACCGCCGGATTGTGGGCGACACGCATTGGAACCATTACGCCATCGTGCTTGATGTCCCGGACAATGCCGCGACGATTTCGCTCGGCGTGCTGCTGATGGGACCGGGGCAGGTATGGGTGGACAGCTTCCGGTTTGATGAAGTCGACGAGAGCGTACCTACCACGAATTTGGAGGTCGTCTACGAGCTCCGGGACGAGCCGTCTAACCTGACATTTGAAGAGTGACATCCAATATACAGTAAGGGAGGGCCCTCAGGCCCTCCCTTACATATTTCCGTCCGCTTCGGAGGCGGTATCCTCCTTGGCGGCATTCGCCTTGAATTCCATATGCTCAAAACCCCAGCTGCACATATCGTGGAGCACGGATCTTAGCGACTCCCCATGTTCCGTCAAGGAGTATTCTACCTTGGGAGGAACCTCCTGATATACCCTCCGGTGAATCAATCCATCCTGCTCAAGCTCACGCAATTGGTTGGTCAGCATGCCCTGTGTAATATGGGGAAGTTGTCTGCGCAGCTCCCCGAACCGTTTCGTCCCCTGGTGCAGCAGTATAAACAAAATGAGCGGCTTCCACTTGCCTCCGATCGCCTGCAGCGTCGTTATGATTCCTCCCGTGTTTCCCGTCCCGTGGTCCTTACTCATCTCGCTAGCCCTCCCCTTTCCTACCGAAGCGGCAGTGCTGTCTTTGCTGCCATTGTACCAGAGTACACGGAATGGTGACAGTACTCTTTTAAATCGTACATAGTATGATTTTTCGTACTACTCGGCAATACGCTGTCCTGATCCAGAGTACGGTTTGCAAGACTTAGTCTGTTTAAAATGCGTACTTTTCAAAGCGGCGGTCTTGAACAATACTGGGGGTGCATCATTCATACCGCATACCACCCGAAAGGATGATTTTGAAATGAAAACCATGGTCATTGTATCCCACCCGGATCTGTCCAAGTCCAGAGCGAACCATGCGCTTCTCGAAGCTCTGCCGAAGCATACCGATATCCACGTCCGCGATCTGTATCAGGAATATCCGGATTGGCAGATCGATGCGGACCGTGAGAAGCAGCTGCTGCTTGCTTACGACCGGATTGTTCTCCAGTTCCCTTTTTATTGGTACAGCTCACCACCACTTCTCAAAAAATGGTTTGACGATGTACTGACTCCCGGCTGGGCTTACGGCCCCGGAGGCGAGCATTTAAAGGGCAAAGAATTCATCGTCGTCACTACCGCGGGCGGCACAGATAAGTCATTTCAGGCCGGAGGAGACAACTGGTTCACGATCAGCGAGCTGTTAAAACCGATCCACCTTACGATTGCCCACTGCCACGGCACCTTCCTCCCCCCGTTCGTGGTGTACAATGCCAACCGGGCCAGTCAGGAGCAATTGAAGGCAGAAGGCATCCGGTACGCCGAGTATATCCAGACGCCTTCGCCTGTACTGGTTCACTAAACCGTCTCCTGATAGCTCAAAGGGAAAATAAAAACGGGCAAGGCCTCTCGGCCTGCCCGCTGTATTTCTCCCGGAATCAACCCGGATTCTTCTGCATTTTACGCATGGTCAGCATGTTAGTTCAACACATCCTTCATAAACCGCTCCAGTTGAGACACATCGGTAATATTCTGGTTGCACTTGGCGCTGTCGATGCACATATAATTTCCGACCCGACCGAAATGGTCCAGTGCCGATCCTTTCGCTTTCGTCTGCGCGGTCACGAAGGCCACCTCTTCATGCTTGTTGCAGAGACAGCAGACCCCCTTCTTGTTCGTCGGGGTGAATCGGCCCTCAATGCCTGTCATTTTCCCGTCCAGGTTGTAGACGATGAACAGTTTATTCGTTGAAATGTCGGTCCAGCCAATATAGGTCAGGAAGCGGAAATCGAGCTCGGCCAGCGGTGGAAGCTTCAGCTTTTTAATTTTGGGATAAAGCTTCTTCAGCTGCTGTTCCGTTACCTGCGGAAAGGCCGTGACGTATTGCTCCAGCTCGCTCAAATAAGCCTGGAATTCTTCGGCACGGTTTAGCGTCGGAATCCGGTCGAAGAACCGCTTCTGCTCCTCCGTCGCAGCAGGGAACATCTCTATGACCCGGGTCCAAGTCGTGTGCCGGATCGCGGATATGACCTTCTGGTCGGCTGTGGTCTTGATGTTATATTCAAGGCGCCCCAGCAGGCGCTTGATCAAATTATACTCGTGGTTTTCCATAAATGGCGTTAGCATGTGTTTTCCTCCTCATTTCACCAAAAAACGGAGTACCTCAAATAAGGCACTCCGCCGGTATCGAAAAAAATACGATGCGAGAAGTTCCTTGTATTAGGTCAAAAGGGCATACGTATCCCGTGAACGAACTCACGAAATTTTTGCACTTTTGCCGGCTACAAGCAAACAACTGCCACTTATGGATTCCCCTTTCGAACTTCTGCACATACATCGACATTATAAATTCTCATGTCAGCCTTGTAAAGATATCTCCGGGTAAAGGATTCTTAACCGCCTGCGGCGGGTTGGAGAACTAAGCTTTCCCAGGGCAGGTGTCCGATTGACAACTGCAGGAAGCCTCGCTTATACTGTGTGGCGTAACGATAAACTTGAATGAGGTGGAAAGGTAATGGAAATTTTGTCTACTGTTCTTAGAAGAGAATTGGCTTGATACGGGAGAAGTCTGCCCTTTTTTAGCCATCTCGAGAACAGTCGATATGATTTCCACATCTTTTCCAGCTTTGGTATGTAAGCGGGTAGGGTGTGTTCACCTTACCCGCTTTCTGTATATTAAAGCGGGACTGTAAGATACCTAATCGCCAGGTACAGACCTCTAGGGCCGGAGTATCTTGCAGTATTTACAATCGAATCGTCACGTCATTTCGCTGTCCTCCTGATGGCTTCATTTGTTCGCAATCAATGAAACCTAAGGAGAGAGAACCATGAGCATATTAAATATCACGAATCTTACGCATATGTACGGAGATCAAATCACGTTTCGCCATATTGAGTTTCGCCTGCTGCCGGGCGAGCATGCCGGACTGGTGGGCATGAACGGCGCCGGCAAGTCGACACTGTTCCGCCTGCTGACCGGAAGCCTGCTGCCGGAGGAAGGGCGGATCGAGTGGTCGCCGCGCGCCCGGGTCGGCTTCCTGGAGCAGCACATCTCGCTGCAGGAAGGAATGACGGTCCTGCGGTATTTGGAGCGGGCCTTTCAGCACTTGTTTGACATGGAACGCGAAATGAATGAAATCGCGGCCCGATTCGGTGAGGCGGGAGACGGGCTTGACGCGATGCTCAGGCGCTACGGCGAGCTGCAGGATGGGCTGGAGCAGGCCGGCTTTTATGCCATTTCCGCCAAAATTGAGGACGTGGCCCGTGGGCTGGGTCTGGCCGAGATCGGCCTGGACACCGACGTTAGCCGCTTAAGCGGCGGCCAGAAGACGAAGCTGCTGCTTGCCAAGCTGCTGCTGGAGGAGCCCGATGTGCTGCTGCTCGACGAACCGACCAACTACCTGGACGCCGTGCATATCGAGTGGCTGACCGGCTACTTGAAAAAGTATCCGCACGCCTTTATCGTTGTGTCGCATGACGAGCATTTCCTGAACGAAATCACGAACGTGATTTTTCATCTGGCCCATCAGACCTTGAAACGCTACACGGGCAGCTATGCCGCGTTCCAGAAGCAGTATGCGCTCGGCCAGAAGCAGCAGCAGGCAGCCTATGAGCGGCAGACCCGGGAGATCGAACGGCTGGAATCCTTTATTAATATCAACCGGGTCCGCAAGGCGAAGCAGGCCAAGAGCCGCGAGAAAATGCTGAGCCGGATCGAGCGGGTCGAGAAGCCGGGTGACGGCCCGGCGCCCCGCTTTGAGTTCCGGGCGGAAGGAAACCTCAGCGGCTCGGTGCTAATCGAGGCCAGACGGCTTCAAGCGGGATACGCGGTGCCGCTGTTCCGGCCGCTTGACCTTACCGTCAAGGGCGGCGACAAAATCGCCATCATCGGGGAGAACGGCGCCGGCAAGTCCACGCTGCTGAAGACTCTGCTCGGCGGCATCAACGCACTGGGCGGCGCCGTAACCGTTCAGAACACGGTCCGGACCGCCTATTACCAGCAGGAAGACACCCCGTCTTCGGACACGCCGCTGCAGTATGTCTGGTCCTTGCGTCCGGATTTGACGGAGAAGGAGATCCGCCGCACGCTGGCCATGGCCGGCCTGAGCGCCGAGCATATCCGCAAGCCACTGCGGACGCTGAGCGGAGGAGAGCAGGCTAAGGCCCGGCTCGCCGAGCTGATGCTCACCCGGAGCAATCTGCTCGTGCTGGATGAGCCGACGAACCATCTGGACGTCCGCGCGAAGGAGTCTCTGCAGAGGGCACTGGCCGCCTACCCCGGCACCGTGCTGCTGGTGTCCCACGAACCCGCCTTCTATGAAGACTGGGTCACGGACATCTGGCGGGTGCAGGATTGGAAGTAAGACCAAGAGGCAAGGCGCTCAAGGCTCAATCACAGATGCAGTAAGGTTTCGCAACTATTGATCTTCAAGGAAGAAGCTGCCGCACCGGAAGAACCCGGTCGGCAGCTTCTTTTGTGTAACGGGTAAAGCAGCTATTTTTTCAAATGGTACGGCACCGTGGTGACGATGATATTTTTCCGGTAGAGCAAAAAGGCACGGATCAGCAGACTCGACTGGTTATGCAAAATGTTGTGCCAGCTCTTCTTAGGGATAAACTGCGGGATAAGCACCGTCACCCGGTAGTGCGACTCTGAAGCTTTGTACTCCACGGTATCTACGAATTTCGTCAGCGGCTGGATAATACTGCGGTAAGGCGACAACAGCGTCACCAGCCGAATGTCGGGCTGCCACTGCTTCCACTTCTCCTCCATCTTCCGCTCCGATTCCCGGTCATAGGCTACGTAGACAGCGATGATCTGGTCGGGTGACAACGACTTGGCGTAATTGATCGAGTTCTCCACCACATGGGTAATCCCGGCGACGGGTACGATCATCACATTGCCTTCGACGGGAAGGGCCGGCTCGCAGGTCGTAATCCGCAGCTGATCCCCGACGGCCTCGTAGTGCCTTTTGACCGCATGAAATATATAAACGATCAGCGGCAGGAAAATGAGCACAGGCCACACTTGGCCAAACTTGGTAATAAAAAATATCATCATGACCGTGAAGCTGATCAGCGCACCCACAAAGTTGATGATCAGCTTGCCCAGCCAGCCTTTCGGCTTTTCACGAATCCATTTGACCAGCATCCCCGTCTGGGCCAGCGTAAACGGAATAAATACCCCCACCGCATATAGCGGGATTAAATGCTCCGTGCGTCCCTTAAAAGCGATGATCAGAATGATTGATGCCGTGGCCAGAAACATAATGCCGTTGGAATACCCGAGACGGTCCCCGCGAACGGTAAACATTCGAGCGATGTATTTATCCTTGGCCAGGTTGACGGCGAGCAGCGGAAAGGCGGAATAGCCGGTATTAGCCGCAAGGACGAGAATAAGGGCGGTTGTCGCCTGGATAAAATAATACAGGAAGTTCCTCCCAAAGGTGGTGGAGGCGATTTGGGATACGACCGTTTCTTTTTCATTCGGTACGATCCCGTAATAGTAAGCGAGAAAGACGATGCCGGCGAACAGGATCGCCAGCAGCGTGCCCATCGCCATCAAGGTTTTGGAGGCATTGTTCGGCGCCGGGTCGCGAAAGTTCGGAATGGCATTGGAGATGGCCTCCACCCCGGTGAGTGCCGAGCTCCCTGAGGCAAAAGCCCGCAGCAGTAGAAACAGGGAGATCCCGGCCACCGGCGTGCCTATTGGCGCGTGCAGGGTTGGGGGCACCTGTCCGGTTGCGATTTTGTACAAGCCCACCCCGATTAAAATAAACAGCGCCAGCACGAACAGGTAAACCGGATACGCCAGAATGGAAGCCGATTCGGTAATCCCGCGCAGGTTCAGAATGGTAATCAGAACGACCAGCGCACAGGCGATGACCACATTATACGGGTGAAGGCCGGGAAACGCCGACGTAATAGCATCCGTCCCGGACGACACACTGACCGCCACCGTCAAAATATAATCGACCAACAGCGAGCCGCCGGCAATCAGTCCCGGATTGATCCCCAGGTTCTTCTTGGAAACGACATACGCTCCACCGCCGTGGGGATAAGCAAAGATGATCTGCCTATACGATAAAATGAGGGCCAGCAGCAAAATCAGAATGCCGATACCGATCGGGATCGTGTACCAGAAGGCTACCGCACTGACCGTTACCAGCACGAGCAAAATTTGCTCGGGACCATAGGCAACAGAGGACAGCGCATCGGAGGACAGGATGGCCAGCGCCTTGGTTTTATTCAGTTTTTGCTCACCCAATTGGCCGGACTTCAGCGGGCGGCCGATCAGAAATCTTTTGACGGCTGACAACATGAATAACACCTCGATCTCTGTCGATAGTATGGTTTCCTTAGGGTATCCCTTTCCCAGCCAAACGACTCCGGGTATATCTAGGAATCCCCTCCCCAAACATTTAAACCGCCGCAGGGCATGAAACAACAAAAAAGCCTTCCGTTTTAGGAAGGCCTTGTGTGAATGGATCGAGAGGCAGGAATTATCGAAGCCCGGCTACACCAAAAAGATCGCCACGGCCGTAGTCACCGCCAGCCCGATCAGCACGGGCTTCAAGTTCCGTCTCGCCAGCTCGAACGGGCTGACGCCGCAAATGGCCGCGGCGGGAATCAGCGCCCAGGGGATCAGCGTACCGCCGCCGACCCAGATCGCCGCCACCTGGCCGAGGGCCGTCAGCGTGGCTGCATCGGCATGCGTGGCGGCCGCGAACAGCTGGGCGATCGAGCCGGCGAGCGAAATGCCGGAGAAACCGGATCCGTCGAGTCCGGTGATGGCCCCGGTGATCGTCAGCGTGACGGCACCCACCGCTCCGTTCAGCGGCACCACATGCGCCAGTGCGGCGCCCAGATCGTTGACGATGCCGTTCGAGGATTCCGGCAGCACCTTGCCGAAGAGGTCGGTAAACGCCGCATCGCCGAGGTAGAAAAAGGCGGCGATCGGAATGACCGGACCGAATACTTTAAACCCGAAGGTGAAGCCGTCGATCAGGTAAGAGGTGACCTTCTCGAGACCTTGGTTCCGGTGCGAAAGCAGCGTTACCGCGATCAGAATCAGTACGGCCGTGCCGCCTACGAGCGCTGTGGCGTCTCCGCCCTGCAGCTTCAGCACAAACATGGCGGCTACGTCGATCAGGAACAACACCGGGATGATGACGGCCAGCCACACCCTCACGCGTGCAGTAAGCGGCGCTGCCGATTCTTCCGCTCCCCCGCCTTCGCCCGTAAGGGTACCCGCCCCTCCGGACCCGGTGACGAGACCATCCCGCCATGTGCCGTTCTTCATGTCCCTTCGCATCATCCAGTAGGCCGTCACGGTTGTCACCAGGCCCATCACGATGACGAGCGGAACGCTCGCCTCCATGACCTGCGATACGTGAAGTCCCGCCGCGTCGGCGGTCAGCTTGGGCGCACCCTGAATAATATAGTCCCCGGAGAGCGCGATGCCGTGCCCGAACAGGTTCATCGCGATGGCCGCGCCCAGGGCGGGCAGACCAACGCGGGCCGCGACCGGAAGCAGCACCGCCCCGATCAGCGCGACCGCCGGCGACGGCCAGAAAAACAAGGACGTGACCAGCATGATGAGTCCGATTCCCCAGAAGGCGACCGCCGGCGTCCGGATGAACCGCGTCAGCGGTGCAACCATCGTCTCGTTAATGCCGGTGCGGATCAACACCCGGCTCATCGCCACGATGATCGAAATGATCATGATGGTGCCCATCAGCTCTTTGGTCGCATAAATAAAAGAATTAAAGATGCCCGACACCGAGCCGCTCAGCGTCTCGGTCGCCAGCCACCCGAGCACGAAGATGCCTGCCACACAGATCATCGTCGTGTCCCGCCGCTTGATCAGCAGCGCCATAATGAACACAATAAACGCCAAGTACACATAGTGTAAGGCCGTTAAATGAATGACCATACCGGTCACACCCTTCCCCTGCTGCAATTGTGCTATATGCTATGCGGGGGCCTGGGCATGTGTTCATGTCTATGGCTCAGGACAAACGGTAAGTGGCGAACGGCTCACCATTTCGGAACGGCTCGCTGATGCGGTCCAGTTCTTGAATCGTCTCCGCGCTCAGGGTCATTTCTACGCTGTGCAGGTTGTCCTCCAGCTGGCTCGTGCGCGTCGCCCCGACGATGACGGTCGAAACCGCCGGGCGTCCCATCAGCCAGGCCAGTGACAAGCTGCTTGGCGCTAATTCCAGATCGGCAGCCTGCCGTCCAACCTCTTGGCCAAGCCGGATGTTGCGGTCAATGACAAACCGGCTGAAGTTCGGATCGGTATCGGCCCGGGATTGCTCGGGCGCCCTGTTCTCCAGCGAATATTTTCCGGTGAGGATGCCTCCGGCCAGCGGAAAATAAGGGATGATGCCGACGCCTTGATCCAGGCACATCGGGACCAGCTCCCGCTCCGGCGTCCGGTCTGCAAGCGAGTAGCTGACTTGTGTGGACACGAACCGGTTCAGCCCTTTGGCTTCGCTGATGCCGATCGCCTTCATCAGCTCCCAGGCGGCATAATTGGACGCGCCGATGTAGCGGACTTTGCCGGATCGGACCATATCGTCCAGCGTCCGAAGCGTTTCTTCCAGCGGGGTATGCGGGTCAAACGTATGAATCTGGTACAGGTCGACGTAATCCGTGCGCAGCCGTCTCAGGCTGTTCTCCAGCTCCTGCATCAGATGGTACCGGGAAGAACCGCGGCCGTTAGGGCCCTGCCCCATGACCAGCCCGGCCTTGGTGGCAAGCACCGCCTCCTGCCGTCTGCCTTCCAGCGCCAGGCCGATGATGCGCTCCGACTCGGTTCCGGCATAAATATTGGCGGTGTCGATAAAGTTCACCCCGCGATCCAGCGCGTGGTGGATGATCCGGATGGAGGTATCCTGATCCGCCCGCTTTCCGAAGGCGTTCGTGCCTAGTCCCAGGACGGATACTTCCAGTCCGGTATGGCCGAGATAACGGTATTTCATCAGTTCATTTCCCCTTTACGATAAAGTGAGTGTTCAGCAGGACGTTTTGAGTCTTGAGACATTGTGCAGCCCAGGTTCATATTCTTTGCTCCCCGAACCCTAGCTTTCCGCCGATGTTTCCGCCTTCGGCTTCCCGCCCCCGTTGACGAGCCAGATCCCCAGCAGCACAAGCCCAATGCCAACCGCCACGACGGGGTTCAGGCTTTCCTTCAGGAACAGGCATCCGCAGATGACCCCGACGACCGGCACCAGCAGCAGCGAAATCGAGGCTTTGCTGGCCTCCACCTTGGACAAAATGTACGACCACATCACAAACGCCAGCGCCGAGCCGACGACACCCGAGAACACGACGTACACGGCCGGCATAACGCCCCAATGGCTCGTCCCGTGCTCGAAAATCGCCGAGTACAGCAGCAGTCCCGCTGCGCCGGCCACCATCTGCCACGTCGTAAACTGGAGCATGTCGCTGCCCGCAAGCTTGCGTTTGATGAGAAGGTTGGACAACGCCCAAGACAGGCCTGAGGACACTGCCAGCAGCAGCGCTCCGGTGCTGCCTCCCCAGTGGGCATCCATGGCGATGAAGAGCCCGATGATGCCGATCATAATACCGGCGAGTTTGCGCAAACGCAGCTTTTCTCCCGGAAGCCAAAAATGGGCCATCAGCGTCAGCCAGAGCGGCATGCTGTACGTGAGGACCGACGTCAGACCGGCGCTTAGATCCTCCAGCGATATCTGGATCGCCAGGTTAAAATACATCGTCTGCAAAATGCCGCATACGATATACCACTTCAAATCCTTCCAGCGGGGCAGCGGCACCTTGCGGAAATAACAAACCGCCAGGAGTACGAGCGCCCCAAGCGCAAAGCGGTAGCCGGCAAAAAGCACGGGCGGAAACACGCCGTTGGCCAGCTTCATAAAAACCCAATTGAAGCCCCATATTAAACAGAGAAGACCGATCAAACCATTCATGTTCACACCCCGGATGTCTGAGATTGAAAACCCCCGGCCGCAGGGTGCCGTCCGGTGAACCCTGCCTGCGGCAGTTTCAGCTATCTTTCATGTTAGTCCAATTCCGGACCCATGGGAAGAAAGAAAAATCGCACCTCCATGCGGTTGGCACGGCGGTACGATTGGATTCCTTGCGGATTTTGCCCTGGCACAGACACGGCGATCCGCTTCTGTAAGGCTAGTATTTGATGATGTTAGCGATCACGATCAGAATCGCCCCAATAGCGATCCACATGCACATCAGGGGCCAGAAAAATTTCACCCACTTTTGATATGCGATGCCGGATACGGCCAGGCTTCCCATCAGCGCCGAGGACGTTGGCAGAATCATGTTCGTGATTCCGTCCCCAAGCTGGAAGGCGAGCACCGTCGTTTGGCGGGTAACGCCCAGAATATCCGACAGCGGCACCATGATCGGCATCGTCGTCACTGCCATCCCGGTTCCGGACGTAATAAAGACGTTCATTACGTTCTGGAACACGTACATGCCGAGCACTTGAACGGATCCCGGCAGCTCGCCGACCACAACGGCCAACCCGTTTACGATCGAATCGATGACGTCGCCTTGGTCCAGCACGACCATAATTCCCCGGGCAAAACCGATGATCAGTGCGCCATACGTAATCGACTTGGCGCCTTTAACGAATTCCGAGGCGATCCGGCTCGGACCGTAACCGGCGCAGAAGCCGGACACGATGCCCATGGTGAGAAACAACGCGGCGAGCTCCTCCATCCACCAGTCCTTTTTCGATACGCCCCAAATCAGGGAAGCAAACCCGATCACAACGGTGGCGATGCTCAAATAATGCTTAAGCTGCATGGGAGGCAGCTTGGAGAAGTCGAGCTCCTGCTTGTCCGCATCCTTCTCCAAATCCTGGACAAGGCTGCGCTCCGGATTTTTCCTCACTTTACCGGCGTACCGGACAATATACAGACTGGTAACCGTAATCAGGCACACGAGCAGGATGATCCGCAGCCAAGCGCCCGAAAACATCGGCACCTGGGCGATGGCCTGCGCCAAGCCCACATTGAACGGGTTCAGAATCCCTGCGGTGAACCCGCATGAGGCGCCGAGGGAGATCATTGCGGTTCCCGTCAGGGCATCAAACCCGAGCGCCCGGGCGATGGCGATGCCGATCGGCACGAAAACCATGACCTCGGTCGACATCCCCATCGTGAAGCCGGCGACCGAGAAGAGCGTAATAAAGATCGGGATGACCCAGCGGCCCTTGTTTGAAAACTTTTTGGCGACCCGGCCGGTAATGGCTTCGATCGTCCCCGTGGAGGAAATAATTTCGAAGGTGCCACCGATAATCAGGATAAAGAAAACGACGTCCGCCGAGTCGATCAGCCCGTGCACAATCGCCTTCGGTATGCTGACGATGCTGACCGGACTGGCCTCCACCTGGTGGTAGGAACCGGGAACGACCAGGGATTTGCCTGTCGCCTTGTCCTCGGCCCGGTCGAACTCCCCGGCCGGAATGACGTAGGTGAGCGCCGTGGCCACCAGCACCAGGAAAATCAAAATGACATACGTATGAGGCATTTTTAACCATTTGCGGGATGCAGTATTAGTGGTGTTCATCGGTCTATCCCTCGTTTCTCTGCGCTTTCCATTGCTCAAATTCGCTGCGGACCTCGCGCAGCGCTTCCTTGTCGGTACACAAATCGTAAGCCGTCAGCGCCAGCGCCTTGGCCGCACGGTTCAATTCGATCATGCCTTCCTCCGAACCGGCCAGCGCAGCGAATTCCGGCGTATGCGTCGTAGCGTCACCAAGCCGGATATACGGGTGGATTGCGGCAGTCATCTGGCTGACGTTGCCGATGTCCGACGATCCGACTCCGCCTTTCTCCGGCGGGTCGTTCACTTCAATGCCGAGGTCCTCCAGATTGCTGGCGAACAGCCCGGCCAGCGCCTTGTTGTTGTTGCGCTCCGCATAAATCAGCCCCTCGGCGATGTCCACGGTAGCGCCGACGCCTTCGGCCGCGCATCGGACGGCGCGGTATACTTTTTCCCTGACCGTCTCCAGCTCCTGAACGGTGGATGCCCTGAGGATGAACACCGCCTCGGTCAGTTCCGGCACGACGTTGGGCGCGTCCCCGCCTTTCGTAATGATGCCGTGTATCCGCACGTCCTCTTTCATAAACTGCCGCAGCGAGTTGATCGCCACATACGCGTTAACCAGCGCATCCAGCGCGCTGATGCCCTTTTCCGGCGAGGAGGAGGCATGCGCCTGCTTCCCGTGGAAGGTAAAGGTCGCATCCACGCAGGCGAGCGCTCCGCGCAGCACCATCGTTTTGTTCTGCGGATGAACCATCATGGCCGCGTCAACGTCATCAAAGACACCGTCCTGGCACATGATGATCTTGCCGCCGCCCTCCTCTTCGGCCGGGGTGCCCAGCACCACGATTTTGCCCGGGAGCTCCGGGCATGTATCCTTCAGCGCCAGAGCCGCTCCAACGGCAGCCGTTCCGATCAGATTATGCCCGCAGGCGTGGCCGATGCCCGGCAGCGCGTCATATTCGGCGAGCAGAGCGATCGTCGGTCCGCCCGGTGTTCCTTCCCAGGTTGCGCGAAAGGAGGTCTCCAGTCCGGAGATGCCTTTTTCTACGGTAAATCCCGCTTCGGCCAGCGGCTCGGTCAACCACTGCTGCGCCTGATGCTCATGGAAGCTCAGCTCCGGATTGGCATGGATTTTCAGCGAAATCTCCCGCAGCATGGCGTCACGCGCGTCAACTGCCTGAATCAGCTGCTGTTTTGGTTCTTTTTCTTGCTGTGCACTCATGGCTATCCCACCCTGTCGATATAAATGTTCATGAAGCCGTCATTGGTTCCGGCATTGTTTCGTATATTTATGCATTAATATGTATTAAATAATAAGGGCAGCCGCAGGAAGATGTACAATCAAGATTTTTTCGCGCTGGACCTAAAGAATTTTTATGTAGCGTTTCGTTTCATTCAGATTGGATAAAAAGAAGCCCCGCCCGATACCCAGGCAGGACTTCGTTAAGACGGATGTTCCGTTTTCATAAAATCGACGAACCGGTCCACGATGGCCAGCTCGAGCGAAGGCTCCCGGTACAGCATCCAGGTGTTGCGCCGGATCCGCTCCCCGTTCTTCAGCTTAAGCTCCAGCGTGTACAAGCCGTCCTCCGGCGAGACGAACACGCCCGGCACGATGGAATAGCCCAGCCCGTGCTTGACCATTTCCTTGCATGTCTCATACGCATCCACCTGCATGGCGATGGTGGGCGGCGTGTCGTAATGCTCGTGCCACCAGGCCCGAATCGTCTGCCCAAAATGGGAGGATACCTGGCGGGCGGCCTTGGCCTTCGGCTCGCTGTAGTGGATATGCGGCAGCTCCGGCAGGATGGCCAGATCGATCGGCTCCTTGGAGATCAGGCAAATCGGCTCATCATGCAGCAGGAAACGGGATTCCACCCATGGATAATCGCCGCGGACGATGCCCACATGAATCTCCTGCTCCATCAGCGAGTCGACAATTTCGGGGCTGAGCGCACAGGTGACGCTGAAATGCACCTCGGGATACAGGTCCCTGAACTTCTTGAGCAGCGGCGGGAGCTTGTAGAGGCCGTAATAACTGGCGACCCCGAGCCGGAGCGTCCCCTTCACCCGGCTGCGCATATTCAGGAGATAATCCTTCATATGGTTCAGCTCGTCCTGCGTCTTCTTCGCGTAAGCCGCCAGCGCTTCGCCTTCCGGCGTCAGGTACGTCCCTTTGGCGTGTTTGACGATCAGAGGAACGCCAAACTCCCGCTCTAGCAGCTGAATCCGGTAGGTCAGTGCCGGCTGCGTCATGTACAGGCGTTCCGCCGCTTTGGTCAAGCTTTGCTCTTCGACGAGATGCTGCAAGATGGCAGTGTCCTTTTCGTTCATGTGAGTGTCCTCCTTTCCACGGGTCGGTTGTTATTTTGTTTATCATACCATACCGGCTGCGGCGGACCGGCCCCATGTTACCTTGGAAAAAATGGATGTCGGACCGATCTATGTGTAATCTACAGAGTATAGGGTGATGGTTGAGTCTATTGGTGCTCGACCGGGTGAAGAGTGAAGTTGTTTATTAAATTAACAAGGGAGATGATATGACTTGCGAAAGAGACTGGCACTTATCATTCTGCTCATCGTAGTTGTTTTAATCATTGGATACCTTGTCGACCGTTAACCTGTCTTGTCCCAAAGAAGCGAAGGAGATACAAAGGATAACAGGAAAGCCCTAATCTCCTTGTTGAAGGGATTAGGGCTTCTTTCTGCTCAGTGTACTGATTACCTGCTTTACCTTCCTTGGAAAATTGCCTTCTCCGTGTTAAACCTTCCTCGATGAACCACAATTGAAATGATAACGCTGTTCCATCCTCGGCCAATGTTAGGCTGACGCCTCGATTTCCGGCTTCTGTTCGGACTTTCGGCCCGTTCTCCATGCCTTGTTCGCCACCAGCGTCACCAGCATGGCCAGAATCAGCGCCACGAGCATAGCCGCGGCAAAGCCGACCACGTTGTTGGACAGAAACGGCCCCATAAAGGACGGAACATACGCCGTTCCGCGCACATTAAACAGTCCCACCAGTCCCCCGCCGACGCCGGCCGCCCCGATGGCGCCCGCGAAGACGACCTTGTTCGAGAACATAAACGGATACGCCGCTTCAACAAAGGTGCCGAAGCCCATGTTGATCAGAAAGCCTGGCGCGGCCACTGCCGCCTCTCCCCGGTCCCGCGGAGCGATGATGTTGGCCAAAGTGATTCCCGCAGAGACCATCACGAGTCCGACCATGTCGATGGCCCCCAGGAAGCTGTTGCCGGTCTTCTCCATTTCCAGCAGGACGATCGGCAGAATCGCCGCGTGATACACGCCGCCGATAATCGCCGGCCAGATCAGAAGGCCTGCGACCACGCCCGCGATGATCGGATTAAACGAAATCGCCTGATTGATGATGTATTTAATGAACTCGCCGAGCTGCAGGGCAAACGGGGCGATCAAATAATACATGATCAGGCCGGAAATAAGGCCCGCCAATCCCCCGGCCACGATGTTGACCGTCGTCATCGGAAACTTCCACTGCACGCATTTGACAAATAAATACTGCACCAGCAGGCCGGCGCCAATCCCGCCGATAATACCCCCGATAATGCCGCCGTTCACCGACAGCACCCCGGCGATGACGCCTGCGACAATCGACACCTCGTCCATGTCGGAAATCTGCTTGGCCGCCACGACCGCCAGCACGACCGGCAGCGCCTTGAGCATCAGGTCGAACACCTCGCTGAGCCCCTTCAGCGCCGGGATCTGGCTGATCGCCAGCACGATCGCCATGGCAATGAAGCCCGGCAGCGAGGACTGCATGATGCCCTTCAAGTTGATCCGCCGCAGCGGGTTCCCCGCAGGTGCGGCGGACTTGTCCCCGGCGCTTCCGAGCACTGGGATGTATTTGATCCCCCAGTATTTGCACAGGGACGTCATAAACGAAACAGCCCGCGTCCGGTTCGTTGTTCCAGTCGTGCCCGACGTAGCGATGACGTTCGCTCCCTTGGAGCTGATCATTGCCATGGATGTTCCGCCGGTTCCCACGACGGGAATGCCCGCCTCAGCCGCGGCCTGCACCGCCTGCCGGTTGGACCCTTGCGGATCGGCGCTCATCACGATCAGCCCGTCGATGCCGCCGGACCGGATCCGGTCTGCCAGCTCCGCATCCGCTTCCGCCGCCGTCTCATTCGTATCTTTCAGCGTCCCTTCGTACCGCTTCGCCAGACGCTGCTCATCCTCATTCCATCCGTACAGCACGGCGGCGGTGTGGTCCTTGGCGACGTCCATCGATTCGGATGCGGCAATGAACTGCACGAGGCCGATGTCCACGCCTGCGCTCTGACACTGCGCCTTGATCTCCCCGATCAGTTTCTCGGGATTTTTGCCGCCGAGGTTAAACAGGTTGCCTCCGCTGCTGCCTGCAATCGCTATTCGCTTCATCTCGTTCTCCTTGTTGTGTGGCTTTCATTCTTTATCTGATTACCGTATTACCATATTATAAGAGTAAAAGGTTGGGCCGACAACCGTTTTACCTTCAGAAAGTAGGCCTCTCTCTGCGTCACTGCTGGCACCCGTAGTTAAGCTGTATGTGTGGTTCCCCAGTTCGGTTCGACGTTCGGCGGCATTTCCAACCGCCACCCACCTTCTCCTTCACCCAAGCAGGTTCGCCTTTCCCCTATGGCTGGCCGAAGGCAGCAAAAAAAGGACACCCTGAAGGGTGCCCTTTCACCAAGGCTTATTTTTTAATAACGAACCGTTAACAGCGTTTTCTGCCCATCTTTATTGTCTCTCAAACAATCCATTCTTCTGGTCTTCTACCGCCATCTGCTTCACGACAAAATGCTTCTTCTTGCCGGTTGCGGTATACGGCAGCTCGTCAATGAACCGGTAGAAGCGCGGTTTCTTGTAATTGGCCAGCATCGGATGATCGCTGCAGTACTTGTTCAGTTCTTTGGCTGTCAACTCCGGATCCTCCTTGATCACGTAAGCGACGATCGATTCGCCGCGCAGCTCGTCCGGCGCACCGACGACGACCGACTCCTTCACTTTCGGGTGTTGGTTCAGAATTTCCTCGATCTGCACCGGATGGATATTTTCGCCAGAGGAGACGATCATGTCATTTTTACGGCCGACCACGGTCACGAACTCATTCTCGTCCCAGGTTCCCATGTCCCCGATGTACACCCAGCCTTTATAAAAGACCCGCTCACTTTCATTCGGGTTGTTCACATAGGCATACGTGGATTTGCCTGGCGACTTGACGATGATCTCGCCGACTTCGCTGCCATCGCGCGCCACGACCTCATCCGGTTCCGCCCGTCTGTCCGGATAGACCTTAACGACCGCGACATCGTCGTCGGTGCAGGATCGTCCGGCCGATCCCGCCATTTCCGGAAGATCGTAAGGACGGAGGAACGTGTTCCAGAATGCTTCCGACGTGCCGTAGCCATTGAAAATATTCGGCGTCAGCGTCTCCTGGAATTTGATGCAGTCCTCGCGCTCCAGCGGCGCACCCATCGTCACGATGCCTTTTAATTTGGACAGGTCCACAGGGTGTTTCTTCTGGGCGTCATAGAGCATTTTGAGCATAGGCGGCGCCCCGATCAGGAAGGTCAAGTTGTATTTCTCGGCGAGTTCCAGGCATGTTTTCGGATGGAAGTATCGAAGAATAACGATTTCGGCCCCCACATACAGGGATGGAGTCGGTCCTCCGGAATGAATGCCTCCGCGGTGAAACCAAGGGCTCATATTCATCGTCTTGTCGGTAGGGTTGAGAGGAAAATGCATCGCCACGTCGTGGGCGGACAGGATGTCGTTGATGTTGTTGATTGGAACCCCTTTCGGCTGGCCGGTGGTTCCCGAGGTATACAGGCGTGTAATTTCATCGTAGATATGGGATGGCCGCTCGATGTCCGGGTTATGCTCCGGCTTGTCCTGCACATAATCGCTGTAGGAGATGTGATCCGCAGGTGCCTCTTGATTGCCGTTCATATCGACCATCACGATCCGGCGGGGGCGGTGTTTGGCCATGGCCAGCGCCTGCTCGGCGGTTTCCTTGATTTCCGCATCGTAGATGTAGACGGCAGGCTTGCTGTCATCGAGGATGAACGCGGTTTCTCCGGGGGAGAGCTTGAAGTTGATCGGGCAGTTGATCGCGCCGATTTTCTGCGGAGCCAGGTAGCTGAATACGAATTCGGCCGAGTTGAGCAGCTGATACACAATGACCTCATTTTTGCCGACTCCGTCTCCGAGCAGGGCATGCGCAAGGCGGTTTACCTCCCCGTTCAGCTGGGCATAAGTCCAAGTGCGCTCCCGCACCGGATCGGTCAAGGCCGGACGACCGGCAAACCGGTGCACGTTCCGCATAAATCCGTTGATATACGTAAACTCATTTTCAAATGTATCTTTAAACATCCGAACATCATAGGTAAATTGTTGTTCCATGGTACCCATCTAACTTCCTTCCTTCATATTTAAAATCAAACCTTTGTGAGACTTCGAAAAGCGGAACCGGGCCCTTTGCCCGTCCGCTTCATGAATTGGTTCCTTCGTATTTCCCGACGATCAGGGACGTGTTTTGTCCGCCAAAGCCAAAAGAATTGGACATCGCGATACGGACCTTCGCCGCTCTCGCCTCATTCGGCACATAATCCAGATCGCATTCCGGATCCGGCTGCTCGTGATTGAGCGTCGGCGGAACGATCCCTTCGCGGATCGCCTGAATGCAGGCAATCAGCTCCGTGACGCCGCCCGCCCCCATCAAGTGGCCGGTTGCCCCCTTGGTCGAGCTGACCGGGATTCGGCCCGCCCCTTCGCCGAACACGGCTTTCAGAGATTTGGTTTCGATCCGGTCGCCTAGCGGTGTAGACGTTCCGTGCGCGTTAATATAATCCACGTCGGACGGTGCCAGCCCGGCCTGTTCCAGGGCCTGTTCCATGCACCGCACTTCCCCGGCTCCTTCAGGCTCCGGCGAAGTCACGTGGTAGGCGTCCGAGCAGTTGGCGTGGGCGAGCAGCTCGGCCTTAATGCCGGCTCCCCGGCTCTCGGCCGATTCGAGCCTTTCCAGAATGACCGCGCCGGCTCCCTCGCCCATCACGAACCCGTCGCGATCGAGGTCAAACGGCCGGCTCGCCTTGGCCGGATCGTCATTCCGGGTCGACAGCGCCCGGGCCGACGCCAGGCCGGCGTCCATCAGTCCGCACAGGATGGATTCCGCTCCGACGGCCACGACCGCATCCGCTTGTCCGGACTGCAGGAGCATGGAAGCCATGCCGATGGCGTCCGCACCGGAAGAGCAGGCGGTGTTGACCGTATAGCTCGGGCCTTTGAAGCCATATGCGATCGAAATTTGGGCTGCAGCAATGTTGCCGAGGATTTTGGGAACCAAATACGGGCTCACGCGGGCGCTTCCCGTTCCGGTCATCTGCTCCTGCGCCGCCGCTGCCGTCGTAATGCCTCCCAGCGCCGTTCCCAGCACGATGGCCACCCGGTCGGGCTTCGCATCCAGCTTACTGTCCGCCAGCGCTTCCTGAGCTGCCACCAGGGCAAACTGCATGAAAATATCTGTCTGTCCAGCTAACTTTTTCGGTATGTAGTCCGTAGGGTTAAACGCTTTGACTTCCGCTGCGATCTTGACCGGCAGCTCTGAGGCATCAAACCGCGTAATACTTCCGATCCCGCTGCTTCCTTTCAAGAGATTGCCCCAGTAGGCCGGCACGCCGATGCCGATCGGGGTTACGGCCCCCATACCTGTAATCACTACGCGCTCCTTCACTCCGAAAGCACCTCCCCTCTATTTTTGCCGCAAAATATATCGTCCTTGCTTGTAGATTATGCTTGGGCCGATGGCTTGCCTGCCAACGCGCCGCTCCATGTGCTGCTGATCTGCTTCCACAACTCCGGGAAACGCTTCTCCACGTTAAAAGGAAGCCCCTGGTTATCCACATACGTATGGGACGTCGTCCCCTCGCACGCCAGCTTTCCATCCTGCTTCAGCACCTGATAGGTGAACGTCATCCGGCTCCGTGACAGAGCTGTCAGCGACGTGCGGACCGTAACGGGCTCCTCCGGGCGGAGCATTTTTTTATAATCACAATCCGCTTTCAGGCAAACCAGCGAAATGCCGTTACCATGAAAGGTTTCCATGTAAGGAAATCCGTATACGTGCATGAATCTCATGCGCCCGTTCGTGAACCAATCAAAAGCTTTGGCGTAATAGGAGATTCCCGCCGCATCGCAGTCCCCCCAGGTCACAACCATCTCCATGTCATTGCTGGGAAAAGAATCTGCCAATCTCGCTCCCTCCTTTCGCTCGTGCTATTTTTCACACTGAACATTATACTCCGATTATCAAAAATAAAAAGTAATTTGCTAACTTTTATAAGGTGGCCCACTCTTTACCTGTGATTCCAATCCACAAATCAATCCGTTGTCCATTCAAGGATTGCCCTGCCGGTATGTTTTCAAACCGCGAAAATTTTGATTGAAATACGCCTGATAATCACTACAATTCAGATTAGGCTTATTGGTTATTATTTCATATTCAATTGGGGGAAATATGTTGAGAAATACGTTGATGAAAGTCCTCTCGTCCGCGGCGCTGCTCAGCGCCATCGCCGTACCCGCCGTTAGTGCGGAAACCGCCACCACCCCGTTCTCGGATATCGCCGGATCCTACGCCAAGGATGCCATTAACGAGTTAGTCGAAAAGGGCATCGTTAACGGAAAGGGCAACGGCAAGTTCGACCCTAGCGGAAAAATTGAAAGACAGGATTTTGCCATCATCCTTGCCAAGGCATTAGGTCTGGACGTTTCCAGTACACCAACGTCGCCGACTTTCTCGGACGTACCTTCAGACAGCTATGCCTATGCTTCTGTCGAGGCCGCCGTCAAGGCGGGGCTGATCAAAGGGCAGGGAAACGGAACTTTTGGCACCGGCTCCAATTTGTCGCGCCAGGATATGGCGGTCCTGTTCGTTCGCGCTCTGGGCGTCGATGCACAGGGGAAAGGCTCCATTTTAAAATTTTCCGACGCGAGCTCCATTTCTGACTATGCCAAGGATGCCGTCGCCGTAGCGGTTGGGTTCGGATTGTTCAATGGAGGCACCGACGGCAAATTTGATCCAAAAGGCGGTGCGGCAAGAGAAGAAGTGGCGCTGGTGGCGAGCCGTTTTTTTGACGCCAAGGAGATTATAGACAGCCAAACGCCGCCTTCGCAGCCGGATCCAGCTCCAACCACGCCGCCGGAACCGGCCAAGCCAGCCACTCCGACACCTCCGGCTACCTCTGTGCCATCTTCATCGGGCGGGAGCAGCAATAGCGGGGGCGGCTCTAATGGGAATAATGGCGGCAGCACGCCTAGCCAGCCGGAAACGTCAGCACCGGCGGTTGAATTGGTCTCTTCGTCTCCATTAAATATTGGAGATCCGATTAAATTGATCAGCAGCAAAGTAGGCAAAGTGTATGTGGTGCCGTATGCAGCAACTCCAACAAGCAAAGCGGATCTAGATTCACTGGATGATCGGTTTAAGAGTTCAGTTCTTTACGCGAATGACGTGACGGAAATGCAAACATCTTCGTTGACAGCCGGAGAATACAAAGTATATTTCGTAGATCAAGACGGGCGTATGTCGGCGCCGTCTGATAAAATCGTACTTCAAGTTAAGGATGAAAAAGGCCTTACGATAGCCCGTGTGAATCAGGGTAGTTCGATCCTTCTGGGAGAAAGCGGGTTTGTTTTAAGAGATACCATTAGTCAAGAGCTTGGACAAGAGATTGATCAAGAGCCTAATCAAGAATTAGACTTGCTTGAAAGCCGGGACATTAACGATCTAATCCAGGTAAAGCAGAACGGCGATACACTTCACATCAGCTATAATACCGACAGCCGCCGCTTTGAAGTCATTGCGAATGGTATTCCGCTCGCCGAAATTGAGATTCAGCCGACACCAGAATCCTCTGTATCGGTTAATCCAACCGAGGACGGCATCCAGATCTCTCCAGGGGGTGGAACTACTGAAAGTACAGAAGCGTCCCTGCGATTTACGCTGTATTCATATACTGAAGAGGGAGAACAGGGGAAGGAACTTGGCAAGGTTGATCTGCCAATCCGTTTTGACTTTACAGCCCCGACGGTTACTGGCGTGACTTACCAAGACGGCGTTATCACGGTGACAACAGATCAACAAATGGGTGCTCTCCCACTCGTAAACAGCATCACCTATTCTCCTAGCGGCGCGTTCAATGGCGACGAACATTTTCTTTTAGACAATGTACCCGTAATTGCGTTAAGTGAAGATTTCAAGCAATTGACTATAGATATAACTGAGTTACTACTTAACGAACTGCCCTTGAACGAAAACGGAAAATTCCGCTTGGTGATCTCAGATCTTAGAGACGTGGCGGGCAACCTGTCCGACAAGGAAACCCTTGACGTGAACATATCAAATGTAGACCCAAACCCCATTGCAGAAGGCGAATAACGCACAAAAAAAACGGCCAACATCCTTGGCCGTTTTTCATTTACCTTCCTGCCCCACAACTTTCATCCTCAGCAGCCGGGTCCGGGTCACCATCCCTGCGCTTTCCAGCGTCCTCTTGGACGCCTCGTTGTAATACCAGCAGCCGCTTAGCGGCCGGATTCCCTGTGCGTGGCACCAAGCTTTCAGCCACAAAATAATGCTTCGGCCTACTCCTTGATGGCGATACGACTCATTCGTAAACATGCCGATACTGGCCGTGCCGTCGATCAAGGCCGAGCGCTCCACAATGCCGACTCCCAGCAGCTCACTGCCCCGATAACAGGTAAAGAGCTCTCCCTTTTGGATGCGTAATGCGACAGAACCCAGAAAGTCTCCGCATACCCGCTGGATGTCCTCCAGATCGGCAAGCTCTGCGGGACGTAACATGCCCGGGTCCGAACCTGGATCACTCGTCAGGTCTAACCCGCTGTCCTGAAAGAAATAGGCCTGCTTGGCGATAGCCATATCATGGTCCAGTGCCAAGCTGAGCAGCAGCTCATCTCCCGTCGACACGAACACCTCACTCACCTGATGCTCTTCCAGCACCCGCCGCAGCAGGACCTGCGCATGCCTCTGATGAGGCCGCCGCAGGTAAAACTGCGTCAGCAGACTGTGATCATGAATGGCGTAATATCCGATCGACGCGTTTTCAGACAGGATGATATAAAATTGCGAGGCCAGAATATACTGCTCGTGAAAGCTATCAAACGGTGAAGACAGACCTTTTATGTATTCCTGCAGAAGTTCTCGTATTTCTTCGATCCCACACGCTCTGGTGTCCATGCACGAAACACCCCTTCCAACCATCTTTTTCCTTCATTTTACATCGGCTTCCCACTGGGCGAAACTACAAAAAAAAAGCCATTCCCACACGGAATGGCCTTGTGTTCCACAGAACTCCTGAAAGTATCTCGTGCGGCTCGCCCCCGCTAGATTTTAAATGCCCCCATCAAGGGCATAATCATCTGCAGCATATTCATGCCCACCCGAATATTCGGGATAATCTGGCCGAACATGCCCATGATTCCTCCGGGTTGACCATCCGCCTGGCGCTGCGCATTTCCCTGACGGCCGCCGCCAAACAAAGCGCTCAAGATGCCGGATACCTGCACTTCTTTATCCCGTGTCGGCGGGCCTGTCATCTTCGACCGTCCTCTGGCCGCGGACAGTACAACCTGCCCGTTCTCAATACCCGTTACGTAGCCCACATACTGCGTACCATCCTTGAGCACTACCCAAACCGGCTGCCCCAGCAAGTGGGCCGCTTGTTTAGGATCGACAACATACTCCTGCTTCATGAATCTCACCTCGCTTCTCAGCTATCTGATCCGCCCGCCAATCCCTTGCCTCCGATCCATACCGCATAAGACAATACATCGCCGAACTCTTCATAGAACTGATGATTCCTTTGCAGCAGCTGCAGCGCTGCCGGATCGTCCAGCCACTCCATATCGAACATTTGGTATGGATCAAAGGATATGCTCACTCCCTGCTCCTGCAGCGAAGCCAAACGGTCCGAAGGAAGCCGCGCCTCCAGACTGCGGAAACCCGCCTGCTTCAATAGCTGCTCCCATTCTTCCAAGGAAGGAATGTCCAGGGCACCGTATAGCTCCTGCGACGCTTCCTTCAGCCCCGGATGGTCCTGCTTCCGGACCATTTCCCGGTCGTATAACAATCCGCCGTCCTTGAGCACGCGGTGATATTCCTTCAAGGCAGCCGGAATGTCCACAAATAAGGTAACCGATTCGACAAAAACGACATCGAACCCGCCGGCTTCAAACGGAAGTGAGGCGGCATCCGCAATCCGGAAGTCGACCTCCACCTCCATAGCCTCGGAACGCCGGCGGGCTTTTTCGATCATGCCATGATGCACATCTACAGCGGTTACCCGGTAGCCCATTTTCGCCAAGTGACAGGCCGTTCTCCCGGTTCCGCAGCCTACCTCCAGAATATTCGCCCCGGCCGGTATGGCATCACGCTCAAGGAGTGCCAAGGTGCTGTCAAAGCCGCCTGGATGAGCAGCCCCCTCACCCAGCGCAGCCAACATATCAAAGTACTTCAACGTTTTTCGCCTCCATCAGGCACTCCGTCCGGTCTTCGGCCCGCCATGGCGGACGGACAGGTCTCCCGTTTTCCATTTAAAAAAAGACCCCTGCATTCCCTATCGTCTGCAGAGATCAGTTCACATCCAGTGAAGCGCCAGTATATATATCGTCTATTCTATTTAGATGAAGAGGAACGGTATCAGGAATAATAAAGCAATGGAAGTCCAGGCCAAAGCCCCGTATCCCGGCGGGTAACCGTAACCGTAGCGGCCGCCATAGCCGCCGTAAGGACCGTATCCCGGGTAGCTGGATGTCTTGGCTTTTTGCTGCAGCTCGCTTAGCTGCTTGCTGGCTTTTCCGGGGTTCGTGGACAGAATGGTCGCACGGGGAGCAGCGTCGCCGAGCTCCAGTCCATGATCCGAAACTCCCTTAATCGTGCCATACACTTGCGTACCATCCTTAAGAACCGCACAAACGTGCTTACCGACATACGATCTGCACGTCTCGGCCGATGGTGATTGGATCAGCATCATGCCTATTCCTCCTTCCCACTTCATTCCTTTATCCTATTCACCTGCATCCGAAGTCGAAAGGGGAATATGACCATTTATAGGGAGCCCTCACCAGAAAGGCCTTGAAGCCCATATTCATGTCATCCATGTTCCGGTTATAAAAAAGAAACCCGCGTCTCCTAAAGAAGGGGTTTCTCGTCAGCTCCTGTGCCCGTTCATCTGCCGGGTGAGCGTTTGCCGGCCTGCGGATAACCTGCCGCCGCATCCTGCAGCGCCCGGTCGATCTGCTGCTTGATAATGTCCGCATAGACGGTTTGGTTCATCTCCAGCAGGCTGGGGTACAGCAGATCCACCAGCTCGCGGATCGTCGTTAGCGCAGCAGAAAGTTCGCGGATCCGCATCGTCACGGCTCCCCCGCCAGAAGGGACCTTCACCGCCGAATGTTTCCGCTCGGGCTCCTTTAAATCCTCGTGCAGCCTTTGGAGCTGCTCCGTCACCATCTGGAACTCCCGGCTCTGACAAATACAGACGATATGTCCTGTCCCTACTTCGTCCCAGGACTGATAGACGTCAACCAAAGCAAGCGGGGCGGAACGGGTCTTCATAATCAGCTCCACCTTCACGTTAGCATGGGAAGGAGCAATGTAGGCCGTCGCTTTGCCCACCGAGCCCTCGTCGATCAGATCGAGCAAGGAGCCGGCTTCAGCGAATATTGCTTCGGCCTGACCGGAGGCGGTTAAAATATGATAATCCCGGTCAATGCAAAAATAAGGGACCGGTATTTGCGTCATGTCCATGGACGGTCATTACCTCACGATCTGCTGGTTCGTATCAGCGAATAAATAGGAATCGATCCAATCGTTTAATTCGAGTAACGTTGGCACAAACACGGCCTGATCGGCCAAGCGCTGATCCATTCCGTACGGTTCGATCACACGGCCCCCAATAATGACCGCAGGACTGCCAGGCAGGCTCCCGAGCGCGTTAACATACTGCTTTAACTTGGGTAAATGATACACGATGGAGACCGAAAGGCCGATCACATCGGGCTTCCAGTGCATGGCGCCAAGAAGGGCCTCCTTCAGGGGCAGATTCGGGCCGTAAAACCGGGCGGCGAACCCGCGCTCTTCGAAGAGGGCCGATACCATTTTCAGACCGAAATAGTGCGCTTCTTCTTCTACACACAGAAACATGCCTCTTTTTCCATTGGGCTGTTCCGGCTTCACTAGTGCGGCATACCGGGTCATCAATATATCGCAGACGCCTGAGGCCAGATGCTCATCAGCCACCGTGATTAAATTTTGCTCCCACAGCGAACCGACGTATCGCATGGCCGGCGCCAGCCACTGCTCGTAGATATACAGGCTGTTCCTGCCGGACTCAACTTGCTCCACAAGGCTGTCCCAGCATTCTTCTGTCCTTCCGCCAATCATTTGTTCAGCGAGCTGTTCCATGCCCATATTCATGCAGCGGCAGCCTCCTTTTCCATCGGTTATAGATATAACAATGTATATATCAATCTTACATACTATCATCCATACGAACAGAAGGGAATGTAGATTCAACACAGGTTTTGTCGAATTTGACGACCTTGGGCCTGTTCCTCTACGATGAACACAAATAAAAAATGAAAGACTTGAAAACTTTGGGAGATTATACCCATGATCTTTATTATAATATAATTAGCCCTCATTCGAGAGGCAAGGAGGAACATGCATGTATATCGTTCACTCAACTGTCGTTGTCCCCGCCGATAAGGCCGACGAAGTTATCCATATTTACAACCACAGATCCAAGTTGGTGGATCGGGCCCCAGGCTTTCACTCTTTCATGCTGCTGCAGAATGAACGCAAGCCTCATGAGCTGACGGTACAAATCACTTGGGAAACCAAGGAGGACTACCTCCGCTGGGCCAGGGGGGAAGATTTCAAGCGGGTCCATGAGCTGGAGAAGCAGTACCCGGATCAGGAGCTGGCAGCGATCATCCCACAGGTCAGCAAGTACAAGGTGGTCGCCCAATGAAACAAGCCGGCACTTACGAACGATTAATCGATCGGGTGACCCAGTTGATTTACGAAGCCGACCCTTCACTCATGGACCGGTACGGCGAGAAAGGAGTGCAGAAATGCAAGGATGATAATGCGCACCACATGCGTCATCTGGAAACGGCACTCGAACTTGGCGATTCACGGGTATTTAGCGATTATGCCGTTTGGCTGAATGGTATTCTGAACACTTACGGCATGCAAACGCGTACGCTGACGGATAACTTTCGATACCTTCAGCAATCTCTTTCCACAGTGGATGAATTGGACGAGCCCACCAAGCGGGCATTCGGCCAGTACCTAACCGATGCGATAAATCGGCTTGAAGCAGATCAAGATTGATTGCCTTTCAAGAATGATAACGGAAGGGGTAGACGCGGATGAACGGGAATGGACGTAATGAACTGCAAGCTGCAGCACCGGTATCGACACAAGAACTGACGCTCGTCAATAAGGATACACAGGAATTGGACCCCAGCTTTGTAGTGGGTCTGGGTGCATCAGCCGGGGGACTGGAAGCATTGGAGACTTTCTTTGACCAAATGCCGACAGACACGGGGATGGCCTTCATTGTCGTTCAGCACCTTTCTCCGGATTACAAAAGCCTGATGGACGAGATTTTGCGCAAATACACTTCCATGCCCATTCGCGAAGCCAAGCACGGCATGAAAATCAACGCGAATCATATTTATTTGACCCCTCCACGTAAAATCCTCACCGTTATGGAAGGACGACTGCAGCTGACCGATTCCATTCCGCCTGCAGCCCTGCACCTGCCGATCGATATGTTTTTCCGCTCACTTGCCATGGCCTACGGCACCAAAGCCGTAGCCGTGATTATGTCCGGGACCGGTACCGACGGTTCACGGGGAATACATGACATTAAGGAAGCCGGGGGACTCGTCATTGTTCAAGACAGTCAATCGGCTAAATTTGACGGAATGCCCAGCAGCGCGAGGCTGTCCGGTAACGCTGACGTCGTGCTGGCCCCGAAAGAAATGACCGAAAGGCTGATGCAGCACGTGCATGGCGCAGAGTACGAGAGCATGACAACGGTCCGGGAAACCATTACGACCGAGCAATACATTCAGCTCATTTTTGAGAAAATCCGCCAGGACTGCGGCGTGGATTTTACCTATTACAAACGAAACAGCGTGCTGCGGCGGATCGAGCGGCGGATGGCCATTCATAACGCCCCATCCATGGCGGTTTACATGACCTATCTTGAGGAACACCGTGAGGAGCTGCAGGCGCTGCGAAAGGATCTCCTGATCGGCGTTACCAATTTTTTCAGAGATCCCGAAGCGTTCCAGACCATTTATGACAAGGTACTCCCGGAGATTTTCGAGCGCAAAAGCCTCTCCAAGGAAATCCGGGTGTGGGTGGCGGGGTGCTCGACGGGGGAGGAAGCCTATTCGATCGCAATGCTGCTGCGCAAATATGCGGATACGCTGGATGAGCCCTATCTGATTAAAATTTTCGCCACCGACCTGGACAAGGAATCGATTGAATACGCCAGCCAGGGCATTTATACGCAGAGCAACATCAGCCATCTTTCGGAAGAAGACCAGGAGCGCTTCTTTATTAAGGACGACGATATGTTCCAGGTGAGCAAAGACATCCGCAAGATGGTTGTGTTCGCTCCGCAGAACATCATCAAGGACCCTCCGTTCCGGAATCTCGACTTGATCACCTGCCGGAACATGCTGATTTACCTACAGCCGGAAATGCAGCAGAAAGTTCTGTCCCTATTTCATTTTGCGCTGAATCCGGAAGGCTTCCTGTTCCTTGGGCCCAGCGAAACGATCGGGCGCTTTGCGGGGCAGTTCGATTTTGTGGATCGGCGCTGGAACATTTTCTCCCACAAGAACGGAAAAGCCGAAATGGAATCGCGGCTGTTTTCACTCGAAGGACGGATTTCACAGACCCAGTCCTACCGCAAAACCACGCCACCTCCGGCTGCTGTCCGCGACCCCGCAACGCCTAAACGTCTGGACGATCTGCAGGGGGCACTGGTTGAGGAGCATATTCCGCCCGGCATGATCGTGGACCAGAACAACGATGTCATTCACCTGAATGGAGCGATCAACGATTATCTCATGCTTGCCCAAGGCAAGCCCAGCTGGAATTTGTACAAAATGATCGACCCGAACGTATCCGTCGCGGTATCGGCCGCCGTCCAGAAGGTCCGGCAGGAGCGGCGGGGCGTCGTCTATCACTCGCTCGGCATCGCTACCAACGCAGGCGAAACGGTAGTGGATCTGCACATTCGGCCGTTTTCGCTAAAGAATAAAGCGTTCGATAAATACGTGCTTATCCTGTTCATGGACCCCGAGGAGCCGGAGGCCGCGGCGCAAATGGTCCTGGAGCCGTTTGAAATCGACCGCAACGTCAGCTCCCGGATCATTGAGCTGGAGCAGGCGCTCCTCATGGCGGAGGAATCCCTTCAAGCCACCGTCGAGGAGCTCGAGACGTCCAACGAGGAGCTGCAGGCGACAAACGAAGAGTTGGTGGCCGCGAACGAAGAGCTGCAGAGCGCCAACGAAGAGCTGCAGTCGGTGAATGAGGAGCTGGTGACGGTCAACACGGAATACCAGTTTAAAATCCAGGAGCTCACCGACGTGAACAACGACATGAACAATTTTCTGGTCAGCACGCGCATCGGCACCATTTTTCTGGACAAACGGATGTGCATCCGCCGCTTTACTCCGGCCATCACGAAGGAGATCAACCTGCTGGAGGTCGATTACGGCAGGCCGATCGAGCACATCTCCCACCATTTTAAATACGATACGCTGGTGGCCGATGCGAAGCAGGTGCTGCAAACGCTCGTTCCTTTTGAGAAAGAAATCCAAAGCCAGGACGGCACCTGGTACAGCATGCGCATCCTGCCGTACCGTACGGAGCAGAATTTCATCAGCGGGGTCGTGCTGACGTTCGTGAACATCACGGATCTCAAGGCGGTAAATGAAGAGCTGACCAAGCTCAGCTACGCCGTCGAGCAAAGCCCGAGCATCACTGTCATTACCGACGTCGGCGGATCGATTGAGTACGTGAATCCGAAATTCACCGAGATTACCGGATTCAGCCTGTCCGAGTCGCGGGGAAACAGTCTGAAGGCTTTTTGCAAGACGTCTGAGGGAAGTCCCACGGTCGATCTGATCATGGAAACGGCCAAAAACTGCGGTATCTGGAAAGGCGAGCTGAACAGCACCAAGAAGAACGGGGAATTGTACTGGGAATCGGTGAAGCTCATTCCGATTAAGAACAAGAAGGGCGAGATCATCCACTTCGTCAAACTGTCCGAGGATATCAGCGAGCGCAAGCAGGCGGAGGAGATGCTCCGCAAGACCGAAATGCTGTCGGCCGTCGGCCAGCTGGCTGCAGGCATCGCCCACGAAATCCGCAATCCGCTGACCGCGCTGAAGGGCTTCACGAAGCTGATGTCCAACAAGGGGACGGGCAACGAATCCTATATAGGGATCATGCTGAACGAGCTGAACCGCATTGAGCAGATCGTCAGTGAGCTGTTGGTGCTGGCGAAGCCGCAGGCGGTCGATTTTGTCCAAATGGATCTGGAGCCGATCCTGCATGACGTCATCATGCTGCTGGAATCGCAGGCCAACATGAACAACGTAGAGATGAACATCGACCTGAAGCCGGGCATGAGGGTGGTCTGCGTCGAGAACCAGCTCAAGCAGGTATTCATCAACGTGCTGAAAAATGCGATTGAAGCGATGCCGCGCGGCGGCGAGGTGAACATCCAGGCCAGCTTGAGCGACAACCACAACATCATCGTGCGGTTTGCCGACAACGGCTCCGGCATTCCGGAGAGCAAGCTGGCGAAGCTGGGCGAGCCGTTCTATTCGACGAAGGATAAGGGAACGGGCCTCGGCCTGATGGTCAGCTACAAAATCATCGAAAATCACCAGGGATCGATCCGTTTTGAAAGCGTTGAAGGCGAAGGAACGACGGTCACCATCACGATTCCGGGCGTAGCGTAAAAGGAGCGCGGAGTTGGCAGCTTGACGGTGCCTGAAATAATGTGCGGTCTGATCTTGCCGGGGTCCGGCAGGATCAGCCTCTATTAGCTTTCCAATAGATGAATACCGCAGCGTTCTTAATGATATCCGTAGCGACAAGGCGGATTGAAGTCCGAATAATTTTTTAAAGGAGGCGTTGTCTATGGTAAGTCCCTTGAATAACCGGGCAGAACAACGAAAGGGGATAGCGCATCACTAGCCCGACAACCTGCGTGTTTCCCCGCTAATCAGGAGGATGGGAAACCTTGAATTTATTTATTCCCGGATTAAAATTATCTCAGTTGTTTTATCAAGAAGTTGTCAGCAAGCTGATCCAATGCCCGCACGCAGCGGCTTTAATCGGCGAGGGCTCCGAGGTGCTGGGGTATGACCAGCCGCGCTCCACCGATCACAGTTGGGGACCGAGGCTGCACATTTTCGTTTCAAGGGCCGAGGTCGAAATGGTGAGCATGCGCGTCGACAGCGGGCTGCCGGACAGCTTTAAGGGATATCCCGTGCGGTTCTTTTCATGGCAGAACGGGACGATTCAGCACCATGTCCACGTGACGACCCTGGAGGACTGGCTGGCATCGCAGCTCCGCATCCATGGACCGGACCCGCTCACTCCGCAGCAGTGGCTGTCCCTCCCGCAGCAGCATCTGCTGCAGTTTACGGCAGGCGCCGTGTTCCATGACGATGCCGGTGAGCTGACCCGAATGCGCGAGCGGCTCGCGTGGTATCCGCAGGATATTTGGCTCTGGATGCTGGCGTCCCAGTGGCATTTGATCGGCAATATGCAGCCGCTTATAGGCAGGACAGCCGAAGCAGGCGACTTTCGTGGCTCCGCTTTGATCGCCTGCACCCTGGTCCGCCGAATGATGGAGATGTGCTTTCTGCAGGAGCGGACGTACTGGCCTTACCCCAAATGGTTCGGAACAGCCTTCTCGCGGCTTGCGGCTGCCCCCAAGGTGGGTCCGGTTCTTGACGGTATCCTGGCCGCTGCCGACACGGAGACCCGGGGGCAAGCCGTCAATCAGGCGCTGATCCAGCTGGCCGAGCGGCATAATGCGCTTGGGATCACCCCGGAAATCGCCCCGCAGATTGGGGATTTTCAGGTCGGTATTAACGGTGCTGTCCGGCCGTATCCCGTCTTGAATGCGGGAATCTATGTCGAGGCGTGCCGGAAGGCGATCGCTGATTCCGCCATGGCCCGCCTTGTCCCGACCGGGGCGATCGATCAGCTTACGCACGCGGATGACGCGCTGATTAACTTCACTTCCTGGCCGGAGCGCTTGAATGATGGCTACGCGCAGGAATTGAACAGCCCTGCCGGCTCGGAGTAAAGTGCTGCCTGGCAAAAGTGCATCTCTTTCACCCGTACGCCGGCAAGCAAAGGCTTGAACGTACAAAAAAGAGGGGGACTTATCCCCCTCTTTTTATTTTAGTTATTGAAATTTGTAACGCAGCGTTAAGCCGTTTGCTCAGGGCACCCGTGTGCCCACTGCTTGCTAACCCTCCTGAGCACACTTGCCCGCTAACCAGGCTAGCCAACCGCATTATCTCTTCCGCTGTTTGTATACCCGCGAGGTCCCGGCCGAATGCCTTACTCCTTCGGCTCTCCCGCGGCTTCCCATTTCGCAATCTCCTCGCGCACGAGCGGCGCCACCTCGGTTCCAAGCAGCTCAATGGCGCGCATCACGAGATGATGCGGCATCGAACCGACCGGCACGTGCAGCATAAAGCGCGTAACGCCCACGTTTTTGCGGAGATGGATGATCTTCCGGGCGACCGTCTCCGGATCGCCGACGTACAGGGCGCCTTCGAAGCTGCGGGCGTTGTCGAAGCTGTTGCGGTCATAATGGCCCCAGCCCCGCTCCCGTCCCAGCACATTCATGCTGTACTGGGTGGAAGGGAAGAACAGGTCGGCGGCCTTCTCCGTATCCTCGGCGATAAAGCCGTGCGAATGGGAGCCCACCGCCAGCTTCGACACGTCGTGGCCCGCGTGGGCAGCCGCCCGCTTGTACAGTTCCACCAGCGGCGCAAACTGCGTCGGTCTGCCTCCGATAATGGCCAGCACCAGCGGCAGGCCCAGGAGGCCGGCACGGATGACCGACTCCTGGTTGCCCCCGCTGCCGATCCAGACGGGCAGCGGATCCTGAACCGGGCGCGGATACACGCCCAGGTTGTGAATCGCCGGGCGGTGGCGGCCCTCCCAGGTCACCTTTTCCGAAGACCGGATTTTGAGCAGCAGCTCCAGCTTCTCGTCAAACAGCTCGTCGTAATCGTTCAGATCGTAACCGAACAGCGGGAACGATTCGATAAAGGACCCCCGGCCCGCCATAATTTCGGCGCGTCCGTTTGAAATTCCGTCGACCGTAGCAAAATCCTGAAAGACCCTCACCGGGTCGGCCGATGACAGCACCGTGACCGCGCTGCTGAGCCGGATTCGCCGGGTCTGCGGCGCAGCCGCCGCCAGCACGAGCGCCGGCGAGGACGCGGCATAGTCCTTCCGGTGATGCTCACCTACTCCGAATACGTCCAGCCCCACCTGATCGGCAAGCACAATTTCCTCCACTACTTCGCGCAGACGCTGCGCGTGGCTGATGACCTCACCCGTCTCTACGTCCGGTGTCGTTTCCACAAAGGTACTGATGCCTATTTCCATGGGATCCCCCTAGTTCAATAGATTGGTATACTCTAACCGACCGCCGCAGCGGCCCATTTTTTTCTTAATTGCGTATATCTTTATATTGAACTATTTTCGGGTCCATTTCAAGCCTTCCCGCAAAAATCCCCATTCGCCTTCCTGCTCCATCCCCGATCAACGCGCGCCGGTTCTAAAATACCGATACACCCGGTCCAGCTTCGCCTCATGCTTGCCCTTGGGACTTTCCATATTCCCAAACTCAAAAAATTTGACCCGCTTGATGCCTACGAACCGGAACAGCGCCTTCCGCATCAGCACTTTGTGTGCGTTATTCAGCCAAAACAGAGGATATAGCGCCGGCCCTTTCATGGAGGAGATGCATACGACCGATCTGCCCTTCAGCAGCCCTTCCGGCAGCAACCCTCCCTTGTCCCTGTATGCGAAGCCCGAAGCAAACATCTGGTCGATGAATCCGAGCAGCATGGCCGGCGGCCGGCCCCACCAAATCGGGTAGACCAGGACGATTTTATCCGCCCACAGCAGCATCTCCCGATACTTCTCCAGCGCTGGGTCCTTGTGCATATCCCGTCTCCGTTTGGTCTCATTAAAGATCAGAACCGGATTAAAGCCCTCTTCATAGAGGTCGAGCGTCCGGATTTGCGAAACCGCCGGATTCTCACGGCTGCCTTCCAATACTTTCTGCAGAAACGAGTAACTTAAGCTTTGATGATTCGGATGCGTGTAAATGACCAGTACCTTCATCATGCCACCCCATTTACTTATCATTTGATAACCAAATCCTACCACGCAGTCCTTTTGGTTGTCAAATGATAATTGTTTATTGATAATAATTTTGATATGTTCGTGAGGAAGAGGTGGTGACATCATGGATGAAAATAAGCTTTTTGACAAGTTTATTGCCTTTACGGCAGCCGTGCATCAGGTCAAGCACGAAATGACTCAAGGCATCAAACCCGAAGGTATTACGCCGGTCCAGTACAGCATGCTCGAATACATCGCCGTAAGCCAGCCGGTGACCTTGAGCCAAATCAGTGACTGCCAGCAGATGTCCATGCCGAATACGAGCCGGGAAATCAAGAAGCTGTGCGACAAGCAGTTATGTGAAAAATACGATGACCCCAGTGACCGGCGCAAACAGTATGTCCGCCTGTCCGGTGAAGGGGAGCGTGTGATGAAAGAGGCCTTCGGCCACATCGGCGCGCGGTTCCTCACCCGGCTGCAGGACGCTTCCGAGAAGGATCTGCAAGAGATCGTTCATGCGATGGACGTGCTGCACTCCCGGGTATTTTATACAGATAAATGATGATATGAAACGGCCGTATGATCTCAGGATCATGAAGACAGGGTCCTTTCCATGCAAGCGAAAAAGGCGCCTGTCTCCAGGCACCTTTTCATAAACGAAGTATATATTCTCGGCAAGTCTGCCGCCTCCTGCCTTACCCTTTAATCCGCTCAGCCGCTTCCTGCAGGGCTTGAACCACTTTATCGCACCAGCTGTCGAACTCAGGATCCTCGGTCTGGTGCTCGGGATGGGCCAGTATATACTGCACCGTCTCCTTAATCCCCTGATCCACCCGTGTGGTCGCCACAAAATCGGGAACGAGCCGCTTCAATTTGGCATTGTTAAAGACAACCGTGTTGGCCTTGTCTCCCAGCAGGCTGCCCCTGAAATCCTCCTTGCTGCAGGCATCGAGGAACTCGGATGCGACATGAACCGCATTCAGCTTCACGCCCAGAGCGTCGGCGATGATCTCGTAAATCTGGTTCCAAGTGACCGATTCATCCGATGTAATGTGCACGGACTCGCCGATCGCATGGATGTTGCCCATCAGGCCGATAAAGCCTTTGGCAAAATCCCGGTTATGTGTCATCGTCCACAGCGACGTACCGTCTCCGTGAATAATGACGGGCTTGTTCTCCAGCATCCGTTTCGCCACCTGCCAGCTGCCCTTGCTTCCGTGTACGCCAAGCGGTATCGAGCGCTCGTCGTACGTATGGCTTGGCCTTACGATGGTGACCGGAAAGCCCTGCTCGCGGTACTGCTTCATCAGGTAATCCTCGCAGGCGATCTTGTTCCGGGAATACTCCCAGTATGGATTGGATAGCGGAGTTCCTTCGGTGATGAGGTAATCGGATAAAGGCGACTGGTATGCCGAAGCCGAACTGATGAACATAAACTGCTTCGTGCGGTCCTTGAACAGGCGGTAATCCCGCTCCAAATGCTCCGGCACAAAGGCGATAAAGTCGGCCACCACGTCAAACCGGAGATCGGCGATCAGACCGGCCACCTGCTCCTCGTCGTGAATATCGGCCTGGATGATATGAGCCCCTTCCGGCAAGGCATCATTCCGGTGTCCGCGGTTCAGCAGGTACAGCTCGCAGCCCTGCGCCAGCAGCTGCTTCGTAATGGCGGCACTGATCGTTCCCGTTCCTCCAATAAATAGCGCTTTCATAAAAAGACACCTCCATCAAGATGGTCTAGAAACTTTTGGATTCCTTAAGCCCATCCTAACGATAACACGGGAAGGCCCGCCAGACAATCAAGAGAAGTAACGATGCAGGCTCTTTTTCATCTCCGCTTTCTGGGCGGCAAACTGTTTGTGCCGATGGCCGTTGGCCCCCGTAGGATGGGGAAAGCCCCATAGGCACTGCCCGGCGTCCAGCACCCCCTGCTCGGCCAGAAGCCGGAGGATGCCTTCCACGGCTATTCCAAGCGGAATGATGAAGGGGAGATCCGGAAAAACACTCAGCTCTTCGGTGATGCTGGCTACCGCCGTGTCCCTTAGACTTGGAGTCCCCAGCAGACCCGGGCGGCTGCCGTTGTAATTGGCCCGGTTGACGAAGACGGGATAGCGGAGAACCGAGCTGGTATGCAGCAGCTCCCGCTCTGTACCAAATAAAGTCTCACTCGTATGGATCCCCAAATACTCCGGCATCCCCAGCTCGTCCAGCATGGAGATCAGGTTCGCGCGCAGACTGCCGGCAAAGCTGGCCGCATCCTTCGCCTTCCGGCACACCGCCTCATCGCCCAATCCTTGATCCATGGCATGCCGCGCCGCTTCATAAGCGATTCTCATCTGTGTAAAGCCCGGGGTCAAGCCCACGATAAATAGGCTCGCGGATGAATGAACATAATCATTATGCGGAGCGTAAAATGTCTCTACAAGGCCGTCTGACGATAGACGCAGTTCCGGAATCAGAAGCTCCTCCCGGGTGAGCCGTCCATCTGCCGGCAGCGACCGAATGGCGCGTCGGAACGTGCTCAAGGCGCTTGATAACAGCAATATCATCCCTCCAGTTATGCCAGAACGCGGGGATATGTTCGCCTGCTGTGCATACCTGATCCCGAACATTCTCGGAAGCGGCTCCCCCGCTTATTATCCTTATCCTTGCCCCGCCGGTTAGGACCCATCCCCTGCAATCACCTCCAGCGAGTTCCCCAGGGACTGCAGCAGGTTGCCGGCGACCATCATGTCGTTCACTTTCTTGCTCGATGCAGAGCTTCTCAATCTGGCGGTTAGTTCTGCCTGTGCGGCATTGGCAATCGCCTGCATCGCATTGCCGATAAGCTGCAGCTTCTCTCCTTCCTGCTGCTTCTTTTTGTTGGATGAGAGCACTTTCGTCTGGCCAATGGCCGCAACGTTGGTCCCCCATGCCTGAAGCCAAGCAAACGCCGCAATCTGCTCCTGAATCCTCCTTTGCTTTGACCGCATCTTTGACCGCATCGTATCCCTTCTTTCAATCTACAATCTATGAGAAGTATCTACTGCTATAACATACGCTTCTCTAGCACGGCCCGCCGATGGCGTATGACCTCCCCGATGCGGCGCCTGTCCGATTGCTAAGGAAAAAGAGGCTTGTCACATGGACAAGCCTCCTGCAAGTTCTAATATTGTCTTACCGATTCTTACCCATCTCCGCCTGCTCATAGCGCCGGGCGAACCAGGTGGCCAGGAGCGAGCCGGAAATGTTGTGCCACACGCTGAATATCGCGCTCGGCACGGCGGCGACGGGGTTGAAATGAGCCGCGGCGAGCGTCGCCCCCAGGCCCGAATTCTGCATACCGGTCTCAAACAAGACCGCTTTGCGTTTGCTCAGGTTCATGCGGAAGAGCTTGGCAAACAAATAGCCAAGAGCATACCCGAGCAGGTTGTGAAGAATGACGACCGCAAAAATCAGCAAACCGCTCTCGATGATTTTGGTGCGGCTGCCGGCCACGACGATCGCCACAATCAGCACAATGGCCAGGGTGGAGACGAGCGGGAGTGCCTGAGCGCTGGCTTCGGCCTGCTTTTTAAACAAGGACTTAACGATAACCCCGAGCACGATCGGCAGAATGACCACCATCAGAATGTCCTTGATGAGCGCACCGGCATCGACCGGCATCCAGCGGCCGGCCAGCAGGCTGATCAGCGCGGGCGTAGCCAGCGGTGCGATAATGGTAGACACGGAAGCGATGGATACCCCCAGCGCTACATCCCCTTTCGCCAGCAGCGTCATTACGTTGGACGAGGTACCGCTCGGGCAGCATCCGACGAGGATAACGCCTACGGCGATATCCGGTGGCAGGTTTAGCACGAGCGCCAAAACATAAGCCAGCAGCGGCATAATGATGAAATGGCCAACCACGCCGATCAGCACTTCGAGCGGCCTGCGGAAAACTTCGCGAAAGTCAGCGGAGGATAAGGTCAGCCCCATGCCGAACATGACGATTCCCAAAAAGATCGAAATGTAGCCCTTTAACGGGATAAAGACATCAGGTAAAAAAAAGCCCAGACAAGCAAACAGAATGACCCAAACCGAAAACGTGCCACCGACAACCTTGCTTACTTTTGCAACAGCATTCATCTCTCCGAACCTCACTTCTTGTGTAATAAAAATCATTCTACGACAAAAGCTGTGAATCGTCTACGAATTCCGGAGAATTGGAGAGGGTTACTGTTGCAGGAATGTACTGGGCAAAGGCGCCTTCGTTTTTTGGTACAGCGTGTAACGAATCCTGTTGATCGGGGTCTTATAACTGACAAGGAGGTGAATCGCCTGAAGGATCTTCAACAAATCTACGATCAATATTTTCAAGAGGTATACCGGTTTGTACTCTCGCTCAGTCGGGATGAACATATTGCCGAAGAGATCACCCAAGAGACGTTCTATAAAGCGCTCAAGCGGATCGACACCTTTCGAGGAAACTGCAAGATCAGCGTTTGGCTGTGCCAAATCGCGAAGAATACATATTTCTCGTACTGGGAAGGGCAAAAGAAGTATCCGCGTGCTGAACCGGAGACAGATCCCGTGAGCCAGCTGAATGTGGAACACAAGGTTATCCTGGATTCGGAAGCGCTGCGGATTCACCGCATTTTGCACGAACTCGGGGAGCCCTATAAAGAAGTATTTACGCTAAGAGTATTTGGCGAATTACCCTTTGCGGACATATGCAGCATATTCGGCAAGACGGAGAGTTGGGCACGAGTGACTTTTCACCGGGCTAAACAGAAAATTCAAGATCGCTATCAAGAGGAGGAACAATGAACAAACCTTTTATATCATGCCAAGTCATTCAAGACTTGCTGCCGTTGTATCACGACGATGTGTGCAGTCCGGATACCCGCGAGCTGGTCGAAGGCCATATTGAGCTTTGCCCGGATTGCCGGTCCGTATTAGAAAAAATGAAGGAAAATCTGATGCTGGGTCCGGAGGTCGCCCGTGAACAACAAACCCAGGCCAGCAGCCTACGCCGGATCGCCGCATACTGGAACCGCTCCAAGGCTGTCGCTTTTATCAAAGGACTATCCATTGCTACCGTCGTTTGCGGGCTGCTGATCGGAGGCTACCTGTTATTAACCGGTTGGAATATCCGGAGTGTACCCACTAAAGTCATCGAGGTTACCGACGTTGGCCAGATGAAAAACGGAACCATCGCGTATCACGTCAAAATGACCGATGGCTATAACGTGAAGCAAGTCAGCTATCATCTCGATGAGAACGGAAATTTTTATATGACTCCCCTTCGCCCTGTCATCAAATCGAAGGCTTTTGCCGATATCGGCCTGGCGAATACGTATTACTGGATCAATCTCGACGAGCAAAAAGCGAATCATGACCCTGACGGCACCGGAGCTGGGATCCAAGCGGTTTATTTGGGAACCCCGGAGGATCATATCCTCATTTGGAAAAGGGGCATGACAATGCCACCCGCCAGCGAGACGGCAGAGGAACAGCTCGCTCCGATCGAATGATCCCGTTTCATATATTTACCAATGCTGAAGAACAAAACCAATCGCCCTCCCTCTCGTCCAACTATACAGGGACTTCTTGGTAAAGATACCCGCCGGGAGTTCCCGTTCCTATGCGGTTCATCATCCACGAACCGTCAATCCAGTTGAAGCAAGGTGATGAGAACATGATGAGAAAAAAAGGGGCGGTTCTTGCCGGCCTGGCTGCCGCCATGATCGCAGGCACGTCGGTCTATGCGGATGCCGCTCCAGCATCCAACAAGCCGATCGCCGTCTATTTGGACGGTCAGCAGCTGCAGACCGAAGTGCAGCCGCTGAATGTCGGCGGTACGGTACTTGTGCCGATGCGCGGCCTGTTTGAGCGCCAAGGGGCCAAGCTGGCCTGGGATAACGCCACAAAGACGCTGAAGGCCACCAAGGAAGGCACCACGCTGACCTACCGGATCGGCGAGCATACCGCGAACCTGAACGGGCAAGCCCTCGATGTGACGGTGCCCGGCCAAATCTCCGGCGGATATTCCCTCGTGCCGCTGCGCTTTGTGAGCGAAGCGCTGGGCAGCGAGGTCGCTTGGCAGCCGGATGCGCACACGGTGCGGATTACGTCCAAGGTTTCGCTTGAGACTTCTATCCGCTGGGGCGTGAACCTGCGGAGCAAGCCGGATTCAGCGAGCGATGCGACGTCACTCGGCATGCTTGCCGCCGGACAGAAGGTGCATGTCATCCGCGAGGTGAACGCCCTCTGGCTGCAAGTGGAGACGGAAAACCACCAAACGGGATACATATCGGCCAAGCCGAAATATACCGACTATGCCAGCGTCTCGCTTGCCGACATGCAGGCGGACGAGCTGATCGCTTACGGTAAGAAGTTCCTCGGGACCCCTTACGAATTCGGGGCTTCTCCGGACCAGACGAAGACATTCGACTGCTCTTCCTTTGTCAAGCGGGTTTACGAGGATGTGCTGTCGGTCGAGCTGCCTCGCGTGTCCTACGATCAGGCGAAGGCCGGCAAGGAAGTGTCCTTAAGCGATCTGCGCAAAGGGGACCTGCTGTTCTTCAGCGCCCGCGGGCTGGATATCGGCCACGTTGGCATCTATATGGGCAATAATCAAATTCTGCACACGTACTCCAAAGAGCTCGGCGTTCACGTCGAAGCCTTTGACGGCCAGTGGAAAAAACGGTTCGTCACAGCACGCCGGATTCTGTAACCCGGATCGTCGGCTGAAACCGGTGGATGTCGGTAGTCCATACCGATTGTTCCAACACACAAAAAAAGGGGAGTTTCCCAGGTTCATCGACCCGGGGAACTCCCCTTTGTATATGCGTATTATTTTCCTTGCGCCCACATGGATTCCATTTCCTCCAGGGACTTTCCTTTGGTTTCCGGTACCGCGCGCCAAGTAAACACGAGGCAAATCAGCGACATGACGCCGAAGATCCAGAAGGTAGCCGCCGGACCTGCCGAAGACAGCATCGGCGGGAAGGCTTGGGATACGACGTAATCGGCGATCCACAAAGCCATCGAAGCAATGGCCGTCGCAATGCCGCGGACCCGGTTCGGGAAGATCTCCGAAATGAGGACCCACACCACCGGTCCGAGCGAGATTGCAAAGGCAGCAACGTAAATCAGAATAAAGATCAGGACCAGCGGGCCGGAGGAATGTCCGGTCTGGAACGCCGTTCCGATGACGGCCAGACAGATCAGCATCGCAGCCGATCCGACCAGCATCAACGCTTTCCGCCCTACTTTATCGATCAGCCAAACGGCTAGGATCGTAAACAGGAGATTGATCACGCCGACAAAGATCGTCTGAATGAGCGCGGCGTTCGTGCCGGCACCAGTCTCTTTAAAGATCTCCGGCGCATAATACATGACCGCATTGATGCCGGTCACCTGCTGCAGAACCGCCAGTCCGACACCCACGATCAGCGCCATGCGCAGCCCCGGGCTGAACAGCTGGCGGAACGATCCTTTTTCCTGACTAAACGACTCCTTGATATCCCGCACTTCCTGCTTCGCCAGCTCTTCGCCGTGAATCTTGAGCAGGATCGGCAGCGCTGCGGCTGCCCGGCCTTGCTTGATCAGCCATCTTGGGCTTTCCGGCACGAAGAACAGCAGCACGAGGAACAGTGCGCCGGGAATGACACCGAAGCCAAACATCCAGCGCCAGGCACTCGACACGTCCCATGCGTCGTCACCCATGCCGGCGATCCACAGATTGATGAAGTATACGAGCGAAATGCCTGTAACCGTTGCCAGTTGGTTTAGTGCGACGAGGCGGCCGCGGTATTTGGCCGGGGCGATCTCCGCATTATACAACGGACACAAGGTGGATGTAATGCCGATGCCAACGCCGCCGATCATCCGGGCGATGATAAACCCGCTGAACGTATTCGGTATGGCCGAGCCAATGGATCCGATGATAAAAAGAAGCGCTGCCGCAATGATGACTTTTTTCCGGCCGAACTTGTCGCTCAGCATGCCGGAGAACAGGGCTCCAGGGATACAGCCGATGATCAAGCTGGAAACCGCCCAGCCTGTCTGGAAATCGTTCAGGTTAAAGCGCTTTTCCATGAAACCGATGGCGCCCGATACCACGGCTGTATCAAAACCAAACAGCAAACCGCCTAAAGCAGCTACGATGGATACCAGCGTCACGAACTTCATGCTGATCTTCTGATTATCCTGATCGCTGCTATGTTCCAATGTAATAGAGCTCATATATTATCCCTTCCATGTCATTTATTTGGATAGAATGAACTACAGTTCAATGCAAACTTCTTAGTTCAATCTATTGGATGAAATCCAAGAAATCATCACTAAAAGCCTACATCCATTGTAACATGGGGGACCTTTGCATCCGCTTTCGAATCCCTTCACTTATTTGCGGTAGATCAGCATAAAATCGCTCCGTCATTCGCCTGATAAGCCTGGACTAGCACAAATTCGGCTCGCATCACAAATAAGTCCATGCCCGCATTCGGCATGGACTTTTGTCTCTCATTGGTGCTGTACTCTGTAGTCGGATGGCGTGAGGCCCGTCACTTTTTTGAATACCCGGCTGAAATAGTTCGGATCCTTATACCCCACCTGGTAACAGACCTCCTTCATGCTGTACCGGCCGTCTTTCATCAGCTCCTTGGCTTTGTCGATCCGCAGCCGGGTCACGTAGTCGATAAAGGTTTCCCCGGTCTGCTGTTTGAATACTTTGCTGAAATAGTAAGGATTCAAGTGGACATGCTCCGCCACATCCTCGAGCGACAGCTCCTCCTGAAATCGGCCCCGGATATACAGCACCGCCCGGTCCAGCATATTGGTGGTTCGCTGCTCCCGTTCTTCACGGATTTGGCGGATCGCCAATTCAACATAGGCGCTCTCTCCGGCATCGCCGGATCCGTTGATCAGCTTCTCTGCATGCGTTCCGCCGGCGCCCGAAGTCTGCACCAGGTCTTCAAAGCGGCAGATGCCGCCCCCTTCCTGATCATACCTGGAGGCGAAAACAGCCTCGTAATAAGACCGCTTGATTCCTTCCGCCCGATTCTGGACGGTTCCGATGCCGACCGGGACGGCCATCCCGCACTGCTCCCTCAGCACATCAGCCAACCGTGTGCCGAGCTCGCGGGCGCCTTCAACTAACGCCGAGTCGCCAGTCTGCCTCGTTCCCAGCAGGAACAGGGCCATATGGCTGTGAATGAGCGAGCTGACGACCGTGCCGTAGCCGTCTTTCGGGGCTGCGTGCGCCGCAGTTTTTACGGCGTCGTACACTTTTTTCTTGGCGTCCCCCACTTCGGACAGTCCCAGCACCAAAGAACAGCCTTTGTCGACCGGGAGCTGTAAAATATCCGCCAGATGGCCTGTCTCCGTCTCATTGACATGGCCCGACATCAGATGCAGCGCGATTTCCGTCTCGGCCAGCGGCAGCAGCTGAAAGAACTGCTCGCGCACCGCGAGCTCCTCATCGCGCTTGTGCTGCTCCTCCTCCAGCTCCTGCACCAGCCGGCTTAGCACGGCAACGATCTGCTCCCTTTTGGCCGGCTTGACCAGATACTCGTGCACGCCGAGGGTGATCGCCTGCTTGGCGTATTCAAAATTTTCATAAGCGGTGATGAGTACCATTTTGGCCTGCGGATTTTGGGCTTTAATTTCTTTTAATGCCTCCAGCCCCTGAATGCCCGGCATTCTCACGTCCATCATGACGATGTGCGGGCGGTGCTCTTCCGCCTTCTGTATGGCCATCCGGCCGTTCTCCGCATGGATCGTTTCAAACGTATCCGGCATCATCCGGTTCACAATCCATTCGATACCTTCCCGCTCCAGCGCTTCATCATCGGCGATCAGCAGACGATACATGGCCGTCCTCCTTTCGTGTTTCGGCAGGGATGTTCAAAAAGACCGTCGTCCCCTTCCCGGGCTCGCTGACAATGTCAATCAAATCCTTCCTGTCATAAAACAGCTCCAGGCGCTTAAACACGTTGCGGGTTCCGAGGCCCGTCGAGTGCCCTGCGGGGTGCCGGGCTTCTCCGCCTCCCGGATCCCGCAGCCGCGGTGCGTCAGTATCCAGCAGCGACCGCCGGACCTCCTCGCTCATCCCGATCCCGTTATCGGAAATGGCAATCCGTGTTCCGCCCGGCACGGCAGAAACTGCAAGCCGAACCTCGGCCCCCTCTTCCATACCTTCGATGCCGTGCACGAACACGTTCTCCAGCAGCGGCTGAAGCGTGAGCACCGGCACAAGTACATCCAGAGCCTTCTCGTCGATGTCCGTGACGAACCGGATGCGGTCGCGAAAGCGGGCCTGCTGAATCGTAAAATACTCCTTCGCATGCTCCACCTCATCGCGGAGCGGCACTGGCCGGTCCAGCTGGCGTAGATTGTAACGCAGCAGATTGGACATCGTGACCGTGAGATCGCTCGTCTTCTCGGCCCCTTCGATCAGCGCCAGCTTGGACAGCACGTTCAGGGAATTGAACAGGAAGTGAGGATTGATCTGGTTTTGCAGCACCTCAAGCTCCAACTCCTTGACGAGCCGGTCCTTTTCCAGCCCTTCTTTTTCCTTGCGGATCAGTGATTTCAAATTGTCCTGCATCTGCACGAAAGCCTCGGACAGAATCCGAAACTCGTCGCGGCTCTTCATCACCGGCGGTTTCACCTGCAGGTTGCCGTCCGAAATTTGCCGGGCAGTCCGGACCAGCTGCCGGATCGGTCTGGTGATGCGGAGGGAGATCCAGTAAGCCAGCAGGACGCTGATCAGCGTGCTGAATATAAACAAGGCGACGCCCCATTGGTTCATCCGGTCGGTCTGCGCCAGAATGCTCCGGTAGAGGGGCTGATAATAGCTCAGCTCCTGGTCGATCAGCCGGTACGCCTCTTCCTGGATGAAACCGGCCGTCTTCTCCGCCGCCGCATAGGAGTTGGCGTACGCCAGCGGGGTCTTGCCGCTTAACGCCTGCAGGATGCCGGATTCCTGCGCAAGAAACGTCTCCAGCAGGTTGCGGTAGCTCCGTACGCTCAGCTCCGTGGTCGGAATGGCGTCCTGGGCGTTCAGTTCCGCCTGCAGCTTAAGGAGCTGACTCTGATGCTCCTGATAAATTTGCCGGCTCCGCTCGCTCCGGTCCGTCAGATACACATTGACCGCGCTTAAATTGCTGCGGGTCTCCGCATCGATTTGTTTGTATAGTAATACCCGGTCCAGCATCATATTATAGCTCTGCTGGACGGTTCGCCCGCTTTGAAAAATAAAAAACGATACGGCGTTCGTCAGGACAAATAAAGCGGGGATCACTATGAGCAGCATCCGGCGCATGTTCATGGGCCGGCCACCTCCAGCTTCAGCGCCGCCTTGTCCAAGACACTCGTCGGAATAAAATGCTCGGCCGCAAAGGACTTGCCGTGAAAGTGCTCGTTCAGGAGGCCGATCGACCGGGCCCCCATTTCTTTCGGCGACTGCACAATGGACGCCGCGATTTCGCCCTGCTCGATCCCCTGCCGGGTCATGGCCAGGTCGTCAAAGCCGTATACGCGGATTCCCGTCCTGCCCGCAGCTTGGATGCCCTCGACGATTCCGGCCGCGTCCAGGGAGCTGAAGCCGACGATCGTCTGGATGTCCGGATGCTGCTTCAGCATCGCCTCGGCCTGCTTGGCGGCGCCGATCCGCGAAATGTTGGACGCGCGGACATCCACGATGGCGAAGCCGGGAGCTGCAGAAATCACCGAGCGAAATCCCGCCAGGCGCAGCTGCATATTTTCGGCCCGCTCGCTTCCGATCATGACGCCGATTTTCCCTTTGCCGGCCGCTTCCTTCAGCACCAATTCGCCCATTCGTTTTCCCGCCCCCAGATTGTCGGTTCCGACATAGGCCAGGCGGGAGCTGCCCGGTTCGTCTGCATCCACAGTGATCACCGGGATCCCTTGCCCTGTGGCTCTTTGGATCAGCGCATCGTAGTTCGGATCCACGATTCCCTGCACGAGGATGCCGTCGGGTCCGGATGCGATCGCCCTTTCCAGCAGCCTCATCTGCTCGGCGGGATTGATGCGGATCGGGCCGGTATAATCAATCCGCATCCCCAGCTTGTCCGCCGCTTCCTCCGCCCCTTGCTCCATTTCCCGCCAGAACGGGTTGTCGAGCTCCTGGGCGATCAGCACGACATGCTTAACGGACGGATCGTCGGCCCGCTGAAGCCGGATCTGTCCGACCAAATCACCGATGGTCATGGACGCGAGGAAAAACCGGACCAGAATATACGCAAAAATGAGAACAAGTACAATCAGCCCGAAGGGCCAGATTCGTTTGAGCATGAGCATCTTCCTCCTTAGCCCAAATGAGATATATCTGTAGTGATCGGCATTTTACCGTAAATGCTCCCTGTTATAACGGCCTAATATATGGCCCTCTAACATTTTGATTTAGTATGCGGAAAACCAGCCGCCCCTATCATGGTTAAGGCATAAGTCCCGGGTGTTCCCATTACAACAGTATAGCATTTGAATGAAAAGCCGCTGAATGGTTTCCGAATATTTTCTGAACGATAAAGGAAAGAAACTTGGAAATAAAAAAGATGGCTCCCATCTAAGGAGCCATCTACCTCTCAATCGCGAATTATGGTTTCTTCGGTGCCAGCTCAACCGCCTGGCGGATCGCTTCCATCATGCTCTTCTCTTCCACGATCCCTTTGCCCGCAATGTCAAAGGCGGTGCCGTGGTCTACGCTTGTGCGGATAATCGGCAGGCCGACGGTGATGTTCACGCCTGCGTCGAGGCCGAGCACCTTGACCGGTCCGTGGCCTTGGTCATGATACATGGCAACGACAATGTCGAAGTCGCCGCGGACGGTGCGGAAGAACAGCGTGTCCGCAGGCAGAGGTCCGACCACGTTGATGCCCTCGTCCTGGGCGCGCTGCACGGCGGGTACGACTTTCTCCTCTTCCTCGCCGTAGCCGAACAGGCCGTTCTCGCCCGCATGCGGATTGATGCCGCAGACGGCGATACGCGGCTGAGCGATGCCGGACTTCGTCAGCGTCTCATGCGCCAATTGGATGACGCGGTATACGCGCTCCGGATTGATCATTTTCACCGCATCAATCAAGCCGACGTGAGTGGTGACGTGAATGACCTTGAGGTTCGGCGCCGAAAGCATCATGGAAAACTCGCTCGTTCCCGTCAGATCGGCCAAAATTTCCGTATGCCCCGGGTATTTGTGGCCGCCTTTATGCAGGGCTTCCTTGTTGAGCGGAGCGGTGCAGATCGCGTCGATCTGCTGCTTTTTCGCCAAATCGATCGCTTTAGCTAGATATTCGAACGCCGCGTGGCCGGCTTCAGCCGATACCTGTCCAAGCGGAAGGTCCTCGCTAAGCAGATTCAGATCAAGGCAGTAGACGGTGCCGTGCTCATAGTTCAGACTGCTGAGCTGGTCCTCAGTCACCGCTTCAACGTTCAGGCTGCTGTTCACATAAGCCTTGGCCCGATTCATAATTTTCGCATCCCCGATCACCAGCGGATGGCACAGGTCGTAAATCTCCTGGTTCTGCAGGCTCTTCAGAATAATTTCGGGACCAACTCCGGCTCCGTCCCCCATCGTAATACCAATGACAGCTTTGGTTTCGCTCATTTTCATTCATCCTCTCCACTCATATAGATCAACGCATTCATCAAAGAACGCTCATTACCAAATCCTCCGGCCTTCGTTACGGCCCAGTACTCTCTTGTATCCGCTCCGCCGCGCAGCTTCCCGAGCGGAAGCCCGGCCTCCACTTCGGTGCAGAGCTGCATCTGGTTCATGTTCAGCTGATTGCACACCGCCTTGGCGGTATCGCCGCCGGTCAGAACCAGGCCGTTAATGTCCTCATATGTGCCTAAAACCTCCCGGGCGATCGCCCCGAGCTCTCTGGAAATCGTCTCGCCGATTTCGGTTTTTCCGATGGAGAGCTCGGCTTCCAGCCGCTTCGTCGCTTCTCTATTGTTGACCGACGAATCGACAAACAATACAAAATGCTTCTTGTCCGCTTCCTTGGCCAAGGAAGCCATAACGTCCGGCAGAGCGTACGTGCGCTTGATCAGCTCCACCGGATCCAGTTCTACAAAATACGTGTCCGGCATCGACCGCACGTTCTCCAGCTGCTGCTTGGTCACCTGCGACAAGCTGGCGGACACGGTCAGCGTCTTGGCGACCCGGAGCCGGTCCTCCGGACGGTCAGCGGTTCGCTCCAGCTGAAGCGCCTCCGGCAGGTGCTCGATCAGGCCGGCCGAACCGGCCCATACCGTCTTTTTACCCGCCCGGGCAAAAACCTCGGCAATCTTTTGCAGATCTTCATCCGTCGCTGCGTCGCATATAAACCAGGTCCGCCCCAGTGCGGTATGTTCCTCGATCGTCTGCATCAGCCGTTCCGCCGGTCCATGCAGCTGCGCAAGGTCGATCAAGACGATGCTCTGCTGACCCGCATACGGCCGGAACAGATTCGCGATGAAGCTGTCCTTGACCGGCGTTTTGGGATCGCGACCGAATTCGGTCTCCGAGACGCGCTGCCCGTGGACATGCTGATAACCGTCAAGGGTTTGACGGTTCATCTTCGGATATGCCGGGGCAATCACGACCACTTCCGGCTGATGAACGGAAACGACGGCTGCCAGCTCGGCAGCCACGTTCCCCCGTAAGGTCGAGTCCATTTTTTTATATACTTGATGATACCCTTGCTGATAAAACAAAGTGCTTGCTTTAGAAACGTTGTCGTGTGCTTCCTGTTCGCCTGCCGCCCGGGTGTCCGTATCGATAATGGCAACATCCCCGTTCGGCTTGGCCGGAGCAGATTGGGAATCGAGATACACGGTTGACGTGATCCCGATCTTGGACAGCTGCACGCCGGCATCGTTAGCTCCCGTCAAATCATCTGCGATAATGTACATATGCTGCATGTTGAACGACTCCCTTACTTGATTCCTTGTCCGTGCCACTTACGCCTGTGAACTCCGCCGCTGCGCCCTTCTTGCGAACCAGGTCGTCAGAAGCGGGGTCAGAATCGCCGTCACAATGACGCATGCCGTTACCTGGAGCGTTGCATCCGCAGCAATGCTGCTGTAGCCGGAGTATACCGCAGCAACCGCCATCGGAACTGCCGAAGCGTTACCCGCTGTAGACGATGCCGCAATCCCGGCCACGCCGTCGCCGCCGGTCAGACGGTCGATCAGGAACAGGACGATGCCCGTGATCACGACAACACCAATCCCCAGAATGACACCAGAGAATCCGGCTTTGACCACGTTGGTCAGGTTAATGCCGGCGCCGATCGCCAGCGAAAAGAGCGGAATGATGACATCCTGTCCCTTGCTCAGGAACTCCCGCATCTTCTCATCGAGGTTTCCGAGGATCATGCCGAGCAGAAGCGGCAGAATCGCAAAGACAAACGCCATAATTGGGAAGCTGGCCAGGCCGGCAACACCGAGAATGAGCATCGTAAAGAACGGGCCGGATTCCAGCGACATGATCGAATACGCGGCGACGTCTTCCTTTTTCTTGCCGAGCTGACCCATCAGCGCCATGTACAGGCCGCCGTTGGTGTCGGAGAATGCCGCGACGATGGCCAGAGCCGACAGCCCCAGGAACAGATTGTTCTGATCCGGGAAAATCGCTTTGATCAGCAGGGCGATCAGGAAGGTCGTACCGATTTTACCTACCCAAAGGCTGACGCCCTTCTTCAAAATGTAACCGGTTGCCTGAAACCGAATCGTCGATCCTAAGCAAATATAAAAGGCGGCAAGCAGCGCGGATGTACCGGTCAATAGACCGCCTGTAAACGAGCTCTTGAATTCCGGCATATCGAATACTTGCGGAAAGAACGTCCGAATCAGGGCGCCGATCAGCAATGGGATCAACATCATCCCGCCGGGGACTTTGTCAATGGCTGCCTTTATTTTCATGGCTGTGTCATCTCCTGTGTTGTAAATTTAAACAGTTCGTTTTGTAAAAGCGATTACATAAAACGATTACATCGATTATGATAAACGTTTACAAAAAATAATGCAACACTTTTTAGCTAAATAAAATTCATTTAACCAAAAGTGTTGCATATTTAAACAATAATGAAGAATCCACTATCAGTCCTTAAGCTTTCTCCACAATGTCGACCGGTTGATGTTCAGGCGCTTCGCCGCTTTGGTCTGGTTAAAGCCCTCCTGCTCCAGCACCTTCTCAATGATCGCCTTCTCAATCTGTTCCAGCGTACCGTTCAGCAGTTCTCCGCTGATCGTTCCGGCAGCTTCGCCTTTTCGCTGCAGCAGCTGTTCGACCAAGGCGTGCTCGATGACGTATCCTTTTTCCAAAAGCACCGCCTCCTGAAGCAGCGCCCGCAGTTCCGATACGTTGCCCGGCCAGCTGTAGTCCATCAACAGGGCCAGCCCTTTGTCCGTCATTTTAATGGCCGAGGTGCCCTGCGTTTGGTTAAAATACAGCAAAAACGAGGTGACCAGCTCCCGGATATCCTCTTTTCGCTCCGCCAGCGCAGGAACATGAATCCGGACAATTCCGTCCTCATAGGCTCCCCATAAATGCTGCTCTTCAACCATCGAGAAGATGAGGGTGATTCCCTTTCCCTGAAAAGCGTCCATTCTCCGCCACAGCTCGGCCCTGAGGCTGTTATCCATCATATCGAGCGCGTGGATATGCAGCGTCTTGATCTCTGCGTCGACTTCGTCGGGCTCCAGGGCCAGCATATCGGCAGCCTGGACGGAGGCGAGCAGGCCCTCCCCGCTGAACTTGCGGTCATGAATATAACGCGCGATCAACTCCTTGCCGGCCCCCCTCGGCCCGATCAGGACGAACCGGGATGCAGAAAGGCACCGGTCGATCATCGACAAACAAGTATCCATCGCTTCGCTCTGATGAATGATCAGCGGCGGCGTGCCCGTCTTCACCTGCAGAACCGCCTCGGCCGGCGAATTCATATGGACGCGCGAAAATTCGCACACCAAATAAGCCCCATTTTCCACCGCGACCCGGGTTTTGACGATCTTCAGCGGCCTGCCTTCCGCATCGCTCGCATGGCTGGTCTCCCGGACCGCCGCCGTCTCCCGGAAAGCGTGGTGATCCAAGCCGACATGCGGAACGGGACGGGAATCGAAATGCTTCCACTGCTCGTATACGACCTGCCCGTTCTCCGACAGAACCATCACATCCCCTGCCGTGACCTGCAGCACAGCTTTGAGCCTTTCGATTTCCAGCCGGTTCTTCATCATCCACCGGGAGACGGTCTTCGCCTCCTGAAAGGCATCGAAAATCGCTTCGCGCCCGGACTGGATCAGAATACCCACAAGCCCCAGCCGGGACGCCGTTTCGAAGGTCACCACATCCCCCATAATCAGCTGGTAGCCTTCCTCCTTGAGCTTTCTGAGCAGGCTCTCCGTCTCGTCCTCGTCATGAATCGTGAAGATATCGATCGGAATTTCCAGCAAATCGATGATGGCCTTAGCGCCGAGGGTGATGGCGGGAAAGCCGACAATCGCCTTTTTCCGTGGAAAATCGTTCGCCAGCGTCAATACCCGCAGCATGTCATAGCCGGATACATGCACGTCGACGACGGGAATATCGACGGCTTCCCCGATCAGCTTGGCCGTTCCGCCGCGGCTGATGATGACGTCGACCCCTTCAGCCTCCGCCTGCTTGGCGATGGCAACCCCTTCTTGAAGATTTCCGACCCGGATCTGAAGGTCCAGATCCTTCTCTTCCGCACGGCACGTCTCGATCAAGTTTTCCATGGCTGCATATGGAGCTATAAACAGGGCTTTTATTCTCATCTGATCCCACACCTATATTCCTTTAAGATTGTAGTTCAGTCATAGCATATAATCGGGTGGTATGCAATTTTAGTCTTGTCTGCGGGTAGTTTGGTGAAGGCGACGCCAAGAAAAGGCCATTTGATGGAGGACGGAATTCAGAGCCAGCAGCTGCAGCCGCGCTTGAAAAATACGGCGCAAGCCAATGGATCAGCCTGCGCCGCAAAGTATTTTCTTCCTTTTATCTCTTTACTCTCGCTATGATATCCCGAGTACCAGAATGTGCTGCGGACCTGCCGGCCCGATCCGGGTCCGTCCCTCATCACGGAAACCCGCTTTGAGATAGACATGACGCGCGGCAGCGTTTCTCATATTAACAGCAAGGACCACTTCATCGGCCGTCGGGAAATGCTGTTTGACAAACTCCTTCAGGCCGAGCAGAGACTGCGTCGCGTACCCTTGTCCCTGATGCCTGTGATCGATGGAGAAAGCCCGCAGCAGCAGGGCATTGGGGTTGTCCGAGTATTCGCTCCGGTCTTCCCCTGCATCCAGAATGAAGAAGCCGACTGGCTCCTCATCCCCCAAAATGACGATCGGATGCCGCTCCTTCCGCTCCAGCGCGTTCTGTATGACTTCAAACGGCAATGCGGTGAATTCATGCTGCTCCTCCGGCAGCGTAAAAGCTCCAAGTCCGGCCTCGTGATCCCGGTGATATAAGGCGAGCCGGACGTTATTCATGGTGTTTTTCATCGGAGTCTCCTTGGGCCATGTCTTCATAAAGGCCGATTTTGCGATTCAGCATAGCCTCATATTTTTTAAACCGGGCCATTTGCTCCTGGACGTTGTGCCGTTGTTCCCGAAGCCGCACCAGCCGCTCCTGAATGGTGGTCGCGTGGTTGACGAATTGTTTAATGTCAGCGATGCCCATCCCCGTTTCCCGCAGGCAGCAGATAAACTCCAGCGCTTCGATATCCTTCGCTTCGTACAGGCGGATGCCGCTTTCGTTGCGCTGAACGCCCGGCATGATGCCTTCTTTTTCATAATACCGCAGCGTATGGATCGACAAACCTGTTTGGGCCGACACTTCCCCGATCGAGTAACTCATGCCTCCTAATCCCTCCCTAAGCGAAAAAGCCCACCTGACGACAGGTGAGCCATGGTTATTCGTATTATAATTCCTGCCTGGTGGGCCTTACAATGATTTCATTGACGGCCGTTTGCGGCGGCTGGGATATGGCGTAAGCAATAGCGTGAGCGATGGCCTCCGGGGTTAAGGCGATGTCCATGGAAGCTTCGATGTCCCGCTTCACTTCTTCGTTCGTAATCGTGTGCACCAGCTCGGTGTCGACGCCTCCCGGACAAATAATCGTCGTGCGGATGTTATTATGAGCTTCTTCTTGGCGCAGTGCTTCGGTGATTGCCCGAACGGCGAATTTGGTGCCTGAGTAAACCGCCCACGTTTTACGGACGATGTGCCCGGTCACCGACGCGACGTTGATGACGTGCCCCTGTCTGCGCTCCCGCATATGCGGCAGCACGGCCCCGATCCCATAGAGCACACCCTTCACGTTTACATCGATCATCCGGTCCCACTCTTCGATCTTCTTCTCGTGCAGATAAGACAGCGGCATGATCCCTGCATTATTCACCAGCACGTCGATTTGTCCGTATGTGTCAAGGGCGAGCCGGGCCAGCTCCTCCATCTGCGACTGCACGCTCACATCCGTCACTTGGTACACCGCCGTGCCTCCTTCCTGCTCAATCGCCGACTGTAGCTGCTTGAGCCGTTCTCCGCGCCTTGCTGCGAGCACCATTTGGGCTCCGCTTCGGGCGAGGACCCTGGCCGTAGCTTCTCCGATACCGCTGGAGGCTCCTGTTAAAATAACCACTTTTCCTTGCACCGCGTTCATGATCATGGGTACCATCCTTTCTTTACGGGTAAGATGGTTCCCAGTATAGGACCTTGAGCGCGCTCTAGGTCAAGGCTTTCTGTTCATAGGAAAAGACCGGTGTCTAACGCCTCGAATCCAACGGTTTAGGTTTATCCCGCTTGAATTTGGCTCCACATCGTCACCATATCGATCCAGCCGCGATGCTCTGCGATTTTTCCGTCCCTAAGGCGGTACTGGCGGTACAGCGTCACATTCATCGTCCGTCCGGTCGGTGCGGTGCCGAAGAACACGCCCTGATGGGTGCCCCGGACCGTCATTCGAACGAGAACCTTCTCATTCTCGGCGATGATTTCCTCTACCGTATACTGCTTATCCGGGAAGGCCTCCAGGATTTTGGCGGCAAACTGCTTCAACCCTTCTTTCGATTGATAGCTGAGCTCCCGGTAATCTTCAGTCGTAAACGTATCCGCTGCACTCAGATCGTTGCTGTTCCAGAACGCCTGAATAAAAGCTTCAACCACCTCGGTATTTTTTTGCTCCATCGTTGTCATAGGATCCATCTCCTCTAATTTATATTGGCCGTATCATACAGGTCATGTCAGGCACCAGTTTGCAGCTGGGGGAGCAGCGTACCGGTGTCATACCATCCGAAGCGATGAACGATCCGCCCATCGTTCACCGTGAATTCGTGGAACTGCGTGATCCGTACCGTTTTTCCCGTAGCGGGAATTCCTGCGAATATTCCGGTGTGCTTGCCCGTGATGACCACCCTTGCGATGACCTTCTCTCCCTGGACCATCACGTCATCCACTTCGTATTGCCGGTCCGTAAATGCCTCTTCCAGTTGACCGATGAATGCTTGCCCCGTTTGGCTCAGCGTCCCTGCCTTCCATGCCTCTTCGATCCATTTTACTGCCGCTTCCACCTGCTGCTGCCGCGTTGTGCTCATAGCGATCCGTCTCCTTTTTTGTTGGTCATATTCAAAATACTCCGGCGCACTCGTCTAATCGTTGCAAATTCATAATGTTACCATTTGGTCACGTGTTGTGTAAAAAAATATGCTGTCTATCCGGTTACCACTGCCGTCTCAGCTGAAAGCAGCCGGGTCATCTTTATAAATTGTTCGATAACTGTGCTGACCCTCTCTCTCACCCCTGCATCCAAAGGCGCGCCATCCGGGCCAAATTCATTCGAACCGTACCCTACGGAAATCCATTCCGGGCAATTGACGCCATGCAGGTTGCGGACGATCGTCTGCAGATGCGTCAGCGAGCTGATGCCAAGCGGCCCGCCTGCCGAGCTTACGGAAAGAACCGGCTTGCCTTCCACATGTCCCGGCGTCAAATAATCCAGGGCATTCTTCAGCGCTCCCGAGATAGATCCGTGGTATTCCGGTGTGGCCAAAATCAGCGCATCTGCATGAATGATCTCATTTTGCAGACGTACAGCCTCCGGATTTTGCCCTGCTTCCGGCGAATACAGCGGCAGCTGAAGCTCCCTCATGTCCACGAACGAAACCGTAATTCCGCTGCCGGCCAGTTGGCTTTCCAAATAACGAAGGAGCCTGGTGCTAACGGATCCCGCATCGTTGCTTCCGGCAATCAAAGTCATTTTCATTTCCTACATCCTCCTTTGGATTCCCCGGCGCTGCATCAGCACTTAAACACCTGCCGGCTGACAAACGATTTGGGGTATGATAATATGTGACTATATTGTCACTCTTGATGAAATTATAATACGTTACTATATGGTAACATGTCAAGGGCATTGCTCTACTTTTTCAATGCATGAGGTAAAGGAGGTGTTACGATTGGAGGACAATCTAATATTTAAAGCCCTCGCCGACCCCACGCGCCGCACCCTTCTGGACCTGCTGCAGGCGCATGACGGACGGACGCTGAACGACTTGTGCGCCCCGCTCGACATGTCCCGGTTCGGCGTGATGAAGCATTTGAACCTGCTGGAGGAAGCCGGACTCATTACGACCAGGAAGGTCGGCCGGGAGAAGCTGCACTACCTTAACGCCGTGCCCATCCGCCAGATATACGAACGATGGGTCAGCAAATACGCCGAACCTTGGGCGGCAGGATTAACATCACTTCAATTCGAATTGGAGCGTGAGACGCAAATGGAAACCAGACCGAAGCATGTCAACCGGATCGCCATTAAATCGAGTCCCGAGCAGGTGTGGCAGGCGATTACCGACCCGGCCAAAACGTCAAAGTTTTGGTTCAATTGTGCCATTCAATCCTCCTGGGAAATCGGCTCTTCCTTTGAACTGCTGGGCCCGGAGGGGGAAAAGAAGGTCAAGGGGGTCATCCTTGAATTGGATCGCCCGCATAAGCTGGCCGTGAGCTGGCAGTTTGTCAATCTGCCCGGTACGGAGAACGATGCGCCTTCCCGCGTCACGTGGGAGATCGCACAGCACGATGAATTACCCGGCGTCACGCTCGTTACGGCCGTCCATGACGATTTCGAACAGGCGCTCCCTACCGCGGGCGTGCTGGAGAACGGCCTGCCGCTCGTCCTTTCGGGAATGAAAACGTTCCTGGAAACAGGGTCTACGCTGGCGGATATGTAAGGAGTTTCAAAAGCATTTTCAAGGCCCAGTCGCGACTGTCTGCGAGTGGGTTTTTCGTGCGATCTGATCGACAAGCATGTTAATCCAAGCCCATAGCCGGCAAACTTCTCCGCACTTCTCTAACTTTTGTGCTTCCAAGGCGTTGTTATAAATAGATGTCAACGAGCGTCATTTATAGGCTGTGTGAACTCCACCCTGCTTATATAGCAGATAACCGATAGCGATGGAGAAGGGAGATGAAATGCTAAGATGAGTGGTGCTAGTATGATAGGTATGGGCGGCGTGGTAGCCGTCCTGATAATGTGGGGAGTTATTTTAGCAATTTTCTTTTTGCTGGTCCGGCTGGCCGTGGATAAATCCAATATGCGTACCGAGCTGCGGCATTTGCGCCGGGAGGTTCGAGAGCTGAAATCCTTGGTTCAGAACCAGCGGAACGATTCTATCAACCATGTTGAGAATTTCACCTATAACCATCCCGAAGATGATTAATAAAATAGCTTGTAAAAAAGGATGCCAGCTACAACCGGCATCCTTTTTGTTTTATTCAAACCAACGTTTCTCCGCTCGGCCTTCCCGCATTCTGCAGCAGCCACTCGTCCATCTGTTCGATATTCATCGGTTTGCCGTAGAAATATCCCTGCATCACGTTGCATCCGGATGCGCGGAGAAAATCGATCTGCTCCCTCGTTTCCACGCCCTCAGCCACCAGCTCCAGATGAAGCTTGAGCGCCATATCGATGATGGCGCCCACGATCGCCCGTTTGGAGGGTGAATCGCTTTCCCGGACAAACAGCTGATCGATCTTGATCGTGTCGATCGGAATTTGATCCAGGGATCCGAGCGAGGAATACCCCGATCCGAAATCGTCCATCGATATCCGCACCCCGATCTCGCGCAGCTCATTCAGCTGCCGGATCATATCGGGCACATCGTACAGCATCGTCGATTCGGTGATCTCCAGCTCCAGGTACCGGGCCGGAAGCCCGGTCGTCCGAAGCGCATGTTCTACCATGTACAGAAGGTGCTGGCTTTCGAACAAGCGCACAGACACATTGACCGACACGATCATCGAAGGCATGCCTTTGTCGAGCCACACCTTGTTTTGGCGGCAGGCCTCTTCCAGGATCCACCGGGTCATCGGGATAATCAGTCCGGTTTCTTCGGCGATGGGGATGAATTCATCTGGTGAGACGACGCCGAATTTGGGGTGCGGCCAGCGCATCAGCGCCTCGAGTCCGACGGGAGTATCCGTCTGGGCATCCCACTTCGGCTGATACACGACATAGAACTCCTGGCGTTCCGACGCTCCACGCATATCCTTTTCCAATTCCAGCCGGCGCAGCAGCCTTTTATCCATGTCGTCATCAAATACGCAGTACCGGTTCTTGCCGGCATTCTTGGCATTGTACATGGCCGTATCTGATGTTTTCAACAGCGACGCCCGGTCCGTTCCATGCTTGGGCGCCAGACTAATGCCAATGCTGGCCGTAATGTACAGCTCATTGCCCTGCAGGACAAACGGTCGGGTGACGACCTCCAAAATGCCGGACGCAAGCTCCTCTGCCAAGGCCTGGCCGCAGTTTTCCGCAACTACGAGAAATTCATCACCGCCTAGGCGAAATACCTTCTGGTCATCCTGCAGATACCCGCTTAGACGTCTTCCCACCTCCTGAACCAGCATGTCGCCGATGTCATGACCCAGCGTATCGTTGATCGTTTTGAATCGATCCAGGTCGATAAACAAAACGGCGGTTTCCTTCGAGGTATCGACTCCCTCGCCAAGCAGCCGGTTCAGGTCATGCCGGTTAGGCAGCCCGGTTAACGGGTCGCTGTAGGCCATTTTCTCCAACACGTGACGGTCGAAAAACATCGCTCCCCACGAAACCATCAGGATAAAAAACGTCGTGATCGTCACACCGGCCAGCAGTAAAAGGTTCATTTCCCCGGCATCGGTAGAAATAATCGCATTCGGGTTCCCGCACCAAAAATCGGCTGCCTTCATGCCGGTAAAATGCATGCCGCAAATGGCCAGTCCCATGATCAGAGCCGAAACCCACTTCCACCAGCTGACCTCGGTATGATCGCGAAAGCGGAGGAACAGCAGCAGCGCCACGTAAGAAGCCGCAAGTGCAATGGCTGCCGAGAGCAGCCAATAAGACCGGTCATAGATAATCTCAGCCGGAAGACGCATCGCGGCCATCCCGGTAGAGTGCATCGCCACGATGCCGCTGCCCATGCAGAACCCGCTCAAGGCAAACTTGCCCCAGTTCACGCCTTTGGACAGCAGCATTTGGAATGCAATAAATGACGCCACTATGCTGCACAGCATCGATAACAGCGTAATCGGAATATCGTAATTCACTGGCACGTTCAAATGGAAGGCAAGCATACCGACGAAATGCATGGACCATACCCCGCTGCCCATGACGCAGGAGCCGGCTACCAGCCACCATTTCTGCGTCCTGCCCCGCGACCTTGATATTTTGGCCGCTAAGTTGAGGGCCGAATAGGACGCAAATACGGCGATGATGAACGAGAGCATAACGATCCATAAATTATATGATTCATGTAGCAGGACGATGGGGCTCACTCCTTGTTGTCAACGCAGTAAAACTCATAGAGCAAGTATAAAGGAGCGTCCCGCCAAAACGAAAGAAGTATTTTAGCAAAATTCGCTAATTTTCGCCGCCTTCTGCACGAGTTTTACCGCCTATCGACACGGCTCTGTGACCCCGGCAGCCTGCTGTCACTCCCCAGCCGGATAGGTTTCTTGCAAATGCTTTACCGACTGCCGGATCAGCGCCTTCAGCACGTCTGCATCAATATCCGCAACCTTGTTGATATAGACGCAGCCTTTGCCGGAGGTATGCTTGCCCAAGTCCTTCAGGAGGGCTTCACGCTGTTCTTCACCAGGGGCGAAGTAGAGGCTGATTTTGGCCTTGCGGGGTGAAAAGCCGACGAGCGGCGCATCCCCTTCGTGACCTGACGCATACTTGTAATGGTACGAACCGAAGCCGATGATGCTCGGCCCCCACATTTTCGCAGGATACCCCGTCGTCTCTGTAAAAATGTCCAGCAGCCAATACGCATCCTGCTTCTTGCCGGGATGCTCCACCTGTTCGATGAAGTCGAGCACACTGTCATCGGTTTCTTTCGTTTTCAGCTCATACATGGTCACCACTCCTTTTTGCAGGAAAATAAAATGGCCTGCCCGTTTACCCGGGCAGACCAACGGAATCGGTTTATTTTACCGAATAAACCCCTTCCTTGTAGGTCAAGGTGTACACCAAACCTTCATCCGTAAGCTTTGCCGTTTGGATCCGGTCGGATACCAGACGGGTGTTCCCCTTCCCGTCAATCTTGTATATTCCAGGATCGTAGCCTTCCGACAGGTAGTAAATCGTATTCTTTCCAATGTAGTAAGAGCTTACCGGCTTGTCGCTGCGCTTGATTTCCTTGCCAGTCGCGAAGTCATATTGGTACAGGTTGCCCGGATCGTAGGAACTGCCGGCATCGTTCGAGGTATAGTACAAGCTGCCATTCAACAGCTGGGCATTCAGCACCTTTCTGGAAATCACGGTTTTTGGCTCCGCTCCATTCACGTCGGTCTTGGCCAAATAACCGGTCGCACCGTCCACATAATAAATCTGATTATCCACCATCCAGAACGGACCGGCGGCAGGAGTAAGCTTCACCTGCGTCTGGTCAGACGGGTTGACTTTGTACACCGAGCCCTCATCCTTCGGGTCGCTGTCTTTGTATCCAAGCACGTACACAAAGCCCCCTTTGACGTAAATGGCATCATTAACGCTGTAGCTGGTCCCGCCCCCGTCATGCTGCTTCCGGTTGATGGCATAAACGAATTCGTCCTGGCCGATCGCTTTATTCTCCCCAGTCTTGAGATTAACCCGGCTTAAGTTATCGACCGTTTTGCCCATAATGTTAAAATCGGCATGATACAGGAAATCACCCGATTTGACAGGACCGATTATGCTTTTGGCACCTGTCACCTCTTTCAATGAGCCATTCTGAACTCGATACAACGTCTCCGATCCAATCGTAAGATCGCCGCTGTGTAGGTTCACGTACAGCTCATTGTCAATCATCGAGACATTCTGCAGCCAGCCGTCCGACGGCTTCCAATCTGCGAGCGAGCTCACCTTCCGAACTTTATTGTTAGTCAGGTCCAAAGCATACAGAACCCCTTGGTTGCTCACCGTCGATACAAAATACAGATCGTGCCCGATGACCTTAGCACTGTGCAGTGCCGGCTCCCCCGGAATGTTAACCTGAACTTCCTTTTTGCCGTCAGCCTTCCGATATAACCGTTCTAAGGTGCCGCTGCTTTGATAGATCTGCTTATAATAGTACAGCGCGTCTCCGTATTTAGTGATCGGCGTCAGTACCTTTTCATCCGTCAACGGCTTCCGGGTGTCCTTTAGTTGGGTTAAAATGCGGTTTTTTACAGCCAGCGTTTCGGCACTCTTCTCGTCAACGACTTCGTCTCCCATCACGATCAGGCCGTCCAGCCACTGGATATTTTTGCCCAGCGCCTCCGCTGCGCTTCTTAGGGGCAGAACGACCCGGCCACCGATTTTCTGCGGAGCCACGTCCATCTTTTTGGACTCGTTATTCACCAGCATCGTCGTACTGTTCACTTTGAACTTGATCGTTTTCTTCAACCCATAGTTCACAAAAGTAACGTCATCCGGATTTTTCGCTTCCCAAATCGTTTGCCACTCACCCTGGGAGCGGAACTGCGAAGCCAGCGTTCCCATCAGGCGGATCGGCACCAGGACCCTTCCACTGCGCTGGACGATGTCATAATCACCGTAAAGGTCGGTCTTCTCCCCATTAATAAAAGCTTTTCCGTGATAATCATAAGGAATGATGACCATCTGGTCGAAGGTTTGGCTTAGAGGCTTGGGAGCCGCCTTCTCCGCGGCAAAAGCCGGTACCGCCCCGCATACCAAAGCCGCAGACAGCAGCAAACTCGTTAACTTGAATTTTGTCGACATCGAAACTTCTCCTTACCCTCATAAATTTTATCTCATTTCAGACGAACCTAGATCAATCGATCTGCCAGGGACCGCCTAGATTATAGACGTCCGGAGAAAGGAATATGTTTCTAGTTCTGTGCTAAACTCCAAAATTATGCGCCTTCGATGACCTGCTTCACCAACCGTTTGGGCGCCGCCAGCAGATACGCTTCCTTGATCAGCACGGCCAGCTCGTCCCAGTCCAGGACGGATGATTTATCCACGGAAACCCAGCCGTGGTGTCCGATATAAGGCGTTTTAACGTAGCCTTCCTGCTGCAGCAGCAGGAACTGCTCTTCCTTGGTCGATTTGAACGAAAGGCTCGGAACGCCCTCGTTCTCCCCCATCATGACAAACGTTTTGCCTCTGACTTTCATGACGTTGTGGCCAAAGCCGTCAACAATCTCCTCCACCTCCGGCAGCGGACGGCAGATGCCCCTCACCCGCTCCAGCATGTCCAAGCCCTGCATTGACTTCATCCCAAGCCGCCTCCTTATCTTCTCCGATACAGGTCCATCGTTTTATAGCCCGCTGCCAGAGCCGTTTTCATATCCTCGCGCCGCTTCTCCCGGGTCTCCTCTTGTACCGCGCTGTAAATGTACCGGGCCCAATCCCGGCGGTATCCCGGCGTGAGGGACTGGTAGAAGACAAGCACCTCCGGAGAATCCTGCAGATCCTTCTCCACCTCCGGAATCAAGGCTTCATAATCGCCAACGGATTGGCTCGGTTTGGAGGACGGCTGCTTTTTGCTTGGCTTCTCCGCTTTGAGGCCGACGACCGTAAACACGTCGTTCAATCCGACCATACGCGCAAATTTGATGCTGCTAGTCCCAATAAATCCATTCTCATCCGCGCCTAACCCTTCCAGAAGCTCGTCCCTGTGGATATAGGTGGAGTACACCTTGTTTCCCTTTTTCGGATATGCTGCGTACAAATATCCCCCTTCGTTCAGATGATTGCCGTCAATCACCTTCCGCACAAGCCCTTGCAGAGACTCCATATCGAGCACAAAGGCGAAAATCAGATCGTAACCGCCGTCCTTCAGCTCGGTATCATACGACTCCAGACCGGCCAGTAGATCCTCCCCTTCCGGTTGATGCAGTACCGCCGTCTTATTATATTTTTGCAGGTTCAACTTCTCCACGATTGTTTTCGCCATTCCCAAGGACCTCCGTAAATCAATCTACTATATTTAATATTCTGTACTTTTTTCGTATATAGTAAAGCGAACATTCGGGGAAAAAGCAACCTCCCATCGGCAGCGCCCAGCCACACCACGGCAAAAAGAACCCCCATTAAAAATGGGGGCTCTGCGTTACCCGTGCATATCACCGCATATTCTCGTTACTTCGTGCCGGTCATTAAATCGAGGATGTGCCTGTAGCAGCATTATCCGAGCTGCCGGAGCCCGACGTTCCGGACTGTCCGGTACTGCTTGTTCCGCTGCCGGACGCGCTGCCACTGGAGTTACCGGATGTGCTGCCGCTGGTACCGGAGGCGCCGCTTTGACTGCTCGTGCCCGATCCGCTGCCGTTCGCTCCTCCTCTGCCTCCCGGACCCCGGCCTCCGCCGAAGCCGCCGCCAAATCCACCGCCGCCAGTGGTTACGCCGGACTCGTTCACATACGTGACCGTGTCACCGAGCTTGAAGCTGACGACCTTCGTGCCGCCGGTCAGCTTGCCGCCCGTGTACAAGCCGTCCTTCAACGTGCCTGTCGAGGTGCCGCCCGTGTAGATGGCGTAGGTTTCTTCGGACTTCAGATCCGGCGTGGAAATGACGATGGTCTGGATGTCTTTAGCCGGTGCAAAGCTCAGGACCGGTGTGCCTGCGCTGTCGGTCATTGTCACGAGCGTACCCGCCTTCACTGTGCTCGGGAACGTCATGAGCACCGAGCGCTGCGACGAGCCTTCCGATGGCGCTTGGGCCATGCCGGCGCTGCCCGCGGCAACCAGCAGACCGCCGGACTGCTCGAACGTACCGTCATAATCAAGGGCGCCGTTGCCGCCCGATGTCGGACCATTCACGATCGCGGTGCCTCCGGTCATCGTGATGGAGCCGTTGGCGTCCAGACCGTCGCCTTGCGCATTCACCGTCAGGTAGCCGCCGCTGATCGTCAGCTGTGCGGTGCCGGCGCTTCCGCCAGGGCCGCCAGGCATCCCTTGGCCATCCGGACGCTGCTGGGCGACGTTTTGGTCAGCCGAGCCGCTTTGCACCGCCTGGCTGCCCGCATTCGCCTGCGCATCGGACTGCGCCGAGCCCGTACCGGACGACGAGCTGCTGCCCGTTTGCGCAGACGTTCCGGACTGCGCCTGATCGCCCGTCTGTCCTTGGCTGCCGGCCGCTTGATCCGGCGCCTGTCCCGGCATGCCTGCCGGCGGTTGTCCGCCGAACATGCCGCCCGGGCCTTCCGAGCTGCCGCTGCCGTCGGAAGCATTCACGCCGTCATCGCTCGCGACGACGTTCACTTCGCCGCCGGAGATGCTGATATCCGCGGCCTCCATACCTTCGTAGCTGTTCTTGATGTTCACTTTGCCGCCGGAAATAACGATCGATACATCGCCGTGAATGCCGTCATCACCGGTCGTGAGATCCAGCTGACCGCCGGAAACGAGGACGCTGCCATTGCTGTGCACCGTATCGTCCGCCGAGTCGATCGTGAACGTGCCGCCCGAAACGGCGATGCCTGCCTCTGCCTTGAGCCCTTTCGAACTCGTGGACTCGCTTTCCTCATCCTCCGTCTGCGCCGCATCCGCGTCTGTTCCACTGCTGCTGTTCGTAATCGCAGCGGTGTCATCCTTCACCTGGGATGCGGAATCCTTAGCCGATGCCGATGCCGATGCCTCGTCGCCGCTGGTCGAATCCGCAGCCGCGCCGCTGTCTGTGCCTTGGGCACCGGACTCACCTCCCTGTCCGTCCGCTCCTGACTGGCCGCCGAAACCAGGGCGCTGCATCGGCATTTCTTCCTCATGCGGCTCGGCGTTCGCGCTGCCGCCGCCGGTCACGACATCATAGGTACCGCCGGCGATCAGCAGAGAAGCCGCCGCCTGGAAGCCGTCGCTGCCGGATTCAACATGGAACGTGCCGTCCTCGATAAGCAAATACCCTTTATCGGTCTTGTCCCCGTCATAAGTCGTCTTGAAGCCGTCCCCGCCGGCGTTAATGTTGATCGTGCCCGCTTTGACGGCGGCCAGATCGCGGCCGACGATGCCGTCGTCGGCTGCGTTGACGCTCAGCATGCCGCTGACGATTTTCAGATCGTCTTTGCTGGTGATGCCGTCCTTGTAATTCCCCTGCACGGTCAGCTGGCCGGTGCCATTAATCGTCAGATCGTCCTGGCTGAACAGGGCCGCCGTCGGCGCCTCATCGGACGTATCCGCATACTTCGTGCCGTCCGACAGTGTGTTCTGCGTCCCTTCCGGCAGCGTCAGCACCGTTTTGCCGGCTTGCTTAACCTGGATCGCCGGGCTGTCCGAGCTCGCGATTTGCGCTCCGTTCAGCACCAAACGCACGACGTCATCTTTTCCTGCATCGACCACAATACTGCCGCCTTGCAGCCTGCCGCTGATCACATACGTTCCGGCCGAGGATATGGTTACATCGCCTCCGCTGGACTTTGCGCCTGCTCCCGTCACGGTCGCGTCCGTCCCGTTCAGCTTGATGACCGTGGAGTCACCGGCTGACCAATCTACCGTGGTATCGTCGGCGTCATACTCCACCAGATCATTGATTTTCAGGCTGGCCAGCTTCGCGTTCGCTTCGCTCGCATTCACCGTCGTCGTTTCCGTCGCCTCGGCCGCCGTGCCGTCCACCGCTGTCGTCGTATTGCTCGCCGCATTGGTCGTGCACCCGGAGGCCAGCATGGCCGACAGGATCAGAATCGCGGCAAATTTTGTTTTATAGGAATGTTTCATCGGATCAACCTCGTTTCGTTTCATATTCCTGCACCGCAGGGTTCATCGTCAGCGTAATGTCCAGATTGCCGTTGCGGGTCCGGATCGCGTCCAGAAATTCTTTCTGGTTCGTCTGCGGCCCCATTTTCACCGTGTAGACCACCTCATAGAGGCTGCCGAGCTCGGTGGTCTTGACCTTTTTCAGCTCATACTCGACATTGTGCTTGCGGAAAATCTCCTCAAATGCCTCCTCGTAACCGAGGTTTTCAGGAATGGTCACCTTGAGCGTTTTGAACGCGTCTTTGCGGGTGCCGAATTTAATCAGCTTCAAAACATACATCAGCGCGCAGAGGATCACTGTAAACAGAACCGCATACCCAAAGGCACCAACACCGGCGGATAACCCTGCCGCCATCGAGAACAGAACATAGGAAATGTCCTTCGAATCTCCCGGCGCACTCCGGAACCGGATGATCGAGAAGGCGCCGGCCAGGCTGAACGCCCGGGCGATATTGCTGCCAATCAGCATAATAATGATGGCTACGATCGCCGGCAGCACCATCATCGTTAGGGTGAAGCTCGGCGAATAGGCAGGCTGTGTTTTCATGTAAGTGAAGCTGATAATGGCACCCAGCACGATGGCGATAGCCAGCGTCAAAAGCGCATGAGATAACGATAAGGTCGTGTCCGCAGCGGACGAATTCAAAATAGAATCGATCATAAAACAACTCTCTCCCTTTCCACAACTGGTGCATTAGCATGGCGTATCGATTTCTTATACTCGTTCCCGTATTTGGAGAAGCTTGTACGGTACATCTGATGCTCGGAGAGCATTTTGGACAGCCAGACCGGAACGGTCTTCTCGGCCTTGACCTCCATCAGCCACTGTCCCCGCTCCATGAGCTGATCCCCGTAATCCCCGGCCTCTAGTGCAAGATCGTAACGCCGCGAGCGGATGTTGGTGTCGAAGGTAATCCGCAGATCCCGGTTCCCCTTACAGAACAAGGCAATGCGGTCGTATGCCAGATACACCATCGGTTTCAACTCGTACCGGCTCAGAAAATACTCGATTTCGCTGACCACCTGGCGGTTCATGCCCTTCCGGAACTCCGGCGGCACCCCTGTCCGGACGAATTCGTATGCCTCATGAAGCTTGAGCGAAGTTCTTCTTTTGTTCACCAGGCCGAACACCTTCTTCTTCAGCTCCAGATATACTTTGGCATCGCTCTCCGGCACGCCGTACGACCGGATCCGCAGCTTTTCCCGGTACTTGGGCTTGGCCAAACTCGTTCGGATGAGCGTATGATGCTCCGTATCGTAGTACAAGTTGCTGATGGTGTAGAACTTGTTATCCTTGTTGTTTTCATCCGGTTCCATATATGCCATCAGGTCGTTGTAAATGTTGTAAAAAGCCTTGGTGTCCATCAGATACTTGTTCTCATACCGGTTAAACACTTCAATAGCCATCGTCATGTCGCTCCTTTCGTTTATACAGGTTCACCCGGGCTCATCGCCCTTCATGTTTGTAGCTTAATGGCTTAACCTTTAACGAATCTTAAACATTGCGGTAACATTCCGTTTACACGCCGATTACAAAACAAGCTCACCATTGTACAATAAGGGACAAGCGAAGGAGCTGAGGTTCAGGTCCGCCCGGCCGCAGCCCAAAAGGCTGCAATTCAAGGCGTTAAAGGTTGATTAAAGGTTCGCTTCTTATAATTAAGGGACAATAACGCTGCACTAGAGGTATGAAGGAGATTACGATCATGCGGATATTAATTGTGGAAGACGAGGTTAACCTGGCCGAGGCACTGACCCAGATTTTGAAGAAAAACCATTACTCCGTCGATGCCGTCCACGACGGCCAGACGGGACTGGATAACGCCCTCAGCGGGATCTATGATCTGCTGCTGCTCGACATCATGCTGCCGGGGATGGACGGAATTACGCTGCTGAAGACGATCCGGGCCGAAGGCATTGCAACGCCGGTCATTATGCTTACCGCCAAGGGCGAAATTTCGGACACGATTACGGGGCTGGACTGCGGAGCTGACGATTATGTCGCCAAGCCGTTCTCGACGGGCGAGCTGCTTGCCCGGATCCGGGCGGCGCTGCGCCGCAAAGGCGAAGTCGTCCCCGAGGACGGCCTGAAATTCGGGGATATCGAGCTGAACACGTCCACGCTCAAGCTGAGCTGCAACGGGAAGGAGCTGAAGCTGATTTTGAAGGAGTGCGAGCTGCTCGAACTGCTGATGCTGCGAAAGTCGGCGGTGACGTCCAAGGAGCAGATGATCGAGAAGCTGTGGGGTTTTGATTCCGATGCGGAGCACAATAACGTGGAAGTGTATATTTCGTTTTTGCGGAAAAAGCTGGCGTTCCTGAACGCCTCGGTGCGGATCAGCACGATCCGGGGCGTCGGCTATGTATTGGAGGCGACTTCTTAATGTTCAAGAAGCTGCGCAACCGGTTCCTGCTGATGAACATGGTCATCATCACCATCATCATGCTGGTCGCCTTTGCCACGATTTACGTCATTACCTATCAAAACGTGCGCCGCGACATCGGCATGGAACTGGAGCGCGTCTCGGAGTTTTATCACAAGGACGGCGGGCCCGGAAAGCAAAGCCCGGGGAAAGGCTCCGGGCAGGGCGGGGCTTCGCTGGCGCAGACCGGTAGCGGCGGCAAAACGGGCAGCCTGTCCGGCACGGGCGGCAGCGCCGCACAGATCCAGGGATCCGGAGGCATCGGTGGAGAGCTGCCTGCCACGGGAGATACCGATCTACGCCACCCCCGGGAAGGCGGGCAGATCCCCCCGCCGGAACTGTCGGTATCCTTCGAGCTGAAGACCGACCGGGAGTGGAATCTCCTGTCCAAGAACACGAGGTTTGATATGGAGGATACATTCTATGAGACGGCCAAGGAAGAGGCGGCTTCCAAGCCCGTCCGCAACGCCCAGTTCACCCTCGAAGGAACGCGATGGGCTTACAGCGTGCAGCAGAATCCCAGCGGCTATTCCATCGTATTCCTGGACGTGACGGCACAGCTGAAAATCATCACCAACCTGATCTACACCTTTTCCATCGTGGCGCTGGTCATGCTGGCGGTTATCTATCTGACGAGCCGATATTTCGCCAACCGGTCCATCGAACCGGTCCGCGAAGCCTTCGACAAGCAGAAGCAGTTTATCGCAGACGCCTCACATGAGCTGAAGACGCCGCTTGCGGTCATCAACACGAACGCTGATGTCCTTCTGGCCAACAGTGACGAGACGATCCGGTCGCAGTCGAAATGGCTCCAGCATATCAAATCGGAGACCGAGCGCATGAAGACGCTCACGAACGATCTCCTGTACCTGACTCAGATGGACGATGCGCGGGGCCATATGATCTTCGTGCCGTTTGATCTCAGCGAAGCCGTCGAAAGCGTCATTCTTACGATGGAAGCGGTCATATTCGAAAAAGAGCTGTCCTTCACTTACGATATCGAGCCGCGTCTGACTGTGACCGGCAGCAGTGAGCAGATCAAGCAGGTCGTCATGATCCTGCTGGACAACGCCGTCAAATATACCAATCCACGGGGCTCGATCCATCTGAGCCTGAAGAAGCAGCATAACCATCTGCTGCTGCGGGTAACGAATACGGGCGAGGGCATCGCCCCTGAGCATTTAGACAACATCTTCGACCGGTTCTACCGCGTCGACGCCTCCCGCTCCCGCAAGCACGGCGGATATGGCCTTGGCCTGGCGATCGCCAAATCGATCGTCGAGCAGCATAAAGGGAAAATATCCGTGAAGAGCGTGCCGAACGAGAAAACGACGTTTGATGTGCAGCTGGGGTGAGCAGTACAGCCATGGAACAAGGGACCGGTAAGCGACCGACTATAACGATAGCGAGATAGAATAAAGGCACCCGCTAGGACATTGGGGTGCCTTTATTACATATAAAAAGTATAAGCTTCGGAGACTCCAACGCAATCCTTGCTCACGAAGAGAAGCCGCCATGCCACAGCCTAATGCCGCTACTTCTGCCCGTCCTTCTCCGCCAGCTGCTGCTGGGCCAGCCGGATCATCTCGCGGACCATCGAGCCGCCGATTTTGCCCCCGACATGGCCGACCGATTCCGTCGTGAGCTCGCCGTTGCCGTCCGGACTGAGCGGCACGCCGAGGTCTTTGGCCACTTCGTACTTCACGTCATCCGGCCGGTTCGGGTCCACGTCATACCCTTCGCGCCGCATGACTTCTGCTTTAAACGTCTGCATGTCCCTGGCAACCCCTGGAACCGCGTATTTTCGGTTTCTTCTGGACATCCTAGCTTCATCTCCCCACTTGTTTTCCCTTAACATGCCCGGAGACAGCCAGGTCCATCCTCCCTAAGCGCTGCCTGATCCTGCCTTCCTGTATGATGGCTTTAGTATGGGATCAAACCAGAAGGCATCTTTTTCGCTTAAACATTTGCATAGCCTGCCAAGTTAAACCGCTGTCCTGCCCTTTTCACACATGTGGCAAAAGCAAGGAACGCTTGGCTTTGGAACTGCTCCTTCCGGGACACCAACCGCGTGGTCACAAATTGGTATTGTTCGGGGACCGGATACATGCGAACACCATCTTCATCCGCAGTCGCAGTCACAGCCATCCGGGTCAGAAACGCACTGCCGATTCCCGCACGTACGCAATTTAGCATGGTCTCCAAAGTGCTGACCTCGATCATATTCATACCTTGTTCCTCTTGGCTATGGAGCCAATCTTCGTTCGCAGCACGCAGTGGGCAGCCCTTCGGAAACACGACCCATGCAGGATTCCCCGTCTTAGCAAATGTTTCTGTTCCTTGACCTGCAGGCGTTAGGAGCACCACTTCTTCCTGTATTTCAAAGGCGATCTGCAGTGAGGACAGTTCAAACTCCCCGGTCAAGAAGGCGCCGTCCAAGCGCCGATCCAGAACTTTCTCGTAATTTTCCTTCGAAGTTGCAGTCACCAAAGACAAGCTCACCTCAGGGTATTGGGTCTGAAATTCGGACAGCGCCTGTATAAATGGGGCCGTTGAAGCTATCGTCTCCACCACGCCGATCGACAGTGGACCGCAAGGATAGTCAGGCTCCTTGACAGCCTTGGCTGCCTCCTCGGCCAGCATGAGAATGTCCGTCGCATATTGATACAAAACAAGTCCTTTCTCGGCGAGGACTACTCCCTTCGGTGTCCTAAGAAACAGCTGCGCCCCCAACTCCGATTCCAGCTTTCGCACCCTTGTAGTGAGGTTGGACTGTACATAGCCCAGCTTCTCAGCTGCGCGGGTAATGCTGCCTTCCTTCACAATAGCCATAAACACTTTCAAGTCGGTTAGCTCCATCCCCCAAAACCTCCGGTTCAATCCCATCAATTTTTTTAATGAGCTCATCTATAGCAATCATTTTACGGTATTGAACAGGCAGGATACAATCATCTCAGGTCAACAGCCAGGTGTAAAAGAAGGTCCGCTATCAAAAAAATAAAGGGAGGTTTTTAAATATGAAGCAATATCCGAACCTTTTTAACGGTTATATGCTAGGTACCCTACCGCTTCCGAATCGGGCGGTTCTGGCGCCGATGACACGCACCAGTGCAGAGCCGAACGGAGTGGCTAACGATCGTATGGCACGTTATTATTCCCGTTTTGCAAAAGGGGGATTCGGCTTGATCATCACGGAGGGCTTGTACCCGGATGAGGAATTCAGCCGGAGTTATCATCATCAGCCCGGTATCGCCAGCATAGCACAAGCTGATTCGTGGATACCGATCATTCAGGCCGTGCACCGGGAAGGAGGGAAAATCATTGCCCAGTTGATGCATGCAGGCGCGTTAGTCCAGCATGATGCTTTCACTCCGATCGCACCGTCTGCGGTGCAGCCTGTTGGAACGATGCTGGAGGATCATGGGGGCAGCGGCGAGTTCGCTGTGCCAAAGGCTATGACGCTGGCAGAGATTCGAAGAACGATCGAAGGCTTCAAGCAGGCCGCTCTCCGCGCGAAGTACGCCGGATTTGACGGTGTGGAGATTCATGCCGCCAACGGCTATCTGCTCGATCAGTTTATTACGGATTATACAAACCGGCGCACGGATGATTATGGCGGCGCGACAAGCCGGCGTATCCGCTTCGCCGTAGAAGTCCTTAGAGCCATCCGTTCCGCCGTTGGCCCGGATTATTTGGTCGGCGTTCGCATTTCGCAAGGGAAGGTGAACGATTTTGACCACAAATGGGCTCATGGAGAAGAAGATGCAAAAATCATCTTCGGGGAATTGGCCGCAGCTTCCGCCAGTTACCTTCATACGACCGAGTATAAGGCATGGATGCCCGCCTTCTCGGATGAGGGGCCGACCCTTGCGGAGCTCGCCAAACGATACAGCGGCCTTCCCGTGATCGCCAATGGAAAACTGGGTGATCCTGAAAGGGCCGAACAAATGCTGATTGCAGGAGCAGCCGATCTGATCGCCGTCGGAACCAGCGCACTGGCCAATCCGGATTGGGTGAACAAGATACGGGAGGGGGGCACGCTGCGAGCTTTTGATCACCGTTTTCTCCAGCCGATGGCCACATTAAAGGAAGAGGAAGTACTGGGCTAACACTTGTTCCTACAAAAAAAGGACCAGCTCCGCTGGTCCTTTCTCATGATCTCATATCAGGTTCCGCAGTAGGTCCGATACCGGAACGTCGACTCCGGTACGACGGCATACTCGGCCTGTTCCGGCGTATGCGCGTAAGGATCGGCCAGAACCTGCAGCAGCTGGTGCATCACTTCGTAATCGCCGTCCTGCTCCGCCGCCTCCAGTGCTTCCTCCACCCGGTGGTTCCGCGGAATGACCGCCGGATTGCTGTCCCGCATCAATTGATGCGCAGCCTCCTTGGTTTCGGACTGCCGGCCAAGCCTTTCCTGCCAGCGTGCATGCCAGGCCTCGAATTCTTCGATGCCATGCAGCGGAGTTCCCTCCAACCGGTCAAACGTTAAGGCAAGAAACGTATTGGTATAGTCGGCGCGGTGCGTCTTCATGAGCTCTAGGAGTTCTTCGATGAGCGACTCGTCCTCCGGTTCTTCATGGAAGATCCCAAGCTTCGCCCGCATCCCTGCAAGCCAGTATTCATTAAACAGACCGGCAAAAGTCTCGACCGCGTTCTCCGCCATCTTAACGGCCTGCTCCTCGTCCTCATGCAGCAGCGGCAGCAAGGCTTCCGCCAATCGGGCGAGATTCCAGGAGCCGATGTACGGCTGGTTGCCGTAAGCATACCGGCCCTGTGAGTCGATGGAGCTGAACACAGTGGCCGGATCGTAGGTATCCATAAAGGCGCACGGACCGTAGTCGATCGTTTCCCCGCTGAGGGTCATGTTGTCCGTATTCATAACGCCGTGGACGAATCCAACCAGCTGCCATTTCGCGATCAGAGCGGCTTGGCGCTTGATCACTTCCTGCAGCAATATAAGGTAGCGATTTTCACCGGAAGCAAGGTCAGCATCGGGATAATGCCTCTGCAGGGTGTAATCGGCCAAAGCCCGCAGGTCATCCGTCGTGCCTGCTCCCCGAGCGAACTGAAACGTGCCGACGCGGATATGGCTGGCCGCCACGCGGGTCAAAATCGCGCCCGGCAGCTCTTCCTCCCGGGTAATCGCCTGGCCGGTGGACGTCACCGCCAGGCTGCGGGTCGTCGGAATGCCAAGGCCATGCATGGCCTCGCTGATGATGTATTCCCGCAGCATCGGCCCCAGGGCCGCCCGTCCGTCGCCACCACGGGAATATGGCGTGCGGCCCGCTCCTTTGAGCTGAATATCCACTCGCTTGCCCTCTGGTGTGACCTGCTCGCCCAGCAGGACCGCCCGCCCGTCGCCCAGCATCGTAAGATGGCCGAATTGATGCCCTGCGTATGCCTGAGCGAGTGGCTGCGCCCCTTCCGGAATGCGGTTTCCCGCCAGTTCCGCAGCTCCTTCATCGCTCATGAGCGCCTGAGCGTTTAAACCGAGCGACGCCGCCAGCGGCTCATTGAATGCCACGATCCGCGGCGAACGCACCGGCACCGGATCCTGCCGGGTATAAAACAGATCCGGCAGCCCGGCGTAGCTGTTGTCTAAATGCCATCCCGCCTCCAGTTTTCCTTGTGTATCCGTCATAAAGGTCTCCTTTTTCAATCCTAGTAAAATCATTCTTCGCATGATGACAGCCTGATTGTCTTATGGCCAAGGCCGGTTCCACTGCTTCATATCCTGTGCCGTATCAAATTTATTATGCGGCCCAGAACTTCAGCGGCCAAACGATGCCTGGTTCTTCCATTATAAAAGAACACAGCGGCGGAGGCCATGATGGGGTTCGGCCGGCTCAACACAAACAGCCCCGCCATTCGTGTTGAATGACGGGGCTGGCTGTACAGGGTGGCCGTTGATCAGCGGATACGTTGGTCCTCCCCTTTATCCTTTGATTTTAATGATACCGGACTCTCGCTCACGCTCTTTGTCTTCTTCTTTATCCTCACCGACGAGGTCCCTTGCGGACGACTTAAATTCGGAGAGCGTGCGTCCCACCGCACGGCCCAGCTCCGGCAGCTTGGAGGGCCCGAACAAAATCAGCACGACGACCAGAATCATCATCAACCCGGCAAATCCTACGTTTTGAAACATCGCCAATCAGCTCCTTCTCATTTGTCATGGAGAACATTCCGCCTTAGCGAAACCCGTGCTCCTGCCTCACTTCTTCTTCGAATCCGGCTTCACGGCCACCGCTTCGATCTCGATCAGCCAGTCGGAACTCACCAGGCTCGCCACGCCTACCGTTGAGCGGGCCGGTTTTACCGGATTGGCTTCGGTATTAAAGAACTGCGCATAGGCATCGAACCAACCCGTATAGTCAAACGTTCCGCCCTTCTGGGCGTCAGGAGCGATGTATACCCGCAGGTAAACGACATCTTTCAGGCCAAGGCCCTGTTCCTTCAGCTGCTTTTCGATTTCCTTCAAAATGCCGATGCCCTGCGTTTTCGTATCCCCATAGCGTTCATAGACCGTCTTGCCGTCCTTGTTCAGTACCGGCGGGACGGTGCCGCTCGTGAACAAGTACGATGCGCCTTCGGGAACGACCACGCCGCTGGATATGGACGACGAAGGGCTTCCGTAAAATACCGGCGCCGGCGCCGTCTTGATCGGCTTGGCCGGTTTCGCCGGGGTATGGGCGGCGCTGTCGGCATATGCCGTGACGCTGACGGTGCCAAGCAGAACTGTCATCAGCAGCGCTGTTTTCATTTTTTTCATCATAAAAGACCAGCCCCTTCTAGATTTGGATCTATGATTTCATGACACGCTGATGGATATCGGTGACCACCTCGCGGGCGGACTCGATCGCTCCGGCCTGCCAAGCCGTAATATAGCTGATATGCTCACCGGCCAGATAAATCCGGTTGTCAGGCTTGCACAGTGTCGGATAGTACGTTTTGCGGTCGTTTGCTGAGTATGAAACCCAGCCGCCCTCTTGATACTTGATCGTTTTCCAGTTGATCGAATAGGAGGATTCGAACTCTTTTGGATACTGCGGATGGATTTTGGCCCCTTGTGCCAGCGCCAGCTTCTCCCGCTCCGCGTACGACATCGCTCCGAGCTTGTCGGCAACCCCGCCGTAGGCATAATAGCCGAGGAGGACTCCCTTTTTCCCGAAATAATCGGTCGGCGGGTAATAAATCTGCGTAATGTCCATATTCGTCAAGCTGCTGCCTCCGTACAGGTGCTCATCCTCTTCCCAGAAGCGCCGCTTGAACTGCAGGCCGATCTTTCCGGCAGAGGCGTAATTGATGCTCTGAATCGCCTTGGACATTTCGGGGGAAAAATCAGCGGGGATCTTCTTCAGCACGGATAACGGAATGGTGCAGATGCAGTAATCCCCTTTGACCTCCTGCTCCCGGCCGGATGCCATGTCGGTGTACACGATTCTCACGCCCGACGAGGACTGGCGGATCTCCTTGACCTCGGCCCGGAATTTGATCCGATTGCCAACCCGCTTCTCGAACGCCTTCGCAATGGCGTCCATCCCGCCGATCGGGTGGAACATCATCATCTGCTGGTCGTATTCGTACTCATTGCTGAAATACTTGCCGAAGCCGGAGTTGATGATCGACTTTAGATCGAACGGATCGCGGAGAACCCCGGCATCAAGCCGGCTCCCCGGCTCATCCTTGTATCCGCCGCGCTGCGAGCCTTTGTAGAACAAATCGGGGTTCAGGTCCCCCTCCACCTTTAAGTAATCGACGAGCTTCATCTTCTCTTCAGCCGTGAGCGGAAGATCGAGCGCGTTCTGGTCAACCGCCTTGGCGAGCATTTCCGCGACGTAGCCGCGTACGTCCGCTTTGGCAGCCCGCTTCGGCACCTTTTGACCGGATAAAGCGCCGACGTTTTCGTTGTAGTAATAGCCGCTTTCGTTCACGTTGTTGAACGGTTCGATCGCAACGCCGAATTTCCGGCAGTACTCCAGGGTGACATGGAACTGCGGAATGCGCATTGGGCCGGCATTGAAATACAAGCCCTTATCGAAGCGGGACGTTTGGGTACCCGAACCGATTTCCGCCTCTGACGTGCCGCCGCGAACAGTCCAGCATCGGCCGCCAGCCCGGCTTTTTGCCTCGAGAATCGTGCAGTCGTACCCGGCCAATCCCAGTTCGTACGCTGCGGTCATGCCGGCGATCCCGGCGCCGAGAATGATGATTTTTTTGCCGCCCCGTCCGCTTAAGTGCAGATCATTCGGGCCCGGCGGTTCATATTCGGCGGCCTTCATCGTCTCCGGCGACAGCAGTCCCATCGTTCCCATCAGGCTGAAGACGGCAACGGATCCCCCTACTTTGCCGACGGTCGACAGAAATTGTCTGCGGGTCATTTCTTTCGGTTGCTCCTTGATTGTCACCTCGATCACTCCTTCGCTAGTGGAATGGAACCTCTTGAGGCGATCTTAGCAAAGAATTTTAGTTTTCGGTGATTTTGTGTAAGGATTTCTTACAGGGATTTTTTTATTTTTAAAAACCGATTGCATTTTTAATGGGTTTTCCTTAAAATCATGTCATAATTCCTTCCATAAACATCTGTTTGTGTGTTTCTTCTCTTTGTTTTATCTTCTTCTAGGTTTCAATCCTGGCTGTTTCTGCAATGGTCCGGGGTTAACTATACTTGCACAGGAGGTAAATAGCATGGAGAGCAAGGTGATGAGCATTGGGATCGTCTGCGAGCTGACCGGCTTGTCGGAACGCCAAATCCGGTATTACGAGGAACGAAAGCTGATCTTCCCGGAGCGGACGAAAGGAGGTAACCGCCGATATTCTTTTGAAGACGTAAAGGCCATTCAGGACATCTATCAAAAAATGCAGGAGGGATTTAATACGCTGGAGCTGAAGGAAATGAAAAAATCGAAAACGCCGCGCTGCACGCCGGCCTTCCGGTAACGGACATGACTTGGGAGGAGTGATCTTCGCCTATGGAAGCGAAAAATACGATGACCCTGCTCGGGCATATCGCCGAGCTTAGAAAACGGCTCCTTCGGATCGCCGCCGTATTCATCGTCAGTATGGCAGCCGGCCTGTTTGCAGCCCCTCATATCCTGACGCTGCTGCGGACGCATTCCCCGCTCCACGTCGCATGGAACGTCTTCTCACCATGGGACGGACTGCGGATTTATATGAGCATTGCCGTGGTACTGTCGCTGCTGCCGACCATACCCTTTGGCATGTACCAGATTTGGCGGTTTGTCTGCCAGGGACTCAAGCCTGGCGAGCAAAAGGCGGCAGTCCGCTACATACCGTTCGCTGCATCATGCTTTCTGGTGGGCGTGGCCTTTGCGTATTTCGTCGTCTTTCCGATGAGCCTGCGCTTTACAGCCGGCATCAACCGTCAGATCGGCCTTGTGGAGACCTATGGGGTATCCCAGTACTTCGGGTTTATGTTTAATATCATGATCCCGCTCGCCATTGCCTTCGAACTGCCCGTGATCGTTATGTTTCTGGCCCGGATCGGGATCTTAAACCCGTCGATCCTAAAAGGAATGAGGCGTTACGCGTACGTCGTTCTAGTTGCCGTGGCTGCACTGATCTCGCCGCCTGACCTCGTCTCCCATCTCATGGTGGCTGTTCCGCTCATCGCCTTGTACGAAATCAGCGCTTGGCTGACCGGTTGGGTGCATCGCAAGAAGCAGCGTGCGAAAGAGGCATTGGAGCATGCCGTCACGGATGGCTCCTATTCGGCAACCTAAAAGAACGGAAATGGAATTGCCCCCTATGACATAAAAAAGGAAGCTGGCTCCCCTGCGAGGGAGCAGCTTCCTCTTGATTTTTTGGCGCGATATGGCAGGGATTCCATCCCCGCTCACGCGTTCATGGCCGCTTTATTGTCACGGGCCCTAGGCGTTAACTAGTCCGCGGACAAAGGTTTCGAAATCGGGCGCGAGCCGGGTAATCTTACGCCCGGTTGCCTGTTCTACATGCACAACCTCAGGCTCTCCATCGTTGCCGGAGCCACGGTAATCCAGCATAACCACGCCGGACTCCTGCGGGCAGTCGCAAATGACGACGCCGAACTCCGGATAACCACCGTTCTCGATGATAGACCGGCTGCCGGAGGCCCCGCAAAGCGATTTGGCTTTGTCCCGGCCGATGCCGAACATGCCGTTAATCCGGATCCCGCTTGGCGCTCCATCGACGGCTTCACCCAGCGGGAAGTACCTGCTGCGGGGAATGCCCCCGTTATGTATTTTCATCATCTGCACATAAAACGCCGGCAGCTTGAACACCAGCTCCTCCTGCACGGAATCGATCAGATCTTCCGTCGGCGGAGCCGAAACATACGATTCCGCATCGGGATCGGCGTCGTTCCAGAAGTTGTTGATATCGAAACCCTCATTTGGCGAGCCATACGGCACATCTAAATTGGCTTCGTCCGATGGGATGGCATTCACCGAAGCCACGGCCGCCGCGGCACCATCCGTTTCATCGGTTTCCCCGGATTCATCCGAGCCGCTGTCTTCCGCCGAGTCGTCTGAATCTAAATCTTCATCCGTCTCTTCCTCGAATTCCCCGGCCTTCTTGGCACGGATCCATTCCAGAAACTCCAGGGTATCCTCATCCCCAGGCTCCAGCTCATCAGCACGAGTAAACTCCCGCTCGGCGTCATCATACTGCTCCAGGTAATAATAGGCCAGTCCAATCCGGTAATGCCAAAGCGGATCTTCCGCCCCTTCCTCGGCAACGGTCAGAAACTGCTGCACCGCCTCCTCGTAGCGTTCCAGATTGTTCAGCGCCCGGCCTAAATGGCCGACCAGCTCATAACTCCGCTCCTCCGCAGGAATTTCCGTTACGGCCTCTACGATGCGTTCGTATTCATCCTCTTCATGCCATGTCTCCAGCTGTTCCAACAGATCCTCGCTCATCCTCATTCCCCCTGCGATATACTCTTGCTGTGATTATAGCATTTTCCGGAGGCGGTTCTCCAGGGCGCGGCAGCCTCAAGGAGTTGCATAGCATTTATGAAAAAAAAAGCGCCGTATCGGGCGCCCAATGATTTTACAGCGGCGGCTGCTGTACCCCCAGCTTCACCCATCCTTCCTTCGATGGCCCGTAGACGGCCGGTATGCCCAGTCCCGCTTGACGCATCAGAACCGTCGCTTGACCCCGATGATGCGCAATATGCTTGATCAGCCCCATGAGGATGGAGGCGTTGGATTCCATTCGTCCAAATGCGTTCTGTACCTTGCGAAGTGACTCATCGGTCCACTGCTCTTCCAGTGCCTTGGCGGCTGCCGAGCTGACCGTCCGGAAGGTATCCGCAATCTCTTTAGCGGAAGGGACTTCATCCGGATTTGCGACCTTATCCATCGCGATGCCGAATTCGTTCAAATAGTCGGGGATATTCGAGACAAAATGCCAGGCGATCCTGCCCAAAGTCCGTCCTTCCGGATAGACCTGCTGCCCCAGCGATTCATCCGTCAGCGCATCCAGAACCCCCTGCGTCAATTCGGCTTCCTTGTTCCATTCCTGAATAAAATCCTGCACCGTCACATACATAACGTTCTTCCTCCTTTTGATGATTAAAATTTCTTACGACCAGCCTCTGCTTCCTTTCGGCCTTTCATACGTCCATCTTAGCCCATATTGGTGACAGGGTTTGTCATAGTTGCGAATTTTATTAAAAAAATCACGAACGCAAAAAACCGACGCATGATCGCCATGAGCCGGTTATCGGTTAATCTCTTTACGTTTTTCGCTATATCCGAATCTACACCATATATTCCGCCATAATTTCCTCGATATCATAAGGAGTTACCCCTTGCTCCACAGAGAACAACGCATCGGCCTCCCCCGGAGTTTCGGTCAGCACCCCGCGGGCCTTAGCATGGAGCATGAACAGATCATACAGATCCGGTTTCCGCAAAGTCGTCATCGCTTTGCCCATCAGGACCATTCCTTTTTGGTTCCCCTCGACGTTGTTGTAGTAGTACGGATGCCGAGTTAAAGATAGGTCCGTCCAGATCACCGTGCGTTCCACCAGATCCAAGATTACGGGGATGGCAATCTGCGTATCGGCGGTGACATCGATTTTGTTCGCGACCGTACCAGGCTCGAAAATTTCGCCGGACCCGGGCTTCTTCCGCATCATCCAGCCCGTAAAGCACTCCGGCAAATCGCAATACGGCTGGCTTGTGAACGAATGCAACGTCGTCACAATATACCGTCCGCCGTAATCGACGATGGAAGGAATGTGCAGGTCGATAAACTCGCTCGCGCCTTGAGGGGCCGAAACGATATCTCCGCTGTGCACAGCCCGGTACTTGGACGACCGTAAGTTCGTATACGAAATATGTTCCATATACTGCCAGTCACGATCGTACATTACGGCGGACAGGTCGATGTCCACACGGCCCGTCGGCTTGCCGTCCACCAGGCCCTCTTTCCACCAGCTGAAGAAACGAATCGTATCCCCTTCCGCCATCGGCACCCGGCTGCCGCGCACGATCGTATGCAGTGCTTTGCTGGCAGAGCGCCCGGAGAACGGTACGAGGTAGCTTTGGAGCCGCTTGTCGACATACACCTTCCCGAGCGGCGGCAGGGCAGAGAAGCGCCCGATCAGCGCCTGCTCGCATAGCTGCACGATGTCCCGGCATGCCTCTTCGTCAATCTCCGGCAGGTTGTTCCGAAGGGCAAACGCATTGGCGACATTCCCTTTTGGAAAAAAGACGCGCAATTGCTGCCGTTCCTGGCGGCGGGCAAAATGGTTCTTCACCTGCAGCAGCACCGGCGTCGATACTTCCTTAACCACCTCGCCAAAAGCCAGCACGACATACTCTGTATGCTCGGTGGACCGGAGCAGATGATCGAGCCTTCTCGCCAGTTCGCCCGGGCGCTGCATCAGGAGATCGATCAGCGTCCAAACGTTCCGGAATTGGAAGGCCAGCTCCACGCTTCCGTTAAAGGTCGTGAACGGCTTGTCGTTGCGCAGGACGTCAAAGGCTTCCTCGCACCGCCGGAAGCGATGCTTATATTCGGAAGGATGCAGAATTTCGCCCAGCCGAATCCAGCGCTCCTTGTACCGCAGCATATCTTCCGTGATGGATGGGCACTTCTCGAGCAGTCCCAGCAGCAGCCGTCGCTCACGCCGTTTGAATTTGCGGAAACGCGTCGCCTCGGCCAGACTGACGTCTCCATCTGACCATGCGGCTGCCAGCCGAAGGACATCGGTCGCCGTCCGGAAGTACCGTCCGATCTGCTCCAGATTGGCTTGGTCATGCTTCATTAAGGACGCTGCGACGAATGCCGCATTTTCCTTGAACGGGATGTCGTCCGGTAGAAGCACTTCCAAATCATCCTCGCCGGCAAACGCAATAACGTCATCAATATCCTGTTTGTCACGATCGGAGATTGAGCCTTTGGCTTGAATCAACCGGGAGATCAGGCTCATGAATTCCGCCCGGCTCCCCAAACCAATCACTTTCAGGTTACCTTCATCCTCCAGGGGCAGCCGGTCCGCTTGCCCGTACGCCGGTACATCCAACGTCAGGTAATGATAAATCGCATTCAGATACAGCTCGGCATCGCTATGCTCCATGACCTGCATCGGAAAATCCGGGTACATCGGTTTGAACTTCACATGAGCCCCGACCATAACCTGTAAATCCGCGACCAGCTGTTGGTATAATGCTTCAAACTGTACTTTAGATAAGTCCTTTACCGCGCGCAGCAGCGCATGCGAAAACGTATATCCCAGCGCTTCAATATTTTTCAGGGCGGATGCCAAATAGGCCTTCGGGAGCGGCTCGCCTCCCTGCCCTTGTTCCACGATCAGATGATTGGCTCTTCGTAAGTAGATGGTATTGATATTCATATTAAAGAGTCCAGGAAACCCATGCCCCTAATTTTTAATAAGGGTTTAAGAAGGAAGGAGCATGATAGCCTGGACGCCTCCTCTCTGAATCGGAATCCTTCAGGGAAGCGGCGGCCCTATGTTCGCCAAATGAAGTTAGAAGGAAGGACCGCCATAGCCTGAAGGTCAAGGGCTTCGGATTTTGCTGAACCCGAGCCTTTGATATCCCCATCTTCCCATACTCCGCAGCGCGCCAACAGGGCGAAAGTATTACGATGTATGAAAAATCACACAGATTCGTCCGGATCATCCTCAGGCACCCATTATGGTTTCTACAGCTCACCCTCTAGAAAACGAATAAGATACGTACCGGGCTGCTCGAGGAACTCTCCCAAACGGCACAGGTCCGAATAGTGGTCATGCTCGACGTCATAGCAGCCGATCCATCCTTTTTTCTTCGGATTCCACATGAGCTGAAGATCCGAATAGTTGTCTATGTCTGCCGATAGGCGCAGCAGCTTCTGCCCCCCCACCTTGATCGGGATCGTGTCGGTCAAGGTGAAGAAGTCGATATGCCGGATATCGTACTCATTGGGGGCTAACTCAAGACGCAGACGGTCACCGGTTAACCGATCGACCAGCTCCTCCGGTAATTTATACGCTCTCAGTTCATGCTTCTTATTCGCCACGTCATGAAATTCCGGCGGTTCCAGCGATTTTAAATAATCGGCCAGAACTGCGTTCTTTTGGCTGACCGCGATCGTATACGGCCGTTCACCGTCCTTTTCCGCTAACGTCACATCCGCGCCCCGCTCGACCAAAAATTTGACCATGCCGAAATTTCCAATGCGCGCGGCCACAGTTAACGGCGTCGCTTCGTAAGGATAGACTTGATCCGGCTGGTTGTAGTTAATGTCCACCCCCTGATCGAGCAAGTAATTGAGGGTTTTATAGTCATGATCGGACACCGCCTGGCGAAGTACAGCCCCGCCGTGCAGCTTGATATCGAGGCCCAGCTCCTGAATGAGCGGGATGTTGCTTTTGTTGCCATAATAAGCCTGCGAATACGCGCCGGAGCCCACTCGATTAAGCATGTCCATTCTGGCACCCTGCGCGTGGATATAGCGTACCATCTCCTTCTTCCCATAACGTACAGCCCGTAAAAAAGCCGGACTCTGTGCGTTATTGAGGTTGACGCCGTGTTCTACCAGCAGCTTAACTACATCCAGCCGTTCCGCGATCACGGCAAGGTCAAGCGGACTTAACGCATTATACCGGCTAAGTACGATACCCTCCTCAATATCCCAACCCTCCGCGAGAGCATCCCGCAAAGCCGGAATATTCCCTTGATAGATATGCATTGCGATTTCTGGAAGCTCCTTGAATTTCCCGATATCTTTCAACTGAATCATGTTTTCCTCTCCCCTGCCCAAATGGTTAAACTTAATTCAATCTATGTAGATGATTTATTTGTAAATCGTAGACGGATCCCCCTGCGCTGCATTAAGCTTAATATATAATACTTGGGGCCATTTACCTGAATTATATTAAAAATGGAAGCGAGGTGCATGCCATTGACGACAATTGTTATGATCATCATTATCTTTTCGTTACTTACCGCCTCACTTACGATCACTTTTGCCATCAAGACAGTAACCCGTCAACGTAAAGGGCTATCGCAGCGCAAAACCATCCTCACAAACGGCACATCCGCGCAAGCCGTCATCAATTCCATTCAGCAAACGAATGCGCAGCTCAATAATCAACCGGAGGTGCTGCTTGATTTAACCGTCACCAAGCCGGATGGCGAATCTCATCATACCATCGTCAAAACGTTTATCCCGATCGTGAATATTCCCTCCTTTCAGAAAGGCTGCGTCGTTGAAGTGAAGTATATGACGATCGCAGGCGAGCCAAAGTTTGAAGTCGTCGGTGCTTACGTACCCTGACCGGTGTCCTCTGCAAATGCAAAACGGCCCTCATCCCTTAAAGCTCAGGGTGAAGGCCGTTTTATTTAAGATTATAGAATTTATAAATTTCAGCGAAGCTGAACCATTCTATAATCGCAAGAAAAACTTCAGTTAAACGCGGTCTGTCTTCTTGAAGGTACGTCGATAGACGTTTTTCTTATCATATCGCTATATTTACATCACGTTGGCCGAATGCAATCCACGGTTGAGACCGAGCGTGCGTGCCGTCGACGTATGAATTTCGCGGATCAGCCCCGGATTTTTCATCAAAGGCGCGCCATAAGACGGAATCATTTCCCGAATCTTCGGCTCCCACGCCTTCGCATGCTGAGGGAAGCATTTTTCGATGACCTCGAGCATGACGGAAACGGCGGTGGATGCTCCCGGAGAAGCCCCCAGCAAAGCGGCGATGGATCCGTCCGCGGCGGTCACGACTTCCGTACCGAACTGAAGCGTGCCTTTGCCGCCCGCTTCCGTATCTTTGATGACCTGCACGCGCTGGCCGGCCACCAGCATATCCCAATCCTCGCTCTTGGCGTTCGGGATGAATTCACGCAGCTCTTCCATACGTTTTTCCTTCGACAGCATGACCTGCTGGATCAGGTACTTGGTCAGCGACAGGTTTTTGGCGCCTGCAGCTAACATCGTGAGCACGTTGTTCGGCTTGACCGAACCCAGCAAATCGAACATGGAACCGGTCTTCAGGAACTTTGGCGAAAAGCCTGCAAACGGTCCGAAGAGCAGCGACTTCTGATTGTCGATAAAACGGGTGTCCAAATGCGGCACCGACATCGGCGGCGCACCTACTTTGGCCTTGCCGTACACCTTGGCATGGTGCTGCGCTACCACTTCCGGATTGTTGCACACCATAAAGAGTCCGCTAATCGGGAATCCGCCGATATGCTTCCCTTCCGGAATGCCGGATTTCTGAAGGAGCGGAAGGCTTCCGCCGCCACCGCCGATAAAGACGAACTTCGCCGTATGGCGTTCGACGCTGCCGCTGCTCAAATTGCGTATTTTCAATTCCCACGCGCCATCGCTGTTGCGTTTAATATCGTCCACACTGTGCTTGTAATGAATACCAACGTTTTTGCTCTTCAAATGCTCAAACAGCATACGCGTTAAAGCGCCAAAGTTGACGTCCGTTCCCGAGTCCATTTTGGTGGCCGCGATCGGTTCATCCGAGGTCCGGTCCTTCATAATGAGCGGAATCCATTCCATCAGTTTTTTCGGATCGTCGGAGAATTCCATCCCTTGAAACAGCGGGTTTTTGGACATCGTCTCAAAACGCTTCTTCAAAAATGCCACGTCTTCTTTCCCCTGAACCATGCTCATATGGGGGAGCGGCATAATAAAGTCCTGCGGATTGCGGATCAAATTACTTTTGACCAGATAAGACCAAAACTGCATGGAAACCTGAAATTGCTCGTTGACGCTAATCGCTTTGCTGATATCTATGGATCCATCCGGTTTTACGGATGTGTAGTTCAGCTCGCACAGGGCGGCATGCCCCGTTCCTGCGTTGTTCCATTCGTTCGAGCTTTCCTCTCCCGGGCTTGCCAGCTTCTCAAACACTGTAATTTTCCAGTTCGGTACTAATTCTTTCAACAGTGTCCCCAAAGTCGCACTCATGATTCCGGCACCAATTAAGATAACGTCTGTATCGGTTTGTCTGTTGCTCATAATTACCGTCCTTACACGCTAGTATTTGAAGAAAAGATGTAGGCGCTCTCAAGAGGCAAGCCAGAGTGCGACCCGGTTATCCACCTTTTCTGATGAATGATTACTTAATTTATAGTATAACACTATTCTCTGGAGTGTTAAATGATTGTCGTGCGAACAGCTCGGAAATAAACAAAAAACCAAAGGCCATCGCCGGCAGCATACCGGAATCGCGGCTTTGGTCATGGGATCGTCTCCTAATCTGGTGAATTTGCCCACTCCTCTGCGGTAAGCACCTCGGCCTGCTTCGGAAATACCTTCTCCGGTAAGATGCGATGAACCTCGGGGGTCTAGGTATAGGCTTCTGCATAAGGGGATTCAAATCAGGAGTGGAGTCAGCCCAATTCTCTTGGTTTGGCAGCGTATAAATAAGTGTAATACTAATAAAAACACACACTAGGAAAAGGTGAACAAAATGACAAATCCAACTCCGGACAACCAAGAAGCGATCGAGAAAGTACGCGATTTGATTAAGGGCATCGACACGGCCATGCTGACGACCGTCTCGGAAGAAGGGCTGGTTTCACGTCCCATGAAGACCCAGGATATCGAATTCGACGGCGACCTATGGTTCCTGACCAAGAAAGACACTGAGAAGTTCCATGAGCTGCTGCAAAACCGGCAGGTCAACGTAGCCTATGCCGGCAAGTCCTTCGTCTCCATCCGCGGTGAAGCCGAGCTGGTCAACAGCACCGAAAAGCTGAAGGAACTGTGGAACCCCGTTTACGAGCAGCTGCTGGAAACGAACTATGACGATCCGAACCTTGTGCTCATCAAGGTGCAGGCCGAAGCAGCCGAGTACTGGGATGCCGGCAACAAGTTCAAAATGGCCCGGTTCCTGTTCCGCAGACTGATGGGTAAAAGCAACGAAGGCACCAATATGAATCGAACTGTGGAATTGGATTAGGATAAAAAAACGGACGCCGGTTCTTAACCCGCGTCCGTTTTTATTTTCAGATCACAGTGCAGTCTCCGCCCGTCCCTGTCCACACGAGCGTTCAGCCCTAAGTCTACTGCCCCTGCTTCGCCCGGTGAACCGTCAGCGTGACCCGGTTGGTCTCACACATGAAGGTAGAGAGATGCACCGGCTCATCCTTGGCGTCAAAGGCCACTTTTAAAATTCGGAACAGATTCGCCCCGATGTCGCATTCCAGCAGCTTGGCATACTCCTTCGTCGCGCCGATCACATCGATCTCTTTATCGTTGCTAACGATTTCCGTTCCGTAATCCTCGGACAGAATTTTATACGTCGATTCGTTCGTAGTAATCTTCTTTTCCAGGTCGGGAAAGCGGGTCAGCGAATAATGCGCGATGTCGTAAAACAGCGGACGGTCATTGACGTACATAAGCCGCTCCAGCTCGAGCACCGGGCTGCCCGCATCGATGCGAAGATACCTGGCCACGTCTTCGGTCGCTTCGATCACGTCGCTCCTGAGTATCCGGGAATTCGGAATCATCCCAAGCTGATGGCTGAATTCGGAGAATCCGCTTACAGACAGCAGCTCATTATGGAATTTGTTGGAGGCCACGAACGTCCCCCGCCGTGGAATCCGGGTCAGCGCCCCTTCCCGGACCAGCTCCTCGATCGCTTTGCGGATCGTAATCCGGCTCACGCTATAAATATCGCAAAGCTCGGCCTCTGTCGGGATCTGCTCATCCGGTTTGTAGCGCCCCTGCTGTATATCATTCTTCAACATTTGCCTGATCTGCATGTACAGCGGCTGAGGGGTTGAAGGATTCAAATTCATTGAACATTCATCCTTATCCATCAATGATCAAATTTGTATCTCTCTATTATACATTGATGGCTACGTCCAGTCACCATGCAGCAAAGTAGCTGATCGTCTTTGCGGCTTTATCGGCGCCCTGCTCCAGGCAGGCTGCGACCGGAAGCCCTTTCAGAATACCGTATATAAATCCGGCAATAAATGAATCACCCGCTCCCAGCGTATCGACTACCTCCACCTCCGTAATTCCGTGCTTGTAGAACCGTTCTCCATCGTAGGCCAAAGAACCGTTTTCTCCAAGCGTGGCTACGACGATTTTGGAGCCCCGGTCCTTGATCTCCCGCATGAGGCGGCGGATATGTTCGTCATCCTGTGTATAGGACAAGAACGGGTAGTCCACGTATGGCGTCAGTGTCGTCACCAGCTCATGATCCAGCTTATCGGCAAAGTCGAAGGAAGTCAGCAGTCCTTTTTCCTTAAAATTAGCGAAATACGAATCGGCATGGCCCCAAATCGCGGAATGCACCAGCTGGAATGACTCCGTAAAGCGCAGATCCTCGGAGTTCAAGGCGAAATCAGCCATCACGCCTTCTTCATAATCGCCCAGCTTTCTTTCGCTGCCTACCATATCGACGTAGGTCACCGCCGTGCGGCCTTCTTGGACCGAGACCTTGGACGTATCTACGCCCTTGCCCCGAATCGCCTGAACCATAATCTCCCCATACCGGTCGTTGCCCACCCAGCCGATATAGGCTGTCTCCGCACCCAGTTCGGTCAAATAGACGGCTACGTTTACCGGATTTCCTCCAGGACAGGCTTTCCCCGAGGATCGGTAAACATCCATACAATTGTCTCCGACTGTAACGATTCGCATCTTGTCTCACCTTCCCGTGTAAGGAAGGAGCTCTGCCGGGATAGGCAGCGCTCCCCGTACGTATTAGTATTCCATCTTGCGATAGTATCGTCTCAAAGTCAGCGGATGGTTTCTTTCGCGTTCCAGATAAACGCTGATCCGGCTCAGCAACGCCCAGTTGATACTCACGGCAAAATGCTTCCGGAACTCATCGCTGATCCCTTCCATCACAAAATCTTTCGTGTCGATCACCGTCAGCCGTTTGGTGACCTTCTCGGCAAATCGTTCCACACGGTCCGCCAGCGGTCTCGTTTCATCCTCACCCTTCAGCAGAATGACGCTTGTATCTTCTACGACGAGCTCCAGGGTGCCGTGGAAAAATTCAGCCGCATGGATGGACTTGGCCGGAATCCACTGCATCTCTTCCAGCACGCACATAGCGTAGGAATAGGTGTTGCCCCACAGGTTCCCCGAGCCGACCATCATGTGGTAGTTCGTATCTTTATGCTCAACGGCAAAGGCCTCGGCACGCTTATCAAACGCTTTGACGGCATCCAGAATGGCTTGCGGCAGCAGGGCGACTTCCTTGGTGAATTGCTCATACTGAGGGAACTCGTTATTGTTATACATGAACCGGAATACGACCATGTACAGCAGCATGAAGAACGTATCGAAGGAGTGCTTCTCCGACCCGGTCGTAATGCAGTGATCAACCAGCTTCGTGATCGGCGTGTCCGGCTCGGCCACCAGGGCAAAGGTCGTTGCACCCCGCTCTTTGCAGTACTCGATCGCCTCGATAGTCTCCTTCGTCGTTCCGGATACCGAGGTGAAGATGCACACGGAATCCTTGCTGAAATGCTTGTTGTTCATCACCAGAAATTCAGCGGCGATTTCGGCGTGCGCGTCGATCTTGGAGCTCGATTTCAGGATATATTCATACGGGTACATCATCGCGATGGTACCGCCCGCGCCGATCATGAAGATGTTGCTGTAGCCTTTGCTGCAGATCCCGTCGACAATGTCCTCAATCTGGCTTCGGTAAGCGAGGCCTTCCTTTTCCACCAATCTTAGAAACAGCTCTTCGTCAAAATTAAACATGTCGCGTTCCCTCCTGTGCTGGAGCGGTTGCCGCCCCTCTATTTGTTATGTCTTGTATTATAATTAGATATTACTAAACTTACAATTCTTTTTTTGCGGGTTGGGCCATCATTGGGGGGCTGCTGTCCTGGTGTCGATGGCGTCCGTATTTCTTTTCCCAATAGTAATAGACAGGCAGGCCGGTGACGATCACGATCAGCGCCGCAATCATCCCCTCGAGCGGAGCCCAGGTGAAGGTTCCCCACGCCAGCCAGGCTGCGCCCAAGATCGCCAGCACCGTTGTAATTCTCCAGAAAGGCATGCGGTAGATCGGCTTGTAGTCCTCTCTTTTCCGGCACTTATAAATCGCAGCAAAGTCCAGGATGTTAATCACCAGCTGAATCAGCGTAAAGTAACCCAGCAGTGCGGTTAAATCGCTGAAAAATACGAGAATGCAGGCATACGTAACTTGGGCCAGAATCGAGAAGCTCGGCGTTTCGTACTTGGGATGGACTTTTGCAAAGCGCTGAAAGAACAGCCCGTCCTTGGCCATGGCATACTCAAGACGCGGCTGGAACATGATGCAAGAGCTTAACGCGCCGAGGATGACGATAATGGCTGTGATTGCCACGAAAGACGAGGCGATGCCGGAGAACCCCGGAATGTAGCTGACCGCATCGGACACGGCGGCGCTGGAGCCCATCAGCTTGTCAAACGGCATTAAACCGGTAATGCAAACAGACAGCAGCGTGTAAAGACCAAGAACGATCAGCACCGAGCTGATGAGTGCCTTCGGCAGCACCTTCCCGGGATTTCGGATTTCCCCTGCCATAAAGCAGATTGACGCCATTCCCGTATACGCCCAGGTTGTGGCCGACACTCCGCCGATCAGGCTGCCGCTGTGCGTTCCCGCCGCAGGCGTATATGAAAAATGATCATAGTTCATATACATCAAGCCCAGCGCGATGACGATGAGGAACGGAATGATCTTGAGCAAAGTAATGATGACTTGAAAGCGGCCGCCCTCCTTTACGCTGCGGTAATGAATGGAGGTAATGAACAAAATAATGGCAATGCCCAGGAGCTTGCCCGCAATCCCGCTAAAGAACGGGAAGAAGCTTGCCAGATAAGTGACGATCGCGAGTGCCATGATCGAGATGGACGGAGGATCGAGCGCCCAGAACGTCGCCCATCCGTACAGGAAGGCAAGCGGCCGCCAACCCGCTTTGTTCAGATACACGTAACCGCTTCCATTTTCCGGATAAGCAGTAGACAGCTCGGCCAGCACCATAACCTGCGGGATGGCAATAACGCCGCCGATAATCCAGGCCAGGATGGACATGGAAGGCAGACCCGCAGCCCTTGCCACATCCCCGGTCGAGACGAAGATTCCGGAGCCGATCGTTGTTCCCACTGCTAAGGCCAAGGCTGACCAGAAGCCCAGCTTTCTTGTAAGTGTGCCATTACTCATCGTGAGTTCCTCCCAATCCGAATGATCAGATGCCCAGTTCCCTAATTTTTTGAATGGATTGCTTAACCGTCTCGTGCGGGTGTTGATAATAACGGTGTCCCATAATCTCCAGCGTGCAGGTCCCTTGGTAGCTCAGGCTTTGAAGGTCGGTGACATACCCTCTCCAATCCAGTATCCCGTCGTCCAGAGCCAGATGCGCATCCGAAGTTCCGTCTCCGTCGATCAGATGAAAATGACACAGATCCGGCAGTACGGAGAAATAATCCTCCGGCGTTTCGCCGGCCAGATGCATGGCTACCGAGTCGATCATTCCCTGAAGCGCCGGGGACCTTATCTCATCCAGCAATTTCCGGATTCCCTTGACGTCCGTCATCAAGTTTGACTCGAAGCGGGTCAGGGGCTCCAAAGCAAGCGTCACGCCTTCCTGCTCCGCCACCCGGGCCAGCCTGCCGATCGAATCGGCCGCGTACGTCCATGACTGATCCTCAGACAGATGGAAGTCTCCGATCCCTGAGGTGACCAGCATCATGCTGCAGTCCAATTCCAACGCGGCGTACATATTCTCGATAAAATAGTCTACGCTCTTCTGCCGCAGATCCGGATCGGATGCCGCCAGATTGTAAGGGTACACGCACTGTTCCGGCGTATAGCAGACCACCTTCATCTGCCTGGAGCGAAGTTCCTGACGGATGCGCCTTACTTGGCTAAGGCCGCCCCGATACACATAGAAATGCGGCTCACCTGCCCACAGCTCGATGCGATCCACCCCGAGCTCCGTCATGGAATCGAGAAAGTGTTCAAAAGGAAAATGCCTATACGTAATATTCATGCCTGCAAGATCCATCGCTTCACCTCCAAAATGATAGCGCTTTTAATTGTTATGTCTTGTATTATAATTAAGTAATACATAATGTCAACCCATTCGTTTAAAATAAAAAAATCCCGCTGTGGCACCCGCCCTAGAAAGGGGGTGCTGCGGGATATCTAGAGAAAAGAATATAGCTTAGCGGTATTCATAACTTACATCGACATAACTCGACTCAGCTTGGCGGATCAGCAGCCGCCTCCTGTTTTTGCTGTGAAATATAGTGCTCTCCCACTTTCATGATCTGCTCCAAAATGGGCTCCAAACGCTGGCCAAACTCCGTCAGCGAATATTCAACTTTTGGCGGCACGGTCAAAAATGCATTTCGCTGTACGATACCGCCTTCTTCCAACTCCCGCAGCTGTGTCGTCAGCACATGCCTGGAAACACCGGGAATTCGCCGGTGAAGCTCGCCGAAACGGCACGTTTGCTGAAGCAGCTCGTAGATAATCTTCGGTTTCCATTTCCCGTTGATCAGCTGCAGTCCCACATCTACCGGACAACCAAATGTTCCATCCTGATAAGGCATCTTTTCCTCCTGCTGGTCAGGTTTTTATGACTACGTCATCTATTTCTGCGTACTTCAATACCGGTGAAGGATCGTATAAGCTACCTGTATATTTCCATTATACGAAAAGAGGCGATCTTATGAAGCCACCATTGAACTTCAATCCGGTCATGCGGCCGGAGGACATGAATGCTGCTTTTGCCGAGGCCTTCAACTCCGGCGATATCAACGCACTGCTTTCGTTATACGAATCAAACAGCATTTTGATAAACCCAGCCGGCGAGCTTGACCAAGGAATCGAAAAAATCCGCAGAACGCTCGAGGATTTGCTGCAGCTGCAGGGACGCATGACGTCCAGGAACATTTACTGCATCCCATTCGAAAATATCGCTTTGCTGCGTGCCCATTTCATCCTTCATACACAGGATGGGAACGGCAATCCGGCTCAGGTGGAAGGACATACGTCTGAAGTGATAAGACGGCAAACCGACGGAAGCTGGCGGTACATCGTAGACCACCCTTCGGGCTCCGAAATTTTGGAACGAATACGTTCATGCTGAGGATTTTCGCAGGAGGTTATGCCCGCTTCATGTCGAAAACCTCTAAAGCAGCCTGTTAGCGGCCGGCAAGCGAATGCAAGCAGAATGATTAAGGAACCGAGGAACAGACAAATGACACTTCAATCGCTATTTAACAATTATTTGAACATCAAATTTAATAGAGGATTCGAGCTTGATCACACGGAAGGCTTTAAATACGGCCTTTTCGAGGATGGCAGCGCCGAATTATTTTTTGCCGATCATGATGACGAACCGTTTGTGGAATGGGCAGACGCATTACAGCCGAAAGATCCCCGGTACACGGCTAACCCCGACTGGAGCCCGCTGCTCTCGGGTTACTTTCCGGACCTCGATGTCTACGATGAGCAGATCCTCTATTTTCTCCTGTATACGATCAATTCGACGACGTCCATTGCAAGTCCCCATCCTTACCGTGCAATGAATGATTTCATGAAACATTACTGCTTTTTTCAATTGGGACAGTTGACAGATGCGGCCCGGTTGAATGAAGTGCAGAAAGAGCAGCTAAGGGACTTTTTCTTCTTTTTCTACCTTTATGCCCACCCGGTTAACGAGGAAACTCTGTACGGCTTTTCTTTCCGGGGCCGGGATTTGGTTCATACGAAAACGGGTATCCGCGTAGAGCGCTATTTTTCCTTATACCACGATTACTACTGCGACAAGCACGATGAGTATAAGGATCGATGGCTAATCACTCCTCACGAAATTCAGGCCGATAAACACCTCACGCTGGAGCTGCTAAGATCGATTGAGGGTAAATCATCCAGGCTGCTTATGCCTTCGGAAGAAGGTTTCGAGACCGTACTGCGGCTGATCAATGACGTGGATGAGCTGCTCCGGATGCACTCGGAACATCAAACAACATTTTTCGATTTGCTGAGAGACGCTCTCTTGGATGCCGGAACCAACCCGTATCGAGAATACGGATTCCGCATGCTGCTTCAGAATTATGTCTGTTATATCCTTTATTTTCAGTTTGATAACATTCATGATTTGGTCGATCATCTCAAGGACACCCCGTTAGCGTGCCAAAAAATCGTCAACATGCTCTTTGCGGACGCCATTTTTATTCAGAAAATCATGCGGCAGCACCGGATCGATATCGCCGAGTATCAGGACGTAACCGGATTTTTTGGAGAAGAAACCCGGGAGATGTATTTGTAAGGGAATTCCTTTTCCATTAAAGATTGTCCATATTTTGGCGGAAGTTTTGATAACCTCCTGACGCGAGCTTATCATTTGGGACGGCATTACGACAACGTTTCAGAGGCTGTGAATTAATCGGGGAGCGCTGCGGAAATCCGGCTCCGGCTCGAAATGAAATGTAATGCCTTTGCCATGGTGGTATGGCCTGCAGTGCCGTGTCCAAGCTCATCCTCTATGAATACGTTGTAGGAATTTCATTAGAGAGGTGAGAGCATGATTCAACTAAGCGGGATCGTAGGCGGAAAAACGCCGGTCAAAGTAGGGCCGCGGAAAACACTGCTGCTGCAGCAAATCGTCATCCGGGTGAAAAAGGGAAGAAAATTGGTGTTAAACAACCTCAATTTTTTGTTCAATAATGAAGCCTTTGCGATTAAAATCGAGGCCCAGCCGTCTCCGGGAAAGTTTGTTGCCCGAGGCGGTGCCGGGGATTTAACGCCAAACAAAGTGTTATTTAACAACAACACCGGCGAAGATCAAATCATTTTCCTCTTGGTCAGCGCCGTGAATACCTCGAGAACCTCCACGGAGCTCAGCCGCTCGGACAGCTGGCGTATGACTCTCAAGCGGTGATTATTCAGGTTGCGGTGGAGAGACGAACGAAGTTTGAGAAAGCGGAATTCAGCCCTTTCCGGCCATTGGCCGGATGGGGCTTTTTCTTATCCAGGACGCCTCATCTGAAATATTTTAAACCATACAATAAATGTCGTGACGCTTGAGCAGCTTCATGGCTTGCTCCGCCATCATTGCGGGCGGATGCGGCATCTGGTTCGCAATCCACCATTCTACCGTTCCAACGAATGCTGAAGCCGTAAACTGAAGCGTGACTTCCGGATCCATGCCTCGGTTGGCTCCCTCCATATCGATCTGCTTCTGGATCAAGGTCTTCGTAATTCCCAGCATACATTCGCGAAACGCGACCGTATTTTGACTGGATAGCATGGAAGAGAAAAACAGAAAATGATCCTCGAAATAAGCGAACAGCGATTTCAGCGCTTCCGTTGCTTCGAATAGATCCGTTACTTTTTGCTGGAAAGACTTGTTGAGCGAGCAAGCCGTAACCATTTGGTTCAAATGATCTTCGATACATTTGTCGAGCAGATCGTATTTATCTGCATAATGAAGATACACCGTTGCCCGGTTGACGTTTGCCCGTTCGGCAATATCGTTTATGGTAATCCGATCGAACGCCTTCTCTGCGAACAGTTCCACGAATGCTCGATTGATGGCTTCCTTTGTTCTTGTAATGCGCCGGTCTTTTTTGACTTTAACTTCCATGGATCGGTTACCTCCCTATAGTTAATCGACAATATTAATATGAATGTCGCGTATCATACGGATCCTAGTGATTTAACGATTGAATCGATTCCTTCTCTCTATATAATATTAATCAACGGACGTTAAATAAACAACACGTGTAGTGAAATGCTGTCGACAGCACGATACAATAAATTATTATTGGGAGACGATGACCCATGGAAAATATAAAATCGAAAGTAGTTATTTTGACCGGAGCGACCGGCGGAATCGGTGAAGCGACAGCAAAACTGCTCGCCCAGCACGGAGCCAAGCTCGTATTGGCTGCCAGAAGAGAAGATCGGCTGCAATCTCTTGCCGACGATATCATAAAGAGCGGCGGAGAAGCGATTGTCCTGCCGACCGACGTGAGCTCAGCGCGTGGGATGCAGGAATTAGCACAGGCTGCACTGCAAAAATACGGGCGGATCGACGTGCTGATCAACAATGCCGGTATTATGCCCAATTCCTGGTTGAACGAATTGAAGATCGACGATTGGGACCGCATGATCGACGTGAACATCAAGGGCGTATTGTACGGCATCGCCGCGGCTTTGCCAGCGATGAGGAAGCAGCAAGCGGGGCATATCGTCAACATTTCTTCGCTTATGGGGCACAAGGTCGTTCCGGTAACGGCCGTGTACAGCGCCACTAAGCATGCCGTGCGGGCGATCACTGAAGGACTGCGTCAGGAGGAATCACCGACTTCGCGCATCCGGACCACCAACATCTCTCCAGGGATGGTGGCGACGGAAACGGCGATCAGTGTTCTTCCACCCGAGTACCAAGATGCCGTTGCGCCAGGGAGCGGGATGGCACTGTCACCAGACAGCGTCGCCAGAGCCGTTGCCTACGCCATCAACGAGCCTGACGATGCCGCCATAAACGAAATCACGATCCGGCCTACCATGCAAGAAATCTGAAAACGGACCGCCCTCGCATGCAATGCATGTCAGAGGGCGGTCTTTTTTGTTCTCGGAGCCAACGGCTGTGGGAAGTCAACCCTGCTGAAAACCATGGCCAGACTCATTAAGCCGTCTTCCGGCAGCATTACGCTTGACGGTAAGCCCATCGGCAAATATTCGCGGAAACACTTGGCACGGGTCCTAGGCTTGCTGCCGAAATCGCCTATTGTGCCGGAGGGGATTTCGGTAGCGGACTTGGTAGGCCGCGGAAGACCGGATGGACCAAAAAGGATTACGAGGCCGTTGCTGAAGCAATGAGGATTATGGATATCACCGAACTGGCCAACCACCACATTGACGAGCTCTCAGGCGGCCAGCGGCAGCGCGTCCGGATTGCGATGGCATTGGCACAGCAGACCGATATTTTATTTCTTGATGAACCAACGACCTTTCTGGATATCACCTATCAAGTCGAAATTCTGGACCTGCTCACCGACCTGAACCGAAAGTACGGAACAACGATCGTGATGGTTCTTCATGACATCAACCTGTCCGCACGTTATGCTGACCATATTTTTGCGCTGTATAAAGGAGCGCTTATGGCTGAGGGTGCGCCATCCAAAGTGATTACCAGCACGCTTGTTAAGGACATTTTCGGACTCGATTGCATGTTGATCGGAGATCCTGTTTCTGGATCTCCCTTAGTGATTCCTAAGGGGAGGCATCATGCGTGTCAAGTTGAGCAGTGAGGTTGATGGAACAAGAGCCCAAGAAGTCTCTCGTCTCTAAATGGAAAAACAGTTTGGACTTTTCTTGATCTTCTTTTGCCGTGCAGTTTTAAGGTATTGTTTGTTATACGAACACTCAGGCACATGTACGGAGAAGATGAAAAGTAGCGACAGTACTAAACACTGCTATTGACGTCTCGATTAATGAACACATATCGCGGGAACTAATGATCTGAGGATTTTCGTTATCTAGTACAGAGCTCTAAGAGAACACAATATAAGAGTGTAAAATAAATAACGCCTGTTGTTATCTCTGGACAGCTACACCGGCACTCTCTAATTAATATCAGTTTGTCTTAAACAAATACTTATAGTTTCCGATTATTATGAAAAAGGCATCCAAAATAAACGGATGCCCTTTTCATTGTTTTAAAAAATATTACGCTGAGTAAAGATCCCTTTTTAAATTCTCTATTATATACTTCATTCTTGGCTTTAAATTAACCTTTTGTTGATTAATTGAGGATGTTGTTGCTTTTTTCGAAGCAGCATTAGTATAAAACTGAACAAATATATGCAACAAGCTGACTTCTTGTAACTTTTCTTGATTTTCTTGATTTTTAAAACAGATAAAAGATTTCTCGATTACCCTAGATGCCTTCCTTAAATATATTCCATCTTTTGAATCAATGAATGCTTTACAGCAGCCCTGAGCTAGATGATAAAATGCGTTCGCGGCGTTCTCGCTTTGATCTTCCCGTGCAATATAAATATCACTGGATATTTCTAAATATTTTATCGCTTCAAATACATTGTCGTTATCGATTAGATGGTACATACCATATAGTTTTAATAACGCAGGGTAGCTTGGCGATTGAAGAACGTGATTATAACCACCTTTACAAATAATTAAATAGGCATCCTCAAATGAAGTATTCATTTGCTCAAGTAAATATTTCCTCATTGAATAATCTCTTGCTTTTGCCAAAAACAGCTTATATATTCTTGCTTTTTGAAAGCTGATATAAGGATGTCCACTTCTTCTAAATAGACGATTAAACTCCTCCTCGGTTTCAGCAAGGTAACCACTTATATCCTTCATTCTTCTTAACTTTCTATTGCTCTCATCAAATAGATTATATGCTTGGGCGATGGCTAAAGTATCAGAATTAGCTATTGGTTGCCAATCCTCCATGATTTCTCTAAGCTTTGGATTTCTAGTCATATCCAGTCTTAATTTTTCAATTGCTTCATCATTGCGTCTTCGATAATCGTTGATTTTTTCAACAAGAGTTAGAACTCCTTGACGATCAGGCAATAACTTAAGTGAAACAAACTTTAACGCCATTTCGTTTAATTCATAAAGTCCGTTAATTCTATTAATTATGAATTTCTTTATGAATAGAGATAAGATTTCATTTAAACTAGCGGCATCAATACCTGACAATTCGTGAATTGAATAGAAATCCATAGGTTCTCTATGTAGTAGAATAATATTCAATACATCCTTTAACCCATTATATTTCAACTCATATTCAGAAATTATGTTGTCAAACATATTTCTATACATGAATTCAGCTATTTCGTCAATTTCCCGATTAGGCAAATGTCGCATAGAATCAATAGATGACCGTATACTCATTATTCCATCTATTATCCTGTCAAGCATAAGAGTAATAACTAGAGTGTTGCCACAAGATAACGTCAGAAAATCTTGGATTTCTTGTTGGTCAAACTCGTGCCTATAACTTCTTAATTTACAGTAGTCCCCGATAAATTGGGAGCCAGCTTTAATTTCTTTAAATCCATTTATCTCAATTCTCTTATCTGCTATTTCTTCCTCTTGTCGTGACGTAATGATAAATTGTATATGGTGCGGGCACTCATTAATGAAATTTTCAAGTCTTGTTCTTTCTAATCCAACAATATTCTCATAATTATCAATTATAATCAATCCTTGGCTACAAGAATTGAAATACTCAAGAATAGATTCTTCTTTAGAATTATCGCATCCAAGTACTGATGCAAATATTTCACAAAGGTCATTAAAAGTTTCGTATTGAGGCTCAAAATTTTTTATTTTTATTATTCCACTTCTATCGAAAGCAAGCTTATTAGATTTTGACGATGCCCAGCATATAAAATCGTATGAATACATTCCCTCATTAACTTTATCAAGTAGGTTATAACAAAACTCTAATGCCAATGCTGTTTTTCCAACACCGCCGTAACCATGTAATACTACGCTACTGCTTTTTCGACGATTTGTTAATAAGTATTGATTCATTAAGTCATATTCTGTCTCACGCATTAATAATTGTTCATGCACTAGACTTACAGAATACAAATTGTGTTTCAAAATTGGTTTGGAATCTAACTTTGTTAGTAGTGCAGTAATTTCTTTTTTTAAGTCTTCCCCACTTACATACCAGAAGTATTTTTCCTCTAATGTTGAAAGACTCATAAAAATGAAATGAATGATTTGCCTTGCTTCATCTAAACTAACCCGTCTTGACCCTGGATGAGAACAGGCGTTTCTAACTATTAAATAGAGGTTCAAAGTTGATTCAAATTCTCTCCCAAATCTCTTTATGTACTCAGTAAAATATGGCTCGTTAAGTAAAAACATTATATCAATTATCTCTGAAAGATAGGGAACGTCCGAATCTTGGTAGTGACTTTTTTTATCGTAACAATTAAATGCAAACACAATTGATTCATAAAATGATTTTAAATTCCCATCCTTCAACCATTTCGTTATCTTTCCAATATACTTTTGGAATAATAGTGGCTTTACTCCAATATTAGAAGTATCAAACGCATTCTTTAAAGTCATAATTAAAGTTTCAAAAGAATTGTAATCTTTATGCTTCTGAAGGATTTGTTCAGAAATAAAGGACCTTAATCCAACTTCAAATTCCTTAAGTATAGAATCAAATTCTGAGCACTGTTTTGAACTAATAAACATATTTTCACCTCTATACGAAGTACTTTATTTGAAAGAAAAAACTCTAGTAAATTATATAATAATCGTCTTGTTGGTTGAAGGAAAATATTTACACCTATAGTAGGGCTTTGAATCAACGGATTTCCTTTTGCTCAGCTAAAGATTTTATTGGGGATTCTCCATGCAAAATGTAACGCCTTTTTCTCAGTACAGCGTGCTTTGACAAGGCATAACTTTTTAATTCCTATTCATGTGTCAAACCCCATAGGATCCAAGAAATCCCCTAAAAAAGCTGACAATGGGACTGTAGTGGGCGCTTTGACCAACCGATAAATGCGGATTGGTCCGCACTAAAAAAAATACCATTGACGGCTTTCCATGCCGTCAATGGTTGTTTTTGAATTATTTTATTACTTATCTATCAGATGTGTTACTTTAAGCATTCTTCTGATCAAGGTACCTCAGACCGCATTATAATGACTTTTTGGTGATATTTAACAGTTTACTTTATTCTACTTCCCGATTTACTTCCAGATCTCTTCCGCGATTTCTTTAATAAAAGCAAGCTTGCGCCATTGCTGCTCCTCGGTCAGGTGGTTGCCTTCTTCCGTAGAGGCGAAGCCGCATTGCGGGCTCAGGCAAATCCGGTTCAGGTCGACGTACTGTGTCGCTTCCTCGATCCGTTTCAGGATGTCCTCTTTATTTTCCAGCTCACCGAATTTAGAAGAGAACAGGCCCAGCACGACCTGCTGATTGTCCTTCAGGAAGCGCAGCGGCTTGAAATCGCCTGCCCGCTCGGTATCGAACTCCAGATAATAGCCGGAGTAGTTATCGATACCCAGGAGCGTTTGCGCGATCGGCTCGTAGCCTCCTCCAACTCCGGCGTAAGTCGATACATAATTACCGCGGCATACATGCGTGGTGACGACGAGGTCATCCGGAAGACCGGATACCACTTCCTCATTCAATCTTGCAAATTCATTCGCATATTCTGCCACGTTGACGCCGGCCTGCTTCATAAACGCCATAAACTGTTCGTCGCAAAGCGCTCCCCACGTGCAATCGTCGATTTGGAGGCTGCGGCAGCCGGCTTCATAGAGTGCAAGGATCGCTGCTTTGTAGGCTTTGGCAATATCCGTAACAAGCTCTTCCCGATTCGGATAGATGGCTTGCGTGCTCTCCTGATTTTCTGCCCGGTCCAGCTCGAACAGGAACTGCGCGGCCGCAGGAATGGATTGACGCACAACGACATCTTCGCCAGCAACCTCTTTTAAAAACGCATAATGCGATACAAACGGATGGCTGCTGTAACCCACTTTACCAGTCAGGCGGGCGGTTTCGGGTCTGGACTGTGCACCGTTAAATTGGTAGCCTTGATCAACAATGGTCCGCTCTACGCCATCCAAGCCCCAGAAGAAGTCCAGATGCCACCAAGAACGGCGGAATTCGCCGTCGGTGACCGCTTGAAGCCCTACTTCTTTTTGCTTCTGCACGAGCTTGATGATCTCGGCGCTCTCTACTTCACTTAGCTGCTCAGCGGTGATTTCACCGTTCTGGAATTGGGCTCTGGCTTCTTTCAACGCTTGGGGGCGCAAAAAGCTGCCGACGATATCATATCGAAACGGAGTAACGGTTCGTTTTGTAGGTTTGGTTTGTGTGCTCATCGGCTAACCTCCTCGGAAAATAATATTAAAATCACTATAGCATAACCCCTTGGGTATAACGTTCTACTAAAAGGTTATAGCCTGTTATAGCTATTAACTATAGCTGATTTTCTTTTTACAGGATGCCTCTGTGCTTGCCCTATTAGGTGTTTTTCCTTCATTGTAAAAAACTTCAAGTTCCCGTATTCTTAATCTTGTTACAAGCTTTTTGCATCATGCACGTAGGAATGGAGACTTTGACCGCCATGAAATCATCCTTCTTAACCCGGCCTTTCTATTTCCTGTGGACCACCCAGACGGCGGCAAACGCCGCGGATGTGCTCTACATTATGGCGCTTACGGTGCTGGTGTTAAACCAGACCGAATCACTCATATCGGCGGCGTTTATGCCGCTGATGCGCAGCGGCGCCCAAATGCTGAGCGGCCTGATCGCGCCGCTGCTGTTGAACCGCTTCAAACTTCCATCCCTGCTGCTCCTCTCGCAGACGGGCCAGTTTCTGCTGTTCGTAGGCTTGGCCGTTTACCTGCAGCTTACCGGAAAGGACGCTGTGTTTGTTCTGGTGTTTGCGCTGGTCTTCGCCATGTCTTTCCTGGACGGGTGGACGGTTCCCGCCCGCAACGCGCTTGTTCCGCGGCTCGTCGCACATGAGCAGGGCCTGCTCAAGGCCAACAGCTTGATCAGCGTCAGCGATCAGGTCGTACAGTTTGCCGGCTGGGGGCTCAGCGGCGTTATTGTCGCCTTGCTTGGACCCAGTCCAACACTGTTGGTGACGGCCGTCGTCTACGGGCTGGCAGCGGCTTTTACACTAGGCGTCAAGGAGCCGGCGGAAGCCCATCTTGAACAGCAGCCGACCGACGCAGTGCCTGACGACAGCTTAGCAGCGGCTCCAGCTTCCAGATGGCACACCTTGACCGAGGGCTGGAAAATCATCTGGCAAATGCCGCGCCTGCGGCTGCTGACCTTCATGGACATCATCGACATGCTGGGCGGTTCGGTATGGGTCGGCGCTTTTACGCTGGCCTTCGTTCAGACGGCACTTGGCCAAGGCGAAGAGTGGTGGGGCTTCATTAATGCGGCTTATTTTGCGGGGACAGTCGGCGGCGGACTGCTGGTTCTGGCCATTTCACGCGCCATCGGCAGCAGCCTTCTGGCCGCCATGCTGATCGGCATGGCGGGGTATGGCATCCTCACCGCCATATACGCCCTCAACACCCAGCCCTTTATCGCGCTCATTCTCGTCCTGCTGATGGGCCCATTCGCTGAGCTTTCGGTGATCAACCGCCGCACCTTGATTCAGCGCAGCGTTGACAAAGGGGTGCTGCCGAAAGTGCTGTCCGCCCAAGCCTCCTTGCTGAATCTGGTGTTCTGTATTTCGCTGCTCGTTATGGCTGCCCTTGCCGAATGGCTCGGCATTGTGAACCTATACTTGTTAGCAGCAGTCCTAACCTTGCTGGCGCTGGGAGTCGGCCTGATCGGCCGTCAGGCTTTCCGTAACGAATCTGCTCCCGGCGCACGAATGTAAATTCCGCTAAAAAACCACTCCATGATCTGGAGTGGTTTCTGTCTTTTATATGCTGATGGAACGGTATCGTCCAAACCGCTGAGATACAGTTCATATCCTCGGGTGTTTTTTTCACGCTTGAATGCTGATATTATGCCTTAGGCATTTCGTTGAAGAAAGCGACATCCTCCATCGGCAGTCTTAATGTCGGGTGTCCGGGATTTGCCGCCTTGCCGATGGCGATAAGCATAATAGGAGCGTATCTCTCTGGAATATCGAACGCTTCTGCAAATTTAGCATGATCAAAGCCGCCCATCGGAACCGTATCATATCCTTTGGCACGGGCGACAAGCATAAGCTGCATGGATACCAATCCACCGTCAATAGATATTTTCTGGAGAACAGTCTCTGAAGGCATGCTCGCGAACATCGTTTGATAGCGTTCCACAAAGGATTGAGCAGTGTCTGCAGGCATGTAACCCGCATCAACCGCCATTCCGTAAATCTTCTCGGCCAGTTTATAGCCCTCCAGATCTCCGAGTACCGCAATGACAGCCGAAGCTTCGATCACTTGCTGCTGATTGAAGGCAATCGGATACAGTTTTTGCTTCAGCTCCTGCGAGTCGATGACGAGGAATCGCCACGGCTGCAGATTGGCGGCTGAAGGAGCCAGCGCAGCTTGCTGCAGGATTTCGTTCATTTCCTCCCGCGAAATTTTCACTTCGGGATCATAGCTGCGGACGGACCGCCGTTCCTGAATAACGTTGAAAAATGGCTGCTGCTCCACGGTTTGTGACAATTGTGAAACGGACATGTTTCTCTCCTCCTCGTAATTACTGTGCTCAGTACAGGCACAGTATATCTTAAAATAAAATGCAGTCGGGCCACCAACTGCAACTTACATGAACACAGTATATAACGTTTCGACTCACATTGCAATCCGGTAATTATTATTGCATCAAATCGGCTAACGTATGCTGCTTGAGCAATTCGATCGTCTGATTCTGCACTTCTCCCATAATCGCTTCAAGCTTTTGTTGGCCCGAAGCGCATTGCTCCTGAACCTCTTGTTCGCAGCAATCCGATTTTACAGCCAAATAGATATCCGCCAGCGTAATTTGATCCGGACGGCGCTTTAGATAGTAGCCCCCGTTCCGTCCTTCTCTCGCTTCGACCATTCCGCTATGCGTGAGCTGCGCCAATACTCTGCGGAGGAATGTGGCATGTGATTGGACATCGCAGGCTATGGCCGCGCTGGAAAGCATTCCTTCGCATTTGGCAAGCAAGATCAGGGCATGTACAGCAGTGGCGAAACGCGGCGGACCAATCTGGACGCTCCGGTTAGATATCATTTAAATCCCTCCTGTTTACAGTGTATCGCAATCTCACAACATGTGTCTGTATCAGCAATACTTTCTTTTATCATATCAGTTCTTTCCTCAAACATAAAACTCGCGATGAACGGAGTGGATGTTTGCGGGATAAGGCAGGCGTCATGTTGATGTGTTTGGGTATCCCATTGTTGGTGCTCCCCCAAACTTTTGGTTTGTGGCAAGCTTCACGACCCCGCCTATAACGGCAAGTTTAAAGGCCATCCTTTTTAGGGATGGCCGTTGTGATATCGCTTGTTTGACTATCGTCCTGGAAAGTTGTCCCGTCACCGAACTTCAAATGGATGCTCGCGGCCGGTGGGGCTTCATATGACTCTCAGGCCGGCACGCCCATCAGGCCCTTACTTCGACTCGATACGGCCCAGCGGGTTGGCCCCTTCTTCCAAAGCCGCGCGGGCTGCCGCCCAGCTGGAATCGTCGATGCCAAGCGCGCTGCGCAGATAAGCCCAAGTGACCCGCTGGAGCAGGGCGACCCGTTCGGGGTTCTCGTCCGTCGTCTCCGTGACGTTGTACCCGGGAATTCCGCCCAGCGAGTGCTCTCCCCCGAAAAGGGTGAGCAGACTCTTGCTGCCCGGGCTCAGGAAGTACGGATCGGCGAACCAGTCCGGCCCCCGTGTGGACAGCCGGGACTGATCCTGGTCCCCCGCGACCACGAGGGTCGGCGTATTCATGTCCGCGAAGCTCGGATTCATGAAGGGGAAGTGCTCGGCCGCGAATGGGCTTAAGTCGGCTCCGCCCTTGCCCGTCGTGGCAAGCAGCAATCCCGCCTGAATCCGCGGGTCGGACATGTCCTCACCCGGCTTACCGTCGGCATCAAGGACACGGGCGCCGAGCAGCGTGCTCACCGTCTGGCCTCCCCAGGAGTGTCCGGCTGCGGCAATGCGGCTCCGATCAAGGCGTCCCCTGAGACCAGGCACAGAAGCCTCAATCAGGTCAAGCTGGTCGAGAATGCGCTTCAGGTCATCAACCCGAATGCGCCAGATCAGCGGTGTTCGGGAATCTTCAGGTGGAAGATTCAGCGTTCTCGAGTCGAGGTGGGTAGGTTGAATAACTACGAAGCCGTGTGCTGCCCAGAAGTCCACCAAGGGAGCATAGCCGTCCATCGACGAGCCAAAGCCATGGGAGAAAACGATAATGGGCAGATCATGCCCCGTTGCGGGCGCAGACACCCGCACTTGCAGATCCTCACCCCGTTCCGGCGCGGGCAGCACTACCGGTTTTACCGAGATGATCGGAGTAGATGTATTAACGTTGATTTCCATAATTAAAGTTCCTTTCGTTGAGAGAGATTGGGGGGTGGTTGGGATCAACCACTAGAAGCTGCATTACCACGGGAGTGGGCCGTCCTCGTTCGAAAACGTGCCTGTCGGACCGTTCTCATCGAGGAGCGCCAGACGCACGGGTTCGCGTGCCCCCTGTTCGACGGTGCGCGTTCCCGCGAAGTTGTTGAGGTCCGTCCCGGTAAAGCCCGGGCATGCTGCGTTGACCTTGATGCCCGCCGACTCGAGTTCGATGGCGAAAGCAAGCGTCACGGCGTTGAGGGCGGTCTTCGACGGGCTGTACACGGCACCGAACATCGGACGATGCGGATTGGCCGGGTCGGCGTTGAGCGTCAACGATCCCGCTTCGCTGGATACGTTGACGATGCGTGCCGCCGGCGCCTCACGCAGGAGCGGCAGCATCGCTTGGGTGACCGCGATAACGCCAAACACGTTCGTCTCGAACACCGCGCGTACCTCGTCAAGAGAAGCGATGCTGGGCCGGCACGATTCCGCGATCTCCTCAAGCGGCCGGTCCGGATTGCCCGCATGCGAGATGCCGGCATTGTTCACGAGCACGTCGAGTCGGCCGAGCTCTCGGCGGATACGCTCTGCCGCGGCGTCGACGGAGGCCTGATTCGTGACGTCGAGCTGGAGGGCGCGTACGTCCGCTCCTATACTTTTTGCTGCCTCCTCCCCATTCTTAAGGCTGCGCGACCCGACGAGTACGGTGAAGCCGTGTGCAGCGAGATCTTTGGCAATTTGATGGCCGATTCCTTTGTTGGCCCCGGTAACCAGGGCGACGGGTTTATGCTGCATCTAAAAAAATCTCCTTTCGTGCATTGAAGTATGGTATTTGTAAATGCTCCAGGCTGATGCGCCAACTTCGTATCCAGAATGGATCTTTGGGTTGATACGTCAACCTAATGGGTAAAAAACTTGGTTGCACCTCAACCCATCATGTGCGATCACATCTGGTTGATGCGTCAACCTGGTATCTACTGTAACATGTTGTGGTTGATGCGTCAACCATGATATGATGTTTCTATGGATAAGAACGAGCTAAATGAAGTAGAAATGCGAATATGGCATATGTGGAAGGGTTCCTTCCAGACCATCTTCGGCCGCGTCATCAAGGAAATATCCGAGCAGACCGGGCTATCGGAAGGTGATTATGGTGTTTTGGACCGGTTAGACCTGTTTGGGGACGGCAGCCTTCGCCAGCAGGAATTAGCCGACTCGATGGACTGGGATAAGAGCCGATTGTCACATCATTTGACGCGGATGGAGAAACGTGGACTCGTGAGGAGGAAGCCGCTGAACACGGATCGTGGCGTTCAAGTCATCATCACTCCCGCCGGCAAATCCGTGCTGGAAGATGCCCGTCCTATCGCCTCCAGGGCCATACGCAGGCATTTCTTTGATCAATTAACCGAGCAAGACATCGAGTCGATTACTAGGCTGGCGGAGAAGACAAGGTCTTCGTCTGGTAAAACCCCGCCGCCCTGACCACGTTTGTTAATGCTATTCGTGAAACAGATGACTACATCGATCAGTAAAGAACGTGCCCATCACCCAAACGGTGAAGGGGCCTTCTACTTTCTGTAAGCCCTGACCCCTCTCTAAGGTGTCTATGGGCGAATAAACAAAAAAGGAGCTGCCCGCGGCAGCTCCTTTTCTCATGTGGGAGAATGCTCTCACCCTCTATAGGTCGGAGTGAATGGAATCGAATTTTGCTTCGCTGAAAGCGATCAGTTATTGGTATTGCGGCTAAACTGATTCACGGCACTAAAGAGCGCTTTTACCGACGAAGTCATAATATCAACGTCAATGCCGCATCCCCAATATACACTGCCGTTGGAAGCCGTGATCCCGATGTAAGACACCGCTTGGGATTTCGAGCCTATTTCCAGAGCATGTTCCGTATAGACCAGATCGGAATAATCCAGCCCAAGCTCAGTTTGCAGCGCATTGCTGATCGCATCGAGTCTGCCGTTTCCGTTGCCGGCGATTTCCTTGACTTCGTTGCCGGTACGAATCGTGACGATCGTTTGGAAGTCTTCGTTGTCCGTCATGCGGTATTTCACAAACTCGACAGGCGTTTGGATATTCACGTATTCCTTCAAGAAAATGGCGTAGATCTCCTCAGGCATCAGTTCCTTCTGCTGCTGATCCGATACGTTTTTAACGAAGTATCCGAAGTTTTCGCGCATTTTCGCCGGGAGGTCAAGTCCGTACTTCAACTGCAGCACGTAGCCGATTCCGCCTTTGCCGGACTGGCTGTTGATGCGGATAATGTCGCCTTCGTATTCCCTGCCGATGTCCATCGGATCAATCAGCAGATAAGGGACCGACCAATGCTGCGGATTCTTTTCCTCGCGCCATTTCATTCCTTTGGCAATAGCATCCTGATGCGAACCGGAGAACGCGGTGAATACCAGCTCGCCTCCGTATGGATGTCTTTCGCCCACTCTCATTTTGGTCAGCCGTTCGTACACGGAGGCAATCGCCGGAATGTTCTCAAAATTCAGCTTCGGATCGACTCCGTGAGAGTACATGTTGAGCGCCAGCGTCACAATATCCACGTTCCCCGTCCGTTCCCCGTTTCCGAACAATGTGCCTTCGACGCGCTGAGCTCCGGCCAGCATGCCGAGCTCGGCGTCCGCCACGCCCGTGCCTCTGTCATTATGCGGATGAACCGACAGAATGACATGTTCCCGGAAGTTCAGATGCTCGCTCATATACTCGATCTGGCTGGCGTAGACGTGAGGCATTGACATGGATACCGTAGCCGGAAGATTGATAATGACCGTATTCTCTGCGGTCGGCTGCCATACATCAAGCACGCTGTTGCAGATGTCCAGCGCAAACTCGATCTCCGTGCCGGTAAAGCTCTCCGGCGAATATTGGAACTGGAAGTTCCCTTCCGTCTCCTGCGCGCACTCCTTCAGCAGCTTGGCGCCGCTCACAGCGATATCGATAATCTCTTCCTTGGATTTGCGGAATACCTGCTCCCGCTGCGCCACGGAGGTGGAGTTGTACAGATGGACGACGGCTTTTTTCGCGCCCTTCAGCGATTCGAACGTTTTGCGGATAATGTGTTCTCTCGACTGGGTCAGCACCTGGATCGTCACGTCGTCCGGGATCAAATCTTGTTCGATCAACGTGCGCAAAAAGGCAAATTCCGTCTCCGAAGCTGCGGGGAATCCGACCTCGATCTCCTTAAATCCGATATCCACAAGCAGCTTGAAGTATTCCAGCTTCTCCTCCAGATTCATCGGAACGATCAACGCCTGATTGCCGTCACGAAGGTCAACGCTGCACCAAATCGGCGCCTCCGTAATATATTCCTTCCGGGTCCAGTTCAGGCTGGTCTCCGGCGGCATAAAATATCCTCTGTCGTATTTGTTTACATTTTTCATGGATACCCTTCCTTTCGTCGATTCCTATGCTAATCTGCCAAAGATCGGAGGCGCAAAAAAAGCCTTTCATCTCCATTACAGAGACGAAAGACTTTAACATCTTACGCGGTACCACTCCGAATTCATGCCAACGCCGGCATGCACTCTACGGATACGGTTTGCATAAACAGACAAACCTGGATCCTCCTGATGATAACGGTCAGGCTCCGGCTCCACCTACTTTACTGTTTCAGCGAGCAACTCCAAGGTGAGTTCCAATTTTCTCCACGGCTGTTTCACACCGGCCAACAGCTCTCTGTTCGCTTAGAAAACCGTACTATTCCTTTTCAACGTAGTTTAATTATTAGGATTAATGCTATATCACCGACACGATGGTGTCAAGTGCAATCTACAACGTATTGTTCTTCCGTGAGGGCTTTTTTATTTGGCTGAATGCTGCGATATTTAATTTTTATGTACAAAAATAGTGGGTGCGGTTTTTAACCATCATTATGGTTCGTGTTCCCTTCCAATTTATGCAGTAACCTATAATCAGGGTTTACTTCCCATACTTCAAAGGAGGCACAAAGCATTTAGCATTCATGGCGTCTAATAATCTGGAGCGTTGCTGTGGTCTTGTGATGTATTCCCCAATATTGAATTCATCCATTTTTATATCGATCATTTCCCCATTCGTAAACCACTCAAGGCAGTAGTGAATCCCTTTTCCAAAGGCTAAATGCTGGCTTTTTCCCTCAAAATATTGAACACTTCGGGGTCATAGTACATTAATTTTGTTATCCATACTCTTTACCGAAGTCCTCCATCTTCTCAAGGATCGGCAGTAATTTATTCCCCTTGTCTGTAAGCGAATACTCTACCCGAGGAGGAACTTCTGGATAAACATCACGTTTAATGACTCCATCTTGCTCCAACTCTCTAAGCTGCTTTGTGAGAGAGCCTTGCGATAAACCGCCAAGAAATTTTTTGATGTCCGTATAGCGACGCGTTTCTCCTCTTAGATACCATAATATAAAGTATTTCCAACGTCCTGAAAGGACATATTGGGTAAAGGATATCGCGTACATATCCCTGTTTTCATCGATAAACGCTTTATCAAATCCTTCATTACAGACCCTCATTGATATCCCCCCCTGAAGGTACAAAAAGTTGTACTATGTTCATTTATATTGCCCTCTTTGCGGACCCAACGAAAAATTTTATGATAGTGTCAATGTCACCGGGACAGAACAACATTGGCCAATATTTAGTTAGCAGTCTTAATGTAATTATAGCAAAAAGGTGATTCAACTCTGAGCCTATACAGCTTAAAGGAGAGTAGGGAACACGCAAAAACATGTGAGTTCCTTATCAATACGGAGTTATTATATCAAATAAATATGGAGATGGATTACATGAATGAAACCATTTCACTGCTTCATAATCATGCATCTGTGCGATCTTTTACCAATAAATCCTTGACAGAAGAACAGCGAGAAGCAATCTTTAAAGCAGTCAGTCAAACTTCATCTTCCAGTCTTCTTCAAGCCGTTTCGATTATTCGAATCACAAATCCTGATCTGCGAAAAAAAGTGATGCAACTCAGTATGGATCAACCCTATATTGAAGAGGCAGCAGAGTTTTGGATTTTTTGTGCAGATTTCAACCGTAATCATCAAATTGCCCCAGTGGTGGATATTGAATATATTGAATTTCTGTTGGTCGGTACGTTCGACGCTGGACTAATGGCACAAAATGCCTTAACAGCAGCCGAATCCATGGGACTTGGCGGTGTATTTATCGGGGCTGTCAGAGCTAATATTAACGAATTATCTGACCTGTTGAAATTACCGAAGTATGTGATACCTTTGGTGGGATTATGCTTGGGTACCCCGGCAGGAGATAAACCTGAACTTAAGCCGCGGCTGCCTCAATCCATGGTCTTGCAAGAAAATCAATATCAACCACTAGATCAAGAGAAATTAGCCACCTATGATGAAGCCATGTTGAAGTATTATGAGAGCCGTCCGGTTATGGCTCCCTTCACAGTGAAAAAAGTAAAGGGATGGAGTGACCATATCCAAGATCATCTCCAGAGAAGTACTCTCCCTCAAATGATGAACTATTTGAACAAGCAAGGATATGCGAAAAAATAAACGGTTAAGGCCGAGGTAAGTTAACTACATTAGCGCTGCAGAATAATAGGGATTTTCGCAACCGCGATTGCAAAGCGGTTGCGAAAATCCCTCTTTCAGTTCGGCATCGTTCTACGCCAACAGCTCCGGCAAATTACAGCCGGACCTCCGACTGTGGCGGTTGGTGAGCAAAGCTGACACCGCCGCAATGTTCGGCGATGCCTTTCTATTAACCCTCTCAAACCTTAAAACCGGCTGTTCGAATTTTTCCGCTTTTCTGTCGGCAGGATGGCTTCGACTACGTCCCAATGCTCGGCGATCTTTCCGTTCTCCACACGGAACAAATCGTAAAAAGCGGTAGGCTGGCCATCAAACAAACCTTCGCTTACCGTAAGCACAAAATCGCCTTGGCCAATGACCTGATGGAGCTGAGTATATTGAAATTCAATATTTCTCTCCGATAACGCCTGGAGTGCCGCATGCAGTCCCGAAAGGCCATCCCCAATATGCGGACTATGCTGAATGTAACGATCCCCGTCAAAATAGGAGTTCAGCAGCTCCGGATTTTTCCCAAACAAAATGTTCTCCACATAGCTTTGGACAAGCCCTTTGTTCTCATCCGTCTTGTCGATATCCTGAACCGTGACCGGTCCGTCAATCATCGTATGGCCGCTTGGCGTCTTCTCCACCATCTCCTGCAAATTGTCCCAATGCTCGACGATGAGTCCATGTTCAAAACGGAAAATATCAATCCCAATCTTAGGACCGAAGAATTCATATACGGAATGGAGGACCACCAAATCCCCGTCGACCAAAGCACGTTTAATGCTGACCTTCGTACCGTTTTCCTTTAAATGAGCTAGCGCACCTAGCATGGCATCACGGCCATCAGGTAAGGCTTGGTTGTGCTGAATATATTTATCCGGATGAACGTAAGCCTTAATCGCTTCGGGGCTGCCGCTCTCCAAGCTTTCCAGCACAGCGGTTGCCTTAAGAACAAGCTCATTATGATCGTTGAATGTCATCGAAATATCCTCCCTTTGATATCGAAAGTTAAAATTAACGTTTGCGCTTGATGGACCGGTCCTGATCTCGCACCATTTATCGTCATCAGATAAATAATGAACACGATGTTGTTTATTTATCTTGTGCTCATTATAATAAGGAACCATAGCACCCTCAATATTCAATATTTTGAGTTTTGCAGGATAAGAGGCATTTCGAACGGATTTGTCGCTTAACGCCTTAAATTTCTTGTAGGAGAGCGAAATTCATATGAACAAAAAGAAGACCGATCTAAGAATTGTGCGCACGAAACAATCGATCCGAAAGGCATTTTATGAGCTGATTCAGGAAAAAGGATACGAAGCGATCACGATCCAGGATATCGCCGACCGGGCGATGATCAATCGAAACACGTTTTATCTTCACTACCAGAACAAGCCGGATTTATTAGATACATGTATGGACGAGCTGTTAAGCGAATTGCAGCAGACCGTCGTGCTTTGCCCATTTCATATGAACCCTTTCCGTCTGTCCAGACTGGAGACCGTCATGCAAGCCGTTCTGGAACACATTTCGGGGAGTATTACTTTGTACTATGCCATGTTGGTGGAGGAGAGCAGAATCTATCCGTTTCGAGCAAAAATGGAGGCGATCATCAAAGGCAAACTGGATGAGGGGTGGAGTCCTGCGCAGGGGGATTCGCCGTTAGCGGTATCTAAAGAATTGCTGCTTGAATACCTCGTATCGGCTTTCATGGGGATCGTGATTTGGTGGATCAAAAACGACCGGCCCCTGTCCGCGGCTGAGGTATCTTCCCAGTTCAGTAACATCGTGACCTATGGACATTTGAGAGCTGCCGGCATTGCCGTCGAGGAGTAGGATCGCGAGAGCAGAGATGTGTTGTAGGCTGGCGTTCTTAAAAAGACAAAGGACAGGAGAGCATGGTCTGCCCCGCCTGTCCCGTTTATGTTTTGATTTGATTGCTTCGCATCCTATGCCGAGCTTAATATTCCCCTTTAATGACAAAAAACGAACCCCGAATCGTTCCGGCCAGCTTGGACTTCTGCCTCGCAAACTTAAACTTCCCTTCCAGCTCTTGGGGTATCTCCATCCCTTCCGAAAGCTTGAAACCGACGGCCCGTTTCTTCGGGTCATCCACGGTATACATGACATTGAGTGCGAGACCGTCCTCATAAAAAACGTAGGCCATTTGGATATTTTCCACTTGAAAACGCGATGTTTCCAAAGGTTTGGCCGCAAACTCAATATCCCGTTCTTCTTTCAAAATCCGGTTCACATAATCCAGGGTCTCCTGGCTTTCGCTGGCAGGCACAACCGTAAATTCATGCTTGTATTTGTTCATAAAGTAACGAGCTTCATTTGCGCGCAAACCGGCAAGTGCTTCAGCGACAGGTGAAGATTCCAAACCAACCGTAGATACATTTTGAAAATCAACGATATACGACATTTCCATCCCTCGTTTTCCCTTAATTTCCAGAGATCTATATTTCACAAGCTGACTGACGATTTTGTTAGTCTTCTAAATATTGTTTACATAGACTGGTAGAAACAAACATCCCGTTTACATATTCAGCACTTTGCGTCAAAATCCTTCACATATCTTCATAAAATCTATGTATTCTAGGAGAATCACTCCTAGGATAATCCGCTCTCTCGTTAATCACCACGGCCTAATATATACTGATTCCGTCATCATTACATTACAAGATTAGCGGAGGGTTTCCTATGAATCAACTTCATGACAATCATACGCATAGCGGGCAAAGAGAACCGTTAATCGATTGGAACAGAACAGCTCTGGTCGTCATCGATCTCCAAAAATGGATAGGCCAGCAGTATGCCCCTTATTCCGCCGAAATGGTCATTGCCAATGCAGCCAAGCTGACCCAGCTTTTTCGTAACCATGGGGCTTTTGTGGCACTTGTGCATGTATCCAGTAAAGACTTCAAAGATATGCTTAGCCCTAAGCTGGATGCCGCGCCTCCCAAACTAAATCTGGTCGAGGGCTGGGACGAATTTATTCCCGAACTCGGCGTAACGGAAACGGATCATATCATCTCTAAAAAGCAATGGGGGGCCTTCCATGGAACAGACCTTGATCTCCAGTTACGCCGCCGGAACATTGATACGATCGTCATCTGCGGCATAGCCTCAGGGATCGGTGTGGATACAACCGCCAGAGAAGCTTTTCAGCACGGATATGATATCATTTTCGCGATTGACGCCATGACCGGGTTCACGAAGGCTGAGCATGAGCATGTACGGGATGTTATTTTCCCGAGGATGGGGCGGATTCGCACAACGGAAGAGGTATTAAAAGGGATTTAGTTCCCTGGAGGGGTTGGCCAAAGCATCCCTGAATCCGATAGATTGCACTTTCTTCAAACCACCTGGTTAAGTCGTTAATTAGACTCGGGGACGACCGCGGCCAGGGATTTATTTTCAATAGGGGAAGAAAGTACGATGGACGTTGCAAATTTCCCGTACTTTACGATTTCGTTCTCAAACATCTCTAAATCCGGCAGTGACGCGGTAACTACCTTCAACAAGTGATTATACTCTCCCCCGCTTATCCTGTGGCACTCAATCACTTCCTGGGCGGATTGGCAGAAAGCATAAAGTGATTCGCAATTCGTTGCGCGCAGCCAAATAGCCGCCATTGTATGTTTACCTATCTTTTCTCTTGCGACGACCGCCCGATACTCTTTAATCACTCCCCTTTCCTCCATCCGCCGAACTCTCTCCGTTACAGCAGGCTGGGTTAGCCCAACCATCCTGCCTAGTTCTGTCATGGAGATCCTTGCATTGTCCTGCAAAACTAACAGGATATTCTTATCAACCTGATCCAAGTGACCCACCCCTTATATTCTATAAGCGTATGAAGCTAAATGGTTTGATTTCCTTAGCGAATGATGATAAACACCTTGGTTGACCCATGTAGCATTCCCATACTATCAAATATAATTTGTGGAGTACATTGGAATCCAAATTGAAGGAGCGAGTCTATATGGGCAAAAAATCTATTGTAATTGTTGGGGCAGGTCCCGGAGTGAGTTCTGGCGTAGCTAAAATATTCGGTTTGAAAGGGTTCAAAGTTATTCTTGTGGCCAGGAATGAAAAATCGCTGGGCGAGCTTGAAAAGAGCCTGGAGGCCCAGGGCATAGAGGCATATGGAACAACAGCGAATGCTGCGGATGCGGACTCTCTTCAAACCGCGTTCCAGCAGATCAAAAGAAATCATGGAATCCCGGAGGTACTTGTCTATAATGCAGCTGTTATTAAACTGGGGACTGCATCGAAACTAACGGAGGCCGAGTTGTTGGACGATCTTAATGTCAATGTGGTCGGGGCTCTAAGCAGTGCTTTACAAGTTATTCCCGACTTCATTGAACGGAAGAGTGGAACGATCTTGTTCACAGGCGGTGGATTTGCCCTAACTCCTGCTTATGAATTAGCTTCTTTGTCTGTCGGAAAAGCCGCTCTACGCAGCTTAGCCTATACATTAGGAGAAGAATTGAAGCCTCATGGCATTCATGTGGGCACCATCACCATTGCTGGTACAGTTGCGGTGAACACAAATTTCGACCCTGATCGAATCGCCCAAACGTATTGGGATATGTATGAAAAGCAGAACGAACGTGAACTTATCTATCAGTGAGTACTCCATTAGCGGTCATTTTCGCCTTACTTAGGGTACGGATCACCCGGCTGTCTGTAACCGCAAGCTTAAAGGCCATCCTGTAAAGGATGGCCCTTCCTATACCTATAGCTCACTCGATTCAACTATGGTGCCCAAAACAGCTTCTAGATCAAGCTTTTAATGTCCCGCTTGTACCTCATCTCGGTCTATAGCTTCTGGAGGTTGCTCCAACCAGCCATGGTCAATCATAATATTGGCACCATCTTCTACATATAACGATACTTGCAACTGACATTTTGCAAATAAGGCGGCAACATCTTTTCTTGCACTAAGTGAGGCACCATTGGCGTATTCCCGGATCTTCATGGCAAACATATCGATTTTATGATAAACCATCAGTTTGTCTGAGAAAGGAGACTCCGTTGATGGTCTGACCAGATGATCAATGAGCGAAGGAGATGGCAAACCGTCTTTGGACAATTTATCCGACATCTGATCAATATGTTTTTGGTTAAGATTCTTTCCGCGTTCTAAATATTGTCTGACTTTTTCACTTTTTGCCACCTGAACAAAGCCAGTAATAATGGCTTTACTTGTGATGTCGTTGTTCATGTTTCCGTATAAATGGGCAATTTCCAAGCCTTGCAGCGGTCTCCCGTTTCCAAAAAATACATTTAAGAAGCTCTGTTTGGTAATAAAATCAACTCCTTCGGGAGGAGGAATGACGGGTGGATTTATGGATGCATTTTTGGAAAGCAAAACATCATTGACCCGAACCATTAATTGGCTCGTATCATGAAGGGTCTTGACAAAAAAATCCCGGATATCTTTCCGCGTTACTAAAGGTATAGCCACGCTATAAATACTCATCCCGGCTTTGCCCAGATACTGTAAGTAATGAAGATAAAAGTCATCTTCATACAGTCGGGGTGCTTCCAGATTTACGTCGTCCTTCGTAAACCCGACCGGTATGGGAAAGGCCGCTTGTTTAAAAATGGCTTCGATATCCTGTATATAATCTTCACATAACCCCTGGGCAAATTGTAAAATTTTTTTAATTTCTTTATCGTTCACATGCTGGAGATAATAACTAAGCACGCATTTCCCCATCGTATTTCCAACATACGTTGCCCAAAGTTTTCCCATCTCCGCTGCCGTTAATTGTGATTGATCTGTTTTCACAAAACTCATTCCTTTTATGGTCTATTGGGAACCCATGCCTAGGATATCCAGTGACCAGCTTCGAAATACACTAGAAGCGCACCTTAAATTAAGCACGGGTTCAGCTTAACGGGTTTATCGGCGGAAAATTGAGAAAGGGGCTGGCACGCCAGCCCCTTTCTTCCTCGGGTAGTTATTTTATCCCGGTGTGTGCTTTATATCTCAGCATCTTGGCGATTTAGAAATTGCCGAATCGATATATCTGTGCTTAGCCCAATGGCACGGCTATAAGCCAAGTGAGCATCTTCCTTCCGCTGCATCCGTTTGTATAAATGACCGGCAAGTGCCCAATAGGGCTGATAGCTTACCACTTCTGCAGATGGAATGGCTTCTAGAAGCGCAATGCCGCATTCCGATCCATAAGCCTCCGCCACTGCAGCGGCTCGGCCGACTAATGCGCCTAGGGTAGGAGATATACGAATGAGGACCTCGTATAATTGAGCAATCGCCTCCCACTCTGTTTGCCCAGTCCATAAACGCTGTGCATGCACGGATTGGATCGCGGCCATGAGTTGAAAGCGTCCGATTTCACCGGCTTGCGAGGCGATATGCAGATAACGCTCCGCCTCCAAGATCAGGCTTTGTTCCCATCGGGCACAATTCTGCTGCGAGAGGGGAATATAGTTCCCCTCTTCATCATGCCGAGCCCCAGCTCGTGCTTCACAGTGCAGCATGAGCGCCAACAGGCCATTAACCTCCGGCTCGCGGGGATTGAACTGGAGAAGCAGCCTTCCCAGATAGATCGATTCCTCTGCCAATCTCCTGTGAGGCGAATCGGCACTGGCTGCTTCGTCCCACCCGCTCCCGTATGCAGCGTAAATAGCCTCCAGGACGGAATCGAGACGATTCGGAATTTCTTCAGCATCGGGCAATTCAAATGTGATGCGTTCGGTACGAATTTTGGCCTTTACCCGCGTCAGACGCTGGCTCATGGTGGAGGGCTTGACGATGAATACAGATGCAATTCGGGCTGCATCGATTCCAAGCACCGTCTGCAGCATCAGCGGTGTACGCATCGCAGGGTCAATGGCCGGATGAGTACAAAGAAACATCATCCGCAGTCGTTCGTCCGGAAAACCAGTGTTTGACGATGCGAGCCGCTGTGTATCCTCTGACATGGCAATGAGTGTCGGCAGCGCACTTTCGGAAACGCGGGTACGGCGTGCACGGTCGATAAGCCGCCTACGGGCGGCGGTAACCAGCCATGCCTCAGGCTTATCCGGAATGCCGATCTTCGGCCAAGTTTCTAACGCAGCGAGAAAAGCGTCTCCGATCGCATCCTCAACTGCCTGCAGGTCCCGCCAATTTACAGCTAAATAGGAGAGTAATCGGCCGTAAGCGTTACGAGCTGTTTGTTCAATAACTTGATGAGCTTCCATAGAAATGGTTACTTCAGCGCGGGAAGGTTCTCTCTGACCTCCACCGTATCGACAGGCCCTCGAGCAGCCCACTCTAATGCAGTATCCAAATCCGGAACATCAATCACGAATATTCCGCCGAGCTGCTCTTTCGTCTCGGGAAACGGTCCGTCCTGAACCTCCATTTCACCGCCGCGCCGTTTCATCGTTGCAGCTGTCTCTGGAGCATGAAGCCCCGAACCAAACACCACGATTCCAGACTGTCGTAAAGCATGCACGTAATGCGTCCAGCCTGCCAGGTATTCTTGTTGCCGGGCTGGATCCATTCTAGCCGCAAAATCCTCCTGGCTCTCGTAAAACATTAGGGTGTAACTCATACAAAAACTCCTCCCTGTAAAACCGTATTGGAATTGGGTTGCACTATAATGTCGTGTGGGCTGCTCCAATTTCTACATTACAAGAAAAATATTTATATAAAAAGCCGGCGTCATTTGGGATGCGCTCACAGGAAACCAAACGAAACTCCAAATCCCCACAAAAAGTGCGCAGTGAATACAAAAGCCCTTACATGTAAGCCATATATACTTGCTAATTTTGACATATAAAGTGAGCGAATGTTAGATTCTAAATAGATTGAAATAAAGTCTGCGCTGAACCTCCTGTTATAACAGCCCAATACGGCCTATTTCATTCATTTCTTTATTTCATTCTATATTTTTATGAATTCTTTAATTTAGGTGGGCTTATGAGAAAAAAATTACAAATTTACATATCGTCTACTTACTATGATCTAATTGAGGAAAGACATACCGCTGTGGAAGCCATACTTCAAGCCGGTCATATCCCTGCAGGAATCGAGCAATTTTTCAAGGAAAGCCCAGTGAACATTAGGAAGAGATGGATCGATGAGTCCGATGTATATATCCTGATTCTCGGAGGATTCTATGGTTTGACGCTTCCTGATGAATCCAAAAGCTATACGCATTGGGAGTATGAGTATGCCGGAGAAGCGGGCAAACCTAGATTTGCTTTTGTTGTCACAGATGAAGCATTACGACAAAAGCCATACGACTTTACAGCGATTGAATACTATCAGGAGTTTCAAGAGTTTAAGCAAACGGTCATGGAACAGGTCCCTATCTATTATGTGGAGGATGTACGGCACATTAAAATGGTACTTCGTGATCAACTGCCGGGGTATGCAGCAAGAGACGATTTGCATGGCTGGGTTTCCGGCAAAGATGTCCTGGATGTTCAAAAGCTGTTGGAAGAGAATGCAAGACTAAAGGCGGAGTTGGAGAAGAGGTAATGAAAGAGGGGTTGGCACCGTCAGCCCCGAATGCTAAAAAATCGCGTCCTCCAAAGGGAGAACGCGATATCAACCAGCTTGACTCCGTATTTCAACATCGTCATTTAATCTTTCGCGCAACCACTGCTAACCGGCCGTTTTGGGTTGAATATTCGCAAGTGGACAGTACAACAAGCTTGTCGCCATACCGGGCAGTTACGCCCGTATCATAAAGAGCAAGTTTCTTGATGTTCTGTACATACGAATCAAACTCGGCGGGCGTACTTATATTTTCAATCTGGTAGTATTTAAAAACGTCGTCCGATTTGCGATAAACTTGAGACAGAATGACGGCTACAATTTCGTACTTTTCCTTTTCAAAAAGCGTGCTGAACTGGAACGTAGCGTGCTCTTTGTAAAAATTTTCGTTCTTGTACTTCATTAAATCTTTAAACATCCAGCCGCTTTTCATGTGATGTCCATGAATCAGCAAAATGCCCGAACCATTGGCCCGGCTATGCGCATCCAAAAAGGGGAGGCCGCCTTTGTTTTCCTTCTTATCGAAATCATGATTGAGATAGTACTCCGCATCCTGTGGATTCTGCATGACCGGGTACTCAATTCGGGTGCCGTCAATCTTCAGCCAGCCGACGATATCCGGATTCCTCTCGTAAAGCTCTCGAAATTCGGGAAGCATGACCGGCTTACCCGCCTTATTGGACAAAAGGGAGGGGATTGCATCCCCTCCGCCTTTGCCAGACCCATCCTCCCTAACTTTTGTCAGCTCTTTGATTTTCTGCTGTTCAGCGTAATCTCGAAGGAGAGTCTTCGCAATACTGAAGAGAGAAAATACGAACACAAGGAGGGAAACGGCGATAAGAATCTTTTTCGTTTTGCTCATGTTCTTACCGCCTTTCCGGTCACTGAATGTGCTTTTTCTTCTTGTTACCGATTAGGCAGAACCCGATCGTCATCAAGGACATCAGCGCTAAAGCCATATAAAGGATAGGCGATACGCTGTTGTCTCCGGTTTTCGGAGCATCGTCCAGTTCGTTGTCGACGTTGCCGGTTCCGCTGTTGCCATTGTCGGTTCCATTGTTACCGTTGTCGGTTCCGACGTTGCCGTTATCGGTTCCGTTGTTACCGTTATCGGTTCCGCCGTTACCGTTGTCGGTTCCACTGTTGCCGTTACCGGTTCCGTTGTTACCGTTATCGGCTCCGCCGTTGCCGTTGTCGGTTCCGTTGTTACCGTTATCGGCTCCGCCGTTGCCGTTGTCGGTTCCACTGTTGCCGTTGTTGGTTCCGCCGTTACCGTTATCTGTTCCACCGTTGCCGTTACCGGTTCCGTTGTTGCCGTTACCGGTTCCGTTGTTGCCATTGCCGGTTCCGTTGTTGCCGTTATCGGTTCCGCCGTTACCGTTACCGGCTCCGTTGTTACCGTTACCGGTTCCGTTGTTGCCGTTATCGGTTCCCCCATTGCCGTTTCCGCCCCCACTGTTACCGTTGTCGGAGCCGCCACCGGAACGGATCGGCTTCATTGGCACGTCGTATTTGATAATGTCATAATCGACAGAAATCGTATCGCTCCGATGCGTCTCATATCCGTCCTTCGTTACGATCAGATAGTAATCCGCGTCAGGAAACACCATGTATGCATAGAAGCCATTTGCGTCGCTATCTTGCTCGGGGCTCTTGTTGTTGTGCGGCGGGAAGTTCGGAACCGGAGGAAGCGTTACTTTCGTATCCGGTGTGTGCCCGTTAGCTCTATTCCGTTGCGTATCCGCATAATACAGAGTAACTTTGGCTCCATCAATTTTCTTACCGGTGATAGCGTCTCCTGTCGTTTCATCATAAACCGTACCGTAAGGATCGACCAATTCCTCGGAAATATTCAGCTCTCCGTTTGCTTTCACGTCCAGCTGCGTCACCTTGAAGAGCAATTCCTGACCGTTCTCAGCTTCATAGCGAACTTCCATGGTGTACTTCTGCTCGGTTAGCCCTTCCACGGAGAAAGTGCCGTTTGAAGCCATCGGAAACGCCTTGGGACGACCGTTCTCTTGAATATAATTGCCATCCTTGTCCTTCAAATAGATATGCATCTGGCTGGTAAAAGAATCGTTGAATAGCTCTTTTGTTCCATCCAGCTGCTTGAACAGCACGATCCCTACTGCCGTAATGTCGGCCGGAACGGTCTCGTCTCTCACACTGCCGTCTACATTTGCTTTTTGCGTGAACTCGACAGGGACATCCTTCCCGCCTACATGATACAGCTTCGTATAAGTGATCGTATATTCGGTATCGGCTGCGGCCGGAATCGAATATTCACCCTTCTCATTCGTCCGAATCTTTTGCTGTTCATCGGTCTTCTTGTTCGTCACGATGATTTCCGCGTTCGGAATGACTTCGCCTGTGTTGTTGTCACGCAGCACGCCTTCCAGATATGGGCGGGTATTTACAAAGTATGCTTTGGCCGCTGTTTTCTCCGGAATGGTGCCTGTGCGAATGAAACTTTCAGGATCCGTCACATAGCCGTCTTCCGAATAATCAGTCTGGGTCACCGTATACTCGAGACCCGTCGGAAGTTCATGCACAACGAGCGTCTGGCCATCCGTAAGATCGAAGGTGTAATCACCCTTAATCATGACCGTAGTGCCATCCGGCTTCTCATAGGCGTAGGATTCGTCCGATCCCTCTCCTGTGAAGGTGATCGTGTACTTGAACAGCTTCTTCTTGTCGTCGTCTTTGCCTTTAACCGTGTTGCTGATGACCAGGTCGCCCTTTATGACTCGCACGTTCGTGTACGGGGCATTTTCATCTTGGCCCTTCATGACTCCGGTATAGTTTCGTTCCTCGGGAGTAGTCACGTAATCATCCGTTGTGTAGTCCTTCTGGGTAACTGTGTATTTTAGATCTTTAGGCAGATCCACAATTTCCAGCAACTCTTCATCCTTGAGTGTGAAGGATTCGCCGGACTTGATCGTACCTGTGCTGCCATCCGACTTCTTGTAAGAGTAGCTTCCGCCCTCGCCTGCACCCTCAAAGCTAACGGTGTACTCGAACTCCTTCGTCTTGTCGCCGCCGTTGCCCTTGACCTTATTACTGACGGTCAGTTTGCTGACGATCCGTTCATTGACGAAGTCCGCCTTGTGGTCGCCTTTATCTGCAATTGTGCCAGACAATTCTCTCTCCGGCTTAGTCGTGTAACCGTCAATGGTTGTATAATCGCCCTCGATAACGGTATAAACCAGACCTGCAGGCAATGCAGGCAGCGTCATAGTTTGCCCGTGCTTAAGGGTAATCTTGTCACCACTCTTGATTTTTCCATAAGTATTATCTGGTTTATTATAGTAATACTCTCCGCCCTCACCCTCACCTTTGAAGGTAACGGTGTACTCGAACTCTTTGTTCGGATCGCTTCCGTTGCCTTGCACCTTATTGGTGATGGTCAGCTTGCCCTGGGCCGGCGTAGGCACGATCAGCGGATTCTCAGAGGTTACTTTTACGCCGTCTACCCAAATGGGCTTCCCAGGCGTATTGCCTACGTACACCTGATACACATGGGTGATCGGCAGCCAGGTATTCAGATCAATGTAGGTTTCCTTCAGCTCGTAATAACCCGGATCCGGGAACAGCAGATTAAGTTTCCCTGCGCTATCGGTTGTTCCTTTGGCAACTTGAGTTCCGTTGTCTTTCTTGTAGAGCGTAAACTCTACGCCTTTTAGCGGATTGTTGCTAGGATCTACCTTTTTCAGGGGCAGCAGGGCATTGGAGCTTGAACTGCCGGCTACGTCCGAACTGTCCAGCGTGCTTTCACTTTTGGCACTGACAGAACTCAGCTTATCATCGCCCATCAGCTTTACCTCGTTGCCCATTTTGTCTCCAGCCTTCGTTTTAGAAGGGTCAACCTCGGTTTGGTACACAAACTGGTAAAGCTTATTAGGGTTGTTCATTTTGAATATTAAAACCGTAGTGCCGCCTTCGCCTGGTGCAGCTTCTACCTGAACTTCAGAGTTCGGGTCGCTGAGATCCAGCGCTGCGCCCTCTCTTTCCAGAGCACCGCTGGCAGTCAATTTAGCAGGATAAACTGCCATACTAGGCGCTGTCAGCACAAGCTTTCTGTTTTCTTCATAGCGAAGATTCATACCTGCACCTAGGGTATCCTGCAAATAAACACCCTGCTCCATGTTGAATGGCGGGGTATAGTTCACCGTCCATTCCAGCACCCCTGGAACGGGCTTAGTAACCGACTTGCTCAAGGTCTGAATAGGTACAATAACTTTGCGCTGTTCGGTGAGGACCTTCTCCACCCCGCCCCATGTCATGTGAAGATCGGCTTTGTTATAGAGCACCTGCTTGGAAGTTCCGTTGGCGGTGTACTCTTCCAAATATTTCTCCAGAGCCGCATTGGAAGGTCTCGCCTTTACCAAAATAACATACGGGCTTTCCAATTTAGAGAAAGTAAAGGTTCCTACGTTTCCACTCTGGGAGAAGTCTACCACATGAGCAGGGTCGTTCGGCTCGATGATTGAAACAGCGTTGTTTCGAACCCCATAGCCAGTGCCACTGCCATTGTCCGAATAACCTTTCCAAAGCTCAAAGTCCTTCTCCTCGGAGAACGGAACGAACTCCCACCCCGTCGGCAAGGTGTCTACTAGCTTCACATTGGTGATGACCCGACCTCCGCCGTCTTTCGCCATCTCGACCGTGTTGTAGCCCGGCATATTGACGCCTAGGCGGAAGGTGACCGTCTTGGTTGTCCGGTCATAACCAGCCAAGGTGTATTCGTCGCCGCTTGATGAGCTATCATAACCGATATAGCGGTTAACGTTGTTCGGAGTATACCATGTGTCAGCCGTCCCGTCCTTCTTAATAGGATAGGATGCGGCAAGCATATCCTTATTCAGCATATGCAGGTGAAGGTTGGTGTTGTTTTGCGCTTGTTTTACGGTTTCGCCGTCAAAAAGCAATGCCCGATTCCAGCTTGTTTTCCCTACGTTAATATCCTGCCTGAAGAGGATGTCTGGGTTGGTCTCCAGTGAACGGAAGCTGAAGGATGCAGCTTTGTCGGTGTATCCAGTTACCTTGACCAAATCCGCCACGACTTCACCGTTCACCGTCAAAGGAATAGCCTTCAGTGTCAAGCCACTCGCATTGGTTACGCCTTTCAAGGATCCCGCATGATACTGCTTCCAAAGCTGAGCAGTATTAACATTTGCCTTGATTTTCGCAATCGTTTCCGCGCTCACCTCTCCGGTTTCATCCACAGCGTTGTCCAAGACGTTCAAATCTCCGCCATGCACCAGAACATCGTATACCGCTGCATTTGGCAGAGCATACTGTGGCGTTAGATTGACAGTCCACGTGATGCCGCCGAGATTGAAATCCTCCATCGAAACAGACCCACTCTTTGTGAAGACGTGCTCCCCGATGGTGACCATTGCCTCATCAGTCACTGCGTTAGGTCTTGTACCAGTGATTACATCGTTATTCTGTATGCCATCTGGTGTATCCAAATCCCAGTTGGCACGAGGGTCGATTCTGAAGCTGGAACCGCTTGTTACCTTGCTCTTAATCACTAATTCTACTTTACCATTAATATCCCCGAAGGAATAAACGCCGTTCGCATCCGGTGTAATTTGTGTTTCTCCAGATGCAACGCCATCCACCCATGTCTGCCATTCAGCTGATAAAAAGTCTAGCCCGGCAGGCAATACATTTGTGATAGTAAAGTCCTTTAACTTTTTTTTGTTATATTGGTTAACAGTAACTTTCCATGTAATGGTTTCATTCGGGTGGTCATAAGAGCCTGATGTTTGAATCCAGTCGGGTGCGACCCACGATTCCCGTGCTGCACTGGCTTTTACACCAGCACTCGCATCCCTCAGTTCTACTTTTGGGTCAAAACGCTGTCCGCTACCTCGTCCGGGGTCAATTCCCACGCCCCGATACTCTTTATAATACAGATCCTTATGAAACCATGCTTGATACTCAACCTTTGGATCCACTCCCGTTCCTCCCGGGAAAACGTAGCTCAGACTGCCATCTACATCAATGTTTGGCTCTACCTTAGTGCCGTTTACCTTGAAGGACCCAGGTACATAGACCATGCGGTAATCGGAAGGCTTCGTATAGAACGTCATCCCATCTAGCGGCAGCTTGATTGTTGCATCAAGCACATCAAAAGAGGATGGAGTAGACTGGAAAGTTAAATAGCCATCCTGATAGCCTGGCACGGTCACATACCACCAAGACCAGCTCCCATTCTTTGGCCAGTTGTTTCCTGTCAAGCTGATGTTGTATGCCGGCGTAACAGCCGGGTTCTTTAACCCATATGCTCCCCCGAAAATCGAGATAGGCTTAATATCGCCGTATTCAATTCCCGTTACGTCTGCATCTGCAGTAGTTTCAAAGCTGAAGTGAATATCTCGTCCGACACCGTTGAAAAAGTTGTCATCACCGTTAAATACAATCCTGATGCTACTCGGCGTGAAAAATGCGGTACCAAGCTGTTTCATACCTGAATCAGTCTGCGCATTCAGGGGTTCAGTAGCTGTCGGCAGCACCACTTCCTTGAAGTGGTCTTCTCTTTTTAGCTCAATCCAGTCACCCTTTTGTATGTATTTTTCAGGATCTGCATTAGTTGGATTTGGGTCATCACCATTCACTGGCAATTTTAGACCTTCAGATTTCAGCGTAAACTGCTGTCGGCCCTGGATCGTACCACCTGGGGCAATGTCAGTTCCTTGCGTCACCTTCAGCGGAAAGGTTGAATTAGCCTCCATGAACACCGCCGTTTTGTCCGTAGGGACTGCCGCCATCACTACGGAATTGATCGGCTCCTCAGTTACTGACGGCGGTTCTTCCGCGCTTGGCGGTTCGTTCGCACTCGGCGGTTGGTCCGTGTTCGACGGTTCTTCCACGCTCGGTGGTTGATCCGTGCCTGACGGCTCGTCCACGCTCGGCGGTTGATCCGTGCCAGACGGTTCTTCCACGCTCGACGGCTCGTTTGTGCTCGGCGAGCCAGGTTCACTAACTACTTCCGCCCCCGAATTGTCTTGCGCACTCTCCGCAAATGCGGCAGACGAGAAAGCCACCGTCTGCAGGACTAGCATAATTGCCAAGCAGAAAGAGAGTATTGCTTTACCTATGCTGCGTTTTCGTTTCAAGACACTTTTGTCCTCCATTCCCGAAACTACTGAAATTTTTGCGACTGTAGGATCATCGGTTCAATATCGCTCAACCGAATAGACTTTTATATTTGCTCGATCCCAGCAGCCCTTTGCATCATCTAAATCTTGCAGAGTTCCCTCCTTTCCACTCCTCCACAGATGCTGATAGGCCTAGTTGGTGACACATGTAGTTGTGCTCTCTTCTTATCCTGTTATCTGAGTTTCCCTGTGATCTATCATCACGAAATCTCCTCAGTGTAGTGCATCAACATATGACCAGACCATTTAATTCTGTCTAATTTTGGAGAATATAGTCGACTTGCGATGATTATACTCATTCCTACTGAATAATTACTGAATATTAACAGACTACAGATAAGGTCACGCTTTCTATGTAGCCCAACTACGGGCTGGAAATGGATTGTGAGAAGGTCGGATCAACTTTAATGGAACGTTAATGGTTGTCTCTAAATGCAAAACAAAAAAGACCCGTAGGAATTCAATTATTCCGAACGAGTCTTTATGGGCCCGGGCCTGAATGCCAACCTCTATACTGCGGATCCTCGCTCCTTGGCATATTTCAACCCTAAGTGATAAGCTTGATTAAGCAGCATCTCATAATGCTTGGAATCGGAGTCCAACGTCTCGTATAAAAATTCAACATTGGAACTGGATACACCGCAATAATCTGCAATTCCCACATTGAGCAGATGGGTAATCATTTTATCGTAATTTCTCTTTTCCATCTGTTCTTTGGAAACGCCCGCCAGACCAATCCACAAGACATGCTGATGCTGAAGATGGTTCGAACCGTATGCAAACCCATTGTTCCATACACGGTCAATATAACCTTTTAGCATGGCTGGCAAATTCCACCACCAAACTGGAAAAATAAACGCCAGAGCGTCGTGCTCCTTCATTCGCCTTATTTCCCTTTCCACCTCAGGAGAAAAGGACTGTTTGGCTGCAGACCAATCCGGTTCATCCGCTCCTTGTAAAACCGGGTCAAAGCCAATCCCGTGTAAATCCAATATCTCATAGTCGTGGCCGGCCTCGGCAAGACCTTGTACGAAACGATCGGCGACCTGAAAGGTCAGGGAATCTTTTCGCGGGTGCGAAACAACACATAATACATTCATGCTTGTATCCTCATTCCTTTCTCAACAGCTAACTTGTAGCCATGATCAACGGCTGATGCTATTATAAACAGTGCCAAAATAACCTGGAAGTACGCACTTTCACGTTCTATAGGATCATACGGGTACCCTAGGAACATGGAAGTGCCCTGGATAGATGCCCTAGAAGTTATGTTCTTAGCGAAAACACATCCTTTTTGCGGAGGAATCCAAGATGACTGAACAAAAGGAAAATCGCATTCGAGAGAAGTATAAAGTTGGGGTGGAGGCTGCATTAGAAGTAATGGGAGGGAAATGGAAGCCTTTAATCATCTATCATTTGATGACAGGACCGAAACGGACCTCGGAACTTCGCCGGCTAATCCCCGGCATTACGCAGAAGATGCTGACCACTCAACTAAGAGGCCTGGAAAAGGATGAGATCGTCGCACGCAAGATTTATCAAGAAATCCCACCTAAAGTGGAGTATACGTTAACTCCCTACGGCTGGGGATTAAAGCCTGCGCTTGACCTTTTATGCTATTGGGGAGAGGATCACCTGGAAAAGGTTTATGGCGACAAATCCAAGGTCTTGGAAGAGTTTGAAAGCTGTTCAAAGTAAATTTCCACACTTAAAAGAACGGGTATTCGGGATTACCGATGGAAAAAAACACATCCTCAATTGGGATATAGCATTCTTCTAAATAAACCTACCTCTCCATGAAATGAGAGACTAATTGAGGTTCATCAATAAAGAAGACTTTTCACCAAAGGGATGTGTTTTTCTGTCTTAATATAAGCTATGAATCACTTCTACATTATGAAGCCTTTGCCGCGACAGCCTTTTGAATTAACGCTTTTGCATCGCTATTGGAAAGACCTTGTTTAGGTTGAAGCAATTTTTTATCCGCTGCACTTAGAATACCTTTATCAATCAGAGTGGCCATAGATTTAACCGCGTAGGCAGAAACGGTTTTGCCATCTTCAAAACCTGCAAGGATTGCAGCAGCGTTTTTATCAGAAACTGGGTTGTTCAACAATTTAGCAAGAATGGTAGCCGCTTCTTCACGAGTGATATCACGATCCGGATTGAAGTTACCACCGTAGCCTTGAATGAATCCGGCATGAGCAGCTTCAGCGATGGCATCTGCATAGGCAGCGTCAGCAGCAACATCCTTGAATGCAGGTGCTGCAGCTACTTGGTTTAGTTTCAACATATCTACTAGAGCACTGACAAACTCGGCACGAGAAATAACTTCTGTGGTAACAGGTGTTTCCGGTTGTTCCGTAGATGCACCTAGGTTGGTAATACGTCCTTCTGTTTTAGCTTGAATAGCGCCACCTTTAAATTTATCTACAATGTACTGATAGAATACATCCAGATCGATCGGACCGGCTAAGGATGATTTAGCATCCACCAGCACTTTATAGTTATCTCCGCCTGCTGCCATAAAGTTGTTGACTACAGCCGTATATGTTTTTCCAGGATCAATCGGTGTACCGTCTTCAAGAGTGAGACTAGTCACACGTTCAGCAACTGGCTTATTGAGATCTGCCGTATACTTCAAGCCAGAGATTTGTAGTGTTTTGGTGTTTGGTGTACCGTCCGCATTTGTACCCCATTGCTGCTGCAGCAAGGTTTGAATTTGTGCACCCGTCAGCTCCAGTTTCACCAAAGTATTGCCAAAAGGTTGGATTTTAGCAAGATCAGCAAAGGTCACATCGCCTTGCGGCAGATCCGCACGAATCCCACCTGGATTCATAAATGCAAAGTCAGCAGCGCCTGCTTTATCACCAAAGTCTGCCTGACGCATTGCATCTGCAATGAGGTTTCCAAGAGGCGCTTCGTTATTATAAGCATCTGTACGAGTGACAGAACCATCTGTCGTACCTACTGGCTTCGTTAGCTCAGGATGCTTGTCTAGTGATTTTTTAATAATAGCTAAAGATTCAGGGTCTTCTTTGACACCGTCTTGAAAAGTTGTTGTAACTGCAGCTGACTTTTCGGTTACGTCCCCAGTCTTAGGGTCAATCATCAGCTTAATATCCTCAAATGCCGTACCATAAGAATAAGCCTGCACAATCAATTTTCCATTCACTTCACCGTTAGCTAAAGCATGATTGTCGCCTGCAACGATAACATCTACAGGGGAATCAGCAGGCAAAGCTTTGGCCAAATCAGCCGCTTCTCCAGTGGTTACGCCTTCTTTGGTTGTTGCTGGATCATGTGCCAGGACGATGATCGTTTCTACCCCTTGATCTTGCAATTCTTTGGCATATTTATTAACGGCTGCAACTTCTTCTTCTGCGCTTAAGAAACGCACGCCTGCTGTACCCGCTGGGGATACTTTAGAAGGTGTCGCTTTCGTCACTAATCCGATAAATCCGATTTTGACTCCGCCCACTTCTTTAACCACATATGGCTTAATCAATGGTTTGCCAGTGGAAGTTTCAATGACGTTTGCATTTACATAATCAAATTTTGCTCCAGCATGGGTTACCTTGCCTTCTTTTGGATCCAGACCACCAAAGATTTGTGCTTTTAATGCAGCGATACCTTGGTCGAATTCATGATTGCCCAAAGAACCTACATCAAAGCCCATCATATTCATCCATTCCATCGTAGGCTCATCACGATCCAGAGATGAGACGGGGGCGGATGCTCCAACAGAGTCTCCATTATGGAAGAGCAGGGAGTTTTCATATTTGGCTTGAGCTTCTTTTAAATATGTTGCTAGAATTGGAGCTGTTCCGACCTTTTTGTCACTAACTATCGATGTGGTGTCCAACTGACCGTGCAGGTCATTGATTCCAATCAAGTGTACTTCGACATCGTTACCTGCAGCAGAGACAGAACCTACTGCGCCAAACAGTTGGGAAAGTAATAGAGCAGTCGTAGCCACACGAATGGTGCTTTTACCCAGAACTTTTTTCCATGACATGAGTTATAAAACCCCTCTCCAATTTCTGTTCCTGAAATATTTTAGCATAATTCAAATCATGGAAGTCGTAGAATATATCAAATCTACGTAAAAAAGTTGGGAGATTGGTAGAGATGGAACAAGATTATGGATTTTTTATATAACCTGTCTGCCGTATGGGAGCCTATCGGTTTTTTACTGATGCCACTTCATAAGTTGTGATCTCGCTTCCGAGAATTGGAGATTCTTTACTTGCTGCCTCTGAACCTGGTTCTGGACGTTCAATGGATGGACTCCAGTTCCCCTAGAAATAATTTGCCATCTTCCATCCGGTATACCTTGTCGCAGTAGGTAAGCAGCCGCTCATCGTGTGTGACCATAATCGCCGCTTTATGGCGTGTTCTCACCTCATGGGCAATCAAGGAGACAACTTCATGGGCGCGCTTGGTATCCAGGCTTGCTGTAGGTTCATCCGCCAATATGATATTGGGATCGTTAATTAACGCGCGGGCAATGGCGGTACGCTGCTTCTCGCCCCCCGACAGCTCATCCGGGTAGCTCTTCAGCTTATTGCCTAGTCCGAGCTCTTCAAGTAACTTTATAGCCATCGCTTTGTCTGCTGCACGAATCTTTCCCGACATCCGCTTCACAATAAGCAACTGATCGAGGACGCTCAGATATGGAACTAAATTCGAGGCCTGCATGATGAAACCAATCTCATGCAAGCGGATATCGGATAGTTGTTTGCCTGATAGCTTTGAGATGTCCTTCCCATTTAGTATGACCTCTCCATCGGAAGCTTTTAGCAGTGCACCCGCGATGGATAGGAAGGTGCTTTTTCCAGAACCGGACGGACCTACCACTGCGACGAACTCACCTGGCTCCACTTTTATGGACACTCGGTCTAATGCCGCAATACGATTCAATCCCTCGTTGTAATATTTGGAAGCTGTTGTTATTTGCAAGCCTTCAGTCATTACTCAACCCTCCCAAGTGCCTTAAGCGGATCAATTTTTGAAATCGTGCGAACGGATACCAACGAACTAAGCAATGAGATCACCAACAATACAATGGAATACGTGAGCACCAGCCTCGTATCCAGCATGAACGGCATGCTTTTGGGCATGATTGCCGCTGTACCATAAGTCAATAAAATGCCAACGATAATGCTTGAGAGCGACAAGACGAACACCTGTGAGACGACGGCTTTACTTAGGAATCCATTCTTGGCCCCGATCGCTTTCATAATCCCGAACTGGTTGGACTTCTGCATCGTGAATACATAGAAGAACACGCCAATGATGAATGCAGAGATCGCAAGCAGGAACGCAAGCATCATCATGATAGTGCCATTCTCTTCTTTGTATCCAGGCATTCCCTGTACCGCTGCCGCACGAGTAACCGTATCGGTACCCGAAAGCTGTTCATTGATAGTGTTCCGATCAATATCTTTACCTTGAAGCATCATCGCATTGACGGGGTCCTTAACTCCTTTGTCCGAGCCTGGTGCCGCAAACGCAAGCTTACGCCACTCTTCAATAGGTGTAAATACAGCTGCTACGTGGTTATAAGTCTGATTCTTGACGAAGCCGACAATCGTCAACGATTCCGTCGAACCATCTAATTGGAAGGTGTCTCCTAGCTTAAATCCTTCGTCTTTCATCGTCTCATTAACGATGACCTTCGTCATCTGATCGGATGCCAGCCCCGTTCCTTCCATAATCGCCGGCTCAAGAAAGCTCCCCGGGTTAATTCCAACAATTGCTATATCTACTTTATCCTCATTCAACTTGCTACTCCCTTTGATTGCCGATGCCATGATGGTTCCCATAGGTGAAACGGCACTTACATTCGGCATTTCTGCTAATTTAGCTGACAAATCATTAGATAATAATGATTTACTCATTGAAGCCTTAGACCCTTGTTCAAAAACCACATAATCAGCCCTCATCGTTTTAAACGTCGAAGCCGCAAGCGTAGATAACCCATTCCCCAAACCTGACAATATAAACACCAGCCAAGAAATGAGCACAAAAATAATAGCGATCATCAAAAACCTTGTCTTGCTGTGTCTCAATTCCTTCAATGCCAAAAACATATGCTAATCCTCTCCTCAGCACAGATAAATGACACGCGTGTCAAATTAATCACATTTCGTCCGGTACGTATTTATTATAGGTTTTATATGACACGAGTGTCAAATATATTTGTGCTCCCTATCGTCTTCCTACTCCTCCCAGCCACATTTGGTACAACAGCTTACTCCATTGAAGTGTAGGAATATTCATCATATTGGGAGTTTCAATCAGGTTAAAAAATACACCTATAATCGCAGGAAGTGGAATACTTGTATTCAAGTGTCCCTCTTCCTGAGCACGAGCAAACAATCGCTCCAGTTGATCTTTTAAAATCTCATGCGCTTGCTCAACAAATTCAAGATCATTGGCCGCAGCCGCGGAATTGGCTTTATTTATTTTATGAGCATATCCAAGCAATTGATGGAAACTAGCTTCCTCCAGATATACATCTAGCAGATGTTGAAGGGCATTCATGCAATCCGTTTCATCAATAGCCGACGCCTTCTGTAATACATTTTCCATTGATCGTTTCATACATGCAGCAACTATCTCTTCTTTGTTGGCATAATATTGGTAAATCGTGCTTCTTGCTCCAACCAGGCTCTTGGATAACAACTTAAGTTGAAATCCCTCATAACCGTATTCGAGAAGCACTTTCTTGGTTTGGTCAAGCAACTCTGATTTTGTAAAAGCCTGCTTTCTTCCCATGTTAATCACCGTCCCTAATTGCTAGCCGTAGTCTACATTGTAACAAAAATTTCGCCCTATTTGTCGTACGGTTCAGCTTAACACGTATAGTCGGCGAAAATTAGTCGAGGGATTTAGATAATAACTGATTTGCTAACTTGCGGTAATACTTATCTTTTGTCGTAGTCGAGATGTTCTTAATAGCAGCAAGTATACTAGGCTGTTGCCATATCGAAGGAGTCCATTCTTCAAGCACACTTAGAGCCTGATATTGCATTAGCAAAGTATCCGATTCAAGAGCAGCTTGAACCAGTGGTAGCCCCACTCCTGCATGCTCATGTAAATCTTGAACAATATATCGCAGACAATGTTCTTCTTCTTTTGACGGGCTTGATAACGATAAATGATTTTCTGCGAATACGCAGAGGTCTATGATATGCTGTCGATGATTTGTACTCATAATGGAAAAATATATCTCGCTATTTGTCGGATGTATCTCTAGCATCTTAAACAAATTCGGAATGATGTCTAATTGGTAAAAATGGGCGACTTCAAGAGCCTTAACATCGATATCTTGTTGTAGTGTATCCATGGCAAGCTGTGACCACTTAGGATTATTTATAAATGGTTGAATCGCCTTCTGAATAGAATTGCGCTCCTGCTGCCTTCTGCAATCATTAGATCTTTCTCCCCAAATTTCATCAGCATTTATATATTTACATATTTTCATAAGGGGATAAAAATCTTCAAGGGTTTGGCAGTGGATACGAGCATGGTCTAAGAAGCGATAAAGAATCGCCTTTTCAAATATATAGTCTTCAATATCATGTTCCACATCTTCATGAAGTAAAGTTTGGATGATTAAACCCACTCCATCATACAGCTGTTTTGAGATCATCTCTGGATTTAGTGCTGCAGGAAGATCTCCTTTAATGGCACACATGTAGACAAAATATTCATTCTTAATGATATTTTCACAGCCCTTTGTCAGCAGCCATTGTTTTATTTCTGGCGTTGTTGCTTCTAATTTTTCAACTGCAGCAATTTTGCCCCAGCCATGGACAGACTGAGCGAGCCGCCAAATTTGGTCATTCGCTTCCCTTGTTCCATTTTTCAATGCAAATAAGACATATAATGTGAATTCTTCATGCATGCCTAATGTGAATAACAGCTCTTTATACTTTTCACAATTCGTACACCCAAGTACTGTGATTGAGAATTTTACAACCTCTCTATGTGCTGCATGTTCTAGAAGCCATATTGCTTCTTGTTGTACGAGAGATTCATCCCACTCAGCTTGTTTGAAGCGCTCAATAAATTCCTCACCGTAGCTAGCGATATTGTCAGAAATGATTTCTTCGTATGTTGCCTTTCGTGTTTTGTTCGTAGGATGATGGAGTTGTCTTTTAAAAAGCTTCAACAGCTTTTTCACAAAAAATGGAGTGGGGATGTCTTCTACGAAATGATCAGATGAACCTGCAGCCACTGGTGGATGATTTTCATCATATACATATTCGTCATCCGGTAAACCATCATCTACTATTTTGTTGTGTGTTTGAACTTGTCGCTCAATAAACGGAACGATCTTTTCCTTATGGTTCCAAGGAAGAAAGTCAAGCTCCAATGCATCATCCAGCACCGTAACATTGTCAATCGTGACAATACAGTTAAAGCTTATATAACCACCCAGTTTAACGGACACCGTATGTTTTACACCATCTTCGAGATCAAGAATCCCAGATAATTTGGAATAAGGAACAAAGTATGAAAATATCGATTTTCGTTTATTCGTATCCACCGTAGCCCCATCAATGATAAGACACTCTTTTTTTAGCTCATGTATAATTTCAACACTATGCCCTTTATAATCAATTCTCCACGTCTTTTGTACTTCTTTTTTTACATCTTTCATTGCGTTACGTATTTCACGTTTTAATTCATCTTTAAAACCCATAGTGTCCTACTCTCGATGTGTTAGTTTATTTTGTAAAAGCAGCGATTCCCATAAAATATGCATGACCGCATGACATAACGAATAGATAGGTTTTGAGAATACGAGGATTACCATTATTTTTCGCTGTTACTTATGATATGGTTCATCGTAGCATCTAAAAGAGCGAGATCAAGAGAATTGCCAAAAGCCTGCTACAGGGTGTTGGATCTCGGTCGCTCCTATTAAGGCGAAGATATAGAGTGATCCAAAACCAAAAGGGTAGTTGTAATCATGTTGAACCAACGTTTCGGGGTAACCATCTTCATCTACCTGAAATAAGAAGGAAAATGACTCCTCCCTAAGCTTCGTAAAATAATTGTCTTCATTTTGAATAAGTCTCGGGTTTCCACCTACTTTGATCAAAAAAGGCTGGTCTATCGATTTCTTGTCATTGCTTAGTGCACCTTCTGAAATGAAATGTTTTATAAGGCCTGGATTAGTAAACATCTCTTTGGCGCTTTCAGTTGAAATGGGATGCTCTATCACCTTAATCGAGCAATTAGGATACATATTGTTCTCCAAATACTCCTCATAGTCTTCAGGGATGAAGATCGAAATCATGCTCTCCGGTTTAAAGGGATGGACAAGGGTCAAGTAAAAAACATATTTCTGGTTACCTTCATGGATGAGGTCATCTTGATCATCAAAAAAGTCAGGTGCATTTCCGCCGATCCAGCCTGCCCCCTGATCTTTCGATAGGTCAGATTCGGCATAATAAAGTATACTGTCTGTCCGCTCAACTAAAACTTTTGTTTTATTGTCCAACGGCATTCAACTCTCCTCCAAGAAACTTAATGAGGTACCTTTCAGGCCGCGCAAGGAAATCTCCACGTTTCCACATCATATTTAAGCCACGATTATCCTAATTAAAAAAATCTATTGATTCATATTCCTCAGTAACTACCTCTGTAGATCCTACATTACTTATTCTCTTCTTCTTGTAAGATGGCTGCCCCGCCTATTAAACAGGAAATCTCAATATCATCAATGTCCACCATCTTATCTTTCTCTGCATCATAATACTCCCCAAATAAAAATAACGAATCATTTTTCCTATCCAATAAATAGGGGATAATTTTTTCGCAAAATTCTGTAACGCTTTTAAACATGCTCTCTGGTGTTATCCCCGATTCATCGATAACGAGCAATTCTTTGTGTTCATTACGAGCAGGGTTGCGATTTAAATGATACAGTTGAAAAGAGGTACCCTTGCGATACACTTTATAAATTGGAACTTCTAGGTTGTCGATGAAATCTCCATCCGTATAACTCAAGCTAAACTTTACGGTCATCTATATTCTCCTTTCAACATGAATGCTATGTTTAGATACAAATTTCTAAGTATTTATTATATTCCTTTTTGGGCACCCAGAGTCTGCGGCTTTTCAGACGTAGCGCCCATGAAGCGATGCCACGCGCAGCATTGACTAGCGGATGGATGATATGGAATCCGTAATCGCTGTTTCGCCTTACTTATGATACGGTTCTCCATAACATCTATAAGGCAAAGTCGAAAGGCACCCATCGGGTGCCCTCTACTTCTTACTATATCATAAAGAAAGGCTTCCGGCGTTTTTTGTTATACCAGTAAGATTATAAATAGGTTATATACGGGAAATAAGGGCTTGGAGACAAATGAATATTGCTGTGTAGTTATACCTTTTTAGATTAAACTAAATAAGAAATATGGAGATGAAGCGATATGACAGATTATCCAACTGGCAAGGATATTTTTCGGGAATGTTGTTCCAGGATTGCCGCGGCCTGCGCGCCATGCGGTTTCAAATACAATAAATCCAGAAGAAGTATGATCAAACCAATCGGTTCCTTTACAGCTGAGATACGTTTTTCAAGTCACTCTTCCAATATGGCCGGCAGTTATTTGGAGTTTAATACCAATTCCCGAATCTTAAATACGCACAGCGGAAAAGTATACTGGGAGATCAGCTTGAGCAACTTCCGGGACAAAGGCAAGGTTTGGAATTTGGCCAAGGAAGCCACCCGAGAGCGGGAACTGGCAGAAATCATCACGTTGATTCAAAATAAGGTCGCTCCATTGATGGACAAGTATGAAACTAATCTTGAGGAGATCCTTGAGGAGGTCATCCAGACTGGATGGTTTTTGCCGCAGGCGAATCCAATGGAATTCTATGTGCTTGACGTTCTAGACCTGGTGGTTGATTTCGGCACACCTGAACAAATACGTGAATGCGCGCATCGATACATCCGCCACTTATCGGAGGAAATGCAGGAAACCTTCGAGAACGATTATAATGCATATCAACGGGATGGACAGGCTGCAAGCACAATAGCATTTCGTAAATTAATCCCTTTTATGATCGAGCGCAACATTTCACTACCACTATATACCGGCTAGCGCAATCCACGGCTCATACGGATCCTGAATGCAATTACTTCTCACTTGCTGAAGAATCTGAAGCGAATGGATCAGTCGCCAAATTCAGTAGGCTTTGAAACAATTGATTTTTTTGACAATAGTCATTCGGTAACGCATAATGCCTCAAACAGACGTTTTTAAAGATCTCCAGGCAGGAAACAGCAGTTTTCGCCCTACTTGTGGTACGGTTCTCCGCGATTGATCTTCACCGCGCGATAAATCTGTTCCACCAGCACCAGCCGCATCAGCTGGTGCGGCAGGGTCATGCGCCCGAAGCTCAAGCGCTGCTGAGCGCGGCGCAGCACCTGATCGGAGAGCCCGTGGCTCCCTCCGATCACGAACACGACATGGCTCGTCCCGTAGGTGCCGAGCCGGTCGATCTCGGCGGCCAGCTCCTCCGAGCTCCAGAGCTGGCCGCCAATGGCGAGCGCGATCACATGCGCGCTCTCTTTGATGTGCGCGAGGATGCGTTCGCCCTCGCGCTCCTTCACAATCGACACCTCGGCATCGCTCAAGGTGTCGGGGGCCTTCTCGTCCGCGACCTCCACCATCTGAAATTTGATGTAAGGCGTCAGCCGCTTGGCGTATTCCTGGATGCCCTGCACCAGATATTTCTCCTTCAACTTGCCGACGCCGATCATTTGAATCAGCATGAATACCCCTCCACTTATCTTTTACGTCCTCACATCATAAAGCACTCCCATAGGGTCTTAGACACTCCAATTCCGCTCCAATCTTCGGGGCCACGACACTTTCCCGACCAGAAAAGAGCCCCTTGAAAATCGCCTGCGAACCCCTATCTACTGAGTGCATTTCACGAACCCTATCCACTCTTCCAAAAAGTAAAAAAGAGCGTGTCTCCACGCTCTCCCCATCGCTATTCATCTCTTCATAGCATTTCCTGATAACCCTGCGGCTACACGACCAGGAACTTGGCCGGCTGTTCGCAGTGCGCGCACTGTACAGGCGGGTCCCAGTCTGAGAACTCCGTCTCCTTCAGGTCCACGATATCCGGCGCGTCCTCGTACTCGTCGACGAACATATCGATCGCGAGCTCCACATGGTCTTTACAAACGACAAACATAAAATGGCATCCCCTTACAATTGCACACAATGTACGTTTTTCTGGCTGTTGATCATCCGAAAACCTATGACTCTCATTATATCCGGTTTTGGGCCGGATCACACGTCCTATTTTAGGAATCCGGCTTGTCGGCGAGCTTGACGTCCACGGTCTCCTGCTGGCCTGCACGGTAGAAGGTGACCTTGAGCATGTCGCCGATCTTCACTTTGTCATACAGGTACTTCTTCAGCTCCAGCGTAGTCTTGATCGGGTTCCCGTTGAACTCCGTAATGACGTCGTTTAGCTTGAGCCCCGCATCCTTGGCAGGTCCGATGGCATCCAACACGACCACACCGTCTTTCACATCAGCCGGAAGCTTCAGCTCCTTGCGCTGGTCTTCATCCAGCGGGGCGTACGGATTGTTCAGGTCCACGGTGTACACGCCCAGGTAAGGACGTGAAATCTTGCCGTATTTCATCAGCTCATCCACCGTCTTCATCACCTGATCGACCGGGATGGCAAAGCCCAGGCCTTCCACGCCAGCATCAGAAATCTTCATCGTGTTGATGCCGATCACTTTGCCGTTCAGGTCCACCAGCGCGCCGCCGCTGTTGCCTTCATTGATGGCCGCGTCGGTCTGGATCACTTCCTGCTCCCAGTCGTACACGCCATCCTGGTTCAGCGACACCGGCACGACCCGGTTGGTGTAGCTGATGATGCCGGACGTCAGCGTATCCCCGAGCCCGAGCGGATTGCCGATGGCAAACACCGTCTCCCCCAGCCGCAGCTTCGTAGAATCGCCCATTTCCGCCACATCGGCAATGTTCTTGTCGTCCACCGACAAGACGGAGATATCCGTCACTTTATCGGTACCGACGAGCGTTGCCTTTTTCATGTCCCCGCCGACCGTCATCACTTCCAGATCCTGTGAGCCTTCAATGACGTGGTTATTGGTGATGACATAAGCTTTGCCGTTTTCCTTTTTGAAAATGACCCCTGATCCGAGCGCCGAATCCTCCAGGTCGGCCGTCCCCTTGTCCGCGTCCTTCGCATCTTTATAGTTCACGATGCTGACGACGGTCGGACGGACTTTGGCCGCTGCCTGAACGAGCCGGTCGAACGGATCTCCGCTGCCGTCCAGCGGGGTTGAAGTAACGGCACTGACCGCCGCCGTCTCCCTTGTATGGGAAGGAAGGCCGGTGATGAGGCTGAACAGGAGCACCGCCACCACCGCACTGATGACGGAGCTGACCGTCGCCACGAACAGCGTGGACGTCCCCCGGCTGCGCCTGCTTCTGCCCCACACCCGCTGTGCGGGATATACTTTGCGAAGGCTTCGCCGTTTGGAAATTTTGGTCGAATAAAAATCGTCACGAAACAGCCCCATGTGATCCTCTCCCCTTTGTTGTAACGCATCCCGAAAATCTTGTGAGATTCATCCATACAGATGCCTTTGACGAGAAATGAAAAATATTCGTCGCCAATGACCGGTCCGTATAACTAATGACGTGGCGGCATGTTCTTATAAGCTTCTAATCGTTCAGGCTGCCTATACTATTAATAACTGCTTCCAGCTTACCAAGGTTGCACGAGGCAGACCCTTTATTTTTTACATCACCACATTGGGCTGAATCTAAGCAGCAAATTTGAAGCGTCGAAGTCTCAGTCACTCACATTTGTATGTATGGAATTTGCCCACGTTGACTTCGGATTCTCTTTCTATATAGATTGAACTAAAGCTTTGCATTGAACTACCTGCTATAACGGCCCGATAGGCGGCCTATAACATTCATTCTTTAGCCTATTCTATACAGCATATGAGATTTATTTTCATAGAAACAGGAATGTTTCCAGCATTAACAGACTAGAATAAAAGTAAAGCCTGATGAAACTATGAAAAAGGGCGAAGCACGACCTGCTATGCTGCAGGCTGGACACCAGTCAAACCCGCTGTATGCAAGCCTTCGCGGACATTCATGCGGTATAGTTATTGTAACATATGTGGGACGGTTGCCCTAATCTTTTATCGCTTGCGTCATTGGTGGGTTATGGAATTGAACCGATGTTGAAAAACAAGGAGGAACGGACTCATGGAACGATTTCCGTCTTCGATGGACTATGTGAATATGATGGCCAAGCTGGGGGATTTAAAGGACGAGCACTACCGCAATACCCTTGCCTTAAGCACGATCATTGAACTGCTCATTGACAAGGGCATTCTCACCCGTGACGAGGTAGAGAGAAAAGCGGCGGAGCTCGACGAGTTTATGGCTCACTCACCTTATCCCACGGTGTAGGCCGGTCGTAGTAAGTGTCGCACAGTTTAAATTCGCTGTCTTTATAGAAGCATCCCCGGTCTTCCATCCCGGCACGCACGGTCATTTTCGCCAAATCCATCTGATTATGGTCCCGGCTTAAATGCGCCAGATAGGTGCGCTTCAGGTCTCCGGTCAGCAGCTCGCTCATCGCCTCGCCTGCGGCATCGTTGGACAAGTGCCCAAGATCGCCCAGAATGCGGCGCTTGGTGTTCCACGGATAACGGCCCATCCGCAGCATCTCAATATCGTGATTCGCCTCCAGCACGAGCACGTTCGAGCCGCTGATGGCCTGCTTCACCTTATCGCTCATATAGCCCAGGTCCGTGGCCACGCTCAGCTTCTCGTCCCCGTCGTAGAAGCAGTAGCCCACCGGCTCTGCCGCGTCATGCGAGATTTGAAAAGACTCCACCCGCAGCGATCCGAAATCCCGCACTTCGCCGCTGTCCATCACGACACGGTTCTCCTCGGCGATTTTGCCGACGGACTTGTTGATCGCCTCCCATGTCTTCTCGTTGGCATAGATCGGCAGATCGTATTTGCGGGCCACGGCACCGAGCCCTTTAATATGGTCGGAATGCTCATGGGTGACAAGAATCCCGTCAAGTTCCTCTCCCGACAGCTCCCGCTGCTCCATCAGCTCGTCGATCCGCTTGGCGCTCAGCCCGGCATCGATCATCAGCGTCGTCTCTTCGTTTCTTACCACGGTTGCGTTCCCCGTCGATCCGCTCGACAGAACGGTAAAAGATATGCCCATCATCCCTGCTCCTTTCCCTCTTCATCCTTGGGGCTGTTCACGGTCACGTCACCGCTGATCCCCTGTACGTAATAAATTTCTCCGCTCTCCAGCGTGAACCGCCATGATGGCGCGGCCACCTGGCTTTCCGAGTTAAATACCTGGCCGTAATAGCCCAGCTGAATATCCTTTATGGACGAACCTTCCGGGATAAAAGCGTCCACTAACCGTTTTAGTGCCCCGGATGCCGGCAAAATCTTCTGCTCCTGCTCGTCCTCCATCGGGGCGATTTCCACCAGCGACTGGCGGTAGGACACGATTTTCTGCTCGCTGTAGTACAGCTCGAGCTGATCGTTGAACAGCGGCCATTTGCCATCCACCAGCGTATGCATGACGAATCGGCCCGCGGCGCCGGCAACTTTCACCCGTTCCAGCTCCGACTCCGTCATCTCCTGACTCGCCTGGGGGTCATACCGGTAATTGCCGAACTCGGGAATCTGGTCGCCCAGGGCTTCCACAAGGTCGGTACCCATAAAGATCAGCTTGCTCTCGACCGGCTTCTTCAGCGTGACCGGCTTGCCGATGCTTTCCCCGCTAACGTAGTGATAGGAGATTTTGGGCAGCGCGGGCGTCATGCTCGGAATCGGGCACAGCAGCTGAATCGATTTTTCCTCCATCGCCTTCTGCGTGCTGTCCGCTAGGGAGGCAAAGTCCAGATTGGTGTCCGCCTGTTCGCGCACGTCGGCCCACAGCTGGTAGCCCAGCACCAGGTTCAGCAGCAAAAAAGCGTAGATCAGCACATTTTTGGCCCGTCCCCAATCCATCCCTTGCCCTCCTTTTACCCGAAATTTGATCCCGCATGGTTCCCCATAGCTTCGGCTAACCCATCATTCCCAAGCTTCGACACGCGATCCATCCGATCATTATGAAAATGGAGCTTTGCTCCTTCTAATCGACCTTTCATGCTAGATGCTGCATCCGTTATTGCCCCTAAATACAGCAGCAAGATATAGATTGGGAGGCAGAATTCCCTGCTACTCCCACCTTACGCCACTCTTTTCCATCGGTCAACCCGCATTATGCCAAGCCTGGCGTTCCTTTAGCGGATCACCGTCACGGCGCCGCTCGCCTGCTTTACCGCCCAGACCGGCGTCAGTTTCAGCCCCGTTCCGGTCTTGGTCAGCTCCGGCAAATACGCCGGATATAGATCCTCGATCGCCGAGTCCTTGTTGATCCGGCCCAGCTTCTCCTTGAGCTCGGCACCGCCCGGCAGCTTCACCATCGTCTTATGCTGCTCCCCGGATTTCATATAGATCAGAGAGCGCTCATAGGCCGACACGGTGCCCTGCTGCAGGTTCAGCCGGATCGTGCCGTAATGGAAATTAAGCGTGTCCAGGATCGGGTAGGCGCCGTAATACTGCTGGAACACGATTTGGCTGCGGTCCTCTCCGGTGCCCGACTGGCCGAGCCGGTAGGTTCCATTCCAGCCGCCATGCTCGTTGACGAAGTCAACGGCAGCCAGCGCATCCTTCCCGTCGCTGCTCTCGCCCGCCGGCGGCGCGGCCGGATCGGTGTAGCTGATCCACTTCTGCTCCTGCCGCACCTGGAGGCTCCGCTTGCTGTCCGTATAAATCTCCGATCCGTCCTTTTCCTGGATGTAACGGGTTATTCCGGGGTCGAAGAAGAGGCTCTGCTGCATCTGTTCCACCGTATAGACGCCAATATTAATTTCAGCCTCCACCATCTGGATGGACGACTGCGGCACATAATACTTGCCGCCTGCCTCCGAAGAGTAAGCCGTCCATTCCTTGCCGAAATCGACATGCTGCTGCACATCCTGCACCGTCAGGTCGACTTTGCCGGCTTCATAGACGATATCGCCTTCCGTACTGAAGAACATCGCATGCGTCTTGGAATCGTTCGGCGACGTATAAATCCAGATCCGGTCGATCCGCTCCGCTTCAAACAGCGAGTCAGGCGCGATCTGCATGACGCGCTGCAGAAGCGATACCGGGATCCCCGATCCGAAGGTCAGCTCGATCCCGGGATCCTCATTGCGGATCTTGCTCCAGTCCGTGTTCTCCACCGGACGGCGCTGGAAGCTCTCGAAGCTGCGTCCCTTCAGACGCGAGTAAATCAAGTTGTAGAACGTAGAGTTCGGGTAGAAGACCGTATGCTTGCCCTCTCCCATATGAATCTGCATTTTATCCGGATAAATCAGGTTCTCGGCGCTCTCCTCCGGTCCCATGTTGTCCGTCTTGATATAATTGTTCTCCGTTTTGGCGATCGAATCCCCGCCCGGCAGCCGGTAAATCAGGTAATAGCTCTGCACCAGGCTGCCGGCAACGAGCAGCGCCAGCAGGATCGATTTCATCTTCTCCTTCATGAGGCGCTCCCCCCTTCGTCACCCAGAGGCAGCGTAAACGTCACCTTCGTGCCCTGCCCCAGCTCCGATTGAAGGGAGATGGTGCCGCCGTGGGCGAGCACGATCTCGCGGGCGATGGACAGTCCGAGTCCGGTGCCGCCCATGTTGCGGGAACGGGCCTTGTCCACCCGGTAGAAGCGCTCGAAGATCCGGTCCAGGTCCTTCTTCGGAATGCCGATGCCGGTATCCTGCACCGAAATGGCGAGCAGACGGCCTTCGGTCAGCGCTGCTTCCATCGTGATGCTGCCACCGGACGGCGTATATTTGAGCGCATTGGACACGAGGTTGTCCAGCACCTGATCGATCTGGTCCCGGTCGAACGGCGCCTTCTGAACCCCTTCCTCCACGCGGACTTCCGCCAGAATGCCCTTCTGCTGCATTTGAAAAGAAAAGCGGTCCGACACGTCCTCCAGCATTTCGAGCACATCAGTCGGCTGCTTGCGCAGCAGCGCCTCCTTGTTGTCCAGCCTGGACAGATGGAGCAGGTCCGTCACGAGCCGGATCATCCGCTCCGTTTCGTTCTGGATGACCCCGACAAACCGTGCCGCCAGCGGCGGATCGTCCAACGCCCCGTCATCCAGCGCTTCGGTGTAGCTCTTGATCGTCGTGAGCGGCGTGCGCAGCTCATGCGACACGTTCGCCACGAACTCACGGCGTGACGCCTCGAGCTTCTCCTGCTCCGTCACATCCTGCAGCACGGCGATCGTGCCCGTGATGCCGAATTCGCGGCGGTGAATCGGAGTAAAGGTCACGCGCACCATGTAATGGCGCGATTTCTCCTTCTCCTCTTCCGGACTGATCTGCAGCAGCATCGTCACGTATGTTCCTTCCGTGAACGTGTCCGCCTGCTCCGGCGTCAGTCCCAGCACTTGCGCGATATCGCTTCCGGCCAACTCATCCTCGTCCACGCCAAGGATCGCCCCGGCGCGGCGGTTCATCAGGATGACCTTGCCGGCTTCGTCCGTGGCGATCACGCCGTCGCTCATGTTCGTCAGGATCGAAGCGAGCTTCTCTTTCTCCTCTTCGTTCTGGATCAGCGCTTCGCGCAGCCGCGAAGTCATATAGTTGAACGCCTCGCTGAGCTGGCCGATTTCATCGTTGCCGAATACGGGCATTTTCTGGTCGAAGCTGCCCTCGGCCACCGCGGTGGCGTGGTTGGTCATTTCCTTGATCGGGTGAGTGATCGTATGAGCCAGAATGACGCCGAGCACGCAGGTCATCCCCAGCGCCAGCAGGATCCCGGAAATAAAAATGTTGTTCACCCGGCCCATCGTATCGTACAGCTCCTTCATCGAAGCGACGATGTAGATGGCGCCGACGATTTTCCCATTGTTCATGACCGGCTTCGCCACGACCTTCTTGCGCACGTTGTCTTCATCGATGACGTATTCCTCGTTGTCCTTGATGCCCTGCAGCGCCCGGCTCACGACCGTCTGCGTGTTCTTCTTCCCGACATAGTCGGCATGCGAAGGGTAAGACGTGATCAGCACCTTGCCGCTGGCGTCAAGCACCTGGATTTCCGCCCCGTTCAGGTTGAACAGGTTGTTGACGATTGCTCCCAGGCTCTCCACCGGATTATTCTCTCCCGTATCCCCGGTGCCGCCCAGCTTATCCGCTGCCAGCACCGACAGCAGCTCCGCCCGCTCCTGAAGGTCCTTCGTAAAGTTGCTGGTCAGGGAATTTTTCATCGCGCTGACAAAATACACCCCGATCAGCTGCATCGCGATCAGGATAAGCAGCACATAGATGATGATCAGCTTCGCCTGGATCGTGCGGAAAAAGGAGGGCCATTTCATTTACAGGCCTCCGTTTTTGGGACTCCGCATGACGTAGCCAAGCCCCCTCCGGGTAAGGATGTATTCCGGCTTGCTCGGATTCTCCTCGATTTTCTCGCGCAGACGCCGGATCGTCACATCGACGGTGCGGACATCGCCGAAGTATTCAAATCCCCATACCGCCTGCAGCAGATGCTCCCGCGTCATGACTTTGCCCGCATTTTTGGCCAAGTAATACAGCAGCTCGTACTCCCGGTGCGTCAGATCCAGCGCTTCGCCGTCCTTGTACACCAGATACATGTCCGTATCGATAAACAGGCCGAACAGCTGCACGCCCTGCTTCGGCGTCTCCGCGGCAGGCGCGGCGGCCGCCTCCGTACCGTTCGGTTTGTTCTGGCGCCGCATCTGCGCCTTGACCCGGGCCAGCAGCTCGCGCGTGCTGAACGGCTTGGTGACATAGTCATCCGCCCCAAGCTCCAGCCCCAGCACTTTATCGATCTCCTCGTCCTTGGCCGTCAGCATAATAATCGGCAGCTCCATCCCGGCGGCGCGCACCTCGCGGCACACATCCATGCCGTCTTTGCCGGGCAGCATCAGATCCAGCAGCATCAGGTCCGGCTGCGCAGACAAGGCCATTTCTACGGCGCTCACACCGTCAAAGGTACAGATGACCTCGTATCCCTCTTTTTCCAAATTAAATTTCAAAATATCGGCAATCGGCTGTTCATCATCCACGACCAAAATGGTTCCCTGCATCGGCTGACCCCACCTCTTTTTCTCTCCGTACTTGTTGACACTGTCCTTTTTATTTTACCATACCTGGAAGCCCGTCACATCCCGCAGAGCCGCAGTTTTGGCAGTAATCCTTTCCTTTTCATGAAAATTTCTTGCAAACCTCCGCCATCCCACTAAAAAAGCACGGCCTCCCTCAGGAGACCATGCTTTGAATATAAATATATGATAGCTGTATCCGGTTATTATCTTATGCTAATTCTTACCGCAGCCCAACTCAGTTCAAATATTTCATCGGGTTCTGAATCGAACCGTTCTTGTGGATCTCAAAATGCAGGTGGGTGCCGGTCGAATGTCCGGTGCTTCCCATGATGCCGATTTTTTCGCCTTGGTTTACTTTTTGACCGCTGTGAACCGAGATGCTGTTCAAATGTCCGTACAGCGTTTCATAGCCGTTGCCGTGACTGATGATGATGGCGTTGCCGTAGCCGCTGATTTGGCCCGTAAAGGTCACCGTGCCGTCGTCAGCCGCCATGATCGTCCGGTTACCGGATACCATGTCGATGCCCTTATGCATCTTGCCCCAGCGGGTCCCGTAGGAGCTGGATATGACATGGCCGCTCACCGGCCAGGCGAACTGTCCGGAGCCTCTGCCCGGAACTTTCGTCCCCTGCAGGACGACCTCTTTGAGCGAAGACTTCACGACCGTTTGTCCGAGCCACTGCTCGCTGACGACCTTTCCGTTCTCCTTCGTTACCTGATAGGTCATTACCTTCAGGCCTTCCTGTCCGGGCCGAACGACTTTGGTCTTGCCGGCCGGCAGTTCCTTGCTCTTGCGGATTTCGATTTCCGGCGCAGTCGATACCTGTTCGGTCACCTTCTCGACCGTCTTCACCGTAATTGGCGGCTTCGGTACGGTCAGCTTCAGCTGATCGCCGATCTGCAGGTACTTTTCCTTCACACCCGGATTGTTGCTGTAAATCTCCTTCTGGCTGATCTTGAACTGGCTCGCGATCGTGCTGATCGTATCGCCTTCCTCCACCGTGTACACCAGCGGCGCTTCCTGCCCAGTCGTCAGCAGCTTGGCTGCCTCCGCAGCGGTTAGCACTTTGTTCGGGTCGGCTTTGACTGGCGCTACCGTCACCTTCTCCTCAATAGACACCTTTTGGACCGAAGTTCCCGGCGTCGACGCGGTTTTCGCAGAGGAAGTAGTAGCTGCCATCTTCTTCAGCTTGGTTTCCGCCTTGTCCTTCCCGCTGGCCGCAGTGACTGCAGCCTTCGGCGCGAACTTCATCTGCGCCTGTTCCAGCGCGGCATCCACCGTGGCCTGGTCCTTCACGATCCCGACGACCTTGCCGTTTACTTTCAGCTCCACACCTTCGGCATATGCCTTAAGCATACCGTCCAGCTTCTTGAGCGTGTTATCCGTATCGGGCTTGGCCTGAAACGCCTTCTCGACCTTCGTCGTGATGCCGTCCGTCTGAAGCACCATCTCCACACCCGGATATTCATCTTGATATTCCTGCTGTTTCTGGCTGAACAGCTTATCGATTTGAGAGGGATCCTTGACCGTCCCGATTTCCTGATTATGTACAAGGACATGATAATACGGGACCATATTGGCATTGACGTACTGATTGCCTGCATACACAAGTCCAGCGATCACGATGACCGCACCGGCCGTACCCGCGATCCATTTCCGTGGAGCGCTCCATTTCCGCCCTTGAGGTTCGGTTTCAGGCGTCGCAGCGCCCATATGCTGATGTTCATCCTGCTTTCCGGAGAGTTGCGCGGAATTTGTCGAAGCTTGATTATTCTCCTTCCAGCGGTTACCCTTAAAACCCTTCATAACTCTCTCCTTGTTTGCTTTGTATGCTTTTTCAAAAATGACGAAAAAGTTAAAATTTTGATACCTTTTTACACAATCTATACTTTAACACAACGTTTACAAACAATTCAACTCTCGGCGCACAGCAAAAAACCCGCGTCCGGCGCGGGTTTATGTTATTTACCTATAAGTGGATTGCGTTGCTTTAATTCATTAAAAGGTTACAACTTCCTCCGTTGGGTTTGATCGCCCAGTGTTTCCAGCTGCCTATTGCTCCAGCAGTTTACTAAGCGCGGCATATTCTTCCTTCGTCAAATACTTGGAGATCGTGTCTTCTATTGTCGATAATTCTTGCTCGGTCAGGCCGTCCTCCATGGCGGCCGAAATTTTTTGCATTTCCGATTGCGGCAGCTTTTTCATCAAAATATTAAAAATCTGCTCCTTCTCCGTCGCGGTCAGCTCATCTTTCTTCTGGATCATTTCGTCCGGGCTGATGACAACCTGCTGATCGGCTGCGGACTGGCCGCCCATGGCTGATTCGCTCAGGCCCTGCCCCATAACGGGCAGTGCGTCGTCCGGCGCATCCGTGCCCTCGCCGTCTGCGTTTCCCCCCGTCTCCATACCGGCCGTACTGCCCCCCGATCCCGCCTCACCAGTGTTGGTTCCGGTCTGGGACCCGGTTCCGGCAGTTTCTCCCGCTCCCTCCGTGCTGCCTGTTCCGGTTTCTGCCGTATTCGTGCTTCCAACCGTTGACTTGCTGTCGTCCGCCGCATGAGCCGTGCTGGCCGCCTCTTTATCGGGCTCCTTTTCCTTGGTGGTGTTCAATCCCAGCATTCCCTTCATCATGCCACCAATGCCCGTCGGCTGGCCCTCCAGCTGAATGTTAAAGCTGGCCAGCAGCGATTGGACATACATATTCACGACAGCTCCTGTCGTAAGTACCGTCAGGCCGCTGATCAGCACCACAGTCAGCACCGTTTTGAGCAGCCATTGCGCAATCTTCATAGCGCACCTCCTCCTTTGCCCTTCCCGTCATATCCGGGCTGTTTTCCGGCATTCCAGCCGTTATTCTTTGTGACGACCTGTGACGACCTATCCATGCCAACACGTATGATTGACTGTTATTAGAGCGTAATCGCTACGGGCCAGGCCGCCCCAAATTCTGCACCGCTCCGACTCTATCAGAGTCACGGCGGCCGAACTCTATGAAACGGCGCTGTTCAATAGAATGAACTGAAACTTCCTGTAAATTTTCAAATTCAATCTATATATCTAGCAGTATTGACGGGAAGCGGAGGATTCAATCCTGCAGTACGCAAAATAGCCCCAACAAAGTGGAGCTTACGCTTCGATGCTTATTCCAGATACTTTTAGGCAGACTCCACAACAAGGAAGCTGACTCCGCGTGGTTTATACTTTTATTACATCATCAAAAAAGGCCACCTTAACGCACTTGGCGTTAAGGTGACCTCTTCGATCAAAACGGTATCAATTCGCCTGTTTCCCAGGCTACTGTACAACTGATGACTTATTAATAGATCGGCAGCACCTGATTGGTCTGATTACGGTTGCGTCCTACCGAGAAGATAGCAATTGGAATGCCTGTGAGCTCGGATACGCGGTTAACGTAGTTGCGTGTCGTTTCCGGCAGATCGTCCAGCGTCTTCGCGCCGGAAATATCTTCGTGCCAGCCTGGCATTTCCTCGTACACCGCTTCGCATTCGCCCAGCATTTTCAGGCTCGACGGGTAGTGGGTGATGATTTCCCCGCGGTATTTGTATCCGGTGCAGATTTTAACCGTATCGAGACCTGTAAGCACGTCCAGGGAGTTCAGCGACAGTCCTGTCAGGCCGCTGACACGGCGGGCATGGCGGACCACGACGCTGTCAAACCAGCCGACGCGGCGCGCACGTCCGGTGACGGTGCCGTACTCATGGCCTTTCTCCCGGATATAATCGCCGATCTCATTGTTCAGCTCGGTCGGGAACGGTCCGTCGCCTACACGGGTCGTGTAGGATTTGGCCACGCCAATGACCTGCTGGATTTTGGACGGCCCTACGCCCGATCCGATACATACGCCGCCCGCGGACGGGTTGGACGAAGTCACATATGGGTACGTGCCTTGGTCAATATCCAGCATGACCCCTTGCGCACCCTCAAACAGCACCTTGCGGTCTTCGTCGATCGCGTCGTTCAGGACGACCGAGGTATCGGTAACGTACTTCCGGATTTGCTCCGCATAGTCCAGGTACTGCTTCAGCACTTCCTCGACGTCTAGCGGCTCCCCGCCGTACATTTCGATGACCTGGTTCTTCTCTTTCATCAGATGGCGGAGCTTCAGTTCGAACTCTTCGGGATCCATCAGATCGGAGATCCGGATGCCGTTACGTGCCGCCTTGTCCATGTAGCATGGGCCGATCCCTTTCCGGGTCGTGCCGATCTTGTTCGGGCCCTTACGGTCTTCCTCCAGACCGTCCAGCACCATGTGATACGGCATAATGACATGCGCGCGATCGCTGATTCTCAGGTTGTCCGTCGTAAATCCGTTGTCGTGAATGTATTGGATCTCTTCGAGCAGTGCCGCCGGGTTGATGACCATCCCGTTGCCGATGACGCAAATTTTATCGGAATAAAATACGCCGGATGGAATCAGGCTGAGCTTATATTTTTTACCGTCAATCAGAATGGTATGACCGGCATTGTTGCCGCCTTGATACCGGGCCACCACATCGGCGCTTTCTGCAAGATAATCCGTAATCTTGCCTTTGCCCTCGTCTCCCCATTGTGTTCCCACAACGACTACTGTTGACATGTTCATTCCCCCGCTTGGTGTGTACCACCGCATTTTAATTACAAGCTTATTTCATTATGTTTACCTGCAAGTATGATTATGCACCATTTCAAAGCTGCCATCGTCAAAGGGCATGTAAAACCCTCACACGTTCCAGTGTCCCCTACCATGAGACGAGCGCTGGACTGTGCTAAAGCAGCATTACCAGTGTAACAGTCCCCATTTTTAAAGTCAAATAAAAAACGAACAATTGCACTAACTAAAGTACAATTGTTCGGAAATAAGACAAGCATTCTTAGAAATATGGATAACCATTTATAAGATCGATTGGATCCATCTATCTGTTCTCGCGAACAACATCGCCGGCTTCGCTACATCGCGAATGCGTCGGTGTGCGTCCGCTCGTAATTGACGAACTTATTGAAATTCTTCATGAAGACCAGTTCGACGGTGCCCACCGGACCGTTACGCTGCTTGGCGATAATGATCTCGATGATGTTTTTCTTCTCTGTCTCCTGGTTATAGTAGTCGTCGCGGTATAGGAACGCAACGATATCGGCGTCCTGCTCGATGGAACCCGATTCACGAAGGTCACTCATCATCGGACGCTTGTCCTGCCGCTGCTCTACGCCCCGGCTAAGCTGGGACAGCGCGATAACCGGCACGCTGAGCTCACGCGCGATCTGTTTCAGTGTACGGGAAATTTCGGATACTTCCTGCTGGCGGTTCTCGCCGGCTTTGCCGCGTCCCTGGATCAGCTGCAGGTAGTCGATTACGATCATCCCGAGCCCCTTCTCCTTCTTCAGACGGCGGCACTTGGAGCGGATATCCGCAACGGTAATGCCTGGCGTATCATCGATGTAAATTTCGGCCTCCGCCAGGGAAGCGATCCCCATGGTCAGCTTGGCCCAATCCTCATCGGTCTTGAAATCGCCGGTACGCATCAGGTTGGCATCCAGGTTGGCTTCGGCACAGATCATCCGGTTGACGAGCTGGGGCGCCGACATCTCCAGACTGAAGATCGCGACCGTTTCTTTCGCACGCACCGCCACGTTCTGGGCGATGTTCAAGGCAAACGCCGTCTTGCCGACGGAAGGACGGGCAGCCACGATAATCAGGTCGGAACGCTGGAAGCCGTTCGTCATCCGGTCCAAATCGACAAAGCCTGTCGGTATGCCGGTGGTGCTTCCGCTCTGCTGGTGCAGCACCTCAACGCGCTCGAACACTTCCATCAGCACGTCGCGGATGGCGACAAAGCCGCTGCCGCTGCGCCGGTTGGAAATCTCCAGGATGCGCCGCTCGGCGTCGCTCAGCATGCCGGATACGTCTTCGCCGCCGGTATAGCCTTCGCTGACGATCTGCGTCGCTGTGCGAATGAGCCGCCGCAGCATGGATTTCTCTTCGATGATCTGGGCGTAATACTCCACATTGGCCGCTGTCGGCACCGCATGTGCCAGCTTCGCCAGGTAGCTGACGCCTCCGATTTCTTCCAGCTGTCCCTTGTCCTGCAGACGCGAGGTTAAGGTAATGAGATCAATCGGCTGGTTCTCTTCTCCAAGCTGGATCATCGCCTCATAAATCAGCTGATGCGGCACATCGTAGAAATCCTCGGGCGTAACCCGCTCCATCGCGGTGATCATAGCCTCGCTCTGCAGCAGAATCGCACCTAGAACCGCCTGCTCCGCCTCCAGATTTTGCGGGGGAATCCGGTCGAAAAAGAGCTCTCCGCCCATCTTATTCCTCCGTGACCTGGACCTTCAGCGTAGCTTTGACATCCGGATGAAGCTTCACGGTCATCTGCGTCACGCCCAATGTCCGGATCGGCTCATCCAATTCGATCTTGCGTTTGTCGATCTTGATGCCTTGCTGCGAAAGTGCATCCGCGATTTGCTTGCTAGTGATTGCTCCGAACAGCCGTCCGCCTTCCCCGGCTTTCGCTTTAAGCTGTACGGTCATCTCTTCCAATTTTTTGCCGAGAACCTGTGCTTCCTCTTTCTCCTGCTCTTTGCGCTTCTGTTCGGCCGCGTTCTGGTTCTCCAGCGTCTTCATGTTACCCTCGGTTGCCACACGGGCGAGGCCGCGCGGAATAAGGAAATTCGTTGCGTAGCCTTCCGATATATCTTTAATGTCCCCTTTTTTGCCTTGACCCTTAACATCCTTAATAAAAATGACTTTCATTCGAACAACCCCTCTTTCTCCTCAATTTGTGCAAGAACTTCGAGCAGCTGGGCCTCCGCTTCCTTAACGGTACCCTTCAGCTGCACGGCAGCATTGGTCAGATGGCCTCCGCCGCCGAGGCGCTCCATCACGACCTGCACGTTCATCTTCCCGAAGGAACGGGCGCTGATCCCGATCAACCCGTCCGGACGTTCACTGATCACGAAGGAGGCCACCACATCCGTCATGTTCAGCAGCGTATCCGCCACCTGCGCAATGAGCAGCTGCGGGATGACCGTTCCCGGATCCGTGACGGCCAGAGCGATATGATCATATACCATTTTAGCACGCTTAATGATATCTGACTTTGCCAGATATTCCTGCAGGTCTTCCTTCAGCATCCGCTGGATCTGGATCGTATCCGCTCCGCTCCGGCGGAGGAAGCCTGCCGCCTCAAAGGTCCGGGAACCGGTATGCAGCGCAAAATGCTTCGTATCCACAGTAATCCCGGCCAGCAGCATGGTCGCTTCCAGCGGCGTGAGCTGGATTTTCTCATGGATATACTGCAGCAGCTCCGTCACCAGCTCGCACGCGGATGAAGCGTACGGCTCCATGTACACGAGCACGGCGTCGTTGATGAATTCTTCGCCGCGGCGGTGATGATCGACCACGACGACCCGGCTGGCGTGATGAACCAGCTTCGGTTCGATCGTCATGGACGCCTTGTGCGTGTCCACCACGACCAGCAGGCTGTGCGGGCTGATCAGCTGCAGCGCTTGCTCCGGCGAGATGAAGCGCTCGACGAGCTTCTCGTCCTTCTGGACCTGGGTCATCATCCGCTCAATAGACGGGTTCGTGCCCGGGAGCACGATGTACGCTTCCACATTGTACATCTGCGCCGCCTTCAGCACGCCGATGGAGGCACCGATGACGTCCATATCCGGCATTTTGTGCCCCATGATGAACACCTTGTCGCTCTCCTGCATCAGGTCGCGCAGCGCGTGCGCGATGACGCGCGCCCGGACCCGCGTGCGCTTCTCGACGGCGTTGGACTTGCCGCCGTAGAAGGACAGCCGCTGGCCGGCCTTGACGGCCGCCTGGTCGCCGCCGCGCCCGAGCGCCATGTCGAGCGACGACTGCGCCAGCTCGCCCAACTCGCTGATGCTGTCGGGGCCAAAGCCCAGCCCGATGCTCAGCGTCATCGGCACCTTCAGCTCCGCGGTCATTTCGCGGACCTCGTCAAGAATGACAAAGCGGCTTTTCTCCAGCTCCTGGAGCGATCTGTAGTTCAGCATCATCAAATACCGGTCGGACGACAAGCGCCGCAGATACACTTCGTAATGCTTCGCCCATTCCGTGATTTCGCTGGTCACCTTCGCAATGAGCGACGTGCGCTGCTGGTCATCCATGCCCTGGGCCGCTTCGTCCAGGTTATCCATCATAATAATGCCGATCGCCAGCTTCTCGGCCTCGTATTTCTCCCGGAGTACGACCATCTCCGTTACGTCATACAGATAGATCAGCCGCTCATCGGTATTCAGGATCAAATGATAGTGCAGCTCGCCCACCTGGATTTCCGTCTCGATCTCCTTGGGCCCGTCCTTATGCGCTTCCCGGCCGCCGTCCCTTTTCTCGGCAAGCAGCGGCATCAGATCGGGAAACAGCTCGGATAGGCTAGCGCCCACAAGCGATTTTTGACCGAACATGGTACAGACGAACCGGTTATTCCATTCAACCACGCGGTCCTCGCTGTACAGCACGATCCCGAAGGGCAGCGTATTGATGGCTTCCCCTTCCACCCGTTTCACCCGGAAGGAGAGGCCGTTGATATATTCAAGCAGTTTTTTGCGGAAGTCCATTTCCTTCTTCAGCACCGCATAGCAGAGCGCGACGACAAGGCAGAGGCTGACGATTCCCAGCGCCCAGTTATACCGGGTCACAATAATGACCAGAACCAGCATCAGCGCAAACGCCCAGACGGTATAATAGCCGTGCCAGCGTTTCTGTAGAAATTTAGGCATGACACCCACCCTAACGTTTTGATTTGGTCATAAATTGACGAAGCGGAAATGCAAGATCCAGAATGCCGATAATCCGCATCGGCGGGAACAGCAGAATGGGAATCGCGAACAGCAGCGGGATGACGGGATGCCATTTCCGCTTGTGCCCCAAAAAGAAGAAGAAGCCAAACGCTTGAATCATAAAGCAAATATGCAGAAGCGGCAGCAAGTTCGCGGCAATCATGTCGAGAAAGCTGTTCTTTGATCCGCTTGCGAAAATTTCAATAATGACACCAATCAGATAATACCAGATTAGGGATCTCGGCAGCATCCACTCGCGGGCCGGCTTCAGCCTTGGGACAGAGAAGCCCATGCTGTCCATGATCGGACGAGCAAGCGCGTGCGTGATCACCGCCATCATAAAGGAACTGACTATCATGGCAAAAGGAATCATTTGCACCGTGGCGTCGCTTACCATCTGCATCTCCTCGGGGGACCAGGCCATATCCGAAATCAGCGGGTTACTTCCGCCCACATCACGCAGCGGAGACATCGTCATTTTGACAATGTCATGGACGTAGCTGGACAGATCAAAGTGGAAGAACGCCGTTCCGACCAATAGCAGGAGCAGCAGTTCCGCCAGAATAGTACCTGCACCCAGCATCAATGTGCGTATAGCCGGCACCCTTCTCTTGTAGGCCCGCCCCATAATCAGGGCAGGAATCATAAAATAAACGGCGAGCAGCAAATACACCGGATGTACAAGGTAGGCAATCAGCCAAACCGGGAGCACATGCAGTATGAACGATTTGACGTTAAGTGTTGTGAATAGGATTGCGGCCGGCAGGATGAGAAAAAAGACGGTCACAATCGAGAAGGGAGATAGTAAAGATAGCAGCAGGAGCAAATAGACGACACTCCAGACTACCGACGTCCAGCGCATTTTCAATGTGTTCACCTCTTACGCATATGTTCTTCCAGCGCGGAAATATCCTGGTACCAATCTTCAAGCTGGTGTCCTTCCTGTTTATGCTTCTTCAATTTGTCGAGCAGCAGATCATCCATGTCCCGGTAGGACATGCCGAGCCTGCGGGCCAGTATGTAAGAGCTCATAATCAAGCTGGCGAGACTGTCGCCCACTCGGGTGGTGCTGCCTTCCCACAAGGCTTTGAAAAGACGGGATACGTGGTCTACGACTTCGGTTTTCAGCCATTCAATAACTTTAGCGCGTTTGGCTACATCCAAATCCTTTGGCATGCCTCTAGGTCACACTCCCTTAAATAACCCCACGATGTGGGGCTTTATCCTCCGATGCCTATTCGGTTTCTCTTCGGCGGCCCAATATCAGCAAATACGCCTTTTTTTGATGAAAAAGCTTTATTCTCCATTATAGCATAAATAATAGCCTCTCACGAAAAGCCCCCCTGGCCTAAAACGGCGGCAAACTTCCAGCAAAGTGGCGTTATTAACCTCTGCCTATGTTCCTGCCTACAAACGGGTAAATGAATAAATGATAAGGCAAAAAAGACCTGCCATCCCGTACATCCCAATCCAAGCAGGTCTTTTGCCATTGCTTATTCAAAATCTTTGCCCAGCTTCCTCAAACCAGCGGATTAGCGGGTCTCTATGGATGCCTTGGTCTCCTCCGAAGCTGTGGATTCTCTGGAGACGAACTTCTCACAATATTCGATAATCTGGCTTCTGCGCACGATGCCGATAAACCGGTTCATATCATCCACCACCGGCACGAAGTTCTGTACTTTCGCCAAATTAATCAGATCTTCCATATTGGCGTCGATGGACACCGGCTTATTATGCACTTTGAGCGGAACTTCCTTCAGCAGAAATTTGGACGTATTCTCGAACGTCACCTTTCCGCCGGAGTTCTTCATATACCAGAGCAGATCGCCTTCCGTGACCGTTCCTGCATATTCCCCGTTCTTCCCGACGATCGGTACGGCCGTGTACCTGTGATACTCCATCCGTTCCAGCGTTTGCCGCAGCGTGGAGTCCATGGTAACACTGACCACTTCCTGTTTAGGGAGCAGAAAAAACGCTATATTCATGAAAATTGATCCTCCTCTTACCCTTTTTCAAGGTTCCCCTAACTCCATACGTTTCAAACCGCCCAATGTCTCAGTAGGGACACAAAATCAGCAGCCGAACCTGTGGCTGCCGATCATGCCCCGCATTTCTGATCCCGCAAATGCACACTGCTGCTTGTTGCGGTTTGGTTTTTTCTATATGCGAGCCAATAGGCACGCTTTGTTTTAGATATAAGAAAGCTTAATCTTCGTGGACTCAACATCCTTATATCGCAATAAAAACTTCCGCTAAATGCGGTCTGGCTTCTTAGAATGTTCGTCGATAGACGTTTTTGTTACTTTGCAACAGTCGTTTCTTCCTTCTTATCCAACATGTCAGGCGTCAACAGCTGATCCGAAGGGGTGTCCGGATTCTCCCAGCTGTCGATCAGCTTCTTGGCGTTCTGCACATCCTTCTTGATCGGCTCATCATAATAAACGCCGTCAATCTTCATGCCCTCACCCATGATGGTATAGGCAGTCATCTCAGCCTTATCACCGGCCAGCACTTGTTTCGCTAAATTGATAATGAAATTGGGCTGCATATCGGTTTTGAAATTGTCACCCATAATTTCGAGCAGCTCCGGAATTTTGGAAATTTGATTCAGGTTCAGCATCCGGTTGGCCACCGCATCCAAAAAGACCTGCTGGCGCTTCGTCCGGTTAAAATCGCTGTCCTCCCGGTAGCGCACATAGTTGAGCGCTTCTTCGCCGCTGTAAATAGGCTTATTGGCTTTGACCGTAAATTTCTCGTGGTCCTTGCCTTTGTTGACAATATCTTTGCCGATCGGCAGCTCCACGCCGCCCAGCGCGTCAACCGCGTCCTTCAGTCCTTTGAAATTGATGGTGGCATAATAATTGATATCGTGGTCCAGAAACGCCTCGACGGTATCCTTGGACATCTGCTGACCTCCAAAGGCATACGCATGGGTAATTTTATCTTTTTTACCTTTGCCGACAATCTCTGTATACGTGTCCCGCGGAATCGAAATGAGCAGCACCTTGGAATCCTTTGGACGTACGACCGAATAAATGATCGTATCCGAACGCGACGGTTCGTTGTCACGCTGGTCGGATCCGAGCAGCAGCACCGAGAACGGCTTGCTTTGGTACGCAATCTTCTCCACCGGCTTGCTCGGCACGTTGTCCTGGGACGTCAACGGCTGATACGATTTCTGCAGCGAGCTTTCCACTTGCTTGGACAGGAACAGGTCAAAGGCCATGACTGCGAGCTGCTTGCGGAAGAGATAAGCCCCTCCGGCCAGAAGCAGCAAAATCACAGTTAACGTTATATATGTTTTTGTTCTCTTTTTCATTAAGGGATTCCTTCTTTAAATTTAGAATAAAAAATGAATTATAGCCAGGTCGCGCCTGTACTTCCATCCCTCCCTTCTATATTTACACGAGGGGCGAAGGCTTGACGCACAAGCTTGCCCGCTGCCATTTGGGTATAAAGTCACAGCCAAACGACATTTACATTGTAAACGCAAACGAAACAAAAGAAAACCTTAAAAAGGTAACAGTGTTACCGGAAAGAGGATATTTCCAAGCCGTTTTCTTCCCTCAAAAAAAGCCCCGCCTCGGCTGAACACCGCAGGCAGGGCTGTATATGGAACGCTCAGAAGGACCCCAATCCTTCCTGTATACGCAGCATATAACTCTAATCGCAGAATATAATATTACTTCAGGCTGTTCAGGTCCGAACCGCCTTCCACGCCGATCGGGAAGTGGCAGGCCACCTGGCGCCCAGGAAGCACTTCCGTCAGGGCCGGTTCCACTTGGCTGCATTTCTCCTGAGCAAACGGGCAGCGTGGATGGAAACGGCAGCCGGACGGTGGATTGGCCGGAGACGGCACATCGCCCTGAAGGACGATCCGGTTGCGTTTCTTCGTTGGTGTCGGCTTCGGAATCGCGGACAGAAGCGCCGCGGTGTAAGGATGAAGCGGGTTGGCGTACAGCGTTTCCGTTTCGCCGACCTCAACCATTTTACCGAGGTACATGACGCCGACGCGGTCGGAGATATGACGGACGACGTTGAGGCCGTGGGCGATGAACAGGAACGTCAGGCCCATTTCGCGCTGCAGCTTCATCAGCAGGTTGATGACCTGCGACTGGACCGACACGTCAAGCGCCGATACCGCTTCGTCGGCCACGATGAATTTCGGATTCAGCGCGATGGCGCGGGCAATCCCGATCCGCTGGCGCTGACCGCCGGAAAATTCATGCGGATAACGGTTCCGGCGCGAAGCGTCCAGACCGACCAGCTCCATCAGCTCAATGACGCGTTTTTCGATCTGCGACGCAGACATCTTCGTATGGACCTTCAGCGGTTCGCCGATAATATCCTTGACCAAGAAGCGCGGGTTCAGGGAACCGAACGGATCCTGGAAAATAATTTGCATTTCCTCGCGCATTTTGTTCAATTCCTTGGAGCCCATGGAATGAATATCGCGCCCGTTAAATTTAACGGCACCAGCAGTAGCGTTCTGCAGCCGTAAAATAACCCGGCCCAGCGTCGACTTGCCGCATCCGGACTCGCCGACGAGTCCAAAGGTTTCGCCTTCGCGGATCGTAATGGACACGTCGTCGACCGCTTTGACATTGCCCACAACGCGGTTCAGCAGTCCTTTATGGATAGGGAAATACTTCTTCACGTGCTCTACTTCGATCAAGTTCTTAGCCATTGGCATTTCCCCCTATTCCACCGCTTACCGAGACTCCGTTACGATCCTTGTCTTCGTACAACCAGCATTTCGTGCTGTGTTCTGCACCAATCTGGATATCGCCCGGCTCTACCTGACGGCATTTATCCATCACATGAGGGCAGCGCGGGTTGAACCGGCATCCTTTCGGCAGGTTGCCCAGACCAGGGATGGTGCCCTTGATCGTGTACAATTCGTTGCCACGTTTGCCTTCAAATCCCGGAATGGACTGCAGCAGACCAACCGTGTATGGATGGGAAGGGTTCGAGAAAATCTCTTCAACCGTACCCTGCTCGACGATCGAGCCCGCATACATAACGGCAATATGGTCAGCCACCTCGGCAGCCACACCCATATCGTGTGTGATCAGCAGAATCGCCATACCGAGTTCTTCTTTCAGTTTCATAAGCAGTTCCAGAATCTGTGCCTGTACTGTCACGTCCAATGCGGTCGTCGGTTCGTCCGCGATCAAGAGCTCGGGCTTGCAGGCCAGTGCCACCGCGATGACGACGCGCTGACACATACCGCCCGACAGTTCGTGCGGATACTGCTTGGCTCGCATTTCCGGAGCCGGAATACCTACCAGACGAAGCAGTTCGATCGCTTCTTTCCAGGCTTCGCTGTGGCTCTTGTTCTGATGCAGACGCAGGCTCTCCGCGATCTGCTCACCCACGGTAAAGACGGGATTAAGCGCAGACATCGGGTCCTGGAAAATCATCGCGATCTTATTGCCGCGGATCGATCTCATCTGATCCTGCTCTTTAGTTGCAAGGTCGTCGCCATTAAACCGGATGTTACCTTCCAGTATACTGCCCCCTGCATAATCTATCAGACGCATGATGGATAAAGAGGTAACACTTTTTCCGCTGCCGGACTCGCCGACGAGGCAGAGCGTCTGTCCTTTTTCGATATTGAGTGAGATCCGGTCCGTCGCCTTGACGAAACCATTCTCGGACATAAATGCCGTGGTCAGATTCCGGATTTCGAGTAGTTTTTCCGCCATTTGTCCAGCCTCCTCCGGGAAATCTTCTTCTTCTGTCTAGGGTCCATCGCATCGCGGATACCGTCGCCGATGAAGTTGACGGCAAGCACGACCGCCAGGATACAAACCCCTGGATAAATGGCCTGCAACGGGTCAATCAGCATAAACTCCTGCGAGTTGCTCAGCATAAGTCCCCAGCTTGTGGCCGGTGCCTGGATACCCAGACCCAGGTAGGACAATCCGGACTCGGAAAGAATCGCGCCCCCTACCATCAGGGTGGCGTTTACGATAATCGGAAAGCTTGCGTTACGAAGCAAATGCCTGAAAATAATACCTGTTCTGGAAACCCCGATAGCACGGGCAGCTTCCACGTACTGCATTTCACGAAGCTGCAGGTACGTACCGCGAACGAGACGGGCCACGCCCATCCAGCTTGTAAAGGCCAAAATCATGATCATATATTGGATTTTCGTTCCGAAAATCGCCATGACCAGAATGTTCAGGAACAGCGTCGGTATCGAGTTCATGACGTCAATCAGACGCATGAAGATCGTATCGATCCAGCCACCGAAGAAGCCGGAAATCGCGCCGACCAATGTACCGATGATGACGGAAATGGCCGCGACGGAAAATCCGACTGTCAGGGAAATCTGACCGCTGTGCAGCAGTCTTGAGAAAATATCTCGACCTAGTTCGTCTGTACCCAGAAGGTGATCACCAGTGCCTGGCTTCAAGTTGGAGTTCATCAGATCGATTTTAGCAGGGTCGTAAGGCGAAATAACGTTTGCCAGTACCGATATCACGACAAAAAAGAGCAAAACAATAAGCCCGGTTACGGCATATGGATTACGAAGGAATTTCTTCACGACCGTCATCCACGGGCCCGGAGGCTTCTTGGAAGGGGGAAGTGGCGCGCTGGCCGGTTCCGGATGCTCAGATGCCTGAACATTAGGAGCTGTCTCGATGTTCATGTCACTCATGCCGATTTTCCTCCTTTACTTCCAAGTTTCACGCGTGGATCGACGATCTTATACAGAATATCAGCGATAAAGTTACCAGCAACGACGACCACAGCAGTAATGAGCGTAATCGCCATTAACACGGAATACTCACGCGAACGGGCCATTTCAACGAACAAACGTCCCATACCCGGCCAGTTAAATACGCTTTCCGTCAGCGTCGCACCGCCGACCAGAATCGGCAGATCCAGGCCAATGATCGTAATGATCGGAATCAAAGCATTACGCAGCGCATGCCGGAAAATGACTTTGCGCTCAGGCACGCCCTTCGCACGGGCCGTACGGATGTAGTCCTGCTCCAGCACTTCAAGCATACTGGAACGCGCGTATTTGGAATATGAGGCCAAGAAACCAAGCACCAAGACGGAGCAAGGCAGAATCAAGTGATACAGCAGGTTGCCGAAATTCCCTTGCTTATCCATGTCGTACATGTCGGACAGCGGGAGCCAGTCTAGTTTTAAGGAAAACAATTCCTGGAGGATGATCCCGAACCAGAACGCAGGCATTGCAAAGCCAATGTAACTGACAAAGTTAGCCGTCTGGTCGGAAATGCCGTACACTTTCGTACTGTTATAAATCCCCCATGGAATGGCGATGAGCAGTGAGATAAACCAGGCGAACGCCATCAGTTTGATCGTGTTGCCAACCGTTGGCCACAACACTTCGCCAACCGGCAGGTTGTTTTTGAACGTGTGACCCAAGTCGCCTTTCAGCATGTTCGTCAACCAAATAACATACTGGGTAGGAACCGGCTTATCCAGACCCAGGTTATGGGCTTGGATCTTTGCGGTTTCAGGTGATACTCCAGGGGCCATCATCATCTGTGTTGGACCGCCTGGCGCAGCGTGAATAAGGCCGAATGCAACCAAAGAGATCAGAAAGAGTACAAGAATGGATTGCAGTAAGCGGCGGATGAAGTATTCAGTCATTGTTGATCCTCCTAGAGATGATACGGACACGGACGCCTAACCATCATCCTTTTTTAAACACAAAAAAGGGTGGAGGGGAAGTTTCCTCCCCCTCTAGCACCGTTGTTACTTCCTATGTTGTCTATTATTTTGCGTCTACCCACCAGTTGATCAGGTGGAAGAAGTATCCGTAAGCCAGGGAGGATTCAGGAGCATCCTCTTCCGCAAATTTCACCTTGCTGCTGTTATACGCGGTTGGCGTACCGTATTGGTACATGAACACGTATGGAAGGTCCGTCGAAATCTCTTGACCGATTTGTTTGTAAATCTCTTTACGCTTCTCTTGGTCTACGACAGCCGTTCCTTCTTCCCACAGCTTGTCGAGTTTTTCGTTCTTATAGAAACCTTGGTTCTGACCAGCCGGCGGGAAGTATTTCGAGCTGAACGTCGTTTCTCCGTCCGGATCCGGGTTGTTCAGGGACCAGCCCATCAGGATTGCCGGGTATTTACCTGGAGTCAGGTTTTGGTCAACCCATGCAGCGAAGTCGAGCGCTTTTGGCACCACTTCGATACCAACATCCTTCAGGTTTTGCTGGATTACGCTCGCCACTTGCTCACGGCGGCTGTTACCCGAGTTGTATTGAAGTTCGAAGGAGAAACGGTGTCCGTCTTTCGTCAGGATGCCGTCGCTGCCTGCAGTCCATCCGTCTTCAGCCAGCAGCTGCTTCGCTTTTTCCGGATCAAAGGCATAGTTGACTGCCGCATCGCCCGGATCTGCCCAGGAACCTGGCAGGAACGGAGCGTTCATCAGCTTGCCTGTGCCTTTCAGAACGTTGTCGATCATACCTTGACGGTTAAGCGCGTAAGCAATCGCTTGTCTTGTTTTTTGTCCAGCCCAAGGAACGAATTTGTCCTTGAAGTTGTCCGGGTTGAAGTTGAATCCGAGGTACTCGTATTGCGGACCTGGCTCCTGGATAACGGTCAAGCCGTCTCTGCTCTTCACGGCGTCGACTTGAGTTACCGGGATACCGCCCAGAAGGTCAACGTCTCCTTTGATAAGGGCTTGAACTTCTGTGTTTTGGTCAGCATAGATTTTATATACGATCTTGTCGATATGAGGCTTAGGACCCCAGTAGTTCGGGTTTCTTTCGAAGGAAAGGTACTGCTTCTGCTTCCACTCTTTCCATACCCAAGGACCGCTGGATACCGTTTTGGCCGGATCGGTTCCGTATACGTTCTTTTGCAGCTCTTCAGGTTTAACGTCCTTCAGGATGTGCTCCGGAACGATTTGGGTAGACAAAACATATTGGAATGGAGCGTAGACTTGTTTCAGCGTAATTTTAACGGTAAGGTCATCCACTTTCTCGATTTTCGTTACCTTGTCAAATCCGGACATTCCAGGGGATCCGACTTTAGGGTCCTTAATCGAATTGAATGTAAAGACGACGTCGTCGGCCGTAATCGCTTCGCCGTCGCTCCATTTCGCCGAATCTTTCAGCTTGATGGTATACGTAAGTCCATCTTCGGAAATCGTCATCGGCTCAGCGGCAATAGACCAAGGCTCGGCTACGACTTCACCTGTACGGTTAATGTCATATAGCTTGGCATACATGAACTCCGCAGCATCACCAGAAGCTGTATCTTGAACGAACAGTGGGTTTACGCTAACGATGTCGGAGAAGCTTCCGTAAGTCAGCGTTCCGCCGTCCACCGGACCGGTCGCCTCTTTCGTTCCCTCCGTGCCCGTATTCGTAGACGATTCTTTGTTCCCCTCGTCTTTAGGTGTGCTGCTTGCATCATCCTTGCTGCCGCATCCTACGAACAGCGTGCTGACTACCGATAATGAAACGAGTAATGAGAGCCATTTTTTCTTGCTTGTCATGTACCATTTTCCTCCCCTTTATGATTTGAAAAATAATGGCGTCCCGCATAAGATACGAGAACAACCCAAGACCTCTCCAATGGTCTTAAGCGAATCTGGCCGCGAAAACCATTAGGGACTTTACACCTACTTCGGTTACCGTAACCGACCCCCGAATGACGTTGAAACAATTCCCCCTCTTGTAGACCTTTCATATTGCAACAAGACGACGGTAGCAAGGTAAAGCAATATATTAAAAAATAATATATCCAGAAGTAAGGCAGGACCGATGCGGGATCGTGCAGCGATAAAGGACGGTTGATTCCGCGACGTGGACGCGCAGTGCATTATAGCGCAATAAAGCATTAATGCTTTAAATGACCATCGGTCAATTTGAATCAGCAAAAAGGACTATATATGAAATGGTTAAAACTTCCTAATAAATTTAATGTAAATAATACGTGTAAATTAATATCACGTCAATATTTTTTTTAGGCGGTTTTAATATATTTTTTAAAATGGCTGAATATTAGCTGTATCAATGGGATTTTGATGAAAGAGGCGATCCGTTTTCACCAAATTTAAATGTTAAAAACAGGAAGGTTTGACGTCTGGAATATCCAAGTTTTCAAAATGTTCAAAGTATAAACCGCTTACATTGAGAATACATAAAAATGCATGTTAGGTTCTGTGACATAATAGCGAGGTTTCTTGCAAATTATGGCAGTCACAGGCTAACAGCATAGGAATCTTCCGCGTCATCTCTTGCAAATCAACAATTGATTACGTTCAAATTTACTGGAACATAAATCATCTGTCAATTATAAAAATAGCTGGTAATTCTGGTAAATAGATGGGAATTACAATATTTATATTGTCAAGGAGCCGGGGTTGCCCGAGGGGGAAAAGCCCCCCCTCACACCCCTATTATAAATCACTTTTTGAATAAATCTATGATGACCAAATTATTCCACAAAATTAAACATACTAGCGCTCAATACCTATCGTTACGATTTCGCAAGGTCCCGCTTCCAGCTCCAAAGACTCAGACAGCTGTTCTACCGAAGCGCCTTCCGTCTCTTCCAGAATGGTCGTTTTATATGCACGGCTCACCGATTGAGGCCATTCCAACCGAAGGCTGGCAGGCTGCTGTTTCATGTTGTACCAACGAAGCATATGATCTCCGGAATCCTCGTTAACGGTCCATGCCGAGAAGGCGACTCCCTCACCGCTCCAGGCAAAAGGAGCATGTACCGCAGACAGATCGCCGGTATGAATTCCGGTTTGCACGCTTGTCCACGGAATTTGGAATTGGTAGGCTTCCGCGTAAGCTCCGGACTCCTCCCCGCTGCCGTCATGCGGAATGATTTCAAGCTGAACGGCATGTTCGCCAAGGCATTGAGCCTCCGGCGTCGGGAACCAGCCCCAGTCGCCCAATTCTCCGACCGAACGCAGCAGCGTGACCGCGATGGTATTCCGGCCGTCCCGCAGCACTTCATACTCGTTCAAGCCGAGGTTGGCTACCGCCAGGCCGGCTGTCTCCCCGCTCACATCGACAAAAGCCTGCTGATGCTGGGCGTTGCTCGGATTCTGCCATTCAATCGCGGGCTGATTATCCCGTGTCACGATTTCAAACATGGAGTCCACGCGGTGCCGGCTGGCTTCAATGTCAGTCGGGAACAATGCGCGGACGCGGTGATCCTTCGCCTGGTTGTTAAACGAGGCCTCCACTTTAACGCCCTTGCCGTCCTTCTCCAGACGTACCAGGGTACGGATCTTCATCGGCACGGTTTCTTTCACCCGTTGAGCCTTGCGCTCTGGATAGTAGACCACTTCGATCTGCTCCTTCTGAAGAAGCTCATCCGCCGATGCCGGTACCTCCCAGTCATGAACGATTTCGAGCGTAGCGCGGTAAGGCGTATCTTCCACAACCCGGATCGATGCTTGCAGATCGCGCGTCGTCAGCGGAGCTTCGCCTTCCGGCTGCTTGTACATGTATTCGTTGCCGATGTCCCCGGTATCCTCGTAAACGAGCAGGTCACGGTATTCGCGTCCGTTTCGCTTGTCGGTTACTGTAAGGCTTCCGTTAGGCTCGGCCGCTACCCGCAGGATGCTATTTTCCATCACGTTGTTCCCGGTGATCAGCGATACTGAAGCATTGTCCGAGTGCTGCGCCGCTGCCTGTCCGGACACGAGTGCGTACGCCCGGAGCCCGTGCGCCGGAACGGCGTTAGCCTGCAGCGTAATTCGCACGGCACGCGCCATATATGGCTGACGGAACCGGTCATCCGGCAGATCGTAGCCGAAGCGCTGGCCCAGATCCTCGAGCGTAAAAGGCACTGGCTTTCCGCTTGGGTCCAGCACCACGCGCTCACCAAGCTCGAGCGCCTGAATCCGGCGGCTGATTTCGTCTAGCGGGATGCCGTCGCGGAAGTAAATCCGCTGTACGTCCAGCTCGACGGATACGGTGCCGGTCCGCTCCCATCCGGTGGTGTTAAACACCACAAATGGCAGCGCATCTTCGCCATACTGCGCGAAGGATGACGTATCCACCGCATCGGCCACCGCCCGCTTGCTGTCATAAATGATCGATTCCGCCACGTCGCGGCTCTTCGCAAAGCGGGTTACCATCTCGCGGTGAACCTCATCGACGCTGCAGCCGCAGATGCTGTCATGCGGATGGTTCTGCATCAGCGTTTTCCATGCATACGTAAACAGATGATGCGGGTAGGCCTGACCGGTCAGGTGGGCATACGCCGCCAGCGGCTCGGCTACCTTTTCCAGCAGCGCCTGGCCATGCTGGTTCATCTGCTTGAGATATACGCGGGCAGACGCCGTGTTCACAAGCGTCCCCCATCCGTCGGTCCGCTGGCTCCGAAGCTCGCCGCGAACGACGGACAGCTCGTTCTCTTGATGGCCTTTGACCGATTCCAAATACTGCGGGAAGTTCGAGTGAACGAACTCCGTGTCCGGGTAGAGCTTGCGCGCAGTCTCCAGCGCCTCAGCCAAATCGGTCTGGATCGGCTGGTGGTCGCAGCCGTTCATGAAGAGAAGCTCCGGCGTCGACGCGTACTTCTCCGCGTCCGCCAGCTTCCGGTCCCAGAACGCCTTCGCCTCTTCGGGATCGGTCGGAATTTCGTTGCCGTTGCTGTACCAATTGGCAAACAGAATGCCGAGCACCTTGGAGCCGTCCGGACCTTCCCAGATGAGCTCCGAGAAAGAAGATTCATATTCAGAATCGGCAACCGTATTGTTAAAGCCGGTCGGCTTGACGCCGCGGCCGAACAAGGCGTTATCGATGCCGGATTGGCGCATCAGCTGCGGCGCCTGGCCGACGATGCCAAAGGTGTCGGGGAAATATCCCACCTTGGAAATTTGTCCGTAACGGCGGGCGTCCTTATGGCCGATTTGCATGTTGCGGATGTTGGCCTCGCCGCTGGTCAGGAACGCATCCTGCAGAATATACCACGGGCCGATGAAAATGCGGCCTTCGCGGATGTATTTTTCAAGCCGTTCCTTCTGCTCGGGACGCACCTGAAGGTAATCCTCCAGAATGATCGTTTGCCCGTCCAGGTAAAAGCTCTTGTACTCCGTATCGTTCTCCAACGTATCCATAAGCACGTCCATCAGACGGATGAGACGGACATGATGTTTTTCATAGGGCAAATACCATTCCCGGTCCCAGTGAGTATGGGAGATGATATGCGCCTTTCGTTTCGGCTTGTTTGACATAGAAATCGGGTCTCCTTTCCTTGGGCGGCTTGTTCCTGATCGGAACTCTCATCCCCTGCTTGCAGATCAACATATTGGGCTAAGGTCCAGCTTATAGCCAAACCCTGCCCTGGATAAATTTGCACTGTCATAGATGGCCGGATGCTGGCATGGATGACTTACGGACATCATCATCTCCTTCCGCAAGTGTCCATCCATCGCGTACAAATTAACATTCAAAGTAAGTCTGAAATATAACCTATATATAATAGAAGAAAAAAATTTGGCGATCCGTACATCAGACGATTTCTGCAGGCCTGAACCTTCGATTAAAAGTTTATAAAAAACCCCTGCCGATTGCCCAGTTTTGGTGATCAATCCCAAAGAACTCCCCAAATAGGAGGACGCCATGGGCCCAACATTCAAAAGCCGGCTATTGCTGCCAAAATGCCTTTAGCCCAATAAGACTGCGGGCTTCCTGCCGGAATAACACCGGCCCCTAAAAACAACTGTCCATTCACAGTGGACATAAACCTTACCTCCGATACGGCAGTGAGAAGGGGCAGGATCCCTGGATCCAGCACCAAAATTATCCTTTTCCCCCTGCCCTGCAAGGATTGGTTTGATGCCCATCCCGTTTGCCCCGATGGCTCCACCTTTGCAAAAGTTCCTGACGATCGCCTACCCCTTTATTGTACAAATCAACTCAACGTGTTTAATCTACTTGGATGTCAACCTCGTCCGGCCGGTACACGGCCGTAATGCGGCCCTCCCGGTCGGCGGCAAACAACACGCTGCGGTCGCTCTCGAGCGTAAAGCTGTAGACGGCTCCGGTCTGCGGGTCCTTGACCTGTACCGGGGCATCCCAGCCGTACTCGGAGACGAACACGTACAAGCTGCCGTCCTTGAAGCTGAGCTTCCGGCCGTACACGCCCGGCAGGTCCCCGCCGGCCAACCACTCGAGCTCACGCTCCACGCCGGCTGCGGCAGCCGCGTACCGGTACAGCTCAAGGATCGGCTCGTCCCGGCCGTTCAGCTCGAGCGGCAGCGGGCTCCAGATGAGCCGGCCCTTGCCCAGCGGCACGTCCACGAGCGCGTCCATGCTTGCGCCGGTCCCTGCGGCCGGGATTTCCTTCGCCACCTCGGCGATCCGACGGTGCCCAAAGGATACCGGCAGCAGACGGCCATTCACGCCGAGCATTTCCTCCCGGCGCACATTGGCAAGCCGGCGCTCGCCGAGGACGGCGTCGAGGCGCGTCGTCGGACGCCAGTAGGCGTCCAGGCCGAGCGGGCCGGTGGCGAGCAGCGTCGCGCCGGTCTCCTTGACGAGCTCCAGCAGCTCGTCCAGCGCCCGGCTGTCCATGTTATGCGGGCTCGGCAGCAGGATCAGCTTCGGCGCCTTCTGCCGCAGCGCGTCCAGATGGTATTCCGACGCCGCACGGAACGGCAGCTTCAGGTCATAGGCCAGCAGCCGGGTCAGCCGCGTCGTCGACTGGAACGCAAATGCGCGGTTCGAGAAGTCGTTGGAGTACGGGAAGACGGCGACGATGTCCTCGAGCTCCCGGTCCGTAAACAAGTCCCGCGTGGCCGCGATGAAGCGTCCAAAGTCGTAGGATACGTCCGCTTCCGGCTTCTCCGTGCCATCGGCGCGGAGGGCTCCGATATGCGATTCGTTGGCGTTGTCCATATAGAAGTTCGTATTCCAGATCCAGTGGATCGCACCGGCCCCCCCGGTAGAGAAGGCGTAGGCGTATTTCCGCTCCAGAATGCTGCGCAGCTCGGCTTCGGACCGCTTGGCGCGGCCGTCCGGCGTTTCTACGTACATAATGCCGGTTTCCTGAACCAGGTTCGGTTTATCCGGCGTTTTGGTGAAAATGCCGTCCCATACCAGATAGTCGTTCAGCCACCAGGAGTGCACCGTCGTATAATCGACGGCCTGCTCATAGAAGAACGGAGATGGGCGCTGGGCGCCGAGCGCTTCGTCCTGCCCGACGGTCACCAAATGGTCAGGGCACAGCTCCTTGATCGTGCCGACGAGCTGCTCCGCCCACCGGTTGTGCATATCCATCGAGAACAGGCAGTAATCGAGCCATCTCGTTCCCTTCTTGGCTTTGTGCATATCCTGCACGTCGAAGTTGATCTCTTCCGCTTCCGGAATGGATACCGAAGCAAAGTCGGGCAGCTGGTCCGGTGTCATGTTCCATGCTTCCTGGAGGCTGCGGATATCGCCGTGACGGCGCTCCAGCCACTCCACGAACGCCTGGTGCTCAAACGGATCCCGGGCGGAACGCGGTCCCTCCGAGAAAATCCGCGGCGGATCAAACATCGACGGTTCGTTAATCAAATCCCAGTCCACATGCGTCGTGGCCGTGTGGCGGCTGACGATGCTGCGGATGAAGCGTTTCTGGGCCTCGACGCTCTGCGGGTCGAGATAAGGGTTCAGCCCTTCCCACGTCTCCGGCGTAAAGGAGAAGAACGTAAAGGTCACCTGCAGGCCATGGCGCTTGGCTGTCAGGAAGAAGGCGTCGATCGCGCGCAGCACTTCCTCCGAGGCATGGCCGTCGACCTGCATAATATTCCGGTAAGCCGTCCAGACGCCGGTGCGGATCCAGTTGATGCCCGCTTTGGCCATCTGGGCCATGTCCCGCTCCCATACGTCCACGTTCGGCAGGAAGAGGAACTTACGCGCCACGTCGGAGGTCATGTACGTCATGCCCACAACGGGCAGCGGCCGCCCGTCTTTGATGAAATAGTCGCGGCTGCGGGTAATCGGCGAGCCCTCGGCCAGAAGGAGGTCGTCACGGCCCCAGAAGCCCTGGCGCAGCATGCGAATCTCGCCGTCCGGTCCCTCTGCGCGGCACACGATGCGGTACAGCCCGCTCTTCAAGGCCAGAGGCACCGGAATGCGCACGAAGTTCTGCTCCTTCGTCACCTGCGTCTGGAACCGGTGGGTCCAGGCCTCTCCGCGTCCGCCCTCATGGCTTACTTCCAGCTCAAAGCTCCACAGCTCAGGCGCCGCACTGCGCGATTCCCCGCGCTGCAAAATCTGCGTCTGCAGCGTCAGCACGGCGTGTTCCCCGGCTTCGTACGAAGCATAATTCGGCTTCAGCGACAGCTCGGTCACGCCCCGGGCGCAGAAACGCGCCCAGTCGATCAGGTGCGCAGCACCCTTCCCGCTCCAGAACGCTTCGGTCAGCGGCAGGAACACGAACATCCAGCGCGAGCCGGCGAACGTCACGCGGGAGTTCTCCCACAGCACGATCGGCGCGGCGATCTCGCGCCCTTCGGCGCTGAGGCCGGTAAGCAGCGGATAGATCTGCGTGCTCATCGGGCCGGCTGAGCCCATCTGCTGCGGTAAATCGGCGCTTTTGGTCGTATGCGGTACCAGGTTCCAGGCATCTGCCAGCTCAAACAGACCTTCTTGGCCGTTCAGCAGCGGGATGCGGTCCGAAACGGCGAGTTTCGTGACTTTACTTGTGTCAACCCGCAGCGCTTCGTGAATATAGAGTTCCTGATGATAGGCGGTTTGCTCGGTCTCCGACACCCAGGACCCGTTATCCCGTACCACAGGAATTTTAAAAGGCGCCCCGCCTGCACTGATCAGGCTGCCTCCCCGATGCAGGAAGGCGGAAATTTCCGTCCAGGCAGTCTTTGGAAAATAAGGCGCGTGCAAATTGACAAAACAACCTTGATCCACTCCGCGAAGCGCGTCAGCCAGTTCTTCGGCGCGAACGACCGCCACTTCTGCGGCATGCTGGAAGTCTCCGGCCTGCGGGAGCTTGCCCGCAGCCGGGAAATCCGGATCGCATAGAATGATGATATGCCGGCTCATAGCAGACCGTCCTTCATGGCCTTATACACGAGCTGGGAGAACAGGCTGTTAGACCAGGCGAACCATTTTCGCGTAAAAGTGGTCGGATCGTCAGCGTGGAACCCTTCATGCATGAAACCTGTATCCGCATCGGTCGCTTCCAGCATGGCGATCATCTCCAGCTTCTCTTCAGCCGTCTGCGCGGTCAATCCCTGCATGGACAAGGCCATATGCCAGATATAGCCCTCGGGAGTGTGCGGGCTGCCGATGCCCTTGGCCGCTTTGCCCTCGAAGTAGAACGGATTTTCTTTGCTGAGCGCAAACCGTCTCGTATTTTGATAAATCGGATCGTTCGCCGTTGTGTATCCCAAGTAAGGGATGGACATCAGGCCCGGCGTACCGGCGTCGTCCATCAGGCAGTAGTTGCCGTAGCCGTCGGTCTCGTAGGCGTAGATCGGCCCGAACTGCGGATGGCGGTAAATGCCGTACAGCTGAATACCGTAGTTGACTTCGATCTCCAGCTCTTTAAGCTCAGCGAGCATGTCCATATCGCGGAAGACCCACTCGGCGAACTCCTGCATTTGGCGCAGCGCCACGACCGCAAACATATTGCCCGGAATGTTGTAATGGAAGTCGCAAGCGTCGTCGCTGGAGCGGAAGCCCGACCAGATCATACCTGTGTAGTTAACCGGCATGCCCATTCCGTTATTGCGCAGGGAGTCGGTCAGGATGCCGTTGTTGCGCGTAAAGCGGTACGGAGACTTCTCGAAGTGGTGCTGCTCCGTTTTGAACACGTCGATGATGGCGCGCATGGCCTTTTTGAAATTGGCATCGAAAATATCGGTCAGCTCGGTTTCCTTCCAGTACAGGTACGCCAGACGAATGACGAAGCACAACGAATCGATCTCAAATTTGCGCTCCCACACCCATGGGGACATGTCCGTTTCGTCCGTCGTATTCCAGTGCCAGTCATTGGCCGACTCATTGAACGCATTGGCGTACGGGTCGATCAAGACGTAGTGAACATGGCGTTTGATCAAACCGCCGATAATGCGCTGCAGATCCTGGTCTTCCTTAGCAAAAGGTACGTAATGGACGACCTGCTCCACGGAATCGCGCAGCCAGGAGGCTGGGATGTCTCCTGTAATGACGAAGGTCGTTCCGTCGTCCATCAGCTTAGTCGTCGTTTCCAGCGTATTTGGAAAGCAGTTTTTGAACAGCTGCAGCAGCTTCGGCCGGTGGGCCAGCTTCTGCTCGGCTTCTTTAATTACGTCCTGGATCGCCTGCGGCATCTCCAGCGCCGGCATCGGTATTTTAGGAAGTCTGAATTGTTCCAAAGCGATACGCCCCTTTACTTGGCTGAATTGTAGAGTGTAATGATGTCACATCAAATCATCTATTGTTATACGATCTATACCAAACTTCTATATATTGCGTTAATCAACCTGCTTAAGCAGGACGGTTTTAATTTCATAAGGGGCAAAAGACAGTTGCAGTTTCCCCTCCTGAAGCTGCAGCGGATGGGCCGGCTCCTCCAGCGCGTTGGACAGATAAGCCTCTGTGATGGCACCCGGCCATGTCAGCTCGATCTGTTCGCGTCCACCGGTCGATTCATAGAACCGCAGGATGACGCCGCTTCCGTCTTCGGACGGTTTCACCGTGTCGAGCACGACATGCCCACCGGATAGAGAAATCAGCGATCCCGTAGACGGTCGTGAGCCTTGTGCACCGGACTCCGCCTGGCGAACCGGCATGTCCACGTTCAGCTCCGCCGCCTGACGGACGGTGTGCGACTCCCTCCAGCCGCCTTGATGCGGCAGCAAGGAGTAGGTGAAGTCATGCTCGCCAAGGTCTGCCGTCACGTCCGGCCACTTCGGCGCCCGCAGCAGAGACAGACGGATCGTGCTGCCCTGAACGTCATAACCGTATTTGCAGTCGTTCAGCAGGCTGACGCCGTATCCATGCTCCGACACGTCCACGAAGCGGTGTCCGCATACCTCGTACTGCGCCTGCTCCCAGCTCGTGTTCCGGTGGGTGGCGCGCTCAAGGGAACCAAATGGAATTTCGTAGGTCGCCTTATCGGTGACCACATCGACCGGAAAGCCCACTTTCAGAAGCTTGTGCGCCTCGTTCCAGTGAACATGCGTTTTGAAATCGATCCGCCGGTCATGGTGATAGAAAATCATGTCCTGCGTGATTTCGGATTGGCCGATCTTCCAGTTGAAGCGGAGCACGTCTTTAGTGCGTCCGGCCAGAACCAGCCGCTTCTCGAGCAGCTCCGCCTCACCGGCCGGCTGCTGTTCGTAGCGGGTGTCAATGTCCCAAGCGTCCCACAGCGTCGGACGGTCGTGGAAGAAGTAGAACCGGTTGGCGCGTTCCCCTTGCTTCACGACTTCGCGGCCGGCAGCCTTATCCAGCAAGCTGGTAATTTCGCCACGCTCGTTGAACCGCACAAGGTAAGCGGAAGTCTCCCACGTATCGCCGAATGACTGAATCCCCGCGGAGTCAGCATTCACGGCGGCTTCCGGCTTCACCCACACGGTTTTGTAACCCAGTGCCGGTACGTCGGGAACCCGGACGGAGATGCCGCCTTCGACAGCGTCCGTCTCCAGGCGCGTGCCGTGCTTGTCATAAGCGGCCAAGGCGCCTTCGCCTTGTTCGGCTTCGATATGAACCACAGCGCTCCGGCTCCATCCGAGACTGTTGAAGACAACGTACGGAGTGCCCTCCTTGCCGGAAGTATCGATATCCGACACCAGCGTGTTCAGCCCTTCGTTCAAGGCGTGTTCTCCCTTGGCGAAAATTTCGCCGTATTCCTTATCCGACGTTTCATACGTTTCGGTAATCGCTGAGCCCGGAATGATGTCATGGAACTGGTTCAGCAGGATCAGCTTCCAGCCGTCATGCAGCTGCTGCGTCACCTCTGTACGGTCGGCCGCATCCATGTTCGGCCCAGCCAGCGTGTTCCACAGCTCGGCTTCCCGGTACAGCACCTCCGCCTTGCGGTTGCTGCGTTTGTTGCGGGCATGCGTCGTATACGTGCCGCGGTGCAGCTCCAGGTAGAGATCGCCGCGCCACGTCGGAAGCACCGGACCCGCCTGCTCGATGCTCTCGAAGAACTTGGCCGCCGTACTGTAACGGCTTGCCGGCTGCCCGACCATCAGATCGGACCGGTCGATGTACTCCAGCATCTCGCGGGTGACACCACCGCCGCCGTCCCCGTGTCCGTACAAGAGCATCTGCTCGGGATGCAGCGCCTTTTCCCGATAGGACTGCCAGTGATCGTGAACATCCTTTGGCAGTGTGTGTTCGTTCACGCCATGGTTCAGATAAGACAAAATCGGCGTTCCATCGATGCCGACCCAATGGAACAAATCGTATGGGAACAGGTTGGTGTCGTTCCAACCGAGCTTGGTCGTCATGAAATAATCCACTTTGCCGTGCTTCAAAATTTGTGGCAGCGATGCGCAGTAGCCAAACGTGTCCGGCAGCCATTCGATATTCGACATCCGGCCGAATTCCTCCTGGTAGAACCGCTGGCCGTACAGCATCTGCCGGATCAGTGATTCGCCGCTCGGCAGATTCAGGTCGGGCTCGACCCACATGCCGCCGACCAGCTCCCAGCGTCCTTCCACGATCCGCGCCTTGACCCGTTCGAACAGCTCGGGATCGTTTTCCTTCAGAAAGGCGAAGAGCTGCGGCTGGCTTTGCGTGTACCGGTACTCCGGATATTCCTCCATCAGCCGGTCGACCGTCGAGAACGTGCGGCTCGCCTTGCGGACCGTTTCGCGGACAGGCCACAGCCAGGCGATATCGATGTGCGACTGGCCGACCATATGCTCCAGCCCCTCGGCATTGCCGCCTACTTCCTGGACGTCCGCTCTAAGCGCCGCCTCGATTTCGGCAACGTCCCTGCCATCACGGATGGCCGCCGCATCCAGGTTCACGAACCGGTCCATCGCCCGGTACAGCACTTCCATCAGGCGCACGCGGCGGAAGTCTTCCTGCGGCAGCAGCACCAGCGAGTCACGCACGACGGTGACTGTATACATCAGGCTCAGCACCGCATGATTCGGCCGCACAAGCAGGCTCGTGACCGACGTGATCGGCGGGTTGATGACGGCCTGCTGGTTCAATGGATCGACCGGCTCCGGAACCGGATCAAACAACTCGATTTCGAGTTCCGGCGTCTCTCCGATCACTGCAGGATCGAGCGTTACATACGTATGATTGCGGTCGAGGCCCTGGTAGGAAACCCCGTTGACGCGCAGAAGCCCTTCTCCGCCCGAAGCAAAGACGAGCCCGAACGGCTCGGATGGCCAGCCTTCCGGCAGCTCAAGCCGGGTCCGGAAGAAATATGTCGTTCCTTGCTTGCTTGGAAAAGAGGCCAGCCCCTTCCCTTCCGGGTAAGGAGCCGTATTCTCATATTCGCCAGGCAATTTGTAGTAAGAGCGGGTGATGTCCCAGCTGCGGAGCTCTGTCTGCTCGAGCCAGCGGTTGTCCGATAATTCACGGATAAAGCGTCTGATCCGTTCCATTTATTTACCCTCCCGCACGGCCAACTCCGTGCTTATCGTGTCGTTTACATGTCTGCCGACATGGATCCGGAACAGCCCCGTTTCCACGACGGGCTTCAGGTCCCTGCCCACGTACTGCAGCTGTTCCCTGCCGATCTTAAATTCCACGGTCCGGGACTCACCCGGTTCAAGTTCCACTTTCGTAAACCCTTTGAGCTCCATCAACGGACGGCTTGCGGCGCTCACGCTATCTGAAATGTACAGCTGCACGACTTCCGCTCCGGTACGGCTGCCGGTGTTTGTCACGTTCACCGACACGGTTGCCGTTTCGTCTTCCGTTATCGAATCGGCGCTGATGCGGAGCTGATCGTAACCAAAGGTCGTATAACTGAGGCCATAGCCGAACGGGTAACGCGGCTTCGAGTCCTCTTCCATATACCGCTTGCCCCGCGAGCGTTTGCCGTTGTAATATACCGGCAGCTGGCCGACATGCTTCGGAATTGATACGGTAAGCCGTCCGGACGGATTGACGTCGCCGAACAAAATGTCCGCCACCGCGTGTCCGCCCTCCTGCCCCGGATACCAAGCCTCCAGAATCGCGTCGGCATGCTCGTCCACCCATGGCTCAGCAATCGGACGGCCGTTGATATACACCACGACGAGGCGTTTGCCGAGTTTATGGATTTCCTGAATCAGTTCCAGCTGCACGCCTGCCAATCCCAGCGTCATGCGGTCGATGCCTTCGCCGCACTCCATATCGTTCCAGGAGTTGTCCGACACCTTCGAAGCCCCGGTCTTCAGGTCGATCGTGCCTTCGCCGAAATCGCGGGCGCTCGATCCACCCATCACCATCACCACGGTGTCTGCCTGAGACGCGCAGGACAGCGCCGTGTCAAATCCTTCCCGGGAATCGCCTTTAATCCGGCAGCCCGGCGCATACAGCACCCGGCCGGATTCGGCGCCGAGCTTCGCCCGGATGCCCTTCAGCACGGTCGCCACTTTGTCCGCCGGCTGCGGCGACGTGTAATCGCCCAGCTGGTTATAGCCGTGGTCTGCGTTCGGACCGATCACCGCAATGGTGCCCGCCCGCTTGTCCAGCGGCAGTGCATTCTTCTCGTTCTTCAAGAGAATGATGCCTTCCTCCGCCAGCTTGCGTGCCAGCTGCACATGCTCGCTTTGGCCAATGACCTGCTCAGCCCGCTCCGGATCCACATATGGCCGGTCAAACAAGCCCAGCTTGAACTTGAGTACCAGCACCCGCAGCACCGCCCGGTCCAGGACACCAATGCCAAGCTTGCCCTGGCTGACCGCCTCCAGCAGATACCGGCCGAACATTTCGCCGGACATCTCCATATCGATGCCCGCCTTGATGGCCTGAACGGCGGCGTCCATGCCGTCTTCCGCCACGTCATGTCCCGCGGCCAGCATATCGATGGCCCCACAGTCGGTGATGACCATGCCGTCAAATCCCCACTGCTTGCGGAGGACGTCCTCCAGCAGTTCCGTGTTGACCGTGCATGGCACACCGTCAATTTCGTTATAAGCCGGCATGATGGACACAGCGCCGGCTTCCACTGCTTTCTTGAACGGATACAGGTCCACCTCAAGCAGCTCGCGCCAGCCCATGTGCACGGGGCCGGCGTTGCGTCCGCCTTCGGAGCTGCCGTATCCGACAAAATGCTTCAGCGTCGCAGCAACGCTCGCGTCGCTGTCCAGAGCCTCGCCCTGAAGCCCCTGGACCGATGCGGCGGCAAATTCGCCGATCAGGTAAGGGTCTTCGGCGAAGCACTCCTCCGTGCGCCCCCAGCGGGGATCGCGCACGACGTCCAGCACCGGCGAGTAGGTCACCGCCCCGCCTTGCGCCCGCGTCTCCGCGGCGACGGCGCGGCACATCTCGCGGTACAAATCGACGTTCCACGTGCTCCCGAGCAGCAGCGGCACCGGATACACCGTGCCGTCGATCGCCATATGCCCGTGCGAGCACTCCTCCCCGATCAGGATCGGAATGCCGAGTCGGGAATTCTCAATGGCATAACGCTGAATTTCGTTAACCGCCTCCGCACCTTCCTTGGCGGACAGGCCGTTCTCCAGCGTGACGCCGGTCCACGGATCGGCGCGCAGCACCCCGTACAGGGAACCGACACCGCCATTTTGGACTTGCTGCTTAAAAGACTCCGTTAATTCAATCTTCCCATCTCTATGTTCATAGGTTTGCCAGCCGAACGGCTGCACGAGCTGGCCGACCTTTTCTTCCAAAGTCATCAGACCTAGCAAATGCCGGGCCCTCTCCACAGCTGGTTTCGTCTTGTCTTTGTAAATCAACATCTCGACTTCTCTCCTGTCTCCCTAAAGTGATGTTGTTTATTATTCTTTGACGGCACCTACGGTAAGTCCTTGTACAAAATAACGTTGGAAGAACGGATATGCAAAAATAATTGGCAGCGTAGCGAGCACGACCATCGCCATACGGGACGTATCCTGCGGAATGGACTGCAGTGCAGCCATGCTGAGCGAGCTGTTGGCCGAGTTTTGCTGAATGAACTGAATGCTGGATTCGATCCGCATCAGCATCGATTGCAGCGGCACCAGGTTCGGATTGTCGATATAGAGCAAGGCATTAAACCAGTCATTCCAATACCCTAGCGTACTGAACAGTCCGATCGTCGCCAGACCTGGCAAAGACAACGGCAGCACGATGCGAAGGAAAATGTAGAAATCGCCCGCGCCGTCGATCCGGCCCGATTCGATAATCGCCTCCGGTACGCTGGTGCTGTAGAACGTACGCAGGATCATGATATAAAAAGCGTTCATCGCGAGCGGCAAAATCAGCGCCCACAGGGTATCTTTTAATCCGAGCAATTGCGACACAACCATGTACGTCGGAATCATCCCGCCGTTAAACAGCATGGTAAGAATCGCGAATACGGAGAAAAATCTGCGGTAGCGGAAACTTTTCCGTGAAATCGCATAGGCGTACAGCGAGATCAGGATCAAGCTGACGAGCGTACCCACGACGGTAACGAGGATCGTCACGCCATAGGAACGAAGCAGCGTGTCGCCGCTTTGAAATACGAATTTGTAAGCCTCGAAGCTCCATTTGGCCGGGATCAGACGGTAGCCGTCCGTTGCCAGCGTTTTTTCATCGGTTAACGAGATAATGACGACGAACAGAAAAGGAAATACGCACAAGAAGGAAAAGATTGCCGCAATCGTATGAAGAACAGCGTTCGCGCCGCGCGAAACATGATGAAAATCCCGTTTTTTTCTTTGAATGACCTCCGCCATAACCTGACACTCCCTTCAAAAAATGATTTAGAATAATGCGCTGTCCTTGTCGATTTTGCGGACGACAAAGTTGGACACGATCACGAGTACAAAGCCGACAACCGATTGGTACAGGCCTGCAGCGGTACTCATACCGATTTCGCCAGTTGTTTTCAGACCGCGGTATACGTACGTATCGATAACGTTGGTTACGGAGTACAGCGTACCCGAGTCTCTTGGAACCTGGTAGAACAGACCGAAGTCGGCGTAGAAGATCCGGCCCACTGCGAGCAGCGTCATGATAATGATGATCGGAGAGAGCATCGGAATCGTAATGTTCTTGATTTGCTGCCACTTGCTGGCGCCGTCGATCATGGCCGCTTCATACAGGGATTTGTCGATACCCATGATGGAGGCGAGATACACGACGCTGTTATAACCGACGGATTTCCAAAGACTGACGAAGACAAGGATATACGGCCAATATTTTGGATCGGAATACCACTGAACCGGCTCGGCGCCGAACCAGCCAAGGATTTGGTTGATCATCCCGCGGTCCATGCTCAGGAAGCTGAATGCAAAGTATCCGACGATGACCCAGGACAGGAAGTAAGGAAGGAACATCCCGGTCTGATAAATTTTCGCCATCGTTTTGCCGACCAGCTCGGAGAGCAGAACTGCCATGGCTACGGACAGGATCAATCCAAGGATAATAAAAGCCAGGTTGTACAATAACGTGTTACGCGTAATCGTGTAGGCGTCATTGGTGCTGAACAGGAACTTAAAGTTGTCCCAACCTACCCACTCACTCTTGCTGATACTGGCCCAGAAGCCTTCCCGGTTGAAACGGTATTGCTTGAATGCCACGATCGTACCCACCAGCGGCAGGTAGGAAAAGAAGAAAAACCAAATGGCACCGGGCAGCACCATAAACAGCATGACTTTGTTTCTAATGAGGTTTTTGAAAAATGCGGCCATTCTGTTTCCCTCCCATGATTGATTGGTTATACATTGAAAAAGGACCGGGCGCTAAGTCACCCGCCCGATCCTTTCCGAATTTTTTTCTACATTACTTGTTGTTTGCAGCTTTCCAGGCGTCAAGCTGAGTTTGAGCTTCAGCGATGACCTTGTCCAGGCCGGCTTGCTTGAAGGCCGCAATCGCTTTTGGCAGGTAGGTTTCCGGATCAACGGTACCGGTCATCAGGGATGCCCAGAACTGTTCCTTCACGTTTTGTACAGCTGCCATTTCGGTTGCTACTTTCGTGCTGTCGAAGTTGAAGCTCAGGATTGGAGAATCTTTACCTTCAGCGTTAAATTTCTTGAATTGCTCCCACTTGTCATCCGGGTCATTCGGGTTCAAGTAGAGCAGCATGTTGTTGCCGAGGGAGTACGACGGCATGTCGTAGTTTTTGCCCTCTGGAAGGTTTTCAATGTGCTTGTCGTCAACCTTCTTGTAGTGTGTTCCTTCGATACCGGAATCCACCATGTTGCGAAGAACCGGATCCGTATTCAGCAGGTTCAGGAATTCCATTGCTTTCTCCGGATGCTCGGAGTTTGCGGAAATCGCCATGATCGAGCCTTGAACCGATGTGTTCGTGATGATCGCATCACTTGCCGGTGTCGATTTAACCGGATAGCCATAGCTTGCAGACCAAGTATTGTCAGCCAGCGGCTGGGTTTGCGCACGGTCCATGAACCAGTTACCGGAAGTCATCAGATCGCTAGTGGAGCCCGTTGTTGCTGCTTCCGGAGCCACATAGCCGGCTTGATAATATTTGTGCATCGTTGTCAGCGCCTGCTTCATTTCTGGCGTTTCGAGGATGTCGACGATTTTGTAATCGGTCGTATCCAGCTTCACAGCCATTGGCAGATTCTGAATGATGTAGTCATAAGGAACATAAGGAACGTAGTTCTTGTCCATCGCGAACGGTGTTACGTTCGGTTCTTTTTCCTTAATCGCTTTCAACAGCGGCTCAATGCTATCCAGGGAACGTACATTGGAGGTATCCAGTTTGTACTTGTCCACCAGGTTTTGGTTGAAGCGCCATACTTCTTGCTGAGGAAGCTCTTTGTTGGCCGGAATGCCATAGTTGTGTCCATCGACTTTGGAGCCTTCCAGGAAAGCAGGATCGATGGTATCTTTGATGCCTTTTCCATATTTATCAAGCAGATCGTCGAGTTCCATGAACGCGCCTTTTCTTGCGTTCTGTACGTAATCGAATCCGCCTGCGGATGTGAACATAATGTCCATCGGTTCGCCGGAAGCTACGTTTACCTGCATTTTTTGCTGGTAGTCGCCCCAGTCGATCATTTTCATGGTGACGGTTGCATTAATCTTCTCCTGCGTATACTTGCTGACCTCAGCCATAACCTTGTCAACGTCTTTTTGCGGCGTGCCGATCGTGTACCAGATCAGGTTTACCGGTTTCTCGGAGCTCCCCGAAGATCCGGAACCACTGCTTTCCGCGTCTTTGTTGCCCCCACCGCACGCGCTGAGTACAAGCGCGAAGGCCGTCAACATGGCCAGTGCGAACGAGAAGCTTTTCTTACCCTTGCTCATGTGTGTTCCTCCCTTTTTGTGTTGCAGTCAATGTTGTCTAGCTGTCTGCCCACCAAGCGGCCAAACCGGCTTTTTCTTTTATTGTTTCCGGCTCGGTTTGTTTAACTAAGATAACCTTAACGGATGTAAGCCGTTACAAAAAGAAGATAAACTAAATAAATCCGTGTACAAATTAAAGAAAAGGTTTTCTTTTTGTCTAAATTTGTCATTTTTTCAGTGAAACGCTTACTTTTATTGTTTTTCTTTCATTTTCATTAGGTTTTTTCTGCATCAAACGTCACAAAAAAAACCTAAACCGGATGAGATGGTAGGTGTTTAGTCTCATCTGATTCAGGGTGTCTCCAGCCGGTCAACCCAGCCCCTTGTAATCCGTCGGCGAGATCCCGACATATTTCCTGAACTGTTTATAAAAATATCCGGTCTCCCAGTAGCCTACGTTCCGCGCAATCTCCTGCACCTTGAGGTTCGTGTTCTTCAGCTGCTGCTTCGCCTTTTCGATCCGGAACTTGTTGATGTATTCGGCGAACGTTTCCCCGGTTTCCTTATGAAACAGCTGTCCCAGGTACACCGGATGAATATGATACTGTGCCCCCAGCGTCTTCAGCGACAGTTCGTCCGCATAATGATTGTGAATATGGACCAGCACCTGATTCACCACGGGGTTCTTCATATCCTGAAGCAGCGACTGGACCGCAGCTCCAGCCACTTCCTGCAGAGCAGTAATGAGATCCTGCAGCGAGGAGCTGTCCCGGACCTTGCCTAAGCCGTTCTTAAATATATCCGACTCATCCGTATGCTTGATCTGCTCAAGCTCCATTTTGAAGCGAATCACCAGCTCCAGGGCCGCGTTCAGCAGATCCTCCGGGCGGATATGTCCCGCCTTCTGCATCTGCTCAAAGTCGTCTTGGATTTTTCGATTCAGCCCGGCCTCGTCCCTCGCCAGAATCAGCTTAGCGTATTCGTCCCAAGCGATGGCGATATGCCGCTCCGGGCCGCCGCTATTCTCCTCCAAGCTGGTGTAGTCGATGATCCGCCGATCCGGAAATACCATAAAATACTCCAGTGACTGCTTGGCCTCCTTGTAGCTGACAGAAGCCTCTCCAGGCAGGCTCACCGCCGAACCGACACCGATATGCACCGTGCAGCCCTGCCTCGCTAAATCAGCCTCCAGCTGCTCCAGTGCTGTCATCAGACGGGCCTTCCCCTCCTGCGGGTTCTCCAGACTTCCAATAAGGACCGTATCCCCATCCACATCGCGGAACAGCGTCAGCTCCGTGCTGTCTTCCAGCAAATCGTCAACCTGCCCGAACAACGCCTCATCGGCTGCGGTCCGAAGCACCGCCACGGCCATATAAGGCCGGTCCAAGTTCACGCCAAGCAGATCGGCTCTTTCTATAAATTCCGGAGGGGCGATCTGTCCGTTCATCCAGCGGTAGAGCGTATTGTCCTTCAAAATTTGCACATCAAAAGCGCTGTACAATCCGCTCGCCCTCGTACTGTCCAGCTTGGACACGGTATTGCGGAGCGTCGATTCCAGTTCCTCCACATTGATCGGCTTCAGCAAATAGTTCTCGATACCGAGCCTCATCCCCTGCTTCAAGTAATCGAACTCGTTGTATCCGCTTAGGATGATCACCTTGAGGTCGCTGCGGGTTTTGCGAGCCTCGCCGATCAGACTCAGGCCGTCCATCACCGGCATGGAAATATCCGTAATCAGCACATCCACGGGTGTAGACGCCATGGCCTCGAGCGCCTGGCGTCCATTTTCTGCGTGCCCGACAATCTCCAGTCCCAGCGCTGCCCAATCCAAAATATCGTACAGCCCTTCGATAATGAACGGCTCATCGTCCACAATAAACACTTTATACATCTTCAGCATCCGTCCCTTCCCGGTTAGGGTAACGTACGGTGACAACCGTACCGACTCCAGGCCGACTGTCAATTTCCACCCCGTAAGTCGGACCGTACAAAAACTGCAGCCGGCTGTGCACGCTGCGCAGCCCAAACATTTCGCCGGACTCCTCCGGCTTCCCGAGCTCTTCATGGATTTCAGCCAGGCGCTCAGGCGTGATACCTTTGCCATTATCCGTAATCACAGCCACCAGCATATCGCCTTCTTCCCTCACCCGAATGTCCAGATGATTATCGTCGCGATTGGTCTGGATACCGTGAACGATATAGTTTTCGATAAGCGGCTGCAGCGACAGCCTCATGACCGATTTGCCCTGCAGCGCCGGGTCTGAATCGATCGTATAGCTGAACTTCTCCTTATAACGGATCCGGAACAGCTCCAGATACAAGCGGCATGCCTCCAGCTCATCCTTGAGCGTGTAAATCTTTTTCTGCTTGACCAGGCTTTTGAAGAGCACGGACAAGCTATAGATCATTTCCCCGACATCCTTAGCCCCTTGAGAAATGGCCCGCATCCGAATCACTTCAAGAGTATTATACAGAAAATGGGGATTGATCCGCGCCTGCAGCGCCACCAGCTCTGTTTGTTTCTGTTTAATTTCGGCTTTGTACACCCGCTCGATATACAGGTTCAGCTCGTCCAGCATGTCGTTAAAGCTTCGGGAAATCTGGCCAAGCTCATCTTCTCCCGGGTTATCGATCCGTGCGGACAAATCGCCGTTTTTCACCTTGCGTGTAATTCTAATAATCCGGTTCGTCCGGTTGGCGAAATTAATCACAAAGAAGGCCGGGAAAAAGATCGCAAACAATATACAGATCCCGCTGATCGTTATAATCGTTTTCCGGATGCCCGAATAACTGGCCTCCACGTCCTTTTTCGGAACTGCACCAATCACGACGTATCCGTTGTCAGCCGAAGTCAGCTTGTTGATATACATTCGGCTGCTGACCTCAGCCGGGCGGGTATTCCCACCGTCATACAGCGAATCGGTCACATCCATATACGGATAGGTCTTTCCATAATATTTCCCTTCCGAATCATACAAAACCTTGCCATCCGCTGAAAGCACCGCAATATCCCCTTTGAAGCTGTCCTTATAGCTCGTCAGGGCATCGGTGATGCCGCCCGAATCCAAATAAACGAGAAACTGTCCCGCATTTTTGAGCTGCCTGTTATTGATCGGTACCCGGATGGCGTACAGCTCCGGCGCCCACTGGTCCGCCGCCTTCCGGATCCAGTAATTTGGAGCGGTGATGCCTTTATAGTCCATCGCCATCACGTCCGGAATATAAGAGTGGGTCATATCGGTCGTCAGCTGCTTATACTGCTTGTTTGGCTTGAACACGGACAGAAACTGCTTCTCTGAACTGTACAGCATGATGTTGCGGATATCTCCATTTTCGTCCATCACCTGCTGGAAATACTGCAGCGGGTCCGTCGAGTTGTTGTTCGTTTCGTTAAAAAACTGGTCCATGCGATGCTGTACATATTGCGAATAAGGATGCTCCATCAAAAAAGAAATGTTCGAGAACAGCATTTCGTTCCGGTACATATCCCTGGCAATATTCTCTACCGATTGGTAACGCTGATCCAGATAACGGCTGACATTTTCCATCGCAGCCTTCTGGTTGTTGAGTTCCTTCTCCACGATCGATTGAGATAGGGAAGAGAACATCAGATAGGACAGAATCACGATTGTTAGAATGGCAATGATCGTGAAAATCAGCAGAATCCTCATGAACATGTTATTTTTAAAATAATTCCTGTAGATTCTGCCCAGTCCCATCGTAATCCCCCTTTTCGCCGTTTTTCCATTATATCATACCCTCGTTGATCATTAAGGAACACGCTGTTTACGAAGCCCGTTTGCGAATCAATCCAGCCGGAACTTCACGATCATGAAATTGCCCGGGAAATGGAAAGCTGCGCCCTGCCCTTTCCTACGGGTACGCTTACAACCTTACCGCCTCTGCTCGATGCAGCAATACCCCTATGATAACTTTTTCGTTTCCCGTAAGACAAATGGAATAATTATGAACATGTTCATCACAGCAAAAAAGCCAGCACCTGGGATGTCCAAGGTACTGGCTTTCTCGTTCGCCATGATACAGATTACTCTGTAGTGTATGGCAGCAATGCGATTTGACGAGAGCGTTTGATCGCAATCGTCAGCATGCGTTGGTATTTTGCGCTAGTGCCGGTTACACGGCGAGGCAAAATTTTACCGCGTTCGCTGATAAATTTCTTCAGCAGATCGGTATCTTTATAGTCAATGTGAGTAATTTTGTTCACAGTGAAGAAGCACACTTTACGACGTTTGTTACGGCCGCCGCGGCGAGCCGGTCTTTTATCGTTGTCTCCGCCTTCTCTTTGTTTAAAAGCCATGCTGTTTCAGTCCTTTCCTTATTAAAATGGCAAATCATCATCCGAAATATCAATCGGTTTTCCGTCATCGGAAAAAGGATCCTGATTGGAATTGTTCCGCGAGTAGCTGTTACCGCCACGTCCACCGCCTCCATTGTAGGAAGGCTCCTCACGCGGGGTGCTTCCGCCTCCACCGCCTTCACGGTTGGATTCCAGGAAACGTACGTTATCGGCAATGACTTCGGTGACGTATACACGTTTACCTTCGTTATTCTCGTAATTCCGTACCTGGATGCGCCCTTCTACAGCCGTCAGACGGCCTTTGCGCAGATAATTGGCGCAGGTCTCAGCAAGCTGTCTCCATGTGACCACCGGAATAAAGTCCGCCTCACGCTCTCCGCCTTGCGCCGTAAACGGGCGATCCACAGCGAGCGTAAACTGCGTTACGGCTACCCCTGAAGGTGTATAGCGCAGTTCCGGATCCCGGGTCAACCGGCCGATCAAAATAACACGGTTCAACAATCGAGTCCCCTCCTTTGAGCGAATTTCATCACTAATTCCGTAAACGGATATTAAGCAACAACGTCAAGCGTAATGAGATAACGAATTACTTCGTCAGAAATTTTCATGAGGCGCTCAAGTTCGGCTACAACGTCAGGGTTGGCGCTGAAGTTAACCAGAACAAAAGTACCGTCACGGAATTTGTTGATCTCATACGCAAGGCGGCGTTTACCCATCACTTCATGCTTAGTGATTTCTCCACCGTTGGAGATGATGCCTTGGAATTTTTCGACTGCGGCTTGAACAGCATCTTGTTCAATGTCAGGACGAATAATGTACATCACTTCGTATTTGCGCATATGTTTCACCTCCTTATGGACTTCGGCCCCTGATCATGTCAGGAGCAAGGAACGAGTCTAAACTCGCACCATATTAATATATCAAATTGGCCCAATGATTGCAAGTACAATGCCGTTTTGATCCTGTTCCACACATGATTCTCCGCCAAGGGTACACACTACAGAGGCAGTCCATTTTAACGATTAAAGGAGGCCTTGTCCATGGGTGAAAGAACCGAATTTGAACCAGGCGACAAAGCGCCGAACCCCGGCGTATACATGGAGGTTGGTGAAAACAGCTTCCATACTGAAATCACGGATCCGCAGCGGGTCGAGCTGGCTAAGGGCGATACCTTTCCAGAGACCTCGAAGAAAGACCGCAAATGGAAACGGATGACGAAAGCGCGGGTCCACTAATTTTACAAATGGATGCATAAGCGCACGAAAACTGCGCATATTACAATCAGGCGGTGCTTGAGAGAGGTGTGGTTCCGTTGGACATGATCAACGCAACAAAGCACAGGAAGTCAGAAACAGCACGTTCAAGAAGCGGAGGGAAGTGCTAAAAACACTTTATTGTCTAAAGCAAAGATTTGCTAAAGGCTGACCCGAGTTTCACTTGCTGAAGTGTTGTGTGGATGAATTCCAAAAAATCATGGCATCGCCTGCCAAATCGGAGGACCTTCTGGGTCCTCCTTTGGTTTGTATACAGCAGTAATTGTTCCCCTCTTATTATGAAAGCAAAGGATCATAAAGGGAAACGATCCAACAACTAAGAAAACCTCCAGTTTACTCAACTGAAGGTTTTCACTGTATGTATTCTATGCGCAGTCACTTAAAAAAGGGAATGTGGCGGAAAGAGAGGGATTCGAACCCTCGCACGCCTTGCGACGCCTAACTGATTTCGAGTCAGCCCCCTTAGACCTCTTGGGTACCTTTCCGCAGCAAAATTGATTATAGCACATGTCCATCATTTGTGCAAGCCCTTTGTCCAAAAGCTGTTTATTACTAAGCCTGCTAAGCCTGCCCTTCCATTCCCTCTTCCGATTTCGATCGAAGCACCTTTTTCATATTTTTCTCAAACTTCGCCCGCGGGATCAATACGCTGTGCTGGCAGCCGACGCATTTGATCCGGATATCCATTCCCATGCGGATAATTTCCATTTCGTTACTGCCGCATGGGTGGTTTTTCTTCATTTGGACGATATCTCCGAGTTGAAACACTTTACGTTCCACCGTTATCCTTCCCCCATTTCGTTGTTCCCTTCTTTACCTGCCGCAAGCTCGGCCTGTGCCTGTTTCATCATGTCCTCGTATTCCAAAGCCTGCTTCACATCGGCCTGAATCTGCCGTTCAACATCGCCTTTGGTGTTCGGCATGCACTCGGCTACGATCCGGATAACGTATTCACTCGTGTTCAAGGATTGCACCCCGAGTACATTCGGCACCGAAATGACATTAGGATCCCGCTGCTGAATGCCGGTAAGCGCCTGTTTAATCAGGGCTACGGTTTCTTCCAGATTTCGCTCGTTTTTCATGGGAAGGTCAACAACCGCGAGCGCATTGGATAAGGAGTAGTTCGTTACGCTGGCGATGGAACCGTTAGGCAAAATATAAACTTCCCCGGTAGGGCTTACGATGCGTGTGGTCCGAAGGCCGATCATCTCTACGGTGCCTTTGAAGCTCCCTGTCTGGATAACGTCCCCTACCGCAAATTGGTCTTCTAATATAATGAAGAATCCGGTAATCACATCTTTAACCAAACTTTGCGCGCCAAAACCTATGGCCAAACCAAGCACTCCTGCTCCCGCAAGGAGCGGTCCCAAATGAAAGTTGAACTCCGACAGAATCAGGAGCACCATAATAAAATTACAGGTGACCGCCGTTACGTTTTTCAGCAGCTCGGCTACCGTGGCGAACCTCCGCGGGTTGACGTTCATCCGGCTCTGCTCCTGTCTCGCCAGGGATTTGTCTATAATTTTGGATACAACCCGTATAATGACGCGGGAAACAAAAAACAGAATGATGATACGAATGCCCGAAAACAGCACATTGGTCCACATATCTACATTCGTCACCCAATCCAGAAACTTATCGCCGATACTTACCGCCTGCTTGACAGCCTGCTCTGGATTGGGAATGGTATCCTCCAGCCAAAACTTACTCAATCAACTCTACCTCCTATCCTCGATGCTCTTATATCCCTCTATGCTGTCTTTGAAGTAGATTCCCCGAATCTCCACCTGCTCCTGCTGGATGATCGTCTGTACGCTATCCAGCTGGTCCGGCGGGAACTGGATCGATAATGCACAGCCCGCTGTAATTTCCTTTGGTGTAGGAAATAAATCAATTTCAACCTCCGCATATTCAAGCAGCATCTCTGCGCGCAGCGCCTGCTGTGTCGAATCAAAAGCAATCAGCATCCAGGTTTCCATCTCCGCCACCATCCGCTTCTCCCCCACCTTGATTTGTGCTGCATTCGTCAGAATTACTTTTTCTATGGAATTCCTGCATGAAGTATAAAAACCCTCTTCCTTCCATATACTAGTTACTACCAAATGCAAGGAGAGGAAGATTCTATGACTCAGTGGCCAAAAACGTCTCCCAAACAGGAGCCTACATGCTTAAAAATACCACATACCGACCCTGAAATCCATTCCGCTATTATTCATCGTCTTCTGTTTCATCTCTCTCAAGCCGGGGAAAATCAACAGGTTATCGTTGTATGTATCGGTACCGACCGGTCCACGGGCGACTGCCTCGGTCCTTTGGTAGGCACTGCATTGGCCCGGTATAAAAGTCCATGGTTTCACTTGTTCGGCACGCTGGACGAGCCTGTGCATGCCGTTAACCTCCAGGAGACGCTCTCCTCGATCTATTCGCTGTATGACAATCCATTTGTCATCGGCATCGATGCGTGCCTTGGACAATCCTCCAGCGTAGGCTGCATTCAAGTCGCCAACGGCCCGCTCAAACCCGGCGCAGGCGTACATAAAGAATTACCGCCGGTTGGCGATATCCATTTGACGGGTATCGTTAATGTCGGCGGCTTCATGGAATATTTTGTATTGCAGAACACCAGGCTGAGCTTGGTGATGCGTTTGTCCGAAATTATTGCCTCAAGCCTTCATTCCGCCATTAAGGAATGGAAAGCCCGTACTACGCTTTTTGCAAGGCTAGAGTAATCGCCTCTACCTCTTCCGGCGAAAGGGGATAAGTCGACTGCCCGGCTTCTACCGGCTTGGCATAAACATAGGAGCTGTCACGGCTGTACAGCGCAGTGATGACGACTCCACTTCGATCGGCATCAACGATCGCAATCGAAAAGCTTAGATCGCTCCCTCGTTCGCTGAATGCATTGTAACGTTTAATACCGATATTACCCTTGATCGTTTGAAGCTTGTTCAATGCCAGCGACACGGATTCACGCTGCTGCTGCTGCTCATCCTCCACGCTGTCCACCTGTGTCTTTAGATCGATGAGCAGTGTTTCTAAATCCTCTACCCCGCTGCCGGCCATCATCGTTTCGTATTTGCGGCGAACTTTTCTAAGCTTTGCCCCTTGTGTCAGCACCAACACGAGCAAGATCAAAATGAGGAGTACGATCCCGCCAATGATTCCTGGTAATTGTTCGCTGATTAAATCATTTAAGTCCGACATGCTGTTCATTCCTTTTCCTCAATCTTGACCTACCCGTTCCCAAGACGTATCGTGATCCCATATATTCATGGTCCTTGATACTATACGGTTAAAAATCACAAACATTCATTCTGCCGGTTGTCCCTTCAGCTTTACAGGGGAGAACCGGTTTTGTCTTGCCATCGAGGTTTGATTACTAATAGACTTCGAGGCTTGCGTCAGGCCATCTAGTTAACGAACCAGCTCGCGCATCGCTTCAACCATCCGTTGAACCTCCTGCTCCGTGCTGTTCGCACCCACACTCGCCCTCACTGCTCCGGTCTTATCCGTTCGCACCGCATAGTGAGCCAACGGCGTACAGTGCATCCCCGCTCTGACTGCGATTCCATATTGCCGGTCCAAGCGGAAGGCGATTTCCGTAGAATCCCGGCCCTCGATCGTAAAGGCCACGATTCCGGTCCTTTCCTTCCCTTGTACTGGACCAAGCAGTTTCAGACCCGACAGCTCTTTCAATCCCTCAATCATCATTTGAGTCAGCGCCCATTCATGCTGATAAATCCGCTGCGGGGTTTCCTTTAGTACATACTCCACCCCTGCTCTTAGTCCGGCAATTCCGACCGTGTTCAAGGTCCCCGCTTCATACCGGTCCGGCCTTACGCTGGGCATTTCCTTTTCCTCCGATTGGCTGCCCGTTCCTCCGTGGATCAGCGGCTCCAGTTCGATCTCAGGCGATAAGTAAAGCCCTCCCGTCCCTTGCGGACCGAGCAGCCCTTTATGGCCCGGAAAAGCCAACATGTCGATGCAGCAGGACTCCACATCAATGTCCAACACGCCGGCGCTTTGTGCAGCATCTACCAAAAATACTGCCCCACTGCTGCGTGCCAGCTCACCAATTCGCTGGATTGGCAGAATACTCCCCAACAAATTCGAGCTATGGCTGCAAACCACCAGCTTCGGATTTTTGGATAAGCATGCCTCCAGCTGCTGCATGTCCAGTTCTCCTTGATCATTTACCCCAATGTAATCCACTTGAATATCCAGTGTCCGCATTAAATATTCCAACGGTCTCCGTACGGAGTTGTGTTCGATCATCGTCGCAACGACATAGTCACCCGACTTCAAGATCCCCTTGATCGCCATATTCAATGCCTGGGTTGTGTTATGGGTGAAAATGATGTTATTCGGGTTCTTCACCCGAAACAACTGAGCCAGCATCCGGCGGGTCTCAAAGAGAACCCTGCTCGCTTGCACGGCCATTTGATGGCTCCCTCGTCCTGGATTCGCTGCCGCTTCCTCCATCGCCTTTTGCATGGCTGCCAGAACACCAGGCGGTTTCGGCCAGGAAGTCGCTGCATGATCCAGATATACAACTTCGTTCATATCCCGTTTCACTCCGATCCAAGGAACAAAGAATGACGCATCTTCGGTCCTTTTCAGGAATCACCTAGACGCGTCATCCCATCCACTGATCTTTATTGCAACAACTCCAGCAGCCGTTCCAGGTCCTGTTTGCTGTAATAGTTCAATTCGATTTTGCCTTTATCTTTGTTTTGCTTGATCTTCACTGTCGTTCTAAACCGCTCCCGCAGCGACTCTTCCAAGTTATCGATATAAGGATCGCGCTTTTTGACTTTTACCTTGTTTTTATCCGCTGGTTTCCGGTCGAGCTGTTTCACAGCCTCCTCAAGATCCCGTACGCTCCACTCATTGTTGACGCATTGCTTCGCCAACTGCTTGATGAGGGACGGATCCTTGAGACCAACCAACGCTCTCGCATGGCCCATGGAAATTGTTCCACGTGAAACATAGTCTTTGACTTCATCCGGCAAAGCCAACAAACGAAGGAAGTTTGCTATATGGGATCTGGATTTCCCCACTTTCAACGACAGCTCTTCCTGCGTCAGTGAGTATTGATCCATCAAGCCCTGGTAAGCAACAGCCACTTCCATCGCATTTAAATTCTCGCGCTGCAGGTTTTCAATCAAGGCAATCTCCATCACCTGTTGATCGCTGAATGTGCGAACCACAGCCGGGATAGTGGCCTTGCCGCAGTATTGCGAAGCTCTAAAGCGCCGCTCCCCTGCAATAATTTCATATCCTTTGAGCACGCTGCGTACAATAATCGGTTGAATGACCCCATGCTGACGAATCGATTCGGCCAATTCCTGAATTGATTCCTCATTAAAGTCCTTGCGCGGCTGGTAAGGATTGGCACGAAGTTGGCTGAGTGGGATTTCTACGATTTTGTCATCTTCATTAATCGAAAGTGAAGGAATTAAAGCATCGAGCCCTTTACCCAATCGTTTACTCATACGAAATCACTTCCTTTGCCAACTCTAAATATACCTCAGCGCCTTTCGAACGCGGATCATACGTAATGATCGACTGACCATGGGACGGAGCTTCACTAAGTCGAATATTTCTCGGAATGATCGTTTGGTACACTTTTTCCTGAAAGTATTTCTTTACTTCTTCAATCACTTGAATCCCCAAATTCGTCCGAGCATCCAGCATAGTGAGCAGAACGCCTTCAATCCGGAGCGAAGTGTTCAAATGCTTCTGGACGAGACGAATCGAATTCAGCAGCTGGCTTAATCCTTCAAGGGCATAGTATTCGCACTGGATAGGAATAATGACCGAGTCAGCGGCAGTAAGTGAGTTAATAGTAAGTATACCAAGAGACGGCGGACAATCGATTAAAATATAGTCATAATTTGCTTTCACCAACTGAAGCGACTTTTTAAGCCGAAGCTCCCTTGAAATGGTCGGTACCAGTTCAATTTCCGCTCCAGCCAATTGAATCGTTGCCGGAATAATATGAAGTCCTTCGATTTGCGTTTGCAGGATCGCATCCTTGGGATGTACATCATTGATAATCACATCATAAATGCAGTTCGCTACATCCGCTTTATTGACACCTACCCCACTGGTTGTATTGCCTTGGGGATCGATATCGACGAGCAGCACCCTTTTTCCGAGCGAAGCCAATCCTGCACCGAGATTGACGGAGGTTGTCGTCTTGCCGACTCCGCCCTTTTGATTTGCTATGGCAATAATTTTGGACACTCAATTCACCTCTATGTGTATGAAGACTCTTCTTGTAGGTCGCGGGATTGTGATCATCAGCAAAACAAACGGCTGCAAATACCTGTATGCCCCCGGCGGTAAATCAGAAGTACCGGTGTTTCAAGTATACAGATACGCAGAAACGGCTTCGCCCTGCAGTAGTGCGCTTCCCCTTGCTGGAATAACAAGAAAAACCTTTACTCAATTATTCGGACACCATCAATGAACAACTTTGATTTCAGAACATTGACGAGAAAAATGGGAGATGCGAACTTTCCCCCTCCCCCTCTATTCTTCCATCTTATGAAATTCAGCTACCTGGGACTTATGATTTCATGGTTTAGAGCATAAATTCATTATGACTTCCTAAAAAAAGCGGCCGCTCAGCCGCTAAGCTCCATCGTATTAGCGCTTAGGAATTTTGATCACGATCTCATAATGATCCTCATGGTCGTTTTCCTGCGTTTTAATGGCCATCCCGGATCCAGACACCATATCGATGGATTGGCGAATCGTGTTCAACGCCAACCGGACGTCCTTGGAGTAAGAGATGCGCTTTGCCTTTTTAATTTTTGCCGATTCCTTGTAAAAGGCAACTCTAGCCTCCGTTTGTTTCACGTTCAGCTCTTTGGATACAATCTCAGCCAGCACTTTCAGCTGCAGTTCCTCGGTATCGAGGGACAGTAACGCGCGGGCATGCCGCTCAGTAATTTTGCGCTCCATCAGTGCATTTTTTACTTCCTCCGGAAGATGAAGCAGCCGGATTTTATTGGCAATCGTTGATTGGCTTTTCCCAAGGCGCTGCGCCAAGCTCTCCTGCGTAAGCTGATGAAGGTCAATGAGCTTTTGATAGGCAACGGCTTCTTCGATGGAAGTCAGGCCTTCACGCTGGAGGTTCTCGATCAATGCAATGGAAGCAGCTTGGGAATCATTGAATTCACGGACAATGGCGGGAATGGTCTCCAAACCGAGTTTGGAAACGGCACGCCAGCGCCGCTCACCGGCAATAATCTCGTATTTGGCATTACGGATACGAACAACAATGGGCTGGATCACCCCATGCGTCTTGATCGTTTGACAGAGTTCGTCGATTTTATCGTCATCAAAAATGGTCCGGGGCTGGTAAGGACTGCTTACGATTTCCGCCACCGGAATTTGCTTTACTTCATCCCCATTGCTTCGTTCCGTCAAACCAAACAATTTAGAAAATTGTTCTTTCATTCCGTATATTACCACCTAAATTCGTAATAGCACCGCTAGAGCACCTAACAACAATCTACAGGTCATCGAGACATCCATGTAGGATAAGGGTAACAACTAACCTTGAGCTTTGACAGCTGCAATCCAGACATAGAGAGTCGTCCAATGACTTCAAAATGGAAGATGAGAATTGTCAGATCCGAACGAAATTTATGTATAAGGTTCACATGACTGAACGGACTGACTGTCAGACCACTTACCAACGATCATCCCTCTCTATCATACCATTTGAAGCCAGTTCATAGAATACAGTTTATACTCTATTCTACCACTTTTCTTCATATAATCCTATTCTCCAAAGTTCCCGATTTTTCCTGCCATTTATCCATTTTTTCACATTAATAAAAGCACTTATCGATGGAACATCAAAGAAGACAAACCGCTTCTAGCAGAAGCATTTCTTGCGATTTTACAGTGATTCGGCACCGTTATATTCATCACTCTATAATCTTAGTAAAGCGACTATCGATGTATCTTTATAGAGGACAGACCGCGTATTTCAGAAGTCTTCTTGAAATTATATAGGAGAACAGCATCGCTGAAAATTTATATTTTTATCATCTAAAAAAAGAGGACTGTTCCACGTGAAACAATCCTCTTCATTTTATAAATATGACTTGGTTTCAGACAGTCCGTTGATAGGAAGTCAGTCGACTGCACATTCCATAGGGTCTGATACAGCTTGCTGAAACCAGTTTTTTTCTTATACTAAAGGCGATTTAACCGCAGTTCCGGCCTTTCTCGGATATTTACCTGGGGTAGGCGCAGTCTTACGGATCTGGACAATATGGCGAGCCGATTCTTCTACAGGTAGCAAGAAGCGTTCCACTTCGATCACCTTGCCCCTCAGTTCCTTCAAGCTTTTGGCCGCCTCCTGTACTTCCTCCGCCGGATCGCTTCCTTTCATCGCCGCAAACAGACCGTTCACTTTGACAAAGGGGAGACAGAACTCATTCAGGACGGCCTGCCTGGCCACTGCTCGGGCGGTAACGAGATCGAAATGATCACGGTACCCCGCCTTCCTTCCCCAATCCTCGGCCCGGCCATGGAGAAGTTCAACATCCTTAAGGCCAGTCTCCTGCACAACGTGCTGCAGGAAGGAAATGCGCTTGTTTAACGAGTCGATAATCGTCAGCTTCAAGTGTGGAAAACAAATCTTCAGCGGGATTCCCGGGAATCCCGCCCCTGAGCCGATATCGGCCAGTGTTCCGATCTCCCCCATGTTCACATAAAACGCCAGGGAGATGGAATCATAAAAATGCTTGGTATACACTTGCTCCCGCTCGGTAATCCCGGTAAGGTTCATTTTCTCATTCCATTCGACCAGTTCCTTGAAATAAATTTCAAATTGTTCCAACTGGGATGGTTCGAGCGTAATGCCATGTTCTTTTAAACGCTGCACAAATTGCTCTTGTATCGGATCCATTCGTTAACCTCTTGCCGCTGTAACGCGATTATAGTGTTCCAGATATACCAGCAGAATCGAGATATCCGCCGGCGTCACGCCGGAAATGCGTGAAGCTTGACCGATCGAAATCGGACGGATGCTGCTGAGCTTTTGACGAGCCTCGATGGCGATGCCTTGAACATCGTTATAGTCGATCGATTCCGGAATCTTCTTCTTATCCATCTTTTGCAGACGTTCCACGTGGATCAGCTGCTTTTCGATATACCCTGCATACTTGATTTGAATTTCGACCTGCTCCTTCATTTCTTCCGTAAGTTCATATGGCGAAGGTGAAATTTGTTCAATATGGCTGTGGGTTACTTCTGGACGGCGCAGAATGGTCAGCAGGTTGCTGCCATCCTGAATCGGGGCGGAACCGATCGATTCTAACAGTGCATTCACATGTGAAGGACCCACCTTCGTTGAACGTAGACGTTCGATTTCCAGCTCCACCTTTTCCTTCTTATCCAAAAACTTCGCGAAGCGTTCCTCCGAGATCAGACCGATCTCATGCCCTACCGGCGTCAACCGCAGATCGGCGTTGTCATGGCGAAGCAGCAGTCTGTATTCCGCACGGGAAGTCAGGAGACGGTAAGGCTCATTGGTACCTTTCGTCACGAGGTCGTCGATCAGAACTCCGATATAGCCTTGCGAACGGTCGAGAATGACCGGTTCTTTGCCCTGTACTTTGCGCGCAGCGTTAATGCCGGCCATGATGCCTTGACCTGCAGCTTCTTCGTAACCGGAGGTTCCGTTAATTTGACCGGCGGTGAACAATCCCGGCATCTTCTTCGTTTCCAGAGATGGCCACAGCTGCGTCGGTACCATAGCGTCATATTCAATCGCATAACCGTTGCGCATCATTTCAACTTTTTCCAAGCCAGGGATACTGCGCAGCATCGCCAGCTGAACGTCTTCAGGCATACTGGTGGACAGCCCTTGGACATAATATTCAGAGGTGTTCTTGCCTTCCGGCTCGAGGAAAATTTGATGCTTCGGCTTGTCGCTGAAGCGCACGATCTTATCCTCAATGGACGGGCAGTAACGTGGTCCTGTTCCTTCAATAATTCCGGAGAACATCGGCGCACGGTGCAGGTTCTCGTTAATAATGCGGTGGGTTTCCACCGAAGTATACGTCAACCAGCAAGGAAGCTGCTCATTATCGGAAGACTCGGTTTCATAAGAGAAAAATTTAGGTTTCTCATCTCCCGGTTGAATTTCGGTCTTGGAAAAGTCAATGGTGGACTTGTGTACACGCGGAGGCGTGCCGGTCTTGAAGCGAACGAGATCGAAGCCCAGCTCGCGCAGATTTTCCGCCAGCTTCACCGAAGGCTGTTGGTTGTTTGGACCGCTTTCGTAGGTCAGCTCACCCATAATGACTTTACCGCGAAGATACGTGCCGGTAGTCAGCACCGTAGATTTAGCACGGTACGAGGTGCCGGTTTTCGTCACCACGCCGACACAGACGCCGTCTTCAACAATCAGCTGTTCCACCATGCCTTGACGCATTGTCAGGTTCGGTTCTTTCTCCATCGTTTCCTTCATCGTTTGTTGATACAGGAACTTGTCGGCTTGCGCACGCAGCGCATGCACCGCCGGCCCCTTCCCTGTGTTCAGCATCCGCATTTGAATAAACGTTTTATCAATATTACGGCCCATTTCACCGCCCAGCGCATCGATTTCACGGACGACATGCCCTTTGGCCGGTCCCCCGATCGACGGGTTGCACGGCATAAATGCGACCATGTCCAGATTGATGGTAATCATCAGTGTGTTGCAGCCCATCCGCGCTGCGGCCAAAGCCGCTTCACAGCCGGCATGGCCTGCACCGATGACGATGACATCATAGCTGCCTCCATCATAACTCATTGGACAAACCTCCTTTATTTTTCTGAAAATAAATGCATGAATCTATATGAACGAACGACTTATTTACCTAAACAGAACTGGGAGAAAATTTGATCCAGCAGCGTTTCGGCCGCCGTATCGCCTGTGATCTCACCAAGCTGTTCCCAAGCAAGACGGACATCGATCTGAATCATGTCGATCGGGATGAACTGATCCGCCGCTTCGTAGGCATCCTGAAGCGATTTGTACGCCTTTTTAAGGAGAGCGATATGCCGGACGTTGCTGACATAAGTCAGATCGCCCGACTCCAGCTTCCCGCTGAAAAAGAGCGAAGAAATCGCCTTTTCCAAAAGATCGATCCCCTCTTCGGTCATCACCGACATCGGGACGATCAATTCATCCGGATAGTACCTGGACAGCAGATCCCTGTCCAATTGCGAAGGTAAGTCCATTTTATTCATAATGACGATGGATTGTCTACCACGGATTTGTTCCATTAATTCCAGTTCGTCCTCATGCAGCGGTTCGCTTGCATTCAGTACGAGCAGGATGAGGTCGGCTTCTGTGACCGCATGCTTCGAGCGCTCCACGCCGATTTTCTCCACGACGTCCATCGTTTCCCGAATTCCTGCCGTGTCCAGCAGCTTGAGCGGAATGTTGTTGATCGTGACGAACTCCTCGATGACGTCCCGCGTCGTGCCCGGAATGTCGGTCACAATCGCACGGTTCGTATGCGCCAGCGCATTCAGCAGTGAAGACTTGCCCACGTTTGGACGTCCGACAATCGCCGTGGTGATGCCCTCACGTAAAATCTTCCCTTCTTCAGCGGTCTTCAGCAGCTTCTGAATGCCTTCCATAACTTCGTTGCTTTTCTGCTTAATGAACTCTGCCGTCAGCGATTCCACATCATGCTCCGGGTAATCGATATTGACTTCGATGTGAGCCATCGTTTCCACCAAGGTGTGGCGCAGCTCCCCGATTCTCTGGGACAAGGATCCCTCTACCTGCTTCAATGCGATCGAGAAGGCACGGTCCGACTTGGACCGGATCAGGTCGATTACCGCTTCGGCCTGGGAAAGGTCAATCCGGCCGTTCAAAAAGGCCCGCTTGGTAAACTCGCCCGGTTCCGCCAGACGGATCTCCAGCTGCAGCAGCAGATCCATCACCCGTTTGACCGAAATGACGCCGCCGTGCGTGCTGATCTCCACCACATCTTCTGTGGTAAAAGACCGCGGTGCCCGCATCACGGTGACAAGCACCTCCTCCACCCGCTCCTGGGTGTCCGGGTCGATGATGTGCCCATAATGAACCGTATGCGACTCCGCCTCCGTTAACGCCGTTTTGCTGTGAAAAATCCGTTCGACCTCGGAAATCGAGTCCGGTCCGCTCACGCGGATGACGGCGATTCCCGCTTCCCCTACAGCTGTCGATATCGCTGCGATTGTATCTGTAAGCAAGGCTGTCACCTCTATTTTTTCTATATTAAACGTTCATCCGTTTCTGTTAGCTCTATTGTTGCCATAACAAGACGTATCAAGACCTGCGACGCCTAGGCCCGGCGCTTCCCGGTGACCCCATTCAAGATTCAAAAAAAACAATGACTTCATAAGCTAAAGGTAAGCTCAATAAAGTCATTGTACAGGTCTCTCTTTACTTTATCGTAATGACTACGCGCCGGTTGGGCTCTTCCCCTTTACTGTAGGTCTTCACCTGCGGATGATCCTGCAGCTTGGAATGGATCACCTTCCGCTCCTGCGGGGACATCGGTTCAAGAACAACCTCTTTATGGGTCCGAATCACCCGTCCCGCCAACCGGTCGGCCAAATCCTCCAGCGTCTTCTTCCGGCGCTCCCGGAAGTTTTCTGCATCGAGCACAAGCCGCACGTAACTGCTTGACACCCGGTTCGCCACAATGTTGGCCAAATACTGCAAGGCGTCGAGGGTTTGTCCTCTTCTGCCAATGATCAGTCCCAAATCGGGACCGAAAATATGAAGGGTCGTAGCATCCCTCGCGTGCTGGATTTCAACGCTCACATCCAGTCCCATGCTCTTACCGACGTCAATGATAAACTCGGCAGCCGTTTCATAAGGGTCTTTGTCTTCTTCCTCTAAGGAAGCTTCGGGTTCATGAAAATCTAGTGGCAAAGGTTTCGCCGTCTCCACTGGTTCCGGTGCGGGCTCAGGCAGCAGTGTAAGTTCCACCTTTGCTTCCTTGACACCGATCAGTCCCAGGAATCCTTTTGACGGCTGCGATACGATTTGGACCGTGACCCGGTCGCGGCTTACCCCAAGCTGGGCCAGCCCTTGATTTACAGCATCTTCAACGGTTTTTCCTGAAGCGACGACTTTGCTCATTTAGATTTTTTTGCCCCCTTCTTCCCTTTGCTATTTCCTTTACCGCCTTTGTTGCTGCTGCCTTTGTTGCCAGACTTGGCATTTGCGCTTCCTCCAGCAGAAGAAACGGCGGCTACGTTCGCAGTCGTATTGTTGTTACGATACAGGAAGTAGTTCTGGATAATAGTGTACAGGTTACTGTAAATCCAGTACAGCGGCAGTGCGGATGGGAACTGGTAAGACATGAAGAAAATCAAAACCGGATACACCAGCATCATAAATTGCATGGCACCCTGCTGCGGGCTCGGGTTCATCTTCAACATCATGCGGGACTGCAGGAATGTCGTAGCAGCAGCCAGCAGCGGCAGGATGAACGTATGGTCCGGCTTACCCAATTGGAGCCACAGGAACGAGTGGTCACGAAGATGCGAGTTGTACACGATGGAATTATAGAGTGCGATAAAAACCGGCATTTGGATAATCAGCGGCAGACATCCCGCCATCGGATTAACCCTGTTCTCCTGAAACAGCTTCATCGTTTCCTGCTGCTGTTTCTCCGGCTGATCCTTATACTTCTCTTTTATCTTTGCAAGTTCAGGCTGAATCGCTTGCATCGCCTTGGAACTTCTAACCTGCTTAATGGACAACGGCAGAATAATCGTACGGACGATAATCACCATCACGAGGACGGCTAAGCCGTAAGCTCCGCCAAACCAACCGGCGAACGTATCTAATGCGAGCGAGAAATAATAAACGACGTTAGCCTGCCAAAAGCCGCCTTCCTTCATTTCTTCTGTAGTATGCGTCACAGTGTTGCCTGTTCCGCACCCAGCTAAAACAACCACTGCGAGCATCATCACAGCGATGAGGAGGATCCATTTCCTGCCTCGGCTAGTCTTAAGTAGCGACACTTCATAACCCCTCTCTTAACGCTTCCATTCACCGTAAATCATACCATAATTAATTGGACAAAGAAACCAGCATTCAGCGCCCCGCCGGCTTCAGCAGCGACGCTTTCCGCAGCACGTGCAGAACGCTTTTTTCAAGGTCTTTATAGGACATTTCAACGGCACCTTTTCTTACAATAAATACAAGATCGACATGCTCGATCAGCTTGTCTTCATGGTGGCGCATAATCTCCTTGACCAGTCTTCGCATCCGGTTCCGTACAACGGCGTTGCCGACTTTCTTGCTGACGGATATGCCGACGCGGAACTTCTCTACCTCTTTTTTGCGGAACCAATACACGACAAATTGGTAATTGGCAAATGACTTCCCATGCCTATATACGCGGCTGAAGTCAGCCCGGTTTCGTAAACGTAAACTTTTATGCACGAATATCCCCTGCTTGCTGCCCGCCATCCCGATGTACAGCGGCCTTTCCTTCAAAAATATCAGCATTCGAAATTTTGCTTCATATAATATATAGCGATATTCCACTTCCTAGTATGGTCATCCATTGTGCGATATAAACCACAATAAGAACCGTGAGCACTTCTCTGAGCACGGCCCGTCCTCTTTCATTTCATTGGGATCGGGTCGTAACTACATCTTCTCCTCGGCGTAAAAGCCCGCTTCTCCCTCTTTTTCTTAAAAAATCTGTAGAAGTGAAACGAAAATCTCACTTTTGTACGCCGATAGACGTTTTCTTATGAAAAAAAGACCACCTCGGTGGTCTTCATGTACGAAATTTACGCGCTCAGTACTTTTCTGCCCTTCTGGCGACGAGCAGCCAGCACTTTGCGGCCGTTTTTCGTGCTCATTCTTTTCCGGAAACCATGCACCTTTTTGCGCTTGCTTACATTCGGTTTAAATGTAGGTCTCATGTATTGCACACCCCCTTACAGGATTTCATAACCTTTATGGTTAAATATTCATTTTCATTCAACACAGAAAATGCCTTTATACATTTAATCATGAACAGGCCCAAAAGTCAACTCAAACCTGCTCCCCCACTTTCCGGAATTTGAATCCCTGCGATCGCTCTTCTCCCTCTTTTACTGCTTCCCTCTCCCACTTCTCGCTCCGTCTGATCTGGAACGCCAGTTTCACCGCTTCATCTTCATTTTCAGCAGCAGCTTCATTAAACGCTCCCTCTCTCTCTTCCCAGCCTCGGTTCTGTGGACACTTTCTCCTGGCATTCACTTCATTCGATGGCATTTCGCTAAAACCACATCATCTCATTTTAAAGTCCAGCCTTCCGAGTTTTCCACAGCCCCCGGCCCAACAAACCTGAAAAATCCACAATTCGGATTTATCCACTTGTTCACATCGTTCGCAATAAAATTCTAAGATCCGGCATAACCTGTGCACAACTGATTTTTTATTTTGGGGGATGCTGTCGAAAATTAAACACGTTATAAACAATATATAGTGGTGTGAATAAAAATTATACACAACTTATTGAATTTGTGGATAATTTCAGCCATTTCATTGATAAACGGGCGTTCTTTTGCTATGATTATATTGTTTTTGGATGTGAATATGTGATTTCACCCCATATATTATCAACAAGCTGTGGATAAACTTGTGAACAATTTCAATTTGTCCACTTTTTTTATTTTCCCCCGTTTTTGAAACTGGGGATATATTCTGCACCATTCATCTTTTTTCGACATTTCCACTCATGGCTCGATCCCAGCCACATTTGGAAGATTTAAAGGAGTGACAGTCTGTGGACAGCCATACTTCCGAATTATGGCAGCAAATCCTATCCATTATTCATACCAAGCTCAGCAAGCCGAGTTTTGACACCTGGTTTAAAGCAACCAAAGCGATACAAATGAGCGAGCATTCCATCGTAATTTCCGCTCCAACCACATTTGCTGTCGAATGGCTGGAAAGCCGCTACACAAAACTCGTTAGCTCCACCATCTATGAAGTGTTGGGGAAGCAGGTTGACGTGAAATTCGTCATCGAAGAGAACAAGCCTGCCGAACTCACCCCACAGCAGCCCGCGCCCATGCCTCAGGCGACCCCTGACGAGGCTCTAACCCATATGCTTAACCCGAAATATACATTTGACACATTCGTCATCGGTTCGGGCAACCGGTTTGCTCACGCGGCCTCTTTGGCTGTCGCGGAAGCGCCGGCGAAGGCATACAACCCTTTGTTTTTGTATGGAGGGGTAGGGCTTGGCAAAACTCACTTGATGCATGCGATCGGACACTACATTCTGGAGCACAATCCCGCCAGCCGGGTCGTATATATCTCTTCCGAGAAATTTACGAATGAATTCATCAACTCCATCCGTGACAACCGGGCCGAGAGTTTCCGCAACAAGTATCGGAACGTCGATATTTTGCTGATTGACGATATTCAGTTTCTGGCGGGCAAGGAGTCGACACAGGAGGAATTTTTCCATACGTTCAACGCCCTGCATGAGGAACAAAAGCAGATCATCATCTCAAGCGACCGGCCGCCCAAAGAAATTCCGACGCTGGAGGATCGGCTGCGCTCGCGCTTTGAATGGGGGCTGATTACGGATATCCAGCCGCCGGACCTGGAGACGCGGATCGCGATTCTGCGGAAGAAGGCCAAGGCGGAGAATCTCGATATTCCGAATGAAGCGATGATGTACATCGCCAATCAGATCGACACGAACATCAGGGAGCTGGAAGGGGCGCTGATTCGCGTCGTCGCCTATTCATCGCTGACCAATCAGGACGTGACCACGCATCTGGCTGCCGAAGCGCTGAAGGATATCATCCCGTCCAGCAGACCGAAGATGATCACCATTCAGGACATTCAGCAGAAGGTCGGGGAGTACTACAACCTGAAGCTTGAGGATTTCAAAGCGCGGAAACGGACTAAGGCCGTCGCTTTTCCAAGACAGATCGCCATGTACTTGTCCAGGGAACTGACGGATTTCTCGCTGCCCAAAATTGGCGAGGCCTTCGGGGGAAGAGACCATACGACCGTCATCCATGCCCACGAGAAAATATCCCAGTCTCTGAAAGAGGACCAGGATCTGTTCAAAGTCATCAATAACATCACGGAAAAAATCAAAAACCCAACCTGAACAAGTTCAAAGCCTATGCACAATCTATACACATGTGAATAGGCTTGATTTTATTGAGGTTTTTGAACTTATCCACAAATTCAGTGCGCCTACTGCTATTACTATATTATTTAAATAAAATAATATTCATAAATAGGCTGCACGCAGCCGGCATACCGGAGTAGTCTTGCAATCCGAATTTCCTGCTAGGAGTGAAACTATGAAAATCAGCATCCTTAAAAACGTTCTTAACGAATCCATCCAGCACGTATCCAAGGCGATATCGAGCCGAACCACCATTCCGATCTTGTCCGGCATCAAGCTGGACGTGAATCATTCGGGAGTTACCCTCACAGCGAGCGACACCGATATTTCCATTCAGTCCTTTATTCCGGTGGAGGATAGCGAACGCACCATCGTTACGGTCGAACAACCGGGCAGCGTCGTGCTGCCGGCCAAATTCTTCGTGGAAATTATCAAGAAGCTGCCTTCTCAGGAAATTCAAATGGAGGTCAAAGACCAGTTCCAAACCTTTATCTCCTCGGGAGCCACCGAAATTCAGATGGTCGGACTGGATCCGGAAGAATTTCCGGTGCTGCCTGATATTGAGGGGAACCAAACAATTTCCCTGCCGGGAGCGCTGCTCAAAAACATGATCCGCCAAACCGGTTTTTCTATTTCCACGCATGAGACGACACCGATCCTGACGGGGGTTCTGTGGAACCTGGATCAAAACGAGCTGAAGTTTACCGCTACCGACCGACACCGCCTGGCCACCCGCTCCGCTCATTTGGAAGGGGCCGACGAAGTGAAGTTTCATAATGTCGTTATTGCCGGTAAGACGCTGAACGAGCTGAGCAAAATCATTCCAGACCAGAATACGCTGGTCGATATCGTCGTGGCCGACAACCAGGTGCTGTTCAAGATCGACCGGGTCCTGTTCTATTCCCGCATCCTGGACGGCATTTATCCGGATACTTCTAGGATTATTCCGACAAACTACAAAACAGAACTGGTTTTGGACACAAAAAAATTAAGCGAGTCGATCGACCGCGCTTATTTGCTCTCCAGAGAGGAGAAGACGAATATCGTACGTCTGCAGACGATGGAGCATGGCGGTATCGAAATTTCTTCCAGCTCGTCGGAACTCGGTAAAGTGCGCGAAGAATTGGACGTGATTGATTTTAAAGGGGAACCTCTGAAAATCTCGTTTAACTCGAAATATATGCTGGACGTGCTGAAAGTGGTGGAAAGCGAGCAGCTCAAAATTGCCTTTACCGGCATCATGAGCCCGATCATTCTGAAGCCGGTGGATGACAGCCAAAGCTTGTACGTTATTCTTCCGTACCGGACCACCAACTAAAGCAAAACTTGTCCACAGCGAAAGGATTCCTGATGAACAAAATAGTTATCCACAGTGAATATATTAAGCTTGATCAATTTCTGAAGCTCGCCAACTGCGTATCCACAGGGGGAATGGCCAAAGCCCTGCTGGCGGAGAACATGGTGACCGTAAACGGGGAGCCGGAAGACCGCCGGGGGCGGAAGCTGTATCCGGGCGATCAGGTCAAAGTGACGGACTGCGGCGAATTTGTGGTAGCACAAGAGGCATAAAGTGCCCCCAGGCCGCTGCTGTCAGCGGCGGCCGGCGAAGATGGGGAGGATAAGGCGTGTTTGTTAAAAATATCAGTCTGCAGCATTATCGCAACTACGAGAAGCTGCAGCTGGATTCTTTTGGAGACGTAAATCTGCTGATCGGACAAAATGCCCAAGGCAAAACCAATTTGCTGGAGGCTATTTTTGTGTTGGCATTAACCAAAAGTCACCGGACCTCAAAAGATCGGGAGCTGATTTCGTTTGAAGGAGGAAGCGCGCATCTGTCCGCGGTTGTGGATAAGAAGTACGGTCCGCTTACCCTCGATTTGACGATGTCCCCACAGGGGAAGAAGGCGAAGATTAACGGACTCGAGCAGCGGAAGCTGAGCGATTTTATCGGTGCGCTGAACGTGGTGATGTTTGCCCCGGAAGATTTGGAAATTGTGAAAGGCACACCGGGCATCCGCCGGCGGTTCCTTGATATGGAGATCGGCCAGGTCCAACCGGGATATCTCTATCATTTGCAGCAGTACCAGAAAGTTCTTAACCAGCGGAACAACCTGTTGAAACAGATGTGGGGGAAAGACAGCGTGAAGCCGGGCATGCTGGAAATCTGGGATCAGCAGCTCGTAGAGCACGGTGTTAAAATCATCAAAAAGAGGAAACAATTCATAATAAAGCTGCAGAAGTGGGCGGAAACGATCCACCAAGGCATCACAAGCGGCGGGGAATCGCTGAAGCTTGTCTATCAGCCGTCGTTTGGCGACGCCGAGGAGGAAGATGAAGCTTATCTTTTTGAACAATTTATGTTAAAGTTATCACAAGTGAAGGATCAAGAAGTGCGCCGCGGGATGACCCTTGCCGGGCCTCACCGCGACGACATGGCCTTTTTCATTAACGGCAAGGAAGTCCATACGTACGGTTCACAGGGACAGCAGAGAACGACCGCTCTGTCTCTTAAACTGGCTGAAATCGAACTGATCCAGGAGGAGATCGGAGAGTATCCGGTGCTCTTGCTGGATGATGTGCTGTCCGAGCTTGATCCTTACCGGCAAACGCAATTGATTGAGACTTTTCAGAGCAAGGTTCAAACCTTTATCACGGCGACGGGAATCGAAAGTTTGAATGCCGATAAACTGAAGAACGCGAACATCTATCATGTTCATGCGGGACAGGTCGACTCTTAAGGAATGGGGAATGGTTATGTATATCCATCTGGGCGGTGAAAAAATCATCCGTTCTGCGGAGCTGGTTGCGATCTTTGACATTTCGATCGAGAAATCCTCCAAAATATCCAAGCAGTTTGTTAGCCATGCCCGGCAGGAAAAGAACGTGGAGTACATTGGCGAAGAGGAAGCCAAATCCATCGTCGTGACGAAGAGCACCGTCTATTACTCTCCAATTTCCTCATCCACGCTTAAGAAGCGGGCGAATGTCTTCTTCGCTAACGCTTAGGACACTGTGAACGCAGGTACACTCCAATCAGCAAACGTAGAATATATAGAAGTAGGTGACAGGCATGTCTATGAATCAACCGCAATATGATGAGAGTCAGATTCAGGTTCTGGAGGGTCTGGAAGCCGTCCGCAAACGGCCGGGCATGTATATCGGATCGACCAGCGTCAAAGGACTCCATCACCTGGTCTGGGAAGTGGTGGACAACAGTATCGACGAGGCGATGGCGGGCGTATGCGACCATATCGAAGTCATTGTCCACAAGGATAACAGCATCACGGTTGTCGACAACGGGCGCGGTATTCCGGTTGGTGAGAACGAGAAATTGAAAAAGTCGACCCTTGAGGTCGTCATGACCGTGCTTCATGCCGGTGGTAAGTTCGGCGGCGGGGGATATAAGGTATCCGGCGGCCTGCACGGCGTGGGCGTATCCGTTGTTAACGCATTGTCCACCAAAGTCGTTGTCCAAGTTAGGCTGAATGGGCATGTTTATCAGCAGGAATACCGGCGCGGGGTGCCCCAGTATGACGTCAAAGTCATCGGGGATACCGACGAGCACGGTACGACCGTTACCTTCCTGCCGGATCCGGAAATTTTCACGGAGACTACGGAATATGACTATAATACTCTCTTGACGCGGATTCGCGAGCTGGCCTTTTTGAACAAAGGCATTGCTTTGACGCTGACGGATGAGCGTACGGGGGCTTCCAACTACTTCAAGTACGAGGGCGGTATTATCGAATACGTCAAGTTCCTGAATGAGAAAAAGGAAGTTCTTCATGAAGAGCCGATCTATGTAGAGGGCTCGCGTGACAACATTCAAGCAGAGATCGCGCTTCAGTACAACGAGAGCTACACCGAGAACATTTATTCTTTTGCCAACAATATCAATACGCATGAGGGTGGAACCCACGAATCCGGCTTCAAGAGCGCCTTGACCCGGATTATTAACGAATATTGCCGCAAGAGCGGCCTCGTCAAAGACGGCTCCAATCTGTCCGGCGACGATGTGCGCGAGGGCCTGACGGCTATTATTTCGGTCAAAATTCCGGAGCCGCAGTTCGAAGGCCAGACGAAAACCAAACTCGGCAACAGTGAAGTCCGCGGCATCGTGGAATCGCTCTTCTCCGAGAAGTTGTCCGAGTTCCTGGAAGAGAATCCTGCCGTATCCCGTCGGATTTTGGAAAAGGCGCTGCAGGCATCCCGTGCGCGCGAAGCTGCACGTAAAGCCCGTGAGTTGACGCGACGCAAAAGTGCACTTGAAGTCAGCGCCCTTCCCGGCAAGCTGGCGGACTGCTCCTCGAAGGATGCGTCCATTTGCGAGCTGTACATCGTCGAAGGGGACTCTGCCGGCGGATCCGCCAAGCAGGGACGCGACCGGCATTTCCAGGCGATTTTGCCGATCCGCGGTAAAATCCTGAACGTTGAGAAGGCGCGTCTTGACCGCATTTTGTCTAATTTGGAGATCCGGGCGATCGTAACAGCGATGGGTACGGGCATTGGCGACGAAGACTTCGACCTCAGCAAAGCCCGGTATCACAAGCTCATTATCATGACCGACGCCGATGTCGACGGCGCGCACATTCGCACGCTGCTGCTGACGTTCTTCTACCGGTACATGCGCCAGCTGCTGGAAGCGGGATACGTATACATCGCGCAGCCGCCGCTCTTCAAAATTGAGCGCAACAAGACGGTCCGTTATGCCGGTTCCGAGAAGGAGCGCGATGAAATCATCGCTGAGTTCGGAGAGGGAGCCAAAGTTAATATCCAGCGGTATAAAGGTCTGGGAGAGATGAATCCGGAACAGCTGTGGGAGACAACCATGGATCCGGAGAGCCGCACCATGCTGCAGGTGACGATTGAAGACGCCATGCAGGCAGACCTTATTTTCGACACCCTAATGGGTGACAGCGTTGAACCGCGGCGTGATTTTATTCACGAACACGCAAAAACAGTTAAAAATCTGGACATTTAAGCTTTGAAACCCACCTTAACTTGTTGGTGAATCCAGTCCTAGATGATATAGACAGACAAAACAAGAGAAGTTTCCGGAACCGGAGCTTCTCTTGTTTTTGTTAATAGCTGCCTCTCCTTTTACTTTTGCCGGGGAGCCTCCCGTAGTTGATCGCATACCGTTCTATGCGGCGGTAGATGCTTTTATCCTTGAAAAACTTTTTAAACGGAAAGATGGCCGGGAGCGTGTTTACTTCAAGGATCCAGGGATTGAGCTGCTCGTCGATGGCTACATCAAGACCGATTTCCTTGATGCGGGGGAATTGGGTCTGCAGCTGCTGTGCGGTGGCTACGCCCAGCTCTAACAGCTTTCGTTCCAAGTGAGGGGCTTCTTCAGGGCTTACGTTCCCCTCGAGCAGTTCGTTCAGCAGGCGTACGGAACCTCCGCCGTGGTAATTCGTGATGATCATGTTTTTAGCGGCCACCCGGCCGATGATGCCTGTCGTCTCCCAATTACGGTAGGGTGTTTTTTGGGTCAGAATTCTCAGATCAAACTGCCGCTCCTCGTACTTCAAAGTCACGATTCCCTGTTGAATAATATAAAATTTTCCTCTTGTGTGCCTGAGTATGGCCAGATGCAGCGCATCGAGGTTCGGGTACGTCTCGGAGCGTGTGCCGTAGCGCAAAGTATATTCCACTCCAGTGTGGGGAGAGCCCTCGGGGGGCTGCTCGCCAGCTGGAGCGTCAGGTTCACCGTTCCGCTGTACGTTCATGACCCCGTTGCCGTATGTGCCGCGGTCCGGCTTAATGTATACAAGAGGTGTGTTTTCAAGCATATTACCCAGCGTAGCGCGTGTATATTTTTGCGTTAAAGGAATGTAAGGAGATACCTGTGGATTCTGTAAAAGGACCTGGGTTTTCGCCCATTTGCTTGCAACACGTTGAATCGCCAAGAAATATCATCCTTTCTACGTGATTGGCCTTGTTATGTGCTTGTCGGCCGGAGCTTCTTCTCCGCGGTTCACAGGCGTAAAACATAGGACAAGCAAGCAAAACAATGGTATAATATAAAGATGTGGTGTTTTGTTTGCTCAAAACAGCACTAGGCGTCCCTATTGCCCTACCAGTATATGTGGAAAAGGCACAGAAGGCCGGGCGAATCCCTAGAGAAACGGAACTTGGGCAGCTGCGGAGCCGGCGGCGCTCAAACGTTTAATTGTGCTCTTTTTGTGAAAGTAATATAATAAAGGTTGGTGGGTTTGCGGATTCCCGTCCGTTGATTTCACCTTTTCAGCCCTGCGGTTATGCGCTTTTCGATTCGCTCGGGCAAGAAGGAATTGAACTTTAACAGGCTTTGCATAAGCCTGAAAGTTATGGGAGATTTTGCGGAAGTACGGGCGCTGGGCCCAGCCTGCAAAGACTGTACGTCGATAGACGTTTTTCCTCATATATTGATTTTTTATTTGTTGTACTAAATGAATCGTCTGAAAAGACATGTTAGTGGTTTGATAGAAATTGGAGGAGGTCCACCATGGCGGAAGAAAGAGGCTCGCAAATCAAAGATCGGGACATACGCGACGAAATGCGCGAATCCTTTATGGATTATGCGATGAGCGTTATTGTTTCCCGGGCTTTGCCGGATGTGCGGGACGGGATGAAGCCGGTTCACCGGCGTATCCTGTACGCGATGTCGGAGCTCGGTATGTATCCGGATAAACCATTTAAGAAATCGGCGAGAATCGTGGGTGAGGTCATCGGTAAGTATCACCCGCATGGTGACTCGGCTGTATACGAGTCCATGGTTCGTATGGCACAGGATTTTTCGATGCGTTATATGCTTGTTGAAGGCCATGGAAACTTTGGATCCGTTGACGGTGATTTTGCAGCAGCTATGCGTTACACCGAAGCGCGTCTTTCCAAGATCGCCATCGAGATGCTGCGCGATATCAACAAAGAGACAATTGATTTTACCGAAAACTATGATGGCGAGGAACTGGAGCCGGTTGTGCTTCCTGCACGTTATCCGAACCTGCTGGTCAATGGGGTATCGGGAATCGCGGTCGGCATGGCCACCAATATTCCACCTCATAACTTGAGCGAAGTGATTGATGGTGTACAGGCGCTCATCAAGAACCCCGACATTACGTCACTGGAATTGATGGAATATATCAAGGGTCCTGACTTCCCGACCCGGGGCTTCATTTTAGGCCGGCAGGGAATCCGCCAGGCATATGAGACTGGCCGTGGATCCGTCACAATGCGGGCCAAAGCCGAGATTGAAGAAGTCAACAATAAAGCGCGCATCATTGTGACCGAGCTGCCTTACCAGGTCAATAAAGCGCGTTTGGTCGAGAAAATCGCTGAGCTCGTCCGCGAGAAGAGACTCGAGGGCATTACCGATCTGCGGGACGAATCCGACCGGACCGGTATGCGAATCGTTATCGAGCTGCGCCGTGATGTCAATCCGAGTGTCATGCTGAATAATCTGTACAAACATACGGCACTGCAATCCACGTTCGGCATCAACATGCTGGCGATCGTGAACAAGGAGCCGAAGGTTCTGACGCTGCGCGATGCGTTGTACTATTATTTGCAGCACCAGATTGAAGTTATCCGCCGCCGGACCGAATATGATCTGAAAAAGGCGGAAGCCCGCGCTCATATTTTGGAAGGCTTGCGAATCGCACTTGACCATCTGGATGAAGTCATCTCGATTATTCGTTCTTCTCAGACGACGGAAATTGCCCGTGACCGTTTGATCGAGCGATTCAGCCTAAGCCTCGAGCAAACCCAGGCCATTCTGGAAATGAGACTCCAGCGCCTGACCGGTTTGGAACGCGAGAAAATCGAGGGCGAGTACCAGGAGCTTATGGTGAAGATTGCCGAGTACCGTGAAATTCTCGCGAATGAAGAGCTCGTTCTGGACATTATTATGAATGAGCTTCAAGAAATCAAGGAGCGCTTCGGCGACGAGCGCCGCACCGAAATTACCGTTGGTGAAGAGAGCATTCTGGATGAAGACCTGATTCCGCGTGAAGAAGTGGTTATCACGATCACGCATACGGGATACATCAAACGTCTGCCTGCCAATACCTATCGCAGCCAGAAACGCGGCGGACGCGGGGTGACAGGGCTTGATATGAAGGATGAGGACTTTGTCGAGCATCTCTTCGTTACCAACTCGCATAATTACCTGATGTTCTTCACGGATCGGGGTAAGGTGTACCGCCTGAAGGCGTACGAAATTCCTGAACTCGGCCGTACCGCCCGGGGAACGGCGATTATTAACCTCATTCAGATCGAACAGGGAGAGACGATCAATGCCGTGATTCCGGTCTCTGAGTTTGAGGATGACAAATACCTGTTCTTCGTTACCCGCAGCGGGGTTGTGAAGAAGACGCCTCTCGAAGATTACGTGAATATCCGCAAAGGCGGCTTGATCGCGATCAACTTGCGCGAGGACGACTGCTTGATTGAAGTCAAGCTGACGGATGGTAAGCAGGAAATGATCATGGGTACAGCCCACGGCATGTCCATCCGCTTCTCTGAGCATGATGTGCGGTCGATGGGACGCGGAGCGACAGGGGTTAAAGGGATTACCCTGGATGAAGGCGACTCGGTGATCGGCATGGACGTCATCGATAAAGAGTTGGATGTCTTGATCGTAACGTCCAAGGGATACGGCAAGCGTACCCCTGCCAGCGATTACCGTTCGCAAACGCGTGGCGGTAAGGGGATTAAAACCATCAACGTCACGGACAAGAACGGACCGGTGGTTGGGCTGAAGGTCGTGAAGACCGAGGAAGACCTGATGATCATTACCACCAGTGGCACGTTGATCCGGACCAGCATGGAGGGAATCTCCACGATGGGACGCTACACACAGGGCGTGAAGCTGATTAACATCCGTGAGGATGATTCTGTAGCGACCGTATGCCGCGTAGATAAGAGCGACGATCCGGACGATGAAGACGTAGTCTTGATCGAAGGGCAAGAGGTCGGCAACGGATCGGAAGAAGGCGCGGAGCCTGACGACACCGGAGCACCTGAACCTGAAATGATGGATGCTTCGAATGAGGCACCGGACGAAGAATAATTCCGTCAATACGGCAAAAGCTAAGAGCATGAGTCTGATTCTATCAGATTCATGCTTTTTTTCTTGGCTTCATATGGCAAGCAGGCAATTGTACAGCGTTCTTATCCGTAATATAATTGGTGTATATTACCACCATATGAGTCGGAAATGAGTGAATGGATCAATGGCCAGCGTATCGATTACAGAAATCAAACCCGGTTTAAAATTATCCAAGGATGTTCACACGCCATTGGGCGGATTGCTGCTTCAGAAGGGAACCGTACTGCTGCCGAGAGACCTGGAAATCCTTCGTGCATTTATGGTGCATTCGGTTGACGTTGACAACGGAGAGCAGGAAACGACGAGTTCCGCTGACAGCAGAGCGGCGATACCGCAGCGGAGTGTCCCTTCAGTTCAGGCCCGAAAGGACTCAGTAACAACCGTCCAACGCTCCAGTTTTCTAGAGGAATATGACAGAATGATTCAGCTGGTAAAAAGCACATACCCTTCCGTCATTGCGGCAGAGATCCCGATTTTTGAACTCAGAGGCCAGCTAGAGGCCCTTATTTCACAGATTAAGGACTATAATTTATTAACCTTTTCGCCAAGAAGCATGAGCGAGTATGACTATATTTATCACCACGCGGTCCTTTGTGCGTTGTCATCCTATCAGCTGGCCAAATGGATCGGGTTACAGCAGAAGGATTGGATGCAGGCTGCTTTTGCAGGCTTATTCCATGATATCGGTAACTTCAAAATCGATCCGGCCGTATTGTACAAGCCACAGCCTCTTACCGCAGAGGAAGTTGGAGAGATGAAGAGACATACCACCTACGGCTATCAACTGCTTAAAAATGTAACAGCCATTAATGAGGGCGTACGCTTGGCTGCTCTGCAGCATCATGAAAAGGTAGACGGGTCAGGGTATCCTCTCCGGCTGGATGGAGGTAAGATTCACATCTATGCGAAAATTGTTGGGATCGTAGATATATTCCACGCCATGACGCTGAATCGCATATACCAGAAAGCCCAATCTCCGTACCTGGTGCTGGAACAAATTCATGCAGAGGCTTTTGGTAAGCTGGATCCAGGCATCGTTCGCACATTGATCAGCAAAGTGACAGAATTTCATAACGGTACCGTTGTCCGATTAAGCAATGATCAGATTGGAGAAATCGTGTTCACGGACCGCAATCATCCGACACGGCCCATGGTCTCTGTCAACGGACAGATTATCAATCTGATACAGCAAAGACAATTATGTATCAACGAAATTATTTCTTCATAAATAGTTGACTTCATATTAAAGGCTGTGTTATATTATTTCTTGCCCTCTTAAAGCAGGAATGTTGATAACACAGCTTTTTAAAAGAAATATAAAAAAAGCTTGCAAACTTGCTGAGAGCATGATATACTATAAAAGTTGCTGAGGTGATGAGCTTCCGGTAACGAAACGAAGTTTGATCTTTGAAAACTGAACAACGAGTGAGTATAAACGCGATGGTCTTATGACCGGAGCGATTGAGATTAAATCAATCTCGTCAGATTCAAAATGAGCTACAAACTTTCTTGGAGAGTTTGATCCTGGCTCAGGACGAACGCTGGCGGCGTGCCTAATACATGCAAGTCGAGCGGACTTGATGGAGAGC
>NZ_BORU01000005.1:0-552587 GCF_018333335.1 Paenibacillus cineris
AATGCTCCGTTTGGTGGCGATAGCGGAGGGGTTCCACGCGTACCCATCCCGAACACGACCGTTAAGCCCTCCAGCGCCGATGGTACTTGGACCGAAGGGTCCTGGGAGAGTAGGACGTTGCCAAGCGGAAAACCACTTTTGTGGTATTTTTTTTGGCCTTGATGGTCACCTACATATGACAAAACTGGTTAGTTGTAACAACGTTCCCTGATAGCTCAGTTGGTAGAGCACTCGACTGTTAATCGAGTTGTCACAGGTTCGAGTCCTGTTCGGGGAGCCACTTTAAAAAACGTCTAAGGATGTTTTGTTGCAGAAAACAGAATTAGACTTTATATATATGGCCCGTTGGTCAAGGGGTTAAGACACCTCCCTTTCACGGAGGTAACATGGGTTCGAATCCCATACGGGTCACTTTCTTATTAACATCAGGGATGAGAATCCCAAAAAGGGTTCGTCGGAGCGTGACTTCGGTAGCATCTGCATCGCAGTCTCGAACGAAGTGAGAGTATCCCATACGGGTCACTTTCTTATTAGCATCTGGGATGAGAATCCCCTATAAGTTTCAAAAGAATATGGAGGCTTAGCTCAGCTGGGAGAGCATCTGCCTTACAAGCAGAGGGTCGGGGGTTCGATCCCCTCAGCCTCCACCACTATACCTCAAAAAAGTTTATACCGATTACTTTTCGAGGGCCCAATATCAAATTACTTTTTAATGACGCGGGGTGGAGCAGTCCGGTAGCTCGTCGGGCTCATAACCCGAAGGTCGCAGGTTCAAATCCTGCCCCCGCAATTATCTCCTTAAGATGGAGATCCCAAAGGCCGTGGAACCGTGGTGTAGAGGCCTAACATGCCTGCCTGTCACGCAGGAGATCGCGGGTTCGAATCCCGTCGGTTCCGCCATTTTAAATTGCTTCAGGGATGAGAATCCGGATACGGGTTCGTCGAAGCATCTGTTTCGTTAGCGCTGCATCGCAGTCTCGAACGAAGAGAGAGTATCCCGTCGGTTCCGTCATTTTAAATTGCTTCAGACGGAATCCAAATGGTTATTTGCTTTCGCGATAGATGGTTATCGCTTTGAAATTATTCAAATATTTATGCGCCGGTGTAGCTCAATTGGTAGAGCAACTGACTTGTAATCAGTAGGTTGGGGGTTCAAGTCCTCTCGCCGGCATGTTTATGGCGGTCGTGGCGAAGGGGTTAACGCACCGGATTGTGGCTCCGGCATTCGTGGGTTCAAGTCCCATCGATCGCCCCATTAATTGTTGGGGATTAGCCAAGCGGTAAGGCAACGGACTTTGACTCCGTCATGCATAGGTTCGAATCCTATATCCCCAGCCAGTGAGAGCCATTAGCTCAGTTGGTAGAGCACCTGACTTTTAATCAGGGTGTCGAAGGTTCGAGTCCTTCATGGCTCACCAGTTTTATTTACAGGTTTTGCGCGTGTGGCGGAATTGGCAGACGCACTAGACTTAGGATCTAGCGTCTTTGACGTGGGGGTTCAAGTCCCTCCACGCGCACCACTTTGTTTGATGCGGACGTGGCTCAGCGGTAGAGCATCGCCTTGCCAAGGCGAGGGTCGCGGGTTCGATTCCCGTCGTCCGCTCCAAATGCGCCCTTAGCTCAGCTGGATAGAGCGTTTGACTACGAATCAAAAGGTCAGGAGTTCGAATCTCTTAGGGCGCGCCATTTAACTGTTTTACAATAGATATCGGGATGTAGCTCAGCTTGGTAGAGCACCTGGTTTGGGACCAGGGGGTCGCATGTTCGAATCGTGTCATCCCGATACGCATGCACGGCTTCGTGTAAGTCTTGATCTTTCTGCGCTCAAGGCTTGCACGGAGAATCTGCGGGTGTAGTTCAATGGTAGAACTTCAGCCTTCCAAGCTGATAGCGTGGGTTCGATTCCCATCACCCGCTCCATACATAAAACATAACGCCGAAAGGCGTTTTTTTGTTTAGAGCGGTTGTGTGGGAGAGAACCTACGCAGCGTGGGTACGACCGTCCGTGCAGGCTTCGCTGAAGGAACCCGCTCAGGACGCGCGTCAACATCCACCTCTGTGGCTGGCCAAAGGTCCGCTTTTTCATCGAGATGTTGAGTATTCCCATCACCCGCTCCATACATAAAACATAACGCCGAAAGGCGTTTTTTTGTTTAGAGCGGTTGTGTGGGAGAGAACCTACGCAGCGTGGGTACGACCGTCCGTGTCGGCGTCAATGAAGGAACCCGCTCAGGACGCGCGTCAACATCTACCTCTGCGGTGGGCCGAAGGTCCGCTTATTTAATCGAGATGTTGAGTATTCCCATCACCCGCTCCATACATAAAACATAACGCCGAAAGGCGTTTTTTTGTTTAGAGCGGTTGTGTGGGAGAGAACCTACGCAGCGTGGGTACGACCGTTCGTGCAGGCTTCGCTGAAGGAACCCGCTCAGGACGCGCGTCAACATCTACCTCTGTGGCTGGCCGAAGGTCCGCTTTTTCATCGAGATGTTGAGTATTCCCATTACCCGCTCCATACATAAAACATAACGCCGAAAGGCGTTTTTTGTTTAGAGCGGTAGTCTGATTTAAGCGGTTATAACTAATCCGAAGATTTTCCCATGGTGCAACCTTCCATATTTTCTTTGCGTCTGTAGGAAAGACAAGACCAAATTTTCCCGAAGAAGGTGTGGCTAGATGAAGAAGAAGCATGTTGTATCAGGAAGTGTTGCAGCCCTGGCGTTATCCCTGGCGATCGGCGGGTCCGTGTTCGCGGCAGGAGAGGGCTTTACGGATTTGGCGGGAGTCGCCGGTGCCGATAAAATCGCTGCGCTCCAGCAGCAGAAGCTGCTGAAGGGAGACAGTGATTCGGCCTTCCGGCCGCAGGCACAGCTGACAAACGCGGAAGGCGTTCAGCTGCTGGCAAACTTGCTTGCTGACGTGCCGGTCACGAAGGCAGCCGAGGGAAGCGAAACCGCAGCCCTGACAAACGTGAAGGCAGGCGCTTGGTTTGCTCCAGCTTTTCTTACGGTTACGAACCATGGCATCGCCCTTCCGGCTGATATTCAGCCAAGTGAAGGCATGACTCGTGAAGCTTTCACGCAATATTTGATCGAGACGGTGGAAAAGAAGGGCAACCTGCCGATGATCAATTTGGTACCTAAAGACATCGCGGATGACAGCAAAATGACGCCTGAGTATCAAGGGGCTATTCAGCGGGCGCTCGCCTGGGGGATTGCCGACCTGGACAGCAGCGGCAACTTCCGTCCCCAAGATCAAGTGACCCGGTCTGAAGCAGCGGTAATGGTGTACAACGCGCTTGAATTTTTAAAAACGCACAATTACCCTAAGCCGGAATAAAAGCGTCGAAAACGGTCACTGTTGTCAAACGGAAACGAGATCCGTCGATGAAGCACAGCCGAAAGGCACAACGAATATCGACAAAAAAGTCACCCTCGCAAAGGGTGGCTTTTTTTGTTGAGAAGACGCTTTTTAGAAAAATAGGAGGCGATCGAGAAAGGGGGAAACCTCTTTTTTCTGCTATAAAAAAAGGACAAGTCTCCCTAAAACCGCCTCTTGACTATCCGGCTGCGGAGGCGTAATATTACTTAAGTATTTAATGATTAAGTTACTAATTGATTAAAAATTTATCTATTAACAAATAATTAATTAGTGTCCTAATGCAACTGCGGCAATACGACGCGGATGGTCACAGATCCATACCACGCCAAGGAGGTCAACCGTTTGTCCAGAAATGAACAATTGTTTGAAGTGGCGGCGATGTTCCGGTCGCTGCTGAAAAGTATGTCCCATGAATGGAACAAAAACAGTGCCAAGCAGTATAATCTGACTTTTCCCCAGTTCCAGGTACTGTATGCATTGAAGCTCCGGGGCCCACAGAAGGTATCCGAACTGGCCGAATTGCTTGGCCTGACGTCTCCCGCCATAACGAGTTTGACGGATAAGCTCCTTGCTTCGGGTTATGTAAACCGGGAAAGGGCCGAGAACGACCGGAGGGTCGTGTATACCTCCATTACAGAGCAAGGGATGTCCACGATCGGGCAAATCGTTGAGGACCAGCAAGAAATCATTACGGTGTTCTTTGAAATGTTGTCCGAAGAGGATGTACAGCATTTGAGAAGGATCTTCTCATTAATGCTTTTGAATATAGATCATCATGAAGCATAGAGGTGAAAGAGGTACATGGAGCATTTAACGCTGAAGCGTAAAGTAACCATCATGATCGCGATTATGGCGGCGATGTTTTTTGCGGCCATTAACCAGACGATCACAAGCACGGCGATGCCGCGCATTATCGCGATCCTGGATGGTATGGATTACTATACATGGACGATTAATATTTATTTGTTAACTTCGACGATTGCGACGATTCTGGTCGGTAAATTGTCGGATATGTTTGGACGCAAGCCGTTTATCCTGATCGGCATCCTATTTTTCATGTTAGGCGCGTTCTTAACCGGTACTTCGGATAATGTGTACCAGTTCATCATTTATCGCGGGATTCAGGGGATTGGCGCCGGTATCATCCAATCGACGGCCTTTACGGCGGTAGGGGATTTGTTCCCTCCGCGCGAACGCGGCAAATGGATGGGCCTCATGACGGCGGTGTTCGGTTTCTCCAGTGTCCTGGGACCGACGCTTGGCGGTTATCTGGTGGATCATATCGACTGGCACTGGCTGTTCTGGATCTTCCTGCCGCTTGGCGTTGTCGCTTTTATTATGATTCTGACGCTTTTTCCAAAAGTGGACCGCAAGCACGGACAGAGCGTCGATTACGTAGGTTCTTTGTTCCTGACGACGACGATCGTTCCGCTGCTTCTTGCCTTTTCCTGGGCAGGTACCGAGTACGAGTGGGGCTCTTGGCAGATTCTTAGTCTCCTTGGAGCAACCGTTGTATCTGCACTCATTTTTATTTATGTGGAAACCTTGGTGAAGGAACCGATTCTCCCGCTGCATTTGTTTAAAAACGGCGTGGTGACGGTCTCGAACTTGATCGGCTTTATTATGAACTTTGGCCTGATGGGAGCCATGATTTATATTTCCTTCTACGTGCAGGGCGTGCTGGCTATTTCTCCGACTTATGCGGGTTACGTCACGATTCCGATGTCGCTGTGTATGGTCATCACGAGTGCCATTACCGGTCAATTGATTGCCAAAATCGGGAAATACAAGCGCTTTGCCCTGATCGGGATGCCGGTTATGATTATTGGCATGGGCCTGATGATCTTTATGGATAACATCGCGATGACGATCGTCAGCACGATCATTTTCGGTATTGGCCTGGGCCTCGGGATGCCAGTCTTCTCGCTGGCAACGCAAAATGCGGTGTCGCATAAGGAGCTCGGTGTCGTTACCGCATCGACGCAGCTGTTCCGTAACCTTGGCGGTACGATCGGTATCGCTGTGATGGGTACGGTTATGTCGAACAGTTTGACGAAACATTTGAAAGAAGCGCTGCAGTCGCCGAGCGCGCCGGACTTCAGTTCCCTGGATCCGAAGACGGCACAAGGCCTGCTCGCCTTCGCCAATCCGCAGACACTCATGAACAAGCCACTGGTCGAAAAGACGGAAGCGAGCCTGCCGGAGCAAGCCAGAGCACTGTTCGTGCAAATGATCGACAGCATCCGGCACGCGCTGGGTGATACGCTGTCCACCGTATTCCTTACAGGTACGCTGGTGCTTGTCGTGGCTCTGGTGCTCGTGTTCTTCTTGAAAGAACTGCCGCTTCGTTCCACCAACCAGACACCGGAAGCGAACGCCTCGTCGGGGAATGCGAACGTGAAGCCGGGCAAGGCAGTAACGGCCGAATAATTCCGTTATTGACGGTATCATAGATCGATAACACTGATGAATATGAAAAGCCTGGGCGAAAGGAATTCGCTCCAGGCTTTTTTCGATAGGCGGGGCAGGGGGCCCCGTCTTATTGAAATTTCACGACAAGCGCATTGCTGATTTTCCGGCCGGGAGTGGTCAGGTACTTGCCGTTATAGTACAAACCGCTGGAAGCCCCGCCATCCAGGTTCATGGCCTGGTAGGCTCCGGCCTTCTTCATGATTTCCGCCAGCTGGGGAATGGTAGCTCCCCCGGTGGTCAGCAGGATCAGCCGGTGATCCCGGGTCAGGCCGAGCGCGCTGCGGGCGCCTCCACCGGTAAGAATCTTTGGATCTTTAAAGCCTTCCTTCTTCACATTCAGCGAAACTTTGCCGTTCACCAGCAGCCGCGGCCCGGCCTGAAGTCCGCCATCGATCCATCCCTGCTCAAAGGCTTGGCCAAAATCGGGACCGGCGATGATCCGCGCCAAGTGGTTGGCGTCATAAGCGAAGATCGAACGCTTGTCGCCGGGGCTTGGCATCTTGACGGTGCCATGGCTCACGATATAGCCGTATGGAGCCTTGTAGGCGCCGCTGGTATAAGCGTCAAAAAAGGTGCCGTTGACGGCTACCTTTGCGCCGCTGCGCTTGGCGATGCTGGAGAGGTCTTCGACCTTGCCGGGGGTATTCCCGGCGAGTACGACATCCAGCTGAATTTTCGGATGCAGCAGGTCGATCGTCACCGTCTGGGCGGAAAACGATCTGCCGCCGACCTTATACGTTTGACGTGCGCTCACGATCGGGTTTTTCAGGGCTTGTCCGACGTTTCGGGTAACGTAGGGGAGATACTGTTCCACTCCTTCCCTGGTCAGCTTGACGGCTGCTTCGTCCTTCTGCCAGCTGGCTTCAACGCCGAGCTTGCTGACGATGAGCGACAGCGGTACATAAACCGAACCGTTCTCACGGAACGGGGCGGCGGCTAGAGCGAGGCTAGTGCCGTCGAAAGCGGCCGACTTCTGCGCGAGGTGAAGCGTCAGACGGTGGTTGCCCTGGAAAATGTCGAGCTGCTTGGCGGCGTCGTTCCACTGGGTGGTCACGCCTTCGAATTCGGTCAAGGAGCGGACCGGCAGGAAGGAATAGCCGGTTTTTGCATCGACAATCACGACGTTTTTGACGGCCGAAGCGGCGGAGGCAGGCGCGGATGGCGCAAGGCACACCCAGGTAAGGCACATGATGAGTACTGCGGTTAACCATTTTTTCATGCTGCAAAAATATCCCCTTTGTCTCGAAATATAAACCAATGTTCAGGAAATCATTTCCTTACTAGTATATCGGCTTACAGAGCGGGAACTTTGAGCCGGATGTCATAAGGTTTATTCGCTAAACTATGCTGGGCGAAGCCGGACAAGCTCTCGATGGTGCAAGCAGAAAAAAGGAGGAACTTCGATCAACGAAGCCCTCCTTTTGCAATCCGCTCTGTAATCGCAGCGCCTATTCCGCTACGCGCACGTATACCCGGTCTCCGTGACGGTCGACCTCCACCGGGGATTCGAACAGGTCGCTGAGCGTGTCCGCGGTCAGCACGTCCTCGGTCCGCCCGCTGCAGACCGCCTCGCCGCGTCTCATCAGCATCACGTGGCTAAACGCCGGCAAAATTTCCTCCGTGTGGTGCGTAACGTAAATGAGCGTCGGAGCTTCCGGCTGCAGGGTCAGCTCCCGGATGCTGTCCAGCAGCTTCTCCCGGGAAAACAGATCCAGCCCGTTGCACGGCTCGTCCAGAATCAGGATGCGTGGATTGGCCATCAGCGCGCGGGCAATGAGCAGCTTCTGCTTCTCGCCCTGTGAGCAGGTGCGGTATTCGCGGTCCCACAAATGGCCGCAGTTCATCGTTTCCATCAACTCGCGGGCACGGTCGAAGTCCTCATCGCTCGTTTTGTCGTACAGGCCCACTGTGGCGTGCTTGCCGCTGACGACGATGTTCTGGGTGCGATCCGATCCGTACAGACGCTCCTGAAAGGAGTTGCTGACCCAGCCGATCGATTTGCGCAGCTCGCGCAGGTCCACTTCCCCGAAGCGGTGCCCCAGCACACTGACCGAGCCTTCGGACGGCCAAATATAACCGTTGACGATGTTCAGCAGCGTCGTTTTGCCCGAGCCGTTCAGGCCCAGCAGCGCCCAATTCTCTCCGGGCTTCACCTGCCAGCTTACATTTTTCATTAACGTATGCTGCCCGCTTCTCCACGTAATGTTCTCGATATCGATGATCATCAGGTTCCCTCTCTCTCTTGATCCGCAGTCGGATACATGCTGTTCTTCACATGTTAAAACAAATCCCGGTCCTGTCAATACCTGAGCCGAAGAAACGGCAGAGGATAACGTCCCTGGGATGCTCTGATCACTGGCCCCGTCTGGCGATTTCCTTAAATCATACGACGCGGGGAAAAGGGCTGTCGCCGCGATAATTGCTGAACGGGGGAAGCATTTTTTGCTATAATGGGCATCAGACAGCCGGAAATCGGGCCTGATCCGGCCAAGCCGTCAAGCCGATGGGGAGCTCACGTGCTTATACGGCAGGCAGGAGAACAGCGGGTCCACAAAGGAGACATTTTCATGAAAAGGGAAAGCTTTATTCAGCCGGATGCTGCAGGCTGGCTGCAAAAGTTTCATTTTTCAATCCCGATCAAGGTGCGCTACTGCGAGACGGATATGCTTGGACATGTGAATAACGTCAGCTATTTTATGTATTTTGAACAGGGCAGAATCGAATACTTCGAGCAGCTCGGGCTGTTTGCCGACTTGTTCGGCGAGGAGAAAGTGATGGTGGTTGCCGACCTCGAGTGCCAGTATCTCGCCCAGATGTACCGCAGCGATCCGGTGCAGCTCCATGTGCGGGTGGCGTCGATCGGACGCTCCTCCCTGGACATTGAGTATGCCGTCGTCGCTTCAGGAGCACTGAAGGCGGCCGGACGCGGCGCGGTCGTGCTGATCGAAACGAAGAGCGGGAAGAGCACTCCGCTGCCGGAGGAAATCAAGGAAGCCATCCGGGCGTTCGAAGGAACGGGTCTGGCGCAATAGCCGTCTGCTTGGAAGAACGTCACTGTAGATGGGGAAAAAGATGCAGAAGCAGATAGGAGCAAATGCTAGTTATGGCAAAGCAAAAATTTTACGTCGTCTGGGAAGGGCATAAGCCGGGAATCTATACGTCTTGGCCCGAATGCCAGGCTCAGGTGAACGGGTATACGGACGCCAAATACAAGTCCTACGAATCGCGCGCGGAGGCGGAAGCGGCTTATGCGGGCGGATGGAAGAAAAACTGGGGCAAAGCCAAGGCGTCGGGCTCAGCCGGAGGTTATACGTCCAAAGCAGCCAAATCCGGCAAGCCGTCTGCGTCGGCATCCTCGATGGAAGAGATCGATTACGACAGCATCTCGGTGGATGTCGGTACGCGCGGCAATCCCGGCCCGGTCGAGTACAAAGGCGTCGATACGCGGACCGGGGAAATTTTGTTCTATGTCGGACCGGTTGAAAATGGAACGAACAACCTGGGCGAATTTATCGCGATCGTCCATGCGCTGGCGTATTTGAAGCAGAAGGGCAGCAAGAAGACCATTTACACCGACTCGAAGACGGCGCTGGCCTGGGTGCGCAACAAGAAACCGGCGACGACGCTGGCCCGTACCGAGAAAACGCGGAAGATTTGGGAGCTGACGGACCGCGCCGTGCAGTGGCTGCACGAGAACAAGTACGAGAACAAAATCGTGAAGTGGAAGACCGAGGAATGGGGCGAGATCAAGGCGGATTTCGGCCGGAAATAATACGGAAAAAGAGCCCGGAGCAGCTTGGAAGCGCTCCGGGCTCTTTGGTTTGCAGGAGAGTATGGGTTTAGGCGAAAGCATAAGCATGTATGTTCGCGACCGCTTGTATTTTTGCGTAAGTATGTGTTTATGCGTATCTGTACTGTGCTCTTTCGTCAGCATAGGGTTATGCGCAAGCTTGTATGTCCGAGTATGCGTGTGTGATTGCCAGTACGCTTGTGCTTGAGAGAAGCATGTGTTTATGAGATGGGGGCGTGTGTCTCGGGTAGAGACTGGCTGCCGCTGCTTGCTAGTTCCCTTCCGGCTGGCCGTAATCCAGAACGACCATTTGGTGGCACTGCCACTCCGGCAGCTCATACGTGACGAGGCCGTTCTGCTGCCGGAAGTCGATAGGCGTCATCTGCGGCGCCAGGTATACGCCGGTGACCGGCTCGGAAATCCGCAGTTCCGCGGTTGTTCCACGGATCGGCAGCAGGTCCTCGATCACTTCAATGTTACGACCGCGCTTCACCGGCGAGGCGTACAGCGAATGATGGACATAACGCTTCTGGGCCGGCTGATGCTGAACCGTTGTTACGCCCTGCGCGGGAAGGTTCGTACGCAGCGTCTTCTCCGGCAGCAGACGGTTCAACGCGTACAGGACGGTTTCCTTTAAAACGAGGCTTCCCTTGGAAGCATAATCTTCGAACACGTTCCAGGCGATATAAATTCCGTTCGCATGCTCCACCATGCCCGGCCCGCCGTACTCTCCGCTGTTCGGTGTATGCTGATGGGAGCAGAACGTGAACGCGTCGCGGTTAAAATACGGATTTTCCCGTTTGCCAAGCTCGGTTCCGCCCTCGGCAAGCGTCACTTTCTGCCCCTCCGAATAGAAAATAAACGCCGATTCCTGCAGACTTGCCAGCGGATGCTGCGGATGGTAGTAGTCCGGACGGAACGGATTGACGCCGGCGTGGCGAACGCCCAAGTCGATGGCAAATTCGCTGCCATCCGGCTTCAGGCCCGATTCGCCGGTAGCAAGGATGCGCCCGCCGCCGGCCAAAAAGCTGTCCAGCTTGGCCAGGATCGTATCGTTGACCCGGATCCGGTCGGGCAGGATCAGGACGGCATACGGGCTGAAGTCGGCTTCCAGGTCGACGACGTCGAACAGGATATGCCCTTCCAGCAGCATGCGCACCGCGCCGGCGTCCGGATCGCCGGTGAAGCTGTCGTGGCCGCCGGCCGCCTGATGGGTGCCGGCCGCTTCCACCGACAGCAGCGCTACGTCGGCGACGTTGACCGCGTCACGGCACCACGCTTCCTTGGCTTCGACTTCGGCATAGGCCGCGCCAATCAGCCGGTAGGTGGCTTCATCCATCGCGCCCAGCGGATGCAGCTGGTCCCCGATGGAGCAGGCGGCGCCGTTCGCCAGACTGAGCGCGGCTTCATAACGCAGGGCGTTCGGGTGCTTATAGCCGCCGAATTCGCCCCAGGTGGTATGAAACTTGCCGGTCATGCCAAGGAACGGCATGCCCAGCGTCTGGGCGTAGCGGGCGGACAGCGGGAAGTGGTCGTAGCCCCAGCCCCCGGTCGGCAGTGACTCTAGCTCGAGATGCGAGTTCATGTGTGCAAGGTCGCGGCGTCCGCGGCGGATGTGGCCGCCGTTATGGAAAATCGGCAGCCCGGGTTTGTGCCGGTGCACCGTTTCTTTAACGCGGCTGGTGTAATTGGCGTAAGTTTGCTCCCAGAGCGGGCGCATGGCGCTTTTGTCCCGCGGGTCGATCCCCTGTTCGCGGGCCGCCGCTACGCAGGTGGCGCAATAGCACTCCCGCACCCCGACGATGTCCAGAAAGATGCCGTCGGCATCATAACGCTGCGCGACCTCTTCAATCTGGGACAGCAGAATGTCCAGATAAGGCGTATTCAGGCAGAGCTGGTGGTATCCCGGCGTGAACAGGTCGCCTTCGCGGCTGAAGCGTTCACGGATCAGCCATTCGGGATGCCGCACGGCAAGCCTCTCGTCAAGGCCTGCGGACAGGTAGACAGGAGTTCGTACCCCGATTTCGTGGGCGGCTTCAATCATGGCACCGAGCAGGTCGAAGGACAGTCCCGGATGCGTGACGTTCGCCTCGGAGGGATGGTATGCCCATCCGTGATGGCATTTGGAAAACACGGTGATCGAATCCACATGGCCAAGCTTCAGCGCCTGCTGAAACTGTTCCTTGCTGAAGCGGGTGCCGATGGGATGAATCGCTTCGGACGTATGAAAGTCGAGATGAACTTGGCGCATACGCATGGCAGATGTTCCTCCATTCAATAAGCAGAGATTTGAAAACGGCTTTGCACATACCCCTAAGGTAAAGGAAAATGGATACCGCTTCCATGCGGAATAGCGACTTTGTTCTGTCCGATATCGACTTTTGAAAAATGACCGAAACAGCATATTATGCTAGGATGAATTTATTGATGAGAAAGATCTGCCACGATATCGACTTGTGCAGGAGGTAGAGGAAGCCCATGAAATGCCTCGAGCTGGCGATTCCGCCGCTGCCGTCGCTTCTGACCGTCGGGCGCGCCGTATGGGCACCTGGAAGCCGGCATCAGACCCGCAGCTTTGACGCCTACGATCTGATTCTGGTCAAAAAGGGCGCCATGTATATGCGGGAAGACGATACCGAATATGTCATTCAGGACGGCCAGCTGCTGCTGCTCGAGCCGGGACGTACCCATTCGGGCACTCAGGCTTGCTCGGAGCCGACGGCGGTGTATTGGGTGCACTTCCGGCACCCGGAGCCTCTGCGCCGGATGGAGGCGGAGGAAATTCCCTGGTCGGCGGTGCTCCCTCAAGGGCAGGACAGCGACGAGCATCCGGCAGAGCAAACGATGTATCTGCCGAAATTCGGCGATGCTCCTTTTCACCTGCTCCAGCCTTTGCTGGACCGGATGGTGGAACTGCATCGCGGTTTTGCCGTGGAGCAGTCCTTGAAGCTGCAGGTGCTGTTCTGCGACCTGCTGGAGCTGCTGCAGGCGGATTTGGGGCGCAGGCCGGGCTCGCGATCGGCTGCTCTCGCCCGGGAGACGGTCAGCTATCTGCAGCGCAGCTGGAATGAGCCTTTTCGCTCGGAGGAGCTTGAGGAGGCGCTGCATTTTCAATTCGACCATATTACCCGCTGCCTGAAAAAGTACACGGGCATGACGCCCCTTCAGTATGTGCAGCATTTGCGGATCAGCCAGGCGATGGTTCTGCTGGAGCAGACGTCGCTGACGGTGCAGGAAGTGGCAGAGCAGGTCGGCATTCCGAGCGCGAGCTTTTTCGGGAGGCTGTTCCGGGACCGTACGGGGATTTCCCCAGGGCAGTACCGCCAGCGCCGGCAGAGCCATTTATAGAGACTGGCGGTGGACAGGATTGGAGCCGGGAAGGCTTTCTTTGACCGCATGGCGAAATAGAAAAGCGGACCTCTTTTCGAACACACAACATCGAAAGAGTGCCGCACTGCTGTAGAATGAACTTAAGGAGGACGGTATGTCGACCATCGAAGTGCTGGATCAGGGCTATGTGCGTTTAGTGAATCATATGGGATCGGACTTAACCGTCGTTAATGCGGCCCGTGTCTCTTATGCCAAGCAGTCGCTGGAGTTGAACGAACGGGACGTGCGGCTTATCAAGTTCCTTGCCCGCGAAGGGCATACGTCGCCTTTTCGCCATGCCATCGTTCAGTTTGAGGTCTATGCTCCATTAATGGTGGCCAGACAATGGTGGAAATACGTGGTCGGGTCCGCCCATTATGAGGGGACCGGCGACAGCTTGGAGGCATGGAACGAATCAAGCCGGCGATACATAACAGAAGACCCTGCATTTTATATCCCAAAGGCAGGCGAGTGGAGGCTCCAACCGGAAAACTCCAAGCAGGGCAGCGGCGGAGAGGTGAATTGGGAGCTTGGCGTGAAGCATACCCAAGAGCTGATGGGTTATGTGGAGCTGGGCATTTCCAAGTACGAAGCCGCCCTGGCGGACGGCATTTGCGCGGAACAGGCCCGGTTGTTCCTTCCCGCTTACGGGATGTATGTACGCTGGTACTGGACGGCGTCGGTTCAATCCGTCGCGCACTTCCTGTCTCAACGGCTGGAGCATGATGCGCAAAAAGAAATCCAGGAGTACGCGAAAGCGGTGCTCGAGCTGATCAAACCGTTATTTCCCGTTTCGCTGGGGGAGCTCCTTGGGAATGAGGTATAGCCAGTTCGATGCAAACGGAAAACTGGAAAGTCATGAAATGACCCATGACTAATAGTCTAATATTCGTAATCTAACTTTGAGGAGGAATAATCACGTGCCGAAAACGATCCAATGGGGTATTTTGGGAACGGGCTGGATTGCGTCGCAGTTTACAAAAGATCTTGCTTTTGCGGAAAATGGGGTGGCAGCGGCCGTAGGCTCCAGAACGCTCGACAGTGCTTCGCGATTCGCCGCTGACTATGGAATCGGGAAAGCATACGGCAGCTACGAAGAGCTGGCAAACGATCCGGACATTGACGCGATCTATGTCGCGACGCCGCATCCTGCACATAAGGAAAACGTCCTGCTGTGTTTGAAGGCGGGCAAAGCGGTATTGTGCGAAAAGCCTTTTACGGTGAACGCGGGCGAGCTGGAAGAGGCCGTATCTTATGCCAAGGAGAACAAGGTTTTTCTGATGGAAGGAATGTGGACGAGATTTCTTCCGGTCATCCGCAAAGTGAGGGAATGGCTGGATGAAGGGCGGATTGGTGACGTTCAGCTCGTCAAAGCGGATTTTGGATTCCGTGCCGGCGTCAATCCGGAAAGCAGGCTGTTCAATCCGAGCCTTGGGGGCGGGGCACTGCTGGATGCCGGGATTTACCCCGTGTCTTTTGCATCGATGATCTTTGGGGCTGAACCGGAGGAAGTGTCGAGTACCGCTCAGATCGGCAGTACCGGCGTGGATGAGCAGTTCTCTCTCCTGCTGTCCTATGGCCCAGGCAAAACCGCACAGCTGAACGGGGCCATACGCCTGAATATGGACAATGAAGCATGCATTTACGGAACGGAAGGGTATATTCGAATTCCTTCCTTTTTGAACGCGACCAGAGCTGCGTTATATGTCAACGGCAGTGAAGAGATTTTTGAAGATGACCGGACATCGCTCGGGTATGCGTTTGAAGCCGAGGAAGTGGCAAGATGCCTGGCGGAGGGGCGGACCGAAAGCTCGGTCATTCCGCTTGAAGAGTCGGTGGCGATTATGAAGCTGCTCGACCGGATCCGAGGTCAATGGGGACTCCGTTATCCGTTTGAGTAATGTTCCGATATTTAAATTTCAAGGAGGCCTGCTGCCATCCAGGAGCAGGTCTTTTGGTGTTTACACTACTTAATCAACAACCTTTTTACGGTTCATTACGGCTGTAGCAAGGGAGAAAATACCGAGGGAGGAGACCAGAAACAATACGGTTGCATCCTGGATATAAACATAAATAGCCCCAACTAACGCTAACCCGGCTGCATTAAAAACAGCAAGTCTTGTTACAAGCGATCTTCTTGCGAATGCTGCCGCAGCGAAATGAAGAAAACTTACTACGGCATGAAATCCATACAATATCAAAAAGAAAAACACAAACACGACGAAATCCCCTGGGCCGCTAGCGTATGGGGTATCGGATACCAGCGAATGGTTGATATGGACGACAAGGGCACCGTTCAAAATGCTTAGAACAACGGAAAGCAGGCAGAGGTTGACCACCAATTCTTTTTTCGCGATATCCATGATATAACTCCTGAATTTGGCTTTTTCTATATCATAAACTATTCTTGGCTGGAAAGCCTAGACTGGGGCTTGTCGAAGATCTGTCACTTTTTGCTGGTTTCAGAGCGATAAGGACAGGTACTATAATAGCTGTACATCCATGACGAAGGTCGCCTATCCGATTACAATGAATGCGACTGCTTAAAGGAGGCCCGCAGCTATGAGTTCCTATATTTCTGAACGCATAAAAATTCCGCCGGGATTGTGGGCAGGATTCCGTCAACTCGGGATTGCCCCGCATGACGTTGTCCGCAGCGCAGGACTCCCGCTTACGATCATTGCAGAACCCGAGGTCACCTCGGCTCAATATTTCGCCATTTGGCAGGCTTATTCCGAGCTGGCCGGCGACGTCGCCCAAGGCATCATCCAGCTGGCGACCGTCTTTGAAACGGCGAAATACCCGCCGACCGTTTTGGCGACGTATCATGCCCGTGATTACCGTGACGCGCTGTACCGGATGGCCCGGTACAAGCAAATGTGTCCCCCCGAGAGCCTGCGCATCACCGAGGAGGGAGAGCACTGCACCATTGAGCTGGGCTGGCTGCATCCCGGGGAGTCCGGCCCGCCGGTGCTGGTTGGCATCACGCTGGCATGCCTCATGGAGCTTGGACGCCGGGGGACAGGGCAGCCTGTGCAAGCACGGTCCGTTGAATTTATGCAGCCAATGGGTGATATCCAGACCCTTGAAAGTTATTTCGGCTGCCGGATCCAGGTAGGTGCGACACGCAACCGGCTGACGCTGCACCGGAGAGATCTGGATCGGCCTTTTCTATCGTACAACGAAGAGCTGCTGGACATTCTGACTCCCGCGCTGGACCGGTCGCTTGATGAGCAGCAGCGCAGCCGCTCGTTCCCCGAGACGGTCAAATGGATTCTGAAGCGCAGCCTCACGGCAGGGCGCCCCGACATTCAGGCTGTCGCCAGAGAGCTCGGGATGAGCGACCGTACCTTGCAGCGCCGGCTTACAGAGGAGAACACCAGCTTCAAACACCTGCTGACGCAAGCCAGACATGAGCAGGCGCGGGAATATTTGGCGGACCCTTCGCTTGATATTAAAGAGGTCGCTTTCCTGGTTGGATACGAAGACCAGAATTCGTTCTACCGGGCCTTCCGGCTTTGGGAAGGAAATACGCCATCCCACTGGCGTGCCGAACATGTAAGTGCGAACTCGTGAGCCGAAGGACAGCGAGCAGAGCCCGATTTTCGATCGATTTCCAAACCTCGGCTTGCTTCGGCGTGTCAGGATATTTGTTATTTTATTGGCGTGTATAGCAAGAACGTTGGCGCTGCACACTAGTTACTGAACCCTCCTGGTCAGGTAATATGATCTCTATCCGGAGTAAAAGGAGTTTTTTGTTATGGATATGGGATTACACAATAAGACAGCGTTAGTTACAGGATCTACGAAAGGGATCGGAAAGGCCATTGCCATCGAGCTGGCCAAAGAAGGCGTTCATGTACTCATTAACGGCCGAAACGATGCAGAGGTAGAACAAACGGTGAATGAAATCAAGGCGAACTTCCCGGCGACCTCTCCGCAGAAGGCGACGGCCGATCTTGTAGATAAAGGGCAAAGAGAAGCTTTATTTGAAAAATTCCCCCAGGTTGATATTTTGGTGAACAATATGGGGATCTATGAGATCATGCCATATGAGAACGTTGACGACGAAGTATGGGAAACCTACTTCCGCACGAATGTTCTTGCCGCCAATGGGCTGACCAAATTTTATCTGCCTACCATGCTGAAGCAGGATTATGGGCGGGTTCTCTTTATTGCAAGCGAGGAAGCGTTGATGCCTTCGGGACAAATGCCTCAGTATGCCGTGACCAAGTCGATGCTGTTATCTCTGTCGAAGAGCTTGTCCAAATTGACGAAGGGCACCGAGGTTACCGTGAATACGATCATGCCGGGACCGACCCTCTCTGAAAATGTGCAGCAAATCATTGAGGGGATGTACGCTGACGAAGATCTGACCTTCTCGGAAAAAGAGAAGAGGTTTATGGCGGCAGGCCTGCCCCAATCCGAAATTCAGCGGTTTATCCGGCCGTTTGAAATCGGCAGATTGGCTGCTTTTGTATGCAGCCCTTATGCATCCGCCTTCAAAGGCGCTCCGATCCGTATGGATGGGGGAATGGTGCCGACAATTTTTTAATCGATGTTGTTGTGAAAAAGAACCTTGGGCGGAATCCCAAGGTTCTTTTTGGTATTTCGCCGTAAAGAGCAACACCAATTCCAAATTGTGGTATGATGGGGCTGCCTTACAGTATCAGGCGTTGCCAGGATCAAATCCGTTCCAGACGATCGTTTGCTCCACCGGGAAACGCTTGGTCGGCCTGGCTGGCTTGACGGCTTTCCCTATCGCGACGAGCAGGACCGGAATATAACGCGGCGGAACGTGAAACGTTTTGACGAATGCGTCGGCGTCGAAGCCGACCATCGGGCCGGAGTCCAGACCCATCGCTTTGGCGGCGAGCATCAGCTGCATGGCTGCCAGTGAAGCGTTGCGAATCGCTTCGTCGCGCCGGTAGGGTGAGGAGGCGTCCACTGCATAGGCCTTATCGATTTGATCAAACAGGATTCGGGATGAAGCATAGCCAGCGTAAGCATCTTCAGGCCCGCCTTCCATAACAGGTCCATAGACCGCTGCGGCATTCCGGTTAGCCTCGAGGTCGCCGAGCACAGCGACGGTCACGGATGCATCGACGACCTGCCGTTGGCCGTTCGCAGCGTGAAGGAGCTTGTGTTTGGCATCCATGTTGGTAAAGGCGACGAACTTCCAATGCTGCAGATTCCAGGACGAAGGAGCGCTGCCCGCAAGCTCCAGCAGCTGCTTGATTTCTTGTTCACTGATCATGTGTGAGGGATCGAAATATCGCACGGAATGGCGCTCATGGATGACGGTAAGAAAATCGGATTGAACAGTTGATGACATGAACGGGTCAACTCCCTTAATCTGTAGTCAGGATCTTGTTCGCGAACTTGCATCCTTTATACCGCCATGTTATGGCAACGGGCGGTCTGGAACAACCGCATTTTCAGCAAAATGTACCGTAACAGTTGCGCCGTCTTCTATACATAACGCTATTAGAGTGAGGAAACAAAATGAAAAAATATTTGGATATCCTTGCCGATATCGAACGTAAAATCAGCGAAGGGCAGTTCGAGTCGGGTCAAAAGCTGCCTTCCGTCCGCAATGCGGCGAAGATGTATGGCTGCAGCGTCAGCACGGTTACACGGGCATACACGGAGCTGGAGAGCCGTCACATGATTTACTCCATCTCCCAAAGCGGCTACTACGTTGTGGAGAAACCCTGCAAAGGGCCCGACGCTGCGGAGAGCTGGCAGATCGATTTCGCCTCGGCATCGCCCGATCCGTCGCTGTTTCCGTATTTGGATTTTCGGCACGCCTTGAACCAGGCCTTGGACACGTACCAGAGCCATCTGTTCACCTGCGGCGAAGCCGAAGGACTGAAGAGGCTCCGTCATACGCTCGTTTCCCATTTTGCGGAAGACCAGGTGTTTGCCCAAAAGGAGAGGATCATCGTTTCGGCGGGTGCGAACCAAGCGCTCGGAATATTAGCAAAAATGCCGTTCCCGAATGGGAAGTCCATCATCTTGGTAGAACAGCCCAGTTACGACATCTTTTTACGGTATCTTGAGACGGAGGGCATCCCGGTATGCGGAATTTCTCGGACGACCGCGGGAATTGATTTGCAGCAATTGGAGGAGAAGTTCAAACACGGCGGGATCAAATTCTTCTACACCATGTCCAGGTATCACAGCCCGCTAGGGACTTCATTCAGCCGGGAAGAAAGAAAGGCGATTGCCCGGCTGGCCGGCAAATACGACGTTTATGTCGTGGAGGACGATTACATGGCCGATCTGGGAGAAGAGCCGGGAACAGATCCCATTTATGCCTACAGCGGCATGTCACACGTCATATATTTGAAAAGTTTCTCAAAAATAATATTCCCGGGGCTACGGCTCGGGGCCGCCGTGCTGCCGGAGAAGCTGATGAAGGCGTTCTGCGAATACAAAAGATATGCCGACACATCGCAGCTGTCCCAGGCAGCGCTTGAAGTCTACATCAAAAGCGGTATGTATGAGCGGCACAAGCGAAAGATACGCAGCCAATATGCTGACCGGATCCGCGAACTGAATAAGGCGGTTTTGCGGCATAACGGTTCAGGCCTGATCGATATCCCCCCTGTGTCCTCGGGATTGTATGTTCCGTTCAAGCTGCCGAAAAAGGCCAATCTGGAACGCCTCGTTGAGCGGCTTGCCGCAAAGAAGATTCTCGTCGTTTCGAGCAAGCGGTTCTATTTATCGGACTATAGGGAGCAGGAGAAGTTTTTAAGAATCAGCATTGCTAGGGCGCAGCCGGAACGCATTGAGGAGGGAGTCCGGGAGATCATCGGAGAAGTAAGCCGGGAGCTCAAATGCCTGGTATGACATTAAGAAGGAGTGCATTAAGAGGGCATACGGCATTAAAAAAGCAGCAGGGCCGCCCGCATGGGCAGCTGCTGCTTGATCGAGAGCCAAACCGTTTTACTTCCCTGCCCGCTCCGTTATTGCCCGATGGAAGGGGCATCCGGCCGGCGAGGTGTCGTCATCCCGCAGAAAATACTGCTTGTATTCAAGATTCCCCTGCGATCCGTAAGGCTTTAATTCCGGATGGACCGGCGCGGTGTCGTATGCGGCAAGGCGTGCACGGATCCGGGGAGCGATCTCAGCCGCTTTTTCAGGATAGGCGTTCCACTGGTCCAACACCCAGCGCGGCGTCAAAGCCAGCATGAAATAGGGGAAGCTTCGGCTCTGACGGGACGTATGTGCCGGGGTGCCGCAGTAGACGAAATACCGCTCGCCATCGTAACAGAACTCCCACAGCGCCTGTTCCGGGTCTTCCGGAATGTCCTCCGGCCACGGCGTACGATCCAAACGGCTGACCTGGTTCAGTAAGTTCCAGAATGCATTTTCATACGCCAGAACCTCTCTAACGTTCTCCTCCGCCTCGAAAAAAACAACCAGGGAGGAGTAATCCCCGAAAGCACGCGAAGCTCTGCCATACTCGGCAATGATCTCTGCGAGCTCCGGCCCTGCCGAACCATCCCAAGGACTGGGCGCAAAACCGAAACGGAGATGACCAAGTGCAAACGCCCGTGTGGCCGGAATGCAGGGGAACCGGGCTTCCCGGTCCGTCATCTTGGCCGCAAACCGCCGGCAGGCGTCTTTCTTCCAGGCTTCCAGAGGAAGCTCTTCATTTTCGATGTCCGTATACTGCAGCAAAAGCGGCATGAACAGCCCTCCTTTTACCTACAGCATACGCCCAGGGGCAAAAGGGTGACTGTGCAGAAGCCCATGCTTTAGCCCCCGCCTATCATATTGGTCCCGGTCATGGTATGTTATCGGGCCAAAATAAAGATTGAACGCCCGGCTGCAATCCATTTACAATGAAACTATCTTCCAGGCCAAAGGAACGATGCATAGATGACGACAACAACCTTGTGGAATCAAACGCTGCATCTGGTTTCTCATGCATATTTCGAGCGTAAGGAAAGGTTTGAAATGGATGTGGATTGTTACTCCGTCTGGGTGCTGTTTGCCGTGGAATCGGGCAAATTTTATTACCGGATCGGGGAGGAACGAGGGGAGGCGGGGGCCGGAGACCTGGTGTACTGCCCGCCGGGGTTCACCTTTGAACGGGAGATGGTGTCTCCGCTTGCGCTTCACTACATCGGCTTTGAAATGGTGGGGGAAGAGCAGACGGGGCCCGTCCCGCCGCTGCCGACGTTTTTGTCGCGCCCGCTTGACAACAAACGCCTCGTTTCCAATTTTGCCTATTTGCGAAAGCTGCATTTAGCGACAGAACCGCGGCATGTGCTGCGCAAGGACATGATCATGAACGACATCTGGCAGCTCGCCTGCGAGGTGTGGGAAAGAGAGCATCTCCATGATGAGCAGCAGCTGCTGGCCGACTCGGACGATGTGCTGATGAATCGTGCGGCCGAATGGATCTACCAGAACGCGTACACCCCGTTCAGCATGAGGGAGCTGTCGGATTCGCTGAACCTCAGTCCCGTCCAATTTACGCGCCGGTTCCGGAAGTCGTTCCGGATCGCTCCTTCGGACTTTGTCCGGTCTTTGCGCATCAGTAAAGTGGCCGAGCTGCTGCTGGATACCGACATGACGCTGGACCAGATTGCCACCTGCTGCGGATATGAGAACGGCTTGTATCTAAGCCGGGTGTTCTCCAAAAATATGGGCATGAGCCCATCCAAATACCGCGAGCTGAACCGGCTGTAACGGTCCCTGGTGTCCTTTGTGGGGGAAGACAGAGCAAGGCGCCGGCGTCCGGTCAATTTCGCATGCCGGTGATGACAGGCGCCCCGCTGTCAGCGTCCCGGTCTGCTAGCCCTCGGTCACTTCCAAATGCTTGATGCAGTCGTAGAGCGAATAGGTCCAGGCAGTGTCATTCAGAACGATGGTCGTCACGGAAGTGTTGCGCAGCTTGACGCCCGTCGACTCATCCTGCATCAGTTCTTTTAAGGTTTGCCCCAGAAAATAGCCGTGCGTGACGGCGAGAATTTTTTGTCCCGGAAATCTGGCAGCCATCTCTTCCACAAAGCTTCGGCCGCGGGCCCGCATCATCTCATCCGTTTCCTGCTCCATGTCCAGCTCGTGCCAACGGGCTCCCCAGCGCTGGACCCTTTCCGCTTCGGTCGTATCGGCGATCTTGCCGCGGTCCATCTCGCGCAGGCGCACGTCGTAGAAATCGACCGGCTTCTTGATTTCGGCCGCGATGATGTCGGCCGTCTCCCGGGCGCGCCGCAGGTCGCTGGAAATAAACAGATCCCAATGCTCCCCGGCCAGCCGCTTGGCTACGAGCGCAGCCTGCATTCTTCCGGTTTCGTTCAGCGGATTTTGCTTATGCCCCTGCGCCCTGTTCTCGATATTATGATCGGTTATTCCATGCCTGACAAACGTAATTGATGTCAACGATTTGTCCTCCTAAGCTTTTCTCCGATTGTAATCCAGCCCTACCAGGAATGAATCTACACTTACCGGTTTACGCCGCTTGCCGCGGCTTCCAGAATGGAAGAGACCGGCACCGTTTCCCCTTTTACCGGAAAATACGGCTTTACGCCCCGGGTGTCCTGCGATACCGGGAACTGGCTGTGCAGCGTAATGACGGTTTTCGGCGCAATGCTGCCGATCAGGCTGGCGAGCGCCTCGGGATGGGCGTGTCCGCCATTGGACAGGGAATGGCCGGTAATCGCGTAGGCGTTCAGAAACTTGGATACGGCAGCATGCTCGATTTTGACGCTGTAGTCCGACTGAATAAAATGCGATTGACCCTGCAGGCCTCCCAGCGTCTCCAATTCAATCATATGCGCAAGGTCCGGAAATTTGAAGAAATACACTATTTCTGGCTTGCGCTCGGCGACTTCTTCCAAAGAGACGGCAGGGTACGGCACCTCAATGCCATCAGCCATGGTAGTATCGATGACTTGAACGGGAACGTCAAGCGCCGGATGTCCATGGAGCACCTGCAAGCCTTCCCGGTTCGCCGTATGCCAGACGGCGGCAAGCGACGCCTCCATCACGATGCTTTTTCCTTGGTCTGCGGCGATCGCGATCATGTCGGCCATCCGCTCTAAATCCCGCGGCGACATCTGCAGATACACCAGCCCTTCCGCTTCGCGAACGATCTCCGCGAACGAGGCAAGCAGCGCCTCCTCCGTGATCTGCAGCGGAACGGTGGAGGGGTCGGATGTAAGGCGCGTCCCTTCCGTAATGAGCACGTCGATCGGTTTGCTGTGGCACAGCCGGATGAAACGGTCGATCTTATCCGGATGCTTGCCCTGCCGGCGCCAGTCCCCCGTATACGCAATTCTATGGGTGCCGTCATCGATGATGATGCCGGATGCGCCGGTCGCATTGTGATCCATCTCGACGACCTGCATCGTGAACTCTCCGAAATCGACCACGGTCAGGTCGTCACAGGTTGTTATCTTGGCCCCGGTATCCTTGCTGTGCCGGCCCGCCACCATGCCGCGGAACAAGGAATACGAATCATGGCTCATATATACGGGGAGATCCGGATGGGCAAAGGGAAGCAGCGCCATATGGTCCGTATGCATATGTCCAATATAGAGATGAACCCGGTCGTAGTCCGGAAATTCCCGGTTTCCCCAGACCCGCCGAACCGCGGCCCAATCCAGGCCTTCCATCTGTTGAGCATCGTACAGCTCCGGCAGCGGGGCGGTCATGCCGCCCAGCAAAAACTGGCGCAGCTCGCGCCCGGGTGTCGCATTCACCGGTTCAAACAGCGTTACTTGGGTCGGAAACAGCAGACTGCTGTGCTCGACGCCAAAGTCGAACAACAGCCCCTGTTTTCCTTTGCCGTACAGAACCTGCACGCCTCCTGATTTGCCTACTCCGCCAAAAAAAGTCAATTGTGCCTCGTGCAACGTGATCGCCTCCTGTGTGGATATAAGCTCACTACATCATCAACTTGTCGTCCCGCTTGTCTCGCCAACGTCCTCCAGCGAAAGGATGGCGCCATGCTCCCTGAGCTTTTGCCGGATGATCCGGACATCGACATCCTCCGGAGGGATTTGCTGCTTCACAGCCAGAGCGGCGCCGATGCCCACGCCTTCGCCGACGGCCATGCAGGTGGGCATGACCCGGGAAGAGCCGAAGACGACGGGGTCGACGCTGATGCAGCGGCCGCTGAGCATCAGCCGTTTCACGTCCTTGGCGATCGTCGCCCCGTACGTGATGCCGTAAGGGCCGGCCAGCGACCGGATAACGGTCGAGTCGCCTGAACCGCTGTGAATGTCGATAATATACGAGCCGAGCGCGATCGTGTCATCCGGAATGATCCCGTTCACGGCCGCCTCTTCGCGGATCATCTGCTTGCCTATGATCCGCCTCGTTTCACGGATGCCCAGAAACGGGGCAATCGAGGACAAATAGATGTGCTCAAACCCCGGGATGTGCTCGCGCAGCATGTCGATCAGGGGAAGGATCTGCAGATGCGATTCGATCTCGCCCCGGCTTAGCTCCTCGACCTTTGTCCCATCAAAATTCAGGATGCGGATGCAGTTCAGGGCAATGTACCCCTCCCTAGGCAGATTGATATAGATGATCGTATCGCGGCTGATCGGGCATTTGCCTTCCTGCCTGAGCCTGGAAACCGTATTTTTCAAGCCGACGAACACGTGATTTTCGCTGGCCCGCAGAAACTCCGCCGTATAGCCTGGGCGGATCTTCATCGAAGATCCGTGCCGGAGCTCCTCCGGATGCTCCCCGAGGAAATCCATAAACCGTTCGAGATCAAAGCCGCCGACGGTAAACATAAGGGTAGGCGGCTGGGTTTCCCCGTTCGCGTACTGCCCTTTCTCAAACGAGGCGCCCGCCATATAAGCGACGTCGCCGTCCCCGGTCGCATCGATGAAGACATCGGCGAAGACCTCGATTTCCCGGCCTTTTCCCTTTAAGAGAACGGATTTCAGCTCACCATCCTCCACGTTTGTTCCGATGATTTCGCAGTGCAGCAGGGGCTGTACCCCGTACTGTTTGATTTTTTCAAAAATGACGATTTTCATCAAGCTGGGGTCGATGACCGTCGTCGAATTGTGCAGCGGGCATTCCCGGTGTCCGAAGGAACCGCCAAGCAGGGTCAAACGGTCGACGATTTCCTGCGGCAGGCCGCGGGTAACCTGGCGTCCCTGGGCATCCAGGAAGGCCAGCAAAGGCAGTCCGATCGTCATGTTTCCGCCCAGGAAGCCTTGCCGGTCCACAATCATGGTCTGCGCTCCCTCCCGTGCGGCTGCAATGGCTGCCCCGACGCCCCCGGCCCCGCCCCCAAGGACAAGCACCTGTGTTCTGATAACTTCGCGTTGCAATTGGCTTTCCATATAACCCCTACTTTCTCATTGAATCTCCGCGGATGGACACAGCCCACTAAGCCGTGCACCGCTTAAGAAGCGTGAATTGGTTTTCATTATACGAGGGGCAAAGATGCATGAACATGCAGTAATCCTTCATTGGGGATGCACTTTGTTTCAGGGGTGGGAAGGAAAGGTGACAACATTCGGGATGCTTCTCCAAAACTTGACGTTCCGCCAACAAGGCCCTGACTTTGCTGAAACAAAATACATGTACAGTAAAAGAGCGTGCATGGACTCATCCGAGCGGAGGTTGCTAACATGTGGGTGAAAGCTTTCCAACATGTTGTTCATGTCAAAACAAGCCTTGAGGAGGAATACGATCGTGAACATGCGTAACAAACGTGCAGGTTCCATGGCGGCCGTGTTAAGCGCCATCCTGCTGCTGGCGGGCTGTTCCGGGGGCGGCGATTCGAAGGGCTCGTCCGCGGGCTTTCATGAGACAGGGCTGCCGATTGTCGATAAGCCGATATCCCTGACCATTGCCGGTACTTATGATGAACGAACGGGAACGAATTGGAATGAGCTTGAGACGATGAAGGAAATCAACGAAGGGACCAATGTTCAGATTAAGTGGAACCTCAGCCCGGGTACCGATTGGGCGACAAAGCGCAACCTGATTATCGCCAGCGGCGATCTTCCCGACGTGCTGCTGGAGCTCAGCAGCTCGCAGGTCGTGACGGGAGGCGCAGACGGCATGTTTATTCCGCTGGAGGATCTCATCGGGAAATACGCGCCGAATTTGACGGATTTTCTGAACAAATACCCGGAAGTACGGCAGGCGATCACAGCTCCGGATGGGCATATTTACTCCCTGCCGATGGCCAACATGTCGGAGTATAAGCATGCCGACGGGAATACGCTGTGGGTGAACAAGGAATGGCTGAAGAAGGCCGGCTTGGAAATGCCGGAGACGACGGAGGAGCTCACGAAGGCACTCGAGGCATTCAAAACGATGGACATGGACGGAGACGGCAATCCGAATAACGAAATTCCGCTGACCGGCGTCTTCGGTGACTCGCAGTATGGGTTCGGCTACCTGTTCGGATCCTTCAATACGATCGATGAAACCTTTATCGTGCAGGATGACAAGGTAGTATTCGTCAGAGCGACGGAGGAGTTCAAAAATACGGTCAAGTACCTGCACTCGCTGTATGAAAAAGGGCTGATCGATCCGGACAGCATGACGCAAAACTCCACCCAGCTGATCGCCAAAGTATCCTCCGGCAAAAAAGCGTCTGTTGGAGCATTCTTCGCCTGGAGCGCCGACCAGATCACCAATGCGGACTACCGGTGGGATTACGGTTCGCCGATGATCCCGCTCGCCGGGCCGGACGGCTCCCAGATCACCCCGCGCAACAATTTGCAGATGACCCCGGGCATGTTCGTCATCACGAAGGTCAACCCGTACCCCGAGGCGACGATGAGATGGGTCGACCGGGCTTACGAACCGGAAATGTCCATGAAGCTTCGCGAAGGCCCGAACCGTCTGAAGAAGCTGGCTGACGGCACGTATGACACCATCCCGAATCCGGACAACTATACGGCCGGCGAATGGAAGGTCAAAGAGACGCCTTACAATGACTTCGTCTACGGCTTCTCGCAGGAAATGCGCGACAAGCAGATTCTGCCGAAAGCGGAGCCCGGGCAGCTGGATCCCGATTTTGACGAGTGGTACGAAGCTCTGGTACCTTACATGAAGCCTTGGGTGTACCCGAATATTATGTTCACGGACGCGCAGTACAAGAGCATCGAGCAGTATCAGACGGATATCAAAACGTATACGGACAAAATGGAAGCCCAATGGATCGCCAAAGGCGGCATCGACGAAGAGTGGAATACGTACCTGGAGACGCTGAACAAAATGGGGCTGAGCGATTATACGAAGGTGTACCAGGACGGTTACGATACGAATAAAGCGAACCTGGCCAAATAGAAAACTGCCCCTAACATCCGTTAGCGAGCTGGTTTCCGGCCCCGCGTAACGTAAAGGACGGTTGATAACGATGAACACCAAAATCGAAAGGACGGCGCTCGCACAGCTGGAGAAGCCCGCGAAACCGAAGGCTGCTTCGCTGTGGCAGCGGGTCATCCGCAACTGGCAGCTCTACGTGCTGCTGCTGCCGCTTTTGCTGCATTTCGCGATATTTCAGTACGCGCCCATGTACGGTCTTCAGATCGCTTTTAAAAATTTTCGCGCCATAGACGGGATTTGGGGGAGCCCCTGGGTGGGGTTCGAGCATTTCGAGCGTTTCTTCCGGTCCTATCAATTCTGGAATACGCTCAAAAATACGCTGCTGATCAATCTGTACGACCTGGTCTTTGCCTTTCCGATCGCGGTCGTGTTCGCGCTCCTGCTGAATCAGGTCGCCCGGCTCCGCTTCAAGAAATGGGTTCAGACCATTACTTACGCTCCGCACTTTATTTCGACCGTCGTTTTGGTCGGCATGCTGTACATTTTCTTGAATCCGCGCACGGGGATGATCAACCATTGGATCGACCTCTTCGGCGGGGAACGGATCAATTTTTTCGGCGAAGCGGCCTGGTTCAAACCGATGTACGTCATCTCGGAGATTTGGCAAACGACGGGCTGGAGCGCGATCATCTATTTGGCCGCCCTGACGTCTGTCGATCCGCAGCTTCATGAAGCTGCGATTATGGACGGGGCCAATAAATTCCAAAGGGTGCGCCATATCGACGTGCCTACGATCATGCCTGTCATTATGATCATGCTCATTCTCAAAATGGGGCACTTTGCTTCCCTGGGCTTCTCGAAAGTGCTGCTGATGCAGAACTCCTTGAATATCGATTCGTCGGAAGTGATTCAAACCTATGTGTACAAGACCGGCTTGGTCGGCGCGCAGTACAGCTACTCGGCGGCGATCGGCCTGTTTGACAACCTCATCAATTTTACCCTGCTGCTGACGATGAACCAGCTCGCCAAAAAATTGAAGCAGCAAAGCTTGTTCTAGGAGGGAGCGCTCATGGCTAAAACGGATGCATTCGACCATACCGCAAGGATTGCCCGTTCCCGTGCCGACAAAGTGTTTGACCTGTGCAACTATACGATACTGTCCGTTATTCTGCTGATTGTCCTGTATCCTTTGTATTTCATCGTCATTTCCTCGTTCAGCGAACCGACAGCCGTCAATTCCGGGAACGTCAGCCTTTGGCCCAAAGGGTTTACGCTGGAAGGCTATCGCATCATCCTCCAGAACCACGACGTATGGAGAGGTTACGCGAATACGTTCCTGTACACGGTGCTGGACGTCGTTTTAAGCTTAGCGATCATGATCCCGGGCGGCTACGCCTTGTCGCGCAAGGAGCTGGACGGGCGGAATGTGTTTATGGTGCTGATCGTCTTTACGATGTTTTTCAGCGGGGGCATGATCCCGACCTATATGGTGGTCAAAAATTTGGGCATGGTCGACACGATCTGGGCGCTGTTTGTGCCCACAGCCGCATCGGCGTATTACGTCATCGTGGTGCGGACGTTTTTCCAAAATACGCTGCCGGAAGAAATGCTGGAATCGGCCAAGGTCGACGGCTGCTCGACCTTCCGCTTCTTCTTCAGCATGGTCATTCCGCTGTCGGCGCCCATCATTGCGGTCATGGCGCTGTTTACCGCGGTCTCCCAGTGGAACTCCTTTTTCAGCGCGCTGATTTATCTGCACGATGCGAATCTGTATCCCCTGCAGTTAATCCTGCGCAGCATCCTGATTTCCAGCCAGATGTCGGCCCACGGAACCGATGCCGTCGTGGACCCGGAAACGATCGTGGAAGCCCAGCGGTACGCGGAACTCATCAAGTATGCTCTCATCATGGTCGCCAGCGTTCCGGTACTGGCACTCTATCCCTTCCTGCAGCGTTTCTTTGTGAAAGGGATGATGATCGGCTCGGTCAAAGGGTAAACCTAACAACGAACTGCCGCGAAGTTGAAGTGCACCTCCAATGGTTAGCCGATGTCGAACCAGTGGGGGTACCGTTCAAATGCGGCAGTTTTCGTGTTGGACGGGAAAAGATTAGCGCGATCACGAGCGGGATCTAGCTCTCCAACACCGCATGGGGGACCGGATTGCCTAACTTGTTATTTTCCACAAATTGCTGAAGAAGGGAAATAAACGCTCGGGCCGCGTGGCTTAAAAATTTATCCTTATTCATGATGATGACGATCTGCCGGTATAAGGTGGGATTGACGATAGGGATTGCGGATATCGCACCGTCACGGTTCAGATCGATCAGTGATTTGGATAAGATGCTGACGCCGGCACCCGATTTAACCAAATTGAAGATGGTGCTGATGGAATTGGTTTCAACGAAGGGGGTCATCTGTTTGCCGGTCATGCGGCAGGTCGCGTCCACTAGCTGGCGGCACTTGTGGTTCCCGGGAAGCAGGATCAACGGCAGCCGGTCCACTTCGGTAAAGCTAATCTCTTTTCGCTGGGCAAGCTCATGGCTGGAGGAGACGGTTAAATAAAACTGTTCGAAGTATAAAGGGATTTTGTCCAGCCGGTCATCGTCGACGGGCAGAATGGTCACGGCCGCATCGAGTTCATTATTCAGTACCTTCTCCGTAACGTTTCCGGATTCAACGATTTTGACCGTAACGTTCGGATATTTCTGGTTGAAATCAACCAGAAGCGAGGACACCAAATGATTTAACTCCCCGGGGGGAGAGCCGATGGCGAGCGTTCCACGATCTCCGCTTTGCAGCTCGTTCATTTGGTCCTTTGCACTTTGGAGTGCGTTGAAAATGACAGCCGTATGCGACTTCAGGATCTTCCCCGCCTCGGTCAACGCGATTTTCTTCCCGATTCGGTCAAAAAGAGGGGTGCCGATTTCGTCTTCAAGCGACTTGATCTGATGGCTCAGCGTAGGCTGGGTCACATTTAATTTATCTGCGGCCCGCGTAAAGTGAAGCTCCTCGCAAATCGCTTGGAAATATTCCAATTGCCGTATCTCCATGATTCGTTTCCTCCCGAGTTGTAGGATGGCATGATGAGTGTATGAATGCTATGAGTGTCCAAATGATGTGGTTTATCTATTATTATTATAGAAATCATAACATTGATCTATCGTATACTGCATTTTACAATGAGGGCATCAACAACACAATCCTTTTTTGCGAGGTGTATGACAATGTCCTTATCCATCGGTCATGTAAAAATCCCGGACAGCGCATTAGCCAGACAGGCTGCCGAGCTGCTTCGGGATCATGGGGATGATTTGCTGTGGAATCATTCTCATCGGGTATATCTGTTTGGTGCCGTACAGGGGGAGCAGGCTGGAATAACGTATGATGCCGAGCTGCTGTATATTAGTGCTTTGTTCCATGATTTGGGATTAACCAATCACTTCAGCAGTCCTGACAAGCGGTTTGAGGTTGACGGAGCCAATGCGGCAAGAAAGTTTTTGGAATCGCATCAGGTTCCGGAAGAGTCGATCCGGCGCGTCTGGGATGCCGTCGCCCTGCACACGACGATCGGCATTGCGCAGTATAAGGAGCCGGAAGTTGCGCTGATTTATTCAGGTGTCGGTTATGATGTCATGGGAGAAAATTTTGATGTGATTACGCCGGAGATTCGTGAGCAAATCGTAACGGCGTTCCCGCGGAACCAGTTTAAAAGCAAGATTCTGAACGCTTTTCTGGAAGGCTTCAAGCACAAGCCGGAAACGACATTCGGCAACATCAAATCGGATGTATGCGAGCGGCTGCTGCCAGGATACAAACGTCCGAACTTCTGTGATTTGGTTCTTCACTCGCATTGGGACGAGTAAGTGGACACATTGCCTTTCCGAAAATAAACCGATGCCCTGCGGCGTCGGTTTTTCATGCATTAGCCTTTTTCAGTTTAATTGAAGGTTTACGCCAACTACTCCGATTTTACCGCGTTCTATGTATATACTTCATTAGAATGGCGGGGAGGGATTTCAATGAAGAAGGTGCTCATTGGCTTATGGGTCATTACTCTTGCGATGTTATCCGGATGTCTAAGTCATCCTTCCGTGATTCAATTTACTGGCGAAAGTAAAACCTGGTCTGCAAGCTATACAATTACCAAAATGAATCGAGAAGATCATATGGAGCGGTTCCAAATCCGGTACAAAGGGAAAGACCCGGCTAACGTGGGGAGAGTGAAATATAAATTCACCGGCACAACGATGGGTGGGAGCGGGGAACAAAAATTGTCAGGGAACAGGGACATCGTTAGCGGATCCGGAGGCAACGGCGCTATTCCGCTGGAGGACTCAACCATTCAGGTTACCGTCGAGTGGAAAGGCCACAAGGAAGAGATGGAGCTTTCGACCGGCGCTTCCCGTAAATAATGAGCCCCTATCCACAAGGGACAGGAGCAGTTCCAGGGCGGAGAAACTTAAAGCTTCTCCCCTTTGCCGTGCAATATTTTCAATTCTCCGTTCTCATATCCGACCGAATAGCTCATCCGGTAACCTTGATAGACGGTGCCGCTCTTACGCCGCTCCTCAGCCGTAATATCCACGCTGACCAATGCGCCGTCGTCCTGCTCTTCAAGCGTCAAGGAGCCTAGCGTTATATCACCGGTATTCAAATATCCCGCCCGGAAATCCTCGTAACTGATCCCGCTCTGCCATTCGCTGCCGAGCAGGGAATACGCCGTGACGTAATCGCCGTTATTCAGGCTTTGATAGAAGAAAGCGACAATGTCCCGCTCGTCCGCGACCGTTCCGTCGCTGTCCGTACCGTACTCATCTCCGCCGTCCCCAGCCGGAAGCTCGGCCATCGGGGTCTTGGACCATTCCCTGGCCTGCTGAAGAATGCTGGAGATCGGAATGCTGAACCCGATTCCCGGTCCCTCGGACACAGCCGCCGAGTTGATACCCAGCACTTCACCCGTTTCTGCATTGACCAGCGGTCCGCCGCTGTTGCCGTGGGTAATCGGCGCAGAGATTTGGTACAGATTGCTGTAGGTGTACGGATCAATATCGAAGCTGCGGCCGAGTCCGCTGATAATCCCCGTCGTTACCGTATTTTCCAGACCCAAAGGGCTGCCGAGCGCGAGGATTTCGTCCCCGACCTCCGCCTTGTAGCCTTCGGCTACGGGAAACGGGGCGAGTTTCTTAAGCTCAGGCACGCGAACGACCGCAACATCCGTATCGGCTCCGATCCCGATGACGGTTCCTTTATATTCTTCGTGATTCAGCGTCCGCACCGTTACCTGCTGTGACCCGGTTACGACATGGGCGTTGGTTAACAGGTCACCTTGATCGTTATATAGAAATCCGGAGCCGAGTCCGTCTCCGCTTTCGATCGTGACGACCCGTATCTGGCTGTCCTCGATAATCTCCTTGCGCGTCTTTTTTTCTTTCGTCACGGCCGCTGCAGTGGCTGCATTGGCTGCCGTTTGCACCGCGAGCAGCGGCGCCCCGCCAAGCTCGTTCTCGGCCGTCCTGTGAATGAAATACGTCCCGCCGCCTCCCAAGCCGAGGATGATCAGGGAGGCCAGTGCGCTGATCCAAATGCCTTTACTCATATTCCCTGCCCCCTATTCCAAATACCAGGATGCGTTATCAACCGAGACTTCCGCTTGTTCGTAGACCCCATAGTAAGATGTCGAGAAGCTCCCTGATTCCCCTGGTTCCAGTCTGAACGGGGAAACGTTGGCATAAGCATCGCCTATGTAGGCACCGGAGAAGCTGCTGTAAATATGGAGGTAAACGCTGACCGAATAGATCGGGCGGGTCGCGGTATTCGTGACCGTCCCGGAAATGGTCAGATCGCCGTAATCGTCCAGCACGGCCGTAACGCCGGATACATCAACGGCCGCGGTCCGGTTGTTCAATTCTTCTTCAGCTGCCTTCTGCTGGGCCAGCTGAATACGCTTCGCTTCAGCCTCCTCAAACTCCCGCTTCGCTTCCGAAATCTGCTTCCGGTACGACGTCAGCTTCGGATTGTCCGCAGCGTAGGACAGCCCGTTGTCCACCGCTTCCAGCGCTCCGGCAAAATCCTTTTTCCGCAGCTTCTCTTCGGCTGACGAATAACTGATTCCGGCGATTTTGTTAATAATCTGCGCTTTGACGGCCGCCGCTTCCTGACCGCTGAGGCCGCGGACCGTATCAAGCTTGTCGGCCAGCGCATCGACTGTGGTCAGCTTGTCCAGCTGGCCTTTGATGCGAAGCACCGTCAGCATGACCTGATCCGCCGCCAGCGATTTCTGAAGCGGCGCGAACAGCGGCTCCTGCCGCTTGCCGATCATTTCCGCGATTTGCTTCAGCGCTTTTTCCCCTTCATCCAGCTTCTTGGCCTTAAGCTGTGCCGAAGCGCCGTCGAGTTGATTCTTGAGCTGAGCGGCCTTGGCCGCAAGCTCCCGGTCCCGGGTCAGTGCGGCGAAGCGCGGCCGTTGTTCTTCGGCCCGTTCCAGCAGCTGGACCGCCTCCGAATACCTTCCGGCCAACGCCTCTTTCTTGGCTTGCTGCTGAAGCGCCATCACTTCCTGGTTCACGGACTGCTCATACTTGTAATAGAGTGTAAGACCCAGGGCAACCACTCCGGCAAGCAGAAAAGGGATGATCCACTGGAATACCCGGCCGCTTCCCCCCTTGGTGACGGCCGCCTGTGCCGGGCGCTGATCATCTCCCGGCTTGCCTGCCGCAGCTTGAGGCAGCCGGATGGCCTCAGTGCCCGCGGCCACCTCAAGAACGGCCTGCCGTACTTCTTTCGTCAATAATCTTGCTCCGCACTTTCCGCATATTTTCTGTTCCGGAGCACACTTTGCCCCGCACTGATGACAATACACCCTGCTCCCCCCAGCGTTCTTGTATCGATCCGGCTGCGGTAATTGAAAGCCGGTTCCATCAAAATATCTAGGTCTTCAGCAAACCTTATGGTTCCATAGACCTAGATTACTAGTTTTTACTATACCATAATATGGATTGATGCGAGAAGAGGATTTTAATAGCTTGGAGTCAGCCCATCTTTTAACGGCTGCCGGGTGTCCGATTGCTTTTTTAGCTGGACGGGATAAAAGCAATTCGCAAGAAATAACAACCTGATAGTTGTGCTACGATGACGTTAGCAAAACATGTGGGCTGATAGATCCTTTTTTGTGAAATTGGAGGTTGGATACCCATGACCAATCATTCGAGTAACAAGCGAATCGACACTGCCTCGAGGACGATCCAAGCATCGCCGCAAACGATTTATAATGCGTTCGTGGACCCTGAGGCTTTAGTAATGTGGCTTCCTCCGGAGGGGATGAAGGGCCGGATTTTCGAGTTCAACCCCGTGGCGGGTGGAACTTACCGGATGTCGCTGACTTATTTAGAGAACGACGGCACAACGCAAGGGAAGACCTCTGAGGATACAGACGTCGTCCAAGGAACGTTCCTGGAGCTCGTCCCGGACGAGCGTATTGTACAGGCTGTTGTATTCGAGTCTGATGATCCTCATTTTGCCGGAGAGATGATCATGACATGGACTTTAGCAGCCGACCCGAAAGGCACGGTGGTTACGATCGTATGCGAGAACGTGCCGGCAGGGATCCGGAAAGAAGATCACGACGTCGGTTTAAGGTCCACTTTGGAGAACCTGGCATTATATACGGAACAATAGTTCGTTTCGTTGAACGAGTCAAAATCGGTTTGTTAAAAAATCTATAGAAAAAAATCCATAAAAGATCGTGTATTTGTCGATTATGGTGAGCCGCGTTCGTTGTATTGGTAGAGGACAAAAAACGAAGCAAGGAGGCTTTGCCTTATGAGAACGGTCACTTCGAAAGACGGCACGAGCATTGCTTACGACAAGGTTGGAAGCGGCCCGCCGCTCCTGCTGGTCGATGGTGCGCTGTGCAGCCGGGGGAATGGCCCGAGCAGTGCCTTGGCAGCTGCATTGCAGCAGGATTTTACCGTGTATACCTATGACCGTAGAGGGCGCGGTGAAAGTGGAGATCATGCTATTTATGGAGTGGATCGCGAGATTGAGGACCTTTCTGCTGTGATTGAAGAAGCAGGAGAGGATGTATTTGTATACGGCGTATCCTCGGGGGCAGCGCTTGCCCTTGAAGCGGCAAATCAGCTTTCGTCGATAAAAAAACTGGCGTTATACGAAGCGCCTTTTGTTACGGACGGTAGCCGTGAAGCTGTGCCGGATGAGTACGCTGCACAAATGGATGAACTGATTAGAGCCAATCGCCGGGGTGCAGCAGTCAAGCTGTTTATGAGAAAAGGAGTCGGACTGCCGGCCCCGGTCGTGGCCATGATGCCGATGATGCCTGCCTGGTCCAAGCTTAAGTCGGTCGCCCATACGCTTCCTTATGACACCATACTGACGATCGGGCAGCAGAAAGGGAGTAAGGAGACGTTGAAAAAATGGTCGAGCGTCTCTGTCCCCACGCTTGTTGCCGTTGGCGGCAAGAGCCCGGAATGGATGCGAAATTCCATGAAGGAGCTTGCACAGGTTTTGCCGAATGCAACCCATCAAGTGCTTCCCGGTCAAACGCATATCGTGAAACCGGCCGCATTGGTACCTGTATTGGTCGACTACTTGAAGGGGTAAAAAAATATTGAGGAGGTTGCGATATGGTAACATTTACTGCCGACCTGCAGCTGCACGGAAAGACCGCAACAGGAATTGAGGTGCCGGAGGAAGTAATCAGAAGCTTAGGCTCTGGAAAAAAGCCTGCGGTTCGTGTTACGATCCGGGGGTACGCGTACCGGACTACGATTGGAGTAATGGGCGGACGATTTTTGATTCCGGTCAGCACGGAGCATCGGAAGAAAGCAAAGGTTGCCGCCGGCGACAAACTGGAGGTTCAGTTGGAGCTGGATACGGAACCGCGTGAACTAGCCGTGCCGGATGATTTCTTGTCCGCATTGTCGCATAACGGGGTGGCGAAGGCCGCTTTTGAGAGCATGTCTTATAGTAATCGACGGCGCCTTGTTCTGAGCATTCAGGATGCCAAGACACCGGAAACCAGACAGCGGCGAATAGAGAAAGCTTTGAACGAGCTCAATGATTTCGAAAGTAAAAAGTGACAGAAGCAGCGTATTAAGGAGGCAATCATGCACGCTAGACATGATTATAAAACATTGCGTCAAACCTTTGAGCAGGCGGCAGACCTGTACCAGCAGGCGCGGCCGGAATACCCAGATGCACTGCTGAACGATCTGGTCCGTGCGGCTAATTTGCATCCGGGGGATCGTCTGCTGGAAATCGGTTGTGCGACAGGAAAGGCAACCCTCCCGTTAGCCAAACGTGGATTCAACATGACATGCGTGGAGCTTGGAACGGATCTTGCGGAAGCAGCCCGCCGCAACCTCACCGGAATGGATGCCGAAATTATAACGGGGGGCTTCGAGGAGTGGCAGCCCGAGGACTGGAAAAGATTCGATTTGGTATTTGCCGCCACCGCGTGGAACTGGATTGATCCGAAGGTTCGGTATTCCAAGGCATGGCAGGTCCTGCGTCCCGGCGGACATTTGGCTTTTTGGAACGCTACTCACGTTTTTCCGGACGACGGGGATCCGTTCTTCCGTGAAATCCAAGACGTATACGATGAATTGGGCGAGGGCAAACCGAAAGACACCGACTGGCCAAGGCCGGGGGAACTGCAGGAGCAGCGGGAAGAGATCGGGCAAAGCGGCCTGTTTGAGGTCGTTCATGTTCGGCATTTCGACTGGGAACGCATCTATCATGCGGAAGAATACATTAACCTTCTAAAAACGTTCTCCGACCACATTCTTATGGAGGAACGGAAGCGTGAGAAGCTCTTCAGCGAAATCCGGGTTCGCCTGAACAGCCGTCCGGACTCGTCGGTCCGCCGCCATTGGGGCGCTGTTCTTCATGTCGCCCGGCGTTTAGACTGAACGGGAAGATAAATTTAACAAGCGGAATAATTTAAATGACAAAGCTCCGATCGGATACTGGGTTCAACAGGCCAATCGGAGCTTATTGTTTTTTTATTATGATTTATCCGGGTCACAGCTGTTTGATTTAAATCCGGATTCGCAAGGATCAGGTTTGAACTCCCCGAAAGCGGGACAGTTTAGTTTGGTTATAGCCATTCCATACCTGAAGCTTATGGTAAAATTCAAGTATGAATGCGAGCCGACGGAGGGAGCCCATGTGGAATTACAGGAAATTAAGTTTTGAGGACGCTGAACTCATTAACGGGATGAACCCATCTGTTTTATAGTTTCCGAATACCCCCAAAAGGAGCTGTGCAAGCATGCATGAGAAATCGAGTATCTCCGAATTTCATAAATTGTGCCATGCGTTGAAGTTAGGCGAATTGCAATCGGACCCTGTACCGGTTACCGGTGGGCTGCTTCACAAAATGTACGCGTTGGAAACTGCGACAGGCAAATATGCCGTAAAGGCATTAAATCCGCAGATTATGACCAGACCAACTGCAGTGAACAACTACATCTTGTCTGAGCGGATTGCGAATTACGCGGCAAAATTCATTCCTGCGCTTCCCGCAAAGAAGTTTGACGGGGAGTCGCTGCAGCGATTAGAGGACAGGTATTATCTTGTTTTTGATTGGACCAGCGAAAACAGCCTGAAGCATGGTGAAATAGACACGACTCATTGCGAAAAAATGGGTGACATTCTAGCAAAGCTGCATCGGATCGACTTTTCTGCTCTAGGCATCGAAACTCCGCGATTCTCCAATTCTGCTCTAACGGATTGGAGCTTCTATTTGGAGAAAGGACAAGAAAACCATGCCGAGTGGACCGGTCAGCTGCTCGAAAGCATGGAACATTTACATCGGTGGAATGAAGCCGCCATCGAATCGGTGAACGGGCTTTCTTCTGAATGGGTGATTACGCATGGGGACTTGGACCCGAAAAACGTACTGTGGTCAGGTCATGAACCGATACTGATTGACTGGGAATCCGCCGGTTATAAAAATTCGTCGCTGGACTTACTGGAAACTGCGGTTTATTGGTCCGAAAGTGAGAAGGGTGAGATACAGAAGGAGAAGTTTTCAGCTTTTATACAAGGATATAAAACAGCTCAGGGGCGCATTTCATCCGATTGGAGGCTGATTCTGGCTGGTGGGTTATTGTCCAAACTGGAATGGCTGGAATATAGTCTGAAACGGTCTTTGTGGATCGAATGTACGGATGAAGAAGAACAGAAGACCGGAACAGAGCAGGTCTCCATAACCCTGGGTGCTATTAAGCATTATGCAGAATCCATCCCCAAGATGGAAGAATGGCTTGAATTGCAGAAGATATAGAGAAGCACAGGATATATTGATGCTGACTGGACAGCGGCTCGAGTTCGTTCCAATGCGCGTGCTGTCCAGTATTGGAGTCAAGTGATAAACGACATATCCTGTTGTTTTACCTGGATGCTCCGAACTTTCCACCATGTTTCCGAACGGATCGATGACGGATTTATCCACGTGTTAACAAGGCAAAAGCCGCACTCGGTGATGGCAGCTGCATTTCGCTGATGACGCAGGCAAGCATGATGGATTCCTGAAGGCGGCTTCGGCTGATATCCCCCAGATCAATAATCGTTGACCAGCCGAGGTCTTTCAACAGAGTCCTGACTTGCTCCTTGGACTCCAAGTTGTTGCCGGATATAAACATGACCGGTGAGCCTTCGCTAAAATGCGGGTGAACCATGATTTGATCGCTGACGATATTTAGTGTTTTAACGATAGAACTGTCAGGCAGCAGCTGTTGGACGATTTCCCCTGCAGATGTTTCGTTATGGAGCAAACGCGGCCCGCCGTCAAAGGATACGGCATTGCTGACGTCGATGACGGTTTTATTTTTTAAACAGGCAGGGTCGATGGATTCCAGCACGTCTTTCAAACCATTCCAGGGAAGCGCCAGAATCATCGTCTCTCCAAACCGGGCGGCTTCGTCAAAAGTGACCATTCCGACCGAACTACCGCTCTCTTTTTTCCAAGATGCGTGTTTCGGATGATCAGGTTCCCGGCTGCTCACGACAACGCGATGGCCCGACACCGCTAAACCTTTAGCTAACGCTTTACCTACATTTCCGGATCCCAAAATCCCGATTTTCATGTTCGCTTCCCCCCTCACGAGCCATTATAGAACTGGGTCCATGCCGGGAACAATAAGGAACTTTTTTGTATCCAGGCATGCGCACGCAGCTTGGTGTATAATGTTGGAAAAAAATAGGGAGGGAGTCCAATGCCTGTGCAGCTGAATGAGTGTCCGGTCGAGGTGGTCATATCCAGTCTAAGCGGGAGATGGAAGATACCGATATACCGGTATTTGTACAAAAACGACCAGCCCGTGCGTTACAGCGCATTGCAGCGCCATTTACCGTCCATCTCCAAGAAGGTACTGACGGAACAGCTCCGTGAGCTGGAGCGTGACAGCATTATTGAACGGAAATCATACCCGGAGCCCCGGCCCAGAGTGGAATATGCGCTGACTTCGGCGGGACGGTCTATGATTGAATTTCTGGATCAGATCAGCGAGTGGGGCGTGAAGCACATTCTATCAAAACAAGAAACTCAGCAAAGCTGATTTGGATCTTGATTGAAAACCGATGATCAAATATGCAACAAACGCCAAGAAATCGCTATGCTAGTAGCAAAGCGATTTCTTGCGCATATATTACTAATAATCTTGGAGCCGCCGCTAGGTTGTTTAGGCCGACGCCAATTTTTCAATGACGATCGAAGCGCTAGTCGTAGGCGTTCCGCCGCCTATGCTACCCTGAAGTGTTTGGGTACCCATATTATCGGTTCGGTTCAGAGTCAAGATGCCTCCCGCGGTTAATCGTGCTACGACTTGACCTTGATAAGGGTTATTGCCCGCACCGGAGCCATAATTACTGCAAGGAACCAGCGTGGCAGGCAGCGGTCCGGCGGCATCCGGATCGAAGAACAGGCCGAATGCGCTGTTTCCGGCAGTCGGGAATACTTCCCAGCTGATGTTATAGAAACCGGTTTCCAGGATATTGACGGTGGAAGGGCTGGTAAAAGAAGTGGCCGTTCCGTTAATGACGGAGTTATTAAAAGTGACGGCGCCGCCTTGGCCACCGGGAGTAGGGGCTGCGGCTACGGTTTGATCGACCGTGCTGCACAAGAATGCAAACGATGCGATGCCCCCGGCTGGACCGGCAGGACCTTGAGGACCGGCAGGGCCTTGTGCTCCTGCAGGACCTTGAGGACCGGTAGCACCCTGTAGTCCTGGAATGCCTTGTGCTCCAGGAAGACCTTGTGGTCCCGGGAGACCTTGTGCTCCTGCAGGACCTTGAGGACCGGCCGGAGCATTTACTTTAATTTTCGGTGGAGGACAGTTTACCTTTACGATCTTTTTAATGACGCGGTGTTTCTTATTTCTATGGTGGTGAAAAACAATTTTACCTCTGCAATGCTTTCTTGGACAATGCAATGATATACACCTCCTGTCGATTTGTCTACAGAGTATGGGTTTGCTTCACATTTGGCATGGACTGATAACTATCATTTGCTAGACTAACGGCTATATTTTGAGAAAACGGGCATATGCGGGGTATTTCTTGGGACAAGCGGTTTGTCTGCCAATCCATAGGAATAAATTGATAGATTGGTTTACATATTCGATATTTTCAGAAGGCGATGCTATTTTGACGCATTATTAAAAGATGGAGAGAGATAGACAATTGAGAGCACAAATGGGCAAAATGGATACTGCATAGCTCAAAAAGTGCCCGGACTTAGGCAGGAGTGCGATGACTATTAAGGGAAGGCAAAGGATGGGAATGATCCAACATAAAGAAGTGTATATCTTTACGGGGTTTATCTGGTGCCTTCTGTTTGCGATCATCAGCTTTTACTGGGCAGGCGGAGGCATGATTGGCGTAAATACATTAGGAGGGTTCATCTATAATCAAGCCATAGAAAGAGAAGCATCGTTCATAGCCATGGTCTGGCTTACTGGATTCGTGAAATTGTGCGGCGGTTTATTTTTGCTGCTGCTTCTAAGGCCATGGTCGAGCATGACGAACCGGGTTTTATATGTTTTAGGGCTACTAGCGGGGATTTTGCTATTCTTATACGGCCTGACCAACGTTGTTTCTCTTATTTTTGCCTGCATAGGGCTGCTGTCCCTGCAGATTGACGATTTTGCGCTCAGGTGGAGGCTCTTTTTTTGGGAGCCATTTTGGATGCTGGGAGGAGCGTTATTTATCCTTGCTGCACTCAAGTTTAAAAGGGAGGCCAAATCAAAATCATGATCCTTTTGTAAAGCAGCCGACTTCTCAGCAGTCGGCCGCTTTTTTTCATTTCTGAAATTTCATGGAAAAATTTGATAGTATCTGCTGTGTTCTATTTCATGCTAAACTCAATCGGATTCAATATAGGATAGGGGAAGTTTAGAATGGAATAGTATTTAAAAGCATTGAAAAATTACGCAGGATTTCAGGGGAGGGCGTCCAAAAAGGAATATTGGATGTTTATGCTGTATGAAGGAGTAATCTACATCGTGCTTTCCGTCGTCGAGGAAATCGTGGGGCTGTCTTACATATTATCCGGGATCTATTTTGCAGCTACCTTCTTGCCGGCTTTGGCGGTTGCATGCCGCAGACTCCACGATACGGGAAGAAGCGGTTGGTGGAACTTGATCGCCCTGATACCGATCGTGGGTATCGTTATTTTTGTTGTGCAAACCTGTCAGGCAAGTCAGGAGACGGATAACCAATATGGCCCCCCAGCCCGTGAAGTAATGTTTGGGAAGGCGGGCGAGACATAAGGATCACATCACAAGAGGAAGGCTGCCGGCCGATTGAGCCGGGAGTCTTTTTTGCTCGGTTGGTCAATTTTGATATGCCGCCCATATCACGCCGGATCACTCAAAAATGACACATTGTCCGCTTGTCCAAGCCGCTTGTCATCAGGCCGCAGGCACCTTGTCACCGGGGGTTAGGGGCAGCAGCTAAAATGACATATTTACGAGCACCGCTCCCCTGGGCTATCGTAAAAATGTAAGCGTTAGCACACCTGACATACTGTGGCAACGATGGGTGGAGCACAAACCATTTATCAGGAAGGGGTGATCCTATGCAGGAAACCAATACGGCGTTTGCCGGCCGCCCGGCGGCGGCCATGCCGACAAAGAGAAAAGGCAAAGGTTTATGGAAGCGCATCATTATGAACTGGGAGCTGTACCTGTTTATTGCGCCGGCCTTTTTGTACTTTCTTATTTTCTGTTACGGGCCGATGTACGGCATCCAGATCGCGTTCAAGAACTTCATTCCGACAAAAGGAATCACGGGAAGCCCGTGGGTCGGCTTCGACCACTTCGTCCGCTTCTTTCATTCCTACTACTTCTGGGATCTACTCTGGAACACGCTGAGCATCAGCTTGTACTCGCTGGCCATCGGGTTTCCGATCCCGATCATTCTGGCACTGGCCTTCAACGAAGTCCGAAACGGCTTCTTCAAGAAGCTGTCCCAGACGGTGACGTACGCGCCGCACTTCATTTCCATGGTCGTTATGGCGGGGATGATTATCACGTTCCTTTCGCCGTCGACGGGGATCGTCACCCACATGATCGAGGGGCTGGGACTGAAAGCGCCGGACTTCCTCACCGACCCGCGCTGGTTTAAGACGATGTACGTCTTCTCGGACGTGTGGCAGAGCGCCGGCTGGGGCACGATCATCTATCTCGCCGCGCTCTCGGGCGTTGATCCGGGGCTGCATGAGGCGGCGATTATCGACGGGGCCTCGCGCTTCCAGCGCTTGCGGCACATCAACATCCCGGTGCTGGTCCCGACGATGACCATCCTGCTCATCCTGAATATGGGCAGCCTGCTCGGGGTCGGCTTTGAGAAAATCCTGCTGCTGCAAAACCCGCTCAACATGAGCTCGTCGGACGTCATTTCCACCTTCGTCTACCGCTCGGGTCTGGTGGATGCGCAGTACAGCTTCTCGACCGCCATCGGCCTGTTCAACTCGGTCATCAATGCGGTATTGCTCATCGTCGTCAATCAGATCGTCCGCCGTACGAGCGAGAACAGTTTGTGGTAGAGAGGAGGGGCTTCGATGTTATCCGGAGTCAGAGAAACCCGGCGGGATAAAGTTTTTCTCGCCTTCAATTACCTGTATGTGTTTCTGGCGTTTCTAATCGTGTTCTACCCGCTGGTGTACATGGTCAGCGCCTCCATCAGCGACCCGAAAGCGGTCGGGTCGGGGGAGATGTGGCTGTGGCCGAAAGGCATTACGTTTGACGGCTACAAGCGGGTGTTCGAGAACACAAGCATCTGGACGGGGTATGGCAACACAATTCTGTACACCGTGGTCGGGACCGCGATCAACCTGCTCGTGACGCTGCCGGCGGCGTATGCGCTGAGCCGCAAGGACTTTGTCGGCCGCAACTTCTTTATGGGCATGTTCATGGTCACGATGTTTTTCGGGGGCGGCCTGGTGCCGACGTACCTCCTGGTGAAGCAGCTGGGCATGGTCAACACGATGTGGGCGATCGTCATTCCGTCGGCCGCGTCGATCTGGAACATCATCGTCTCACGGACGTTCTTCCAGAGCTCGATTCCGAAGGAGCTGCAGGAAGCGGCGCAGATCGACGGGTGTACGAACATGCGGCTGTTCGTGAAGATTATCCTGCCGCTGTCGATGCCAATCATCGCGGTCATGGCCCTGTTCTACGGGGTGGGCAACTGGAACAGCTACTTCTCGGCGCTCATTTACCTGAACGACTCGGCGAAATACCCGCTGCAGCTGGTGCTGCGCCAGATTCTGGTGCTGCAGGAAATGGCCGCGCAGGGCGGAGGAGCGATCGACGCCTCCACGGCAGCCGCGATGAACAACAAGGCGGAAATCGCCGCTCTGGTGAAGTATTCCGTGATTATCGTCGCCACGATTCCGGTGATTGTCATTTATCCATTTCTCCAGCGTTACTTTGTGCAAGGTGTTATGATTGGTTCCGTAAAGGGCTGATCCTGCCTGCTTAGAATCGACATCAAGTCAAAAAGGGGAGTTTATAAAACATGAAAAAGCTTCGCAAGGCGTCATCCATTCTGCTCTGCCTCACCGTATCCGCCAGCCTGCTGGCAGCCTGCGGTTCCAACGGCGACGGGGGTTCCTCCTCAGCTGCCGGATCTGCGGCCGAAGGGGTTAAAAAAGAAGGCTTTCCGATCGTGGACAAGCCGCTCACGCTAAAAGTGATGTCCCAGGACGCGGGCGTGGCCGACTGGAACAAAATGCCCGTACTGCAAGAGATGGAGAAATTGACGGGCATCCACCTGGAATACCAGCTTTCGCCGATCGACAGCTTTGAAACGAAAAAGAACCTCGTATTCGCGAGCGGAGACTTGCCGGATATATTTTATGCGGCGGATTTGAAACCGGCGGAGCAGGTGACATACGGCAGTCAGGGCGTTCTGATCCCGCTCGAAAAGTATATCGATGAAGGCTATGCGCCGAACATCAAGAAAATTTTCGACGAGCATCCGGATATCCGCAAGTCGTTTACGACGCCTGACGGGCATATCTACGCGCTCCCGAACATCGATCTGTCGGCGGTATGGTACCGCAGCCCGATGTGGTATAACGGCAAGTTCCTGAAGGCGCTGAACGTAACCGAGCTGCCGAAGACAACCGACGAGCTGTACACGCTGCTGAAACGCTTCAAAGACGAAGATCCGAACGGCAACGGCAAAAAGGATGAAATTCCGCTGACCTCGGTCAAGCTGGACGACCTGCGCATGTATTTCCTCGGCTTCTGGGGCATCTATGACGAAGTCATTTACGCCGACAAGGACGGAAAAGTGCACTATACGCCGCAAGAAGAGGGTTATAAGGGCTACCTGACCTTCATGAATAAACTGTGGAAGGAAGACCTTCTGGATCACGAGACGTTCTCGCAGACGCCGGATCAGAAGAAGGCCAAGGGGCAAAACAACCAGATCGGCGTGTTCAACGACTATTTCCCTTACTTCACGCTGGGCGGCGAGCCAAGCTCGGACAACCCGCTCATGACGCCGGTCGCCAGCGAAATTCCGGGAACGCCAGTCTACGGCAAGCATCCGGGCATTTCGGCCAACGGCACGTTTGCGATTACGAGCAAGGACCCGAATCCGGAAGCGACGATGCGCTGGATCGATTACCAATACGGTTATGACGGAGCGACGCTGTTCAGTCAGGGACCGGAAAATACGCTCTGGAAATACAAAGATAAAGAAGCTCATGAGAAAGAATGGCTGCCGGTACCGGGCGGCGGCGACCGTGAGGAATATCGCGGCACACTGACGCCGAACTACGGCATTCTCGCACCGGGCATGAATTCCGCGGAATTGACCAAAGGGCTGAAGAGCGACTTCGACCGCTTCATCGACAAGGAAAACGCGGAGAAGCTGACGCCGATCGGCAAAACGCCGTTCCCGAACGTCTATTTGACCAATGAAGAGCAGACGGAAGCAACGGCACTGTTGTCCGACCTGAACACCTATGTCAAGCAGATGGAAGCGAAGTTTGTGACCGGCCAGGAACCGCTCTCGAACTGGGACAAGTATGCAGCGCAAATCAAAAAAATGGGAGGCGACCGGATCGCCGAGCTGTACCAGGGCGCTTACGACCGCTGGAACTCGGGCAAGTAACCGGATCATCCGCACCATGCAAAAGCAAATAGCCAACATCGCCCTGCTGCGCAAGCGGCAGGGGAGTTGGCTATTGCTTTAAGAAGAAGCGGGAAGAAGCGGGAAGAAGCGGGAAGAAGCGCAGCCTTATTCGTCGTCCGGATCGGAAGAAGCGGGAGGCTGGCCGGTTTCGGAGAACAGCTTCCGGTACTGCCCCGGCGTGTAGCCGGTCTCCTTCTTGAACTTCCGCGTGAAGTTCGGGGTGTCCTGGTAGCCGACCCGCAGAATGATGTCCTTGAGCGGATCGCTGGTCGTCCGCAGCTGATGAATCACTTCTTCGAGGCGTTTCTGCCAGACATACTGGATGAAGTTCAGCCCCATCTTTTCCTTGAACGACCGGCTGACGTGAGACGGCGAGATGTCGAATTCAAAAGCGACGCTCTCCAGGCTCAGCGTATGGTCGGTGTAATGCCCGTCGATGTAAGCGACGATCCGATCGATCATCGACTGCTCTTCCTTCTGGTTATTCCGCTCGACCTGGCTGCAGACCCGGGAAGCGAGGCTGAGCAGGCCGCGTTCGACTTCCTCGAGCGAGCTGCTGTACACCATGCCTGGAGGCACGTCCTGCAGCACGCTGTGGATACCGAGCTCGGATGCGGTCTTGAGGATCGTGTTGAGCAGGTCGAAGCAGACGCAGCGCATCAGCATCGCCGATACCTCGGCCGCCTGCAGGTCCTGCACCGACAAGGAGATAATTTGGGCGGCAACGTCGTAGCTGCCCTGCTTCAAGCTCTGGGACAGCTTCATCAGCGTGTTATTCGGCACCCAGGCCGTATGGTCCGGCGTGTAGGACAGCTTCTCGAAATACGTGACGCTGCCTTGGCCGGTGGTCGCCCGCAGCTCGAAAGCCGAGCAGGCTTCGATGAAGGACTGGTTCAGCTGGTCCGGGCTCGGATAGCTGGTGCCGACGCCGATCATCGGAAAGACGTCGAAGGATTCGAGCAGACAGCCGCGGACCGCCTCAACGATCTGGTGCATCCGGTTGAACTCCTCGGCGCCTTCTTCCGGATCGTAGCAGATGATGAGCCCCAGCTGGTCCAGCTGCGGAAGCTCCACGCCATAGCCGAGAGCTGCCAGCTCAGGGAATTCGATCTGGGTCAGCAGCCGGATCATTTCGGTGCGGTCCTGCCGGTCGCTTTTCTCCTGCTCTGCCGGCTCCGACCCGATGACCATCACAAAGTACCGTGACCGGTCAAAATGAAGGTCGAACGCCTCCCGCAGCTCCGGCGACAGGCTCTGGGCGCTGCCGTACTTCAGCAGCATCGACAGGAAGTGGTTGCGGGCGAACGGCTCCTGCAAATCGATCCGCGAGCTGTATTCCTGAAGCGCGGTGCGGATCCGGTCCAGCTCGTTGCCGGACGGCGTCTTGCCGCTCTGCGGCCGCTTGGCCGGGGAGTTGGTGGAGGCAAACTCAACGAGCATCGAGATCGGCTGGTACTGCATGCGGGCAAGGAGCAGCGCGATGGCCGCGCCGACTAGGACGACAATGATGAACAGCAGGATGATAAAGCTCCGCACATGCAGAACGCTGCTGAAAAATTGCGAGCTCGGCATGGCGGTAACGTAGGTCCAGCCGTTATTATCGGATTTGACCGAGACGATGGAATGCGCCTTGCCGTTAATGGTCCGTTCGTGAATGCCAGGGGACAGATTGATCAGCGACTTGGCCTCACTTCCGGTGAGCGCTTCGCCTTGACGGTTGTCCACCAGAATGCGGCCTTCGTTATCAAGAATATACGTCAACCCCTGATAGCTGCCGAGAATGGAATCGATCAGGCTGGTAAGCTCAGATTCCCGGATCAAATACATGACCGTTCCGTGCGGCGTCGGACTGTTGGGTGTAATCGGAATTAGGTACGCGAGCATCGTTTCTTTTAAACCGGAAGCGTTGCTGACCGTATCGGCGGGACGCATCTCCGGATATTGCCCCTCATTGAGATCCTTGAACATCCGGCTCTTGTCCCAGCTCTGAAAGCTGAACTTTTTGGCGAATACATCAAGATTGTACAGGCCGTTGCTGGAATAGATTTTCTCATCTTTATGAAAATAGAGGAAAATTTCGCCGATGATCGAGCTGGTTGCCTTGTACTGATCCAGTGCCTGAATGGCGTCTCCGCTCGTCAGCGGGTCATGGACCCGGTATTTCGTCAGCCTCTCGTCATAGGAGACACGGGAAGCGATTTCGCTGAGCTCCTTCATCCGCCCGTCAATGATCACTTTAGTCTGGGTCAGCTGATCCAGCCGGGAGTGCTCGATCTCGGAGCGGAGATTCGTCACAGCGTTTTCATAAATAAAGATCGTCATGAGGATCAAGGGAATCAACAAGATAAACAAATAGGACCAGATATATTTCAAAAACAGCTTGGACTTGAAGTAATTTTTCTTCAACAATTCTGCCTCCCGTTAACCGTAATGCGTCTGATCAAGTTCCATGATACCAATATTTCGGGCTTTTGGACATAGAGAGTAAAACGAAAGAAGTCGAAATATGGAGAATTTTGTTGATAGGAAGGCGCGGTTTAGCGGCGGGCAGCTCAATCTATGGTAAAAATCCGAATTAATGGAGGGTGTACGATGAGCGAAATCAAGCAGGTCCAGGAAGAACAGGAATCCATCGTCGTGGAAGGCGTCCACAATTACAGCAGTGAAGAACATTGGGTGAAACCAGAGGACCCGCTGCTGCTGGAGCGTCTGGAGTGGTTCAAGGACCAGAAACTGGGCCTGATGATGCACTGGGGGCCTTATTCCCAGCTCGGATTGGTGGAATCCTGGGCGCTGAGCGACGTGGATGAGGAATGGTCCAGAAACGAAATCGACTGGGACATCGATGCGGAGGAACTGAAACGCGAGTATTTTGCCTTGAACAAAACGTTCAATCCGCTCCGTTTCCAGCCGGAGCTGTGGGCGGATCTGGCCGCCGAGAACGGCTTTAAATATTTAAACTTTACGACCAAGCACCATGACGGGTTCTGCATGTGGGACACGAAGACGACCGACTACCGTATCACCGGGCCGGACTGCCCGTTCCATACGCACAAATACGCGGATATCACCAAGCAGCTGTTTAACGCTTTCCGGGAAAAGGGGCTCGGCATCTCCGCCTACTTCTCCAAGGCGGACTGGCACACCCCGTATTACTGGGCTCCCGGGATGAAGCCGGGTACAACGACATCCCGCGGGCCGACCTACGATCCGAAGGAATATCCGTGGCTGTGGGAGCAGTTCGTCCAGTTCACCCATGAACAGATCATGGAGCTCATGACGAATTATGGAAAGATCGACGTGCTGTGGCTGGATGCCGGCTGGGTCAACGACTATCGGGATCAGAACATCCGTCTGGGCGAAGTGGTTGAGCGGGCGCGGAAAATTCAGCCTTGGCTGCTGTCGGCGGACCGCACGGTAGGCGGACCTTACGAAAACTTGATCACGCCGGAACAGACGCTGCCCGAACGCGCGCTGAGCGTACCTTGGGAGAGCTGCATCACGATGGGATCGGCCTTCTCCTTCCGCTATGAGGACGACTACAAGACGGTCCGCCAGCTGATCCATCTGCTGGTTGAAATTGTTGCTAAGGGCGGCAATTTGGCGCTGAATGTGGGACCGCAGCCTGACGGACGCATCTCCAAAACGGCCATCTCCCGCATCAAGGGCATGGGCGCATGGTTGAAGGTTCACGGCGAAGCCATTTATGGCACGCGGATTTGCGAGCCGTATTCGGTCGGCCGGGTGCAGTTCACCCAAAAAGGCGACACGACCTACGCCTTTTACCTGTACCGGGACGAACACGAAGCGGTTCCAGCGGAGCTGCATCTGCCGCTGCAGCAGCCGTTCAGCCGGATCGATCTCGTCGGCGGAGCAGACAATCTGGAATTCCGGCGCACGGATGACGGCGTTGCCATCCGCCTTCCGGAGAAGGAACGCGAAGGGCTGGCGCCGATCGCGCACGTGTTCCGTATCCGCTAAGACAGCGGGCAGACGCGGCATAAGAGTATAGATCCAAACACCGGCTATAAACAACCGAATACAACGCGAAAGGTGCGACCGATATGCAACCATGGTTTGAAAACGCAAAGCTGGGGATTTTTATCCACTACGGCATTTATGCCGTCGACGGAGTGGCTGAATCCTGGTCATTTTACAACGGACACATTCCCTATGAACAATACATGAAGCAGCTGGACGGATTTACGGCGTCGAAATTCGATGCTGAAGCGTGGGCCGACTTGATCGAAAAGTCCGGCGCCAAATATGCGGTGCTGACAACGAAGCACCATGACGGGGTAGCGCTCTGGGACACGAAGTACAGCGATCTGAACGTCATTCAGAAAACGCCGGCCAAGCGGGATATCGTTAAGGAGTACGCGGAGGCCATCCAGAAGCGCGGGATCCATCTGGGCATGTACTATTCCTTGATCGACTGGTCCCATCCCGACTATCCGAGTGTCTATGAAGGGGGCAAGGTGCCGGAGGATTTGAGCACGGCCAACCGCTTCTCCAGTCCTCAAGACGGCATTCAGGACGAAGAGCGCTGGCAGAAGTTCCTCGAGTTTAACAACAACCAGCTGCGGGAAATTTTGACGAATTACGGCAAGGTCGATCTGCTCTGGTTCGACGGGGACTGGGAGCGCAGCGCCGAGCAGTGGAACCTGCCGGCCTTTAAGGAATATTTGCACACGCTGAATCCGGACATCATTATCAATTCCCGCCTGCAGGGCCACGGCGATTACAAAACGCCGGAGCAGGGCATTCCGATCACGAGACCGGAGGGGCCATGGGAGTTCTGCACGACGATCAACACGTCCTGGGGCTACGTGCCGACAGATAACAAATACAAGTCGCTGAACCAGATCATCCGCATGTTCTGTGACTGCATTTCGATGGGCGGCAACATGCTCCTCGATATCGGACCGCGGGAAGACGGCACGATCGACAAGCGGCAGGAAGATATTTTGCTCGGATTGGGCGATTGGATCCGCACTCACGAAGAGGCGGTGTTCGGCACGGAAGAAGGCATCATGACCCGTTATTACCTCGGAGGCAGCACGGTGTCCAAGGACCGCAAGACGCTGTACCTGTTTGTCTATGACGATCCGAAGGAAAACGTCTGCCTCAAAGGGCTGTGCAACCCGATCAAAAAGATCACCGTGCTCCACTCGGGCAAAGAGCTCTCGCATGAAATTCACGGCGGGGTGCCGTGGTTCAACATCCCGGGAACGACTTGGATTCACATGACCCCGGAGGACACCCATGAGCAGGTAACGGTGCTGAAGCTGGAGTTCGACGAAGAGCTGGAAATGTACGGCGGATCCGGCGCAGTCGTGACCCATAACTGACGGATGGACGGGACGCTATAAGCGGACGATCACGGGGAGGAACGCCTTGCATTTTTCACGGCGGGGCCTCCCCCTCTTTCGGGTAAACGGACAGGATTCGGGGCCAAAGGTAATCATGGCTTAGCCGCATCGTCTTAGGATCAGCCCGGAGCATATGACCATGTATACAAAAGGAGATCAAGAATGGAACAATTCAGATTGCCACAAATCAACATGCCGCGGATGGAACTTCCGGCTTCCATTCAGAACGTGCTGACCGAAGCGGAAGAGAAGCTGGCGCACCGGCCCAAGCTGCTGCAGCTGTTCAAGAACTGTTTTCCGAACACGCTGGAAACGACCACGAAGCTGATGGATGACGGAACCACCTTTGTCATTACCGGGGATATTCCCGCGTCCTGGCTCCGTGATTCCGTGGAACAGGTCATGCATTACGTGCCTTTCGCGAAAGAGGATGCCGCGCTGCAGCGGATGATCGGCGGGCTGGTCAAGCGGCATATCCAGTACATACATATCGACCCGTACGCGAACGCGTTTAACGAGTCGGCAAACGACTGGCACTGGAACAAAGCCGACGTGACCGATATGGGCCCTTGGGTGTGGGAGCGCAAGTTCGAGATCGACTCCCTGTGCTTCTCCATGCGGCTCGCCTATGCGTACTGGAAGGAAACCGGGCTGACGGACATTTTCGACGCCGGATTCAAATCGGCGATGCGGATCATTTACGAGCTGTTCCGGACCGAGCAGCGTCATATGGAACAGTCGCCGTACCGTTTTATGCGCAATAACGGCATCCGGCAGGATACGCTGGCAAACGGAGGGCTCGGCATGCCGGTCAACTATACGGGCATGGTCTGGTCCGGCTTCCGCTCCAGCGACGACGCGTGCGACTTTCATTACAACATTCCGGGCAACATGTTCGCCGTGGTTGCGCTGCGCCACATGCAGGAGTTTGCCGAATGGGTGTTCCGCGATACGGGCTTCCTGCAGGAGCTGAAGGCGCTTGAGGAAGATATCCATCACGGCATCCAGCTCTACGGCATCTACCGCCATCCGGAATTCGGACCGATTTACGCGTACGAGACCGACGGGTTCGGCAACTACTGTCTGATGGATGACGCGGGTACTCCGGGACTGCTGTCCATTCCTTATCTGGGCTATGTCACTGCCGATGATCCGATCTATCAAAACACAAGACGCTTTGCGTTGTCTAAAGCCAATCCGTTCTACTTCGAAGGCCGGGCGGCAAAGGGCATCGGCAGCCCGCATACGCCGGAAGGCTACGTGTGGCATATGGCTTTGTCCATGCAGGGACTGACAGCGGTCACGAAGGAAGAAAAGCTGGAGATGATCGCGACGCTGGAGGCGACGGACGCGGGAACGGGCTATATGCATGAGGGATTCCTTGCCGACGATCCAGCCGTATATACGAGATCGTGGTTTGCCTGGTCGAACAGCCTCTTCTCGCAGCTGGTCTATCAAGCGATGAAAGAAGGGATTCTATGAGCCGGCCGGTCATCATTTTCTATGATTCGGCGTTTCCGGGGACATCGCTTCCACCGGCCGCGCAGCTTGAAGAGCTGCGGCAGATCGGTAAAGTGGTCGATGCCAAAGGTCTTGCCGAAGCGCTGCGGACAGCCGAGGAAGGATGCTTCGTAAACCTGCATGCGCCGTATTTTCCGAAAGACGCATGGGCGGACATTGCGGCGTTTCTAAAACGCGGCGGAGGGCTCGTCAGCGTCGGCGGGGCTCCGTTCCGCCGGCCGGTCCGGCTTGAGGAAGGGGCATGGAAGGCGGAGGCGGAGCAGACCGCTTACCACCGAGAGCTGTACATTCATGAAACGCTGCATGTGGACGCCGGACCAGTCGCGAGTCTGCGGGCTTCGGAACAAATCCCGCTTCTGGCCGGACAGGAGCAGCTGTTTGGCATCAGCGACACGCTGAACCTGGTGCCGCACACGACCCGGAACGCCGATCTGCCGCACCAGATGGGCTCCGCGGGTACGATGAGCACGCAGGTGCATGCGCTGCTGACCGGCATATCCGCCGACGGCCGCGAGGTAGCCGCCCCGGTAGTGCTGTGGGAGAACTCGCGCGGTGATTTTGCCGGTTCACGCTGGCTGTTCGTGAATGTGCCGCTCACCTCCGCGTTCTGGAATCAGGGCGGAGCAGAGGCGCTGGGCACCTGGGCAGAGTTTACCTCGCGTCCGGTCACCGAGCTGTCGCTAAAGACCAATTACGCTGCTTATGAGCCGGACGATCACGCGGTCTTGACGCTGCAAACGCAGCGGATCTTTCCGAAGCGGACCGCGATTCGGGATGCCGAGCGATGGACGTTTGTCCTTACGGTAGAGGAGGACGAAGGGGATCAGAAGTGGGAGCATCGGTTCACAACGGGCGTTACGGGCGAGCTGGACTTCGTCCGGATTTCCGTACCGCTTGCGCTTCGCGCCGGGCTGTACCGGGTGGAATGCACCGCTGCGTCGGAAGACGGCGAAGTACGGGTACTGCGTCAAGGCTTCTGGGGGCATGACGCACAGCTGCTTCAGGAAGGAAGCCTCCTGACCCGCGGGCGGGACTATTTTCTCAAGGACGGACGGCCGCTGCCGATTGTCGGCATGACGTATATGGCGTCCGATGTGGCCCGGAAGTTCCTGTTCCTGCCGAACAGCGACGTGTGGGACCGGGACATGGCCCAAATGGCGGCGGCCGGCATCAATTGGATCCGTACCGGGGTGTGGACCGCCTACCGCAACATCATGCAGGTCGACGGCCATGCCTCGGAGGAGGTGCTTCGAGCGATCGACGCCTTTATCCTGACGGCGAAGAAGCATGGACTTCACGTCACGTTCACCTTCTTCTCCTTCACGCCGGAGACGTGGGAAGGGGTTAATCCTTATCTGGATCCGCAGAGCGTGGAGGCCCAGAAGCGGTATATCCGCTCCATCGTCTCCCGTCACCGTCACACGACGAACGTGGACTGGGACCTGATCAACGAACCGTCGATGTTTGACCCGGCGCGTATTTTCTCGGCCGGGCCGCGCTCTTCGCATGACCGCTATGAACGGGCGGCCTTTGCGGAGTGGCTGGAGCGGCGCCACGGCCAAATCGGGCAGCTGCAGGAGCGGTGGAGTATGACGCCGGAGCAGCTGCCGAGCTTTGCGGCCGCCGCGATTCCGGAGCCGCAGGAGATCAACTTCGACGTGCAGGATATGCATTCAGGCAAGAAGGGGACGCGCTGGCTGGATTACTGCCTGTTCTCCATGGACATGCATAACCGCTGGGCCCTGCAGCTGTATGACACGATCAAGGAGCTGTGTCCGGATCAGCTGGTCACTGTCGGCCAGGACGAGGCGCTCGGCTCGCAGCGGCCGTCGCCGTTCTTTTACCGCGAGGCAGCAGACTATACGACGGTGCATTCATGGTGGCAGAACGACGATCTGGTCTGGGACGGGATTTTTGCCAAGACGGCCGACAAGCCGAATGTCGTTCAGGAGACGGGGATCATGTACGTCGAGACGGCCGAAGGGCTGGCCAAGCGGAGCGAGCGGGAGCTGCGCAGCATGCTGGAGCGCAAGTACGCTTATGCGTTCTCGACGGGCGGTGCGGGAGCGACCCACTGGATCTGGAACACGAACTTCTATATGGATAATGCGAACGAATCGCATATCGGTGCCCTGCGGGCCGACGGTACGGAGAAGCCGGAGGCGGACGTCTCGTACGAGTTCGGCCGGTTTATGGCGGGGATCCGCGACCTGTTCCGGGACCGTGAACTGGAGGATATCGCGGCGGTGTTCCCATACTCGAACGACTTCTCGAACCGGAAGTTTGCGAATGAGGCGACGCGCCTGATGACGCGCGTGCTGTCCTATCAGCTGAAGCTGCCGCTGCGGGCCGTGTCCGAATACGACCTGGAGCCGCTGGCGGAGCATCCGGCCAAGCTGATTCTGCTGCCAAGCCCGCACAATATCGAGGACGCGGCTTGGGCGAGGCTGCTTGAGATCGTCCGGAGCACGGGAGCGGTGCTGCTCGTGACCGGGCCGCTCTCGATCGACGCGTACTGGCGGCGGACGGAGCGGGCGGCGGCTAGGCGCTACGGAGATCCGCAACGTACGGCGCGAGGAGACGCTGAGCCTTCAGGGCAAGCGGCTGCCGGTTTCCTTCGGGAAGCGGCGCATCGCTGAGGTGAACAAAGAGGTGCTGGCGTCGGGCGACGGCCAGGCCGGTTCGGGAACGCCTGCTGCCGACGCGGTGACCGACATCCCGCTGGGCGCGGGCAGATTGATCTGGAGCCCGCTGCCGGTTGAGCTGAACGAACGGATTGACACCACGGCCGAGCTGTACCGTTATGCGGCGGAGGCGGCCGGCTGCGCCAGCGGCCTGACCTGGCTGCAGGGCGGGGACAACCCGGGGATTTACGGGCGCAGACTGCGGTTTTTCGAAGGCTTTTTATACATTTTCGTATCGGAATATGCGTGGAATGCCCAGATTGAAGTGCAGGACGACGATACCGGAGCCGTCTATGCGTTCGAGCTGGAGCAGGAGCGGTCGGTGCTGTTTGCGGCCGATGCGGAAGGACGAATACAGGCGGTGTACCGCCCGCACGAGGTTCAGATTCAAGTCAAGAAAAGCTAGGAGGAAGAACACATGCCAAACCGCAAAACGGCTCATATCGTATCCCACACCCATTGGGACCGGGAATGGTATCTGCCCTATGAGAAGCATCATGTCCGTCTGATAAAACTGATGGATGCGCTGCTGGACAAGCTGGATGAGGATCCGGAATACCGCAGCTTTTTCCTGGACGGCCAGACGATCATTCTGGAGGATTACCTGCAGGTCCGGCCGCAGCAGCAGGCGCGGCTTGAGAAGCATATTTCGGACGGCCGCATCCTGATCGGCCCCTGGTACATCCTGCAGGACGCGTTTCTGACGAGCAGCGAGGCCAATGTGCGCAACATGCTGATCGGGCACAAGGACGCCAAGCGCTACGGCCAGCCGGCCAAAATAGGCTACTTTCCCGACACCTTCGGGCTTGCCGGACAAACGCCCCAGCTGATGCGGCAGTCCGGCATCCATAACGCCTTCTTCGGGCGGGGCGTGAAGCCTACTGGTTTTAACAACACGGTCGCCGACGGCGATTACGAATCCTCCTTCTCCGAGCTGGAGTGGGAGGGGCCGGACGGCTCCAAGGTGCTCGGCATCCTGTTCGCCAACTGGTATTCGAACGGGAATGAGGTGCCTGCGGATCCGGGCGAGGCGAAAGAATACTGGCAGCGCAAGCTGGCGGACGCCGCCAAGTATGCTTCCACCGGGGAGCTGCTGTTCATGAACGGCTGTGACCACCAGCCGATCCAGCTCGATCTGCCGGAGGCGATCCGCACGGCGCGCGAACTGTTCCCGGATACGGACTTCGTCCATTCCAATTTCATCGATTATTTGGCGGCCCTCGAATCCTCGCTGGACCGTGAATTGTCCTCCGTCCGGGGCGAGCTGCGCAGCCAGCGGACGGACGGCTGGGGGACGCTCGTCAATACGGCTTCCTCCCGCGTCTACCTGAAGCAGTTGAATCAGCGGGGCCAGGCGATGCTCGAGAAGGTGGCCGAGCCGCTTGCAGCTTATGCCAGCCTGCTCGGTGCGGCGTATCCGCATGATCTCCTGCAGTACGCCTGGAAGACGCTGATGCAGAACCATCCGCATGACAGCATCTGCGGCTGCAGCGTGGACGAAGTGCACCGCGAGATGGTCACCCGCTTCGAGAAAAGCCGGCACGTCGCCGAAGCGGTTGCGGACGACAGCCTGCAGTCTATTGCGGAACATATCGACACTACCGGCTTTGCGGCGTTCGGGCCGGATGCGGTTCCGTTCACCGTCTTCAATACGACCGGCGGCACGCGGACCGGCACGGTCAGCGTCGAAGTCGACGTGCTCCGTCATTATTTCCGGGAAGGCATTCCGTTCGGTGAAATGAAATCGCGGGTCAAGCAGCTCGAGCTGGCGGACTGGATCGTGGTGGACAGCAAGGGACGGGAGGTGGACTGCACGATCACCGACCTCGGGCTGCAGTTCGGATACGATCTGCCTGACGACAAGTTCCGGCAGCCTTATTTTGCCCGAAAGGTCCGGGTGGAGCTGGAGGCGACGGACGTTCCCGCGAACGGCTTCAGCACCTACGCGGTCGTCCGCTCGGCTTCCCAATCCGCTGCATCGGCGGAACGGTCCACGCTTGTTACCGGGGACCGAACCATGGAAAACGAATACGTGTCGATTAGCATTGAAAACGACGGGTCGGTGACGCTGACGGACAAAGCGAGTGGCAAGATTTACTCTAATTTGTGCGTTTACGAGGACAGCGGGGACATCGGCAATGAATACATGTACCGCCAGCCGGACGGGGAAACCCCGCTGACGACCCGGAATACAGCAGCCGAGATTACGATTCTGGCCGACAAGCCTTACGAGGCGTCCTTCCGGGTCGTTCACGCCTGGGACATCCCGAAGGGAGCAGAAGACAAGCTTGCGCAGGAGCAGCAGGAGCTGGTATGGTTCACCGGCCGATCGTCCGGCCGCTCCAAGGAGACCGTCCGGATCGTCATCGAGACGACCTTGACGCTGGAGAAAGGATCACGCGGTTTGAAGGTATCCTCTCGCTTCCATAACCAAGCCAAGGATCACCGGCTGCGGATGCTGTTCCCGACCGGCCTTGCCAGCAACGTTCACCAGGCGGATTCCATGTTCGAGGTCGTGACCCGCGGCAACGAGCCGTCCGCCGAATGGACCAACCCGAGCTACTGTCACCACCAGCAGGCTTTTGCCAGCATCCAGGACGAGCGGACGGGACTCACGGTCGCGAACCTGGGCTTGAACGAATACGAAGTGCTGCAGGACGGACAGAACACGATTGCGGTGACGCTGCTGCGTTCCGTCGGCGAGCTGGGCGACTGGGGCGTATTCCCGACACCGGAAGCGCAGTGCCTGGGCGAAGCCTATGCCGAGCTGATGATCATCCCGCACGGTCTTGCGAATCCTGAGGCTGCGTATAACGAAGCCTATCAGTTCCAGGTGCCGTGGACGGGCGTACAGGTCGGCCTGCATGCGGGCAGCCTCCCGCCGGTTTATCAATGGTTCGGCTGGCAGGGAGAAGGAATAGCACAGTCCGCGGTGAAAAGAAGTGAGGAGACAGGAGACCTCATCTTCCGCTGGTACAATTTGACCTCGAGCGGCAGCGAGCTTGCCGTAACGCCGACATTTGCGTATCGCCAGGCATATCGAAGCAATATTCTGGAAGAGCGGCAGGATGCGGTGGAAGCTGTGCAGCCCGGAGAGGCGCTCCGCGTAGCGGCCGGGCCGGCCGAGATCGTGACGCTGGCCTTGGAGATTGCGGATACCGGCAATATAGGTTAACGATCGATGCAGAACGAATAACGGAGGGAATCGCGATGAATCTAAGCGGAGTGCCGGAGCCTAGGATTGAATATGCTCCCAAACATTATATTTGCCGGCGGGCGCAGGGGCCGCTCGTCCTGGACGGACGCCTGGACAAGCCGTTCTGGTCCGAAGCGCAGTGGACGGAGGATTTCGTCGATATCGAGGGCGATCTGCGCCCCAAGCCGGCCAAGCAGACCCGGGTCAAAATGCTGTGGGACGACGAATATTTTTACTTCGGCGCGGAGCTGATCGAGGATCAGATCTGGGCCACGCTGACCGAGCGGGATTCGGTCATTTTCTACGACAACGATTTTGAAATCTTTATCGATCCCGACGGGGATACGCACCAATATTACGAGTTTGAAATCAATGCGCTGAATACGGTCTGGGACCTGCTGCTGGTACAGCCTTACCGCGACGGCGGACCTCCGGTCAACGGCTGGGATATCGCCGGCCTGCAGACCGCGGTGCATATTGACGGCGAGCTGAACCGCCCGGATGCGGACAACCGCAAGTGGAGCGTGGAAGTGGCGATCCCGTGGGCGAGCCTGAAGGAATGTGCGCCTGAGGGGCGCCGCCCGGCTACCGGTGAGTTCTGGCGCGTCAACTTCTCGCGGGTAGAGTGGCAGACGGAGGTTCAGGACGGCGAATACCGCAAGGTGCTGAACCCCGAGACCGGCAAGCCGTACCCTGAGGACAACTGGGTATGGTCGCCGATGGGCATCATCAACATGCATTATCCGGAGCTCTGGGGGTACGTCGTATTCTCGGACGGAGAAGTGCCCCAGGATTTTGAGCTGCCGGAGGACGAGCGGATCAAGTGGGAGCTTCGCAAGCTCTATTACCGCGAGCGCAACCACTATGAGGCCCATGGACGGTTTACGGCGGAATGGGAGCAGCTGAAGGGTGAAGATACCTGGACGATTCAACCGGAGATCGAAGTAACCCGCAGCCTGTTTCAGCTGACGACGTCGTCCGCGGACGGACGAGCGGTGTACTGCATCCGCGAAGACGGAAAGCTGTGGAAGGAGGAAGCGAAATGACGACGCATACGACCGCATTCTCGCTGGATCAGGAGATGCTGCTGCGGATCGAGGAGAAATTTCAGGATAAGATGGCACTGGCCGAATCCCGGAAACAGGAGCTGTTCGGCGTGTTCGAGGAGGCATTGACCGCCGAGGAAACATGGGCTTTGAAATATTTGTACGCGTACATGCCGGTCAACGATCTGGCGGATTACGACGGTGCGCTGTTTCTGAGCCACGTGCGCCGCACGCTGGCGATCCGCAAACAGGTGCCTTGGGGAGAGCGGGTGCCGGATCACCTCTTCCTGCACTTCGTCCTCCCATACCGGGTGAATACTGAAAATATCGAGGATTCGCGCGGCATATTGTATAACGAACTGGCGGAGCGGACCGCCGGACTGTCCATGGCGGACGCGATTCTGGAAACGAACTACTGGTGCCACGAAAAGGCGACCTACGTCGGCAGTGATCTGCGGACGATTTCGCCCCTGACGATGATCCGCACGGCCCGTGGCCGCTGCGGGGAAGAGTCGACGCTCGCCGTGGCTGCGCTGCGCAGCATCGGCATTCCTGCGCGCCAGGTCTATACCCCGCGCTGGGCGCACTGCGACGACAACCACGCCTGGGTGGAAGCGTGGGCCGATGGGCAGTGGTACTACATCGGCGCCTGCGAGCCGGAAGCCCGCCTGAACCAGGGCTGGTTCACTCCGCCGGCACGCCGTGCGATGCTGATCAACACGAGAATCTACGCCGATTATCCGGGGCCTGAAGATATTACGCTGGCCGACGAATGGTTTACGGAGATCAACCTGCTGGAAAATTACGCGCCGACGCAGACCATCCGCGTGACGGTAAAAGATGAGGCCGGCGTTCCGGTAGAGGGGGCCGAGGTGCGCTTCGAGCTGTACAACATGGCGGAGCTGTACCCGATCGCCACGCTTCCGACGGACGAGCGGGGCGAAGCCTCCTTCAAGACGGGCTTCGGCGACCTGGTCATCCGCGCCGTCAAGGACGGCCGCTGGGGCGAGACCAAAATTTCGGTCCGGGACAGCGAGCGCTTTGAGCTGACTCTGGACTGCTCCGTTCAGCCGGAAGGAACGGCCGACTTTGACATGGTGCCGCCGCCCGAACGGGAAGGGGAAGCTGCGGATGCCGTCACGGAAGAGAAGCAGCAGCGCCACAACGCCCGGATCGAGGAAGGTACGCGCACCCGGACCGCATTCGAGGAAAGTTTCCTCGGCGGGGACGAAGCCGCCCGATTGGCGAAGGAGGCGGGGCTTCCGGCCGAGCGTGTCGAGGCGGTGCTGGGCAAGGCCCGGGGCAACGGACGTGAAATCGCTGCTTTCCTGGAAGAGCGTTCCGGCGAATTCGGAGAGTGGCCGCTTCGGCTCCTGGAATCGCTGAACGACAAGGACCTGGCCGATACGTTCCGGCCGGCGCTGGACGACCATCTGACCGGAGCGCTGACTCGCCGCGGCGATTGGGATGAGGAGCTCTTCGTCCGGTACATTCTGTGCCCGCGCGTGCTGTTCGAAATGATCGTGCCGTACCGGAAGTTCTTCCAGGAAGCCTTTACGCCGGAGGAGACGGCCGCGTATCAGGCCGATCCGGCGCAGCTGGCCCGCCGCCTGGAGCAGGGCTTCGGTCTATGGCAGGACCTGCCGAACCTGCTTGGCAAAGGCAATCCGGTCGGTACCTACCGGCTGGGCAAGGGCGACCCGGTGTCGCTCGGCATCTTGTTCGTGGCCGCCAGCCGCAGCCTTGGCATCCCGGCCCGCCTGCACCCGAGCGAGCAGAAGCCGCAGTATTGGCAGGACGGCGGATGGAAAGACGCGCCGTTCACCCTGTATGCCTCCGCCGAGGAGACCGGAAGCGCAGGCTGGGGCATGCTGCGCCTGCTGCGGGATGAGGCGGCCGGTTCGGATGCGCCTGCCGCATCCTACAGCGAGAACTTTACGTTCGCCCGGCTTGAAAACGGCGTATACAAAACGCTGGTATACCCGTTTGGCCAAACCGACGTGTACGACGTGCCGTTTGAAGTGGAGCCGGGTGCCTATCGCCTGACAACGGGCATCCGTCTGAAGGACGGGACCGTACGGGTGCGCCTCAGCTACTTTACGGTGAGCGAAGGGGACACGACGGAGGTTCCGCTGACGTTCCGCGAAGCTGCCGAGGAGGTGCCAGTGCTGGGCACGCTGGATGGCGGCGGGGAAGTTACGCGCTTCGACGGGACAGCCGCCGCGCTGGGTAGCTTGATTGGTTCCAAGGGTGCCATCACGGCCTGGATCGAGCCTGAGCGCGAGCCGACCAAGCATCTGCTGCGTGAGCTCGGGGAGCTGGCGGAGTCGTTTGACAAGCTGGCGCTGCCGATCGTCCTGATCATTGGAGATCGGGAGTGGACGGCGTCGTTCGATCCAGCCGCTTATCCGAATCTGCCGGCGCAGACGGCGTTTGTACGGGATTCCAGTTATGCTTCCCTGCCTGACCTGATTTCGTCTTCGGCTGCAAACGAAGCGGGCTACCCGCATCTGTTCGTGCTGGACGGCCAGAATCAGATCCGGTACACAGCATCCGGCTATAAGATCGGCACGGGGAAAGAGGCGCTGCAGATTTTATCGGCGGTAACAAAGCAGGGGTAAGCCGGCAGAACAAGCCGATCCAACAGAACAACCTAACTTAACAACTCAACCGGGATCGAGATTCTGGTACAACCCAATAAGAAACGGAGTGTCTTAAGTATGTCGAAAAAATATATTGTGGCGGGTTACGCCGTGGACGCCGTGCTGCCGGAGATGACGCCGGAGGACCTGTCCAGGCTGACCCATCTGAACGTGGCGTTCGGCCATGTCCGGGATGACGAGATTACGACGGAGCATTTGAAGAACGGCGAGGCCATCCGGTCCATCAAGCGGGAGCATCCCGAGCTGACGCTGCTGCTGTCGGTCGGCGGCTGGAGCGCGGGCGGCTTCTCCGAAGCGGCCGCAACCGAAGAAGGAAGAGCCCGCATGGCGGCATCTGCCGTGCGGGTGCTGAATGAGTACCCGTTTGACGGGATCGACCTGGACTGGGAGTATCCGTGCTACGGCGAGGCGGGTATCGCCGCCAGTCCGGATGACAAGCACAACTTTACGCTGCTGCTGTCGGCGATTCGGGAAGCGCTCGATGCCAAAGGCGCCGCGGACGGCCGCCATTACCTGCTGACGATCGCGGCGGGGGCGGACCAATATTACGTGGACGGCACGGAGATGGATCAGGTGCAGAAGTACCTCGATTTCGTGCAGCTGATGACTTATGACATGCGGGGCGGCTTCCAGGTGCTGACAGGCCATCATACGAACCTGTACACCGGAACGGGCGATTTGTTCCGCATCAGCACGGACGCTTCCGTGAACATCTTTGTCCGGGCAGGCGTGCCGCGGGAAAAAATCGTGATCGGAGCGGCGTTCTACTCCCGCATCTGGAACGAGGTCCCGGACCGCAACCGCGGACTGTACCAAATGGCGGGCACGACGGGCGGATACGGCCCATCCTTTACAGAGCTGGCTGCCGATTATATCGATAAAAACGGCTATACGCGCTACTGGGATGAGGAAGCCCGCGCGCCGTTCCTGTTTAACGGGTCGAGCCTGATCTCCTATGATGACGAGGAATCCATCCGGCATAAATGCGAGTACGTGAAGGAGCAGGGACTGGCCGGCATCATGTTCTGGGAATACGGCTGCGACCGGACGCACCGCCTGCTAGGCGCGATGCACGAAGGGCTGGGCGCCAAGTAAAGGGAAGGTCCTAGCCGAAATTAGCCGAAACAAGCCGAACGAAAGTACCACGATTTGAACGAACGATGCTTCAAAATCACCGGTTTGTCTAACGCATCGGATTTCATGCATCCTTTCCTTGATCCAGGGGAAGGATGCATTTTTCTTTATCCAATGCCGGGTTCGTACAGGCAGCTTTCCATAGGGCTCGTTTCATACCCGTTTACTTCATGACACGGCCGTTTGCATGGCTTGGTCCCGATGTTCATCCCATACTTGATCGGAGCCGCCCCAATTTGCCACAATGGAACAATGGAGGTGGATTGACATGGGAGAAAGAAAAGTCATTGACGCTTCGGCGAAGCTGAACACGGTGGAGTCGATCCGGGCGGATCTCGGCCGTCTCGGCGTCCGGGAGGGTGACACCCTGCTGGTGCATTCCTCGCTATCCAAAATCGGCTGGGTGTGCGGCGATGCGGAAGCCGTCATTCTGGCGCTGCAGCAGGCGCTCGGCAGTGCCGGGACGCTGGTGATGCCGGCCCACAGCGGCCAGAATTCAGATCCGGCGGAATGGGCCAATCCGCCCGTACCATCCGCATGGCTGGAGGAAATTTACGCGCATATGCCGGCGTTTGACCCGGATTACACGGCGACCCGGGCGATGGGGAGAATCGCGGAGCAGTTCCGCTCGCTGCCGGGAACCCTACGCTCGTACCATCCGCAGGTGTCGTTTGCAGCCAGGGGGCCGCATGCGGCAGAAATTACAGGTGTACACGCGCTGACGCCGCAGTTCGGCCAGGATTCGCCGCTGGGGGCCCTGTACCGGCTGGATGCCAAGGTGCTGCTGCTTGGGGTCGGATACGACTCATGCACGACCTTTCATATGGCGGAGACGCAGATCGAGGATATGCCGCGGAAAAGAATGGGGGCCGCCATTCGGGAGGACGGCGTGAGAACGTGGAAATGGTTCGAAGACTATGCCTACGATTCCGACGACTTTGACCGGCTCGGGCAGGATTTTGAAGAGCAGGGACATGCTGCTGTCGGTAAGGTGGGCATGGCGGAATGCCGGCTGCTGCCCGTCAGGGCGGCCGTGGATTATGCGGCTGCATGGTTAAAAAAGCACCGCTTCGCATAAGAAGCGGTGCCTTCTGCCTGTTGAGAAACTTCAACGGGCTTTTTTTTTTAGAGATAAGAAAGTATAAGTTTCGGAGCTTCTGCTTCCTGATCTCGCAAGAAAAACTTCCTCTAGACGCGATCTGTCTTCTTTGAAAGTACGTCGATAGACGTTTTTCTTATCATTCAGGAAATGATGCGGCTTGATTTCCTAAGGAGATGGGAGGTTCCCCTTATCCAAAAGTGAAGATGGGTTTCACAAGATGAGTTTCACTTCCGGTGGATTCATTCTTGCGGCTGTCAGTTCGGCGAGAACGATGGCGTCCTCAATTAGAAACGTTTGGCAGCTTCCTTAGCTTGTGCAATCGCTTTTTCTTTTATAAAAGGAGCCTGCTCTGATACCGCCGTTCCTTCAACAAAAATAGCTTCAGTTTCGATTCCATAGAACTGTAAAATGGTTTTCATATAGCTGAATCCCATTTCTATTGAAGCTAAAGGGCCTTCCGAATAAACGGAACCGCTGGCTTGAATGTGCAAGGCTTTCTTGCCGGGCAGCAGACCTACAGGACCCTTTTCGGTATACTTGAACGTCTTGCCCGGAATGGAGGTCGCATCCGTGTATGCTTTCAAAACCGGCGGAACCGTAAAATTCCACATCGGGGACACAAAAACGTACTTATCGGCTGCCATAAATTGATTAAGAATTTCCTCAAGACGAGCCACTTTTGATTTTTCAGCCTCGGACAGCTGATCCAAAGACGAACCCGCCCGAAGCTTTCCCCACCCCCTTAAAACATCAGCATCGATTTGCGGAATGTTTTCTTTATACAGATCCAAATGAACAACTTCGTCGGTTGGATTTGCTTCGCGGTACGCTCCAATAAATTGTTTGCCCACCGTAAGGCTATAGGATTCCTCCGGATTAAGGGGATGAGCGGTGATGTACAGTACAGTTGCCATGCTTCAAACTTCCCTTCTGTAATATGATTAAGAACACTTACAATGCTGATCATATAATACTAACTTACTTATGGTAAGTAGGCACATTAATGTGGTATAGTAACAAAAAAGGTACCGTAAACGGAGGTGGGCCTATGCAAAAGAACCCTGCCCAATGTCAATTCGTAGTTGCGCTGGATTCGATCGTCGGCAAATGGAAGCCGATTATCCTTTATCATTTGCTTCAAGGCAAGCCTTTGCGGTTCAATGAACTCAGAAGATTGCTGCCTGATATCACGCAAAGAATGCTTACGCTCCATCTGCGCGAATTGGAGGAAGAGGAGATCGTTAAACGAGTCGTTTATCCGCAGGTCCCGCCGAAAGTGGAATACTCCATCACGGAATACGGCAAGAGCCTGTCGCCGATTTTGGAATCTCTGCATCAATGGGGAGTAGCCCATGTTAAGCGAAAACAGCTCAAAATGAATAATCAAGAACAAACAGAAACGGACTAGCATCATAATCGCTAGTCCGTTTCATTCTGTTTCGAAACACATAATACCGAGCGGTGATTGCGAAGCGTGTCCGGGATCACGGCCTGGCGTCAGCTCGAAGGAAGGCAAATAAGCTAACGCCAAAAAGGCACCGCTTCGCATGAGGAGCGGTGCCTTTTTGGGCTTGCCGTTACAGATCCGCTACCACGCGGAAACCGATGTTGCCTGTAGAGCTGTCCGGCGTATTGCCGCTGCGCGCAGCGACGCGGTACCGGTTGCAATAGGATTGATGGCATAAGTACGATCCGCCCTTCATGAGGCGGGCGTTTCCCTGGGCAGGCCCTTCCGGCCGGTCCGAAGATCCGCGCTGTGCCGGGTCGGACGTAAACCAGTCGCCGCACCATTCCCATACGTTGCCCGACATGTTGTACAGCCCGTATCCGTTCGGAAGATAGACGTCCACGGGAGCGGTGCCGAGGTAGCCGTCGCTGGCATGGTTTTTGGTAGGGAATACGCCCTGCCAAATGTTGCAGCGGTGTTCGCCGCCGGGGCGCAGCACGTCGCCCCAAGGGTAACGCTTGCGCTCCAGGCCGCCGCGGGCTGCTGCTTCCCACTCCACTTCGGTGGGCAGCCGGACGCCGGCCCAGGCGCAGTAAGCGGCAGCGTCATTCCAGGAGACGTGGACCACGGGATGGTCCATCCGGTCACCGATGCCGCTGCCGGGGCCTTCCGGCTCCCGCCAGGTGGCGCCTTCGACACCGAGCCACCATGGCGTACGCTCCGGAGAGCCGACGATCTTCACCTGCTGGGGATCCGGGATCAGCAGCTGGAAAACGTACGACCAGCCGAATTTCTCGGCTTCGGTGACGTAACCGGTCGCCTGGACGAAAGCGGCGAATTCGGCGTTCGTGACGGCATAAGGCGACATGCGGAATGCCGGGATGTGCACTGGCCGCGCAGGCCCTTCCGCGTCCGAGGCGAAGCCTTCCCCGTCATCGGTGCCGAGGATATAGGTACCCTCGGGGATGATCGGCCATTGGGAAGGATCGGGCTGAGCGGAATGTTCCGCCAGGCTCGGCTCCTGCTGGGCGGCTGAGCTGTGGAAACGCTCGGCTGCAGAGCCGGTATAAGCCGGCGAAGCTTCCTTGGGATCAGCTGATGCTGCCGCCGGTGTGCCCGATTCCTGGCCGGTTTCTGCCCTGCCGGATCCTTGAAGCTGCGGAAAGCTGCTTGCGGCCCCTGTTTCCCCTTCGTGAAAATCCTTTGCTTCACGCGCGTTTAAGTTCCCGGCAGCAGGCGTTCCGCAGGCGGGAGCCTGCAAAGCGGCTTCACGCCCGGCAGAACAGCAGCAGGAGGAGGTTTCGGCCTTCCCGGCATTTCCCGACGTTGGAACGGTGGAGGAGGTCTCTTGGGTCATTTTGGTCCTTGCTCCTTTCCTGGTAGGAGGATGTTCTTTCTTTCATGTTTTATGTCCGTTCGGATTTAACCCGTGTCCGTCCGCTTGCTGGCAACAGTTCAAGCCCGGCTGGCTTCATAGCTGGACAGGCATCCGTGTGCCCTCTGAGAGGGCGGCGGCCGCAGCGGGCTCTGAAGGTATCAACAGGCTTTGAGGGCAAAGCGGCCCCCAAAAAATGAGCTATGGGGATGCGGCGGGCCCTGAAGGCTCACGGCCGCAGCCGGCTCAGCAGGTCAACTGCTCCAGCATCAGGAGCGCCGCTCCGACGGCGATCGCTTCTTCGCCATAACTGCCTTTGCTGAAAATGACCTGATATTTCGGGTAATGATACGTTTTGCGGATGGCGGTCTGGGTCGCCGTATAGAAGAACAGGTTCGAATCCGTCATCAGCGGCCCGCCGAGAACGACCTTCTCGGGATACAAAATGTTCAGCAGGTTGGCCAGACCGATGCCGAAGTACGTTGCCGCCTGGGTCACGACTTCCGTGACCATCGGATCCATCTGCTTCAGCGCCTGCATAATGTGGCTGAAGCGGGCCGGCTCGCCCTGCTGCAGCCGGCTGCTCCGGCCGATCCGCAGCCGGGAATTCACCTCGCGTTCGATCGCATGGACCGACGCGTAGGAATCGAGGCAGCCGTGGTTGCCTTTGGCGGTTCGGTAAGGGATGCCATCCGCTTGGATGATCATCTGCCCGAACGAGCCCTCCATATCGGCTGCCCCATAGATCAGCTTGCTGTCCGACATCATGGACAGCCGCAGGCCCGTGCCGCCATGCACATACAGCATGTGGCGGAAATCCTTGCCGCGGTTCGCCCATGCTTCGGCGACGATGGCGGCATTGGCGCCGTTGTCGAGCAGCACCGGAACGTGCAGCGCCTCCTCGATCAGGCGCACGATCTCGACATGCTGCCAGCCCGGCGCGGCAAACCACTCCGGCTCCTCGATGATGCCCGCCTCGCGGTCGAGCGGGCCGACGGCGCCGATACCCATGCCGATGATTTGATCCAGCGGGATGCCGTGCGCGGCAATCCATTCCCGGGCCCGGCCGACAACCTCGCCGATGAGCCGCTCCGGCGTCATGTCGACTGTCATGTCCCATTCGGCTGCTTCCAGCGTTTGCCCGGCTAAATCGAGCAAAATGAGGCGGGAGACGACGCGGGAGACATCCAGGCCAAACGCATAGCCGTACTCGCCCCGGACCTGGTACAGAATCGGACGCCGTCCCCCGGTTGAAGCGCCGAGGCCGCTCTCACTAATGACGCCGATGGAGACAAGCTCGTCGAGGACGCGGGTCAGCGTACTGATCGTCAGTCCGCTTGACGCCAGCAGGTCGCTCTTGGAAATCTCCTGCTTGCGCCGGATATCATAGAACAGTTCCTTGGCTTTCGGTGAGGGAATGCGTTCTTTTACATTCCATCTCTCTTCCTTAAAATCTTGCATATCGTCGTTATCCTCGCTATTCTGAACCGTTAAGGCCAGCGGCTTTTGCCCCGCAATATGATCCGGCGGCAAACGCCGAAGGGCTCTGCTGGCAATGGTTTTTCTACAATTATACGTACAGGCTGCTTCATGATTATCATACACACGGCCCCAGCAAGTGGCAACCGGACGGCATCCTCATCTGTGAGGTTTTATCCCCCCATTATACCGATCTTAATTTCTTTTTGAAATAAAGTAATCAGAGTAATCCGTTTTCATCGTTTTCCCATCGGGGTAATCTGCACGAAAAAACGAATAATTTCATTTACTTTTCATCACGTGAAGGGTTTAATAAGGGGGAACAGGCATTTTCAAGGATTCTCTCAGGGTTATCGATCATATCCGCTGGATTCAAGGAGGAGAGCCGATGAATAGGAACGAAGAGCGAGGCAGGCCCAACGTGCTGCTGATTACCGTGGACCAGATGCGATTCGACTGCCTCAGCATCGCCGGCCACCCCGTCGTGGAAACGCCGAATCTGGACGAGCTTGCCCGGACCGGCGTGAGGTTCAGCCGCGCCTATTCGGCCACCCCGACCTGCGTGCCGGCGCGGGCGGCCATCTTTACGGGCCAGTCTCAGCGGACGCACGGACGCGTTGGGTATCAGGACCGGGTACCGTGGAATTACCCGGTCACGCTGCCCGGGGAGCTGGCCAAAGCGGGATACCATACGCAGTGCATCGGTAAAATGCATGTGTATCCCGCCCGAAACCTGATGGGCTTTCACAACGTGGTGCTGCATGACGGCTACCTGCATCACAACCGCAATTTTCACGGCATCCCGATGCAGGAGCATTACGATCAGGTGGACGATTACCTGCAGTGGCTCCGGGATAGGGTGCCCGGCGCCGATCTGATCGACACGGGCCTGGACTGCAACGCATCGACCGTCGCACGTCCGTGGCATCTGGACGAAATGAAGCATCCGACGAACTGGGTCGTGACCCAGTCGATCGACTTTCTGCGCCGCAGAGACCCGGGCAAGCCGTTCTTTCTATGGATGTCCTTCGTCCGTCCGCATCCGCCGTTCGATCCGCCGCAGGCGTATCTGGACCTGTACGAAGATGCGGATATTCCGGATCCGCCGGTCGGAGACTGGGCGCAGGGGGATGACCCCGCCCTGGAAGGTTTGGCGCCGACAACGGGCAAGGGGCTCGTCCCCAAACGAAGGCTGCGCCGGGCGATGGCCGCTTATTATGCGCTGATTACCCATCTGGACCACCAAATCGGCCGGTTCCTGCAGGCGCTGAACGAGTACGGAGAGCTCCATAACACGGTGATCATGTTTACCTCGGATCATGGAGAGCTGCTTGGCGATCATCATTTGTTCCGGAAGGCGCTGCCCTATGAAGGAAGTGCCCACGTGCCGTTGATCGTGAACGACCCTGGCGGCAGGCTCCATCTCAAGCAGGGCACCGTGGCCGATGAGGTCGTGGAGCTGCGTGACATCATGCCGTCGCTGCTTGATGCAGCCGGGGTTCAGATCCCGGAAAGCGTGGAAGGGGACAGCATTTGGAGGCTGGCAGCGGCCAGGAACGAAGCGGATACAGCATCGCCGGTATGGCGGAGCCATCTGCATGGGGAGCATGCCTACGGTCATCAATCTACCCAATGGGTCACGGACGGGACCGAGAAGTTCATCTGGTATCCGCAAACCGGCGAAGAGCAGTTTTTTAACCTGGCGGAAGACCCCATGGAGCTGCACAATGCCATTTCCGACGAAGCCTGCCGGGACCGGATCGAACATTGGCGTTCCATTCTCATCCGTGAGCTGGAAGGGCGGGAGGAAGGCTTTACGGACGGGGAGCGGCTTATCGCCGGCCGGAAGCAGGCGGCCGTACTGTCCCATATCCGGGTTTGATGCGCAGCAGCGGATTCATTGAACTAACGTTATTGCATTATCGAAATATAACCTTAGGACGGCTGCCTGCTGCAGGCAGCGAATATACAGCTTGAACTGTTTTTGGCGATACGTTAACCGTAAATTAAGGAGATGATCCGAATGATAAAGCTTGACCGGGTTTGGGAAGACACAAGCGTCCTTCATATTCACCGCGAAGAGCCGAGATCCTATTACATTCCTTATGGCGACGCCGCTTCAGCGCGTTCCGGCAAGCGCTCGAGATCCCCTTTGTTCCAAACCTTGAATGGGGCCTGGAAATTCAGGTACCACGAAAGTGTCCAGGACGTGACGGATCCGTTTTATGAAGACGCTTTCGATGCCTCATCATGGGATGAGATTGTCGTCCCGTCATGCTGGCAGACCGAAGGCTACGACCAGCTCCATTATACGAATGTCAATTATCCGATCCCGGTAGATCCGCCATATGTCCCGGATGCGAATCCGGCAGGGCTCTACGTCAGAGAGTTTACGGTGCGCGAAGACTGGACGGGCAAGCAGGTCTATACCATGTTCGAAGGGGTCAATTCCTGCTTCTACCTGTGGATCAACGGGCAGTTCGCCGGATACAGCCAAGGCAGCCGGATTCCGGCCGAGTTTAACGTTTCCGGACTGATCCGGCCTGGTACGAACCGCATCGCCGTCATGGTATTGAAATGGTGCGACGGCACTTATTTGGAAGACCAGGACCTCTGGCGCTTCTCCGGGATTTTCCGGGATGTATACCTTCTAGCCCGGGATGAGGCCCATGTCCGCGACGTATTTATCAAACAGGACATTTTGCCGGATCATTCCTCAGCGAAGCTGCTGTGTGAGCTGGAGACGACAGGCTCCCTGGATGCGCTGGTGCTGCTGCAGGACGCGGAAGGGACGACCGTCGCCAAAGGGGCGGTGCGGGCAGACGGGCGGAGTGTCATCACGCTGGACATCGAAAATCCGGTGCTGTGGAACGCGGAACAGCCATATCTGTATGAGCTGTTTGTGCAGGACGGAAGGGAAGTGCTCCGTTTTCCGGTCGGATTCCGCCGGATTGACATCATTGACAGCGTATTCCGGATCAACGGCCAAGCTGTCAAGCTGAAGGGTGTGAACCGTCACGACTCCCACCCAGATTTGGGACAGACGGTGCCGCTGAACCACATGATCCGGGACTTGAAGCTGATGAAGCGGCATAACGTCAATACGGTCCGGACCTCCCACTATCCGAACGATCCGCGGTTTTTGGAACTGTGCGACCAGATTGGCTTCTACGTGGTCGACGAGGCCGATCTGGAGTGCCACGGACTGGCCGTATCCGGCGATTTCCATCAGCTGACCCGCGATCCTGATTGGGAAAAGGCGTTTGTTGACCGGGCCATCCGGTTGGTGGAGCGCGACAAAAACCATCCTTGCGTCATCATCTGGTCCATGGGCAACGAATCGGGGTACGGCCGCAATCATATCGCCATGGCCGAATGGACCCGTAAGCGCGACGACAGCAGGCTGGTCCATTATGAAGGCGCCTCCCGGCGTTACCATGGCGACGCCGATACCGAGGCGCTCGACATCGAAAGTGAAATGTATCCGACGCTGGAATACGTCGAGAGCTACGGACAAAATCCGGATCACGCGAAGCCGCTGTTCCTGTGCGAATACAGCCATGCCATGGGCAACGGGCCCGGCGATCTGAAGGAGTACTGGGATTTGTTCTACGCGTACCCGAATTTGATGGGCGGCTGCGTGTGGGAATGGAACGATCACGGTATCCGCACCCAAGCGCCGGACGGGCGCGAATATTTCGGATACGGCGGGGACTTCGGAGACCATCCGAACGACGGCAACTTCTGTATCGACGGCCTCGTGTCGCCGGACCGGGTTCCGCATGCCGGACTGCTGGAGCTCAAGCAGGTCATTGCGCCCGTGCGAATGGAAGCCGAGGATTTGTCGCGCGGCACGCTGATCATTACGAATCTTTACGATTTTTCGGACCTGTCCCATCTGACCTTCGACTGGACGCTGGAGCGCTGCGGAGAAATCGTGGAGCAGGGAAGCCTCGGGACGATCCAGGCGGGTCCACAGGAGAGCGTGACGGTCATCATTCCGTTCCAAAAGGCTTTCCCCGACGGCCGCTGCTTCCTGACGCTGACCGCCTCGCTCTGCGAATCCACGGAATGGGCCGATCGTGGGGAGGAAATCGCGTTCGCCCAGTTTGAGATGGCGGCGGAGGATTCTGCAGTCCAGCCGGAGCAAGGGTGGCTGACGGCTCTGCGCGCACGTCCCGTGCACGTCACGGAGGACGGGGCGCAGCTGATCGTGACGGGGATGGATTTCCGCCACGTGTTCGACCGGAACCTGGGAACCTTCGTCCGCATCTCGAAGCAGGGGGTGGATATGCTCGCAGCGCCGCTATCCTTTAGTATCTGGCGGGCACCGACGGATAATGACCGCAACGTCCATCGTCAATGGAAAGGTGCGGGATTTCACCGGGCAGGCACGAAAGTATACCAGGTCCGGATCAGCGAGCCGCAAGACGATGCGATCGAGATGACCGTGGATTTTTCGCTCGGCGGCTACATGAAGCATCCTGTCCTTCATGGACAGGCCGTATGGCGGGTGGACGGTTCCGGAGAAATCGCGCTGGCCACGAGTGTCAAGCTTCGGGAGGGGCTGCCGTTTCTGCCCCGCTTCGGGCTGAAGGCCGTCATGCCGGCCGGCACCGAGGAGGTTGAGTATTTCGGTCTGGGTCCGCATGCGAGCTATGTCGACAAGCGCCAAAGCGTACGGGTCGGCAAATACCTTCTTCGCGTCGACGACATGTTCGAGCCGTACATTATGCCGCAGGAGAACGGCTCCCGGTACGGGACGGAGTGGGCGACGGTGACAAGCGAACGGGGCATGGGGCTTGCTTTCCACGGAAATACGCCGTTTTCGTTTAACGCCTCCCATTACTCACCGGAAGACCTGGAGGAAGCCGCCCACCTGCACCAGCTGGTCAAGCGGAAGGAGACGATCGTTCATCTTGACTACAAAATGAGCGGCGTCGGTTCCAACTCCTGCGGTCCAGAGCTGCTGGAGAAGTACCGGCTCGATGAGCGGGAATTCGAGTTTTTCATCCGGCTGCGTCCGGTTTTCAAAGAGGACGAATAAGAGGCAGAACATAACGAAACCCCCGGCTCCGCACGGAGCCAGGGGTTTTTGCATGGCGGGCGTTAATCGAACAAGTCCCCGAACACGTCAAGCACGCTTTTTTTCTTTTTCTTATGATGCGGGTAAGAGGAATGGCCATGCTTGTCATATTTGTCATAGGACTGCTGCTGCGGCGGATAGGGCTGGCCTGAAGGGTAGCTGTCCCTCGGCCTCTGGTTTCGGTCAGCATCTCCGTAATACCATTCATTATAGTCTCCGCGGACTTCACGCACGTCGGACATCAGCTTGTCCAGCTCTCCGCGGTCCAACCACACACCTTTGCATGTCGGGCAAATGTCGATCAGGATCCCGTCCTTTTCCACTTCCTTCATGCGGGAGTCTTCGCATATCGGACACTTCATCTCGATTCCTCCTTGTCATGCCATATTTCTAATGTATACGGATAGGGAGCCGGATGGTTTCTTCTAAATGTTCAACCGCTCTTCCGATCCTCGCTGCAAAGCTTCTGCTTGACAAGAACTCATTATAAAAATATACTTACTTACAAAAAGTAATTAAATAAAAGTTAGGGGAGTGCCGACATGCATCCTGAAATGAAGCTTGGACCGGTTAAAATCAAGATCAGCCGGATGGACCGTTCCATCACCTTTTATACAGAAATTATCGGACTGGAAGTGTTGAAAAGAGAGGGGAGTACGGCGGAGCTGGGACCCAGGGGATCCGCGAGCCCGATTCTGATCCTCGAGGAGCTGGAGGACGCTGTCATCGTGCCGGAGCGTTCGCATGCGGGACTGTACCATTTTGCGATCCTGCTGCCGAGCCGGGAACATCTCGGAACAGTCGTCCGCCATTTCATCCAGACCGACACGCCGTTTGGCCAAGGGGACCACGCGGTCAGCGAAGCGATCTATTTGAGCGATCCGGATCAGAACGGGATCGAGGTCTATGCAGACCGTCCAAGAGATACGTGGCGCAAGGAGCCGGACGGGAATTACGTTATGGTCACCGAAGCGGTGGACATTCGCGGCCTGCTGGAGCAGTCGGCCGGGCTGGAATGGCAGGGGCTGCCTGCGGGAACGGTGATCGGGCATGTTCACTTCCATGTCGGAAGCCTGCCCGAAGCGAAGCGTTTCTACTGCGATATACTGGGGTTTGACGTGGTCGGCGATTATGCGCGAATGCGCGCACTGTTCATCTCGGCCGGAGGTTACCATCACCATGTCGGCCTGAATATTTGGGCCGGCGCTGGAGCGCCGCCGGTACCGGCCAATGGCACCGGCATCGATTATATGACGATCGTGCTGCCGGGGGCGCGTGTGGTAGAGGAGCTCGTCCAGCGGGTCCGTGAAGCGGGAATGGCTGCGGAAAAGCAGGAAGAAGGCGCCTTTCTCGTCAGGGATCCGTGGAATATAGGGGTGCGGCTGACTTCGGCCGGTCGCGGCTGAGCATATTTTAAATAACCGCTTTTTAATAAAAAGTCATGGCCTGCCGATCAAACCGTATTTCATAAACCGGGTCATTTCGCCCCGGAACTCGGAAAGGTTCTGCAGCAGTGCGCCCTGATTCATTTGGTCATGCTGGAGAATGGAGCAAATGCCGACCGTCAGACCCAGCTCCAGGGTGAAAATTTCTTGGATCCCGTTCATGCTCCCTTCCTCGATCCGCCGCTTGATCTCCTTGATTTCGGCACTTTGCCGGTACAAGGATTGGTCAAAGTATTGGGAAAGCTCCGGGTAACGCGAAGACTCGGCAAAAAGAATGCTGTACTGCTCATGGTTGCGCTCGATCATCGTGATCCGTTTATTCACGTAACGGTCGATCAGCTCTTCGTTTGTGCTCTGGCTCAAATCTGTGTGCGCCGTAATTTCTTCATCGGGCTCGGCTGTAACAACGCACGCTTTGAGCAGCTCCATTTTACTGCTGAAATATTTATACATGGCCGCTTCGGAAATGCCGCAGGCTTTGGCGATTTCGCTCGTCTTCGTGGCGTCATAGCCCGTCGTAGAGAAAAGTGTCCTTGCCTGCTGGATGATCCGCTGCTTGGTCTGTTCGCCTTTGTTCATATCGATCTCCTTCAGTTTCGTGAAAAGGGTGTCCGTGTATTTAAAATTATAATAGAAGTGACAAAGAAGACCAGCATGTAAGCTGGTCTTTTTGTATGCCTTTTTAGATGATTATATCAGGTTAACTTTTTAAAAATCCAGGCTCTGCAAAGCTCGGATTCGGATATTTGTAGAAGCCCTCGCCGGCAGCGCGGCCAATCTTGCCTTTATCGAGGTATTCGGATTTCAGGAGATTCGCGATCTTTTCGAATTCCGGGTCGCCGGTCGCCTTGGCTTTGGCCAGGCCGATATTGTAGGCGGTGTTGATGCCCACCACGTCCAGAATGGCGAACGGCCCCATCGGAGCGCCGGTTGCCACCATCCATGTTTTGTCGATCGTTTCCGGGTCGGCCACTTCTTTGACCAGCAGCAGCTGGGCGGCTTCCAGCAGCGGGACCAGCAGGGAGTTCAGGATGTAGCCGGGCTGCTCCTTGTGCAGCGGCAGGGCCACCATGCCGATGGCCTTGGCAAATTCGATGACGTCGTTGAACACGGTTGTGTCCGTGCCGGGGTGCTTCATGATTTCGCCGGTGTTGTTTTTCCAGATTTCATTGGCAAAATGTAGCGCCAAAAACTTCTCCGGCCGCCCGGTTGCTTCGGCGAACTGGCTAGGCAGCAGGGTGGAAGAATTCGTGGCAAATACGGTCCGTTCCGGGGCAACCTTGCCCAGTTCCTGGTAAAAATCGGTTTTGATCTGCACCACTTCGGGAATCGCTTCGATCACCAGATCGGCCTGTGCAACCGCTTGGGCCAGGTCGCTGTTGAAGGAGAGCCGGCTAAAAGCCGCGGCAAGTTCTTCCTCCGAGGCGCCAAGATCGTGCCGATAATGGGGCATCAGATCGTGGATCCGGCTTTTGGCCCGGTCCAGTGCCTCATCGTTAATGTCGTATACGGTGACTTCAAAACCCTTGAAGGCGGTCTGAAAAGCAATTTGGCTGCCCAGCACGCCGCTGCCGGCAACCGTAATATGTTTGAAATTCATGATGCATTGCTCCTTTTTCTTAGATGTGGTTATTGTCGTCTTCGAGTTATCCATTCATGCGTAAAGCATATTGGAGAAGGCCCGCGTGGATTGCTGCCAGGACATCCTGCCGGCCGGCAAGAGCATATCCCAGCAGCAAATGGAATTTAAAAGTAAGTACTCACTAACTTATTTTCAAACCGATTATGCTCCTTTTTTCCTACCAAGTCAACAGCACAGATCAGGCAAAATTGTTCTTGCCTTTTTCACATGGCGGGGATACAATGTACCCATACAACTTGTACGTACATGTTCTGATAAATTGTGTATTACTATATATAAGTATGTACAAGTAAAAATATCAGTTTACGCACAGCAAGTGGACGAAACCGAAACCTGGGAGGCTATAATCATGAAATTGAAACCGCATTCATTTTGGTTTGTAACCGGCAGCCAGCACTTATACGGACCCGAAACGCTGGAACAGGTAGCCGATCATTCCCGGATCATCGCGGAGCAGCTCGGACAGGATACCGCTGCGATTCCGTATCCGGTCGTTTTTAAACCGATCGTGAAGACGTCCGACGAGATTTACCAGCTGATCGTTGAGGCGAACAGCGACGAATCCTGTGCCGGCATTATTACGTGGATGCATACGTTCTCTCCGGCGAAAATGTGGATCCGCGGCCTGACGCAGCTCCAGAAGCCGCTGCTTCACCTGCATACACAGTTTAACCGCGACATCCCATGGGAAACGATCGACATGGATTTTATGAACCTTAACCAGGCTGCCCATGGCGACCGCGAGTACGGCCATATCGGAGCCAGACTGGGCATCGCCCGCAAAGTGGTCGTCGGCCACTGGGAAGACGGAGACGTGCGCCGCAGTATTGGCGGGTGGATGCGTACGGCGGCAGCCTTCGCGGAGAGCCGCAGCCTGAAGGTAGCGCGCTTTGGCGACAACATGCGCGAAGTAGCCGTTACGGAAGGCGATAAGGTTGAAGCGCAAATTCAATTCGGCTGGTCGGTCAACGGCTACGGCGTCGGTGATTTGGTCCAGGTTCTGAACGAAGTGCAGGACAGCGAAGTAGAGACGCTCCTGAAAGAGTATGCAGAACAATACAGCATTACGCAGGCAGGCTTGTCCGCCGGTCCGGTGCGCGATGCGATCGCCTACCAGGCGCGGATCGAAATCGCCATGCGCCGCTTCCTGGAGGAAGGCGGATTCGGGGCCTTCACGACGACGTTCGAAGACCTTCACGGACTCCGGCAGCTTCCGGGTCTTGCCGTGCAGCGGCTGATGGAATCCGGATACGGCTTCGGCGGCGAAGGCGACTGGAAGACGGCTGCACTGACCCGCGTCCTAAAGGTTCTTGCAAATAACAAGAGCACGTCGTTCATGGAGGATTACACGTACCATTTCGAGCCGGGCAACCATATGATTCTCGGAGCGCACATGCTTGAGGTATGTCCGACGATCGCGGCCACGAAGCCGACGATTGAAGTGCATCCGCTCGGCATCGGCGGCAAAGAGGATCCGGCCCGCATCGTGTTTGACGGCCAGGACGGCCCGGCGGTCAACGCTTCCCTCGTCGACCTTGGACACCGCTTCCGCCTTCTGGTGAACGTCGTGGACGGCGTGAAGGTCGACAAGCCGATGCCGAAGCTTCCGGTAGCCCGCGTGCTGTGGAAGCCGCAGCCGTCGCTCCGCGAATCGGCCGAAGCCTGGATCCTGGCCGGCGGCGCGCATCACACGGTGCTGTCTTATGCCATGACGGCCGAGAACCTGACGGACTTCGCCGAAATGGCCGGCATCGAAGCCGTGGTCATCGATAAAGATACGTCCGTGCAGCGCCTGAAGAACGAGCTCCGCTGGAGCGAGGCAGCTTACCGCTTGAGATAACCGGACCGATGTCTGTGTTCACCCGGCCTTGTGTTACAATACTCAAAGAGAACGAAGCCTTCCGGGATGAATCGGAAGATCCAGCCCGCAAGGCCGAAATACAGAGCATGCCGCTGAGGTGAATGATGAATAACAGACGGATTCCCAAATATATTCTACTGAAGAACGAGCTGCTGTCCTGGTTTGAATCGGGCAAGCTGAAGCCCGGGCAGCAGGTTCCTTCTGAAAATGAAATTGCCGAACAGTTCGGCCTGAGCCGCCAGACGGTGCGCCAGACATACAGCGAGCTGGAGAAGGAAGGCTGGCTTGAACGGATCCAGGGCAAAGGCACCTTTGCCCGGTTTCCGGGACGCCGCGAGAGCGAGCTGGTCAAGACGATCGGCATTATGACGACTTATATATCGGATTACATCTTCCCGCATATCGTACGGGGTGCGGAAGCCGAGCTGCGGAGCAGAGGCTACCGGCTGCTGCTGTCCAGCACCGACAATAACAAGGACAAGGAAATGGAGAGCCTGAAGCTGATGACCAGCCAGCCGCTCAGCGGACTGATCATCGAACCGACGAAGAGCGCGGAGGGCAACCCGAACCTTGGCTATTATTTGGAGCTGCAGGAGAAGGGCATTCCTTACCTGATGATCAACGAGAAGTACCGGGAGCTCGAGTGCCCGCTGCTTCGGGTCGACGATGAGTTGGGCGGCTACAAGGCAGCCGACCATCTGCTGGCGAACGGGCATACCCGGATCGCCGGATTCTTCAAGCGGGACGACCTGCAGGGCGTCAACCGGTTGAAGGGCTTTCTGGCCGCCCACAAAGCGCGCGGCGTCGCCGTAGCTCCGAAGCGGGTCGTCACGTATACGACCGAGCAGAAGAACGACCTGCCGTTCCGGCAGGCGCTGCAGCTTCTGAGCGGAGCGGCGGAGGAACGCCCGACCGCATTCGTCTGTTACAACGATGAGCTGGCGGTCAGCCTGATGGGGGCCGCGCTGCAGCTCGGACTCCGAGTGCCGGAGGACGTGTCGTTCGTCGGCTTCGACGACTCGATGCTGGCCTCGGCTTCCGGAACGAAGCTGACGACGCTGACCCATCCCAAGACGGCCATGGGCCGGGATGCGGCCAGCCAGCTGATCGCGATGATTGAAGAGGGATTGGCTCCCGGAGATACCCTGTACGAACCCGAACTGGTGGAGCGGGACTCGGTTGTAAACCTGAACGTTAACGTGTAAAAAGGCAGATGAAAGTCCGGTTATGCGGACTTTCATCATACAACTTGTACGTACAACTATAGTGGGAGAGGAAGTGTCTGCAATGCTGGAAGCACTGAAACAGCAGGTGCTGGAAGCGAATTTGGACCTGCCCAAACACGGGCTCGTCACGTTTACCTGGGGAAATGTCAGCGGCATCGACCGCGAGAGCGGGCTGTTCGTCATCAAGCCGAGCGGGGTGCCTTACGAAGAATTGAAGGCGGAGGACATGGTCGTCGTTGACCTGGAAGGCCGGGTGGTTGAAGGGGATTTGCGCCCGTCGTCCGATACGCCGACGCATATGGTGCTGTACCGCTCCTTCCCGGAAATCGGCGGCGTGGTGCATACCCACTCCCCGTGGGGCACGAGCTGGGCCCAGGCCGGGCGGGCGCTGCCTGCTTGCGGGACGACGCATGCCGACTATTTCTACGGTGAGATTCCGGTCACCCGACCGATGACGAAGGTGGAGATTGAAGGCGCTTACGAGCTGGAGACCGGCAACGTCATCGTGGAACGTTTCCACGAGCTGGGATTGGATCCGCTTGAGGTGCCGGGGATTCTCGTGCATGCGCATGCCCCGTTCGTCTGGGGCAAGGATGCGCATAATGCGGTGCACAATGCGGTGGTGCTCGAGGAAGTGGCCAAGATAACGGCCCGGATGCTTCAGCTGAACCCGGAGACGCCGCCGATGGACCAAAGCCTGCTGGACCGCCACTTTTTGCGGAAGCATGGAGTTAACGCCTACTACGGGCAGAAGTGATATCGCACAGCACTTATAAATTTGAAATGCGGAGGAATCCAAAATGGGGAAAAAGTATACCATCGGAGTGGATTATGGGACCCAGTCCGGACGTGCTGTACTGGTGGATTTATCGAACGGCCATGAAATCGCCGACCATGTAACGCCGTATCCGCACCATGTCATTGACGAGCGTCTCCCTGGATCGGGCATCAAGCTGGAATATGATTGGGCGCTGCAGCATCCGGACGATTACCTGGAGGTGCTGAGAACTTCCGTGCCGGCCGTCGTTCGTGAATCGGGCGTCAATCCTGAGGATATCATCGGCATCGGCATCGATTTTACCGCCTGTACGATGCTGCCTGTCGACGAGGCCGGCGAGCCTCTGTGCTTCCAGGCCGAGCTGGCGGACCAGCCGCACAGCTGGGTGAAGCTGTGGAAGCACCACGCAGCGCAGCCGGAAGCCGACAAGATCAACCGGATCGCCGAGGAGCGCGGCGAAGCGTTTCTGGCCCGGTACGGCGGCAAAATTTCGTCCGAGTGGATGATCGCCAAAATTTGGCAAATCCTGGACGAGGCGCCGGACATCTATGAGAAGACGAACATGTTTCTGGAAGCGACGGACTGGGTCATCTCGCAGATGACGGGCAACATCGTCCGCAACAGCTGTACGGCGGGCTATAAGGCCATTTGGCATAAGCGTGACGGCTATCCGTCCAAGGAATACTTCAAAGCGCTCGATCCGCGCCTGGAGCATCTGACCGATACGAAGCTGCGCGGCGAGGTCATTCCGCTCGGAAGCAATGCCGGAGGACTGCAGCCGTCCATGGCGGAGATGATGGGCCTTAAGCCGGGCATTGCGGTGGCGGCAGGCAACGTGGACGCTCATGCGGCCGTGCCGGCGGTCGGCGTCGTGACGCCGGGCAAGCTCGTCATGGCCATGGGCACGTCGATCTGCCATATGGTGCTCGGCACGGAAGAAAAAGAAGTCGAAGGCATGTGCGGCGTCGTGGAGGACGGCATCATTCCGGGGCTTTTCGGATACGAAGCCGGGCAGTCAGCGGTCGGGGATATTTTTGAGTGGTACGTGGAAGAGTCCTTGCCTGCCTATGTGAAGGAAGCTGCGTCGAAGGAAGGGCTGAGTGTTCACCAATGGCTGGAAAGGGAAGCCTCCGCCTACAAACCGGGCCAATCGGGCCTGCTCGCCCTCGACTGGTGGAACGGCAACCGCTCCGTTCTGGTCGATACCGACCTGACGGGGATGATCCTTGGCATGACGCTGCTGACGAAGCCGCAGGAAGTATACCGTGCCCTGCTTGAAGCGACCGCCTTCGGCACCCGGAAAATCGTCGACGCGTTCCAGGAGAGCGGTGTCGATGTGGATGCGCTCTACGCCTGCGGCGGCCTGCCGCAGAAAAATCGCCTGCTGATGCAGATTTACGCCGACGTGACCAAACGCGAAATTTTCGTGGCGGATTCCAAGCAGACGCCGGCGCTCGGGGCTGCGATTTTCGCCGCGGTGGCTGCAGGCAAGGAAGCCGGCGGCTACGACGATGTCGTGACTGCGGCGCAGCAAATGGCGCGCGTTAAGGAGGAGACGTTCAAGCCGATTCCGGAGAACGTTGAAGTATACGAGAAGCTGTATCAGGAATACAACCTGCTGCACGATTACTTTGGCCGCGGCGAGAATGATGTGATGAAGCGGCTGAAGAAGATCAAGCTGTCCACGGAAGCGGAGCTGAAGCCCGTCCGGTAATAGGCTCCGAAACATAAACTTATACTTTCTTTCTGATCTCATAACAAAAACGCCTATCGACGTATCTTCACGGAAGGTAGACCGCATTTAGCGGAAGTTTTTCTTGCGAGATCCGGAAGCGGAGGCTCCGAAACCTATACTTTCTGATCTCTTAACAAAAACGCCTATCGACGTATCTTCACAGAAGGCAGACCGCATTTAGCGGAAGTTTTTCTTGCGAGATCCGGAAGCGGAGGCTCCGAAACCTATACTTTCTGATCTCTTAACAAAAACTCCTATCGACGTATCTTCACAGAAGGCAGACCGCATTTAGCGGAAGTTTTTCTTGCGAGATCCGGAAGCGGAGGCTCTGAAACCTATACTTTCTGATCTCATAACAAAGGACCGTCCTGTATTTAGGAACGGTCCTTGTTTAGACGTATGGCCTATTAGGTAACTGCAGCCGTCTTTAGGAAGAACGGATTTCCAGCACCTCGTATTTGATCAGCCCCATCGGCGCGTCGACGGTCACGACGTCCCCGACCGTTTTACCGATCAGCTCTTTGCCCAGCGGGCTTTCATACGAGATTTTGTTCTGGTAGACGTCGGCTTCCGCCGGACCAACCACGCGGTACTCGAGATCTTCTTTGAACTCGATATCGTGCAGCTTCACGAATGAGCCGACACTGACAGCGGATGAGTCTGCCTTATCGGCAATGCGGGCTTTGGTCAGCATTTTCTCCAGCTGCAAAATGCGGGTCTCCATAAAAGCTTGGTCATCTTTGGCGGAGTGATATTCGCTGTTCTCCTTCAAGTCGCCGTAGCTGATCGCCAGCTTGATGCGTGCGGCCAGCTCTTTGCGCTTGACGGTCTTCAATTCCTCAAGCTCAGCCTCCAGTTGGGCAAGGCCTTCGGGGGTCAAAATAATTTCGTCATTGGACATAGTTCACAACTCCTCTTCATTACATTTTACACGATATCCATATTTCATGCGAAACATTCGGCGTTAGCGCGTAAATTGAAGAGACGGCAAGATCAGTCGAGTATTAGTCTTCCTTAACATCATACAGGACGCGGGCGAGCAGATCCTGGCTGTAGTTGCCGAAATTTTTGCCATAGATGGTCAGGCCGCGCTTGTTGACCGACTGCTCGGTGACCGAGAGGCGGAAGGTAAGCTCGCTCTTGTAATCCAGCTGAATTTGGTCCAGCGTCACGTCGGAAATCCGGCAGCCGTCGATGAAACTGCCATCGTTGTTGATGCGGATCAGCTTCAGCATGCCGTATTGGTTCAGATGCGGCGGCCACCAATCCGGGTTAAACGTGCCGCGGGCATCCCCGAAATCCCCCGGGCTGGTCCAGGAACCGATTTCGATCCCGTTTAAGTGAAAATAAATGTCCGACGGGTAGTTATCGTTATATCCCGGTGCTTCCGAGCTGAGCTCCATGGAAAACTGGATTTCGCGGAACGTCTGGTTCGGCTTCAAATAATTCGGAATCCGGTATTCCAGAAACCCTTCCGCCAGCCAAATGATCTCGGCGTCGATCCGCTGCGGATCCGCAAAATAGCGCGGGTCGTCAAAGTCGCCGACGATGCTGTCCTTGGTGGCCAAACCGCAGGTAGGAACCGCCTGATAGTTGCTATAGTGGCCGACTTGAATTTCAACTTCATACAAGTTTTCGACGTCCCTGCTGCGCAGGTCGACCATCAGTTTGTCCTTATTCAAGTAACAGATCTTCTGAATGCCGTGTTTGCCGACGCTGGTATTGATCTCAATCAGACCGCTTTCCTCCAGCTTTTTGATGTGCATGGTAATCGCACCGTTGCTGAGGTTCAGCCGGGTGGCCAGGTCGTTCAGGTTCAGCGCCTGGTTTTTCGCGAGCAGTTCGAGAATTTGGATCCGGATTTCCGAGCTGAGGGCCTTGAAAATGTCGATCCCGCTCATCAGATTTTTAATATAGATCATGGAATTGAATACCTTCTTCCGATTGTAGAGGTGGTGTTCTTTTATTTTAAATAATTATAAACTAACTAAATCGTTAATGAAAGCATGCATTCCTTTTTTGTAGATATATACGAAATAGTCATAGCATATTCTACAAATCACAGAGGGGACTTTAGGTATTTTTAAAGTAAAACAAACTAGCATTCCCCTTGATTTTATAAGGTTTTTTAGAGTTTATACATAGCGCCGGACACAGAAATTTAATTTTGGTTTAAAAAAATATAAATAGATTTACATTTATTTATTTACAGCATACTTCATGTATGTTATTTTATACTTGTAAACGGATTCATTCAATTTATCTCAAATTATTTTATTATTTTCTAAAATGGAAGGTGATATCAGTGGCATCAGCAGCAAATAAGGCCAGGGTGGTCGTGGACAAGGCGTTTCGGATCGCCGAAGTGGATAAGCGCATCTACGGCTCGTTTATTGAGCATTTAGGCCGCGCCGTATACGGCGGCATATATGACCCGTCCCATCCCGAGACGGACAGCCTCGGTTTCCGGGAGGACGTAAAGCAGCTGGTTCAGGAACTGGGCGTGCCCATTATCCGTTATCCCGGGGGTAATTTTGTGTCCGGCTACAATTGGGAAGATGGCGTCGGTCCGCGCGAGTCGCGTCCAAGAAGACTGGAGCTGGCTTGGCGGACAATCGAGCCGAACGAAGTCGGGACGAACGAGTTCATGGCATGGGCCAAGGAGATCGGCTCCGAGGTCATGATGGCGGTCAACCTGGGAACACGGGGCGTGGATGCGGCAAGGAACCTGCTCGAGTACTGTAACCATCCTAGCGGAAGCTACTGGAGCGATCTGCGGCGCAGCCACGGCTATGATCAGCCCCATAAGGTCAAGACCTGGTGCCTCGGCAACGAAATGGACGGACCTTGGCAGATTGGCCAGAAGACGCCGCAGGAGTACGGACGCCTGGCTTATGAGACCGGCAAGGCCATGAAGCTGGTGGACCCCGATATCGAGCTGGTATCATGCGGCAGCTCCAGCACGGGAATGCCGACATTCCCGGAATGGGAAGCCATTACACTGGATCATACATATGACGTAGCCGACTTCGTATCCCTGCACCAGTACTACGGCAACCGGGACGGCGATTCGGCAAACTTCCTGGCGCGGACGATGGACATGGACCATTTTATCCGCACCGTCATTTCCACCTGCGACTACGTGAAGGCGAAGAAGCGGAGCAAGAAGACGATGTACCTGAGCTTCGACGAGTGGAACGTCTGGTACCATTCAAACGATGCCGATACGAAGATCGATCCCTGGACCGTCGGTCCGCCGCAGCTGGAGGATGTTTACAACTTTGAAGATGCGCTGCTGGTCGGCGGGATGCTCATCACCTTCCTGAAGCATGCCGACCGGGTGAAGATGGCCTGCCTTGCGCAGCTGGTCAACGTGATCGCGCCGATCATGACCGAGACCGGAGGGCGCTCCTGGAAGCAGACGATTTTCTATCCATACCTGCACGCTTCACGTTACGGACGCGGGGTATCCCTGCAACCGATCGTGGATTCGCCGAAATATGACGCCCAGGATTACACCGATGTGCCTTATTTGGAGACGGCGGTCGTATATAACGAAGAGGAAGAAGAGCTGACCATCTTTGCGCTGAATCGCCATTTGGAGGAGGCGCTTGACGTGGAATGCGACGTCAGAGGCTTTGAAGGCTACCAGATTGCTGAGCATATCGTTCTGGAGAACGACGATTTGAAAGCGGTCAATACCGCGGCCGAAGAGAACGTTAAACCGCATTCGCGAGGCAGTGCGGCATTGAAGGACGGGTTTGTGAGCACCCGCCTGTCCAAGGCATCCTGGAACGTGATCCGGCTGAAAAAGGCTTAATTAGGGCAGGTCCTTGCTGCCTGACTGGCAGGCGAGTTCCGGCATACCAGCTTCATAATCCATTGGCATGGACGTAACCCATAACATCATAGACTCGCATGACTGCATCTGCCGATTCCTCTTTGACGTTTGGCAAAGGAAAGATCGTGCCAAGAGGAACGGCAGATGTTTTTGTGGGACGAAACGCCCCGCAGGAGCGATGACGGCATCTATCCAACATGGCCTTGATGTACATCAACATGTACGTACAAGTGAAAAGGACTCGTGTGAAATTGCAAGCTTTCAAGTTTTTCAAATCAAAAGAAGTACGCTGAACAATAAAAAAATACGAGATATAGTATTCCATTTAGGGGGCGGAAGTTTTGAAGAAGAGCTTTGTTATTTCATTATTGATGATATTTGCGGCAAGCATGCTGTTGTCGGCATGCGGAAGTAGCAGCGAGAAGACGATTACGTTCTGGACGCCGCTGACGGGCGACGACGGAGCATATATGGATGAGATCGTTAAAGAATACAACGCGACGAATCCCGACATCAAAGTGAAGCACGTCATCACTTCCGATATGTACACCAAGCTTTCGACCGTGCTGAACTCGGGCAAAGGCGTTCCGGACCTGGCCATTATCCATGCCGACCGCGTTCCCGGCTTCGCGAAGCAGGGCGTGCTGGAACCGATCGAAAGCGCGATCAAGGGGCAGCCGGAAATCAAGGAAGCGAATTACCTGCCGCAAGCCTGGTCCACAGGCAGCATCGACGGCACCCAATATACGGTTCCGCTCGACATTCACAGCAACGTCATGTACTACAACAAAGATTTGCTGAAGAAGTATAACGCGGAATCCATTCTCGACGACAATGTCGTCACCATCGACGAAATGCTGTCCCTGAAAGGCAAACTGGCTTCGGACGAATATGTCGTCAACGATGCGCTGTTGGGCTGGGTCATTCTGGCACAGGTTCAGGACCTGGGCGGAGACATCCAGGACAACGGCAAGCCGGCCGTCAATACGCCGGTGATGAAGCAGGCTTTTGAAAATGTGAAAAAGATCGCCGACGCCGGCCTTATGACACCGTTCGGCGAAGACGGATACTTGATGTTCCAGTCCGGCAAAGTGCTGTTCTCGACAGACGGAACTTGGAGCTCGACGGCCCACGCCAAGGTTGACGGTCTGAATTTCGGCGTAACCAACGTGTACTCGCCGACGGCGGACAAGTTCACGAACCGCGCTTCCTCCCACTTGTTCACGATGTTTAAGAACGACAAGCGCTCGGACGAGAAAGAAGCGGGCATCGGCGCCTTCCTGGAATTCGTGCGCGAGCATTCCCTGGAATGGGCGAAAGCCGGACAAATCGTCGCAAGTAAGCAGGTGAACGAAAGTCCGGAGTACAAGCAGTTCATGCAGTCCTTCTTCACCTCGAATGAGCAGGAGACCAAATCGCTGTACATCTACACTTACGAATACTATCCGTACGTAGCCGAAGCCGTGGATACGTACTGTGCCGATATCGTCCGGGGCAATGTGGACTTAGACGAAACGCTGCAGACGATGCAGAAGTTCGTCGAGGATAAGATCGCAGAGAGCAGCAGTAAACAGGCGACCAAGTAGGCCTTTTGCTAAGCAGATAGAATGAGCTAAAGAAATGAATGTTATAGGCCGTATGAGGGCCGTTTTAACAGGAGGTTCCATGCACTAACTTTAGTTCAATCTATATAGAACGAAGGAAATAGTGTGCCGGACCGAAAGTGTCTGGCGCATTATTTCTCCAAAAGGAGAAATTACAAGGCTATGAATAAGAAATTATTTGCACCGTTTTTCTTTGTCGGCCCTCATCTGATTCTGTTTCTGATCTTTATTCTGATCCCGACGATTTACGGAATCTATGCTTCGTTTACGCAGTGGAACCTGATGAACGATCCGGTATGGATCGGCCTGGCCAACTATAAAACGATTTTGTTCGACAGCAGCTCGACCTTCCACACCCAATTTTTCAACGGCCTGAAAAATACACTGCTGTTCGTCGTGATCAGCGTTCCGCTGCTCATCGTCATTCCTTTGCTGGTCGCCGTCGCGCTCGAGCACAAGCAGGTCAAGCTGAAAGGTGTCATTCAGTCGATCATCTATATTCCCGGCTTGATTTCCATTTCCGCGGCTGCTCTGATCTGGCTGCTTATTTTCAATAAACAGCTGGGCATTACCGGCAACGTATTCCACTCGCAGGTGGCCTGGGCGGCGACGCAGCCTTATGCGTGGATCATTATTTTCGTCATCACGGTATGGGGCGGTGTTGGCGGCAACATGATCATTTACCGCGCGTCCATTGCCGGCGTCTCCAAGGAATTGTACGAGGCGGCGGAAATCGACGGAGCCGGATCCGTGCGCAGATTTTTCAGCATTACCCTGCCATCCATCAATTTCCCGCTGATCTATACGTTCGTCATGACGACGGCAGGCGCGTTCAACGTGTTCGGCCAGCCGTTAATGATGACCGATGGGGGACCGAGACAGAGCACACACGTCCTGATGATGTACATCCGCCAGCTGGCCTTCGGCCAAGGGGAATCGATTGCCGGCATGGCGTCGGCGATGGCCGTACTGCTCGGTTTGGTCATTCTGGTCATTTCGGCGCTGCAGTACTATGTCATGAATCGAAATACGAGGTAGGCCGCTTAGGCAGAGGCTGGATTTAGGATACGAGAGGTAGGGTTAATCACAATGTCCAAAAAAGTAAGTATCTCCAAATATATCGCTTACCTGTTCTTGATCGTGCTTTGCGTCATTTGGGTGATTCCGGTCGTGTTCGGAATTACGACTTCCTTCCGTTCGCAGACCGAGGTCGTGTCCTCGGGCTTTCGGCTGTTTCCGAAGGAATGGATATTTGAGAATTACGTCGCCATTCTGGAGAATACGTCCACGGCACCGATTTTGCGCTGGCTGTTCAATTCCGTCTTTATCGCGGTATCGCACACCCTGCTCGTCATCGTCATTATTTCGCTTACGGGTTACGGGTATTCCCGCATGAACTTCAAAGGAAGAGACACGCTGTTTTTCACGCTGCTGGGCATTTCGTTTTTTCCGGGCGTCGTCAACATCATCCCTTCCTATAAAATCATCGACGCCTTCGGCTGGGTGAACACCTCTTGGGCCATGATCATCCCCGGTCTCGCAGGTATGGGCAACATTTTTCTGGTCCGGCAGTTTATGAAAGGTATTCCGGGCGAGCTGGACGAATCGGCGCGTGTGGACGGCGCAGGGGATTTCCGTATTTATTTTTCGATGATCCTGCCGCTCATCAAGCCGGTGCTGATCGTGTGCGGCCTGTTTTCCTTCGTCGGATCGTGGAACGACTTCCTGTGGCCGGTTATCGTATATACGGACGTGGATAAAATGCCGATTACAGCGGGCTTGCTGCTGCTTCAGGATATTTACGGCAACTACCGCATGATCGGGCAGCTGATGGGCTCGGCGATGCTGGCGATCATTCCGACGCTGCTTCTGTTCGCGTTCGCCCAGAAATATTTTATTCAGTCGATCAATTTGAACTCTGGCATTAAAGGATAATAGCTAGTTTTTATCAAAATAAAAGACTTAGCATCTCGTGGGAGGATTCAGTTATGCATAACGTGATCGTCAATACGGATATTTCCAAAGGAAAAATCAATAAAAATATATACGGCCATTTTGCGGAGCATCTGGGCCGCTGCATTTACGAAGGGATTTGGGTCGGCGAGGATTCGCCGATTCCGAATACGAAGGGAATCCGCAACGACGTGCTGGCGGCCCTCAAGAACATCAAGGTGCCGGTTCTGCGCTGGCCGGGCGGCTGCTTTGCCGACGAGTACCACTGGAAGGACGGCGTCGGCCCAAGGGAAGGCCGTAAACGGATGGTCAACACGCACTGGGGCGGAGTCGTCGAAAACAACCATTTCGGCACCCATGAATTTTTGCTGCTCTGCGAGCTGCTGGAATGCGAGCCGTACATTTGCGGCAACGTCGGCAGCGGCACAGTTCAGGAGATGTCCGAGTGGGTGGAGTACATGACGTTTGACGGCGAATCGCCGATGGCCAACTGGCGCAAGGAGAACGGCAGAGAGCAGCCGTGGAAGCTGAAGTATTTTGGCGTCGGCAACGAAAACTGGGGCTGCGGAGGCAACATGCGTCCCGAATACTACGCTGATCTGTACCGCCGCTTCCAGACGTACGTGCGTAATTACGGCGACAATAAGATTTACAAAATCGCCGGCGGCGCCAATGTGGACGATTATAACTGGACGGAGGTGCTGATGAAAAACGCCGGCTGGCTGATGGACGGTCTGAGCCTGCACTACTATACGATTCCGGGTGACTTCTGGCTGGGCAAAGGCTCGGCGCTCGATTTTGAAGAAGGCGAATGGTTTATCACCATGAAGAAGGCGCTGCATATGGACGAACTGATCACGAAGCACAGCACGATCATGGACAAATACGATCCGGAGAAGCGCGTCGGCATGATCATCGACGAGTGGGGCACCTGGTTTGACGTGGAGCCGGGCACAAATCCGGGATTTTTGTACCAGCAGAACTCGATCCGCGACGCGCTGGTGGCCGGTGTGCACTTTAACATTTTCCACAACCATGCGGACCGTGTCCAGATGACGAACATCGCCCAGACGGTGAACGTCCTCCAGGCAATGATTTTGACCGAAGGCGAGAAGATGATCCTGACGCCGACGTATCATGTGTTCGATATGTTCAAGGTCCATCAGGATGCCGAGGTGCTGGCCGTCGAGTCTGCGGTCGGAAGCTATGAAATGGGTGGAGAGGCACTGCCGCAGGTGACTGTGTCAGCTTCCAGGGATGCCGAAGGCAAGGTGCATGTCAGCCTGGTTAATATCGACCATGCCGGCGAAGCCGAAATCAGCCTGGACCTTCGCGGCTTTGCTGCCGAAAGCGTGCAGGCTTCCGGCACGATTCTGACGGCCGACCGGATGAACGCGCACAATACGTTCGAGCAGCCGGACGCCGTGGCACCAAAATCGTTTGACGGCGCCAATGTTGAGGGCGGTCGTTTGAGCGTGAAGCTGCCGCCGATGTCCGTCGTTACGCTGGCCATTCATTAATCGAAGGTTGGCTGCGTGCAGTGCCATTACATTTACAGCAAATAGGGAGGGTGAATTGTCATGGATCGTCAGGAAGGCTGCAAAGGGTGCAGCGAGAGCGTCCAGGTATCGCCGGAAAAACTGCAGCGGCTCGTAGAGATCGCGACCCGCGGCAGGGAGACGGCATCCGAAGAGGTATACCGCCGGCGGATCGGGCAGTGCGAACAGTGTCCGGGGCTTCAATACGGAACGACCTGCCAATACTGCGGCTGTCTCGTTGAGGTGAAGACCCGGCTGTTGGAATCCGCCTGTCCTTATCCTTTTGCCCCGAAATGGAACTGATTTTGGCATGAAGACCTAGACATAAAGGAGAGCCTGATATGGAGAGAAACGAAACTTACAACAACCCGGTCGTGGAGCAGCGGGCCGATCCATGGGTTTACAAGCATACGGATGGTTATTATTATTTCACGGCTTCTGTGCCGGAGTACGACCGGATCGAAATCCGCCGTTCCAAGACCTTGCAGGGTTTGGGTGAAGCCGAACCCGTTGTGGCATGGCGCAAATACGAGACCGGACCGCTGAGCGCGAACATCTGGGCGCCGGAGATTCATTTTATTCAGGGAAAATGGTACATCTACTTTGCGGCGGCGCGGACGACCGAGACCAATGACGGATTGTTCGACCACCGGATGTATGTCCTGGAGAACGACTCGGCCAATCCGCTGGAAGGAACCTGGACGGAGAAGGGAAAGATCCGCACCCAGTGGGAGTCCTTTGCGCTGGACGCGACCACCTTTGAGCATAACGGAGTGCTGTACTATGTTTGGGCCCAGAAAGACCCGGACATCGAGGGCAATTCAAATCTGTACATTTCGGAAATGAGCAATCCTTGGACGCTGCAGGGCAAACAGGTTATGATCTCGACCCCGGAGTTTCCGTGGGAAGTAATCGGCTTTAAAGTCAACGAAGGGGCGGCCGTACTGAAGCGGAACGGACGCATCTTCATCAGCTATTCGGCCAGCGCCACCGACCACAATTACTGCATGGGCCTGCTCTATGCCGACGAATCGGCGGATCTGCTCGATCCGGCCTCCTGGGTGAAGTCGCCGGAACCGGTATTCGCCACCAACGAGGAGAACGGGCAGTATGGGCCGGGACATAACAGCTTCACGGTATCCGAGGACGGGGAGGACGTCATCGTTTATCATGCCCGGAATTATAAAGAAATTATCGGCGATCCGCTGTACGATCCGAACCGGCATACGCGGATGCAAGTGTTCGGCTGGAATGAGGACGGGACGCCGAATTTCGGGGTGCCGGTGAAGGACGGAGAACGGTAATTTGTAATTGTACGTCAAATAAGATCTTGAGGAGTCTGCAGCTTGGCTGCAGGCTCTTTTTTAAATTGAAATGAATGCTAAAGGACGAATGGGGCGGGAAACGTCTGTTTTATAGTTTGAACTAAAGAAAACGATGCAAGCAAGGGAGAAAAATGATTCCGAAGAAGCGAAGCGTTCACATTTGGCTTTCGGATTTCTACCTTATGTGGGTTCCTATAAAATCAAGAAATCCGAAAACAAGAGTGATCGTAGGGACATTTTACGTACTTGCCCCATCATCCATTTCAATTTTATAAACTATGTTTGTCTGTCCTCGGCCCTCCGGATGCAAAGTCCCTTCGCGCAGTGGTATGATATATTTATGAGAGCGGTTTAGCGAGAGAAGAGGGGGAGGAAGTTGAACAAAGATCGACTGGATATGATCGAGTACCAGATCGCCCTGCTGGTCCGGCTGACGACGGCGCTCAGCCCCAGATTCGGGAACCTGGACCGGTCGGAGTATCTTCTGCTCAGCGAGCTGGAGCACGCGGGCCCGCTGGCGATCAACGTGCTGGCAGAGCATCTGCTGCTGAACCTGTCCACGGCCAGCAGGCAAATCGCCGTGCTGGAATCCAAAGATTACGTCAAGCGGTATCCGGACACGAACAATGGCCGAATCAGCCTCATTGAGATTACGCCCGGCGGGCTGGATATTCTCCACAAAGTCCAGAAAGCCAGACATGATGCGTACGCGGACATCCTCAAGGAATGGAACGGTGATGGGCTGCAGCACTTGGAGGACAGCCTGACCCGGCTTAACCGGGATTTGAAACAACGGCATAAGTAGATCAGGAAAAAGCTGTGGATTTATCCAATAGCTTTTTCTCGCTGCCTGCGAAAATCCCGTTGCCAGCTGATCCGCATATGTTGTATAATACAACTTGCTATTTACAAGTTGTTCTGCATACGGACGTAATCATATACAAGACGAAAGGAGGAATCCGGATGAGTCAACTCATTAGCACTCCGATGTCGGAGAAAGAAAGGGTGGCCGTTCCGCAGTATTTGATCATATCGCTGCTGACGATTTTTGCGATCGGGCCCCAATACTTCAGCAATCTGGCTTATACCATCAACCAGGTGATTATTCAGAACGGGCTGGATATGAGCTCGAATGATCTGCAGCTGCCGTCCACGCTGTCGAACCTGGCTTTCGCGCTCGGAGTACCGTTTGGACCGGTGCTGGCCCGCAGATTCGGCCTCAAGGCGCACTATCTAACGATGGTGTTTATTTTTTTGTGCGGCTCGTTGATCAACGCCGTGTCCACTGATGTGGCCGCCTTGACGATCGGGAAGGTGATTCAGGGCCTCAGCGCCGGTACGCTGTTTCTGGCGATTTTGCCGGTGAGCCTCCGTTCATTTCCGAACAAGATCCGCAATACATTTCTGTTTATGGTCATTACGGGCCTGTTTGGGGCCAGTGCCGTCGGAGCCTATTTCGGAGCCGTCTCCCTCAGCCTGGACGCCTGGCGCTGGCTGTACGTGCTGAACGTCGTCTCCGCCGTCCTCTGTCTGGCCGTCGGCTATTACGGCCTCCCGAAGTCGGAGGAGCATCACGGCGAGCACGAGCCATTGGATAAAACGGGAGTGTTTTTGTTTGTATTGACCATGATTTCGCTGGTGATTCCGCTGTGCAATTTAATGCAAAAGGGGTTCACTTCGTATGAGGTGTGGCCGTTTTTGGCCGTTGCCGCCATATTGGCGGTTCTGTTCGTCATCGTCGACCTCAGGGCCAAGACGCCGCTCGTTCCTTTCCGTACGCTGAAGGCGCCCAAGCCGATTTCGGGCACGATCATGGCGATCGCGTCCCATGCGGTGCTCATCTTTGCGATTGCGGGAATTACCGGCTTTTTGAAAAATAACGTCAGCTTGTCGCCAAGTTATTTGTCCCATTTTTTCCTGTGGTTCTTCGTCGGCATTCTGATCACGGCTATTTTGAAAACCCTGCTGTACGACCGGCTCGGCGCCGGCGTCCTGGGTTTTATCGGATCGCTGGCCATTATTTATGTCTGCCTCAGCTGGCGGAACCTGGTGCCTACGGTAACGCTGCCTAAGCTTTACTTCCAGGCCGCCTGCCTTGGCGGCGGCGTCAGCATGGCTCTGGTCAGCGGAGCGCTCGGCACGGCCCTCGCGGGGGATATTCACAAAGCCTCCATGCGCTCCACGACGCTGCATACGATGCGAAATATCGTCGGCGCGGTGCTGTCTCCGCTGCTGGGCTGGTATTTGAGCCGTCAGAACACCATGAATTACGAGCAGATCCGTTCCCATCTGGGCGAGTTCGATGCCGAAACGAAGCTGGAGCTGGCACAGATGACCCGGAAGCTGATGGGATCCGGAATGACGGCGGCCCAGGCGCAGAGCACGGCTTCCTATGAGCTGATTGCTAATACGAAGCGGGCGGCCATCCTAGGAGCGTACCATCACTTGTTTACGATGATGCTGGTTCTTGCAGTCATTATATTGCTGGCGTCGATCGGAAAAATCGTGACAGGCAAAGGCCTTTCGCTGGTGCAAAAGCCGAAAAAGCCGCTTGCCCTGCCGGGTCCCAAGGAAAGAGTAACAGCGGATTTCCATTCTTAAGATAAATTCAGAATAGAACGATATGGAGGAGAACAGGCAAGATGAACATTCGTTTAATCATCGGAAATGTTGTGGGCGTGCTGGTCGTGTTTGTACTGATCGCAGCCGGCGCCTATGTTTATTACCAAAATGAAAACTACATCAAAACAAGCGACGCGGTCGTGTCCGCGGACATGATGCCCGTCGTATCCACTTACAGCGGTGTGCTGACCGACTGGCATGTCAAGACCGGATCGAACGTGACGAACAAGGACGTTGTCGGCACCGTATCCGACGGAACGAAGGCCGTACCGGTCAGCACCCGGATGAACGGTAAAATCATCAAGAGCGATGCGCGGAAGAACGAGCTGGTTCAGGCGGGACAGGTGCTCGCACAGGAAGCCGACTTGGATCATATGTACATCATCGCCAATATTAAGGAGAAGGACCTGAAGGACCTGAAGGTCGGCCAAAGCGTCGATATTAACGTGGACGGAGATTCGGGCAAAACGTTCAGCGGAACGGTCGACGAAATCGGCTATGCAACGACCTCGGTATTCTCGGTGCTTCCGCAGCAAAGCTCAACCGGCAGCTACACCAAGGTCACCCAGAAGGTGCCTGTCAAAATTTCGATCAACCAGCCTTCGGATAAAGTGCTTCCCGGCATGAACGCCGAAGTGAAAATTTCTTTGTAATCTATATAAGTTGAAACATTGAAATGGATGATGGGGCAAGTACGTAAAATGTCCCTGCGATCGCTCTTGTTTTCGGATTTCTTGATTTTATTGAACCTACGGTTTAACTTATATATATTTCTGTAAAGGGGTACCTCCCCGCCACGATGGATTGGCGGCGGGTGCCTTTTTTGGCTGTCCCCTGCCGCTATCACTTCAACAAGGGAAGGAGCGGCACCGAGCACAATCTGAATTTGCGGTGGAAGCCGCAAGGCAAAACAAGGTATGATAGAAGGAATGAATTACTCGCGGATCATCTGTTGAGGAAGAGGCATTCCAACTAAGTTAAGGTGTTGATGGTATGAAAAATTGTCTGGTCACCGGATACCGGGCGCATGAGCTGAACATCTTTGGGCAGAAGCATCCGGGCATTCCGTATATTAAGCAGGCGATTACGGCCAAGCTGATTCCGCTCCTTGAAGAGGGACTGGAGTGGGTCATCACCCCGGGGCAGTACGGCGTGGACCTGTGGGGCATCGAGGCGGCTATTGCGCTGAAAGAGCAGTATCCAGAGCTCAAATGCTCGATCATTTCGGCCTTTGCCAGCCCGGAAGAGAAGTGGAAGGAAGACAAGCAGGAGTATTACCGGCAAATTCTCAGAGAGATCGACTATTACGGCGTCGTCAGCAACCAGCCCTACAGCGGCCCGTGGCAGTTTGCAGCCAGGGATGATCTGCTGTTCCGGAAGACGGACGGCATCGTGCTCGTATATGACGAAGATGCAGGCGAGGGCACCGGCAAATTTTATAAGGAGAGAGCCTTGAAGAAGCAGCAGGAAGAGGGCTATGAGTATATTAACATCAGCTCTGAAGATATTCAGTCGATGGTGGGCGAGGCCGCTCATGACATGGATTCCGAAGTAGACAGCTTCTTTGGGGAATGAGACAATATAGTCATCGTGAGTATTCACAAAGACAGAACTGACAAGTTAGGAGAGGAAGCGAGAAGATGATACGATTCGGGGTAATCGGAACCAACTGGATTACGGAGCGGTTTCTGCAGGCTGCCGCGGAGAATGACCAGTTTCAGCTTGCCGCAGTATATTCCCGGACCCTGGAAAAGGGAGAGGCTTTTGCCGCGGAGCACGGATCTCCGCGGGTGTTCACGGATCTCGAGGCAATGCTGTCGGACGGGGTTGTAGACGCGGTCTACATCGCCAGCCCGAACTCTTTTCACGCGGACCAGGCGATCCTGTGCATGAACCACGGCAAGCATGTGCTGTGCGAGAAGCCGATGGCTTCGAACAGCTTGGAACTGAAGCGGATGATCGAGGCGGCCCGCAGCAATGACGTGCTGCTCATGGAAGCGATGAAGTCCACGCTGATGCCGAATTTTAGAATCATGAAGGACAACCTGTACAAAATCGGCCAGATCCGGCGGTATTTTGCCAGCTACTGTCAATATTCCTCGCGCTATGACGCCTTTAAGGAGGGGACGGTGCTCAACGCCTTCAATCCCGAGTTTTCCAACGGTTCACTCATGGACTTGGGCATATACTGCATCTATCCGATGGTTTCGCTCTTTGGCCGGCCTGAATACGTGAAGGCGACAGGTATCATGTTGTCATCAGGCGTGGATGGAGAAGGCAGCATGGTGCTGCGCTATCCGGAGATGGACGCGGTCATCATGTATTCGAAAATATCCGACTCCTTCCTGCCCGCCGAAATTCAGGGTGAGAACGGAACGATGGTCATCGACCGGATCAACCAGCCTTATGAAGTGAAAATCCAGTACAGGGACGGCACGGTCGAGGACCTCACGCAGCTGCAGACCCATGAATCGATGTACTATGAGCTGGACGAGTTTATCCGGCTGATCGAACGCGGTAAACGCGACAGCAAGATCAATTCTTTGGAGAGCTCCCTCATCGTCGCGGAAATTATGGAGGATGCGAGACGCCAGATCGGTCTCAAATATGCGGCAGACGTATGGTGATGTTCGATCCGAGCATTTTCGACAACCTGAAGGTGGCGGTGGAGAACCTGGTCTACGACCTGGACAACCTGGACGGTGCGGTTCGCGTCACCGGCCGCGACGACCGGATGGAAATGTCGGTCATGTCGAAGGAATTTGCCATTCGGTTCGTGCGCAGCGGGAACGAAGCGGTGACTGCAGAGATCGGCCTTGCCGCCTCGCTGGCCGATTTGGCCGCGGAGCTGCTGGAGCAAAAGGAGGCACAGCCAGGGTGCACGATCCGAATCCGCTTTGATATGGAAGTCGGTCCGCAGGGCGAGGAATGTGCTGTCATCCAGAGCCTGCTGGAACAGCGGTGGCCGGAGCAGTCGGTATCCCAGACGCTCAGCTGGCGCTATGGCGATGAGACAAAACGCTTGTCGAATACGGCGGAAATCCGGTTTGACCGGAAAATCGGCGAGGAACAGATGGAGGATCTGCCGGGGCTGCTGGAGCATGTCGTCCGGACCCTTGACGAACTGACCGCGCTGCTGAAATCCGAATAAACGCAAGGAAGCCTGCAGATCTGCAGGTTTTTTCTTTCTGCCGATTTATCATTACGTTCGCTATAGCATTGCCTTCCGGCAAAGGTTGGAACTATAAATTTCGCCACATTTCTGTCATAATGATCGTCAAAGAGGTTTCAAAATCGTCAATTTTGTTTATATCTCTTTATAAGCATGCTTATGCTTATTTTGGTTTGTCAGGGGTCGGACTACAGTTCCTTTAAGATATAAACGCGATGGAGAGAAAAATACAAAAACCAGGCTGTACTACCATGGCAGGAGGCGCAAAATGAACAGAGTACAGAATGAAGAGGAGTATTCTTATTTACAGCATGTGTACCAAAATGCTCCTTTTGGTGTTGCCGTGATTACCGTCCGGGGAGAATGGGTTCAAGCAAACCCGGCGCTCACCCGCATTCTGGGATATTCCTGGGAGGAACTTCAGCAACAGCGTTTTGAAAGATTGATTTACCGCGAAGATCTGGAAACCAATTTGAGCCAGGTGAAGACGCTTATTCAAAATTATCCCGAGCAGACTTCCGTCGAAATCGAAGGCCGCTACATCCGGAAAGATGAGAGAACCGTGTGGGCGGCCGTGCATATTTCCATTATGCCGGACGCGGAGGGAAATCCCGAACATTACATAGTCGTTTTGAACGATATTTCCCATACGAAGGCTGCCGAGCAGAAGCTGCAGGAAACCGTCGAGCGGTATACCTCCCTAAAAAGATATAACCACGACGCGATCATTTCACTCGATTTAAATGGAAATATTTTGAATGCCAATACCCGAGCCGAGCAGATGACCGGCTGCAAGGTCAGCGAGATGGCGGGCAGGAGCATTGCGCGCTTTATCGGGGAGCGGAACCTGCAGCGGGTGTTGAAGGAAGCGCTGAACAACCCGACCGTAGAGCAGGATATCAAGACGCTCCGGCATAAGGACGGCCACATGGTGGAGGTCATCACGACGCTGGCACCCATCATCATCAACAACAAAAATGTGGGCTTCTATATCATTGCCAAGGATTTCACCGAGCAGCGGCAGCTCATTATGGCCAAGGAGCTGGCGGAAAGTACGAATAAAGCGAAAAGCGAATTTCTGGCGATGATGAGCCATGAGATCCGGACGCCGATGAATGGTGTCATCGGAATGACGGATTTGCTGGAGACGACGACGGACCTCGACGATGAGCAGAAGGAATATATTGAAATTATCCGCAAGAGCGGTGAAACGCTGCTGGCCATCATCAACGATATTCTGGATTTTTCCAAGGTGGAAGCCGGTATGACGGAACTGCAGGAGGATATGTTCGATCTGAAGCAGTGCATCCAGGAAACGTTCGATATGGTGTCCGCCAAGGCGAGCGCCAAACAGCTGGAGATGTCCTTTACCGTTGAGGACGACATTCCGGAGATGCTCTTCGGGGATCCCAAGCGGATCAAGCAGGTTCTGATGAACCTCGTGGGCAACGCGGTGAAGTTTACGCTTCATGGAGGGATTACGGTCAGCGTCCGGAAGGTGTTCGAGGAGGACGAGCTGATTGATCTGGAATTCAAGGTATCGGATACGGGCATTGGCATTCCGGATAACAAGCTGGAAGCGATCTTCGAACCGTTCTCCCAGGTGGACAATTTCATGACACGCAATTATGAAGGAACCGGGCTGGGGCTGGCCATCAGCAAGAAGCTCGTGAACGTCATGGGCGGCCATATATGGGTAGAGAAAAAGGAAGGACCCGGAACGACCTTTGTGTTTACGGTCCTTCTCAAGAATCGGCAGGAGCCTGAGCATGCCAATAGCTGCGAACAAAAGGAAACATCCGACACCGATCCGCTCAACATCCTGATTGCGGAGGACAATGAGATCAACCAGATCGTGCTGCGCAAAATGCTGGAGAAGCAGGGCCATGCGGTGACCGTCGTCACCAACGGCCACGATGTGCTGCGGGCGGCCGAAAACACGACGTATGACATCATCTTCATGGACGTCCAGATGCCTGGCATGAACGGACTGGAGACGACCCGCAAGCTTCGGGCGACCCTGCCGAAGGACAGTTGCCCGATGATCGTGGCGGTCACGGCCAACGCGCTGAAGGAGGACCGGGATATTTGCCTCGGGGCAGGGATGGACGAATACATCAGCAAGCCCGTCAAAAGCCAGCCTGTTCTTGCTGTATTGGAGCAGGTCAAGCGAAAGGTTGGCAGCCGGCGGTAACGGCAGGGCGAAGATTGACCGCCAATTCCTAGACGGGTTTTCGCGGAACCCAAAAAGACCGGCCACGGAGGAAGCCTCCATGGCCGGTCTTTTATGGATTTGCGCCTTATTTTAAATCGTAGGGAAGCTCGAAGGTCCACAGGTCCGTACCGTTTTCCTTGGCATCGGGATTGGTGACGCCAAAGTCATTGTCGTTCACGATGACCAGCGTATGTCCGTTCACGAGCGAGATGCCTTCGATTTTCTCGTTCGGATAGTTGAATTCCACCGCATCGAGCACAGTCCGCTTGAGCGGCGTCATAATGCCGGCTTGGCGAAGCTCGGCCGGGCTCATCTGCTCCAGCGTTTTGCCGCTGGGTCCCGCCTCGTCATACTTGCCGAGAATGTTGGTTGCATCGGTCAGGTTGATGGCATAAATCCGTTTGAGCTGGGCGGCATCGCCGGCATTTTTGTCGCGTTCGTCGATCAGCAGGGTGTTCTCATCGATGACGTTAAGATCAGAAATGACGATATCGGATTGCTTCAAGCCCTTGAACTGGCCAGCGTCTTCAGTAAGATAGGCGTATTCGGCCACCGGCTTGAGAGTGGCCAGGTCGAACTTCAAAATGCGGAGTGCCCGGGAATTATCGACGCTCTTGTCGGGATTCCGCAGCGGGCTCTGCATAGCCATAAACATCCACTTCCCGTCCGGCGTAATTCCGACCGCTTCTGCACCGCGGTTCTGGCGGCGGTCCAAATAAACCGCAGGCAGCGTATCCTTCAGCGGCAGCGCTGCCGTGTTCAGCTCGTAGCTGATCCCTTGGGGCGCCAGGCGCTGCACCAGCGTACCGTCGCGTTTTACCTGTACAAGGTAAGGGCCGTACTCGTCGGAGATCCAGAATGTATCGTCCTGCGGGTTATAAGCAAGCCCTTCGACATCAAGTCCATAAGGATCGTAAGAGATGACTTTCTGGGCGGTTGTCTCATAAGGGACCTCGTCCCGGGATTTTAGGTTCGGCAGTCCTGTAATCTTGCTGCTGCCCGTCACGGGATCTGTTCCGTTGATTTTGAGCGGAATGGTCTCAAGGACGGCGATTTTCCCTTGATCCAGCTGGATTTTATAGATGGACGGCGTATAGTTCGGCAGCGGGAACGTCCGGCGGGTCTCGCCGTTTACGTCGATTTCCCCGTTCGGGCCGCGGTCAGCCGTCGTATAGAAGACGTTATCCGGGTCGCCCGGGATATGTGCCAGCGAGGAGCCGATGCCAAATTTGATGCCCTCCGCCAGATCCGCATGATCCAACGTGTATTTACCGGTCAGCTTGGGCTTGTCCGTAAAAGAAGCCGTTTGGCGAACTTCGTCCCAGTCGACATACTTGCCGAGCAGGTTGCCGAGGTCGCGGATCGGAAAATACAGGTGATCCTGCTGCTCAACGGCAGGGATGGACGGTGTAAACGACTGTCCATTAACAGAATACTTCACATCGGCCGGTGCTGCCGATGCGCTCTGAAGCAGGGCTGTGCCCCCCACGGACAAGGCCGCGAGGGCGGAAACGAACCATTTTTTTGTCATAGTGATGAACCCCTTCCCGAAGGATATGTATAAACAGCTTGTCTGCTTCAGTGTACGCTTGCAGTGTTAACGCATCATTATCGGAACGTCACCGCAGGGTAAAAGGGGGTAAACCTCCGTCTTCACGCAGCTTGGAGAAGCCCGGGAATCGCCGGGTTAGAAATCGCGGTCCGTTTTTTGCTACAATAGTACACAGGACTTGAATAAGCATTCTTAAAGAGAGTGGGGAATGAGATATGAACGTATCGGAAGCGATCCGCTCCAGACGGAGCATCGGGAAAGTGACGCAGGAGGAAGTGCCTGCCGCCTCCATTGAACAAATCCTGGAGGCGGGCACCTGGGCGCCGAACCACCGGATGACCGAGCCATGGCGCTTCTTCGTCCTTCGCGGGGAAGGACGGGAATTGCTCGGCAACGCATTGGCGGAAGTCGCTGTAGAGCAGGCGGGCGGACCGGGATCCCCGGAAGCCGAAGCAGCGGCGGAATCGGCCCGGCAGAAGCCGATGCGCGCTCCGGTTGTCATCGCGGTGGCGGTCACGCCGAAGGATCACCCCAAGGTGATTGAACTGGAGGAGTACGGAGCGGTGTTCGCGGCGATCCAGAATATGCTGCTGGAAGCCCATGCTCTGGGCCTCGGAGCGATCTGGAGAACTGGCGAGCCGACATACCACGCCAAGATGAACGAGCATTTCGGTCTTGGCCCGAACGACAAGGTACTCGGCTTTATTTATCTGGGCGTTCCGGCTGAAGGACAGGCGCCTCAAGGCAAACGCACGCCTTACCAGGATTTGACCGTCTGGGTGGACCGGGCGGATGCATTAAAGAAATAGAGGGTGGCTGAATAATCCGTCTGCTCTTATGCGGAAGAAGAGCCTGCGCGGCAAGCGCGGGCTTTTTTTCGTGAAACGGGAAGATGACCCGTCAGGGGGAGCCTATTTCATAAAATGCGGTTGGATAGACGCCAAACATCATTCGTTCGTCCACCTTTCTAAATCAATATAGCATTGCTCGATGGAGCAGCTTTTCAGTATATGTTCAGGGGTTAATTGATGGGGATCCCACATCGCCTTGCCTTCGATTTGTAACCATAACGAAGCTTCTCTAAGAATGGAAAAGAATTCGTCCAATTTGCCATCCGTTATATTCCTGATTTCCAGCCTCAAATCTTCCTCCTCCTTACCATCAATAACATAACCGCAAATTCAAGGCGTACAGCTACAATGCTGTGTTTTCCATTCTACACCGAGTGACTGAATTCCTTGAGTTGAATTTCACCGCTTTACTTGACAACAGGGCAGTGATTGTACAAAGCTAAGGGCAGAGAGGAGGCTTATGATGGATAAGCATTGGAAGGCAATGTGGATTTGGGGAGAGGGAGAGCCGAGCCCCCGGAATGAATGGAGGTGCTTCCGCAAGACCTTTGCCTATGAGGGGGACACGGGACGGCCCGTATCGCTCAGCATCACCGCAGACTCGCGCTACGTCCTTTTTGTAAACGGTTACCTGGCCGGCAGGGGAACGACGCGCTCTTGGCCGAAGGAGCAGATGTATGATACATACAGCATCGGGCACCTGCTGCGTCCGGGGGCGGACAATACGATTGCGGTGCTTGTCCTTCATTTTGGACTGGCCAATTTTTATTATCTCGCCGGGCGCGGCGGACTGATCGCCCAGGTGGAGTACGGGGACGAGGTGATCGCCGCCACGGACCGGACCTGGAGAACGGCCAAGCTGGCGGCCCAGGACAGCACTTCTCCGCGGATGTCTTGTCAGCAGGGATTTGCCGAAGTGTATGACGCCAGGCTGTGGGATGAGGCATGGAACCAGCCGGGATACGATGACGCCTCCTGGAGTGCCGCGTTGGAAATTGGCCCGGCAGGCACGCAGCCGTGGACGCGGCTCATTCCAAGGGACATCCCGTTCCTGACGGAAGAGAAGAAGTACCCGTCCAAGGTGATGTCTTTGGCCCGCGTCAAGGCACCAAGGTTCACGGCCGCCATCGACCTGCGGAACCAGATGGTGAAAGACAGCATCACGCACGCCAATCCGGTGGGCTTTACCGGCCTCTTGGCTGCGGTACTGGTCATGGAAGAGGATGGCGAAGTAGCCATCGGCTTTCCGACCGGCACGCGGGCCGACGATCTGTACGTCGACGGCATCCGCTGCAACCCGGCACATGTGGATCAGCCGGAAACATACTACACGCTGACCTTGGGCAGCGGGAGTCATCTGCTGCTGATGGACATTACGTCCGGCGACCATGGCTCGGTGTTCCACATCGGAGTGGACAGTGAGGCGGCGTTTACGCTGAGGGCTCCACTTCACGCGGCACGAAATGAGGAGGGCAATCCGTTTACGGCCGTCGGCCCTTTCGATGCGGTTGAGTATATCGATTACAAGGACGGCCGGGAGCTCCGCAGGGACGATCCGGACTATTTACGGCTGAAGACGATCCGGACCGAGCAGGAGCTTCAGGGCTATGAACGCTGGATGCAGCCCGTGTCGAGACAGCTGTATTCGGCCGTGGATGTATTCGGGGCCAATGTGTGGCGGACGCTGAGCGAAAAACACCGGGTGCCGCAGGAGCTGCAATTTGCGGTACTGCCGACGCAGAACTTCGCACAGCTCGAGGCGTTCCCCGATGGTGACTGCGAGATCGTGATTGATCTGGGCAAGGAGCGTTCCGGTTTTATCGGCTTCGAACTGGACGCGCCGGAAGGCACGGTCATTGATGCGTACGGGGTCGAATACATCAAGGACGATTACCGGCAGCATACGTACGGCCTCGAAAATACGTTCCGTTATATATGCCGGTCCGGCCGCCAGTCCTACCTGTCGCCTGTCCGCCGCGGCTTCCGGTACTTGATTCTGACCATCCGCGAACAGCGTGGTCCGGTGAAGCTTCACGAAGTATACATCCGTCAGAGCACGTATCCCGCCGCCGAGATCGGCGCGTTCCGCTGCTCGGACGCCCGGCTGAACGATATTTGGGACATCAGCCGTCACACGACCCGGCTGTGCATGGAAGACACGTTCATCGACTGTCCTTCCTATGAGCAGGTGTTCTGGGTCGGGGACAGCCGCAATGAGGCGCTCGTCAATTATTATGTGTTCGGCGTGACCGACATCGTCAAACGCTGCCTGCGGCTGGTTCCGGGATCGGCAGACATGACGCCGCTGTATGTGAACCAGGTGCCGAGCGCCTGGAACAGCGTGATCCCGAACTGGACCTTCTTCTGGGCCATCGCCTGCCGCGAATTTATTTCCCATACGAACGACACGGCGTTTGCGGCGGAAATCTGGCCGGCGGTTCAGCTGACCATGGAGGCCTACCTGGAACATCTGAACGGGGACGGACTGCTGGAGATGAAGGGCTGGAACTTCCTGGACTGGGCTCCGATCGATCAGCCGCGCGAAGGCATCGTGACCCATCAGAACCTGTTCTTGGCCAAGGCGCTGCGCGATGCGGCAGCCATTGCGGCGGCGGCCGGGCAGAAAGGGACGGCCGCCGCATATGAGGAAGCATCCGGTCGGCTGACGGAAGCCATTAACCGGCATCTGTGGTCCGATGAACGCCACGCCTATCTGGACTGCATCCATGCGGACGGCCGCCGTTCCGATACTTTCAGCATGCAGACCCAGGTGGTCGCCTACCTGTGCGGGGCCGCTTCCGGCGGCAGAAAAGCGCTGATGGAAGCCTATTTGAAGTTTCCTCCCGCGGATTTCGTGCAGATTGGCAGCCCGTTCATGTCCTTCTTCTATTACGAGGCGCTGGAGGAAGCCGGCCAGTTCGAGCTGCTGCTCGCCGACATTCGGGCCCATTACGGGCAGATGATCGATAACGACGCCACCACCTGCTGGGAGATGTACCCGAACTTCAGCGAAAACCGGGCCAATCCGAACCAGCTTACCCGGAGCCATTGCCATGCCTGGTCCGCCGCCCCGGGATATTTTCTGGGCGAATGCATTCTCGGCGTAAAACGGCTTGAGGACGGATGGAGCAAGGTGGCGGTCGCTCCCCAGCCGTGCGGACTAAGCTGGGCCAGTGGGACCGTTCCGCTGCCGGCCGGCGGCGAAATCCGCGTCCGCTGGAACGTTTCGGACAACCGGATGACGCTGCGCGTAGAGTCTCCGGCCGATGTGGAGGTCGAGGTGCGTTTTCCGGAAGGAATGCAGGGTGAAGTTGAGCTGGTATAGCGGAAAAGGATATCATTCAAGCGTTTATGGTGGAGACGTACCTTATACGGCAGATGCTGTCGGTGAGGCAGGTCGTCCGTTCCCGGTACTTGGCTTGTACACGAAGGCTGCGGTTCAGCAGGGCTGTCCGCAGTCCTTTACTTTTTGTAACCTTTTTATATAGACAAGTTCTGTCAGGCATACATAGCAAACTTTGAAATCATGGGCGGACTTTCGTAAGCGCGAAAAGTAACAGTCATTGAATCTACCATGCTATGATATACTGATAATAGGTAGATTATGGATGTTCTGGAGGGAGTTATGGACAAACCTTTCGTTTTCATCGGCTCATCCAGGGAAGCCATTCCGATCGTGAATGCGGTGCAGGAGGAACTGGAGCACTACGCGGTCGTGACTCCTTGGCATAGAGGAGTGTTTCACGCCAACCGTTATACGATGGAGGACTTGGAAGCCCAGATCCAGGGTAGCGATTTTGCGGTTTTTGTGTTCCACCCTGATGACGTGACGCTCGTGCGGGGTAAGTTATATTATACAGCCAGAGATAATACGGTGTTTGAGATGGGCTTGTTTTGGAGTAAACTGGGGAGAGAACGGGTATTTTTTCTCGTTCCGTCGCATATTCCTGAGCAGGAGGATGAGGAGGAGGAACGGATTGAAGGCTTTAAGACGCCTTCGGATCTGTTCGGCATGACCACGCTCACCTATCAGATGAACCCGCGCAACTGGAATGCGGCCGTGGGCGTCTCGTGCAGTAAAATCGGCAGCATGATCGAGCATTGGGGCAGCAAACAGAGCGATCCTTACGATCTGCTCCGTGAATCCGAAGAGGAGAGGGACAGGCTGCTGAAGATTATCGGCTTTTTTGAGGAATTGAATCATAAGCCTGCACTCGATACGGATATTTACAACCGGATCTGCCGGGCGCTGCGGCTGTCGTTTATTTCCACGCCGTATACGGTCAGCGGCACAGCACTTTTCAAAGCCGGGGACCGTACAATAAAGCAGGTCGGCAGCGACGGGGTTGGCGAAATCGGCTATGAATATTCCTTGGATGCCAATGTCAACCTGAGACCGGGAGAAGAACCGATCCATGTGGTGGACGTTCACGCCAGCGGAAATGTGACATTTAGTCAACGAAATCGCAAATCGGTTGTGAAGGAATATATCTTGTGTTATCCTTTAGCGAGAAGATACGTGTTCACGGTCCACCTGAGAGGTTCCGTCCAGGTCACGGAGCAGATTTTTGAGGAGATATGTTATCTCAATAAAGCGTTACTGGATTCAATTCATGATTTATTAGGAGGGGAATCGTCATGAGTCAACGACACAGACCCACATTTCGCAAATATGGTCTTAGGAGTCCGGCGATCCTGCCTCTGAGCGGGCTGAAGAAAGTGGTAGCCCCGTCCGTTGACGGCCCAGACGAAACGTATACCGTTCTCTTTGAGAAGAAGGCGGAATACGGCAAACCCGTATACAAATAATGACGCTAGACCGCACTCCGTCAGGATGCGGTCTTTTTATATGATCGGGCGGTGTCAACCCGCCTGATTCAATGTCGCATACCCCTTGCCTAATTCGAAGTCCGGCTCATGTTTTCGTGTGGAATGTCAAGTTATTCATATTGATAACGAAGTGCCGGGCAGCAGGATGCCGCTCCAGCCGCTGACATCGCACTGGCCATATTCGTTGTGACCCACAGCCGTCACCGTGCCATCCGATTTCAGGCCGACGGTATGCGTACATCCCGCCGCGACGGCCACCATATCGCGCCAGCCGCTGACATCGCACTGGCCATATTCGTTGTGACCCACAGCCGTCACCGTGCCGTCCGATTTGAGGCCGACGGTATGATAACTGCCCGCCGCAATCGCCACCATTCCGCTCCAGCCGCTTACATCGCATTGACCATGCTTATTCAGACCCACAGCCGCCACCGTACCATCCGAGTGAAGCCCGACGGTATGAAGGTAACCTGCGGCTGTTGCAACGATGCCGCTCCAGCTGCTAACATTGCATTGGCCATACCGATGATTACCTACAGCCGTTACCGTGCCGTCCCATTGAAGACCCACGGTATGCCAGTCACCCGCTGCGACCGCAGCGATATCACGCCAGCCGCCAACGTCGCATTGGCCTTCATGGTTTCGGCCCACGGCTACTACGGTGCCATCCGATCGCAGGCCGACGGTACGGCGCCAGCCTGCCGCAACCGCTGCAATATCGCGCCAACCGTCTACGCTGCATTGGCCATGCTTATTCCAACCCGCCGCGACCACCGTACCGTCCGACTTCAGACCGACGGTATGAGCATTGCCTGTGTTCGCCGCCATATGAACATTACCGGCCGCAACCGCCACCAGATCACGCCAGCCGCTTACATCACATTGGCCGTATTTATTATCGCCCGCAGCTGTTACCGTGCCGTCAGATTTTAGACCAACGGTATGACGAGGACCCGCCGCTATAGCTTGCCTAGGCCACTGTTTCACCTTTAACGCCGCTTCTTTCGATGTCATGCCATCCATGTCTGCCTCCCTTAAAAACAAGACTTAGGAAAGATTTATTTTTATAGCAGGACGTACGCCATATCCGCTTATGCTGTTATTCCCATAGCTGCGAATACTGCAGCCTGTCCCTACAAAATACGCGCGTGAAGGCTTGTTACCTTGGGTTCGCAGCCACCACCAGGAGCAGCCGGCTTCTTCGCCTTCCTTGAGGATATAGTTGTCTTTGTTCGATTTGTCATATACATATAAGCGGCATCCATCGGGCTTTTTTGTCTTGGCAAAATCGGTTCCAACCGCACGCCTCACATCCTTGCCGTGAACCCCGGATAAGTTCTCTAGCTCGGCAGCGCTAAGCAGAAAAACCTTGTCCTCTGTGTCCGGGCAGCCCTCTCCGTTGTCCGTGCAAGGTGTCGTCTTAATGAACTGCTTTTCGGCGTCACTAAATGCGGCGTTATAGAATTCATCGTTCAGCCACTCGCGCAAATCGCAGTCCTGCCAAGTCATTTCCATGCATTCGCGCCATTTCAGATCCGCGTTCTTGCCGTGATACCTCCTGCAGTCCAAAATATACTCGCTCAAAACAAACAGCTCGCTTCCTGAATGATGAAGAACACGCCATTGAATTGCCAGTTTTTGACCGTCTGCCGACTGCGGATACGTGCCGAACGTAATGATTTCGCCGGGCTTTAAGTTCCGGTGCGTAAAAGCTAAATGATCCTTTTCCATGAAGTTTTCCTCCTCCGTTTTTCAATTCAACTTCGATCATATAACATTCATGCAAGATTTCATTTGAAATGCCAGGAATCCTTGTGCAGAGGATTGTTGTCCCCTATAATATTGGTGCCGTACTTTATGGTTTGACTTTAAGGTAGATGCCTTAAGATAGATAACGAAAGGATTTGGCAGCCATGACTTTACCGATCATTGATATCGGCGTTAACCTGATGAATTCATCGTTCGACCGGGACCGGTAGGAGGTGTTGGCCCGGGCCGCTGAAGCGGGCGTAGAGCAGCTGATCATAACCGGAACGTCTGTGGAGAGCAGCGAGGAGGCGGCGCACTACGCAAAGTCGTATCCTGGCAGGCTGTTCTCGACGGCAGGCGTTCATCCGCATGACGCCAAGGACTGCGGACCGGATACGGCGGAGCGGCTGCGGCGGCTGGCCGTGCTGCCTGAGGTGGTGGCGATCGGCGAATGCGGGCTGGACTACAACCGGGATTTTTCCCCGCGCGACGTGCAGCGCCGCTGGTTTGAGGAGCAGCTGCGTCTGGCGGAAGAGCTGGACATGCCGCTGTTTCTGCATGAACGGGACGCGAATGCCGATTTTTCCGCGATGCTGAAAGACCACCCGGCATTGATTCGGCGCGCGGTTGTGCATTGTTTTACGGGCAGCGCAGAAGAGCTGTACACCTACCTAGAGATGGGGCTGCACATCGGCATCACCGGCTGGATTTGCGACGAGCGGCGGGGCGGGCATTTGCGTGAGCTCGTCCGGGACATTCCACTGGACCGCCTGATGATCGAGACCGATGCGCCTTATCTGACACCGCGTGATCTGCGGCCGAAGCCGAAGAGCGGACGGAACGAGCCCGCTTTCCTGGCGCACATTCTCGGGGTCATCGCCGACTGCAGGGGGGAAGAGCCTGCGGCGCTGGCTGCGGCTACGGTAAGGACGACCCGGCGCTTTTTCGGAATTTAAAAGGCGGCATAACGCCGCTCTAACGCTGGACATCCCAGGACAGCCGCAGCGGGCAGCCGACCAGGCTGCCCTTTTTTAAGAGATAAGAAAGTAAATTTTCGGAGCTTCTGCTTCCTGATCTCGCAAGAAAAACTTCCTCTAGACGCGGTCTGTCTTCTTTGAAAGTACGTCGATAGACGTTTTTCTTATTACGGCAGATGGCACAACACGCTATAGATGCACTTCCGGCGTTCATGTATAATGTAAAGCGTCACGATGCGACATCTTTTTCTATTTTTAGACTCAAGGTGGATATAACGTTGAAATATTTGATCCAAAAAGGTTTTACGCTCCGGTTTACGATCAGCCTGCTTGTCATTATTGCGATCCTGCTTACGATGCTGACCAGCATCACTTCAGCCGTTCAAGTCAACCGCGCCTCCTTAATTGGCAATTATCTTCAGAATAACGAGCAGTATGCCAAAAAGCTGGCTTCCAATACGAACGAGCTTCTCGTTACGATGCAGCAAAATATCAATGCGATTGCCAAAATATCCGGACGGAGCCAGGAGATGGACGCCCAGCTCTTTGACGATCTGTTTCAGGAGAATACGCAGTATTTCAACTCTATAGTCGTTGCGGACGCCGACCGCATCGTCCGGGCGCTCAGTCCGCATACGATCGGCATTGAAGTCGGGGATCAGCTGACCTCGGCCCAGAGCAAAATGGCGGTTTCCTTGAAAGCGCCTTTTATTTCGAACCCCTACCGGGCGACGACAGGGAGGTACATTATCCTCATTTCGGCACCAATCGTCGATGCATCCGGCGCTTATCAAGGGTTTGTCGGCGGAACGATTTATCTCGAAGATAAAAACGTGCTCAGCACGATGCTGAAGGAGCACTTTTTCGGCAACGGGTCTTACGTTTACGTAGTGGAGAAGAACGGGGCCATCATTTTTCATCCGGACAAGCAGCGAATCGGCAAATCGGTCATCAGCAATCCGGTCGTGAAGAACGTCCTGATGAAAAAAAGCGGGTCGCAGCGGGTGACGAATTCCGAAGGGGGCCAATTCTTTGCGGGTTACGCTTATGAACCGAGCAGCTCGTGGGGGATTATTTCCCAGACGCCGACGTCGGTCATTGACAAGCCGCTTCATGATTTGATCAAAAGGGTGCTTCTCGCCTCCCTTCCGTTCCTGCTGCTGATCCTCATTTTGGGATGGTGGGTGGCCAGCCGCATTGCCAAACCGCTCAATACGCTGGCTCAATTTTCCGACCAGGCCACGCTCGGCTCGGCACGCCCGCAGAACGTTCCCGACATTAAATCGGCTTATTATGAGGTCAGGCTGCTGTCGCAAAGCGTCAAAATCGCGTTCCAGCACTTGAATCAGGATTTGACCCAGCTTCGGAACGAGGCGGGCGTCGACGAGCTGACCGGGCTGGCCAACCGGAGGACGCTGGATACGGTGCTGCAGCAGTGGACTGAGTACCATGTGCCCTTTGCAGTCATCTTAATAGACATTGACCACTTCAAGGGAGTCAACGATACCTATGGGCATGTGCTCGGCGATCAGGTGCTGAAGCACTTGGCCCAGCTGATGCGAAACGTGTCCTTGGAAGGGGATTTGTGCTTCCGCTATGGGGGCGAGGAATTCGGGATTCTGGTGCAGCGCAGCGGGCCGAGGGAAGCCGGCGTGGTGGCCGAACGCTTAAGAAAAGAGATGGAGAGAACCGTGAACCCGATCGGAGTGCCGGTGACGATCTCGGCCGGCGTAGCGGCGTATCCCGAGCATGGCCGCTCACCGCGCGATTTGATTCTGAAAGCGGACGAGGCGCTGTACCGCTCCAAGACGGGCGGGCGCAACCGCGTCACGCTGTCTGGGGAAGCGGAGGTTAAGCAGGTACGATCAGGAAGGTAGCGGCAAATCTTTTCATCTTTTTGGTAATTGGGAATTGTATCCGCTGCGCTGTTGTGTTAACATGGGGATACTTATAATGATCGGAGGGTTCGAATAAGATATGTACTACATCAAATTCCGTTTTTTCACTTTGTGCCGCTAACTGAATAGTGCTCAAAGGCTCTGCCCCTGTGCGGAGCGAACGGGATTGGTCTGCATATCTTTTGGAACCCGATATATACGTGCCGAGTGTGCTCATTGTTTTGAGTATGCCGGGTGTATGAGAGGGAGGGCGATCCGCCCTCTTTTTGCTGTCTTCAGGCAGCCGTAGGGCGTTCCTCATGCAATAACATAAAACCAGCCTGATTGGAGAATGCTTAGGACACCTTAAGCTTGACGGGCAGCTGTCATCGAGCAAGGGGGTTCTTCTTTTCCAGCGCTGATATATCCGTTCGCTTTAAACCACAGGGTACAGCCTGCGGTTTTTTCGTTTCATCGAACAATTCAAGCTAATCCGGAGGTAAAATATATGGAACCCATTCAACAAAAAGCGATACTGGTCGGCGTGAATCTGAACAATCAGCCCGATTTCGAATACTCCATGGAGGAGCTCGGCAATTTGGCCGAAGCCTGCGAGGTGGAGGTCGTTGGGCAGCTGACGCAAAATATGGAGCGCGTCAACAAATCCCATTACATCGGTACCGGGAAAGTTGAGGAACTGGGCGGCTTATTCCGGGGACTCGAGGCGAATCTGATCATTTTCAACGACGAGCTCTCGCCGTCGCAGCTCCGCAACCTGGAAGCGGATCTGGAGTGCAAGGTCATCGACCGGACGATTCTGATTTTGGACATTTTCGAAAAAAGGGCCAAAACGCGGGAAGCCCAGCTTCAAGTGGAGGTTGCTCAGCTGCAGTATATGCTGCCGCGCCTCGTTGGCCTGCGCGAGTCTCTCGGACGGCAGGGCGGCGGCGTCGGCATGCACAACCGCGGCTCAGGCGAAACGCGGCTGGAGCTGGACCGCCGCCGGATCGAGGAGAAGATCAGCGCCTTGAATAAGGAGCTGGAATCGCTGGTGTTTCAGCGGCAGACGCAGCGGAAGCAGCGGAAGAAAAACGAGCTTCCGGTCGTGTCGCTGGTCGGCTATACCAATGCGGGCAAATCGACAATCATGAATGCTATGCTGGAGGCCTATTCTGCGGCCGGACCGACCGGCGAGAAGGCGGTATTCGAGAAGGATATGCTGTTCGCCACGCTGGAAACGTCCGTGCGGAGCATACAGCTGGAGGATCATAAATCCTTTCTGCTCACCGACACGGTCGGGTTCGTCAGCAAGCTGCCCCATCATCTCGTCAAGGCGTTCCGGTCAACGCTGGAGGAAGTGTCCGAGGCGGACCTGCTCATCCATGTCGTGGATTACTCGAACCCGAAGTATGAGCAGCTGATCCGAATTACGGAGGACACGCTGAAGGACATCGGCGTTACGGACATTCCGACCATCTTTGCTTATAACAAATGCGATCTGGCGGGCGTGGACATTCCAGAGGTCAAGGAGAAAAGCGTCTATCTGGCAGCCAAGCCGAGAATCGGGATGACCGAGCTGGTGGATCTGATCCGCAGCTCTGTGTTCAAGGATTACGTCACCTGCGAAATGCTGATCCCGTATGACCGGGGCCAGGTGGTTTCGTATTTGAACGAGCATGCCAGCATCCACGCGACCGAGTATGAAAATGAAGGTACACGGCTCTCGCTGGAATGCCGGCTTCAGGACTTTGAGAAATATCGCGAATACGTTATAGAATAATGCGGAATTAAACGTCTATCGACGTACGTTCGCCGGAGACCGAAAGCATTGGTTCAGCTCCGCTGAAAATTTATGAATTCTATCATCTACAAAAAACCTGCCGATTCACGACAATCTGGTGTCGTGACCGGCAGGTTTTTTGCTGCCCGTCCATCGGATGGATGACCGCCAGGGCTGAACGTTTCAACCGTTTGTAAGATTTTTAACCATAAACCATATTTCTGCATAATGGAACAGGCTAACGCCATATGATTTCTGCGTATGATGAAGCCGATGTTTTTTTGCTTGATCAAACCGATAACTTGAATCATAGGAGGTTAGTCAATTGGAAATCCCAATCACAGGTTTGCTGTTTCATTCTGAAGGTTCCGGTTCCGAGCATCATCACAGCCTGCTTATTACATCGTGGGACGGAAGGCCGGTCCGGGTCCATGTTCATCCGATTTCAGGTGATACTTCGTTTGACGTGGGGCACTATCATCACTACGCCGGAACAACAGAACCTGCCCCCAGCGGCGTTCCCCATGTCCACCGTTATCATGTGGAAACATCTTTTAACGATCAGCATGTTCATTATATTCAAGGGACGACGGGACCGGCCATTCCTTTGCCGGGAGGCGGGCATTATCACGATTTTGCGGGTTATACCACGGTAAACGGCAGAATCCCGCACTCGCATCGGTACGGAGGCAGAACAGGGAACGAGGAGGATTAAGCCGATCCGCTATATTTTAACGATCTTCCACAGGCTCCCGGTTCCAGGCGTCGGGTTATGCTTACCCATCAGGCCAAAATCGACAAGGTACAGCTCATTTCCTTCGGCATTAAATTTGACATCAATAGGCCGGATCGGCCCTAGTTTCGTAGATTCGCCATGTGGATTGGTCAGAAAGTTGGAAATTTGCCCGGTATCCAGGTTGACTGTAACCACTTTAAATCCGGGAAGTTCCTCGGTTTTTTCAAAACCGGATTCTCCAAACTGGGCGACAAACAGTTCCCCTGGACTGCCGAATTCAGCGTTCGTACAAACATCAAATTTCATGGAAGCGCTATGCGGCTGCAGACGGGCGAGCGGTTGGGCGGCAAGCGGAGGATGGTTGCGGATAAGAAAGGTAGGCTTCGCTTGTTCCGCGGCATGGAAATGGGGGAGGGTTACGGGCAAACCGCTAAAAAACTCCGGAAATCCGTACCACCCCCCAGGGGTGACCTCCCAAATTTTATCCCAATCCAGCTTGATTTGCCGGCTTCCCCGCGGATCCGCGCCATGGTCCGTTACGATCAGTTTCCCGTTCATTGGGGAAAATCTTAAACCGAACGTATTCCGGAAGCCGTCTGCGACGATCTGTAGGTGGCTTCCGTCAGGATTACAGCGGTAGATGACCCCGTTAGCCAACAATCGGCCTTTGACGATATCACCCGATTTGCTCGGAACTCCAAAGGCATGGTATGCCCCCGTTACGGCTGCCCCTGGTTGATCGGATAGCGGATCCCGGGTAATAAAATTGGTGCCGATCAATTCCAGGTCTCTGGCCGGCACATCGTGAAATTGCGGGTGATGCTTCAGGATCAGCATATTATCCAGCCCTACAACAGCCGAATTCGTGGCGGTACCAACGGAAAAGTACAGTTTGCCGTCAGGGCCGAACAGAATGTCTCCGGTAAAATGGTCCCCGCATGTGCGCAGCCCGCTAACAATCGTTTGCCTAGTACCGTCCGGCGATACTCGAATAATTTCCCCGCATCCGTCTGACGGCTTTTCCCCTAAATTTCCTGCAGCCACATACAAATCCCCATGATGCCAGGCAATGCCTGTTACAGGACCTCCGAATCCTGAGGCGATTTCTGTAAAGGACCCATCCGATTCCAGGCGGAGCACGCGGCCCATTCCTGGCTCAGTCCCGTAAGCAAACCCGGCTTCGGCAACATAGACGGTTCCTTGCGGGTCAAATGTCATGACCGTGGGGAACGTTAGCCCCGTGGCGATCCGCGTCAGCCGGTACCCCTTTTCCAATATGTAATCGGGCTTTTGCGTTTCATGTTGGGGTTTGAAAAGCTGACCAAAGGTCTCCTTTAATGCTGTAAGCGTATTGACCTGCGCCAACTGAGACTTTATCAAGTCTTCGATCCCCAATGGATACGAGGAAACCGGCAAAAAGTAATCGTGATAGCTGATGTACTCCTGTAACAATTCATACTCCCGCTGATGGAGTTCTTTAATACAGTCCAGAAGCGGATTATACCTTATATTCACCGTTGCAGAAGGACTGGATATCCCCAGTGAAGCCGCGAGCTTCCTCAATGCATCCAATTGCTGTTCCTGCTTGTTCAGCAAATCGTTCAGCGGTGCCATCAGTTTGGGAAATGGGTTATTCTCTTGAAGATGCCGGTACAGAAAATAATTGACCCATTCCCAGTGATACTGCTTTTGAACCATTCCCTGCGGTACATATTCGTTCATTGAAACACTCCTCCTCGATCCTCCAAAAGGAAAGTGGTGTCCAGGATGTCGCTAGATGTCCAGACTAAGGCTTGTAATGTATATTCCATTCCGGATTTCAATAGAAGGGTCATGACTGAATGAAAAAATGGGTCATTTCCCGGAAAATAATTTGTCGGATGCAGCCCATTTGCAGCGGGCTCTCATCAAGGGCTAATGCTAAAAAACAGCGGAACTAGGACTGAGGATGCAGTCTTAGATTGCCGCTGTTCTCTATTTTCGGCAGGGGTAAACCATTGAACCGCAAAAAAACTCCCGTTAAACCGAGTTTGATTTTTGCTGAATGTACGCCGTTTCTTATTCTTTAAGCACCTGTATTTTGGGCAAAGTATTTTTATTAACAAACTACCTTGACAGTCATAGTAGTATATCGTATCATGCAGATATGGAGGTGATGACATGAAAGACAACAAAATCACATCCGACCTGCTGCGAGGCCATACCGACACGATGATTTTACGGCTCTTATCCGAAGCCGACCGCTACGGTTATGAAATTGTCAAGCTGATTGTCGAGCGTTCGGGCGGTGAGTATGAATTAAAGGAAGCCACGATGTACTCCAGCGTTCGGCGGCTTGAAGGTGACGGTGATATCGAGTGGTATTGGGGCGATGAATCGCAGGGCGGACGGCGCAAGTATTTTCGGATGACTAAGAAGGGCAAGGCAACTTATGAACGCAACCAAAGCAACTGGAAGTACGCCAAGCGCGTGCTTGAAAACTTATTATAAGGAGAGATGATGGGATGAACGAGAAATTGACGAACTATTTGAACGAGGTTTTTGCTGCATACGAAGGGGTGAGAAGCGTCAGCGAATTAAAGGCCGACCTGCACTCCGATCTGCAGGAGCGGTTCCGTGAGCTGAAAGCTGAGGGCAAGGACGATGAAACGGCTTTGGAGATGACTATCGACAGTATCGGGGACATTGAGCAAACCGTACTGGAGGTGGCAAACCTTTCCCGTTCGCTGGAGCGGCAGGTGCTGACCAACCTCAGCGCGAGCAACTTGGCCGAAAGCGACTTTGCGGGCGTTACCGCACATAAGGGGAAATTCACATCAAGCACGCTCCGAGGCTCCGACTTCACGAATGCGGACTTGACCGGCAGTTCATTTAAGAGCAGCGATGTGAAGGATGCACGATTTGACGGCGCAAACCTGACCGACTGCAGCCTGACCACCCTGGACCTGGCCAATGCAAGCTTTAACGAATCCACTCTTGTACGAACGAACTTCAGCAAGTCGTGGCTGGCCGGAGCCACATTCACAGGCGTTCACCTGACCGACGTCAACCTGACGATGACCGCTCTCACCAAAACCGTCTTTGAGAATTGTGTATTCGACGGAGTGGACTTCACATCTTCCGATCTGACAGGGCAGCACTTCGATGGTCAAATCTTCATTGGCGTCAAGTTCGACAGAGCCGGGTTGAAAGAAGTTTCGTTCAAGGGCGCTACGCTCAAAAATGTGTCTTTTCAAGGGTCGATGTTGTCCAAGAAATATTACCGCGCCATTAAAACGATCTGCTTTGACGGGGCAACGATGGATAAGTTGACCTTTGCCGCACTCAAGGGCATGGATGCCGATTTATCAAAAGTTACGGTGATTTGAAAAGGAGGAGAAGATATGCCAAACAAATCGATTCAAGTCAAAGGACTGCAAAAATCCTACAAACAGCAGCAAGTTCTAAAAGGTGTGGATTTTGAGGTGGATCAGGGAAGCATTTTCGCCCTGCTCGGCTCCAACGGGGCGGGTAAGACGACAACCGTAAAAATCCTTACCACGCTGCTTAAGCCTGACGGCGGAAGCGCTGCCGTCAACGGATTCGATGTCACCTCAAAGCCGGACCATGTACGGCAGTCGATCAGTTTGACCGGTCAGTTTACCGCCGTAGACGAAAATTTGACCGGACAGGAAAATCTCATCATGATCGCCAAGCTGCGGCATCTCGCAGCTCCGCGTGTGGTCGCACGCGATCTGCTTATGCGCTTCGGCTTAACGGATGCCGCGAACCGGAGAGTATCTGCTTATTCGGGAGGGATGCGCCGCAGGCTCGACCTCGCTATGAGCCTGATCGGAAAACCGCAGATCATTTTCCTTGACGAGCCGACGACCGGGCTTGATCCCGAGGCGCGCATCGAGGTGTGGAAGATCGTCAAGGAGCTGGCGGACGGCGGCACGACCGTATTCCTGACCACGCAGTACCTGGAGGAAGCTGAACAGCTTGCCGACCGAATCGCCATTCTGCATGAGGGCAAGATTATCGCGGGCGGCACGCTCGCGGAGCTGAAAAAGCTGTTCCCGCCTGCAAAGGTAGAGTACGTTGAAAAACAGCCTTCATTGGAAGACATATTTCTTGCCATCGTTGGCAAAAAGGAGGAAAAGTAAATGGAAGCGGTAAAGAAGCATTACTTCAGCGATATGGGTGTGATGCTGGGACGTTCCATGCGCCATATTTTCCGCAGCTGGGACACCATCATCACGGTCACGATCATGCCGATCGCATTTATGCTGCTGTTCGTTTATGTATTCGGAGGCGCCATTCAAACCGGCACGGATAACTATGTAAATTATTTGCTGCCAGGCATTTTGCTGATTGCCATTGCAAGCGGAATTTCTTATACGGCTTATCGCCTGTTTATCGATGTGCAGCGGGGCATATTCGAGCGGTTCCACTCCATGCCGATTGCCCGTTCCACCATGCTGTGGGGACATGTGATCAGCTCGCTGGTATCCAATGCCATATCGGTGGTCGTCATCATTCTTGTTGCGCTATTAATGGGCTTTCGTTCGTCGGCCGGGCTGCTGCCATGGCTTGCCGTAGCCGGCATACTGATGCTGTTTACACTGGCGTTAACGTGGGTCGCGGCGATTGCCGGGTTGTCCGCCAAATCCGTAGATGGCGCAAGCGCCTTTTCCTATCCGATTATCTTCCTGCCGTTCATCAGCTCCGCGTTTGTGCCGACCGATTCGATGCCCCGGGTCGTTCGCGCCTTTGCCGACAACCAGCCGGTGACCTCGATCGTGGAAGCGATCCGTTCGCTGCTGTCAGGTCAGCCTGTGGGCAATGATATCTGGGTCGCTCTTGCATGGTGCGTCGGGATCATGCTCGTGGCATATGTTTTTGCGATGAGGGCGTATAAAAAACGGGTGTGATATCCGTAAATCCCCGCTTATCTCAAGCTGCTGCCTACCATCCGGCATTGTTTGTCCCTGCCCCATTTGGGGTAAAAAGTGTAAATAAACAAAAGCTGCCGTTCCAGACGGATAATGCACCATGATCAGGGAATATTAGGCAGTGGACATGAAGACAGCGGGGTGAATGTGCAATGAAGGAAATACCGGAGCAGCACGTTAAGCTGCATGGTTTTAACAACCTGACGAAGTCGCTCAGCTTTAATATGTATGATATCTGCTTTACGCGGACCAAAGAAGAGCGCGAGGCTTACCTGGAATACATCGATGAGCAGTATAATGCGGAGCGTCTGACGACGATTCTGAAGACGGTGTCGGATATTATCGGGGCTCACGTGCTGAATATAGCCAAACAGGATTACGTACCGCAGGGGGCGAGCGTGACGATTCTCGTCTCCGAAGGGCCGGTGGTGGAGGTTCCGCAGGAATCCTATTCCGAATCCCCCGGACCGCTGCCGGACTCAGTCGTCATGGCCTTGGATAAAAGCCATATTACGGTTCATACGTATCCGGAGTTCCATCCGGATGAGGGCATCAGCACCTTCCGGGCCGATATTGACGTATCGACCTGCGGGAAGATTTCGCCGCTGAAGGCGCTGAACTATCTCATTCATTCTTTTGACACGGATATTATGACCATCGACTACCGGGTTCGCGGATTTACGCGCGATATTAGCGGCCATAAGCTGTTCATCGACCACGATATCAATTCGATCCAGAACTATATCCCGGATGAGGTGAAGGATATGTACGACATGATCGACGTGAACGTGTATCAGGAGCATATCTTTCATACGAAATGCAAGCTGCGGGAATTTGACCTGGACAATTACTTGTTTGGCTATACGAAGGATACGCTGAGCGAGAGCGAGCAGGAAGAAATCACGGAGCGGATTACACTGGAAATGGACGAGATTTATTACGGCAAAAACTTGGTTTGAGGCAGATGAACCTGGTGCGGAAGTGATGAAGTTAAATTCGATAAGGCGATGGAGTCATGAAAGAGAATAAAAGCCTAACTATGCTGGCAATAAGGCGCTGTGCTCACACAAAGGGGTACGGCGCTTTTATTTTGCTGACGGCAGTTATTTGAAAATGCTGATCAAGATGGAGATCACCGCAAACAGGGCGATGCCGGACATAAAAAAGTAGCCGAAGTAGCGGATCGGGGCGGGGAGCTGGTCCATATTGACCTTTTTGGGCGGGCCGCCGCCTTCGATGGTTTGTATGTTTCTGAGCTGCTCATCAACATAACTTTCATGATCAAGGGTCGCAGCGGTTTCGTTCGCGGGCTGCGTTTCGTGAACTGCGGGCTTTCCTTGCGGACTGGTGGAACGGGATCGGTTGGGGTCCATGGGGGTCAGCTCCTTTTTTGTTTAAAATTACATTTAATTTCCATTATTGTAACATACGGGAGATGGAAAAGCATCTTCAGCCGGATCGTAAAAAAAGACTGGATCTGTGGGGAAGCCACATGGATCCAGTCTTTTTAGTAGAAGCAGAGCCCAGTGTGAACGCCATGATTGTACACAAGGGGCCGATCTCGTTCCCGGGATGCCGGATTAAACCTTTTATGGCTGAGATGTGCCAGGCTCAGCGCCTGCCGGATCGGGCGTGCTTGGCTCGGACGAATCAGGATCAGTACTTCCTGGATTGGACGTGTCTGGATCGGACGAACCTGAGGCGGTATCACCTGAATCGGCCGGGACCGGATTGGACGGCTCAGGATCCGTGCTGCCCGGAACAAGGGAACCCGGATCGGTCGAATCCGACTCGGCTGGACCGGTCTCTTCACTAATGCGGTTAACCGGTATTGGGACGTAAGGTTTGACGACCAGAAGGGAGGCGGCAGCTGTCTGTCCGTTATATTCGGCCTTAATACTCGTCAGGCCCGGTGCCAGCCCGATAATATTACCCTCTTCGTCAATTGAGGCGATCTCAGGGTTTTCGATTGAAAACCGGGTCACTTTGGTCACCGGAAGGACGGTGCCGTCCGTTTTTTTAAACAAAGCGACGATATCAATCATGTCGTTTACCGTTACGGAATACTCGCTGTCATCCAGGAAAAATTCACCTTCGCCGGGCTGCTCGCCTTGAGATACGAGCTTAAACTTCGTGAGCTGAAGATAAGCGGAGGACTCGATACTGTTTAAATATACAAACCCGCCGTCTTGAAGAAGGGCTGCATGATTGAAATTTCCCGTATACCCGGGGATCTCCTGGCGAAGGACATCCACGGTTTTCCCTTCGGCGTTAAGCTTCAGGATCACATGGTCATCGCTCGTTTGATCCTTGCCGAAGACCAGATAACCATCGTCTACCCGGTTCATTTGCAAGAACGAAATATCGTCCAATTCCCGCGAGGAATCGGTTAATCTCAGGTTCCACAGCGTATTTCCGGAACGGTCGATTTCCCAGAGACCTTCGGCATTCAGCATGATATAGCCCTTCCCATCGGCCGAGGCCATGATCTGCTTGTAATCCAGCCTCCCCCAGTCCTTTCATGCGTTTGGATATCAGTTTTCCGGAAGCATTATATTTGACCAACAAAGGATAGTATGTAGAGGAATCATAGGATCTGCCTACCACCCAAAAACCGCCGTCCGAAGTCTCGGCAGCAGCGTTGAAAACTTGACCATCCCTAAAATCGGTCGGTCCGCCCCCGCTGTAACGAAATGTATGGTCCCATTGCAGATGGCCGTCTTTGTCCGTTTTAAAGACGTAGGCAGGAGCCGTATCGGAGCGGTTATAGGTGGAGGACGTCACGATAAAACCGCCGTCGCTCGTTTCTTGGACGCTGTTGACCGGATTTGCGAAGACGGTGCTGTAGGCCCGGTTCCATTCCACTTGTCCCGTGGACGACAACTTAAGGAGGTATGCGCGATAAAGGGGCCCGCCATTGGAACGGTCATCGAGGGCAGCACCAATGATATATCCTCCGTCCCGGGTCTGTTGAATGTCGTACCCGTGATACGCTTCTGTGACGTAATGATCGTCGAAAAAGTCTGTTTCCCACTCGGTGCCGCCGCTTGCATCCGTTTTGATCACATGCAGTCTGGTGGGGCCGAAGGTACGGCTCGTGAGGTCGCTGAGCACGACAAAGCCGCCGTCGGCCGTCGGCGCCACATGGTCCGGCGTATTGTAGTTCGCGGGATCCCCGAACAATTGGGTCCATTCCGCTTCTAGCTGGGAAGAGCTCATGTCCGCATAACTTGTAGCCGTCTGGCTCACCCATAGACAAATTCCTGTCACCAAAGCCATCAACATCATCGCCGGTTTGCGCAAGGCTGTCGTCAATCTGCAACACTCCTTTAGCATTGGTAATATGATCAAATTCTATTGTGCGGCAGGAGCTGGCGGCCCGACAGGTGCGCTGTAACCATTCTGCATATGAGGTTTGTCTTATTTTCAAGTTAGCTGGCAACAGCGGCATCGGAAGTTCAAAGTCTACCTTGGAAACAGAAAATAGCTGCAAAAATGCAGCTATTGTGGCCATTCTTACCTGTTATTCAGCGCTCCCCGATTAGATGATTTTTCTCCGCACCCATCCCGAAATGAGATCCGTCAGGATGACCAGGACGATGATTCCCAGCAAAATGATGCCCACACGGTTCCAGTTGCGCACCTGCAGCGCGAAAATCAGCGGGGTGCCGATGCCTCCGGCACCGACCAGACCGAGGGTCGTGGCGGAGCGGATGTTGATCTCGAACCGGTACAGCGAGTAGGAAAGGAACTGCGGGATGACCTGCGGCAGCACCGCATACCGAAGCACCTGCAGCCGGTTCGCCCCGGACGCGATCAGGGCTTCCTGCGGTCCGCGGTCGATGCTCTCGATCGTCTCCGAGTAGAGTTTGCCCAGCATGCCGACGGAATGGATGCCCAGGGCCAGGACGCCGGCAAAGGAGCCGGGACCGACGGCTTTAATGAACAGAATCGCCACGATGATCTCCGGGAATACCCGGATGACGCTAAGGACCAGCTTGCCGCTGCCGGACAGCGCGAGACCGCGGCTCATATTGCTGGAAGCCCAGAAAGCGAACGGAATGCAGACGACGGCAGCGACGACGGTGCCGAGGACGGAGATGACGAGCGTATCGAGCAGACCCCGAAGCAGATCCTCTCCGTCCGGAATATACACAAAAGACCAATCCGGATGCAGGAAGCCGGTCAGGATGGACTTGGAGACGGTGCCCGCCGTCCCTTGAATTCCTTCAAAGTGCATCCCCTGAATGGACCACCAGTAGACGGCAATCACCACCAGCGTGACCAGTCCGAAACGGATGCGTGAGCGAAGCACCGAGCCGAATGACACCGGCGTGCCGGACGGCGGCAAAGATGTGTTACGGTTCATAATAATCTCCTCCGAATCAGCGCGCTGCCGTAATCGATGATCAGAACGATGACGAGGGTCAGCAGGATGATGATGCAGGCGCGGTCGTACCGGAACAAGCCGAGGGAGCGGTCGAGCAGGAGGCCGATACCGCCCGCCCCGACAAGCCCGAGCACGGCAGCTGCGCGCACGTTCACCTCAAACGTATACAGCAGGTACGACATAAAATAGGGCAGGGCCTGCGGGATGACGGCATACCGGATGATCTGCAGCCGGTTTCCGCCGACGGCCGACATCGCCTCCAGCGGCCCCGGGTCGATCGCCTCGATGGCCTCGAACGTCAGCTTGGCGATAATACCGAAGGAGAAAAAGACGAGCGCCAGCATCCCGGCAAATGGGCCGATGCCGAATACGGCGACGAATATGGCTGCGAACAGCAGGTCCGGAATGGTGCGGACGAGGTTCAGCACCATCCGTACCGGCAGCGAGACGAAGCGGCTCACGCGCAGATTGGACGCGGACAGCAGCGCCACCGGAATTGCCAGCAGCCCGCCGAGGGAGGTGCCGAGCACGGCGATCTGCACGGTTTCCATCATCGGGGCCCATATCGTGGGCAGGTAGCTCCAATCCGGCGGGAACATTTCCGCCAGGAGGCCGCCCATCTGCGGCAGGCCGGTGATGAGCTGGTAAGGGGTGACCTCGGTGCGGATGGAGCAGGCGATGAGGATTGCGATCAGGACGATCCACCCCGCGTACCGCTTGTATTTCGGCGGCGGCTCCATCCCGGGAAGGGAGGCCGTCTGCAGCGGCCCTGCCTGGGGCGACGCCTTCATGACACGCCTCCCAGCAGCTCGTCCTTGAGGACCGGCCGTCCATAAATTTCGGCCAACGCCTCGTCTGTCGCCTCCTCCGGGGTTCCGTCGAAGACGACCTCGCCGGCGCGCAGCCCGATGATCCGGGTCGCATACTCCCGGGCAAGGTCGATAAAATGGAGGTTGATGACGGTCGTAATGTTCATCTCGCGATTGATCCGCTTCAGGTCGTCCATGACCTGGCGGGTGGTGAGCGGGTCCAGCGAGGCGACGGGCTCGTCCGCGAGAATGACCCGGGCCTCCTGCGCGAGCGCGCGGGCGATCGAGACGCGCTGCTGCTGGCCGCCGGACAGCTGGTCGGCGCGGATGTACGCTTTTTCACGGATGTTGACGCGGTTTAGAGCCTCGAGCGCGATGGCGACGTCCGGCTTCGGGAACCAGCCGAGCATCGTCCGCAGCGTTGAATGGTAGCCGACCCGGCCGGACAGCACGTTGCTGAGCACGTTCTGGCGCTTGATCAGATTGAAGTTTTGGAACACCATGCCGATGTCGCGGCGGATCAGCCGAAGCTGGCGGCCGGCCGCACGGGTGACAGATTGTCCGCCGACACGAATTTCCCCGGAGGAAATTTCGTTCAGCCGGTTAATGCTGCGCAAAAAGGTGGACTTGCCCGCGCCGGATAGGCCGACGATGACGACAAGCTCACCTTCCTTGATGGTCAGATTAATGTCGCGAAGTCCGACCGTTCCGTTGGGATACACTTTGGAGACGTGATCGAATTCAATCATGAGATTCCAACTTTCTGTCGTATTTTCAGATAAAACGGGAAAACAACACCGCCATGAAGCCATTGGACGGTGCTGCCCGGTTCATTGTATCTACATTGAAATGCTTGAAATTACTTGATTTCCTGCCCGACGGCTTCAGCGTATTCGCGAACCGGATCGAAGTTTTTGTCATCGCCTTTGGCATAGCCGACATGCGTGTAGATGTCTTTGATGATTTGTGCGCCTTCCGCATCGTTCGTAATGTCGATGAACGCCTGGCTGATTTTGTCTCTCCAGCTTTGGTCCATGTCGTTGCGGACGCTGACCGTATCGTTCGGGATTTTGGCCGTATAGTGAAGGACGCGGGTCTTATCGAAGACGTCCGGAACGTCCTTTTTCACCGTGTTGCGCGCGTCCTGGAATACGGCGACGGCATCAACCTGACCGTTCAGGAGCGCCATAATGGCGGCATCATGCCCTTTGATCGTCACGCCTTGAACGTCTTTGTCCGGATCGATGCCTTCCTTTTTCAGCTCAGCCGCAGGGAATACATAGCCGGCGGAGGAAGTGACGTCCTGCCATCCGATCTTTTTGCCCTTCAAGTCCTGAAGGCTTTGGATCGGCGAATCCTTTTTCACAACGATCATCGCTTTGTAGAAATCGACCTTTTCGGTGGTGTCTTCGCCGGTATCGTCTTTAATGCCGTAGCGCTGCGCCTGAAGCAGCAGGTCGGCGGCTTTCTTTTTGTCGTGGGCCAGTACGTAAGCGTTCGGCGGCAGGAAGCCGACGTCCACCTGCTTGGAAGCCATCGCTTCCACGATCGTGTTATAGTCCGGGGAAACCGTGACATGAACCGGAATGCCGAGACGGTCGCCGAGGAGCTTTTCCAGCGGCTTCGTTTTGGCTTCCAGGGTGTCGGCGTTTTGGGATGGAACGAACTGCACGTTCAGTTCTTTGGGCACATAAGCCGTAGCAGCCGCTTCCGCCGTACCCGAGGCCGATGAGGCGGCCGTGCTGCCCGAGTCGCTGCCGCTGGTTTTAGACCCGCATGCCGCTAAACCGGCAGCCAGGGCCAAGGTCATGCTGATGGATAGTACTTTTTTAAACATGGATGATCCCCTCTCCACTTGATTCATCTATTTGGCCAGAAGCGGGTTTAACCCCGTCTGACAGGAAAGAGCTTATCACACGTTCCGGGGGACAAGGGTTAACAGAGAAGAGGTCTTTTGTAAACGAATGTAAAAATTTAGTACTTCGGAACGGAGGGTCCGGCGTTTTTCTAAGGCGAAAGGTCTACTTCCAATAAGTAGAAACAGGTCTGAAAGGGCGTTTACGTGGAATTAATGTTTTTCCGTTATACTGGAAAACAGGAAGTGCCGGCTTGTTCGAGCCGGCCGGGAGGAGAGGAGACATCAATGAATATAGTGAACGGGATGATCCCCGATAACAATACAACGGTCAACCTGCGGATTCTGTCGACGACGGACGTGCATGCCTGCCTGATGGATTACGATTATTACCGGGAACAGCCGGATCCCTCCATCGGTTTGGTGCGGACAGCCGCCTTGATTGCAAGCGCGAGGGATGAGGTGCCGAACACGCTGCTCGTGGATAACGGAGACCTGATCCAGGGAACGCCGCTCGGAACGTATGCCGCTAAAAAATATGCTGCGATGAAGCATGGGAAAGGGCCATATGTCCACCCCGCGATCCGGATCATGAATGCGATGGGGTATGACGCGGCAACTTTGGGCAACCATGAATTCAACTATGGACTCGACATGCTGGATGACGTTATCGCCGGAGCCGAATTTCCCTATGTCAACGCCAACGTATATTTCGACGAAGGCCTTGGCCTTGAGCCTGAGGAATGCGGCCGGAACAGGTATAAGCCGTATGTCATCTTGGATAAAAGATGTCTGGATGATGCCGGGCAGGAACATCCTATCCGTATCGGGCTCATCGGTTTCGTGCCGCCGCAAATCATGGACTGGGACCAAGCTAACCTTGAAGGCCGGGTGAAGGTGAAGGACATCCTGCTGTCCGCGCTGGAATGGGTTCCGAAGATGAAGGAGGAAGGCGCGGATCTGGTCGTGGCGCTGGCTCATACGGGCTTCGACGGCAAGGTGGCGCTGACGGACGGCAATGCCGAGAACGCGGTGTATCCGCTCAGCCTGGTGCCTGGCATTGATGCGCTGACCTTTTCCCATACGCATCATGTGTTTCCTGCGGATAGGCATCTGCTGGATGCTTCCTTTAAGGATGAGAGCGGTGAACTCCTGCCGGACATCCATTTGGAAAAGGGGACGATTCACGGCATTCCTGCCGTACAAGCCGGGTTCGGCGGAGGGCATTTGGGTGTGATCGACTTGTCGCTTCAATTTCGGCAGGGGAGATGGCAGGTCGTGCAGGGGACGTCTATGGTTCGCCGTTTGGAAAAAGAGGAGGATGCGGCACGCGACACGCCGCTTCGGGACCCAGGGATCGCCGAGCTCCTCCGGCAGGACCATGCGGCGACCGTCGCCTATGCCAATGAGCCGATCGGCACCATTCACGCCCCGCTGCACAGCTATTTTTCCCTGGTCCAGGATGACGCCTCCGTTCAGCTCGTCAACCATGCCCAGACGTGGTACGCCCGGCGGATGATTGCAGCTTCCATGCCGGAGCTGAAGCAGCTGCCGGTATTGTCCGTGGGCTCGCCGTTTAAAGCGGGGCGCAACGGTCCCAAGGAATATGCGGATATTCCGGCCGGACCGATTGCGATCAAGAGCGCGACGGAGCTGTATTTGTATGACAACACGATCAAAGGGGTGCGGATTTCCGGCCGGGCCGTCAAGGAGTGGCTGGAGATGACCGCGGGAGCGTACAATCGCATCGATCCGCTGTCCTTGGAGGAACAGCCGCTGCTTAACCCGCAGTTTTCCGTGTTTAATTTCGACGTGATCAGCGGCATCACGTACGAGGTCGACGTAACGCAGCCGGCAAAATATAAGCTGGATGGGAGCCTGAACGACCCGGATGCCAGCAGGATCGTTCATCTGTGTTTCGAAGGGGCTCCCATGGATCCGGATCAGGAGTTCATCGTGATTTCGAGCAACTACCGGGTCTTTGGCGGCGGCAATTTCCCGGGGATCCGGGAGATGGAGCTGGTCATCGATTCCGAGGATGAATGCCGGCAGGTACTGATTGACTACATTACGGCATGCGGCGAAATTCCGGCTGAGGCGGAGCCGAACTGGCGCATCACACCGGTGGAAGGCCCTGTGAACGTCACTTTTACGACATCGCCTGACGCGGTGAAATATGCCGGAGATTATCCGCACATCCGATATACCGGGCGGCAGAACGATCAAGGCTTCGGCATTTTCAGCCTGGATCTGGGGCGGAAGTCGCCGGAGCGGGAAGCGGAGACCCGGAATTCGGGAAAGATTGGTTTAAAGGGATAAATCCCCTGACGATCCGGAATGCCAAATATATAATGATAGGATAACCGGCATTCAAGGAGGGAATCGTACATGGCAGCTCGTTCCATTCAGCAGCCTGCCGTTATCGTAATTACCGGCATTATGGCCAGCGGCAAATCGACGGTTGCGCAGCTGCTCGCCGAGCGGACGGGCAAGTCCGTGCATCTTCGCGGCGACCTGTTCCGGAGAATGATCGTGAACGACCGGAAGGAGGTCGAGCCGGACGCTTCCGAGGAGGAGCTGGGCCAGCTGCTGCTTCGCTACCGGCTTGCCGCGCAGGCGGCCGATACGTACGCCGGGGCAGGGTTTACGGTCGTGGTGCAGGACGTCATCGTCGGCCGGGTGCTGGAAGATTTTTTGTCCTTCCTGCATAGCCGCCCGGTATATTTGGTGGTGCTGTGTCCCACTCCCGAGGCGGTCGAACAGAGGGAAGCGCAGCGGTCCAAAAAGGGCTACGGGGCCTGGACGGTGGACGCCTTAAACCGCGTGCTGCATGATGAAACGCCCCGGCACGGTTTGTGGCTGGATTCCTCCAGCTTGACGCCGGGGGAGACGGTGGACAAGATCATGTCCGGCATAGCAGAAGCCAAGATTCGTTAAATAACGGCAGGGTATGACATCACTGTTGAGGGGAGAGTCCTAGGCATAAGCCTAAAGGTCTCTCTTTTTTTGCGCCAAAATGAGGACTGCGGCACTGCCCGCCCTTCCGCTCCCTCATATAAAATCCAAGGTAAGGAAGGGTTTCCGTAAGCACCTCGGTGCATTTGTACAGCAGTCCCATATTTTACATAATCCGCAACAAGCCATAATAAAGGGATGTTAACCTGAGGAAGCCGCAATCATAATTGCCGGAATGTAAAGGAGGAGTTCGCAAGATGGACAACCCGTATTTCGTCCGCAGGAAAAAGCTCACAGGTCTATTTCTGGCATGGATGCTGCTGCTGTCCGCCGCCTTGGGATACATGCCCGCACAGGCTGCGGCTGCTGTTCCGCTCACGGTGGCCGAAGCTCTTGCCAAAAACAACAGCGGAGAAACTGCGACCGTTGAAGGCTACATCGTCGGTGAGATGTACAATTCCAAACCGATTTATTCGGGCTTTCAGGACGATTTTAACGTATTGATTGCCGATACAGCCGGGGAGAAGACACAGAGCAAAATGATTGATGTCCAGATCTCGGCTTCCTACCGTTCCCAGTACGGTCTGAAGACGAACCCCGCCAACGTGGGGAAAAAACTGACTGTTACCGGGCAATTGGCCGCGTACAGCGGCATGGCTGGAATCAAAAGCCCGACAGCGATGTCCCTGGACGGGGAGTCCGGAGAAAATCCCGGCGGAGGCACGCCGAACCCGGCGGATCCGGGCAGCGAAAATATCGGCGTTCCGACGACGCTGCCGGATGGCACGGGGAAAAAGGTGCTGTTCGACGAAACGCACGGTCAGACGGCCGGAGCTTCGGACTGGGTCATTGACGGTGCATTTTCGGACTTTGCCGACGGGCTGAGGGATGCGGGCTTCCAAGTGGACGCGCTGCAAAGATCGCTGCCGATGGACTCGCACGCTTTTGACACGCCGGCGATTACGCTGAGCAAGCTGAAGCAATACGACGTCTTTATTATCGGCGAAGCCAACATCCCGTTTAAGGCGTCCGAGCAGGCCGCCATGCTGACGTATGTCAAGGAAGGCGGCAGTATATTTTTCATCTCCGACCACTACAATTCCGACCGGAACCTGAACCGCTGGGACTCCTCGGAAGTGATGAACGGCTATCGGCGCGGAGCATTTGGTAATCCGACCAAGGGCATGTCCACCGCCGAAGCGGCATCGGGCGCGATGCAGGACGTGACCAGCACGGACTGGCTCGGCCAGAACTTCGGCGTACGCTTCCGCTTCAATTCGGTTGGGGACGTTACCAAAACCGGCGCGGTGAAATATGATCAGTCTTTCGGTATTACCGCAGGCGTTAATGATGTGGAGATGCACAGCGGCTCCACGCTGACAATTCTGGATCCGACCCGGGTCAAGGGCGTTGTCTACCTCCCGGAAAATGTGCCGGGCTGGGGCAATGCCGTAGAAAACAGCGACAAGGCAAACTTCCCGAACGGAGGCGTCTATAAAAACGGCGGCATCGCCGAAGGGCCGTTCGCTGCCATTTCCAAGCTGGAAAAAGGAAAAGCTGCATTCATCGGCGACTCCTCGCCGGTCGAGGACCCAACGCCGGGATACGTCCGCGAGGACAACGGCGGCAAGAAAACGACTTACGACGGATTCAAGGGGGAAGCCCAGGACGCCGTCTTCCTCGTCCAGACGGTAAAATGGCTGGCAGTTCATGAAGATTACGCAACATTCGAAAATCAGGGTATTACGCTTGATGAGCCGACGCCGCTGCTCGGTAAGCTGGAAGAACCGGCCACATCGGCCGAAATTCCGGGAACCGAGCCGTGGACGACGCCGGCCGCAGGGTACAAATGGTATGATCCGACGACGTACAAAGCCGGTTCCTATGGAGCCGGCGGTACGCCGCCCGTCGTTACCATTCCCGATTTGACAACCATTGCGGAAGCGCGTAAAGCGGCAGACAACGATTACGTTACGGTGCAGGGCGTGGTCGTGTCGGAGCCGGGAGTTTTTGGCGGCTCGGGATTTTACATGCAGGACGGCACCGGCGGTGTCTATGTGTACCCGAGCAAAGCGACAGGCTACCATGCCTTGGACAAGGTCAAGCTGACCGCCCAAAAGCTGACCTATAACACCGAGGTCGAGCTGGCCAACGAGGTCCAGGTGGCCAAGCTGGACGCCCAGGCCGATATTCCGGCTCCGGTTCCGCAGGCTGCGGCCGAGGTCAATGACAGCAACCAGGGGCAGCTGATCACGATCAAAAACGCGGCGGTGCAAAACTACGCCACCGTCACGGGCTCCCTGGAATTCGATCTCGTCAGCGGCGGCACGACGAACCGTGTCCGCGTCGACAGCCGGACGGGCATCAGCGCGGATGCGCTGAAGCAGGCCTATCCGGCAGGAACGGCCGTCGATATTACCGGGATCTCTTCGATCTTTAAAGGCGCCTACCAGTTGAAGCTTCTGAGAGAAAGCGACATCCGTCCGGCTGGGGCTGCCGGAGACAATCACGCTCCGGCGTTTGCCGACGTGCCTGCCCAGACCGTGAAAGCCGGGCAGCAAGTGACGTTCTCGGTGTACGCCAACGATGAGAACGGAGACGTTTTAAGTTATGAGGCGGTGTCCCTGCCGGAGGGAGCGGCCTTTGATGCGGCTTCCGGAAAATTCACGTGGACGCCGGCTGCGGAAGGCAGCTACACGGCTTCCTTCCGGGTTCAGGACGGAAAGGGCGGCAGCGATACGCTCCAGGTCAGCATCACGGTGGAAGCGGCAGGGACGCAGGCGCCGAACTCCGCCGTGCTGACCGGTCCGGCAGCGGCTTCTGCGGGAGCGCAGGTTGACTTGGGCGTAGGCATTACCAAGCCGGCGTTTGCCTTTACGGCGCTGGACCTGATCGTCAAGTACGATCCGGCCAAGCTGGAATTTGCGACCGTGGCAAATTCGGACGGCACGCTGGCACTGGCCGACGGCGCGGTAAGCTCCTCGCGCACCGGCTTTGGCGTGCTGGCCACCGGGGTGAAGCCGGAATCAGGCGAGATCCGCATCATCATGGCCAGCACCGGCCAGGAAAACGCCGTCTCGGAGGACGGGGAGCTGCTGAAGCTCCGCGGCACGCTGAAAGCCGGCGTCTCCGGAAGCGCAGCCGTGTCGGTGTCCGCCTTTAACATATCGGCGGACGGCAATTCGAGCCCGGTGAACACGGACTCCGCTGCGCTGCAGATCCAGATCGCCACGGCTGACCGGGCGGCGCTGCTTGCCGCCATCGGCGAAGCGCAGAAGCTGGCGGATCAGGCCGTCACGGGCACGGAGCCGGGGCAGTACCCGGCATCGGCGAAGACTGCGCTGCTGTCGGCGATCAGCGACGCCAAGCGTGTGGCGGACGATGCCGCTGCCACGCAGAAGGCGATCGACGATGCGCTGACCGCTCTGAAAGCGGCGGTCAGCACGTTCAAGAACGCCGTCATCCCGGTTCCTTCGGTTCCGGTCGACAAGTCGGCTCTCACTTCGGCGATTGCCTCCGCGCAGAGCATCTATGACCGGGCGGTCACAGGGGATAAGGTCGGCCAATATCCGGCATTGGCCAAGGTCCAGCTGAAGGCGGCCATTACAACCGCGAATGTGGTGTACTTAGACAATGGCGCGACGCAAAACCAGGTGGATTCGGCTGCGGCTGCACTCGGCAGCGCCGTAACCACCTTCCAGAAGAAGCTGATCACGCTGGTACCTGGTGCGGTGCAGATTACAGTGCAGGATTTGTCCATCCTCGCCAAGTACTACGGCATCCAGTCGACGGATCTCAACTGGAGCCGCGTTGCTCCGGCGGACCTGTTCAGCGAAGGCGAAATTTCGATCCGTTCGCTGGCTGCGGTAGCGCAGATGATCATCGGCAGCTGGTACGCGAAGTAAGGGGATAGAGAACCGGATGGTCCTCAAGCCCGGCTCATACGCAGTACCTTGTCTCGCATGATTCATGCGGGGATTGGGGCCGTATCGGGATGGATATGGTCGTAAGCAGCATTAGAAATCAACTGCTTGGAAAAGGATACAATCGCAGGAGCGGTGCAGGCTGCTCCTGCGATTTTCAATTCATGGAAAGAGGGCTGGACGTATGCCACGAAAACAATCTACCCGCTATGCCGCATGGGCCGTAGCCATTTGTGTCGGACTCATCGGATCAGGAACCCCCGCAAACGCTGCGGTTTCAGAAGTACGCACGGCTGGCAGCTCCCCGGTTGCCGCGGCCTCCCCGGCTATTGCGGTAACCACCGCCGCTGCGGAAGCACCTTCCTTGTCACTGGGGGTAACTTCCAATGGCTCCAAGGTGACGGTCACGGTGACCGGCGAGCAGCTGAAGGACTTGTATGCGTATGAGCTGACGCTCAGCTTTGACCCGGCGAAGCTGGCTTACCGCACCGCATCCTCTGGGACATCCGGCTTTTCGGTCGAACCGATTGTCCAAAACAACGAAATCCGCCTAGCCCACACCAAAGTAGGAAAAACAGCCGGAGACAGCGGCAAGCTCCAGCTCGCCGCCATTGAGTTTACGGCGCTGCAGGCGGCTTCGTCCCGGGTGGCTGTGGAGAGCGCCAAATTGGTGGATTCCGCTCTCCGCTCATCCGAGATGACCGTCAAGCCGGAAATCACGGTCCAACCGGGCAAAGCGGAAGGAGCGCCGGGCACTTTCCGGGATATCCGCGGCCACTGGGCGGAGCAGCCGATTCTGAATGCGGTCCAGCAGGGATGGGTCAGCGGATATCCCGACGGCACGTTTCAGCCGGGCAAGGAAGTGACCCGGGCAGAGTTCGCCAGCATGATGATGCGTGCGGTCTCGATGGGTCAGACGGCCGGCTCGCAGGCGCTGGCCTTTTCCGACGCGAAGAAAATTCCGGCCTGGGCGCTGTCTTCTATCCAGGATGCGGTGTCGCGCGGCATCATGAACGGTTATGCCGACGGCACGTTTGGGCCAAGCCGGCTCATTACCCGGGCCGAAATGGCGGCGATGACCGTCAGGGCGCTCGGTACCGGAACACCGGGCGGCACGGGAAGTTTGAATTTTGCCGACCGCGGTCAAATTCCGGCCTGGGCCAAGCCGTATATCGCATCAGCGGTGGAGAAAGGAATCATGCACGGAAGAGCGGGCAGCTTGTTCGCCCCGAACGCGCACGCAACGCGGGCTGAAGCGGTGGCCGTGATCCTGTCGGTGCTTGAGCAGTGATAAGTGCTGCCGCGAGTCCGTTCAGTGCTTGCTGCAGGCTCATCAATGCCTGTCGTCTGTCATTTTAAATGGCTGCTGATATACCGAAAAATGTCCATCTCCAGCCCCATATCCAAATTTTTAATCCATGGAAATAAAAAGCTATTAAAAAACTGAAACACTTTTGGATACATTTATGCTATAATGATGAAAACAATGTAAGTTGCATGAAAAAAAATAAAAATAAATGAATATGGATCTTCGGGGTAAGGTGAAATTCCTGACCGGCGGTGAGCGTCTCTTCTTGTGGTAAAGACGGCGTCAAGCCCGCGACTCGCAGCTTTAGCAATAAGGCGGCGACTGACCTGGTGGAAATCCAGGGCCGACGGTAAAGTCCGGATGGGAGAAGATCAAAGAATAGGCATGTGCGAAATTTTGACATTTCCGCAAGCTTATTTGATCAACCCCCGATGTGTCGATTGATGTCGATCTCGGGGGTTTTCCAATGTTGACTCCGTATTCAGGGATAGGGGAACTGGAGTATGGAAAATGTAAGCAGCAATATCAAGGTACGGCCCGCGGCAAGCGGGAAGGCCGAACGCAGCAAATCCGGCTTTTGGCTGGTCGTGCTGGGTGCAGCATTGTGGGGAGCGGATCCGCTGTTCCGGATCATTTTGCTCAAAGAACATATGACGGCAACGCAGATCGTGCTCATCGAGCATATTTTGCTGGTGCTGTTCGTCGCACCGATGCTGTGGAAACATCGGAGCGAGTTGAAAGGCCTGAAACTGCGCCATGTCGGCGCGTTGCTCTTCCTGTCGTGGGGCGGCTCGGCCGTTGCAACCATCCTGTTTACGCAGGGGCTGTCCTCCGGGAACTTGAACGCGGTCGTTCTGCTGCAGAAGCTGCAGCCGATCTTCGCCATTCTTATGGCCAAACTGCTGCTGCGTGAGAAGCTTCCGAAGCATTTCACCTGGCTGTTCATCGTGGCGCTGGCCGGAACGTATTTGTTGACCTTCGGCTTCACGTTTCCGTTCGGGCATGTGAATGATTTCGTCAAGGTCGGCAGCTTGTTCTCGCTGGGTGCCGCGGCACTGTGGGGCGGTTCCACGGTCATGGGTCGTCTGATGGTCGGAAAAATGGAGTATGAGACGGTGACTTCGCTGCGTTTCATTCTGGCGCTGCCGCTGCTGATCGGGATTACCATCAATCAGGGAGATCCTTGGCAGGTGCATACCGACGGGGGAACGCTGGCTGCAGTGTCGATCAACATGCTGGGGCAGGCGCTTCTGCCGGGACTGTTCAGCTTGATGGTGTACTATAAAGGGCTGACAACGACGAAAGCATCGGTGGCGACGCTGGCGGAACTGAGCTTCCCGATGGTGAGCGTGCTGATCAACTGGATCGTATTTCATCAGGTCGTGACGCCAACCCAAGCGGTCGGATTTATCCTGATCTGGGCGGCGCTGTTCATGATTTCCCGCAAGAGCGCGGCTTAAAGCTTGCAAGCAGCCAGTCCAGGATTTGAAGACGCAATTTTATATAGGTTTGAAAAGCGGTTCCTGCTGATGGCAGGGGCCGTTTTTATTTGGAAGGGAAGGGCAAACCGTGCGAAGGATTTCAGTAACTTTTTTTCAGCACATTTAAAAAATAAATCAGTCATCATTTCCAAGCGATCCCTCATACATTTTACGGAAAGCGCTTGCAGAACACGTTTTAGCCGCATGAGTCCGTCAGCCCGCTCCGTACTTTTCGTGAAGGGGTATGCGGTTTCCTCGGAATGAAGAGGTTTGATTTCTTCGGATCCATGGGGCACGAACCTTCCGATCTGAAGACGTGAAATCTGCATCACGCTTGCATGTATATAAAATGAGCTAAAGGCGAAGTGCTGTCCCTGTCTTAGTTCAATTTATGTAGATGTGAATTGGAGGAAATGGGGGAGTTTACATGAAGCTGAAATTAGCTTCCAAGCCGCTCATGGCCCTTTTCGTGGCGGCGACCGTGATGATCGCGGGCTGCCAGACCGTGCAGCCGCCTTCCGCAACGGGAACGACGACGCCGCCGGCGCAAGGGGAAACCAAGCCGGCCGATCAGGGAGAAAAAGCCACGGAGCCGGCGACGACCGAGCCCGCGGCGAACCAGCCAGCAACGAGCGGAGACGCCAAAGAAACGCCGAGAAATGAAACCCTTTACATTAACGGAATTCAATGGGGGCCGCCATCCAACTTCAACCTGCTGAGCGGCAATCCGGCCTTCCCGATCAACTATGGTAACTCGAGAGAGTTGGTCTACGAGACGCTGTTTATGATCAATCAGCTGGACGGCAAGCTGGAGCCGCTGCTCGGCACCAAATACGAGTGGACCGACGACATGACATTGCATATCGAGCTGAATAAGGACGCTAAGTGGAGCGACGGCAAGCCGTTTACGTCCGATGACGTTGTGTACACCTACCAGCTCGGCAAAAAATACGACATCAACTGGAGCAACTATTGGGCGTACATTGCGGATGTCACAGCGGACGGCCCGAATGCGGTCAAGATCATGCTGAACAAAGACAACCCGAACCGTCTGACGGTGCTTGACAGCATCGAGCTGATCCCGATGATGCCCAAGCATATTTGGGAAGAAATCGAGAAGAAGTCAAACAACGATCTGGCGACGATCCGCAAGGAAGTCAACGCCAATCCGGTAGCCACCGGCCCTTACAAAATCTACTTCTACAACGACCAGAAAATCACGATTGTGCGCGACGACAATTACTGGGGCAAATCGCTCTTCGGCAAGCTGCCTGCTCCGAAATATATTACGCACGTCATCTACAAGGATAACGCCGCCGGCGATTTGGCCTTCAAGAGCGGGCAGGTGGACGTCTCCCAGCAGTTCATCCCGCAGGTATGGAACATGTGGAAGAACGGCGCTCCGATCAAGACCTATCTGAAAGACGCCCCTTATTACGTCCCGGGCTCCATGCCGTCGATCTTCTTTAATTTCTCGAAAAAGGGGCTGGATAACCCGGATGTCCGCCGCGCGATCGCGATGAGCATCGATTACAAGAAAATTTCCGACCTCGCGATGAGCGGCTACTCGGCAGCGATGCAGCCGTCCCTGACGCTGAACACGGACGCGGAGTCCAAATACGTCGATCAGGCTGCGATCAAATCGCTGCAGTGGACGACCGACGTCAAGGCGGCCAACGAGCTGCTCGACAGCATCGGCGCCAAAAAAGGCAAGGACGGCATCCGTGTGCTGAACGGCACCCGCCTCGGGCCATTTGAAGTGGAATGCCCGTACGGCTGGTCCGACTGGAATGCGGCGCTGGAGATCGTGGCCCAGAGCGCGAAAGCGATCGGCATCGAAATCCGCACGAAGTTCCCGGAAGCGCCGGTATGGACGAACGACCTGCAAACCGGCAAGTTCGACATCATCATGAACACGCCTGCGGGCGGCGTCAATCCGAGCCAGCCGTGGAGCAGAGCGCATGACATCATGTATTCCAAGGAAGTGGCTCCGCTCGGCGAAATGGCGTTCTGGAACTGGGGCCGTTACAAAAACGACAAGGCCGACCAAATTATCGACAAAATTCCGAGCGTCACCGATCAGGCCGAGCTCAAAACCCTGTACACGGATTTGACGAAAATCTGGCTGACCGACATTCCGTCCATTCCGCTCATGTACCGTCCGTGGGTGTTCCATACGGTCAATGAATCGGTATGGAAAGGCTTCCCCGTCGACGGAGACGGAAGCAACATTCCTCCGCAAATCGCCATGGACGGGGCGGGCATCCGGGCGCTGTACCAGATCCACAACTAAGCCCAAGGAAGCGGCCTGCATGGGAGGCTACCGGCACTGCCGGAGCGCCATGCGGGCCCTCTTTTCCAAGACGCATCCACCGCCGATCCAAAGATCAAGGGAGGGACCTTCTTGAATGCCTATGCCAAATATTTCGTAAAAAAGCTGTTCTGGTACCTGGTGACGCTCGTCATTGCCGTTTCCCTGAATTTTTTCCTTCCGCGCATGATCGAGGGGAATCCCGTCGCCATGATCGTATCACAGATGACCAAAGGGATGACGGACAGCGATACGATCAAACGGGTCTATGAGACGTTCATTCAGGAGTTTGGTGTTGACAAGCCGCTCTGGCAGCAGTTTCTGATCTATGTCCAAAACCTGTTTACCGGCAACCTCGGCACCTCGTTCGGCCTGTATCCGAAAAAGGTGACGGACATCCTGGCTTCAGCGGTGCCGTGGACGATCGGCCTGCAGCTGCCGGCGATTCTGGTAGGCTGGATTCTGGGCAACGTGCTCGGAGCCGTGGCTGCTTATAAAAAAGGCGTGTTCGACAAGGTGATTTTTCCGGTAGCCCTGTTTGTGAACTCGATTCCCTTTTTTACGCTGGCCATCATCATGCTGTACGTATTCGCCCTGACGCTGGGGTGGTTCCCGCTGTCCGGAGGGTATGATTTTCAAATGATTCCGCAGCTCAGCTTCGAATTTATCGGCTCGGTCATCCGCCATCATACGCTGCCATTCCTCTCGATCGTGCTTGTCACCATCGGCGGCCAGGCGATCGGGATGCGGGAAATGTCCATTTACGAGCTGAATGCCGACTATGTGCTGTACAGCAAGCTGCTTGGGATCCGCGATTCGCGCATCTCGAGATATGTGTTCCGGAACGCCATGCTTCCCCAAATTACCGGACTGGCTTTGTCCATCGGCACGATGGTGGGCGGTTCGCTCATCTGCGAAATCGTGTTCAGCTACCCGGGCATCGGCACCTGGCTGTTTACGGCCATCCGCCAGCTCGATTATCCGCTCATTTCCGGCTGTACGCTGCTGATCGCGCTCTCTGTTCTGCTGGCTAACTTTACGATTGATATCATTTACGGTTTTATCGATCCGCGGATCAAAGCCTCGCAAATGGAGGACCAGTAATATGAAAAACTCCTTCAACATTCTCATCAAGTCCCCCAAATTCATGCTGGGGGCGGGAATATTCATCGTTATGCTGGCGCTGGTGCTCATCTTCCCGATGATCAACAAAAAGGATCCGCTGGAGATGATCGCCCTGGCGTTTCAGCCGCCGAGTTCGCAGCTGTGGCTCGGTTCGGACAATTTCGGGCGGGATCTGTTCCTGGAGCTGATGTACGGCATCCAGACCTCGATCCGGGTCGGTCTCATCGCAGGCGTGTTCGCCACGGCCATCGGACTCATTATCGGCCTTGCTTCCGGCTACATCGGCGGTATCGTGGATAACTTGCTGACGTCGATCACGAACATTTTTATCGTCATTCCGTCGTTTATTATTCTGATCCTCATCTCGGTCAGCATCAACTCGCGCAGCTCGCTCGTGACGGCGATCATTATCGGTATCACCAGCTGGCCGTGGACGGCCCGGGCCGTACGGGCGCAGACCAGCTCGCTCCGCAACCGGGATCATGTCCATATCGCCAAAATTTCCGGACACAGCACGCCCCGGATCATCGTTTTTGAAATTTTGCCCTATATCGCGTCTTATGTCGTCATGGCGTTCGTGCTGCAGACCGCGTCCGGCATTCTGTCGGAGGCCTCCATCTCGATGCTGGGGCTCGGGCCGTACAACACGATCTCCCTCGGCATCATCATGAACTGGGCGCTCGTTTTCGAGGCGCCGGTGGCGGGGGCATGGTGGGCGTTTATCCCTGCGGCGCTGTCAATCGCGCTGATCACGTTCTCGTTGTATATGATGAACACGGGCATGGACGAAATTTTTAATCCGAAAATAAGGAGCTAGGCCGATGACTACAAACATTCTGGAAGTTAGCGGACTGAAAACCTATTATAAAACCCGGCTTAAGGAAAAAGTGTTTGCCGTCGACGGCGTCGATTTCGTGCTGGAAGATGGGAAGACGCTCGGCATCGCCGGCGAATCCGGCTGCGGCAAGTCGACGCTGGCGCTGAGCCTGATGGGATTTTATTTTCCGCCGCTCCATTACGGCAGCGGTTCGATCCAAATTCACGGCCGCGACATTATGAAGCTGAGCAAGGAGCAGCTGCGCACGCAAATTTCCGGGCGGGAAATCGCGTATATTCCCCAGGCGGCCATGAATGCCCTCAATCCGACGCTGCGGATCATCCGCTTCATTGAGGATATCATGAAGGAGCACCGGCCAGAGCTGACCAAGAAGCAGGTGTGGGACATGGCCGTCGAGCGCTTTGAAACGCTGAACCTGTCGCCGAAGGTGCTGCGCTCGTATCCGAATGAGCTCTCCGGGGGCATGAAACAGCGGACGGTCATTGCGATTTCCACCATTCTGAATCCGAAGGTGCTGATCGCCGACGAACCGACGTCTGCGCTGGACGTAACGTCGCAGAAGGCGGTCATCAAGCTGATGAAGGACCTGCTCAACAAGCAGTTCATCCGCTCGCTGGTATTCATCACGCATGAGCTGCCGCTCTTGTACCACGTCACCGACGACATTATGGTCATGTACGCGGGAGAAATCGTGGAGCGCGGCACGGCCGAGCAGATGATCTTTGATCCGCTGCATCCGTACACGAAGAAGCTGATGGGTTCCATCATCGTTCCGGAGGAGGGGATGAAGGGGCACAAGCTGGCGGCCATTCCGGGCACACCGCCGAATTTGAAGCATGTGCCTGCCGGCTGCCGGTTTGCCGAGCGGTGCTCTTACGCCCAAGATATTTGCAGGCAAAACAATGTGGCGGTGCAGGAAGTGGAGGGCCGCCAGTACCGGTGCCATTTTGACACAGGAACGCTGAAGGAGTGGTATGCGAATGAGCAGTCGTGACCTGTTGATCCGCGGCAGAGGCATTACAAAAGTATTCGGATACGGGGCGGCCAAAACGACCGCGGTCGATACGGTGGACTTCGATTTTCATAAAGGCGAAATCATTTCCATCGTCGGCGAGAGCGGCAGCGGCAAAACCACCCTTGCCAAAATCATCATGGGTCTCTTAAAGGAGTCGGGGGGCAGCATCGATTACAAAGGACAACCGAGAGTGCTGCGCCGCCATGCTGACCGGAAAAAGTACTGGAAAGACATTCAGGCGATTTTTCAGGACCCGTTCTCGTCCTTTAACCTGTTCCAGCGGGTAGAGAAGCTGCTGCTCAGCTGCATCCGGCTGCAGGGGCTGAAGCTCACCAAGGATGAGCAGTTCAATAAAATGAAAGAGGCCTGCTCTTTCGTCAACCTGAAGTTCGAGGAGCTGTACAACAAGTATCCATTCGAGCTGTCCGGCGGGCAGATGCAGCGGCTTATGATCGCACGGATTTTTATGCTTCACCCCAAGGTGCTGATCGCGGATGAGCCCACCTCAATGGTCGACGCCTGCTCCCGGTCCACCATTCTCGACATGCTGCTGAAGCTGAGGGATGAGAACGAGATGACGATTATTTTCATCACGCACGACGTGGGGCTCGCTTATTACGTGAGCGACACGATCTACATCATGGAGAAGGGCCAAATCGTCGAAAGGGGACCGGCCGAGGACATTATCCTGAACCCGCAGCACGCCTATACGAGGCAGCTCATCAGCGATGTGCCGAAAATCCATACGGCCTGGGACTTGGGCTAGTCACATTGGCGCCGTATAGCGGCCGCCCTCCTGCACGACGCGAAATGCGCCGCCGTCCTGCTGCAGCACGGCCAGGTTCGATCCTTCCGAGCCCCACCATTCATACCCAAGCGTATAGCCATGCCCGGAACGGGTGACAAATAAAACGTGGAACAGCTGCGGGTCCATCTGCCCGCCGTCGTCGACGCGCCAGGTGGAGCTCGGGTCATCCGTTCCTTCAAAATCGCGAAACAGCAGCGTATCCGGGGTGATCAGCACGAGGCTGGCCAGCGGCTTGCCGCCGTCCTTGTCGTACTGGACGATACCCAGCTGCACGTCAGGGGAGATTTGTCCGATAAGCCCCTGGCTGTGGATGTTCAGGCCTTTGGCTTGCTTGATCCGGGCTGCCTCCTCTTCGGGCAGGCTTCCCTCCGCATGCTCCACCTGCAGAAATTCATGCCCGGCAAAAGCGTCTCTCTGTGCGAGAACGACGCCTGCGTCCGGATCCGCTGGAGTTACCGGGGAAGAGAGGCGGAACAAATCGCCTTCATCATGGTCGAAATTGTACCGGTTCTGCCTGCCGTTATCCTGATCCGACCGGGCCTGATGCTTCGTGAAGCGGATGTCGGCCAGCTCGCCCGGCGCGATGACCGCTTGTGTAAACTGCTCCCGCGGTGTTTGCTGCTTGCCTTCCGGGTCGGCTGCAAGAATCCGGCTGCTGGCGGCGTCCAAATAGCCGAACATCAGCTGGGAAGACTGCAGCCGCCCCGGAGTTTCTGTTTCGGCTTCGCCCTCGTGGCTGCTGGTAGGCTGCGGGCTCCCGCCATCAGGGGTGGAAGCAGGGGGATCAGCTGCCGTGGCGGGAGGTTTTTCGTTGATTCCGTCCGTGGAATTGACCGTTCCGGAAGGCATTGGGTCAGCCGTTGATGTGCTATCCGCCGAAGGCTTGTGGCTTTCGCAGCCCGTGGCGATACAGATGGACAGCAGCAGGATGGCGGCGATTTTTTTCAAATTCAATCCCTCCCTTTCCGAAGGTTGATGTGCTGGATGTTTCATCCACGCGGTTTACAGATCGCACGGATTGTTTTAAAATAAAGACGATTACAAGTTGTATACAAGTATACTTGGAGGCAGAGGCAGGTTAGAGCACAGCACAATCAAACTGGAAGCGTTTCTTTTTCGAAGAACCACAGGTCTTCGTGGTAAAAGACGCATTCCGGTTCTTCGTTGTTGCATGGTTCTTTTGAAAAAAGGAAAAAATCGGATTGCGGCACACGGCTGCCGGTCAAACGGTTGAGCGTTAAGGTCTGCGGCTGAAGCAGGCTTCCGGAGAGCAGGTCCCTCACCATGGATGCGGCGGTCGGTTGTATGATAGAATCGGTAGCGTACGTCATTGTACATACATTGATTTAGGAGAGTTGTCTCATGCTGCGTTATCCTTCATCCTGGCTGCAGGGTGTTTCCTTGGGAGAGTCGATTGCGTCCGAGCTGAGGCTGCAGATTATCAGCGGCCGGATCAAGCCGGGTGAAATTATTTCAGAGAACCGGGTGGCCGCCGATTTCGGGACAAGCCGTTCCCCCGTCAGAGAAGCCTTGAAATCGCTCTCGAGCGAAGGGCTGATCCGGCTCGAACGGATGGGTGCCGTCGTCGTCGGACTGAGCCTGACCGATATTGTTGAATTGTACGATGTCCGCTTCCTGATCGAGAGCTTCGTTCAGCAGCGGCTGGCCAAGATGGACCGGGATCAGCTGCTGGTTACGCTGCGCCGGATCGTTGACCGGATGGAGCTTGCGGTCAAGCATCAGGATGCCGTCGAATTTTCGTATCAGGACTTGTCCTTTCACGAGGCGATTATTGCGGCAGCGGACCATAAGCGCATTTTGCATTTATGGAACAGCATCCGGCCGATCGTGATGACCGTCATGCTGATTACGACGGAAGAGATTTTTTCTAAAGGGGAAGCAAAGCTCGGGTCCGTGATCGGCAAGCATCAGAAAATTATGGACGGTCTGGCCTCCGGCGACGAGGACGAAATCCAGAAGCTTGTACAGGAGTATTTCGCCGATTCGCGCCAGACGCTGCACCGCAGCCTGACGGATTTTTAAAGCGCTTCGTCGGCCTTTCCATACCGTAATATGAACCAAAAGGGGCTGCTTGCGGGCAGCTTCCGCCTCATGTTGTCGACAAGTATGCAAGTATTTGAAATCAAAGCTTGGAATAATGGGTATCATATGTGAAAAACATCATGTACGAACAAAAGGAGGACAACCCATGTCCAGTATATTCGGTATGAGCCATAATTGGACGCTCATTGTGTGGACACTGATCGCCATTGCATTTCTTATTGTGTTTATTGCCAAATTCAAGTGGAATCCGTTTGTGACCTTGCTGTTGTCCGCCCTGCTGCTCGGGTTCCTGACCGGCATGAAATCGATGGATATTATCGATTCCGTGACCAAGGGGCTTGGCGGCACGCTCGGAACGATTGCGATCGTCATCGGTCTCGGCACGATGCTGGGCAAAATGATGGCCGAATCCGGCGGCGCCGAGCAGATCGCCACAACCCTCGTGAACCGGTTCGGGGAGAAACGCGTTCACTGGGCGATGATGATCGTCGGCTTTATCGTAGGGATTCCAGTATTTTTTGAGGTCGGCGTCATTCTGCTGATCCCGATTATTTTTACCGTCGCCCGTAAAACCAAAATGTCACTGCTGCAAATCGGTATTCCGATTCTGGCCGGTCTGTCCACCGTACACGGACTTGTGCCGCCTCACCCGGCCCCGATGATCGCGATTGATGCCTATCAGGCGAATTTGGGGAAAACGATTCTGTACTCCCTGATTGTTGGCATTCCGACAGCGATCGTGGCCGGACCGCTCTTTGGTAAATGGATCGGCAGACGCATTCAGGTCGAGCCGCCTGCTGAGCTGGCGGAGCAGTTCTCCAGCAGCAGCACGCGCAAGCTTCCGGGCTTTGGCATTACGCTGCTGACGATTCTGATGCCGGTTATCCTGATGCTGATCGGTTCGATCGCCTCGATCGTTGACCCGGATGCTTCGAGCGGTTTTACGCTGTTCTGCGAATTTATCGGTAACGAAATTATTGCCCTTCTGATTTCGGTCGTGTTTTCTTTCTTCTCCCTTGGCTTCGCCAGAGGATTTACGAAAGAACAAATATCCAAGTTTACGAGCGAATGTCTGGCGCCGACAGCCACGATCATTCTGATCATCGGCGGCGGCGGGGCGTTCAAGCAGGTGCTCATTAACAGCGGCGTCGGTGACGCCATTGCCCAAATCGCAACTTCGGCTCACATCAACATTATTTTGTTTGCATGGTTCGTGGCCGCACTCATCCGTGTTGCAACCGGTTCCGCCACCGTGGCCATGACCACGACTGCGGGGATCGTCGCACCGGTGCTTGCTTTGAGCCCGGCAGCCAATGTCGAGCTCGTCGTGCTGGCGACCGGAGCAGGTTCGCTCGTCCTGTCGCATGTCAACGACGCCGGCTTCTGGATGGTCAAGGAATTCTTTAACATGTCTGTTCCGCAGACGCTGAAATCCTGGACCGTCATGGAAACGCTGTTGTCGATCGTTGCATTGATTATCATCCTGGTGCTCAGTCTGGTAGTATAAGGATATGTCTAGTGAAGAAGAAAGAAGGTTGAAACATGAGCAGTAATATGATGATCGGAATCGATATTGGAACGACGAGCACCAAGGCCGTTCTGTTCGAAGAAAACGGAAAGGTTGTGGCCAAGGGAAGTGAAGGCTATCCGCTGCTGACACCGACATCGTCCATCGCCGAGCAGGATCCGGATCTGATATTTACGGCCGTGATCCATTCGGTCAAGCAGGTGATGGATACAAGCGGAATCCGCCCGGAGCAGGTGATGTTCGTCTCGTTCAGCTCGGCCATGCACAGCGTCATTCCGGTCGGCCAGGACGGGAAGCCGCTGATGAACTGCATTACGTGGGCGGATAACCGCAGCGCGAAATGGTCCGAAGTATTGAAGAACGATATGAACGGACATGAAATTTATCTGCGCACAGGTACGCCGATCCATCCGATGTCCCCGCTGACCAAATTGATGTGGCTGCGTCATGACAATCCGGACATTTTCGAAAAGACGTCCAAATTTATCTCGATTAAGGAGTACGTATTCGCCAAGCTGTTCAACCGGTACGTCGTCGACCATTCGATAGCCTCCTGCACGGGCCTTATGAATCTGAACAAGCTGGATTGGGATGAGGAGGCGCTGCAGGTTGCCGGCATTACGCCAAGCCAGCTGTCCGAGCTTGTTCCGACGACTTACCGCATGGATGGGCTGGATAAGACGTTTGCCTCCGAGATGGGGCTCGATCCATCCACGCCGTTTATCGTTGGCGCGAGCGACGGCGTGCTGTCCAATCTGGGCGTCAATGCGATCGAACCTGGTGTCGTTGCCGCCACCATCGGTACCAGTGGAGCAATCCGCACCGTGGTCGATCATCCGGCGACGGATCCGAAGGGGCGCATTTTCTGCTACGCCCTGACGGAGAAGCTGTGGGTGATCGGCGGTCCCGTCAACAACGGCGGCATGCTGTTCCAATGGGTACATGATGAACTGGCCGCATCCGAGATCGAGACTGCCAAGCGTCTCGGTATCGATTCGTACGACCTGCTGACACGGATTGCGGAACAGGTGAAACCGGGATCCGACGGGCTGTTGTTCCACCCTTATTTGACCGGGGAGCGCGCCCCGCTCTGGAACCCCGACGCCCGCGGATCGTTCTTCGGCCTGACGATGCACCACCGCAAGGAGCATATGATCCGAGCCGTCCTTGAGGGCGTTATTTTCAACTTATATACCGTACTGCTGGCGATGGAGGAACGCATCGGGCGTCCGGCCAAAATCCACGCGACCGGCGGATTTTCCCGTTCCCCGCTGTGGCGCCAAATGATGGCCGACATCTTCGATCAGGAAGTTGTCGTGCCGGAGAGCTTCGAAAGCTCCTGCCTGGGCGCCGTCGTGCTCGGCTTGTACGCCACGGGCAAAGTCGATTCGCTAAGTGTCGTCTCCGGCATGGTCGGATCAACGCATCAGCATACGCCGGTGAAGGAGAACGCACAGATTTACCATCAGCTGCTGCCGATCTTTATTAAAATTTCACGCAACCTGGAAGAGGAATATAAGGCGATCGCCGATTTTCAGCGCAGCCTGTTCTAATCCAAAAGAATGCCTGTACAGCGTTTGAAACTGCTGTGCAGGCTTTTTTTGCGTTAAACATGTTTCTGCGAAGCTAATCGGCTTTGCGCGTGGAATGCGTGATGTCAACTTTTAATGTGTGTTATATCTTACTAAGAACCAGTTGCCTAAATAGAACATAGATTATACTGAGACTCATAAAACCTCCTTAATAAGATCAGCCCGCTCTTTCGGAGCGGGCCTTTTTCTTTAAAAAGATGAATGAATTATGCAAGAGCCTAAACATATATAGAATTTACCCATATGATATCAGTATCTTCAATATGAAGGAGGTACTTTCATGAGCGACGTTAGAGGAATAGGTTATGGCTGTTGCCATAATAATGTTGGTGCTATCCTTGTACTCTTTATTCTTTTGGTAATTATCCTGAAGGCATTTTGTTGGTAATAAAGAATGACGAAAACCCTGCCGGCTGTGAGCTGGCAGGTCCTTTTTATTTAGAGACACAGAACAACCGATATGAAAGATACCGGTCAAAGGTCGTGCCTCATGCATACTGGCGGAGAATCTCCCGCGCCTGCTCACGAATCCCGTCTACAAGCTCGGGCGGCTCGATGACTTTAACGGCCGTACCCAGGTGAAAAAAGTAGCCGGTCACGAATTCCATCTCGCGCTGATCAATGACACTTTCAATGTAACCTTCATCCGGGCTAACCTCCACGATATAAGGCTCCAGCCATGGCTGGCTGCGGCACTGTCTCAAGCCTTCACGGGTCAGCTCTACATATAAACGGACGGGCGACTCCGGCGTCACCGCCGTGCTGAGGTTGAGCCAGTCCGGCAGTTCCATCTGTGGCTCAAACGCCTGCTTCGTTTGCTCCATGGACACGATCCGGTCTGTACGAAACAGCCGGATTTCGCCATGAGCCTGATCGAACGCGGGCATGTACCAGAAGCCGTCGCTGGCGTAAATACCGATCGGAGCCACTTCCCTCACTGTATTTTCCAGCTTCGACACATATTCGATTTTAAGCAGCCGGTGCGCGGCGGCCGCCTCGATGATTTCCTTTAGAAATGGAGACGGGACGGTCCTTTTCTGATTCCAAAAGGTGATTACCGAATCCAGGCCGTCTATTTTTCTTTTCGTATCGTCAGGCAGGCTTGCGTACAGCTTGCGGGAGACGGAATCGATATGAATATCAAAAGGAAGCGATTGATAGTACTTCAATGCCTGAAAAGCAAAAAAGATAGCAAATGCTTCTTCTTCATTAAACATGATCGGCGGCAGTGTCCGGTTGGGGAGTACCCGGTAACCACCGCTTCTTCCTGGTTCCGTATAAAGCGGGACGCCCATATCGGCAATATCCGTAAGATAGCGGTGCGCCGTTCGGACAGAAATGCCAAATTCATTCGCGACATCCTGTGCAGTAAAACTGCGTTTGGCATTCACGTACAGGATTAAATCAAACAGTAATTTGGCTTTGCTCACAAAAGCTCCTCCTCTTCACTTAACCATGACAGTTTCTGGCATGGTTTTAGCATATCCTATTTTATACAAATCGCAAGAGGAGGAATCCACATGATCAAAGAAGATGACATTCGCGTCGTCGGCGGAAGAGAAAAAAATCTGAAGGGAGTTCATGTGACGATCCCCAAAAAGCAGATTACGGTATTTGTAGGCGTATCCGGCTCCGGCAAATCGGCGCTTGTTTTCGATACGATCGCAGCGGAGTCACAGCGGCAATTCAACGAATCGTACTCCAGCTTCATCCGCAACCGGCTCCCTCATTATGGGCAACCGGAGGTGGATGCCATTGAGCATCTGCCGGCGGTGATCGTCATGAATCAAAAAAGGATCGGCGGAAATGCGAGATCTACCGTCGGCACGGTCACGGATATTTATGCGCTGCTGCGGCTGTTATTTTCCCGGATCGGCACTCCTTTCGTCGGATATTCCGACGTGTTTTCCTTCAACAACCCTAAGGGCATGTGCCCGGACTGTGAAGGCTTAGGGAAAGTGAAAGACATCAACGTCGACCGGTTGATCGATAGGGAAAAATCGCTTAACGAGGGGGCTATTCTGTTTCCGACCTTCATGCCCGGCGACGTCAGGTGGAAAAGATATGTCTGCACCGGCCTGTTCGATAACGACAAAAAGCTGAAGGATTATACGGATGAGGATATGGATACGCTGCTCCATAAAAGCGGGTTCAAGCCGCCAAATCCAACGGAGGGGTGGCCGCCGACGTCTCTCTATGAAGGGGTCATTCCGCGCATTAAACGTACTTATCTCTATAAGGATTCGAGAGATGCTAAACGATATCAGGAGGCGATCGACCGCATTGTGAGCGAGAAGCTGTGCGCTTCATGCCGCGGCGGCCGCCTGAACCCACGCGTGTTGTCCTGTAAAATTGACGGAAAAAGCATTGCCGATTGTGCGGGTATGCAGGTTAGCGAGCTTATCAGGTTTATACGTTCCATCCGCGAGCCTGAAGTACAGACGGTGACGGACGAAATTGTCAAGCGCCTTGGCAATTTGCTGGCGGTAGGCCTTGGCTATTTAAGCATGAATCGCGAAACGCCCAGCCTGTCGGGCGGTGAATCGCAGCGGATCAAGATGGTGCGTCAGCTCGGCAGCAGCTTATCCGATTTGCTGTATATTTTTGACGAGCCCAGCATTGGTCTCCATCCGCATGATGTCAACACAATCAACCGATTGCTTAAGCAGCTGCGGGATAAAGGCAACACCGTTCTGATTGTTGAGCATGATCCGGATGTGATCCAGATTGCCGACTATATTGTTGAAATGGGGCCGCGCGCCGGAACCCACGGTGGAGAGGTCGTATTTCAGGGGAGCTTTCATAAGCTGTTGTCATCCCCGACATTAACTGCCGGGTACTTAAACCGTCACCTCGACTTCAAAAGGGAGGTCAGAAAGCCTGACGGTTGGCTCGCCATTGAGCATGCGACTATGAATAATCTCAAAGATATTAGCGTTCGAATTCCGGCCGGCGTGATGACCGCTGTTACCGGAGTAGCGGGATCCGGAAAAAGTACGCTGATCCGTCAAGTTCTTCCGAGGTACTACCCCGAGGCGATTTTCATTGACCAAGGCGCGATTCACGCCTCCAACCGGTCCAATCTGGCCACCTATACGGACATCTTCGACACGATCAGAACTTTGTTCGCCAAAGAAAACCGCGTGAACGCTTCGCTGTTCAGCTTCAACTCCGAAGGGGCTTGTCCCCACTGTAAGGGCTTGGGGATCATATCTACCGATCTCGCCTTTATGGATACGGTCTCCAGCATCTGCGAAGCATGCGAAGGAAAGCGTTATACAGAACAGGTCCTGTCCTATCGGTTCCGCGGGAAAAGCATCAGCGACGTTCTGGCCATGACCGTGGAGGATGCGCTTAACATGTTTCATGAAAAAGAAATTGAAACGCCGCTCAAACGATTAAAGGAAGTAGGCCTCGGTTATTTGACCTTAGGACAACCTCTGAGTACGATATCAGGGGGCGAACTGCAGCGGGCCAAGCTGGCCGCGGAGCTGGAGGGAGAAGGGACCCTGTATGTCCTGGACGAGCCGACCACCGGACTGCATATGTCTGATGTCGAGCTTCTGATCGGCCTCATGAACCGCCTCGTGGAGCGTGGCAGCACCTTGATCGTGATCGAGCACAATTTGCAGGTGATCCGTCAGGCTGATTGGATGATCGACCTCGGCCCTGGGGCTGGAGAAGAAGGCGGCCAGGTGATGTTTGAAGGCATACCGAAAGATAGCATCGATTGCAGCGCCTCGATCACTGGAAGGTATTTAGGGCTTTAGCGAGGATGCTTGGTTCAAAGGACGTTTGTTTCAAATGTGCCGGAGAAAATTTACGGTGTAGGGGATCCCGACGATTCTACGAATTGTCGGGATTTTTTTGGGCTGGGCTTTTTAGTCGAGAGACTATTTATCTTTTAGGTCTGTTTCTTCTGTAACAGTGCCCCCGGAGGAAAAGGGGATTGAGGCGTAAAGTTTACGTGCCGCCTTTGAATTCGTGTTGTGACCACCTAATAAAATCCCAAACAACACGAATTCAACAGCGGCTGAAGCCCAATGCCCGTTCCTCCCACGCGCCAAAAGTTGAAGTCACGGCCTGTTCCACGCGCCAAAAGTTGAAGCCACGGCCTGTTCCACGCGCCAAAAGTTGAAGCCACGGCCTGTTCCCACTCTCCAAAAGTTGAAGTCCGGGTATATTCATCCCCGCATCGTCCATCCTAAGCCCATGCGTTCCTCCTCAAAATTGGGTATATACATTCCAAGAGATTATTCATCCGTCGAACATAAAGGAGGTGCTCCTTATCCTGGCCGCTCACCGCCGCCCAAGGCGCAGGGTAAGGAAATGCTGTGGAAATTGTGAAAATCATATTCGTTATTCTGCTCATCGCATTAACCGCGTTCTTCGTTGCCTCCGAATATTCGGTGATCCGGGTCAGAGTGTCCCGCATTAACCAATTGGTGACCGAAGGCAATAAAAATGCCCGCGCGGTCAAACATATCATTTCCCGCCTGGACGAGTTTCTGTCCGCCTGCCAGCTCGGAACGACGCTGACCTCGATGGCTCTCGGCTGGCTGGGGGAATCCACCGTGGAGCGAATGATCCATCCGCTGTTTGAGCTTATGCATACACCCGAGTCGGTGGAGAGCATCGTGTCGTTTATTATCGCCTTTTTGATCCTGACCTACTTTGAGGTTGTGATCGGGGAACTCGTGCCGAAAAGCTTTGCGATTCAGATCGCTGAACCGATGGCATTGTTTTTCGCCCGTCCGCTGATTATTTTTTACAAAATCACGTATCCCTTCAACTGGATTCTGAGCCGTTCCTCGCGCTTCATTACCGGCATCTTCGGGGTTAAGCCCATATCGGAGGAAGACGCTGCGTTAAGCGAAGCAGAGCTTCGTTTTGCGCTCACCGAAGGGTATCGCAGCGGCGAAATTACGCCGACCGAGTACCGCTACCTCAACAACGTCTTTGATTTCGACGAACGGGACGCACGGGAAATCATGGTGCCGCGGACTTCCATCCGTTACGTCTCCCACGATGCTACGGTACGGGATGTCCTGGGTGTCATCGAGAGCAAAACGTTCAATTATCTGCCGGTTGCAGTGGATGGCGATAAGGACCGCGTAACCGGGATTATCCACGTCAAGGAAATGCTGCATCAAGTCGTCCGGCGCGTAACCGGCGAAGACGAGAAGATTACGCCTTTTATCCGTCCGGTTCTGCAGGTGATAGAAACCGTTCAGGCGAGAGATTTGCTGGCTCAGATGCAGAAGGCGGGCATCAATATGGCGGTGCTGATGGACGAGTACGGGGGAACATCGGGTCTGGTCACTCTGGAGGATATCCTGGAGGAGATTGTGGGAGATATTCCTTCGGGTGCCGGCGGCCCGCAGCCAGCGGGATCTCTGCTGATCACGAAGCTGGAGGGCAACCGCTACCGCTTTCAGCCGCAAGCCCTCATCCATGATGTGAACAAAAAGCTGGGGACCAATATCCCGGCGGGGGATGAAGTTTATACGATCGGCGGCTGGCTGCTGTCGCAAAAGTTCGATCTTGCCGAAGGGGACGTCATCCGGCAGGACGACTGCGAATTTGCCATTCGGCGCATGGAAGGACCGATGATCCGGGAAATCGAGGTCGTTAAGCACGAGCCGGAGGCGGAGCTGCCGGAAGCAGGGGAGGACTAACGGTTTGAGTTTAGGAGCTCTATACAGTGGTGAGCGGGGAGCTTGGGAGTGATGAAGACAAACGTAAGAGGGCCTTTCGGGACAGCCGGAGGCCCTTTTCTTGTGGTTGCATCACGTGCTCTGCGGAATATTTATGGTAAGGAGGATGGGATGGAAGGAATTTGGCGCGGGTATCGCGAACGAATAAAATTGATTTTTTAAATGACCGTTTTAATTAAAATTGGGGGAACGAACATGGTACGCAAAGCTTTAACCGTAGTGACGGCACTTGGCGTGTTTATGGCTGCCGCTCTGCCGACAGGTGCACTGGCCAAAACCGTTGATGATTTCACCGATCTGCAGGGAGTGGACATCGGGACCAAAGCAAAACTGGAAACCTTGATCCAGGCAGGCGTTTTTCAGGGGATCTCCGAGGATCGTTTTGGACTTAACGACACGCTTACAAGGGCCCAGTTCGCCAAGGTGCTGGCGCTGGTTTTGAATCTCAAGGTCGATGACAGCTTGACGAAATCTTCATTTAATGACGTTGTGGCCGATGATCCCGGCAATGGATATGCGCTGCCTTACATCGAAGCCCTCAAGCAGGCAGGGATTACCACGGGGAACGCCGATGGTTCGTATAATCCGGCAGGGAAGGTGACAAAGGAGCAGCTGGCCGCTTTTCTGATCCGGGGATTGGGGAAAGAAGGGGAAGCCAAATCAACGCCTGGTGTTTCGAGTGATACGGTATCGGATTGGGCAAAAGGATATGTAGCCTTGGCGCTTCAGCTTAAATTGCTGGATGGATCTGCAAACGACTTTAACGGTTCTGCAACCCGCGATGACTTGATTGACGGTTTGTCCAATAGCGGAACATATCACTATGGCAATAATCAACCGTTTCGAGTCTACAGCGTTGAGCAGACGGGGGCGAGCCGCCTTCAGGTAAATCTCAGCCGTTACAGAACGAATGAAGAGCTGTCCTTTAAAGTCGTCAGTAAAAAGTATGGCGAAGTAACCGTTAAGGCGGTGGAATGGAGCGGGACAAAAGCGACCCTCATCTTGGACCGCAAGCTGGAAGAGGACTCATATGACATCACATTGACCGGAACTGGGCCGATCGATGAGAAGTATACGCAGGGTTCTACATCTACCCATGCGGAAAGGCTCGCCAGCATCAAATTTACCGATCCCAGCGATACGGTCGCCTGGGCCAAAGAGATTCCTGTTCATTTTGCTCTGTTAAACCAATTTGGGGAAACTATGGATCTGACCGCCGACGACTTTGACATTTCTTCCTCCGAAGATTTAACGACGGTCAAAGGGGAACCCACCGTACTGGTCCACATGAACAACCCGACCTTGAGAAGAGGTGACCGGTTTACCGTTTCCGTCATTGAACCGAATGGAGGTGTCGCACAGACCCGCATCTTTACCATCGGAGATACGGCAATCGTAGGAAAGCTGGAATCGAAAGGGATCACGGACGCCTCGGGCAAAGCAACCGACTCGATCATGAGCGGTGAGCAGGCGTTTTGGAACTTTACGGCATACAATCAGTATGGGGATCCAATCCGTGACCTAGAAACTCTAACAAAATATATTAGCGTCATTTCAGATAAAAGTCAGTTGAAATTTAGCGGCATATCGGTTTCTTCAGGTAAATCGGCTCAAACCTATGCCCGACTCGTCGCAGACACTTCGTCAGAAGTTCAGGTGAAGGCAACGCTAAGCGCCGCTAGCACAGGAGATACGTTCCAATCCACGCTTACGCTGAAGCCAAAGCCTGTCATAGAGCCTGCCCCGGTATATTCGCCTCCGGCCAGCACGCCTTCGCCCGACCCTGAACCGCCAGTAGAGGAGAACCCCGCAGCGGTAGTGGAGGAGATTGGGCTTTCGGATTTGACTTCCGAATCAGTAAAGGTTCAGCCGATTACGAAGAATGCCAAAAAGCTCTACTATGCGGTCATTCCGTCGGTGGATGCGCCTGCTGAGCTGACGGCTGAGGAGGTAAAGAACTATAAGGCAGCCCATCCTGCATCGATTAGTGGAACCGTGGATGTAACATCAACCGTCGAGCATACGAAAACAACCATTTCGCTGAGCAACCTTTCCACTAAGACCAAGTACAAAGTATTTGTTGTGGCGGTGAATGGAGAGGGGCTTTTATCCGAAGTGAAGACGCAGGAGATGGAGACGAGGTTTAAATTTAGTTTGGTGAACCCTCCGCCAATTATCATACCGGAAGGCGCAGATAATAAAGGGGCTTTATCAGGGTATGTTATGTACGATGCTCCCAACCCACTTGAAGAAGCCGAGCTTTTCTTTACGCTGGATTCGTCGGAAAAACTCAGTATGGATGAGGTCATCCTTAATGCCGTTCAGAAAAAGCCCTTATCCGATGCAAGAAAAGCCAGCTCGGGGATGGGGTCATTTGAAATATTCTCCATACCACCTGCTGAATCGCCTTACTACCTCTACTTAGTTATGAAGCAAGGCAGCAACAGTTACTCTGATCTACTCAAGTACCAGGTCAACTGGCCAGCACAGCCATTACCATCTAATCCATAACTTGAAGAGCACCCAAACTCATTTGGGTGCTCTTTTATACCCTATATTCATTTGCTTCTTCCCCGCACCATCTCCCCCAGCCGCTCATACGCGGCCGGACTTGCCGTATACACCATCAGCTGCAAATCCGGACTCCCCGAAGGCTGGAGGTTGATATACTCGAATTCCAGGAGGCCGATCCCGGCAACCTCCCACCGTTTATAGCAATCCGATGCCTGGCTGATGTCCTGGCGGCCCCAGTAGAACCGGAACGGTTCACTCGTCTCCAGCAGCTCCTGAATAAGCGCCTGCACATCGGGATCTCCCGGGTAGCGGGCACAATCCGCCCGGAACCTTGCAATCATGACCTGCACCTTCTCGTCCCGCTCCGCTTCGTTCATGCGCCGGGTGGATTCAGTCAGGAACCGTATCAGCCAGTTTGGCCTGGCGGTATGGTCCGTGAACACGGGCAGATCGAATACGAGCTCGGCAGCGCGGTTCCATACGAGCAGATCCCATTTTCGGTCTATGACCAGCGCCGGATTCGGGTCTAGAGACCGGACCGTTCTCTCCAGCCCGGCAGGCAGGAGCGGTGCTTCCTTCGTTCCCGCGGAGTCCTGCGCTTTGACAAGTCGATGCATATACTGCCGCTCATATTCATTCAGATTTAATGCCCGGGCCAGGCTGTCCAGCACCTGGACGGACGGATTTGTCTGCCTGCCCTGCTCGAGAGCGGTATACCATGATATACCGATATGCGCGAGCTGAGCCACTTCTTCACGGCGTAGTCCGGGGGTCCGGCGTCTGCCCAGCGAGGGCAGGCCCACTTCCGATGGATGCAGCTGCTCCCGGCGTGCGCGCAAAAACGCGCCTAATGTGAATCCGGCCGATGCTTCATTCATGCAGCAAAACCTCCTTATCCTGACACTGCCAATGGTACGTTACGCACAGGAGGGCAGTGCTTTTTTGAATGATTCATAATGTTGGAGAACGACCTTCCGGATGCCTAGCTGGATGTATCATCCGGGATAGGGCCCGGCGGTTTACGACTGTAAGGAGGAATCAAGCATATGATCATGATTACCGGAGGGATGGGGTTCATCGGCCTCCATGCGGCCCGCGCCCTCCTTGATCTCGGCGAAGACGTTATCATTACTCGTTATCGTGAGGATCGTCTGCCGTCTTTTCTTGTCCCTTATTTGAACAAAAGGCTGTTTATCGAAACGGTGGACGTGCTTCAAGCAGAATCCCTGCTGGGAGCAGGAAAAAAGCACGCGGTCACCGGGCTTATGCATCTGGCGTCTCCCCGTATGAACGTGCCGCCCGCAGAGGGGACGCAGCAAACCGTGCAAAGCCTGCTCCATGTTCTGGAGTGCGGCAGCCGGTTAGAGGTGAGACGTGTCGTCCTAGCCAGTTCCATCGCGGTCTACGCGGGAGTGGAGATGCCGCTGTGGCGGGAGGATGACGCTTTGCCGGTACAGGCTCCCTATCCGATGACGGCTTACAAGAAAGTGGCGGAGACGATAGGCGATTTTTATTCCAGGCAAGCCGGACTAGAGGTGGTCAGCGCTCGCTTTTCCGCCTTCGGCCCGCTGGCCCGCGGACTGTACTTCCTGCCGGCCCAGGCCGTCCACGCGGCCGTTAATGGCTTACCACTGTCGTCTTATTTGCGGGGAGGACTGCTCCCCTACGAAGAAGAAGGCATGGACGTGGCCTATGTCACGGACACGGCTGAGGCATTGGCCCGGCTGCAGACGGCCCCGTCTCTGGCCCATTCCGTCTACAACATCGGAACCGGGCAGGTAACGACCCATAAACAGATGGTCGAAGCCATTCTGCGGGTCGTACCGGACGCGAGACTGGAGCTGCGCCCCGGGAAGGGAGACGGACCGCAGTATCCTGCCATGGACATTTCCCGGATATATAAGGAGCTTGGATGGCAGCCCAGGTATTCCCTGGACCTGGCGATTGCCGAATATGCTGCTTGGTTAAGGGATGGTAACCCTTTTTAATCCGATAGATGTATCTATATTATATCGACGCAAAGGAGTCATGACATGAAAATTTTGATAACGGGAGCAACCGGCCGCGTTGGGAGCCGCCTGTTGCCGCGGCTGTTGGATCAAGGCTTTTCCGTCAGCGTACTGGTCCATGCGCTGAATGAAGGTGCCCTTTAGTGCATGCCCCTTCCGTCATCCCCTCGGCTTGCAATCCTCTTTTTTTGCCTATACAATAAAATTGTATTGTTGTTGGAGAAATTAACCTCCATTATTTATGATTTGGGAATTTATCTCCTAAAGTGCATGCAGGTTAATAACCGCGAACCGGCTTAAAAGAGGAAGGGGAAGATACAAGTGTCCATGGTGCAGGAAATGGGAAAGACCCTGCTGAGCATCCGCAGCCATCTGAACGGACTGACGAAAACCGAGCAGAAGGTGGCCCAGTACATTTTGGAGCATGCCCAGGATATTATCTATGAATCGGTGACAGAGCTCGCCGAGAAGGCGGATGTCGGGGAAACGACAGTGCTCCGCTTCTGCCGCAAGCTGAAGTTTCAAGGCTTTCAGGACTTCAAGCTGTCTTTGGCACAGGATCTGGTGAAGCCGACGGACCATATTCATAAAGAGATTTCCGAGGATGACGACGCGGTCACGCTCAGCCAGAAAATTATCGGTACGCACATCCAGACCCTCGACCAGACGCGCGAGCTGATCAATGGGGAGCAGCTGAGCAAGGCGATTGAGTGCCTGTTAAGCGCATCGTCCATCCACTTTTTTGGCGTGGGGTCTTCGGGCCTGACAGCGATGCAGGGGGCTCACAGCTTTGCCCGGATCGGCAAGCGGAGTACGGCGGTCGCGGATACCCATTTTCAGGCGATGGGCGCTTCGCTTATGACGAGCAGCGACGTAGCCGTAGGCTTGTCCATTTCGGGCAGCACCAAGGATACGATCGACAATTTGAATTTGGCAAAAAAGGCGGGTGCCCGCATTATTGCGATTACGAGCAACGCCCGTTCCCCGATTACGAAGGTGGCAGACATCGTATTGATTATGGTAGGCCGGGAGAATCCGCTTCAGGGAAGCTCTTTGTCGGCGAAAATGTCCCAGCTGGCCGTCATCGACATGCTGAACGTCGCCGTATCTTTGCGAATGAAGGATGAAGCGCTGAAGTACCGGGAGATCACGGCCAAAGCGACATCGGATAAATTGTATTAACCGGAAATAAAGGAGGGGATGAGGATGCCCGAGGTACCAGATCATCTCGATGATGGCTTGTCCATCCTGTTTATCGGCTTTAATCCCAGCCTGCAGTCCGGAGAAACCGGGCACCATTACGCTAACCCGCGGAACAATTTTTACCGTATTTTGCACCGCTCGGGGCTGACGCCGAGACTGTACGATGCTTCGGAGGACCAGGACCTTCTGAAGCTCGGCTACGGTTTCACGAATATTGTGGCAAGACCGACCCGGGGCGTGGATGATATCGAGCGGCAGGAGTACGCGGAGGGAAGGGAGATTCTCCGGGGAAAACTGCGGCAGTACCTGCCGCGGATCGCCTGTTTTGTCGGCAAAGGCGTGTACACGGAATACAGCCGGCGCTCCAAAGTGGATTGGGGATTTCAGCCGGACCCCGTCATCCCGGAAATCCATGAGTTTGTTGCCCCCAGCTCAAGCGGCCTTGTGCGGATGCCGATGGAGGAGATCGTCGGAATCTACCGCCGGCTGGCGGAGTTTATAGAGAAGCAGGGATCCTGACTTGCACCGGCCCATCGAAGCAGGCGAAGCTCATTGGAAGCCCTGCTTTTTTGCGTTCAAAACCTGCGGGTAACGAGACAGAAGGACACAGATAGTTCCCATTGTCCTTTCAGCTACATATAAGTAGAATAAGGTGCTGAGCGTGAAGACAGCCGGCACAGCCTTTACAGCGTGACACCTCAGATAATGGAGGATTTCCAATATGTCCAAAAGGAACCTCACCACAAGGAGACTCACCAAAAGGAATGTCGCCAAAAGAAAGCTTCGTCCGAAAAAGAGGCGCAGGCAGTCCGCAGAAGATCAAAAACTGAACCAACTCGCGTATACCTCGTCATTTATTGTCATCATTGCTTTAATTATAAAATTGATCAATATCGCGTTCTACAGTTAAAGGGCGTTTGTCCTCCGTACTTAAATTGACTAATTTACTAAACGAATTGAAGCGATGCCGAATTAATGATACTCTCGAATGGGGTAATCGTGGAGCAGCTCTGTGATGAAGCTTTTTTGCGGGGCTGCTTGTGGTATTGCTGTACATGATCTGACTCTAGCACAAAATCGAATCATTAGAAGACGTCGTGTTCGAAATGGCCTGAAAGGAGAACGCATAAACCTTGAAGATTATTCTTGTTGATGACGAATATCTCGCTTTGAAGAAAATGGAACGGCTCCTGCAGTCGCTGGAAGGCGTAAATCTGGAGCCGCTGACTGTACGAGCCTTCCAAAGCCCTCTTCAAGCGCTGGATGCAGCGGCGGAGGATGCCCCGGACCTTGCCTTTCTGGATATCGATATGCCGGAAATGACGGGTTTTGAGCTGGCTGACCGCTTGCTCGCCATGTATCCCGGTCTGGAGGTTGTGTTTGTAACGGCCTATCAGGAGTTTGCTATAAAAGCTTTTGAGATTAACGCGCTGGACTATTTACTAAAACCGATTCATCCCGATAGACTGGCTGTCACGATGAAACGGGTGGCTTCCTCACCGCCGGCGGGTGCCCCTACGGAAGAGGGTCGATCCGTAAACCATATGATGCTTTGCTGTCTGAAAAATCTGCACTTTCGATCCGCCGACGGTAAGCTCCATTCTTTTTCCTGGAGAACCCTGAAAGCACCGGAGTTGTTTGCGTACCTGATCTATTACCGGAATAAGACCGTAAGCAAGCAAACCCTGATCGACCTGTTATGGCCGGACTTTAACCTGAAGAGAGCGACAACCCAGCTTCACACGGCCATCTATCAAATTAGGAAAACGATTAAAACGAGCGGCATGGATCTACATATCAAGTTTCAGGATGAAGGGTACCGGCTTGAATTCGGCAATGTGACACTGGATATCGAGGAATGGGAAAAAGATCTGCGCGGCGCCCCGCCAGTGGCGCCTGAAAGCCTTTCGGAGCATATCGCCATCATGGATAAGTACCCTGGGGATTTTCTGGATGAACACGGGTACGGGTGGGCAGAGCCCGAACAAGAGCGGACGCGGCTGCTCTGGTTTGACCATGCGAAGAGAATCGCCGAATGCTGTGCTGGTCTTGAACAGCATGCGGAAGCGATCGGATTGTATCAGGAAATGATCCGAAAAATGCCTTACAGGGAAGAGGGGTACGAAGGATTAATGAAGCTGTATGCCTCCCTCAATCAACGGGTCGGAGTCCGCCGGCTGTACCAGCAGATGACATCGGTTTTCTTGGAAGACTACGATATGGCTCCCAGTAAAGAGATCTCAGCCTGGTTCGAGGCGTGGGAGAAGGAACGCGTGCATGAGAAGGAAGAAGCAGACGTCCAATAATGAGAGAGATTAAACGTGAATCTCCGCTGTTAAGGGAAATGATTTACGGGCTCTTGTTTTTTGGAAGCGATGTCTACGGTCTTGTATAATACTTGTTCTTTTATGAGAATCTCCTTGATTTCTGCGTTCGACATTGTACTATATTTGAGCAACGTTTCCTTGAGAATGCGCGTAACTTCCATGGATCCTCCTCAAATATCTTATCTCTGACATATCGGTCCCAAATCTCGGGTTCCACGATATGAAGTATATGTTTGTATTATACAAAGTAGAAATGAACTTTATCTGAATATAGCATGGGAATGAAGAAAAAAACGGGTGCTGGAATAAGCATCCGTTTATTTTTTAGAAAAGCCTAAGTGTGTTGAAGGTCTGTTTTTTATCCATATTCAGAATTTATCCAGTCCGTTATGGTTTAATCGGGGTATGTTGGGTATCAGTATATTAATGCCTGATCCGCCGTCTCTGCGGCGAGAAGACAAATAAAGGTTATGTGGTGATCATATGAAACTATCCGACAAACAAAGGGAAGCGCTAAGCATGGCGCAACAACATGGCGGGCGGCTGCAACGCTGGAAGCATGGCGGGTATTGGACTTATGAGAGGGAGCCGGACGACTCCCGGAACCTATCGAAGCCGGGGTGGTATTGTACGACCAATACCGTTTTTGCGCTCGTTCGGCGGGGGCTTGTGAAAATGGACCACTGGGAGAGCTGCACGCTTACACCGGAACCGAAACGCGTCTTATTTGCAGGGATGGTCTGGGAAGAGAAATCCGGGAAGAAAAGCGGGTGACCACCGATTAAGATCAAACTATGGGCAGGCATCATGATTGCGGCTGGCGTAATCCTGCTGTGTTATCCAAAACTGGCCGAATGGAGGGAAAACGCAGCGCAGCAGAAGCTGGCACGCGGATGGGAGCACAGTTTTCAGAACATCGGCGTGTCCGAGGAGGAACTTTCGGCCGGTGCTGCTGGCGGTGCCACAGATTACGACAAAGCAGACAATGAACCGAAGGGAATCTCGGCTGCAGCTTCTACCAATCCTCAGGACGGGAAGGTGGAGGGCATGCTTGTCATCGAGAAAATCGACTTAAAGCTGCCCATCCTGCACGGCGCCACCAAAAAGAATATGAAAACCAGCCTTGCCAGCATCGAGCATACCGGCATAGCCGGCCAGATCGGCAATTATGCTGTTGCAGGCCACCGCAGCCGGACATACGGCCGCAACTTCAACCGGCTGGACGAGCTCCAACCGGGGGATACCGTCCGTGTAGACACCGGTTCAGAGATATTTGAATATACGGTGACAGACAAGCTTGTCGTCAAGCCGGAAGAGGTATGGGTACTTGAGGCAAACGGCCGGGACAGGGAAATCACCCTGGTGACCTGCGATCCGCTCGTGAATCCAACGCACCGGTTGATCATCAAAGGCAAGATGAAGTCTTCATAAACGCTCCTGCCTCCATGTGGAGGCGGGGCGTTTTTTTTATGATTCAAGAGTGCCGACGTCATCGTGTACATGAAGTTTCCGTACCTTCACTAGGCCCTCAAAGTCCTCAAAGTGAGATTCAGAACTTATTCAGAGGGACCCTTTATAGTGATTTTGTTTGCTGGTTCGACAAACAAGGGCAAAACGCATCATTTTTTGCCAGCAGATACATTTCGATATAGAGAGTGAGAGGTGAAATCTGAAGGATGAGGAAAACATTTGGGAAGGTGCCCTATGTGTTAATGGCAGTATTTCTGCTGATTAACCTGCTGGTTCCTTCCGGTCTGGTGCGTGCTGAAACGGACGCCACCGGAGGTACAACCGGAGCGGTGGTGGTGACGGAGTCGGATACAGCCGCTTCGGATGCTTCAAGTGAGCCCGGCGGGGACGCACCGGCTTCCGGTGACGGAAGTGTGACCCCGGGCGATCAGGGAACGGATATGCCGGTTGGGGATGCTCCAGCGGCCCCTGGGGAGGAGCCACCCGCGGTACCGGCTGAACCCGACCCATCCACCGAAACGCCGGTCGCCTCGGACGAGGCTGCTGCCCCTGAAGGAGCTGTACAGGCGGATGCAGACCCGGCGCAGGGTGAGGTGATTACGAAGAACATCATTACCGATGTTCAAATGAAGGACGAAGAGGGGAACAAGCTTCAGGACATCCGTGTCGATATGGGAGCCAGGGTTCAAGTGGACGTGTATTGGACACTTCCTGCAGGCCACGGTTACCATGAAGGGGCTACCTTTACCTTCGATCTTCCAGACAAATTCAAGCCGGATCGGGAATTGGACGGCCCCCTCACTGGCGACGTAGGTACCTATCATATTTCGACCGACGGTCAGGTCACCTTTACGTTCAGCAAGGAAATCGAGGATAACCTCGAATGGTCCGGGGATTTTTACGTATGGAGAAACTTCGACGGAAGCAAGTTTTCCGGCGGGACCAAGCAGGACATCGTCTTTGATTATCCTGATGATCCCATCGTCATTCCCATACATTTTAACAACCCTACAGGCAGCGAAATCGACAAGTCCGGAACGCCGAACAAAGCGATGAACCCGAGTGAAATTACCTGGACGGTTGATTTCAACAAGGGTGAGCGTATGCTGACGGATGCGCAATTCAAGGATACGCTGCCGGAAGGTTTGGAGCTGATCCCGGATTCCATTGAAGTGCATAAGCTGCAGGTTCAGCTGGACGGATCGGTGGTGGAAGCTCAGGATCCGTTTACAGGTTATGAGAAGATGAACGACTCCCTGAGCGGGTTTGAGCTAAAGTTTAATGGAAGCTCGGACAGCGCGTATCGGGTCCATTACAAGACAAAAATCACGAAAACGACGGACACAGCGTACACCAACAATGTGGAAGTCAACGGTGGCGGGCTGCCGCAGCCTCTGACGAAGTCGGCTAAGGTGGACACAAAGTACAGCAAGCCGCTCGGTAAAAAGTCCACAGGCTATGACGCAAATAGTCAAACTATCTCTTGGGCGATCCAGTATAACTACAATGAGCAGAGTTTGACGCAGGACAAGGCCTGGATCAACGATAAGTTCGATACGACTACCCAGGAACTAGTGGGCGATTCGTTCGAAGTGTACGAGATGACGATTGATGATAATGGTACCGCTTCGCAAAAAAACGGAACGGCTCTTACTAAGGGCACCGATTACACCGTGACAAAATCGGAAACGGGCTTCAATCTCCAGTTCACGCATGATGTCAACGCTGCCTATGAAATTCGATACCAGACGAAGGCATCCGGACGCGTGTATGAAAATGGAGATGTCCAAAATACGGTAAGCATGCCGGGTGTACCGGAAGTTACGGTTGGACAACCAATTAAGCAGGTCATTTTCTGGAAAACGTACACAGGCACGAACTACAGCGACAAGACCATCGACTGGAAGCTTAGCCTGAACGATGACAAGAAGAATATGACGGATGTTGTCATTACGGATAACTTCGCAGGCCAGCACATGGAGCTGATTCCGGAGACTGTTGGAATTGACGGAATGAGCAAGGATGATTACACGGTTGAGCCTAATCCGGATTATGATACCGGGTTCAAGATCACGTTCCTAAAGGATATCGATTCGAGCTATGTGATCACGTACCAAACGAGCTTCGATCCGACCGCAGGCCAAATGAATGAATATTCGAACACTGCCCAAGTCGACTGGAAGGAAGGCGGCGTACAGCAGCCAGCCATCAGCAAAACCGTAAGCGCTCCGGCCGACGACTTCACCAAAAACAACGGCAGCAAAACCGGAAGCTATGACGCGACGACCAAGGAAATCACCTGGGCCTTAAACGTGAACTACAACCTGTATCACGTGAACGAGGCCGTCGTCAGGGATTTCTATTCGGGAGAGCAGACGTTCTTGGCAGACTCCCTGGTCGTTCAACCACTGGAGCTCACAGGTGGTGCGAATGGCGTTAAACCAGTGGGAACCCCGCTTGTACTGAACGCGGATTACACGTTAGAGACGCTGTCGGACAATGACAAACATGGTTTTGAGCTCGTGTTCAAAAAACCGATCGACGGCGCCTACCGGATCATGTACAAAACGAGCCTGAAAGACCATCCGGTGGCAGCAAACTACAGCAATGCCGCCGAAATGTACGACCGCGCACTGCCGGATACCAAGCTCTTTGTACAGTCTACCAATGTGAATCCGAAGTACGGCGGCGAATACATCAACAAAACAGGCGTACAGGGAGCCGCTGCGGATCAGGATTTTGCCTACTGGACCCTCAATGTGAACCGCAGCCAGTCCATCGTGGAGAACGCAGTGCTGACGGATACACTATCCACGAACCAGATTCTGATTCCGTCTTCGTTTGAGCTGTACAGTACGGCAGTGGACAAGAATGGAAACTTGACACAAAAGGCGCTCGTGGACCCTGATACATATACGCTTGACGTCCAGGATAATGCCTTTACCCTGACCTTCAAGAACACGATTCAGGAAGCGTACATTCTGAAGTACAAGTCGTTCATCAATGCCGATAGTGGCGAAACGATCACCAACAGCGCCAAATTTGCTGGCCAATCCTCGGGAAGCGTCAGCAAGGACGAAAATAAAATCGTCAATGTCAGCTTCTCTGGAGCTGGCGGCGGTGCCCAGACGGGCAAAGGAGACCTGACGATCATTAAAAAGGATGCAGGTTCAGGTGCTCCACTGGCTGACGCCCGTTTCGGACTCTATGATAAGACCGGCAAGACCCTCATTCGGGAGCTCGTTACCGATGATCAAGGGGAAGCGCTTTTCAGCAATACCCGGTACAATGACTACGTGTTGAAGGAATTGGCTGCCCCAGCTGGATATCTCATCGATGATGAATACCGGGCCGGCAAGAAGATTACTTTCAAAGCGGATGCAGCCGAAATAACCGTCACGAATACGAAAGGCGTATGGGATTACGAGCTTACGAAGGTAGACAAGGATGATCCTGCTAAGGTTCTGAAAGGAGCCGTGTTTAAACTCCAAAAAGACGTGAACGGTACTTTCGAAGATGTCCCAGGGAAGACCGAGCTGTCTACGGAAGACGACGGGAAAATCCTGCTGGCCCATCTCGACGCTGGGAGCTACCAGTTGATCGAAGTGACAGCTCCTAAGGGATATAAGCTCGATGCGACGCCGATTTCGTTTACCATCGATGTGAACCAGTCAATCACTAAACAAGGTACCGCATTTAACGAAATCTATGTCGGTTCTGTGCAGCTGACCAAAACCGACGCTTATGACGGCACGCCACTGGAAGGCGCCGTGTTTAACCTGCTGGACGAGCAGGGGCACGAAGTGGCGGCAGGGCTGACTACGGATGCGGATGGTAAGGTGTCCGTTCCGCATCTCAAAGCGGGCAGCTATATGTTTGTCGAAGTCACTCCACCGGCAGGTTATCAGTCCAAGCCGGAACCGCTGAAATTCGAGATCGTGGATGACCAGCCGCTTCAGCTGACATTCACCAACGACAAGATCACCGGCTCGCTGAAGATCACCAAAATTCAAACCGGCCGGCTGGATATTCCGTTGAAAGGTGCAAAGTTCCGCATTCTTGATGAGAACAAGCAGCATGTACTGGATGCCAAAGGCGAGGAACTCGCCAGTCTGGTAACGGACGAGCATGGCGAATTAGGTGTAGACGGCCTGAGACCAGGCAAGTATTACGCCGAAGAGACCGCCGCTCCGGCCGGTTACTACATTGGGGAGGCACTGACCGAATTCGAAATCGTATCCGGTCAGGAGACCCAAATCACCATTGAGAACGGCCGCATCACCGGCGGAGGCAGCGGTGGAAGCAACGGCGGTGGCGGCGATTCCGGTGGTGGAGGTAACCAAACGAAACCGCCGATAACGCCTACTCCGGATCCGGACGAACCGGAGCAGCCTGGGGGCAGCGAAACGCCAAGCGGCCCGAAAACTCCGAACATTCCAGGCGGAATAATTATCGGGCCGGCGCCCAGTGAACCGGGCCAGCCGTCGCAGCCGGGACAACCGTCCCAGCCAGGGCAGCCGAATGGCGGCGGCACAGCGGGCGCTGGCGGGACTGGAACGCAGCCGAGCCCGGGGCATGAAACTGACCCAGGCAAGAACAGCAGCGCTGGCGGCCAGACAGGCAGCAGCCAGAAGCCTGACGGGTCATCGGCCGGAGGCGCGGCAACCCTGCCGAAGACAGGGGAAGCCAGCCCTCTGCCGATGCAGCTCGCAGGTGTGGGCTTGATTGCACTGGGCGCAGCCCTGTTCGGACTCAAGAAGAAACAAGCAGCCCAAAAGCAGTTGTAGTATAGGGCAAGTAGGGTAAAGTAAGCAGGATCAAAGCAGTATAAACGAAGTAGTATAAAGCAAGCAGCCTGCCGCATAAAACGGCAGGCTGCTTTTTCATCCGTGAATCCAGCGGAGCGGACGGGTCAATTCCGGAGAAACGAAGTGGTCGCCTTTGTCAGCCCATGTTAACCTCAGAGTGGTCTATATCATCGAAAACATGGGCTGGCAACAGCGATCGGAGGAATGAGCCGTTTGCGCAGCGGGCTTACAGGTTTGCCCCAAGCTCACATCGTTCCGCTCTGAGACGCGCCGCGTTTGTTCCGGGCCTTCCATTTGGATTCTCCGACGAGGTAGACGCCGAGCGGCGTATGCATGAGGAGCCAAGTGATCAGCCAGGAGGCGGCCAGCGCAGCAGCCCCGCCTGCCCAGGTGAGCAGGTGATAGGCGATCGGGCCGCTCGTCATGACAAAATGCCGCCACAAGATCAAAAAGTAGGGATGAATAAAGTAAATGCCGAAGGCGCAGGATCCGAGGGAAAACAGTACTTTTTGAAGTCGTGGTTTCCCTTCCAGGATTCGAACGAACAGCACCAAAAATACACACGCAATGCTGCAGTAGGCGTAATCCGTTATAAAGTTGATGTTGGATAGAAAAGGCTGGCGAATCCAATGGGGGTTAGCCAGCTGCAGCCATTTTTGCACGATAAAGAGTATTGCGGATCCCAGAAACAGCGCCGTCCACCGGTAGTTCCATTTCGGCGTTTCATCAGAAGACACGCCCTTTAACCGTTCGGCCATGTAAGCACCCAAGAAGAAATAAACGACATAGGTCATCACGAATGTCCCGGTTTTATACATATGAAGCACATAATAGTTCAGCAGATAGAAGGCGATTTGCAGCAGGGCCCCCACGAGTATGGGATGCCGCCGGACCTTCCCTATCTTTTGAAACAACAGCGATAGGAGAGGAAACAGCACATAAAACTGGGCGATGATGATCATGAAATACAAATGGTCATAGCTGCCACCAAGCGGCAAGCCTTTAAGAAATTTGCGGAGACCGTCTGAGAATGAAATATGCTGGATATACGACAGATAAGTGGAGTAATACACGGACCAGAACAGGTAAGGCAGCAAAATCCGCTTTAAGCGTTTCCAATAAAAAGGAAGCCAGTTGCCTTGAACGCCGCCGTCATAGCGGTAAAACAGGACGAGCGAGCTCAAAAACAGAAACGCCGGTACCGCAAATTGAGAAGCCGCATTCAGGATAAAATAGAGCGGATACACGGTGGAATCCATGGACAGAAAGGCTACCGGATAGGATGTCACATGGATGGTGACTACAGCCAAAATGGCAATGCCGCGCAAGAGATCCAAATAGGTGATCCTCTGTTTTTGGGCCAATACTTTGTTCGCCTCCATGGAACGTTATCGTATGGCAATATTTGACGAGCCAATGGTTAGATTCGATTTAGCATAAAAACATTCCTTTTTTAACAGAAAAAAATATTACAATGAAAAAAGGCTTTCCTGACCCCTTAGGATCAGAAAAGCCTTTGATATATCTGAGCTCAAGCTGAGCTTCTTACCATCCCCACAGCATCGTGAAGAGCGTACCGAAGATCGTAACCAGTCCGACGAACAACGCATAAGCAATGTTGAAGTACAGCGACTTTTTGTTGTCGGTCTCGCCGATGTGCATGAACAGTACGAGCTGCAGTGACGCCTGGATGAGCGCACACACGATCAGGATCCAGAGTCCGGCGGTCGGGTTCAAATCCCAGAACACCACGCCCAGTCCAACCACTGAAAGGATCAGCGAGAAGATGTATCCGATCACGTGCCGTATTGGAAATAAACGTGCCATATTACATCAGTCCTTTCATGTAGACAAAGCTGAAGATGAAGATCCAGACAACGTCAAGGAAGTGCCAGTACAGCGAGAAGATGAACGATTTGTTCGCCGTCTCATCCGTAAAGCCTTGACGGCCGACCTGAATCAGAATGCCGGCGCCCCAGAGAATACCCATCGTCACGTGAAGACCGTGGGTACCGAGCAGGACGAACAAGCTGGACAGGAACGCGCTCGTTTGCAGCGTAGCCCCTTCGTGAACGTAGTTGACAAACTCGGTGATCTCAATGCCCAGGAAGCCGAGGCCCATGAGCAGCGTGATGACGAAGAAGACGATCATCGGCTTCTTCAGATTGAGGCGCATGGCATGAATGCCAAGGCCGCAGGTGAAACTACTGGTCAGGAGCAGGAACGTCTCCCAAATGACGCCGTTCAGTTCGAACAGCTCTTTCCCCGTCGGGCCGCTCCCCGTCCGGTTCCACAGTGTGAAATAGACGGCGAACAGCGTGGAGAAGAGGGCGATCTCTGCCCCGAGGAAGAGCCAGAACCCGAAGATCTTGTTGCTGTTCTCTTCCGTTCTATACTCAAGTGGCAGTGAATCATTTATTTTCATACGGAATCACCCCGCAATTTCTGTTCAGTGGCGGCAATTTCCTCAGGTGAAATGTGATAGCCATGATCGCGTTCGAAGGAACGCAGAGCCAGCATGACTACGACAGCGATACCCGCAATGATTGCAGGAATGAACCAGCTGAATACCAGGAAAAAGCCTAGGAAAAACATAATGACGCCGAGAATGAACGGTTGACCGCTGTTGTTAGGCATATGAATCGGTTCGTAAGGGCCTTCCTCGTAGAGAGGTACCCCGTTGACTTTGGCCTCCCACAGTGCATCCATGGATTTGACGTTAGGTACCTTGGCGAAGTTGTACACCGGCACAGGGCTTGGCGTACTCCATTCCAGCGTACGTGCATCCCATGGATCTCCGTTTTCGTCGCGAGGGCTGTAACGGAAGCTCCAGTAGAAGTTGTAGCACAGAACAACAAATCCGATGGCCAGGATAAAGGCGCCGATCGTAGCCACCATATTCAGCGGGCCAAAGCCGGTATCGGCCGAATACGTGTACATCCGGCGCGTCATGCCGCTCAGTCCAAGGAAGAACAGTGGCAGGAAGGCCGTATTGAAGCCGACGACGATGAGCCAGAAGGCGGTCTTGCCGAGCTTCTCGTTCAGACGGAAACCGAAAATTTTCGGGAACCAGAAGTACATGCCTGCCAGAACCCCGAAGACGGTACCCGGAATCAATACATAGTGGAAGTGGGCAACCAGGAACATCGTGTTATGGTACTGGTAGTCCGCGCTGGCCATCGCCAGCATGACGCCGGTTACGCCGCCGATCGTAAAGATCGGAATAAAGGCCATCGCGTACAGCATCGGTGTCGTGAACGAGATTTTACCTTTCTGCAAGGTAAAGAGCCAGTTGAATATTTTGACGCCGGTCGGTACGGCAATCGCCATCGTCGTGATGGAGAAGAAGCCGTTGACCATAACGCCTGCGCCCATCGTATAGAAGTGGTGAGCCCATACGATAAAGGACAGGAGCGAGATGACCACCATACTGGCAACCATCGATTTATAACCGTACAAATTCTTTTTCGAGAACGTGGAAATAATATCACTGAATATACCGAAGGCCGGCAAAATAACGATATATACTTCAGGGTGTCCCCATACCCAGAACAGGTTGGCCCAGAGCATATCCATACCGCCATTCGCCATCGTAAAGAACTGGCTGCCGAAGATGCGGTCGAACATCATCAGGGCAAGGGCAACGGTCAGAACCGGGAATGCGAACAGGATGATAACGTTCGTAATCAGGACGGACCAGGTAAACATCGGCATGCGCATCAGTCTCATGCCTGGCGCACGCATTTTCAGAATCGTTACGATAAAGTTGACACCGGTCATCAGCGTACCGATACCGGAAATCTGAAGGGCCAGAGAGTAGAAGTTGTTACCTACGGTCGGGCTGAACTCCAGGCTCGCCAGCGGGAAGTAAGCGGTCCAGCCGGCATCCGGCGATCCCCCGATGACGAAGGAAATGTTGAACAGCATCGCTCCGAAGAAGAACATCCAGAAGCTGACGGCGTTCAGTCTAGGGAAAGCTACGTCGCGCGCCCCGATTTGCAGCGGAACGACAACGTTCATAAGTCCGATAACGAACGGCATCGCCATGAACAGGATCATGATAACGCCGTGCGTTGTAAAGATTTCGTTATAGTGCTGCGCATCCAGAAACTTCATTTCCGGAGCCGCGAGCTGCGTACGCATCAGCAGGGCGTCGACCCCGCCGCGGAACAGCATGATGAGTGCGGACAGGATATACATGACCCCGATCCGCTTATGGTCAACCGTTGTGAGCCATTCGCGCCACAGATAGCCCCACTTTTTAAAATAGGTCAGGCCGATCAGGATGGCGAGGGAAACGACGACGATACTGACCATGGCAGCATAGATCATCGGCTCACCGGTAACAAAAAATTCGTCCCATTTCATGCAGGTAGGTCTCCTTTCCAGTAGATGTTAGTTTCCATGTTCCATGGACCCCATATCTTCCATATTGCTCATATCCGAATGATCCATCGTTTCCGAGCCGGAATCTTTGTCACTGCTGCCGCTGCCGTGATGCCCTTCGGACATATCCATTTCAGGCGGCGGGTTGAACCCGAGATGCGTGGAAGAGAAGGATTCCCGTCCAACGTAGGAGGTTTTCAGCAGCGCGTTAAATTTGTCCTCAGTCAATTGAGGTGCGGTTTTCTTCACGTCGTCGACCCATTTGCTGAAGTCTCCGGCGCTCATGGACTGTACCTCAAACTCCATCTGCGCATAGCCTTTACCGGAGAAGTTGGAGTTACGTCCCATGAAAGAACCTGGTGTGTCGGCCAGCAGGTGAAGCGTGTTGACCATGTCGCTCATGGCGTACTTCTGTCCGCCAAGCTGCGGCACCCAGAAGCTCGTAATCGGTCCGTAAGAATACAGGCGGAACTCGATCGGGCGGTTTGTAGGAATATTCACATAGTTCACCGTTTCAACGCCTTCTTCAGGGTAACTGAAGTGCCATTTCCAGTTGGACGATGCGGCATAGATAACAAGCGGCTTCTGATCCTCGTAACCGGCAGGAACACTTTCCACCGCACTGGTCGTTTTGACCGTGACAACCGATAGAATGGCCACAATGATAACCGGAATCGCAATCCAGGTGAACTCGAGCCATTTGTTACCTTCTATATGAGGCGGGATATAATCGTCACTGGTTTTGCTTGCCCGGTATTTGGTCAGCATGATGATGTACAAGATGTAAACAACAATCAAGACGAAAGCCATCATCAGGATGGAGAAAATAATCGTGCTGGATTGCGTTTTTGCCTGCGGACCTTTCGGATCTAGCACGATGAGTGACGACGAGTCGCATCCGCTAAGCAGCAACATGATGGATACAAATAAACCAAAAAATAACCATCTTTTTTTCTTCACAGTGAGCTCCTTTCTAGCGTTACATGTAGCTGAATTGGTCTAAAAATAATGAACCTTATAGCCATAGCTTAGTAATCCGGGGGAACGAAAACAAATGCAACAAAAGTAATAAATGTAAATCATTTACAGATATTCTGTGAACATCTTCACATGATTTTTAAAAAAACCTCAAATTGTGCGAAAAATCACTGTAATCGCTGAAAATCGGGGATTTTCATTTTTGTTCAAAATTGCACAAGGCTTTGTCAATGTTGCCAGTTTCGTCACAATTGAAAGGGCTTATCATAAGCCGTTATCCGGATTTTTTCCTGCTGAAACAGCGGCTGAGGCGTCCCAAAAGCCCGCTGTATGGTACAATATGAGGGCTAATGCGGGCAGCAGCCGGCATGTGATCGCGGACTAGGCAGATGGGGGAGAACAAGAAAATGGGTGAACAAAGAGCGGTATTTTTTGACGTGGACGATACGCTGTATGACCATCTGGAACCGCTGCGGCAAGCGCTCGATCGCTTGATATCGCCGCCGGACGGCTTTCCTTATGAACAAGTATACCACCGGTTCCGGCATTACAGCGACTTGCTGTCGGCCCGGCATGGACATGTAAATGATCCGGCGAATGCGGGGGATCTGGAGGACATGCGCGAGCAGCGGATTCAGCTGGCCCTTGCGGAGTTCGGCATCGACGTGGACCGGGAGCAGGCGGCTGCGATTCAGGCAGCCTATTTGGAGGGGCAGTTCGACATTCGCCTGTTTCCGGGGGCGCAGGAGCTGATCCGGGAGCTCCAGGAGCGGGGCGATGTGGTCGGCGTGATCACCAATGGCCCGAAGGAACACCAAATGAACAAAGTCCGTGCGCTTGGGCTGGACAAGCTGGTGGGCTTGGACCGGGTATTCGTGTCCGGAGCGGTGGGCATCGACAAGCCCGATCCCCGGCTGTTCCGCCATGTCAATGAGGTGACGGCAACGGAGCCTGGGGCAAGCTGGTACATTGGCGACTCCTGGAACAACGACGTTATCGGCGCGCTGGAGGCGGGTTGGACATCGGTCTGGTTTAACCATCGGAAGGTCGAGCTGTTTGCGACCGGACATCAGCCCCATCATATTCTGGGGGGCTACGGGGAGCTGAGATCCGTTCTGCTGGGCGGCTAGCGGGTCGTTGGCTGTATTAAAAAAAGGGTACCTGCATCCATCGGGGATGGACAGGTACCCTTTTTTTTGAAAATCGATAAGCATGGCTCCCGTGGCATCGCTTTTTGAGTCAAGTAGAGTAACTCTCGGGCGGCGCGGTTATTTCGTATTTATTCCGGCGGGAGCGACGGTGGTCCCGGCGGAGGTCCCTGTGGTGCTTCGGGATCGGCCCCTTTGCGTTTGTACAAAATTCGGGAAACGGCGATCCCGGCGACGCCCAGACCGATGAACAGGATCGCCCGCACGGCCAGCGACACGCCTGGCAGGTCGAAGAAGATGACCTTGAGCAGCGTGATCAGCAGGACGATCAGTCCGGCCAGGCGGACCATCGATTTACCCACCATGACGCCGTAAATAATAACGATGATCGCATAGAGCGCGTATTCGGCCGACAGGATCAAATGCTGCAGGTCGAACGACAGATTCCGCGTCAGAACCGAGGTCACTTCCGTCAGGAAGACGATGGACAGCAGAGCGGCGGACCACATCAGAATATCCGGTACTTTCCGCTGCCATTCTTCGGCCAGATGTCTGCGGAGGACCGCCGACAAGCCTGCCAGGCTGGCCAGGAGCGCGATCCAGGACAGCGTTTCGATCGACAGGATCTCGTGAATGATCAGCTGCAGAATGCTCAGTCCCCCGAACAAATACAGGATGGCGGACGTGATCTGCTGCATCCGGCTTCTCAGCAGGATGCCGAGGCCGAGCCCAAGGGACGCCTCGATCAGGACAGACAGCGGCAGTGCCTCCCGGCTGACGATTTCAACCAGCCAAATGAGCCATGCGCAGGTCGCGATCGCCATGTATTCGTGGGGAACGCGGCCGCTCATCACCCGCCAGAGGGCGATCAGGCTGTAAATGACGGCCCAGATGATCATCATCATCGATTCGGGACCGGGGCCGCCCGCCTGATTGTACAAAGCGTAAATCCACAGCACGACCAGCCCGAAGCCGGTCATGAGCGATACCGTCTCGTCTACGCGGTGGCGGTACGGACGGACCAGCGAGAGGACGAGCAGCAGGGCGTGCTGCAGGAATACCGCGCCGAGGAAGACATGCCGGCTGCCTTCGAAATCGCCCGCCATGTATAGAATCATCAGCGGCAGATGCAGCACGCCGATGGACACGAAATAAGCGGCGCGGTAAGCAAAGCGGATCGACAGCGACGTCATCGCCAGGGAAAAGACGAGCTCGAAACCTGCGGCGATCCAGGCGTTCGGCTCCGTGGATTTCACCAGGAACGGAATGAGATAACCGCCGACGGTCATAATGATCACGAGCGTCTGGGAGCGGCGTCTTACGGCGGTCCACACCCCCAGGGCGATGGACAAGATATATAACAGGAAAGCTAACCAGGACGGAATCAATTCATATAGATGATGCGCCGCAAAAAAGGTCAGCATGAGCACGGCGACAGAGCCGCCGAGCAGCACCTGCGCCAATCCTTCCCGCTGCGCCCGGACCTGCCGCTCCCCGAAGAAGTACAGTGCGCCGGCGGCAACGAGGCCGAGGAGGCAGCGTACCGGCTGCGTCAGATACCCCGCCGACACGGCGGCGATAAAGCCCCACAGGACGCCGAGCAGCAGCACGACGATAAACACGCGCGGCAGCCACACCCGTGCGATGGCATGCTCCCAGTCCACGGGCGGCTTCGGCGGCTTGGGCGGCCGCTGGGCCTGCGGCCCGGCTGGACGGGGCTGGCCATAGTACGGCCCTTGGCCCGGCTGGCCTTGGTGCGGGCCCGCCTGCGCCGGGTAACCTGCGGTTCCCGGCTGGCCCGGATACGGCCCCGTGCCGGGACCACCAGGGTACCCCGGCACTCCCGGCTGCCCAGGTATCGGCTGCTGGCCTGGATGCCCCTGGTAAGGCTGTGACCCAGGCGGGTTCGGGTATGCAGCGCCCGGTGCCTGCGGCGACGCATAGGGAGCCTGAGGCGGAACCTGCGGCTGCACCGGCCGCTGGGCCTGGGCTCCCGGATTCACCGGCTGCTGCCGAGGATCACCTATACCCGGCCTCTCCCGTCTAAGTTCGTTCAGCTCCAGCTCCATCGCTTTCATTTTCGCTTCGAGCTGCTCAATCCTTCTTTCCAAATCCAATAGCTGTTCACCCCTAAAAATTCCATAATTATGTATTTAACCGAGATGGTACTAATATAACACATCTCGGCTGGAACAAGAGCCATAATATGGGTGGACATGGGTAAACAGGAAGGCATTCCACGATCTTAAGGCTTGGTGGCTTGGATGACAGCCGAAACAATGTAATCCTCAATATTCGATCCTTGGACCCAATCCTTAATAAAAGCTTTGGACTCATCCTTAGGTTCAACGCTAATGTTTGTAAACCCGCTTTGACTAAGCATCGCTTCTATTTCGCTGACGGAAGAAGCCCCTGAAATGCAGCCTGAATACAATTCATCCAGGTCGTTTTTGATCTCAGGAGGTAAATCTGCTGTTGTAACGATATCCGAAATGGCCAGCCGGCCTCCGCTTTTCAGTACACGAAAAGAATCGTGAAACACCTGCTGTTTATCTGGAGACAGATTGACCACACAGTTCGAAATAATGGCATCTACCGTGTGATCAGCGACGGGAAGGTGCTCAATTTCCCCCAGACGGAAATCGGTGTTCTTGAAATGGCCTTTCACTGCATTGCTGCGTGCACGGCTGACCATTTCGGGAGTCATGTCGACACCGATGACTTTACCGGTATCTCCTACCTGGCGCGATGCCAGAAAACAGTCAAATCCGCCGCCACTTCCCAAATCCAGCACGACTTCACCAGCCTTTAAAGAAGCAATCGCCTGCGGGTTACCACATCCCAAACCAAGGTTTGCGCCTTCTGGTGCCGCGTTTAATTCGTCGTCGAAGTAACCTAATCGGCTCGAGATCGAATTAAAATCGGAAGGCGTGCTGCAGCAGCTGGCTTGGCTGTTGTCCGGTTGGCAGCAAGATCCGGCATTCATCTCGGCAACGGCAATCTGCTTATATCGGCTACGCACGTTTTGGCGGATTTCATCATTCGTTAACTTTGACATGGATAACACTCCTTAGAATAGGTTTGGATTCGATTCAATGGTCAGCAGCAATTTAGCAGCAAGCCTGAATGGGTGGAGAGCAGCAAGGAACTGTCTTCGCTTTACGGACAGAGTCCAGGAACTTATACCGGCCCATTTTTGGTTTTTCCGCGGACCATTTCCATGCCTGCCGAGCCGTTTTTTGCACTTGCTGTTCGTTCATTTTCATCAGGTACTCGGCGGTGTAAAAGTGATCGTACATCGAAGGACCTCCTTAAAGGGTTGTGTATGTTGAATGACCCGCTGCTGGAAGCAGCAAAGCCATTTGACATCAGATCAAAGGATTGCACATGATGAAAATTAATTGCAAACTGCAAGTAATGAAAGGTAAAAAAAATTACCCTAGCATCGGTTTGCAGCAATAATCGGATTTGGCCATCGCTTCATTCATCAATTTAATGGACCGGAGAACGGTCTCTTTCTCAAACTCGGTCATAAAAGAAAATACATCATCCAAATAAGCGTTCATTTGATGGTCGATGGTGGCGGCGACGTACTTCCCTTCAACCGTTAGTGCGAGCGTTGAAACCCGGCGATCTGTGGGATCAGGCGTCTTTTTGATCAGGTTCATTTTGATCAGTGATTGTACCTGGCGGCTGAATGTTGTGATATCGGTGCCTAATGTTTCCGCGATCTGTTGGATCGAAGGATGATGCTGGCGGTCGACCTCAAACAAAATGTGGCTTTGAACCGGTGTGAGATCGTGCCCACCCACGGTACAGCAATTTTTATTGAGTAAGCCAAAGCGGCGGGTCATGATTTGGAATAGTTCGCGAGTGCTTTCCATGGCGTTTTTTCACCTCGTGATTCATTTATACTGTATTTATTTGCAATATGCAAATGTTTTTTTGGGGGTAAGGATGCATTTCTATGGATTTGATATTTATTTCTCATCATCATATCATATAATCATTCGCTTATATATCACGAAAAGGAGGGACCCTTATGGAACATATTCGCGAAATGTCGGATAAGCTAAAGCTGCTAAGCGATTACACCCGCCTTACCATATTATCCTTACTTAAGGAGCGGGAATTTTGCGTTTGTGAGCTTGTTGAGATCCTGGAGGTTTCCCAGCCTGCGGTAAGCCAGCATTTAAGAAAGCTGAAATCTCAGGGACTGGTGAAGGAAAGTAAGCGTGGACAATGGGTGTACTACTCCTTAAATGCAGATGATAAACCGTATATCAAGGCTGTATTGGATCACACGCCCGATTCCCAAACGATATTATCCGCATTAAACAAACAGCATTTAACTTCCGCGTGCAAGTAAGTTTATCTGTTGATCATATAAGTACATAGTTATATAATGATTCGCGAATGTTTACAAACAAGAACAGCGACAGTTCGCACGGAGGTTGAAATGGTAACCGTTGTATTGGCTTGCGTCATATTTTTGGTCACACTAGTTCTCGTCATCTGGCAGCCCAAAAACCTGTCGATCGGATGGTCAGCCTGTGGAGGCGCGGTTCTTGCTCTGCTCCTTGGGGTGGTCCGGTTCCAGGATGTTTGGGATGTCACGCAAATCGTATGGAATGCTACGCTCGCTTTTGTAGCCATTATCCTTATTTCGCTTATTCTGGACAGCATCGGTTTTTTCGAGTGGGCTGCGCTCCATATGGCAAGGGCTGCCCGCGGCAGCGGTCTGCGGATGTTTATTTATGTCTCGTTCCTCGGTGCTGTTGTGGCTGCATTTTTTGCAAATGACGGTGCTGCGCTGATCCTGACGCCGATCGTTCTCGCGATGATGCGGGCGCTCAGATTCGATGAAAAGAAGGTGTTCCCGTTCATTATCGCCAGCGGGTTTATTGCAGATACGACCTCACTGCCGCTGGTTGTCAGCAACCTCGTAAATATCGTGTCTGCTGACTTCTTCGGTATTTCCTTCATGGAATACGCCGGCCATATGATCATCCCGGATTTATTTGCTCTGGGAGCCAGCATCATCGTTCTCTACCTGTTCTTCCGAAAGAGCATTCCCGCGAAGTTTGATGCCGCCGATCTAAGGAACCCGGAGGATGCGATCAAGGATCCAGCAATGTTCAGATTGTCCTGGGTTGTGCTTGCCATTCTGCTGGCTGGATACTTTGCGAGCGAATTTTTAAACATACCGGTATCCATCGTCGCTGGTGTAATCGCGATCTTCTTTTTGCTAATGGCAAGAAAAAGTCCAATCGTTCCGGTCAAGGATGTGGTTAAGGGGGCCCCGTGGGCCATCGTCTTTTTCTCCATTGGCATGTATGTGGTGGTGTATGGCTTGCGGAATGCCGGGCTGACGGACTTATTAGCTCAAGTCATTCAGTCGGCAGCTGATCAGGGGTTGTTTGCGGCGACGATCTCAATGGGCTTTATATCTGCCGTGCTGTCATCTGTAATGAACAATTTGCCCACCGTCATGATTGATGCCCTGGCCATACAATCCACCCACACCACCGATGCCATCAAAGAGGCTCTGGCGTATGCCAATGTCATCGGTTCCGACTTAGGGCCGAAGATGACTCCCATTGGATCACTGGCGACGCTCCTATGGCTTCATGTGCTGTCCGCCAAAGGGGTCAAAATCTCCTGGGGGACGTATTTTAGAACCGGCATCATCCTGACAATTCCTACCCTTTTGATTACGCTGCTGGGCCTGTATTTGTGGTTAGCGATCTTATAATTTTCATATCTAAGGAGACATGCTCATATGAACAAGAAAACAATTTACTTTTTGTGCACAGGCAATTCCTGCCGGAGTCAAATGGCTGAAGGCTGGGCGAAAAAATACCTGGGTGACGACTGGAATGTGCACAGTGCGGGCATTGAAGCTCACGGGCTTAATCCCAATGCCGTCAAAGCCATGGAAGAAGCAGGGATTGATATTTCCGGTCAAACCTCTGATATCATTGATCCCACACTCCTTAACGAGGCTGATTTCGTGGTGACCCTCTGCGGCGATGCGGCTGACAAATGCCCCGTCACACCGCCGCAAGTCAGACGTGAGCATTGGGGATTTGACGATCCGGCGAAAGCCCAGGGTACAGAGGAAGAGAAGTGGGCCGTATTTCAACGTGTACGCGATCAGATTGGCGAAAGAATCGAGCGATTTGCCAAAACGGGGGAATAGAAGCAGGGGTTAGCTGGAAATGAAATAGCGACAGTCCGGGGAGATTTTTGATCCCAAGACTGTCGCTATTTATTTTGGATTGCCATGCATGACTAGAGAAGCGTTCAGCCACATTTATAAGTTTAGAACGACGGCCTGCCGGCTCAGCTGTGTCCCGACTCGGCCGTTGCTTCTTTGCTGGTGAGCACTCCCTTTTTCAAAAACCAGGTGATCACAAAGGAGACCAGGATAAACACGAACGCGATGCCGAACAAGTTTTGGAACGCGTCCACAAAGACGGTCTGCACCTTCAGCACCAAGTCCGGCGCCAGATTTGCCGGGATGCCTCCCGTAGCCAGGTGCTCTGCGCTTCCTTCAGGAAGCTGTCCGGCAATGGAGGAGACGCCATCCTTGATATGCTTGGCAAGCAGGCTGCCGAAGACGCTGAGACCGATCGTCGTGCCGAGCGACTGGATCAGCTGCACGGTGCCGAGCGCAATGCCGCTGTTTTCCTTGGACACCGATTCCTGCACGATCAGATTGTCGCCGCCGAACAGGGCGCCGAGGCCGAGGCCCAGAATAAAGAAGGAAGCGACGATATACACCACGGATGTGTGAATGCCAAGCTGCGTCAGCAGATAGATGCCGATGACCGGCAGGATGAAGCAAATGATAAACAGATTGCGGTATGGAACACGGGTGATTAAAAATCCGTTAACGATGCTCGACGGAATGGCGCCGGCCATAAACGCCAGCATCAGATACCCGGACTGCGTCGGTGTCAGCCCCATCACATTTTGGGCAAAGTACGGGAAGGTGGCGATGCCGCCCATCAGGCCCAGCATGAGAATAAAGACCAGCAGCGACAGCACGACCACATTGCGGTTACGGAACAAATGCAGCGGGATAATCGGCTCCTTGACCTTCGTCTCGATCCAGATAAACAGACCGAGCAGCAAGGCGCCGATAACCAGCAGCCCGATAATCGTTGGCGAAGACCAGGCCAGACCCTGGTTATCGACCAGAACCGGTGACATTAGCAGGGACAGCATGCTTAAGGTAAGCACCGATGAACCAAGCCAGTCGATCGGCTTCTTCTCGTCTCCGCGCGATTCCCGCATGCCGATTCCGAGCACCAGGGCGGCGATCAGGCCAACCGGAATGTTGATCAGGAACACCCAGTGCCAGTTGACGTGGCCGACCAAATATCCGCCCACCGTCGGACCCAGCAGCTGGGGAATGATCATCATGGGGCCGAACAGGCTCTGGATTTTGGCGCGTTTCTCCAGCGGGTACGAATCTCCGATGATGGCTAAGGCGATCGGCATGAGCCCCCCGGCTCCAATGCCCTGAATGCCCCGGCCAATAAGCAGCACCGTCATCGATGGGGCGAGGCCGCATACGATCGAGCCTGCGATAAAGAGCGCCATGCAGCTTAAATAAACGACTTTCCGGCCGTAAATGTCGGCCAGCTTGCCGAGGATCGGCATGAAAATGGTCGCAGCCAGCATATAAATGCCGGCGACCCAGCCGTACAGCGCCAGGCCGTGCAAATCGCGGATGATGGTAGGCATCGCCGTGGATACGACGGTTTCGTCCAGCTCCGCAAAAATCAGACCGATCATCAGTCCGATCAAAATCAGCGTGTTTCGATTTGATTTCACTCCAAACTCCCTCATTTCTCTATTTGCTTTTTTGGAATGAAACCAAAATACACGATGTTTATGAACTGAATATGAACGAACCCCCATTATTCGCCGTACTTCTACGTTACCCCAGCGCTTTCATGTGCTCCGCATCCAGCATCGAATCGGCAAACCAATTCGGGTAGAGCGGGCGCGGCTGTGTGGCTTGATCCAGCAGCAGCATCTCCTCAGCCGTCAGCTCCAGGTCGATGGCTTTCAAATTGTCCTCCAGCTGGCTCATTTTGCTGGCGCCCACCAGGACGCTGCTGACGCCGGCTTTGGACAGCAGCCAGGCAAGCGATACCTGTGCAGCCGTCACGCCATGCGCATCGGCGATGCTGTGAACGTGGTCCAGCACGGCAAAACCCCATTCCTTGTCGAACGGAATGATGTCAAAGCCGCTCAGCCGTCCGTCCGGATCCTGCAAATTGCTGCGGGAATACTTGCCGCTTAGAAATCCGCCGGCCAGCGGGCTCCATACCGTCAGCCCGACGCCCGCGTCCTTCATGAACGGCAGGATATCGTACTCGACGTCCCTGCCGACCAGGGAATAATACATCTGTCCGCTAATGAAGGTGGCCCAGCCCCGTTCGCGCTGGATTTGCACCGCCTTGGCCGCCAGCCAGGCCGGCCAGTTGGAGAAGCCGATATAGCGGACTTTTCCCTGCCGGACCAAGTCGTTCAGCGCTTCGAGCGTTTCTTCCAGCGGCGTGAAGGGATCCGTCTTGTGAACGATGTACAAATCGATGTAATCGGTGCCGAGGCGTTTCAGGCTCGCCTCTGCGGCGGCAAACAAATGCTTGCGGGACAAGCCCGACTGAACAAGCGCAGGTCCCGCACGGAAGCCGCCTTTGGTGGCAATAACCACTTCCTGCCGCCTTGATCCTAGCAGCTGCCCCAGCATTTCTTCACTTTGCCCGTCGGCATAACCATCCGCGGTATCGAAGAAATTGATGCCTGCCGCCAGCGCCTCGTCCACAAGCTGCCGGGCAGCTGATGGGCCTACCTTATAGACGCTCGGGAGGTTTCCCGTGCCAAAAGTCATTGCTCCGAATGCCAGTTTGGACACGATCAGTCCCGAGTTTCCGAGTCTTGCATATTTCATGATTCAACGCCTCCATTCATGTTATAGGGTTGGTGCCCTTCTTGAACCCAAGTATACGGGGAATCCGGGGACGGTTTCTTGAACCGGTTGATCATCTTTTTTGAACAAAATGCTCATTTGGGCCGAAGTACCCTTTGTCAGGGAAGGAAGCAGCGTTTAGAATGGAAAAAAAAGCGTTTCATTTGCATCCAAGCGGTAGGGAGGAGAACGCATTGCCGCTACGGCCAACAGTGGGAAAGGGTGAAAACAGGATCGTGGAGAAGCCGGAGTATACGTTGTCCAGTCTGGAGCAAGTCCCCCCGCAGGAAGCCTTTGAGCCGGTATTAACGGGGCACCTCATGGTCATTCACCGTACCAAGGAGCCGGTCCGCGTGTTTGAGCGGTCCGACGGATACAGCGGGGAAGGGGTGGCCTGGCCAGGACATATCAACGTATTCTCTGCAGGCGACATGTCTTTGTGCCGGTGGGACAGGGAGCTGGATTTCTTCCGTCTCGACCTGAGCCCTGACCTGGTCCAAAAGGTAGCCGGTGAGCTGGAGCTCCCCGGAGGAGCCAGGCAGATCGATTTCGCCACACAGATCCGGCTGCAGGATGAACGGCTCGTCCAGCTGGTCCGCTGGCTCCACGAAGAGCAGCAGAGCGGGGGGGTGGGCGGCAGGCTCTACTCGGATTCCTTGATGCGCATGCTCACCGTCCATATGCTCGACCGCTACGGTTCAGGCACCAAAGCCGGGAGCTGGGCGGCCCCGCATAAGCTGGAGAAAAATCAGCTGGATCAAGCGCTGCAGTACATCGATGCGTTTCTGGACCAGGATATCTCTCTCGAAGACCTGGCTGCAGCCGCTCATATCAGCTCGTCCCATCTGGTAAGGCTGTTTAAGCAGACCACAGGCCTGCCGCCGCACCAGTATATGATCCGGGAGCGGATCCGCAGGTCACAGCAGCTGCTGCTGTCCGGTCTTCCCGTTCACGAAGTGGCGGCAGTGCTTAACTTCAGCGACCAAAGCCATTTTCACCGGCATTTCAAGCGGGTGCTCGGCGTTACGCCGCGCCAATTCGTCCTTGGTTCCCGCTAGGGCAGGAGCAGATTTGGCCGATATATACAAAAAAATAGAGGCATTTCGCCTCTATTTCAGAACATTTTCGCCAGTGAAATCAAACCCGTAATCGTAATAATGTTAAACAGCGTGGAAATCAGGACGGTTTGCGCCGCAAAATCCGGCTCGTTATTGTACTCTTCCGCCAAAATCGACGTGTTGACCCCGGTCGGCATGCCGGATGCGATGAGCAGCGCCTGGGCTGGAATCCCCTTCATTCCAAGCGCAAACACGAGTGTTACGCCGATGACCGGGCCGATGATAAGGCGGAGGAACAGGCTGATATATACGTCCACACGGTACAGTTTGAGCGGATACTTGACGATCTGGGCTCCCAGCGTGAGCAGGGCGACGGCCACCATCGACTGCTGGGCATAGGTGAGCGGCTGCGATACGAACAGGGGCAGCGGGGCATGCACAGCATGCAGCACGATTCCGAGCACGAGTGCATACGGGACCGGCATTTTTAGAAAGCCGATAATCATGCTGCGGTAATTGCCTTTCAGCTTGGCGCCCTGGATCGATATGACTCCATAAGTGAACGTCAGGAGGCTCTGCAGCGACATGATCAGCGCCTGCATGGAGCTGGCGAGGGGGTCCCCCTTGAACACCAGGGCATTGATCGGCATCCCGTAGTTGCCCGAGTTGTCCAGCATGATGCTGTTGTTGAACGCGGCGCGCATGCTTTTGGTGAATTTCAGCGGGCGGGAGACCAAGGTCCCTATCACGTATAGAATGAATACATATAATGCGTAAAAGAGTGTCACATTCCCGAGCAGCTCGCCCGACATATCCGAATGATACATGCTCATAAAGACGGCGGCAGGGGTTATGCAGTAAAAATTGATTTTGGCCAGTGTGTACAAATCCAGGCGGAACACGCGCTGCATCCATGAACCGATTCCAATCAGCACAAAGACGGGCAGCACCACTTCCAGAAGTATGTCTCCAATCATAGCTCAGCTTCCTTTTTCGAGATCATTGTCATGATGTATTTGAAACCAACCTCTTCATTATAGCACCGTACCTGGAGCCGTGATGAAAAAAATAGGGAGGAAGCAGGAAGCGGGAGGGCCACTTTGCCATGGCGAATCCCCAATACTACACTAATTGTTGGAGAAAGCTATTTAATATGGAAAACCCTTCATTTTGATGCAGAAAAAACCGAAATATACAACAAGGAGTGCCAGCAGTTATCAAGCCTAAAGCCCGCAGCGGTCAAGATGGGAACGTTCCCGTCTTGGATGGCCGATACAGGCGGCCGCAGGGCGGCAAGCACTTCCGGCAGTCTATATGCCGACACTCAAGATGAGTATGCACCCCCTTACTTCGCGCCGGCAAGCCATACCGGCTTCAGTTCCTGCAGAAGTGCTGCTCCAAGGGAGGTATGAATGGGAATGAGTCCATACACAACAAACTCGAGCCTGGTCAAAGAAAGGGAACTTAACGCGAATGGGGATTCCGTCCAGTCCGCCAAGACCCGAATTTGGAGTGAATTATCCAGGAGTCATATGAATCTGGCGATCCTGCTCAAAGACGAGGGACAGCTGCAGCCGGCACTGATTCTCGCCCATATGGCGGCGAAAACCAAGCTGAAGGAGATCGCTCTGCATCTTAGGCTCGATGTCCCTGCGGATCGCATGCCCTACGAGGATTTAATTGGCCGGGCACGGGAAATCGCGTTAATCGATTTGGAAACGGAGCTGTTCCTGAACACGCTCAGCTATATTGCCGAGCCGGAAAATATGTCGCTCCTCAAAGATATGCATGCCGAGCATGTGGACATGATGTTGGAACGGGTTCGCGCCCTTTTGGAGGAGATGAGCTGGAAGGCCGCTCCTTCGATGATGGAATCGAAATAAGCGTGAAACTGCCTTTTCCGGTAAGTAAAAGAGACGGTCCCAAGAAAGGGGATCGTCTCTTTTGTCAATACATCTATTTATTTGGCTTCGCCCACAACGGTGAACCGTTCGTTCCGATGCTGCGGATGCTCGATTTCATCAAGGACGGCAATCGCGTAGTCCGCGTAGCTGATATAGCTGCTGCCGGCTGAGTTGACGAGAAGCTGGTCCTTTCCGGCCTGGTAAGAGCCGGTTCTTGCCCCTTCGGGATCAAAAAAGGCCGACGGACTGATAAAGGTCCACTGAATCCCGCTGGACTGCTGCAGATCCTCGAGGTTTTTGCCCTGATTGGATGCCGTAGCGAAGTATTCCTTCGGAAAATCTGGCGTATCCATGACGCGGGTGGTCTGTGCTTCGTCGACAAACAGGCTGCCTGCGCCCCCCACGACGATGAGCCGGGTCGACGGTGCGTCCTTCAGGGCGGAAATCAGCGATCTTCCGGCTTCGACGTGAAGATGCTCGTCCCCGGGCTTGGCGCCGAAGGCGTTGACGACAACATCAAACGGCTTCACATCTTCAGCCGTCAGGTCAAACACATCTTTCTCCAGAACGCTGACGTTCCCCGTAACGCGGCCTGCATCACGAACGATCGCCGTTACCTGGTGTCCGCGGTTCAACGCTTCCTCTACAATAAGGCGTCCAGCCTTGCCGCTGGCTCCAATAACTCCGATATTCATAAAAAAGTTCCCTCCTGGTTATCATGTCCTTCTTGTAACTATTGTAGTTACATGTTGGACGAATGTCAAATCAAAAAGGACGGCAAACCTTCAATACGAAAAAACCACGCCCCTCTTCCGGGTCGGGAGTCGGGGCGTGCGTTACATTTCAAGCACTTCGATGTCTTGGATGATGTCCTGGAGCTTAACGGCAGCGAGCACGTTCTCCATCGCTTTCTGGGCGCTGGTGAACAACGGGACGATCACCCCCTGGATGTTGCGGCCCACCGTGCAATCCGGATTGGGAGAATCATGGACGCCGAACAGGCCGTTCTCCTCCACGACGTTAACCGCATTATAAATGTCCAGCAGCGTTATATCACTAGGATCCTTGGCCAGCTTGGCACCGGGGACCCCCGGCTTCACTTCGACCAATCCCGCCTTGCTGAGCATGCCTGTAATTCTCCGGATCACGACCGGGTTCGTGTTGACGCTTGAAGCTATAAAATCAGACGTATTGGTACCCGTCTTGTTGACTTCCAGAATCGAAAGGATATGAATAGCCACGGAAAACCGGCTGCTGATATTCATGGATTATGCCTCCTTGCCGCCGCCCTGTACTGGGAGTAATAACATTATTTTATCATAAAAGGCGTTCTGCTGCGCAGCATGGTCCGAATGGGCCAGAAAGTTTTCAGAAGGGATGGTACAATCCGCGAATCCTTGGCCAAGGGGCTGGAATATAATGTATTGAAAAGGGAGAAATGCTCGGCTACACTATGGTTGCATCATTCAACGATAACGCTTCATGACAGATCCGGCAGACGCACGAAAGGCTCTAACCTTCCAAGGTTCCAGCTACTTTAGAGAGATGGGGTTGTTGGCTATGGGGCTTTACCTGTTTCTTTACCTGTTATTTGTTATCGGCATCCTTTCCGGGATTGTTTTGTTCCGCAAAAATCAGGTCCCTCGCAGCGATGGCGCAGGGCGGCAGGCGGGGGCTAAGCTCTCCGTGATCATTCCGGCACGGAATGAGGAGAAGAATCTGGCTTTTCTCCTGGAATCGCTCCGGGCTCAAAGCTTGCAGCCGCATGAGATCATTGTCGTCGACGACGGCTCGCAGGACCGGACCCGGGACGTCGCCGCGGGCTTCGGGGTGACCATCGTGCAGAATCCGCCGCTTCCTCCCGGATGGACGGGAAAAACATGGGCCGTGTGGAACGGCTACCTTCATGCTTCCGGGGATACGTTCGTTTTTCTGGATGCCGACATCCGCTTGTCACCGCATGCGCTGGATTCGCTTCTGCAGCTTCGCTCCCGCACCGGTGGCGTCATTTCCGTCGTCCCCTTTCATCACACCGAGAAATTTTACGAACGCCTTGCACTCATTCCGAATATTTTGGGCGTATTTGCGTTTACCTCCCCTTTTGAACGCCGCAATCTCCGGAAAGGACTTTACGGCTCCTGCATTTTGACAACAAGGCAAGATTATGAGCAAGTCGGCGGCCACAGCAGCATCCGGTCGGAAATATTGGATGATTTAAACCTGGGCGCCAAGTACATGGAAGCCGGGATCGACGTAACGAATTTTATCGGCCGGGGGATGGTATCGTTCCGCATGTACCCGCACGGTATTAAAAGCGAGCTGCAGGGATTCGGCAAAGGGGCGGTGCTGAGCACGGCCAAGCTGAGTCCATGGACGATCGTACTGATTGCGCTCTGGTTTATCGGATTGGTCTGCTCCGCAGGGACGTACTTTCTATGGAACACGCCATGGGGAATCCCCTTGCTCGCGGGCTACTTGCTGTACATGGCACACATCGGCTATCTGATCAAAAATGTCGGCAAATTCGGCCTCGTGATGCCTGTTCTTCATATTTTATCCACGATCTTTTTCCTGGTGGTGATGCTGTATTCCGCTTACCAGGTCATGTTTCTGGGGCATGTCATGTGGAAGGACAGGGCCGTGGATGTTGGGGGGCATAGGGAACCATGATGATCCTGCTGCTGACGGCTGTGGAATTTCTGTGCGGCTCGCTGATGTTCTCGTATTGGCTGGGCCGGGCGGCGCACAAGGATTTGAAGGCGGTGGGAGACGGGAACCCGGGTGCGTTCAACCTCTGGAGCGCTGCGGGGTATAAGCTGGGTCTGGCGGGGGTGGCGCTGGACTTTTTGAAGGGATATGTGCCCCTGGTATGGATCGCCGGCAGCGGCACCGTGCACGGGTATGGCATGGTGGCTGTCGCCGCGGCCCCGGTTGCGGGGCATGCCTTCACGCCGTTCCTGAAGTTCAAGGGAGGCAAGGCGATCGCCGTCACCTTCGGGGTATGGAGCGCCTTGACCCGGTTTGAGGTATCGCTGGCGCTGGCCGTCATTCTCGCGCTGCTGCTGATCGCCTCCAAGCTGATGAGCCGGCGGCCCTTATCCACGGAAGCGAGCGGCTTCCAGGTGGTGGCCGGCTTCATGCTCGTCTCCGTCTATCTGATCGCCCGGGGCTTCCCGGGACCATATTTGTGCATATGGCTCGTAAATCTGCTGATTCTCGTCTATACGAATAAAAGGAAGCTGGAAGTATTTTTAAAAAGGTACAGCGGGCGGCGAGGAAATTAACATGGCGTGCTGCCTATGCCGGGTAAATTGAAACGCGGGTGGGCAGGAGGCAAGGGCGGACGCTAAATCGGGCTTGCTTCTTTGGCAGCGGCATCGCGCTTTCGCCTCTGCGGCTCAGGCTTAAGCCTGGAGGTCAAAGCGGCTGGTCGCCCGCGCCTTTTTCACTGAGCACCTGCTCCACTTTGGTGATATGGGCCTCCATCCGGGCCAGGGCCTCCTTGGCATCCTGGGTCCGGATCGCCTCATAGATGGACGCATGCTCCTGCAGCAGCCGCTCGGCGGAGGAGCGCTCGGCATAGAACCACAAGGCGCGCATATCCTTCATGTTTTCATGCAGCTTGTTCGATAACGACTCCATCAAATCCAGCAGCAGCGGATTGTGCGTTGCCGCGGCGATTTGCTGATGGAATTTCACGTCCGCCTGCTCGCTGACCTGCTCATCGGCGGCGTTCTCCATTTCGCGCAGTATTTCCTCAAAAGCCGCCAGATCCGCCTCACTGCGGTTCGATGCGGCAACGGAGGCGCAGCCGGTCTCCAGCACGCGCCGGACCTCAAGCAGATGGCGCAGCGAAGCCGCGCGACCCTCCCACAAGTCCGCGTAGAGCTGTCCGGGATGTACCGGCAGCGGATCGGCGGGCGGTGTACGCACAAACGTCCCTCCGCCCTGGCGGATATCCAGCAGCCCCATCGCTTTCAGAGCGCTGAGCGCCTCGCGGATGGTCGATCTGCCCACATTGTACTGGAGCGCCAGGTCAACGACCGAGGAGAGGCGGTCCCCCGGCTGAAGCGAGCCCTCGTCCATCTGCCGCTTCAAATCATTCATTACCCACTCATATTGTTTCAACGGCCGCTGCGGATTCATCGTTCAAGCGTCCCTCCGTTTAAGTTTTTACTAGTCATTCCTTGATCTACGGGGAATAAATTGTGTCTAAAATGTGACTTTCTTGAATTCAATCTATATAGATTCATTTATTTTAGTGTATACTTGATCATAATAAAAGTCATCAGATGACCTGACTAATTTCTTCGCACTGATATCGATTATGGAATGTAAAGGAGTGTTTTCCTTGCTGCAGGAAGACGTAAAACGCGAGCTTGTCGCCATTTTGGGCAGCTCTTATGTAAAGGATGATCCCCAGTCGCTGGTCACGCATTCGTATGACGGCACGCCGATGCTGCAGTCGCTGCCGGATGCGGTTGTATACCCGGAAAATACCGGCCAGGTCTCCGAAGTGATGAAGGTGCTGAGCCGGCATAAAATCCCTGTCGTCGGCCGGGGTTCGGGAACGAACCTGTGCGGCGGCACGGTGCCCGTTCAAGGCGGCGTCGTCATGGTCATGCACCGGATGAACCGGATCCTCGAGATCGATATGGAAAATTTAACGGCAATCGTTCAGCCTGGGCTAAATACGAAACAGTTTATTACGCATGTGGAGGAGCTCGGCCTGTTCTACCCGCCGGACCCGAGCAGCATGTCGATCTCGACCCTCGGCGGCAATATCGCCGAATGCTCGGGCGGCCTGCGCGGGCTGAAATACGGAACGACCAAAGATTACGTGATCGGGCTGGAGGCGGTCTTGGCGAGCGGCGACATCATTCGAACCGGCGGCAAGCTGATGAAGGATGTGGCCGGTTACGATCTGACGAAGCTGCTGGTCGGTTCGGAAGGCACGCTGGCCATCATCACGGAGGCGACGCTGAAGCTGATTCCGCCGCCGAAGTACAAGAAGACGATGCTGGCGATGTATAAGGATTTGTACGGCGCGGCCCGCACGGTATCCAAAATCATCGAGAACCGGATCATCCCGGCTACCCTGGAAATTCTCGACCGCTCCACGATCAGGGTCGTGGACGATTATGCGAAGCTGGGGCTGCCGCTCGACATGGAAGCGATCCTGCTGATCGAACAGGACGGCGACATGGAAACCGTGGAGCGGGATATTGCGCTTATCACGGACATCTGCCGCAGCGAGCAAGCCGATCAAGTGAGTATCGCGGCGAGCGCGGAGGAGGCCGAGAAGCTGCTGACCGCCCGGCGCAGCGCGTTTACCGCGCTGGCAAGACTGAAGCCGACAACGATTCTCGAGGACGCGACGGTGCCGCGTTCCAAGATCGCGGATATGGTACTTGAGATCAACCGCATCGCGAAGAAATACGACGTCCAGATCTGCACCTTCGGCCATGCGGGAGACGGCAACCTTCATCCGACGGCAACGACCGATGCGCGCAATCAGGAGGAAATTCACCGGGTGGACGAAGCGTTCGAGGAAATCTTCGAAGCAGCGATCCGGCTCGGGGGAACGATTACCGGCGAGCATGGGGTCGGATTGGTGAAATCGCCGTTCCTCGAATGGAAAGTCGGGGCAGCGGGGATGGAGGTCATGAAGGCGATCAAGCAGTCCTTTGATCCGCAAAACCTGCTGAATCCGGGGAAAATGTTCGCAAAAGAAACAAGAAAACGGGTGGTGATCGATCGTGGGTAACACGGTGAACGTGAAGGAGCGGGCGAATCCGCTCGCCGAGACGCTCCGGCTGCGCCTCGATGAGGACCAGCTGACCAACTGCATGCGCTGCGGCTTCTGCCTTCCGGCGTGTCCAACCTTTGCCGAGACGGGCATCGAGGCCGAGTCGCCGCGGGGCCGGATCGCCCTGATGAAGGCCGTTGCAGATGGCATTATGGAGCCGGATGGGGCGTTCGAGGAGCAGATGAACCACTGCCTCGGCTGCCGCGCCTGCGAGCCGGCCTGTCCGGCGGGCGTCAAATACGGGCAGCTTATTGAACAGGTAAGGGACGCGATCGAGGATCACAAGCAGCATAAACCGCTGGTGAAGGCTGCCCGTCATGCGGCGTTCAAAACGGTATTTCCGCATCAGAAGCGGATGAAGCTGGTGGGCCGAGGCCTCGAGCTGTACCAGAAGTCGGGGCTGCGGAAGGCAGCGCGGTCCACCGGCATCATGAAGCTGTTTCCGAAGCATATCAGCGATATGGAGAAAATATTGCCCGAAGCTTCGGGCAAGGGCGTGCTGGAGAAGATCGGCGCGTATCACCCGGCAAAAGGCGAGAAAATCGCAACTGCAGCGCTCTTCAGAGGCTGCATTATGGATGTGCTGTTCACGGACACGAACATTCATACCGTGGATCTGCTTACCGCAGCCGGCTTCGATGTAGTGATTCCGGCGGCACAGAACTGCTGCGGCGCCCTGCATGCGCACAGCGGCGAGGCGGAAGGAGCGCGGGAGCTCGCCCGCGGCAACATCCGCGCCTTCAAGGAGGCGAATGTGGACTATATCGTCTCCAATGCGGGCGGCTGCGGGGCAATCCTGACCGAATACGACCATCTGCTGCATGAAGATCCGCAGTGGCGGGATGATGCAGCCTGGTTCGCCGGGCGTGTCGTCGACGTCAGCGAGCTGCTTGTCCGTGCGGGCCGAAGCTTAAACTTCGGCGTCCCTTCGGCAGGACCTGCTCCAGAAGGGAACCCGAAGGTGAGAATCACCTACCAGGATTCCTGCCATCTGCGCAACGTGATGAAATCGGCGGACGCCCCGCGCGTTTTGATGCGCCAAGTGGAGGGCGCCGAGTTTATCGAAATGAAAAACGCCGATCGCTGCTGCGGCTCAGCAGGCATCTACAACGTGACACAGCCGGAAATGGCCGGCAGCATTCTGGATCACAAGATGGAGCATGTGGAAGCGACGCAGGCCCAGTATCTGCTGACCAGCAATCCCGGCTGCCTGCTGCAGATGAAGCACGGCATCGAGAAGGAAGGCCTCAGCGGCAGCATGAAGGCCGTCCATGTCGTCGATTTTCTGCATGAGCGGCTGCAGGAGCGGACGGAATAGGGAGAAGGAATCGCAGGGGGAACCGGATCCGGTATACCGAAATTGAAATCAGAGTGATGGATCATTGAAGATTCGAATCCTATCAGAATCGATATTTTAAATCATGCTGTCATGGATTTGGGAGCGATGATGGTATTTCGCAGATATTGGAATCAGATCGGAATCAGCAGCGCAATTGATACAGCATATGAGCTAGGGGGATATCACGATGAATCAGGAACGGAAGATCGATCAGCTGATCAAGAGCATGAGCCTGCGGCAAAAAATCGGGCAGATGTTCGTTTGCGGCTTTTGGGGGACGGAAATCAGCGAGGAGCTGCGGCAGTTCATCAGCACGCATCAGATCGGCGGCGTCATTTATTTCGCCCGCAACGTGAAGACGACGGAGCAGGTGGGCAGGCTGAGCCGGGATCTGCAGCAGGCGGCCGCAGCGTCGGGGACGCTGCCGTTGTGGATTTCCATTGATCAGGAAGGCGGAATGGTCGCCCGGATCACGGAAGGCGTTGCTCTGATGCCGGGAAATATGGCGCTGGCCGCCGCGGGCTCGGCGGACTGGGTGTACGAGTCCGCGCGCGTCAGCGGGGAGGAACTGCGTTCCCTTGGCATCAACCTGAACTTTGCGCCGGTGCTCGACGTGAACAACAATCCGCTGAATCCGGTCATCGGCGTCCGTTCCTATGGGGAGTCCCCGGAAGCGGTGGCGGAGTACGGGACGCTTGCTTTCCGCGGCCTGCAGGACGCGGGCGTCGCGGCCACGGCGAAGCATTTTCCCGGACACGGGGATACCGCCGTGGACTCCCATCTGGACCTGCCGACGATTACACACGACCGGGAGCGGATGGATGAGGTGGAGCTCGTTCCGTTCAAAAAGGCGATCGCCGAAGGCATCGACGCGGTCATGTCGGCGCATATTTATTTTCCGGCGCTAGAGCCGTCCAAGCTGCCGGTAACGCTGTCGCATGCCGTGCTGACCGGCCTGCTGCGCGAGGAGCTCGGCTACGATGGCGTCGTCATGACCGACTGCATGGAAATGAAAGCGATCGCCGAGCATTACGGCACCGTCAAGGCTGCGGTGATGGCGGTCGAAGCGGGAGCGGACACCGTCCTGATCAGCCAGACCCCGCAGCTGCAGGTGGAGGCGATGGAGGCGCTGGAGCAGGCGGTCCGCTCCGGCCGGATCGCGGAGAGCCGGATCGACACCTCCGTGCGGAGGCTGCTTGCGCTGAAGGCGAAGCGCGGACTGCTCGGGAGCCCGGCGGAGCTGGGGACGCTGCGGCCGGAGCTGGGCGGGCAGGTTGTCGAAGTCTCGCATGGGCTGCAGGACGAGCTGGCCCAGAGTGGCAAACAGGCAGTGCCCGGACTGCGGGACAAGCTCCCCGGGAGCGAAGCCCACATGGATCTGGCCCGCCGGATCAGCGAGGCAAGCATTACGCTGGTGCAAGCAAGGGAGGGCATCCTGCCGCTGAAACGGGAGCGCACGCTGGTCATCTCGGTCGCGGCTGCCGCGCTGACGATCGCCGACGAAGCGATCGCGAGGACGGAAAGCCTGGGCAGCGCCCTGGCCGCACAGGGGATCGACGTGACCGACCGTCAGGTGCCGCTGGCCGAAGTGGCGGAACAGGCGGGCCGCCTTATGGAGGAAGCCGAAGGCGGGGAGGTGCGGCAGATCGTCGTGGGCACGTACAATGCGCAGTTTGACCCGGCGCAGATCAAGCTGGTCCAGAATTTGCTCGCGCTTGGCAAACCGGTCGTGGTGGCCGCGCTTCGCAATCCGTACGACCTGATGTGTTTTACGGAAGCGTCTGCACTGGTTGCGGCCTACGAGAGCCGCCCGCTGGCGCTTGTGAGCACCGCCAAGGCGATCGCCGGCACCATCCCTTTCAAAGGGCGTCTGCCGGTATCGCTCGGCGCATCGTATCCCGTCGGTTGGGGGTTGCAGACAAAAGCGTGAGAAGCAGGGACAAAGCATTTAAGACGGCGTCAGCCGTCTTTTTTGTGTTCAAGCACGCCTAGTCGGGTAAAGCCCGGAAAGTCGGATAACACGGGTGAAAACTTTACTTTCAAGTCAAATCATTACTATAATGATCCTGTTACGCTTATAAGCGTGAGTAGCATGAGGCATGAATCACAATGGAGGGAACACCGATATGGAACTGTTTAGCGCAATGGAACAGTACGATTATGAGCAGCTGCTTTTTTGTCAGGACAAGTCGTCCGGACTCAAAGCGATCATTGCGATTCACGATACGACGCTCGGGCCGGCACTGGGTGGGACCCGGATGTGGACTTACGCTTCCGAGGAAGCCGCAATCGAAGACGCATTGCGCCTGGCTAAGGGCATGACCTATAAGAACGCTATTTCAGGCCTGAACCTGGGCGGAGGCAAAACCGTCATCATCGGCGATCCGAAAAAGGACAAGAACGAAGCGATGTTCCGGGCTTTCGGAAGATACATACAAGGATTGAACGGCCGCTACATTACGGCAGAGGATGTCGGCACAACGGTGGCCGACATGGATATCATTCATCAGGAGACGGATTATGTGACCGGGATCTCCCCGACCTACGGCTCGTCCGGCAATCCGTCGCCGGCGACGGCGTACGGCGTATATCAAGGTATGAAGGCCGCCGCCAAAGAAGCCTTCGGTTCCGATTCGCTGGAAGGCCGGACGATTGCAGTGCAGGGCGTCGGCAGCGTGGCTTTCCACCTGTGCGAGTATTTGCATCAGGAGGGCGCCCGGCTGATCGTGACGGATATCAACGAGGAGGCGGTCAGCCGCGCGGTGGAGAAGTATAACGCCACTGCGGTGGCGCCGGGGGATATTATCGGCGTTGATTGCGATATTTTCTCCCCCTGTGCGCTGGGCGCCATCATCAATGATGAGAGTATTCCGAAGCTGAAGGCAAAGGTTATTGCCGGCTCGGCCAACAACCAGCTGAAGGAAGCCCGGCACGGAGACCTGATTCACGAGCTGGGCATCGTATACGCGCCGGATTACGTCATTAACGCCGGCGGCGTCATCAATATTGCCGACGAGCTGAACGGCTATAACAAGGACCGCGCCTGGAAGCAAATCAGCGGGATCTATAACAGCATCTCCCGCATCTTCGACATCTCCCGGGAAGCCGGCATCCCGACGTATGTTGCCGCGGACCGGCTTGCGCTTGAGCGCATCGAAACGCTTAAAAATACGCGCAGCCCGTTCCTGCAAAACCCGCATCATGTGCTGAGCCGACGTTTTGGGCGTTAAGCGAGAGGGCCCGCTGGAAACTAAGCGGGGAATTGCTCCAGGGAATCGCTCAGATTATTGGGGAAGCACATCAAACCTGCAGGCACTAAAAGGCATACCGACGGGAACTACCCGTATATACACCAAAAAGCGTACCGCACGGACTAAAACCGTACGGTACGCTTTTTAACATTTCATATACCCCCGGGGGCCGGGAAATCAAGCGGACTGCTGCCCGCCCCAATCAGCCCTCCAGCTTGAAGCGGTCGATTTTCTCCTGCATGTCCACCGCCATCTTCGACAGGCTGTTCGCCGAAGAGGAGATTTCTTCCATGGACGCCAGCTGCTCCTGGTTCGCGGCGCTCACGCGCTCGAACGACGCGACCGTGTTGCGCGAAATGCTGGCCACTTCCTGCACGGAGGCGGACACTTCTTCGCTGCTCGCGGACATCTGCTCGGTGACGGCGGAAATGTCCTGGATCTGGTCGGTAATCTGCTTGGCGGACTTTTCGATATTGGCAAAAGCTTCGAGCGCCTCTGCCGTAACTTCCATCCCCTGATCCACATCGGACTGCACTTTATGACGCATCACGTTATACGCGTCAGTGATCAGCATCGTCATCTCCTGGATCGTGTGCTGGATTTCCTCCGCCGTGAGGTTCGACTGATCCGCCAGCTTGCGGACTTCCTCGGCGACGACAGCGAAGCCGCGTCCATGCTCGCCGGCCCGCGCCGCTTCGATCGCGGCGTTCAGGGAGAGCAGGTTGGTCTGCTTAGCCACTTCGGAGATCGCCGTGCTCATCGCGGCGATGCTTGCGCTGTGGTCGTTCAGCTTCTCGATCAGCGCAGCAGACTCGTGCGTGGACTGCTTGATCGTGTCCATTTGCGTGCTGACCAGCTGAACCTTCCGGCTGCCGGCGTGCACGTCTTCTTCCGTACGGTTCGACGAATCGACGATGGTGCTGGCCGATTCGGCAATACGCTGGATACCGCTGGCCATTTCCTCCATCGTGCGCGCGCTTTCCTGCGCGGCGATGGCCTGGTTATTGGCCTCCTGGGCTGAATCCGTCATCAGATTGGAGACGAATTCGACGCTCTGCGCGTTCTGCTCCGTACTGGCGGTCAGCTCTTCGCTCGAGGCCGCCAGCTGGCTGGAGGTTTCCGACATGTCCAGTACCATCCGGCGCAGCGAGTCGACCATGGCGTTGTAGTTATGCGCCAGGTCTCCGATTTCGTCTCGCCGCTTCGTCACGACGCGATCGTTCAAATACCCTTCGCTCACGCGCTTCGCCGAACGGTTCAGCTGCTCGATCGGACGCGTCATGCTGCGGATGATGAAGAACATCACGATCAGCGCGGCAATAACGGCGATCACAAGAACGATAGCTGATGTCCAGAAGATTGGCGTCGTCGCCTTTGTATATTCGCTCTCCGGAAGGATGCCGACGATTTTGAAGCCGGTCAGCTCGTTGGTCACGAAATAGCCGCGCTGGCCAACGCCATTGATCGGATTGGTGTAGTCGAGCAGCCCTTCATTTTTACCCTGCATCGTTTTGAGCTGGTCGCCGACAAACTTGGCACCCACCTTCTCGGTCGGGTGCGACATCAAGAGGCCGTTGCGGTCCACTAAGTAGATGTAGCCCTCGTTGCCAAGGTGAACCTGCTTCACGATGTTGTTGATGTTCCCGATGCTCAGGCTGATGTTGATGACCCCTTTGCCGTCGGGCAGCGTTTTGGAAATGGCGACCGCATAGTTTTTCGTCGTAGCCGAAATCGCCGGATCGTCGACAACGGCCTGCCCCTTGTTGTTCATGGCCAGCTTGTACCAGTTGCGGGTCCGTGGATCGAACTGCTGCTGACCGGGGTCAGGAGATTTCATCCAGGACCCGTTGTCGGTGCCGATCGAGACGATTTCGATTTCCGGATGCTGCGCTTTAAAATCGTCAATCAGGATTCGGGTCTCCACCGAGTGGTTTTCGATGTCGGCATACGTAATCTGATTGCTGAGTTGTTTCACGTTGGACAGCTGCATTTCAACCATCGTGTTGATCAGTTTGTCGAGCAGCATGACGCTTGATTTCGTAGTGTCCTCCATTTTGTCCTGAAGCTGTGCTTTGGCGCTGTTCACGGCGAAGACGGCAAGCACAACGGTCGGGATAATGAGCATGAGACAGATGAAGAGCATCAGTCTGCTTCTGAGCTTTTTAATGTTGAAAAGCCCGGATATTTGCTTGAGTAGCTTGTTCAAACGAGATTCCCCCTGCAGTCGATATAGGTCTAAAGTTCCGGCAGCACCTGTGTGAACAGGCGCAGCGCTTAAAAGAGCAGCTCCGGGCGGGCCGTATGTGCCGATCCGTGAGAATCCGTCAATAGGTATGTAATATATTTGAATGGATTCATCCGTTTCGGCGGACGGCATGCCTGAGCGGAAAGGATTCCGACCGGTTTTAGTTCCTATTCTATATTTCGACAAGTACCCCCGATATTTTCATATCTTTATTTCATAAACCGGCATTTTTTTCTGAAAAAATGAAAGGAAGAACCATTCATTTCCTGTTTTTTTCCTGAATAGGTAGGACGAACTATACGGGTTACACCGAAAATAGGGTGCATGGGATTGGCTTTTATTGGATAACATTCGATTGTCCGATGGCGGATAGGGCTTGCGGCGGGATGGGGCAGGGATGGAAGCCCCACGGAAACGGATTGTCGATATACGCGAAAAGATCATAAAAAATCAAACCCTTTTCGTCAAAATTCTCCGTTGTCAGAAGGCATCTGGCCCCCATATAATGATGGAAACAAATTATCGATAATCGATAATAGCGGGAGGGATGATGGAACGTAAGTCAGCGAACCTATCGACCGACCGTTTTGAAAACGGTTACCTGACTGCCGTTTCGTACGTGTTGGTCAAATCTGCGGTCATGGATGATCGGCGAATGGAGACTGAGAGTCATGTCAAACAGCAGTTACATCCCTTTGGGGAATTCCATCAGCGAACAGATTTATTTGAGGCTTAAGCGGGAAATTATCGCAGGCGAGCTGCAGCCGGGAACGCGGCTCATCGTGCTGGACATCGCGGGTAAATTTCAGGTCAGTCAGGCGCCTGTGCGCGAAGCGTTGGAGAGGATGAAGCAGGAAGGATTAATTAACGGCATTCCGAATAAAGGGTCGGTCGTTTCCAATATTACGTCGAAGGAGATCAGAGATATTTTCGTGCTTCGCGAAATTATTGAGGGTTACGCGGTGAGAACGTCTATGCCAACTTTGTCGGAGGATGATTACGAGCAATTGGAAATGATTATCCGGTCGATGGAGGAAGCCGTCGAGCGGGATGACACGCTGGGCATCCTCGAGCTGGATATGGATTTTCACGGATTTTTCTACAAACGCTGCGACAATCAGGCTATTCTGGAGCTCTGGAACCAAATGAGGACGAAGGTGATGCGCTTTATGGCCATCTCCAATCGTCATCACACGACGGATTTGCTGGCCGAGTGGCATCGGCGGCTGATCACCGTCCTCCAGACAGGGGACGGGGATGCGGTTGAGGAGGCTTTTATCGAGCATATGCATGCCTATAAGTTCATCCATATGGACTAGAACCATGCCTCTCGTTCGTTATCCTTTCACAAAGGGGAAATGAAGCATGTTAAATGAACGTTTCTTGTTCGATGACCAGGATGTTATGACTTGGATGAGGGACCGTCTGTTAAGGCACCTCATTTCCGGCAAAGCGAATATGAAGGGGGAACTGAAGGAAAGCCTGTCCCGGCTTCGCCTGAACCCGTACTATACGTTTCCCGCCATTGCGTTATTGGAGCCGACCGCTCCTTATGACCATGAGCATGACCGCTTGGCATATCTTGAGAACATGCGCGCCGATCTTCAGGAGCGTGTGCCGGAAGGGAGCGTCGTCTTTCTGGACGAGGAAGGGAGGATCGGACTGCTGTTCTCCTGGGTTTCCAAAGAGGTGCTGGTCCGGGTGCAAGCGATGCTTCAACAGCGGTTTCCCCATCCGGTGAACATTGGAGTAGGGAAGCCATGCAGCCACTTGAGCGACATCCATCTTTCTTACCGGCAAGCTTCGGCTGCACTGAATAACAAGTTTTACCGCGGGACGGGCCAAATCATTCATTACAGCGAAATCCGCCGGATGGAGCCGGTCGGGCGCTACCCGGCCGAGAAGGAGAGAAAGCTGTACGCCAGCTTCCGCTCGGCCGCTACGGAGGCGGAGATCGCAGAAGCGGTGGACCAGTTTTATGCCGCACTGCTGGAGAAAGGCCCGATCGACGTGACGAGCATGTATGAGCTGACAATCCGGATGCTGGTCGGTATTGAAAAAAGGGTGATTGCCGACGAAGGGAATGGAGGCGCTTACAAGCCGTTTGAAGCGACGTCGCTGGTGAAGATCGGCACGCTGGATGAACTGAAGCGCTACGTCACCCGGTTTCTGACCGGCCTGTGGGAGGTCTTCTCGCCCACGCTCAAAGAGAGCCACCGCAGCCTTATTAAAAAGACCATCCATTACATGGAGCAGGAATGCCAGTATGCTTCGCTGCAGAGCGTCGCGCAGAAGGTGTTCATTACGCCGACTTATTTGAGCCTGCTCTTCAAGACGAACACCGGCAAGACGTTCATTGAGCACTTGACCGAAATCCGGATCGACAAGGCCAAGGATATGCTTCGGACCACTCATTACAAAAACTATGAGGTCGCCGAAAAGGTCGGATACCAGGATTCCCGCTATTTCAGTCAAATTTTTAAAAAGAAGGTCGGTGTCTCCCCCAGCGAGTATCGGGAGTCGATCTGCAAATAGGCAGCGAAAAAAAGGAAGCAGGCCATTCAGCCCGCTTCCTTTTTTGTTGTTGTGAAACCGCTACAGCCGCACGTCGCTCCGCGGACCGTCGAGCTCGTTTTTTCGGGCTTCCTCAAGCTCGGCTTCCCAGGTCAGATGCCGATACTCGGCGGCAGCCTCGTCGCTCTCGAACCATTGGGTGAAGTCCTCCCACAGCGCCGTGGTCCAGGAGGCGTCGATCTGCGCAGTGGAGTAGACGCCTTCTTTGAGCCGGACGAAGCCGAAGATGTCCCGCACCTGCGATTTCTCCGCCTGCACGGCCGTCAGCTCGGCCAGATGGGGAGGGATGAAGATGACGCCGGCCGGCGTGCCCAGCACCACGTCACCCGGCAGGCAAATCGCCTTGCCGATCCGGGTCGGCACGTTCATGCCTACCATGGTGACTTCACCGATGGCCGTCGGGTCGCTTCCGCGGTAATAGACGTTGATGTTCTTGATTTCGGACACCTGCTGATTGTCGCGGATGCCGCCCCAGATCACGGCTCCGCCGCGCTTGGTGCGGGTGGAGATGGCCGTCGAGAGGTTGCCGCCGACATAGGTGCCGAGGTGGACCTTGTCGAACATATCGACCACGACGACGTCATCTTCAACAAGAGAATCGATCACCCACTGGTTAAAGAAGCCGCTTCGTCCTTCCTGTTCATGACCATAGTTCAGCAGCGTCTCGTGCAGATCCGGCCGCTGCGGTACCATGACCGCGGTGACCGCGCGTCCCACCATGACCTGGTCGGGATGCACGATTTTGAAGTCGCCTTCAAACTGGAATTTGTAACCCCGGTGCCAGAGCGGCCCCCACGCTTCTTCCAGCGTAATTTTGCGGATTCTTCTCAGCACGTCTTCGGGCACCTTCGGCCGTCCGTTCTCGAACCGCTCGCCCTTCCACTGCGGCGTCAACTGAATGATATCTACCGGATTGTCAAATTTCATTCCAAAATCCCTCCTCGATCAATGGATGCTTTCGAACCTAGTGCTTGATTCCATTGTTAAGGACGAATTCCGTTTTGTCGATGCGACTTTCTTAAGATGATCGAATTTATAAATTTTCAGCAGAGATGAGCCATTCGATCACCGCAAAGCCTATCTATGACACTCTCCAGACCTCAAGCCAAACGGCCTTTCTATGACACTCACCAGATCTCAAACCAAACGGCTTCTCTATGACACTCACCAGATCTCAAACCAAACAGCCTATCTATGACACTCACCAGTTCTCAAACCAAACGGCTTATCTATGACACTCTCCAGTCTCAAACCAAACGGCCTTTCTATGACACTCTCCGGATCTTAAACCAATCAACTGCTCCCCGGGACTCCGCAAACCTCAAATCAATTGGTCTTTTCCCCGCACTGCCCATTTTTGAAATAGCCCTCGTACAACATTCTCTGTCCTTATCCAATGGACATATTCTTGTTTTGTTTTATAAAAGGTGGACACGGCACTATATCCTTCTACGGGCGGCTAAAATGCAGATGTTTCTACATCTTGTATTAACATCTAGATTCCAACCTATATATGGGATGGAGATTGAGAGTAAAGATAGGGTGCGTTTGTCCACCTTTTGAAAGACAAAATCACAATCTGTTCGTTGTCAGTGAACAAACACCTGGAACGACAAATCTAAAGTTTTGTTCGTTATAAGTGAACAAACTCCTGGAACGATGCACATCTAAAGTTTTGTTCGTTATAAGTGAACAAACTCCTGGAGCGATACAAATCTAAGTTTTGTTCGTTATAAGTAACCCAACATCATTGAAATGTACATCGAAAGTTATTGGCGTAATGGAGCATATCTCATTTTTACCACCTGAAATTGAAGGAGCGGGGGGGAGACGCAGACGGATTTTAAAAAAACAAACATTATCGTAAAATCGTCGCCTTTAATCATGAAACCGCTTTCGAATAAAGTAGTACTACAATCATTTTTATGATGATGGAATGCAAGAGGGGAGGAAATGAAAAGGATGGTTGCAGAAACGAAAACGACAGCCGAAGCGGAAAAGACCCGACGCGCCGTCCGAAAGCGCGCAAAGACCGGGGACACCCATTTGGCGGGTTACATCTTTATTTCCCCGTGGCTCATCGGCTTTTTACTGCTTACGCTGTGGCCTATCGCCCAATCGTTTTATTTGTCCTTTACCGACTACTCGCTGCTGGAAGACCCGGTCTGGGTCGGAACCGAAAACTACGTCAACATTTTTACGAATGATTCGACCTTTACCAAATCGCTTGGCGTCACCTTTTTGTTCGTCCTGTTCTCCGTGCCGCTGAAGCTGTTCTTCTCGCTCCTCGTGGCTATGGCGCTGAACCAGAAATTAAAAGGCATGAACCTGTACCGGACGGCCATCTATTTTCCTTCGCTGATCGGCGGAAGCATTGCGGTGGCAGCCCTGTGGCGCAACATGTTCGGCCTCGACGGCTATATCAACCAGGTACTCGCCTGGTTCGGCATCCAGGGCGTAGGGTGGATTTCCAATCCCGACACTTCGCTGGGCACGCTCATTCTCCTGAACACCTGGCAGTTTGGCTCGACGATGGTTATTTTCCTGGCTGGCCTGAAGCAGATCCCGCAGGAACTGTACGAATCCGCAGCCGTGGACGGCGCCGCGAAGATCCGCCGGTTCATCAGCATTACGCTGCCGATGCTGTCTCCCGTCATGTTTTTTAACCTGATCCTCGGCGTCATCGGCTCCTTTCAGACCTTTACCTCCGCGTTTATCATTACGAAGGGCGGTCCGGTCAACTCCACTTACGTGTATGCCTTGTATTTATACGAGAAGGCGTTCAAGCATTACCAGATGGGATATGCCTCGGCGCTGGCCTGGATCCTGCTCGCCATAGTCGCACTCTTGACCATCGTGAACTTCGCCGCATCCCGCTACTGGGTATTCTACGAATCGGAAGGAGGGGGAACGAAGTGAAGCTGAAGTCCAAGGTAACGAATCATCTGTTTCTCTCCTTGTTCTCGCTTCTCATGCTGTACCCGGTCATCTGGTGGGTCGGCGCCTCCCTGAAAAAGACCGAAGAGCTCAGCCTGCCGACCATCTGGCCGAAGACGCCGATATGGGAAAATTACAGCAAAGGCTGGCATTTCTCCAGCGAGTACACGTTCGCCCACTTTTTCGGCAATTCGCTCCTGATGGAGGTCGGCAACGTCTTCGGTGGGGTGCTGACCGCCGCCATCGTCGCTTACGGCTTCGGCCGGCTGAGCTTCAAGCTGCGGGGCTTCTGGTTTTCCATCCTGCTGCTGACGATGATGCTGCCCGGACAGGTGACGATCGTTCCGCAGTATATCCTCTTTAACAAGCTGGGCTTTGTGGACAGTTACGTGCCGCTGGTGCTGCCGCATTTTTTTGGCGGCGGAGCGTTCTTCATCTTCCTGCTGGTCCAGTTTATCCGGGGCATTCCCCGGGACCTCGACGAGGCGGCGAAAATCGACGGCGCGTCGGTGTACGGCATCTTCCTCCGGATCATTTTCCCGCTGATCAAGCCGGCGCTCATGACGGTCGCGATATTTACCTTTATCTGGAGCTGGGACGATTTCTTCGCGCAGGTGCTGTACATCAGCTCGGTCGAAAAGTTTACGGTCGGCCTGGCGCTGCGGATGTTCATCGACCAGTTCGATATCCAATGGGGACAGCTGCTCGCCATGTCGCTGTTGTCCGTCCTCCCGTCCATGCTTATCTTTTTGTTTGCGCAAAAGCATTTTGTTGAGGGGATTGCGACGACCGGCCTCAAAGGGTAGCTTGGCTGCGTAATAAGATTCCACGAAAAAAATGGCTGATATAAAACGAAAGGGGAAACGGAAGATGATGAACATGAGACGAATGAGCCTTGTCTCTCTCCTGCTGGCGCTGATCTTCGCGATCACGGCCTGCAGCGGCGGCGGAAAAGGAAGCGGCAGCGGAAAGACGCTGAGCATCATGTGGTGGGGACCAGACGAGCGGCACGAAGCGACCAAAAAAGCGCTGGATCTGTACACGCAGCAGCACCCGGACGTAAAATTCAAGCCGGAATACATGGCTTGGGATGCCTATTGGCAAAAGCTGCCGACACTGGCGGCATCGAAAACGATTACCGATGTCCTTCAAATGGACGCTGCCTATTTGCAGGAGTACGTTAGCCGGGGGCAGCTGGAGGATTTGTCCGATATCGACTTGACCGGTATCGTGGATCCCGGCGTCCTCGAGAATTTGAAGATCGGCGGCAAGCTGTACGGCATTCCGCTCAGCCAGAACGCGCAGGGGATCGCCTTCAACAAGGAGGATCTGGCGAAATACGGCATCCCGCTGCCGCATAAAGACTGGACGTACGACGAGTTTTTCCAATGGGCGAAGGATGCGCGCGCCAAGCTGCCGGAAGGCAAGTATCCGATCGGCGACACGACGACATGGGACGGCTTCAACTACTACCAGACGGCGATGGGCAAGCCGCCGATCATGGCTGACGGTGGCAAGACGTTCACGCTGGATAAAGACCTGTTCATGAAGTTCTACCAAACCTATGAACAGTTCCGCAAGGACAAAATTGTGCCTCCGGCGGACCAGGCGGCCTCGTTCCTGGAGAACGACCCGCAGGCGGACCCGATGGCTTCCGGCGTCGTCATGACCCGGGGAGCGACGACCGGCTCGGTCAGCGCGCTGGAGCAGCTGATGCCGGGCAAAGTGGGTGTCGTCAATATGCCGACCGGTCCGGCCGGCGGGGGCTGGGCACAGTCGACTATTTTCCTCAGCGTCAGTGCCAATTCGAAGAACAAGGAAGAGGCAAAAAATTTCGTCAAATGGTTCGTGACGGATAAGGATGCGGGAAAAACACTCGGACTAACCCGCGGCATTCCGATCAACCCGGAAATTTACAAGGAGCTCGAGCCGAATTTGGAAGCGAAGGATAAGCTCGGCAAGGAAATTTACGATCAGTCCGTCGACAAAGCGCTGCCGTTCTACTCGCCGGCTCCCGGATTCACGGAATGGGTGGACGCCTACAAGAAAGAGATGGACGCGGTCACGTTCGGCCAGCAGAGCCTGGAGCAGGCCTTCGACAAGATCGACAAGCTCGGCAAGGAGCTGGCAGCCAAAGCAGGAAGCTGAGCCGGGGAAGCAGCGCCTTTCGGGAAGTGGAGCTCCCGAAAGGCGACCCCTGTGACGAATCTTCCTAATGTACCGTTAAGCCGGAAACAGCACGGGGCGGTGGCAATATCAATCGGCGGGGAGCCGCATGAAAAAGCTTCTCTGTTCATGAGACGGTGCTGCTGTTATCCTGAATTGATATCCTAATGTTTATGAGTAAGCTAATGAGAAAGAGGTGTTCATTCCATGCAATTGGCGGAATTTTTCTCTTCGCAGCCGAACCGGCTGTGGCATTTGGCGAAGCAGATGAACGTGAACTATGCGGTTGGCGGCCTGCCGTGGGAAGAGAAGTCGGAGAAGCCGTGGGATCTGATGCCGCTGATCCGGATGAAGCAGCGGTACGCCGACTTCGGACTGACGCTGTCCGTCATCGAATCGATGCCGCCGAGCAACAACATCAAGCTCGGGACGCCCGGCCGCGACGAGGAGATCGAGATTTTTCAGCAGTTCATCGTCAACATGGGCGCCGCCGGCATTCCTGTGCTCTGCTACAACTTCATGGCACAGTTTAACTGGTTCCGCACTTCGACGACAACCCGCACGCGCGGCGGGGCGCTCGTATCAAGCTACGATCACAGCCTGATGGCGGATGCCCCGCTGACGGAGGCCGGCATCGTCACTGAGGCGCAGCTGTGGGAGAACCTGCACTATTTCCTGGAAAAAATCGTGCCCGTCGCCGAATCCGCGCAGGTGAAGCTGGCGCTCCATCCGGACGATCCGCCGATCTCGCCGATCCGCGGCGTGTCGCGGATTCTGACGAGCGCGGCCGCGCTGCAGCGGGCGATCGATCTGGTGCCGAGCGCATACAGCGGCATGACGATGTGCCAAGGAACGCTGGCGACGGCGGGCGAGGACATTCCTGCGGTCATCCGCCAGTTCGCCGGCCAGAAGAAGCTGTTCTTCGTCCACTTCCGTGACGTGAAGGGCACGCCGGAGAAGTTCGAGGAGACCTTCCACGACGACGGCAAGACGGATATGCTCGAAGCGATGAAGACCTATTATGAGGTCGGCTTCGACGGGCCGGCGAGACCGGACCATGTCCCGACGATGGAAGGCGAGGACAATACGAACCCGGGATATGAGCTGCTCGGCCGCCTGTACGGCGTCGGCTATATCACCGGACTGATGGAAGCGGCGGCCAAGATGAGCCGGGCTTCGGTGACGTCTTAAGCTTCGTCCATTGCCAAACAGAAAGATCAATCATTATCAAGGTACGGATCCCTCCTATCCGTGCCTTTTCGTTTTGACGAGGCATCCTTTCGTCGACAAAGGGGGATCAAAAGAAAGGGAGGTCGGAGATCAGCGTCCTTTCACGCGTCTACCTGTCGTCATCCATACGAGAAAAAACCACCCGCACAGCGTTCCGCCGTGCGGGTGGTTCGTATTGCCGCCAGCCGTCAGCTCCACAGCCGGTCGTTGGAATAAAACTTGTTCCACTGGTCGGTCGACTCCCAGATTCCGCCGATCTCCGGGTGGACATGTTCGGCCAGAACCTCGTCGTTCAGATCGTCGATGCCGAGACCGGGCGCATCCGTCAGCGTGATGTACCCGTTCTGGACGAGTTTGTCCGGCAGCCTGCTGCCGATGACGATGTCATCCCACCAATCCACTTCGCAGGAATGGTATTCGAGCGCAAGGAAGTTTTCGGTCGCGGCGGCGACATGGGCGGCCGCAAGGCAGGCGATCGGACTCTCCGCCATATGGATCGCCATTGCGACGCCGTAGTCCTGGGCCATGTCGCCGATTTTCTTCGTCTCCAGAATGCCGCCGGTAGTCAGGACGTCGGGATGGATAACGGAGACGCCGCCCGCTTCGAGCAGCGGCTTGAAATTTTCCTTCAGATAGATGTCCTCGCCCGTGCAGATCGGAGTGGTGACGGACCGAGACAGCTGGGCGTACTGCTGTGTGTACTGCCAAGGAATCATGTCTTCCATCCAGGCCAGGTTGAACTTGTCGATGCGCCGGCCCAGCTTGATGCAGTCCTGAAGCCCGATATGGCCGAAATGGTCGATGGCGAGGGGCACCTGGTAGCCGATGACGGAGCGGACGTCCGCGACGTACTGCTCGAGCATGTCGAGTCCTTTTTCCGTGACATGAATGCCGGTCAAGGGATGGGGGATGTTGTAGATATCGTAGTGGCGGTTCGTAATTTCCCGCAGCTCGTCTTCCGACAATCCGTCGAAGTTCTGATTGTAGCGGCGCTTCGATTTTTCCCTCATCTCCTCCAGGAAACCGAGCGGGGCGCTCAGCGTACCAGGCTCATTGATGATCTGTCCGATGCCGAGGTCCATCTTCAGGAAGGTGAAGCCGGCGTCCATCCGTTTCTTCAGCGCTTCGCCCATCGCCTTGCCGGTATCCTTGCCGACGACCTCCGTATCGCAGTACATGCGGATTTTATCGCGGAATTTGCCGCCAAGCATTTGATAGACCGGCACCCCGTAGGCTTTGCCGGCCAGGTCCCACAGCGCGAGTTCGATTCCGCTGACGCCGCCGCCCTGGCGGGCATGGCCGCCGAACTGCTTGATCCGCCGGAACAGCTTGTCGATGTTGCAGGGATTTTCGCCGAGCAGACGGCTCTTCAGCATGAGGGCGTATACTTTGTCCGCGCCGTCGCGGACCTCCCCGAAGCCGACGAGCCCCTGGTTGGTATACACCTTGATCAGGCTGCTGTGAAAAGGCCCCCCGACGATATCGGTGAAGCGGATGTCCGTAATCTTCAGCTCCGAGGGTCTCGAAGCGGTGCTTACATGGCCCAAAGTTTGCTCGTATGACTCTTTGTTAATCATGAAATCACTCCCCCTATTGGATGGTTCGTTACAGCAGCATGCTCCCGCCGTCCAGACGGATGGCGGAGCCCGTCAAATATTCGCTTTCGTCCGAGGCGATGAAGGCGGCGAGCCTGGCGACATCGAGCGGGACGCCAACGCGTCCCATCGGGAATTTGGCCAGCTGGCGCTTGCGCCGCTCCTCCAGCTTCTTCTGCGCATCGGGATCGTCCGCTAATATGCGCTCATATTTGCCGACGTCGACGGCTCCCGGCTCGATCATGTTCACCGTGATGCCGTACGGGGCCAGCTCGATAGCGCTTTCCCTTCCCAGCATCCGGATCGCACCTTTCGTCATCGCGTAGACGGGATCGAAATCGGTCGGCCGCTTCGCATGCACCGAAGAGATGAGAATGATGCGGCCTGCGCCTTTCTGCTTCATGGCCGGAACGACGGCCTGAATGCACTGCCAGTAGCCCTTCACGTTCGTATTCATCATGCGGCTGAACGTCTCCTCATCATGCTTGAACAGGTCGTAGTTCAGCTGCACGGCGGCATTGTTGACCAGAATGTCGATGCCCCCGCCGCGCTGCTTGACCTCCCTTACCATCGTAATAATCTCGTCCTGCCTGGCGACGTCCGCCTGAACGATGAAGCAGTCACCGCCGGCCTCGTCGATCCGCCGCTTCGTTTCAAGGGCGCCTGCCTCGCTGCGGTTATAGTGGACCGCTACGCTTGCACCTCTGCGTGCAAACTCCAGCGCAATCCCCTGGCCGATGCCGGTTCCCGCTCCCGTCACCAGGGCGACTTTGCCTGCCATGCTCATGGCGAATCGCCTCCCTTTGGCCGTTTCATTTTATGGTCCATGTAGTGCAGCAGGAAACCGCCGTCCAGCCGGAGATCTGCGCCGTTCAAGTAGCGGGCTTCCGCGGAGGCGAGAAAGCCTGCGGCATGGGCGATATCCTCAGCGCTTCCCAGCTGCCCGCTCGGCACCTTGGTTTCGTAGCTGTGATAGAGCGTCGTAAGCCTGCTGTGGAAGCGTTCATCATCGCCTTCTACCGGCCCCGCCTCAATCGTATTGACGCGGATGCCGTGCCGGCCGAGCTCCAGTGCCGCTTCCTTCGCCAGCATTTTGACGGCTCCCTTGGACGCGCTGTAGACAAAGGAAGATCCGGTCGGCTTCTCGGCATGGATCGACGAAACAAAGACGATGCAGCCCGACTGCCGGGATGCCATCGCCTTTCCTGCGGCCTGTGCGCACAGAAAGGCGGACTTCGCATTCGCATGCATCACTTCTTGAAACAGCGCCTCCGAACAGGTCTCGACGGAAGCGGGGGCGAGCAGATCGTTATTGTGGACCAGGACGTCCAGTCCGCCGAGCTCCCGCTCCGCGGTCTCGACCAGCTGGTTCGCGTTGGCTCCGACGCTCAGGTCGAGGCTCGCCACGATGACGTTCGAGCCTGCGGCCCGGGCTGCAGCGATATCAGCCGCCGCCTCGGCGCCGCCGGATGCGCTGTTCAGCACGAGATGGGCGCCGCCGGCCGAAAAACGCCGGATCATGGCTCTGCCAACAGGAGTGTCTGCGTCCGTGATCAGGACAACTTGTGCAGAATGATTCATAAATCACCTCCGGATAGAGCGGTACTTATGGCTGTCGGTACGTTCAACTTCATCATAAAAGGTTGGCGCTGCCAGCTTCGAGATGTGAATCTTACGATTTTGTTTGATTTTTTTCAAAAGGGGAGGGAAGAGGGGATTGCGAAGCAGCCTGAGCGGCGGTTCTAAACCGGAAGCATGAAAAAAGCGGCTCCCGGAGCGAATGCTGCCCTGTACGGGAAGCCTACGCAAGCCGGTTGCCGCTTGTTCGGACCATGCTTTTAGCCTAGTCTAATGCCTAATTTGGGGAAGCATGACGCTTCTATTACACCGGTTGCTTATACCGGCTGCTGCTGTTGCTGCTGCTGCTCCTTGCGCCATTCCTGGACCGCCTGGTCAAGACGCTTCATCGCTTCCTCGACCAGGGAGCGGGAGCAGGCAATGTTCAGGCGCATGAAGCCTTCGCCTTCCTTGCCAAAAGCAGAACCCTTGTTCAGGGCAAGCTTGGCTTTGTTCAGCAGAAATTGTTCCAGGTCGTCGGGTGACATCTGCAGTGCGCGGAAATCAAGCCACATCAAGTACGTCGCTTCAGGCACCCGGGTTTTGATTTCCGGAATATGTTCGCCCAAATATTCACTCACATACTCCATGTTCGCTTTCATGTACACCAGCGCTTCGTCCAGCCAAGCCTTGCCGTCATTGTAGGCGGCTTGGGTAGCTGCGCTGCCGAGCGTGCTGATCGAATTGACATGATAGAGCTCAAGCGTCTTTTTGAACCGGCGCCGGATGGAATCGTTCGGAATGATGATATTCGAAGTATTCAGCCCGGCAATATTAAACGTTTTGCTCGGCGCAGTACAAATGATGCAGTTCTCCTGAATCTCCTTGGACAAGCTGGCGAACGGAATATGGGTCCCTTCTTCATAAACCAGGTCCGCATGGATTTCGTCGGACACCATCAGAATGCCGCGCTCCATGCAGAGCTTCGCAACCGCCTCCAGCTCTTCGCGCCGCCATACTCTGCCGACCGGATTGTGCGGGCTGCACAGGATGAACAGCTTGACCTGATCGTCAAGGCTCTGCTCGAGCGCTTCAAGGTCCATCGTGTAATACCCATCCTGCTCCTTCAGCGGGTTCTGCACCAGCTCCCGGCCGTGATCGGTGACGACGCTGTAAAAAGGAGGGTACACCGGCGTCTGGATGGCAACCTTGTCTCCCGGCTCGGTAAAAGCCTGCACGATGAAGCTGAGGGCGGGCACGACGCCTGGGCAGAAGACGATCCATTCCTTGTCGATGGACCACCGATGGCGGCTCTTCATCCAGTCCGCGACGGCCTGATTATACGCATCAGACTGCATTGTATAGCCGAATACCCCGTGTTCTACGCGGCTGTTCAGCGCGGAAATGACCGAGTCGGGTGCGGCAAAATCCATGTCAGCTACCCACATCGGAAGGACGTCGGACACGCCGAAGATCCGTTTCAGGTCGTCCCATTTAAAACTATCTGTATTTATACGTTCGATTGGTTGATGAAAGTTCAAGCTGTTCTCCTCCTTGGAAGGTCATTCAAAAGTTCGTCTATCCCCGAATATAATCATAACAGATACAGGCAAGTTTTTGGGTACACATCAGCTTTGAAAACCATCCTGCATCTCAAGTACAATTAACGCATGAGGAATGACGCCCACGGGTTATCCGAAAGGAGGAAGGACATGCAGCTGATCGCCATGCTGACCATGCTGATCGATCATGCAGGGATCGTGTTTTTTCCGGATCAAATTTGGCTGAGGGTGATCGGAAGGATCGCATTTCCGATTTACGCCTATGCACTCGTACAGGGACATTATTTTACCCGAAGCCGGACCAAATATTTATTCAGGCTGTTTATACTGGCTCTGCTCTCCCAAATTCCATACCAGCTGGCTCTGGACCCGGACGGGCTGAATGTGGTCGTCACGCTGTTTGTGGCAGCCGCCGTCCTGCAAATTCTGGAGCGCAATCTGTCCTTGGCAGCCAAAGTCGGGATCATTCTGGCCTTTTGCGTTCTGATGGAAGGGTTCCCGTTTGATTACGGAGCATACGGCCTGCTGCTGGTGCTTGCCTTCCGATATGCTTCCTCCGAGAAGCTGCTGGGTGCCCATCTGCTGCTGAACATACTGTATTTGATAGCATTCGGAGCAGGGGCTGTTCTGCAGATGCTGAGCATCGTACCGACCCTGGTGATTGTATACGGGCCTTATTTATGGAAAAAGATCGAGCAGGCCAGAGTTAGGGCGTGGGTGTGGCGGTCGTTTTATCCGCTGCATCTGACCGTGCTGGCTGTGCTGCAGCGGCTGGATGCTTAATGCACCAGCCTTTTTTCGTTGAAAATATTTACAGTAACCCTATTTACAAACCGATGGTCGGTATTTATAATGGAGCTAACAAAACAAGAGAAAAGGTGAGGAAAATGGCTCCTCTGATTGGATTAATCGTTTCGCTGTTAGGGTTTCGCTTGATGGGATGGCTGGGCTGGGAGTATATGAATGACTGGATCATCAGTCTGCGGTTTGCGGTAGCCGTCATGTTTTTGCTGACCGCGTCGGCCCATTGGGGCAAACGCCGCGCGGAGCTGGTCGCCATGGTACCGCCGCGGTTTGCGCAGCCGGGCGCGTTGGTTACGCTGACGGGTTGGCTGGAAATCGCCGGCGCCGTCGGCATGATGATTCCGATCATGGCCGGGGCGGCATCCACCGGGCTCGCACTGATGCTGCTGGCCATGTTTCCGGCCAACGTGTACGCGGCGAATAACCGTCTGACTCTGGACGGCAGAACGGTGATGCCGCTTGTCCCGCGAACCGTGCTTCAGGTCGTTTTTTTGGCTGCCGTACTCGCTGCGGGCTGGCTCCCTCCGGGAGCATGGGCATGACGGATTGGAACTAAATCAGGAGGAGGATGGAGATGAAACAGGAAGAAAGACGCGAGCAGACGATGAAACTGCTGCTGGATACAACCGAGGAGCTCATTTTGGAGAAGGGCTGCAACAAGACAACGCTCAACGATATTATGGCAAGATCCGGCTTGTCCAAAGGTGCCATTTTCCATTATGTATCCGGCAAGGATGAACTGTTCGTGAAGGTGCTCGAGGCTAAGCTGGAGGAGACGAATACGAGCTTCATGGACGCGGTGGATGCCCCTGCCGTAAAGGAATTTGACGGGCCGATGAATGCGATCGCGCAGAGTCTGCCCAAGCTGGAGAGCCGGGAAGATGTGAGCAACCTCATCATGATGTATTTGATCGGGAAAAGCGATCAGCCGGAAGCGGCCGGCATCGTCGCGGACTTTTACCGTCAGGCGGTCGCCACGTCCAAGAGGTGGATCGTCACAGGCCAGGAGTCCGGAGTCATCCCTTCATCGGTCAATGCCGACCAGGCGGCGGAGCTGTTTGAGCTGCTCTCCTTCGGGCTGCGGATGCGCAGCCTGATCGGAGTTCGCAGCACAGGGTTCGGCATTCAGGAGTTTTCGGAGCTGATTATGCGGACGCTGCGGCCGGACCGTCAAGGAGGTGCTCCGACGTCATGACGCTGCTCCTGTTTCTGCATATTGCCGGAAGCGTGCTTTTCTTGGGTAACATCATTACGGCTGCTTTTTGGAAAGTCCGCGCCGACGTCCGGGGCGATGCCGCGGAGATTCACCGCACCGCGAACAACGTGATGCTCGCCGATTATGCGTTTACGCTGCCCGGGCTGCTGCTCTTGATCGTCACCGGGAGCCTGATGGCCGCCAAAGGCGGCTATTCGCTGGCAGGTCTGAACTGGCTTACGGCTTCGCTAATCCTGTTCGGGATCACCGGCGTGCTGTGGCTGGCCGTACTGATCCCGCTGCAGCGGGGAATGATCCGGCTCAGCCGGCAGGCGCTCGAAAACGGGACGATCTCCGCAGCTTACAAGAAGTTGTCGGCGTATTGGGCGGTTTTCGGCATCCTTGCCACCTTGCTGCCGCTTTTCATATTGTACTTCATGGTCAGCAAGCCTTTTTAAAATGAGGCGAAAACGACCGGCCGTTATGTATAACGGCCGGTTTTTGGTTTGCTGATAAGGGGAGTCAAGAGGCCGTCGTCTGCAGCTGCAGGGTCTGTAAAAATGAGGGTATAGGTGCGGTTTTTATGGAAAGAAATAGAGCATACCTTAAATAAAACGCCAAAATGGCTGGGCAGAACCCAAAGCGCAGTGTCTGGGCATTTTCCGGTTCAAAGATGTACAATAAGGTAAGCGCAGATCAGACCGGAAAGATTCCTTCGACTTGATTCAGGGGAAATAAAATTCGGGATGGCGATTTCCCTTTGGCCTGCACCTCGATGAAGTCGGAACCGATGAGCACCAGCTTCATGTTGGAAAAGGCTTTGCCGGACTGGAATACCGTCCGGATTCCGACGCGGCGGAATACCGCCGGCGGCTTGACGTCAAAGACGCGGATGGTCTGCAGGCTGAGCGGAACGAACAGCTCCCCCTGAACGCGGATAAAGCTGCTTTTATACACATGCTGCAGCCGCCCCGGCTCCAGACCCAGGCCAGCGCCGTTGATTTCCACCAGATGCCCGGTGAATTTGGCGAGACGCTCCTGCAGGGTTATATTTCTTTTAAACTTCATGAGCAGCACTTGGATCCCTCCGATGAACGTTTACTGCATTGTATGCCCTGAACTGGGCGGGTGCTTCGATTTTTTGAAGAGAATCACAGGCCGTTTTACGCAGGTACAGCAAAGACGGCTTTAGATTTGCGAAAGGAGGAACCATGAACGAGAGCAGGGTGATATCAAGACCATGGGCGCTGGAAGGGCCCAGCATTCAAATCGACCCGCTGTTTCCTTATTATGCGGACCGCTCTGCCGAGAGCATCGCCGAAGAGATCGAGCTGTCCGGCTACCGGACGGTGCATTATTTTGTCGTGAACGAGAGCAGGGTCCGAACGGACATCATTGAGGCCTTTCACGCCCGGGATATTGCCGTATGGGCGCTTGTAATCGGGAACGGAACGTTCGCCACTGAACATCTCCCACGGGAATGGCGTTCCTGGCGGATGGGGCTGCTGAAGGAGCTCAATGACGGCTTTGAACGGTTTTCGCCGTTCTCGGCATCTTACGTGGAATGGAAAAAGGAAGCGGTCGCCCGGGTCCTACTGGACCATCCGTTTGACGGCATTGAGATCGCCGAGCCCTATTTTCCGGAATGGGACGGCATCCGCAGAGGGGTATACGGCGACGTCGGCCCCCACGCGAAGCAAGCGTTCCGGGATAAGTACGGCCATGATATTCCCGAATTTCTGAACAAGCGGGCGGCTAACTATTATAAAAAGATACCTGACATCTACGGCAAATGGATTACTTTCCGCGTGGACGCCGTGAACGGACTCATCGATGAAATTATAAACGGCAGCGGAGGCGCAAGAAGTGTCCGCCCGGATATTGCCGTGGCGACCTGGTCGCTGGCGGTTGACGGCGGAGCGGTATCCACCCTCCGGCTGAAGGAATGGCAGGGGCTGGATGCGATTTCGATGATCGGGAAGGTCCGGCCGGATATGCACGTGCTTCAAACCCACTGGCCGGACTGGATGAAGCGCCATTTGCCGCCGCAGTACGCGGGCGGATACGAAAGCTTCGCCGCACCGATCCGGGCCGCCTATCCTGGGCTTCCCCTTGGCATTCAGGCTGACATCGGCTCCCGGAGCAGCATGGTGAAGAATCGGCGCTGGCTCAATGACTTCCAGAACACGGTTTACGAGCTCGGCTACGATACGTGGACGGCGTACGAATACCATCTCGGCGGGTATATGTATGACGAACCGCCTGTCCCTGTGAAAGCCGTCATGCGCGGAGAACAGGAGCTGACGGTTTCGTTCAACAAACGGATTGATCCAGATACGCTGGGAACGGTGCTGTTCTTTGCGGAGGAGAACCCGGAGGCTGGACCACTGGCCGGCATCACCATCGAGCAGAGGGCCGTCGACGGCAACCGTTTATTGCTGCGGGTGAACGGGCTTCCCCGGCGGCCTGTACTGGTCGAAGTCAGCGGGATGCGGGATACGCCGGGACTATGGCATGTGAAAGGCAAAAAGTCGGGCGAAACCCCGATCGGCCACAGGCTGAAAGTAGAGCAGGATCGTGGGTAATAGAGGAAGCTGAGCATGAAAAAAAGCGTCCCGGCGGCAGCGATGCCGCCAGGACGCTTCTTTTATACTTGCCGTGGGCATTATTGGGCGGTGTATCCGCCGTCTACCATCAGGCTCGTTCCGATCACGAACGAGGAGTCGTCGCTGGCCAGGAACAGGACGGATTTGGCCACCTCTTCCGCGGTGCCGAGCCGGCCGATCGGGTGCAGCTCCACGAGCTGCTGCTTGGCTTCCGGCGGAAGCGCCTTTAGCAGCGGCGTATCGATATAACCCGGGCAGACGGCATTCACCCGGATGCCGTGCTTGGCGTATTCAATGCCGAGCGTCTGGGTGAGCAGCACGACGCCGCCTTTGGCCGAGCCGTAAGCGGTAACTCCCGCCTTGGCCGCATGGCCGTGGATCGAAGCGGAGTTGATGATCGCACCCCCGGTACCCTGTCTCAGCATTTGGACTACGGCGTGTTTATCCGACAGGAAGACGCCTGTCAGATTGACGTCGATCGTACGCTGCCATTTGTCCAGCGACAGCTGATCGGCCGGCTCATCGTTGGCCACGCCCGCATTGGCAAACATAATGTCCAGTTTTCCGTATTCCTGCACGGTCCGTTCCACCAGCGCCTGGACTTCCTCCTCTTTGGTCACATCCACCCGGACGTAAATCGAGTCGTACCCTTTTTCTTTCAAATGGTCGGACACTTCCTGGCCCGCTTCCGAGCGGTCGGCCACGACGACCTTGGCGCCTTCCTGGGCAAACAGACGTGCGGTGGCTTGTCCGATCCCGCTGGCACCGCCCGTAATGATCGCTACTTTACCGGAAAGTTTCATACCTCGCGTCACTCCTTCTCACAGCAATTGTCCGTATCCGTCACCGGAATCGGGTTCATCTTTGTTAATTTACCCATTTTTCTGAAAATATTAGCCGACGCTTTGGAGATACCCTGAGAATAAAATGCCGCGGACGGAGCAAAAAGAGCTTGCTTTCCGGAAAAGATGGTGGTACATTCGATATATAAATTGTGTACAATTTAATTTTATAAAATATAATTAAGGTGGAGGATGAGACCATGAGTATTTATAATTTTACAGCAAACAGCATTCGCGGCGCGGAAAAGGAACTTTCGGAATATAAGGGGGACGTGCTTCTCATTGTGAACACGGCGAGCAAATGCGGGTTCACCCCGCAGTATGCCGACCTGCAGAAGCTGTACGAGAAATACGGTGACAAGGGATTCAAGGTGCTCGGATTTCCAAGCAACCAGTTCGCCGAGCAGGAGCCTGGAAGTAATGAGGAAGTCGATACGTTCTGCCAAATTAACTATGGCGTGAGCTTTCCGATGTTTGAGAAGGTGGATGTGCGCGGAGAAGACAAGCATCCGCTGTTTGCTTACTTGACGGAGAAGGCTCCGTTTAAGGGGATCAGTACGGACAATTCCGAAGGGAAAATGCTGCAATCGTTCCTTGAGAAGGAACAGCCTGAGCTGCTGGAAGGGGACGATATCAAGTGGAACTTCACCAAGTTCCTGATTGACCGGGAAGGACGGGTGGTGGAGCGGTTTGAGACACCGGTCGGTCCGCTGGAGCTGGAATCGGCCATTGATGCGCTGATCTAAAACACTAAGGATTGTTAGCCGCTATCCATTCCAGTGGTGGCGCCAAACGGCCATTTGGATAGAATTGCCTTGAATTTTAATGTATTCTGAAGGTAATTTTCAGGTGTTTTTAAGAAAACTCTCATATAATGCACTCATACCCCTTTTATATATGAATTGACCCTAGGCACGGGACTAGGGTCTATTTTTTTGTCCATTTTTCGTAAAAGGCTTCGTCCGGGGCCGATGAACGCCGTTTGTACGCCCCGTCCCCGCACACCCGGCAGGCCGGGACTTACGGATTCTGGCGCCGTCTGCGCAGCTGAAGCTGCTGCAGATTGCGCCAGGAGATCTGCCGGATGCGCTGGCTCCGCATCACTTCGCGGATCCAGGGATCGCGGAAAACCTGCAGCTCCATGCCGCGCTTCAGCCACTCATGATGGATGGCCATCAGCTCATCCGTAATGACGGCCGGATGGATATACAGCTCGCTGACTCCGGCCTGGAGCGAGCACAGCGCATCCGCCACGCTTTCCCTGAAGGCTTCGTAGGTTTCTCCCGGGCGCAGAGAAAAGGGCAGCTGGATTAAGTGATCCGGAATGACGACCCTGAGGGAGTCCGCTACACGGACCCGTGCCTTATGGATGCGCCGGGCGGCGGAAGGCAGCTGAAGCGAAGCGGGAATATGCCTTGGCAGCCGAAACGGAAGGCCGTTCTCCGCGCAGACGCCAAGGACGAGGGAGAGGAAATCCCGCCCCGTTTCCAGCCCGTACAGGCTCCCCATATGATTATCGAGATGGGTCGGGTTCAGCCCCATGCGCCGGGCGAGCCGGATTTGGCCGATGATTTCGGCGTGAACCTCAGCCGCCTGGGCCCTGGTCTCCACCGTGCGGCAGTCGCGGGGAAAGTATCCCTCATCCGTAATGAGGGAGGGCACCGTCTGCTTGCGGGTGACCGGCCCCCAGCGGTAGGTGTTCCACTCGCTGGTAAAGGTCAAATGGACGCCGACGTCCACGTCCGGTCGCGCGGCCGCCCACTGGGCAGCCTCCTTGGCCCACGGGCACGGCATCATGATCGTTGCTGAGGAAATGGCCCCTTCGGCAAGCAGCAGCTGGATGCCCGCATTGGCCGAGTGGCACATGCCGTAGTCATCCGCATTGATGATCAGCAGCCGCTCATCCGGCGGGAAGCCCAAAGCTTGAGCGAGGTTCAAGGGACGTCACCTCCTAATTGAATACGTATTTCCATGCAGGGAGAGGATCATTATCGAACGAAGAGGGAACCAGCGGTTCAAGTTTAGGAGAATCAAGGTCGAGGGATTCGAATCACAATAAATAACAACGAAGAAAAGAATAGAAACTGTGATATTTTAACCGCCAACTTCATTTCTTCACCTAAGTCTGCTAATCCAAATAAAATATGCACTACGGACACTAAACCGGTAATGATTAATATAATCCATGCGAGTAAATACACAATTTCCCCTCTTTTTATATGATGTGAACAATGGCTCTGGGTTGACGATCCTGTAGATCACGCACGCCATCAAGCATTTTTGGCAAAGGCGTTAAAACACTTATATTATCAATGATGTATTTATATTTGTAAATATATGTAATATTATACGAATGGCAAGATTAAGCTCGGCAACGAAAGAATTATCCTTTAAATTATTGAAACTTCAGAAACGAAAAGGACCCTTTGCGATACTCCCGCAAAGGGTCTATTTCGTCTTGTTATTTCTATCCGTTTGTTTTTATCGGCTTACGATCATCGATTGTTCTCACTTGACTCATTCCCCCAGGCCTTTGCCCATGCCTTTCAGAAACCGCAGCCCGAAGCCGATCGCCCGGTTCACGTCAGGATCCTTCAGCGCATTCATGAGGGAGAAGACCGTCACCTTTTTGTCCTGCGGCTGATTGGCTTCCTCCAGGCCCTTGGCCACGCTGCCGAGCACCTTCGCCGTATGCTCCGGATCGATAGCGGCGAGGGCGCCGGCGGCGGCCATGCCGTTGTTGATCATGTTCGTCACTTCCGGCCGCGTGGCCTGGCCCAGGACGATTTCGGCCACTTTGGCTTTGGCCTTCAGCAGCGACTCAGCCGCTTCCAGAATGCCGCTGCCGTGCAGCTCGCTGAGCACCCCGATGGCTTTTTCCAACGCCTGTTCATGCTCGGCGATCGAATCCGTCAGCTGGTCCAGGGACTGCTGCTTCAGCTCTTCTTCCGTCAGCTCGCGTTTTTTGATGTATGAAATCGGTTGTGCCATATAGATTCCACCTTTCCTTTAATCGACGAGCGATACATAATCCGGCCGGCTCCATTTCCGGTGCACTTCGACGCCATCCTGCGGGTAGCGCTTCTTGTTGCGCGGATTGGTTAGCGGCAGCGGATTGGTACCCTTCACGTTCAGAATCTGCATCCGCACGCGCGTCTGCTTATAGGCCGGCGTGTGCGTGCGCACATCGACCGCATTGCCGGTGAGCAGGTTGACCGCGTTTTCGTGGCTGACCGAGTGCATCGGCACGTACAGCTCGTTGCGGTGGACGCGGTCGGTAATGACTGCTTTCAGCTTGATCGCGCCGTAAGGCGATTCGAGCCGCACCAGGGATCCGTTCTCGACGCCCCGTTCGGCGGCCAGCTCAGGCGATACTTCCACGAACACTTCCGGCAGCTTCAGATTGATCCCGTGCGATTTGTTGGTCAGGTTGCCTTCATGGAACTGCTCCAGCAGGCGTCCGTTGTTCAGAACGAGATCGAATTCGGCCGGGTATTCCACCGGCGGCACGTAGCCGACCAGCGAGAAGCGCGCCTTTTTGTCGGGGAAGAAGAAGCCGTCCGTATAGAGCAGCGGCGTGTGTTCCCCGCTCGCCGAGCCCCAGATGAAGCTGCCCCAGCCTTCCAGCACCTCATAGCTGCATTGGGAGAAGAACGGGGTCAGGCTGGCCATTTCGGCGAAAATTTCGCTCGGATGGGTATAACCCCAGTCATACCCGAGACGCTTGGCGATCTGGGTCGTGATCCACCAGTCCGGCTTAGAGTCGCCGAGCGGCTCCAGCACCTGATACAGGCGCTGAACGCGCCGCTCCGTATTGGTAAAGGTGCCTTCTTTCTCCAGCGACGGCGCAGCAGGCAGAATGACGTCGGCGAACTGGGCCGTCTGCGACAGAAATACGTCCTGCACGACGAAGAAGTCGAGCTTCGCCAGCACCTCGTGCACGTGGTTGGCGTTGGAGTCGACCCAGGCCATATCCTCGCCGACGAGGTACATCGCCTTCATGTCGCCGCGGTCGATCGCATCGATCATCTGGATGTTGTCCATACCCGGCTGCGGCGAAATCGCCACGCCGTAAGCTTTTTCGAACCGCGTCCGCGCCTCGTCGTTCGAGACGTGCTGGTATCCCGGCAGCCAAGGCGGCAGCGTGCCCATGTCGCAAGCTCCTTGCACGTTGTTATGTCCGCGCAGCGGGTAAGCTCCGGCGCCGGGACGCATGTAGTTGCCCGTAGCGAGCAGCAGGTTGGAGATGGCCGCCGACGTGTGCGATCCGGCGATGTTTTGGGTGACGCCCATGCCCCAGCAGATGACAGTGCCGTCGGCGTCGCGGATCATCTCGGCGATCGAGATGAGCGTCTCCTTGGCAATGCCGGTTTCCTGCTCGGCGTACTCGAGCGTGAAGGTGTCCAGCAACTGCTGGTATTCGGCAAATTGATTGACATACTGGTCGATAAACGCCTGCTTGTGCCACCCTTGGTCAATCATGTATTTCGTGACCGCCGTCAGCCATACGAAGTCCGTACCCTGCTTCGGACGGATGAACAGGTCCGAGCGCTCGGCCATCTCATGCTTGCGCAGGTCGGCGACGATCAGCTTCTGGCCGTGCAGCTTGTGGGCCCGCTTGATCCGGGTCGCCAGGACCGGATGGCCCTCGGCCGGCGCGCAGCCGATCAAGATGACGAGGCCGGCTGCCGCGATGTCCTGGATCGTGCCGGCGTCGCCGCCGATGCCGACCGTCGACATCAGTCCGTCCGATGCCGGAGACTGGCAGTAGCGGGAGCAGTTGTCCACGTCATTGGTTTCAAACACCTGGCGGGCCAGCTTTTGGATCACATAGTTTTCTTCGTTCGTAATTTTCGAGGAAGAAATAAAGCCGACCGAATGGTTGCCGTACTCCTTACGGATGCCTCCGAGGCGTTCGGCAACCAGGTTCAGCGCCTCATCCCAGGTAGCTTCGACGAAGGCGTCTCCCTGCCGGATCAGCGGGGTCGTAATCCGCTCTTCGCTGTTGACGAAATCCCAGCCGAATTTGCCTTTGACGCAGGTGGAAATCGCGTTAACCGGCGCGTCGTGGGATGGCTGTACCTTCAAAATTTTCCGGCCTTTGGTCCACACCTCGAAGGAGCAGCCGACGCCGCAGAACGTGCATACCGTTTTGGTCTTGCGCGTGCGTGTGTCCCGCATCGCCGCTTCGATTTCCGAAACGGCGAAGATGCCGCTGTATCCCGGCTCCACTTCCTTGACGAGGTCGATCATCGGATTCAGCACTTCCTCGTTGATGCCTGTCATGAAGCCGGCCTCGCCCAGCATTGATTTTTCCATGAGGGCGTTGCACGGGCAGATGGTGACGCATTGGCCGCAGCTGACGCAGGACGAGTCGTTGATATCGACCCCGTTGTCCCACTTGACCCGCGGGATGTCCGCTTCCCAATCGATGGAAAGGGTTTCATTCACCTGCAGATTTTGGCAGACCTCGACGCACTGTCCGCAGGCAATGCATTGATTCGGGTCATAACGGTAGAACGGATGGGACATATCGACTTCCGAAGGTTCGACCTTCGGCCGGTACGGGTACTTCTGGTGCTCGATTTCCATCATTTCAGCGGTATTGTGCAGCTTGCAGTTACCGTTGTTGTTGTCGCATACGGTGCAGTAGAGCAGATGGTTTTCGAGGATCCGGTCCATCGCTTCCGTCTGGGCAGCCTTGGCGGATGCGGAAGACAGCTTGACGTTCATTCCCGAAACGGCAATGGTCGAGCAGGCGCGCGCAAGCTTCCCGTCGATTTCCACAATACATGTGTCGCACGTCTGGATCGGGTCTACCTCAGGGACATAACAAATTTGCGGATGCGACAGGCCGGCAAGATTGATCGCCTCGAGCACGGTCATGCCCGATGTGACTTCCACCGCCTGTCCGTCGAGCGTAATGTTAACAAGATTTTGGTTCACGAACATAAAACCCCTTTTCACCCCAATGTTAAATGGAGCCGCGAAGCGTCCCGGTGATTGCAGCGCTTCGGCGGGTGTCCATAAGCTAAAGAGCAGGCCATAAAAACAAAAAAACTCCACTAAACCCGTCTCCGCTAATCATTGTGCGCGGCAGGTTGTAGTGGAGTAACCGATTAGCATTGGCCTACTAATGGATCATTCCGGCGCCTGTATGGCATAAATGTATTCTCGTCATGATTATACTACGCCCGGACAGAAAAACAAGGTTGAATTATTCTGTACAATCCTACTAAGATTTAGTATAGTGTTAAACTTGTGATGAGGTGAGAATGGGATGAAGAAGGAAGTTGCGTTTAACGATATCATTCGCAAAGTGAGGAAAGATACGTTCGGAAAAGGTCCGGAACGCATTCATACCACGTTTGTCGAGAACATGGCGATCACCCGGATGCACGGCAATTTCACACCTACTGAAAAGTTTATCGCACAGTCCGAAGACGGCAAGAAGATGGTGCACAGCGCGAGAACGCACATGATCAAGGAGCTGTACAAATCCCAGGTCCCGGAAGGGCTGGAGGAGCTGTGCGGATCGAAGCTGATCCATCTGTTTACGGATATCAAGGTGGAAGAAGACATGGCCGTTTCGGTCTTTATGTTCGAGAAAAATATAGAGCAGGGATGAAGCGATGATGGAGGCTGTGACGAGCAGGCCGGGCATGATCCGGTACGAGCAGGGAAAGATGGAGGAAAAGACCGACTTGGTCGTGAACGAGCATCCGGTAACGATCAAAATCAACGGCGAGGAATTTGCGACCCTCGTCTGTACGCCCGAATACATTGAAGATATGGCTGTCGGTTATCTCGCATCGGAAGGCGTCATTTCAAGCATTGAGGAAATCAAGGACTTATGGGTTCAGGAAGAGGAGGGGTTCGTTCACGCGTCTGTGAGCAAGTGGAGTCCTCTCCATCGCCAGCTATACAGCAAAAGGTACGTCACGTCCTGCTGCGGCGCCAGCCGGCAGGGCTTTGTGTTTTTCAATGACGCGAAAACGGCCAAGGTGCTGGATCAGGCTCCGGTGGAGTTGTCCTTTGACGATTGCTTCCGGCTCGTGCGGGAGATGCAGGAGGGAGCCGAGACGTTTAACCGTACAGGCGGTGTGCATAACGCCGCTTTGTGTGACCGAAACGGGATTCTTCTGTCGAGAATGGATATCGGGCGGCATAACGCGCTGGATAAAATTTACGGTTACTGCCTGAAAAACGACATCGCGGTGGATGATAAAATTATCGTGTTCAGCGGCAGAATTTCCTCGGAAATATTGCTGAAGGTGGCGAAAATCGGCTGTGCCGTCATCCTGTCCAAATCGGCGCCAACTGAGCTTGCGCTTGAGCTGGCGGACAATTTGGGCATTACGGCCGTCGGCTTTATCCGCGGCCAATCCTGCAACGTGTATACCCACCCGCACCGCATTGTGGAGTGCAGGCCGCAATCCTGAGCGGCCCCAGGCGCACCTGCTGCAGCAGCACGAATTGTTTTGGGCACCAGCCCACATCAAGGGAATTTGCAGCTTCAAATGAAGGAGGGATCATCATGGAAACCCATGATCAATACAACCGTATACTCAGAGATTTGAGGCTTTCCGTGACGGACCGCTGCAATTTCCGCTGCCGGTATTGCATGCCCGAGGAAATCTTCGGCAAGGATTACGCTTTTTTGTCCAGGGAACATATTCTCAGCGTCGAGGAAACGGTGCGGATTACGCGGATTTTCACCCGCCTCGGGGCCCGCAAAATCCGCATCACCGGCGGCGAACCGCTGCTGCGCAAGGAGCTTCCGGATATGATCCGGGAGGTGTCCCGGATCCCTGGCGTGGAGGACGTTGCCCTGACGACGAACGGCAGCCTGCTGGCCCGGCACGCCCGAACGCTGCGTGAGGCGGGCTTGATGCGCGTCGCCGTCAGCCTGGATGCGCTCGATGATGACACTTTTTTGGCGATGAACGGCGGAAAGGCCAAGGTGGCGCAGGTGCTGGAGGGCATTGACGCCGCCGCCGAAGCAGGTCTGGCCGTGAAGGTTAACATGGTGGTGCAGAAGGGCGTCAACGAGCATGCCCTGCTGCCTATGGTCCGCTATTTCCGCGAGCGGGGCCATATTTTGCGCATGATCGAATATATGGATGTCGGCAATACGAACGGTTGGAACTGGGATCAGGTCGTCAGCAAGCGCGAGATGCTGGAGCGGATTCACGCCGAATTTCCGCTGGCGCCTGCCGATCCCAATTATGAGGGAGAGGTGGCTTCCCGCTTCCGGTTTCTTGACGGCCAAGGCGAAATCGGCGTCATTTCATCCGTCAGCGACGCCTTCTGCTCCACCTGTACTCGGGGCCGATTATCGGCGGACGGCATGTTCTACACCTGCCTGTTCGCGACGAAGGGGCATGACCTGAGGGAATGGCTGCGTTCAGGTGCAACCGACGACGAGATCGCGGAGCATATCATGGCCATTTGGGAAGGACGGCATGACCGGTATTCGCTGGACCGCGGTAAAGCCGGCACCGGTACGGGCCGGGAAGCCAAGGTGGAAATGTCCCGGATCGGCGGATGACGGCTTGTTCCGGTCTGGCTTCCTAGAATGTACATCGATCAACGTTTTCTTTAAAATTGTTGACAAATTTATGAACAGGTGTTTATCATATGTATGAAATGTCATAGACAAATGGGGTGGATGTAGGGAATGCACCTGCCCTATTCGTTACGTGTCATGTGTGTTTGATCTCCCTATAGGAATCGGGTAGGGGAATTAACCGCTGTCAATCAACTTTCGGCTTCAGGGCCGGGGTTTGATTTGTGGCGGTTTTTTTGTTGTTGGAAAGAGCAAGGGAAAGTGGATCTGGTTGCGAATCACAGGCTTTTATCGAAGAAAGTTACGAAGAAAAATGGAAGGAATGGTACGATGTCGTCTTTTTATTCACCACAGCAAATTCGTGATATTGCCATTGAAACAGGGGAGAAGAAAGCCAAACTGCCGCTGCCTGCGGTTCTCATTCTAGGCTTCCTGGCGGGTGCTTTTATTGCGCTTGGTTTTCTGCTGGATATCCGTGTCATCGGAACGGCTCCGAAGGAATGGGGCTCGGTCGTCGGATTTCTGGGTGCAGCGGTCTTCCCGGTAGGGCTGATCCTGACCGTCCTGGCCGGAGGGGAACTATTGACGGGGAACATGATGACGCTTCCAATGGCGTGGTTTTCCCGTAAAATCGGCTTTGGCGCCGTCCTCAAGAACTGGATTCTCGTTACGGTCGCCAACTTTATCGGGGCGGTGTTCGTCGCCTATTTCTTCGGGCATGTCGCCGGGCTGACGGAAGGGGCGTTTCTGGCCAAAACGGTAGCTGTAGCCGAAGCAAAGGTGCATGATTCGTTCCTGCAGGCTTTTGTATCGGCCATCGGCTGCAATTGGCTCGTCTGCCTTGCGGTCTGGCTCGGTTACGGCGCGAAGGATGTTACCGGAAAAATCGTCGGGATCTGGTTTCCGGTCATGGCGTTTGTCGCCATCGGCTTTCAGCACGTGGTCGCGAACATGTTCGTCATTCCGGCTGCGATCTTTGCCGGACAGATGAGCTGGAGCCAGTACTTCCCGAACTTCGCGGCGGTGTTCCTGGGCAACCTGATCGGCGGAGCGGTCTTTGTGGCCCTTGCGTATTTCGCCGCTTACCGCCAGCCCGCCGGCTCCATGCTGCCTCTGGCCGAGAAGGCGAATCATAAATCGGCGTAATGCCGCTTGGCGTACTGCTCCAAAATATGCACGAATTTGAGCAGCGCCATGCCGGCTGGCTGATCTTTGCCTTGAACCATCAGCAGGTTCCGGCCGAGCTTCATTCCTTTCAGCTTGACCTCGCACAGCTCGCCGCTGCCAAGCTCCTTGCGGACGACCCAGCGGGACAGGACAGCGATGCCAAGGCCCGCGGCGGCCGCTTCCTTGACACCCTGGCTGCTGCTGAAGACGAAGCTCCGTTTGACCGCAAGTCCCCCCTCCTCAATCAGCCTGTCGCTGTAGGCCCGCGTGCCCGAACCGCTTTCGCGCAAGACCCACACCTGGTCCTGCAGCATGCCGGGATCAATCGATTTGTAGGCGGCGAGGGGATGGTCGGGCGACATCACCAGCACCATTTCATCCTCCATGAACGTGGTCAGCTGCACGTCCCTGACGGTCGTGCTTCCTTCAACCAGACCGATGTGAAACCGCCCTTCGCGGATATCGTGCACGATGTTGTCGGTGTTGCTGATGTGAACCTGCACATCGACGTCGGGGTACTGGTGCGCATATTCGGCGAGAACGGCCGGAAGGATGTATTCGCCGATCGTAAAGCTTGCACCGATGCTCAAGGAGCCGGTCACGACATCCCGCAGCAGATGGATCTCCTGCTGGGCCTCCTCGTACAGCGCCAGCATCTGCTTGGCCTTCCGGAACAAGATTTCGCCGGCCTCGGTCAGTCTGACCTGCTTCGGGGACCGGAGCATCAGCTTCGCGCCCAGCTCATCTTCCAAGTTCCGGATGTGCAAGCTAACCCCCGGCTGGGACAGATGGAGCAGCTTGGCGGCGCGGGAGAAATTGCGCTCTTCGGCGACGGTGACGAAGACCTTTAGTGTGTCTGTGATCATGGCGTGGACTCCTGTTTATCGTTTTTTCAGCGGCAAGCGAGCTAAGGCTAAGGCGGCGCTGAAGATTACACTCAGTGTAACGTGGGGGAGGGCCGCAATCAATCATAAGTTATCCTGATGATTGGGATAGCAAATCGGTATTTCCCTTCCGGAGCCGGACATTCTATAGTGAGCGTATCGATAGCCGCTTGAATGACCAGGCTACGGACGGGAGGAATGAATCATGATTGCATCTCAGGGATCGGCCCTGCCGCGCAAAAAGCGCAATTTGAACGCTTATATGCTGGGGCTCTGCCTCACGTTTGTATTATCACTGGTGGCCAAGGGGCTGGCGCTGCTGCCTTTTCTGGGCATCATGGGGCAGCTGGTGCTGGCTATCCTGCTTGGCATGGTTTACCGGGCATTCGCCGGCGTGCCGGAGTACGCGATGCCCGGCATCGCCTTTTCCAATAAAAAGCTTCTCAGGCTGGGTATTATTTTGCTCGGCATGCGGCTGAACCTGGCGGACATCGTTCATGCCGGGCCAAAGGTTCTGCTGCTGGCCGCGGTCAATATCAGCGTGACGCTGCTTGCGGTATACGGCATCGCCCGGCTGATGAAGGTCGATCCGGTCATGTCGCTGCTGGCCGCCTGCGGTTCGGCCATTTGCGGGGCGGCCGCCGTGGCCGCCATCGCGCCGCAGGTTCGGGCCAACGAGCAGGAGACGGCGGTCAGCGCCGCGGTAGTTGCCCTGCTCGGCACCTTGTTTACGCTGCTGTACGTCGGCCTGTATCCGCTGCTCGGCCTGTCGCCGGCCGGATACGGCGTGTTTGCGGGCGGCACGCTCCATGAAGTTGCCCATGCCATCGCGGCAGCAGCGCCAGGGGGCAAGGAGGCCGAAGATATGGCCGTCATCGTCAAGCTGACCCGGGTGGCGCTGCTCGTGCCCGTCGCCGTTCTCGTCGGCCTCTGGAGCAGCCGCAAGGGCGGGCGCACCGCACCGGGGGAAAGAAGCCGTATTCCCATCCCCTGGTTTGTTCTTGGCTTCCTGGTGATGAGCGGCATCCATACGCTGGGCATCCTGCCCGAATCGGCTGCCTCGCAGATCGTCACGGCAGCTTATATGCTGATGGCGATGGCCATGGCCGGTCTTGGCCTGAACGTCGACTTTGCCGTGTTCGGGCGCAAAGGGGGCCGTCCGTTCGCCGCAGCGCTGCTAGGCTCCTGCCTGCTTGCCGGCGTCGGATATGTGCTGGTCAAGGCGCTGGGATTAGCATAAACGCCGGAACGTACCGGCCAACACCTAAAGAAGGACTCCGGCCGGGAACGGCGGAGTCCTCCTCTTTTTTTTACAATCTTAAATGAACGTACCGGCTACAGTTCTTCGGAATCATCGCCGTCATATCCATTGATCAGGTCCGTTCCGTGCATATCCTCCACCATGGCGATCGCGGAAGGATCGACCGGACTGTTCGCCGAAATGTCGTCCGCATCCGGAACATCCGGCAGCTCTTCGTCCTCCGTCAGTTCGTTCACGGCCGAGGATTCACCGGCGTACGCGCCGGACGTCCCGGCAGAGGCTGGAGCCGAGTCCCGGCCCCCAAGCTCGGGACTCATGTCGGACCGGACATAGAATTCCACGTCCTCCGCTTCCGGCTCACGGCTGATGCTTTGCTTGGTGTATGTTCCCGTATCCTTGAAGTCATCCCGGGGCAGCTCAAACTCGGGCGGAAGCTCGCGCTGCTGGTCGTACCGTTCATAGGTCAAATCGGCATCGCTTTTCATATTCTTATTATACTCATCAGCCATGTCATCCATCTCCTTTGGCGTATTTTCTTTCCTTACCGTTACCCGAAATGAGCCCGTATATCCGCTCCCGGATTAAAACTTAGGAAATACGTATCGGATCAAGAAATAGAGGAAACCGAAAAAAATAATAATGTACGCGGCATATTTGATAAAAGTGGCTGCTACAAGACTGGAATCGGACTTCTGCTGAACTTCCTTATGCTCAACCTCAACGTTGTTCCGGCGGAATTCACTCATGGGTAATCCTCCTTTCAGCGCAGATCGGGAAGTCTGTGTCGTTTGCTACTTTAATAAACGTACCCGCTCAAGGTGAAACATCGTTACCATACTTAGGAAAAAGTGGTATGATTAAATAAGTCCCGGCTTGTATAGCCCCGAAGGCAGTTGTGCTAAGGTTGATGTCAACCCGGGGATTCTTATGTTTTCAAAATGCATAAATATAAAGAATGGCGGCAGTGTGCTCGAGGTTGTATGTATATTTATGCAAATGATATATTTTTTGACGATGCCCGAAAGAACAGGAAGGAGTGGACGATGATGATAGCGAATCTACATAGCAGTTGAAAATTTTACAAATATTAACTTTTGAGGTGTTTTATGAAGGGTTTCCCCAAATCCGTAATCACGAAGCTGGCTCTGATCGCTTGCCTGACCCTGCTGTTTGTGACGGTACCGGTATTTGCTGGAGCGATGCAGACGGGTGGAGAGCGTTGGATTACCGAGTGGGAGGTCAAATGGGCGGACAGCGCGGATCTTGCGGCAGTTCCCGGATCCGTAACGGCAAGCGAAGGCTGGAGCCCGAATCCATCCGGCATGGCTTTGCCGAAGAGGCCCGGAACATCATCGACATTATGGATCAGAACGAAGCTCCCTGCCTTGAACTGGGACATCCCCTCCATGCTTCTCCCTAAGATATACGGACAGAACATTGCGATTTTTATCGGCACGACCCCCATCTACGAATCAAACCGCGACTATATTTACGATAACAACAAAGTGTTAACTCCCCTTCAGAAAAATGATTCCGATAAAATACTGTACATAGGCGTTCAATCCGCCAAGGACCGCATCGGACTGCGTCACGGCATTGAACTGGGCAACTATCCGGAATTGCTGGACAACTACGTCAAGAGAGACCTGATCGATATCATACTGGGCTGCGCGTTTGTCTTTATTGCGCTCGTCATGCTCATTTGCTCGGTTTTTTTGAAAAAGGAGCAGAACGCCTCCTGGATTTCACTGAGTCTGGTGATCGCCTCCGCCGGAGTGCTGGTCATCACGTATTCCCCGTTTCTTTATACCTTTTACAAGGATTACGGCAAGCTCTATACCCGCCTCTGGGATGTCGCGCTGTTCGTGCTGCTTCCGTCACTAACCTATTTTATCGAACGGATCTTCGGCAGCGGGTACCGTTCGGTGATTAAGAAGCTGTTGTATTTTCAAATCGGATATTCGGCATTCTGCCTGCTCTTCATGCTGGCGAACATCGTGCTAAACGATAAATTATTCGGTATCCATTACTTTCTGTCGGTCCGTGTTCTGGGAATCGTTATGATCGTACAAGCCGTGCTGCTCGTCAGCAATTCGATCATCCATGCCGTGAAAGGGAACCGGAGCGCCGAGATTCTCACCGTCGGTTTTGCAGTGTTCGGCTTGACGGTCATTGGCGAAATGGTCTGGTTCTATTTGAAGGACGGCAATTATGACCTGTTTCTGTGGAAGTGGGGGGCGGCTGTATTTATCATATCCCTGATGCTGATCCTCGGCCGGAACTATACCATCAATCACGAACAGATTGTAAAATATTCAAGGGAGCTGGAAATGTTCAACAACGAGCTGCAGCGCTCCGAGAAAATGGCCATCATCAGCGAATTGGCGGCATCCGTCGCCCATGAGGTCCGGAACCCGCTTCAGGTGACACGCGGTTTCCTGCAGGTGCTGACCAAGAAGTACAGAAACCAGGATAAACTCTATATGACGATGGCCCTGGAGGAGCTGGACCGGGCCGCAGGCATCATCACCGACTTCCTGACCTTTGCCAAGCCGCAGTTTGAACGAATTTCCGTCCTGAACGTCAAAGAGGAGCTGGGGCATGTGGAGGGCGTCATCGTACCGCTTGCGAACCTTCAGGGCGCCCAGATCGATATGCGTGTTCCGGACCATCTTCAGGTGAAAGGGAACTCTTCGAAATTTAAGCAGGCTTTTATCAATATGGTGAAGAACAGCATCGAGGCGCTTAACGGAGACGGTCAGATTAACGTATGGGCTTACGAAATGGACGAACGGGTTGTCATCCATATTCAGGACAATGGGGAAGGGATGAGCAAGGAGGAGCTTGCCCGGCTGGGCGAGCCGTATTTCTCCAACAAGACGAAAGGGACCGGGCTTGGTCTAATGGTTACGTTCCGGATCGTGGAAGCCATGGGGGGAAGTCTTGAATTCAAAAGCGAAAAAGGGGTGGGAACCGAAGCGGTCGTCTCCTTTCCATCAGCGGCTGTATAAGCCGCTTGACGGTAAGGTGGCGAACTTCACTGTTCCCAACCCTTTCATCATTTATGTATATTCAAGATGAGGTGAGTAATCTCAATTACCAGGAGTATTTCGGCGCCGCGGCCGCTCTGACCGTTTCTGTTGGACTTGGGGGAAGCACGAGATAAAACTCGTTGGATGATTCCTCCACTGTCTTTACTTTGATGTGTTCAGGTAAAATAATACCGAGCACTTCTTTGATTGCGGCCTTAGGGTCGGCCAGGAGTCTTTCCTTGAAACTTGGGTCTTCCCAGGCTTTTTGAATAACTTGGTTGTGAAGGATAGCTTCTGCTGTCATTAGAATCACCCTTTCAACAAAAATGGTTAATATTACCTTTATAAGTATACCATGGAATAAATTATAAATCTATCATTATTTGATATGATTTAACAACCATAAACTTAATCCGCCTTTTTGCAAGGCGTTTCTCTCATCTTCGATCCGGTTTGCGTCGTCCTGAATCGACAGCAGAATATGCTCGTGAAAAGAAAGCAGCTGGGGAATGCTCAATGGGGTCTGCTTGATGTGCTCATGGTTGGCTTCCGCCACGGCGGTGTATGAGCGCAGAATGCCGTGAACGGCAATATAATGCTCGACACGATCGGCAGTGAGCGGTCCGCCTTGGGCAAACTGCGACCGGATCAGCGAGAGCAGGCTGTTATAGCTGCCTTCCTCAAGATCTTCCCGCCAGTCGGCCCAATCGTCCGCCATTTGCAGCGTAGCCAGTACGTGTTCGAGCAAGTCGGTCACGGCCGGAATTTGTTCCTCCCCGCCCGACAGGAGCAGCGCTCCGGTGCTCGACAGCTTCAGCGGCGCAGCCTTGCGCGCGATGAACAGCGGATTCACGCGGAAATAGTCGGCCGTGTGCTCATTGGTAACGGCTTCCGCCCATTCATGCAGGTACTGCCTGAAATAGGACCAGAACCGGGACGCTGAGGGGAAGTAGCCGCGATAGATGTCGAGAAACTGCAGATACAGCAAATTTCCCAGCGGCAGCTGCTCCTTGTCCTGGGGCGAGGAGGAATCCATGCAATCGTCCTGAATGAAAAAATAGAGCATGGCGCAAACGTTGCCGATCGACAGCTTCCGGGCGTCTTCGGCCGAAAGTCCTGCCATTTCCATCAGCCAGAAGGGCAGCAAATAGCAGATATAGTTTTTGGCGCTGTTTTCTTCGAGCGGGTTAAAATGGGTTAAATAGGAAAGGCCTTTCGTGTTCAACGGAGAAGGGAACGCGGCAATGATGCACTCGGTTTCGCGGAATACATACGACAAATCGGCTTCATAACGCTCTAACCATTCCATATAATCACCTTTTTTAGATAGAATTGTTGTTCCAAGCGGCGGTATCCGGTGCTGAAGACCTCATTGAGCCGTTGACCTGGTTATGAATATGGGGTTGTGTGTATGTTGTTATATGAAGTTTAGTTGAGGTTTTGATTAGTTTAGCATATATTTCCAATTTATGAAATCCGAAATTGAAAGAACCGGATGCGAGGCTGCAGACTGCTGGTTCCGGTACACTAACATTCGGTAGAGGTGCACATATGAAAGCTTCGAGAAAATACGGCATCATCGCGGCGGCGATTTGTATAGTCATCCAGCTTGTGCTTGCCGCCTCCTGTTACGGCAGTTCCGAACCGGCTCTAAAGCCGCTGACGGACTGGCGGTTCACTTGGGAGGGCGGAGGTACGGGCAGCCGCAGCACGGACGGCATCGGGCCGGCTTCCGGGTGGGAGCCGTACCGGATGAAGCAGCCGCTGCAGCTAAGCACCGGGGAAGAGAAGGCGGGATGGTTCGAAACGAAGCTGCCGGCACTCATCTGGAATACGCCTGCCATTTTGCTCAAACCGGTTTATGGAATCAAAATCGACATCTACGTCGGTCAAGAGAAACGATACGAAATCGATCGGGATTACCGGTATGATGTTCATCATATCCTGCTTCCGCTGAGCCGTGAAGACGCTGGTCAAACGCTGCTCATGAAAATCCAGGGGGGAACCGGCCGGATCGGCATGGACGGTCCCGTGTGGGCCGGCGATTACCAGACGCTGCTGACCAAGCTGATCAAGGCCAATCTGGGTGATATCGTTTTGGGAAGCTCGTTTATATTCATTGCGCTGATCATGCTGATTTCGGCTTTACTCCTCAACCGGAGTGAGCGGAACAGCTGGCTGTCCCTGACGACAGTCATTTTGTCGATCGGGCTCATGATCCTGACTTATTCTCCTTTTGTGTACAGTCTGTTCAGAAGCTATGGAGAATGGTTTCAGGTCGTTTTTGACCTTGGCCTGCTGTCGCTCTTACCGGCGATAACCTATTATTTTGAAAGAACCATTGGCCCCGGCTACATGCTGATCATTCGGATGTGCCGTAAATTCCAGGTAGGGTACTCGCTCTTTTGCCTCGGGTTTATGGTCATCAACCTGCTTAGCGGCAGCCGTTTCTCCGATATTTATTATTTCTTCTCCGTCAAGGTGCTCGGCTGCATTATGATCGTTCTGCTGATGATTTTGGCGGCCAGCGCGATATCCTACGCCGCCAAAGGAAACAGGGACGCAGCTGTGTTTGCTTCGGGTTTTGCCTTGTTTGCCATCGCGACGCTGGGTGAACTTGTCTGGTTCTATGTACGCCAGGGGGACTACGTGCTGTTCTGGTGGAAATGGGGAGTCCTTGGCTTCGTGATCAGCCTCATCATGATCCTTGGCCGGAAGTTCGCCCATAATCATCGGCAGATTGTCGTGTATTCCCGGGAGCTTGAAATGTTTAACAGCGAGCTGCAGCGGTCGGAGAAAATGGAAATCATCAGCGAGCTGGCCGCCTCGGTTGCGCACGAGGTGAGAAACCCGCTTCAGGTCACCCGCGGCTTTCTGCAGCTGCTGCAGGAGAAGTCGAGGGACCGGGAGAAAGAGTATCTCCGGCTGGCGCTTGAGGAATTGGACCGGGCATCGGGGATTATTACGGATTTTCTTACATTTGCCAAGCCGGAGGCGGAGAAGGTATCCCTGCTCAATGTGGGGTATGAATTCCGGCATATCGAGGGCATCTTGATCCCCCTGGCTAACCTTCAAGGCGGCCGGATGACGACGGATATTCCCCAAGACTTGTACGTTTACGGCAATTCGTCGAAGTTCAAACAGGCCTTTATCAATATGATCAAGAACAGCATTGAAGCGCTGCGGGAGGAAGGCCACATTCAAATCCGGGCTTACCGGGAGAACGGCCAGGTCGTCATTCGCGTCGCCGACAATGGAGAGGGGATGGAGCCGTCAGAGGTGGCGAGGCTCGGCGAGCCATATTACTCCAACAAATCGAAAGGAACCGGGCTCGGACTGATGGTCACGTTCCGCATCATTGAGGTGATGCAGGGAAAGATCGAGATTGAGAGCAAGAAAGGCGCCGGTACGGTGATGACCGTCCGTTTCCCGGCCGCCGCATCCGGCGAACAGGGAACGGAATAATCCCTTGATCCGCATACACTGGAACAAAAAAATGGCGCCTGCATCGGCGTCATTTTTTTACGTTTAAAATAGCTCTTCAGGAGCGTTCCCTCCATGGAGGTCTCTCCAGGCCAGATATAAGCTGATCGTTGCGGCAATAAGAAACAGAAAAGCGGAAATAAAGGCAAGCTGCTTTCCGATGCTCATCGCACCGATACTTCCGCCTGCTCTCATTCCCGGGGTCGCGGAGGGGACCAAACCGCTGATTCGAACGGGCTTCGCCGGTTTTGATCTTGATTTAACCCGCTTCCTTGGCTTTGCCGATTTCACTGGTTTCACGTTAAGACACTCCTTTGCGTGAGAATCCTTCTTTAAAAAACGATGACAGGGTGCTTTAACGAACTCACAGTAAGTTATGTTACTGCCGTTCGGGTCGTTCCGAGGCCAAGAGAAAATAGACTGGGAAAGAAACCGATGTATGTTTGATCATCTAGAATCGATTTATACAGCTTGTCGCCGCAGCTGAAGCCAGAGGTCTTATTGCAGTGTATGATGGGGCGGCCGAGATGTTATCTACAGGAGCAAAAAAATAGGGTCCCAGTTAGCCCTCGAGCCGTCCCTTCCCGGTGATCCGAAGATGTTGAAAACATCCGGCTGGTGGGGAAAATGATCATTTACTAGATTGTTAGTTTTGTTATAATAAATTATGCTAACTTTCTTTGGACAATACGAGCAATGGCAGGAGGATATCATGGACAAAACGCAATGGAACATCAGCAGCTGGAGCTTTAAAGCTTGCAAGGACCAGGAATGGATGGAGGCGAAGGTACCGGGCTGCGTACATACGGATCTGCTGGCCAACGGCAAAATTCCGGATCCGTTCTACGGAACGAATGAGAAGGAAGTACAGTGGATCGACAAGCAGGATTGGGAATACGAAAGCCGGTTCGATTTGCCGGAGGAGCTGCTGTCCCTTCCGCATCTGGAGCTCGTCTTTAAAGGGCTTGACACCTATGCGGACGTCGCCGTGAACGGCAAAACTGTTCTTCAGGCGGATAACATGTTCCGCACATGGAAGGCCGATGTTAAGAATATGCTGCAGCCGAAGGACAATACCGTCCATGTGCGTTTCCGCTCGCCGGTCCAGGAGGATCTTCCGAAGCTGGAACGCCTCGGCTACGATTTGCCGGCAACGAATGACCAGTCGGATGTCGGAGGACTTGGAGACCGGAAAATCAGCGTATTCGCCCGCAAGGCGCCGTATCATTACGGATGGGACTGGGGTCCTCGTTTCGTAACCAGCGGCATTTGGCGGGATGTCTATATTGAAGGATGGGATCACAGCCGGATTCAGGATGTGTACATCGATCAGACGGAGGTTACGGCAGCATCGGCCAAGTTAACGGCCGTGATCGAGCTGGAGTCAGACCTGGAAAGGGAAGCGCTGGTTCGCCTGAGCGCGGACGGTCAGACTTGGGACCAGAAGGTCCAGCTGTCACAAGGCGCCCAAACGGTGGAACTCCCGCTGGTGATCGACAATCCGAAGCTGTGGTGGTGCCGTGGACTCGGTGAGGCGAATTTGTATGAATTCCGTGCGGAGCTGATCGTTGACGGCGGCGTGGCAGCCGAGAAAAGCGTTAAAACGGGCCTGCGCTCGGTCAGGCTGGTCCGCGATAAGGACGAGGCCGGCTCTACCTTTTATATCGAGCTGAACGGAGTACCGGTGTTCGCCAAGGGTGCCAACCATATCCCGAACGACAGCTTTATTACCGAAGTAACCTACGAACGCTACCGTCATGAGATTGCCAGTGCAGCAGCCTCCAACATGAATATGCTTCGCGTCTGGGGCGGGGGGATTTACGAGCAGGACGCTTTCTATGAGCTGTGTGACGAATACGGCCTGATGGTATGGCAGGATTTCATGTTTGCCTGCAGCATGTACCCCGGCGACGAAGCATTTTTGGAAAATGTGCGGCTGGAAGCGGAGGAAAACGTCAGACGTCTGAGAAATCATCCTTCGATTGTTTTATGGTGCGGCAATAACGAAATCGATACGGCCTGGTCCCACTATTCCGAAAATACCGGCTGGGGCTGGAAGCAGCAGTATACTCCGGAGCTCCGCGAGCGCCTGTGGCAGGATTACGAGGCGATCTTTCACCGGATTTTGCCGGAAGCGATTACCCGTTATGCGCCGCAGGCCGATTACTGGCCGTCTTCGCCGATGATCGAGCTGACCGGGGACATTCGTCAGCATGCGACGAACAGCTCCACCGGCGGGGACATCCATTACTGGGGCGTATGGCACAATGTGGAGCCGTTTGAAAATTATAACGTGTACATCGGGCGTTTCATGAGCGAATACGGTTTTCAGTCGTTTCCGGAATACAAATCGGTTCGCCGTTATGCCGAAGAGCATGATTTGGCCCTGGAATCCGAAGTGATGCTGGCCCACCAGAAGAACGGGCAGGGCAACCGTCTGATCAAGCAGTACATGGATATGAACATGAACGAGCCGAAGGATTTCCCTTCCTTCCTGTATATGAGCCAGGTGCTGCAGGCGGAAGCCATGAAGATGGCGATTGAGGCGCATCGCCGCAAGAAGCCTTACTGCATGGGGACGCTGTATTGGCAGATGAACGATTGCTGGCCGGTGGCTTCCTGGGCGGGGATGGATTATTTCGGCCGCTGGAAGGCGCTCCAGTATTATGCCAAACGCAGCTTCCGCGACGTCGCCGTTTCCATCGACGGTACGCGCGGCGATGAATTGGACATTTACGTCCTTTCCGATGTGCTTCAGCCGCTGTCCGGAAATCTTCGCCTGCAGGTCATGGACCTGAAAGGGAACGTCCTGCAGGAAACGGCGGAGAGCTTCAGCATAAGCGCGAACATATCGGAAAAGGTGCATACCTGCTCCGTGGAGCAGCTGCTGGGTGGAAGCCGCCCGCAGGAAACGTTTCTGCTCGTCCAGCTTGAGGTGTCCGGGCAAGTGGTGGACAGCAAGGAGCATTATTTCGTGCCGGCTAAGGAGTTCGCGTTCGCCAAAGCGAATATCACGGTACGGGAGGAAGAAGGCAGCCAAGGTCATACGCTGATCCTTACAACGGATACGCTGGCCAAACAAGTATGGATTTCCAGCGAGGCGGAGGGCAGCTTCAGCGACAATTTCTTCGATTTGATTCCGGGCAGGGAGCAGCGCGTGCAGTTTTACGCCCGTTCGGAAGGGAAAGAGCCGTTCATCCCGGCCAGACCGGGCCGGATCGAAGTGAAATCGATGGCGGACTTTATCGTAAAGTAGGATATTTGCATACAAAGGAGCCGTCCGGGTATACCGGGACGGCTCCTTTTCTTTGGTTGGACGCGTATGCACCAGCGCTGTAGCCGCTGCTGTTAAATATAATGCAGTCCGGATAAATAAGGCAGAGGTATCGTACAGAAATCTTCCGGCGCCCCCGCCAGGTGGGGAGACTCGGGATCAAACAGCAGCGACAGCAAACCGCTGTCATCCAGCACGAGTTCCTGTCCCTTGTTTGTGACCGTGTATGATCTGCCGCCGGCTTCATCGATGCGGATAAAGGATTGCCAGTCTACCTTGAGCAGCGGGGAACACTGCGTGAGCAGGCTGTGGGCGTCCGCGATCCATACGGTGCCGCTGTTCGGGCCGGATTGGACCGCGGCGCCGGCCTGCTGAAGCAGTTTCAGCAGGGCTTGCTCCTGCCAAGGCACCGGAACCTCCAAGCGCTGAATCCGGTGGCGCTGGAGCATTTCGGCCAGCAGCCGGGCGACGGCCTGCGGATGGCCACCCCACTCGACGGCCTTGGCCGGTTCGCCGGACGTCGAGGATTCAGGAGCCGTTGGCACGGCAGCGGCCAGAAAGGCTGCTATCGCGCCGTCTTTGCGAGCGGTGAGCGTTTCTTGGCGCATCATGGTGATGTCCGCGATGGCGCTGCTGCCCAGCAGCGTGAGCAGCTGTGCGGGGCCCTGCTCATAGGCCGGGGAAGCGCCGGAGAGGATCGCGGAGATGCCGAACGTATCCTCCGGCCGCATAGGGCTGATGCTCCATTCATCTGTATCCGGTTGCAAAAGGGCTGCCGCGCTGCTGCGATCCAGCATGGCATAATGGACTCTGCCAAAATCGTAGCAGCCTGCCCGGCGGTACAGGGAACGGCCGCCGGATACGAATACGAGGGAAGCCCCGGAGCGGCGTGCATGCTCCATGCATTCCGCCAGAAGCGTGCTGGCCAGATTTTGCCCGCGGAAGTCGGGGTGTGTGCATACCGAACCGATGCTGAACACGTTCAGCCTGGCTTCCCCGATCCGCACCACGTCCGGCGCCAGTCCCATGAACGCCACCAGCTCGCCCTCATCGGTGAACGCGCCATAGGAATGGCTGACACCCGGATGAAACAGGGCCGGAAACGATTTGCCCATAGAGGGCTGGCCGGGCTTGCCAAATACAAGGTCCGACAGGTCTGCGGCCTGTTGCAATTCATTTGAATTAAGCAGCCGAATCTTCAAGTTATACATGCCTCCTCATCCGTCATGCTAGTTGTCAAATAGGTCGAGAATAAGTATAGCCCTCTAACGGGATAAAGTGAAGATGGGCGAGCCATTTCCTCTATTGAAAAAAACAGATGCCCGGAAAGCCGTTGTCTGCTCCAACGTTACAAAAAAGTGCTTAAATGACTTTGAAGTGCGTACTTCCCGAGGGCGCAATCCGGGTGCACAATAGAGCCATCACCAAGCACAATAAACAAAGGAGCTGACATTCCATGAATGATCATAAATCGGTTAAGGAAGAACGGAAAGTGGCATTGGTCGTCGGGGCCAATGGGGTGATTGGACGCAATCTCATCGACTATCTGCTGACGCTGCCGGAGTGGGAAGTGATCGGGGTATCCCGGAGGGGAGGGGAGGACCGGGAGCGGGTCCGCTATATCGCGGCGGATCTGCTGGACCCGGAAGATGCCCGGCGCCGCCTGGGCGCGCTTCCCGAGGTGACGCATCTGTTCTACGCCGCTTATCAGGACCGTCCGACCTGGGCCGAGCTGGTGGCACCGAATTTGGCCATGCTGGTCAACAGCGTCGAGGCGGTCGAAGCGGGATCGCCGGGGCTGCGGCATGTCAGCCTGATGCAGGGGTACAAAGTGTACGGTGCGCATCTTGGCCCGTTCAAAACCCCGGCCAAGGAATCGGATGCCGGTCATATGCCGCCCGAGTTTAATGTGGATCAGCAGCAGTTTTTGGAGAAACGGCAGCAGGGGAAGGCTTGGACGTGGTCGGCCATTCGTCCTTCGGTGGTCGCGGGTTTTGCATTGGGCAATCCGATGAATCTGGCCATGGTTATCGCCGTATACGCGTCCATCTCCAAGGAACTGGGCATTCCGCTCCGTTTTCCGGGGAAACCGGGGGCCTATCATACGCTGATGGAGGTTACTGATGCCGGGCTTCTTGCCAAAGCTACCGTGTGGGCCGCAACCGATCCGCGGTGCGCGAATCAGGCGTTCAATATCAACAACGGGGATCTGTTCCGGTGGAACGAGATGTGGCCGAAGATCGCCGCTTACTTCGGAATGGAGACGGCGCCGCCCCTTCAGATGTCCCTGGACGTCGTTATGGCCGACAAGGAGCCGTTGTGGAATGACATGGTCCAAAAGCACGGGCTTGCCCCGCATTCTTACCAAGAGGTTTCTTCCTGGGGCTTCGGCGATTTCGTCTTCTCCTGGGATTACGATTTTTTCGCCGACGGGACCAAAGCCCGCCGCTTTGGCTTCCATGAGTACGTGGATACAGAAGAGATGTTCATGAACATTTTCGATGATTTGCGCCGGCGTAAGGTCATTCCGTAACGCGTGGGTTTGGCCGTCATGCCTATGATAACCCCAACGTATATAAAGAGAGGCTGCCCCTGATCTTGCAGGGATGCAGCCTCTTTGTTTATATGCTTCTGATCCTTCCGGGTTATGCCGCAGGATCTCTCTTGGCGCCGCCGGTGCCTTTCAAACGGCCGATCTGCCGATGGCCGCCTGCCCCTTGCAGCCGGTCAACCTGCCTGTTTACGGCGCAGACTCCAAACGGGAGTTTTCTCTGATGACCGCCGTTCCCTGGTACTTTTTATCGACATGCATTTCTCCCCATCGGCACATCATATGCAGCAGCTCCTTCATGCTCCAACCGTATTCGGTCAGTTCATACTCGACCTTGGGAGGAACCTCATTGTAGATGATGCGCTGAATGATGCCCTCGTCTTCCAGTTCGCGCAAATGCTGGGTCAGCATTTTCTGGGTGATGGAAGGAATGAGGTGCAGGAGCTCGTTATTCCGCTTTTTGCCGAAGGTCAGATGAAACAGGATGACCGGCTTCCACTTGCCGCCGATCACCTCCAGGGTTACTTCCACTGCCGTATTGTATATTTTCACCGGTTGGTCCATACGTTTGCACCTCCGTAAGTAAAGGTCTGTTCGCCGCCGTCTTCAAGTCATCTCAACGGTATAGGATTACCTGGGGCCGCAGGGAGCGATAATCCGTCTGATTAATTCCAATATAGCATGACTGGTTGCGATCCGCATAACAGGTGACGGGAAATGGGAGGGCATTTCATTTTTATTCTTGAATTTAATATATGTATGCGATATATTGCATACATAAGATAAAGGAGTGAGCGATCATGCCGATCCCTAAAAGTTATTCCTCGCCTGTGCGTATGACCGCCAAGGAGCGGGCCTTCAGCCAAATTCAGAGATGGATTATCGACGGCACCCTTCAACCGGGAGAAAAACTGGTGGATGCCGAGTTGGCGGAGGCGTTGGGGGTTTCCCGCACTCCCGTACGCGAGGCGCTGCAGCTGCTTGAAGTCCAAGGGCTGGTTGAAATGCATCCTGGAAGGGATACGCGCGTTCAGACGGTCGAGAAGGATGACATTCTGAAAATGTATGCTACCCTAGCTGCTCTGCACTCCCTGGCGGCTGAAACGGCTGCGACTCATATTTCGGCGGAGCAGATCGAACAGCTGAAGGGGCTTAACGCCGATTTCGCCGCCGCGATCAAGCAGGGACAGCCGTACCAGGCGATGGAGCTTGACGAGCAGTTTCATAACTTGATCGTGGACGCCTCTGATAATGCCTACGTTGCCTCCTTCAGCGCCTCGCTGCAAATCCATATTCGGAGGTTTAAGTATGTTTTTCTGGCCCAGCCGGTGTCGGCAACCGCTGCCTCGGCAGAAGAGCATGCCCGCATCATCGAGGCGTTCGAGAAGAAGGATGCGGCGCTGGCCGCCTCGGTGATGAAGCAGAATTTGCTGAGACCGATGAATGAGCTTTATGCATTCATTCAAAACCACTCGGAAGGAGACGATTCGAAATGACGAGTCAAGATCGACCAGATCTGCGGATTCGCAGCAAAGTTATCAGTGAGGGTGTAAACCGGGTCCCGAACCGGGCCATGCTCCGTGCGGTCGGATTTAAGGATGAGGATTTCAAGAAGCCGATGATCGGCGTGGCCAGCACCTGGAGCGAAGTGACACCTTGCAATATGCATATTGATGAATTGGCCAGGGAAGCCAAGAAAGGCGCTCAGGCCGGCGGCGGGGCTCCGCTCATATTCAATACGATCACCGTTTCCGACGGGATATCGATGGGGCATGAAGGCATGCTGTTTTCGCTGCCCAGCCGGGAAATTATTGCCGATTCGATCGAAACCGTCGTGAACGCCGAGCGTTTTGACGGCCTGGTAGCGATCGGCGGGTGCGACAAGAATACGCCGGCCTGCCTGATGGCGATCGGACGCATGAATCTTCCGGCTGTATACGTTTACGGAGGCACAATTCAGCCTGGATCGCTGAACGGCCGGGACGTAAATATCGTGACGGCCTTCGAAGCCGTCGGGCAGTATCATGACGGCAAAATGACTCCCGAGGAGCTCCATCAAATCGAGTGCCACGTTTGTCCGGGTGCCGGAGCCTGCGGGGGAATGTATACGGCCAACACTATGGCTGCAGCCGCGGAAGCGATGGGCATGAGCCTGCCTGGTTCCTCATCGACGGCGGCCATCGCAAGCGGAAAAGCCGATGAGTGTGCGAGGGCGGGAGAAACGGTGATCCAGCTTCTCGAAAAAGGAATTTATCCAAGAGACATTATGACGAAAAAGGCATTCGAGAACGCCATTACCGTCGTCATGGCTCTGGGGGGATCGACCAACGCCTTTCTGCATCTGCTGGCCATCGCCCATTCCGTTCAGGTTGATCTGACCATCGACGACTTCGAGCGGATTCGCAAGAAGGTGCCGCATCTTGCCGATCTGAAGCCGAGCGGCCGGTATATGATGCAGGATCTGAGCGATGCCGGGGGTGTCCCTGCGGTCATGAAGCTGCTGCTTGAAGCGGGCCTGCTTCACGGCGATTGCATCACCGTAACCGGGCATACGATAGCGGAAAATTTGGCAGCGGTGCCGCCGCTGCGGAGCGGCCAGAACGTCGTCAGACCGCTGGATCAGCCGCTGAAGCCTACAGGGCCGCTCGTGCTGCTGAAAGGTAATTTGGCGCCGGATGGGGCCGTAGCCAAAATGTCCGGCCTGAGCAGGCTGTCCTTTACCGGGCCTGCCCGCGTATTTGACAGTGAAGAAGAAGCCACGGAAGCGATCGTGAGCGACCGGATCCGGAAGGGAGATGTCGTCGTCATCCGCTACTGCGGACCGAAAGGCGGTCCCGGCATGCCGGAAATGCTGTCCGTCACCGCCATGATTGTGGGCAAAGGACTGGGCGGTGACGTGGCGCTTCTGACCGACGGCCGGTTTTCCGGCGGCTCGCACGGTTTTGTGGTGGGACACGTGGCTCCGGAAGCTCAGGTCGGCGGTCCGATTGCCCTCCTTCGGGAAGGGGATATCATTACCATCGACAGCGAAACCCAGGAAATCAATATGCAGGTCAGCTCGGAGGAGCTGGAGGAGAGAGCAAAGCAGTGGTTCCCGCCGCAGCTGAAGCATTCCGCCGCCGTGCTGCGGAAGTATGCGCGGCTCGTATCCTCGGCATCCAAAGGAGCCGTCACGGATGGGGACGTTTAAATTGTAAGCAGGGGCACCGCGATAGAAGCGGTGCTCCCTTTTTTATTTACCATGATCCGCTCATGTCCAATAACCCCGCATAATCCCGCCTTTATTTGGAAAATGTAGACCCATGATTCCCCTTTTCAGAGGGCTGTTCTCACCGTCAATTGACGGCCTAAAGGGGAGGGGACATACCGCTTTTGTTTGTAACATTAGTTGCTTGGTTTATATATAACTAGGGCAATTTTCTTGTTCGCAACCGAAATCAAGGCGTGTTTACATTCCATTTTAAAGAGGCGAGGCTGTTTGGATTCCACAACACTGGTTAATTCACTTGTTCTATTAATGGCCGGCCTGCTGCTCGTCGGCGTACTGACCACCAAATTTTCCTCAAGATTCGGCATGCCGGCCCTTGTGCTGTTTATCATCGTTGGCATGCTGATTACGCGGTTCGTGTATTTCAATAACGTCCTCATCACCCAGATCGTCGGGATTTTGGCGCTGATTGTCATTTTGTTCGAAGGGGGCATGCAGACGAAGTTTGCTGATATCAAGCCGGTCATCAAGCCGGCCCTGTCGCTGGCGACGGTGGGGGTGCTGCTGACGACCTTTATCGTCGGCGTCTGCGCCAAGTATATTTTGGGCGTGTCCTGGGTGGAAGGCTTTCTCTTCGGTGCCATCGTCGGATCGACGGATGCGGCCGCGGTGTTCTCGGTGCTTGGAGGGAAAAATATCAAAAAGCGTCTGACCTCCACCCTGGAAGCCGAGTCCGGCAGCAATGACCCGATGGCCGTCTTTCTTACCGTCTCCCTGATCGAATATGTTCAGCATCCCGAGGCGGAAATCTTCCAAATGATCCTGTCGTTTTTCTGGGAAATGGGCATCGGCCTGGTCATGGGGCTGCTCATCGGCAGGCTGGCGGTTTACGTCATCAACAAGATCAATTTCGATTCGTCCGGACTGTATCCCGTGATGGCGCTCGGATTCGCCATTCTTGCGTACAGCGCCACCTCGGTGATCCATGGCAGCGGGCTCCTCGCCGTCTACGTGACGGCTATCGTCATGGGCAATTCCGATTTGGCCTATGGGCGTTCGATTATGCATTTTAACCAGGGGTTCGGCTGGATGATGCAGATTGTCATGTTCGTGCTGCTCGGCCTGCTTGTCTTTCCATCCGAACTGCCGGGCATCGTCGGGGAAGGTCTGCTGCTCTCCCTGATTCTGATGCTGATTGCAAGGCCCGTTGGCGTCTTCCTCAGCACGCTCGGGATGAAGTATTCTTTCCGGGAAAAGCTGCTCATTTCCTGGGCCGGCCTGCGCGGAGCCGTACCGATCGTGCTGGCGACTTATCCGATGCTGGCGGATATGGAACACGGACGGCTATTTTTTAACGTGGTGTTTTTCGTCGTGCTGACTTCGGCCATTATCCAGGGGGCAACGATTTCCCCGTTTGCCGGGAAGCTGGGGCTGGCGGGAGAAATCAAACCGTCCAACCCTTCGCTCCTGGAGCTGACGGCCTTAGGCAAAGCCAAATCGGAGATCAACCACGTGGACGTCAACGAGACGATGGCGATCGCCGGCAAGGAAATTTCCGAGCTCGACCTGCCGGAGGACATTTTGTTTACAGCGATCATCCGCAACGAACAGATCATCGCTCCGCGCGGGAACACGAGAATCGAGTCGGGCGATACGGTGTATGTGCTGAGCCCGAAGGCGAAACGGAAGCAGGTGAAAGCGATTCTGACCTCGCCGGCGCTTCCGGTGGTTCATCTCAACGAAGAGAAGCAGAAGCCCGAAGAGGCCACTAACATCATACCGCCTAAAGATCCGGACGGCCATCCGGAACAGGAAACTTAACACAAAAGCCCTGCCTTCTTTGCGAAGAAGCAGGGCTTTTTGGAATGCCGGAGGCTCAGGCTTTTCCCAAGATAAAGCTGATGATCAGAATCAGGAGCACCAGAGTGGTAATTCCTGTATACAGCTTGTCGCCTTCGCGCACAAATACCCAGATGGAAATGGCGACGCGCAGTACGGGGGTCAGAATGAGAAGGATCAATCCGGCCGTGATGACGGCATAAGGCTTGAACGACGCGATTCCGCTCACAATATCGGGGAGGCTGTGCGGGTAAGAGCTGCCGGGGTATCCGCTGCTTCCCTCCATAAAAAAGAGCACCAATCCGACGATGATGACGGCTGCGCTCAGCACGACGCCGACCCGGAGCCAGCGGCTGACGGCCAGCTCCACCTCCAAAATATCTTTCTGCTGCCGCTCTTGACGTTGCTCGTTCGTTTCGCTCATTTCGTCAGTCCCACTCCTTCCAAAATCATCTGCACGGCCACGTACGCCAGCACCGGAATGAACAGCAGGCGGATCGTCTTGCTTTTGAGACGCTGCATAATTTGCGCTCCGACGGTCGCTCCGGCCAGAACGCCGAGAGCCACCGGTCCGGCGATATGCGGATCGATATCCCCGCGCAGCAGGTAAACCCCCGCGCTGGCCGCCCCGGTCACGCCCATCATGAAGTTGCTGGTGGCGGTCGAGACCTTCAAAGGAAGCTTCATGAACACGTCCATGGCCAGCACTTTGAAGCTGCCGCTGCCGATGCCGAGCAGGCCGGATACGATGCCAGCGCCGTACATGACGGAGAAGCCTCCGTAGACGTTTCCGGCATGGTAAGGGACGTCCTGCTTGATGGCTTTGTCATAATAGCATCCTTCAAGCCGAAGCTTCTTGGCAGCCGGGCTCATGCTGACCTCACCGGCGGCACCTTCGCTCTTCTTCTTGATCATATTAAACGCGGAGTAGATGAGCAGCAGCCCGAAGATGATATAGAGCAGATTAGGGGCGATGATGCCGCCGATAAACGCTCCGGTGATCGCCCCGATGGTCGTGGCGATTTCCAGAAACATCCCGACCCTCATATTGGTGATCCGGTCGCGGATGTATGCGATGGCGGAGCCGCTTGAAGTGGCGATGACGGATATGATGCTGGCGCCGATGGCATGCTCGATGCTGACGCCGAATAGAAGCGTCAGCGCCGGCGTGACGATGATGCCGCCTCCGAGACCCAGCACCGATCCGACGATGCCGGCCAGAACGGAGATGAGCAGAATTTCCAAAGATAACGTAATCACATGAGTACACCTGCCTGTATCAGAAAATAAGAGTCCGGATTGCGCTCTTCCGCCGTGTCCCTGTACACTAAAAACACGGGGCTTATCGCATCCGGATGCCGTAGGACGGATTCATTATACACCGTTTGTATAATATTAACCATACAAACGGACGATATTTATGTAGTTTATTTTTACAATGTAAAATACAACGAAGCAATGAAGCTTATGCCGGGAGAGGAAGAAAGCCATGAAATTCAAACACTTGGACGAAAAAGACAATATGATTCTGGATCATCTGCTCGATAACGGCAGGCTCAGCCATGCCGAGCTCGGCCGGTTTGTGAACCTGACGCGGGCTGCCGTGCGGGAACGGGTCAATGGCCTCATGGAGCAGGGAATCATCGATAAATTTACGGTGATTGTCAACCCGCTGAAGGCCGGAAAAAGCATGTCGGTGTACTTCTTGATCGAAGTGGAGTGGAACCTGCTTGAGACGGTTGCCGAAACGCTGCTGGCGGATGATGAAATCACGAGCGTCTACCAGATGAGCGGCGGCCCGCACCTGCATGTCCATGCATTGATGGATGACCAGGAGCATGTGGAAAAATATTTGCGGAAGCTCCAGACGGTGGAAGGCATCACGAACGTGCACAGCGAGTTTCTGATCCGCCGGTTCAAAGAGCGGGAAGGCATACAGATTTAAGATGTCCATCATGCAGCTGCATCCATGCGGTCTTTCTCGTTTATCATGCCTATCTTTGTATGTGGTAGCCGGATCGCGGGGAAGGCGTATCGGGGCCGTGTTACATGAACAACCAATTTTGGGAGGTGTCTGGACAGATGGAGACCAAAGATCAGCTGGAACAGGAATTAAGGCGGATTGAAAAATGGGAGAAGGATCAGAAAAGCGCGTGGTTTTGGGAAAAATGGAGCCGGCTGCCGTTTATGCTGTTGGACCGGCTGACGCCGAAAGTGATTCAGGACAAGCTGGCCGAAGGGCTTGGCGAGGTCGGACGGTTTCTGCAGACCGGCGGGCAGTATTTGGTGCAGCGCAGATCCATTCTCAAGCGGCTTGAGCGGACGCATTCGCTTTTGGGAAGCGGTCCGGAGGGAAGCAGAGCGCCGGAACCGGCGGATGGGCATGACGGCGGGGCTGGAGCCGGACTGACGCTCGCCGAGGCGGCGAATCTGCCGCTTGCGGTCATGGACAGCGTGGCGGATGAGCTCACCGCGAGCCGCGCCAAGCTTGCTGCTGCCCAAGGGGCGACAACGGGCATTGGCGGCGTATTGACGCTGGCCATCGACATCCCTGCGGTACTGGGCCTATCTTTGAAGGTGCTGCAGGAGATCGCCGTTTGCTACGGATACGATCCGAGGGATGAGAAAGAGCGCCTGTTTATCGTCAAGTGCCTGCAGTTCGCATCGGCCGACATCGTCGGCAAAAAGGCTGTGCTGGACGAGCTTGGGCAGTTTGACGGAGAGCACGCGCCGGCCCAAGTCATGTCGCAGATTCAGGGCTGGCGGGAAGTGGTGCAGACGTACCGTGACAGCTTCGGATGGAAAAAGCTTTTCCAGCTCGTGCCAATTGCCGGGATTTTCTTCGGCTCCATCAGCAACAAGGGCACGATTGAGGATGTGGCCGAAGCCGGAAAAATGCTGTACAAAAAGCGCCGGATTGTGACCAAGCTGCGCTCGGAGCGGCCGGACGGTGAGGCATAGGGCCGGCAACCTAAAAGGACCGCCACCAGGCTTTTTATAAAGCCCAGGGCGGTCCTTTTTTGCAGATGAATCGCTTGGACGCGCAACAACGCTGATCAGGCTTCCGTTCCCTCGGACCACCGGTTCAGCAGCTTGTCGGACGGAAGCAGATAAGTCAGAATGCCAAGCAGCGGCAGGAAGCTGCAAATCTGCATGACGGTCGTAATGTCTACAATATCGGTCCATTTACCCAGCACGAGTGCGCCAAGGCCTCCCATTCCGAAAGCCAGGCCGGTAATAAGGCCGGAGACGGTTCCGATTTTGCCGGGGAACAGCATTTGCGCATACACGACCGTCACCGAGAAGCTGGAGAAGACGATCAGTCCGATGATCGCCAGCAGCACGCCGGACCAGAATAGATTCGCATAAGGCAGAAGGATGGCCAGCGGAGCAGCAAGGATCATCGAACAGAAGATCATGTTCCGTTTGCCGAACCGGTCGGCCAGCGGACCGCCAAAGAACGTGCCGACGGCGCCGGCTGCTAGGAACAGGAAAATGTAAACCTGCGCGTCGCTCACGGAAAGGTGGAAATTCTCCATGAGATAAAATGAAAAGAACGTGCTGATGGACGAGCTGTACCAGGAACGGACGAACACGAGCAGCACCAGCAGCACGATCGCGAAACGGACGCGGGAGCGCACTTCCGGCCGCAGCTGGCGCGCCTGCGTTTTCTTCTTCTGGTACGCCCCGGTGCGCAGGCGGTTGCCGTACCATCTGGCGATAAAGATTTGGACCGCAATGCCGGCCGCGGCGACGACGGTAAACCAGATCGAGCCGAACAGGCCGAGCGGGATGAAAATCCACATCGTCAGCACGGGAGCCAGGGACTGCCCGGCGTTGCCGCCAACCTGGAAGATCGACTGGGCCAGCCCGCGGCGCGTTCCGGAGGCCATGTGGGATACCCTCGAGCCTTCCGGATGAAAGGCGGCCGAGCCCAGGCCCACAAACACGACGGCCAGCAGCACGGCCGGATAGGTGGTGGCGAAGGCCATCAGCAGCATCCCAGTGAAGGTGAAGCCCATCCCGATCGGGAGCAGCGCGGGCGTCGGCTTGCGGTCGGCGAACCATCCGACCACCGGCTGCATGATGGAGGACGTAAAGTTGATCGCAAAGGAAATGATCCCGATCTGCGTATAGGTCAGGTGCATGGACGACTTCAGAATCGGGAAGATCGCCGGGATGACCGATTGGATCGAGTCATTAAACAGATGCACGAGACTGATGGCGATGAGGATCCGGTAGACCGTGGCCGACATATCCGGCTGCGTCAGCGGCTGCTGTCCACTTGGCGGCGAAGTCTTGGTCATCGTTTGAACGGACATGTTACCTCCTTGTGTTTGAACTCAAGAAGGATCGGCTATGTACATGTCAGGTCCTCTTTTGTTCGGAATGTTTAAGGAGATTATATGTCAGATTCAGGCGAACCGTATACCCCTTACTTGATAAAAACTCCCCCGAACGGAATGATCTCCCTCAGCACCCGCTTGATCAGCCCGTCGTTGTTCAGGTCCTTCTCCAGGTGGCTGCTCCGGTGTCCGGCCTGAAACAGCACCGTTCCCACACCCGTCATTTTAAAATGATAATTCATGTGCTGACTGGCCAGCGTATTGCCGTAAACCGTCAAGTCGAGCTTGGCATTCTCGGGATAAGCGATCACGCTTCCCGCGTCAACGTACAGCGGCTCGTCCGGATGAAGCTCCGCTTCCAGGACCATGCCTTCGGTCAGGACGCCGATCGTGCCCGTCCCGGCAAATTTCACCTTGACGGCGTCATGGGTAATCAGCATATTCTTCGCGCTCAGAATCCGCGTTTTCATAGTGATGCCGGAGCTGTAAAAAAATAAATGCCGCAGGTCGTACAGCAAATCGCTGCCGCCGGCAAGCTCAATCGGTTTGACGCTGTAGCCGGGAGGCAACGCTGCGGTAAAACTGCAGCTCCCCCGCATATCCGCCTGAATCAGCTTTTTCTTCCGGTACATCCCTTTGATATTCATCAGCCGGTCGCTCCGCCCGTCGGACGGTCCCCTGTAGGCGATGATCTGCTCCGGATGCAGAAAGTGCATCTCTTCCCCTTGTTCCAGCAGGAAGGTCACGGCTTGTCCGCTGTCCGGGCTTGCATGTTCCAGTATCGACAGATTCAATGGCAATTCCTCCTACTTCGGACTCCGGGTTTGTCGCTAGATCCGGTTGGCTCTGCGCATGAAGTACCGCATAATGCGAATAAAAACAAAATACCCGGCGGCAAGAGCAACCACAGTGACCAGCATGACTTTCAGCTTATGCTCCCTGGCTGCCCTTGCCTGATTGGTTTCCTGCAGCGCCTGAACGGTTTCGGACAGCTCCTTGTTCTGCGCCATCAGCTCGGCGTTCTGCTCCTGGTACTGCTTCGCGTTGGCTTGAGCCCGGTCGAGGTCGTCCAAGGTTTCCCGGTAGCTCTCCTTCAGCCGGTTGACTTCGCTGGGAAGGCCGGAGAACGTCTCCACCCCTTTATAAAAATCGTCGAAATAATTCGCTTTGGCGGAAGTCTTGAAAAGCATCGTGCCGCATATGACAATCATCACCGCGCATAATAGGCGGATGAGCGATAAGTTCCGGTTCATAAAACAACAACCTCCTGCATAGAGTTATATAAAGTGAGGGTTGTCCATCACGCAGGACAGGCCGGAGCCGTCCATAGAATATACTCGAAAATCGGCGGAAAAGTTCCACTTTCGTCCATTTTTGCCGGACCGGTTTCAAATGGCGCCCAAAGCGGGTAAATGAAAAAGGAAGCCGGATGACGTACCAAAAGGCGGACAGAAGAGCCAGTCCCAGGAATAGAAGAAGCCCTCTCAAATATACGAATATATACGACATGAAAAGGAGTAATGAATGATGCGTGAAACAGAACAACAATATAAAAAGATTATGATTACCGTTAACGGCGAGCCTTTGGGCAAGGAGCTGTGGATTGACAAAATTACGTATGCACCGGTCCAAATCCGCGAAACGGCCGGTCCAAACGAAACCAAAATGAATGCAATTGTCAGTTAATGTCTAAATAATACCATATTTCAACACGCAAAAGACCTGGAATCCTTCGAGATTCTGGGTCTTTTTTCGCATGGGCGAAATTTATGCCGATAAAAAAAGTTGGCCGCTTTGAATCTACACTACACGTTTCGACATTTATTTCAATTTCGTTCTTTTATACTAGTTTAGGACAAATCGTAGGACTTTTTACATAAAAATGCATTGAAGTGAAAAAGCCGCGGTAAAGGGAGTGGTTTACTCGAAAAAAAGGAAGAATCAGGTAGAAAATAGTGGAATGTTGTGATATTATTTACAAATATATGAATACGAACGTATGTTCCGTGACAAGATGCTGTCAGCCAATATTGGTACGATATAAAGACGATGAATTAAGATAGGGGTGAACATCCATGCAGTCAGGTATACAGGATCAATTTACATGGAACCGCAATCATATTTTTGCCAGCGGAATGAATAAGGCTATTCTACTAGTCGAGTGGTACGGAGGAACGCTGCGTCCTGCCCGGAGGCGAACCTCCCCTAAGCTTATCGCCCGGGATGTGGAGCTGCACTTGTGGCTGGAACCGCATGTGACCTTGCTGCGTATTTACGGGGCAAAGGCAAGAAGAGGACTGAATCATTCATTGATCGTGCCGCTGGGGCATCTGCAGGACGGAGTCAAGCAGTTCTTTGCGATCGAGCTTGCCCTTGAGCCGCAAAGTCCAGGTCTTCATGGCGTTATCTCGGTTCAGTGGCGTTATAAGGAGCGGAACAAGGAGCGGATTAAGGAGCTACCCGTCAAAGAACTTTATCTGAATTACACGTATCACATGGGGCTTTTGCGTCAGCCGGAGGATTTCCACGTCCATAAGCATGTGAAACTTCTGGAAACACCGGGAGTAGTCAAGGAAGCCATCAGGCTGTTCGAATTCGGCGATATTGAGCATGGGGAATGGGTGCTCCGCCGCAAGGGGGACGAGCTGCTGATCAGCGCGGCCCGGAACGCGGACGGCCGTTTGCTGGCCGAGGCCGACATGCTGTACCAGCTCAGCGAGCACTATGTAGGAACTTACATGAATAGGAATACTTCTTTGGTTAGAAACGGGTAAGGAGTCGCATGTATACCCTGCCATTTCAAGTACATATTTTTCAAGAATAAATAGCAAAAACGAAGGGGATGGTCTTTGGAACATGAAAGCAGGATTCACTTTGCTACAAGTCGAATGGACTACTTCGGAAGTTGAGATATGAGTCTAATTTACTATACGAGCTAGGAGAATCCACATGACAGACAGACTGATCCGACTAATGCGCATTATCACCCTGGTTCAGGCCAAGCCCGGCATTCTGGCCAGGGAGCTTGCGGAGCGTTGCGGCACCAGCGAGCGGACGATATATCGCGATATGGATGCCCTGAGCGCCATGCACATTCCGATTACCCATCAGGGGCATGGCAAGGGGTACAGGTTCATCGGGGATTTTGCCTTGTATCCGCTGGATTGGACGGAAGAGGAAATGTCCGCTTTCGCGGCGCTTCCTTCCATTATGAATCAGATTAAACCGATCCTGCCCGCGGCGTTTGAAAGTGCATATGAGAAAGTCATGGCGGCGAACCATAAGCGAAGAGCAGATTCCGCGGTAACAGAGCAGCAAGAAGCGATGACATCGGCGGACAAGTCTGCGGCAGCGATACGGGATCAGCCGCCGTTTCTCATCCCGATCCTCATGGCCACCTTGTCCCAGCATACGATCCAGGCGGAATACGTTCTTTCTGACCGCCGGGAGCGAAAGTCCGGAAGAATCGATCCTTACTGGCTCGTACCTTGGAAGCAGCGCTTTTATCTGGTCGGCAGGAGCCATTCGGAAAGGAATATCCAAATTTACGCTCTTAGCAATTTTCAGCAGGTAGAAGTTTTAGATGACGTATTCGTCAAAGTACATATGCATGTTCAGCAAGAGTTGTTGGATCCTTATCATGAGCAGCACGAGCAAGACCAAATACAGTTTAAAATCAGGATCTCTCCCCGGATGGCGAGTATGTTCAGAACTGAGGCGTTTATTCCCCCGATGCGAATGGCGGAGAGCCGGGACGGCAGTCTGATTGTGGAGTTATGTGTAACCAACGTGGTTGAATTTATAAGCTGGCTGTCCCAGTATGGGGCGGAAGCCGAAATCATGGAGCCCGTATTTTACAGGGAAATGATGAAACGAAATTTACGCAAATGGCTTGCTTTATACAAATGATACAGGATCCCCGCACTTTATTGCTCACCCTGCAACAGGGAAATGCCAGCAGTTGACATCCCCCTGCCCGATGGATGCTGGCCCTGTCTTTTCAACTCCTCCGCATGCTTGGCAGCGACTTCAGGTATAGTTTCCCGCCTCATTCGAGAATCCAACGATGAAAGGCCGACTTCGCTTGAGTCATTACGATACAGCCCAGGAAATCGTATATTTATCATTTTCCTATCATTCTCCTCACTGTCAAGATATGTTAAAATTATGGGGAATGTTTTCCAGTATGAGATGAGTGCAAGGAAGTGGGGAGATCGGTGAACAATTTTTTGGGAAGGAACGTGAAAGGCGATAAGGACAATGAGCCCAAGTCCGGGCTTAACTTACGGGTGAATTTGTTTTTTTTCAGCACCTTCGTCATCTTTTGCGTCATTATTATCCGGCTGGCCGTCATACAATTCGTCGAAGCGGACACGCTGACGGAGAAGGAAACCGGGCAAAACACGAAAAATATTCCGCTCCCGCCTGCCCGTGGAGATATTTTGGACGCGACCGGAACCAAACTGGCTTTTTCTACGCCGGTACAGTCGCTGTACATAACGCTTCAGAAGGATTACAGCAACGCGACGGAAAAAAGCAGGAAGAACCGTGCGGAAGCGTTGCAGTTGGCTCAGAAAATAGCGGATGTCTTTAACGGATTGGGGGACCCGATCAAGAAGGAAGACATCATCGAAGCGATGGACCTGGACTCCAAGAAAGAGCACGGGTATTATCCGCGCCGGATCAAGATGGATTTATCACAGCGGGAGATCGCCTATTTCATGGAGCGGAAATCCGAATTTCCCGGGATCGAAATTATTGAGGAATCGAAGCGGACGTATAACCCGAATACGATCGCGGTGCAAACGGTCGGATACATTAAGAGCTTCAAGCATACGGAGTCGTTAAAAGAGTATGACGAGGCGCGCAAAGACCAGAAGGATCCCGGACTCGTCTATACGCCAGATGAGTTGGTCGGTGTCGACGGTGTCGAGATGTCCTTTCAAAAAGAGTTGCGGGGCAAAAACGGGTATAAAGTAGTCTCGGTAACGCCGGGCAACATCGTTGACGGTGTCGAGGAGATCGTCCCGCCCGAGAAGGGGAACGACGTCTGGCTGACGATCAACAAGCAGGTGCAGCAGACGGCGGAGCAGGCGATCATGGACCAGCTGGACTGGGTGCATCACAATCCTGTATCGGGTGAGACGCATCCCAATGCGTTAACGGGTTACGCCGTTGCCATGGAGGTGGATACCGGCAAGATCGTGGCGATGGCCAGCATGCCGGATTATGACACAAATGTATGGGGGAATGGAGGGATTTCTCCAAAAGATTTTGATAAGATCCAGACCAACTATCAGAACGGAACAATTACTCCTTATTCATCCGGTAAATCAGGCCACAACATGGAATCTACGCTGCTTCTCGGATCTACAATGAAGCCGCTGAGCGTGCTGGTCGGCCTGCAGGAGCATTTGTTCTCGACGACGACGCCTTATAACGATGTCGGCATTGCGTATTTCGGCAAAGAGAAGAAGCCTGTACGGAACTCGCAGAACCATGCCTACGGATACCTCCGCACCCCGGCTGAGGCCATCGAGCATTCGTCGAACGCCTTTATGGTGGATATGGTCGGCGACAGGTTGTTTAAGAAATATATTAACGCGGGCGGCGCATACAACAAGGGTGTCGACGTCTGGGATAGATATATGAAGCAGTTCGGTTTAGGCGTATCGACGGGAATCGATCTCCCTAATGAATTCCTTGGTAAACGGGAATATATGCCCGACAAAAACGGAAAGTTCCCGCAAACAGGCAGCGCCCAAGGGTCTCTCGTCTATGCATCCTTCGGCCAGGAAGGGAGATATACAACCCTTCAGCTCGCCCAATATGCCACTACGCTGGCGAATGAGGGGGAACGGATCAAGCCGCAGATCGTCAGCAAGATTACCGACCAGAACGGCAAGGTCGTCAAAACGTTCAAGCGCGAGGTTCTGAACAAGACGGACGACTTTGACAAGTCTTACTGGAACCTTGTGCGGAGGGGGATGAACACTGATGTAAAATCCGCGTTCGCCGGCTTCCCATATGATTTTGCCAGAAAGACTGGGACATCCCAGCAGGAGTCGTCGGATGGGGTCAAACGGGATAACGGCGTCTTTATCGCCTATGCTCCGCGGAACAATCCGAAGCTGGCCGTCGCCGTCGTCATTCCGGAAGGGGGCTTCGGCGCATACAGTGCGGCTCCGATCGCCCGCAAAATTTTCGATGCGTATGACCAGGAATACGGACTCGACGGGGTACCGAAGAAAAACAAGCAGGCTGTGAACCCGTAAGACCGTTCGAAAACAACGGCCATCCGCTTAGCATCTTCACTGATGTCCGCTCTGATAGAGCATTGCTTTCATATGTATATATTGGATGAAGACCGACCCGATTTTCCGGGCGGTCTTTTTCTGTTGTTCTTAAAAAAGTAACAGCATTATTATGTCCCAACCCAGAGGAAGAGCGAAAGATGTCGAATACATGCCTTTTATGCTAGAATAATAAAGGTCGTTTTACATAGGACAGACAGGAAGGAGGAATGCTGGTGAGCGACTATACGACGGACCATGCGCAGGAAGGTCCGAAGAAAGGGAAAAACAGCTTTAACCTGCGGATTAACCTGTTCTTTTTCAGTACGTTTATTATTTTCTGTGTCATCATTATCCGGCTCGCCATTTTGCAGTTTGTGGAGGGGCCGACGCTGACGGAGAAGGAGTCCAGCAACATCGTCAAGGATGTGCCGCTGCCTCCGGTCCGGGGAACAATTTACGACGCTTCGGGCGTGAAGCTGGCCTATTCCACGCCGACCCAGTCGCTGTATCTTACCTTGATGAAGGATTACAGCGAGAAGAACGGGAAGAAGAACCGTCCGGAAGCCGAAAAGATGGCGGAGGATCTGCTGGAAGTGTTCAATAAATACGGCGATCCGAACGGCGAGAAAATGACCAAGCAGGATATCATAGATGCAATGGATCTGGATTACAAGAAATATTCGGGTTATTCACCGCGCCGGATCAAGATGGATTTGTCGGACAAGGAAATCGCCTACTTCTCGGAACATAAGTCCGATTTCCCGGGTATCGCGATCGAAGAGGAAAGCATCCGGCATTATGACCCCGACACCGTGGCGGTGCAGACGATCGGGTACATCCGGACCTTTAAGGGATCCAAAAGTTTGACCAAGTACAAGACGATCGACGAGCAGCAGCGCAGCGGCGATGCTCAGACCGATCCGGGCCTGATTTACACCGAACCCGAGTTTGTCGGTTACGATGGCCTTGAGCTGATGTATCAGGACGATCTGCGCGGCAAGAACGGATACAAGAAGGTGCCGATCGATCCCCGCAACATGCCGGAGGGCGTGGAGGATATCGTGCCTCCGGAGAAGGGGCACAACATCTACAGCACGATCAACAAGGAAGTTCAACTGCAGACGGAGCAGGCCATTACCGAGCAATTGAGCTGGCTCCACTCGCATCCGGTTTCGGGCAAGCTGCATCCGAACGCGACGACGGGATTCGCCGTCGCGATGGAAGTGAAGACGGGCAACATCGTCGCCATGGCCAGCATGCCGGACTACGATACGAACGTGTGGCAGTCAGGCAGCATCTCGCCGGAGAACTGGGATAAGATTCAGAATATTTACCAGAACGGCACGATCCGTTCCTTTAACCCAGGGAAATCCGGCAGCCATCCGGAATCAGTCGTGCTGCTCGGTTCCACGATGAAGCCGCTCAGCGTCCTGATCGGACTGAAGGAAGGCTTGATTCGAACAAACACCTACTATAACGATACGGGTGCGGCATACTTCGGTAAAGAAGGCCACCAGACCCGCGTACAGAACTCCCAGGGCCACGTATACGGCGGGATGGACCCGGCGCGTGCGATCGAGAAGTCGTCCAACGCGTTTATGGTCGACGAGATCGGTAAAAAACTCTACGATAAATATAAAGGAAAAAGTATTGAGGTCTGGGATAAATATATGACCGCGTTCGGCCTTGGTGTAAGCACGGGCAGTGGTCTGCCGGGGGAATGGGAAGGGCGTAAGGAATATAAGGACATTACAGCTGCCGGTTCAGCCCAGGCGGCCATGGCCTATGCTTCCTTCGGGCAGCAGGGGAAATACACGACGCTGCAGCTCGCCCAATACGCCGCCATGCTGGCTAACGAAGGCAAGCGGCTGAAGCCGCAGCTCGTCAGCAAGATCACCGACGACAAAGGCAACATCCTCAAGACGTTCAAACCGGAAGTGCTGAACACCGTCAATTTCAACCAGTCATACTGGGATGAAATCAAGCGCGGGATGAAGAGTGACGTTTCCTCCTTTGAAGGCTTCCCTTACAGCTTTGCCCGGAAGACGGGGACATCGACCCAGAGCGTCGGCGGCAAGCTGATCGATAACGGGGTGTTTATCGCTTTCGCTCCGAAGGAAAATCCGGTTCTGGCCATTGCGGTCATGATCCCGGAAGGGGGCTTCGGCTCGCAGAGCGCCGCGCCGATCGCGCGTAAAATTTTCGACGCGTACGACGAGGTGTACGGACTGGACGGCGTTCCGAAAGGCAAGAAGGAAACGACCGACGGTCAAAGCAACCCATAATAAAGTCAGGCAGTGCCTGCAAGGCCGTGGGTTCCATCGGTGCTTGCGGTAAACTGGCTGATCTAGGCAGGCAGTGACACGGGACTTTCCCCGGCTGCCTGCTTTTTTAATGTTAGACCTGTCCAGCAATGTAAGTGCCGCCGCAAATCCTTTTTGTGAGGTCCCGGTCCTTGTGGTAAAATGTCCGTATGTCTGTGTCAAAACGGAAAGAAAAGCGCTGGAACAAGGACAGGGGGAAACGGCATGAGTACGAAATACAAGTTACTCGCACTGGATATGGACGGAACGCTGCTGACCGATGAGCAGAACATTTCGAAGGAAACGGCGCAGTGGATCCGCAAGGCATCGAAGCACGGCGTGCATGTGTGCCTGTCGACAGGACGGGCGTTTATGAGCGCCCTGCCTTATGGGGAAGAGCTCGGGCTGACTACGCCCATGATTACGGTAAACGGCAGCGAGGTATGGCGTGCCCCGCATGAGCTTCACCTGCGTTCATTGATGGATGTGGAGCTGGTGAAGGCGATGCACGACATCGCGGTGGAAGAGGACTGCTGGTACTGGGCCTATTCCGTGGAGCAGCTGTACAATAAGGATCATTGGACGGATGACGTCGAAGGCAAGGAATGGCTCAAATTCGGCTACCATACAGAGGATGACGAAGCGAGACACCGGATACTCATGAAGCTGCAGGATATGGGCGGCCTTGAAATTACCAACTCCTCGCCGTTTAATCTGGAGATCAACCCGGAAGGCGTGAACAAGGCTGCGGGCATTGCGGAAGTGTGCAAGCTGCTGGGCCTGACGATGTCTGAAGTCATTGCGGTCGGAGACAGCATGAACGATCTGGCGGCGATCCAGCAGGCCGGGCTCGGCGTAGCTATGGGCAACGCGCAGCAGGTCGTGAAAGATACAGCCGATTATATTACGTCAAGCAACAACGATGACGGAATCGCTGAGGTTATCCAAAAATTCATTTTTGACGAGGAGTGAGCATAGGCGATGGCTGTGCTTGGCTGGATTTTGGTCATTGCGCTGTTCGCAATCGGCTTGGCCGGCGCCGTGTACCCGATACTGCCGGGGGCGCTGGCTATCTTTTTTGCCTTTTTTGTGTATGGCTGGTTTTTTACGTTTTCCCATTTCAATACCTGGTTCTGGATCATCCAGGGCCTCATCATCGTGGTGCTGTTCGTAGCCGATTATGCCGTCGGCGCCTGGGGAACGAAGAAATTCGGCGGCTCCAGGCTCTCGGTCATTCTAAGCACCATCGGGGCTATCATCGGGCCGTTCGTCATTCCGGCCTTCGGACTTGTGATCGGACCGTTTGTAGGCGCGTTTGTGGGAGAGCTTATCAACGGATCGTCGCCGTCAAAAGCGGTGAAAGTGGGCTTCGGGACGCTTGTCGGCCTGTTCAGCAGCATGGTGATGAAAGTGATCCTGCAAATCGTCATGATCATCGTATTTTTCGTATGGATCGTGTTTTTCTAATGAGAAGATAACGCACGGGCGGTCACCCGTCCGGGGTTGTGCTTGCTGGGGAAAGAAGGGGAATAGGGTTTGGCGAAGAAAGAATCATTTATTAGAGGCACGCTCATTCTGGCTGCTGCTGCGCTGGTGGCGCGCGTGCTCGGACTGGTGCAGCGGGTTCCGCTGGATCACCTGTTTAATGACATAGGCAAGGCCTCGTTTACGATTTCGAACAACGTCTATTTGCTGCTGCTGACCGTAGCAACGGCAGGCATTCCGAGTACGCTGAGCAAAATGGTATCCGAGCGCTATGCGCTGAAGAAGCCGGCGGAAGCGCAGCGCGTGTACCACGCAGCGCTTATTTTCGCCGCGGCGGCGGGCGTCATCATCACCATTCTGCTGTATGTGCTCGCACCGTATTATGCGACCTACGTTTCCAAAGTGCCGGAAGCGTCGCTCGCCATCCGCGCGCTGGCACCGGCGCTGCTGCTGTTTCCGGCGATCGCGATGATGCGCGGATACTTCCAGGGCCGCGGCAACATGACCGCGGGCGGCATTTCGCAAATCGTCGAGCAGTTCGCCCGGGTCGGCACTGCGATCCTGCTGGCTTACATTCTGCTGAAGAGCGGATATGAGGACAGCTGGGTGGCGGCCGGCGCTTCTTTTGGGGGCGTGCTCGGCAGCATCGGCGCGTTTGCCGTCATGCTGTATTACACCGTCAAGATTCGCAAGCAGGACCGGGCACTGATGCTGGAAGCCGGTCCGGATTCGCATCTGCCGATGGGACAGATTTACAAGGATATCTTTACGATCTCCATTCCGATCGTGCTGTCATCGATGACCGTGCCGGTGGTCAACTTTATCGACTCGTCGATCGTCAATCCGCTCCTGATCGGCCGGATCGGCGAAGCGAAAGCGACGCAGCTGCTCGGAATTCTCGGACAGCGCGCGCAGAGCGTGGCCGGCATCCCGCCGATTCTGGCCATCGCCCTCAGCACCTCGCTGATTCCGGTCATTTCGGCCGCTTTCGCCCGGAAGGACGAAGCGCATCTGAAGCAGCAGATCACGCTTGCGCTGCGCATCTCGATCCTGACCGGCATGCCGATCGTCATCGCCCTCTGCGTGGCGTCATATTCGATCAACGGCCTGCTGTTCAGCAGCCTGGACGGCAGCGGACTGATTATGCTGCTGACGTTCGGCACGATCTTCCAGATTACGATGATGACGACCAACTCGATCCTGCTGGGCGTCGGCAAAGCGTACCTGACGGTCATCAGCGTGATGATGGGCATAATCATCAAGCTCCTTGGAAGCCTTATTCTCGCTCCATGGCTTGGCATTTACGGCATCATCGCCGCGACGGGACTCTGCTTCCTCGTCATTACGTGGCTGAATCTGCGCGTCATGAAAAAAATCGTGCCGTTCTCCATTCTGGGGAAACGCTGGCGTGGTTTTCTCATTACCGTGATCGTCACCAGCGCCGTTGGATACGGGCTTAACGCCGCGGGCGATCAGCTCGTCCACATTTTGCCGGACAGGCTGGCGTTCCTGATCACCTGCCTGGTGGTTGGCGTCGTGGTCGTGGTGCTGTATCTGGCACTGCTGGTCATGCTCGGCGTGCTGCGCCAGCAGGAGCTGTCCAGCTATCCGCGTATCCTGCAGAAGGCGCTGCGTCCGCTGATGCGCCTGCAGCCGTCCCGGTTGAAATCGCAGGAACGGGGTTAATACGGTCCGTGCCGCATCAGTTTAAAGACAAGCTAATACGTTGAAGTCACAGCCCTCCCGACATCGTGCGTGAGGGCTGTTTTTTGCAGCGCGTTCCGGTGGGCATGCGTCATTTCGATCATCAAGGGCCGTCTCGGCCGGCTTACGTAATGAATCGCATCCTCGTTTTTGAACCAGTCATAACGCGGGATCGGTTCGCTGTACAGGTCATGCCACACGTCGTGCAGGAGCGGGCTGTACAGGCGCCGGCCGCCGGGGAGCCATTCCTGCTTCATCAGCTCGACACTTTCCAGCGGGGAGTTCAGCGCGTTTTTCTTGTCATGGGTAAACAGCTGGGGCCAATATTCGCTCCGTGAACCGCGATGCTCGACGACTGAAGCGAACGAGTGCACGCCGGACAATACATCCTCGTAACCGAACAGAGTGGCGTAAAGCGCTTTTCCGAAGGCAATCCTCTCGTTCAGGCTGGAGAACTGCTCCAGAATGAGTCCGACCATGGAATCGGCGGCGTAGCCGGCTGACTCGCGGATCCGGGACTTTTCTTCGGGGGTATGGAACACGTCGGCTTCGAGCTCCGGGATATGCGGCAGCATCGGGAAGACGACTTGATTCATCTGAAATTTGCTGTGCATGGAAAATGCTTTTTTACGGAGGACCCGGCTTTGATAATAACCATTCTGCACGACGCGGCCCTCAATATAGTTTTGTTCATTGATGATCAGCCCGATGGCAAGCAGGGCACTGTCCCGTTCAATCCAGAAGCGGTCCCAGAACGGGCTCATGAACGCCGATACGCCAAAGCTCGGGAGCAGGTGAAACAAGCTCCGTCCAAGGCGCCGGCTGTGACTGTACAGCAGAAGCTGGGGGTAGGCGTCCTGAAAAATGAGCGCGTTGCACCGCTCCAGCATCCGGTACAGGTCTTCCCGGGCGGAAGGCTCCATCAGATCGGACATGAGTCCGCCCTTCAGGTCGCTCATATTCCAGCCGGCGTTCCGCGACACCATGTGGGCCAAAAAGGACCAATGGAGCTCGGGATACTCCCGGTAGCAATCGTAATAGGCCTTCGTCCGCGTAATGTTGCTGTGGTTCGCCTCCCGGGTGCGGGTCCGGATCGTATGTAGAATGTCCTGCTCTTCCTGGGAGCGGGCATTCGTATCCCGGGGATAAGCCAGGTGGTTGCGCATTTCCCGCATCCGGCCGATGTCGCCGGCCATCCGGTCCAGCTGGTCGCGGATACTCTGGGCGGACGTCTCCTTCCAGTCGAGCGGCCGGCGCCGCCGGGTCAACTGCCGGGAGGCTTTCCAGCCGGCGGCTTTGCCGCGGGCGACCTCGGCGGCCGTCTTCGGCAGGGCCGACATGATCCGGATCCAGGCGGGTACAAGGGTGCGCTGCGCAGATGTTACCGGCATGACCGCATCCTCCTTTCTTGTAAACCTCACATTACTTTCAGTATGGCTAAAAAATTTGACTTCCACTCGGTATTTTGATTCACTAAGAGAAGAAATGGACAAGAATTGGACAAGATGTGGGATAGAAAGGGCGGATATCCATGCAAAAAATTACTTCTCAAGCCGAATTTCAAGTCGCAATCCAGTCTCCGAGACTGACCGTAGCCGTATTTAAAGCGGATTGGTGCTCGGACTGCAAATTTATGGACCCGTTTATGCCGGACGTGGAAACGAAATTTTCGAACGATCTGACGCTTGTCGAAGTGGACGTGGATCAAGTCGGCGACCTCAGCCAGGAGCTGAACATTTTGGGCATACCAAGCTTTGTGGCCTTTTCGGACGGCCGGGAGCTGGTGCGGCTGGTAAACAAGCTTCGCAAATCGCGCGAAGAAATCGAGGGATTCCTGAATACGGCGCTGGACGTATACAGAACGATTCATAAATAAGCTTATTCGCACCGCTCTTGCCGCACAGAGGCATTTGAGGCGGTGCTTTTCTCTTTAGAGAGCAGCTTCATGGCATGGCTGTACGGAACCGAAGGTATTCGGGTTTCACCACCATTTGGCCGAACCGGCAGCGAAGCAAAGGCCCCACTTCGTGGGGCTGTTTCATTTTTCCGACATTTCTCCGACATTTTGTCACAAAGTGGCCGTGATGTATGTCAAGGAATCAGGTATAATAGATGAGATTGGTAAAATATTGAGGTACCTGTCTTCAGTGGTAAAGTTTTTATTATGAGCAGCAGGTGAGAGAATTTTGAATACCAGACAATTGAAATGGCTCAGTTATTTAACGTTTGTCGTGATGTTTTTTGCGACGTTCGGCGGAACCGTGGTTACCAAGACCGATTCCGGACTCGGATGTGGGCATGAATGGCCGCTGTGTCACGGGGAGTTCGTTCCGGCGCATACCATCGCCTCATTAATTGAATATTCGCACCGGCTGGTCAGCGGGCTGGCTGGGCTTACAGCGGTCGCGGTGGTGGTCGCCTTCCATCTGTTCGCCAAGAACCGGCGTGACCTGCGCACGTATTCGGTGTTGACCCTTATTTTCGTATTGGTTCAGGCTGTCATGGGGGCAATGGCCGTCGTGTATGACCAGTCCTCGGCCGTGCTTGCCTTCCACTTCGGTTTCTCGCTGATCGCATTTGCCAGCTCGCTGATGCTGGCCTTAGGCGCCCGCAGGATGGACAAACTGGGCGAGGCTTCGTACCCGTCCGGCGGTACATCGCGCGTCAGTGCGACCTTCCGCGGCTATACATGGGCCGTGACCATCTACTCCTATATCGTCGTTTATATCGGAGCATATGTCAGCCACACCAACTCGGCGGGGGGGTGCCTGGGATGGCCGCTGTGCAACGGGAAGTTCATTCCCGAGCTGTCCGGAGGGGTGACTATCGCGTTTATCCACCGGATCGCGGCACTGCTGCTGCTGATCGCCATCGCCGTACTGGCCGTCTGCGGCTACCGGCTGAACCGGGGGAACCGGGAGCTGCAGGGCCTCGGCATCGCCGCGGTAACGCTGTGCCTGATGCAGGTGTTCAGCGGGGCGGCGATCGTGTCGACGCTGAACAAGCCGGAGGTTTACATCTTTTCTGCGCTGCTGCACAATCTGCTGATTTCGTCTCTGTTCGGCGTGCTCTGTTATTTGAGCGTCCGTGTCTGGCAGACCGGAAGGGCGACGCTTCAGCAGCCGAAGTCCGCTTCGGCCGCCCGGGGAATCGGCTTTGAGCCGCAGGGCGGCAAACGATGAACTGAATACCGCTGCACATCCAAAGTCCGCGAAGTGATTCGAGGGCTTTGTTTGTAAGTTTATTTATTATTTTTTGGCTTATTCTGGAGAGGAATGATCGTGTGAGCTATCAAAATTTACGCCAATGGCTCGAAGCCTTGCGCAAGGAAAATGACCTGAAAGTGATCGAGGCTCCCGTGGATCCGTACCTGGAGCTGGCGGAGATCCACCGCCGGGTCATCGACGAACAGGGGCCGGCGCTGCTGTTTACGAATGTACAGGGGACTCCGTTTCCCGTGGCTACGAATCTGTTCGGTACCAGCCGGCGCGTAGACATGGCGTTCGGACCGCGTCCGGAGGAGCTGATGAAGTCCCTGGTGGGTGCGCTCGATACGATGCTTCCGCCGACGCTGTCGGCGCTGTGGAATGAACGCGGCCTGATCAAGGACATTCTAAAGGTAGGCATGAAAACCGTACCGATGGGCGATGCCCCTGTACTCGGTGTCTCCCGCAGCGACCAGCCGCTGAAAGACCTGCCGCGGGTCACAAGCTGGCAGGAAGACGGCGGCCCGTTCATTACGCTGCCCCTTGTTTATACGGAGAGCCCATCGCGGCCCAAGGACCACAATCTGGGCATGTACCGCATGCAGATTTATGACAACCAGACGACCGGTATTCACTGGCAGATCCACAAGGGCGGCGGCTTCCATTACCACGAAGCCGAGCAGCGCGGCGAAGCGCTGCGCATGACGACGTTCCTCGGCGGACCGCCGGCCCTGATCGCGTCGGCGATTGCACCGGGCCCGGAAATGCTGCCCGAGCTGCTGCTCACGTCCATGATTCTCGGCGAAAAGCTGCCGATGGTGGAAAATCCGCTCGGCGGGCACCGGATTCCGGCGGAAGCCGAGTTTGCGATCAGCGGCCTCGTCCCGCCGTTCGAACGGCGTCCGGAAGGCCCGTTCGGGGACCATTACGGGTATTACTCCCTGATGCATGACTTTCCGGTCTTTCACGTCAACCATATGTGGCACCGCAAGGACGCCATTTATCCGGCGACGATCGTAGGCAAGCCGCGGCAGGAGGACTATTTCATGGGCGAATTTCTGCAGCGTCTGCTGTCGCCGGCCTTCCCGCTCGTCATGCCTTCGATCAAGTCGTTGTGGACATATGCCGAGACGGGTTTCCATGCCCTTGCTTCGGCTATAGTCCGCGTCAGTTACTCCCGCGAGGCGCTCGTATCCGCCTTCCGGATGCTGGGTGAAGGTCAGCTGTCCCTGACCAAATTCCTGATCCTGACCGACCAGCCGGTCGATCTCGAGAACGCCAGCGAGCTGCTGGAAACGGTCCTTGCGCGGTTTAACCCGGCCGTCGATCTGTTTATATTTAATAAGACATCCCACGATACGCTCGATTACACCGGACGCAAGCTGAACCACGGCAGCAAAGCCGTGCTGATGGGGATCGGGGAGCCGGTTCGCGAGCTGCCGCGTGCTTATGAGGAGGGGCCGATCGCGGAGATCGAACAGATTGTTCCTTACTGCGGAGGATGCCTCCTTGTCTCAGGCGCAGGGTACGAGGATGAACCTGAGCTGCCGGAGCGCCTGCTGCAGCGGCTGCAGGAGAAGGGAACCGAATGGCCGCTCGTCCTTCTGGTGGACGATGCCCGCCAGACGGCAGCTGACCAGACGTCCTTCCTGTGGACGGTGTTTACGCGCTTCAACCCGGCCACGGACATCTATGCGGGTGCCGAAGTGCGGAATCACCATCTGTCGTACCGGCTGCCGATTGTAGTGGATGCACGCATGAAAACCGGGTATCCGGACGAACTGATTCCGCGGGAGGATATCGTCAAGAAGGTGGATGAACGCTGGAACAGTTATTTTGCGTAAATACTGATCAGGGAGAGAATGCCGATGCTGCGAACGCTGCTTGGAGAGATGCCCCGCCAAAATAACGGGCTGCTCGAAGATGCCATCGAAACGATGGTGGAGACGATCCATTTGCTCCAGAACGAGATCGAAAAGAATGAGGATCCCAGCCATGATTACCGCAAACTGGAGATATGGACACGCGGTTTGGTGTCTTCCCTGGATGAATTGGAGCAGAGCTGGTATGCCGCTTCCTTTTTCCGTCAATCGGTCAAGGCCGGTTATGTGGATGACATGACGATTGAGGAGCAGGCCGAGTACGCCAGGTACGTATACTTCTATAAAAACGGGTTTATTCGCGTGTTTTCCGTTCTGGACAAGCTCGGAACGGTGCTCAATGATCTGTTTGATCTGAACACGCAGAAGAACAAACCGCATTTTTCCTATTTTACGGTGCTCCGGCAGTTTCACTACATGAAAACCCATGAAGGCCTGGCCGGGCAGCTGTCAGAGATCAAGGACGAATACAAGAGCGCCCTGAACGTGCTGCGCAAACGGCGCAATGCAGAGGTTCATTACATGAACTCTGAGATGCAGGATGACTTGTGGCAGCGGCACCAAGGTCTTAAGGATAAGGTCGAGCTGGAGGATCTGGACCAGCATTTGAGCGAGCTGAAGCAGGGGCTGGACATGGTATGCAAGTCGCTCTCGGCATCCTTTCATTACGCCAACAAGCTGTGGAAAAAGGAAGGCATGCATCCATAAAGGGATACAACAAATTTCCTTTTGACAAAGTGCGCAAATATATCTATACTGTAAAAATGAAAACACGTCATCATTAATTTCATAATCTTTTCTTATCGAGAGAGGCGGAGGGACAGGCCCGATGAAGCCCGGCAACCGATTTGAGCACGGCATCCGCCGTTACTTGAATGTCATGGTGCTAATTCCTACAAGCTGCAGCTTAAGCTGCGGGTTGGCAGATGAGAAGGCAGCGACTTTTACAAATAAGGGAGCCCCTTTTCTGATTCTGTCAGAGGGGCTTTTTATTTTGCCTGGATTCGATAGAATAGACTGGTCATTTAGATAGATTATGCGAACCCTATTCGGGTAGGATAGGGGGAAGAGAGGGGGGCCCTTCGGTTGATCGAACTGAAGCAGCTGACGAAAAGGTACGGCCAAGGGGCAAAGGCGACGGAGGCTTTGTCCGGGCTGAACCTCAGCATTCATAAAGGAGAAATTTTCGGCGTGATCGGCCACTCGGGCGCAGGGAAGAGCACCTTGATCCGGTGCATGAACCTGCTGGAACGCCCGACCTCCGGAGAAGTATGGGTAGGCGGCGTTAACCTGACGGGCCTGAGCAAGCAGCGGCTGCAGAACGAACGGCGGAAGATCGGGATGATTTTTCAGCATTTCAATCTGCTGAGCTCGGCGACGGTGTATGACAACATCGCCTTTCCGCTCCGGTTGGCCCGTAAGGGCAAGGCGGAGGTGGAGGCCAAAGTTAACGAGCTGATTGCGCTGGTCGGGCTGGAAGCCCACTGCAATAAATATCCGGCCCAGTTGTCGGGAGGCCAGAAGCAGAGGGTGGGCATCGCCCGCGCGCTGGCCAGCGATCCGCAGGTGCTGCTGTGCGACGAAGCGACTTCGGCGCTAGATCCGCAGACGACGGATTCAATTCTGAAGCTTCTGCTGGACATTAACCAGAAGTTTAATCTGACGATCGTCCTGATCACTCATGAGATGCACGTCATCCAGAGCATCTGTGACCGGGTGGCCGTGATCCATCAAGGCGGCATTGTTGAAGAGGGAGCGGTCACGGACGTATTCCTGAAGCCGCAGCACCCCGTGACCAAGGATTTTGTCCGCGGGGAGCAGAGCCAGGGCGAACCGCTTGAGCTGGCTGCCCAGGCTTCCGGAACGGGTTCGGCGCAGGCTGTGAAAATTACGTTTCTCGGCAGCAAAACGTACGAGTCCATCCTGTCCCGGACCGTGCGCGAGACGGGGGCGGATTTCGCCATCCTGCAGGGTACCATTTCCACCATTAAAGATACCCCTTACGGGCAGCTGATCGTCCGCTTCGAGGGCGGACGGGAGCAGATCGATGCGACGCTCGCGAAGCTAAGCGAGCAAGGGCTTGACGTGGAGGTGATGAACTGATGTGGGGTTTGGATTTTTCCTCGGTTGACTGGAACGAGATCGGCGTAGCCACCCTGGATACGCTGAAAATGCTCGGGGCTTCCGCGGTGTTCACCTTTATCCTCGGTCTTCCGATCGGCATCTTGCTGTTTATGGCATCGGGCTCGACGACGGGCTGGGTGCGTGCCGTCTATGCGGTCATTTCCTTTATCGTGAACATCCTCCGTTCGGTCCCGTTTATCATCCTGATCGTCGCCCTGATCCCGGTCACGAAAGCGATCGTCGGCGTCACCTTCGGGGTGCTGGGGACGATTCCGCCGCTGGTGATCGCCGCTGCGCCGTTCTTCGCCAGACTGGTCGAAACATCGCTGCGCGAAGTGGACCGCGGCGTAATCGAGGCGGCGCATTCGATGGGCGCTTCGACCTGGCAGGTCATCACGCGGGTGCTGCTGCCCGAAGCAAGACCGGGCCTGCTGGCCGGAATTACGATTACGGTCGTGACACTCGTATCCTATACGGCGATGTCGGGAATGGTTGGCGGCGGCGGTCTCGGCGATTTGGCCATCCGCTACGGTTATTACCGCTATGAAACGACCGTCATGATTATTTCCGTCATCTTCATGATCGTGCTGGTGCAGCTGCTGCAAATGGCGGGCGACCGGCTGGTGCGTCACTTTACCAGAAAGTAAGGCGTACAACGTGTTTGGCTCACAGTCATGCATCCGGATCACCGGATTTGACCTGGAAAGGCAAGGCAGGTAACATCAAAGCACTGCCTTTCTAATATAAATCATATTATTCTTATGAATTTAAGGGGGATTTATTCAATGAAAAAATGGCTCGTTTCTTTTCTGACCTTGGCCCTGGTTGTCGTGCTCGCCGCGTGCGGCAGCAAGCCGAATAACAGCAGCAGCGATGCTGCGGGCGAATCCACGGACAAACCGGCTGCAGCCGAAACGGTTACACTGACGGTTGGCGCAACGGCGAAGCCTCATGCCGAAATTTTGAAGCATATCCAGCCTGCGCTTGAAAAAGAGGGCGTGAAGCTCGTTATCAAGGAGTTTTCCGATTATGTGCAGCCGAACGTGCAGACGTTCCAGAAACAGCTCGACGCTAACTTTTTCCAGCATCAGCCTTACCTCGACAATGAAAACAAACAACGCAAGATGGACCTTGTTCCGGTCGTAGGCGTTCACTTGGAGCCGCTTGGTGCTTATTCCAAGAAGGTGAAAAGCGCTGACGAAATTCCGGACGGCGCAACCGTCGGCATTCCGAACGATGCGACAAACGGCGGACGCGCGCTCAGCCTGCTGGCCAAACAAGGCTTGATTACATTGAAGGATCCGAATAAAGTAGAATCTACGGTGAAGGACATTACCGCCAATCCGAAAAACCTGAAAATCAAGGAAGTCGATGCAGCAATGCTGCCGCGTCAGCTGAGCGAATTCGATCTGGCCGTCATCAACACCAACTACGCGCTGGAAGCCAGCCTTGATCCAACGAAAGACGCGCTCTTCATCGAAGGCAAAGACAGCCCTTATGTTAACATTCTGGTGGCACGTCCGGACAACAAAGACTCCGACGCCATCAAGAAGCTGGCTGCTGCCCTGACTTCCGACGATGTGAAGAAGTTCATCGAAGACACGTATAAAGGTGCCGTTATCCCGGCATTCTAAAGCCTGCGCAATGCCGCAGCACAGCCGCAAGGGGTTCATCCCCTGCGGCTTTTTTATTTGCATCTGTGTCGGGCAACCATTTTTTATTTGGATCGCTTTTCCTCGCGGCCCGGCTGTACAGGGTTTCCAAGTTGCGGCGGTGCCGTGAAATCTTTTATACTATACAGGATCAATGATCTTGCGTGAGGTTTGTACATACATACACCATTATATTTTTAATAGGAATGATGTGTCATCGAATGGATCAAAGGATGGGAAGTTCGGATAGCAGAAAGGAGGGTGGCATTTTGAGGGGAAAGGTTGCCCTGATCACAGGCAGTGCCAAGGGACTTGGCAAAATGACGGCGCTCACGCTGGCACGTTCCGGCTGCGACGTCGCGCTTAACTATGTCCACAGCCGCCGCGAAGCGGAGGAACTGCGGGCGGTCATCGAGGGACTGGGCGTGCGCAGCATCGCCGTGCAAGCCGATGTCTCCGACACGGGCCAGCTGGAGCAGTTGGTGGCTCGCGTCGAGTCCGAGCTCGGCAGTCCGGACATCGTCGTGAACAACGCGGGACCTTTTATCCGCGAGCGTAAACGGTTCTCCGATTATACCCAGACGGAAATTTTGTCGCTCATCCAGGGCAATCTGGTCGGCACGATGCTGCTGGACCATTTGGTGCTGCCTGCGATGCGGACTAAGCGCTGGGGAAGAATCATCCACTTCGGCTTCGGCCATGCGGCGGAATCGAGAGCGTGGCCGCACCGGGCGGTGTACGCCGCCGCCAAGACCGGACTGGTTTCTTTTACGAAGACGCTGGCGGTCGAGGAGGCCCCGTACGGCATTACGGTGAATATGGTGTGCCCCGGGGACATCCGCGGGGATAACAAGGAGAAGACCATTGCCGAAGTGGCCGGGTTGCAGGACGGCGAGACGCCGCGGGGCCGGCCAGGCAGCGGCGAAGATATCGCGCGCGTGATCGAGTACTTGTGCCGCGACGCTTCCGATTTTATCACCGGCAACATTATGGACATCTCCGGCGGGCTGGATCCGATCCGTCCCTGGATTGGTCCGGCCGATCACGGGATGTGAGCGCCTGTTATGGCGCCCCAAGCGACAAAAAAAGAAGAGACCCGTCTTCGATGAAGTCAGGTCTCTTCTTGCTATTGAATGGGATTAGAATACTTGAATAACGTCGTTGATTCCTTCAACTTCCTCAACGAGGGCGCGTTCGATCCCGGCTTTCAATGTAATGGTGGAGCTTGGGCAGCTGCCGCAGGCACCCATCAGTTTCAACTTCACGATGCCGTCTTCCACGTCAACCAATTCCACGTCGCCGCCATCGCGTTGAAGGAACGGGCGAAGCTTATCAAGCACTTCCGCTACTTCATCATACATGGTGCTCTGTGCGTTTTCGCTCATTGATTTCAACTCCTTTCCTGTAATCTTTATTATATTACAAACCGAGACAAAATAAAATGGCTATATATGCTGAATCGGACAAGGCCGTTGATATTATTCGGCTCACCCGGTAAACTAAGATAAGGCCTACCTAAGAATCAATACCTAAAGCAGGTGATATCATTGAGACCCATCATCGAGTTTTGCACCAACAACATGCATTTCGGAACCGATGAAGTCATGGAGAAGCTGGAGGAGAATCCGGATTATGACGTTATCGAATACGGATGCCTGAGCAATTGTGGCCAATGTGCCATGATGCCCTTCGCCATGGTGAACGGTGAGATTATAGATGCGGATAGCGCCGATGAGCTGTATGAGGCCATTATGGCCAAAATAAAAGAACTCGAGGCTTGGGACAGCCTCGAGCTGGATTAGCCGAAATGGCGTCTGGACTTCCAGAGTACCCCGCTTTTTAACAGGCGGGGTACTCTTCCTTTTACCGAAGTTTTCCCCATCAGGCCAAAGCCCGCCTTGCTGCCAAGCGATCCAAGGGTTCCGCGTAGGTGGATCTTGTGGATCTTCGGCGTTTCGCCTTTCCAGAGCGCATGGATCACATCAGCCACTTGTCTGGCCTGGGCTCCTGCCGCCTGGGCGCTGGGAGCGAACGGAATGCTGGCGCAGTCCCCCACGACATACACTTCCGGGTAATCCGGAATCTGGGAATACGTGTTGACCACGACCCGGCCCCCCGGATCCTTCGGCACGTTCAAATCCTGAACGACCTTCACCGGCTGAATGCCGCCCGTCCAAACCGCGGCGTCGGTGTAGATTGCTTCATCCCCGTTATAGACGATACCGTCTTCCACCCGGCACACGGATATGTGGGAGCGGGTATTCACTTCATGATCCATGAACCACTGCTCCACGTACAAGGAAACCGTCTGCGGGAAGGAAGAGAGCACCCGGCTGCCCCGGTCCAGAATCGTGATGTTAAGATCCGGACGGCTCTCCCGCAGCTCCGCAGCCGTTTCAACGCCGCTGAGGCCGCCACCGATAATATGTACGTTTCCGTACGGCTTGACATCATTCAAGCGCTGATAGGTTTGGCGCGTGCTTGAGAACGTCTGGATGCTGTTCGTGAATTGATCCGCGCCAGGTATGCCGTGATAACGGTCGGTACAGCCCAGGGCGATCGTCAGGTAATCGTATTCGATCGGGTCGTCGCCTTCGAGGTGTACCCGCTTGCCTTCCAGATCGATGGATGTGACTTCGCCGTATTTTTTCGTGAGCTGGGGATGGTTCGGAAACTGGATACGCAGATCATAGTCGCTTGCCGTCCCTGCCGCAAGCGCGTAATACTCGGTTTTAATGCCTTGGAAAGGCATGCGGTCAATCAAAATCAGCTCCATATCTTGGGGGAAGTGGTTGTTCAGGAGACCTTGAATCAATGCAAGGCCTCCGTAACCTCCACCCAGGATGACGAATTTTCTCATATGTCCGTCTTTCCTTTCTCATACGTCGGGTTTGAGGAAAGGTATAAAATTCCTCTTACTTATTCATAAACTTTTATTTCATTATAAAACGTGTCGCGTTCCACAGGAATGCGTCCTGCGCCTTTGACTAGCCAGATCAGCTCATCGCGGGTGAGGCCTTCCGGAGTGAGCGCGCCTGCGGCGTGGCTGATACGTTCCTTAAGGATGGTGCCATGGACGTCGGAAGCGCCGAAGCTCAGCGCAACCTGGGTCAGCTGCGGCCCGATATTAATGAAGTAAGCCTTCACGTGGTCGATGTTGTCCAGCATCAGACGGCTGATGGCAATGGTCTTCAGATCCTCGTAGGCGGAGTTACGGCGCATGATGCCGGCATTTTTATTTCTTGGCTGCATGGAAAGAGGAATAAATACCATAAATCCGTTCGTTTCGTCCTGAAGGTCGCGAATCTGCATCATGTGGCGGATCCGGTCTTCATGGGACTCGATCGATCCGTACAGCATGGTAGTATGCGTCTTCATGCCCAGGTTATGCGCCGTCCGGTGCACCTCGAGGTATTGCTCGACGTTAGCCTTTTCCACCCGCATTTTTTTGCGGTATTGGTCGGACAAAATTTCCGCACCGCCGCCGGTCAGCGATTTCAGTCCCGCTTTTTGCAGCTCCTGCAGCACTTCCTTGATGCTGAGGCCGCTGATGCGGGTGAAGAAGTCGATTTCGGCCGCTGTATAGGCTTTAAGCGTTACGTCCGGGAAGCGGTCGGTCAGCGCCTGCAGGGAATCCACATAGTATTGGAAAGGCACGTGCGGGTTATGTCCGCCAACGATATGGAATTCCCGGACGCCCGGATGAATGTGCTGCTCAATGTATTCGACCATTTCAGGACCGGAATACGTATAGGAGCCTTCATCACCAAGGTCTTTGCGGAAGTTGCAGAACGCGCAGTGCGCCTCGCAGACATTGGTAAAGTACAGGCTCATGTTTTCGATGAAATATACTTTTTTGCCGTTCTTGCGCAGGTTGGCTTCGTTCGCCAGCTGCCCCAGCGTCAGCAGATCATCGGTTTCATACAGAAATACTCCATCCTCAAGGTTCAGCCGCTCACCCTGGCGGACCTTCTCGATGATTTCCTGCATGCGTCTTTCGGTGTTCGATGTTACAATAGTGGACATTTCCATTCCTCCTGTTCGCATTTTGGTCGTGCGGAAGACACGCCCTTTGCAGGACGCAAGAGTCAACCCGCAGCGCCTGGAAGGAGTCCGGCGTTCAACCCGTCCAGTCGATTTGCCAATTTTATCGGTCAGCGTCTTCCATGTACCGCAGAGGATATGTATTCAGCGGATCATCCAAGCCGTAAGGCCAGACGCTTTGGTAAGCACTCCGGAGAGGCTTTTGGCCGGTAAAGAAAAAGTAGGGGGCCGCCTTTTTTAGATTATAGAATGTATACATTTTTCAACGAAGCCGAAGAATTCTATAATCGCAAGACAAACATCCGCCAAGCGCGGCCTGTCTTCTGTAATGAATCGATAGACTTTTTTTATGTGAAAAAAGTTACAACCCAGAGTGACAGACCGTTGTCTTTTCCATGACAAATTACCGACACTTGCTCCCTCATTACCCACCTATTATAAACCGCCTATCCGGGGTCCGCAATACAGTTATACAGAATCGGCATGCGAAGATCCGGAAATCATACCATCTTTAAGAATCCTGCGAAGGGAGCAAATGTGATATAAATCCTCCGGATGAAGCCTGATTATACCTTTTGGAGGCGCGAATACGGCATTCCGACTGCCCTTCTGGTACATCATGGGAATGGAGGGGCTGCTGCCGGGCGGAACCTCTCTTGAGGGGAACAACGTTGTGGAGTATACTAAAGGTAAGTGCAATGTACTCACAGAGCGGGACTTTTGCTCGGCCGCCTTTCAGGTGCGCTGCTGAAGCCCTGCAATGAATAAATTCACATCAGTTAACCAAGGAGGGTTACCTATGATCAACATTAGCGATTCCGCTTCCGATAAGCTGAAAGAAATGCTCGCCGAACAGGAAATTCCAGGGATGTTCCTCCGTCTTGGGGTACAGGCCGGCGGATGCAGCGGATTTTCTTACGCCATGGGCTTCGACGATGCCGAAACCGAAGATGATGTATACATGGACGTTAACGACCTGAAGGTGGTCGTGGATAAAGAAAGCCTCCGCCTGATTGACGGGCTGGAAATCGACTTTGAGGAGTCCGGCATGAGCGGCGGATTCACTATGAACAATCCGAACGCTACGGCGACCTGTGGATGCGGCGCTTCGTTCCGTACAGCGCTCGATGCAGGCAAACCGGCTCCTGAGGAGTGCTAACGGGCACACACTGCGGATGAATAAGACAAAAGGCTCACACCCGCTTCGTACAGAAGCAGGTTGTGAGCCTTTTTTTGTTCGTTAGGAGAGCCCGGGAACGATAAACGTTTTGTTCACCATCATGACGAGCATGGCCGCCGCCACGATTGAAAAAGCGATGCAGCAGGTGCCGAGCCCTTTGCGTCTGTCTTTCAGAAATTTAAAGCCCAAAGCAAAGATTAAAACGGTTGTCACGACCAGAGCAAGGGACATGCCGATCATGCCGACCCAGTATAATACCCCGAAAAATTGAGCCACAGCTGTTATCCTCCTTCGCAGGATATTCCAAATTTACACACTTCATTTCATTATATCCGATTTAGACAGGCACGCCAAGGCTCCGCTATCCCCCGTTTTTTACGCGTTTATCCTTTTCTATGCACAAACATACAGGAGGGAACCTGTAGATACGAGTATGTTAATAACATAGGAGCATAGAAAGGAGGCGACAACATGGGGGGAAGACAGCTGGCAAGCAAATGGCTGAAGACCGAAGCGCTGCTGACGGATCCGGATGTTGCCCCATATATTCCGCAGACCCGGTCTATGAGCCGGGAGAATCTCCAGCAAATGCTGGGGATGTATGACTTTGTCGTCGTAAAACCGGTCGTCGGCGGAGGCGGTTACGGTGTCATGAAAATATCCCGTACCGGCAGCGGTTATAGTATAACCCGCTTCTCTCAAACCTATTATTTTGACAGCTTCTCCGGCATGTATAGCGGTTTTCGGAAGCTGAAGGTGAGAAGGACCTATTTAATTCAGCAGGGGATTAAATTGGCCCAGGTCGATGGGCGTCCGATCGATTACCGTGTTAAATACGTCAAAGTGGACGATCGTTGGGTTATTACCGCAATGGTGGGACGGGTCGCGCGCAGCGGACTATTCGTAACCAATCTGTGCAAGGGCGGTTATTTGCTGAAAGGCCGCGTTGGCCTGAGCCGTTCCCTGCCGCAGATCTCTTCCAAAGCAAAGCTTAAAGAGATGCGTTCCCTTACCCGGCGCTGTACAGCAATTCTGGAGCGGCGTTTTCCCGGCATCGGCGAGCTCGGCTTTGACTACGGTCTGGACAATAGCGGGAGAATTTGGATTTTTGAAGTAAATACGCGCCCTCAATAAATCAAACTGGCAATGTTTAGGAGATTATAGGCGGGGTAATATCATTATATAAGACTATGAAACTGGAAAAAATTTTTTGAAGCCGGGTCGTATGCACAGCACCTGTGTATAACGTTTATCCCCAAAATCCACTGCAATTTTATTGGTATTCCGACACTTGCTAACAAATTATACACAGGATTTCCACAACAGGTTGTGGATAAAGCGAACGCTTGTTCTCTTATGTGAAGTTTGATATGATAGTTTTGAGGAAAATTAAGGAAAGGATGTGAAGATAATGGCTATGTTGTCGGATGAATTGCTGCTCGATTCTTATCATATGGCCGTGGAACTCATGCTGGATCATGATTTCATCGCTTTACTCCTGGCCGAAATCCACAAGAGGAATCTAGAGACTTCATCAGAGAGTTTAGTTCATTAGGACACATCCCGGTACACATCCACAAATGCTGTTGTATTATAAGCTGCATATGACGTGGAAGTTATGGAAGGTGTGGAGGTGTAACATCTATTTTCCAGATTAGCAGCACCGCAACAAAATGAGGGTATCCTATCTGAATCATGACTTCATGACGATCAGATCAGGATACCCTTTTTTTCGTGCCCAATTTGCGCGGTACTTCGGGCTAGAGTTTCATATTGCTGCTGTGGCCGGGAGACAGCTTAGCTTCCGGATCAATGTATACCTTCGCGTTGTTGACCGCGGTCGGCGCCTCGCCGAATCCTACGGCGATAAGCTTCAGTTTGCCCGGATACGTGGTGATGTCTCCGGCGGCGAAGACGCCGGGAATGTTCGTCTCCATGCGGGAATCCACCACGATGGAGTTGCTCTCGATCTGAATGCCCCAATCGGAGATCGGGCCAAGGGAAGATACGAAGCCAAAGTTCACGATGACGTCGTCGACTTCGATCTCCTGCGTTTCTTTGGTCTTCACATGGGACAAGGTCACCTTGGTAATCGTGTCTTCCCCGTGCAGGGCGGTGATTTCCGTCGGCGTCACGACCTGAACCTTGGAAGCCATCAAATTCTCGACGCTGTGCTCATGCGCACGGAATTTGTCGCGGCGGTGAATCAGCGTGACCTGCTCGGCGATCGGTTCCAGCATGAGCGCCCAGTCTACCGCGGAGTCTCCGCCGCCGCTGATCAGCACCTTTTTCCCCTTGAAGCGGTTTAAGTCATTCACAAAGTAGTGCAAATTCGTTTTCTCAAATTTCCTAGCGTCTTCAAGCTCCAGTCTACGGGGTTCAAAGGCTCCGACCCCGGCCGTAATGATGACGGCTTTGGAGTGGTATTCGCCTTTATCGGTCGTCACCACAAAATGGCGTTCGTCCTGCTTAACGAGGGAAGTAACCTTTTCCTCCAGGCGTACGTTCGGCTGGAACAGGTCCATCTGCTTTTGCAGATTGTCGACCAGCTCCTGTGCCGTTACTTTAGGGAATCCGGCCACGTCATAAATGTATTTCTCGGGATATAAGGCTGCAAGCTGCCCGCCAAGCTGGGGCATACTTTCAATGAGTGTGACTGATGCCTGGCGCATCCCGCAATAGAAAGAAGCGAACATGCCTGCAGGACCTCCTCCGATAATGAGCAGGTCGGTTATGTCAGCCGGCTGCGATGTCATTAGTGTAAGCACCTCCAACAAATATAAATAAGAACGCTAGCGGAATTAAGCACGCTGTATATTCTTCAAATTCCATCTCATTATAATACATCCGGGCTTCGGCTGAAAAGTTTACATCCTATTTTGCAAATTCTCCGTTTAGATAAGAGAATAAACTTAACTGAAAACTGGAATGAAAAGGAAAATGAAAACAGCATGGATGCTCTCATGGAAGGCCAAATAATACTTGATCTTTTATGGGAAAGTGGCTATCATTTTAGTTATGTGCGGGCAGGTTTTGGTAGTATTCCCGCTGTTTTTTTTCTTACACAGGCTGCCTGTGATAAAAAGATTCATTGAAGTTCAAACTAATGTGTAATATTTCACAATAACATTTGTAATGGTTCACAAATATATATAGAGACCGACATTTTGGAAGGAGCAAGATGATGAGCAACATTCCCAAGATAGTAATCCTTGGTGCGGGTTACGGCGGCATCCTGACAGCACAGCGCCTTCAAAAGGAATTGAATTATAATGAAGCGGACGTAACGCTTGTTAACCGTCACGATTACCACTATATTACGACCCATTTGCATATGCCCGCTGCCGGTACGGACAGCGTCGAGAATACACGGGTACCGATTTCGAAGCTGATTGACGAATTCAAGATCGATCTGGTCAAATCCTCCGTTCAGGAAATCCGTCCGCATGAGAAGAAGGTCATCCTGGAGGACGGGACGCTCTCCTACGATTTCCTGGTCATTGCCCTCGGCGGGGAATCCGAAACCTTCGGCATTCCGGGGATGGCCGAATATGCGATGACGATCCGCAGCATCAACTCGGTGCGGCTGATCCGCAAGCATATCGAGTACCAGTTCGCGCTGTATAAAAATGAACGCAGTCCGCAGGAAAGAATCAATTTTGTCGTCGGGGGAGCGGGCTTCAGCGGCATTGAGTTTGTTGCCGAGCTGGCCGACCGCATACCGGCACTGTGCAAGGAATACGATGTCGATCCGAATCTTGTGAATGTCTACAATGTGGAGGCGGCGCCTACGGCGCTGCCGGGTTTTGCTCCGGAGCTCGTGGAGTATGCCATGGAGGTGCTCCGCAAGAAAGGCGTAACCTTCAAAATCGGCGTGGCCATCAAAGAATGCAAGCCGGACGGCGTAGTGCTTGCGACCGGTGAAGAGATCAAGGCGGCTACGGTGGTGTGGACCGGAGGAATCCGCGGCAACCATATGATTGAAGCGGCCGGCTTTGAAACGGCAAGAGGCCGGGTGAAGGTTGACGAGTACTTGCGGGCGCCTGGAAGCGACCACATCTATGTCATCGGGGACAACGCCCTGATTATGAATCCGGAAGGGCGTCCATATCCGCCGACGGCGCAGATTGCGATGCAGCAGGGCGTGTGCTGCGCTCATAACATCGTCACGGCAATCCGAGGCCAGCAGCCGAAAAAGTTCGAATTCAGCAACAAGGGCACCGTCGCTTCCCTGGGTAAAGGCGAAGGTATCGCTGTAGTAGGCGACAAGCATATAAAGGGCTGGCGGGCAGCTCAATTGAAGAAGATCGTGGATATGCGCTACCTATTTATTATCGGCGGCATTCCGCTGGTATTGAAGAAAGGAAAATTCCTGTAATGAGGCACTGCAGTGTTCAAGTCCGCGCATTGTTGACCCGGGACGAACTGGACCGTTATAACGCCTTGATGGAAGTGGGATCCTTCCTTGAGGACCAGAACCGGTACGATCTGTCGTACACGGTCCAAAAGGAAGTGGACATCCTCATCCTGCCTGCCATTGAAAGGTTAAAGGAAAAGGGAAGGGACCGCGATCGCGCGACCGCCGAATTTTTGGAGTCAATGAAATCGCAGCAGGATGAACAACAGGAAGAGGATTAAGGAATTAGCAAAAAGGTTTGCCCTGAATTTACTCGGGGCAAACCTTTTTTTAAGAGATCAGAAAAGTATAAGTTTCGGAGCTTCTGGTTCCTGATCTCGCAAGAAAAACTTCCTTTAGACGCGGTCTGTCTTCTTTGAAGGTACGTCGATAGACGTTTTTTTTAAGAGATCAGAAAAGTATAAGTTTCGGAGCTTCTGGTTCCTGATCTCGCAAGAAAAACTTCCTCTAGACGCGGTCTGTCTTCTTTGAAGGTACGTCGATAGACGTTTTTCTTATATATGAAAGTATTTTAAATTTTCAGCATGTCTTCAAAAGATTCCGGCGTCAGAATCGCTCCGACGAAGAAGCCGCCGAATTCGGCATAGCGGGCGCTGACTTCATCAAAGCGCATTTCATAGACCAGCTTCTTAAATTGAAGCGCGTCCTCTGCGAACAGAGTAACTCCCCATTCCCAATCGTCGAATCCGATGGAGCCAGTAATGATCTGCTTCACTTTGCCTGCATAGCTGCGGCCGATCAGCCCGTGGCTGCGCATCATGTTGCGGCGGTCATCCATGTCAAGCATGTACCAGTTATCGGCCTGATCGCGCTTTTTGTTCATTGGATAGAAGCAGATGTATTTCGTCTTCGGCAGGATCGGCTTCAGGCGGGCGACGACATGCGGATTTTCCATCGGGTCGCCTTCACCGGAACCGGCGAGATAGTTGCTGAGCTCGACGACGCTGACGTAGGAATAGGACTTCGTCGTATATTGCGCAAACAGCGTTTTGTTAAACGCAGTCTCGATGGCGTTCAGATCTTCGAGCGTTTCGCGCAGGTGCATGAACACAAAATCGGCCTTCTGTCCGATGATGCTGTACACTGCTGTGCTGCCCTGCTTGCTGGATTCCACCTCGGACCATTCGTTCAGGAACGCCTGGAGCTCGTCCAGCGCCATGGCGCGGTCCTCGTCGTCGGCGGCCTTCCATGCCGCCCAGTTCATGGAACGGAAATCGTGGAGAGCGTACCAGCCCTCCAGAGTTGATGCTGCTTCATTCATCTATGAATCACTCCTATAAATAGTTGCCTGTAAGCGGATCCCAAGGTTGCTTGCTGGACCCGAGTATCAGGGTCGTTGACGTTTTTCTTCATTGTAGCTCAACCGCAAGCGCAAGAGCAAATGAAGTCACAATCTATTCACCGATTGTTCGTTGATTCGTGACCGTTTTTTTAGTAAACTAACTACTAGTCCACAAAACTTGGCAAGACTGTGAACGGCCTGTTTGTATCCGTTTTAGCGGGGCGATAGAAAAGAAGAGGTGACTTGGCTGAGATGCAATTTATACCCGTTCTCGTGCTGATGGTGTTATTTTTTGTCATGATGTTCGGCATCGGCTTTATTTTGAATATGTTAATGAAAACGACCTGGTTCCCCTGCTATTTGTTTGTCATCGTTATTTTACCGGTGGTCGTATACTCTTTATGGGACCGCAGCCAAATGTCGCTGCTCAGTCACTTGGAGTCTTTTCGCGTAGTTGACTATTTAACGGGAGTAGCCGGATTGGCAGGCGCGGTCATCAGCGGCTGGTCCATCCAGAAGCTTCGCAGAAGCGGATTTAAAATGTTCTAGGCCGGCAAATCGGCCGATTTCGAAACAGCTCTCCACCCGGGGGGCTGTTTTGCGCTATCCCGGCGCTGAAGGGTTGAATGATGGGGGGACGGATGGATGTGGAGAAAAGCATTGGGTCTGGTGCTTGCCGGCGGGCTGATGGCGGGAGCTTCGTTACCAAACGCGATGGCGGCGTCCGCGGGAGAGCAGACTATGATCCCGCTCCGGATTGCGGCCGAGGCGCTGGGCGCCAAGGTGCTGTGGGACGGGACGGACAAGCGGGTTCAGGTCTCGCTCGGCAAAACCCGCTGGAAAATCACGCCCGGCAGCAAGCAGTCCTTATTGGACCAAGCGCCGTATGAACTTGCGCGTACCGCGGTGACGGACGGAGGAGGAGCGCTGCTCGTGCCGCTCCAATCGTTTACCGGGGCTTTGGGCATCCGGGGAACTTGGGCGGACCATCGCTGGTCCCTCGATCCGGATGACTGGAAGGGGCGGGCGATCTACTGGATGACCCTGCTGCGCCATGGGAAATGGGAAGAGGCAGGACGGATGATGGATGCGTCCTTATCGGCTGCTTATCCGCCTTCGTCGCTTCCCAAGTACGAAGAACGGCTGGAAAAGCTGTACGGCCTCGACTGGAGCCTGCTGCATGCCGAAGCCTATACGGATTCCGTACGCAGCAACGCCCGTCTGGTCTACCAGACGCCAAAAGGAGAGACGTTCGGCATGGAGCTCCGGTTCAGCCCGGAGGGGCTGCTGAACGATATCGCCTGGATCGAAAATGTGACCAGCAGCTATCGGGCACCCGCCTATGACCACCCGGAAAAGTACACGGAGGAAGAAGTGCAGGTCGGCCAGAGCCCTCTGCTCCTTCCAGGCACGCTGACGCTCCCCCGGAACGTTCAGGAGAAGGTTCCCGCGCTTGTGCTCGTTCACGGCTCCGGCCCCAATGACCGGGACGAGTCTTCCGGCGGGGGCAAGCTGTTCAGGGACCTGGCGGTGGGGCTGGCCGGCGAAGGGATTGCGGTGCTCCGCTACGAAAAGCGGACGCGGGAATACCCGCTTCGTTCCGCCACCCCGTCCTTTACCGTCCAAGAGGAGACGGTTGACGATGCCGTCAGCGCTGCTGCCCTGCTGGCCGCCGATCCAAGGATCGATCCGCAGCAGATTTATGTGCTCGGCCACAGCCAAGGCGGGATGCTTGTCCCGCGCATCATCGCTTCGGATACGGGCAAGCATATCGCCGGCGCGGTCGTGATGTCCGCCCCATCCGGACCGCTGGAGGACCTGATGCTGATGCAGTACCGGGGAATATTAGGGCGGGCGGAAGAAGATGGAGCTTCGGATGAGAAGCTGGCCCGTCTGCAAAAGCAGGTGGACACATGGGAAAAAGCCGTCGCGCTGCTGAAGGACCCCGGTTATTCGAAGGAGCATCTGCCGGAACATTTTCCGCTGCCGAACGCGTATTGGTGGTTCGATTTCAGAAACTACAGCGGGCCGCTTCTCGCCAGAGATCAGAACGTCCCGATGTACATCCTCCAGGGGGAAAATGACGTGCAGGTCCCTCCGCCGAGCCTTAAGGTGTGGAGAAGTGCGCTGAGCCAACGAAAAGACGTAGCCTTTAAGTCATATCCGGGACTTAATCATATGTATATATATTATAGTAAGAACTCGACCGGCGAGGAGTACAAGCTGCCCGGCAATGTGCCTGAGGAGGTCATCACCGATGTCGCAAACTGGATTCATTTGGGGATGAAAGACTTGTCGAAAAACGGAGAAGAAGCGGACCCTTTTGTGATAGAATAGAGAAAGTCTACGAATCGATGGGAGGGAGCATAGATTATGCATATGAAGAGCCTGCTGCATTTTACCGAAAACCACCGGTACTGCGTGTTCCGTGATTTTGGTTTAAGCAGCCTGGACAACCGAATGCTCAGCTCCGTATACCAGCCCATGGTCGGGGCATTTGCCATCAGCTTATACCACCTGCTGTTTCAGCATATCCCGGCAGAGAAGCTGGGCTACTCCCGGGTTGAACAGCAGCGGCGCATTTTCCTGTCGCTTGGGCTTGAGCCGAGCGAGAAGGGACGCAAATATCTGATTGAGCAGGCTTCCCGTCTGGAAGCGGTGGGGCTGCTGCAATCCTGCCGGATTTACGTGCCCGAGCAGGAAGATTACATGTACGAATACGAGCTCCAGGCTCCACTCTCGCCGACGGAGTTCTTTAATACACAGCATTTGACGCTGCTGCTGCGCGATAAGATCGGCAAATTTGCCGTCCTGTCGCTGCGCGAGGAGCTGTGGTCGAAGGAACCGGAAGAGTATGCCGGATCATCGTCCGTCCATAAAGAAAATATTTCATTGGCCTTTTACGATATTTTTGAACTGAACACCCATGTGATCGATTACGAGCTGGAACAGGCGTTGTCTGAGGTATCCACGTCAAGACAGCCTGGACTTCGGGTTCTCGATGAGGAAGGGGCGCTGAATTATTCCGATATCATCCTGCGCTTCCCGCGGGATTCCGCCAACCGCCGGCATGTGGAAGGGCTGCGCTTCAACCATGAGCAGATGGGCGTCATCAATTTTGTCGGACGCAAATACGATCTTAGCGTCCAGGACATTTGCCGCCTGCTCGATGAGGACGGCATCTTTGGGCCCGACGGCGACATTCTGCTCGACGAGTTCCAGCATAAGGCCAGCCTGCAGTTCCGCCAGGACAAGCGGCGCCAGGAACAGCGGGACGTGTATGCAGGAAAGGTCATTTCCTTCCGGCAGGCGGAAACGGAAGAAGAGCAGGCTCCGCTGGAGCATGCCGTGCAGATGGAATATTACGTCGACGTTCCGGTTCAGTTCCAATCCAAATGCGACATTCACCAGTATAATATGATGCTTCGGAATGAGCCGTATACGAAGCTGCTCAGAACTTATTTTCCGGGCTCGGTGCCGGACAATTTTATCGATATATTCGAGAAGATCGACCTCAGCTACAAGCTGCCGGGTGAAGTCATCAATGTGCTGATCCACTACTTGATGTCCCTATTGACCGAAGGCGGGAACGACCAGCGGATCAACCGCAATTTTGTCGAGGCCATCGCCTCCAACATGCTGCTGAAGCAGGTCAACTCCTATGAGAAAGCCGTGGAGTACATCCGCGACCAGTCCAAGGTCAAAGGAAAGCAGGCCGCAGCAGCCGGCGGCGCAAGAACCCGTACATACGGCGGCAAAACGGTGAAGATGAAGCCGGATATCCCACTGGCCCAGGAAGACGGGCAGGGCGGCGATGTCAGCGAGGAAGAGTTTGAGGAAATGCTGCGTATGGCAGCTGAAATGCAGGCAAGCAAGAAAAAGGGCGGCATATAGAACCGCCTGAAGAGAGGGGAGGACAACCGGCATGGATTCTTTGGGGCAGCTGCTGAAGCAGATGAGAGGGCCTTCCTTTATACAGCGGTCGCAGGAGATCGCGGACGAACTGCTGAGGGATCCGGCGGTACGGGAGCTGCGGAAGGAGCATCCGGAGCTGGAAGAATCGCTGCTGCGGATGAACGTGACCCGGCTGTACCAGTTTGCAACCGACCGGCGGCACTGTGACCGCTGCCCGGGGCTCGATCGGTGCCCGAACGATTTTCAGGGTCATTACAGCAAGCTGGAGGTGGAGGTCGTCAACGGGATTACGGAACTGGTGGAACGCAAGGTTCCCTGCACCCTGCAGACGGCCAAGCAGCAAGAGGACCTGATCAAGAAGCGGATCCGCAGCTTTTACGTGGACGAGCGTGCATTAAGCGAAGGATATAACGAGGTCGAGATTATGGGCAAGGACCGGAACCGGGCTCCGGCGGTGAACCAGGTATTCCGGTATATCCGGGACGTACGCGAGAACGGTCTGCCGAACAAGGGACTGTATCTGTACGGATCGTTCGGGACCGGCAAAACGTTTCTGATGAGCTATCTCCTCCATGAGCTGGCGATTACCGGTCATACCGGGGTTATCGTGTACATGCCTGATTTTGTGGAGGATCTGAAGGGAATGCTTAGCGATAACGTGAAGCTGAAGGAGACCGTGGAGCTGATGAAGGCGTGCGATCTGCTCATTTTTGACGATATCGGCGCCGAAAATTTGAGTCCCTGGGTACGCGACCACGTGTTGGGCTCCATCCTGAATTACCGGATGAACCGCAAGCCGACCTTCTATACGTCGAATTATGCTCTGGACGGCCTGGAAAGGCATCTGAGCTTCACGAACAAAGATGGCGAAGAAGGGCATAAGGGTCAGCGGCTGATGGACCGCATCGCGCCGTTCGTCGATGTCGTGCATTTGCACGGGGAGAATCAGCGCCGCAGACAGTGATAAGGGCCATTTCAACAGGACCTGGGCCAAGCGGCATTTTGCATCATTACCAAATTCACTGTTTATAAGCCAAAAAAACCTGGCCAACCTGTCCAAAAGACAGGCGAAGCCAGGTTTTCTTGTAAGCCCTATGGGGCTAATTAGCCGGAAATAACAAATTTAATGATCACCATGACTGCAAACAGAACGGTCATAAACAGCGCCATTCCGCCAAAGCCATTCATCAGATCCATTAAATCATTGCGCGGCTCTTCGTTCACGTGTTTCCGCGGATCGTTAGCGTGCACGTTTGCATCCATTTGAACAAATGCCTCCTCATCATGGTTTCAGCCTGATGTCAATGAGCCTTCTCATGAACAGAGAAACCCGAGTTAACATTAGTATACCCAAACTTCAAAGAATTTGTAAAGAATATATGGTGAATACTTATAGGGGCAGGAAAGGGTGGCTGAGCGGTTTAGGGGCCCGAATTTCGTTTAATCTGTAATTAAGGGTTTCACATTTCTTGACGGAATGTGTTATACTTAAACTGTCCACAAAGACATATCAGTTTAGACGTCCATTTGCGCTCTTGCGATTACGGGGGATACCAAGCCGCATGGCCGTTTTTTCGTCTCCTGCGTACAGCCGCTAAACATGGTCTGTCTTCTGTGAAGCAGAATACACCGAATTTTTTTCTTATAAGGAGGAAACCTATTATGGCAATTGTGAATGTATCCGACCAATCCTTTAACGCTGAAATCGAAGGTCAAGGTACGGTTCTGGTAGATTTTTGGGCACCATGGTGCGGTCCTTGCAAAATGATCGCTCCGATTCTGGAAGACCTGGCTAACGAGCTCGGAGACTCCGTGAAAATTGCCAAACTGAACGTGGATGACAACCCGGAAACGGCGTCCCGTTTCGGCGTGATGAGCATCCCGACTTTGATTTTCTTCAAGGACGGTCAACCGGTTGATAAAGTGGTCGGCCTGAACTCCAAAGAAAACCTGAAAAACATCATCGCTAAACACCAATAATTGGTGCATGGCCGATGACAGGCGCCTCCGGATGATTCCGGGGGCGCTTTATTCGTATGTAGGTACGGATCCCTGGCAGATGGCCGAAAATAGGTTGTCGGGATTTTTTGCATATTTATATGCAGCGCTGGAATGACCCGAAGGTAACCGAATAGGCTATCTTGACGAAACCCCGACTTTTGCCGGGTTATATTGCTGTATTCAGCCGTTTTCTCCTATAATATAAGTACCGGGAGGTGAGCCGATACGGCATGGACGATTTTGCAAAGCAATTACAGGAACAGGAAAAAGCACTGGAGAAGATCCGCAACAAGCTGGCTTTGCTGCCCGATCTGCCCGGTTGTTATTTAATGAAGAATGCCGATGGCAAGATTATTTATGTAGGTAAAGCCAAGGTGCTGAAGAACCGGGTCCGCTCCTATTTTACCGGCAGCCATGACGGCAAGACGCAGCGCCTGGTGGCGGATATCCGGGATTTTGAATATATCGTGACCGGAAGCAACATTGAAGCACTCATTCTTGAATGTAATCTGATCAAAACGCATCAGCCGCGATATAACGTCCTGCTCAAGGACGATAAGACGTTTCCTTATATTAAAATTACCAACGAGCCGCATCCCCGCCTTGAGGTGACCCGCCGCGTGCTCAAGGACAAGGCCAAATATTTCGGCCCTTATCCGAATGCTTACGCTGCCCAGCAGACGAAAAAGCTGCTGGACCGGATGTACCCGCTTCGCAAATGCGGGGTCATGCCGAAGGAGGTATGCCTGTACTACCATATGGGCCAATGCCTGGCACCGTGCGAGAAGGAAGTTCCTCAGGAGGAATATGACCGTATTACCCAGGAAATTACTTCATTTCTGAGCGGTGGGCACGAGGAGATTAAGAAGGAGCTCCAGCGCAAGATGCAGGAGGCGGCGGAAGAGCTGTATTTTGAACGGGCGAAGGAACTGCGCGACCAGATTCTGAACATTGAAGCGATCATGGAGAAGCAGAAAATTACGACGACGGACACGAAAGACCGCGACGTATTGGGCTTTGCCGTGGATAAAGGCTGGATGTGCGTGCAGATTCTGTATATGCGCCAAGGGAAAATGATCCAGCGCCACGCATCTGTTTTTCCGTTCTATGGCGAGGCGTACAGTGATTTTATGTCCTTCGTGACGCAGTATTACAGCGACAATCCGGCGCTGCCGAAAGAAATTTTGCTGCCTGACATGCCAAAAGGGGAAGAGGCGGAAGACAGCAGCCGGCCAGAGGATGCCGCGGAATCGATCGATGCCGGCGGCGGTGCTGCATCCCTGCAGGAATGGCTCGGCATCAAGGTGCTGGTGCCCCAGCGGGGAACGAAGCGCCAGCTTGTGGCCATGGCGGAAGAGAATGCCAAGGTCTCACTGGACGAGAAGTTCCGCCTGATCGAACGGGATGAGGAGCGGACGTCCAAGGCCGCCGCGAACCTCGGCCAGTATATCGGCATTGAGTCGCTGCACCGGATCGAGGCGTTCGACAACTCCAACATCCAGGGAACGAATCCGGTATCGGCAATGGTCGTGTTTATCGACGGCAAGCCGGACAAAAAGGAATACCGGAAGTACAAAATCCGTTCGGTTCAGGGACCAGACGATTACGATACGATGCGGGAGGTCGTCCGCAGACGCTATGAGCGCGTGCTCAAAGAAAATTTGGAGCTGCCCGACCTGATTGTCGTTGACGGCGGCAAAGGCCAAATTTCCGCTGCGATCGACGTGCTGCAGAACGAGCTGGGCTTGTTCATCCCGGTGTGCGGTCTGGTCAAGGACGTCAAGCACCGGACCGCGCAGCTGATGGTGGGCGATCCGCCCGAGCCGATTTCGCTGCCGCGCGACAGCCAGGAGTTCTACCTGCTTCAGCGCATCCAGGATGAGGTGCACCGGTTCGCCATCACCTTCCACCGCGAGCAGCGCGGCAAGTCGATGGTGGCATCCAAGCTCGACGCCATCCCGGGCATCGGCGAGAAGCGGCGCAAGCTGCTGCTGAAGCATTTTGGCTCGCTCAAAAAAATAAAAGAGGCCCGGATTGAAGACTTCCGGCCTCTCTCGATCGGCGACAAGCTCGCCGGACAAATTATAGCAGCCCTTCAGGAGGAGGAGTCGTAGCATACGGCTTCTCCTTCTTTTTGCCGTAAAACAGGTAAATGACCCAGGCGACGATAAACGGCATGACGCAGGTGACCACGCCCGCCAAAATGTTCGTCAGATCCCCCATGCTGAACAAGCTGAAGCTCATCAGGATGCTGTCGAACACGACGTGGGCGAACATGACCGCGATGTAGCCGTGACGCAGGAAGATCAAGCTGAACAGGAGACCGATGAACAGGAGCTCAATCGGCCGGGTGTATATCGGGTAGATCGGGTACAGCGTATGGCCGAAGGCCCAAATCAGCGTCGGAATGACGCAGGCGACAAATGTGTTTCTTACGATTTTCTTCAGCATCGGTATGCCGAACAGGCGGTACACGGCTTCCTCGGAGATGCCGGCCATCCAGGCCATGATCGGCAGCATCCACGGATACAGCATGTTATACGGGGACTGCGAGGCGTCCGTCGTGGACCAGCTGTGGATCGTCCGGTCCAGGACGAGATAGATCACCGACTGCGCCCCCATCAGGATAAACGCCCACAAATACCCGGTGAACATGCTGTGGAGCACGTAACGCCCGTATCCAGGCTCTTTGGCGCGGGCCCAGGCGTTGTAACCGGCTTTGCGCCATAGTCCGTCCCCGCCGACCAGGGAGAAATACAGGAGCACCGTCATCGCTATGCTCAGGATCACCTGAACGACCATGGCCGCGATGATCCCGAACTGGGAGAAGCCTTCCGCTTCCAGCACTGGCAGCATGTTATAAGTCGTCAGCAATGAGACAACAAAATAAAACAAGGACAAAAACAGCCCGCGTGCAAAGGAGGTGTACCGCCGCGTCAGTGCACTGTAAATGATGGCGAGAATGCCGAGCACGATCGTAAACAGTCCGTATCCCAGCATAGTCAGCATCGTGGCGCTTTTGGTCTGCTTCTCTACATAAGCCGTATGAGCGGATGGGACCGAAAATCCAGGGAGGAAGGAGTGAAGCTCCCCATCCTCAAAGGCAAACTTGAATTCCAGCTGCGATTCCCCGATGTGCGAGGAGAAGTCGGTATAGATCAATCCGGGCTCATCCTTGCCGCTCGATACTTTCAGGGAGCCGGTGTTATAGCCCAGCTTCTGCAGCCAGGACGAGGCGATTTCCTCTTTATCCTCCAGCGTCATGTTCCCTTCCACAATTCTCAGTTTCTGCTTGCGCATGGTTTCGTTCGATTCAGCCATCGCGGCAGCATACTTGGAGTATGGAGGCGTGATAGAGAACCCGACCACCTTGCCCGTGTTCATATGTACGTCTACATTGACATATCCCTGATCGCTCGACTCGGGCAGCCGGACCCGGAACACGTCATAAGGATACTTCGGTTCGTATTTCTTGTTATATTCGTTAAGAAGCTTCTCTCTGGATAAATAACCGTAAAGGTCCGATTCCGACTGGTACGTGACGAGCGGTTCGGCGGCAATGCCTGTTTGAATATTCAACCGGTCCGAGGCAAACGCTTTGGCGGCTGCTTCCGCCTCCGATTTGCTGATGACCTTGGTCGTTTGCCCCTCTAGCGTCTCCGAGCTCGTCTGCGGAAACACTTGTACAAAAAAGAATAAAATAAGGCCGATGACCCCCAAAATGCCCAGCCATTTATAATTGGCCCTGATTTCCAGCGGCTGGTTTAACCGGTCCATGAAATCCCCCCTTGAATGTGATAAAGATACCATTCCCCCCAATACAGTACGGTAAACATAACATAGAAGATTCGCCCAAAACCAGTATACCCTGAAAATAGTGGTGAAAAAACGATGAAAATCAAGGAAAGCCATCGAAAAGAGAAGATAACCGCAGGCCGTGTCCACCTGCATTGCGAATCAGGCTGTTTTCCATCCAATTCATCAGAAAAAGGCCTTTGTGAAGTCCTACAATAAAGATTATAATTTTGATGCAAATGAATAAGAACGCCGAATTTCCAAGTGAAAACGGGGGAACCAATTTTTTGGGGTGAATTTCGTTGGGACGGTTTAGTCCGCGAATAGGGCAACCTGTGCATGCCCGAATCCGTCAGCTAACCTCGTAGGCGTCGTGCATGCAGGAGCCAAACCGAAAGGCATTGGATTTCCGATGCTTTTTTTCTTTTGACTTTTTTAAAGAGGTGAATGTATTGATTGGGAAATGGAAGTGGTTCCGGCTGGCCCCTCCGCAAGTATTAACGCTCGGTTTTGCGGCCATCATTTTGATCGGAGCCATACTGCTCACCTTGCCGATTTCGAACACGACGGGTAAGCCGCTGAATTTTATGGATGCCTTGTTTACGGCAACCTCGGCGACCTGCGTGACCGGTTTGGTTGTCAAAGATACGGGGCTGTATTTCAGCACGTTCGGTCAAGTCGTCATCATGCTGCTGATCCAGATCGGCGGGCTCGGTTTTATGACGATGGCCACGCTGATCGCTCTGGTGTTCAAGCGCCGGATTTCGCTCCGGGACCGGCTCCTGCTGCAGGAAGCGATGAATCAGAACACGATGGAAGGCATCGTCCGCCTGATTCGGAAAGTGATATTTTTTTCGTTGAGTATCGAAGGCTGCGGAGCGTTGCTGCTCGCCATCCGGTGGTCGTTCGATATGCCTCTTGGAAAAGCGATCTATTTTGGAATATTTCATGGCGTGTCCATGTTCAATAATGCGGGATTTGACCTGTTCGGCCATTTTAACAGCCTGACGGGATTTGTATACGATCCGCTCGTCAATTTTGTCGTGATGTTTCTGATCGTATCCGGCGGCATCGGCTTTATCGTCATGTCCGATCTGGTGGATTACCAGGTACACCGGAAACTGTCGCTCCATACCAAAGTGGTGCTGTCCATGACCGGTGCCCTGATTGTGGTCGGAGCGGTCGTCATCTTTATCTTTGAATTCACGAATCCCAAGACGCTCGGTTCGCTGAATTGGGGCGGCAAAATTCTCGCCTCCCTGTTCCAGTCGGTCACGCCGCGGACGGCAGGGGCGAATACGCTGAACTTGGCAGATATGCGCCAGGCATCGCAATTTTTCACGATTATTCTGATGTTTATCGGCGCGTCGCCGGGCTCTACCGGGGGCGGGATCAAGACCACGACGTTCACCATCCTCGTCGGTGCGGTGATCGCGATGATCCGCGGCCGCGACGATATCGTCCTGTACCGGTACCGTTTGGCGCAGGAGAGGATTTTCAAAGCGTTGACCATTACCTTTCTGGCCTTGTTTCTGGTCGTCGGCGTATCGATGATTCTGTCCACGACAGAAGACAGCAGCTTTTTGATGATCCTGTACGAGACGACTTCGGCTTTCGGCACCGTAGGATTATCGCTCGGGCTGACGCCGCATTTGTCCTTGATCGGGAAAATCCTGATCTGCCTGACGATGTTTGCCGGCCGTCTTGGGCCGCTGACCTTCGCCTACGCGCTTGGTCCGAAGAAGGGCAAGGAGCTGTACCGCCATCCCGAAGGTAAGATCATTATCGGGTAAGGAATTTGGGTGATTCAAAGTTTCAATATTGTTATAAGAACCATATATAGAACCAACATTAAAGGATAAGGAGCATCTGGAAAGAAATGAAAACACAGCAGTTTGTCGTGATCGGTTTAGGGAGGTTCGGCTCAAGCTTGGCCATGGAGCTTATGGATCTGGGTTATGAGGTGCTTGGGGTAGACATCAATGAAGAAGTGGTCAATGATATGAGCGAGCATCTGACCCACGCCGTGGTGGCGGATGCAACCGATGAGGAGGTTCTCAAATCGCTGGGAATCCGCAATTTTGACTGCGGAATCGTGGCGATAGGGGACGATATCCAGATGAGCATCCTGGCCGCAATCCTGCTGAAAGAACTCGGCGTTCAGACCGTAGTGGCGAAGGCCATCTCCATGCTGCACGGCAAAGCCTTGTCCAAGCTGGGCGTGGACCGGGTCATCTTTCCGGAGCGGGACATGGGCATCCGGGTGGCGCACCAGCTCGTGACGCCGAATTTGCTGGATTACATTGAGCTGTCCAAAGATTACAGCATCGTGGAGATGACCGTACCGCAATGCCTGAACGGGAAGACGCTGAGCGAAGTCAATACGAGAGCCCGGTACGGATGCAGCATTGTTGCGCTCCATCGTACCGAGGGAGTCATCGTCGCGCCGACGGCGATGGACCAGCTGCATGCGGGCGACATCATGGTCATCATTGGCTCCAACAGCAATATCGACCGCTTCGAGAGCGAAGCGGTGAACGTCAAGTCATAAATCCGGAAGTGAGACAGACATGGAATCCCCGACGACCGAAATTATTCATCACATTTTAATACTGCTGCTGTTTATCATTGCCGTCGGCATGCTGTCCGGAAGACTGGCCTCCTGGCTCAGGCTTCCGGACGTTGCTGTGTTTATCGTGGCCGGCATGCTGCTTGGGCAGGGGCTGCATCTGATCAACGAAACAAGCAGCTCCCTCATCAACCAGCTGATCCTCACCGTTGGGTCGGCGCTTATTCTGTTTGACGGCGGCCGTAACCTGAAGCTGAGCGGGCTGCGGAAGGTATGGATCACACTTTCCATGCTGAGCGTTCCCGGCGTTATCGTCACGACCTTGATCGTCGGAGCTGCCGTGCATTACCTGTTCGGGCTGGACTGGCTCGTAGCCTTCCTGGCCGCCGCCGTCATTGCCTCGACTGACCCCGCTTCGATCATTCCTGTGTTCAAGCAGGTAAAGATCAAGGAAAGGGTCCGGGAGACGGTGGAGAGCGAGTCTGCCTTCAACGATGCGACCGGCTCGATTCTGACCTTTGCGCTGCTGGCCGCGGTGACGGGCAGCGGTTCTTTACATATCGGGACGATGGCCTGGGATTTCGTAAAAACCGCCGTCGGCGGCATTCTCGTCGGCGCCGTCGTATCTATGATTCTTACGTATCTCGTTGCCCATTTCCGGCTTGGCGTCCTGAAGGATTACACGACGATCACGATGATTGTCGTCGCACTTTCTTCTTATTTAATAGGGGACCTGATTCATGTCAGCGGATTTATGGCGACCTTCGTGGCCGGGCTGATCTGGGGGAACGCGGATACGTTCGGGCTGTCAATGGACGATAAGCTGGAGGAGACCGCATCGTTTGCGGACAATACGAGCGTCATGATGCGGATGCTGATTTTCATCCTGCTCGGCAGCCAGGTCAACTTCCGGGTGCTTGGCGATTACTTCTGGCCAAGCCTGGCGGCGGTCCTGGTGCTGATGGTCATCGCCCGGCCCATCACGATTCTGCTCTGCGCCCTGCCCGACCGCAAGGTCAAATGGTCTTGGCGCGAGCTGCTGTTCATGATGTGGGTCCGGGAGACCGGGGTCATTCCCGCCGCCCTTTCGGGCATGATCGCCGGCATGGGCGTAGCCCACGCTGATGTTATCTCGGCCGTGACGTTCATGGCGATCATGCTGACGATTCTGCTGCAGGCCAGCACCACGGGACTTGTCGCCCGCAAGCTGGGCCTTGAGGTCAAGGCGGAGCCGGCGGCTTCCAGGCCCATGGGGCAGAAATAGCCTGTAACATGATACGAGCCGTCAGGAGCGGGGAATCCCGTCTTGACGGCTCGTCATTTGCCGGCACCGCGTCATTCATCCCGGGTGCGGCCGAAAATCTTTTTCGTTTCTTCGATCCAGCGGCGTGCCCCGGCGCTCAGCCCCCCGTTTTCGGAGTAGACAAGCGAGGTGGTGCGCCGCGTTTCCTGCAGATCGGGAATATGAAGAATCGCCAGGTCGTTGTCGTCCAGCAGCTGACTGCGCAAATACGACTTGGGCAGCAGTGCCGCCGCCCTGCAGGCGGGCAGAAGCCGGACGATCGCTTCAAATGAATCCATTTCCATCCGAATGTCCGGCACGACGCCGGCCCGGTGGAACAATTCGTCGGTCAATTTCCGGTACCACGTTCCGGTTGAGAAAATAATCATCGGCAGGCCGTGTAGCATGTCCATGCTCACATTATCCTGGCCGCACAGCCTGTGATTGCGGGGAAGCACCAGCTCCAGGTGGTCGTCGAACAGCGGCGTGCAGCGCAGGCCGGGCTCTTCGATTGAAGAGGCGACGATGCCTGCGTCCAGCTTCTTGTCGCGGACGGCCGACACGATTTCATGCGTTTTCCCGGTGACCAGCTTCAGCTCAGCAGAAGGGTGCTTCTCCATAAACGCGTTCACCAAAGGCGGTAGCGTCGTCTGAAGCGTGGTCAGGCTGGCTCCGAGCGTCACCGAAATTTGATCGTCCCCTTTGTACTTGGCGATCATCTGCATGAACTTCTGCTGCTGCTGCCGCTGCTCCAGAGCAAAGGTATAGGCCGACTGGCCGAAGGCCGTCAGCTCAAGGCGCTTGCCGCGGCGGTTGAACAGCTGCACGCCGAGCTCGTCCTCCAGCTTGGTAATTTTACGCGAGAGGGCGGGCTGGGACAAATTCAGCAGCTTCGAAGCCTTGTTCAGGCTCGACTGCTCCACCACCGTGGCGAATACATCCAGATCTTCAAACATGTCATTCATCTCCATGAAACTTTTGGACTGCGGCTGCTTGGGGTAAGATGGTTATAGGTGCGGTCTGTTCTTCTGTGAAGTTACATCGACAATTGATTTTGTTTAGATATAAGAACGAATATGCTTCAGAGAATGAGCTTCCCTATATCGCAAGAAAAACTACAAGCTAAACGTAGGTCTTATGCATTTACATTATAACGTTTAATAATTATATTGCAATTCCATTATAAGAAAAAAAAGAGTAACATGAAAAGTGCCACAAGTTGTTCACAGGTTAGAAAAAGGGTGGCAGAATGATGTCGAATAATGAATTATGAAAACGTTGTACTATGAAGAAAGGGGCACGTCAATTTATGAAAGGTTACTATGCCAGAAAGCTTCATTCGCTTCTTGGGGTCATTCCGCTCGCCTTGTTTTTCATCGAGCATGCCCTGACGAATTTTGGCGCATTTGAGGGAGGGCCTGAGCGATTCAACGCCGGCGTTAAATTGCTGAATGACCTTCCGCTTATTTTCGTCCTGGAGTGGGTGCTGATTTATCTTCCGCTGATCTATCACGGCGTATACGGGCTGTATATCGCGTATCAGGCGAAACCGAACACCGGACGCTTCAATTATGAGCGCAACTGGCGCTATCTATTGCAGCGGATTACCGGCGTCATTACGTTCGTATACATCATCTGGCACGTATTCGAAACCCGGTTCCAGATCACTCTCGGCAACGTGACTCACGAAGGGCTAGGTTCCCTAATGCATGATATCGTGACACAGCCGGTATTCTTCGTCCTCTATCTGATCGGCGTCGTATCCGCGTCCTTCCACTTTGCGAACGGACTCTGGTCGTTCCTGGTCGCATGGGGAATCACGGTCGGGCCGCGCGCACAGCGGGTATCCTCGTATGTGTGCATGACGCTGTTCGTCTTGGTAGCATTGATGTTTATTTTGTCCCTGGTCGCCTTCCGCAGAGCGGAATTCCAGGAAGCTTCGGTATGGATTGATACCGTGAAGTCAGTTTTAAGTTAAGGAGAGTGAGCAGGCATGGCAACATCTAATATTATTATCGTGGGCGGCGGTCTGGCAGGTCTGATGGCCACCATCAAGGCAGCGGAAGCAGGCGTCCATGTTCACTTGTTTTCTTTGGTTCCGGTCAAAAGATCGCACTCCGTGTGCGCGCAGGGCGGCATCAACGGTGCCGTCAATACGAAGGGCGAGGGCGACTCGCCATGGGTTCACTTCGACGATACCGTGTACGGCGGGGACTTCCTGGCCAACCAGCCGCCAGTCAAAGCGATGTGCGAGGCGGCGCCTGGCATCATCCACTTGATGGACCGGATGGGCGTTATGTTCAACCGTACGCCGGAAGGACTGCTCGATTTCCGCCGTTTCGGGGGAACGAAGCATCACCGTACGGCGTTTGCCGGGGCAACGACCGGACAGCAGCTGCTGTACGCGCTCGACGAGCAGGTGCGCCGCCACGAAACGGAAGGCCTCGTCACGAAGCATGAGCACTGGGAATTCCTGCAGGCGGTCATCGACGACGAAGGCATCTGCCGCGGCATCTGCGCGCAGGATTTGCGCACGATGGAGATTCATACATTCCAGGCTGACGCGGTTATTCTCGCCAGCGGCGGACCGGGAATCATTTTCGGTAAAACGACCAACTCGGTCATCAATACCGGCACCGCGGCCAGCGCCGTGTACCAGCAGGGCGTTCATTACGCCAACGGTGAATTCATCCAGATTCACCCGACAGCGATTCCGGGCGACGACAAGCTGCGCCTCATGTCCGAATCGGCCCGCGGTGAAGGCGGACGGATCTGGACATACAAAGACGGCAAGCCTTGGTACTTCCTTGAAGAGAAGTATCCGGCCTACGGCAACCTGGTGCCGCGTGACATCGCGACCCGAGAAATTTTCGACGTGTGCGTCAATCAGGGGCTTGGCGTCAACGGGGAGAACATGGTGTACCTCGACCTGTCCCATAAAGATCCGAAAGAGCTGGACGTCAAGCTTGGCGGCATTATCGAAATCTATGAAAAATTCGTCGGCGACGATCCGCGCAAGCTTCCGATGAAGATCTTCCCGGCGGTTCACTATTCCATGGGCGGCATGTGGGTCGATTACAACCAAATGACGAACATTCCAGGCCTGTTCGCAGCCGGCGAATGCGATTACCAATACCATGGGGCCAACCGTCTTGGAGCCAACTCGCTCGTATCAGCGATCTTCGGCGGCATGGTGGCCGGACCGAAAGCCGTGGAATACATTAAGGGAATGAAAAAATCCTCAGCTGATGTACCTTCAAGCGTATACGAACGCTACAAGAAGCAGCAGACGGACAAATACGAAGGCATCCTGAAAATGAACGGCACGGAAAATGCGTACGGGCTGCATAAGGAGCTCGGCGATATCATGACCGCCAATATGACCGTGGTCCGTTACAATAAAAAGCTGGAAGAAACGATCGCCAAAATCAAGGAACTGAAGCAGCGCTACAAAAACATCAACGTCAACGACACGTCGCGCTGGAACAATCCGGGCGCTTCGTTTACCCGCCAGCTGTGGAACATGCTGGAGCTGGCCGAAGCGATGACGCTGGGAGCACTGCTCCGCAACGAGAGCCGCGGGGCTCACTACAAGCCGGAATTCCCGGACCGCAACGACGAGGAGTTCCTCAAGACGACCAAAGCGGCGTGGACACCGGATGGCCCGCAAATTTCTTATGAAGCAGTGGATGTATCGCTGATCCCTCCACGGATCCGCGACTACTCCAAAGACAAGTAAAGAAGGGGGATTTGACATGGCGGAAGCAACTGCATCTTCCAAAAAAGTGAAGTTTATCATAACCCGTCAGGACGGCCCGGACGCTGCTGCTTATACCGAGGAGTTCGAGCTTCCGTACCGCCCGGGAATGAACGTGATCAGCGCGCTGATGGAAATTCAGCGCAACCCGGTCAACGCCAAAGGCGAAAAGATCGCCCCGGTATGTTGGGAATCCAACTGTCTGGAAGAGGTGTGCGGCGCATGCTCGATGGTGATCAACGGCAAGCCGCGCCAAGCGTGTGCGGCGCTGATCGATAAGCTGGAACAGCCGATCCGGATTCAACCGATGAAGACGTTCCCGGTCGTGCGCGACCTTGTCATCGATCGCAGCCGGATGTTCACCGCGCTCAAGCGGGTGAAAGCCTGGATTCCGATCGACGGCACGTACGATCTTGGCCCTGGACCACGGATGCCGGAGAAGAAGCGTCAGTGGGCTTATGAGCTGTCCAAGTGCATGACCTGCGGCGTCTGCCTGGAGTCCTGCCCGAACGTAAACGACAAGACCGACTTTATCGGTCCGGCGGCGATCTCCCAGGTTCGCCTGTTCAACTCCCATCCAACGGGTGAATTGAACAAGGAAGAACGCCTGGAAGCGCTGATGCAGGACGGCGGCATCGAAGGCTGCGGCAACTCGCAGAACTGCGTGCGCTCCTGTCCGAAAGGCATTCCGTTGACCACGTCGATCGCGGAAATGAACAAGCAAACCACCAAACACATGTTCAAGCAGTGGCTGGGTGTATAAATCAACGTTAACCATCATCCCCTTGTCAGCGGAGAGCTTTTCGCCGGCGAGGGGATTTTTGGTATATGTCAGGATGCGTCCAACCCTTGTGGCGGGGGTAATCTAACGATAAAGACTTCTAAAACTTTACAGGCAGAAGATGTGCAGGGAGAATGGAGGAGGATGGCTCATGTCTTGGTGGATGTGGGTGCTCAATATTACCGGTTTGATTGTCCTGATTGCGGTGTTTTACGGGTTGGAGAAGAAATGGACGAGCAAGGCGATCCTGCTTGGGCCAATTCTCATTTATGTTCTGGTCTCCCTGGAAGACTTGATCGGCTGGATCGACCTTTCCCGGGTCGTACCGGGAACAGGCGGGATGCGGGCCTTGATTCTGATCTTCTGCCTGAGCTCGGTCATCTTCTACGTGCTGTATATTTTCAACCGGATTGCCGAGTCGGCCCTGAAAAAAGAAGTGCAGCTCAAAACCGTCATTACGCGCATCAGCATGGCCACGTTAACGTGCATCCTCTTTTTTACCGTTATCTACACGTCGATTTACAAGCTCTTCGGCCATAACAGCTTCGACGGCAAAAATATCGGCAACGATTTGCTGAGCCAGGTGATTTCCTTCTTGTATTTTAGCGTTGCAACCTTTGCTACCGTCGGCTACGGGGATATCACTCCTGTCGATAACACCTCCAGAGGAGTCGTCGTGATGGAGATCGCCTTCAGTTTTATTACGGTTGCTTATGCGCTGTCGCTGCTGAGCGTGTTCCGTAAAATTTTTAAAGAGGGCCCGGAGGGTGCAGGTCAGGAGGAGGGGTAAGCTTTCCGGCATCATGCCCGGACTTTGCGCAATAACCGTTGAGTGTATCCCTTTGAACAGCAGCGTTTGTCCCGGGCTAGTGCACCGCCTCCGGCGGAATGATCCGCACTGCTGGAAGAGCGGCGGCCTGAAGGATATAATAGGGGAAAGTCCTATTCTATTCCAATACAGGAGGCCGCCTGCATGAAACATACGCCGCATCCGGGAACGGGAATTCGGCAGGAGGCAGCCCAGCCGGAGCTGCCCGGCAGCCGGCTCACCCGCAGGCAATTTTTGAAGCGCGGCGTCGCCCTAGCGGCCGGAGCGGGATTGCTGGCAGGCGCTTACGCCTGGTTATGGGAGCCGCAGCAGCTGGATACCGTGTACCGGACCCTGGTATGTCCGCGGCTGCCGGCGGCTTTTCACAACTTGAAAGTCGTCCATTTCAGCGATGCCCACCTCGGGTTTCACACCCGAAAGAAGCACATCGAGCTTCTGATTGCGGCCATTCGCAGGGAAGCTCCCGAGCTGATCTGCTTTACCGGCGATATCATTGATTCGAGTGCGGAGGCGATGAACGAGTATATTCCGCTGCTCGCTTCGATCGAAGCCCCTCTTGGTAAATTTGCGGTGCTGGGCAATCACGATTTTTGGGGAGGAAGCGGCAAGGATGTGAGTCAAAGGCTGCAGGTGGCCGGCTTTCGGGTTCTGCAGAACAGCAGCCAGCTCCTGAACCGCGGCGGACAGTCCATCGCGGTGGTCGGCTTGGATGACTGGCTGCATGGATTTCCCGATCCGCAGAAGGCAAGAGCCGGCATTCCGGACGACATGTTCAGCTTGCTCTTGATGCATGAGCCGGATTACGCCGGTAACGCGGCCCTGTTTCCTTTCGATCTGCAGCTGTCCGGACACAGCCATGGCGGACAGGTGCGTCTGCCCCTGCTCGGTGCGCTGATGACGCCTCCGGGATCCAAACGGTACGTCATGGGGATGTACGAAGTGGGAGAACGCCGAATGCCGCTGTATGTCAACCGGGGGATCGGGGAGACCCACCTTCCCGTCCGCTTGTTATGCAAGCCTGAGCTTACCGTCTTCACCCTGCAGTCTGACGCTCGTTAGACAAGCTGGTAACGATTCGAATCAATTTAAGGGAATCAAGCGAAGGAAGGGGAGAAGAGCGTGCTGAATGAGGACACACGAACGCCGATGCCCCTGCTTACGGGCAGCCGTCTGATGATGAAACCGATCGAACCGCAGGACGCGCCGAGGCTGCTGGATATCCTGGCAGACCCCCAGGTGATCAAATACGTGACCCAGAGCTCCTTCTTCAGCTTTGCCCGCTCGCGGCGCATCGCCTCGGAGCTGCTGAGCACCGGCCGCAGGGACTCGCTGCACATGGGCATTTGGCTTCATGGCGAGCGCGAGCTGGCCGGCGTGGTGTCGATGCAGCATTGGCGTGAGGAGAAGCGCGATGCCATGATCGGCTATATGCTGGCCAAAGCGTACTGGGGCAGGGGAATCGCCACCGAAGCGCTCGGCTTGATGCTGCACTATGCCTTCACCGAGCTGAAACTGCTGCACATCGAAGGCAGATGCCATGCGGTCAACACGGCGTCGGCCAAGGTCATGCAAAAAAACGGGATGCAGCTCAGCCGTACTTTTCAGCATAGACGCATGTTTTTCGCCGCGCCGGTCGAGATGATGGTGTACGCTCATACCGACCGTACCTATGATGAATACCGGAAGGGGCTGCAGGTTCAGGCAAACCAGGAGAATGCGCCCAATCTGCAATCATATGAAATCAGGTAAGATTTGTAACATAAATGAAATATTGCTGTTATGGGACTCTAACAGAGACCGGGTAAACTTATTCACATGACCCCCTTTTTGAAAATATAAATGATGTTCTGGGACCCGGATCGTGCGGGTTCATTTTTTTTGCCCAAAAAAAGAGGCTCCCTCAGAGGGGAACCGCCTTTTTGTCTTTGCCCTTGAAATACACCCATTCCCGGAATCCGATGTCCTTCAGGCGCCGGGCTACTTCGTCCCGCTCGTCTCCAACCCTTCCAGGAACATGAGCGTCCGAGCCGAAAGTGACGTCCACGCCGAAGTGGAGCGCCCGCTCAAGGATGGCGTCCGCCGGGTACCAGCCGCCGCTGAGCTTCGTTTTGCCCGATGTATTGATTTCGATCGCGATTCCGCACTCGGCAATGGTCTGCAGCGTTTCGTCAATGATCTCATCGGCGGGAATGTCGGAGAAGGCCGGGAAGTTGCCTTTCATCGCGTCAATATGCCCAAGGATTTGGAACATGCCGCTTCGGGCGGAGTCCTGGATCAGCCGGTAATACTCCTCCTTGACGCGGATGCGCTCCTGTTCGGACAGCCCCTTCCAGCGGTTTTTGTTAAAGATGCTGACGCCGCCCACGCTATGTACCGAGCCGATGATGTAGTCAAACGGAACATCGGCAAGAAACTTCCTGTATGTTTCGGCATGCTCCGGAAAAAAGTCGGATTCGATGCCGAGCAGCACGTCGATGCGCCCCTCGTATTCCTTTTTCAAATCAAGCACTTCCCGCACATAATGCTGAAGCTCCGATTTGCCCATGGCGATGCGCGGAAACGCTCGGTCCTCTTTCTCGCCAAAATAGGGGGTGTGGTCCGAAATGCCGATGACTTGAAGTCCGGCCTCCAGCGCCGCTTCCACGTAATCCCGGATATTGCCGTCGGCGTGCCCGCAGCGGAAGTGATGGGTATGCAGATCGAATTTCATATCGTACTCCTCCTTGTCAATAATCGTTGGAATCAAAGGTATGCGGCGGGGTTACTCCGAGCTGATGAAGTTCGTTTCCGGCATGCCTTTCAGGTCGCTCAGAAACTGCTGCATGGCCGAGTTCAGGTATTTGCCAGACTTGTAAATGACGCCGACGGGATGGCTCACTTCCAGTTCGGTCAGCGGTATGATCTTCAGTGTGCCGAGGCGGAGCTCGCTCGCGACCGACTGTTTGGACATGATCGCCGCGCCGAGGTCGATTTCGACCATCCGCTTGATTTCTTCACTGCTGGACAATTCCATGACGACATTGGGCTCGATTCCGTGCTTTTTTAAAATATCATCGGCAAACCGTCTGCCCACCGTATCGGGTGACAGCAGGATGAGGGGCGTTTCCCGGAGGACATCGATCGTGACGGCCGTCTTCCGGGCAAGCGGATGGCGCGGGGAGACGATCAGCTCAAACGTGTCATAGTACAGAACCGACGTCATCAAATTGGGGTTGCGCTCGATCAGATAACCCAGGCCCACATCGATCTGTCCGTTCTCCACGCTGGTGTAAATCTGGGAAGAAGCCATGGACATGATGGAGGTTTTAATGAGTGGAAACTGGTTCTGGAAGTAAGAAAGGACTCTGGGTAAAATTTGTATGGCTATCGAAGTGGTGGTTCCGAGCACGATGTGTCCCTGCGGTGTTTGATCCAGGTCGTACAGGCGCTCCTTCAGCTCTTCCACAATCGCTAGAATCCGTTCGGCATGGCTGAGAAACACTTCTCCGCGGTCGGTCAGCGTGACGGGCTGATTCCGGTCCACGAGCACCGTCTTGAACTCGTCCTCCAGACTTTTGATCTGGGCAGACACAGCCGGCTGGGTTAAGTTGAGCAGCTCTCCGGCTTTGCGGAAGCTCATGGTTTTTGAGATGGTAATCAGGGTCTCCAATTGGCTAATGTTCATGCATTTCCTCCTTCGGCGTTGATGCCTGCCGTCAAGCAGATCAGTTCGAACAAGTGTATCCTTTCATTATATGGGATTCCGGAAGTCAGGGCAACGCGGGCGGGGCAGCCGGTGATTCGTTTTATTTTTGGAAAAAGCAATCTACAAAATTCGCCACGGTCTTCAAAATTGCTCCGGAAGTACCGATATAGATAAAGGGAATCATCCCGGTTTTCTTTCTTAAATAGGAAAGCCGGTGGATATATAAGGGTATTTATACCCTGGATTGAAGACGTTTCATGAATTTTTCGTGATTTATTCCAGGGTTTAAAGTATAATTATTCCAATGGTAATGGGACTTTTGGGACATGTCCCAACCCGTTGTGAAAGGGGCAGTAATTACATATGAAGGCTGAAGTCATTAATCCTTTTCTGGAGTCCGCCCGGACCGTCATTGAACAAGTGATTCAGGTTACCCCTTCTACAGGCAGCCTCGGGGTGAAGAATATGGAGATCATCGAGGATCACATCTGGATTCAAATCGGGATGACAGGACAGCTTACCGGCAACATCGTGTTCGGAATTCAAGAGCATGTAGCGCTGCGGATGGTGTCCGTGATGATGGGCGGTTACATTCTGACGGAAATGGACGAAATGGGCCAGAGCGCCATATCCGAACTTGGTAATATGATCAGCGGCAATGCCAGCACGATTTTGTCCAACCAAGGGGTCACGGTCGACATTACGCCTCCGAGAGTGATGAAGAGCGAGCACATCGAGTCGTTCCTTCCGCAAAAGGCGCTCAGCATTCCGCTGCTTATGGACGGAATCGGCGAACTGGATATTCAGGTCATGATATCTTAAAATATCAGCAAGGAATAACGGCAGGAAGCACAAGCGTTACGTTTGCTGATCCCTGGGCATGATGCTGGTCCGCTGTGAGCATGCGGGCGACGTTATCCTACAGAAGTGGGAAAGGGCGGGAACAAACTCTGGACGGCGCTGCTGCGCTGATTCGGGGTGTTCCGGCTTGCTTTCCTATAGGAGGACGAGAAGCCATGTTAAAGGACAAAGTCGTCGTGATCACCGGGGCGTCGAGCGGGATCGGGGCCTTGACGGCGAAGCTGGCCGCAGCGGAAGGCGCGGTGACGGTGCTGACCGCCAGGTCGGAGCAGCGCTTGCAGGAAGCAGCTGAAGGCATGACGGGATCCTTTGAATTGCGGGCCATGGATGTGACCCGGGAGGACCAGGTGAGCACCACGATGCAAGACATTATACATAAGTACGGCCATATTGACATTTTGCTGAACAATGCGGGCTACGGCAAGTTTGAGACGATTACGGACATGCCTGCCCAAGAGTTCGGACAGATGATGGACGTCAACTATATGGGCACGGTCCGGTGCACCAAGGCGGTGCTGCCGTCAATGCTCCAGCGCGAAGCGGGACATATCATCAATGTGGCGTCGATGGCGGGGAAAATCGGAACGGCCAAATCCACGGCGTACACGGCCACGAAGCATGCCGTTCTCGGCTTCAGCAACGCTCTCCGGCAGGAGCTGCGGGAATCGGGCATTCGGGTGTCGACGATCAATCCAGGTCCGATCGATACGCCGTTTTTTGACATTGCAGATCCGTCGGGTGGATATATCAGCAACGTGAAATGGCTGATGATGACGCCGGAACATGTAGCCCGCAAAATCGTCAAGGTGATGCATACCGGGAAGGAAGAAATGAACCTGCCGGGGAAAGCGGCGGTCGCCATGCGCCTGTACCAGATGTTTCCCAGACTGGCGGACCGGCTGACCTACCGGATCATGAACCGGAAGTGATACGCCTTCTGATCTCTATAAATAAGCTGGCTCCCATAAGGGGCCGGCTTATTTTTTACGACCGCAGAATTTTGCGGTGAGTCCTATACTTGCATTTGGTGGGATGGCACTTTTGGCATATAATGATAAAGAATGACTTAAAACATAAAGGATGAACGATTTCATGAACCCGACTTCTTTTGAAGCAACAGGTATTGACCGAGTATGGATAGACAAGCTGGCCGAGTACGGCATAACGGAGCCTTCGCCGGTCCAAGCGCAGGCCATTCCTGCGGTGCTGCGCGGAGCGGATGTGCTCGCCCGCTCGCAGACGGGAACCGGCAAAACGCTGGCCTACCTTCTGCCCGTACTGCAGACCATCGATCCGGAGCTGAAGGCGACACAGAAGCTTATTCTTGCGCCGACCCAGGAACTGGCGATGCAGATTGTACGCGAAGGCGAAAAATACGGGGAAGCCCGCGGCATCGGTGTGCTTGGGCTGATCGGCGGGGCCGCGGTCAAGCGTCAGGTGGAGAAGCTGCGGCTGCATCCCCAGCTTGTGGTCGGAACTCCCGGCAGAGTCCGCGAGCTGATCGAGATGCGCAAGCTGAAGATGCATCACGTCTCGACCATCGTGGTGGACGAGGTCGACCAGGTATTTCAGCTCGGCGGTGCCGGCGACGTCGACCGGATATTGAGCAGCGCACTGCGTGACCGGCAGCTGGTATTCCTGTCGGCCACGGTCAGCGAGAGCACGGCGGCGCTGGTCAAACGGGAGATGCGCAGCCCGGTCGAAATCGGCATCGACCCGGACCAGACGACCGCGCCGGGGCTGGAGCATTTGTATGTGGTCGCCGAGGAACGCGACCGGGTCGACATGCTGCGGCGCCTTATCCGCCAGTACAACCCGCAGCGGGCGATCGTCTTCGTCAATCAGACCGAATCGATCGCCGAGGTGGAGGCGAAGCTGACTCATTTGGGCATCGCGGCGGAGGGATTGTACGGAGACGCGGACAAACTGGCGCGCAGCCGGGTGCTGGGCGGCTTCCGCCACGGCAGGTTCAAAGTGCTCGTGGCAAGCGACGTGGCGGCGCGCGGGCTCGATATCGAAGGGCTCGAGCTCGTTATCAACTTCGACCCGGCGCCTGACGCCGAGCACTATGTGCACCGTGCCGGACGGACGGGCCGGATGGGGCGCAGCGGGCGCGTCATCTCGATTGTGACGGACCGCCAGACCTTTATTATGCGGAAGTTTGCAGGAGAGCTCGGCATCTCTCTCGAGCCGCGCGTGCTGTACGCTGGCAAAGTGCTGTCGCCGGAGCAGTTTGCGGCCCGGAAGGGGGAGCCGTCAGGCCAGCCCCATCAGCGCCAGGTTCGGCCATCCGGGAGCCAGGCAGGCATGGCGGAAGTGCGCGGCAGCCGGCAAGGAGACTCGAAGCCGGCCAAGGGGAGCGTCCGCGGCTCATCCAGCCCGGGCGAAACGCGGGAAGGCGGCGGACGCCGCGACGGCCGGGATACGACCCGGCAGGGCGGTGAGCCTTTCAAGGGCGGCAAACCGGCGGCCCGCCAGAGCCAAAGCGAACGGGAGCGTATCCGCAAGAACAAGGGCGCCCCGAAATGGTTAAAAAATAAACCTCCCCGGCCTTAATCGGCGAGCGGGGAGGCAAGTACGGATGGATTCTCCCGTGCGGACGCGCCCCTGGCTATTCCGCCCGGGAATTGAATGAGGTGAAGAGTTGATGAGTGATACGGCTGTGCTGGATATTCAAGGCCTCATCGGTGGTTACAGCCTGAACCGCCCAGTGCTGCACGATATTTCGTTTCAGGTCGGGTCCGGCGAGATGGTCGGCCTGATCGGATTGAACGGGGCCGGCAAAAGCACGACAATGAAGCATATTCTCGGATTAATGCATCCGCAAAAGGGTGACATCCGCGTGAAGGGCAAGAAGCGGGAGGAAGACGCCGGGACCTACCACGGGGCGCTTGCCTTCGTTCCGGAATCTCCGCTGCTCTATGACGAGATGACTGTCAGGGAGCATTTGGAGTTTACCGCAAGAGCGTACGGCGTTGACCGCCAGGACTACGAAGAGCGGGCGGACCGGTTGTCACGCATCTTCCGGATGCAGGACAAGATGGACAGCTTGTCCACGCACTTATCCAAGGGGATGCGGCAGAAGGTCATGATCATGTGTGCGTTCGTGGCCCGGCCTTCCCTGTACATTATCGACGAGCCGTTCCTTGGCCTGGATCCGCTCGGCATCCGCTCCCTTCTTGATTTTATGGTCGAGCTCAAAGAAGGCGGGTCGTCGATCCTGCTGAGTTCCCATATTTTATCGACGATCGAGAATTACTGTGACCGCTTTATCGTTCTCCACCAGGGACGCGTGATTGCGCAGGGGACGCTGGAGGACATCGCCGCGCAGGCCGGCAGACCGGGACTGCCGCTGGAGGAGCTGTTCTATACTCTCGTGCAGGGCAGGGATTGAATGATGGACTTGAAAAAACTTCGGATGGAGCGGCGCGGCCGCTTCTGGGGGGAAGTCACCCCTTATCTCGGCTACGTGATCCAAAGCGGTGTGGCCGTGCTGCTGCTGTTTATGCTGATTGCTTTTGCGGCGTGGTACACGTCGCTCGTTCAGCATATTCCAGCCGGGCTGCCGATTCGCTGGATTATGCTGATCCTGTTCGTGCCGCTGACGGTAAACAGCAGCTTCCGGACGTACTTGCAGCCGGCGGACACGGTGTTTCTGCTGCCGCAGGAGTCCAGGATGAACGATTATTTCAAGGCAGGCTGGACCAGCGGCGTCGTTTATAAACTTATCGGCCTTGCCCTGGTCTTCATCCTGTCCTGGCCGCTGTATGTACGCAGTGATGCGGATCCCAAGTCCTTCTGGCCGTTTCTGCTCCTCCTGTTTGCCTTGAAGATTCTGGCTTCCTACGGCTGCTGGAAGGAGCTGCGGATGGTTTCCCGCCGGGCATCGGCAGGTTACCGTCTGCTGCGTTACGTCGTGCTGATCCTTGCGGTTGCCGCCTGGCTGTGGCAGCCGGAGTGGCGGAGCCTTCTGTTTATCGTGCTGCTGGCGCTGACCTATATCGCCGCCCTGCGCATTCCGGCCAAGCACTTGGTGGCCTGGGAGCGGCTGATTGCCGTGGAGAAAACGCACAGCGCACGCGTTATGCAGATCCTCGGCTGGTTCGTGAACGTTCCAGGCAGGCAGCAGCGCGTCTATCCGCGCAGGTGGATGTCTTGGGCGGGGAACCGGGTTCCCTGGAAGCCGGAGGCAGCGTACCGCTATTTAATTACGAAGAGCTTTGTCCGCAGTGATGTATTCAGCATCGTGATCCGGGCAGGCATCCTCGCAGCGCTCCTCGTTTGGTGGACCCGGCAAGGGCTGCTCGGCAGCGGGATCTACCTGTTTTTCGTATTCGTGATCGGCGTTCAGCTGTCCTCGCTGCTGCGCTACCACCAGGAATCCTTCTGGCTGCACATTTATCCGGTGCCGCCAGCATCGCGCAAGCAGAACGCCGTTAACCTGGCTTTTCAAATTCAGCTGGTTGTAGCTGTATTGATCTGGCTGCCCATGCTGGGTGCGGGGAGCGGCCGAATCGGACCGATGCTGCTGACGCTGCTTGGCGGGGTCGTGATCAGCGTGCTGTTCCGTTATTTTCAGTCCCGGAAGGGCAAGAGTGATGATGATGACGATGACGATGAATAGACAAGCGAAAAAAGACCGGGAATAGGCTCCCGGTCTTTTGGTGCATCCGTCCAAACTGCCGAGAGCTCAGCAGTCTGCTTGGATGCGATTTGCCTGTTTACTTTTTCGATTATAACCAGAAAGAACGAGTGATGATAACCAAGAGGATGAAGAGAACCAGGATAGCGCCTGTGTTGCCAAACAATCCGTGGCAATGTCCATATCCGTATCCATATCCGCCTCTTACTTCTTCGCTCATTGTGCATTCCCCTTTACAGTGGTTTGTTTTTCGTTACACCGTATCCTATGTCTAGGGGGGCTGCTGTGCTTGGGCAATCACCCGTTCTTTCCCAAAAAAATAGGTTGTTGATGGTTGCCCGCTAAATGGTACTTCCGTGCTTATTTCCGCTGCAGATCCTGAACGCCCTGATAGATCAAATCGAACAGGTCTTCGAGATATTCCTCGTCGATGCAGGAAAACGCGATGCGCAGGTCATGCTCGCCTAGGGCGATGGTGCCGACTCCGTATTGGTGGATCAAGTGGCTGCGCAGCTCCTCGGCCGACACGCCTTTCAGCTTCAGGCACATGAAATATCCGGAATTAAACGGATAGTACTCCCACACATCACCGTACTTGCCGCTGTCCAGCAGCGATTTTACTTTGTTGGCTCTGCCTTTCATGATGTGGAATTTCTCTTCTTTCTGAGCCGCGAAATCAGGCGACTTCAGCGCGTCCAACACGAAGGTCTGGGAAGGATGGGGGCCGCTGGAAATCGTCGCGCGAATGATGCCAAGTGTCTTTTGCTCGAGGGCGGCGAGCACGTTGGTATCTTGGGAAGCGTAGGTGATGAAGCCGACGCGGAATCCCCAGACGAACTCCTCTTTGGTGGCACCGTCGACTTTAACGGCCAGTACACGCGGATGGATATCCGCCAATTTGCCGAACAGCGACTCTTTGAGGGAGTCCTCAAAGAAAAGGCCGAAATAGGCATCGTCCGTAACCGCCACGACATTGATGCCGGCTTCGGCGGCTTCCTTGATGGCAGCGACGATGGCTTCGCCTTCCGCCGGACCCGGCGTGTAGCCCGTCGGATTGTTCGGGAAGTTGAGCAGCACGACGGCTTTGCCTTTGTCCTTCTGGGCCAGCAGGGCTTCGCGAAGTCCGTCACTGTTGAAGGTCATGTCCCCGGTGAACAGCGGATAATTGACCAGTTCGCCATGGCGGCGGATGCCGAAGGTCAGCTCGTAGTTCTCCCAGTTTTTGTCCGGATAAATCACGGCGTCCCCTTCGTCCACGAACAGATCGGCCACGATACTAAGCCCGTGGGTCAGGGCGTTCGTCACAATCGGGCTGCTGACCGTTTTGCCCGCGAGCGACGGGTTTTCTTCGATCATTTTTGCCAGCCAGGCAGCGCGCAAATCGGGTTTGCCTGCGGGTGGTGCGTATGGGTACAGGTCCTTCGGCGCGAATGCGGACAGCTTCTCCTGGATAGCAGCCAGATGCATCGGGATGCCCTGTTCGGTCGCAATGCCGATCGTTGCGTTATATTTTTTGGCATGGCTGGTCGCTTCCGCAGATTGGCTCAGGATGCCTTCCTTCGGAAAATAAATTTCCTGGCCGAGCTTGGACAACATTTCGTACACATGCGCGTTGCCGGCTTTCAAACTTTCGTTCAACTGTGCAGCGAGTGGGTTTAACATGGTTTCCATCCTTCCAAATCTGTGTAATGATAGGCTTTTGCAAGGTATATGCCATTTTAACTGCCTAACATTATATCACCTGCGATGAGAGCCGTCACGGAAAAAGGAAAAGGATGGTTGTGCTGTGAAAAAGGTTCTCTAAGGCTCTTGGTGAATCATGCCGCTTTACTCTTCTTCGGAATAGGGATCCGGGGCCAAGGTTTGCTGCATATGAGGGCAAGCGCTGCTGCGAATCAGCTCCATCGTCTCCCGGTCCTTGCCGCGGCCTCTGGCGTCCAGACCCTGCAGCACCTGTTCCCTTTTGTCCTCCGTCAAATTTTGCCCAAACTTGAACTTCGCAGTAATTCGGTCGGGAACGATCCGCAGAACGGCGACACCGCGCAGCCTGGAAGCGTATTTGGGGTTGGCGGCGTCAATGGGGGCGTATCCTCCTTCGGGCTGGAGCTTGTTCATAAACAGGGTAAAGGCGGCTGCTTTCTCTTCCAGGTCCTGTACGACTTCGACCCGTCCCGATGCGGTCACGCTCTTGAAATACGAAGTGGCGGGGCAGGCCATCAGAGGGTCGGTGAAGTAGGAAGGAATGATCGCATATTCCTCCGCGACGCTGAAGCTCACCGCGGGATTGGCGGCGAGGTGGTCCATTTTTTCGCCGAAACGGCTGCCATGCATGTAGAACATGCCTTGATGATACACATAGTTGATCGGAGTCACCCGGGGATGTCCGTCTTCACCGAGGGTCCCCAGGAAGCCGAAGCTCATCTCCGACAAAAACGCCTCGATTTCTTCCTCACGCGTCACTTCAAATTCATTTCTTCTCATTGGTTTTCTCCTCCTTGATGTATCGCTTGCCGATCGGCGGTTATCGCTGCGGTGACAACAGCATAACGGGAATATTGACAAGGAAAAAGGTCCAATTTAGAGTATTTTTTATAGTCCATTTTGCTGGCGGCTGAGACGATAAGCGGTCACGGGAGGAAAAATACGTTTGTTGCATCTGGTTCCGCAGCAATGGAAGGGAGGACGGCATGGAGATATCCCTGCATCTGGAAACTTATATTGAGAAACACCGGTACAAGTACCTGGCGCTGTATCACGCTTTGAGGGACGCCATTATGGAGGGGAGGCTGCCTGGAGGAACGAAGCTGCCTTCGACCCGCGAGCTCGCGGATCAATACGGCTTGTCGAGAGGATCGGCCGCCTTAGGTTACGATATGCTGGTGTCGGAAGGCTATGTCCACAGTGAAGTAGGCCGGGGGACCTTCGTGGCTCAAGCGGGACCTGCGCCAACAGCAGGGGGGGATGCGGCTGCCGCACCGCTTGCCCTATCCCGCTGGGGAGAGCGGCTGCTAGAGCTCCCGCCAATCCCGAGATCCGGCGGCGGCAAGGCTCCCGCCGGCATCGACTTGGGGGGAGGCGGGATGAGCATGGAGCTGTTTCCCTATGCGGAGTGGCGCAGCGCCATGGCCTATGCAGGAGGCCGGGGTGGAGAGGATATGCAGCGCGGCGCTGATCCCGCCGGGGACCTTGGCCTCCGGCAGGCGCTCGCCGCCCATCTGCGCGTCACGCGGGGAATTCATACCGATCCGGAGCAAATCGTGCTCTTCAGCGGATCAATGCAGGGTATTACCCTTCTCTTTCAGCTGCTGCTGAATGAAGGCGAGGCGGCCGTGCTTGAAGATCCGTGCTATTCGGGAATCATCCGGGCGGCGGCTGCCTGCGGAGCGGAAGTGATTCCGGCTGAGGTCGATGTCCACGGCATCCGTCTGTCCGATTGGGACGCCCGCCTTGTACTGGTGACGCCGAGCCGCCAGTACCCGACCGGCGCCGTCCTGACGCTGGAGCGGCGCCGGCAGCTGCTGGACTGGGCGGAGCGGCACGAGGCGGTCATCCTGGAGGACGATTACGACAGCGAGTTCCGCTTCGGCGGCAGGCCGATCGAGCCGCTGAAGACGCTGGATACGCGGGATCGGGTCATTTATATCGGCTCCTTCTCGAAGACGATGTTTGCCGGGCTGCGCCTGGGTTACGCCATTGTCCCCCAATCGCTCGTGGATGCGGTGCTGCGGGCCAAAACGCTGTACGAGCCGCTGACGACAGGGCTGCTTGAGCAGCGGGCGCTTGCCCGGTTTATGGCCCGTGGCGATTATGGCCGGCATCTCCGCCGGCTTACGCGGATCTACGGTGCCCGCCACCGCCGTTTCTGCACCCGGATGCGGGAGAAGGCGGGGCATCTGTTCTCGCTGATGCCGGGAGATTCGGGCCTGCATGTGTATGCTTATTGGCTGCAACCGCCGGAAGCTTTTGCAGCCTTTACAGCCGCAGCAGCGGCTCGTGGCGTAACGTTCAGGGACGCGTCCGGCTACAGGATCCAGCCGGGACCGCCGGCCGCCTTTTTCAGCTATGCCCGATGGGATGAGCGGCAGCTGGAGGAGGGGGTTGACCGGCTGGCTGCGGCATGGGAGGATATCCGGCATCGTATGAACGAATAGTCGAAGGCAGATCCTGTATATTGTGTGCGGTTATTTACGGCATTGGGAGAAGGCGCGATTTTGGACAGGCCTACAGGGGCGTAAACCCGTCGGAATCCCAGGGGGATGGGCCGGATGTGCAAAAACCGCGCCGAAATAGTATCATAGGGAGGAAAGATATGAGTCTATGATATAAGGGGGAATGACGACATGCTGCACGCATCGCCGTCATCTTTTGAAATATTGCCGTCCCTCGCCAAAATTGTGTGCGAGCCCGGCTGGAAATGGCAGAAGCGCGAGAAGGCGCTGGAAAATTACGATTTATTTTACGTATGGAGCGGGGAAGGGACCGTCATCCGGAATGACGAACCGTATGAGGTCGGCAAGGGGAGCTGCTTCCTGTTCAGGCCCGGAGACCACACGAGCGCCACGCACAATCCGCAGAAGCCGCTCGTTCTGACTTACAGCCACTTTCGGGTGTCCGAGCCTGTGACGGATATTCCGCTGCCGTACCGGAAGCTGACGGAAACCGTTGACTTTGAATACATGCTTGCCCGTTACGTCAGGCTGTTTCTTGTGAACACCTTCGCCGCCCAGGAAGAGGGGCAGCTCATCCTGAAGCAGCTGATGATCCATCTGCTCCGGCACGACCGGCAGCAGCCGGAGGAGAAGAAGGTCAGCAACCAGCTGACCGAGGTGATCCACGAGATCGCCAATTACATTCAGCAGCATCCCGGCTTACCGCACCGGGTCGAAGATCTGGCCGCCCGCGCCGGGTTGTCGCCGCGGTATTTCTCGATCAAATTCAAGGAGCTGATCGGCTCACCCGTTCAATCTTACATTATCCGGACGCGGATCGACCGGGCGCAGCATCTGCTCCTGCATGCCGGTATGAACGTCACGGAGGTGGCCGATGCGCTCGGATACCGCGACATTTTTTTCTTCAGCCGGCAATTCAAGCAGTATACGGGCAAGAATCCGTCCGAAATCCGGTAATTGTTTCCTGCTGTTTCGCGGTCTTCCCCTTTCGGGTAATAAGCTTCAAGCTTGCAAATGCACCGAATAAACGAAGGGAGGAAAGAGTCGGATGAGCAGACGGCGGATTCGCAGGCGTGACGGGTATGCCGCAGCTGCGGCGGCGCGGGGGAACGGCCGTAACCGGATGCGCCGGTTCAGACCGGTCAGCATCATGAGCGACGTATGGTTTTAACCCCACTCGTTAACCTTTTTTATGAACTTCATCACACCTGATATAAATGATGTCTAAGAGCAGCGCGGGATGCCAGCCCGCCGCTGCTTTTTTGTGCGCGCATCATTAGATTGAAATGGTCAATAGTACCGGTTACGCGGAGAATACGGTTCGCGGTTGCGCCCTCCCCTGGCCTGCCGGCTTATGGTATGCTGTGGGAGCAAGGTGTTAAGCAGAGGATGGAGGATTGCGAAATGAATGAAGCATTCGGAGCAAATTCGGAGGACAGCCTGCGCCTCCTGCTGGTTCAGGCGGAGCAGGTGCTGATGTCCGCACTGGAGAAGTTTGGCATTAAGGAGGAACATGCGGAATTTATCCAAATTTCAGACCATATTACCTACCGGGTGAGCGCGCGGTCCGGCGGCAAATTTTTGCTGCGGATCCATCCGGTGTCGGCTGACGTACCGGCCATCCGTTCGGAAATGATGTGGCTGAATTGGCTTTCTTCCCAAGGCCTGCCGGTTCCGGAAGGCGTAGCGGACCAGGAAGGGAATACCGTGGCGATCTGCGAGGCGGACCGGAGCCAGGGCTGGCCGGTGACGCTGCTGCGCTGGATCGAAGGGGAGCAGGCGGAGGGCGGCCTCGATGACAGGCAGGTGTACCGGATGGGCGTGCTTATGGCCAGGCTCCATCAGGCTGCGCAGAGCTTTGTTCCGCCGGAAGGGTTCGTCAGACCCGAATGGGGGGCTGCGAGCCTGACAGAAGATATGCAGCGGCTGGAACGGCGGCACCGCGCCTTTCTGAGTTCCGATGAATGGGCGCTTTATGTACAGGCGGCGGACCTAATCAGAGGGCGGATCGCCGCATGGCCTCCGGGCCCTTCCCGGTACGGTATGATCCATGCGGATCTCCACGAAGGGAACGTTGTATTCACGGACGGGGAACCTTGCCCGATCGATTTTGGCCGCTGCGGGTTCGGTTATTATGCATACGACTTGGCGCAGGCGCTCATCGGTCTGTACCCGGCACAGCGGAGCATGCTGCTGGACGGGTACGAAAGCATGCGACTTCTTCCGAGGGAGAGCGTGTCCATGCTGGAAACCTTTTTCCTGCAGGCGGTCCTGGAGAATCAGGCGTTTCACGCCGGCAATCCGCAGGAAATTCCGTCGCTGAAGGAACAGAAGGGGTATATTCTGTCCGCGATCCGCAGCTACTTGGCGGATGAGCCGTTTTTGTTTCCGGCGAAATAACATCTGAACGGGGAGTGGAGCGCAATTGGGAGGACATGATGAGCGGCCGGTCGCGCTGGTCACGGGTGGTTCCAGCGGCTTCGGGCTGCTGACCAGCGTGGAGCTGGCCGCCTCCGGATACACGGTTTTTGCCGGCATGCGAAGGCCGGAAGCGAGCGGGGAGCTGATGGACGCTGCGCAGACGGCGGGGGTAATACAGCATATTCACGTGGTTAGGCTGGATGTGACGGACGGGGGACAGGTGCTTGAGGCGGTATCGGGCATCCTGAAATCCCACGGAAGAATTGACGTGCTTGTGAACAATGCAGGCACCGCATACGGAGGAATGATCGAGGAGATTCCGATGGACGAGTGGAAGGCGCAGCTGGAAACGAATTTCTTCGGGATGGTTGCGGTCACCCAGGCCGTTCTTCCCGCGATGAGGGAGGCCCATCAGGGAACAATCATTCAGATCAGCAGCGTCAGCGGGGCTGTCGGATTTCCCGGTTTTGGCCCCTATGTCTCGTCGAAGTTTGCTGTGGAGGGATTTAGCGAATGCCTTGCCCTAGAAATGCGGCCATTCGGCGTCGATGTCGTTGTGGTGGAGCCGGGTTCGTACGGAACGGCCATTTGGGACAAAGGATTTGCGCAGATGAGCGCCGCCGAGCGGTCACCCTACGAGCGGATGCTGAGCCAGGTGATGGCCTTTTCCCGTGACAACGACGACCAGCGCGGCGATCCGGCCGATGTGGCCCGGCTGATCGCGAGAATCGCACGTATGAACAAGCCGGCATTCCGCTATGCGCTGCCTGCCGGCACACGCTGGACGATGAAGGCCAAGCAGCTGCTTCCGGGCCGGTGGTTTCAGCGGATTATGCTCGCGCTCCTAAGCAAAAAAGGCTGAGCCGGATTCGCTTCCGGTTCAGCCTTTATGCGGGTGCAGCTGACCGAGCAGCTGGCCCATGCGGACATGATCTCCGGTCCGGAGGTCTGTCCGCGGGGTGAATGCGCCGTCCTGGATCAGCAGCACGACGGTCGAACCGAACTCAAAATAGGCGAGCGGATCGCCGTTACGCCAGGAATTGGCGGTTTCGTCGTCGTAGCGGATGCTGCTGACATTCATGGCGCCGACTTTGACGACCGCGACTTCTCCCAGGGCTCCCTTGATATACGTTATCAGCCTCTCATTGCGGCACAGCACGGATTTCATCTGGGTCATGCCAAAATCATTGACCGGGTAGCACCGGCCCTTGATATGCTCGCTCTCCACTTTCACGCCTGTGATTGGAGAGTGGATCCGGTGATAGTCGGTAGGGCTGAGGTACAGCACAAAGACATAGCCATGTTTATATAACTCCAGGTGGGGAGAGAAATTAAGCAGCTCCGCCACCGAATAATCCTGCCCTTTCACGTTCAGAATCGTGCCTGAGGTGATTTCACCCATTGCGGTGATCTTGGCGTCGACGGGGCTCGTGAGTACGTGCTCGCCTTCGTGAATTGGACGCATGCCAGGCTTCAGCCGCCGCGAAAAAAATTCGTTGAGCGTGCGGTATTCATAGATTTCTTTCTCCGCTTCATGCGCCGGGATCTGATAGCTTTTGATAAACGTAGGGATGATCCCTCTGCTGAGTCGGCTGTGCGAGAAGCGTCCCATCATGGAAGAGAGCCACTTTCGCGAGGAGAGCTCTGTCATGAGCCGCAGTAATTTCTTTGTCATGCCTAATCTCCCTTCCATACGTGCCTGTAGCACTCTGAATATATTGACATAGAACGGCTACCAAATCAATATGCAACACATGCTGGAAACCGACCCGGAGAAAAATGGTATTGCCAATCCTTCGAGGATCATGTATTTTGGAATCAATACGGGCCCGACGTCGACTCATCGCGGCGAGGTGCCTGTTACACGGAATCGAACCCAAGCATCTCATCGCTTTGGACGGCGATGGCTCCGGGACCAGGAGGCGGCGATGCCGCGCCTTGCGTTCATCTGTGTACATATGGGAATACGGGAGCTCGAGCGAATCGGGCTGAGAGTGCAGCTAATGAACCGCTGCTGACCGGGAATCTGATCTGGATAATGCCAGCGTAGAGAATTCAAGTCCTTTTATGGGCTTATTTGACGATCTCCCTCGCTTATCCAGGGGGTTTTTTTATTGCCCAATTTTGGAAAAAGAAAGGATGTTGTCAAATGAACAGCAGTACGATGCAGATGGATCGGCCGAAGGGGCTCAAGCTCAGCGACCTGCTCGTGACGATTCTGCTCTCCCTCGTGATCGGGGTGGTGTACCATTTTTGGGGTTCGGTGAACGACTTGTTCAAGCCGCTGTTTTTCCAAGCGGATGAGCTGATGTACGGCATGTGGTTCCTCGCTTCGACGCTTGCCGCGCTGCTGATCCGCAAGCCCGGCGTAGCCCTCCTGGCCGAGGTTGCCGCGGCTCACGTAGAAATTCTGTTCGGCAGTGAATGGGGCCTTCAGCTGGCGATTTACGGCGTGGCGCAAGGTCTAGCCGCGGAGCTGATCTTCGCCCTGTTCCGTTACCGCAAATTCTCCATGGGGGTAGCGGCGCTGGCCGGCATGGCTTCGGGATTGGGATCATTCCTGGTAGATGTGTACTACGGCTACGTCACGGACTATACGACATGGATGATCGTGTTGAAGTATGTGATGCGGTTAATCAGCTCGGCGGTACTCGCAGGGTACCTGGCGTATGCCCTGACCAAAGCTTTGGAAGCAACCGGAGTAACCCAGCTGCTCCGGCCGGTGACAGCCAAGGATTATGAAGCGCTCGATCATGACTGAGACTAACCGGGGTATCGCGACGATGCAGCATTCGGCGGTGCATGAGACGGGTCAAGGAGCGGATCAAAGGACGGATCAAGGGAGCAGGCAAATTGCCGTTTCGGTAACGGACCTGCGCCTGAAGTTTCCGGGTGAGAAGGCGTTCGTGTTCAAGGATGTTTCCCTGTCCGTGCCGGCCGGGGAAAAGGTGCTTCTGCTCGGCCCAAGCGGATGCGGGAAATCGACGCTGCTGCAGGTGCTCGGCGGGTTGATTCCGGCAGTCATTGACGTTCCGCTCAAATATGCGGACATTCGGAAGCCCCGCTCGTGCGGGTATGTATTTCAGGACCCGGATACCCAGTTCTGCATGCCGTATGTCGATGAGGAGCTGGCGTTTGTGCTGGAGAACCGCCAAGTAGCCAGGGAGGATATGGTGCCACGGATGCGGGAGGCGCTCGGACGGGTCGGCCTGGACCTCGAAGAGCTGCACACTCCGATTGAACGGCTGTCCCTGGGGATGAAGCAGCGGCTCGCGCTCGCCTCGGTCCTCCTGCTGGAACCGGAAGTGCTCCTGCTGGATGAGCCCTCGGCGCTGCTGGACCCCGAGGGGAGACAGCAAATTTGGGAGGCGGTTCGCGGTGTATCGGCCGGACGGACCGTGCTGATCGTCGAGCACCGAATCGAAGAAATCGTGAACTGGGTCGACCGGATCGTTCTGTTCGCGCGGGACGGAAGCATTCTGGCCGACGGCAAGCCGGCCGAAATCTTCACGGCGTACCGCCGGACCCTTCAGGAAAATGGCATTTGGTATCCCGGCGTTTGGGAGGATTATATCCGTCACCGGGATACATGGAACAGCGGCCTGGTGCAATCCCCGCAGCAAGGTGCGGACTTGGCGGCGCCGGTCTTCTCCTTGCGGGGGTTTGTCGGTCTCCGCGGAGATGAGCCGGCGATTATGGTGGAAGAGGCGGAGGTATATGCCGGCGATTTTGTCGCTGTTGTCGGTCCTAACGGGGCGGGGAAAAGCTCCTTGCTGCTGAGCCTGATGCAGCTTCTTCCGACAGCCGGCAGCTACGTGCTGGAAGGCAGGCTGCTGCAGGGAAGGGGCAGGAAGCGGACCTGCCCTTCGGACCGGATCGGGTTCGTGTTTCAGAACCCGGAGTTTCAGTTTGTGGCCCAGACAGTACTGGAGGAGACGGCCTTTTCCCTTCACATGCAGGGCGGCATGTCGCGGGCTGAGGTGGAGCGTAAAGCCGAAGACTGCCTGAAGACGTTTCATTTGCATGGCTTGGAGAACCGGCATCCGTATCAGCTCTCGACCGGACAGAAACGCAGGCTGAGCGTTGCCACCGCGGCGGTCCGCCGCCAGGGGGTGCTGCTGCTGGATGAACCGACGTTCGGGCAGGATGCCCGCAACGCCTTTGCGATCCTGGAATACTGCGAAGCGCTTCGCCGCAGCGGCACGGCGATCATTATGGTGACGCATGAGCGAGAAATCGCTGAGCTGGCCGCTACCCAGGTATGGGAAATCCAAGGCGGAAGCCTGACGGCGATAAAGCCCGGGAGGCGGAGGCTTGAGGGAGAAGGCGCAGCTTCGAATGCCCAGGAGGAGGTGAGCGGATGAACCGGTTTTTAACTCCGAGCCGTCATACCTGGCTGCACCGGGCGAATCCCTCGCTGAAGCTCGCCGTGCTGATCATGTTGTTTATCGTTACGATTCAGACGCGAAGCATGGATTTTGCCGTCTATCAGGCAGCGGTCTACATCGCCCTCCTGTTTCTGCTCAGCGGTTATCCGGCATGGAAGGTGGGGCTGCTCGTTCTCTCCTTCAGCCTCGTATTCGTCTCTTCATCCCTGACGATGATCCTTTTCGGGAAAGGGGATCACGTCTGGTGGCAGTGGGGGCTGTTCCGCGTATCCGAGGAAAGCTTCTACCGCGGGCTGCACCTGGGATTCCGGACGATTGCCTTTGCGGCAGAAGGACTGCTCTTCGTCATGACCACGCCGTCCGTCAAGCTGTTCTATTCACTGATGCAAAATTTTCGCCTTCCCCCCAAATTCGCATACAGCTTCATGGCGTCGATCCGGCTGCTGTCCATCGTATGGGAGGAGTTTCTCATCCGCAGGCAGGCGCTGCGGATCCGCGGCGTACGGACAGGCTGGGGGCCGAGTGGCCTCCTTCAGCATGTCCGGTTGTATGCGGTGCCGCTGCTGTCGCAGAGCATCCGCCGGGCGCACCGCGTTGCCGTGGCGATGGAAGCGAAGCAGTTCAGCGGGTCGGGGCGCAGAACGTACTATTATCCGTCGGCTTTCAGCAGGTATGACGGGCTGGCGGTTCTCATGTTCGTCATTGCCCTAGCGGCTGCGTACTATGCGGCCGCTGCCGTTCCCTGGTTCGGCATCGAAGATGTCAGGTACCATGGACAAGGTTAAGCCGTATGATAGCTATTAGCCGATGCAGAACAGACCGAAAAAGCAGCATGACGCATTTTCGGTCTTTCGTTTAAGCATCTTTTTGTCCGGCATCCGTTGTTTTCCCGGTTTCCCGTTCTGCGTTTTTACCTGCTTTACCGGATTTCCGGAGGTTGCGCACAATTTATGGCAGACTAACCCGGGATCCGTGCTCAAAGTCCTATGCCGGCGTGCTGCCGATTTACCAGGTACCGGGCATAGGCCATGGGCTCACGATAGGTTTTTTTCCAATATTGGGGCATATTGGCGTTTCGGAAGCCGTAACGCTGATCCCGTCCGTTGCATTCAATAAAATACGGCTTGCCGCCCTTCGTGACGCCGATATCCAGGCCAAGGTCCGCCGCAAAAGGCAAATGCTGCTCCAGCTGCCGGACCACGCCGAAGGCGAGCTGATGTACGCTATCCGAGATTCTGTCCGCAGATAACCCCGGCAGGCTTTCGGCGAGAATTCGTTCGGCCGGGAAGGCCTTGCCGCCTTGAGCGACATTGGAGACGAACATTCGGGATGCGGCGACTTTGGCGTACATTCCCGTCAGGCTCCAGCTGCCGCTAATGCCTCGCTGGATGGAGACGCGAAGGTCATAAGGCCGCTGTTTATATTCCGCCAGTGCGATGCGTTCCTGGACAAGGAAGGGCGCCTGGGAGATCCGGCGCAGCAGGATGCCCGGAAGTTGTTGTCTATTCAAGCGAACCGTCGTCCATCCCAGGGATCGCCCGGTTCGGGCATAAGTAAGATACCAGTGCTGGCCGTGGGCGTGAAGGCGCATAATTCCTCTGCCGACGCTGCCGACGCAAGGCTTTAATATCAGATCACGATATCGCCGCATCATTTCCTGGACAGAGGAAGGGGCGGCGATCGTCGTATCGGGAAGATGCTGCGAAAGCAGCGGGTTACTTTCGAGCAAGTGATGAATTTCATCTTTCCCGTACCGATTGTGGGCGTTGAATATCATATATCCGCCGTCTATAAGACGTTGAATTCTATTTTTTGACCGCCCGTCAAAGTAGATGGCCCGGTTATGAATGACCCTTGGCAGCGGAAGCCTGGTGTAAACGTATTTTCCCTCTCTCAGAACAAACGCCGAACATTCATGGCGTTCAATATCGATATCCTGTAGTTTCATATAGCACGGCCTTAAGCCGAACATCCGGGCCGCCTCTTCATAATTGACGAGGGATTCCGCTCCCGTCTTTCCGCCGGGAATTCCCCGGTGCACCGCTGCATTCAGCAGAATTCCAACATCAGAAATCCACACGTTCATCCCTCCCTGGCATTCCGTCATCCCACTTTTTATATATCCTATGCCATAGATTGCTATAAGCAAGGGTCTTTGTCCGTAACGTGCCGCCTATTTTCTCAAACGGTGAAAGGATGAATGCACAGAGTAGTTATTGGTGGGCAGGTGACACTCATGTCCCTCAGGATGTCCCTCGATCATCCCCCGAACTTCAACCTTTTATCCCTGAATATTTGTGATCCCGTCCTCCCGGACTGTTCTGCCGGAAGCACTCATCCGATTGGCTAGTTCAAAATCGTTACAAAAACCGGGAAATCAGTGACAACGGCCTATTTGTTCGCATATGATGCCCAAGATGCATCCGGTCAGGAAGGAGCGAGGTCTTTTGAAGAAGAAAAATAAAAGCCGGACGGTTAAACAACCGAACAAGAACCTCTATTTCGTGGATAATCCTGAAATTCAGGAGTTGGAACTGATCCGTAAAAGCAAAGTAACGGCGCCAAAGACAAACCAACTTGATTCATATGCGGAAATCCGATCCATTGCCCCTGATGCAGTCCTTGAAAAGGAAGAAGTCCAGCAAACAACGACTTTGGACACAGTTGAACCGATACAAGAGCACCAAATGGAGGACACTGCAGAGAGCAAGCCTGAGGCAATAGAAGAGCCCGAGGAGGAGGCGGTATCCGAGGAAGCGGTACCCGAGGAGCCTGTTATTGAAGAAGCTATACCTGAGGAGACGGTGCCGGTTCGGGACCGTGAGGAGCTGGAGGAGATCATTGAAGAAAAAAGGATGCCGAACTCCCCGGAGCCAATCATTTATACGGATGATCTGAGCGATGGTTCGGTCACGACGTCCAAAATTGCGCTCCGGGCCATTGACTCGTCCAGACTTCAGCCCGGCTCGGTAGGCAGCGAGGCCATTGCCGATTATGCTGTTTCTCATATTCACTTAGCCGACGGCTCCGTGGTCTCCTCCAAAATTGCCTCTGAGTCCATTTTGGAGGAGCATCTGACCGACGGCGCGATCAGCGGCAGCAAAATTCGGGATCGCTCCATCAGCGGGGAAAAAATCCGTGACGGAAGCATTACATCCGCCAAGCTGGGCGACCAGGTGATCGATTCCACCAAAATCGCCGACGGTTCCATCACGTCACGCCATTTGAGCAATCTGGTCGTAAACACAGATCTGCTGCAAGACCAAGCCGTAACGGCAAGCAAAATTGCTGGGGCCAGCGTCCAGTCCATGCATTTGACCAATGAAGTGATCGACACGTCGAAACTGGCCGAAGGCGCCGTTACCGGCTCGAAGATCCGGACCGGCGAAATTACGGGCGACAAGCTAAAGGAGCGCTCCATCGAAAGCGTTCATATACGGGAAGGATCACTGACCGGGGAACTTCTTCAGAACGGCTCCGTTGGCGGAAATCAAATCGCGACGGGGAGCGTGTCAAGCGAGCATGTCGCCAAAAAATCAGTCGGCACCCAACATCTGCAGGATGGAGCCGTGACCGGACCAATATTGGCACCCTTTGCGGTAACGTCCGCGCATTTGGCGGATGCGACCATTCGCGGCAAGCATATCGCCCCCGGCGAGATCACTGCAGCGCACTTGGCCGACCACAGCGTCGGGGCGAACAAATTGGCAGAGCAGTCGGTCGGAACGGTGCATATTGTCGAGCAGACGGTCACCTCATCTAAAATTGCCGATCAAAGCATTCTGCCCCAGAAAATTGCAGACGAAGCCGTGCAGACCCGGCATCTGGCACAAGGTGCCGTCCAGAAAGCACAGATTGCGCCGAATTCCATCCAGACGTCCCACATTCAGCAGGGGGCTGTTAACGGCAGCCATATTGCGGCAAACGTCGTGGAAGGCTCTCATGTCAGACACGGGTCGATCACCACGGGACACATTACCCGCAGCGCCATTGTCGAGCAGCATATCTCGGATGGAGCGGTAGCTTCCCGTCATCTGCAGAACAAATCTGTCATTGGTGAAAAGCTCGCAGGCGGCAGCGTGACGAGCGGCATACTGGCAGACGGCGCGGTCGGCGGCCGCAATATAGCCGAAGGCGGCATCAGCGCGGAGCATATCCGCCCGGCTTCGATTCAGGATCGGCATTTGTCCGACAAAAGCGTGCGAGCGTCCGCGATTCAGGATCAGGCCGTCACAACCCAGCATATAGCCAAAGGTTCGGTGAACGCAGATCATCTGACGCCCGGAATCGTACACAACGCAATCATTAGGAATGAAGCGGTAACTGCAGAAAAGCTTTCAGCAGGAAGCGTTCAATCCGGTCATCTCAATCACGGCATTATCTATCCGGCTCACTTAGCAGACCATGCGGTCACCTCCCTGAAGCTTTCACCCGAAAGCGTGGCGACCGACAAAATTCAGGATCTGGCGGTGACGTCTGCCAAACTGGCTGATGGGAGTGTGAGCAGCCCCAAGCTGGCCTCCGCGTCCGTAAGCAGTGAGCATTTGTCCGACAACGCCGTCACTTCCCGCTCGATCAACGTGGGTGCGGTAACCCAGCGGCATCTCTCGGAAGAATCAGTCGGCGGAGTACAGCTTCAGCCCGGCTCGGTTTCCAGCGTGCATTTGCACAGTGGAGCGGTCGAAGAAAAGCATCTGGCTGAAGGCATCGTCAGCGAGCGCCATCTAACGGCCGGCTCGGTCGGAGGAACCCAGCTTCAGGCCGATTCCGTCACCGGAGCGCACCTGCAAAACCATTCAGTAGAAGAGAAGCATCTGGCCGAAGGTATCGTCAGTGAGCGCCACCTTACGGCCGGCTCGGTCGGAGGAACCCAGCTTCAGGCCGACTCTGTCTCCGGAATACACCTGCAAAACCAAGCGGTGGAAGAGAAGCATCTGGCTGACAATATCATCAGTGAGCGCCATCTTACAGCCGGTTCGGTCGGAGGAACCCAGCTTCAGGCCGACTCTGTCTCCGGAATACACCTGCAAAACCAAGCGGTGGAAGAGAAGCATCTGGCTGACAATATCATCAGTGAGCGTCACCTTACGTTCGGTTCGATCGGCGGAAATCAGCTTCAGGACGGTTCCGTATCCGGGGTGCACCTGCAGAACCAAGCGGTGGAAGAGAAGCATCTGGCTGATAATATCATCAGTGAGCGTCATCTCACGGCAGGCTCAGTCGGAGGGAATCAGCTCCAGGCCGGTTCTGTTTCCGGCGAGCATCTGCAAGACCGTACTGTCGAGGAAAGACATTTAGCTGAAGGCATTGTCGGCGAGCGTCATCTCACACCCGGCTCGGTCAGCGAAGGGCATCTGCAGTCCGCATTGATCCAGGAACGCCATTTGAGTCAGTTATCGGTTAACACAGAAGCCATCAAGGACGGCGCAATAACCGCATCGAAGCTCGGACCGGAATCGGTCGGCAGCGTCAATATCAAACAGGATGCCGTCCGCTCCATTCATCTCCATGAGAAAAGCGTACAGCAGCGGCATCTTGCTCCGGGGGCGGTCGGTTTCCGGCATCTTGCTCCGGATTCCGTGGGAGAAGAGCAGCTTCAGTCAGGCAGCATCAAAGCCCAGCATTTGGCTGAAGGTGCCGTATATTCGGAGGCACTGCAGGATGGTGCGGTGGGCGCCTCCAAGCTGGCACCGGCATCCGTCGACAGCGCTCATCTGAAACCGGCCTCCATCGGTTTTGAGCATCTTCAGGAGGGGATTATCCGCATCGGCCACCTGGGTGAAGAAGCTGTAGGCTCTAAGCAGTTAGCGCCGGCATCCGTCACAGCGGCCCATCTGACGAACGGCAGCATACAATCCGGCCATCTTGCCCCGGATGCGGTATCCGAAGTTGCCCTCCAGGGCGGATCAGTAACCGGTGACAAGATCGCGCCGGATTCGATCGGAACCCGCCATATCGAGGCGAAATCGATCGGCTCGGCTCAGCTTCAGGAAAAGAGCGTGGAGAAGCAGCATATTGCCCCTGGTGCGGTGGACTTCAGGCATTTAGCCCCCGAATCGGTCGGAGAGGAACAGCTGCAGGCAGGCAGTGTCGGTATGCAGCATCTGGCCACAAGTTCGGTGCATACCGAAGCGCTGCATCCCGGTGCGGTCACAGCCGATAAGCTGGCGGACACGTCGATCGGAAGCCATCACATCCAGACAGGGGCCGTAACGGCGGAGCACCTGGCCTTTGGGGCTGTTCACGAGCATGCGCTGAAGGATGGATCCGTAAGCTCGGCTAAATTGGCCACGGGTGCGATAGGAAGTGTCCACATCCAGCCGGAATCGATCCTCCCGCTTCACCTTCAGGCCGAGAGCATCCAGGATTGGCATCTGCAGCCAGGACTCATTCAGGGCCAGCATATTACAGAAGGGGCCGTCGGTCCGGATCATCTGGCCCCCGAATCGGTCACCTCGGATCATCTGCAGCGGAGCAGCATCCAGCCGCATCACCTGGATCGGAGTTCCGTAACGACTGATTCTCTGAAGGACGAAGCCGTTACGGGGAATAAAATCGCTCCAGGCTCGGTTAGCAGCAGCCATGTCCAGCCGGAATCAATTCAGCCGTCCCATCTGCAGCCCGGCCTCATTCATGAAGAACATCTTGCAGTGGGAGCGGTCGGCGCGGAACATCTGGCAGCTGAATCCGTCACCTCGGATCACCTGCAGCAGGGCAGCATCCAGCCGCACCACCTGGCACGGAATTCGGTCATGACGGATTCACTCGAAGACGAAGCAGTGACGGGGGATAAAATCGCTTCCAACGCGGTTGGCAGCAGCCATATTCAGCCGGAATCGGTTCAGCCGTCCCATCTGCAGCCCGGCCTCATTCATGGGGAACATCTGGCAGAAGGAGCGGTCGGCGCGGAACATCTGGCAGCCGAATCCGTCACCTCGGATCACCTGCAGCAGGGCAGCATCCAGCCGCATCACCTGGCACGGAATTCGGTCACGACAGATGCTCTGAAGAATGAAGCCGTCACGGGAGATAAAATCGCTTCTCGCGCCGTAGGCAGCAGCCATATTCAGCCGGAATCGATCCAGCCGCACCATCTGCAGTCCGGCATTGTACAGGAATGGCATCTGCAGCCGGGTATCGTCCAGGGCCAGCATCTTGCCGAAGGTACGATCGGTCCGGATCATCTGGCGGCCGATTCCGTCACCTCGAATCATCTGCAGTCGGGCAGCATCCAGCCGCATCACCTTGCGCCGGATTCGGTTACGACCGGTTCACTGGAAGATGATGCCGTGACTGGGGATAAGATTGCCTCTAATACATTGGATGGCAGCCATATCCAGCCCAAATCGATCCGGTCTTACCATCTGCAACCCGGCCTTATTCGCGGAGAACATCTTGCAGAAGGAGGGGTTGGCCCGGAGCATTTGGCGTCCGGATCCGTCACCTCGGGTCATCTGCAGCCAGGCAGCATCCAGCCGCATCACCTTGCGCCGGATACCGTCACGACCGAATCGTTGGAAGATGAGGCCGTTACGGGCGACAAGATTGCTCCTCATGCGGTCGACGGCAGCCATATCCAGCCCGAGTCGATCCAGCCGTACCACCTTCACGCTGAGACGATTCAGGAATGGCATCTGCAGCCAGGCCTTATCCAGCCGCATCATCTGGCGGCGGATTCGGTTACGACCGAATCACTGAAGAAGGAAGCCGTAACAGGGGATAAGATTGCTTCCCAAACGGTTGACGGCAGCCATATCCAGCCGGAATCCATCGAGCCTTACCACCTGCAGCCCGGCCTCATTCAGGGCGAACATCTGGCAGAGGGAGCAGTCGGTCCGGATCATCTAGCCCCTGAATCCGTATCCTCGGACCATCTGCAGCCGGGCAGCATCCAACCGCATCACCTGGCGCCGGAGTCCGTCACGGCCGATTCGTTGGAAAAGGATGCTGTAACGGGGGATAAGATCGCTTCCCGTGCGGTCGACGGCGGCCATATCCAGCCGGAATCCATCGGGCCGTACCACCTGCAGCCCGGCCTCATTCAGGGCGAACATCTGGGAGAGGGAGCGGTCGGTCCGGATCATCTGGCCCCTGAATCCGTATCCTCGGACCATCTGCAGCCGGGCAGCGTACAACCGCATCACCTAGCGCCGGAGTCCGTCACCACCGGTCTGCTCGAAGATGAAGCCGTCACGGGGAAAAAAATTGCCCGGAACACAATTGACGGCAGCCATATCCAGCCCGAATCGATTCAGCCGCACCATCTGCAGTCCGGCATTGTGCAGGAATGGCACCTGCAGCCTGGCCTCATTCAGGGCGAACATCTTACAGAAGGAGCGGTCGGTTCGGATCATCTGGCCTCTGAATCCGTATCCTCGGAACACCTCCAGCCTGGCAGCGTCCAGGCGCATCACCTGGCGCCGGAGTCCGTCACCACCGGTCTGCTGGAAGATGAAGCCGTCACGGGGGAAAAGATTGCCCCGAACACGATTGAAGGCAGCCACATCCAGCCGGAAACGATTCAGCCGCACCATCTGCAGTCCGGCATTGTGCAGGAATGGCACCTGCAGCCCGGCCTCATCCAAGGTGAACATCTTGCAGAGGGAGCGGTCGGTCCGGATCATCTGGCCCCTGAATCCGTATCCTCGGACCATCTGCAGCCGGGCAGCGTTCAGGCGCATCACCTGGCACCGGAGTCCGTTACCACCGGTCTGCTGGAAGATGAAGCCGTTACGGGCGATAAAATTGCCCCGAACACGATCGACGGCAGCCACATCCAGCCGGAAACGATTCAGCCTCTTCACCTTCAGGCGAGAAGCATCCAGGAATGGCATCTTCAATCCGGGGCGGTCCATTCGGACCATATCCAGAACGGGGCGATCCAGAACAGACACATCGCCGCTAGGTCGGTCACCGGTGAACAGCTTGCTTTTGCACCCGTTCAGAGTGCTTCGGGACAGCCGGCCCTTCAACAGTACGGCATCACTTCTTTCCGGATCGGCGAAGGCCAGCTGCAGGTTGAAGTACCGGTGACGCTGCCGGAACCGTATCCAAACACCCATTATGTGATCGTGGCGATGTGCAATCATCCCGATTTCTATGCTGTATTGAACACGCAGCGGGAAGATATCGCCTTTATCGAAGTGGTGAGAAGACGGGTGGGCCCGGAAACCTTCGGTTTCCTATCCTGGATCGCGATCGGCTCGGTCTCTCCATCAGGAAAAGGAACCACGGGCTATGCACAGCGCAGCATGAGGCAGCGAAGCGCGTTCAGGACTGAGGCAGAACCAAAAGAGAATAAAGATAAGGAATAAGTAACCAGCGCGGGGCAGAGTCCCCGCGCTTTTTTGTTATGCTCTTGATCATCAGCAAGTATCGTGATGAAATCCGTGAACGATACCTAAATACATTGCACAAACGCCGCTTCCACGGCATTCCCCATGGCATAGGATGTGATGAGATACGTGCTGATATGACAGGGAGGGATATGTCGAATGATGAGGCGGATAAGATACAGACGAACCTATCGACCAACCCGCCGAAAGTACCGACAAGCATCGAAGACGGGCGTATGGTCAAGAACCAGGCATCGAACCAAGCCGCAGGCAAGGCGGATGCCCCATACCGACCTTCCTCCGGTCTTATCGGTGATCATCCCTGCGATGAATGAACAGAAGACGATCGCTGCCGTGGTCCGGGAAGCGCTGCGGGTACATCCTTCCTGCGAGGTTATTGTCGTAGCCAACGGCTGCCGCGACCGAACGGCAGAAGCGGCCGAGTCTGCGGGGGCTCGTGTGCTGAGGTATGAGCATCCGCTTGGGCATGATGCGGGAAGAAGCGCAGGGACGCAGGCCGCCCGGGGTCAGGTAATGCTGTACCTGGACGGAGACATGCCGATCGGTGCCGGGCAGCTTCGTCCCTTCGTCACGGCGGTTATTGGCGGGGTAGATGTCGCGCTGAACCGGTATAGAGGCCCGGTTCGCCGGCGTCAGACGCATCCGGTCGTTCAGGCCAAGCATGTTCTAAATACGATGCTGCGCCGCGCCGATCTGCTTGGAGCCTCTCTGACCGCCGTCCCGCATGCATTAAGCCGCCGCGCCGTCGACATGCTTGGAGCCGAATGCCTGTCGGTCCCTCCCCTTGCTTTAGCGAAGGCAGTCACCGCCGGGCTCAGGGTTGAAGCGGTTCATGAAGTACCCGTAGGACGGTTAAATAAGCGGAGAGCCAAAGTGGACGGAAAAGATCCACTGCAGGAGGTGGTTCTTGCGGATCATATTCAGGCAGTGAAGTGGTATTTGTCGGTAACGGATCCGAGGGGGCTTCGAAGCGATCTGGGACGGGAACGAAAGCGGGTGAGAAGGTGAGCCTGATGAGAAGAAGAACAAGAAGAAGTGTAACGGCTCGGTCTCGAATAAACTGGGCCGGGAGGAAGCGGCGGCAGGAAAGGCGCACCATTCCGAAGCGGAGCCGTGCGGCCCTACCGTCAATCTACCGGGCGGGGGAAGGCAAGCTGGCGGATGCCGCTTATCAGGCAGGACTCCTTGCAGGAGGCAAAGCCGACGCCGAAGAAGGAGAAGGGGATGTTCTCCTCTATGAATCGCCGCTTCAGCGGGCGTTTTCCGATTGGTGCGCGGCATATGTGAAGAAGCGTCCGGGTATTCGTACGATGCTCCGGCTGTCAAAAAGCTACGCCGACGGTTATGCTAAAGGTTCCGGGCGAAAGGACAACCGTATTCCGCTGCCGCTGGCAAGGACGGCCGCAGCCGTCGTCTGTGCCAGCAATGAACAGGATACGCTGGGCAAGGTGCTTCAGCAATTGGAACGGCTGCCGCTCCAGGAAGTAATCGTCGTACTGAACGGCTGCCGGGATCAAAGCTACTCGGCTGCACGCAATCACCGGATCGCCAGCATCCTCCATGTTCCGGGCCGGCTCGGACATGACGTGGGCCGGAGCATGGGGGCCGCCATGACCTCGGCGGATATCGTGTTGTTTACGGACGGGGATGTCGTGATCTCCGCCGAGGAACTGGCTCCTTTTATATATAAGGTGGATGAAGGGATAGACGCTGCGCTGAATGACCTGAATCCGTATTTGCCGCCATATATGCATCAGGATGAGGTAACGCGGTGCAAAAGCTTTTTAAATACGGTGCTAGGGCACCCGGAACTGGGGGCAAATTCGCTAACGGCCGTTCCACATGCACTGGCAAGACGTTTGATTGATGATATCGGCAGCGAGCAGTTGATGGTTCCCCCCAAGGCCCAAGCCCTGGCCCTTGCGAAGGGGCACCGCTTCGCGCTGGTGCAGCCGGTTGACGTGATCAGCGCAAACCGGAAGCGTCCCGGGAATACGGGCACCGGCAATGCGGTGGCAGACCTGATTATCGGTGACCATGCGGAAGCGTTCCATGCGCTGATTGATGCCGGCTGGATGCCCCAGTCTTCTACAGTCTCCCGGACGGAAGTCGCCTTGCGGAGGAATGCCTGATGAGTCTGAATCAGCGAATGACGAGCATTATCATCCCCACGCATAACGGCCTGCATCTGCTTGTCCCTTGCATCGAGGCGATCCGCAAATACACCGATACGCCGTACGAAATCATCGTTGTCGACAACGCCTCGACTGACGGTACCGACGGCTACTGCATCAAGGAGGGAATTCCATTTATCTCCCTTCCGGTGAACCGCGGGTTTCCAGTCGCCTGCAACATCGGTCTGGCGGCGGCCGGAGGGGACGATCTGCTCCTGCTCAACAACGATGTGACGGTTACGACGAACTGGTTATCCAATATGCTCGCCGCCCTGCACAGCCGGCCGGATGTCGGCTTGGTCGGGCCTGTTACCAATGCAGCCTCGGGTAGACAAAAGGTGGATGTTTCTTTTAACAATACAGAAGAATTCCAGCTGACAGCTGCCCGAAACAATCAGCCAGATCCGTCCCGCTGGGTGGAAGTGAACCGGGTTATCGGCATGTGTCTGCTTATAAAACGGGAAGTGTTGAACAGGATCGGATTTCTGGATGAAGCATTCTCACCAGGTCATTATGAGGATGACGATTACTGCTACAGGGCTCGGTTGGCCGGCTTTCATCTGCTGATTTGCGGGGATGCGCTCGTTCACCATCAGGGCAGCGCCAGCTTTAAACAGGCATCCTCCGAACAGATTCAACAGCTGATTGACCGGAATCACCGCTTGTTTATAGAGAAGTGGCAGATTGATCCCCGCCAGTTTATAGAGTAAGCAGGCAGCATATCTGAAGGAGGAGTGGTGCAGTGAGAGGTATTATCTTGGCGGGCGGGACAGGTACCCGATTGTATCCGCTGACCCGGCTGATCAACAAGCATTTGCTACCTGTCGGAAAGTATCCCATGATCGTATACGGCATCGACAGATTGCGTCAGGCAGGAATCAAGGAAATTCTTATTGTCATGGGCAAACAGTCCGCAGGTTTGTATACGGAATTTTTGGGAAGCGGTCAGGATTTTGGTGTGCAGCTAACCTACCGGATTCAGGAGTCTGCGGGAGGAATCGCCGAGGCACTGGATCGAGGAAGAAGCTTTATTATGAAGGACGAAAAATTCGTCGTTCTGCTTGGAGATAATCTGTTTATGGATGATTTGAGCACGTATGTAAATAAATTTGCGCAGCAGCCTGCCGGGACGGCGCGGGTTCTCCTGAAACAGGTTCAGGATGCCAGAAGGTATGGTGTCCCGGTGTTTGACCGGGCGCGCCCGGAGCTCATCAGCCGGATTGAAGAAAAGCCAGCGAAGCCTAAATCTTCTTACAGCGTCACCGGTTTTTATATGTATGACACTTCCGTGTTCGATATCATTTCCGGGATCCGTCCATCGGACCGGGGAGAACTCGAAATAACCGACGTCAACAACGTCTATGCGGCAGACGGGCGGCTGGAGTACGATATCCTGCAGCATTGGTGGGGCGACGCGGGAACCTTTGAATCTCTGCAAGAAGCTGGCAAAAAAATGAAGGGAATTCTCCCATGAGCCGCCCTCGGATCCGAAACAGAGCCTTCATTCCTCCATGGAAGAGGGCTCTTCGTGTCAAATTGGCCAAGCGACGTTTAATACTCCGTCGGCGGCATGCTCCCCTGAACCGAAAGGAGAAAAGAAAGCACAAGTACGGCCAGCGGGGAAATGGTATAAAGCATCCGAACCTGCTGGGGCTTACTCCCCTCGCGGTGCATCCTCTTCCCCAAGAGAGGCCCAGTGAACCCAGTACGGAGCCCTCGATCGATATCCAAAAGGTGCAGGACGCTGCTTACCAGGCCGGATATGCAGAAGGGGTGGAGGAGACAGTCGCCTCCCAGCTTCCACCGTATACGGTACTGCCGGATATAGGTGCCAATGAGGTAATCGCCGCGGGAGTATCGGCATACCGGGAACATTGGCTCCAGCTATTGCGCCCCGAAGAGGTCCATGGCCGCATGGCGCATGCCTTGGCCGTTGGCCAGCCCCTGTCGGTTGTCCGACTGGGAGACGGAGAATTGCTGGCCCTGGCCCATGACACCGTGCTTCCGCTGGAGGAAGTCCGACAAAAGGGGCGCTTTCTCTCGACAGCAGGAATGCAGCTGCCTGATCCGCAGGCACGAGATATGCTGGCCGATTCGCTCCGCATGGCCGGGATCATCGGCATTCCGCATTCCCGTCTGCCGACGTTCCAGGGCCTTTTGTTCCCGGTGCTCCGGTATTACGGGCTATCTTACCGCAGCCTGACACTGACGACATCCACGATGAATTATGCGCTGCATGAGCATGGTCTGCTGCAGCAGCTTCTCCCGGGGAAACGGCTGCTTCTGATCGGAAACCGGGCTCCCGAGCTTGCGAATACGCTGCTGGCTTCGGCTTCGCTGACCATAGCCGGTGTAATCAGCCCGGTGCGGGGATTTTCGGACATTCCAAGGGTGATGCAGGAGGCGGCCATATGCGAATTTGACCTGGCTCTCGTGGCCAGCGGCATTCCCGCGGTCGTGATCTGCGAGCGTATCGCGAGCCAGCTGGGCAAAGTTGCGCTGGATTTTGGACATTTGGCGGATAAGCTCGTTTCCGGTGAGATTCCTTATGCCAGATAGTAAGGTGTATAGCGGAGAGAAATATCATGTGTGCAAAACGGGGAGGGATTGAAATGATAAAGCGGTTCAGGAGTGCAAGGGGCCGCCGGCCAATCCGGCAGTCTCCTCCCTCATCCTCTGGAAGCGACCGATATAACGAGGGTTACGAACGCGGGTACACGGAAGGGCTGGTAAAGGGAAGGGACACATTCCATATTCCGTTTCAAGGCACCAGCATCATCATTCCGACCTATAACCAGGCGGAATATCTGATCCAGTGTATAGGGAGCATCGAGGCCCATACGCCGGAACCGCATGAGATTATTGTCGTTGACAATGCGTCTACGGACGATATTGCCTCCTGCCTCAAGCCGTTTGGCGGGAAAATCAGGTTTGCAAGGCTGGAGCAGAACCGCGGATTTGCCGGCGGCGTCAATTACGGCATCATGATGGCCAAGGGAGAAACGGTTGTCATCCTGAACAATGATATTCTTGTCACGCCGAATTGGCTGACCCACATGCTCCGCTGCCTGGACAGCGACCCTCAGATCGGTGCCGTGGGGCCTGTGACGAACTATATTAGCGGCGAACAGCAAATTCCGGTTCCTTACGAAGATGTGAAGGAGATGTGGGAATTTGCAGCCGGTCATAATGTGCCGGACGAAGGGAAGTGGCGTGAAGCCGACCGATTGGTCGGCTTTTGCCTGCTGCTCCACAGAGATGTTTTGCACCACATCGGTTATTTGGATGAGGGGTACCGGATCGGCAACTATGAAGACGACGACTGGATCATCCGGCTCCGGCTGACCGGCCGGAAATTGTTTATTGCCGGGGATTCGTTTATCCACCATTTCGGAAGCGTAAGCATGAAACAGTTGGGCCAGCAGTTTGAGTCGGTCCATCATCATAACGAGTTGTATTACACGAATAAGTGGGATAATCCTTACGCTTGGGTGACAAACATGAAGGAAGGCGCGCTGGCTCGGTTTCCCGGATTGCGAAGCGGGCATGATTTTTACCCGTCACATGTACTGGTACGGGACCAGTCTGGCCTTGTGTATTTTCTGCTGAACGGGCGCAAGTACGCCCTTAGCGGCGGGGCGGAACAAGTGGGTGCAGAAGCCGTACTGCTGTCAAGGTTAGATATCCGGCAAATTCCAGACGGTGAGTATTCTCTGACAAGCGAGCAGATCCGGGAAATGCTGGATTCGGCAGCAATAGATGAGTCCTTATCGGCCGGGGAGGCCGGCGCCGGTCAGCTGGTGGAGGGCCCCGGTGGACGGGTGTACCAATGGTCCCGCGGAACGATGAGGCCGTTTGCATCGCTGCATACCCTGGAACGATGGCATATGGCGTTGAGAAAACGATCGGTGTGGCCGCTCGAGCGGTTAAATTCTGTGCCGGAAGGGGATCTGATCATCGCCCCCCCACACCTGGATAATCCCGTGCTTTGACGGTTTTCTAAAAAAAGATGAGAAAAAAACGGATGCTGCCCCCAATCGCGTAACTGACTTCAGGATGGCGGCATAGGATATAGCAGGCAGATGCGGATCAGGCGGACCGCCTATTCGCAGAAGGCGTGACCTATCACCAGGGAGGGACCGGAATGCAGAGCAAAATTGACGAAATGCTCACCCATATGTCACATTCCAAGCAGCAAATGGCCAGGGTTCTGGATGCCGAGCGCCAAGTGGCGGTCCGGATGGCCCAGATTATTCATGATTTGCCCGATGAACATCCGGAATTTGACGGTGTGAGCGGGTTGATTGAAAATTCCAGCCAGATCAACAAGAGCATTATTTCTTACCTTAGCAGCATTGCTGACCTGCAGGAAGCGCTGGCGGAAACGTTGAATCATGTGGTGAAAGAGATGGGCAGCAATGAAGAGGAATAATTTCGGGAGAAACGTAAGGGAGTGCTGGATATGAGCAGAGAACAGGCCTTTTTGCATATGCTGGACGCCGCCTCCAAAATCCAGTGGAACATCGCCATGATTCTGGAAGCCAAAGCGGTCGAAGCCGAAAAAATGCGGAACTGGACGCTGAATCATTTGAACTCGGATGCGTTTGCAAGCCATGAAAATCAACTGAGCGAGCCTCTGCAGATTCACGGTCAGATCGTGGAGCTTTTGGAGGGGCTCACGAAGATGGAGAATGGATTGTGCAGCAACTTGAAAGCATTGCTCGTACAGGAAGAAGAAGAGTACGGCGGCGGTGGTGGTGGTGGTGAAGGCATGTTTGGCGGCGGTGATTACGGCGGCCTCGGAGACATGGGCAAATGAGTTTGCTCCTTCGTGAGCAAGAAACGAAGCTGGAGCTGATTCAATCCATCGCGCTCAGCCAAAAGGCGCTGGCTCGGATTCTCGGGAGCATCGCCGACATTTCTTCCGAGTCGGACCTCTCTGCCCGGGCACTTCTTGAAAATATCCGGCTCCTGACGCAGCATCAAGACGCATTATGCCGGATGCTCACGGGCATCAGCCTGTGCCAGCCCCGAAGCGGGAATTCCGCGCCGCCCTGGTTAAACGCATCTCTATCCGCCCATTTCGCAGTCACCCGAGAATTACAGGAGGATTAACGGATGATAACGAAGAAAAAACGTCATCGGAGGCCAAAATCCGTGAAGCGCCTGCTGCTTAGCCGTAAGGCGCGAGTCATCAAGTTGAAAAAGCGGCGTAAACACCTGCTACCCAAAAAAAGAAAGCATCGGATCAAAAGCATTCGCAGAAAACGGAAACGGGTCGTAAAGCCGGTGCTGCCTGTGCCTGTGGCTCAAGGTGTAGAGCCTCATACCAGTCCGGACTCGGCGTACAGCCAAGGATTTGACGAAGCTTACAATGAAGGGTTTAACGCGGGTTTTGCCAAAGGCTATGAAGATGGTCATTTGCTAGCCTACCAATCCAAGTAATAACGTGAGGGAACGGGACACAGTCAAGCCTTTCGCTCCATGGGACAGCCATGGGGCGAAAGGCTTTTTGCCGTTTTTCGGCAGGGCATCCGCCAATTTATCCGCGCGAAGGCAGTCGTCCATGATGCAATTGCCTCTTCCGCATATATTTATATTGTTCTTTCACAATTCAAGACAGACAGGGTGAAGACTGTGGAAAATGTGGCTGAAACGGCGGCAAGCGCCAGTTACCTGCAGGGCTACGAGGACGGCTTGCGCCTTGGTGTCTGTCAGGCTGTCATGGAACGGATACCCGCTCCGGAGCCTTATTTCCGGGACATGAAAGTATTTTATATTCCGCAGGGCTTTCATGCCATTGATCAGGGTATATCTGCCGCGCTTAGCAGCCTGGTCAGAGAATGTATCGTCGTAGAGGCTCCAAAGATGCTGGAGCTTGCTCAAAAGGAGCGTCCGCATCTCATCCTCGTATTGAACGGACTGCATGTATTTCCCGAAAATCATTTGGAGGATATCCGGCGGGTTCGCGCGATGGGGATCAAGACGGCCGTCTGGTTTGTCGATGATCCCTATTTTAGCGAGGATACCGCGGCCGCATGCACCGCGTACGACGTCGTGTTTACCCACGAGCTGGGATGCGTACCTTTTTACAGTGCTCTTGGGGTCAAAAGAGTCCACTATTTGCCGCTGGCCGTGAACGCTGACATGTTCAAGCCTCTGCGCTGCGGACCGGAGCACCTGTACGACATTTGCTTTATAGGCAATGCCTTTTGGAACCGTGTCGCTATTTTTGACGAAATGGCACCGTTTCTGAAGGATAAAAAAGTGTTGATTGCCGGGGGGTTCTGGGAGCGCTTGTCCCGGCAGGATTTGCTGGGCCGCTCGGTACAGCTTGGGTTCATTCCGCCGGAGGAAACAGTCCGCTATTACAATGGGGCGAAAGTGGTCATCAATATCCATCGTCCCGACGAATGGGGGCAGGACAACCGCAACAGTCATCGGATCAGCGGCAAATCGATCAACCCCAGGACCTATGAAATCAGTGCTTGCGGAGCGATGCAGATCACAGATATCCGCGAAGATCTCACCAATTATTACAGACCAGGCTATGACATCGAAACCTATACATCCACTGAGGAACTTAAAAACAAGATCATCTATTACCTGGAGCATGAAGAGGAGCGGAGAATCATGGCGGCCCGCGGGCTGTACACGACTCGGCAGGAGCATACGTTTATTTCCCGGATGAGAACGTTTCTGGAACAGTTCTGACACCGGACAATATCAAACAAGGGAGTGTCGATATGTCGAAGGTTAAATGGCCCTCAAGGGTCCCTGAGCTGACCCTGAGTTACGATTCCGCCCAAGCGAGAGCCAGGGGACGACAGGACGGCTATCGCCGCGGATATGACGAAGGTTATTTGCGAGGCCGTGCGGACGTGATCGCCAGCCGGCCGCCTGAATCCGTCCCGTTCCGTCAAATTCGCGTCTTGTATATCGCTTCGGGCAAGGGGTACCCGTATTCGCCGCTGGACGAGGCCATCTCTTCCACGCTCCGGACGATGGTCGCCGAGGTGGTTATTATCGAACCGGGGCAGATCACCGTCGAAGCAGTTTTGCAGGCGGCTCCAGATCTGGTGCTCGCTTTGGACGGCATGTTCGTAAACAACGAAATGATGGATATCATTCGGCAGCTTGGAATCCGTACGGCCGTCTGGCTTACGGACGATCCCTACTATACCGACATGACGACGGAGAACGTCAAACATTACGACTACATCTTCACGTTGGAGTCCAACTGCGTACCTTTTTATCAGCAGTTGGGATGCACGCATGTCTATCATTTGCCTTTTGCTGCACACACCGAATACTACCGGCCATCCAGGAATATATCTCCGCTTCGCCGGGATGTCAGCTTTATCGGCTCGGCGTACTGGAACCGCATCGGCTTTTTTGATCCGATCATCGACCGGCTTATGCAGCATAATACCGTATTCAACGGGATCTGGTGGGACCGTCTGCCTCAATATACAGCCTATCAGGACCGCATCGAGCTCAACAAATGGATGGGCCCGGCCGAGACCGCGGAGGCTTATAACGGTTCCAAGATCGTCATCAATCTGCACCGATCCCATGAAGACGATACCGTCAACAACAACGCTATTAAAATTCCCGCAGCTTCCCCCAACCCCCGCACCTTTGAAATTGCCGCCTGCGCGACGCTTCAGCTAAGCGACAGCCGGAGCGACCTGGCCAAATTTTATACGCCTGGCGTGGAGATCGAAACTTACAGTTCACCGGAGGAGTTATTGTACAAAATTGAATACTATCTTGCCCACGAGGAAGAACGCAGACAGATCGCCTTGAATGCCTTGGAGAGAACGTTCAGAGACCATACGTACGGCAAACGCCTGAACGAGATGCTCACGATCATTTACCCGTAGTCTCTATACGTTTGGAGGCTTTTTTGTACGAATGACGGGTAGCATGTGTCAGTGCCGGCAAGTGTCGCCTCTCATATCTTGTATTATCTGGGTGAAAGGAGGTGTGATTCGCACCCCTGTACGATTTTTGCAGGTGGGCCTAAAACATGGATATGACTAAACCCAAATTGATGCTGTTCTCGCATGTCAGCAACACCAAAAGCATTACAGGAGCCGAGAAGCTGCTGCTCCTGTTCTGCCGATGCATGGCGTCTTATTTCAATTGCATCTTGGTGGCTCCAGGTGAAGGTAAGCTGACAGACCACGCCCGAAAGCAGGGAACGGTGGTCATGATTCAGACCTTTCCCTTGCTATACGGGATGTATACTCCGGATTCCCGGCTGCCGCTGAATGCCGATGAGCTACGCAGCCATCCCGATTATGCTTCTGTCGTCAGGCTCATCGGAGAGACCGCGCCTGATTTGGTGCTGACGAACACGATCGTCAACGCGCTGCCCGCGTTCGCCGCTAAACAGCTGGGAATCCCCGTCATTTGGAAAGTGACGGAGGTGATTCAGGAGAACGAATTCACGTCGGAAGTGCTAACCATTGTAGACAATTACAGCGATTGGATCATTGCGATTTCGGAGTCTGCCGCCCGTGTGTTTTACGGGCGAATTAGCAGTCCGATCAGCCTGCTCCCTCCATCGACGGACAGCGAGCGGCTTCACTCCTTTGGTAATCTCGTAAGGCAGAGCGAACGAAAGGGGATCGGGCTAAAAGAGGAACATAAGTGCATCGGCTACATTTCCGCTTTTATTCATCCGGAAAAGGGCCTTAGAGAGTTTATTCGTATGGCGTTGTCACTATGCCCGGGCCATCCCGATTGCCGTTTTGTGATCATCGGCCGGGCTGCGGATCACCGTTATTACGATGCCTGTTTGGCGGATGTCAGATTTTCGGGTTATAGATCAAGATTCCAATTTATCCCGTTCGTGGAATCGGTTCAGTCGGTTTACAGCGCGATGGACATTCTGGTCGTACCGAGCATGGTGTCCGAGGGTTTTGGCATGACCGCGCTGGAAGGCATGTTGTGCGGAAAACCGGTTGTGGCCTTTGCATCCGGGGGGCTCGGTGAGCTGATGGAAAGTACAGGCAATGGACATTTGGCGGTACCCGTCGGGGACGCCCAAGGGCTCGCCGATAAGGTTGCCATGCTGCTGAGCGATCCGGATGCCTTGAAGAATATCGGCATACACAATGAAGCGGCGGCGAGGGCGTTGTACGGAATTGAAGCCTACCAATGGAGGCTGGATCAAATCATCAGTCAATGGCGCGAATACCATCCTCATTGGCTGACAGCCGGAAACCGAGCCCCCCTCCTGGTGGAGGGACCCCAGGTACAAGCGGAGCCCCCGGTTGACAAGGCACAGGCCCCCCGCAAAGTGCGGAGGTCCAGTCGAAGAAGATTCTATTATATACGGATTACCCGCAAAAGGAAGTTGAAGAAGCTCGCGAAAAGGCCACGAAGATCCGCGCGAGGAAAAACCTTCCGAAGATCGAGGAGCAAGAAGCGTAAATCCGTCGGGCGACGGAGGGCAGCGAAACGATAGATTAGGAGACGGAAGATATGAGAATTATGACCATTTTGGGTACAAGGCCAGAAATCATCCGCCTCAGTCTCGTTCTTCCGAAGCTGGACCGGTATGCGGAGCGCCACGTGCTGGTGCATACCGGACAGAATTTTGCAGAAAGGCTGAGCGGGATCTTTTTTAGCCAACTGGGATTGCGAAAGCCCGATTACGTGCTGCAGGACTCGGCAGCTTCCCTGGGAATGCAGCTGTCGGCGATGTTCTCCCAAATGGAAGAAATCCTGAAGCGGGAGCAGCCCGACAAAATTTTGCTTCTTGGGGACACCAACAGCGCTCTTTGCGCGATTTTGGCCGAAAGGCTCGGATATCCCGTGGTACACATGGAGGCCGGAAACCGCTGCTTCGACCTGAACGTTCCGGAGGAGAAGAACCGGCGTATCATCGATACGATTTCTTCTATTAATATGCCGTATACAGAACAGAGCAAGAAGCATTTGATTGCCGAGGGTTTTCCGAGCAATCGGATCGTTCTTACAGGAAACCCCATTTATGAAGTAATGAAGTATTACGAACCCCAGACCCGGAGCAGCAATATTCTGAAAACCCTGGGTCTTAAGCCGAAGGAGTATTTTCTTGTCACCGCGCACCGTGCGGAGAATGTGGACCGGCCAGAGCATCTGGAGCAGATTATGCAGGGGCTCAACCTGATCGCTGAAAATCACGGCCGTCGTATCATCTGCAGCATTCATCCCCGGACCGCTTCACGGATTGCCGAGCACTCCGGATTTTCCATGAACCCTCTGGTGGAATTTCATGAACCCTTTGGATTTTTCGACTTTGTCCAATTGGAGCGATCTGCCTGCTGTGCACTAACGGACAGCGGAACCGTGCAGGAAGAGTGCTGCATTATGCAGGTACCGACTGTCACGATGAGGCGAACGACGGAGCGGCCGGAAACGGTGGATTGCGGGAGCAACATCGTATCAGGCGTCGATGCGAAGCGGATTGCCGATTCAGCTGCCCTGATGCTTGAGTTGAACACGATGTGGCAGTGTCCCCAGGGATACCTGGCCGAAGATGTATCGGATAAGGTTGTCAAATTTCTGCTTGGAGGGAATGTGCATGTTTGAAAATCAGCGTATATTGGTGACCGGTGGCACCGGATCATGGGGCTATGAGTTAATTGCCCAATTGCTGCCGCTCATTCCAAAGGAAGTGGTGGTTTTCTCGCGGAATGAATCCTCTCAAGTCGCCATGAGCCGGGAATTCGAAAATGACCGGCTGCATTTCCGGATCGGAGACATTCGTGACAAAGAAGCTTTGATGGCGGCATGCCAAAATATCGATTACGTGTTTCATCTGGCGGCCCTTAAGCATGTTCCGGTATGCGAGGATCAGCCTTATGAAGCACTGAAAACGAACGTGATCGGCACACAGAACGTCATCGAGGCCGCAATTGAAAATAAAGTTAAGAAAGTGTTCTATATTTCGACTGACAAGGCTGCAAATCCCTCCAACTTTTATGGGATGACGAAGGCCATCGGGGAGAAATTGATCGTATACGCGAATCTGCTTCACACCGATACCCGATTCGTCACCGTGCGTGGGGGCAATGTGCTTGGAACCAACGGCAGCGTCGTGCATGTGTTCAAAGAACAGATACGTAATAAGGGCTATGTGTCTATCACCGACATGAAAATGACACGTTTCTTCTTAACGCTTCGCGATGCGATCGCCGTGCTGTTCAAAGCGGCGGAAGAAAGCGTCGGCGGCGAAATTTTCGTCATGATGATGCCGGCCTGCCGGATCGTAGATTTGGCGGAGGTGTTGATCGAGGCTTCCGGACGGGAGGATGTTCAAATTGTTGAATCCGGCGTTCGTCCGGGTGAAAAAATTCATGAAATTTTGATGAGCGACTATGAGAGTCTTTCGACCGTCGTGTTTGACGAAGAATATCTGGTCATTTTGCCGACACTCAACATACCTGGCCTAAAATATCGGTACAGTCACTGCCAGCCGGTCTCGTTCAGCAGCTTCTCTTCAAACACCCACCTGATGAGCAAAGAGGAAATCCGCAATATTTTGGAGCGCGGGGGGTTCTTATAATGAAGCTGTTGATCCTGGGAGCAAGCGGGATGGCAGGCCATATGCTGGTCGATTATTTCAAGCTGCAAAGCAAGCACCAGGTCTTCTACACGACCCGGGATCCCCGCAACAGCGGTGGACTAATCATGGATGCTTCCGATATCGGGACAGTGGATAAATTGGTCGAGATCGTGAGACCCGATTGCATCATCAATGCCATCGGCGTACTCAACCATTTTGCGGAAGAGGACAAAATCAATGCCTACCATATCAACGGCTTTCTGCCGCATCGTCTCCGCCGGGCGGCGGATTCGGTCGGGGCCAGATTGATTCATATCAGCACCGACTGCGTGTTCGAAGGAACGCGCGGAGGTTACCGGGAGAGCGACGTACCCGATGGAACGAGCGTCTACGCAATGACCAAAGCGCTGGGGGAAGTCCAAGCCCCGGGACATTTGACGATCCGTACCTCCATCATCGGCCCGGAGATCCGCTCGCACGGAATCGGGCTGATGCACTGGTTCATGCACCAGCGGGGAATCGTGACAGGGTACTGCAACGTGTTCTGGAACGGGGTAACCACGCTGGAACTGGCAAAAGCGATCGATACTGCATTATTTACGCCATCATTATCTGGGCTGATTCATCTGGCTCATCCGGAACCGATCAGCAAGCACGATCTTCTTCTCTTGTTCCAAGAGATTTGGAACCTGGAGGATGTGACCGTGGTTGCGGGTCATACCCCCGTTCAGGACCGGACGCTGGTTTCGACTCGAGGCGACTGGACTTACAAGGTTCCGCCTTATCGAGACATGCTGAAGGAGCTGAAACAATGGATGCGAGAAACGACTCCCTACAGCGCATCATTCTAATCACCGGAGCTTCGGGGTTTACCGGCAGCCATGCCTGCCGGTATTTTGCCGGGGAGGGTATGCAGGTTGCCGCTTTGGTTCGTCATATCAGCGAAGACGATAAGGTTGAGGGCGTCCAATACTATACATGCGATCTCCTTGACAAGAAGGGCATTGAAGAGCTTGTCGGGACCATTGCTCCGGATTATGTCCTGCATCTGGCCGGCAAGAACTCGGTGCCCGAGTCTTGGACGGAACCGGTGCTCTATATGGAAACCAACGTGCTCCCAACGCTCTATCTCCTGAATGCCCTCCGTCCTTATCCTTTCTGTCGGATATTGATCACCGGTTCAATGCTGGTTTTTCCTCTGTATCCGCCGTTTAGGCCGCCTCACCCCTACGGCCTGAGCAAAAGTTTGCAGAAGGCAGCGGCCCTATCATGGAAAGAGCTGTTCGGCCAGGCTATCATTCTGGCAGAGCCGTCTAATCTTATAGGCCCGGGTCCGTCGAGAGGCTTCTGCAGTTTGCTGGGGCAGCATATCTCAGCCTGGGAACGGGGGGAAACGGATGAAGCTTTCCACATTCCCTCACGCATCATACGCAGAGACTTTTTAGACGTCCGTGATGCGGTTATAGCTTATAAGATTTTGCTGGAGCAAGGACTCCCCGGAGAGATCTACTCCGTCCGGTCAGGAAAAGAATATACACTCGGCGAAATTACAGATCTTTATATGGACATTTTTGAGAAGCCATTCCCTATCGAGTGGGGCGAAGGAGAGAATTCCAGCCAGGGGAATCCAAAGAATACGGCCCCCAGGATGAAGGGACTGGACTGGGAACCTTCCATTCCTCTCCGCACATCCCTTACCGATGTTCTCGAATACTTTCGTACCTGTGGAGGTGATTCCAAATGAGACCTTTAGTCACGATCGTCATTCCTTTTTACAACGATCCATATGTAGGGCAGGCGGTTGAAAGCGCCCTGTCGCAGTCCTACAGCCCCATAGAGATCATTGTGGTTGATGACGGATCGACACAGCATGCCGAACGATTGGCACCTTACAGGCCCTACATTCATTATCTGGGAAAAGCTAACGGAGGCACTGCCAGTGCACTCAACCACGGAATCCGCCATGCGTCGGGAGAATATATCGCGTGGCTGAGCTCAGACGATTTGTTTTACAGGGACAAAATCAATAACCAGGTGTTATTCATGCTGGAGAGGAATGCGTGGATCTCCCATACCAATTTCAATAATATCGACAAGAACAGTCAAGTTGTGAAGTACCATGCGGGCGTATCATATGAACGGATGATTGATTTCTACCGGTACTTTCTGAGCCATGCCAACCCAGTTAACGGGTGCACGGTCATGATGAGAAAAGAATTATTTTGTTACATCGGGCTGTTCGATGAGTCCCTTCCATACACGCATGACCTGGAGATGTGGGGCAGGGCGATTCAAGCCGGCTTTTCGTTTCATTACTTAAACGAAGCGCTGGTCGGCTACCGCTGGCATGAGGCGATGGGAACCCTGCGGCATCAGGAAGTCATTAAACGGGAGAGTGCGGTCACTTGGCAGAAGGTCAGTTACGCGATTGGCCGAATCTCAGCCATGATGGAATAATAGGCAGTCTGCCCGGTGATCTTCGCCAGATTCACTGAAAGCACCGGAACCCTTGGTTTTGGTGCTTTCTTTCATCAATTTGATATAAGCTGACGGCACAGAAGTGAGATCGGTGAATCCAGTATCCCACCGGACTCATAGGAAGGAGAAGAGATGAAGATTTTACTGGCAACCTACTGGCTGATTCCCCATGTTGGCGGAGTATGGAAGTATATGACACAACTCCAACAGAGGCTAGAAGCGATGGGACATCAGGTGGATCTTTTTGGAAACAGCCCGGATTATTCTAAATTCCACATCGTAAACCGCGGCCGGGAGCTCCCCAAGGACCGAATTCGCCCGTTTCTGTCCGCCAAGCTGGCACAGGAATATGCACCTCAGCTGCATGCTGATCGGATCATTTATTTCTACGAAGAGGACCGATATCATTTGGAACTTTCCGCCGCATACTTCGGTCTTGATCAATATGATATTATACACACCCAAGATATTTTTGCGGCTAGAGCGATCAGCCGCGTGAAGCCGGCTCACGTGCCCCTGGTAGCGCAGGTACACGGCTCGGTTTCCGGGGAGCTCCACAATCATTTTCGATTGAATCCTCACCTTGGCATCACAGAGGGATCGCCTGCATGGAAGTATCTGAAGTCTATCGAGTACTATGGGGCTACCTCCGGTGCCGTTACGATTACGTCAACCCATTGGCAGAAAAACGAACTGATACGTGATTTCGGGGTCCCTGAGAACAGAGTTTGCGTATTCCAGTACGGTTTGGATACCCTCGATTTTTGGAGGAAGGCCCAGGCTGGAACCAACATGCAGCGCCCTGTGGATAAAAAGGTGATCATCTTCCCGGCCCGATTGTCTTTTGTCAAAGGAATCGATGTGCTTATATCGGCGCTTGGCATGCTGAAATATATTCGGCAGGATTGGGTATGCTGGATCGTCGGGAACGGGGAGAAGATGGAAGAACTGCAGCGGCAGGTTGACGGGTTGGCCTTGAGCAATGACGTTTTGTTCCTAGGCGAACGCCATGACATCCCAGCTCTTCTCATGCAGTCGGATATATTCGTGCACTCCTGCATCCAGGACAATCAGCCGTTCTCGGTCATGGAAGCACAGATTGCCGGGCTCCCTGCGTGCGTATCGAATGCCGGCGGCCTGCCGGAGATGGTTGAACATGGCCGGACGGGTCTTATTTCGCCGATAAAAGATCCGGTATCCTTGACGCAGCATTTGCATCAGCTTCTGGAGGATGAGAGGTTACGCAAACAACTCGGCCGCAATGCTTCCGCCTGGGGAGAGGAGCACTGGTCCTTGGATCGGATGGTTGGGCGGCTGTTGGAACTGTATCGTCAGGTTATTGGCTAGGCTTGAATCAAGAGCCCAGGAAAGGATTGAGAGGCTTATGTCTGAAGAACCTTTTAAGGTCATAGGTGATTTATATAACCGTATTTTCACGGTCCAGTCTTCCCATTTGGAAATAAAGGTAGATTATTTGGTCTGGAATCAGATTTTTGCGAATCTCCCGAAGGATTACAAGCTGCCGGATATCCCTGTTCTGCAATTAGACCGCCCCTTTGATATAGGAGAGCGATAATCTATCCCACGTACCGTCCCCAGGGCGGTACCTCATATGGCAAAAACGTCCAAATAAATCACAGGGGGAATAAATATGTCCATATTGCGACTGGTGTCGAATGCCGACGGGCCCATAAACAGCCGCTGTATTCAATCTGTTGATTTGGAGATAAACAATTCCGGGGAAGTTCCCTTTGAAATGCTGATCCACGGGTATGGCATTGAGGGACTATTTTATATCGGCCTGATCCATGCGGGGGCGGATGAGTGGGTTGGTGTTCACGATATTATGACTAACTATTCACCGTTTGAGCTAGTACTTGTTACCAACATCAATAACCTGGCGCATACGGGTGTCGTTTTCAAGATAAAGAATCAGGGCATGTTGATTGCTGAGTACACACAGGAGGACACGATGAGAGAAAACTAAATGGCTGCAGGACGGGAGGAGGAGTCAATGAAGGTCTTATTTGTATTTTACGTGCCGAGCGGCGGGATGGATACGATCAATCGTTTGCGCTGCCATGAACTGAGGAATCATGGAATCGAGGCTTCCTGTTTGTATTATTTCTGGGGGGCGGGCATGCAGAACAGGGCGGATTTTCCGATCTATATTACCAATGATGACGCGGAAATCAAACAAATACTGGATGCGGGCGGTTATGACGTGATCGTAGTTACGACAGATCATGAGAGCTTCCCCCGGTTCCGCCAACTTGGATATACCGGCAAGCTGGTGCTTGAAATTCAGGGTTACGGGCCACAAGAGGTAGCCCGAAGCAAGCTGACCGAGGCCGTTCCCTATGTGAATGCTTACGCATCCGCCTTAATGAACCCCAGCACACCGCATATCACTGCTTTATTCCAGGAACTGTTTCCGTACATCCCCTGTTATATCATTCCTAACAGTATTAATTCGGAGACGTTTACCTATCGCCAAACGACCAAGCTTTCCTACCCGGTCATCGCCTGGCTGGGAAGGATAGACGATAATAAAAACTGGCGGGAATTTTTGTATATCGGCCATCAACTAACGCATTTTGTGCCCGATTTGCAGCTGTGGATGTTTGAGGATCCCAATCTTGGTGACCCCGATCAACGCCAGCAGTTTTTAAAAGTTGTGGACGACTTGCAGCTGGGCCCCCGGCTAACCATGCATGCTAATATCCCGAATCAAGAAATGCAGTACTATTATTCTTCGATTGGAGATTCGGGCGGATTTATGTGCTCCACTTCGAAAGTGGAGGGTGGGCCACTATCGGTATTGGAAGCGATGAGCTGCAGATGCCCTATTTTAGCAACCAATTCCGATGGAGTAACGATCACCATCAAGCATAATGTTACAGGAAAGAACTATAATCTGGGAAATGTTCACCAGGCTGTCATTGAGGGATTGAACCTCATGCAAGATGTTGGACTGAGGGAAAGCATTAGGGATGCTGCTCAGCACTTAGTTAAGACAGAATTTACTCCGTATAGGTATAGCGTAAATTTCATTGATATGTTGAACAACATCTAAATTTTAAAACGGACAGTGACTTGATGTTTTAAACAAAATGTATAACCACAAACAAATAAGGGCCTGCCGTTGGGTAACGGTAAGCCCTTATTTGTTAAGACTGCGCCGGTTTCGACAAGGGTGATTCCCTGGCATCGCTGCTAACTCACCCCGCTAAGCGGCTGGATGATGCTCATATCAGGAATTTTATAATCTATAGAATTAGCTTGAAGTGATCTAAGAATTGGATTCCAAATTTCTTCTTCATAAGGAGGGAGTCCCGGTAATGAAAATATGGAAGCGAGTGTGAGCGGTGGATCATCTTTAGTCTTGTTTTTTTTCTTGTTTCTAATAGATAAGCTCCTTAGCATGTACCTCCATTTTTTGCGCTTCCGTCTTTGATAAAGTTTTTTTTGGCGGATTCGCTTTATGGCTGTTTTTTTCTTAGCAGTCTTCTTCTTTTCAGGAAGCGTACTTTTCTTTTTCTTCTGAGTAATAGGCGCCTTCTTCTTTGACTGCTCCATTTTCCATCTCCTCCTTCTGAAGTGTTTTGATTTTGCAGATCATGATCTGGAGCAATTTCGTTACCTTGATCGAGATGCTTGCTGCGTGCGAGCTCATACAACTCATGTAGGCGGGAGGTTAATGCAGGTAAAGACCAGTATATTTCTCCTTGTTCTCTGGCTTGATTTGCGACGGAAAGGAACATTGCGGGGTTCTCTAAAGCAGATCGCAGTAAAATATATAACTGATCGCTATCTCCGCTGCGAAATACAAATCCATTTGATGCACTTTTTATCATTTCAGGAATGCCACCGGCATTAGAAGTGATAATCGGTTTACCAGCAACTTGGGCTTCAATAATGGCGAAAGGCTGGTTGTCTTGGATGCTCGGGAGGACAATGAGGTCTGCTTGGTGTAACAATTCCGGGATATCATCACGATTTCCCAAAAAGGTAACGTGGTCCGTGAGACCAAGTTCCTGCACGGCTCGCTTTAATTTATCTCGGAGTGATCCGTCACCAACAAGCCAGCAAACCCAATCTGTGCGTTCTTCTTTCAGCTTAGATAGAGCATGAAGCAGATAGATGTGCCCTTTTACAGCATCGAAGCGTGCAGGACACATAAACACTTTTTTTGCGGTAGGTTTCGGTATGGTGGCTACACGCATCATGTTTTGTTGAAATTCATCCACATCTATACCGTAAGGGCTAACCACAACATGGTGTTCGGGAACAGAAAATTCTTGAACCAATATATCTTTGAGCCATTGTGATGGAGTAATGGTCACATCGCTAACGGTTGCACCCAGATATTCGCGCAAGGAGCAATAGCGCCATAGGGGAGAGCTTTGATCTTGCTCGGGCAATCCCATTTCCGTCCATTCAACAAACACTTCCTTGGCGAGACATCCGTGAATTGTCGTTACTAAGGGGGTATGTGGCGGTTTAACACGTGACATGGCATGGGCGCTCACGATGTCCTGCGCATGAATCAGATCGTATTCTGCCAAACCGAAATACATGATAGCGGCTTCCAAGCAGTATCGATCGATCTCGGATTGCTTAATCCATGGATGAATTCCTGGTAGATGTTGATCCATATACTGGTGTGTCTGGTCGGCGATCAAGGATTGCAGCCTTCCTCTTTCTATATACAAGTCTTTATTGGAGATCCGAAATCCCTGGCCGTCCGGCGTCGGGGAGAAGATATCAGTGGTATGCCCCGCGCGTTGTAATGCTTTGGTCAGTTGATTGACATAAGTGTTCACGCCACCAGCATTAGGCAGCGCCCAACTGCAGGCGATTAATATTCTCATCTGTTCATCTCCCGATTGACTAATCTGTCGTCCCCATATCATATGAGCTGTTCATACCATTGCTCACGTACATATACCCATTTGCCCCGCAGCAAATTTACGTTTTTATCGGGAGGTACGCCTGCATCATTTAAAAAAGCGGCCACCAATCTACAGCACCCATGACAGACACGGAGATAATAATTATGTAAAAATAAAATGATCCGGCCGCCTGTTTTTCAAGACGACCGGATCCTATTTCTATAATGGTCTGTTTGAGGAAGTCCTCCCCATTGCAAATACGATCAAAATCCTTGCTGCGACCGCTGCTCCGGATAAATCCGATAGTAGTACAATATTTCAGGCAGGTTCTCAACCGAATAGCCCCTAAGCACATATCTTGTAATAAAATACACGTCTTCGGTCGTTGTCTCCGTTCCTGCCGGATAACGCTCCAACCCGCCAAGCAGATCGAACAAAGAACCGCGCATCATTAGCGCGCCATGGCATACACAATGACCGCCTGACAAATAAATGCCGGCAATATTCTCATAACCATACTTTACGAAGTCGGTGACAAACTGCTGCTCAAAGTTTCCATCTACGAAGCAAGCTATTCCTGATCCACAAAGACAGAAGTTTGTATTTGCCTGTAAAAATGCGACCTGTTTTGCGATCCGCTCCGGGTGCGAGAGGTCATCTGCCGCCATTGTGGCAATAAACTCGCCTCTTGCTAAAAAATAGCCTGTGGTAAACGCACCGGAAAATCCGATATTATAAGGCAGCGGATGGTAGACAAATCTGTTTTCTCTTATTACGGGATGATCTCTATGCTTCTGCACCCATTGTTGAATGATTAGGTCTGTATTATCTGTAGAACCGTCATTGACAACAACAATTTCAATAAAAGGGTAGGTTTGATGAATCAGGCTATCCAGTGTTTCCTCGATATGTCGAGAAGCATTATACGCACCTACTACAATACTGGCCAGGTTAGGAATTCTTTGGAATTTCACGTATTGACCTCCTTTATTTAACGTGGCTGAAAGCCACAAGCGTATCAATGATATACTGCTGCTGATCATCGGTAAGAAAGGGATGCACGGGAAGTGCGAGCGCATGCTCGGCTGCCTTTTCAGAAACAGGGAAGTCTCCGACTTTATACCCTAAAGAGGAGAATGCTTGCTGTAAATGAAGCGGACATGGATAATAGCGGGCAGTAGTAATTCCATGCTGATCCATGTGGAGTAATAATTTGTCTGGATCCGGAACCTGTATGACGTATAAATGATAGACATGGCTGCAAGCTGAATCGCAGTATGGTAGAATCACGTCGTTCAGCTGCACGAGTTGATTCGTGTAGCGCTGTGCCAGTTCCTGGCGGCGTTTCGTCCATGCGCTTAATTTTTGCATTTTGATTCTCAGCATCAAGGCCTGAATCTCGTCCAGCCGGCTGTTAAGTCCCACGGCCTCGTGATAATATTTAAGCTTTCCCATCCCGTGGAAAGCGAGTACCCGGATACGATCAGCCATTTCGTCATCATTACTCGTAACCATGCCTCCGTCGCCGAAGCCGCCTAGATTTTTAGTGGGATAAAAGGAGAGGCAAGCCGCATGGCCTAAGCTGCCTACCTGTTTGCCTTTATATTCTGCACCTATGGCCTGACATGCATCTTCAATAATGATCAGAGAATACCGATGTCCCAGTTCGGCAAATGCGTCCATATCTGCTGGCTGCCCGAATAGATGGACGGGGATGATCGCTTTGGTACGCGCCGTTATCTTTGCTTCCGCGTGTGCTGGAGAAAGGTTATACGTTCGCTCATCGATGTCGGCAAAAACAGGCGTTGCTCCTACGCGTACAATAGCTTCGGCTGTCGCAAAGAATGTAAAGGGGGAAGTAATCACTTCGTCTCCAGGTCCGATCCCGTTTGCCAATAAGGTGAGGATGAGAGAGTCCGTTCCATTGGCCGTCGATACGGCATGTTTCGTTCGAGTAAGCAGCGCTATCTCCGCTTCAAACCGCTTCACCTCAGGTCCTGCGACAAAAATACCTTTATCCAGAACCTCGGACAATGCATCCAGAATATGCTCATTTCGTAAGACCCGATATTCTGATTGTGGATCAAATAAAGGAATGGGTTGCATGGGTGAGACCCTCCTTCCAAGTCACTTAGCCGCGACGCCTTTGACAGTCATTCCGTCCGCGACGTCCTTCGTAACGATGGCCCCTGCACCGATTATCGCATTTTCTCCGATAACGATACCTGGCAGCAGCGTCGCGTTATTGCCGATTCTGGCTCCTTTCTTAATATGTGGCCCTTTCAGAGGGACCTTTGTAGGCTCCATGTATTTGTCATTCGAAGTAGAAGCTTCCGGACCAATAAATACGTTGTCTTCGATGATCATGTCCGCGGTAATATACGCCCCGGTCTGGATGACGCATTGATTTCCGATTTCTGTCCGGCACTCCACCTTCGCATTGCGCCCTACTACCGTCGAATGGCCAATGTTTGTTTGTTCCCTGATGCTGGCCAAATCGCCGACCATGACGTCTTCCCCCAGTTGGCTGCCTGCATAAATAACGGTTCCGTTGCCAATGCTTGATCCTTTGCCGATGACCAGTCCTTTTTGATCTGTGATATGATGAATGACTTTGGAATTTTTAAAGGGTTGACAGCCGAGGAAGCTGCCGTTTCCAATAGATACGTCATCTCCAATGACTGTGTTTTGAAGGATGACAGAGTGATGGCCAATCCGGACCCGGTCTCCAATCGTGACTCCCGATTCAATTACGATATGATGGCCGAGCACGACATCTTTGCCGATCATCGCTTTCGTCGAGATCACGTTCGTCGAATCATCGTTTCGCTCACTCATCTGGATTCCTCCGCTTGTAAAATCTTCTTCGTGATTTCTCCGGTGATTTCCATGACCAGAAGTCCACCTTCACCGGGTACATTGGGCTGCGTTCCTTTTTTGATGCATGTAATAAAGTCAAGCAGCTGCAGCCACAAGGGCTCCTGTATGGGAACGGCAATTTTCTCAACGATATTTTGTTGGGCGTAATTCATGTTTAACGAGGTTTGATAAAAGCGAGTCGAACGGGTGATAAGCACCTGTTTATCCAATAAGTCGGCTTGAATGAAAGCGGTCTTGGTCACAATTCGAATGGTTCGAATCTTTTCCTCTGTAATATAACTCGCCGTTACCTGTGCGATGATCCCATTGTCCATTCGAAGGAGCGCCGCCGCATGGCGAATGATGCCATGATCGACATATCCGACAGCCTGGGTTGCCTCGGTTCTTGTCTTAAACAGATGGTTCATAATGTAAATATCGTGAATCATCAGATCATCGACAACATTGACGTTTTGCCATCTGGCTTCGAATGGACTCATACGGTGAACGTCTACCGCAACGACCTCTTCCTGCTCAATGATTTGACGCAATACCCGAATGACGGGATTATACAGTTCGATATGCCCGACTTGCAGCTTCACGCCGGCCTCAGCAGCTCGCTTAATTAAATCCGTACCTTCCTTCATATTTTGAGCGAGCGGTTTTTCCATCAGCATGTGAACACCTTTGGCTATACATGCCAGGCCGACTTGGTAATGATGAAAAGTGGGAACTGCAATCGACACCGCGTCAACCTGCCCAAGAAGCTCATCTAAACTTTTGAAGGCCATTGTCTGGTACTTAGCGGAGATGTGCTGTGCCCGCTCTTGATCAGCGTCATATATCCCTATCAGTTCGCAGTCATTTGGCAACGCAGTATATACCCGAACGTGATTTTCACCCATGACTCCTGCACCAATGACACCTACCCTCATGGTTTATTCTCCTCTTTCTACGATTTCACGGCATAAATACATAAAGTCATACCACTTCTTGCATACTTCTTGGGGTGAAAATCGTTTACTATCATTTATAGCCTTTATCGAGAGGCTATCACGGTAGGCCGCGCTAGAAATAACTTCGTGAAGAGCGGTGGCGTATTTCTCCAGCGCCTCAGGCAGCCACCAATATGGAGGCGAACCCCAATTGACGTCGAAAATCAAGCGCTGACTAGGTGCGGTATGATAGATGGCGCCCATTGCGGCTGCAATAACCGGTACACCACAAGACATAGCCTCCGCAATCTGATTGGAGAAGGTTTCGCTTTTACTTCCGCATACGAGAACGTGCCAGCGGCTAATGATGTCAGCCATTTGGTTATGAGGCACATTCGTTCGAATTAATAGATTTGGAGGGTGATCATTTAACCAGCCTTCCTGATTCGTTGGTGGGGGGGCCATAATCATCTCGAACCGGATATGCGGGAACCGGCGTGCAAGGAATGGCATAACTTCCGGTCCTTTCAGCAAACCATTTAAATCGTGACCGATCCAGCCAACTATAATCTCATTACCTTTTGGCCTGGGGTAAAAAATCTCACTGTCAACCATGTTTGGAATGATATGAATGAGATGCTCAGGGTAATTTAAATCCTTCATATACTGCTTCTGAAATTCCGAATACACGACTAGCGGAACATAGCGTTCGACTGGCCGGTATTGGTCGAAATTAGGACCCGTGCTCCAATATCTTCCCTTATAAACCTGAAAATCCTCGGTATAGTTTTGTACATAATGGTTCCACCAGCCAATATCCTCTTTACCGACAATCAGGGCGTTACTCGGGTAGATCGGAAATTGTCCCGGATTTGGGGCAAATCCGATCTGTATATCAGGCGGACAATAATAAGGAAGCCATTTGGCCCTCATATTGGCTTCCGTGAATGGCCCCGACATGGCTGAGGCGTGGAAATTATCCATAACAAACTTGAAATGAAACATGATGCGTCCCTCCTTCATCGGTGTATCCCAAGCTCCTGCCGGTACCATTCGATCGTGCGTTCTAACCCGAGATCAATACCGACTTGCGGATCATATCCCAGTATCCCTTTGGATCGAGTTAAATCCGGTTTGCGCGCTGGCATATCCTCATACCCGGGTCCATATGCCTCATCATAAGGCTTAATCAAAATCTCCGACGGGGACCCGGTCATCCGAATCACGAGCTCGGCTAACTGCTTGATCGTAATCGATTGTTCAGAACCAATATTGAAAATGAGGCCATCGGCCTTAGAGCTTAATGCCTGCACTGTCCCCTGTACTGTATCGTCAATAAACGTAAAGCATCGGGATTGTGACCCATCCCCATAAACCTCCAGCGGCCGGCCTTCCAAGGCAGCCATAATAAAACGTGGTACGACCATGCCATATTGGGAATTCGTTTGACCGGGGCCATAGGCATTAAAATAACGCAGAATCGTAACCGGAAGGCCTTTCTGAGAATAGCCTAAGCACATATGCTCATCTAACGATTTAGCAGTCGCATAACACCATCGATGAATGGACGTTGTTCCATAAACACGGTCCGAATCTTCACGAAACGGCAGATCACGATTCTTGCCGTATACTTCAGAGGTTGAGGCAAAGATAACCTTTCTCCCCATTTCATAAGCGAGCTCCAGTACGTTTCTTGTACCGTCTATGTTGCCTTCTATAACTTTCAGCGGATTTTCCACCGTGTTCTTAACGCCAAGTACTGCGGATAAGTGAAAAACAACATCTGTTTGTTGGATCAGTGTTTTCATGAGATCACGGTTCAAGACGGTACCCTCAATAAAGCGATGATTCGGGTGATGCAAAACCTCGTTAAGGAATGTAAGAGAGCCGGTAGACAGATTATCAAGTGACCACACCCTGTGATTCATGGACAGCAATTTCTTCACCAGGTTGGATCCAATGAATCCTGCGCCGCCTGTAACTAAAATATCCATAAGGTACACTCCTTGTAATCAAGATCCCTTCCTTGTAGAGCAGAATGAATTGCGAAGGTCTGGACAGGCCGCCTCATAACAAGGTGAATGCTAGATTATCGAGGCCTATGGTACGTTTGGCATAATTTGTTATTGCTTTGTTGAATGAACGGAAGGTTGATATCATTTTGTGGTTTGTCACAGCTGACAAACTCCGCTAGTGTCAAGAAACAACAGGTCCAGGATACCGGGATATCCAACGCCGATGATGGCGATCCTTCTTCACGTCGTCATCTCCTTTTGCGTTAAACTTTGACATATCTTACGGTCACCCGTGTAAGAAAGTACTGGTCTATAATCTAAATTTCCGAGAAATGGTAGAGTATCTTGATGTCTAGAAGAGCGAGAGAAGAAAAGCTGCGATATGAACCGAGACTGGGTTATCTTCTAGATCTCAGAAGAATGGATAGGGGGTTAGACTCTCTTCCAAAATAGGCTATTGCAGTACATTCGTTGACAGCGAGGATGCACTCAAGTCTATGGCAGAACATTGACGGGTTCGGAATTTACAATGTACAACTGTGAGATAGGTAATCTGAAGAGGAAGGGAGTGGGTCTTTTTCTATAATTATCTTTCTTAACTTAGAACGTGGGATTTAGGGGGCGCTGGACCCGATAAGGCCGTCTGTAGGCTGAGGAAACTCCCTTTCTTAGAGTAAAATGATATTTTTGCGATCTGTTATATTTTTTGTGGCGTTACGTGTATCAACTACGATAGGGGTATGCGCTACTAGGGTCTCATAAGGGATATTGGAATGATCCGTTAATATTAAGGTGCAATCGAAGTGTTTCATGTTTCGGGCTGTGAGCTCAATCGAATGAAGTTTGGTTTCGCCAACTTTTAGTTCATCTACATAAGGATCAAAATATTCTACTTGGGCTCCAGACATTAATAGCTGCTCTATGATATGAATGGCAACAGATTCTCGAATATCATTCACATCTTTCTTATACGTTACGCCGATAACAAGGATATGACTCCCAAGAAGCTCTTTTGGAAGCAGAGCCTTTGTTACCCGTTCTACAATATATCCAGGCATATCCTTGTTTACCTGATGGCTAAGCTCAATGAAAGGCAAATCGTTGTCGTGTTCTCTTGCCTTCCATAATAAATACAGGGGATCGACGGGGATGCAGTGTCCACCTACCCCTGGACCCGGGTAATACTTCGTAAAACCATATGGTTTAGTTCCGGCAGCTTCAATGGCCTCCCAAAGGCTAATATCCAGTTTCTCGCACAATCTCAGTAAGCTGTTCATAAACGAGATGTTTACGTAACGCTGAGAGTTCTCCAAAATTTTTGTCATTTCAGCAACCCTTGGTGAGGATACCACAACGATTTGATCAAATACGGCTCCATACACTTGTTTGGCAAAAGTTGTACATGATGGGGTGACTCCCCCTACAACCTTAGGGATTTTCTCCAACTCCCATTTTGATCCGGGGTCGATTCGCTCTGGCGAATAAGCGAGTGAAATATCTCTTCCGACCAGGAATCCGGTTGACTCCAGAATAGGTTGAATTCGCTCCTCGCTTGTTCCTGGAAAAGTGGAGCTTTCGAGCACGACGAGCTGGCCCCGCCGGAGATACGGAAGCGTGCTTTGCAATGCCCCGATGACATACTTCAAATCAGGCTGATCGTCATCTCCAAGCGGTGTTGGAACGCAAATAATGATAACATCAACTTTTTCGATCACATCAAACGAACTGCCGACATAGAATCTATTTTTACTGAACAGTTCCCGGATGTCGCCTTTCTCATAATCCGAAAGATAGGGTTGACGCTTGTGTAACATATTAATCTTTTGTTCATCTACATCAATGCCGTATACAATGTGCCCTTTCTCGAGAAATAACCGGGCCAATGGTAATCCGACATATCCCAGCCCGATTACGCCGATTTTATACTTCGGAATATCCACCATCATTCTTCCAACTCCCTTTGATCGATCTCGTAGCATAGTACGCGGAATAACTAAAACTGCGTTAGTTGATTGTCCAAATTAGCAAAAATAGTGGAGTATCACGAATTTTCATAGATTCCGTGACAAATGATTTGCAGTTTAGAGGATCGGAGGTGAACGGTTCAGATCCGGATTTTCCAGGAAAGGGGAAGTTGAATGGATCCTTGTCGTCTTTTCGTAGCCATAGCTGTGGTTGAGACGAATTTTTTCTTTCGTTACTACTGAGAAGATTAAGGAAGATTCATAGGCTATGACATATCATGATAAACATTGACAGGTATGACGGCGAGTGGGAAGAAGCCTGGAATTACTATAAACTTAAACGAATGTAGTGCTTGACCGGTATGGCTGCGTAGGTGGCTGTCCAACCCGTTAATGTGTCGCTTAAACAGCGGGTGTAGTTAAAAATAATCAGATAAGCAAAAAATCCGCCCTAATTGGACGGTTCTTTTTGAGAAAGGTCTTCGCTTGTTTGTCCTATTCATGGAGTAGAAAGATGTAATGTACGATATAGAAAATGTTACATGAGGTCAGCGAAACTTCGATACGTCTCTTGAAGCCCCTGTTCCAGCGAATAGACGGGTTTCCAAAGCAGCTTTCGCTGAATCGCTTGATTCGATAAGCAGCTGTGACGGATATCTCCAGACTTGTCTGGGCCGTGCTGCACATGAATTTCACGGGAATGAAACTTACGGAGGAACGACACCAAATCGTTAACCGTAGCCGCTTTTCCGGTGCTGACATGCAGCGTCAAATCCTCCGGATGGCTGCTTGCCGCGATGAGTGCTTCGACGACATCCTTGACATAAATAAAGTCCCGCGTCTGATTTCCGTCGCCGTTGACAACCAGCTGCCGGTCATGGTGGATCCGGTCCATAAAGATGGCCACGACGCCGCCTTCTCCCTTCGCGGTCTGACCCGGTCCGTACACGTTGGCGAAGCGGAGAATGGCATGGGACAACCCGAATAAGGACGTGTATAAACGAATGTACTGCTCGCCGGCCAGCTTGGAAAGGCCATAGAAGGAGATCGGGTGCGTTGGGTCGTTTTCTGTCATGATGTCCTTCTGCAGGTTACCGTATACACCTGATGTGGATGCAAAGATGACCTTGCGGACCTTTGCTTCCCTGCAGGCGTTCAGTATGTTAAGCGTGCCCCCAATGTTAATGTCCATATCCAGAAAAGGATCCCGTATCGATTGCTGCACATCCGCCTGCGCAGCCAAATGGACAACGACATCCGGCTGAATGGAAACAATCATCTTATAGGCATCCGGGCTTCGAATATCAAGCGTATGAAGAACCGCCTCGGAGGGGACTTTTTCGGCTCGGCCCGTGGACAGATTATCAATCACATGCACCTGCGAACCAAGAGACGCAAGACGACGGACAAGATGCGAGCCGATAAATCCCGCGCCGCCTGTCACGACAACCGTATTCATGCATCTACCTCCTGTGTGTTAGGTCATGATCTATCGTATGTGGAGGAGAAACGTTCGGTATTAGGCGATCCAACCATTTCTGGGGCTGATGCAAAGTTCTCGAGCGGGATGGGTAAAATGAAGGCAAGGAAGGGTAAAACCGAATGCCTTCAAGCAAATGGGGGATGAGCCATGCACGTTAAGAAAAGCATAGGAGCGGCGGTGTGCCTGCTCTTGGGCGTCATCGTTGCAACACTCATGGCGGATCGTGAAGCGAACCCGCCGGATCCGGCCCGGGAAACAATGGCTGCTAATGGAGAGCAAATCCAGGAGTCGACGGGGATATTCCAATGGAATGATAAAGAGGTTCGAAGTGTGGAGTGGGAAGGGAGAAACCAGTCCTGGATTCTGCAGCGCCAACCGGCTGCGACGGAAGAGAGCATGTTAAGGGGCGGATGGCTGCTTAATGGAAGCGAGCTGCCTGTAAGTCAAGCGGAATCGAGGATTCGAAAGCTTCGCGAGTTGGGGAAAGAAGGGGGTACCCGCCGCACTTCGACTTTAAGCCATGAAGTGATCGTTGGTACCATTACGGTTACTTTAAGCGGATTAAAAAAGGAGCCGGAAGTTTACCTCATTGCGGTCGAACCGGATCACCCCGAACAGGTGTGGATCCTGCGCAGTGGCGATCCTTTAGCTTATTTGGTATCCAAGGATGCATATTTGGAACTTGAGCAGCTGCAGTAGCGCCTGATCCCGCCATGCCAAAACCTTTCAGCATACCGGATCATGCGGGTGGTCATCCTAAATGGTGTTATTAATACACCTATTAGAGATGGAGGATGAACTCATGCTACGATCCAAAGCGATTAGTCTTTCGGTATCAGCAGCCCTGCTCGTGAGCATGGCCGGTGTTGCCGGCTGTACGACGAAGGAGCCTGCAAATACGAACATCCGCACCAAAAACGTCATTGACGGCAACGGCAGAACGGGCCGTATCGGCGTGAATTCCCTGCGGGAAAACGGCTTGATCAGTCCGAAAGGCTACACATACAATACAAACAGCACGAATAACGGCAACGCAGCGACCACCCATAACTTGACGAATGCCCAATTGTCGCAAAAGCTGTCCGATAAAGTGGCGGCCATGAAGGAAGTCAAATCCGCCAACGTTCTCGTGGCCGGCAATACCGCCTACGTTGCCGTTTCCCTGCGTGATACCGCAAGCAACACCGGCGGAAACATGGGGGCGAAAAGCTACAGCGGCACCCACAACATGATGAACGGAAGCAGCTTTAACAATGCCGGAACGGCCAATGGAAGCAGCTTCAACAACCGGTCCAAATCCGGAACCGTGCGCAACGGCGTACGCGGTACTGCTCCAAATCCCGCTGCAGCGCATCATAACATCCGCAACTATTCGTCTAAAGGGGCCAGCATTACGGGGAACAACGGCTATAATATGACGACGTACGGTACGGCAGGTACGACGGATAACGGGGTCGGCACCAACAACGGTATGGGTGCCGGCGGATACAGCGATTACCGCAATGACACGATTACGTCCGATATCAAAGACCGTATCGCCAATACGATCAAGAGCACGGATAACACAATCAAGAACGTCTATGTATCTGCAAATCCGGGCTTTGTCCAGGGACTGGCTAACTTATCGGCACAAACGCAAGGAGGACATCCGATCAAAGGACTCATGTCCGACCTGTCGACGATGGTGGAGCGCATCTTCCCAATGAATGCCGGGAATGGCAACCGTACTACCAATTACAATGCCCCTGTTCACCATTTTGATACGACCAATCGGTAAAATTGCCGATAAAAAGGGGCTGCCATAAGCTTGTTATGGACAGCCCCTTATACATAATCCGTTTTTTAAAATACCTTACGTCCTTTAACCCAAACGCCTTGAATATCGAGCTGGTTATCCAGCAGCAGAACGTCTGCCTGCTTGCCGATTTCGATCGTGCCGGTGCGGTCTTCGATCCGCAGCCGTTTGGCCGGGTTGAAGCTGGCGGCGAGGGACGCCTCTTCGATCGACAGGCCCACGTTGTTGATGAGGTAGCGGAAGCCTTTAATCATCGTCAAGGTACTTCCGGCAAGACTGTCCCGCTGACCCTTCAAGGTAGCGATTCCGTCATGCACCTCAACCGGAAGGTCGCCGATCATGTATTCCCCGTCCCCGAGTCCGGCTGCGGACATGGCGTCCGTAATCAGGAGCAGATTGTTATCCTGCTTCAACCGGGCCAGGATGGAAATGCAGGCCGGGTGCACATGGATGCCGTCGGCGATGATTTCCGCGTGGATGCGCGGGTCGCTCAGCACCGCCCCTGCGGTTCCGGGCTTGCGGTGGTGCAGCGGCGTCATCGCGTTAAAGGTATGCACGCCTTGGCGCAGACCAGCTTCCACGGCCGCTTCCACCTCTTCGTACGTTGCATCCGTATGGCCCAGCGCGGCGTTGATACCGTGCTCGGTCATCCAGGCGATCGCTTCCAGCGCGCCTTCGCGCTCCGGCGCCAGCGTCACCTGGCGAACGAGACCCGGATACGCAGCTTCCCATTCTTCCAGCCATTCTACATTCGGCAGGACGATATGCTCCGGATTTTGCGCTCCCGGCCATTTCGGGCTGATAAAAGGACCTTCCAAATGAACGCCCTCCACGGTTGCGTAAGGCATGTCATGCTGCGTATACTCGTGAACTTCCTTGAGGACGCGGTCGATCGCCGCCTTTGGCGCGGTCATGGTCGTCGGAAGAATCGAGGTGGTTCCCTGTGAGCAGTGGAAGGCGGTAATGGTATCCAGCACTTCCTTGTTTGAATCCATAAAGTCCTGGCCGTTGCCTCCATGCACGTGGACATCAATAAAGCCGGGAACGATGTATCCGTCCGATTTGAATTGGCTTGCAGCAGAGTCCGTCCAGCGCTGCCGCAGATCGCGGGCAAGCCCCGCATAGACGATCTTGCCGTCCTGGATGGCGACCGCTCCTTCTTCCAATACCCCTGCCGGCGTTACAACCTTGCCGTACAAGAGCTGTACGTTTTCTTCACTCATCCTAACAACCTCCCTGCACCTTGATCCAGCAGCACCACGACGTTCGGATGGCATTGCAGCAGCGATGCCGGGCACTGCGTCGTAATCGGTCCTTTCAGCGCGCGCTTCACGATCTCAGCCTTGTCTTCGCCACGAACGAGCAGCAGAATCTGCTTGGCCTTTAGAATGCTGCCGACCCCCATGGTAATCGCGTGCTTAGGCACATCGTCCAGCGATGGGAAGAAGCGTGCGTTCGCCGTGCGGGTTTTTTCCTGAAGCTCAGCCACGTGCGTTCCGCCATCCAGGCTGTCATCGGGCTCGTTGAACCCGATATGCCCGTTGTGGCCGATGCCGAGAATTTGCAGGTCCACCGGGCCGTTCTGCTCCAACATGGCATCGTACTTGACGCATTCTTCCTCCAGATCGGCGGCGTTGCCGTTTGGAACATGCGTATTTTCAAGCTGAATATCGATATGGTTGAACAGCTTCTCGTTCATAAAGGTACGGTAGCTCTCTGAATGGCCCTCAGGCAGGCCGACGTACTCGTCCAGATTGTAGCTGGATGCTTTCGCAAAACTGACCAGGCCCTGCTGGTACATTTCGATAAGCCGTCCATAAATTCCTACCGGGGTGCTGCCTGTGGCCAGGCCGAGTACCGCTCTCGGTTTGGTATGAAGCAGGCTGGCGATCAGGCTGGCCCCGGTGGCGTTAAAATCAGCTTCGTTTTTAAACGTATAAATGTTCATGCTTGAAAATGACCTCCTCTGGATTTTCGGTAATTCTGTACGTTATGGTAGGACTGCTCCAGCTTGGGAACATACTGTCCGAACTGCTCGCTGTTCATCCCCATAAACAGGATGTCGACGAGATGGAGCTGGGCGATGCGCGAAGCCATGTCTCCCCGGCGCATTCCTTTTTCCAGGGAAGAGGCAAACAAAGGAATATCGGCCATGGCAGCCAGCGTATTGCTGCTGTACGACGTCAGCGAAATGGTCGCTGCCCCGCTGTCTTTGGCGCAGGCCAGCGCATCGATCGTTTCGAGCGTTTCCCCAGAATAGGAGATGGCGACCGCCACATCCCGGCCCGACAGCGTCGAGGCGGAAGTGATCTGCATATGTGAATCGGCGAAGGCGGTACAGTTCTTACCGATCCGGATCAGCTTCTGGTAGAAATCCTGGGCGACGATCGACGAGGTGGCTACCCCGTACAAGTCGATCCGATCGGCGGCGCAGAGCAGGCGGATCGCCTGGGCCAGACGGTCCATGTCGAGCAGGGACGTCGTGTCGCGGATAGAGGCCAGATGATTCGCTTCCATGGCCTCTACGATTTGGGATAACGGATTGTTGGCCACGATATCCTGGTAAGAAGACATGCCGCTCCGCTCCTGCATTTCCGTATGGGCGATTTCGGCGGACAGCTTTACTTTTAGATCCGGGTAGCCTTTGAGATGGAACGCTTTGCAGAACCGGGTCACGGTGGCGGGACTGGTCCCGCACTGCTCGGCCAGCTCCTTGATCCCCATGTGAACGACTTCGGAAGGGGAGGAGAGGATAAAATCGGCGATCCGGCGCTCCTGCTGGGACAGCCGTTCCTGTTCCTGCGCCAAGGCGTGTAATATAGGTGCCAATCGCAAGCCTCCTTGGATAAAACTATTGATGCTGTTAAAAGTGAAAATAATTTTAATGAATGATTCTGATTTCGAGAAAATAATTTTTGTTTCATCCCCATCATAGGCCATTTGTCTTACGTTTACAAGGGGCGGGAATGTTAAATTTCTGTAAAAGCGAAAAGCAAAAAACCGGACTTCTTAGAGTCCGGTTTTTATAAGAGATTTATGCGCGTGCCTTGGATCCCTGCGTATTCCGCAGTTCCACGCGAATCAGCTGCCACAGCACAAAAGCAAGCACGACCATCTGTGGAATGAACGTTTCCCAGGTCGGATACATGCCAAGCCAGGATACGGAGGGCAGCCCGGTTTCCGAATGGGCGGGAATGCGACCCGAGACCTGGAGCGAATGGATACTGTCGCCGAGGAAACGGAACACCAGGTAGTAGATCAGCACCGTCGCCGCCAGGAAAAAGCCGCGCAGTGGCAGGCGGGCGCTGAGCACGATAATCGCATAAGCGAGCACGGCCAGAACGGCAATGGCGCCGGCGATTCCAAGGATCAGCTGCCCCATATCAATGGAGGAGGCCATCCCGGCATAGAAAATGGTCGTTTCCGCGCCTTCACGCAGGACGGCCAGACCGGCCAGCACGAATAGAGACCACAGGCTTCCTCGGGCCAGCGCCTGATCCATCTGGCTGCCCACGTATTTGTTCCAGGCAGCCGTGTTGGACTTGCTGTGCAGCCATTGCCCGACGGTCAGCATCATGACCACGGCCACCAGACCGGTGATGCCTTCGATCAGCTCGCGGGCGCCGCCTGAAGCCGCTTTGGAGATGGAGAAAGTGAGCACAACCGCGAGCAGGAGGCTGAGGACGAGGCCTGACCCGGCTCCGCCCCAAATCCATTTCTGGCCGCGCGTATTTCCGCTTCGCTTCAAATAAGACAGCAGGGCGGACAGCACGAGAATAGCCTCCAGGCCTTCACGGAGCAGAATTAGTGCGGCATCCCACGCGGTATATTTGTGATCGACCGCAAGCGGGGTGAGGGAGGACTTCATCGCGTCCATGACCTTTACGGCTTCATCCAGTTTGGGCGGACTGGAAAGCAGGTAGCCCGAAACGGCCGACATTTTATTTTCAATATCCGTGTAAAGGTCCGGAGCGGATACCCGCACCTCGCCCTCGACCGCCGGCCAGATGGAAATGAACTTCGTCATCTGGTCCGCCGCTTCGCTGCTGCGGCCGGCCTGCGCATCCTGGCGTGCGGTTTCGAGAATGCCCAGCGCGTCGGATAGCCGGTAATTTCCGTCACTACCGGAATCAGCGGCAGCGATTTTTCCTTCAGTATAACCGGTCATCAGCGTAACAAGCTTCTGCATTTCCTGCACGGCCTGCTCTTCGCGTACCGGCTCAGCCTGAAGGGCGATCCGCACGAGGCTGATCCCGGTTTCAAGCTGTCCGTAGACCGTGAAGTTATCGCTGCGGATCGGCGTTTCTGCCGTCGGCCATGCATCCACGATCGACTGATAGCTTCGCTTGGCCGCGCCCCAGTCCCCCGCCTGCATGGCCTTCAAGCTGTCCTGCGCCAGAGGCAGCAGCTTCTTGGCCGATTCCACGCCGCTTATGGCCGTGCCGGAAGATCCGGTCGAGCTCTCGGCTGCGGAGACGTATGCGTTGACCGCTTTGGCCAATGCAGACAGCGCGGTTTTTGCCTCCGGTCCGCCGCTTGCAAGCTTGCTCTGAGCGTCTTGAAGCGCTGCGTCGACGGCCGCGGTCAAGCCGGCATGATCCGTGTCCCCGGCTTTGACCGGCTCCCAGAGCTGTTTGAATTGGTTCAGATCCTCGCTCGCTTTGGACCATTCCTGCTGGCCCGCTTCAACCAGGGCGCTGCCAACGGAAGGCAGGAGGGAGTCCAGAGCGGAATTTTCTTCCGCTTCGGCGTGCGGGGCCAAGATGCTCAGGAGGAGCATCGCAAGGGTCAGCAGGGCGCCGAGCAGCGGGCGGTTCCATCGTCCGGTACGAGGCGTAAGGTTGCTTCGCAGCATGGTGAAATCTCCTTTATGTCAATTCTGCTAGAGTTTGATATCTACGGGCTAGAGCAGCGTCTCTCCGATATAACCTCCCGAAGAGGCGCCGGGGAAGCAGGCGAACACCGCGCTCCCGACATGCTGAATATATTCGTTCAGCCGGTCGCTCTTCGCAAGCTTCTGCTGAAGGGGGATGAACTGCTTCTGCAGATCGCGCTGGAAGCAGATAAAGAGCAGTCCGGCATCCAGCTGGCCAGTCTTGGCGTCCATGCCCCCCGAATAAGAATAGGATCGGCGGAGGATCTGTACGGAGCCGTCTCCGCGGGCGAGCGCCATATGCGAATTGGCCGGAATAGCCGGCGATCCGTCAGGCCCTTTGGCGGACAAGTCGACCTTGTCGAACTCGTGCTGGCCGCCAAGCGGTGCGCCGCTGGCCCGGTACCGTCCGAACGTCTCCTCCTGATCCTTCAGGGAGGATCGGTCCCACACCTCGATCCGCATCCGGATCCGGCGCACCGCCATGTAGCTGCCGCCGGCCATCCAGGCTGCGCCGCCTTCGGCCCCGGCCCAAACGACCCGGTTCATCTGCTCGCTGCTTGTCGTATCCGGATTGGCCGTGCCGTCCTTGAAGCCGAGCAGATTTCGCGGGGTTCCGCCTGCTGGGTCGGCGCTGCCGGTGCGCTGAAAGCCCTCCTGGGTCCAGCGGAGCACGGCCGTGCCGCGGGCAATGCGCGCCAGATTGCGGATGGCGTGAAACGCCACCTGCAGGTCGTCCGCGCAGGCCTGAACGGCCAAATCGCCGCCGCACCAGCGGGCGTCCAGCTGATCCCCGTTAAAGGCCGGGAGATCGCTGAAATTCGCCGGCCGCTTGGAGGCGAGCCCGAAGCGCGAATCAAACAGGGACGGCCCCGCGCCGAACGTCAGGGTCAGCCGGGAAGGCGAAAGACCTGCCGACTCTCCGGTATCCACCGGCGGCAGGTTGTGATTGGCGCTCTCTTCCCCGAGCATGGAGCCTTCGGTCATGGCTGCAGCTGCCGCGGTCCAGGCTTGAAAAAGCTTCTTCAGCTCCTTCGCATCGGTCGTAGTCACGTCGAAAGCGGCGAAGTATATGAAGTTTTGCGAGGGGGTGATAATACCGGCCTGATGCTTCCCATAGAACGGGATGCGGTCCCCGGCGTCAGGCTGGCCGGCAACGGCCGCCGCAGTCTTCCGCTCCTTCGCGGCGAAGAGGCCGCCGATACCGGCGCCCCCGATGATCAGTCCCAGGCCGCCGGTGCCCGCCAGCCGCAACAAGTCGCGGCGGGACAGCGGCTTTTTCAAAATCGACGAATCTTTGGTTTCCTCATGCTCACGGTTTGACATGCTTTACACTCCAAGCAGGGTGCCCATATTCGAAAGCGGCTCCGCCAGGGCATCCAGGTTTTGGCTAAGCTTGCGGACTTCGTCCTCTTTCAGCTCGGTGTAGCTGACGTATCCGTCGCCTTTCTTGTAGGCGTCCAGCTCTTTCTTGAGCGCATCAAATCGCTCCCCGATCTGCTTTTCTAGATCAGGGTCCTTTTTGGCCAGGTCGGGCTTCAGGATTTCGTAAATTTTGGCGGCGCCTTCCACATTGGCCGCAAAATCGTACAAGTCGGTATGGGAGTACAGCTCTTCCTCGCCGGTTACCTTGGAGGAAGACACTTCGTTCAGCAGCTCAACCGCTCCGGTTACCATCAGGCTGGCGTCAATATCGACCGTCTCCACCTTGGCACGGAGCAGCTGCGCGTCCTGCAGAAGCCGGTCGGCAAAGGCTTCCTGGCCTTTGGTCGTCTTATCTTCCCACAGTCCCTTCTCGATCCGGTGGAATCCGCGCCATTCGGCGGCATCCACATCGTTCACGCGGGCGTCAATGTCGGGATCCAGATTGCCAAGCGCCTCGGCAATCGGTTCGATCCGCTCGTAATAGGAACGGGCCGGGGCGTACAGCGCCTTCGCTTCCTCGAGCTTGCCGGCTTTCACCGCTTCGGTGAATTTCTCCGTTTGCTTCACGAATTGATCGCACTGCTCCACCGCGAAGGTGCGGTAGGATTCCACGGCTGCGCTGAAATCGGCCGTCTGCGCCGCAGCTGTATCGGTACCGGCGCTTGGCGCCGATGTGTCGGTATTAGCGGCTGGCGTCTCAGTCTTTGCTTCGCCGGCAGCAGGATCCGCGCTTTCTTTCTCCGAGCAGCCTGCGAAGAGCAGGGAGGAGAGAATAATACCGGCGGGAATGATCGTATGTAACTTCAAGTTCAAAGCAGCTCCTTTTTTAAGATTATAGAATGTGTACATTTTCAGCGGCGCTGAATGTTTCTGTAACCACAAGAAAAACATCCTCTATTTCTTATAGAAGAAAGGGGATGGATCAATTTGATAATGATTCTCAATTTCATTGATAGCAACATCATAATGAGTTACCGACCATGTGTCAACTGTCATTTTAAAACGCCGAAATTTCTCCCGCTGTAAGCCCTTTCAAGGCGGGTGCCTAATTTTTATGCATAACGACACCAAAGCCCGGTGCCTTACATAATATGAGTTGACTGTATCCCTTTACCTTGTTATACCATACAAACCCGAGCAAGGAGGGGTGACACCATTGAAGGGTATTGTACTGTGATAATAAATCCTTTGTTTATAAGGTTTCTAAGAGTGTATAACTTGCAAAAATGCGTTTTTGGTGTTAATTTGGTGTTACTGAATTGAAAGGGGAATATCCATGGCAGTTTATAAGGATGAGAAGGCGAAAAAGAACCCTTGGTATTTTGTTTTTTATACTGGCGAAATCAAAAATGGTGTTAGGGAACGTATAAAACGCAGAGGATTTAAGAAAAAGAAGGATGCTGAAGTCGCTGAAGCTGAGGCAAGAACAAACCTAGCCAAAGGCGACTATTTCGAACCAAGCAAGACACTATTCAAGGATTACATCGCAGAATGGCTTAAGAATAGAAGAACACTATCACCCGAAACGGTGGAACTATATGAGAACAATCTGAGGCTCTACATAAATCCATCATTGGGACATATCCCGCTGTCAAAGCTTAACGCGCAGCATATTGAGGATTTTCTGACGGATATGGATGAGAAAGGGCTTGGGGAGTGGTCGATCAAAAGAGCATTCTCCATCCTAAATGCTGCTCTAAATTCAGCAGTGACAAAGGACTTGATTCTGAAGAACCCAGCAAATAAGGTGGAGAAGCCAAAGGTTACACGGAAGAGTATGAAGGTTTGGGAGCCTGATTACACATTTGATTTCTTAGCAAAAACAAAAGGAAAGAGCCGCTATTGGATCGCCATCTACTTGGCAATCATGACCGGAATGCGGCAGGGAGAAATTTTAGGACTCCGCTGGTCAGATATTGATTTTGAAAATAAGTCGCTTCATATCCAGCAAACTGTGACAAAGCGCCGCCGAATTAAAGATGGAGCGAAGACGCCTTCGAGTATTCGTTCGGTCGCGTTGTCTACAGATACAGTTGAAAAGCTAAAGGAGCATCGTTCCATCATCCTGCAGGAGCGTCTATTCTGCGGGGAGGAATATCAGAACAATGATCTTGTCGTGTGTACGGCTACTGGGGGCCCTGCTACAGCCCGGAATATATATAGAGCATGGGAGAGGTTCCTGGAGAAGCATAAGGCGCCACACATAACGTTCCATGATCTACGGCATACCCACGTTGCCATGATGATCAAACAGGGTGTTCATATGAAGGTCATTTCCGAACGGCTTGGACACTCATCGATTTCCGTCACGATGGATATCTACGGGCACTTGTTGCCGAACATGCAATCAGATGCTGCTGAATTAATGGATAAGCTCAATCCTAAATTAACAGCGACTAAAGAGTAGAAAGAATAATAACAGAATAATAAAAGAAAAAAGAAAGGATTACGAATGAGCATTAGGTTTTAGACGTGATATATTTGTATCATGGAAAATCGAGAAGAGGACACCACAGGGGCATGAATGCCCTACCTACTAGGTCGGCCAATGAGCCGGCCTTTTCTATTGGTGGTGAAAAGCTCCCTTCCGGCGGACCTGTCCACGTACCAGCATATTGTGTGGAAACTGTATGGCATGGAGGTTGACCACAATCAGGAGCCTGCCACGGCTGTTACGGTTGCGCGCCGCGCAGCTGAGTTTATGGTGGGCATCTTCTAAAGGGATTTTCTTCCTTGATATCGAATTTAGACGATCAAGGGGGATAGATGGTTATGTTGAAAAAATTTTGTGAATTCGAGAATCCGGACGAGTTGCTCAAAAACATCTTAATTGGTAACGGGTTCTCCACTTGGTTTTCTGATCGATTCAGATATAGTGCATTACTTGATGAATGTACGGGGTTAGATCACACAGATAAGGTGCTTTTTGAACGACTTGAAACCAGTAACTTTGAAGCTTGTTTGAATGCTCTGAATAGTGCTCGTAATGTGAATGATCTCTATGGAATCCAGGACAGCCATGACACTAGTTATAATAGAATAAAGAACTCGCTAATCGAAGTTATAAGGAAAGTCCATATAGACCATTCAGAGGTGAATGGTCATAAATTCGAAATGGCCAAGTCCCTTTTCAAGAAATCAACAAACATTTTTACAACAAATTACGATTTACTATCGTATTGGACAATTTTGAAAATTAATGACGAACTCGACGATGGATTCGGTGACCTGTTTTACAGGAGCGAACAAATTAGGGATCTTCATTTTTCAGAGGAGTTCAAAGAAAAAAGGGAGAAGTGGATATTTTTTCTTCACGGTGCGCTTCATATTTATGAAAAAAGTGGCTCAGTCAGAAAAATGAGCTCCAGTCAAAGCCGTAATCTGCTGAATGCATTGGAATATAATATAGACCAAGGCTCTCCTCCATTGTTCGTTTCAGAAGGGGATTGGAGGTTGAAGCATAGGCAAATTGCTTCGAATCCATATCTCAGATTTTGCATGAAAAGTCTCAATAAGTTGAGCGGATCATTAACTATTTTTGGGCACGGTCTTGACCCTTCAGCAGACAAACACATCGTTAACACTATTTGTGATTCTGACGTGGAAAGAGTCATTTATGGGATGTACTGCGTGAACAAGGGTAGAAGAGATATAGAAGCTGAAATGGCAAGAATCAGAAGGGATTTCAAAGACAAAGAGGTTGAGTTTTTTGATTCAAACTCCTTGTTTGAATATACATATGACCCTGAGTTTGCAAATGCAGATTTATAAAAACCAAGCACTAAGTCGCTCAATCGAGCGGCTTTTTTTATGCTAAGGGAGTGGGGGGGAAGTTCAATGAAAACAAACTGCGATGCAGGTTGTCATATAGCATTTGAAGTTGAATCATTTAGCACGACTCGGATCGGTGATGGTGTCGACAAGATTTATTTTGTTTGCCCGCATTGCCAGTATGAATATGTCGCCTTCTACACTGATCCAGAGATCAGGGAGTTACAGGTGAAGATCAGGCGGATTCAGCAGCGGTTTGCAAATCCGCGGGCGGACACGGTTAAGGCAGTGCAACGTGAGGCGGAGTTAAAGCAGCAGATCAAGGGGAAGATGGATGCGCTACGGGCACGGATTGAGAGTGGACAATCATGAGTCAGTATGGGGAGGTTGATTGATCGTGAAAGGCGGTAGATTAGTTTATGTGTGCCGGCGCTGCAAGAAGGAAGATCGCTCATTACACGTGCCTGATGCAATGAACGCTGCAATATGTCTTGCGAATGGATATGAGCTACCTAAACACTGGGGAGGACCAACGCCGAATCTGCTTGATGTTCACAATTGTAAGGATGGTCATTTAGGGATTACTGATTTGGTTGGAGTTGAATGCGACCGTGATGGTTGAAGAGGAGTGAGCTGGGGATAGGCCGGCTGCTGCCCTCTCTGTTCCGCAAAATTTAAAAGGATGTGATCTTACCATGGATCGAGAAGCATATAAAGGAATACCTGATGGACTAGGCATCTATACACATGATGTGATAACTGGCAAGATGACTGTTAATCAAGCGCGTGAACGGTTGAAACTTGATGGAATGAAACATATTGAAGCTCCTGATTTAACATCGACAGTTGAAATGAAACTGCACTACCTGGGCTTGTTGGAGAAACTTCATCAAGAAGGACCAGACGGATACAGAAAGATCATCGCAAATCGCATCAACAAAGTTTGTGATCAGATCGAGCAGGAGTTAGGTTTAGGTGAGAAGGAGACCGTCAATGTTGCTAATCTAACCTGTAACCTATCTGTTTCTACGCCACCGGAGTTTGATGACCAAGTGGAACGGATGAAGCATGTCTTAGACGAAGTTAAATGCAAAGCCATAGAAATGGCTGCCCAAATCGCCGAATCAATGAAAAACATCAAGGTGACTGTGTCGTGATGCTGTGGCTACCTATCGGATCAATAAGTCAGGCAGCAAGGCTCCACCGTTTACCCGGATCCTGAATGATTCCCTTCAGGACGAACGCCTAAGCTTTAAAGCCCGCGGCCTGCTAGCCTACATGCTAACCAAGCCGGATCATTTCCGGTTTTACCTGGATGAGCTGATGAGACACACGACTGAGAAGAAAGACAGCATCCGCACCGGGATGAAGGAGCTCGAGCAGCTCGGATATGTTCACCGCTATCCGGTCAAGAATGAGCGTGGCAAGATCATATCCTGGGAGCTCGATTTATACGAAAGCCCGTCATTACGTCCAGAATCGGGTTTTCCAGTTGTGGAAAATCCAACGGTAGTAACTAATGATAAAATACTAACGAATGATAAAAGATTAAATAAATACATCAATTTTACAAACAGCGAAGAATCATACGTAAAAACGTATTTGAAATACTTCAGTCAGAAGAAGAACAAACAGCACATGAGAGTTACGGTAGAGCAATACCAGGCAATCCATGAACAGATCGAGCAGCTGAAGAAGTACGGCGTAACCCATGAGGAATGGGAGGCAGAAGTGAAGGATCACTTCGAGCATCTACCGAAGAGCAACAATGGGAATATCATAGCGTTCCTGCATGCTGCACCAAGGCGGTTTGATGTGGGATGAATCAAGGTCACTCATTCGAGTGGCTTTTTATATTGGGAAAAGGAAGTGAAGAGCATCATGCACATCTTCCATAAATGGATCACGGCTAAGCGATCCAACAAGTACAGGTATCAGGAATGTACCAAATGCGGTAAGCGTAGGGTAATCGAAACATTCAGTGGCGGCCACCAGCCGGTTGATGTGGCTTGGTTACAAGGACAAAGCAATGTGCGTCAAGCTGAGCAGATCGGTCGAAGGTAAAGCATCGCCATGAAGAAGGTCGATCCCTTTTACAAGAGCAAGGAGTGGCGCAAGTGTCGTGAGAAGGTCCTAATCCGTGACCACTACCTTTGTCAGCAGTGCTTGCGGAAAGGGATCCTGACGACGGCCAACACGGTCCACCACATCAAACCGAGGGAGGACTATCCGGAGCTTGCTCTGGATGAGGACAACCTGGAGAGTATCTGTCCTACCTGCCATAACCAGGAGCACCCAGAGAAGGGACGACCCAAGGCAGAAGAACCGAGGCGAAAGCGTAGGGCGACCGTTGTAAAGGCTGAGGCTAACCCTGAGAGGTGGTAATCAAAATGGAATGGGAACCTATAGAAAATCCTACACGTCGTCAGAACGATTTTAAGGGCCTTCTCAGGCGTCTTTGCCCGGAATGTCTAAATGTACTGGAGAATATGGAAACACGCCCCCCTCCCTCGGATTTTGAGCCTCAGTATGGTTTGGGACCGGCGTGGGCCCTTCGTTCGTTGCGCGCATCGTTTTTTTTAGATTAAGGGGGGTGCCCCCGGCTGGAAAGGAGTGAGAAAAAACATGGCAGTTCCAACGGCCGAAAAAATCAGAGAGTACCTTGGGGAGAAATATCGGGAGTCGGATGAAGAACTGATTCAGCTCTATATCGAGACCCATAAGTATTACCGGAAGCTGAAAAAGGAAGTCAACAAGCACGACCTGATGATCAGTCATACAAACAAGGCCGGGGCGACGAATATCGTCAAAAACCCTTTAGCCATCGAGATTACAAAGACTGTTCAGACCCTGAATAACCTCCTGAAGTCTCTCGGGCTCACTCCCGCACAGCGTAAAAAAGCAGCTTTGTTGGGGATGGGTGGGAAAGTAGATGACGATGACGATTTCGACGACTACTAGTCCAACCAAGATCCAAAAATGGTATGACGAATGGCGTAATGAGCAGATCGTGAAGCGGCACATTTTGGACGACTTTTCCCCGGTTTTGCTTACGACATGGTATGCCGAACAGGTCGTAAAAGGCGAAATTATCGCCTGCAAAAAGGTCATTCAGGCGTGTTTCCGGCACTTAAATGACTTAAAAAGGCAAGGAACTGATGACTTCCCATACGTCTTTAATGAAGAGTTGGGACACCGGCCGATCGGCTTCATCGAGAAATACTGCAAACCATCGAAGGGTGATTATGAAAAGCTCATCCTGCAGCCGTGGCAGCACTTCGCTATCGGCTCACTTTACGGATGGGTCCATAAAGATACCGGAGTCCGTCGCTTCCGCGAGGGGCTTATTTTTATTGGCCGGAAAAACGGTAAAACGACCAAAATTTCGGGTTTGTCGCTCTTTTCGGTATCCAAAGATCGCGAGGAAGGCGCCCGGGTATACGTCCTGGCTAACACCAAGCAACAGGCAGGCGAATTGTTTGACGAAAGCCGTGTGATGGTCCGGAAATCCCCTTCACTTCGCAAAAGGTTCCGTGAGAACCAAAAAGGGATATTCTATGCCAAGACATACAGCCAAATCGAGCCGCGGGCGTCTGATTCCGAGAAGCTCGACGGGTTGAATACACACCTTGGTATTTTCGATGAAATTCACGAATTCAAGGATTTTAAGCTTATCAACGTCATTAAGCGTTCCTGGTCGGCCCGGAAGCAGCCGATGGTTATCTACATTACGACTGCCGGCTACCAATTGGACGGGCCACTGATGGAGTACTATGAGATCGCCACAGATGTTCTTGCCGGGGAAACCGAGCAGGAGCGGAAATTTTATTTCATGTGCGAGCTTGATGATATCAGTGAGATCGAGAATCCGGCGATGTGGATCAAGGCGAATCCGAACATTGGCGTCACCTTGAACCTTCCCGAATTGATTCAGGATTTCAATACGGACAGGCTCGTTCCCCAGGAATACAATGACTGGGTCACCAAGCAGTTCAACATTTTCATGAATAACAGCGAGCTGTCGTTCGTCACACCGGAAATACTGAACCGGAACAACAAAGTCGTGCCGGAAAATGAATTCGAAGGAAAGGGCTGCGTCGGCGGATTTGACCTTTCCGATTCAGAGGATTTGACCAGCGCCTGCCTTGAGTTTACTGTTCCAGAAACTGGCGAAGTCCTTGTTTTGTCTCATTCATGGGTTCCGGAAGCCAAAGCCAAGATGGATAACGAGAAAATCCCCTATTATGAACGACAAAGGGAGGGACTTTTGACCATCGTTCCCGGCGAATACGTCAAAAAGGAGTATGTCTACGATTGGTTCGTCGAGCAGTCGAAACGATTTGCCATCGAAAAAATAATGTACGACCCGGCGAAGGCTTTTCAACTCGTCGAAGCTTTGAAGGCATACGGATTCGAGATGGAGGTTGTTCGACAAGGGCAGCTGACCCTCGGTCCGGCAGTCGACGACGCCAAGGAGCTGTTTATCGACGGCAAGGTCATTTACAACAAGAATCGAATGTTCAGATGGTATGTCAATAACGTGAAGCTGGGCAACGATCCAAAGAGGGATAGGCTGCCGAAAAAACAAGGTCGCTACCGTAAAATTGACGGTTTCGCGGCCTTTATTAATGCCCACGTTGAGGTCATGAGGAAAATGGCCGTGCCGGCGCCTACCGGAAACGTTGAGTTCGTCAGCATCAATGATCTTCTGAAAAGGGGGTGATGGAAACTTGAAACTTCGACAAAGGGTTAGAATGGCGTGGGACATTGTCCGAAATGATTTCAAATCAGCGACAACGGGATTTGAAAAATGGTTCTTCCGGGGAAGATCGATATTCTCGGGTAAATCCGGCAGCACTTTGGCGACGAACGAGACAATATTCGCTGCGGTGACCAGGCTGTCCAATTCGATGGCATCGCTGCCGCTTAAGCTGTACCAGGAGTTTACGCCGGTAAATACGCCGATTTCTGACATGGTTGCGAACGCACCTAATAACAACATGACCGGGTTCGATTTCATTCGGACCATGGAAGTCATCCGGAATACGAAGGGCAACTCATACGCGTTGAAGATGTACGACGCCCGGTATCAGGTGAGCTCATTGCTGATCCTTGATCCTGATTACGTTGAACCGGTCGTTGAGCAGGACACCAACGAACTTTGGTATTGCATAAACGGACGGAAAGGCCAGTATTATGTCCACAACATGGACATTATTCATGTGAAGCATATCCATACAACCGGGTATAAAGGGATCTCCCCGATCGATGTTCTTTCAAATACAATCGAATTCGATAAAGAGGTAAGGCAGTTTAGCCTCGACCAGATGGATACAGCGATCAAAGCCTCTTTCATACTCAAAATGGCCACAAGTCTGAGTAAAGAAAAGAAGACCGAAATTCTTGAGAACTTCCAACAGTTCTACAAGGAGAATGGCGGGGTCATCATTCAGGAAACAGGCACAGAGATCGAGGCGATCCAGAGGAATTTCATTGACACCAAGGTTTTTGAAGTCGAGAAGATCACAAAGTCCCGGGTGGCTATGGTTTTCAACATACCGATTTTCCTCCTTGGAGAGACCGATGGGATCAGCTATTCCAGCATGGAGCAGCTGTCGCTCAATTACGTGACCAATACGATGATTCCTATCGTTAGGCAATACGAGCAGGAATTTAACCGAAAATTACTCAACCGCGAAGAGCGTTTGCGTGGACTGTACTACAAGTTCAACGTGAACGCTCTTTTGCGTGGGGATATGAAGACCCGCGGGGAGTTCTATTTCAAAATGATGCGCTCAGCCGGCTACAAGCCCAATGAGGTCCGTGCTCTGGAGGAGCTGCCGCCGGTAGAAGGTGGCGACAAGCTCTATATCAGTGGTGATCTGTACCCAATCGACACTCCTGTGGATCAAAGGAAAAAGCGGGGAAAGGAGGTGAATAAGACGTGAAGAACGGCGAAAAAAAGAAGTACTGGGATTTCAAAGCTGCTGCCCGCGAAAGCGAGGGGGAACTTTACATTTACGGCGACATCACTTCCTGGGAATGGGATGATTCGGACACCAGTGCGAACAGTTTCAAGCGGGACCTGGATGCTCTTGGTGACATTCATACGCTGCAACTGTACATGAATAGCCCGGGCGGGTCGGTATTCGAGGGCGTAACGATTTACAACATCCTCAAACGGCATAAAGCAAGGGTGATCGTTCATGTTGATGGCCTGGCGGCGTCGATCGCATCCGTCATCGCGATGGCCGGGGACGAAATTCATATGCCGCGTAATGCCATGATGATGATCCATAATCCATGGACGTTCACTTGGGGGAATGCTGCTGAGCTCCGGAAGGTAGCGGATGACCTGGATCGTATCGGTGGCAGCATGAAGCAAACCTACCTTGACCGGTCCGGGGAAAAATTGGCCGAGGACAAGCTGACCGAATTGTTGGACGCCGAAACATGGCTCTCCGCACAGGAATGCTTTGACTATGGGCTTTGTGATGTTGTAGGAGAAGCGAATAAGGCGGCAGCGTGCGTCAGCGAAGAGCTATTCGCCAAGTATCGCAACGTTCCGGCCGATCTTGTAGCTAGGAATTCAACAGAACCGGACCAATCCGAAGCAAAATCGACGCAGGAATACCTGCAAAGAATCCGCGAAACCGCGGCTATGGAAATTCAAAATATTAATTCATATATTGGAGGAATTATCAATGGCTAAAACACTGTTCGACGTAAAAAACGACCTGGTAACAATCGGCCAAGCATTGGCTGTTGCGAAGCAAGACAAACTTGCAAAAGCATCGGACCCTAACGCAAGTGTCGAAGATATTCGAGCGCTGGAAACAAAGGAGCAAAACCTTCAGGCGCGATTCGAAATTCTTCAAAAGGAACATGACGTGATGGAAGCAGAACAAAAAGCTTCTTTGGATAAAAGCAGAGGGGTTCTGGATGGGGTTCAGGAACCAAAAGCGAAAATTACATCCGCCAAAGCTGGACTGTACCGTGCAGCGGTAAGGGGCCAGAACGTTCCTGATGATGTAAAAGCGGCCTTGGGGGATAACAACGGTTCCGGTGGCGAGAAAATCCTGCCGTCCACTATGACGACAGAACTGCTGCATGAACCTTTCGTCAAGAACCCACTCCGGGATGTCTCCACATTTACCACGGTAACAAATCTCGAAATCCCGAAGATCGATTTCCAACTGGATGACGATGATTTCATTGGCGACGAGGAAACCGCTAAGGAAATCAAAGCTACCGGAGATGTAGTCACCTTCGGCCGCCACAAATTCAAGGTCATGGTCCCACTGTCTGAGACGATTCTTGCTGCCACTGATACGAACCTTGTGCAGACGGTTGACCGTGCTCTGGAAAGCGGCCTTGCAGCTAAGGAAAAAAAGGTTGCCTTTACGACTACTCCAAAAGCTGGGGAGGAGCACATGTCGTTCTATCGCATCACCGATCCAATTAAAGCTGTAACAGGTGCAGACAAGTATAAAGCGATTAAAGCAGCAATCGCTGACCTCCACGAAGACTATCGCGAGAACGCAAAGATTGTGATGCGGTATGTGGACTATACTGATATCCTTGAGGTCCTTGCGAATGGAAATGCGACACTTTACGGTGCGCAGCCGGAGCAAGTGCTCGGTAAGCCGGTGGAATTCTGCGATTTGGCGGTTGATCCGGTAGTGGGTGACTTCAGATTCTCCCATTACAACTATGACCCGACGATTATCTACGACCGCGACAAAAACGTTCGGTCCGGTATCTGGGACTTTGTCCTGACGGCTTGGATCGATCACCAAATCAAGCTGAAATCTGCATTCCGTATTGCAAAAAAGCAGTAGCTCCTTCGCCGGCAACATGGCATCCAACTGGCCGAGAGGGCGAGCGTGATGGTGTGAATAACACCGAGTTCGAGCTGTTGGATGGAGAAGGAGCGCGAATTTCCCTCGCCGCTGGATCAGTGGTTTACATCAAGAAAAACGGGGAGAATTTAACGCCTGATGACCAGGAAACACTCTGGTTTGCAGCGACTAACCCTGCAGGGACTTATAATTTTGAGGTACTGACTACCGGCGGCAAACTCTACACAGCGACTTTGGACTGGGTGCCTACTCCATAAGGAAGGAGCCCAAGACATGGCGGACTTGAATTTATTAAAGTCTTATCTGCGAATTGATGGGAGCGAGGATGATATAGTCCTCGCTCTTTTGCTTGATGCGGCCAAGGAATACCTGCGGAATGCGGGTGTCCAGGAGCCGTCAGGGGACGAGGACTCCAAACTCTATGATCTAGCCGTTATGCTCCGTGTACACCGCGAACGGGCAAGGGATGAAAAAGAGGTCGAGCGGATCGAAAAGTCACTCACAAGCATCATTTTGCAGCTGAAAACAGGAATTTGAAAGGGTGAGGTGCATGAAATACAGAGTCGAAAAGGAATTTACGGATCGTTTTGACAATGGCCGGCACTGTTTCCCGGGGGAACCACACAAGCCTCCGAACAAGGAACGAGCTCAGCAACTCCTGGAGCTAGGTTTTATCTCGGAGGTTAAGTCTGAGCCGAGCAAGAAGAAAACCAGCGATGTGAAGCCGGAAGGTGATCCAGATGGCGAAACGCCTGCAGTCGAATGACCTGAACCGCAGGATCACCATTCAGCGGAAAGGTCGCACCGAGGATGACGCTGGCTACCCTATTCCGGGTGCGAAGGAATGGGAGGATGTCATCACCCTCTGGGCCAATCGGGAACCGCTGAGAGGCCGTGAGTTCTTCGCAGCGGCTGCTGATCAGGCGGAAATCACGGTTCGTTATAGGATTTGGTATCGATCCGGGATCACCTCTGATATGCGGATTGTGGATGGCAAGTCGGTAATTAATGGGGTGGAGAAAGACCGAATTTACGATATTGTCACTGTTCTTGATGACGTATTCGACGACCGGTCTGAGACGCACCTTATGGTGTCTCAGGTGTCCAATGGCTAGCGGGGTGGAACTGCAGGGGGTTGAGCAGATGCTTGCAGCTACACGGCGGAGGATCGAGGCCGGCATTCAGCGGATGGAGAATCAGGGCCTTAAAGAAGGCGGGGAAATCTTTGCGGAAGCACAACGGGAAAAAGTCCCCATGTCCACTATCGACCACATTCACATGAGGGACGATATCAGGGTCAGCCCGGTTCGCAGGGGGGACGGGGTTCGTTTTGTCACCATTGGACCTGGGAAAAAGACAGCATGGAGGGCCCACTTTTCCGAGTTTGGAACAAGAAAGTCACCTGCGCAGCCGTTTATTTACCCATCTTTTCATGAAAACAAGGATCGGGTCACGCAGCTTCTCGCTAACCTTCTGCGAAAGGGGATGTCTGAAGGATGATGATCGATCTGAAGCCCGAAATCAAACAAGCCCTTCGGAGTAATCCCGATCTTGGTTCGAGATTGGGGAAGGACAAGGACGGTAATGTCCGAGTCTACCCCGAATGCTCACCGGACAATACGCTGCCATATGTGACATTCTTTGAATTAGTCAATTACGACAACAAGTACGTCGACAACATACCGATCAGCTCATACATCCACTTTCAGGTCGATATCTGGACAAACGGGAACACAGGTCCCATCGCGGCCGCCGTCAATACGACGATGGAAAGCATGGATTTCGTCCGGTCCGGTTCAATAGATCAATTCGAGCCGGATACCCAGACCTATCATAAAGTTTTACGGTACAAAAAAATTCAATTTGGGAGTTGATTGTCTTGCCAGAAGAAAAATACAGAGCCGCGGTCGGCCTCAAAAATATCTATTTTGCTGTTCTTACCAAGGACGACTCAACGGGTGCGACGTACAGCACGCCGAAAAAGATTTCGCCTGCTCTGTCTGCTAACGTATCGCCTACGGTTAACTCGGCAACGCTCAATGGTGATGACGGTCCGATTCTAACTGCAAATGCCCTGGGCGAGATCAAAGTCGAGCTTGGGGTGTCTGATGTTCCTTTTGAAATCCAGGCAGAGCTGCTGGGATCGCAGATCAACCCCGACACTGGGCTTTTGATCGACAACGCCGATGACCAGGCACCAGAGGTTGCACTTGGTTTTGAGCGGACCATGAGTGACGGTAGCTCGCGATTTACCTGGCTTCTGAAGGGAAAGTTCATGCTGTTCAATGAAGAGGCGAAGACGAAAGAGGGCACGCCATCCTTTCAAACGCCGACAATTGAGGGCACATTCTTGAAGCGGGCCTTTGACGGAAACTGGAGATTCCGCGTAGACAGCAGTAATGAGAAAAGCGCCGATTTGGTAGCGTCTTGGTTCACTGCTGTACCCAGTGCAATCCCAAACCCGTAACGATCTTTTTATCAACAAAGCAACCGTTAATGATCAACTAGATGATAAATAGATCGACCTGGCTGGGCGGCGGTGGCCGCCCTTTTAGTCTATTTTGGGGGGTGTAAATTATGGTGGCAAGTAATAAGGACCTTAAGAGGGCAAAAGGTGGATTGGCAGCTCCGCAGCATTACAACGCAAAGATTGATGATTTTGAATACGCGCAAGGTGAAAATGGAGCGTCCTTTGTGACTGTCCGTAATCCAGTCCTTGATGTTGATTTACAGTTGGCCGCGGGTTCCCCTGGCGAAGGAAATCCTTTTACGCCGACAACAGGTAACTACACGCTGACCTGTGAAATCACGGGCACCAGTACGAGCCGGACTGTGGTGTTTGAGATTGCCGGGCCGAGCGGAGTGTATATTCCAACAACAGCATACAACGTTGCAGATCCGACCAAGTACGGCCCGCAAACAACAGGTGGCAGTGATACAGCGCCGGAGAGTTGGCAGGTTGATGTGCCGGCGGGGTTCTCATTCCGGGCACGCCTTAGCGCAGTCGCTGGGGGAAACGTGACGATCAAGGGCAAGGCGGTGTCGTAGATGGACCTGGGGAAATTAGCATTTAATATGGCTAATCAAGCCAGGGTTAAATACCTGTGGGGCACGGGGCTGAACAAATGGCTTTACGCAGTCTCCTATGCTCGGCGGGAAGGAAAGCAGCTGAACGTGGTATGCGCGATCGATTCGCTAATGGCTGGGGCTGGCGGAACGAGTCCCGTAGACTTCCTGCGACAGAAGCTTCAGGAGATACTGGGCGACGGCGGGGTCGGGTTTATGGCGGCCAATAATTCGGCGGTCGTAGCCGAGGGCGGCACTTTAGGAATAACCGGTGCGACCCAAAAGACCAATGCAACATTCGACCCGGCGACGGATGACAAGTATTGCCCAAATTTGTTCTCAATGATATTCACCGGCTCCGGCGGGTACGCGAATTTCACGGACAAAACCCACAAGTTCACCAAGGCCAAGCTTCTATACCTACAGCAGCCGGGCGGCGGAACGTTCAAGTGGGGTGACGGGAAGAACGCCGCGGGCCTGATGACAATCAATTCAGACGGCGAGAAGGCAGCCAAGTTTGTGGAGTATACCGGCACCTTGCCGGCTCAGGCGGGTAACATCGCCCAGGTTTCGAGCGTCGTGGGTCCGGTTCAAATCATGGGCGTGGATCTGCGGAACGGGAACGGCGGCGTTCGGGTGCATCGGCTGGCCCAGGGCGGCACGCAGACGCGACAGGTAGCGCAGTTGGATGGCGGGATGTATTCCGATATCCTGAAGAACATTGGTTGCGACCTCTTCATTTTGAATGCAGGAATGAACGATTCCGGTACAACCGCCTTCCCGGCCAGCACGGTGGATGCTGACATTCGGACCATTCTCGGGTGGGTCAGGGCCGCGAATCCGAATGCGGCCATCCTGCTGGTTATGCCAAATGAAACGGCGGATATCACGAGAAATGCGCTGCTGGAAACGTACCGACTGAAGATACTGAAGATCGCACTGGACTTTGACGCGCTCATATTTGATACGCGATGGGTGATCGGCAATTACACACAAGCGAACGCGGCAGGAATGATGAACGATTCGATTCATCCGCATCCGACCAAAGCGAACCCACTGATCGGGGAAGCTTTATTCAAATTTATCGGCGGGCAGAGCCTGGCGAATATTGAAAGCGTATTGTCCTAAACGAACAACGGAAATGAGGTGATTTCGAAGTGAGGAATGACCGTGTAGCCCGAACTCTAGGGGTGGAAGCGCTAAGTACAGTGAAAAATATAGAGGCGGTTTCTCCGTCACCTTTAGAACATGACGAGTATGTGTTTGCAATAGAGGATGAGGACGGCCGTGTGTCGTTGACCATCAATAAAGATGGCCACATTGGCGGCAAAATCAAGAATGACTCAGATGTTGCTGGTCTGACGATAACGGACGCACTCAATGAACTACTCGCAGTATCTGGTGTGACGGATAAGTCTGTGCTTCCTCAAAGTATGGACCCGGCGAAAACCGATTCTGTATTTGCTATTGTGGATGAGGATAACAAGGTTGCCCTTTCCATTGGTACGAATGGGTTAGCCCGTTTCAATGTTGACCCGAATTCGATGCCAGACGCATCCATCAAAGAAGTTAAGCTTGCCTCCGAGGTAGTGCGCAAGCTCGGGTCAGGGAACAACCCCAGTGATCGGATGCCTGTAGAGCCGGACGGCTGGCGCAGCACCCAAGGGCAGTTGTACTTTAATACTAGCGTTTTCGGGCACGCTTGGACGGCGCTCCCCGGCATGCGTACCAAGATCGTGAAGGGGATCAATAATTCTGGGGCTGGATTATCCTTCCGAAGACGATCGGGGCTGAACATTCGAGGACGGCAATTCCGGGGCACTTACGACGTGAAGGCCGCAGGCGTCGAGAGTAAAACATACAAGGGTGAGTTTCAGCAGGCTGACACGTTCCCGCCTACAGGTACGTTTGCAGTTGGCGACTACTACAGGTACATTACGAACGGAGCTCGAACCATCAACGGAGAATCGTTCAACTATGGCGACTTGATCGCCTACGACGGCACCGTGTGGAAGAAACAGCCGCTTCCTAACGCAGCCACCTATGAAGCCGAGGGCGGCGACTGGTGGAGCGTATCGAATGGCGGGTACTTTGACGGCATTCTTTATGCTGCGAATGAACGCATTTATTTTGTCGGCACCCAGGCGAATGCCACTCTTCGCCGCAGGCGCTTTGTGAAGGGCACCACAGCGAACGGTGAGTACTATTATCGAGGAGAGTTTGCCCCTGCAGACGGCTTGCCGACAGCGGCCGTTGACGGAGAGGTGTACGCTGCATCAGCCGATGGCACCGCTGGCGGGCTGATATTCAAGGCTAACGACATGCTCGTGCGAGAAGCAGGCGTATGGGGCGTAGTTCCAACATCTGAAGTGGTCAATGCAGCGCAGGGTGCTTTTGTGGTCCTCTCATGCACAGCAAACTGTAACGAGTGGGAAGTGCGCCGCACGGACAAGACCAACGGCCGTGTCACAGGTATGCTGAACGTATACAGACAGACAGCTCGGAAACTGCAAAACCAGAGCAGTATCGTCTTCTGGGGCGACTCTATGCCGGGGACATTGCTGAAACCTGGCGTCCTGAAGCCTTTTACAGACGCAGGATACACATGCACGGTGAACACCTACGGTGGGGGGACGTCAACCCACGTTCTGGAAATGATGAGGTACGCGATCCTACAAGGGACCGACGTCAACAAGGACTGGGTGCACGTTTTCTGGCACGGCCAGAACAACGACAACAACGCATTCTATCCGACAGTCCCGCAGATGCTGGAACTGATTGCCGCGTGGCAGTCGAACCGTTACGTCTTGTTCTCCGTTCTAGGTGAGCGGTTGGCAACGTCCTTTGACGGATCCCGGTTGGTGTTTGCTACCCAAGAAGGCATGCAGGCCAAGACGCCGGGCTCTCGGAACGACATTATAGAGTTCTATAAGGCGACCTACCCAGACAACTGGTTCAATACCCGCCAGCAGCTGCTGGACGCTGCGGATAGCACCCCTTGCCTCGACTTCCCTGGGATGACCGAGCGACAGGTGGCCGATACCTATGGAATCCCGCCGCTCAGTCACTGGTTCGACTTCAGTACGGTTACGTGGAAGCCTTCGGAAATGGTATTTAAGGGCTGGCACTCCACTTCCGGCCTGCCGACAGGCGGAGCCAATAAGGACTACTACGTCCGGTCCGGTGGCGGGCGGCTGGGGAACATTATCGTAAACGAAGGAGGTACTTGGGTGGAATACGCTCATGACGTAACCCATGAGAACTTGACCGGGGCGACCATCATTGCCAACGGGCTTAAAAAATTCTTGGATGCGAAGGGGTGGTAAACATGGCCGGATTAAAGTTTGTGCTTAGCGGTGTAAAATTCACAGACCCGAACCTGCCCGTGCTGGGGGCGGATCCGATCCTGACGAATGGCTCGCTTATCCTGGTCGATATGAGTAAGGTCGACGGCAGCATTCCGGTAAGCGGATCGCTACTTTCGAACCTTGCTGAGGATAAGGCCAAGGTTCTGGCAGGTGGGAGCAGCACTGTCACTTTATCCTATGGGGTTGCAGATACCGGCGTATCAAAGGTCAGTCGGACTCCGAAAGGTGGCATCTATTTTGCAAATAAGCCAGAAGTAATCACCAATCCATTTCCGGCTAACTACCTGAAAATTGAAGTGCTTGGGGCAATCAAAGATTACATTATGGCGAATTATAAGTCGCTGGACAAGTCGAAAAATCACGACTTCTATTTTTCACTGTGGATGGAGATTGCATATGTCGGAAGTTCAACATTTGGGGTATCCCAGCTCGCAAACATCTCGAACCACAATGTCGCGAAGGTCTACTATTTTGAGCGTGCCGTTGGTCTTACGGCTGGTCGGGTTAAGTTTTCGAAGAAGGCTGACCAATACGGTAGTTCAGATCCGACAAACAGCAACACTGTCTGGCACTTGTTCAATGCGGGCAAGGTGGGGCTGAACAGCTATAAGATTGAGGAACGAAAGCCGGAGAGCACTATCTTTTATCGGTATTATGCGGAGGATTTGACGGTGAGTGGTCGAACATTTGATCAAGTCTCTGCCATCGATCAGGCGCTTTATGACGCGGCATTTTCACAAGGCGGTAAATTCTTTGGTGATAATTATTCTAACCCCGCCTCACTTTTCTGATAGTCAAAACTGAAAACGGTAAGAAGGGATTAGGGTACATATTATCCTGGTCTCTATTTGTCTGCAAAAAAAGGAGTGGATCGGCATGAAGATTGAGAAGGTGCCGGTAGACCTCAATGGGGTTACTAGGCATCTTGTCTATGACTTGAATGCTCATTATGACCTTGAGAAAATGTACGGCTCCCCGTCCAAATTGATCGAAGAGATCAAAAAGGAGTCCACGGGGAGCATTCCGTATATACTCCAGGTCGGATTGGCGCATGAAGAAGATATTCCAATTGAGGCGTTAGATTTATTGGTCAACCTGGGCAACGTGAAGTATCTGACTTATAAAATTCTTCAGGCACTGACCGCGGAAATGCCTGACACAAGCAAATACAAAAGCATTCAATCACAACATCAACCTCCATCCGGTGACAGCGATGGAGGCTGGCCTTGGGATTGGATGTATTACATTGGAACCGTCCAGCTCGGAATGAGCGAGGCGGTTTTTTGGCGTTCTACGCCCAAAAAACTGTTTGCCCTATGGGAAATCCATAAGAAATACAACGGCATCGGTGCTCCAGGCGAACAGCAGCAGGCCAACCCGGATACGCCGCCTGCTTGGGTTGACCAATACATTTAGCGAGGTAGGTGAGAACATTGGCTGAAGACATTGAGGTGTCAAACCTAGTCACCAAGCTATCCATAGATGATTCTGGCGTCGAAAAGTCGATGGCTGAGCTGGCTCGCCAGATGAAGGTCGTCCAATCTGAATTCCAGGCGGCATCGTCGCGGATCGGGGAGCACGCAAACTCTCAGGAAGCTTTGCGGACCAAGGTGGACTCACTGAATAAGCAGATGGATGTCCAGGCCCAACGCATCGCGAAACTGAAGAAACAGCATGAAGAAGCGGCGGCGGCAAAGGGGACAGATGCCCGGGAGACGCAGAATCTGGAGATTAAGCTGAACAAGGCCGTCGCTCAGTACAACAAATTGGACAGCGAGCTGAAGGCGACGACATCCGAACTGCAGAAACAATCGTCGGCCTGGACAAAAGCGATAGCAGCGCTGGACGCAGCATCCAAAAAGATGGAGTCTTTGGGCCGGACGATGTCCGCGGCGGGGCAAAGTATGTCCTTGATGGTAACAGCTCCGATTGCGGGAGCAGGGGTAGCTGCTGCCAAATCCTCGATCGATTTCGAAACGGCTTTTGCAGGTGTAAAGAAGACAGTCAATGCAACAGCAGAGGAACTGGAAGGATTCCGGCAAGACATTCGGGATATGTCCAAGGAAATGCCGGCAACCGCGACCGAGATTGCTGGCGTGGCTGAAGCTGCCGGACAATTGGGGATCAAGAACAGCGCCCTCATGAGTTTTACCAAGGTCATGACGAATATGGGCGTGGCGACGAACATGGCCTCCGAAGAAGCGGCGACTTCCCTTGCACGGCTCGCGAACATCACGCAGATGCCGCAGCAGGATTTCGAGAAACTGGGCTCCACAATCGTTGCACTTGGTAACAACCTAGCGACCACCGAATCCGAGATCACGGCCATGGGCCTTAGACTTGCGGGCGCCGGTCATCAAGTCGGGATGTCCGAGGCACAGATTCTGGGCCTTGCTGGCGCGCTGAGCTCAGTGGGTATTGAAGCGGAAGCAGGTGGTACGGCTATCTCGACGGTTATGAGTAAAATGGCCAGTTCCGTAATGTCGGGTGGCAAAGAACTCGATACGATGGCCCAAATAGCGGGTATGACCTCCAAGCAATTCAAAGAGGGCTTCCAAAAAGACGCTGCCACAGCCATTGTTTCGTTTATCGAAGGGTTGCATCGCTTATCTCAATCAGGACAAAACGTATTTGCGATTTTAGATAAAGTCGGAATGTCCGAGATCCGGATGCGAGATGCTCTGTTACGTGCCTCCGGCGCGGGGGACCTGTTTCGAAATAGCTTGCAGCTCAGTACAAAGGCATGGGGAGAGAACACAGCTCTCCAAAATGAAGCGGATCAAAGATATGAGACGACAGCATCTAAACTGAAGATGCTGGGTAACCGAATCACGGACGCGGCGATCACATTGGGAGACGCTTTGGTGCCGGCCATTATGGCAGGGCTCGACGCTCTTGAGCCTTTGTTCAAATCTATCGAAGAGGCATCCACCTGGTTCTCAAATTTGGATGCTTCGACACAAAAGACGATCATCAGCATTGTGGCAATGGTTGCGGCAGCCGGCCCGTTATTGATCATCGCAGGAAAGTTGGTAACAAGCATCGCCGCGTTGATCCCGGTCGTCAAAGGGCTGGGAGCGGCGTTGATGTTCCTGACTACTAACCCAATTGGCCTGGTTATAACTGCGATTGGCGCTGCCGTGGCTGCTTTTGTGTCCATCAAAAACAGCATGGACGATGCCAAGCAGGCAGCGGAGGACCTCGCACAGGCCCAGCAGAACCTGCAGGAAGTCCAGGCAAATGGTATCGAACGAAGCGAAGTCGATGCGGCACAGGAAAAAATCAATAAGCTGAACGAACTGATCGCCACTTATCAGAAGCTCATTGACGTGGCAGCAGAATCCAGTTCGGCGCAGATGGGCAATAACGTTCTTGCCTTGGACACTGCCGCCAAAGAGCTGGGCTACAGTATGAGCGAAGCCGACAAAACCGCTCGTGAATTCGGCATTACGTTGGAATACATCGACGACAACGGGAAGATATCGGCCAAGTCTATGAAGGACCTGCAGAATGCCGTGAATGTCTACTCCAAGGCAGTGAAGGACGCCAAGCGGGAAACGACAACCGAGATCAATGATCAGGCGAAGTCTATAGCCAGTAGAAAACAAGAAATAACCAGCATTCAGAACCTCATTAAAACTTATTCATCCGCTAAGAAGGGTTCGAATGACTGGACGGCAGCTCAGAAGGAACTGGCAAGTCAATTCCCGCAGTTTGTCACGGCAACCGGTATCAATGTCCAGGCGATCAAAGGGCTATTGCTCGTCAAGGAACGGGAGATTGCCCTGGAGTGGGCCAACATCCAGGCGAAGGCTACAGAGGCTCTGCAGGAAAAGAACACGGCCATTGCCAAGCAGCAGGCAGCAATAACGATTGCACAAGGCATTGCGAAGATTACCGGCGCAAGTGGGCTCGCACAAGCGGCCGTTGCTAGAATGAATGCGGAACTGGATCGGTTGCGTGGAGAAGCGGCAAGCCTCCAAGCACTGGCAAACATGAAACCAGAGGACATTAAGATTCCGGCAGTCTCGGTGCCAAAGGTGCCAGTAATCGATGTGAGCAGTGGATCGAAGAAGACTAAGACACCAAAAACGAAGACGCCGAAAACAGAGGCATACGAGAATAAGGCTTTGGATGAGGCGTACAAGAAATTGGAACACCTCAAGGCGATGGACGAGCTCACATCAGCTCAAGAGCTCAAGATGCTGGAAACAATCCAGGCAAAATACATCAAAACCGCTGATGAACGCATGGCTGTTGAGGAAAAGATTCATGCTGTCAAAAAGCAGATGGGCGATGATTCACTAGAGACAGCGTTAAAAGATTATGAGCGAGCAAAGCAGCTCGGAAAGCTCACTGAAAACGACGAGATCGCCAGGCTGCAGCGAATCAAGAAGCTCTACGCAGATTCCGCGTATGAGCGGGCCGACCTAGATGACAAGATCTTTGAAGCTACCCAGCGAAAGATTGAAGCAGAGAAGCAGACGAGGGTGGATGCGGTCCAGCGTACCAGTAACGCGCTTCAGGCAGCTTATGAGGATCGGGTAGCGCGGGAGAACCTTACGGATCAGGAAGCCTTTCAGCTCAAAGATAAGCTTTACAACGAGCAAATTTACCTGAACAAGAATTACCTCGAAAAGGTCTTGGCTGATGATCGGTACACAGCGGCGGAAAAGAAGAAGATCGAAAGGGATACCACCGAGGAGATCCGGAAGCAAACCAATGACCGTTTGCAGCTTCAGAGGGAATACAACGAAGCCGTTCGAAAGGCGCAGATCGACAGTATCAACGACTTGTCCAAAGGCATTCAGGATGCACTGAAAGCAAAGTATCAGGCGGAGAAACAAGCGGCTGAGGACAGCATCAGGGACGCTCAGGATGCCAATGAGCAGTGGAAGAATGATCAACTGGACGCGATCAAGACTGTTTACAATGCCCGGGTCGATGCAGCCCAGAAGGCGGCGGACGCTGAGATTGAGCGGATAAATTCCGTATATAACGCGCAGATAGATGCCATTCAAAAGCAGCTTGATGCACTGGATAAGGCAGAAACTGAGCGGAGCCGGTCGGAACTTGACGCTGCTGATCAGAAAAAGATCAAGCAACTACAGGATAAGATCGATTACGAACACGACGATTACAACAAACAGCAGCTACAGAAAGAGCTCAACAAAGTCGTTGCCGACATGAATGAGCGTCACCGGCAGGAACAACTGCAGGACACCAAGGACGCTCTTAAATCGGAGCAGCAGGAACTGAAAGACAAGCTTTCTGAAGAGACCCAGGCTATTAAGGATCAGCTTGCCGCCAAGAAAGAACTTATGGCAGCGGAATACCAGGCGCAGCAGGACAACATCAATGCGATATACGCCGCGCAGAAGGCTTCCCTTGATCAACAATTAGCTGACACCCAAGCCCATTACGCAAAGCTCCTGGAAGCGAAGAGCCTACAGGCAGAAGCTGAGAAAATGATTATTGATAAGCAGCAAAAGGAAATCATTGAGTTGCTGAACAGCTATGGGGATAGCTACAACTTAGCTGGTCAAACGCTTGGAGAGCAACTGCTTGCTGGATTTAAACCTCAAGTTGATGAAATTTCGGCCATGATAGCGAATGTGGTGGCTCAGATCAACGCGGCACGAAGCGCTGCAGTATCTGCAATGGCCGAAGCAAACGCCGCTGCTTCAGCAGCAGCCGCCGCATCATCAGCAGGGAATAAAAACAGCTCTAGCGGATCATCTTCCAAATCTTCACCGACACAAGTTGCTGTAATAAATCATTTTAATACCCCGATTACGACGCCAAGTTCAATATCAGCAGCGACACAAAGAAGCGCTCAGAAACTGGCGATGGATCTATAGGAGGTGCCGAATTGCAAAAGGTCACGTTCGTAAATACCCGGGGCGAGTCTGTTGTGTTCGGCAGCTCCGGACCATATGTGTTACAGAAAATTGATGGGACAGCTAACGTACCGGCTGACATTAAAAGTACCAAGTCACCGTACCAGGACGGTAGCAGCTTCGTGGACATTCAACTCTCAGACCGAAACATTTCGGTCGAGTGCTTTATAAATGCCCGAAGTCAGCAGGAACTGTATGAGCGCCGGAGAGAACTAACCCGGATCCTGAATAACAAGATGGGGCCCGGAAGGCTGGTTTATACTAACTCATCCCGAAGCTATGTTATTGATGCCATAGCGGAGGAAGGCGCGGTTTTCGGGGAGCGTTACGTTCATGCCAATCTGTTCACGGTGAACTTTATTGCGAATGACCCATATTGGCGGGATGAAAACCAGACAGTAAAGGGTTTGCGGTATGAAGCCGGTGGCCTAACGTTCCCGTTACGGTTGCCAACTCAGTTTGCACAATCCTCATACCGTGGGAACTTTGTGAATTCAGGGGATGTGGATACACCTGTGGAAATTTGGTATCAAGGGCCGGCGACAAACCCGGTAGTTCAGAATGAAACCACAGGGGAATACATCAAAGTCAATTACGAGCTGAAGGAAACAGACACCCTCATCATAAATACCGCCTTTGGAAATAAGCGGGTGGAAGTGCTGAATAGTGACGGGACGCGAACCAACGTGTTTCATTGGATTGACCTGGGAAGCACCTTCTTTCAATTGGCTCCAGGAAATAACGTCCTGAAGTACGGCAGCGATAAAGACTCCGATCAGCAGGCGGCAACCGTGACGATCTATTACAATAACCGGTATCAGGGAGGGTGATGTAAATGGCTGCTCCATCTGTCCGGATACTGGATACAAATTTTTATCTACATGGTGAAATCGACAATTATGAAAGCCTTCAGTTTACCCGGCGATTCTATCGGGCCGGTGAATTTGAAATGCATATTCAAATTGGGAAGCAGCATACAGACCAATTGCTGCAGGATCGAATCATCATGGTCGGCAACAAGCCGCATAAGGCTGGAATCATCCGGTATCGCCAAGTATCAGAAGATGATAACGGTATTGAAACCCTGATCATTAAAGGGCCAACGCTTGGCGGCATTCTCGATCAGAGGGTCACCATGGCTGTAAGTTATGACCGGATCAGGGGCCCTGCTGAAACAGTCCTTAAGCATTATGTAAATAACAATCTTGGCAACGGAACCTACGCAACCGGTATTTATTCGGCGCGGCAGGTTCCGTTTTTCATGGTTGCTCCTGATCTTGGGCGCGGAAAGGAGACACCTTGGCAAACAAGGTTTGAGCAGCTTGATGCTGTTAATCAGGAGATCGCAGAGTTCTGCGACATTGGCTGGCAGGTGGCGTTGGACATTCTCAATAAAAAATGGGTGTATGATGTGCTACCTGGTCGGGACCTTACAACAAGCCAAAACATACACCCGCCAGTTATCTTCAGTCATGAATTCGATAATATCCAATCCCAAGATTACGTGGATAGCTGGCTGCAGTATAAAAACATTGGGTATGCCGGTGGAGCAGGAGAGGACGAGGACAGGTTGATTCAGATTGTAGGCAGCGGATCCGGATTCGACCGGAGAGAAACGTTCCTTGACTGTTCATCGGCTGCGGATGCCTTAGAACTGACAAGCATGGGGGAACAGGCCCTTTCGGAACAGAAGCGCATTCAGACCTTCAACGGGCTCATTCTCAGTACCGGGAGTTTCGTGTATGAAAGGGATTGGGATTTAGGGGACCGGGTGACGCTTCAAAACAAGAAATGGGGCTTGACCATGAACAGCCGGGTGACTGAAGTGAAAGAGATTTACGAGCCAGCCTCCAAGTTGGAAATTGCTCTGGGGGATGAAATCCCAACGATTACCCAATTTGTGAAGCAGCTTAGATCAAACGTGAAAAGGAGTGATTAAGCAATGCCTGAAAAGTCTGGATTTTTTGACAGCACAGCAGACGATCCCCGCGAGTATGCGGCGCGGGACTTTGCTGAATACTTCGCTAGGTTCGTTACGAACGGGGTATTTAACGCGGGGCAATACTTGAACGTTTCAGCATCGGGAAGCGACGCTAACGTTTCCCTCAGCACGGGGTTCGCGTGGATCAACGGCTATGTATATTCCGTTTATGATTCGGCCCTGACACTGCCTATTCAGCCTGCAACCACCCAGGACAGGATAGACAGGGTTATCCTTCGATTGGACACGTCAGTGCAGACACGAAAGATCAGAGCGCTTGTGGTACAGGGATTGCCGAGTGCGAGCCCCACGCCGCCTGCATTGAATCGTTCCGGGTCGATTTTTGATCTTTCCCTTGCTCAAGTTCGTGTCGTTGCTAATTCAAGCATTATTCTGCCCGGTAACATTACTGATGAGCGTTTAGACCAAAACGTTTGTGGTCTTGTCAATTCTCTGATTAGGGTGGATACAGCAAAATTCCAGAAGGATTGGGATGATTTCATAGCATCTGTTCAAAATCAGGGTTTCGCAACACCTGCATACGTTAACCAACGTGTATCGGTCGGAAATTATGGGGCAACGACCAATAGCTCAAATGCGTATTCAGTAACTCTAAACCCGGCACCTACAGCCTTGGTCGAGGGTTTACGTGTTACCGTCAAAATCAATGTAGCAAACACTGGTGCATCGACGCTAAATGTAAATGGCTTAGGTGCAAAAGCAATTAAAAAGGCAAATGGAAATGACGTTGTGAGCGGCAACTTGAAAGCAAACGGTGTTTATACACTAATTTATGACGGTGCATCGGCTTTTATCTTACAGGGTGAAGGGGGTGGTGGTTCAGCCTTAGCAACAGAAATTAGATCCGGCAAGACAGCTACAACAGATTCAGGGGATGTCACTGGGACGTTCTCTGTTGCCGCGGGTGATTATCCGAAAGACGTTTCGGTATTTGGTGTACCAGGATTGCTTGAACGCTTGACTACAGCAGATCGAAACGCCATCATTGCCGCCATTGTAGCAAAGGGAGTCGCGGCGGGCTCGTCAGATACAAACGCTCAACTAGCAACGAAGATCGGGCAGATTAGCACAGGTTCGCGTATAGCTTTCACTCAAACCGAATCACGGTCTGCGGGAGGTACGTACTATAAAGATATATTTGTTGTTCCAGCAGGAAAAGTGTTCACGTACTTGTCTGATGGGTCAGGAGGTTCGGTATCAAATTCATACCTCAATGCATACACGGGCAGTCTTGCAACGAATAATGAAAACGTGCAAGTAGGTTTAACCATTCGTATACCGGGTGTGACAGAAACAACGTTCTCATCAGCCTATTCGACTAGTGGTAACGGTACAAGTAGCGTGAACATCAATAGTCTTGAAATTGACACGGTACTTATGCGGTATCGGTACTCGAATGGATCATCAAGCGGCCTTGGTTTGTGGCAAACTTTTGCTGCCAGCCCCGGTCCTTTGACGATATCCATAAGGTTCAGCATTTACAACCCTAACGGGTGGGGTCAAAACATTGTTATAGGAGAATATAGAATGTACGGTACCGGTATATTAGTTTGATGGAGGTGTCCACAATGTTATTCCTTGTTAAATATGAAAAATTCACAGATACCATCGGGCAAGTTACGATGATTATTCAAAATCCGATATACGAAGATCCCACGGAGGACAGTTTCTACACGGATAGCCTGACCTATCCGGTCCAGGAGTCCATCCCAAACATGGACGCATATCTCCGGGTTAACCTGGAAACCAAGGAACTGTATTATGATTACATCCTACGAGAGACGTTTGAAACGAAGGTCACTGCTTTACAACAAGAAAATAACGAATTAAAACAAGCCATTGCCGATCTGACGATGACTCTTGCCGCCGTGATGGCTGGCTAGGAAGGAGGTGAATGTCATGACCATGACCTACACAAAGGACAGCGGACTTGTAAAAGTATGGGTTGGCCTAGTAATGAATGGTGATTACGAACTTGACCAGGTCCCAAAGCTTTTCAATCTTAAAGAAGTCGTTACCGAAGTGGTAAACGGTACAGTAGCCTAAGCGTTCCGAATAATCGGAGCGCTATTTTTATGCCCTCGGGAGTGGTCCGGGGGCTTATTTTTTTACAGTCACAAAGGGGGAAATAGGATGAACGAAGGGGTGGAGATGATGACGGAGGAAAATTCCAAACTGCTCGTTGATATTCAGATCCAACTTGCAAGGATTGAAAAAACGCTCGAAGTGGTGCCCACACTGGCTGCAGCTGTAGAGACGCTCCGCGAGATTGCTCGTAACGCAGATCAATCCGCAAAGTCCGCCCATCACAGGCTTGATATGCTTCAGACAGCCAAAGAGGTAGCGGACGAGGCTCTGAGGACCGCACAGGCGGCCATTGCCGAACAGACCGCCCAGAAGGAAGACCAGAAATGGTTCAAACGAACATTTTATGGTGCGATCATTACCGGCGTAGCTGGCGGCATCGTCGCGGCTGTTTGGGCTGCAATTAAACTATCTGGACAATAAAAATAAATCATGGAAGGTTGATGAACTATGGATTGGAATATGATTTGGCAATTGATTGACCCGAAGCTGTTGATCGTGGTGGCAGCATGTTGGATTATTGGCTATGTACTTAAACAGACGCCAAAGGTGCCCGACTGGAGCATTGTTTATGCCGTGGTGGTGGTTGCAGTACTCCTTACTGTTTGGATGCTTGGATGGAGCGCTGAGTCGCTTATACAAGGGGTCCTTGCCGGGGCCTTTGCTGTGTTTGGGCATCAGGCGGTCAAACAGACGAAAAAGAGTGGTGAAGACGAATGAGCCACAAAATATCGCAAGCCGGTATTAATCTAATCAAATCATTCGAGGGCTGCCGCTTAACGGCGTACAAGCCTGTACCTACTGAAACCTATTGGACCATAGGATGGGGCCATTACGGACCTGATGTTAGGCAGGGAATGACCATTACTCAAGTGGATGCAGACCGTATGCTAATTACTGATCTTGCCAAATATGAAGCTCCCGTCAATGCCCTGTCTATTGCTGGTCAGCTCAACCAGAACCAATTCGACGCGCTGGTGAGCTTTTGCTACAACTGCGGGGAAGGCAATCTCCGGAAGCTGTGCCTCGGCCGTACAGTCGGGCAAATCGCCGCAAGCATCACCCAGTACAACAAGGCCGGAGGTAACGTCTTGAAAGGGCTTGAAAGAAGACGGAAATCTGAACAGGAATTATTTAATACACCAGAAAAGGAGGGAACGAAAGTGCCTGAACGTGATATTAACAATGTAAGCTCATGGGCAGCTAAGGATTGGGAGGAAGCGACAGCTAACGGTTATGTTGATGGCACTCGACCAGGCGCACCTATAACCCGTGAAGAGATGGCTATTGTCATTAACCGCTTAAGAAAAAGCTTCCTTGCCAAAGACTAGAAGTAAGCAAAGACCCTGCTGGCTAAGTGCTGGCAGGGTCTTTTTTTTTTTTATTGTTGACTGCCAAATGTTCCCACAATACACTGGTTCAAAGACATACATATTTTAGGGGGATATTATGAATAAACCGATCTATAAAAAATGGTGGTTTTGGCTAATTGCTGTGTTCATTATTTGTGCAATTGCTATTGCGACGGGTCAAGAAGATCCAAAAGAACAGGCTGAACCTGAACCATCAAATGTGGCAGCTAATGAAGATGAACCGAACGAAGCAGTAGACGCTCCGAGCCAGTCCAAAGAAGTAGAGCAGCAAACAGAGACTGGTAAAACAGAGTCTGAAACACAACAGCAAAATAACCAGGCGAATAATGATCTTGTGCAAATCACTAAGTCTGGTGGTTTAGGGGATCCGAAATCAATTATTGAAAAGAACTACGGAAACGATGAAAATGAGCCTGATTCAGGTATGTCTGCATACAAAAACAAATCGCTCTTAGTCATGTACTACGATGATATAGCATTTAACGTTACTCTTTACACTGAGGGATCAACAAAAGAGGAGGCATTAGGTGAGGCCAATGCAATAATGCCAACCGATGCTGTGAAAGTCAAAGAGTACAAAGCTGATGAGAATCGGGATGTAATTCAGTTTGAGAGCGAGGGTCTTGCTAACCAACTAAAGGGATTTTACGATGGGCAGGACGATTTAAAACCGGGCACTTTCATTGCTATAGTAAAGCATGACGATAAAGGTGTTTATGCGGTGATAATTGCTGCAGGAGATAATCCATAAATTATTGATGTCACTTATGAGCCGACAACAAGACCCCGCCAACGGATAGCCAGCAGGGTCCTTTTTAACTGCAGGTATAGAATCAACCAAGATTACCCAAAATGTTGATATAGGTAAGCTCCTATAAGCTGCACCTGCTTTTCTCCTCTTCCCGGCCGTCCTTTTGGGCGGCCTTTTTGTTTTACCCATTCATTGTTGAACTATGGTAAGATTTCGGGAAGAGGTGAAACTTGATGAAAAGCAAAAGATTTATGAAGCCCCTGACTTCCCCAATCCATTTCCATACAGCAATGATAGAGCAAATCCCTGTGGCAGTTTTTAGCGACCAAGAATTGATCGGCAGCGGGAAAATCGTTGAAATTACAGACTTCGCTGTGAAAATCGGTGATGAATTCTACGTGCTTGAGGCATGTACGTTTAAATTTGCGGGCTAAATTATAAACCGTAAGAATGCTGTTTCAATTCGAGTGCTAACGGGTAAAAGTACCTGTTAATTGTCTAAACGTTACTTTCACTGCTTATTACCTCCTTTTAATTATTAAAAATCTATTGTTTTCCTCACCTGAAAGGGTTGCTCAAATGAAAGTTCTCGTAGTAGAAGATCAGGAGATCGATCGGATTGTAATGGTTCGTATCTTGCAGAAACTTGGGTACTCTGCAGATACCGCGACAAATGGTATGGAGGCATTAGCAGCCCTTAAGTTCAAATCTTATCATCTTATCTTTATGGATATTCACATGCCAATAATGGACGGAGTAATCGCCTTCCAACAAATCTATTATACTATCCCCTCACCACCACCGATCATTGCAGTTACAGGTGATTTAGATAAAAGAAAATTGTGCTTAGCACTTGGGATGATTGATTTTATTGAAAAACCTGTTGCTGTTCAAAGAATTAAACAATCAATAAAGTCTGTTATAACTAATAAAGATGATTCTTACTAACTGTCCTGCCCGTTAGCTTAACGAAAAAATGGAGCAGTTTGCCGTTGGCAACTGCTCCATGCTGGACTAAACTATAAACCGGGTGAAGACTGGATCGCGAAGGAGCCCCGATTTGTACCAGTTCCTAATCTTAACCTGGCAGCGAATCATTGGCTCTAGGTAAACAAATGTCTTGTCCTCCCCGGTCACCAGCTTTTGACTTTTGATATAAAAGTCTTTGCGCTCTTTCGGGCCTGTCCCCAACTCGATAATCCCTGCCGGACGCAGCTTACCTGATGGATCCGGTACAGCAGCCAGCCATCCGAATTCGTCCTTACGGTACCCAGTCAGGAATACCTCCTCATAAGTCCAGTTGATGACTTTTTGCCACTCGGCAGACCGTCGGCTGACATACCTACTGTCCTTTAACTTCCCAACGATCCCTTCCATTTTCTTTCTTTGGATTTGGGCAAAGAGGCTTTCGCCTTCACCCTCGATAAACGGCATAATCCCAAAAGCATTTGATGGGAGTTTGATACCGCTTAGTATTTCCTTCCTCTGGGCCAGCGTAAGACTACGGAGGTCCTTCCCTTTATATCTCAGGATATCGAAGATTACGAAGGTAACTGGGAGTGTCTTGGTCAATCTTTGAATCCGATCTTGTTTCCCAGTCTTCAGTCGCGACATGACGGCTTCAAAATCGGAAACCCCTGTTCCAGGGTCTACACACGCGACCTCTCCGTCAAGCGTGATGTCATCCTCAAAGGGGTGGACCAACTCGGGATACTGACTGGTACAGTCATTATGGTGGCGGGTAAAAAGCCGGACCCGTCCTGCCTCTTGGTCAAAAACCAGCCGGTGCCCGTCGACCTTTGGTTCAAATATATAATCCGAATGTGAAAACGGACCAGTCGCCGTTTCCAATAACATCGGGCTGATAAACATAAAACCACCTCACCCGTAATTATAACTTTCCGCTGAGGCTTATTCAGGAGGTAAGTTCTGGGGACGAGCAGGGGAATTTTTACATTGATTTGCGAACGAGTGTTTGGGTATAATACAGGAACAGATGTTTGCAAGGAGGGGTTTGAATGCTTGCGGATTCTGAACGAAAATTGTTGCGGATCCTCAGTAATTATCTGACCCGGCACAATAAAATGCCAAACATGGAGCAACTTGAAACTATGGCCGGCAAGCGCAAGGATCAAATTATTCAGTCACTGAGAGAGCTAGAGAAACAGGAATATGTCCAGTGGGAAAACAAGTCGTCGGTGGAGAACGTTGTGATTTTGGAGGCATGGGAGAGAGGGACTGCCCCTACTAAAAGCCCTAAAGTAAGCCGCGGGGCCGATTACTGGACCATGTATTGAGGAGGGTACTAACCATGAGCAAAAAGCTAACCGATAACGGATTGTTTGACAGTTCACGGATGATTATACCGCAACACAAAAGCGCGATCCTGGCCCATCAAATGGGGGTGAAGATCGAGACGAAGCCGGTCATCGACGAGCAGGAGTGGCAGCTGATCGGGCAGGCTCTCCAGGATTCATTTAACGACCATGTCAAAGTGACCCTAACCGTATTTGACCCATTCAATACCCGGGACCTTACTGGATTTGTTACGGTCATAAATACGTTCCGTAAAGAAATTAAACTTTCGATAGCCCAAGACGAATGGGAATGGATCAATTTTGGCGATATCATTGCAGCCAGTACATAAAACAAAAGGACCTTCTCGGAGGTCCTTTTTTTATTGGAATCATTTTGAATTGAGCGGAATTTCTTCGATCAGATCCGCACCCTGGTTTCGAACATTCCCCACCGAATTGGAAACCGGATATGTGTACATATCCTCAGCGTCATAAGGTTGCAGCAGCCCCTGCAGTAGGTCCTTGTCCGACACCCCGGGATCAAGCCATATTTTCAGCTCATCCTCTCCGAGTATAACAGGCATGCGGTCATGGACCTTCTCGGTGAGGGCATTTGGCGTCGTAGTTATGATCGTGCAGCTCGTTATGTGCTCTCCCTCTGGACTCTTCCATGTATCGTACAGGCCAGCAAAGGCGAATACATCGCTTGACTTTACTCTAAAGCGGCATGGCTGCTTTTCCTTGCCTTTGTGGGCCCATTCATAAAATCCATCTGCCAATATGACCATTCTTTTATCCGGGAAGGCAGACCGAAAAGCTGGCTTACTTTGGATTGACTCTGCACGCGCATTAAATGTACTGTAGGCTATCTTTTTTGACTTGGCCCAAAATGGAAGAAGCCCCCAATGGAACCCCTGAAGGACACGTTTGCCGTCATCATTAAGAACGCCCGCGATGGTCTGTGTGGGTGCTATATTGTAGCGCGGCTTAATTTCATATTGAACCTCTTCGATATCAAATGCCTTTATTACATCCTCTGTTTCCACTGTCAATGTGAAGCGTCCGCACATAAGACTACCTCCTCTTTTATTGCCAGAAATCAGACGCTCGAACATCGTAACCAGACTTTCTTAGGGCGGATATTATTTTCTGAACCGTTGCGGCCCGAGGCTGAATTCCCTTAGTTCCGTCGCAAAGTGCTGATATACCATCCCTACTAATCCCTGTCTTCTTTGAAAGCCATTCCTGGTTGATGTCGTGCTGATTATCAATGAACTCCCCAAGTTTTGTCCGTTTCTTCCCTAACCCATACAAGGATAAGCCCCCCTGTTCAAAATATCCACAATCTATCAACAGGGTGGACAATCTATGAAAAATTTAATCATGAAACCTCGAATATTGGAAAAGCATCTCGGTATAGGTATATAACCAGATACACCACTTGATCAAACCTGACGGCTCAGTGATGTATCTATATACACAACATGGGGAGGTGCTTGGACGTATGATCGCAGCCATTGATCCAGGCAACAGACGCACGAAATATGCCGGACTGCAGCAGCGGCCTTTTGTATTCCCTTCGGCGATCGGGGTGAATGACCTGGCGAGGAATCTCAAGCGCGAGACTGGTCCATATGACTTCGAATGGGAATACGAAGGGAAATGCGGCTTCGCCGGCACATTGGCGCTGGAGGAGAGCGAGTATGTTGAAAGCAGGAAAGATGATTCAAAGGCCCACTTTGACGCAAAGCTCCGGACGCTGATCGCTTTGCATCGGTTCGGGGCCGGACATGAATTTGATATCGTGGTCGGCCAGCCTATCGAAACGCACACGGAAGCAGAAAAGACGACCATCAAGCGGATGTATGTCGGCCGGCACGATCTGACAATTAACGGACAGCGGAAGGTCATTACCATTAACCGGTGCGAGGTATCACCGGAAGGAGCCGCAGCGGGGCTGCTGGTGGCGCCGAACACAGGCATGATCCGGGTCATTGATATCGGAAGCGGCAGCGTTAATTTCGCTACAATCATCGACCGTAAATTCAACAACCGCGGCAGCTGGACGTTCACGGAGGGGATGGAGAGCAAGCGTGACCTGCAGCCGGCCGCCTTCGCCCGGCAGATCGCTTCAAAGGCTATCAACCGGAAATGGGCATCTACGGATAAGGTTTACCTCGTGGGCGGCGGTGCTCTGGAGCTGTACCCATTCCTGCAGGAGTATTTACAACATGCCCAGCTGATCGATGACGATCCGTGTACGGCCAATGTGCGGGCATTCCTGATGATTGCGAGGAGAGTCTATGGCTAAACAAATCGAACGGATTCAGGTCACGTTTAACATCCTGGATCCGGACCAAGAAAGACTCTACAAATACGTTCACAGTAAGATCAATTCGTCCGGATTCCTGAAACGTCTGGCCCAGCGGGAGATGGACGGCGGGATGGCTTTTGTTGGTACGGCAGCTCCCCTTGCTTGCGAGCTGGTTGATCAAGAGGAAGATTTCAGCTTGGGAGGTTTTATTTGATGATCAGCTTAATTCCGTTTGTGCAGCTGGCCGTGGTCGGCATTGTCTCTCACTTTATCGAAAACAAAATTGAACGCTGTGGGCACGGCGGCCGGGTTGTCTACATCAAGATGGCGACATATGTAATTTACGGCTGTATTGCCTTGTACCAGTGGCGGATCGCCCTCCGGATGATTGGTATTGCCTTCGGTGTCCACGTCCCTTGACGGCATATTCAGCTGCTCATGTATCAGATCATGTAAATGCACATGTTCCTTTACTCAAGTAATACGGGCCCAAATGCCCGACACATAGCCAAAAATCAAAAGTGTTAGGAGCGACGCGAATGCTAGTGAGCGGAGTGACGTTAGTAGCGGCGGCGAAGCTGGCCGGCGCGGGCGGAAGTGGGGTGGCAGCCTGGCTTGTCTGGCGGAGCATGCCGGACCAGGTGTTCCGGCGGAAGCTGATGTATTTATTTCGATTCGGGAACCTGTATTACAAGATCAACGGATACAAGGGCCGGGAGCTCCGGAGCTACCCGATAATTAAACGAGTGTCATCATACCTAGACAGGACGGAGGCGGCGTTTGTGCTTCCGGTCGGTATGGACCCGACGCGGATTACGGAAAATGAATGGCTTTTCCGGCAGGTGTTCGGCGCGGGCGCAGAGCTTTCCATGAGCGAGGATGCAAAGACCTTTGTGTTGAGCGTGTACAGCACCTCTGTGGCTCCATTTGAGTATGACGCGGCTGAGGTGGATGAATATACCCCCGGGTTGAATCTGCCCATTTACGTTGGCCGTAGTCGGTCTGGCGACATGGTCTACGACATGGTCGAACATCCACATCTGCTGATTGCCGGAGAGACTGGCAGCGGGAAGTCAGTAGCCCTCCGATCGGTACTGACCACACTGATCCGCAGGGTGCCGGGACTGGAGCTGTACTGTGCCGATATGAAGCGCAGCGAGTTCCATTTGTTCCGCGGGATCGCGCAGGAGGTGGTTATGGATGCGGCGGGATTACATCGGATTGTGCTGAAGCTCCGGCGGGAGATGCGGGAGCGTGGGGATCTCCTGGACCGTTACGAGGTGGCGCATGTAAACGACCTGCCGATATGGGACCGGCCGCCGTACATTGTCCTTGCTGTGGATGAGGTGGCGCTCCTGAAGAAGAAGGCCGACATCATGGAAGGAATAGAGGAGATCGCGACGATCGGGCGCGCCTTGGGTGTGTTCCTGATTCTATCCATGCAGCGGCCAGACGCCGACGTTCTCGATGGCAAGCTCAAGAATAACCTGACTGTCCGGATGGCTTTCCGGCATGCAGATGAGATAAACAGCCGGATTACGATCGGCACCGCAGAGGCAGCAGCTATCAAGCAGAGCGAAAAGGGCCGACTGGTATTAAAGCTAGACGGATGCAGGTATGTTCAGGGGCCACACCTGGAGCTTACAGCAGCCAGGGAGATGCTAGAGCCGTATAGAAAGGTCGAACCGACTGCAAGCGAAGCGCAGGCTCCACGGGAGCCCGCAGAGGAGCAGGATGAATACGTGGAGGTGGGTCTATTATGATCGCGCGCGACAAGGCTATTCTGGCCGATCTGGAGCGATTCCGGTGCCTGTCCAGAGACGATATAGCGGAGCTCCATTTCTCGCATACCAAGCACCCAGTGACACACACCAATATGGTTCTTAAGCGGCTTCGCCGCGACGGGTTGATTCGCTGTTCCACGGAGCGACGGAAGTACATTTATTTCTCGGCGGAGCGAACAATGAAGACCGATTCACAGAAGATAAATCATTTCCTCGCCATTGCGGAATTCTTTCGACAGGTCCGTCGATTTGAGATACCTCGGATGTTTCAGGTTGAACCAAAACTCGGCGGGAAAGGGCTGCCAGAGCCTGACGCCTTTATGATCTGGAAAGGTGTGCCGTGGTACGTGGAGATTCAACGAACCCAGTTCAGCCAGAAGGTCATGAATGAAAAGCTCAATCGCTACGAGGGATTCTACGTGGGCGGAGAATGGGAAAAGGAACCATGGCAGCCGGCAGGGAAGAAGCTGTTTCCATATCTATGGATTGTGGGTGTCGGGCGGTATCGAGTAGAGGGGCGGCCCTATAGGGTGTTTCAAAGCACAGTAGATGACATGATCAAGCGCATAAAGTAGACATAGTTTCATTTCCACACTCTTCCAAACGTGGTACAATAGGCCCTAATAATATAGTTCATAAGGGGTGCAATTGAATTGAAAAAGCTGTACTTAATACCCGCAGTGGCTTTGCTATTTTCTGCATTGCTAGGTGGATGTAGTTCTGGTCAAGCAGATGAGTTAGCCGCTACCAAGACAGAACTGGAGAAACTAAAAGGTGAGGTCACGAATTTAAATAGCCAGGTAAAAGAGTCCAAGGATAAGGCGACATCACTGGAAGAAGAGAACAAGAAGTTATCTGAACAACTGTCACTGTATCGTGAGCAGACAAATAAACAAGGAGCTGCTAATACAGTAAGCGATGCTATTAGTGACCCGGTCGAACAGGAGTATGCTTCGAACTTTATTGATATCGTTGATCTCAAGGCCAAATGGTACACGGATAGTTTATATGGAAATAAAGTCGCAGGCTACACATACGGGCTTAAGAACAAAGGGACGAAGGATGTTGAGTATTTGACAGTAACACTCTACTTTTTGGATAAGGACGGGAACACTATTTCTGAGGAGTCCCTAACACCGATCAACCCAGCAGGCATATTTGATAACAAGCCACTGAAGGCGCATTACTCATGGAAAATGGACTCCGGGACTTACTATCAAGCTAAAGATGTTTCAAAGGACTGGAAGGAAGGCTCCGTAAAGGCTGAAATAACAGAGTTGAGATTTAAAAGTGCTGATTAATGAAGTAGTGCTGCTGAAAGGCAGCATCTTTTTTTTGGAAAATATATGATAATGTCTTGCATTATATATGATAATATCGTATATTTTATTTATGAGGAAAAACATTCCAGATGGAAGGTGGATTGATTAAACTGACCTTGAATCAGTACCGTTTGCTGGCTGATGAAATAGGGGGAGAGAAAGGTAAACGTATATTAGAATTAGTAGACCAACTGGAAGAGGCTCGCGCAATCATCGCAGGAATGAAGATGCCACGTGTCCTCGGTAATAAGGAAGTAGCAGACGCCCTCGGAATTGACCCCAAGAACATGCACCATGCCCGGAAGACTCGATTTTTCCCGGATCCGGATTTTGAGGTTGGTACTCGACCATTTTGGTTTGAGACCACCATCCAGGCTTATCAGGAAAAAGTCGAGGAGTGGCGTAACAAAAAGTAATCGATATGGTGTAGGGGGAATAAGGGTGGAAGCACTAGGCTTCATGTTTTTCTCGACTGTTGAGACGTTTTCGATGTACGTGTTCATAATGTCAGTGTTCCGATACAAGATGACAGACTACATATGGCAAGCACTTATCGTTATCTTGCTGGCAAATGTCCAGAGCTTCATTCTCAGAAATGAGCTCTCTGTGCCATATTTGGCACCGCTGATAACAATCTTAATCTTTATTTTCTTGTTCACGACGGTGGTCAAAATCCCTGTCATCTGGTCGGCAATCATGACGATTATTGGATACGTCTTCTATGCCTTGGTCCAGACGGTGTATGTCAGCTTTCTGTTTGGTTCAGTTCGAGAGGCGCAATCAACAGACTGGAATGGATACATGTTGCAGCTTATCTCAGCTGTCACGGTCTATCTCATTTCATGGGTGCTGTATAAGTTCGGTCTTGGTTTTTCGTTTGATATGGAGAAGCTTCGGCTTAAATTTGAGCACATCTTGGTATTGAGCCTGATCGTGATTTGCTGGGCACTTATTTCAGTAATACTTTTCTACAATCACATTTGGTTGAACGTTCTCTTTTTCGCTGCCTCATTTGCAGTTTTCATCTACTATGCAATCAAGAAGGAGACGGTTTAAGTGATCATCGAAGCCGTGTCCCTCCGGATCGCGGAGGGTATAAAGCGCCAGGTACCCGAGCACAAATCTTCAGTCAATGTTTTGAAGCATGCCATTTCAATCGTCCTGAATGTCGTTCTGATCGTGGCAGCTACCCTGATCGTATCCTTGTTTACTGGGAACACGAAAGAGGCAGCCATAGCCTTGGTCTCATTCGCTCTCCTGAGGCAATTCTCTGGCGGGCTGCACCTCAAGACCGGCATATCTTGTGTCCTCGTAACGACAGCGTTGTTCACGGCCATTTCTTATATCGATCTCAGTGTCATGTACCTGCAAATATTAAACGCATTGAGCCTGCTCTTGGTTTTGATTTACGTGCCTTGCAAAATCGAAAAGCAGTCGCGGATCCCCAAGAAGTATTATCCTGTGCTTCGGGTGATCTGTGCGGTAATGGTTCTGGCGAGCATGCTGATCCAGTCTCCTACCTTGGCCGTCACTTTCTTTGTACAGGCCCTGAGCTTGATTCACCGAAAGGAGGTGAGAGACCATGTCACTGATTAAAAAGGCACAACATAAATCCATCTATGCGATTGCATCTGGCTTGACGTTGATCGCGGTATTTTTCGTCAACGTAGCAAGTCTGGTTTATATATATCAAGGCGAGACGCCTGAGGAACTCTTGAAATAAAAATTCATAGCGTGGGAGCTGATTCGATGAATCAATATCTTTCGGTAACAAGGGATATTGAGGGTGAATCAGGAATTGTCAATCTCCGTGTGCAAGACATCATATTCCTGGAATGGAGTGGGAAGCTAGACCGGGTCATTGTTCATACACTTCACGAGCAGTTTTATACTCCAGGGACACTCAAGTATTTATCAACTGCCTTGAATAGTAGCGGGTACACGTTCATGGTGGTCGACCGAAATAATGCGGTCAACGTAAACCGGATCGTTCGGCTCGACAGTATCTTCAAACTGGCTTACTTCGAAGCCGAGATCAATGAGGACTCGAAGCATTGCACAATGGCCTTTACAAGGTACAAAGAGCTGGAGAAGGAATTCATGGTGTACAACCCAGGGCTGTTGGTCTTATGAATAAACGTGAAAGTAAAAGGAGCTGCGATAAAAGCAGCTCCTTTTTTATGTATTGATCTTGCTATTGGTTCTCCCAAAATATATAGGACGCGGAAGAAACGAAAAGGTTTGAGAGAAACCTTTAAATCTTGGAAAAAAATTCAACGCTTTGAAATTTCGTTTACAAAAAAGCTGACATGGCGTTAAATGAAATTAATAAGAACGAAAGTTTCTTGACAAACCGAAACTCTACTCCACTGTATAGTTCGGACTGCGGGGAGCCGGTGATTTACACCTACTCCGGCCTGTGCGTTTATCTCAAAAACTCATAGAGATCGGCTTCATTACACCTCAGAATAATACATATACCGCGCATGACGACTGGTGAACTCATTGTCCTGCGCCCGGTCTCATAGTGAGATATTGTCGTAGGGGAAACATCCAAGCCTAATTCATCATAAAGACGTTCCGACAGCTCGACTTGAGTTAAGCCGGCAGCCCTTCGACGAGAACGCAACAAGCACTTCCCCAGTCGAAGTGCCATATGAATCCTCCAATTTGTAATTTTTGGTTTGTATAAGAACCTGCGTTCGCATATAATAAAAGACACGAACACACCGGGGGTAACAATGATGAAAAACGAGAATGGTAATGCTATTGATGTTGCTCATTTCCTTAAGTCTATTTGTAATGATACTGACGAAACCAAGAAGTTGATCGAGCAGTTCCTTACTGATCTTGCTGCAGAAGTAAACGAGCCATAGCCAGTACCTTCTGTTTTTGAGCCTCAGTTAGTTCCTTCCCGTCGATGGTAAAGTTTAGGTCGAGAAACGAATCGTCATTCAAATTGATTCTATTAGCCGCTTCCCTTTCAGCGCTGGTCAGGCTGCTGTGAGGGTTGTTCGTGTTCCCCAGGACCCAATCCGTAGTTACATCGTAAAGGTCACACAGCTGCTTTAATGTCCCGTAATCCGGTTCACTAACCCCATTCTCATATCCACTCAAGGTCTTATTATTAATTCCAGTATGTTGTTTAACTTGCACTTGAGTTAAGTTCGCTTTTAATCGTGCTTCTTTAAGACGATTGGCATAAGTAGGCAACATTTATTAATCCACCTCTCCTTAATCACAGATATTATCATACTCTATACAAGAAATAAAAAAAAAATTCTTAGAAAAGGGTTGCGTTCCTAGAAATTAAGAGTTATATTGGGTTTACCAAATTCTTAGAAATTAGGAATTTGATAGCTTAATAGATTGGAGGTGATTAAGTTGCTGAAGGCATCTTTTGAAACCTCAGTTTCTAAACGCATCCGTGAAAAGCTTCTTTCTAAGGGAATTCCTTTCAAAGTAGCGGCCGAGAAGGCCGGGATTCCTGCAAAAAGATTCTATCGTGTAATGGACGGATCGTCCTCACTCCACGCGGATGAAGTCGAGAAACTGTGTCGGGTTGAGGAGTTAGAGCTGAATCCAACGGAATTGCTATGTCCATAAATTCTTAGAAATTAGGAATTGGACACAAGAAGAATTATACGACAAAACCGTATAAACGTCAACAAGCGAATGGTTATTTTTCCCTATTGGAGGCTGGACGATGAAAACTCAGGCTGTGGCACTAACCGATGACCAGGCAGCTACATTGATTCAAAGAGGATCGGCGGTCACATTGACGATATTTGAAGCCGAACTTCACGATCCGGAGCGCGGGACTTACATCCCAGCCAAGTCCGTAAGCATCACAAATACCAACGGTCTGAAGCAGCTGCGCGACTTACTGAACACGATGGACCTGGAATCTAAGGAGGTCAACGTATCATGACTCAAATTAACGCAATCCCTTCAGAAGTGATCAGCCATTATAACAATCTTCATCGGTTCTTAAACAGCGGGCTGGTCGCTCCCGATAGAGTCGATTTTATCCGAATGGAAATCGCAATGATCGAGCGAGACACCGGCATCCGCCCGCAGCCATGAGAGAGGTCCTGCTTGTGGCAGCCGCCTGGCTAGTCTTTAACTTCTGGGTGGCGTATCGGCTGTGGTTTTTCGCTGAAATGAAGCAAAGAAGAAATCAAGACCAAGCTCGTCGCCTTGAAGATCAAATGACTGATTCCATGGAGGGAGGTGAAGAAAATGTCACGATCAATCAGAGTCCTTCGCGGGCAAATCTGGTGGGCAACCCTCGGCCCTGGAGAAGGCAGTGAACAGGCTGGCGACCGTCCGGTGCTGATTCTTCAAAACGACACGGGAAACGATCACGCGCCTACAACGATCATCGCTCCAATTACTGACGGCAAGAAGAAGTACCTTCCTACGCACGTCTGGATCAGAGCGGACCGAGCAATAACCGGAGTGAAAAAGGACTCCGTAGTTCTCCTTGAACAAATCCGCACCATCGACAAATCTAGGCTCATCGATCGCTTGGGCCGGATGCCGGTGAAGGGGATGGAACAGGTGGACCGAAGCATCGCAATCAGTCTTGGACTCATTACAGACATAAAAAAAGCCGCCCAGTAGAGAGCGGTCAATAAGAAATTATCCGAAATCATCATATCACGGAAAGGTAGGAACGTGAATGGCAAAGCATTTCAGATTTATCCGACAAGATCTGGTTAACTTCGCCGGGCTTCAAGGCAATACATTGGTCGAGTATGGCGACATTACAAAGCTGTCCGGCAAGAACGGCGAGGGCAAAACATCCATCGGTACAGGTCCTGTATGGACTTTTTACGGCACGGATATTAATGGGAGCAAATATAATCCCTCTCCAACCACTTACGAATTTGATCGTGTTTATGCGGCCTTGAGCCTGGAGGTTGATGGCGAACAGGTCGAATTCGCAAGGGAGATAGACCAGAAGGGCAAAAATGCCTTCTTCATCAATTCTGTTCCAGCCAAGGCCAAGGAATACGAGGAAGCAGTGGCTGCTTTATTCGATAAAGAGGATTTCCTAGCGATGTACAATCCGGTTTTTTTCTTCACACAGCACTGGACAAAACAGCGCGAGCAGATTCTAAAATACTCAGTTCCTCCAGCAAAGAACGAAGTGCTCAAGGAGATGAGCCGGACAAGCCCGGACGAGAAGGCAAAGGATATTAAGCTGAATCCGGCGGCATCCAAGCTGGACGAGCTTATGAAGAAACATTCGCTGGACGATCTGCAAAAGATTCACGGCGGCACCGGCGGTCAGAAGTCGAAGCTGGAGAAACAGTACATCGCCGCGCAGAGCCGGACCAAGACCTTGCAAGAGCAGTTGCAGCAGACGTCACCCAAGGGCGGAGCATCGATCGATCTTGTGGCAGCACAGACCGACATCGCGAAGTTGGATGCGCACATTGCCGAGATCAAGGAGTCAATGAGCGGCGCGGACGAGAACAACCGAAAGATCAACGCGTTAGATGCCAGAATCAAGTATTGCATGGCTCAGAGAGAACTCAAAAAGGCACAGTTCCCCACGCTTCAAAACGAACCTATCGCTGATACATGCCGTGTATGCAAGCAGCCGTTACAGGGAGATGCCGTTGAAGCAGCCAAGGCGGACAAAACGCGTCGTATAACTGAATTCAAGGACGAATTCGACGCAATCGTATCTGAGCGTAAGGAACTGGAAGTAGAGCGCGCCTCTCTCGAATACATCGACGTATCCGAGAAACTGGACGAAGTACGAAGGTTACAAGAAGCCAGGCAATCGCTCGTCGATTCGATCCGCGAAGCCGAACGCCGGCAGCTGCTCGCCGAGCAAATCGAACAAGCTCGCGCAGACGAGGCGGCCACACTCACCAGCCTCAAAGAGTCCATCTTCATCCTGGATTCCATCAAAGCATACCGGGCCAAAGAAGCGGAGCTCCAGGCAGCAAAGGTCCAATCACTATTCACCAGGCTACAAATCAGACTCTTCAAATTCGTGAAGAGTAGCGGAGAGTACGAGCCGGACTTCTCAATCCAGATGGACGGCAAAGATTATGTGTCCTTGTCTGTAGGTGAAAAAATCACTGCTGGCCTCGAACTCATCGAAGTGTTACACAAACAATCTGGCCTGATCGTTCCAACCTTCATCGACGGGATCGGCGAGTACACTGGTGACATCGTGGTATATGACCAGGTAATCACTGCCCGGGCTGTTAAAGGTCAGGAGCTCAAGATCGAATCGGAAATAGCAGTCAGATAAATCAAATCTAATCCAAAACAATCGGAGGAATTATCCATGAATACAAAAGAGCAGAAACGCAATTTATTCAAAGCAGCTTTGCAAGCAGGCGCGGCACGTGACTATGCAATCTTTAAATCTCGCCGACAGTTCAAACACGATCGCTCCGAAAAGAAGGCGTACAAGCCTGGTAGCATCGGACTCTCAATCGTGTCGGCAGCTATTAAGAAAGAATACGGTAGCGTCCTATCCCGCAAGGAGCGCAAACAGCTGGCGAAGCAGTCGGGCACACCATTCCAAGCATTCAACGCACAGGTGGGGTGATATGAAATGAAGAAGGGCCACCCATTTATGCTCCAGATTCCGATGCTTCGGACAGCAGATATCAAGGTCGGACGAGTATTCCAATCAGAAGGGATTCCTCACTTTAAGGTTCACAGCATCGCATCCATTGAAATTGATGGAACAAAGGCAACAATCATCGGCTTCGCCGCAAAGGAGGAACGCAAAGATGATTAAATCAATTCCATTTCAGAATTTTAGGTATTTCAGCGGACCTGAGTCCGACGCGATCGTCCTGAGACGGATCGAGCGGGAACAAACCATCAAGTTTTCACTCCCTTTTCATGAGGACACGCCAAATATTGACTTGACCATATCCGAAGCACTCAACTTGCGGAACGCATTGGATGAGCTGATCGGCCCAATCAAACAATTGGAACCACCGAAGGGGACACAACAGGATTTGTTCCCAGCAACTTTTATCAGCATAGCGGACCAAAGCCGCCTCAGCGGACTGCTGGATGAGTACCCGACGGATAGAGAGGCGGATAGAACAGCCAGAAAGGCGATCCGTCAAGCAATGGGTCTCCTAAATCTCGCAACAGGAGGCCACGAATATTGAAAAACGGTAAGAACCCAACGTTGAAACAGAAGAAAGCCATTCATGCCGCCGGCTTCGAACCAAACGACTGGCTGATCTTTAAAGCTGAGGCCCACAGGCTGCACATCGTCCACCGGACATCTGGAAGGACCGTAATCATTTTACCTTAGGAGGAATCATCCATTATGGGAAATAAAGAAACGCAAATTCAGGCGGTTGACATTAATCAGATTCAGGCCATCGGCGAATTCGGTATTGCTGAGCTGATGGCAATGAAAGAGTCCATCGCAAAGAAGCTTAGCATTCCCCAGTTCAACCTCTTCATGTACCAAATGAACCGAATGGGGCTTGATCCGAGTCTTGGGCATGGTGTTCCAATCCTTTACGGCCAGGACGTAAACATCCGTATTGAGTATGAGGGTTGGAAATCACTCGCTCAAAAGTCTGATGGATATAAGGGAATATATTCAAATGCAATCCGAGAAGAAGATGAATTCTCTGCGGAAACTGACGATGACGGCGTTCTGACGAAAGTGAACTGGAAGCCAGGGAAGCCCCCTCGTGGGAAAGTAGTTGGATCATATGCAGTGGCTAAAAGAGAAGGCCACAAGGATGTTATTGTCCTCTGTGACATGGATGAATTCGAGAAATACGCTAAGAAAAACCCGGGTTTCTGGAAGTTGGATAACGGCGGTATTGATCCAGATATGGCAAAGAAGTTCGCAGCAACCAGGGCCGTGAAAGCGCAGTTTGATGTTACTCAGGTGGTAGAGGGGAACATGATGGCTCTTAATTCGGGAGATGGTGATCAGACGGCTGGTCCAGTTCGTCGCGATATCACTGCTGAAGTAACTGAACACTCGAAGCCATTGCAACCTGAGCCGACGGTTGTGGATGACGCTACCAAGACCAAAGCCCTCAAGGAACAGATGAAACAGAACTACGCGAAGCTCGGAATCACTGAAATGGAAGACAAAGAGAAGCACATGAACGAGTTCTGCAAGGTAAAAGGCGAGACGCCAACGATCGCAGAGATCACAGCTTATCTCAAGATCATGGAAATGCAAATTCAGGAGAAGCAGGCAGCAGAGAGCGCAGACGACGAACTGCCGATCTAAGTCATGCAGACCTATGTTGAAATCTATCAGCTGGCGCCGGATTGCCAGGTTTGTGGCAGTGAGATAAGCCTTGGAGCTGAGAAGAAATTTTTCCAACTGCGGGTATGTACCGCCTGCAAAAAGGAACTGGAGGAGGAAAGGGGACGTGGAAAGCTCAAACAAACCCGAGCAGCTAGATCTGTTCGGCGGCGCTGACCTGGCTTCTCCTCCGGCCCCGGTCGGGGAGCGACTGAACGGCGTGTATTACGAACATGCGACTGGGTTGTTTGTATCCTTTGTGCTCGGGCGCCGGCATTATGAATGGCCCGCCAAGGGATGCACCTTTGATAAGGAATGGCGGGAGAAAACGATAAGGGAGCGTGCGATATGAAGCAAATCACTGCAAGGCATCTGACATTTTTGCAGATTGCGATCAATGTGTTTGAAACTGATGTACTCCGTGAAACACACTGGAACACCGATCGTGATTTGGTTGCTCTTCGATATGGTACTGACAGGGATTGCATCCAGATTTTCGAGCTTGGTGAAGAGGTTGGATTTTTCTCTCAGATGATTCCCCCAACCGATGGCGAGAAGTACCTTGAGGCATTAGGAGGGAAATACGACCTCGAATTTGACGAGGTTCGTTCAGAGGTTGAAGATTTTGCCTTCGAAATGGAGCATGAACTACGCAATAACGACTATAAAGGCGGGTGGGAGAACAGTACACCGCAATTTCTAAAGAATCGGCTTGAAAGGAACCTCAGGAAATTATTCTCTTGCGTCTCACATGCAGAATTTCGCCGTCGCTGTGCCAACATTGCAAATTACGCCATGATGCTGTCCGACAATGATCGGAGGGAAGAAGCAGAGAGGGCGAAACAACCATGAAGGTCGACATCCTTGCATCCGGTTCATCCGGTAACTGCATTGCGGTGACCTCCGGAGAGCAGATCATCTTGATCGATGCCGGCATTGCCCGGACCAAGATCGAAAAGCGACTTCTGGCCGCAGGCATCCGGCCGGATCATATCGAGGGGATATTCATCACTCATGCCCATAGCGACCATGTGAAGGGGCTGCCCCTAGCTAATAAATTCCGGATCCCGGTTTGGGCCACAGACGGCGAATGGAAAGGAATATCCGGCGTAGATGATGAGCTGCGGCGTGTTGCAGAAACCAGGTTCGGCCGATATGAAATGATCGAGTTCGGTGGTGTCCATGTATATCCCTTCAAAGTCCACCATGATGCATACGAGCCTATCGGGTATGTGGTGGAGGACGACGTCGGCGGCCGCGCTTGCATCGTTCTGGATACCGGGCACATTGACCAGGAGATCATCGACATGATGGAGGGACAGATCATCATCATAGAGGCAAACCACGATCCAGACCTGGTGCCGCTGTGCAGCCGGCCGGATTCCATAAAGGCCCGCATCCTCTCAGACATCGGGCATCTAAGCAACGAGCAAACAGCAACGGCCCTGCAGAAAGTCATCCAGGGCCGCGGCGAGCAGATATACCTGACGCACTTGTCAGGCGAGAATAACACCCCGCAGCTGGCGGAGATGACCGTTACGGCAGCGCTACGGCAACGGGGATTCAAAGCAGGAAAACATTACACGATCGAGGTGATTTGAATGCCAAAAGTATTGATTACGAACGGTACTATAGACGGAACTTGGTATGAAGGGAAAGAAGGGACTGTATGGGATGTTAAAACAACTGATGCATCAGTTTACATGCTGAAAAACGGTCACGGTCGGGGAGTAGCCATGGAGGACGGCGAACTGCTATACTCTCAGGCCGAATATAGAGAGCTGGGGGACATCAACGAGATTATACAGCGGCAGCGCGATAAGGCTATCGATGACCTCGCCAAGCACGCACAGACCATCGTTGATCTGCAAGACGAAAAGCTAAGGCTGCAACAAGAAGTCGATCGTGCGAGGGACAAGCAGAAGGTGGAGCTCCCGCGTGAAGTGGCCGAGGCGATCGAACAATTGAAAAATGCAGATTTGTCAAGCTTCGGTATTATGCACTTCATTGATCACATTTCTGAAGTTAAAAATCACCAGTGGCATCAACCACTACGGGTCCTCCGGAAATTCACCTTTTTGGATACCAACCAGTACACAGGTGGTTGTGAACTTCTAATGAATGCCCTGGTCAACGGCTACACCGTCGAGCCAACTGCACGTGACAAGGTGAAGCAGCTCATCGAGAAATGGTACACCGATCCCGGCGATGTAACTGACGCTGAATTGTACGAGTTATCCGACGGCATCATTGATCTGCTGCAGAAATCATCCTGAAATTTGGTGAGGTGGAATGGCGAACGTCCAGAAGGAACATGGCTTCGCTCCAATCGCTAATGAGATTTTAGACGCGATATGCCAGTACACGTTTAACGGCGCACAGCTGCGTATCGTGCTCAAGATATGGAGGCTGACATACGGATACGGCAGAAAAGACCATGATTTTTCAATCAGCTTTTTACAACAGACGACGGGATTATCCGATCGAACCATTAAAAAGGAGATTGCTACCCTAGTTAAGGACAAAGTGCTGGTGGTCACCAAGCAGGAGACCAGCACCACAGCGCGAAGGCTCGCATTCAACAAAGATTATGACCAGTGGACTATATCGAAAAGTGGTGATCATTCAGTGAAGCAAGACGATCTGTTTTCCGTCACTGAGGGGAAGGATTGTTCACCCCCTGATGATGGGGGTAGGGGTGAAGTATTGTTCACCCCCGGGGGGAAGTATCCTTCACCTCCAGATAGTGTTTTGGGGGGAAGTATTGTTCCCCCATATAAAGAAAAAGATCTTTTAAAGAAAAGTATTAAAGATAATATAGCTCTCTTTGATCAATTCTATGAAATCTACCCAAGAAAAGTGAGTAAGAAAAAGGCTCAGGAAACATGGAGCAGATTATGCAAACAGGAAGAGTTTAACCCATTACTGGTCATTGAGCAGACAAGGAACTTTTCTGAGACATGTAAGCTGCTCAGAACTGAGAAGAAGTTCATTCCTCACCCATCCACCTATTTAAACCAAAAACGATATGAGGACTACGACGTAGTTGATCCGGAAGGATTGCTTCAAGTAGCAGAGACTGGTTCAAAGGGGGGCGGCAACGCGCTGGACCGGTTGCTCAGAAAGGAGATGGAGGGCAATGGATCGCAAAGGCGTGATATTACTGATGAAGTACATTTCGGGGGCTTACCGGAGCTTCCGGATGGCCGATGACGAGCAGGCCGCTGATGAGGTTGCGGTCTGGCACGACTTGCTGATGGACATTCCCATCGAACTCGCGATGCAGAAGACTCGGGAATTGTGCCGGATAAACAAACATTTTGCTCCTACCCCCGCGGAGATCTATCAAGCATGCGTGGAGAATCAAACCCTATCAATCTACGAAATTCAGCGGCGGGAGAACGAGCAGCAGCTCCTTGAACTCCAAGAATACCACGAAAGGGAAGAGGTAAAACCGATGCCGGAGCATATCGCACGGCGCCTAGACCAACTCTTCGCCGGCATGCGGGTGAACAACGATGAATCTTGAGGCTCAGCGCGCAGTCCTGGGCGCCCTTCTGAAAGATCATGAACTGATGGATGAATGCTACCTTTCACCAGAAGACTTCAGCGAAGTTGAGGAGGATAATCGCACGGTCTTCAAAGTCCTCCAATATGCGAAGGAACACTTCGAGGATGCCAAGGACCCGTTTGATCCGGTATTGCTTGTCTCCAAGTGGGGTAAACGGCTGCAACAGATCGGCGGTTTTACCAGACTGATGGCTCTCAGGGATGCGGCACCGAGCACCGCCAGCTTTGCCCATTATCAGCAGAGTGTCCGGGCAGAACGGGTTCAACGAGAAATCCAAGAGATTGGGCGGCAGATAGCAGTCACCGGCGGGGGAGATCTGTCCGAACTCCGACTGAAAATGAATAAACTGGCCGAGATGCAACGCGGCCAGGAGGGAACGGGTCCGGTTCACATGGCATCTATACTGGAAGGCCATGGTCTGACAATCATGAAACGGGCACAGACTCAAGGGATGACCGGTGCAAGCACGGCGAATCACGAACTCAATCAGATGAGCGGTGGACATCAACCTGGGGATTTGGAGATAGTAGCAGCCCGCCCGAGTATGGGGAAGACGCAATATGTTTTGAACGATATGGACGCGGTGACAAAATCCGGTTGGTCCGCTGCTATCTTCTCTCTTGAAATGGGAGCCCTGAAAATGGTCGAGAGGCTGGTCGCATCGATCGGCGGGATCAAAAACAAGAAAATCAAATCCGGCATGATGACAGATAACGACTGGGATTCATATAGCAAGGCAGTTGAAATCATAGCAAACAGGAATTTGTATATCGACGACACCCCGGGCGCCACGGTGGAATATGTTCGGCGCCAGGTGAAGCAGCTCAAAAAGAGGCACCCGACAAAGCTGGTTATCTACGTGGATTACCTTCAGTTCTTGAATACCGAACGGAAGTTTTCGAGCAACAAAGAACGGATTGGCTATATCACAAAGATGCTTAAGGGTATTGCTCGAGAATTCCAGGTATCCGTAGTAGCCATTTCGGCGGTTGGCCGGGATTGTGAGAAGCGACCTGACAAGCGCCCGCTAATGTCTGATCTCAGGGAGTCTGGAGACATCGAGAGTGACGCGGATATCGTCATCTTCCTGTACCGAGATGAATACTACAACGCCGACACGATCAAAAAGGGAATCGTCGAGCTGATCGTGGCAAAAGGTCGGGATATTGGCACAGGAACATTCGAAATGGTCTTCCAAAGCAATACCGGCCGGTTCATCAACATGACCAAGGAAGAAAAGGAAAAGCTTGCGGAGAAGGTGAGGGAGCATGAGCGGCAAGGTAATTCAAAACGATGAGCAATACGAGAAGGCTCAGGAGGCAATCATCAAAATAGCTTTGGAATTGGAGGACCCGCTGCTGAGCCCTGAAAAACGTGCAAAGAAGCAGCAGATATATGATCGCACTACTGACCTAATGATGCGGTATCGTCGCGGCGGGCTTGTCCTGGAGTTCCCGTATCTCAAGGAGGCATACGAGCAAATCGGATACCAATGGCAGGAACGGGAGCCAGAGTCCGCTCAGCGCGTCGATATGGTGCAGCAGGCTGACACGGGGAGCAATGGCACCCATGGAAAGTCGGAGCCGCTGGAAGAGCAGCCAGAGGCCGAAGCAATCACTTCAGCCTCCAAAATCATGGCTTGGCTGGATGAATAGGAGGAAGGTGATTAAACCATGAGGTTCGTTGGGATTGACCCGGCCACTAAAACCGGCTTTGTCGCACTGGACGAGCAGGGGAACGTCCTGGTGGAGACTGAGGTTATTGGGTCCGGTAAGAAGATGAAAGGTGGGCTCACGACGGAGCAGCTAGTATCTCTTGAGAACCAAGTCTATAAGCTACTGAAGCCAGGTGACATCATTGCGATAGAGCAGCCGGCCATGGGAACGCAGTCGGGTGTTACGACAGGAATGATCCACGGTGGTCTCCGGTCGATGATCTACCGAAAAGGATTGGATTTCATTGATGTCAACCCGCAGCGAACAAAGAAATTCGTTAATGTGGGCAGGGTACCAAGCAAGGTGAAAAAGAAAGCGATGGAGGCCGCAGCCCTCGATCACTTCGGATATGAGCATCCCAGTGATAACGTAACCGACGCCTATATTATCGCCAGGATCGCGGAGGCGGTGTATCGGGTCCGGAAAGGGCTAAGGGCGCTGGCATCATACATGATTTATCAGGGTGAGGTTATTACCGCCATAGCTGATCCGACGACAGCGAAGAAGCCAAAGCCGAAATCGAACAAACGCCCAGGGAAGCCTGCGGCGGCGGGCAGTCACACCCATTCGACGGAACAGCAGTTCTTATTTTGAGGATAGGAGTGAGCACACTTTGCAGTTACAAGAGAACGTTCAATATAAAACCGCGGCTGTTTTATTCGGTGGCATCGGTGGAGAATCTGCCGGGCTTTTAAAATCACAGGTTGAATATGGCGGGAAAATATATCGCTTCAAGCTCTTGTGCTCAATCGACAGCGATCCAGTCGCATGCCGCAACCACGATCTGATCACTGGGGAGAAGACGGCAGTCCAAATGGATTTGTTCCGTCGCTGGCAATATGAGGCTTGGCACGGCCATGAGCCGCCAGAAGATTGGCATGAGGTTACCCCATGGGATATCTGGGTTGCCTTCAAGAAACAAGTTCCATTCTTCCTCTTCCTCAGTCCTCCCTGCAAAGGATTGAGCGGGCTTTTGCCACAAGGAAAATCAGAATCGGAGAAGTATCAGGCTCTCAATTACCTGACTGTAAGCGGGTTAGAGATGGCGCTCCAGGCTTGCTTGGAATACGGCGGTAGCCTTCCCGCAATCATTCAACTCGAAAACGTGCCGCGAATTACTTCTCGGGGGAAACCGCTGCTTCGTCAGATCAAAAAATTGCTGGTGAAGTTCGGGTACGCGGTGAGTATAAGAGCAGACCACAACCTCGGAGAAATCGGTGGGCTTGGTCAAAGCCGTGTCCGTTTTCTTATCAAGGCACGCCATGAAGCCCAAATACCGAACGTGATCTATTATCCCGAAAAGAAACCACTACGCAGCATCGGGGATGTGATAGGCGCTTTACCAGCGCCCGGGGACACGGAAGCAGGGGGACCTCTGCACCGGCTGCCGCGGCTCCAATGGAAAACCTGGATGCGGCTGGCCCTGATACCCGCAGGCGGCGACTGGCGGGACCTGAACAAAGTCGATTGGCAGAATCTCCATGTCATTCATGAACCACGCCGAGGAGCCTTTGAAGTAGCTGATTGGTCGGAACCAAGTAGAGCAGTAACAAGCACGGCCGGACCTGGCAGAAGTAACGGAGTCACGGCGGTTTCCGATCCACGGCTTCATATCGGTGGGGAAGGGAAGACGAACATCCTACGGGTACAGAGGGGCGATGAAACTGCGATGTGTGTCACTGGTGCGGCCGGACCGCATCAGGGAGGGGCTTGTATAGCTGATCCAAAACTTTCGGATCGACCTGGAAGGCATCCAGCACAATATCGAGTTGTAAATGCGGACGAGCCGGGTCCATGCGTCACTGGTACCAGGTTTGGAAGTGGAGCGATTGCGGTGGCCGATCCTCGCATCAATACTAAGCTTCACCCGGACAGCTATGGAGTCCAGGACTGGGAAGCTACGGCCAAGACCGTTCGCTCAGCAAATAGAATTATGCAGGCTGCTGGAAGCATTAGCGATCCTCGCATTCATAGTACGCCCCGCGCGGATACCATGGGGGTTCAGGACTGGAGCATGACGGCCAAGACAGTCACAGGCAGTATGGATGTGCATGCCGGTGCGGCTGCCGTCTCTGATCCCCGTATCCCGTCGGACAACGAGCAAGGTGTCTGGATGATCATCGCCCAAGACGGAACATGGCACCGCCCGCTCACAACATATGAACTTGCAATGCTGCAGAGCTTTCCAACGCATTTGCCAGATGGGAGACCATTTCAGCTTGAGGGCTGTACCGACGCCAAGGCCCGAGAATATATCGGCAACGCCGTTCCCCGGGACGCTGCTGAAGCTATGGGGAATGTAATCCTGTTGGCTGGGGCTCAAGCAGAGGCGGGTATCACCTTTGAGATGAGCTGGGATCCGGTATGGGTTGCGCCGCTGAACGACGACCAAGCTACTCTGGTTCATTGATTTTATAATATCCAGTTTCGACCATTAGCAGAAACAACCGTCCGCCCAGTTCGAATGCTTTCTGTAAATCTATTCCTTCGACGCTTTTCCAAGACTGGTAAAGCGACTTGTATTCGTAATTTGTAAATACGAATCCAGCAAAGTAACGGTTGTGATCTTGTGGGGAGTACTGAGTTTTTGAAGTATTCATAATTTCATATCTCCTTCAGATAGATATAATTTTCTGCAATCCTTTATACGGGTTCAGCGGGAGAGAATTAAGGGGGCTGTCCTTTTCTCGAACTAACCATCGCTCCATCTATCTGAAAAGTTGCGATAAAAAATTTGTTTTTTTTTAAATTATGAACGGAGAGATAAAACGATATGAACAAATCCATTAACGAATTGGTGCAGGAAGCACATGAGAATGCGAAGGCAAAAGGCTGGTGGGACGAGGAGCGTACCTTTGGGGAGATCGGGGCGCTGATTCACTCGGAAGTTTCGGAGGCTTTGGAGGATTGTCGGAATGGTCATGAGCCCGCTGAGGTATGGTACGAGACCAAGAATTACGACGGGGTGATTGTCCGATTCGAAGAGCAGAGATATCCGGACTGGAAGCCTTGCGGCATCCCTTCTGAGCTGGCAGATATCTGCATCCGGGTGTTCGATGTCTGCGGATGGTACGGATGGGGAGAGACGCTGGAACGCTGGTGTGGCAGCGCAAAACCTGAGGCAGGATGTGAAGTCCAGGAGAAAAGCCCATTTGCTGAAAACCTGAATATTATACACGGCAATTTGGTTGACTGCTTCCGATCTGAGTCCTGGCGTCCATTCAAGTTTGCAATCGTGGTCCAGAATGTCGAGAAATTAGCCAGATTCTACGGCATCGACCTGGAACAAGCAATCGCAGAAAAGATGGCGTACAACACGACTAGGCCGATTCGGCATGGGGGGAAGAAGCTGTAGGGAGATCACTTCTGGTCTTCATGTTGGAACTTCGCTACAAGGGTTGATCCTGGGCTAACTGCCAAGGTGATCGTCTCTATGCCAAATGGAGGGTTGTGTGGGCCAACGAACGTTTTGACTTGCACAGTTACATTGAACGCATACCCTCCTTCATTTACACGCTCAATTTTTAGGATTTTGGCGTCATATAGCCCATATAAGCGTGGCTGACCATAATACCCACTTATGGCGTGCCCTATTGCTGGACTAAGTGCTGTCAGAAGAGCATCCGCTTCTACATCACTGTTCTCGGCACTAGGTCTGGCGAATGTTGTTAGGGGGAGTACAAGAAGAACTGCCAATGTTGCAATTAATATCTTTTTGGTCATTTTGCTACCTCCTGTTTGAAATCATTATTTCCCAGTGGTTTAGCTCTTATTAAGTTTACGAGAGGAAGATAACTATGCTGGACAAAGGAATTAAAACCGAAATCTGGTCGCCTGAGCGCCTGGCCGCACATCTCAAGGAGATTGGAGCAGACAAGCCGCCGGCGCCGAAAGGCAGCGAGCTACAATACGAGATTACCGCGCCGCGGAAAGGATACTCGAACAGATACTTGAAACGTGGTGGAGAGTATTGAGCCGGGCCTGTGAATTGTGCCAGGAACGACTACAACGCCATCAAATCACCAATATGAAGAACGGTAACGTTTTGAAGATATGCTGCGAATGCGCCAAGCTGTTCACCAAAAATGAAAATCGAGAGGGGAAATAATCCATGAAAACTACTATGAACGTTTTGTTTAAATCCATGCAGAAGGACGATAAGAAGGAAATTCTGAAATTCGAAATCAAGGGCTCCGAAGATGCCGGCGACGAAATGGATCTGTTTGAGCTCTCCGGCAGCATTGTGGTTCTGTCCCTTGAAGTTGGTGGGGATGAAGTATGCGGAGATATTTCAGCCGAATTCGTATCAATGCAGCGTGACAATAAGAAAACCGTTATGAAATTCGGCATCAAAGGCGATCGAGACGACAAGGCCCAGCAGTTGTATAAATACGCTGGCCACAATGTAACCCTTGGTGTGGCACCAGGTCAGATGAGCATTGAGGAGTTTAACGAGCCTCGGGAAGGCGTAAGAGGGAAGATAAATCAGGACGGCACGGTCGACGTGGAGGATAAAAACCAGATGACGATCGAAGAGGCTGCTGCAGCCGCAGAGGAAGATGTAGACGGTCCGACGATGCCTGACGACGATGAGCTACCGTTTTGATTGGGACAGACAAGCCCCGGCTTCGGCCGGGGAACCCCCTGGATACAGTGAGGTGAGAGAATGACCCAAATGTCCTTTGAGCTTCCAGAGTTGGATCGCAAGAAAACTCAGGCTGCAGTGGAGGCGGCTCTGGAGAAGTATAGGATTTACAAGTCGATAACCTTCGAGGAAAAGGAAGCAAGCATAACAGCATCGCCGACTGAGCGATTTCACGGCCCCACAAATGTAACAAGCGATCAGACTGCTGCCATCGCGATTTATAACATAGACACGCCGGCAGCGCGGCTCGCTTATTGTGAAAGGATTGAACGAGCTGTAAGCAGACTACCCAAAAAGGAACGGATCCTTATCACAGAACGATACCTGAATACTGATTGTGATTTTGATTATCAAGTATATAACAATGCATTTGAGCGCCCTATCAGCGAGACGACGTATTACAAGTACAAGTGGAAGGCGTTTTATAAGATCGCTTTAAATCTAAACATACAGGTTGTAAAGGAACAGACGGGAGAACAGAAAACGAAGAGGAACTCCGAGTCATAGGACAAACGATTTCGGGAATATGATGGATGCGAGGTGATTTACGATGAAATCTCAACTGGATGATCTTCCTGAAGTGCTTGAGGTGACGGACATTCAAAAATTTTTAGATATCGGCAGAAATCAGGCGTACGATTTGTGTAACTCTGGACAATTCTATACGCTAAGGATCGGGCGATCGATAAAGATTCCGAAACCCTCATTCGTGAATTGGTTTTTGGGAACTAACTCGGAAAAGCAGGGGTAAAATGCCTGCTTTTTTTTGTATTTATGTAGTGCGTTTATCCAAGGTATAATAAGGATAAATATTACAACATAAGGAATGATGAAATGGGACGTAGTCAATTATTAAAAGATTTAGTAAGCGGAAAGGAAAGTATTGAAAATGTGTTGTTAAGATTAAAAGTGATTTTAACTGATCTAGACAATCAACAAATTATGGTTTGGGTTAACGGAGAATTGCAGGGTTACCCAAATGTAGACGATCTCCCGGATTATAGAATTCTTCATGGAACTGCCTACGGAACATTTCTAGTAAACTATCGATATCAGTATACCAACACACCTGTTCCAATTGATTCATTATTGTCAGAAGAATTAGTGGATGAAATTCTTACTGTGCCTTGCACGGATAATATTAAAACCATTGAAAATCAGTATACAGAAGTTAAAGACAATTATACATATGGTCGAATTGTACCCACCTCATTTTGTCACAGTATCTCCAAGGGAGAGCTACAAATCGCATCTATGACAGTGAAAATCGCCCCTAATCTTCTTTCTGAAATAGTGGCTACTGTAAAATCAAAGTTGGTTGAAATTGTTATGGAACTAGAAAAGGAATATGAAAATTTGGATGATCTTGATATAAAAACACAAGTGGAAAGTGATGACAGTAAGACGCAGCAGGTAGTCTACAATATTGAAAAGATAATTTATGGGGATTCAGTATCTGTTGAAATGGGGGATAAAAATAAAATAAGTAAATCAAAGCTTGGGGGTCTTTTAGGTCGTGGGAGATAAAATCGATGTTAAAATTGGGAATAATAATAAAATCAAGAATTCATCTATCGGTAACCATTACGAATCTAACGGTAAGCCGAGTAATTCTGAAAACAGAAAATCGTTCGCTGAGAAACACCCCATTTTGATTGGAGTAATCATTTCAATGGTAACTGGTTTTGTCCTTTTGTTCTCTTTTTGGGATCATCTTGTGGATTGGATTGAGGGCCTTTTTTCATAAACTAGAAGTTGACCGATTAACAAAGAATTGGTCAACTTTTTTTTGCTATCGGTATGTTGGAGTTGGTGTTATTTTTGGTGCTAAACTGTCGATAATCATCGGGGATAATCGAAAACAACAAGGGATAATTAAACAAGCCTGAGTTCGAAAAGCGCCGACGGAACGAGATGTTGAGGGAGCATTAGTGATGGGGAAAAACCAGCAGGGACACGGTACTTTTACCATTGAAGGGGAACGATCATAAGAGCAAATTTTTGTTGACTCATCGTGAGCGCGAAGTATTTGAACTGCTCGTTCAGGACAAAACGACACGCGATATCGCCGGTCAGTTATTTATCAGCGAGAAGACGGTCCGGAACCATATTTCCAATGTGATGCAGAAATTAAACGTCAAAGGCCGTTCTCAGGCCGTTGTCGAGCTGATCAAGCTTGGGGAATTAAAAATCTGATCGAAGCCTCTCTTGCGACCTTGGCCTTCTGCAGGATGTCTTCCTTGACGGGAAGACATGGCGGGAGGTTCTTTATTTTGTTGACTTTCCATCTTATGCGGGGATTTGGTTACATGAGAAAGGGTACCCTGTCGGGCACCCTTTGCAGATGGTTACTGTCTGATGATAAGAATGTCTTGCGGCGGTCTGCCTGTGCGTTGGATTTGGGAAATTTCGGCGTTTGTCAGGTTGCGTCCAACGAGGATGAAAGAAGACGTGACGTTGTTAAAGTTGAAATTGCCCAGGTTGGCTACATTTTGGCTGCCACGGAACACGCGGAAAGATCCCTGGAAATTAATCCGTGAGAACAAAACAAGCGTTACTTGATTGCTCTGCACCGTATTTCTGAGACGGAAGCTGGAGAGAAGATTGTCGAAGCGGAAAGCTCCAAGGTCGCGGACCGCAACTCCACCGCGTCTGAACAAGATTCTGCGGCCCGTAAAATTAATGCCGGACCAAAGGGCAAGACGTACATCGCTGTTTGCCAAATATATCACTCCTTTTCTTAAGATTGATATATTCTATGCCGGCTTCACCAATTGGTATCGGACAGATGATAGCGTGCAAAAGTTTGATTTTCATAGATTCATATTTATGAGCACGTGGGGGAGCGGAAAGCGCCCCAGCTAAGGAAAAAAACGCTATACCCAAACTTTATCGCTTCATCCATGGGATTGCATGAGATAATGAGCGAGGCAACTCAATACCATTTTTTGGAGGAATACATATTGTCAAACTATACGATTCGCCGTTTTGGCAGGGAGGATTTTCGAGCGGCCGCGGGGCTGCTGAGCCTGATCTGGTCGGAACCCGTCACCGCCAAGCAGCTGCAGGACGATGAGGAGAGCATTCCGCCGGGCCAGCTCCATTACGACGAAGAGGGTCGGCTGATGGGCTGGGATCGCCCGAAATGGGTCGCCGTTAACGGGGTAGGAGAGGTCATCGGTTACGCCATCGCCTGGCGTGCACCTTGGAACGAACCCGGCAGCCTCAACGTCACCCTTGTCGTCCATCCGGATGAACGCGGCCGCGGGGCCGGCAGGGCTTTGTCCCGGGAAGTGCGTGAGTGGGCACGCCTGGTTAAGGCTTCCCGTCTCGTTTGTTTTATGAGGGAGAATGACGAGGCCTCGCTATCGTTTGCGGAGCGCCGGGGCTACCTGCTGGAACGTCACACCTTTGAATCTGTGCTGGATTTGTCGTCTTTTACCGACCAAGCTTTGCTGCCAAGCATTCGCAGCGCCGAATCATCCGGCATTATGTTCGTGACGCTGAAGGATGAGCCTGGAGAGGCGCAGGAGCGGAAGCTTCATGAGCTGTACAGGATCGCCCATCAGGACATTCCGGGATACAACGAGGATTTCCCCTGGTTTGAGGAATGGAAGAAATGGAGCATTAACCTGGCCGGCGTACGGCCGGAGTATGTACATATCGCCAAGGACGGAGACCGCTATGTCGGCGTCGTGACCCTGCAGCAGAACGAACAAACCCAGGCGATGTACCATCAGTTTACCGGTGTGCTTCCGGAGTATAGGGGCCGGCGGATCGGGCTGGCGCTGAAGCTGTTGGCCATACAAACCGCACGCGCTGCCAGTGTGCCTTATTTGCGAACTCACAACGATTCGCTGAACGGTCCCATGCTTCGCATCAACCGCGATCTGCTGGGGTTTCAGGCGGTACCCGGGAACTTCAAAATGGTCTGTTCTCTGGAATAGGGGCGGTCATAAAAACAGCAGCATAAACAACCCGATCACGATAAAAATCGAGCCGAGCACGATCGCAAGAAAGCCGCGGATCTTTTGGAGTTCAAGGTAGGATTCGCTGGGCTCCGCTTCTTCTTCTGTCTTCCAGCTTTCACTGCTCCGCCATCCCCTTCCCGGGTTCCGGCGGGTCATGATGCCGCCGCCTATCAGAATCAGCCCTAAGATGATCAGAACGAGGTCCATATCCATCAGCTCCTTTCTATATAGAACGTCTGAATGAAGCCTGCGGTTCCAGAACATCAGTAATAAGCAGTTTCATATTATTTTCCGCAATTCATAAGAAATCCCGGGAAATGAATCATGCTAGGATAATGGCAGAATCAACGAATCCTGTAAAACTTGGAGGAGGATACCCGTGGATACGAAAAACACAGCACTTCCGCAAATCGTTTCGGAAACAGAGTGGATGGACGCACGCGACAAGCTGCTCGTCAAAGAGAAGGAGCTTACCCGCGCGCTGGACGCGCTGGCTGCAGAGCGCCGCAGGCTGCCGATGGTACGGATCGGCAAAAATTATATGTTCGAGGGACCAGGTGGTCCAGCGCGACTGCTTGAGCTTTTCGACGGACGCCGTCAGCTCGTGGTGTACCACTTCATGATGGCTCCAGACGCCAGTCAAGGCTGCACAGGCTGCTCCTCTTTTGTCGACAATATCGGCCACCTTGCCCACCTGAATGCCCGTGATACGACCTTTATTCTCGTCTCCCCGGCGCCCTTGTCACAGATCCAGCCGTTCAAAGACCGGATGGGCTGGAATGTACCCTGGTTCTCATCAAACGGGAACGAATTCAACAATGACATGGGGGCTGGGGACGGGTTCGGCTTAAGCGTCTTTCTCCGCGATGGAGATGAGGTGTTCCGCACCTATTTCACAGCCTCCCGCGGCGTCGACCGGATCCGCGCGGACTTCAATTTGCTCGATCTGACACCCTTTGGCCGCCAGGAAACGTGGGAGGATTCGCCTGAAGGATGGCCGCAAACCCAGCCTTACATCTGGTGGCGTCTGCATGACGACTATCGTTAATCCGTTTTGATGCCACGCGATGCCGCTCAGGTTACCACTGTCGGTTTCTAGCCCGAGTTGTTTCCAAAAATGAAGGCAGCCTTTTTCTCCGACATGGAGAGAAGGGCTGCCTTCTGCTGCCTGCTGACCCAATATCAGGCCAGCTTCTTCAGCATGGCGTTGATCATGCCGGCATGCGATGCCTCATGATTAATGTTCATGACCAGCAGCTCGTCGATCGTCTCGGCTTTGGCAAAGTTGTCCGCTTTGGCGACTGGCTGATTTAGGTCGTCACCGAGCTGCTCTTGGAACACGCGAATCTGCTCGGTGAGCTGCGAAATCAGGGTATCCCACGCCGGTGCCTCGCCCTGCCAATCCGCCGGTTTCGTCCCCGAAGCAAAATAAGGGCGGTATTCAGCCGGAATGACGCCATCCTTGCCGCTGTACTGGAGCACGAGCATGTCGGATATGACCAGCAAATGCCCGAGATGCCAGTGGATATTGTTGTTGAATCCGTCAGGGACGATATCCCGCTTGGATTCAGGCAGCGCGGACACCTTGTTGATGATGCCCGTGCGCACGCGCTCGATTTGGCCGAACAAATAAGCATTTCTCATTATTGTACCTCCGTCGTTCTCCGATTATGATGTAACAGTAGTTATTGTAAATCTGCCCGGCCAGGGAGGCAACCCGGGCGAACGTCCCGGAGTCTACCCCAGCGGGAACCTCTGCAGAGCATGTGGTGGGAAGAGCTGGGGGTCCGCAAACGTCCTGATAGGGACGGCAGCTCACCCGCAGCCTGGATGCAAAATGATTGGAATGAAAAGAAAAAGTTTAAAAAATGCTTGTCGGTTAAAAGCTATACCGGTAGTTGTTACGAGTAAGGCAGTAAAGGAGTGTGGCACCATGTACAAGGTGGTTCTGGTCAGACATGGGGAAAGCGAGTGGAACCGCGAGAACCGGTTCACCGGCTGGACGGACGTCGATCTGACGGACAAAGGGGTCCAGGAAGCGATCAAGGCCGGGCATCTGCTGCAGGATATTCCCTATGAAATCGATATCGCATATACGTCCGTATTAAAGCGGGCGATCAAAACGCTGAATTATATTTTGGACGTCAACGACCTGTTGTGGATCCCGATCCGCAAATCGTGGAAGCTGAATGAACGGCATTACGGTGCGCTTCAGGGACTTAACAAAGAGGAGACGGCGAAGAAATACGGCGCGGAGCAGGTCATGCTGTGGCGCCGGAGCTACGACGTACCCCCGCTGCAGATTACGGCCGACGATGACCGCTACCCGCCCAAGGATAAGCGCTACGGCAACTTGACGAAGCAGGAGATTCCGCTGGGAGAAAGCCTGAAGGATACGATCGCACGCGTGCTCCCTTACTGGGAAGCGGAGATCGTGCCGCAGATCAAGGCGGGCAAGAAGGTGCTCGTCGTCGCGCACGGGAACAGCCTGCGGGCCTTGATGAAGGTGTTGGAAAATATCAGCGAGGAGGACATCGTGGATCTGAACATCCCGACCGCGGTGCCGATTCTGTACGAGCTGGACGACGATTTGAAGCCGCTGAACCGCCATTTTCTGGGGAGCCCGGAGCGCGTGCAGGAGAAAATCGACGTCGTCGCCAACCCGTCAAAAATTATGGAATAACGGCGTCAGGCATCGGATTTGGGTATCGGCAGCATCCATGGCATTAAGGAGTGATCTCTTGGGGAGGTGACTCCTTTGCCGTTTTTATGGTAGGTTAGTAATGCCGATATATTTAGATCGGGCACAGCTTTAGAAAGAAAGAGAAAGAAGGGAACGGCTTTGCCTTTTGTCAGATTTACAGGTTTTGAAAAGAATGTGGTGGAGACCGCCGCACCGGCCATTATCGAATGCATTTCAGGAATCGCCAACATTCCGGAAGAAATCGTCAAAATTGAGCTTTTACATGTGGAAAAAATCACAAACAGCCCCCGGTCCGTGGAAATTTTCATGTTCCCGCGTGAGGAAGAGAAGCATCATGCGATCGCCGAGAACATCAACCGGATCCTCGAGAACCTCGGATGCCCGCATACCCATATTTTCTATGTGCTGCTGAATCCGTCCCTGTATTATAAAGAGGGCCAGCCGCTGAAGCGGATTCCGGCCAAGACGCCTCCCGAAATCAGGCTGTAATCAAGCCTTCAGGAATAAATCTCTGTAAAGGAATTGGAATATAGCCCAATTCCCGCTATAATCGTATGTAGATTACGGCATGAACCAAGTCTTCATTTATTCCAAACGATAAAGGAGCAGTTGAAACCATGGCAAAAACATTGATTTTCGGGCACAAAAACCCGGACACGGACACGATCACATCGGCGATCGTATACTCTTACCTCAAAAATAAGATCGGCCATAATACGGAGCCGGTTCGTTTGGGCGCCGTCAACGGCGAAACGCAGTTTGCGCTGGATTATTTCAAAGCCGAGGCCCCTCGCCAAGTAGAAACCGTGGCTAACGAAGCAAGCGAGGTTATTCTCGTTGACCATAATGAGCGCCAGCAAAGCGCTAGCGACATCGATCAGGTGCGCGTAAGCGAGGTCATCGACCACCACCGCATCGCGAATTTCGAGACAAGCCATCCGCTGTATTACCGCGCAGAGCCTGTAGGCTGCACGGCAACGATCCTGAACAAGCTGTTCAAGGAAAAAGGTGTTGAAGTTACGCCGCAAATCGCCGGTCTGATGGTATCCGCGATCGTATCCGATACGCTCCTGCTGAAATCCCCGACCTGCACCGAGGAGGACGTAGCCGCTGCACGCGAGCTCGCCGACATCGCCGGAGTGAACCTGGAGCAGTACGGACTGGACATGCTTAAAGCGGGTGCAGATGTCAGCAGCAAGACGATTGCCGAGCTGATCTCCCTGGACGCCAAAGAATTCCAAATGGGCAGCAGCAAAGTGGAAATCGCCCAAGTGAACACGGTGGACCCTAACGACGTCCTGAACCGTCAGGCTGAACTGGAGGACGCCCTGAACGCGATCATCAGCGAGAAAGGTCTCGATCTGTTCGTGTTTGTCGTAACGGATATCCTGAACAACGATTCCGTGGCACTGGCCCTCGGAAAATCCGCTGCTGCGGTTGAAACGGCTTATAACGTGAAGCTTGAGAACAATACGGCCGTATTGAAGGGCGTTGTGTCGCGTAAATCGCAAATCGTACCGGTGCTGACCGAAACGCTGAGCAAATAATTACATTGAACGGCTGAACAGGAGCAGGCTGATTCCTTGAAAGGGGAGGACGGCCTGCTCGTTCTATTTTTGCGATCGAAATCAAAAAACCTGTTCATCGCTGAACAGGTCTGTTGGATTAGCTTCTGTGTATCTGGGAGAAGGGATTGTGTTGCCAGTTAAGCTTCTTCGTCGTCTTCTTCATCGTCGGCTTCTTCGTCTTCGTCCTCATCCGCCTCTTCTACGAATTCGGATTCTTCCTCGTCTTCCGCCTCTTCATCTTCTTCTTCGATGTCGTCGATCTGCTCTTCCTGTTCTGCTTCTTCGTCAGCCATCAAGATGTCCAATTCCAAATGTTCCATATCTAATCCCTCCAATTTTTAAAACACTATGATTAGTGCATATTTACTATATCACCAGTCTGGTAAAAGGTTTGTCGCAATATGGGCCGGGTTCCGCATTATTTTCCGCTATATTTCGGCAAATGATGGCGGCTGTGGCAGCTCCCCTAATGCTTTTCATTTAAGGGGGTCGACACCGAAAGGCAGATGGATTAATCTGGATTCAATTCATTCAATGCGGTTCGAAGGAGGAGACATGAAATGAGGCTGGAGACGAACAGGCTGGTCATCCGCGAGTTTGTGCCGGAAGACTGGGAGAGCGTACACCGGTACGCATCAGATCCCAAAGTTACCCGTTATACCCTTTGGGGTCCGAATACCGAGGAAGAAACGAAGGACTATGTCGCAGGCATGAAGGCGATGCAGCAGAAAGAGCCAAGGACCCATTACGAGTGGGCGGTAATCCGCAAAACGGACGGGGAGCTGATCGGCGGCTGCGGAATCAACATCTCGGGCTCGAACGGAGAAATCGGCTATTGTTTCCATGCGGATCATTGGGGCCAAGGCTATGCATCGGAATGCGCGAAGGCGATGCTGGAATTCGGCTTCCGGCAGCTGGGAGTACACCGGATTTATGCGACCTGCCGCCCGGAAAATATCGGGTCCGAGCGGGTCATGCAGAAGATCGGCATGCAAAAGGAAGGCTATCTCCGCGAGCATATGCCGACGAACAAAGGAGGCTTTGCGAATTCCTGGCTGTATTCGATCCTGTCGCATGAATATGTGCCTGAGTCGTAAACCGGATCAGTCCTATATCGGCTCGATTCATACAATCCCATGGCGCGTCGAATCCTATACTGCATACGGCGGGCACAGGCTGCCAGCCGGCTGGTTTCAACCGTCCTTTTTGAATGTAATAATTCATGGAACCGACTCACTTACACAGGAGGATGACGCAGAGGATGAAGGATTGGTATGAAAAAAGCTTTGGAGAGGATTATCTCCTGGTATATAAGCACCGTGACATCGAAGGGGCAGCCCGGGAGGTCAAGACGATGATCTCCTGGCTGGACCTGCCGTCAGGGGCGCAGGTGCTCGACTTGTGCTGCGGAACAGGCAGGCACTCCCTCGCACTGGTGGACGCGGGCTACCGCGTCACCGGGGTTGACCTCTCCGACGTACTGCTGCGGGAGGCCCGGAGGCTGGACACGAAGGAGCGGGTGGACTGGCGGCAGGCCGATATGCGCGAACTTCCGCTGGATGGCGGGTTTGACGCGGTCGTTAATCTGTTTACGTCGTTCGGGTATTTTCGCGAGGACGGGGAGCAGCTCAAGGTACTCCGGGAGATTCGCCGAATGCTGAAACCCGGAGGGTGGTTTATCATCGACTTCATGAACTCTCCTTATGTCCGGAGACATCTGGTTCCGGCATCGGATCGGGAGGAGGAGGGGCAGCGGATCGTGGAGAAGCGCCGAATCGAAGGGGATTTTGTAATTAAGGACATCTCCATATCGGATATGCACGGCACCAAGGGCACACGGGAGTATCACGAGCGGGTGAAGCTGTACACGCGCGGCCGGCTGGAGGAAATGCTGCGGGAAGCCGGGCTCATGACAGACGAAGTGTACGGCGGCTATAATGAGGAAGTCGATTATGACGAGGGGCGCTCACAGCGGATGATTTTTGTGGGACGGCGCCCGCAAGAAGAGAAAGCATAAATGAAAGAAGGACGGGGCATTGAATATACCCGAGATTACGCACTACGAAGACGGCATCATTCAGGTAAAGATGGCGATGTCATATCCTTTGCGCTGGGTAAACAGCTATCTGCTGCGGGGGCCTTCAGGCGGGATTACGGTGATCGATCCGGGACCGCGGACCGCGGAGAATGAAGCTGCCTGGAACAAGGCATTGGATGAACTGGGCATCCCTTTCGGGAACGTGGAGTCGGTCGTGCTTACGCACCATCATCCCGATCATTTGGGATTGTCGGGGTGGTTCCAGGAAAACGCGGGCTGCCCGGTCCGGATGTCCGCGCGGGCGGCGGAGGAAATGCAGCGGATGTGGGGCGAGGCATCCACGATGAATGACGACCTGCCGCTATTGTTTCGGTCGCACGGCATGCCGGAGGCGTGGACAAGCCAGCTGCCCGCCCATTTGGAGAGCTTCTTCCCGCAGGTGGAGCCGCTGCCTTCGGCGCTGCCGCTGACCGAAGGGGAACCGCTGGAGATGGGCGGGCGGCGATGGATGCCCATCGAAACGTGGGGCCATGCGCCAGGCCATATGTCGCTCCTGCATGAGGAGAGCGGGGTCATGCTGTGCGGAGATGCGGTGCTGCCGCAGATCTCCCCGAACGTCAGCCTGCTGCCCGGAAGCGATCCTGAGCCGCTGCATTCGTTTCTGAACGGGCTCAGGAAGCTGCAGGGCTTCCAGGTAAAACGGGCCTATCCGGGACACCGGAATCCGTTTGACCATGTTGAAGTCCGGCTTGAGGCGCTCCTACAGCATCATGAAGAGCGGCTGGTTCGTGTGCTGGGACGGATTCAGGCAGGGCCGGCGACCGGCTTTGAGCTGTGCGCCGCCCTGTTCGGCACCGCGCTCGGCATTCACCAGATGCGCTTCGCCATGTGCGAGACGCTGGCGCATACGCAGGAGCTGGAGCGGCGCGGCCAGGTTAGGAAGGTGCCGGGTGAAGACGGCATCTTCCGATATGAAGCCGCCGTTACATAGCGGCAGGAAGAGCGGGAAGGACGGCCAAGAGGCCGTCCTTGTTTGCGTTCGGAGCGCTGCATTAGTCCGGCTCCGAACCTTCTGCGTTATTTTCCTCGCCAAATGACAAGAGGAGGGCTGACGAATCAGCTCTCCTCGATGATGAAAGATGTTTTAGTGATCTTCGGGAAGCCGAACCTCATCGGGCCCGTCGCCCGTTTCCTTCTCCGCCTGCTTGCCGTGCGCGATCCGGCTGCTGGCCGCCGCGGCGACCGCGCCGACGATATCGTCCAGGAACGTATGGGTTTCCCCGGTGCTTTTGTCATTCAGGCGCTCCAGCACGCCGGGCTTGAGCTTATCGATATACCCGTAATTCGTAAAGCCGATGCTGCCGTATACGTTCACGATGGAAAAGGCCAGCACTTCGTCGACGCCATACAGGCTCTCGTCATTTTCCAGCATGTCCTGCAGCGGGGAGAGCAGCTTGCCCTGCTCGGCCAGCATATCGAGCTGGATGCCGGTCAGCACCGCGTTTTGCACCTCGCGCTTGCTCAGCACTTTCTCCACGTTCAGGATGCATTCCTCCATCGTCAGGTTCGGATAGTACTTTTTCTGCAGCAGCATAACGAGCTCGGCGATCTCCTCCACCCTCACGCCCCGGTTATGAAGCCATTCCCGCGTCGCTTCGGATACCTTTTTACTGTTTAAGCTGTATGGAATTTTTGCTTGCTTTGCCTCATTTGCTTCACTCATTACGTCACCCCGTCATCCAAGTAGTATGTAACTTCACGCAATTTGATTGTATGTTTTGCAGTATATCTTTGTCCAGTTATGCCCATTTTGACGCATCCTCAAGCAGCAGGGTAGGCGCGAGGGGCCTGAATAAAATTAATATGGACCGGCTGTTATTTTTTCGGAAGGGGGCTCGTATACATGGTAGTACAAACTGTACAAAATGATTAGGAGGAACCAGACTTATGACCAAGCTTAACAAAATTCGCGGCATTTCCGCCGCCGGATTGCTGGCCGTTCCCGTTATCCTGTCCGGCTGCGGTTTGTTCGGGACCCATTCGGCTTCGGAAGACATCGATGCGCCGCCGAAGGCGGTCGAGGAGCAGATGCTCAATATGTCGGACGGCACAGGCACCACAGGCGCCAAGGCTAAGGCCGAGCTCACCGGCACCCCGACGACCGTGTATTTGGCGGACGGGAACGGGATGCTTGCCCCCGTCACCCTCGGTCTGCCGGAAGTAAAGGATAAAACTTCGGTTCAGCTGTCGGTGGAAACGCTCGTCTCCGGCGGAGCCTATGCCAAATATATTCCGGAAGGCTTCACGGGCGTCCTGCCTGCAGGAACCGAGGTCAAGAAGGTCACGGTGGACAAGGATAACAAGCTGGCTGTTGTCGAGTTTAACAGTGCATTCACGAAATACAAAGCGCCGGATGAGCGCAAAATTCTCGAATCGCTGGCCTGGACCCTGACCGGTAATGCGGATGTGCAAAAGGTCCAGCTGTGGGTTGACGGCAAGAAGCTGTCGGAAATGCCTGTAGGGGGCACTCCGCTGGATCAGCCGCTCAGCCGGAGCATGGGCATCAATCTGGAAGTCGGGCAGGGGGCCACGCTGACGAATTCGTCGCCAGTCACCGTTTACTTCTCGGCGGCATCGCCGGCCGGCATCCAGTATTACGTTCCGGTAACGCGGCTTGTCAAACCGGGACAGGACGCGCTGCAGTCGGCACTCGCCGAATTGATCCGCGGTCCGCAGGAGACAGACGGCCTGGAACAAGTCATGACCGACGAGACGCAGCTGCAGTCCGTGAAGAAGGAGAAGGATGGCACGGTAACGGTATCCTTGAAGGAAGACATGTTCGCCGAAGGCGATGCGGTACCGACCGAAATGCTCCAGTCCGTCGTGCTGACGGTGGCGGAAAACGCGGGGAATCCTAAGGTCAAAATCGAGCTGAACGGGGAGTCCAAGGTCGTCGGAACCGACAATCTGGACTACAGCCAGCCGGTCACACGCCCCGATTATATTAACGAAATCCCGCTTTAAGGGCAGCTCAGGGTGTTTTTATCCCTCCATTTTGGTAAAATAAAGGTTGCTTAAACAGGATGCGAACGAAGTAGGAGGCAGAAATGATGAGATCAAACGGACGCAGCAGCCATCAGCTTAGGCCGATGAATTTGACAGTGAACGTAAACAAGTACGCGGAAGGCTCCGTGTTCATTGAAATGGGGGACACCAAAGTCCTTTGCACCGCCACGGTGGACGAGAAGGTTCCTCCTTTTTTGAAAGGACAGGGGAAAGGCTGGGTAACGGCGGAGTATTCGATGCTGCCCCGGGCGACGCAATCCCGCAACCAGCGGGAAGCCGCGCGCGGCAAACTCAGCGGACGTACGATGGAAATTCAGCGGCTGATCGGCAGAGCGCTACGCTCCGTTGTGAATTTGCAGGCGCTGGGCGAGCGGACTATCACGCTGGATTGCGACGTCATTCAGGCAGACGGAGGTACGCGCACGACGTCGATTACCGGATCGTTTGTGGCGATGGCCATTGCGATTAACAAAATCGCCCAGCAGCACAAGCTGCCGGTGTTCCCGATTACCGACTTTCTGGCTTCGGTCAGCGTCGGGGTGGTCGGTGAAGAGCCGCTGCTTGATCTGAATTATGAGGAAGATTCGAAGGCGAAGGTGGACATGAACCTCGTCATGACCGGCAGCGGCGCGTTCGTCGAGCTGCAGGGAACCGGCGAGGAAAGCCCGTTCACGCGGCAGGAGCTTGATGAGCTCTTGAAGCTTGGAGAGCAGGGCATCCGCGAGCTGATCACCAAGCAGAAGGAAGCTCTTGGCCCGATTGCGCTGATGATCGGCTCGGGACAAGCCGGAAGAGAGGCCTAGCATGATTCCGGCGGGCGATACGATTATTGTGGCGACGAAGAACAAAGGGAAGGTCAAGGAGTTTGAGCATGCTTTCGCCCCGCTGGGCAAACAGGTGAAAAGCATGTTCGACTATCCCGGCATCCCGGATGTAGTAGAGGACGGGAGCACGTTTGCGGAGAATGCGCTGAAGAAAGCCAAAACCGTAGGCGATGCCCTCGGGCTTCCGGTGCTGGCCGACGATTCCGGCTTATGCGTTGACGAGCTGGAAGGCCGTCCGGGCGTATACTCGGCCCGGTTTGCGGGTGAGCATGCCACGGATGAGCAGAACAACGAGAAGCTGCTGCAAATGCTGGAGGACAAAAAGATGGGCGCGGACGTTCAGGATTCGCTGCTCAGCCCGGCGAGCTTTGTCTGCACGCTGATACTGTATGATCCGGCAACGGGCGGCTTCATTGAGGCCTCCGGCTCGGTTCAGGGCTGGATTACCGCCGACCGCGCCGGCTCGGGCGGTTTCGGGTACGATCCGCTATTCTATCTTCCCGAATACGGGAAAACGATGGCCGAGCTGACGATGGAGGAAAAGCAGGCGATCAGCCACCGCGGAGCGGCGCTCCGCAGCCTGATGGCCAAGCTGGCCCCATAAATAAAGATGATTCCGCTGAAGGCTGCTCCTTTGGATCTACCTGATCCAAGGGGCGGCCTTTTCGCCGTGTCCTGTATTGGCGTCCCACCTAGGAGATCCCGCAAAGTAGAGCACGATCCTATCAAAGCTGTGAACCGTCTGGAGGGGATGAATCGTGCCTTTAACCAAATTTTGTGATCGCTTTCCGGCGGATTATGGTAGAATGGGCGTGCGCAAACTTTGAGAAATGAGGTGTTGATGTGAGCAACACAGCTAAACCGGAGATGGAGCTCCGGTTCATGTCGTATAACATCAAAAACGACTATGACAAGGAAGGCGAGAATACATGGAACAGCCGGCGGGACCTGGTTGCCGGAATCGTCCGCTTCCACCGCGCCGACTTGGTCGGCATGCAGGAGGTGCTGCATAACCAGCTGACGGATCTGGAAGAGCGTCTGCCGGAGTACGGCTGGATCGGAGCCGGCCGGGAGGACGGGAAGCAGGACGGCGAATACGCCTGCATCTTTTACCTGAAGCAGCGGCTGGAGCCGCTGGAGCACGGACATTTCTGGCTGTCCGAAGAGCCGGAGAAGCCGGGCAAATTAGGCTGGGACGCAGCCTGCACCCGGATGGTAACCTGGTGCCGGTTCAAAGATACATATACGGGAAAAGAATTTATCCATCTGAACACTCATTTTGATCACATCGGCGTGGAGGCGGTCAAGCAGAGCGCGCATTTGATCAAAAGCCGGATCCGGGACTTGGTGGAAAAGGGCACCGCGGTGCTGACCGGGGATTTCAACGTCACCAGCGATTCGGAAGCCTACCGCGTCCTCTGCGGCGACGAAGAGGGCGGGGCTCTGCTGCGTGATGCGGCGGTCAGCGCGGATTACCGGCATTTCGGCCCGACATTCACCTTCCAGGGCTTTGACTCCCGGGAAACGGCCGCGCGGCTGTTCCCTGCGCATTTGAACCCGGGCGAGGAGCATGGTCTCGAGTTCGAGAGCGCCATCGATTTTATTTTCGTGACCGGCGGGGTACGGGTGCGCAATTTTGGCGTGATCACCGACCACCGCCAGGGCAAAATGCCGTCCGACCATTTTCCGGTGGTCGCCGACCTGCTGGTGTAGCAGGCATTGGCAATTCGCATGTCAGCAAAAAAACATCCGCTCGGCTTCGTCAGCCGCGGATGTTTTTTTGTCATACGCCATCTGTTTATCCGTTTAGCGTCGCCGTCTCGGACCCTGCGCCGGCCGTTTTGCCGTCATGGCGGACCATCGTCAGGAACAGCAGAGCGATCAGCAGGCTGGCCGACGCGACGACAAACAAGGAGGCGTAGCCGAACTGGTCGATGATCAGCCCGAGCAGCGGCGGCGAAGTGATTGCGGCCAGGGAGGAGACGAGGTAATACAGTCCGGTTCGGGTTCCGATGCTCGCTTCGCTTCCGGTCGATACGATGAACGGATAGGAGTTAATATTGATGCACGCCCAGAAGATGCCGCCGAGGGCAAGCAGCACGCGGAGCGGTCCCACGGTCCCGATGAACGGAACGGCCGCGAACACGAGAAACAGGCCGGCGACGCCCGTCAGGATGATCTTCTTCTTCCCGTACCGGTTGCCAAGCCAGCCGCTCGGGATAGCAAACAGAACGAAGAACAGAGAAAAGAAGGTCAGGGAGAAGGAAGCGGCGCTTTCCTGCAGCCCCATATGATGCTTGCCGTAAAGCGTAAACAACGATTCGACGCCTTGATACCCGACGAACCAGAAAAAGATGGCGATCAGCAGCAGCACCGTCGTCCGGTCCAGCTCGCCGCGCAGCTTGATCCGGCTTCCTTGCTGCGGCGCGGAGGAAGGTGTGGAACCGCTTCCCCGAACGGGGACGAAGCGGTACAGAATCCACAGCGACAGCAGGGTGATGACCGCCGCGGCGATAAACGGGAAGGAGCGGTTCTGGTTGTACATCAGCGATCCGCCGGCAAACGCGAGAATGCCGCCTACGCCGCCCATGAAGTTGATGACGCCGTTGGCCTTGGTCCGCTTCCCTTCCGGCGTGATGTCCGGCATGAGCGCGATCGTTGGCGAGCGGTAGAGGCTCATCGCCAGGTTCATCAGCATCATGAACAGGACCAGCGTCAGCAGACTGGTGTGAAAGGGGATCAAGACGACGAACAGGGCAGCGAGCGGCATCCCGATAAGCAGGTAGGGCATCCGCTTGCCGAAACGGGAGACGGTCCGGTCGCTCCGGTTGCCGATCCATGGCTGCAGGAACAGGGCGAAATAGTTGTCGATGGTCATCATGAAGCCGATCCACGCGGCGCTCTTCAGATACGGATCGAGGAAAAACGGAACAAACGCATTGTACAGCGCCCAGGTGATGCTGATGCTGAAAAATCCGAAGCCAAGCAGCCAGGTCTTTTTCATGGACGACAAATCCTCCGTTTCGTGTTAGGGGTCATTTTCCACTATTATACAACGGCAGTGTATCCGGTTGCTTCATGCGATTGTAAAAATTATTTCAGGAAGGATATTCCTGCCGCGTGTCGTATTATGTTTCAGGACACCCCAAGTGGGAACATAATAGGAGGTTTTTGTCATGTTGAAAGGAATTTCTGCATTGCTGTCTCCTGAGCTGTTGAAAATATTAAGCGAAATGGGGCACGGGGACGAGATCGTATTCGCCGACGGAAATTTCCCTTCCGCCAGTCTGGCCAAGCGGCTGGTCCGGGCGGACGGCCACGGCATTCCCGAGCTGCTCCAGGCTGCGCTTGAGCTGCTGCCCCTGAACAGGTACGTGGAGTACCCCGTCATGCTGATGCAGGTGGTGCCGGGAGATCCGGTGGAAACGCCGGTGTGGGAAGTATACCGCAAGATCGTGCATGAGACGGAAGGGGAAGACATCAAGTTCACCGAATTGGAACGTTTCGAATTTTATGAACGCGCGAAGAAAGCCTATGCGGTCGTGGCGACCGGAGAACGTGCGTTGTACGGCAACCTGATTTTGTCCAAAGGGGTCATTTCTTAAGGGAATGACAGATACGAATGGTCCAGATTTCTCACCCCCAAGCAAGCAAAAACGGTGCTCTCCTCGCCTAAGAGGACGCACCGTTTTGTTGTATTTTCTGACATGTCACGAAAATGTAACACGCTTAGAGCTGGGGCAAAATATCCGCCCAGACGGCGTCCAGAATGCCCTGCATATCATCCTCGTCACTGTTGATGGCGATCACGGCCTCTTTGTCCGGGATGACGACGCAGAACTGTCCACGCATGCCGTCGGCGCGGTATGCTCCGTGTGTGCACATCCAGAATTGGCCGCCGTAACCCGCTCCCCAGTCCGCCGTTCCCGGCGTGTCGATTTGCCTCCGCGTAACCTCGCCGATCCATGCCTCCGGGATCAGCTGGACGCCCTGCCACCGCCCCTTCTGCAGCAGCAGCTGGCCGAACCGGCTCAGCTCTTCGCAGCTGATCCACAGCCCGGTGCAGCCGAGCGTGACGCCGAGCGGCGACGTGTCCCATCGGACATCCCGGATACCGAGCGGCTCGAACAGCCGCGGCACCAAATAATCGCGCACCGTCTCTAGGACGGCTGCCTGAACCATAGCCGAGATCATAAACGTATCGCCGCTGCTGTACGTGAAGGTCTCACCGGGCATCCGGTCCAAGGGCAGGGACATATAGTATTTTGCCCAATCCTTCTCCTGCAGCGTTTCCCGTTCTTCCGCCCAGAGCGGCGGGGCATCGTGGCCGGAAGCCATCCGGAGCAGATGACCGAGGGTCAGCTCTCCCGGTGGATAGGCCGAATCCTTCACCGATTTTCCATAGTCCGGAAAAAAATCGTTTAACCGTGCATCCAGCGTCAGCTTTCCTTCGGCGATGGCAAGTCCGACCGCCATGCTTGTAAAAGACTTGCTGACCGAATGCTGAAGCCGGCGGGCGTCGCCATCCCGGTCCCAGAGCCCCAGCAGCTGCCCATTTTGCAGCACCCGGACGGATAAAACGTTTAGTTTCCTGCTGCCTGCGTTATCGACAAAACCGCCGATTTGAAATGTCATCGTTAAGCCTTCCTTCCGCTTGATCCCTATGGCTGAAACGGGTTACTGCATATGCCTTTCCGCTGCGGCCGTCAGGAATAGGATGAAATCTATAGAAACGTTTCCACATTGACTCGCTAATCTTGAGATTATTACAGATTACTTTATGTTGTCAACTCCATTTTGTAAGCGGTTACCATTTGCCGTCCGCTAGGGATTTTGTCGCATTAACGTAAGTGAGATCAAGGATTTGCACAAAAATACAGTTCGCTGGGCCTTTGTAAAAAAGGTTGTTGACAGGTTTAGACAACGGGCTTATGATGTTAATCGAAACGATTCGAAAAAATCGCTTTCATCGCTTTTGACGCTCCTGCGGCATCTACCGATAACGCCCGATGAGGCTGAATCGGATTTTGCTTAGGCGGGAACGCAATCGGCGATCAGAAGAACCAATGACGGGCCGAAACTGTCCGTTATTGGCTCAGCCGGGCCGGCTTCCCGAAAGGGGGCTGCTGCTGACTAAGGCGGACAACACGATAGAGCAGTCGAACTGAAATGAAAGGGGTTACATATGGCGCATCTAACGATCGATACCGGCTCGCCTACGCTGCGGATGACGACCAGCATCCATGTGATCTCTCCGGTGGATACCGGCGTCCCCACTTCAAGCACGTTGTATCTTCTGCACGGAGCGGGGGACAACGCCAGCACCTGGCACCGCCTGACGACCGTGGAAATGTTCGCGGCGAGGCACGGCTGTACGGTGATCATGCCGGAAGCAGGACGAAGCTTTTATACCGACATGGTTTACGGGCTGGACTATTTTCACTACATCACGGAGGAGCTCCCCGAGCTGTGCGGGCGCCTGCTGCATTTGAATACCGATCCCGAAAGAACGTTTGTGGCGGGATTGTCGATGGGCGGCTACGGAGCGCTCAAATGCGCGCTCACCTACCCGGAGCGGTACGCCAAAGTCGTATCTTTCTCGGGCGTGACCGACATCCGTCAGCGTCTGAATGACCCGGCGATGCCGGAAGGGATGCGCAGGGAGATGCAGGCCGTCTTCGGACCGAAGCTTGAGGTGAAGCCGGATCAGGATGTGTATGCGCTGTCCGCGAAATTGATCGAAGAGGGCCGAAGGCTGCCGCCGGTGCTGTGCTGCTGCGGATCGGAGGATCCGTTCGTCGGAATGAACCGGCAGTTTGCTGCCAGCATGGAGAACAGCCCGTTCGATTTCCGGTACGTTGAGGGACCGGGAACACATGACTGGCTCTTTTGGGAAGAGCATTTAAAGACCGCTTTTGATTTTCTGTTTGAAGACAAGACCCAAGAATAGTGAGGAGATGCCAATTGAAACCCGCAGCCTTAGGGCCGAACAAAAATGCAAAGGGGCGTTCCAAAACCGGTAATCTGTTTACGGAAATTTGGAAGCACCGGATGACGTATACGCTGCTTATTCCCGGCATCATCTGGCTGATCTTATTTGCTTATCTGCCGATGGGCGGCTTGTCGCTCGCGTTTAAGCATTACAAAGCCAACATGGGAATTTGGGGCAGCCCTTGGGTCGGCCTGGAGAACTTCAAGTATGTATTCCGCGACCCGACGTTTGCCCAAGCGGTGTGGAGAACACTGTACATCAACATTATCAAGCTGATCATCACCTTCCCGTTCCCGATTCTGCTGGCGCTCCTGCTGAATGAGCTCCGGATGCGGAAGACGAAGAAGCTGTTCCAGACGATCTTTACGTTTCCACAGTTCCTGTCGTGGATCATTGTTTCAGGGATCGTGATCAACGTCCTTTCCTATGACGGCCTGCTGAACAGCGCGCTGCAGCTTCTTGGACTTCCGACGATCAACTTCCTCGGCTCCGAGCCCATGTTCCTGCCGATGCTGATTTTGACGGACATCTGGAAATCCACCGGATGGGGGGCCATCATCTTCCTGGCTGCTATCTCGGGGATCGACCAGGACCAATACGAATCGGCGCAGATCGACGGCGCTTCACGGATGCAGCAAATTTTCAAAATTACGCTGCCGAACATTTTGCCGACCGTCACGGTCATGTTCATCCTGAACGTGGGCGGCCTGATGTCCGCCGGCTTCGACCAGATCTTCAACTTGGCGAATGCGGCGACGCAGAACGTGTCCCAGGTGCTCGACGTGTATATTTACCGGATCACGTTCCAGTCTTCGACGGACTTCTCGTTCTCGACGGCGGTCAGCTTGTTCCGTTCGCTCGTGAACATGATTCTGCTGCTTGCTGCGGACCGCGTGGCCAAACTGATGGGCGGAGACGGATTGTTCCGTTAGGAAAGGAGTGTTAGAGAGATGAGTACGCATGCTGAGAAACGGCATAAATACCGGGTCGGTAAAATGACGCTTCTCGATTACATCATGTTTATCGTGCTGATTGTGTTGGCTTTAATTATTTTGATTCCGTTCCTGAACGTGATCGCGATTTCGCTCGCCTCACAGAAGGAGTATGCCGATAATCCGATGATGCTGTGGCCGAAGCATCCGACGCTGGACGCCTACCGTGCGCTGTTCGAGGACGGCAGGCTGCTGACGGGCTTCTGGAACACCATTAAAATTCTGGTGGTCGGCCTGCCGCTGAGCTTGTTCCTGACGAGCACGATGGCTTACGGCCTCAGCCGCAACAAGTTCCCGGGGAAAAAGTTTATCTTCTTCCTCGTCCTGTTCACGATGATCTTTAACGGCGGGATTGTGCCGCTGTATCTGGTCATGAAATCGCTGCACCTTACCGGTTCCCTGTGGTCTGTCATCCTGGTAGGAAGCTTCAGTGCCTTCAATATGATCCTGATGATGAACTACTTCCAGGGCCTGCCGGAGTCCTTGATGGAATCCGCGAGGCTCGACGGGGCGGGCGAATGGCGCATCTTGTTCTCCGTCGTCCTTCCGCTCGCGGCGCCGATTATGGCGACCATCACGCTGTTCTACGGCGTGGCCTTCTGGAACGGATGGTATGATGCGATGATCTTCCTGCGAAAAGCGGAAATGCTTCCGCTGCAAAACGTCCTGCGGACCATTATCGTCGAATCGTCGACAAACGTTTCGAATGCGGCCAGCGTGGACGCCCTGAACAAATCCGGTTTTTCCACGGGAATGAAGATGGCTTCGGTCTTCGTATCGATGGTGCCGATCATGTGCTTCTTCCCGATGCTGCAAAAGCACTTCGCCAAAGGGGTGTTAACAGGGGCTATCAAGACCTGATTACACAATAGATTTTTTTTACCACAAAAAATCTGATCAAAAGAGGGGAAAAAACATGAACACCAAAAAGCTGTTCAAACCGCTTCTGGCCGTTGCGCTGTCGGCGGTGATGCTGACGGTGACTGCCTGCGGGAAAGACACGGCATCATCCGGCGGCAACGAAAAAGACGCGGACGGGAACTACAAGGACAAATTAAAAATTTCCGTCGCGCAGACCACGGAAGTAAAAGACGGTGTGCTCGACAACGAGTTCCACAAGTACTGGATGGACAAATTCAACGTCGAGTGGGATTACAACTACGTACAGTGGGATTCCTGGCCGGAAAAACTCCGCTTGTGGATCAACTCCGGCGACCTGCCTGACGTGGCCAGCTGGAACTACGTGCACGGCGATTTTATGAACTATGTCGATCAAGGACTGCTCTACAAATTCCCGGATGACTGGAAAGAGCGTTGGCCGAATGTGGCGGCGGCCTACAAGCTAACCGGCCTCGGCGACAAACTGGAAGAGCTGACAGGCGGTACTTACATTCTGCCGAAACCGGTGTACTACCAGAACAAACCGGCTGATCCGCTTGTGAACCAAATCGGCGTCATCGCGATCCGCAAAGACTGGGCCAAAGCTGTCGGGTTTGAACTGAAGGATGCATACACCACAAGCGAACTGATCCATTATGCGGAACTGGTCAAAGAGAAAGACCCAGGGAAGCTGGGCTCCAAGCTCGTTCCGATCTCATACACAGCGGATGACGCTTTGACCAACATCATCATGGCCAACAGTGAGCACTCCCGCGTGGAATCGGCGTTCTACAAAGGAGAAGACGGCAAGTTCCATTGGGGACCAGCCGATCCGGAGACGCTGACCGGTCTGAAGCTGATGCAGAAAGCGTACAAAGAAGGCCTGCTTAATCCGGAGTTCTACACTTGGAAAAACAACGAAGGCAGCGACAACTTCAGAGTTAAAGGCGTTGCTGCGATGATGTCCCTGGGCGGTCTGGCTTCGTACAGACAAGATATGGACAAGAACATGCAGAAGAACCTGGGCGTAAGCAGCGACGACCTCGTCCATACGGCGATCGTTCTGGGTGACGACGGCAAATACCGCAACCTGGAGCAGCCGAACTTCTGGTCTGCGCTGATCTTCTCGCCGAACATCAGCAAAGAGAAGTTCGAACGCATCATGGATATTATCGATTACTCGACGACCAAAGAAGGACAAATGCTCCTGAACATGGGCTTTGAGGGCAAGGATTGGAAGTACGACGAGAACAAAGAGCCGGTCAGCCTGCTTCCGGAAGGAACGACTCTGGAAGACAAATATCCGGCACGTTTTGAAGGACTGTACATTTTGGGCGACGACTTCAGTATCGTGAACCCTGCAATCAAGAAGGAATACCGTGACCGCGCCGTTGAGCTGTTTAAAGAGAAAGCGAAACTGGGCAGCGAAGGCGGCAAGCTGGCAACTTACGACTGGGATGTGCAGCTGTACGATTCCAAAGCGAAGAGCCAGGCATCCTTCGATTACCAGAACGAGTATGCGAACCTGATCCTGCAAGGCGGCGATTTGGAAGCAAACTGGAAGAAATGGGTACAAAGCAAGCAGTCCCTCGTTCAGCCGGTTCTGGATGAACTGAACAGCAAATTTGCCAAGTAACAGATCGTTCTGAAATAAGGATAAGAACTGAGCATTATACGCAGTCCGAGTCTAAGGAACCCGGTGTGCAGCACATTTTGATGCAGCCGGGTTCTTCTCTTCCACGGTGGTGCCGGGTCGGGTTTCTTCTATTATAAATAGGCCGGCCTGGCCACAGGGAGGAGACATAGATTCTTATAACGATTAAAGAACGCAAATGTACATCGATAGACGCTTTTCTTCATGAGGAATTTGCACAAAAGATAAGCGCCAAGGACGGGTTACATCCTTGCTGCCCTTGTCAGCCAGGTTTTGTGCAAGCTCCTGAGAAAGGAGAAAGGGTCTGAAAGAGCCGGACCATTCGTGTCCGGAAGGCCTGGATCATCATACGACTTTGTTGTGGAGGGAATGGAATGGACAACCGGCAGTTAACCGAACTGTTGAATCAGATGACGCTGGAGGAGAAGATTGCGCAGCTGCTCCAGCTGACCGCCAATTTTCATGAAGGCGGCGAAAGCCAAATTACCGGACCGCTTGAGGAAATGGGGATCACCGAATCGATGGTGACCGCCAGCGGCTCCGTTCTGGGGTTATCGGGAGCGCAGTCGGTCATCGACGTACAGAAATCATATTTAAGCAAAAGCCGTCTCGGCATTCCGCTGATGTTCATGGCCGATGTGGTGCATGGCTTCAAAACGATCTTTCCGATCCCGCTGGCGATCGGATGCTCCTGGGATACGGAGCTGGCCGAGAAGAGCGCCGAAATTGCCGCGAGAGAGTCGGCGGTATCCGGCATTCATGTAACGTTTGCACCAATGGTCGATCTGGTGCGCGATCCGCGGTGGGGACGCGTCATGGAGACGACCGGCGAAGATCCGTACCTGAACAGCCTGTTTGCCCGCGCTTTTGTCCGCGGCTATCAAGGCGGGAGCCTGAAGGATGAGCCGGAGCGGCTGGCTGCCTGCGTGAAGCACTTCGCCGCCTATGGCGCTCCTGAAGGGGGACGCGACTACAACACGGTCAACATGTCGGAACGCAATCTGCGGGAGCAGTATCTGCCGGCCTATAAAGCGGCACTGGACGAAGGCTGCGAGATGGTCATGACGTCGTTCAATACCGTGGACGGCATTCCGGCTACCGGCAATGAGAAGCTGATGCGCGGCATCCTCCGCGATGAGTGGGGATTTGACGGCGTCCTGATTTCGGACTGGGCGTCGATCCGCGAAATGATCGCGCACGGCGCGGCGGAGGACGATGGCGAGGCCGCTTACCGGGCGATCCGGGCCGGCGTGGATATCGAGATGATGACCCCTTGTTACGTACAGCATCTGCCGGGCCTCATCGAGAGCGGACGCGTGGACGAAGCCTTGGTCGACGAAGCGGTGCTGCGGATATTGCGGCTGAAAGACAAGCTCGGGTTGTTCGACAATCCGCTGCGAGGAGCTGATCCGGAGCGTGAGCGCGAAGTGCTGTTCTGTCAGGAACATCGAAACGTTTCTTACGAGCTGGCAGCCAGATCGAGCGTACTGCTGAAAAACGAAGGCGGCCTGCTGCCGCTTGCGTCTGGGAAGAAGGTTGCCCTGATTGGGCCGTTCGCCCAGAGCGACGACATCCTCGGCTGGTGGTCCTGCGTCGGCGTGAAGGAAGACGCCGTGAAGCTCGGAACCGCGCTGCAGGAGCGGCTGGCTGAGGGACAGCTGGTCATTGCCGAAGGCTCCGGCGTCGTAAGCGTGGAGCAATCGCAGATTGACGCTGCCATCACCGCGGCTCAAGACGCGGACGTGATCGTGCTCGCCCTTGGCGAAGATTCGGCCATGAGCGGGGAGGGCGGGTCCCGCACGAACATCCGCCTGCCGGAAGCTCAACTGGAGCTGGTGCGGCAGCTGAAGAAGACCGGCAAGCCGATGGCTGCGGTGATCTTCAACGGCCGCCCGCTGGACCTGCACGGAATCATTGACGAAGCGGATGCCGTCCTGGAAGCCTGGTTCCCGGGCAGCGAAGGCGGAGCCGCGATCGCCGACATTCTGATCGGGCGCGTGAATCCTTCGGCCCGGCTGACGATGTCCTTCCCGCATTCGGTGGGTCAAATTCCGGTCTATTATAACCATTACAATACCGGCCGTCCGATGAATCCGGACAAAACGGAAGAACGGTATGTGTCCAAATATATCGACAGTCCGAATGATCCGCTGCTTCCGTTCGGATACGGCCTATCCTATACGACGTTTGAATACGGCGAGCTGAAATTGTCCGGAAACGAGATAACGGCCAATCAGCCGCTTCAGGTCAGCGTGAGCGTAACGAACACCGGGGATCGCGCAGGGATCGAAACGGTTCAGCTGTATATCCGCGACGTGGCCGGTGAAGTGGTCCGTCCGATGCGCGAGCTGAAAGGCTTCGTACGTCTCGAGCTTGCTCCCGGGGAAAGCGCGGATGCAGTCTTTACGATTACGGAGGAACAGCTTCGTTATCATCATTCCGACCTTACGCAAGCCAGCGATCCGGGAACGTTCCAGGTGTTTGTCGGTCCGAACAGCCGGGACACCCTTGCTGAGTCGTTCCGGCTGGTTTAGATGAACAGACGGCCATGCGCGTACACAAAGAACAGCGCATGGCCTTGGAGAGAGCTGACCAACAAGACGATGCAGGATGAAAAATACTGTAAAAGCTGCCTCGAAGCCGTACCGGACAGGTTCCGGCCGGCTTCCGGGATAGGAGGATGAACAACTATGACAACCATTACGAATTCCAAGCTTCACGTCCAGGCCGGCGATCTGTCCTTTACGTTCTGGGAAAGCGGCGACCTGTTCCAAGCCGTCAGCGGCAAGACGATGATCAACCAGCTGATGAGCAGCCCGCTCGACGGGGCTTTAAATAACCTGTATCTTCGCATCCATGACGATTCCGCTATCCGCTTCTACCCGCTGCTGGGCATCCGTTCGGACAGCCGGGTCAGCACAGGCGAAGGACGTATCGTCTGGACAGGCGAAGCCGAAGGGGTAGCGTACAGCGTAACGTTTGCGCTCAGCCCGCTCGGCGTATGGTTCTGGGACGTCCGGGCGACTGGGCAGGGCCTCAAGGTCGACGTCGTTTACGGCCAGGATATCGGGGACGCGGATCCGGGCGCCGTTCGCAGCAACGAGGCGTACCTGTCCCAATATATCGACCATACCGTCTTCGAAGACAAAGACCACGGCTATGTGGTGTGCTCGCGCCAAAACCAGCCGCAGGGCGGAGCGTTCCCTTACATACAGCAGGGTTCGCTGACGCGTGCCGCGGGGTTCTCTACGGACGGCTTCCAGTTCTTCGGCCTGTCTTATAAAGAAACGAACGTGCCGGCATGCCTCAGCCAGCCTCAATTGGCGAACGAGGTCTATCAATACGAGTTCGCCTACACGGCGCTTCAGTCCGAAGCGGTAACGCTGGACGGGGAAGCACGCTTCGTGTTCTACGGCTTGTTCAAGCCGGATCATGCGGCTGCGGTAACCGAGCTGGAATTCAAGGACGAGGTGCTGAAAGCCTGGGATCAGGTGCAGGCAAATCTGGCCGCTGCGGACGGTCCGCTGCATGAACTGCCGCAGGTCCGCCTGAATCCGGAGATCGGCGAACCGCTGCGCACCCTGCCGCTTACCGCGGAGGAGCTCGAAACCCTTTTCCCGGCAGCCGGAAGACAGGAGGAGGAAACCGAGAACGGACAGCTTCTTGCGTTCTTTACCGACACCTATGAGCATGTCGTGCTGAAGGAGAAGGAGCTGCGGGTGGAGCGTCCGCACGGGCATATCCTGATGAGCGGCGGCAGCGTGAAGCTGGGCGCCAAAGTCGTGACGACGACTTCTTATATGTACGGCATTTTCAACTCCCATCTGGTGGTGGGCAATACCAACTTCAACAAAATGATGAGCAATGCCCGCAGCGCCTTGAACGTGCCGAAGACGGCGGGACAGCGGATATACGTAAACATCGAAGGAGTGTACCGACTCCTGACGATGCCGTCCCTGTTCGAGATCGGCTTCAACTATGTGCGCTGGTATTACAAAACGGCGGATGACATGCTGGTCATCACCAATTTCGCGGCTGCGGATGCGCCTGAAGTACGCCTTCATGTGCGCTCGGAGAGCGGCAAAGCGTATGAATTCCTGGTGACCAGCCAGGTCACCATGGACGTCAACGAGTTCGGAGCGCCGGTCCGCATGACGGAATCGGCGGGTGTGCTGACGTTCCACGGCGCTCAGGACGCGCTCCGGAAGGAAGCCTATCCGAACCTGAAATACACCATGCGGATCGACGGCGCCAAGGCGGCTGTTAGCGATGAAACGGCACTTGCAAGCGGCGTTCAGGCTGGGGAAGCATCGGTAGTGACGCTCAAGCTGGATGCTGCCCCGGAGTGGACTTTGACGATGCAGGGGCTGCTGGACGGGGAAGACCTTCCTGAAGCTAACCGCAGCGCAGAGGATGAAATCGCGAAGTACCGGGAGTTCTTCCGGGACTTGATGAACGGATTCCGCTTAACCGGCGGGGATGGCACGGAAGGCAAGGACTTTTTCAAAGTGAATGCGCTGGCCTGGTGGTACACCCATAACATGCTGGTTCATTATTCGGTGCCGCATGGCTTGGAACAGTACGGAGGCGCGGCTTGGGGAACGCGGGACGTCTGCCAGGGGCCGACCGAGTACTTTATGGCGACGCAAAAATTCGAACAGGTGCGCGACATTCTGAAAATGGTGTATTCCCACCAGTACGAAGACGACGGCAACTGGCCGCAGTGGTTCATGTTCGACAACTACTATACCGTCCAACAGGAGGAGAGCCACGGCGATATCATCGTATGGCCGCTGAAGGTGCTCAGCGATTACCTGCAGGCGACCGAAGACTTCGGCATTCTCGAGGAAAAGGTTCCGTATACGGTCAAGCACAAGTTCCATTTTACCGAAGAAACAGCCACGATTCTGGATCATGTGTACAAGGAGATCGGTTACATTCGCAGCCACTTCCTGCATGATACCCACCTGTCCTCTTATGGGGATGGAGACTGGGACGATACACTGCAGCCGGCCAACGCCCAGCTGAAGCAGTACATGGTCAGCAGCTGGACCGTCGCCCTGACGTACCAGACGATGACGCAGCTGTCGGGGGCCTTGAAATCCGCCAAGCCGGAACTGGCTTCGGAGCTTCATGTCATGGCGCAGGGAATCAAGCGCGATTACGAAAAATACATGCTCGGAACGGAAGTCATTCCTGGGTTCCTCTATATGGAGAATCCGGACGAGGTGAAGCTGATGCTCCATCCGACCGACGAAGAGACCGGCATTCAGTACCGCCTGCTGCCGATGACCCGCAGCATGATTGCGGAGCTGCTGGATCCGGAGCGCGCCAAGGCGCATTATGGGCTGATCAAAGAGAAGCTCTTCTTCCCGGACGGCGTCCGTCTCATGAACCGTCCAGCCCAGTATGCCGGCGGCGTCAGCACGCACTTCAAACGGGCGGAGCAGGCGTCGAACTTCGGGCGCGAAGTGGGCCTGCAGTATGTTCACGCCCATATCCGCTTCGTTGAAGCGATGGCGAAGCTCGGGCATGCGGATGATGTATGGAACGGCCTAAACGTGATCAACCCGGTCGGCATCCGCAATGTCGTGCCGAATGCCGAGCTGCGTCAAAGCAACGCTTATTTCAGCAGCTCCGACGGCAAGTTCAACACGCGTTATGACGCGCAGGCGCATTTTGATGAGCTGCGCAGCGGCAGCGTGCAGGTGAAGGGCGGATGGCGTATTTATTCCAGCGGCCCGGGGATCTACATGAATCAGCTGATCTCGAACGCACTGGGCATCCGCCAGGAGCAGCAGGATCTCATCGTGGATCCGGTGCTGCCGCAGAAGCTGGACGGCCTGCGCTTCGACTTCCGCTACGACGGTCAGGACGTGGCCTTCATTTACCATTTGAACGGCACCGGCGAGCGCCGCGTGAAGCTGAACGGCCGGGAGCTGGAAGCTTCGGCGGTGAGCAATCCGTACCGCGAGGGCGGACTGCGGATTTCGAAGGACGTGTTTGAGCAGGGAATGAAGCCGGACGGCCACAATGTGGTTGAGATTTTTATGTAGCAGTTTAAGGCGATCTTCACGGATCGCCCTTTTCCATGAGAACTGGAATATGGATAATTTTGGACCTAGCAATGGTTTGATACGGGGGAGCGAGGAACATTGGTTAGTATTAAGGATATCGCTAAAAAAGCCGGGGTTTCCATATCGACGGTATCATATGCCCTGAACGGCAGCAGCAAGGTGACGGATGAAACCCGCTCGAAAATTTTGGCGATCGCCAAGGAACTGAACTATGTGCCGAACGCGGCCGCGAGATCGCTGAAGAAGCGGGAGTCCCGGATCATCGGGGTATTTCTGACGGATTTTAAGGGGGACGTGTATGGCGACCTGCTCGACGGGATGAAGGAGGTCTGCAACGCCCAGGGCTACGACCTGATCGTATGCAGCGGTAAGCAGGCCCACCGGATGCTTCCGGAGCGGATGATCGACGGAGCTATCATTCTGGACCATGCGTTTACGAACGCGGAGCTGCTCAAATATGCCGAGCGGAACCACAAAATCGTCGTGCTGGACCGGGAGCTCGAGCATCCCAACATCAATCAGGTGCTGCTGGATAATAAGGCAGGGGCTACGCTGGCCACCGAATTTTTGGTCGAGCAGGGCCACAAGAAGATTTACATCGTGACGGGGCCAGATGACTCGTTTGACTCCATTCAGCGCATGAAGGCGGTCAAAATGGTTGCGGACCGCACGGAAGATGTGGAATGGATCGAGATCCCCGGCGATTTCAAGAAAAGCGGAGGGGAACGCGCCGCCGAACGGGTCATCGGTGAGTATACCGGCCCGGCGGCCGTGTTCTGCCTCAATGACGAAATGGCCATCGGTTTTTGCAACCGGCTGGCGGAGACCGATTACCGGATCGGGGAGCATGTGCATTTGATCGGCTTCGATAATATTGAGCTGACGAGCTACATGCAGCCGCGCCTGGCGACCATCAACTACTCCAAACGGAAATGGGGGGCGCTGGCATCGGAGCAGCTGATCAAAATTTTATCGGGTGAGGAAGTGGAGCATGAGCGCATCTACGTCACGCTGATCAAAGGGGAATCTGTCGGAAAAAGCGCCCGGCAGGTTAACGTGGGATAGATGAAGCACGCATGCACCGCGGTAAACAAACAGAAGGGTATCCGGCTGACTAGAGCCTGTCGGATACCCTTTTTGCATGTTCATTTTACGTTAACGAATGGCCACATTGTAGGTTTTCAACCAGTTGTTGATCTGGGCCAGGTAAGCAAACAGCTGCGGCCCCGACATCAGCTGGCCGAACCATGGCAGATTCGAGGACGCCTCAGGGGAAGCGGCGATCTCGAGAATTTTGTTTTTGTCGATCAGCGGCAGGATCGGGGCAGACGGATCGTCCAGAATGTCGAGCATCTGCTGCTTGACGGCGGCAAGGAAATCCGGATTGTGGGTTTTCGGATACGGGCTCTTCTTGCGGTAGAGCACGTCGTCCGGCAGCACGCCTTCCAGTGCCTTGCGCAGAATGCCCTTTTCCCGTCCGCCGGTCATTTTGATTTCCCAAGGGATATTCCATACGTACTGGACCAGCCGGTGATCACAATAAGGCACGCGTACTTCGAGGCCGACGCCCATGCTCATGCGGTCCTTGCGGTCCAACAGCGTCGGCATGAAGCGGGTGATGTTCAGGTAGGACATAACCCGCATTTTGGCCTGCTGGCCGGTCTCGCCGCGCAGCTTGGGAACTTCCCGTACCGCATCGGCGTAACGGTCCCCCAGGTAATCCAGCGGACGGATCCATTCGCGGATTTCGGGAGACAGCAGGCTGGCCCTCATGTCGGGTGCGACCGACCAAGGGAACGTGCCGGAATTCAGCATTTCCTCGCGGTGAAACCAGGGATAGCCGCCGAAAATTTCGTCGGCCGCTTCGCCGGAGACGGCTACCGTCGCCCCTTTTTTGATCTCACGGCAAAATAAGTAGAGCGAGCCGTCCACGTCCGCCATGCCGGGCAGGTCCCGGGTCAGGGTAGAGGCGTTCAGCGATTCTACGAGCTCGGGGGTATCAAATTCGATGTAATGGTGCTGTGTTCCGAGCTCCTCCACCATCCGCTGGATAAACGGAGCATCGGCTCCCGGCTGGAAGGCATGCGATTTGAAATGCTTCTCATTGCCGACGTAATCGACGGAGTAGGTGTGGACCTGCCCTTGGTTGGTCCGGTTATAATACTGAACGGCAAGGGCCGTCAGGGCGCTGGAATCCAGCCCTCCGGACAGCAGCGTGCAGACCGGAACGTCCGAAACCAGCTGCCGTTCCAGCGTATCCTGCAGCAGCTCGCGCAGCTTGGCCGCCGTTTCCTCCACGCTGTCTTCGTGAATGTGGCTGTCCAGACGCCAGTAGGCGTAACTGCGCAGCCCGTCGCGGCTGAAGATCATCGCGTGCCCTGCCCGCAGCTCCTTCATGTCTTTATAGACACCCTGTCCCGGCGTTCGCGCCGGACCGATAATGAACACTTCGGCGAGCCCTTCAGGGCCGACCACGGGCTCCATTTTGGGATGCTGCAGCAGCGCTTTGGGCTCAGAGCCGAATATTAAAGTGCCGTCGATGTAGGCGTAGAACAGGGGCTTAACGCCCAGGCGGTCCCGCGCCATAAACACCTGCTCCCGGACGCTGTCCCAGATGGCAAAGGCAAAAATGCCGTTGAACCGGTCCACGCAGGCCGGCCCCCACTCGATGTATGAAACCAAAAGAACTTCCGTATCGCAATGGGTCCGGAAGTGATGTCCTCTTTTGACCAATTCGCTCCGCAGCTCGGGCGCGTTATATAGCTCCCCGTTATAACAAATCGCATACACATCATCATCATCATGAACGATCATGGGCTGTGCGCCGTTTTCGGGGTCAATGACGCTCAGACGGCGGTGGCCGAAGGCGCATGGATTGGAGATCCATGTTCCCGAAGCGTCCGGTCCGCGATCCGACATCGTTTCTGTCATTTTGACAAGGATCTGCGAATCCTGGGTTAAGTCGCCGCTCCATTGTATAAAACCGGTTATTCCGCACATGATGGGTCATCCTCTCTTTGTCGTTTGTCCACTCGCTGTCCTTTCTGTTTGCCAAAGTGATACAGTTATATGCCGAATCGGGGCATAAAATGTCTGTCCTTTAACGAAAACTATAGGAAAGGCAGTGTAAGAAAAACGTGTCTGTCGACGTACTTCTACAGCAGGCAGGCCGCATTTAGCGGATGTTTTTCTTGCGATCATGGAATGGTTCAGCTCCGCTGAAAACTTATAAATTTCTATGATCTTTACAAAGGAGAGTAATGTGACATGGATAAGCAGCATTTTTATGTATCGGTACACGGCAGAAGCGTTCTCGCCGAACAAGGCGCCGCTCCTTATGAGCTGGTGATGTACTGCACAGTGGGGCAGGCCAGGGAAGTGCAGCAGATGATGGAGGATATGCAGGAGCATGCCGAAGACTCCTTCCTGGCCTATACGTTTCCATGGCCGGATACGCCGGAGGATGATGTCAATTCGCAGTACACGGAGAGCCTGAACAAGCTGTACCGGAAAATATACGAATACGGCACGGCAGAAACGCGCCAGCATCTGACGGAGAACAAAATGCTGGGTTATACTTGATTTCTGAATTCAAGCTGACCGGGAGAGGGGGAAAGCATGTATTATATTAAGGATGCCAAGGTGCGGCGGATGACGGAACTGGACGGGATCCGCTGCGCCGAAATCGGCGTGCTGCCAGGGGCGGTCGACGATCCCGCGCTTTTGGCTTATGTGGCCGAGCAGACGCCGGGCTGCTACGACCTGATCCGGCTGATCCGCAACGATTCCGACACAGAGCTAGACTGGTACGACAACAGTATGCATCAGGCGTATACCGATGTGACGATGCAGGCGTTCGAAGGCAGCTTTTTTCTGACGGCCGACGAGGAGCGGGATCTGTTCCTGCGCGATCTGATCTCTTTTGGGAACGTAGAGGAGGATCTGCGGAGCAGGTTCGCAAAGTAAACGCAGCCATAATTTAAGAAACATAGCCGGCAGACTCCCGCCCCATACTATGGTTTAGGGGAGGTGAGCTAAATGGCGGACTTCACGAACAAAAAAGGCAAGAGAAGCAAGTACGCCCGACAAAACGCTTTTGCGGGTGGAGTGACGAGCAGAAATTCGAGAAATTTGGCTGTGCCCCATAACCCAAGACGTTTTGGCAACCAGTAACCTCCTTGAATCATGAACAAACCTCCGGGGATATCCCCGGAGGTTTGTTCAGCTGTTCTTAGCTGTTCACGCTTCACGCATATTCGCGAAGCACCTGAATGCCTTTAACGATGTTGTAGACGAACGTGCCGAAGTAAATAACGCAGAACAGCAGGATATATCCCAGGATCGAGCCGGCATGGTGGGCTGCCAAAGTAAAAAACAGCAGCGGTACGGCCGCAATGAATGGCAGCAGATGCGAGAGCAGCGCTCGCTTGGCATGCCTGGCGACGTATTCGTCCCGGACGGCGATCCATACGATCACCGGCAGGATAAACGGGGCGAAAAATATGCTGAAGTAGGAAAGTGAAGATAACAACTGTCGCATGGAAATGCTCCTTTACAACTTATTTTGTTAAGTTATTACCCATAGTATTTCCCGCCAATCGGCCTTCTCATTTTCCTCTTGAAAAATTGGCTAAATGCGGTATAATAAATAACGCATTCGCTTTTTTTATTACATAACAAGTCCCAGTAGCTCAGCTGGATAGAGCAACGGCCTTCTAAGCCGTCGGTCGGGGGTTCGAATCCCTCCTGGGACGTACAAGGAAAGCCCTCACTTGAGGGCTTTTTCTTTAGATATAAGCAAGTGGAGCGAGAAGGGAGAGAGACCGGATGAATCAGGATATTAAAGTATCACAGTGGACCGCAATTCTGATCGAGCAGGCGAAGCGGGCCGGACTGTCTGCGGCCGCCATCGCTGAAGCTGTCCATAAAAAGGACGCTGAGCCGTTTATCCAAGCAGGGCTCGAGGGCGAGCGTTATGCCAACCTGTTCGGCTACTCGGAGGAACACGGGGAGCCGCTGGCCCAGGCGGCAACGGAAGGCTACCGCATGACGTTTAACACGCGGAACGGGCTGAAAAACTGGCTGGTGCAGCGTTTTGGCCTGGACGAGGAAAAGGACTTTGAGGTTGGCGAGGGCGTGATTCACGGGCTGCGGCTCAGCTTGGAGCAGCTGGCTGCATTGCAAAAAGCACTGGCCGTAAATTGGGTAATTGCCGGATCCCGCGACCTTCCGGGCGGCATGGTGGAGCTGGATTTGTCCATTCGTGCCCTTCAATCCGCTTCTCAAGCCTAATTCGATCTAAATAGGGTATGCCGGTTAGCCATAATAAAAGGGGCTGTCCCATGCTGTCGTGTCATGCACGACGGTGGGCAGCCCCTTTGTCATTGAGTTTCAATCGCTCCCATCGAACGATTCCTGCTTACTTCCTTGTTAACCACGCCTAGCCGGAAGGTCCACGCTAACTGATCAACATCAGGATGATCGAGGACAATGACAGGCAGGCACTGATCAAATAGATGAACACGACCGCCTGCTTCGGGCTCAGCCCCCAGGACAGCAGCCGATAATGGAGCTGGCTTCGGTCGGCCTTGTACACCGGCTTGCCGTCACGATACCGTTTGATTACAACGTAAATGTTATCGAAGATCGGCACGCCAAGCGCCAGCACAGGCACGAGAATGGAAATGACGGTCACCTGTTTAAAGGCTCCGTCCAGGGCGATGATACCGAGCATGAACCCGATAAACGTCGCGCCTGCATCCCCCATGTAAATTTTGGCGGGCGGCTTGTTGTATCTCAAATAACCGAGCGTCACCCCGACCAGCAGCACCGCCATGATCGCGGAATGGGACTGGCCTTTGGCAATAGCAACGATAAACAGCGTCAAGGCCGAAATGGCGGCCACGCCTCCGGACAGCCCGTCCAGCCCGTCCATAAAATTAATGACCGTCGTGACGCCGAAGATCCACAGAATCGTCAGAATAAACTGCAGCCACTCCGGAAACACGACCATATGGCCGGCGAACGGAACGGTGATCCCTTCGAATGAGATCCCTGAATAATAGACGATCACCGCAGCGCCTACCTGCACGAGCGTTTTGGGCAGAGCGGCAAAATCCTTGCCTTTCGTCTTGTACCAGTCATCGATCATGCCGATACCGAGGATGAGCAGCGAGCCGGCCACAATGCCAGCCATTTCCTTGTCCCAGTGTCCGGTGAGAACGATGTAGGGAACCATGAAGCCGAGAAAGATGGCGATGCTTGCCAGATGCGGTACGGGTTCCTTATGTATTTTGCGATGGGTGGGCCGGTCGACGAAATCAACCCGGATCGCGAGCTTCCTTAAAGGAGGGATCAAAGCCAAAACGATAACAAGCGACACAATAAATCCAATTACATACACAATGGTCAGGCCTCCAATACTTAGCTTTGCAATTTGCTGTCGTTTCATTCAAAGTCTCTGGTTGGTTTTCGGTTAGGGTTAAATAGATTGAACTAAAGTTTTTATCGAAATTGTCGGTAAAGCGGCTCAATTAGGCGTTTATTTCTTTAGTTCATTTTACATAGATGTAGCATTTGTATTTTTAACTAGAATAATCGCTATTTTTGCAAAATACAACGATAAAATATTTAATATTTCCATAACATTCCAATCAACCGCTTTTTACAATTCTAGTAGAAAATAGGTCTATAGCACTTATGCTAATAGAAGAAGGGTGAGCCGATGTTGAAGAAAAATAAAATGTTTCAGGTACTGATGGCCTCTGCGGTTGTAACTTCCGTACTGGCCGGAGGAACGGCAGAAGCTGCTTCCGCTGCAAAATCATCATCTGCGGGTCAGGCTGCAAAGATGACGTCGTCAAAACTGAAAGCGGCCAAGGTGGAACTCAGCGTGAACGGCGCGAGCGTCTCCGTCAATGCGGTCCAGCTCAGCCAGGCGTACCTGGTAGCCGTGTCAGACATCGTCAAGGCTTTCGGGGCAAGCGCAAGCGCCGCCAAAGGGATCGTCACGATAAAGGATGCGACCGGTTCACGCGTCGTTCAGCTGCAGGCGGGAGCAAAGTCCTATAAGGTGAATGGAGAGGCCGCAGCCTTTACGAACGCTCCTCTGCTTCAAGATGGCAAAACCTATGTAGAGCTTCAATCGCTCGTGGAAGCACTGGGCGGGGAATGGATCGCGGGCAGCGGGCAGACGCAGCAGGTATTGACGGTTCAAAGGCCGGAAGGAAGCTATTCTTCGGTACGCTGGAACGCCCAAGGGCAAATCATTGCCAGCCGTGACGACGCGGAGTCCGCCCAAATCGTTAAACTGGACCCGGCAAGCTATGGCAGCACGGTGATCTCGACGGACGAATATGCTGCGGAATTGGCGGTGTCCCCGAACGGGCAGTGGGGAGCTTATACCGATAACGCCGGCCAGCTCTACCTGATGAACCTTGCCAGCGGGCTGTCGCAAAAACTTGGCTCCGACACTTCCGTCAAGACAGATTTGACCTGGTCGGCGGATAACAGCCGGATTTATTTCATCCAGGGCGACAAGCAGGAAAAAATATCTTACATGAATGTCGGCGACGGCAAGGTGACCGAAGTGCTGGCCGACAAAGTGGAGAACAAATCCGATGTCAGCCTGTCCGCGGACGGCAAACGATTGGTCTATATCGTCAATGTGACCGGCGTGGCCAGCAGCGATAAGGACAGCACGGAAGAATCGCTCAGCATCGACTATTCGGGCGCGGGCCAGCAGCTGTATTCCCTGGACCTCACGAATAAAGAAGCTAAACCGGTTCAGCTAACAACGGGTAAAGACAATAAATTGTATCCTGTCGCACTGGATGGCGGCAAAGCGGCGTATTTGAGCGCCGATCCGGATAGCGTCACTGCCAAGGACGTCATCAAGGTGATCGGCCCAGGCAGCAGTGTCCAGGACCTGTCAAGCATCATCGATGTGACGGTCATCGCTGCCGGGCCATCCGGGACGCTTGCTGCAGCGGGCATCGCTGCCGACGGCAGCACGAAAGTGCTGAAGATCGACAGCGGCAGCCAGGCGGAGCTTTACAGCACGTCCGGAACCGTCAGCGAGCTGGCGGTGTCTGCGGACGGCAGCCGGATCGCCCTGATCGAAGACGGCAGGATTGTAGTCATAACAGGCGGAAAGACCATTCAGCTTACCAAATAATAGCGGTTCTTAACCGAAAAGGAGAATAAACGATGAAACTGTTCAAAAAATTAACGCTGGCTGCCGTCACTTCCCTGGTAGCGGTAACCACCCTGGTCGGCTCCGCTAGCGCCGCCTCCGGCATCTCCGGCAAAATTACGATTAACGGGTCTACTGCCCTGCTTCCGCTCACGCTTCAGGCAGCCAAGGAATTTCAGAAAATCAATCCGAAAGTCAGAATTTCCGCTTCCGGCAAAGGTTCGGTAACCGGGCCGCAGGCTGTGAAGAAGGGCATTGCCGACATCGGGGCGTGCGACTGGGACGCCAGCATGGACGTACCGGGCTTCAAGGCCTTTGAAGGCCAGGTAGCGAACAAGGTGGCCGTCATTCCTTTTGCGACAGTCACCAACAAAAACGTGAAGGTGAACAACCTGACCACCGAACAGCTGAAAGGGATTTTCTCCGGCAAAATCACGAACTGGAAAGAAGTCGGCGGTGACAACGCGGACATCGTCGTCATCACGCGCGCCTTCGGCTCCGGCACCCGCGTCAACTATCAGGCCAAAGCGCTGGCTGGCGGCGACATCGTCAAAAAGGCCAAAAACTACAAGGAAGTCGGCTCCAGCGGCGACATGAAAACCGCCGTAGCCACAACGCCGAACGCCATCGGATACATCGACCTGGTGTACGTAAACAGCGACATCAAGGCGCTGAGCTATAACGGCGTGCAGCCGACGACGGATAACGTCATCAACGGCAGCTACAAAATTTGGGCATACGGATATTACATGACCAAAGGCCAGCCAACCGGCGCTACCAAAGCGTTTATCGAGTATGTTCAAAGCGCGAAATTCCAGCAGGGTTCCCTGAAAAAACTGAAATTCATTCCGATTTCCGCCATGCGTTAAGGCAAGTGGATTGAGTCAATCCAAGCCAAGCCATATTCATGATCGCGGCCAGCCCTCAAATAACGATGGGGCTGGCCGCTTTATAGGAGGAGAGCCAGTTTGAGCACCCCCGTGCAGCAGTACGTGCCCGAGGAACGTCAGGTGCTGACCCCGCCCGCGAAGCGTCGCAGGTTCAGCCGCAGCGCCAGGGTCCGTTTCACCAACCGCCTGTTTACGTATTATTTCTGGTTCAGCATATTGGCGCTGTGCCTGGTGCTGGGCCTGGTGATCTTTTTTATCGGCAAAACCGCGCTTCTGACCTTCCGCGACATCTCTTTTGCGGATTTCTTCCTTTCCTTTAACTGGACTCCGGAGGAGGAGCATTACGGTGCAGCCGCGTTTATCATCAACACCCTGTCCCTGACGGCGCTTACGCTTGCGCTGGCCGTGCCGGTATCCATCGGGCTGGCGGTGCTGATCGCCGAAATCGCGCCCCGCTGGCTGAAAAACGCCATGCGGCCGATTCTGGACCTGCTGGTCGGGGTTCCTTCCATTGTCTACGGTTACCTCGGCCTGACGGTGCTGATTCCGTTTTTGCGCCGGCTGAGCGGGGAGAATCTGGGCGACGGGCTGCTGGCGGCGGCCCTCGTGCTCGCCCTGATGGTGCTGCCGACGATTTGCCGGATCAGCGACGACGCGATTTCCGCCGTGCCGAAAAAATACCGCGAAGCTGCGTATGCCATGGGCTCCACGCGCCTGCAGGTCATGATGCGGGTTGTCCTTCCCGCCGCCGGCAGAGGCATCATTGCGGCGGTGATTATGGGAATGACCCGGGCGATCGGGGAGACGATGGCGGTGGTGATGGTCATCGGCAACACGGCGCAGCTCGCCAAGTCCCTGTTTACGCCGGCTTCAGTGCTGACCAGCAACATCGTGATGCAGATTTCCAACGTGGAGTTTGACTCCACCTGGAATTACGCGCTGCACATGATGGCCTTCCTGCTGCTCATCATCTCGTTTGTCCTGATTTTGTTTATCCGCTATTTGGGACGCAAAGGGAGGGAGCAGGCATGAGCGAATGGACGCGCACCCGCAAAATGCAAAGATCGCTTGTGTACGACCGGCTGGCAACGTACGGGTTCTACGGGCTCGGCATCCTGGTTCTGCTGCTGATCTTCTGGCTGCTGCTGACCATCCTGGGCAAAGGGCTGCCCGGGCTGAGCCTCGAGTTTTTGATGAAGCTGCCCGAGGACATGGACCCCGGCGGCGGCATCGGGCCGGTGCTGTTCAACTCGTTTTATATTTTGATTCTGTCGCTGCTTATTTCTGTTCCGATTGGGGTCGGAGCAGGGATCTACATGGCGGAGTACGCCCCGCCGAATAAATTTACAGAGGTGCTGCGGATTTGCGTCGAGAGCCTCTCCTCCGTCCCGTCGATCGTATTCGGGATGCTGGGCTTGGCCATTTTTGCCGAGTATTTTCAAATTGGCCTGACCATTCTCGGCGGAGCGGTTTCCCTGGCCTTCCTCAACCTGCCGATGCTGGCCCGGGTGACGGAGGAAGCGGTGCGCGCGGTGCAAAATGACGTAAAGAACGCATCCTATGCCCTCGGGATGACCAAATTTCAATGCATCCGGACCGTCGTTATCCCGATGGCCATGCAGGGGATAGTGACGGGCATCTGCCTCGTAGCGGGCCGGGCCTTCGGGGAATCGGCCGTCATCCTCCTGACCGCTGGGCTCAGCACCTCCGGGGAGATGTGGGACTTCAATCTGTTCTCACCGGGTGAGACGCTGGCGGTACACCTCTGGTACGTGCAGTCGGAAGCGATTGTGGAGGATGCCCGCCAGATCGCCGACAAGTCGGCCGCGGTGCTGGTCATCGTCGTCCTCCTGATGAACCTGCTGTTCCGCATTCCGCTGTGGATCAGCAACCGGCGCCTGAAGAAATAGGGCCTTCTAGAGGTTGTTCAAAAAGTCCGCTTTTGATAAGAAAACCAATCGAGGCCAATCAGGGATGAGTGACCGCGATTAAAATGTTGGTTTTCTTGCGATATCGAATTTCATCAGCTCTGCTGATAACGAATAAATTCTATATCTAGCACGAAGTAAATCGGGAAGCTGATTCGGCATCGAATCTTGAATTCAGCCGGGTCTTCCGGTGCTCACGTACCCACTACGTACGCTCTGCTCCTCAGCCCCTAGCTTCATCCAATCTTCTCGGTGCTGAAAACCGACCTTTTTGAACATGCATTTATATGTATTCATACCGAAATAAGCTTTGATCTAGGAAAAAAAGGGCTGTCTTCCGGCAGAATGACTCTGCCGGCGAGACAGCCCTTTAAGGTTGACTGATTGATCAGCTTATTCAGCGAAGCTGAATGCTTGGGATTGCTACAAGCGATTAACTTTCGGCTGAAGGTGGTCAGCATTGTGCCTTCAACGACCCGTAATAATATCCAGCTGTGCGGAAGTATCATATACCATCTGGTAAGGGTCGGAACTGTACGGAGTGAGCTCGGCCGTGACGGTATCCGTGTAGCCGATCTCGTTCAACGCCCGCCGCACTTCGTTCCAGTTGACGCTGCCCGACAGCAGCGGGACGAAGCCGTTCGGTCCGGCTGCCGGATTAAAGTCCTTCACGTGGACTTTGCGGATCCGCTCGCCCAGCGTCCGGATCCAATGCTCAGGATAGCCGAAGAGGAGGACGTTTCCGATGTCAAAATAGGCTCCGGCCCAGGGCGAATCGAGCTCGTCGATATACCGGGCCATCTCCATCGGGGAGAGCAGAAATTTGTTCCAGACGTTCTCGATGCCGATATGAACGCCGTGCTGTTCGGCCAGCGGAATGAGTTCCCGCAGTTCTTCCTGGCTGCGGCTATAACATTCCTCATAGGTGACGGAAGGCGTCACCGCCCCGGGAACGACCAGCACGGTGTCCATCCCGAGCAGGGATGCAAGCTCCAGCTGCCGGGTGACGATCTCCCGTCCGCCGGCGCGGACATCCGGATCCGCCGCGGACAGAGGGGATTTCCACAGCATGCCGGTCGACAGACTGCGCAGCTGAATGCTGTGACGGGAAGCCAGGGCCAGTACGGCCTCCGCCTCCTGGGCGGTGGTGTCCATGGTCAGCCCGGTTCCGCCGGACGGATACAGGTTCAGCTCGACGGCATCGTAACCCGCCTGCTCCGCATGAAGAAATATCGTCTCGAGCGGGGTTCCCTCCGGAAATCCCCATTGATTTATCGACTTCAGCATCGCTTCATACACCCCTTTGTCAGGTTTAGGTTCAGAGCTCTGCAGGCGAAACGGCGGCCAATCGCTCCGCTGAGCGGTATGCAGCCAGGGCCACTTCGAGCGCCTTGAGCCCGTCGACGCCTGTCACGTTCGCCTCGGTCTTGCCTTCCGCGATCGAGGCTACAAAATCCCGGACCAGGCCGTAGTCCATATCGTCGCCCCAGAAATGGTGCCGGTAACCGTGCTCCTCGCTGAATACGTTCAGCTTCTGTCCGAAGGCGTCGATCGTCAGGGTGCCGGCCGTCCCGACGATTTCCAGCGTCACGTCGCCCCAGGTCGGGAAGGAAGGATTCCTGGACCAGCTGCAGTCCAGCGTGGCAAAGACGCCGTTGTCAAATTCGATCGACAGAATTCCGCAGTCATCGATGGGGGCAGCGGACATGAGCTGCCCGATTTCCGCGTACACCTCTTTGACCTCCGCGCCGGTGAACCAGCGCATAATATCGGCGACATGAACGGTGTGGTCAATGACCGCTCCGCCGCCGGACAGGGCGGGGTCGACAAACCATCCGCCCGGATTTTGCCCGCGGTTGGTCCCCTTCATGGCGAGGATCCGGCCGAGCTTGCCTTCATCGATCATTTGCTTGGCCCGGATGACGGACCGATTGTAGCGGACCGGGAAGGCCGTCTGCAGCATGACGCCGGCGGCTTTGCAGGCTTCGATCATGTCCCGGGCGTCCGCGGCATTGGTCGATATGGGCTTTTCGCACAGCACATGAACTCCCGCCTTGGCGGCCGCAAGGACATGCTCCTTATGGTTTGCGTTCTCCGACGTAACGATGATCCCGCTGAGGCCTTGCGACAGAAGCTCCGCATAATCGCCGTAATAGCTGGTGCCAAGGATGCCGGCGAACTTTTGGCCCCGCTGCTCATCGGGATCGTAAATGCCGGCGAGCTCCACTCCTTCCAATTGGATCAGCGCTTTCGCATAACTGTAAGCGTGCATATGAGCAAAACTGGCGATGCCGATTTTCATGAACCGATCACTCCTTTGCTGCTCGGGTCGGCTGAACCGGTCCCCAGATGAACCGGCCGCCCGGTCTCCATCGATTTCAGTGCCGAGAGCGCAATCTGAAGCGCCTTATAGGCGTCTTCCGCGGTTACGATCGGCTCTTCATCCTGCTCGATGCAATTCAGGAAATGGCGAAGCTCCTGGAAATACGGGTTTTCCTCGACCGGGCTTTCCGGAACGGGGACGCCGCCGCCTCCGCCTGCATGACCGCCGCGCTGAAAAGACAGCAGCGGCTGATCCCGGGCGCTGTCATAGCCGATGATCCCCTGCGTGCCGGCCATCTCCAGGTTCATGGAGAAGCCTTCATGCGACCAGGTTCCCTCGACGTGGGCGATGGCGCCGCTTTGAAAGCGGAGGGTCACGAGCGAATAGTCCAGCTGGGCGTGAACTCTCCCATGGAGCCCCTTGGCATACACACGTTCCACTTCGCCGAAGCACCAGCGAAGAAAATCGAAATCGTGGATCATGGCGTCCAGCGTAATGCCGCCGCTGGCGCCGAAATCGCTGTACCAATGCTGCCAGCCGATCGGATACCCTCCACCGCGGCCCGCGCGGATGACGGCCGGCTTGCCGATGACGCCATCATCCAGCAGCTGCTTGGCATGCGCATATTCGTGGAAGAAGCGGAGAACATGCCCGACAAACAGCCGGACGCCATGCGAACGGCAGTGGTCGATCATTTCCCTGGCGTCGGCCAGACTTCGCGCCAGCGGTTTCTCGCAGATGACGTGCTTGCCGTCGTCGGCCGCTTGAAGAACAAACTTCTTGTGGAGCGGCGTCGGCAGGCAAACATCGACGACATCGACGCGGTCAAGCGCTTCCATCGCCTCCGCGTAGGAAGTGAACGAGGAAGTGCCGCATGCCTCGGCAACCCGCGCTCCCTTGCCGGCGTCGGTGTCGACGATACCGGCCAAGTGCGCATTCGGCATATCGGCATAGGCTGCGGCATGGGTGCTCCCCATCGCCCCTGCGCCTATAACGAGTACGTGAATCATAACGGTTTTCAGCTCCTTTTATGATGGACCGGTTACACTTGTAAAAGGTCTATTCGTTTCCTTATCCTTTGATGCCATTCATAGCAATTCCTTCTATAAAATAGCGCTGCAGGAAAATGAACAGGATGATGATCGGCAGCGTAGCCATTACGGCACCCGCCATCAGCAGCGGATAATCGGTCGAATGCTGCCCCTGGAAGGAGGAGATGCCGATCGACAGCACGCGCATATCCTCCGAGCTGGTCATGATGAGCGGCCACAGCAGGTCGTTCCATGCCGCCAGAATCGTAAAAATGGCCAAAGAGACGAGAGCGGATTTGGACAGCGGCAGGTAGATGTTCCAATAAATCCGGAAATAGCTGCAGCCGTCGATTTTGGCCGCCTCCTCCAGATCCTTCGGCAGCGTCATGAAAAATTGCCTCAGCAAAAAGGTGCCGAATGCGCTGAAGATGCCGGGGATAATCAGGACATAGAAGGTATCCAGCCAGTTCAGCTGCCGCATGATGACAAAGCTCGGGATCATGACGACCTGGGATGGCACCATGAGCACGGCCAGCAGGGCGAGAAAAATGACGTTTTTCCCCGGGAATTTCAGGCAGGCGAAGGAGTATGCGGCCAGGGAACACAGCAGCAGCTGTCCGGCTGTCCGGCCTAGCGTCACCAGAATCGTATTGAGGTAGTAAGTGCCGAAATCGATGGTGGTCAGCACCTTGGCGTAATTTTCAAAATGCCATTCCGACGGCAGCAGCGTAGGGGGCACCTTCATGGAGTCCGCAAAGGACTTAAACGATGTGGACAGCATCCAGACAAAAGGGGTCACCATCAGGACGGCTCCCGCGATCAGCAGAATATGAACGGCCAGCCGTCTTCCGCGGTCGGAAGTTCGGGTTATCATGACAGCCTCTCCTCCTCATGAAGGTTATTGATAATGAACCCAGCGTTTTTGGAAATACATCTGAAACGCGGTGATGATCAGGATGACGATAAACAGGATGAACGCCTCCGCCGAAGCGTAGCCCATGTTGAAGTACTTGAAGCCGTCCTCCCAAATGCTGTACACGACGGTGCGCGTGGAATCGAGCAGGGAGGTTTGCTGTCCCATCATGATGAAGACGAGGTCGAATACCTGGAAAGAGTTGATGAAGGACATGACGAGCACGAAAAACAAGCTCGGCGTCAGCAGCGGCAGCGTTATCCGGAAAAAGCGGTAGACCGTGCCGGCGCCGTCCAGCGACGCTGCTTCGTAATAGCTCGACGGAATTCCCTGCAGCCCCGACAGCAGGATGACGGCGTTGTAACCGACGCTGGTCCAGACGCTGACAATGACGATCGACATGAGCGCAAACTTTTCGTCGAACAGCCAGTTCGGCTGGGGCAGATGCATCGCCCCGAGCACGTAATTGATCAGGCCGAACTCGGAGTTATACAGCCATTTCCACACCATGCCGACCGCGATCGGCATGGTGATGACCGGGATGAAATAGAACGTGCGGTACACGACCATCCCTTTGATATGCTGATTGAGCAGCACGGCGAGCAGCGTGGCAAAGACGATGGACAGCGGGACGGTCGCAACGGTATAGAGCAGCGTATTCAGGAGGGAATGCGTAAACTTCTCGTCCTGCATCAGCTGGGTAAAATTGTCGATCCCGTTGAACGCCGGAGCGGACATGCCGTCCCAGTTCGTAAAGGACAGAATCAGGGAAGCGGCGGAAGGCACCATATAAAAGAGGGCCAGACCCAGTGCGACGGGGAGGATAAATACGTACCCCCAGACCGCCTCCTGGATGGCCAGCTTGGAAGTTTTCCGCTTCCGGGCTGCAGGCAGGTTCGGGTCTTTCGACTTGACGGCCAGCGGCGTATTCACCGGCAGCACCATCCTTTCTCTCGAAGTTAAGTGGATACAAGCGTAGACTCTTCTTTAATCCTTCTTCTCTTCCGCGAGAATCTCGTTCATTTTATCGGCTATCGTTTTCAGTGCTTCCTCAAACGACTTTTTCCCGAGGTAGGCGTCCTGAAGCTCCTTGGTCTCCACGTCCTGCCACTCGGCCGTCCGCTCGGACACCGGATACGGCACAGCAAAGTCCAGACTATCTACGAATACCTTCAGGTCAAGGGAAGGGATCGACTTCAGCCAGCCTTCCTCCGTTCCTTTATAAGCGGGAATGCTGAAGCCCGATTCGGCCAGGTACTGCTCGCCTTCTTTGCCGGAAAGCACCTGGATCAGATCCCATGCTTCCTGCTGATGCTTCGTTTTTTCGTTCATCGCCCAGCTCAGGCCGTGAACGATCGTCGCTTTCTGCTTGCCTGCGGGCAGCGGGGCAACCCCTAGCTTGTCTCCCAGCAATTTGTACAGCTCGGGCGCGCTGACGGAAATGGCGGGGAACATGGCGGCTTTGCCGGATCCGAACAGCTGGAGCGGCTTGGTCTCAAGCTGCTGCTGGGCGTTCGGGGAATAGCCCTGGTCCATCAGCTTTTTCTCCCATTGAAAAGCGGACAGCGCTTCGGGCGAATCGAAGCCGGATTTCGTTTTATCTTCGGAGATGATGTAGCCGCCGGCCTGGTGGATCAGATCGTAATATCCGGACTGGCTGTCAATCAAAGCGGTGTAGCCGTACACACCGTTCTGCTTGTCCGTCAGCTTGGCGGCATTCTGCTCGATCGTATCCCAGGTCCAGCTGCCGTCCGGGTAAGACACGCCGGCTTTGTCGAAAAGTTCTTTATTGTAGTAGAGTCCAACCGCATCGAGGAAATAAGGAAGTCCATAAAGATGATCGTTGTAGGTGTACAGATTGACGAGGGCGTCAGTGTAAACGGAGGTATCGAGCTTGCTTTCATCAATAAGCGGCTGCAGATCCTTGATCCAGCCTTTGGAGGCATAAGCGTAGAAGTTGGGGCCGTTCATCCAGAAGACATCGGGCCCACTATTGCCGGCGAGACTTGTTTTCAATTTGGTCCAGTAGTCGGCCCAAGGGGTGTAAGTTACTTTGACTTCCACGTCGGGGTGGTTTTTCTTGTACAGCTCAATCGATTTGTTGACGGTGTCCTTCACGTTCTCATCCCATAGAGCCACGTTGATTACTTTTTTGCCGCCGGCTTCTCCGGAAGAGCCGCCGCAGCCCGTCATTACAGCAGTGAACAGAAACAGGAACACGAGGATGATCGACATTTTTCTAGCCATTCCAATAACCTCCTCTAAATATGGTTCTTGCACTCATTCTTGATCTGCCGCAGTTCCAATGATGTACGAATTCTCCCCCCTTATCTTGCGAAAATCCATCGCCATACTTATTCCAATAATCAAAATAAGTAGATGCCAACTGACCATTCAATGTGAGGTATCAGGAAAAGAATGGCATCTATTTGCGTAAGATTATATATTTGGTGATTCTTATTTTCAATAGTTTGATAAATATTTGCATAAAAACTTTTGGAAGGCAGGAAAACGAAGATTTCAAGTGGAAAGTATCGGTTTCCGCATATTTTGGTTATTGGAATATGTTACATGGAATGGAGCATTGGGAACTATATTTTACTGCAAATATGGAATAAGATGGAATATATTGATGCATTTTGCCGAAGAAAGGGGAAGATGGTTGAAAACGATGAGAAAAGGCGATTGGAAACTGATTCAGGAGCTGAACCGGTCGATCATTTTAAATAAAATCCGTCTGGACGGCCCGATCTCCCGGATCGAGCTGGCCAAAGGAAACCGGATTAGCCCCTCCACCGTGGCTGCGGCGGTTCAGGAGCTGATCCGGGAAGGCTATGTGACTGAAATCGGCAGAGGAGAGTCCAGCGGCGGGCGCAAGCCCATTTTGCTGCGATTTGCGCCGGATAACCATTTTTTGTTTGCCGCATCGATCTCAAACACGGTCATCGAGGTTGCCCAATTAAACCTGGAGGCGAACATCCTGCGCAAAGAATCCGCCCCTGTCGGAACGCGGCAGGGAGAAGGCGTCATCGAGCTGATGCTCGGCATGATCGACCGCTTCGTCACCGAAACCGGCAGCCTGGACGCTTGCATCGGCATAGCCGTCACGACACCGGGCGTGGTTAATGTTGAGCAGGGGGTCGTCTACTATAATTCCAAGCTCCGCCTGAATGACGTTCCGGTCAAGCAACTCGTGGAAAGCCGCTATGGGATTAAAACCTGGGTCGAGAACGATACCAACTCGCTCGTGCTTGCGGAACGGCGGTTCGGGAGCTACAGCTCTTTTGCCAATCTGATCTATATTATGGTCGGCAATGGGATTGGGGCGGGCATCCTTGTCAACGACATGATCCTCCGGGGAAAGCTGGGGGGAGCGGGCGAATTCGGCCATACGAGCGTCAACCGGAGCGGAATCCGCTGCGAATGCGGAAACGTCGGCTGCCTGGAGAACTCGGTAAGCTGGCCTGCCGTGCACTCCCGAATGATGGCGGCGATGGCCTCGGGCCGGCAGACGCTTATCCACGATTTAACAGGCGGCGACTTCAGCCGGATCGAGCCTGCGGTGTATAAAGAGGCACTGTCCAGAGAGGATCGGCTGGCCATGGACATCACCGAGGAGATCGCCGAGCATCTGGGCGCAGGCATCGTCAACCTGGTGAACCTGTTTAATCCGGGAGCGATCGTGTTAGGCGGGAACGTGGCTCAGGACAATCCTATTCTGCTCCATAAGGTTGAGGAGCATATTTCAAGGTATGCCATGCGTATTTTGAAGGACGATTTGGTTGTTGGGCAGTCTTCGCTTGGCGATGACGGCAAATTAATCGGTGCGGCCGCTGTCGTACTGCAGGATCTGTTTCAGTTTTCGTTAACATAGCCGTCATCCTTCGGTGAGGAGACTGTGGGGAAATGAAAAAGAAACTGGAAAAGGCTTCATACATAAATATGGTTGATGGAAACCGGTTCTAGCAGTACAATAAGGCAGCGGTTCTCGAAGGAATCCCTTAACATCTTTTGCAACCGGCAGAGAAAGGTTTGATATGGTGACGAAGGTAAATGCAATGATGCAGAGGCTGCGTCCTCTCGCCCCATTAGTACTGATGCTCGTTTTTCCCGTTCTGGGGTCGATTTACCAGCTGGTGAACCACCCGAATGACCGCGTGTATTCCCTTGTCACGCAAGCGGATCTGGCTATTCCATTTATAAAATATTTTGCGCTCCCTTACGGCGTATGGATCTTCTATATCTATGCCTGCCTGGTCTACCTTTTCTTTAAGGACCGGAATTTGTATTATCGGGGCATTATACTGTACACGGTATGCGCAATGACATGCTACGGCATTTATCTTGTGTTTCAAACGACGGTGCCAAGGCCGGTCGTGACCGGCAGCGATCCGTTCAGTGAGCTTGTCCGATTTATTTATAAACGGGATCAGCCCTACAACTGTTTTCCGAGCATTCACTGCTTCTCGAGTTACATGGTTATGAGACTCTTTCTGACAAGCAAGTCCCGGAGCCGCGTGATCATGATTCTCGTCAGCACGATGTCGATTCTCATCATCGCTTCGACACAGTTCGTGAAACAGCATGTCCTCTGGGACGCTGTTGCGGCGATTGCGATGGTTGAAATCTACCACTTCGTGATCTATGTCCTGCCCGGGGCACACCGCAGCCGGGAGAAAGTACGGCAGCAGAAGGAACTTCAAGCATAAGGCAGCATGCTCTAACAGAGCCCGGCTGCACCAGATCGGCAGCCTTCCGAGTGAAGGCTGCCGTTGCTGCGTTTCAGGGCCGAAGATGGTGCAAAAACGAAAAAAATGTGCAGGAAACCGAAGTTCATGCTACAATGAACCAAACATCCTATGTTTGGAGGTATTCAAATGAACTTGCAGCGTCCAACGCGTTCAACGCTTGTCGAGCAGGTCGCATCCCAGCTGGAGAAGCTGATTGAAGAAGGGCAGTGGCCCGTTGGGGAACGCATTCCTCCGGAACCGGAGCTGGTGGAGAAGCTGGGCGTCAGCCGAAACACGATCCGTGAAGCGATCCGTGCCCTGATTCATGCGGGACTGCTCCGCACACGGCAGGGGGACGGGACATACGTCGTCGCGTCGAGCAGCCTCGGTCCCGTCCTTCAGCGGCGGATGGAGCGCTCCAAGCTGAGCGAGACGCTGGAGGTTCGCGCTGCGCTGGAGCAGGAGGCCGCCCGGCTCGCCGCCCAGCGGAGCACGGCGGATGATATCAAGCAGATCCGGCTTACGCTTGCGGCCTGCAGCGCCGCAGAACAGTCCGGAGATATAGAAGCTTACCTCATCGCCGATTTGGCCTTTCACAAGCAGGTGATCGCCGCTGCGTATAACCGGCTGCTCAGCGAATTGTATGACAGCATTAGCGAATCCGTGACGAGTTCCCTCTCGCTGGGCAGCCTGAGCTGGGATCTGGTGCTTGTGCACGGCCGGCTCAATGAGCGTCTGCTTGAAGCCATCATCCGCCGGGACGCGGCGGAGGCGGGTGAAATTGTCCGGTCTTATATCCAGGCATCCCAAGATGCCTTGCTTGATTTGTCTGAAGGAGGAAATACAGAACATCATGAATAAAACATACGAAATATCTACGCAGCCGGCGGAGAATCCCCAGGTTTCCACAGGGATGAAGGCGCTGCTGCTGGTTCTTGGAATTATCCTGATCGCGACGACGCTGCGGGCGCCGATCACTTCGGTGGGGCCGCTCATTGAAACGATCCGGCTCGATACGGGAATGTCGCATACCCTTGCGGGGCTGCTGACGACGTTCCCGCTGCTAGCCTTTGCCGTCGTCTCCCCGATTGCTCCGAAGCTGGCCCGGAGATGGGGCATGGAGAAGACGCTGTTTAGCGGCGTGGCCGCTGTAACGCTGGGCATTGCCCTGCGGTTCGTTCCTTCGGTCGCCGCTTTATTTGCCGGCACGATTCTGCTCGGCCTCGGCATCGCGGTCAGCAATGTGCTGCTGCCGAGCCTGATTAAGCGGGATTTTCCGCTGCGGGTGGGTGTCATGACGGGAATCTATTCCGTTTCGATGAACATCTTTGCGGCTATCGCCTCCGGCGTCAGCCTCCCGGTGTCGAATCATCTCGCTTCCGGCTGGCGGGGATCCCTGCTCATCTGGGGAATCCTGTCGTTGATCGCCCTCATCGTCTGGCTGCCGCAGCTCCGGTACCGGCATCGGACCGGCGGGGTGCGGATTTCGTCGAAAAGCAGCATCTGGCGCTCGAAACTGGCGTGGCAGGTCACGATTGTTATGGGTTTGCAATCCTTCGTATTTTACTCGGTCGTGTCCTGGCTGCCTGAAATTTTGACCGATCGGGGCATGAGCGGATCGACGGCAGGCTGGATGCTGTCGCTGATGCAGTTTTTCAGCGTGCCGGTCACGTTCTTCGTGCCGATTCTGGCGGGACGCTTTCAGAATCAGCGCGGCCTGGTCGTCGGGACGTTCCTCTGCTTTGTTCTGGGCTTTGTACTGCTGCTTAGCGGATGGAATGCGATTGTTCCGGTCGCGGTCGTATTGGTCGGAATCGGCACCGGTGCGGCCTTCGGCCTCGTAACGATGTTCTTCATGCTCCGCACCCGCCGGACCGAACAGGCTGCGGAATTGTCCGGTATGGCCCAGTCGGTCGGGTACCTGCTGGCCGCTGTCGGACCTCTGCTGATTGGACTTGTCCATGACCTGAGCGGCAGCTGGACGACCGCGACCTCGGTCCTGCTGATCGTGGCGATCGTCTATATGCTGGCCGGATGGGGCGCTGGAAACAACACTTACATTGAAGAATAAAGCACAACCTCCGCCGGAAGGGCGGAGGTTGTTTGCATTTTTCTTGAGACGGCCGTTACAAATAGATGCCGCTGCTGAAGCCCTGAATGTACATGGCATGCTTTCTGCGGGAGCTGCGGCGCATCGTAAGGATGCGGGACTTGCTGCCGCTGCCGGTTGCAGATTTGTGCCGGGAGTACCTGGAGTGTCGGGAGGCTTTTCTCCGCTTCCTCATGACGACCCTTTCACTCTGTTCCCTTTCGCTTCGGTGGCGGGAGGATGGTTTTCTAGGCGAGTGTTTGCGGGTTTTGCGTTTCATAAGCAGATGCCGGGCTTTTCTGTCCGTGCTTCTTTTGATGGGCGCCGGGAGTACCGGCTCCTTGCTCCATGGCGTTAATCTCAGATTATCCTGATAGAGGACATATCCTGGGGAAAGCGGGTCCCAGCACTTCATGTCACCGGCAAAGTGAACGATTTTCTGCTGGAGGTCCATTTCTGCACCCGGGACGTAAAACCAGTTGAACCGTTGGTCCAGCAGCAGGCAGTTTCCCCCGAATACATGGTTCAGGCAGTCCTGATCCGGCATCGAGGTGCCGGGAAAGGCGCGGAAAAAGTTCAGCATTTCTTCAAACCACGTCACGTGCTGCCGAATGGCATTGAGGTCAAATAAAAGGACCCCGGAGTTAAAATAGGTTTCGGGGTTTAAACCCTGGACGGCCACAACTTCTGCGATGCCGTGGATGCCTTGGTCGTGGATAGCCCCAAGGTAGCCCCCGTTCAGGTTGATCTCCCACAGCTCGGTGATGTCCATATTGACCATCACGTCGCAGTCGAGATAGATTACCCGTTCAGCAGGTACCACGGCTGGCAGCAGCAGCCGATAAAGACTGCCCCATGTCCATCGGTCGATGGAGCCGGTTCCCGAGAGAACGTCCATCATCTCGACCGGCAGGGTCACAGGATAGAAGTGGATCGGATGCTTGAAATCCGCCGCCAGCTGGGCGAGCTTGTTCCTGTTTTCTTCCAGGAGCGAATCGTCATGGAGGATGTGAACCTGAAGCTCGGAGGAAGTATTACGGAACACCGAAGCCAACGCGGCGGCAGCGTGCTCGGAATAGCTTCCGTCCTTATCCGTAAAAGCTAAAGCCAATTCAATCATTTGCAGGGACACCTCTCTTTAGAATTGGTTTTCCGTTACATACCTGCATCACGAGAAGGCAGGCGGATGAAGCATGGGCTTACGGCGCAGGGTCACCGGAACCGGAATCCGGTGATTGCGGGTCCTCTTTTAACAGCTCGCTCATTTCTTCCTGCAGGTGCTGCTTCAGCTGCGCTCTTTGCTTCGTCAGTGCCAAAATGGCCTTCACATAACCCAGCGGATCACCGACGTCATGCCAGCGGCCTTTAATCTCGCAGGTATAAATCGCTTCTTTGACAAGTAATTGATTCAATGCGTCCGTCAGCTGGATTTCGCCGCCGACTCCCGGGGATTGGTTTTCCAGGATATCGAAAATGGATGCAGTCAAAATGTAACGGCCTACCATGGCCAGCCTCGAAGGAGAGGCATCGACCGCGGGTTTTTCCACCAACCGGTTCACATACGCAAACGAATCGACCAGCGGTTTGGCGTCGACGATGCCGTAGCTCGATACCTTGTCAGCCGCCACGCTCTGCACGCCTACGATGGACGTCTGCAGCCGGTCATACCCATCCATAAGCTGTTTTAGCGACGGCGGATCAGCGTCAAAAAACGTGTCTCCAAGCAGGACGGCAAAGGGCTCGTTTCCGATAAACTTGCGCCCTACCCCGATGGCGTGCCCCAGACCTTTACGCTCTGATTGGCGGATATAGTGGATATCGACAATGCCGGTAAATTCCCGGATTTTGCGGAGTTCCTCGAACTTGCCTTTTTGCTCCAAATAATATTCGAGCTCCAGCGCCGAGTCGAAGTGATCCTCGATCACCTTTTTGCCTTTGCCGGTCACGATCAAAATTTCCTCAATCCCGGAAGCCGCGGCTTCTTCGATAATAAACTGGATGGTGGGCTTATCGATAATCGGCAGCATCTCTTTGGGCATTGCTTTGGTGGCGGGAAGAAACCGCGTTCCGTAACCGGCTGCCGGAATGATCGCTTTACGAATCTTCAAGCGGTCCTCCTCCTTTGCTGATAGCAATTTCGCATACTGTCATCTTATGCCGGAGAGAGCTGCGGATCGTGGACATTTATCCAGTGCGGCAAAATTAATGGACGGCCGGTTTTTTGCAGGCAGAAGTAAGACTCCAAAAAAAATTTATCCGTTCCAGGACACGGTTTTTTCGCTGCTCTGCCAGGTTGGGAAAAGCCCAATCTTTTTTTTCTGTGGTATATTTTAATGGATGGGTCGGAAGCGGGTAATGATGAAATATCAATTCAGTTGAAACCAAAGGAGGGAATGGAACTCTTGAAAAGCTTCGAACTGCTCACCAATTATTTGAAGAAAAACGCGCTTCTCTACCTGACCGCCGTCATCCTGATCATCCTGTCCAACGTGGATCAGGCGCTGCTGCCTCAGATTCTCGGTAAGGTGACGGATGGACTGAAGGAACGTTCGATCGGTCGCGAGGACATCATCCGCTACAGCCTGATCCTGCTGGGGATCGCCGTGTCCTATGGCGTGCTGTTCGGCTTAGGGCAGTTTACCATTATGCGTCTCGGCCGGCGGTTCGAGTTTTTGACAAGGGGCCAGATCTTTGCCCAGTTTTCCCGCCTCAGTGAGGACTTTTTTTCCAAACAGGGGACCGGCAAGCTGCTCAGCTATGTCATGAACGACGTGACTTCGGTTCGGGAAGCGATTTCATTCGGAGTCACGCAGACGACCAACGCTGTGTTCATGGTCATCTCCTGTGTTGTCATGATGCTGGTTACAGGTATACCGGTAACTCTGATTCTGGTCAGCGTGTGCCCGCTGGTCGCCATTCCGTTTCTGGTCATTTATTTCGGTCCCCGTATCCGGAACCGGTCGATGGATGTGCAGGAAGGGTTGGCCACGATGACGGAATCCGCCGATGAGCAAATCGGGGGCATCCGCGTCACGAAGACGTTCGCCATCGAGGAGACGGCGCAGCGCCGGTTTGACGAGACGGTCGACGGGGTGCGCAGCGCGCAGCTGCATCTGGTGAGGATGTCATCCTTGTTCCAGGCGCTGCTTCCGTTCTTGGGGGCGTTATCCCTGGTCGTCTCGCTGCTGGTCGGCGGATATATGACGATTCAGGGCCGGATGACCCTTGGAAGCTTCGTTGCGCTGACCTTCTACCTCCGGATGCTGACGGGACCGCTCCAGCAGATCGGCAACGTGATTAACATGATGCAGCGCTCGGGAGCATCCCTGGAACGCGTCAACCGGCTGCTGGCCCGGGTGCCGAGCGTGAGGGACAAGGACGACGCTTCGGACCTTGCCCGCATCGGGGATATCGCCGTGGACAACTTGACGTTCTCTTATCCGGGGACGTCAGAACAAGCGCTTAAGGACGTCAGCTTCACCATTCCGGAAGGCCGCACCGTCGGGCTCATCGGCCGCACCGGCAGCGGCAAATCGACGCTGGCAAAGCTGCTTCTGCGCATTTATGAGCCTCCGGCCGGCAGCATTAAGGTGAACGGCCAGGATATTACCCGTGTGACCCTGGAGTCGCTGCGCCGCAAGATCGGCTATGTGCCGCAGGACGGGTTTTTGTTCAGCACGGATATCGCCGACAATATCGCCTTCAGCGACCGCTCCGCCAGCATCGAGCAAATCCGCGAGGCAGCGGCCCAGGCTCTGCTGCTGGAAAGCGTCAACTCCTTTGAAGCGGGATTTGAGACCCGGCTCGGCGAGCGGGGTCTTACGCTGTCCGGCGGTCAAAGGCAGCGCGCGAGTCTGGCGAGAGGGCTGATGAAAAAGCCCGAGCTCCTGATTCTCGACGACAGTATGAGCGCCGTCGACGCGATGACGGAATCGGGCATCCTCGGCAATTTGATCCGGGAGCGAAGCGGCAAATCGACGCTCATTATCGCGCACCGGATCAGCAGCGTCCAGCATGCCGATGAAATCATCGTGCTGGATCAAGGCCGCATTGTCCAGCGGGGCAGCCATGAGGAATTGATGGCCTGTCCGGACGAGCCATATGCATCTTTATACCGGATTCAACAGGAGGGACTGCAGCATGCCTAATTCTTCAGCCGCTGCCCTCAAGGCAACGCAAGCAAAGGATGCAGCGGACAAGAAAAAATCATTTGAAGCCTTCAGGGCGATACTGGCTTACGGCAAACCGCACAAGTGGGCTTTTGCCGGCGTGTTTGTCTGTGCGATCCTCGGCATTTCCGCCGATCTGCTGCAGCCGTATCTGGTCAAGATCGTGATCGACGATCATTTGGCTGTCGGCGGCAGGGACATGGGTTATATCGCTACGATCGCCGGCATTTATCTCGGCATTTCGATCGTCAGCTTCTTATTCACGTATTTGCAGAATAACCTGCTGCAGTACGCGGGTCAAAGCATCGTGGCACGGATACGGAAGGATTTGTTCCAGCATATTTCCAAGCTGTCGATGTCCTATTTCGACCGCGTGCACCGCGGCAGTCTGGTGACCAATGTCTCCAGCGACACGGAGACGATCAGCCAGTTTTTCACGCAGGTGCTGCTCAGCTTGATCCGCGACGGCATGACGCTCGTACTGATCATTGTCTTTATGTTTCAGCTCGATACGACGCTGGCCTGGTATTCGATGATCGTCCTGCCCGTCATCGGCCTCGTGGCCTTCCTGTTCCGCCGCTATCTGCGCCAGGCGTACCAGGTAACCCGGAGCCGCTTGTCGCGGTTAATCGGATTCATTGCGGAGAATTTGTCCGGGATGGGGCTGATTCAGGCGTTCCGCCAGGAAGAGGAGCAGACCCGGCGTTTTAACGAAAATAACCAGAGCTACTGGGAAGCGAACATGAGGGAGGTCCGCGCCAACGTGCTGTTTAACCGGACCTTCGACATTCTGGGCAACGTCGCCCTCGTCACGGTTGTCTGGCTGGGCGGACTGGCGGTATTCCATGAGCATATGGCCGTCGGCGTTCTGTACGCGTTTACGAGCTACATCCGGCAGTTTTTCCAGCCGATCAACCAGATCACGATGCAGTGGAACACGTTCCAGTCGACGACCGTATCGATGGACCGGATCTGGAAAATATTCAGCACCGAGCCGGAAGTGAAGGATCCGGAGCCTGACAAAACGTGCCGTCTGCGCTTGTCCGAAGCCCGCGGCCGGGTCGACTTCAATCACATTTCTTTCGGCTATTCGGAATCCAAGCCGGTCATTCCCCATCTCGACCTCCATTTGAAGCCCGGGGAGATGGTCGGCATCGTCGGCACGACGGGAGCGGGAAAGAGCACGATGATCAGCCTCTTGAACCGGTTCTATGACGTTAATTCCGGCAGCATCAAAATCGACGGGGCGGATATCCGCGATATTCCGCAGCAGCAGCTCCACCGTCTCGTCGGACTGATCCAGCAGGAGCCCTATCTGTTCGCGGGAACCGTCCTCGATAACGTCCGGCTGTTTCAGGAGGACATCTCCCGTGAAAAGGTGATGGATGCCTGCCGGTTCGTCGGCGCGCACGACATGATCATGCGGATGTCCGGCGGATACGACACACTCCTATCGGAGCGGGGCAGCGGCCTGTCAGCCGGGGAGCGGCAGCTGATCTCCTTCGCGCGGATCATGGTCTTTGAGCCGCGGATCCTCATCCTGGATGAGGCGACCGCCAACCTGGATTCGCATACGGAGCAGCTGGTGCAAAGCGCGCTGGCGAACGTGTCTACCGGGCGGACGACACTGGTGATCGCCCACCGGCTGTCCACGGTCATGCACGCCGACCGCATTCTGGTCATGAAAGACGGCCGGGCGATTGAGGAAGGCACCCATGACGAACTGCTGGCCATGCACGGATACTATGAACAGCTGTACAATCATGCAAGACAGGCGGCCGATGAAGAGTAGCCCGGGATGCAGGGGCCGATTGGAGGCCGGCTGAGCCGGATGTATAGAAATAGAAACGGGGAGAGAGCGATGCTCTTTCCCCGTTTTATTTTGCAAACAGGAAAACGAGGCTGCCAGCGTAACAGGATCGGATCATAGCTAGCTGCGGCGCTCCCCTGGGCGCAGGCTCTGACGCGTAAAATACTCCCTCAACCGACGAGTTTTTAGAGGCAAAACGGATTCAACTGCGACTTTTTAACCATTTACTTAAGACCTAGTGATCTTCTAAGATAGTGAATAAACCTAACATGAATCTCTGCAATAAAGCCAATTGGTTTATTGGCAAGCGTTTTCAATGTTATATAATATTACATAACTATTTCATAAACCGACGCAGGAGGGATCATATGCAGCATTGGTTCGGAACATCCTTGAAGCATAAGTTGTCTCTGCTCACCATTCTGGCCGCGCTGGTTCCGCTGCTGTTCCTCGGCATTTTCTCCTACAAAATGGCCGAGAGCCTGACCGAGGAAAAGGCCAAAACCTCCGGGATGAACAATCTCAGGCAGCTGGATGTCTATCTGGAGACGATGGTCAAGGACGTTGAGAACATGTCGCTTTTTCTGATCGGCAACGAAGGCGTGCAGTCCTATTTAAAAAGCTCGGAAAGCAATTACGTGCAGCAGACCGCCGTCATCAACTTTCTGACAAGCCTCGCCTTTTCCAAAGATTATATCGCGAACATCATCGTCGAGCCGCTTGGGGCCAAGGACTCGATCTCCTACAAGTCGCTGGTGCGGTCGGAGTTCCAGGATGTCACGGAGAGGGATCCTGATTATTATGCCGAGCATCCCAAGTGGTGGTCTTCGGTCCACCGGCAGTGGACCTTTGAAGGGGTGAGGAAGATGATCACGCTGGCAAGACTGATCCGCAGCACCGATAAATACAAGCCGATCGGAAACCTGCAGATCAATCTGGATCAGGGGGTCATCGCCAGCCAGGTCCGGCAGGTGGCATTGGAAAAAACGGGCTTCGTGCTGCTGCTGGACGAGAATAACCGGATTCTCGCAGGCCCCCCGGATATGGAAACGAATCTTGCGCTGGACGCTTATTATCCTTCGATCGGCCCTTTTGAGGGACAGAGCGGGGATTTGGTCTACGGTCAGGGGAGCGGCAAGAAGACGATTTTGTATAAAAAGATGTCCAGCGTGGGCTGGAAGCTTGTCGGGATCATACCGGCTGCGGAATACAGCTCGCAAAACCAGTATTTTCTAAGGCTTACGGCTGTCGCTGTCACCGCTGCGATCCTGTTTGTCATCATTCTGGTTCTTTTTCTGATTCAAAAAATAACTAACCCGCTCTCCGCACTCACCAAATTCCTCAGAAACGCCAGGCCGGAAGAACCTCTGCCTGCACTGCCGGTCAAAACGATAGACGAGGTAGGTCAGCTGATCATCAGCTATAACCGGCTTACTTCGCGGATTGTGAAGCTCACCGATGAGGTCAAGCGCAATGAATCTCTAAAGAAGGAAGCCGATATGCATGCGCTGCAGGTGCAGATTAACCCGCATTTTTTGTATAACACCCTCTCCTCGGTGCAATGGCTGGCGCTGATGAATCAGGACGGTGCCAAGATCGCCGAGATGGTCGGCTCGCTGAGCGATTTTCTGCGGTTCAGCTTAAATGCCGGCCAGGAATACTGCACGGTGCTGCAGGAGATCACGCATGTCCGCCATTACATGAATATCCAGTCGATCCGGTATCCCGACAAATTCGATTTTCGGGTCGATGCGGCTGAGAGTTTGCACCATTTAACGATGCTTAAGCTGCTGCTTCAGCCGCTGGTGGAGAATGCGATCCTTCACGGCCTGCTCGGCCGAGAAGGGCGGGGCATGATCCGGATCGCGGTGGAGCGCAGCGGGGGGTTCCTCGATTTCGCCGTTGAGGACGACGGGATCGGAATGCCCGAAGAGAGGCTTCAGTGGCTCCGGAACCGGCTGGCGGAGCATCCGGCGGCCTACGGGCAGGAGCCTGACGCCCGCGGGAGCTACGGGCTGCGCAACGTCAACAAGCGGCTGGCGCTGCATTACGGCAGGGATGCCGGACTTCAGGTGGAGAGTGCGGAAGGAGCGGGCACGCGGATTACATTCAGGATCCCGATCGTGCAGGAGGCAAAGGAGTGGACTCGAGAACAATCAAGCAAAGGGGAGAACGAAGATGAAGGTTATGATCGTTGATGACGAAGTGATTATTCGAGACGGGCTAAGCACGGTGGTCAATTGGGAGGAGAACGGTTTTACGGTGCTGGAGCCGGCCGCTTCCGCCGAAGAAGCGCTGCAGCGGATTCCGGATGAGCAGCCCGAAATTATTTTTACCGATATCCGGATGACGGGGCTCAGCGGTATCGATATGGCCCGGGAGGTGAAAAAGCAGTTCCCGGATACCGAAATCATCATCATTTCCGGATTCGACGAGTTTGCCTATGCCCAGCAGGCGATGCGCGAAGGAGTCAGCGACTATTTGCTGAAGACGAGCAGACCGGGGGAAATCATCCAGTCCGCGGCCAAGGCCAGGGAGCGGCTGGAGGTTCGCCGGCGGAACGAGGAGGGCGGCAGGGTCCAGCAGACGATCGTGAACCGCGGGTTCTTGAGGAGACTGTTGGCTTCGGGATCCGCACCCGATGCCCGAACCGAAGCCGAGTTTTGGGACCGGTTCCCCGACCTTCGGCCCGATGCTGACGGGTTCACGGTGCTCCGGATTTGGCTGCTGTCGGTCCATTCCTCCGGCTCGGGGGAGAGGGGCGGCCGCCCGGACGGCGATGTATACCGCATCCTCGGCAGCCGGCTGGCCGAACGATTGCCATGCGCATGGCTCGAATGGAACGGTGCACTGCTTCTTCTGGTAAAAAGCCGGGGCGAGGACGACTGGAGCCGCATGAGGCCGGTGCTGGGCCATGTGGAGGCTGAGCTGGGCTGCCGGGTCACGGCTGCCGTCGGGCTGCCGTTCACCCAGCTTCAGGATCTGCCCGGCGCCTTAGCTGCCGCAGCGGAGGCCGGCTCCTATGCATGGCTGCTGCGTGCAGAACGGCGCATTCGGTATGAAGAGGTAGCCTCCCGCCGGGGCATCCGGACGGTATGCACGGTGGAGGAAGAATCCGAGCTGTTTGCCCTGCTCCGGGCGGGCGACACGTCCCGCCTGCAGTCCTGGATTACGGATTTGCTTGAACGGATCATACTGGACCCCGAGGCTACACCAGGATCGATGCAGGCTTACCTCCATTCCATTCTTGTCTCGGCCCGTCGGTGGCTGGAGCGGGCCGCCGCTTCGATCGGTTACTCCAGTCCGCTTCCTTCCGGGACTCCATTCGATATCTACGAGCTGGCCAAGTGGCCAGAACGAATCATGGTTCATGAATTGAAACAGATCATGCAGCAGTACAGCGGGATGGTATCGGCGTCCAGTCCGGTAGAACGGGCCATTGCGTACATTCACGACCACTTGGACCAAAGCCTGTCGCTGCAGCAGGTGGCGAAGCACGTCCATATGAACCCGAACTATTTCAGCGAGCTGTTCAAGCGGGAGACCGGCCGCAACTATCTCGAATACGTCACGCAGGCGAAACTTCGCAAGGCGATGAGGCTCCTGCGGGAAACGCCGGCCAAAATCAGCGAGGTCGCCGGCGAGATCGGTTACGAAGACCTGAAGTATTTTAATCGTCTGTTCAAGAAATTCACCGGTCTGACCCCTTCGGAATATCGGGCAAGTGCTGAAGTTTGTCCCTCCCTTGACTGAATTCTATCCCCTGTGGGAGACGTTCATCCTCTTTTATACTTGGGCTAATCATCGCAAGGCTGATTGAACTTCAGATTTATATCAGAGGGGGATGACCATGAAAACTACACGTAAATTAGGCATTGTTCTGCTGCTCATGACGATGCTCCTTGCCGCCTGCGGCAGTGGGGAGAGCGGAAAGCAGGCAGAGGGAAGCGCGGACGGTCAGGAGAAAGTGAAACTGACGATCTGGCACAATTTTGCAGGGGATGATTTGCGGGCCAAATCGGTCCGGAGCTTCATCGAGCAGTTTGCCAAAGACCATCCGGAGGTAGAACTCGACGCCCAGGCCATCCCGCCTGACGGTTACCGCCAGCGACTGAGCACGGTTGCCGCGGCGAATGAAATGCCGGACGTATTTTTCGTCTACGCGGGCAGCCAGTCCTCCGAGCTGTATCAGGCCAAGCTACTTCAGCCGATTACGGAGGTGCTTGACGCGCATTCGGATTGGAAGGACAAGTTCCTGCCAGGCGCTTTTGAACCGTATGAGTTCGAGCAAGGTCAGATCTATTCGGCTCCGCTGGGCATGTCGGCCACCTCAATCCTGTACTATAACAAGGCCTTGTTCGAAAAAAACAACGTGAAAGTCCCGACCACGTGGGATGAGATGATGACGGCCGTCAGCGCATTCAATGCCAAAGGCATCACCCCGATTGCGCTGGGCAACAAAGCTCCGTGGGTAGCGCAGTCCACGATTCTCGGTTCGCTCGCCGACCGGGTAACGGGAACGGAATGGTTCAAGAACGCCGCTGCGCAGAAAGGGGCCAAATTCACTGATCCGGAATTCATCCAGGCGCTAGGTCATTTTAAGGAGCTGGTGGATCACAAGGCGTTCCAGGACGGCGCCAACAGCATCGACAATACGCAGGCTGAGCAGTATTTCATACAGGGGAACGCGGCGATGATGATCAGCGGCGCCTGGACGCTCACGAACCTGGCGGCATCCTCTACGGAAGACCAGATGAAGGATATCGAGGTGACTGTGCTGCCGCCAATCCCCGGAGGGAAAGGGAAGCCAGGCACGATTTCCGGCGGTGCCGGCGGCGGACTTGCGCTCAGCAGCCGGACGGAAGGCAAAGCAAGGGAATTGGCGCTGGAGCTGATTTATGCGGTCAGCGGGCCGGATGCCCAGAAAGCGATCGCCGAGAGCAACTCCATGGTGATGTACGACACCGATATCGACAAGTCTAAGGTAACTTCCCTCTACTATAAAGCCTTCAACCTCGTCAAATCGACCGAAGTCACGCCGGTCTATGATGCTTATTTGTCGGCGGAAGCGGCCGAGGTCATTAATAACGGCCTCCAGGAAATCATGATGGGCGGCTCCGTAGAAGGCGTCGCACAGAAGCTGCAGGACGCGCAGGCCCGGTCGGCCGCGCCTTAATGACGGACATGAGAAAGGGAGGAAGCTGCCATGCCAACAGCGATGCGAAGTAAAGGATTCATAGCGCTAGCTCTTCTTCCGGCGCTTCTGCTGTTTTTGATCTTCGTCATTATTCCGGTGTTCTGGTCGGCGTATTACGGGTTTTTCAGCTGGAAAGGCTTTGGCGACGCCAAATTCATCGGGCTGGACAATTATAAGGAGATGTTCCGGGATCCGATTTTCTGGCGGGCGCTGCGCAACAATCTGATTTTGGTCGTATCGTCGATCGTCGGCCAGGTTCCGGTCGCGCTCGTTTTAGCCATCGTATTGTTCAAGAACTCGTTGTTTTCCCGGTTTGTCCGTTCGGCCGTTTTTATGCCGATGGTGCTGTCGACCGTCGTGGTCGGCCTCATCTGGGGATACATTTATCACCCGCAGTTCGGGGTTGCGAACCATGTGCTGGATCTGCTCGGCCTCCACTCCTGGACCCGGGCCTGGCTGTCTGACCCGAAGGTCAACATGCTGGCCATATCCATTCCGATCAACTGGGCGAACATCGGCCCCTACCTGGTCATTTTTGTCGCGGCGCTGCAAAATATTTCACCCGAAATCCACGACGCGGCCAAAATCGACGGCTCCGCCGGCTGGAACAAGCTGATTCACGTCACTCTCCCCATCATTTGGGGGACGGTGGTCGTCACGATCGTACTTTGCATCTCCGGAAGCCTGAAAGCCTTCGACCATGTCATCGTCATGACGGGCGGGGGGCCGGCGCGGTCAACCGAGCTGCTGGCGACGTACATGTACAACAGCACGTTCAGCGTTTACCGGTACGGTTACGGCTCGGCCGTGTCCACCATGATCATGATCGTCAGCGCGGTGCTCATCGCCTTGAACTATTTGGCGACGCGCCGCAAAAGCAGCTGAGGGGAGGAGAAGCAAGGATGAATGCAACGATTACGGCCGCTTCCCGGAGCGGCACGGGCAAAAGAGCCGTCTTCAAAGGGCTGGCCGGCTTCGGCAAGCTGATCCTGCTGGCGTATGCCGTCGTTACGCTGTATCCGCTGTACTGGCTGTTTACGAGCGCCTTTAAAACAAACCAGGACTTCTTTGCCAATCCGTATGGACTGCCGAAACAGTGGATGGCGCAAAACCTGGTGAGGGCTTGGGATCTGGGGAATATGGGAAGGGCGATGCTGAACTCCGCGGTGGTTACGGTCTCGGCGGTCATCCTGACTGTCCTGCTCAGCGTGCTTGCGGGGTATGTGCTGTCGAGATTTTCGTTCCCGTTAAAAAAAGTCGTCGTCGTGCTGTTTACGATGGGGCTTCTGATTCCGATCCACAGCACGCTGGTTCCCTTGTTTATCATGATGAAAAACATGGGTCTCCTCGACACCTACGGTGCGCTCATTCTGCCTTATACAGCGTTTGAGCTGCCGATCGCCGTTTTTCTGTCCATGGCCTACATGTCCTCGATCCCGAAAGAGATTGAAGAGGCGGCGATGATCGACGGCAGCGGATGGTGGGGAATATTCGGCCGGATGATCCTGCCGCTCTGCACGCCGATCGTGGCGACGATTTCGATTCTGGCGTTTCTGCGGTTTTGGAACGACTTTTCCTTTGCACTCGTCTTTATCAACACGCAGGCACTGAAGACGCTGCCGCTCAGCCTGTCCCTTTTCTCGGACGGTTTCGGCACGGATTACAGCCTGACGATGGGGGCGATGGCCATCGCGGTGCTTCCAACGATCGTCATCTATCTGATCCTTCAGGAGAAAATCATGAAGGGCATGGTGGCCGGCTCCACCAAAGGATAGGGTGGATGTTCAATGATCGAAAACAATCTGCTCGCGTAAAATCAGGCAATCCGTCAACGGTTCATACCGTGCGGGTTGCTTTTTGGTATAACCGTTTATTTGTCCGGCTGCGGCTTGGCGTCAGGTGCGAAGCTCTCCCTGTATTGGGCCGGCGACATCCCGTAGGTGCTGCGGAACACGCGGTGATAGTAAGAGTAGCTGGCAAAACCGCAGGTTTCAGCGATCTCCTCCTGGGTCATGGTGCTGTATTTCATCCGTTCGATGGCGGCGTTCAGCCGGATTTCCAAGGCGTATTGGATCATCGTTTTGCCGTACTGCTCCTTGAAGATTTTGACGGCTCTGGACAGGCTCAGGCCAACATGGGCGGCGGCTTCCTCCAATTTAAAGGTAACGGTGGCATGCTCCTCGACGAAACGCTTCAGCCTCAGCGCGGTATAAGCGGTGCGGTTCGCCGGCTTCGTTTCCGTGATGGCCCGGTCCAGGCAAAGGCACAAGCTTCGCAGCAGGTAACCGGTGAGCTCCACGTTCTCCCCCTCCAGGCCGCGCCTTTTTTCTAGCAGCAGCTGCCTCCACAGACCGAGTAGGCGATCGTCGCTGCCAATCCGGCTGACAACCGGCCGGCTCATCCGGCTCCACCAGGCATCGATCCAGCCGCCTTCGCAAAACAGAAAATAATCCCCGCTCGAGACGCGTCCCCCGCCGGCATCTTCATGCACCATAAGCTCGTATTCGTCTCCCGGTTTCAGCAGCAGCAGGTCCCCGCCTTGGACATGGTAATCGGTACCGTTGCAGAATACGGTGCAGGATCCTTCCGTCTGCAGCCGGAACAAATAGGTCGTCAAGCCCGCGCGGTGGCTGTTGCTGAACTGCTGGAAATGGTAGGAGTAATCGCAAATCAGCAGTCTGGCTTCCATCATGTACTCCCCTTTCTCAAAAAAACAAGCAAATAGTTCATGTTGCAATCATATTGTTTATGTTCATTTTAGCTTACTTGCATGTATGATAGTAGCAGATAGAGCAATCATTTTAATGGGAAACGAGGTGCCCTTTTTATGAAAAAATTGAACATTGGCTTGCAATTGTATACGCTTCGTGATGAAACGGCTAAGGATTTCCGGGGAACGCTTCGCAAAGTGGCTGAGCTTGGGTACGAAGGTGTGGAGTTTGCCGGATACGGTGACATTCCTGCTGAAGAAATGAAAACGCTTCTTCAAGAGCTTGGTCTTCAAGCGATCGGCGCTCATGTGGGCTTGCATCTGCTTCGGGCCGACCTGCAGAAAGAGATCGATTACCTGAAAACGATCGGCGCGACAACGATGATGTGTCCTTACGTTGCACCGGAAGACCGGGAGAACATCGAGCAGTGGAAGGAACTGTTTGCTTTCCTGGAGGAAGTGGGTACTGAGGCGTGCAAACAAGGATTGACCTTCGGATATCACAACCACGATTTTGAATTCGCGGACAAGATTGACGGCGAGTTTGTATTCGACGCTATGTATTCCTCCACTTCGCCTGAAGCTGTTCAAGTGGAAATGGACGTATGCTGGGTACAGTTTGCCGGACAGGATCCGCTCACCTATATCCCGAAATATGCCGGACGCCTGCCGCTCCTTCACCTGAAGGACTTTAGCAGGGATGCCGAAGGCAACATGAAGACGCTTGAGCTTGGTCAAGGGGACGTGAATTTGCCGGGCGTCATTCAGGCCGCTACCGATGCTGGTACGCAGTGGCTGATCGTCGAGCAGGACGTGTGCCAGAATCCTCCCCTGCAAAGTGTGGAGAACAGCATGAACTGGCTGAAACAGAACTACCTGAACCAATTTTAATTTAATGAAGATCAGAGCCGAAGAAAGGGAGATTTGTATCCATGAATAAAATTAGAGTAGCGGTTTTCGGCTGCGGCGCCATCGCCCAGCGCAGACATATTCCTGAATACGCAGCGAACCCGAATGTGGAGCTGGTTGCTTTCGCGGATCCGCTCAAGGAGCGCGCTGAAGAGGTGGCGGCACAATATGGTGCCAAAGCATACACCGACTACAAGGAACTGCTGAAGAACGAGAAGCTTGACGCAGTCAGCGTATGTACACCGAACTACCTTCACGCTTCGATGAGCATCGATGCAGCGAATGCCGGGCTTCACGTCCTGGTGGAAAAGCCGATGGCGACCACGAAGGAAGAAGGGGAGCAGATGATCGAAGCGGCCCGCAAAAACGGCGTCTTCCTGATGGTGGGCCACAATCAGCGCCTCATGCCTCCGCACGTGAAGGCCAAAGAAATTCTGGATTCCGGCAAGCTCGGCAGAGTGCTGACGTTCCGCACGTCTTTCGGCCACGGTGGTCCGGAAAGCTGGAGCGTCGACGGACGCGACAGCTGGTTCTTCCGCAAGGATGAAGCGATCATGGGCGCTATGGGCGACCTTGGCGTACACAAATCCGACTTCATCCGCTATTTGCTGAACGATGAAATCGTGGAAGTCGCCGGCTTTATCGGTACCGTACATAAAGAAGGTACGGACGTGGACGACAATGCGACCTGCATCGTGCGCATGAAGAGCGGAGCTGTGGGCACGCTGATGGCGAGCTGGACGCACTACCGTTCCGGCGACAACGGTACGGTGCTCTGGTGCGAAAACGGCTGCATGAAGATCGGAACCGTTGAAGGCGACGAGGTTATCGTCGAGCTGACCAACGGCACTGTGGAAACGTACAAGGTCGGCGCCATGGCGACGAACGAAAAGCAAGTACCGAGCGGCGTCATCGACGCGTTCGTGGAATCGATCCTGACCAACACGCCGCCGCAAATTTCCGGCGAAGAAGGTCTGCGTTCCCTGAACGTCATCCTGGGCGCGTTTGAATCGCAGGACACAGGCAAAATCGTTAAGCTGTAACAAGCATGGAATAGAGAGGACCTTGGGGTAACCCTGGGGTCCTCTTTTTTGTGTTCAGCTGAGCGAATGGGGGGGAAGGTTATGGAAGAGGAAATTCTCGGTACGTATGCTCCGACGACCCCTGGAGGGGGTTCTTAATTCCCTCCTAGAACTAAAAAAGCTCTCCAATAAGGAGAGCTTATCAATCGTCCCAGCTCGGGATACCGCCCTGACGGGCGGACTGCGAAGCGGATGCTATCGATGTTTATGCTTCAACGAACCCCTTGAGGGGTTCTCAATTCCCTCCTAGAACTAAAAAAGCTCTCCAATAAGGAGAGCTTATCAATCGTCCCAGCTCGGGATACCGCCCTGCGGGCGGACTGCGAAGTGGATGCTACCGGAGCGTATGCTCCGACGAACCCCTAATGAGGTTCTCAATTCCCTCCTAGAACTAAAAAAGCTCTCCAATAAGGAGAGCTTCCAAACGTCCCAGCTCGGGATACCGCCTTAACGGGCGGACTGCGAAGCGGGTGCTATCGATGTTTATGCTCCGACGAACCCCTGCTGGGGTTCTCATCCCTATGGACGCAAAAACACCACTCATAGAGTGGTGTCATTTTACGTCCCAGGAGGGATTCGAACCCCCGACCGACGGCTTAGAAGGCCGTTGCTCTATCCAGCTGAGCTACTGGGACATGAAAAATTCAAGCAAGAAAGATCATAACATATATTTGTGATAACATCAACATGTTTTTCTTTCCTTTCTCAAAGCCCCCCCTCATCTGTCTCCGGGCATAAGAAAAAAGTTGTTTCAATCCCCGTTTATATTATTAATGGTTTCTATACGTTTTTCATAGAACGAATGGATTCCCCGTCCATTCACATGTTTTTTTTCAAGTTGAAAGAGGTATGCTATAATCAACAATTATTTGCACAAGCACGGGGAAAGGAGGGAATACATATTAAAGAACATATTTCCCCAGCGAAGGACAACGTCATTCTTTTTCCAAAGACGCTCGACTTCTATCAGATTCAGCTGACCGTCATGCTGGAAAATGAACGGTACGGGGAAGCGATGGAGCTTTTGCGTTTTCTGCTGCAGTGCCAAGGGCAGGATGAGAGGCATTATGAAGAATGGCAGGCGCTTCTGGAATGGCTGGAAGCCGCTTTTCCACAATATATGAATCACGGCGGCGGGCAGGGCGCAGGCTTGGACTCTGATGAGCATGAGGAGGAGCCCGACGAGGAAGAAATGAAACGGCAGAACGTGCGGGCCAAGCTGGCCGAAGACCAGCATTACGCCGACAAGCTGCTGCACACCGCCATGGAAGAGCCTTTATCGGAGCAGACCATGCTCGCTCTCGAGCAGCTGTCCTATCTGGAAGGCTCGGATATTGACGACAAGCTGGTGGGGTGGCTGATGCAGGCTCGCCTTCATCCGCTGCTGCAGTTCAGGGTGCTTCAAACGCTGCGCAAGCGCGGTATGCAGGGCACGGTGCAGTTTAAGCGCGGACAGGAGCAGGTCAGCGTCGATATGGAGACGGTGCCCTTAACGCCGGAGGAGTTTCCGCCGCAGGTGGCAATGGTAACGGAGCGCGTGGCTGCGCAGACCGAAGTGCAGGAGCCGACGCTGTATTATTTTGCCCAGGAGCTGTGGTCGCAGTTTATTATGGCGATCTATGGAACGGAGGATTACCGGTCGATTCTTGACGAGGACGACACGACGATCGACATCTGGGCGGCTGCCCTGCATCAGATCGTCACTGAGAGCCTGACAGGCAGCCGCAACGAGGAGGAGTCCCGGGCGATGTACGGGATCACGGACACGATGCGCTTCCGTTTTGAGCAGGCTTATCGAAGCTTCAGGCAGTTCGTGTCGGCCGGCATGCAGGAGTAGGTGATCGGAAACGTTTACCTGAAGAGTTGCCAAGGGCTTGCCCTTGAAAAACACGGCAATGTTGTTTATACTATAATGGTTATTCTGTGCGTGCTGATAACTTAAGTACATGTGAATTATTTTTGGAGGGGAAAGCATAAAATGAAAGCAACCTGGGAAAAAATAGAGAAGAACCTTGGCGTTCTTGAAGTTGAAGTGGAAGCAGACCGCGTAGCTGCAGCCCTCGACAAAGCTTTTAATAAAGTAGTAAAAAAGGCTAACGTGCCTGGTTTCCGTAAAGGCAAAGTGCCTCGGCCGATCTTCGAAGCCCGTTATGGCGTCGAAGCTCTGTATCAAGACGCAATCGACATTTTGCTTCCTGAAGTATACACAGAAGCTGTCGACCAAACCGACATCTTCCCTGTAGACCGTCCTGAAGTAGAGATTGACCAATTCGCGAAAGGCGAAGTGTTCAAATTCAAAGCGAAAGTAACGGTTAAGCCTGAAGTGACTTTGGGCGACTACAAAGGCGTGGAAGTTCCGGTACAAAAGGTTGAGGTTTCGGACGAAGAGCTTGACGCTGAACTGAAGCGTCTGCAAGAACGTCATGCCGAACTGTCTGTTATCGACGAAGGCGCTGCCGAGAACGGAGACGTCGCCGTGATCGACTTCGACGGATCTGTTGACGGCGTTCCTTTCGAAGGCGGACAAGCAGAGCGTTATTCTCTGGAACTGGGAAGCGGCACGTTCATTCCTGGATTTGAAGAGCAGGTTGTCGGCATGGCGACTGGCGACTTCAAAGACGTGGAAGTGACTTTCCCTGAGACATATCATGCGGAAGAACTGGCCGGCAAGAAAGCCGTGTTCAAAGTGAAAGTGCATGAAATCAAGCGCAAACAGCTTCCTGAGCTGGACGACGAATTCGCCAAAGACGTAAGTGAATTCGAAACGCTCGCTGAGTACAAGGAAGACCTGAAGAAAGAGCTTCTGGCCCGCAAGGAACAAGAAGCCAAAGGCAATAAGGAAGCAGCTGTCGTAGACAAAGTTGCCGCCAACGCCGAGGTGGAAATTCCACAAGCGATGATTGACAGCGAAATTCAAAACATGATGCGTGATTTTGACAACCGTCTGCGCAATCAAGGCATGAACCTTGAAATGTTCCTCAGCTTCTCTGGCCAAACGACGGCCGATCTGCAAGAGCAAATGAAGGACGATGCCGAGAAACGGGTTCGCAACAACCTTGTTCTGGAGCAAATCGCCAAAGAAGAGAACATTGAAGTAACTGAGGAAGACATCAACAAAGAGCTGGAAGTGATGGCTGAATCTTACAAGCGTACTGCTGACGAGATCCGCAACATCCTTACAGCAAACGGTTCGCTGGGTAGCCTGCGCGAAGAAATTTCCCTTCGCAAAACGGTTGATCTCCTGGTTGAGAACAGCAAAGAAGTGGAAGCAGCCGAAGAAACTGCTGAAACTGCTGAAACTGCTGAAGAAAAATAAGAAGGAAACGGACGCGGTCATCTGCATTTGATCTAAGTGCGGAGGCTGACATAAGGGACCTATAGAGAGATAAGGCACGTATATTCATTTGCGTGCCTTATTTTTAACTAAAAGTATCCATTTATATCTAAATCTTGCATGAAAATGGATGCTTTGTTTCCATACATATTCGATTCAAGAGTCCGTTTCGGGTTATAATTGTTAGAAAACTCATACACTGTATTAAATGGTGTGGAGTGAAAAAATGACATCGTGCTTTGAACATGTTAGAATAGTGCTGTAAACTTGATTGAAGCACGCATCACATCTTTTACATGGAAAAGAGGTTGGACACATGAGTCTGATACCTATGGTTGTAGAACAAACCAATAGAGGCGAGAGATCGTACGATATTTACTCCAGATTGCTCAAGGACCGCATTATCTTCCTGAGCAGTGCGATTGATGATGATGTTGCCAATCTCGTCATAGCTCAATTATTGTTCCTGGCTGCGGAGGATCCGGAGAAAGATATTCATTTGTATATCAATTCACCGGGTGGTTCTGTCACAGCGGGGATGGGTATATATGATACGATGCAGTTTATCAAGCCTGATGTATCCACGATTTGCGTTGGTATGGCGGCGAGCATGGGATCTCTGCTGTTGACGGCCGGAGCACCCGGCAAGCGTTTTGCGCTGACGAACAGCGAGGTCATGATTCACCAGCCGCTCGGCGGTGTTCAGGGCCAGGCGTCCGACATCCAAATCCATGCGAGCTGGATTATTAAAACCAGGGAAAAGCTCAATCAAATTTACGTGGAGCGCACGGGTCAGCCCCTTGAAAAAATTGAGCGCGATACGGATCGTGACTTTTTCATGAGCGCGGAGGAAGCGAAAGCATACGGCATAATTGACCAGGTTCTCACTTCACCGATTAAATCTTAAAGGGGTGTTTACATGTTTAAATTTAACGATGAAAAAGGGCAGCTGAAGTGCTCTTTTTGCGGGAAATCCCAGGAGCAAGTGCGCAAGCTTGTTGCTGGCCCCGGTGTTTATATATGTGACGAATGTATCGAGCTCTGCACGGAGATCGTGGAGGAAGAGCTCGGACATGAGGAAGAGCTGGATCTGAAGGATATTCCGAAACCGAAGGAAATCTGCGATATTTTGGACCAGTATATCATCGGTCAAGAACAAGCGAAGAAATCGCTGTCCGTTGCCGTGTACAACCACTACAAACGGATCAATACCGGCAGCAAAATTGAAGACGTGGAGCTTCAGAAGAGTAACATCCTGCTTTTGGGTCCAACGGGTTCGGGTAAGACACTGCTTGCCCAGACGATGGCCAAAATTTTGAACGTTCCGTTCGCCATCGCCGACGCGACTTCCCTGACGGAAGCCGGATACGTGGGCGAGGACGTTGAGAACATCCTGCTGAAGCTGATTCAAGCAGCTGATTATGATGTAGAAAAAGCGGAACGCGGCATCATCTATATCGACGAAATCGACAAGGTGGCGCGTAAATCCGAGAACCCTTCGATTACCCGTGACGTATCGGGTGAAGGGGTACAGCAGGCGCTGCTGAAAATCCTGGAAGGAACGGTCGCTTCGGTTCCGCCACAAGGAGGGCGCAAGCATCCGCACCAGGAGTTTATCCAAATCGATACGACGAACATCCTGTTTATTTGCGGCGGTGCCTTTGACGGCCTGGAGCAAATGATCAAGCGCCGGATTGGTAAGAAAGTTATCGGCTTTAACGCGGGTACCGACAACCAGAAAGATCTGAAACCGGGTGAATACCTCGGTCTAGTTCTGCCGGAAGACCTGCTAAAATTCGGCCTGATCCCTGAATTCGTGGGACGTCTGCCGATCATTTCGACGCTGGAGCCGCTCGATGAGAAGACGCTAGTGCGTATTCTGTCCGAGCCGAAGAACGCGCTGACGAAGCAGTATCAGAAACTGCTCGAAATGGATAACGTAACGCTGAAATTCGAGCCGGAAGCCCTTGAAGCGATTGCCCGCGAAGCGATCAAACGCAATACGGGTGCCCGCGGACTTCGGGCCATCATTGAAGGCATCATGCTGGACGTAATGTATGAGGTTCCTTCCCGCGAGGATATCAAGGACTGCATCATTACGGAGCAGGTTGTCAAAGAGAAGATGATTCCGGAATTGATCAGCAAAAAAGATAAAAAACAAGAGGAAAGTGCGTAATCTGTTATTGTAAAACAGATGCCATTTTCCCAAATTTAGGTGCCGATTCTCCACTTCCGCCCTGCCGCTTGCTTCGCGGGGACGGGGTGGAGTCTTGGCGTTATGGGAGAGAACAATCATGTTTTTGAGACAAGACACACGGCCGGTCAAGGTCGGTAATTTGACGATTGGCGGTAACAACGAAGTCATTATCCAAAGCATGTGTACGACGAAGACCGCAAACGTGGAAGCCACGGTGGCGGAAATCCTTCGGCTCGAAGAAGCCGGCTGCCAGATTGTCCGGGTTACGGTCAACAATGTGGAAGCGGCGGAAGCCATTAAAGAGATCAAGAAACGCATTCATATTCCGCTCGTTGCGGATATTCATTTTAACTACCAGCTGGCGCTGAAAGCCATCGAGAACGGCATCGATAAAGTCCGGATCAACCCCGGCAATATCGGCAGCCGCGAGAAGGTGGAAGCGGTCGTCCGGGCTTGTAAAGAGCGCGGGATTCCGATCCGGATCGGCGTCAACGCCGGTTCGCTCGAAGCTCATTTGCTGGAGAAATACGGGTATCCGACGCCTGAAGCTATGGTTGAAAGTGCCCTATATCACATAGGCATTTTGGAAGAGCTCGACTTCCACGATATTATCGTGTCTCTGAAAGCCTCCGACGTGCCGATGGCCATCGAAGCTTACCGTAAGGCGGCCGAAGTGATTCCTTATCCGCTGCACCTTGGTATTACCGAATCGGGAACACTGTTCTCCGGTACGATCAAAAGCTCGGCGGGCATCGGCGCCCTGCTTTCGATGGGCATCGGCAGCACCGTGCGTATTTCCCTGAGCGCAGATCCGGTGGAAGAGGTCAAAGTGGCGCGTGAGCTGCTCAAGACCTTCGGCTTGATCTCGAACGCCGCAACGCTCGTGTCCTGTCCGACCTGCGGGCGGCTGGACATCGACTTGTTCTCCATCGCCAACGAAGTGGAAGCCTACATCTCCCAGCTGAAAGTGCCGATTAAAGTGTCCGTGCTTGGCTGCGCGGTCAACGGTCCGGGCGAAGCGCGTGAAGCGGACATCGGCATCGCCGGCGGTCGCGGCGAAGGACTCCTTTTCCGTTACGGAGAGATGATCCGCAAAGTGCCGGAAGCTGAGATGGTGGACGAATTGAAGAAGGAAATCGACAGCATCGTTAAAGTATACGAAGAAACCGGAACGATCCCGGGGCGCAAACACTAATTTTGCCGCAAGAAGCCGCAGTCCTGCTTATGCAGTGCTGCGGCTTCTTTTTTGAATGAGGGCGGACAATTTTCCGAAAAAGATGCAAAAATCCCGGCCCATCCCGTTTACTCATGGGTGAAAAGGCTATACTACCATGTATCAGGCTAACGAACCTATTTCCGGCAAGATGATGTATCAATCTAATACCATGCCGGAGGAGAAGCCACTGAACTGAGAATCGGGAGGGATTTACTATGGATTTAACCATGATTATGATGCTGGTACAATTTTTCTTTGCGATCATCATCGGCGTCTATTTTTGGAATTTGCTCCGCGGGCAGAAGACGAACCGCACCGCGGTGGATCGGGAATCACGCAAAGAGATGGATAAGCTGCGCAAGCTGCGTTCGGTTTCGCTGACCAAGCCGCTGGCCGAAAAAACGAGACCGCAGTCGCTGCAGGATATCGTCGGACAGAAGGACGGGCTTCGTGCGTTGAAGGCCGCGCTGTGCAGCGGGAATCCGCAGCATGTCATTATCTATGGGCCACCGGGGGTCGGGAAAACCGCAGCCGCCCGGGTCGTGATGGAGGAGGCCAAAAAAAATCCGGCCTCGCCATTTAAAGCCGACGCCAAATTTACCGAAATCGATGCGACCACCGCCCGTTTCGACGAGCGAGGGATTGCCGATCCATTAATCGGATCGGTCCATGACCCAATCTATCAGGGGGCGGGCTCCATGGGAGTCGCCGGCATTCCCCAGCCTAAGCCAGGTGCGGTTACGAAAGCGCACGGGGGAATTTTGTTTGTCGACGAGATTGGGGAATTGCATCCGATCCAAATGAATAAATTGTTAAAAGTACTGGAGGACCGTAAGGTCCTGCTCGAAAGTGCATACTATAATTCGGAGGACAGCAACACCCCGGCCTATGTGCACGATATTTTCCAGAACGGCCTTCCGGCCGATTTTCGTCTGGTCGGGGCAACGACACGCTCGCCGCAGGAAATTCCGCCGGCACTGCGTTCGCGCTGTATGGAGATCTTTTTCCGCCCGCTGCTTCCTGAGGAGATCAGCCGCATTGCGGAAGATGCGATTCAAAAGATCGGTCTGAAGCCATGCCCGGAGGCGGTCGAGGTTGTGAAGCAGTATGCCACCAACGGACGCGAGGCGGTCAATATCATTCAGCTGGCAGCAGGTTTGGCTTTGACGGAAAAAAGGGACTCCCTGTCGGCTTCCGACGTCGAATGGGTAGCAAGCAGCAGCCAGCTTCAGCCCCGTCCGGACCGGAAGGTTCCGGAGCGTCCGCAGGTTGGCCTGGTCAACGGCCTTGCCGTGTACGGTCCGAATATGGGAGCACTGCTTGAAATCGAGGTGACTGCCGTTCCTGTCGCCAAAGGACAAGGTATCTACAATATTACCGGGGTCGTCGAAGAGGAAGAGATCGGCGGGGGCAGTTCAAGAACGCTGCGCCGCAAGAGCATGGCGAAGGGTTCCATCGAAAACGTGCTGACCGTTCTGCGCTCCATGGGTCTTTCGCCGGGCGATTACGATCTGCATATCAATTTCCCTGGAGGAACGCCGATTGACGGTCCTTCTGCCGGCGTCGCCATGGCTACCGCCATCGTTTCGGCGATGAAAGGGCTGCCTGTGGACAATCGACTGGCCATGACGGGCGAAATCAGCATTCACGGCAAAGTGAAGCCGATCGGGGGCGTTATCGCCAAAGTCGAGGCGGCCTTCCAGGCAGGAGCGACGACAGTGATCATTCCGAAGGAAAACTGGCAGACTCTGTTCGAGGATTTGAACGGACTGCGCGTCATTCCGGTGGAGTCGATCCAGGAAGCGTTCGGGCATATTTTCGGAAGCGAGCTGGACCGTCAAGTCGACAGCAGCGCTGAGGAGACGATCGAACCCAGCGCGGCCCCGGAGACATTCCCGGCAGCTTCAGCTTCCTTCCTGCATGCCAAGCCTGCGCGTAACAGCCAAATAACGGATGCCGGCTCCTGCTGATCAGGCTACAAAGATTGGTGTTTTATGTGAACATTTGCTAAAATAAAATCGAATGTCATAACCCTGAGAACGGCTGGAGGTGCAAAAGCGATGGGGCCCAGTAAATCAAAAGGCCGCCGGTTTCCTTTACTGCCTTTGCGAGGCCTTCTAGTCTACCCGAGCATGGTTCTGCATCTCGATGTAGGCCGGGAGAAATCGGTCAAAGCGCTGGAAAAAGCAATGGTGGAAGATAATTTGATTCTCCTTTGTTCTCAGTCCGAGGTGAACATAGAAGAACCAACGCAGGAAGATATTTTCCGGGTTGGCACAGTCGCCAACGTCAGACAGATGCTGAAGCTTCCGAACGGCACCATCCGGGTGCTGGTGGAAGGGATGGAGCGCGCCGAGATCATTCAGTACACGGACAATGAAGAGTATTACGAAGTCATTGCCCGCGAGCTGAAGGAGGAAGACAGCGACGATCCTGAAGTGGATGCACTGATGCGTACGGTACTCAGTCAATTCGAGCACTATATTAATTTATCGAAAAAGGTAACGCCCGAGACGCTTGCCGCAGTGTCTGATATCGACGAGCCCGGCAGGCTGGCCGACGTCATTACGAGCCATCTGTCGTTAAAAATCAAGGATAAGCAGGATATTCTGGAGACCGTCGACGTTGGCAAACGGCTCGAGAAACTCCTCGATATTCTGAATAACGAACGCGAAGTGCTGGAGCTCGAGCGCAAAATTAACCAACGCGTCAAGAAGCAGATGGAAAAGACGCAGAAGGAATATTATTTGCGCGAACAGATGAAGGCGATTCAGAAGGAGCTGGGCGAGAAAGAAGGCCGCGCCGGAGAAGTGGAAGAGCTGCGTGAGCAGATGAACAAGCAGGAGCTTCCCGAAAGGGTCAAAGAGAAGGTGGAGAAAGAAATCGACCGTCTCGAGAAAATGCCTGCAAGCTCGGCGGAAGGCGGCGTGATCCGCAATTATCTCGATTGGCTGCTTGGCCTTCCCTGGTCGGCTAAAACCGAGGACGATCTGGATATCCATAAGGCGGAGCAGGTGCTCAACGAGGATCATTACAGCCTCGACAAGCCGAAGGAGCGCGTACTCGAATACCTGGCGGTTCAGAAGCTGGTGAAGAAGATGAAAGGGCCGATTTTGTGCCTGGTCGGACCTCCGGGCGTTGGTAAAACTTCGCTTGCCCGGTCGATTGCCAAATCGCTGAACCGCAAGTTTGTCCGGATATCGCTCGGGGGCGTGCGGGATGAAGCGGAAATTCGCGGTCACCGGCGCACCTATGTGGGAGCGATGCCAGGGCGGATTATCCAGGGAATGAAAAACGCGGGAGCACTGAACCCGGTATTCCTGCTGGATGAGATCGACAAGATGGCTTCGGATTTCCGGGGAGACCCGTCTTCGGCGCTGCTGGAAGTGCTCGATCCGGAGCAGAACAATACGTTCAGCGACCATTTTATCGAGATTCCGTTCGACTTGTCCCAAGTAATGTTTATTACGACGGCGAATGCCATTCATAATATTCCGCGTCCGCTGCTGGACCGGATGGAAGTGCTCAACATCCCGGGTTATACGGAACTGGAGAAGCTTCAAATCGCCATGCGCTATCTGCTGCCGAAGCAGAAACGAGAGCATGGCCTGAACGAAGACCAGCTGGAGATCGGGGAAGAGGCGCTCATGAAAGTGGTCCGCGAGTACACCCGGGAATCCGGCGTACGGAACCTGGAGCAGCAGGTCGCGGCGCTGTGCCGGAAGGCTGCGAAGATCATCGTATCCGAAGAGACCGATAAAATTACCATTGAGCCGGACGATGTCAAGGACTATTTAGGCAGTCCGAACTTCAGATATGGCGTCGCCGATCTGGAGGATCAGATTGGTGCGGTAACCGGCCTGGCCTGGACCGAGGTCGGCGGGGTAACATTAATGGTCGAAGTCACGGTCGTGCCGGGATCCGGCAAGCTGACCCTGACCGGCCAATTGGGGGACGTGATGAAGGAATCGGCGCAGGCCGCTTTCAGCTACACGCGTGCCAAAGCCGATGAGCTTGGCATCGACCCCGATTTTCATGAGAAGAATGATATCCATATTCATATCCCTGAAGGGGCGATTCCGAAAGATGGACCTTCGGCAGGCATTACGATTGCCACGGCCCTCGTGTCGGCCCTGACCAAGAAACATGTCTCCAAAGACATCGCCATGACCGGTGAAATCACCCTGCGCGGCCGGGTGCTGCCGATCGGCGGACTGAAGGAGAAATCGCTGGCAGCGCACCGCGCCGGCTATAAAAAAATACTGCTCCCCAAAGACAACGAGCGGGATCTGCGCGAGATTCCGGACAGTGTCAAAGAAGAAGTGGAGTTTGTTCCGGTGTCCCATATGGACCAGGTGCTGAAGCATGCACTGGTGGAGCAGGCGGGAGTGCACTAGAGAGGGTTTAATTTAACATGAAAGTTACGAATGCAGAATTTATTATCAGCGCCGTCGGCCCTGACCAATATCCTGTGGACGCCTTGCCGGAGATTGCTCTGGCAGGGCGTTCCAATGTCGGCAAGTCCTCGCTCATCAACCGGATGATCAATCGGAAGAACCTGGCGAGAACAAGCTCGACCCCGGGCAAAACCCAGCATATGAACTACTATCGTATTAATGAGGCTTTGTATTTTGTGGACTTCCCAGGGTACGGCTACGCCAAAGTGTCCAAGACGCAGCGGGCGGCCTGGGGCAAGATGATTGAGAAATACATGCTGGAGCGGCAGACGCTGAAGCTGGTTCTCATGGTGGTGGATCTTCGCCACCCGCCGACCAAGGATGACGTCATGATGTATGACTGGCTTCAGCATTATGACATTCCGATCTGCGTCGTGGCTACGAAAGCGGATAAAATACCGAAGAGCCGCTGGCAGAAGCATGTCAAGCAAATGAAGGAGAGCCTCCTTCTCCGCAGCACTGATTTGTTCGTCATGTTTTCTTCGGAGCTGGGTGTGGGTAAAGAAGAGTTATGGGCTGTGATCCAGTCATTTACGGAAAACGGCGACTCTCCGCAGTCCGGGGCGGTTCCGCAGGAAGGGCAGCAGCAGGAGAACCCGTAACGCCTGAACCTAACGAAAATGCGATAAATTCGCTGTATACTATAGGGATTCAGACTTTTCGCGGGAGGAAAGTGAGCATCCCATAAGATTTTTCGGCTACAATCCGGTTTAATCCGTTATTTTATGAAATATGAAGGAAATTCATGGTTTGCTCAGCAAGCCAATGCTCGAGGATGTGCTGTATAATAATACTAAAGGTTGTTTAAAGAGGCCTTGAGCTCCTTTAACGATCTTCACCCGCCATGTCCGGCGGAAATTTTTCTTGCGATTATAGAATCGAAACGTGCTGGAGCACATCGTTCTGTAATCATAAAAAAGAATTGAGGAGATTTTTATGGCTCAGCGGTTAGCCACAGAGTATGTTCAAACGACTTTACAAATGACGGAGCAGCAATTGAACCAATTTTTGCATTCGGCGGAAAGCTGTCATGTGCATTCTTATGTGAAAGTACTGGACGGCGGAGGACAAGAAATTGTGCTTGAAGACGAAAGCGGCGAGGCGGTTCATCTCCCTCTGGAGCGTAAAGGTTCGTTATACATCTGTGAATTGTCTTGCCGCTTGGTGAACCCTCATCTGACAAACGCGGTCCGCAAACTGTTCGTCGCCTGCAAAGGAGACGGAATCGTCAATCGCATTTATCAAGGATTCACGATGATGTATTATTATGAAAAAGGCTCGGTTCGCAAAATTGCGGAAGTTACGACTTCCCAGAGTAAGCTGGTGTATGAATATAAGCATACGGCCGGAGAACTCCAGCGAATGTTCCAGCTCACCGAGGTCGAACAGGAAATATCCCGTTTGTACCAAGATATTAATTTTTGGCTCGATGAACGGAACAAAGCGGTGACCCCTGAACAGATTGCTGTTATTGACCAGAAACTGCGCCTCACCACACATAAATGGTTTGCACTTGAGGCTTGAGATGGCCTCGGAGAAAGAGAACCCTTCGGTAACTGAAGGGTTCTTTTTACGTCTTAAATGCCCGGTAAAACGGGGCGGGTGACGCGGGGATGAGTGGCTGAAAATAATTATTTGCAAAGGATAAAAAAGGGTTGCAATTAGGGCGGATAGATGTTATTTTTAATCTCGTTGAAAAGAATTATATAGGAACCAGGATTCACTCAGGACATTGAATGTTGCGAGAGATTATTCCCTCGGGAAGTGAATGACGTAGGTCCTAGCGGATGAAATTTTCAAACATTTTATTCCTAGGAAGGGGGAACCGAAGGATGGAATATTCAACTTTCGGAAGACACGTTGCTGTTGATACTTGGGGTGTAGATTTTGACATGCTGAATGACGCGGAATTTCTGCAGACTCAAATGGTTGAGGCAGCCGAAGCATGCGGTGCTACAGTCATGTCGGTACAATCCAAGCAGTTTGAACCACAAGGCGCTACAGTACTCGTATTGTTGTCAGAAAGCCACCTCTCGATCCACACGTATCCTGAGAGAGGATTCGCAGCGATCGACTGCTACACTTGCGGTGAGACGGTAGATCCACAGTTGGCCATTGATTACCTGGTATCCGTATTGAAACCTGAGAAAACTTACGCCAAGAAACTGGTGCGCGGTTTGGGTGAATTGACGGTAGAAACCCCTGAACTGAAACAGACCGAGCTGGTGTAACTTCGCGGCACGAATAACGATATCTAAATCATAACCATGGACATCTCCATGGTTATTTGTTTTTTTGGACCCCCATACAATGAGTAGTAAGCTTGTTAACAGGGAGGTTCGCTTAAGCGTGAGAAGGAGAAAACAGAGGGATTTGCTGTTTGTTGGTCTGCTGCTGGTACTGCTTGTCAGCCTTGTCTACCAAGGATACCGGATGATGTGGCCTCATACCGAAGGAGAGAATGCCGAAAGGATGCTGTTCGAGGTGGCCCAGTTTCAAATGCAGGTGCTGGGAACGTCCCTGGCGGATGCGGCTGGCAGTTCGCGCACCGATGAGCTGAACGCCCTCAAGCTGGCGGCTTATTCGGCGTCGTATGCTCACGACCGGCTGGCAAAAACATTTGGGGACGGTGCCGTCGATCCGCTTAAACCGGTCGGTGATCTGGTTAATGTAATCACAGAGTGGCAAATCGGCGGCAACCGTCTCCTCACCGATGCGGAGAAAGACATGCTGCTTCGGTACAGCCAGCTGTATGCAGGTGTCATACCTGTATACGATAAGCTGATGAGCGAGGACGGGCACGTGATCGCCTCGCAAGCGGGCCAGCTGAAGAAAATCGGCAAAGAACTCGCCAAGACGCTGGAAGAAACGCAATAAAGAGGGTATAAAGCCCAGTGCTTTGTGACACAATAAATCACATGTAATTTCATAAACATTTCAAAAATAGTTCAGAGAGAGCAGGACATTTGTGATATAATGAACACGTTGTTAATGAACGTACCGTAAGAAAAAACGTCCTGAACTGGATCTTTTTTTTTTGAAATGAAACATAGGCAGGTGAACACGTAATGCACATCGTCGTTGTCGGATTAAACTATCGTACAGCGCCTGTAGAAGTGAGGGAACGTTTTACATTTGATCAAAGCGAACTTCCAAAGGCACTCAGCCAGCTGATGCTGACGAAAAGTGTAATGGAAGGCGTGATTGTGGCTACGTGCAACCGCACTGAAATATACGTGGTGGTAGACCGTCTTCATATGTGCGGATATTTCATCCGCAGTTTTGTGGAGCAATGGTTTGACATCCCAAGAGAAGAATTTACAAAGCATTTATATATATATGAAGACGAACAGGCCATTTCCCATTTGTTCCGGGTGACCTGCGGCCTGGACTCCATGGTGATCGGGGAGACGCAAATTTTGGGTCAAGTCCGCAGTGCCTTCCTGCAAAGCCAGGAGGAGAAAGCGACGGGCACCTGGTTCAACATGCTGTTCAAGCAGGCTGTAACCCTTGGCAAGAGAGCCCATTCGGAGACTTCCATTGGGGAAAGCGCAGTGTCCGTGAGCTACGCGGCCGTTGAGCTGGGCAAACGGATTTTTGGCATGTTCAACGACAAGAAGGTGCTCATTCTCGGTGCCGGCAAAATGAGCGAGCTGACCGTCAAGCACCTGTACGCGAACGGGGCCGAAGAGGTGATCGTCGCCAACCGGACCCTGGCGCGGGCGGAAGAGCTGGCCAGCAAGTTTCAAGGTACGCCGTGCACGATGGAGCAGGCGATTGCCCGGCTTCACGAAGTGGACATCCTGATCAGCTCGACGGGTGCCAAGGATTACGTCCTTACGCCGGCGCAGGTCAGCGAGAGCATGAAGAAGCGGCAATCCCGGCCGCTGTTTATGATTGATATTGCGGTGCCGCGGGACATTGATCCGGCTATCGCCGAGATTAGCAACGTATTCCTGTATGATATTGACGACCTGGAAGGAATCGTTGAGAGCAACCTGGAAATGCGCCGGGCCGAAGCCGCGAAAATCGAAGTGATGATCGAAGAGGAGAAGACGGCGTTCTATCAATGGCTCAAGACGCTCGGCATCCGGCCGGCGATCCGTGCGCTTCAGGAGAAGTCCACGGCGATTCATGAAGAAACGCTGGAAAGCCTGTTTAACAAGCTGCCTGAACTGAACGACCATCAGCGCAAAGTCATCCGCCGGTTGACCAAGAGCATCGTCAATCAGATGATGCACGATCCGATCAACCGCTTGAAGGAAATGGCCGGCGGCAAGGAAGGCAACGAGGCGCTAGAGTTTTTCACACATATATTTGCTTTGGAAGAGGACATGAATGCGTCCGGTCATGGCAGCAGCGTCATGGAGAAATCCGGCAAGGTCCCGCAAGGGAATAGCAAGAACCCATCGGACATGAAGCTGTCCAAGGTTTCTTTGACTCCTGCAAGCCTGTAAGCCGGTAGGGGGAGTTGACATTGCTCACTGGTTTTTACGATGCCGGCATTTATATCTACGCCCTGAGCCTTCTGTTTTTTATCTCGGATTGCATACGACGCAATCAGGGGGCAAAGCGGATGGGTACAGGGCTTCTTGTTGTAGTTGGCGTTTTGCAGGGAGGCGCGCTTCTGATTAGAGCGTGGCAGGAGAGCATGCTGCCGATCTTTACCCCATTTGATTTTTTGCTCTTATTTTCATTTAGTATCGTCATCGCCGCGCTGATCCTGAATTGGGTGCAGCGGTCGGAGTTTGCCGTCCTGCTGCTCGGCATCATCGGATTCAGCGCGATGGTGCTGAACCGTTTATGGTTTGCGGCCGGGAATAACCCGCTGCGTCATTGGGAGACGGTACACGGCCTGCTCATTCTGCATATCACGCTCGCCAACCTAAGCTTCGCCGTTTACACCATTGCCGCCGTATTTGCCGGCATGTATTTGTTTCTTCATAGAAGGCTGAAAGGGAAAAAATGGAGCGACACCGTCCGCCGGCTTCCGAGTCTTGAGCTGATGGACAAGTATACGTACCTGCTCGCATCGATCGGAACCCCGCTCTTATCCGTTTCGTTCATCGTCGCGGTGCTGTCTCTTATTTCCGAAGGCAAGCTCAGCCTGCTGCTGGACTTGAAAGTAGTGGCTACACTTGCCGGATTGGCGATTTATTATTTTTTTCTGATTCGTAAACGTTCCAAACAGCATTCCGGTCAAGTGATGGCCCAGTGGATTCTGATCGGATATGCGTTTATTATCTTTATTTTCGTACTGAATACGTGGTCCGATTTCCACCGTTGGACAGGAGAGTGAGCCCTTTGTCGGTATATTTGCCCGTAATGCTGGATTGCAAGGGGCGGTGCTGCGCCGTGGTGGGCGGCGGGGCCGTGGCCGAAAGAAAGGTAAACTCCCTGCTTGCGGCTTCGGCCGATGTGACGGTGATCAGTCCGGAAGTGACACAAGGACTGCGGCAGCTTGTAATGGAAGGCCGGATCCGCTGGATTTCCCGCGAGTACGCGGCGGGAGATTTGGCGGGGGCCTTTTTGGTCTATGCGGCAACCTCCTCGCCTGACGTGAACGGTGCCGTGATCGATGAGGCAGAGCGGATGGGTGCGCTGGCAAACGCGGCCGGCGGCAGTAAGCCGGGTTCTTTTATCAGCCCGAGCGTCCTTCGCCGGGGCAGGCTGGTGATCACCGTGTCCACCTCGGGCGCCGGACCGGCGCTGGCTGCGGAGATTTGCGACAGGCTGGAGAAAGAATACGGCCCCGAATACGAGGAATATCTCGAATGGATGTACCGGATGCGCAGCAGCATCAAGAGGCAGGTTACGCGCCCGGAAACCCGGCAAAGATTATTAATGAAAGCGGCAGAGCTTGAAGTGCTGGATGAAATCCGCAAGGGCACGTTTGAGCCGTGGGATACGGAACAAATCAAGCAATGGATAGCGAACAACCAGGAGGAATCATGATGCGGACAATCGTAGTAGGCAGCAGACAAAGCGCATTGGCATTAACGCAGACAGGGCAGGTCATCGACCAGCTGAAGCAGCTGTGCGCGGAACACGGGTTTGATTTTCAATTTGAAGTGAAAAAGATCGTGACAAAAGGCGACCGCATTCTGGATGTGACGTTGTCCAAGGTCGGCGGGAAAGGCTTGTTCGTTAAAGAAATCGAGCAAGCTATGCTGGACGGTGAAATCGATATGGCTGTGCACAGTATGAAGGACATGCCTTCGGTTCTCCCCGAGGGTCTGATGAACGGTGCGGTGCCCCGCCGCGTCGATCCGAGGGACTGTCTCATTTCCCTTCATGGGAAAAGCATTGACGAGCTTCCGCAGGGAGCGAAAGTGGGAACAAGCAGCCTGCGCCGCTCCAGCCAGCTGAAGGCTCACCGGCCGGACCTGGAACTGGAGCCGGTTCGCGGCAATATTGACTCGCGTCTGCGCAAGCTCGAGACGGAAGGCTTTCAGGCGATCATTCTCGCCGCTGCCGGGCTGTACCGCATGGGCTGGGAGGATAAAATCAGCTCCTATATTCCGGTGGAGACCTGCCTGCCGGCTGTTGGCCAAGGAGCGCTCGGCATCGAATGCCGCGAAGATGATGCGGATCTGCGCAGACTGCTTGATTTATATAACGATAAGGAATCGGAGCTGACCGTTGCTGCCGAACGCAAGTTTCTCGCCGTACTGAACGGCGGCTGCCAGGTGCCGATCGGGGCCCACGCCGTACTCGTTCCGTCCGAAACGGAGCATTCCCAAGGGACTCCGCCCGTTATACAATTAACGGGAATGGTAGGATCTCCCGAAGGGGACGTCATTTTAAAAGAAACGCTGACGGGAACGGATCCACAGAAGCTTGGGGAAGACGTTGCCAATAAGCTGATTGCCCAGGGAGCCGAGAGAATTCTGGAACAGACCAGGGAGTAGGGGATGAGAATATGGCGGGAAGAGTATTTTTGGTGGGAGCCGGGCCCGGGCATGCCAAATTAATTACGGTAAAAGGGCTGGAATGCCTGCAAAAGGCGGATGTCGTCGTATACGACCGCTTGGCGGGGCCGCAGCTGCTGCATTCGCTCAAGCCGGGAACGGAAAAAATATACGTCGGCAAGCTCCCGGACCGCCATACGATGAAGCAGGAAGAGATCAACCAGCTGCTGGTGGACCTTGCCCTGCAGGGCAAAACGGTCGTGCGGCTGAAGGGCGGCGATCCGACGATATTCGGACGCGTAGGTGAGGAAGCCGAGCTGCTAAGGCGAAACGGCATTCCTTATGAAATCGTGCCCGGCATTACGGCGGCGATCGGGGTACCGGCGTACGCGGGCATTCCGGTGACCCACAGGGATTTGGCCTCTTCCTTGTCCATCATCACCGGACATGAAAGCCCGGACAAGCTGGACCGGATGATCGAATGGGACAAGGTTACGAACGCGACCGGAACGCTGGTCTTTATGATGGGCGTGGCCAAGATCGGTTATATCGCCGAGCAGCTGATGCGCCATGGACGTAAGCCCGGCACGCCGGTGGCCTTGATCCGGTGGGGGACGCGGGCGGAGCAGGCGGTGCTCGCCGGGACGCTCGCCGACATCGCGGAGAAAGTAGAGCAGGCGGACTTTCAGCCGCCGGCCGTCATCGTTGTCGGCGACGTCGTGCGGCAGCGCGAGCAGCTCAAATGGGCGGAGTCGCTGCCGCTGTTCGGCAAGCGGATCCTCGTCACCCGCTCCCGGGCTCAGGCAAGCGATCTGGTCAACCGGATCGAGGAGCTCGGCGGGGAGCCCTACGAATTTCCGGTGATCGAGACAGTGTATCCCGAAGCGCCCGAGCTTAAGCAGGGCCTCAAGGACGCCTTCGACCGGCTCGGTGAATACGACTGGGTGTTCTTCACAAGCACCAACGGCGTCGACTACTTCTTCCGCCATTTGAAGGAGCAAGGGAAGGACATCCGGCAGCTGCACCGGGCGCGGATGGCGGCGGTCGGCCCGGCCACAGCCGAGGCGCTCGGGCAGCGGGGCATCATCCCCGTGGAGCTGCCGGACCGCTTCCAGCAGGAAGGACTGATCGAGTCGCTGGGCAGCCAGCTGCTCGCCGGCCAGAAGGTCTTCCTCCCGCGCGGGGATCTGGCACGAAACTGGCTGCCTGACAAGCTCGCGGAGATGGGACTCGAGGTCACCAGCGCGGTGATGTACCAGACGATCGCCGGGCGGGAGGACGATCCCGAATTGATCCGGCTGCTGGAAGAGGGCGGGATTCATGCCGTGACGTTCACCAGCTCGTCGACGGTGAACAATCTGCTCTCGATTTTGCAGCGGATGGGAGTGCAGGACCCGGCAGCGCTGCTGCAGGGTGTGGAAGTTGCATGTATTGGAGAAATTACGGCCAAGACAGCCCGTGACGCGGGCCTTGAAGTAGGCATCATTGCCGAAGAAGCGACGTTGGACAGCCTTGTCCGGTCGCTGTGCCTGTGGAACGCGGAAGCTGCGGCCGCATCAGAATAGAAGGGTCTGGGATGACCCTAGACTCGTAAATATCTACCAACAGGAGGTTTACAGCTATGAGTTTTCCAATGGTAAGACACCGGCGCCTCCGCCAGTCCGTGGGCATGCGGAACATGGTGCGCGAAACGGTGCTGAACGTGAATGACCTGATCATGCCGATTTTTGTAACCTATGGAGAAAACATAAAAAACGAGATTTCATCCATGCCGGGAGTCTATCATTTTTCGCTGGACCGGCTGAAAGAAGAAGTGGACGAAATTGCCTCCCTCGGCATTCCTGCCGTGCTGTTGTTCGGCATTCCGGAAACGAAGGACGGCATCGGCTCCTCGGCCTTTGCGGAAGACGGCATCGTGCAGGAAGCCACACGCCTGATCAAGTCCTGGTATCCGGACCTGCTCGTCGTAGCCGACACTTGCCTCTGCGAGTTTACGGATCATGGACACTGCGGCATGGTGCATACCTATGAACGGGATGGCCATGTGTGCGGCGACGTCATGAACGATGAATCGCTGGAGCTGCTGGTCAAAACGGCGGTGTCCCAGGCGAAAGCCGGCGCCGATATTATCGCCCCGTCCAACATGATGGACGGCTTCGTGCAGGCGATCCGCGCAGGGCTTGACGAGAACGGATTTGAGCATATTCCGATCATGTCTTATTCGGTCAAATATGCTTCCGCCTTCTACGGCCCATTCCGCGAGGCAGCCGACTCGGCACCTCAGTTCGGCGACCGCAAAACGTACCAGATGGATCCGGCCAACGCGCGCGAAGCGCTGCGTGAAGCGGAATCCGATGTGCTTGAAGGGGCCGACATGCTGATGGTCAAGCCTTCTTTGTCCTATATGGACATTATGCGCACGCTGAAAGATCAGTTCGACCTTCCGCTCGTCGCCTACAATGTGAGCGGGGAGTACTCCATGGTCAAAGCGGCGGCCATTCAAGGCTGGATCGACGAAAAAGCCGTAGTGCAGGAAATGCTGACGAGCATGAAGCGCGCCGGCGCGGATATCATTATTACTTATTTTGCCAAAGACGTAGCCCGGTGGATCAAGGGATAACCGAAGCATCGGAGCAAAATCCCCGCATTGCGGGGTGATTTAAACCGATAGATTGGAGTGAATGACATGAGCAGTATGTCAGGAAAGCGCAAGGAGGAGGCTTCCCGGACGGCCTTTGAAGAAGCCAAGCAATATATCCCCGGCGGGGTGAACAGCCCGGTCCGCGCCTTTAAATCGGTCGGCCTTACGCCGATTTATGTGGACCATGCCCAAGGATCGCGCGTGTACGATATTGATGGCAACAGTTTTATCGACTACGTCGGCTCCTGGGGACCCCTGATTATGGGACACGCCCATCCGGAAGTGATTGCTGCGGTTCAGGAAACGGCGGCCAAAGGCACGAGCTTCGGCGCGCCTACGCTGATTGAGACGGAGATGGCCAAGCTCGTGTGCGAGCGTGTCCCTTCGATCGACATCGTCCGGATGGTCAATTCCGGTACGGAAGCGACGATGAGCGCGATTCGTCTGGCCCGCGGGTACACGGGACGCAGCAAAATTTTGAAATTCGAAGGCTCCTATCACGGACACGCGGACAGCCTGCTCATCAAAGCCGGCTCCGGGGTGGCGACACTGGGTCTGCCTGACAGCCCGGGCGTGCCGGAAAGCGTGGCCAGCAATACGATCACGGTCGCGTATAACGACCTTGAGTCCGTAAAGCTTGCCTTTGAACGTTTTGGCGAGGAGATCGCCTGCGTCATCGTGGAGCCGGTAGCCGGCAACATGGGCGTCGTACCTCCGCTTCCGGGCTTTCTGGAAGGCTTGCGCGAAATTACTACAAAATATGGCAGCCTGCTCATTTTTGATGAGGTCATGACCGGGTTCCGCGTTCATTTGAACTGTGCCCAAGGCCGGTTCGGCATTACGCCTGACCTGACTTGCCTTGGCAAGGTTATCGGCGGCGGACTGCCTGTCGGCGCATACGGCGGCAAACGCGAAATTATGGAAAAAGTGGCGCCGTCCGGTCCGATTTACCAAGCGGGCACGCTGAGCGGAAATCCGCTGGCCATGGCGGCTGGGTTTACGACGCTGAAGCTCCTGACGCCTGCTGTATATGACCAGCTGGAAGAGCGCGCAGCCCGTCTGGAGGCCGGTTTTGTAAAAAATGCCAAAGAGCTTGGCATTCCGGTGACGATTAACCGCGTCGGTTCCATGGTATGTCCTTTCTTCACGGAAGGGCCTGTCGTGAATTACGATACGGCGAAGACGAGCGACATTCCGCGCTTCACCAAATATTTCGGCAATCTGATTGAGGAAGGCGTGAGCGTGGCTCCTTCCCAATTTGAGGGGATGTTTGTATCGGCTGCCCACAGCATCGAAGACATCGATGCGACGATTGAAGCCAACTACAACGCCCTTAAGCAGCTGTGAGCCTGAACCACTGGCTCCGGCGCGGGGAATGGCTGGAGCTGGCTCCGGGCAAAAAAATCGCATCGGCCGCGGACCGCGAAGCGGCGACCGCGGCGTGGCTGCTGAACGAGGCAGGCATGCCGGAGAAGCTGCTTGGACAGCTTCAGGCATCAAATGGCATCGAGTGGAAAGGGGACCGGCTTCGGCTGGCCCTTTTTGCTGCCCGCAAGGCGGGGATCGAGCCGATCTGGACGGATCTCACCGTGCTGTACGAGGACGACTTCTGCCTGGTCGTTCACAAGCCTGCCGGGATGAAGGTTCACCCGGATGGGCACTCCGACGAAATCACGTTGGATCATGCCGTGGCCGCCCATTATCAGATGCAGGGGGAAGAGATTGCGGTCAGGCATATTCATCGGCTCGACCAGCATACCACCGGGCCCGTGCTGTATGCCAAAAATGACTGGGCGCAGCTTGTGCTGGACAAGGAGATGAGCGGCAAGCGGATTTCGCGGATTTACGCCGCTTTTGTCGAGGGGCGGATCCCTGCGGAGCTGAAGGTCATCGACCTGCCCATCGGTAAGGACCGCCATCACAAGCAGCGCAGACGGGTGTCTTTGGGAGGGCAATCTGCGGTGACCCGGATTCTCCATGCTGAAGCAGGGAATCAAGCCAGCCTCGTCTACTTGGAACTGGAAACCGGAAGGACGCATCAGATCCGCGTTCATCTCAGTCATGTCGGCCACCCGCTGCTGGGCGATGCCCTGTACGGCGGAAGCATGTCCGCCATCGGCAGGCAGGCGCTTCACGGGGAGCGTCTCTCATTCGCCCATCCGCTCACACGCGAGCAGATTGAGGTGAGCGATCCGTGGCCCGAGGATATGGAGCGTCTCAAAGCCCTTGTGAGAGCGTAAACCTAAGTATCATATGAAAACTGGCATGCTCCTCTTTTTAAAGCATATAAATAGAACGAGTAACGATTTTGGCTCGTGCTGTGGGGATGGCCCACGGTTAGAAATATGCCGAAAAGGAGGACGTTATTTGTGTTTGACCAGTCCTACGGTTTACGCTTTGACATTTACGAACGCATCCATTTAAACGAAGACGTGGCGGGTATCGAAGAACTCGAGGAAATCGAGCTGCTTCCGCATATTCAAGTGATCAGCCAGGACGAACAAGCCAGTCTGCGCGGGCATCTGCTCCTGTCGGGGCTGTACAGAAGCGAAGGTGAGGAAGAAGGGACGCAGCGGCTGGAGCATTTCATTCCAGTGGAGATTACGGTTCCCTTGAACCGGGTAACCTCGCTGGATGACATTGCGGTGGAAATCGAGAATTTTGACGTCGACCTGCTGTCCAAACGGAGCCTGAATATTACGGGCGTTCTTTCTCTGCGCGGCATCGAGACTCAGGCCGCGGAATCACCCGCCTGGAAAGCGGACGAATTCACGGTGGTTCATGCACCGGATGAGGACCTTCCGGAGGAAGCGGCGATCTTCGCGCAAGAGCGGGAGGAAGAACCGGCTTCGGCAGAACCGGAACAGCGTGAATTCACGCCGCCGGACGACCCTGCGCCTGTCTGGACCGCACCGGCTCCGTCCTTTACGCCGCCTCAGTCCCAAATTCAGGCAGAGCAGCTGGAACAGGTTCCGATCGAAGCCGCGGAAGCCAGTGACTCGGATGAAGCACGGGAAGCGGCAGCCTGGGAAGCCGCATGGCAAGCGGCTGCTGTTCCTCCGTCCGAGCCGGAGGAAGCGGCTGTGCCTCAGGCGTCGGATTCCCGCGAAACAGCGCCGTCTACCGCATGGGAATCTGCCCGCGAACCTGAGCGGGAAGCGGCAGCGCCTCCGCCGCAGGTGGCCGGATTATCCGCTTTACATACGGACAAGGAATCATCGGAGCGGACAGCGGAGCCCCAGTACCCGAACAAGTGGCATTTTGAGCATGAAGAGGAGTCGGAGCTGCTGCATCCGGAAGCGACGGCGGTTCAGGCGGATGAAGAGCAGGAAGAAGACATCTATTTGAACGCGGCGGGTAAAGACCCGTTCAGCGAGCCTACGTTCCCGTTTGGAGCTTTCCAGGATAAAGTTCAGCAGGAAGAACCGCCTGAAGACCGGGAAATGCGGATTGCGCTCGGAAGCAAGAAGGAACCCGAGTCCGGCGAGAAGGAAGCGATCGGCTTTTCCTCGATCTTGTCCTCAAGCCGTTCGATCAAGGAGCTTGAGTACCAGCAGGCGCAGGAGGAGCAGCAGGCTGCTGATGCCATCGCCAGCGCGGGTGCTGCTGAAGCCGATGATATCAAATGGAAGAACCTGTTCCTCGGCAGTATCTCCGAGCAGACTCCGTTCCGTAAGGTCCGGCTGTGCATCGTTCAGCGGGAGGAGACGCTCGAGACGATCGCTGACCGTTATCAGCTGACGCCGCGGGAGCTTGTGCTGTACAACCGGCTGGCGGACCAGACCGTGCAGGAAGGTCAAATTCTGTATATCCCGTAACGTTTTTGAGGCAATCAGAAGAGCTTGGCGCTTTGCGGCGCCAGGCTCTTTTTTTGTTTCCGGGATGAGGTCTGCCTGAACACGGGAAAATGGTCCTGCACTTTGGGCCAAGGGAAGTTGACTATCGACATGAAGCGCGTTATTATGGAGTATATGTTTTGCAGAAAAACATCAACGAACGTCAAATACAGAAGACATCGAATTTGGCCGAAGTTTTTCTTGCGATATGAAACGCTTCAGCTTCGCTGAAAAATGATCCATTTCACCATCTTCACAAAAACGATGAACGGGAAGAGTAGGCGGTATTGCCCTTCAGAGAGCGGAATTGCAGCGCTGGAAGATTCCGCAGGATGCAGCTGTCCGAAGTCGCCCGGAAGTTGTCGGTTTGAGCACTTGCGCCGAAAGCGCGGGAGGTAGAGCCGGCCGGCTGCAGCCGTTATCTGTACGAAGTGTTGCGAAGGCATGCGTGTTTGTGCTTGCTGTCGCAAAACAAAGGTGGTACCGCGAAAGAACAGCCTTTCGTCCTTTGAGGACGAAAGGTTTTTTGTATTTTTGGCAAAGCTGATCTTGTGATGGAGGATGAACAATATGACAGACCAGGAAAACCAAGCAACAACCGGGATGCCGACGACGTATGACCCGAAATCGGCCGAGAAGAAATGGTACAAATACTGGATCGACGGCCAGTATTTCAAAGCCGGGCAGAAGCCCGAGGCGGAGCCGTATACGATCGTGATTCCGCCGCCAAACGTAACAGGGATGCTCCATATCGGGCACGCCCTCGACTTTACCCTGCAGGATATTCTGATTCGCACGAAGCGGATGCAGGGGTACGACGCCTTGTGGCTTCCGGGCTCGGACCATGCGGGCATCGCGACGCAGACCAAGGTGGAGCAGAAGCTGCGTGAGCAGAATATTAGCCGCCACGACCTGGGGCGCGAGAAGTTCCTGGAGAAAGTGTGGGAATGGAAGGACCAATACGCGGAAACGATTCATGAACAGTGGGCCAAAATGGGCTTTTCGCTGGATTACTCCAGAGAGCGGTTTACGCTTGACGAAGGTCTGTCCAAGGCGGTTCGCGAAGTTTTCGTGAAACTCTATGAAAAAGGGCTGATCTACCGCGGCAAAAAGATCATCAACTGGGATCCGGCCGCCAGAACCGCCTTGTCCGATATTGAGGTTGAATATAAAGAAGTCAACGGCCATCTGTATCATTTGCAGTATCCGCTGAAGGACGGAAGCGGCCACATTACGGTAGCGACCACGCGTCCTGAGACGATGCTTGGCGATACGGCGGTAGCGGTTCATCCGAAAGACGAGCGCTACAAGGATATGATCGGCAAGATGCTCGTGCTTCCGATTGTCGGACGCGAGATTCCGATTATCGCCGACGAGTACGTGGAACGCGAATTCGGCAGCGGCGCCGTGAAAATTACTCCGGCACACGATCCGAACGATTTTGAGGTGGGATTGCGCCACGATCTGCCGCAAATCATCGTGATGGACGAGACCGGCACGATGAATGACCAGGCCGCGAAGTACGAAGGCATGGACCGGGCCGATTGCCGCAAGCAGATCGTTCAGGATTTGAAGGATCTCGGCGTGCTGATCAAAATCGAAGACCATGTGCACCAGGTAGGGCACAGCGAGCGCACAGGAGCCGTAGTCGAGCCTTACCTGTCGACGCAGTGGTTCGTTAAAATGCAGCCGCTCGCGGAAAGAGCCATCGAGGCGCAAAAGGCGGGCAAAGGGGTACGCTTCGTTCCGGATCGTTTCGAGAAAACGTACCTGAACTGGATCGAAAACGTCCGGGATTGGTGTATTTCCCGTCAGCTGTGGTGGGGACACCGGATTCCGGCTTGGCACTGCGAATCCTGCGGCGAGATCCACGTAGCCCATGAGGATGTAACTCAATGCTCCAAATGCGGAAGCACCGAGCTTACGCAGGACAACGACGTTCTGGACACTTGGTTCAGTTCGGCGCTGTGGCCGTTCTCTACCCTCGGCTGGCCGGAGCAGACGGTGGATCTGGAACGTTATTATCCGACAAACGTGCTCGTTACGGGCTATGACATCATCTATTTCTGGGTAGCCCGGATGATCTTTACCGCGCTGGAATTTACGGGCGAAATTCCGTTCAAGGACGTGCTGATGCACGGACTGGTCCGGGATTCCGAAGGACGGAAAATGTCCAAGTCGCTCGGCAACGGCGTTGATCCGCTCGACGTCATCGAACGGTACGGCGCAGATGCGATGCGCTACATGATCTCCACGAGCAGCACGCCGGGGCAGGATCTGCGCTTCCGGTGGGAACGCGTGGAGCAGGCGCGCAACTTTGCCAATAAAATCTGGAATGCCTCCCGTTTCGCTCTGATGAATCTGGAAGGATTCACATATGACGACATTGACATAAGCGGAGAGCTCAGCACGGCGGACCGCTGGATTCTCCACCGCCTGAACGAAACTTCCCGTGACATTACGCGTCTAATAGATGCCTACGAATTTGGTGAAACGGGCCGGCTCCTGTATAACTTCATTTGGGATGACCTCTGTGACTGGTACATTGAGTTTGCCAAACTCTCTTTGTACGGAGACAATGTGAGCGCCAAGAAAACGACGCAGTCGGTGCTTAGCTATGTGCTGGACCGCACGCTGCGGATGATTCATCCGTTTATGCCGTTCATCTCCGAAGAAATTTGGCAGCATCTGCCTCACGAAGGGGAAACGATCACGCTTGCGGCATGGCCAGAGTATGATCCAGCCTTCGAGGATGCCGAAGCTGCAGCCGAGATGTCGCTGCTGATGGATGCCATCCGTGCCGTTCGCAACATCCGCGCAGAGGTTAATGTTCCGATGAGCAAGAAGATCGAGCTGATGCTGAAGGCGGGCGACGAGCAAGTGCTGCAGATCGTGAACCGGAACGAAGTATACGTTCAGCGCTTCTGCAACACCTCGAGCTTTACGGCAGGTCTCGACCTGACGACGCCGGACAAGGCGATGACCGCCGTGATTACCGGTGCCGAGCTGTACCTGCCGCTTGCCGGTCTAATCGACATTGACCAGGAGATTGCGCGGCTGGAGAAAGAGCTGCAGCATCTGAACAGCGAAGTGCAGCGGGTGGAGAAAAAGCTGGCCAATGAAGGCTTCGTGGCGAAAGCGCCGGCAAAAGTCATTGAAGAGGAGAAGGCCAAGATGGCCGACTATTCCGATAAACGCAGCAAAGTCATCGCACGGATCGAAGAGCTGAGAGGCTGATCACGACGCAGCAGAAACTTAACTAAAATTCAGAAGGTGAATGGTATGGGGGATCAATTGGAAGCCGGACGGGAGGCTTCTCTGCGCACATATGAAGAGGCGGCGAATTGGATTAACGGTCTGATTCCGTTTGGGATCAGACCGGGGATGCAGCGGATCGAAACGTTAATGGAGAAGTTCGGGAACCCGCACCGGAGGCTGAAATTCATTCATGTCGCCGGTACGAACGGGAAAGGGTCGACATGCGCTTACTTGACCCGTGTACTTCTGCAAAGCGGTTATTCGGTAGGCACGTATACTTCGCCGTATATCACCAAATTCACGAACCGCTTTCAGTACAACGGGGAAGACATTCCGGAGGAGGTGCTGCTCTCCCTGGCGAACCGCCTGTACCCTGCGGTGCAGGAGATTGCGGCCACGGAGCTCGGATCGCCGACGATGTTCGAAGTGTCCACAGCTCTGGCGATCCTGTATTATGCCGAGGAATGCTACCCTGACGTGGTTGTATGGGAGACCGGGCTCGGGGGAAGGCTGGATGTAACGAACATCGTTCACCCCATCGTCTCCATCATCACCAATGTCGGGATGGACCACACCGATATTCTTGGCGATACGCTTGTGGAAATCGCCACGGAAAAGGCCGGCATTATCAAACCAGGCGTTCCGGTGGTCAGCTGCGTGAACCAGCCGGAAGTCATTGAGGTGCTGAAGCAAAAAGCCGAAGAGTGCCGCGCCACGCTGTATTTGGCGGGAGAGCAGTTCACCTACGAATATATCGGTTTGGACGGTTCGTTGCAGACGTTCCATTTCAAAGGTCCTTTCCGCGAGCTGGGTCTGAGCATCGGGATGAAGGGCGAGCACCAGATTGCCAATGCCGCCGGCGCGATGATGGCGCTGGAAGTGCTGCGGCAGTACATGGCTTTTGTCATGGACGATGAGGATCTGCTGAAGGGGTTCCGGGATACGAAGTGGGCCGGCCGGCTCGAAGAAGTGGGCGATTCTCCGCGGATTGTTCTGGACGGGGCGCATAATCCGGAGGGGCTGGAGAGCCTCAGCAAGAGCCTGCAAAGGCATTATCACTTTAAACAGTTAAATTTGATGATGGGAATGCTGTCAAATAAGCATCATGAGTCCTCTTTGAAGCATATACTTCCAATAGTGGATACGCTTATCCTGACCGAGCCGGATTTCCGGAAAAAAATGGACGCTGATGCTTTGCTGGACATTGTGGAGCGGCTGAAGCATTCTCACGGCAAACCAGGTTTGCAGATCATCGTAGAACCGGATTGGAAACACGCGCTAGACATACTTAAGTCACGGACAGAACCGGGGGATTTGGCAGTGGTGTCCGGCACGCTGTATTTGATTTCTGATGTGCGGGCAGCCCTGCTGGGTCAGACCGATTCTGAAAAAGGTTGGTGAAAATCTGTTGAATTCTGAACATGTTCATTTTATCGGTATTGGTGGCTACGGGATGAGCGCCATCGCACGGGTTATGCTGGAAATGGGATACACGGTCACGGGTTCGGACGTGGCTGCCCAGGAATTAACGGAAAAACTGGCTGCCAAGGGAGCCAAAATTTATATAGGTCATACGGCTGAGCAGGTTCACGGAGCGGATTTGGTCGTCTATTCGACGGCGCTTCCCAAGGACAATGTGGAACGAAGAGAGGCGGAGCATCTGAACATTCCGATCCTTCACCGCTCGCAAATGCTGGCCAGATTGCTGAATGAGCGCAAGGGCATCGCCGTTGCTGGGGCACACGGCAAGACAACTACGTCGTCCATGATTGCACTTGCCATGGAGGAATGCGGCGCAGATCCGACGTTTATTATCGGCGGGGAAATTATGAACGTTGGCACGAACGCCAAGGCCGGCAAAGGGGACTACGTGGTGGCTGAGGCGGATGAGAGCGACGGCTCCTTTTTGCAGTACCATCCGTGGCTCGGCATCGTGACGAACATTGAGGCGGATCATCTTGAAAACTACGACGGCGATTTTGAGAAGCTGAAGAGCGCTTATGTGCAGTTTTTGAGCCAGATTAAGGAAGACGGCACGGCCGTCGTCTGCGCTGATGACGCGAATATCCGTGCGATCCTTCCTTCGATCCGCTGCAATGTGGCCACCTACGGGATCGATTCCGATGCGGAATATACCGCCGAGGATCTGGTCCTGGGCGACCGTCACGCATCCTTCACGATGAAGCATAACGGACAGACGCTGGGAACCGTCGAGCTTTCGGTTCCGGGACGCCACAACGTCTATAACGCCATGGCCACGGTGATCGCCTGCCTGAAGGCCGGGATTCCGTTCGAATCCATCGCTGCGGGCGTTTCGAAGTTCCACGGCGCCAAACGCCGTTTCCAGGTGCTCGGCGAGAAGAACGATATTCTGATCATCGACGATTACGCGCATCACCCGACGGAGATCGAAGCTACCATCAGCGCCGCCAAGGCTACGGGCAAAAAGATTATCGCCGTGTTCCAGCCGCAGCGCTATACACGGACCTTCTTCCTGCTCGATGCATTCAGCCGGGCTTTCGGCGGAGCCGATGAAGTGATCATTACCGACATTTATTCGCCAGCCGGAGAGAAGCAGATCGAGGGCGTGAGCTCTTCCAAGCTGGTTGATTTGATCGTCAAAAACAGCAATGCGGGCGCCCGTTATTTGCCGACGAAGGAAGATGTCCTGAACGATCTGAAGCCGCGGCTCCAGCCAGGGGTGCTTGTCCTGACTATGGGGGCAGGCGACATTTGGAAAGTCGGGGCGGAAATCGCCAAGACAATGTAAGGAATGCCTCTGCCGGATGGGCACGGGCTGCATAGGATCATGACCGAAGAAACCGTAATTCCCTGATTCTGAAAGGGGATTACGGTTTTTTTGCTCTTGTCATTTTCGTGAGGGCAATCAAACATAACTTCTGGAAATCTATCATATATACATAGTAGATACGGACAAGGGTGAGGTGTTTGGGTGTGAACAAGGCGAGAATGACGTTCCGGTTTGATGAAGAACAAGGGCGCCAGCTTGAAGATAAGAAGGACCGCGGACAGCTGACGGTTGCGGGATCGGCTGCACAGAATCCTGCATGGGCGGATGATCGTAATTCCGGAAGCAACCGCCGCGATGTTGAAACAAAGCGTACCCCGATATCGGCTGTCCCTGCGTCGATGCAGGGATGGAGTGACCCGTTCAACAGGGAGGACAGCTGGGAGCGTCTGGAGGAGAGGATGGGTTACGGAATCCAGGAGCGGGCAGACGATACTCCTGAGCATGATTCCGTTGCGGACGGGCCAGATCATCGCTATCCGGACAGCTCAGAAGACTGGGACCTGGATCGTGCCAATAATAGGTACACGGTCAGGGAGGGCTATGATGCCTACGATCACATCGAGAACAGACCCGATGAAGCAGGGCCTGGGCCAATCATCGAGGAGTATTCCTACCGGCCTCACCGGCCGGGATCGATATGGAAAGTTGTCGGAACCGTAACTGGAGCCATCGTCACCGGGGCGTTGTTCGGTTTGGTGGTCCTCTCCTTTTTCAAGGACGGATCTGCGGGGATGGACCCGGGCGGCAACACAGGAAACCCGAGTGCTGTAAGCACCTCTGCGCAGTCCGGCGAGGATCAAGCTTCTGTGCCGGCGGTCGCCGTCGAGGTGGGTCCTCAAACCTACTACATGCTGCAGTATGGCGTCTTCAGCACTGCCGACCGGGTTCAGCAGGCGAAGGATGAGCTGGAGCAGTACGGCATTGCCGCAGGGAACGACCCGGATGAGGAAAACCGGGTGTATGCGGGCCTGTCCACAGACCGCGAACAGGCCAAGCTGCTCAGCAATCAGCTGAAGGCGGAAGGGGTTGATCTGTATGTGCGGGAGGTGGATCTCCCGGCCGCAACCTCCCTGCATTTTAACGGGGACGCTGAGGCCGTTAACCAATACTTTCAGGTGAGCGCGGACTTGGTTGCGCTGCTGAGCCAAACGTCGGCGAGCCTCCTGGGCAAGGATCTTCCGGGGAAAATCGGTCCCGAGGATATGAGCCGTTTGACCGATCTGCACCGGCAGTGGACGGAGGCGGCCAAGCCGTTCCAGGCCGGCCTGGGCGCGGATCAGCAGGAGATGGGCAGGCAGCTGGAGCAGGCGATGAACAGCTCGCTTTCGTCCGTCGAGGAATACAACAAAAATACGGCGAAGGGGCATTTATGGGAAATCCAGTCCAGGATGATGGAATTCATCATGCTGCAGAAGCAGCTTGTCGCTTCCCTGGAAAAAGCATAAAACACAAAGATCCGGCGTGGAAATGGAAATACTTCCCCATGCCGGATTTGTGTTTGTATTGACGTCCAAATAACCGTATAATAATGTGGGTGTCAAATTATGGCGAGGGAAGAGAAGAATGAAGAAGAATGTTGGAATATTACTGCTGTTTCTGCTGCTTGGCTGGCTGGCCGGAGCATGGATAGCCAAAGCGCTGGAGCCTGTACAAGCTCTTTCTTTTCTGACCGCATCCACGATGATCAAATGGTCACCGCAAGCTAATTTGGACATTATCAGTTACGACATTACCATTCAAATGAAACTAAGCCTGCTGAGTTTGATCGGCATCATTGTCTCCGTGTGGCTGTATCGCAGGCTTTAACTACCGGACAAAGGAGATCCTTTCATTGAAATCAAACCATTCACGCCGCATTATTCTGGCATCAACTTCACCGAGAAGGCAGGAGCTGATCGCTTCTCTACATATTCCGTTTGAGATCCGTCCCAGTCACGCTGAAGAACATACACCCGAAGATTGGACACCGCAGCAGGTCGTGGAAGGACTGGCCTTACGCAAAGCGGAAGCCGTTCATGCCTCGCTTCATGATGATAAGGAGGATGCCGTGATCGTCGGCAGTGATACGGTTGTTGTGCTGGACAATCAGGTGCTGGGCAAGCCGGTCGACAAGCAGGATGCGGTTCGCATGCTGACATCGCTGCAAGGCCGGACCCACGAGGTATATACGGGAGTCGCCGTCATCGATGTTATGAACGGCAAGACGATGGTGCGCCATCGTGTGACGTCGGTGACGATGAAGCCGCTCACCGGGCGCCAGGTAGAGGCTTACGCCATGAGCGGAGAGCCTGATGACAAAGCGGGCGCCTATGCGATCCAGGGACTCGGGTCAACGATCGTCGAACGGATCGAAGGATGCTATTTTAACGTGGTCGGACTGCCGCTGTCCCTGCTTTCGGACATGCTGGGCGAGTTCGGAATCGACGTTTTGTAAAACTTGCGGATGTTATTTGAATGAAGGGAAAGAAGGGGAACTTATGGAGTCGCAAACTTATCTGCTGCGCGACATCCCCCATGAAGAACGCCCGAGAGAACGCATGCTTGAATATGGGGCGAGTGCTTTAAGCCATGCCGAACTGCTTGCTATTTTGCTTCGGACGGGAACCCGCCAGGAGTCAGCCGTACATTTGGCTCAGCGGATACTGAAGCAAGTCGGCAGTTTGCGAAATCTGGTCGACCTGAGCGTCGAGGAGCTGATGTCCATCCGGGGCATCGGCAGCGCGAAGGCGCTGCAGCTCAAAGCCGGAATCGAGCTCGGACAGCGTTTGTCGAGAGCTCGTAAAGAGGAGCCCGTTACGATACGGAGCCCGAAGGATGCCGCGAACGTGCTCTCAGAGCAGCTGCGGTATTTGCAAAAAGAACATTTTGTCTGTTTGTTTTTGAATACTAAAAATCACATTATTGCTCAAGAGACGCTTTCGATCGGCAGTCTGAACGCCTCCATCGTGCATCCCCGCGAGGTGTTTCGCGCAGCCATTAAATGCAGCAGCGCATCCGTCGTTTGTGCACACAATCATCCCAGTGGAGATCCCACCCCCAGTCCAGAAGATATTTCCCTGACCGCCCGGTTGAAGGAGGCAGGGGACATTGTGGGCATAGAGGTGTTGGATCATTTGATTATCGGTGATGGAGGATACGTCAGTTTGAAGGAGCAAGGCTTGATGTAATATAATAGTTGAGATTGACGAAGAAAGGGAGATTACAGCATGTTAGGGAGCTTCACGAAAGATTTGGGTATTGACTTGGGGACGGCGAATACGCTCGTTTATGTCCGTGGAAAAGGAATTGTCGTAAGAGAGCCCTCGGTAGTCGCTTTGCGCACCGATACGAAGAGCATTGAAGCCGTTGGTGAATCCGCCAAGAAAATGATCGGCCGCACGCCGGGGAACATCCGCGCCATCCGTCCGATGAAGGACGGGGTTATCGCTGATTTTGACACGACGGCCACTATGATTAAATATTTCATCCGTCAGGCGCAAAAGCAGCGCTCTATGTTCCAGCGCCATCCGAACGTGATGGTTTGTGTACCTTCGGGCATCACTGCGGTAGAGCAGCGGGCGGTTGAAGATGCCACCAAGCAGGCGGGTGCGCGTGAGGCTTACACCATCGAAGAGCCGTTTGCGGCAGCCATCGGTGCAGACCTTCCGGTATGGGAGCCGACAGGCAGCATGGTCGTTGACATCGGCGGGGGTACAACTGAAGTTGCGGTTATTTCCCTTGGCGGTATCGTTACGAGCCGTTCGGTCAGAGTGGCTGGCGACGAAATGGACGAATCTATCATCCAATATATTAAACGGCAATACAATTTAATGATCGGGGAACGGACTTCGGAGCAGCTGAAAATGGAAGTGGGCTCTGCGCTGCCGCTGGAGCAGGTGGAGACGAGCGAAATCCGCGGGCGTGACCTCGTAACCGGCCTGCCGAAGACGATTACCATCACATCCGACGAGATCAGTGAAGCTCTGTCTGACACGGTCAATGCGATCGTTGAAGCGGTGAAGGTAACGCTGGAGAAATGTCCGCCGGAGCTTGCCGCCGACATTATGGACCGCGGTATCGTCCTGACCGGAGGCGGAGCCCTGCTGCGCAACTTGGACAAGCTGCTGGCACAAGAAACCGGTATGCCGGTCATCGTGGCGGACAATCCGCTGGATTGCGTCGCCATCGGTACTGGCAAAGCGCTCGAGAACATTCATCTATTCAAATCCCGCAGCAGTTCGGCCGTGCGTTCCAAACGTTAAGCACTTATAGGCGGGTCACCCCTGATCATGGGAGAGAAATCAGTAAGTTAGAGGGTGTTACAACTGTTTAAACTGCTCGGCAATAAGCGATTGTTTGTTATACTGATTGCTCTGGTTATGTTTATTGCGCTCATGGGATTTACGTTGGGGCCCCGGGCCTCGTTATCCTGGCCCGAGAAGTTTCTGAGGGATACGGTCGGATTTGCCCAAAATATCTTTTATAAGCCCGCTGGTTACATAGCGGGCTTGTTTAAAGATATTGCCAATATGCGGGACATCTACAAAGAAAACGAGGAGCTCAAGATTGCTCTTGCCCATTATACGCGCGATAAAGTCCAATATAATCTTATGGAAGAGCGAAATAAGGAACTGGAAGAAAAGCTGCATTTTACGAATGCCCAGAAAGAGCAGAATAATTATACTTATCATATTACCCAGGTCGTTAGCGTCAACTCAGACACGGTGAGCCGCACCCTTGTCATTGATCTGGGCGAGCGGGACGGCATCAAGGTCGGCCAGTCCGTCATTTCGAGCGAAGGCCTTGTCGGGGTCATTAGCCATGTCAGCAACTTCACGTCGACCGTCAAGCTGATTACGACGATGGATGCGAAGGACCCGAATTCTAACGGCATTTCGGCGACGGCGCTGAGCAATCATAAGGTTTTCGGAATTATCGAAAGTTATGACGAGGTCAGCAAGACCCTGCAGATGACCCAGATCAAAGAGAACGATCCGATCAAGGTAGGGGATACCATCGTTTCCTCAGGAGATCCGAGCAAGTATCCGCAAGGCCTCATTATCGGCAAAGTCACCAAGGTACAGGTCAGCCCGTTCGGGAAGACGAAGACGGCTACTATTGAGCCTGCGGCGGAGTTTCAGGATTGGAAGATGCTATTTGTCGTATCTCAACCGGAGGTACCGCAATAATGGTCCGCAAGCAAGTGCTGATCCTGCTGCTGTTCGTCCTTTTTCTTCTCGAAGGCACGATTGTTCCCTGGCTGCTGCCGGGCTCCTGGCAGAATGTCATTTCGCCGAATCTGGTCTTTATCGTCCTGTTATTTGTTTCGGTATACCATCACCGCCACACCGCGCTCGTTCTCGGGATTATTTTCGGCATGCTGCATGACGTCGTCTTTTACGGGGATATGATTGGCACGTATTCCTTTGTTATGGGGGTTACGGCTTATATTATGGGCTTTATTTTTCGGATGCCGCGCGCCCAAATGCCGGTCATGATGACGGTCATCATTTTGGGAAGCCTGCTGTTTGACAGCCTGCTGTACGGGATCTACCGGGTGTTCTCGCTCACGGCCGTTCCGTATAACTGGAACCTGCTGCACCATATTCTGCCCGATCTGGTCGTTCATTTCGTTTTCGGGTTAATCATTTATGTTCCGCTGCGCAAGCAGCTCGAGAAGCTTGGTAAACGCGCAAAAGTGGAAAAGGCGGCGTAAACCGCCCTTACAATTTGCATAATCAGGCAGGAACTTATGCATCCGGGAACGAAATGTATAGAGATGGGAGGGACAGGCATGGCAGTCAAATCGAATCATGTGACGATTAAGGGCATCAAAGATGGCCTGGTTTTCCTGCTCGATGACGAATGTGAATTTGAGGAACTGCTGGGTGAGCTGAGGTATAAGCTGGAGCATACTCATCAAAATATTTTGACCGGACCGATTATTCATGTGGACGTAAAGCTTGGGTCAAGGCGTATATCGGAAGACCAGAAACAATCCATGCTGGACATCTTGAAGCAAAAGGGAAATTTGCTGATCCGTTCCGTAGAGATGCCTGAGGGGGAAAACGAACCCGGGAAAGAGCCGGCTTATGCGGTCATGAGCGGAATGGTCCGATCGGGCCAGGTGCTGCATCATCACGGGGACCTGCTGTTCCTGGGTGACGTAAACCCGGGCGGAAGCATTCTGTGCACGGGTGATATTTATATATTGGGGGCTCTGCGTGGAATGGCCCATGCAGGCGTAGAGGGAAATGAGGAAGCGATCATTGCAGCCTCCTATTTTGCCCCCACCCAGCTCCGGATTGCCGAAAGAATCAGCCGGCCTCCGGACGAATGGAACATTCGGGAGACAAGCATGGAGTTTGCGTTTTTGCGCGACGGAGCCATGCAAATCGATAAAATTAGCAATATTGTCCGGATACGGCGGGATTTTAACGTGTTTAAAGGGGTGTAACACATGGGAGAAGCTATCGTCGTTACTTCCGGTAAAGGCGGTGTGGGCAAAACGACCACATCGGCGAACATCGGAACCGCACTTGCGCTGCTTGGCAAAAAAGTGTGCCTGGTCGATACCGACATCGGCCTGCGCAATTTGGACGTCGTGATGGGCCTGGAGAACCGGATCATTTACGATTTATGCGATGTGGCGGAAGGGCGCTGCCGATTGAACCAGGCGCTGGTGAAAGATAAGCGCTTTGACGAGCTGTATATGCTTCCGGCCGCCCAGACCAAGGACAAAAACGCGGTGTCGCCGGAACAGGTCAAGGATATCATTCTTGAGCTGAAGAAAGAGTACGAATATGTCATTATCGACTGTCCTGCCGGCATCGAGCAGGGGTTTAAGAACGCGATTGCCGGAGCGGACAAGGCGATCGTCGTTACCACGCCGGAGAACGCCGCGGTTCGCGACGCCGACCGTATTATCGGGCTGCTGGAGAGCTCTGCCGTGGAGTCGCCCAAGCTCGTCGTGAACCGGATTCGGCCGAATATGGTCAAATCCGGAGACATGCTCGACATCGAGGATGTGCTCCAGGTGCTCAACATCGATCTGATCGGGATCGTGCCGGATGACGAGTACGTCATCAAGGCAGCCAACAGCGGGGAACCTACGGTGATGAACCCGGAATCGCGGGCCGCGATCGCGTACCGCAACATTGCGCGGCGCATCCTGGGCGATACGGTGCCGCTGATGCAGCTGGACCAGAAGAAAAGCATGTTCACCCGTTTCAAAAAGCTGTTCGGAATGGGATGACCGGATTCTTTTATACGATGATTATTCTATAGAGAAGGGATGGAGCTAAGCGGCTTCATTCCTTTTTTTTTGCGTTTGAGCTCCGCATCATTTCCTCCAAATTCCCTTGATGTATAGGCCATTTCCTTTCATTCATCCATCCCGGGCGTGAATAGAGGCTTGGCGAATTGGGTTAAGTTACTACAAAGACAACCTGAGAATAGACAAGGGGTGCTTACTATGCTCGGAATACTGATTTTTATTTTCGTCATCCAAATCGTGTACGTCTCTTTCTTTACGCTGCGCATGATCCTGACGTTGAAAGGCCAAAAGTATTTGGCCGCGGTGCTCAGTATGTTTGAAATTACGATTTATGTGCTCGGACTCAGCATCGTGCTGAAGTATGTCAATCAGCCGCTGTCCCTGATCGTGTATGCCGTGGGCTACGGCCTTGGCGTTCTGGTGGGCTCGTGGATCGAAAACCGGATTGCGCTCGGCTATATTACGATGAAGGTCATCGTCAATGATCCCGGGAGCGATATGGCCAACACGCTGCGCAACATGGGGTATGGCGTCACCTCCTGGATCGGCAGCGGCCGCGACGGTCATCGTCTGGTCTTCGAAGTGCTGGCCAAACGCAAAAACCAGAAGAAGCTCTACAACTCCATCCTGGAGCTTGACCCGAAGGCATTCATTGTCGTCACCGAGCCTGTCATGCTGCATGGAGGGTTCTGGACCCGAGGAACGAAAAAATAGTGCTGGCGGACGTTTCATGCGGGATCGGGAGACGATGCTGCAGAGGCTGCATTTTCTTTTTATAAAAAAAAAAGCCCCCTGCCTGTTTCATTTTGCAGCAGAATGGGTAATAAACTAAAACCTGCTGTGAGCCAGCCAGGCAGGAGGTCCCAAATTTGTTGCTTGGAACCGGATCCACAGTCGCATTTCGCCAATCTTCCGTCCAGGTCCAAAAGAGTTAGGCTTGTCTTTTTGCAGTTTGGCATGTCTGTTGAACGCGAGAATCTAAGGATGCACGGATGCTTAGCTTCATCCATTCGTTGCATATGGCAACGTTCACGCAGTATATGGATGATTCCTTTAACTCCCCGTTAGGAAAACCGCTTTTCCACTACATAACAGGCCGTGAGCCTATCTATGAAACAAGCTCGGATACTTGAAGATTGAAGCCATGTTTGATGGTCCCGCTCCCATTTGCGGACGGACCATGTCTTTGCGCCGGATGGCGGATGATATGCGAAATGCTCCACATACTATGAATACAGCTGGCTAAAGGAGCGATTGAATGATTGTACTGGAACATGTAAACAAAGTGTATGATGACGGGTTTCATGCCCTCAAAGACATCAACCTGGAGTTTAAGAAGGGTGAAATTACAGTCTTGATCGGCCCCAGCGGCTGCGGCAAATCGACGACCATGAAGCTGATCAATGCCCTGAACACCCCTTCCTCCGGAAAAGTACTGATCGACGGAAAAGACATCTCCGGGCTTAACCCGGTGGAACTGCGCCGGAATATCGGATATGTCATTCAGAGTGTAGGCTTGTTCCCTCATATGAATATCGCCAAAAACGTGGCGGTCGTCCCTCATTTGAAAAAGTGGGATAAAGAGAAAACCGACCGGAAAGTGAACGAACTGCTCGACCTGGTTGGTCTCGACCATACCATATACCGGAACCGTTATCCTTCCGAGCTCAGCGGCGGGCAGCAGCAGCGGGTCGGGGTTATCCGGGCGCTGGCGGCCGACCAGGATATCATCCTGATGGACGAGCCGTTCTCGGCGCTCGACCCGATCAGCAGGGAGCAGCTGCAGGATGAGCTTATCCGGCTGCAGCAGGAGCTGAACAAGACGATCATTTTCGTGACGCATGATATGGACGAAGCGATCAAAATCGCAGACACGATCGTGCTGATGAAGGATGGGCAAATCGTGCAAACCGGGAAACCCGAGGCGATTCTGCGCCATCCGGCGAATGATTTCGTCCGCAACTTTATCGGCCAGAAACGGCTGCAGAGCGAGAGCGAGCTATCCTATGAAATTCCGCTCGTCGACGACGTCATGATTACAAATCCCGTAACGGCCTTCCCGAACCGCGGACTGGCGGAAGCGATCAAAATGATGGAGTCCAAGCGCGTAGACTCCCTGTTTATCGTGGACCGGAACAAGCAGCTGCAGGGCGCAGTTTCGATTTACCGGGTGCTGGACATGTACGGGGAAGAGGGTAAAACGGTTGCCGACGTTATGGTCCCTGTCCGCTTCTCGGTATCTTCGGGGAGTACGCTGCCTCAAGCCATTGAGCTCATGGACAGCCACCAGCTGAGCAATGTCCCCGTGGTTGACGGGAATAACCGGTTCCTGGGGTTAGTGACCCGGGGCAGTGTCGTCAAGCATCTGGCCGAGGTATATCCGAACCTGGCCCCTCCGCAGCCTGCCGGAGAGGGGGAGCCGGTGTGAATGAATTTTGGAGCTTTATCACCGAAAGGTACCCGGATATCCTGCTGGCCCTCCGGCAGCACCTGACCATCTCCTTTTCCGCGGTGATCCTCGGGACGATCGTGGCGGTCCCTATCGGCATTTTGCTGGTATATAACCGAGTCGGCTGGATCAACAGCGCCGTATTTTTTATCGCCAACCTGTTCCAGACGATCCCGAGCCTGGCGCTGCTGGCCATTCTGATTCCGCTGCTTGGCATCGGCGTGAAGCCGGCGATTTTGGCGCTGCTGCTGTATTCCCTCATGCCGATTCTGCGGAACACGTACGACGGATTCCAGTCGGTGGATAAAGGCGTGCTGAATTCCGCCAAAGGCATGGGATACAGTGCAGCCCAGACGATTCTGAAAATCCAGCTTCCCCTATCGCTTCCTTATATCATGTCTGGCATACGGATCACGACGGTGTATATCATCAGCTGGGCGACGCTCGCTTCCCTGATCGGGGCCGGCGGGCTCGGGCAGCTGATCGTTTCGGGGCTTGGCGTCAACAAGCCGGAAATGATCTTTATCGGCGGCATCGGCGCAGTTGTGCTGGCTCTGGTGGCCGACGGCCTGCTGGGGCTGCTGGAAGGCTGGCTGACCCGGCGCTACCGTCAAACCCGGAGTGCTGCCGTATGACAAGGCTGACGAAGCCCTTTAGACTGATCCGAGGAGGCGTGATGAAACTGAAAACGTTCAAATTGTCGTTATTTTTGTGCTGTGCCATCCTTCTGACAGGCATCACTTCGGCCTGCGGGATCCAGCAGGATGTGGTTATCGGAACCCAAACCTACACGGAAACGAAAATTTTGGCCGAAATGTACAAGGCCTTGATTGAAGATAAAACCAATGTCAGCGTCGACATCATTCCCGACCTGGCTTCAAGCTCGATCGTCATCAATTCGATGAAAAGAAACGACATCCAAATGTCCACGCTCTATACGGGCGAAATTTTCAACAACCATTTTCCGATCAGCCAAACCAAGGACCGGGCGAAGGTGCTTGAAGAAGCCAAAGCCGGCTTTGACAAGTACTTTCATTTTACCTGGCTGGATCCATTAGGCTTTGAGAATACGTATGCCTTTACGGTCCGTAAGGATCTCGCCGATTCGAAGGGCTACCAGAAGATTTCGGATGTCAAAAAAGATATGGCGTCCATGAAGCTCGGCGTGGATACGACGTGGCTGGAACGGGAAGCGGACGGTTACCCGGCCTTTTCAAAGGCTTATGGCATCAATTTCGGGCAGGTATTCCCGATGGAGATCAGTCTCGTGTACAGCGCGGTGGCGAACCGTCAGGTCGATATCGTGCTTGCTTATTCCACGGATTCCCGCTTGAAAGCCTATCAGCTGCAGACGCTGAAGGACGACAAGCAGTTCTTCCCCCCGTACGACGCGAGTCCGGTGATCCGGACGGACATCCTCCAAAAGCATCCTGAAATCAAAGACGCCATTGCTCCGTTGATCGGGCATATCGATGCCGACACGATGATTTCGCTGAACTACCAGGTGGATATCGAGAAGAAAAGCGAGCGGGAAGTCGCGATTGCCTATTTGAAGGAGAAAGGTTTGATCAAGAGCTAGAGGAGGGTTAGCATGGACGAGAAAAAGCTAACGTTTATGGATTTCGTATTTTATGTCTCGCGGAACAGCGGGCTTTTATGGGAGTATTTCATCCAGCATATTTTGATGGTGGTGATCGGACTGGGGCTTGCGATCGTCATCGGGGTACCGCTCGGTATTTTGTGCTCCAGAAGCCGCTGGGCGGCGAAGGTCATTCTGTTCATCACCAACATTCTGCAGGTTATCCCCAGTCTGGCGATGCTCGTCATCCTGATGCTGTGGCTCGGCCTGGGCATGAAGACGGTGATGGTCGGTTTGTTCCTGTATTCGCTCAACCCGATCGTTCGCAATACGTACGTCGGGCTCAAGCAGGTGGACCCGAGCTATATGGAATCCGGCAGAGGCATCGGCATGAGTCCTTTTCAGCTGCTCTATAAAGTCCGATTCCCTTTGGCGCTGACCTACCTGATGTCAGGGATCCGCATCGCTGCGGTCATTGCGATCGGTGTCGTGACGATTGCGCCATTGGTCGGCGGCAGTGGTCTGGGACGGGAAATTTATGCGGGACTGAACAGCAACAACTCGCTGCGGATTTTTGCCGGGGCCATCCCTGCGGCGCTGCTGGCGATTGTGGCGGACATCGTGCTGGGCTACCTGCAGAAGAAGCTGGACCTGAGCAAAAGGAAGTCGTCGGGTGCCGCCCCGGTCCCGCCTAAAATTCAGAAGGTGTGAGGTATGGAAGCAAAAGCAGCTTCGGGAATGTCCCGGGGCTGCTTTTTTTGTGTTCCGTGACGGTGTGAATAGGCATTGGAACAGCAAGGATCCTGAAACGCCAATAGCCAATGCTATGGAATCACATGGTGGAACAGGCTTGTTCTAAAAATGGGACTTTCCCACATAAACTGGTATAAAACAAGCCTCGAAAAGGGGATGAGCACAAGTGGACATGAAATCTTCCATCAAACAGCGGAGAGAAGAACGCATCCGCGATCTGCTGACCAGAGACGATTTGTCAAAAACGATGCCAATTCAGCCGCCCTCGCAGCCTTCACCATTGCCTGTACAGGACGAGCCAAGGCTGTGGAGCCGGGGCAAACTGCCCGAAAGCTACGTGCCCGAGCCCGATCCGGAGAAGCAGTGGAAAAAGGAACGTTATCAGGCCGGCGGCCCCTTCCATAGAAAGCACCACTTTGTTTCCGGCTTCATGTGGCGCCTGTTTTTCAGCGCCATCGTGTTTGCGGGAGTGTGGGGCGTGTTCCACTTTCCGATCAACCAGCCGTGGAGCGGCAAAGTGCAGAGCTTTGTCGTTCAATCGCTGAACCGGGAAATGGATTTTCAGGCTGCGGAAGCCTGGTATGAAACATACTTCGGGAAAGCTCCCTCTTTTATCCCTATTTTCAAACAGGATCCGGTGTCCCCATTGAAAGTCGATGCGTCCAAATCGATGGTGCCGCCGATCGAAGGGAAAATCGTACAGGCCTTCGCCGTCAACCTGAAAGGAGTGGAAATTGCTCCGGATGAGGTTTCAAGCACGGCGCTTCAGGTGAAAAGTGTAGAAACGGGACGTGTTATGGAAGTGTCGGATTCGCCGGAAACCGGAGTCACGGTGACCATCCAGCACTCCGGCGGCTTGGTAGCGACATACAGCCATTTGCAGGAGACGCAGCTGCAGAAGAACGATTGGGTCGAGGCCGGAGACCCGGTCGGGTCGCTCGGACAGGGGAGTGACGGTGAAACGCCGACCTTGTTTTTTGCGGTCAAAGAAGGGGGCCATTATGTGGATCCGGCCGATGTGATCCCGATTGATTAACGTTCGCGGAATGACCCTGTCGCTGCACCCGTTTTTCGTGATCCTGATGCTGTTTTCGGTCGTTACCGGGCATTTCCTCGAGCTAATTACGCTGTTCGTCATCGTATTCATTCATGAGTTGGGACATGCCGGGGCTGCGCTGATGTACGGCGTTCGCATCCGTTCGATTCAGTTCCTCCCGTTCGGCGGGGTGGTGGAAATCGAAGATCAGGGCCGGCTGTCCGCGTGGAAAGAAATCGTCATCGCGGCAGCGGGACCTTTGCAAAACGGAATGATGATCCTGTTCGCGCTGCTCCTCCGTCTGGCCGGCTGGGGGGATGGCGCCTTTCTGTCTTATGTAATTTATGGCAACGCGATGATTGCATTGTTTAATTTGCTGCCGATTTTACCCCTTGATGGAGGCAAAATATTACAGTCGGCTGCCAGCTTGTTTTTCCCTTATCACCGTACGCTTCTGTGGTCCTCGAGGATCAGCGTTGGGGCGAGCGTGATCGTCATTATATGCGCGCTGGCACCGCTTTTTCAAGGGAAGGGCAGCGTTCAGCTAAACCTGCTGTTAATCGGTATTTTTCTGCTGTACTCGAACTGGGTCGACTACCGGAACCTGCCTTACCGATTTACAAGATTTCTCATGCACCGTGAATCGATGTACACCCGCTCCAGAGCGGACGGGGAACTCGCGCAGCCCATCGTTGCCGATCCGGCGAAACATTTGGACAGTATCCTGCGTCTATTAAAAAGAGAGAAATACCATCTTATTTATGTGATGAACGAGCGCGGAAAAATCATTGCCGTGCTTCCCGAGCAGCGCATTATTTCTGCTTATTTTGCGACAGATCGTACTTCGTGGATATAAATACGCAAGGAACAACGAACGTGAAAAAGGTGTGAATGCGGGCTGCTCCTAACTCAGGGATGGAGCTAATTTAAAGGAGATTTCATGGTACAATGAAAAAGATATGTCTTCTGGCAGGGGTGAAGCCATGAAACAAATGATCGTTCACATCGAACCGAAGCTGACCCAGATGGCGCTCTTGGAGGAAGGCAAGCTGGTGGAATTCGCTGCCGAGCGGAGCCAGGGGCACAGTCTGGTCGGGAGCTTTTACAAAGGGCGTGTCGTCAACGTATTGCCCGGCATGCAGGCCGCGTTTGTGGATATCGGCCAGAAAAAAAACGCCTTTTTATACGTGGACGACGTGCTGCATCCGCATTTGGAGAAGCAGCCGAAGGACAAGCCGAATATCGAATCGCTGCTGCGCGTCGGGCAGGAGATCGTCGTCCAGGTGATGAAAGAGCCGCTTGGCGGCAAAGGCCCGAGGGTGACGACGCACTATTCTCTTCCGGGCAGATGGATCGTGTATATGCCGCATGCGGATTATGTGGCCGTCTCCAAGAAGGTATACCGGGAGCATGACCGGAACCGGCTGAAGGTGCTGGGCGATTCCCTCCGGAGGAGCGGAGAGGGCGTCATCATGCGGACCGTCTCCGAGGATGAGCATCCGGATGCCATCGAAGGGGATTTGAACGCGCTGCGTGAGCGGTGGCTAAGCATTCAGGAGAAGGCCGACGCCTGCGCGGCACCGTGCCTGCTGCACCGGGATCTGAGCATCGTGCAGCGGTTTATCCGCGACGTGTTCGATCCGGAGCAGGACGAGCTCTGGATCGACAGCAGGCCGGAAGCGAGAGAAGCCGAGCTGTTTCTGGAGGAGATTGCCCATGGCGGACACCGGCCCGTTCGAATGCATCAGGGCCACGAGCACATTTTTAGGGCCCATGGCGTTCAAGAGCAGCTGGAGCGGGATTTTGCGCGCAGGGTGACGCTGGAGAGCGGAGGCACGATCGTGCTGGACCAGACCGAGGCGCTGACGGTGGTCGACGTCAATACGGCGAAATATACCGGCGGCGGCAATTTGGAAGAGACGGTCACGAAGACCAATCTGCAGGCGGCTGAAGAAATCGCCCGGCTGATCCGTCTCCGCGACATAGGCGGCATCATTATCGTCGATTTTATCGATATGGAAGAAGAGAAGAACCGGCAGGAGGTTGTCAACCGGCTGGAGGCGGGTATGAGCCGGGACCGGACCAAGAGCCATGTCGTCGGCTGGAGCAAGCTTGGCTTGCTGGAGCTTACGCGGAAGAAAGTAAGAGAGGACACGGCTGTCATGTTTTCCAAATCATGCGAAGTATGCGGCGGAACGGGGAAAATAAACCTTCTGAGCGCGCATTGACTTATGATGGACGGATATGTTAATATCTATGAGTATGTGTCCAGTATTTATTGCTTGTCACATGCTGTAACCGCTCCGGTCGGGTTTACAAGTGCCGCTGCTTAAGACGGCGGGCCACCTGGATTAGGCGAGTCTGAGACATGAGGAGGTGCAAGCAAATGTACGCAATTATCGAGACAGGCGGTAAACAATACAAAGTTCAAGAGGGCGACGTATTGTTCATCGAGAAGCTGAACGCAGCCGATGGCGAAAGTGTAACTTTCGACCGTGTATTGGCCGTATCCGGTGACAACGGTCTGGTGGCAGGAACTCCAGTCGTAGCCGGCGCATCCGTAACCGCTAAAGTTGAGAAGCATGGTAAGGGCCAGAAGGTTGTTGTATACAAATACAAACCTAAGAAGAACTACCACAAGAAGCAAGGTCATCGTCAGCCATACACAAAAGTTACGATCGAGAAGATCCAAGCGTAAGAAGGTGCGCTAATTGATTAACGTACGGATATTACGCCGGGAAGACGGCAAGATTCGTGGCTTTGAAGTGAAGGGGCATGCGAACTACGCGAAGGCCGGAGAAGACATCGTATGCGCCGGAGTATCGGCGGTCACGGTGGGAACGGTCAATTCGGTGGAAGCATTAACCGGAACGGTCATGGACAGCAGAATGAACAACGGTTTTCTGAGCGCGGACGTTCCTTCGATGGAGGAATCAGGCGTGCACGAACAGGTTCAGTTGCTGCTGGAATCGATGGTGGTTATGCTGAATTCCATAGCAGAATCATACGGGAAGTATATTCAAATACAAGAAGTACATTACTAACAGAAGGAGGAGACAACATGTTAAAGCTGAATCTTCAATTGTTCGCTTCGAAAAAAGGTGTTGGTTCCACAAAGAACGGACGCGACAGCCAAGCGAAACGTCTCGGCGTTAAGCGTGCTGACGGCCAAACCGTTACTGGCGGAAGCATCTTGGTTCGCCAACGCGGAACGAAAATTCATCCTGGTACGAACGTGGGCATCGGCAAAGACGACACTCTGTTTGCTAAAGTGGACGGCGTTGTGAAATTCGAACGTTGGGGCCGCGACCGCAAGAAAGTGAGCGTTTATCCTGTGGATGTCGCTCCTGTAGCGGCAGCAGTAGAAGCTTAATTGTCTGCGAACGCAGAATGAACAAGAAGCCTCCGGCAATGCTTGCCGGGGGCTCTTTTTGAATTAAAACATATTCTTGGGAGCCCCCTGCAAATCAGCTGAATATGCGTTGGAGCAAAAGCCCCACTTGGTGGGGTTATTTTGTAGGCTGTGTATTATTGATATGAACATAACTGGACAATTATGGTATACTGGGCAATGATGTTAACTATCTCATGTGTGGGACGGGGACGGGGAGTGCTATGAGATTTGGGAAGAGCATAATGGCCGCTGCGGTCATTTCAATCGTGATTCCGTTAGTATTTATATACCGTGGCGGCTCGTGGATTTGGTACATGATCCTTCCGCTGTGGATATTAGCGGTGCTTTTTCTCGGATATGCGCAGATACGCCGGAGTACTTCGCGTCATCATGATGCCGTAGTCCGCAGTCTGGAGCAGACGGCCATCCGGACGCTCAACCATCACCGCCATGACTGGATGAATGATTTGCAAATTTTGTATGGTTATATCAAGCTCGGAAAAAGTGATAAAGCGGTTCAATGTGTGGAAAGAATAAAGGAACAGATGGCTGTCGAAAGCAAAATAGCCAAGCTGGGCATTCCTTCGCTTATTTTCTACCTTCAGTCTTTTCGCAGCACCAGCAGCAATTTGGAGCTGGACGTTCACGTGGATGACCAGATGACGCTGATCAACAACCTCAGCCAGGAAGAAGGGGCCAATCTGGCCTTGGCCGTCATCCAAACGATCCGGGCATATCAATACAGCAGCAAGTCTTCGCGGGGCGAGTCCCGCAAACTGTTCCTGAGCCTTTATGAGGAAGGCTCGGAGCTGATCGTAAGGTTTGAGGAAGAAGGTTCCCTTGGGGACCCGGAACTGCTTCGGCAGCAAATATATAATGTGGTACAAGGCAAGAAAATGAAAGCAGAGCAGATCGATCCGACTCAGGCTTCATTTGAATTGCGCGTGCCGTGTGGAGCATGAGGAAGGTGAAGTCATGTTTGTAGATAAAGCGAAAGTCTATGTCAAAGGCGGCGACGGTGGTGACGGCCTGGTGGCTTTCCGCCGGGAGAAATACGTGCCGGAAGGCGGGCCTGCCGGCGGTGACGGCGGCAGGGGCGGAGATGTCATCTTCCGTGTGGACGAAGGTCTGCGCACGCTGATGGATTTCAGATACCAGCGCCATTTCAAAGCCCAACGCGGCGAGAAGGGCCGCAATAAGAGCCAGCATGGCGCAGGGGCGGAGGACATGATCGTCCGCATTCCGCCGGGTACCGTGCTGATTGACGATGATACGGGCGAAGTCATTGCCGACTTGACGCGTCATGGACAGCAGGTGGTCGTTGCCAAAGGCGGCCGCGGCGGTAGAGGCAACATCCGTTTTGCCACCCCGAACAACCCGGCTCCCGAGCTCGCCGAGCACGGGGAGGAAGGCCAGGAACGGTATGTGGTGATGGAGCTGAAAGTGATGGCCGACGTCGGTCTGGTCGGCTTCCCGAGCGTAGGGAAGTCCACGCTCTTGTCGGTCGTTTCCGGTGCGAGACCGAAAATCGGGGCGTACCACTTTACGACGATTACGCCGAACCTCGGCGTCGTGGAGGTCGCGGAAGGACGGAGCTTCGTCATGGCCGATCTGCCGGGATTGATCGAGGGTGCTCATGAAGGGGTTGGCCTCGGGCATGAGTTTCTCCGCCACGTGGAACGGACCCGCGTCATTATCCATGTGGTGGATATGGCGGGATCCGAGGGACGGGATCCATACGAGGACTGGGTCAAAATTAACGACGAGCTGAAGCTGTACAACGCCAACCTGGCCGAACGTCCGCAAATCGTAGCAGCGAACAAAATGGATATGCCGGAAGCGCAAGACAACCTGGCTGAATTCCGTGAAAAGGTCGCCAAGGACAGACCTGACCTGGAGATCATGCCGATCTCCTCGCTGACCCGGCAGGGTGTTCAAGAGCTGCTCTATCGTGCTGCGGATCTGCTGGACCAGATTCCTGTGGAAGCCGCGCTGGAAGAAGTACCCGAAATCACCGAAAGAAAAGTGTACAAGCTGGATAAGACCGAGGACAACTCGTTCACCATTACGAGAGACAACGAGGCTTATGTGGTCCACAGTGTCAAAATTGAGCGCCTGCTCAAACGCATGCAGATGAACTCGCATGAAGCGATTCTGAAGCTTGCGCGGACGATGCGCCATATGGGGATCGACGATGAGCTTCGCAAACGCGGTGCCGTTGAGGGCACCATTGTGAGAATCGGCGATTTTGAATTCGAGTTTGTAGAAGGCAGCAGCTACTATTAAACATACAAGAACCGGACACCGTATAATTTCGTATACGGCGTCCGGTTTTTTGTTGCAGCCCCTTTTGTTTCTGACATTTTACGTTACATGGCGGGCAATTTTTTGTATGATGGAGATTAAAAAGGCGTCGGACTATTGACCGTCAGGCAAGGGTTCCTATATAATGTCCACTATATGAATACATCAGTCTTTGAGGAGAGGACGTTCGTGAAAGAACGCTATTATTTGGTCCGGGAAGACATTTTGCCGGAAGCCGTTGTCAAGACGATGCAGGTGAAACAGCTGCTAGCGGCCGGGGACGCGAAGACGGTTCATGAAGCCGTGGAACAAGTCGGGCTGAGCCGCAGCGCTTTTTATAAATACAAAGACGGAATCCACCTGATCAACCAGCTGGAGCGCGAGCGGATCGTGACGATTTCCATCGATATGGAGCACCGGGCGGGCATGCTGTCGAAAGTGCTGAGCACGGTGGCCGGTTATGGCGGAAACGTGCTGACGATCCACCAGAGCATTCCTTTGCAGGGGATGGCGAACGTGGTGATATCCGTCGAAGTGACGCGGCTTGGCGACGAGCTTGGGGACATGCTGGAAGGCATGCGCGACGTAGCGGGAGTCAAGCGGGCGAATTTGATCGGACAGGGGTAAGTCCGTGCCTGGTGTCATAGAAGACAAAGAATGTTATTTGGAGATTCACGGGAGGTATGAGAATGAAGCCGGTTAAAGTTGGATTGTTGGGTCTGGGCACGGTCGGTACGGGGGTCGTCAGGATCGTGGAAGGCCATCAGGAGGATTTGAGCAGCCAGGTGGGCTCTCCGGTCGTCATCGAAAGGATCGCGGTGAAGAACTCCGGAAAAACGCGCAGCGTGGCCGTTGATCAAGGCAAATTGACGGAAGATCCGTGGGATGTGATCCGTGACCCGGAAATCGACGTCATCGTCGAAGTGATGGGCGGGATTGATGAGACGAAGTCCTACATTTTGGAGGCGCTGGAGCGCGGCAAGCATATCGTCACGGCCAACAAGGACCTGATGGCGCTGCACGGAGCGGAGATTTTGGCCAAGGCTCAGGAGAAACAGTGCGACGTTTTTTATGAGGCGAGTGTGGCGGGAGGCATTCCGATTATCCGGACGCTGATCGAAGGATTTTCTTCGGACCGCATCTTGAAAATCATGGGGATCGTGAACGGTACCACCAACTATATTTTGAGCAAAATGAGCCAAGAAGGCGCGTCCTATGAGGATGTGCTGGAAGAAGCGCAAAAACTGGGCTATGCCGAAGCCGACCCGACCTCCGATGTCGAAGGCTTGGACGCCGCCCGCAAGATGGCGATTCTGGGCACGCTCGGCTTCCGCTCCAACATCGAGCTGAAGGACGTCAGCGTGCGCGGCATCTCGCAGGTGACCAAGGAAGACATTACGTATGCCAAACGCCTTGGCTACGAAATGAAGCTGCTTGGCATTGCTGACCGGCAGGACGATCATTTCAGCATCAGCGTTCAGCCGACAATGGTGCGCAAAGGGCACCCGATCGCCGCTGTGAACGGCGTCTTCAATGCCGTATACGTGTACGGTGAAGCGGTCGGCGAGACGATGTTCTACGGCGCCGGCGCCGGCGAAATGCCGACGGCTACCTCCGTTGTGGCCGACCTGATGGCGGTCATCAAAAACCTTAGACTGGGCGTCAACGGCCTGAAAGCGATCGTTCCTTACAAGCCGAAGAAGCTGAAGACCGATGAACAGATCAGTTACAAAAACTTTATCCTGCTTCATGTTGACGACAAAGCCGGTGTTCTCGCCAAAATTACGCAGGTGTTCGCCGAATTCGGAGTCAGCCTGGAATCGGTCGTACAGCAGCCGAACGAGCACAATCCCGAAGCGGAGATCATCATCGTGACACATCAAGCCAACAAAGCGAGCATGGATAAGGTGCTTCAGCATTTTGAAGGGCTGGACGTCATCCGCAGAATCAAGAGCGTATACCGGGTTGAGGGGTAACCCTGCCCATTCAAATAACTACCTCGAATACAGAAAAGGAGTTTTACGATGCCATACCAAGGTTTACTGCAAACGTACAAGGAATATTTACCCGTGAACGACAATACGCCTCTCCTGACGCTGAAGGAAGGCAACACCCCGCTGATCCGCGCCGAAAATTTGTCAGAGGAGCTTGGACTCGATCTTTATTTTAAATATGAAGGGCTGAATCCGACCGGTTCGTTCAAAGACCGCGGCATGGTCATGGCTGTTGCCAAGGCTATGGAGGAAGGCAGCCGTACGATCATGTGTGCCTCCACGGGCAACACCTCGGCTGCAGCGGCGGCCTACGCGGCGCGCGGCGGCTTGAACTGCATCGTTCTCATCCCGAACAACAACATTGCCCTCGGCAAGCTGGCACAGGCCATGATTTACGGTGCCAAGGTCATTGCCATTGAAGGCAACTTTGACCGTGCCCTGGAGATCGTACGCGACATTACGGCCAAGCATCCGATCACGCTTGTAAACTCCGTCAACCCTTTCCGCATTGAAGGGCAAAAGACGGCCGCATTCGAAGTGGTGGACCAGCTGGGCAAAGCGCCGGACGTACTGGCCATTCCTGTAGGCAACGCAGGCAATATCTCCGCGTACTGGAAAGGCTTCAAGGAATACCACGCAGCCGGCAAAGCCTCCTCGCTGCCGCGCATGGTCGGCTTCGAAGCCGAAGGCGCGATGGCTATCGTGAAGGGCGAGCCGATTCTCGAGCCGGAAACGGTCGCAACCGCCATCCGGATCGGCAATCCGGCCAGCTGGAAGACCGCTGTCGCTGCTGCTGAAGAATCCAACGGTCAGATCAATTACGTCACTGACGATGAGATTCTGAGCGCATATCGCACCATTGCCGCACGTGAGGGCGTTTTTGCCGAGCCGGCTTCCGCCGCATCGGTAGCAGGGGTGTACAAGCTGAAGCGCGAAGGATTTTTCAAAGGTGGGGAGACGGTTGTCTGCGTCCTGACCGGGAACGGACTGAAGGACCCGAACGTGGCGCTGAAAACGGTCAACGCTGAGCCTATCGTCGTTCCGGATACGGAGGAAGCCGTTATGGAGGCGATCGCGAAGCTGGAAGAGGAGCGGGTATGATTCAGCCTGACGGGGTACGGGTGAAAATTCCTGCCAGTACCGCGAATCTCGGGCCAGGCTTTGACACGCTGGGCATGGCCTTGTCGCTGTACGCTTGGATCGAGATGAAGGAAGCGGAGCAGACCGTATTTCATTTGTACGGAGACGAAATGCAGGGAATTCCCCGGGATAAAAGCAATCTTTTGTATCAAGTCGCGCAGCAGGTGTTTGAGCGGGCGGGAGTTCAAGTCCCCGAACTCGAAATATCCATGTATTCCGACATCCCGTTGACCCGTGGGCTGGGAAGCAGCGCCACGGCGATTGTCGGGGCATTGGCTGCGGCCAACGCACTCATCGGGTCACCGCTGAGCAAAGCGGAGTTGTTTGATATGGCCACAGGGATTGAGGACCATCCCGATAATGTCGGGGCTTCTCTGTATGGCGGCATCATTACGGCGATTTGGGACGGTGCTCACGCCGAATGCATCCGCTTCGATCCGCCTGAGGATCTGGAAGTACTGGTCGTCGTCCCGGATTTTGAGCTGCAGACTTCGGAAGCCAGGAAAGTTTTGCCGGATCATATCAGCCGTAAGGATGCAGTGTATAATGTAAGTCGGGCCTCCTTTTTGGTCGGAGCGCTGGCCAGCGGCAGGTTGGACCTCATCGGCAAAGCGATGTCGGACCGTCTGCATCAGCCGTACCGGGCTCCCCTCATTCCGGGCATGACCCGGATTTTGGAGGAAGCGGGGAATCACGGCGCGCTTGGTGTGGCGCTGAGCGGTGCGGGTCCCACGCTGCTCGCTTTGGTGGACCGCCAACAATCCAGAAAGAACGAACTGGAAGCCTTCCTCCTGAATACGATGAGGGCTGAGGGCATCAACGCATCCGCCAAATGGCTGCTTCCCGACGTGGAAGGAGTCGTTGAGATTTCCGGGATGCCGTCCCGTTCATTTATGGATATGGTAAAGGGGAAGTAAGCGCATGAAACGAATTGCATTATTGCCGGAAGGGTCGGTGTCCCACGAGGCCGTCGCGTATTTGCTCGGGGATGAGCCGGTGGAGCTGGTCTATCATAAGCTGATTTCCGACGTATTTTTGTCGACGGCCCAGGGAAAAACCGATTACAGCGTCATTCCGATTGAGAACACGATTGAGGGCTCGGTAAGCCTGCATATGGACTGGTTGGTGAATGAAGTCGACATTCCAATGCGGGTGGAATGGGTCTATCCGTCGATCCAGAATTTGATCGGTGACCGCCAGGAGTTTATATCCGAGGCAGGGGAGATCGATTACAGCCGGATTGAGAAAATTTTGTCTCATCCTGTAGCCACGGCCCAGTGCCAGCAGTTTATCCGCCAGCATGCTCCGCAGGCCGAGCTGATCAACGCAGGCAGCACAACCGAAGCCGTAGGCATCGTCAAAGCCAATCCGGGCAAAGGCTGGGCCGCCATCGGCACAACACTCGGAGCGGCTACTCACGGGCTCGACGTGCTGGCCAAACGCATTACCGATCATGACAACAATTTTACCCGGTTCGTACTGATCGGCCATGAGGAACTTTCGCCGCTCAACCGGCCGGTTGAACAGCAAAAAACGAGCGTGCTGGTGACGCTGCCCGAGGATTTTGCGGGAGCGCTGCATCAGGTGCTTGCAGCCTTTGCTTGGAGGCGTTTGAATTTGTCGCGGATTGAATCCAGACCAACCAAGAAGAAGCTGGGAAGCTATTACTTTTATATCGATGTGCTCGAATCCGTGGACTCGGTGCTGCTGACGGCGGCCTTCGGCGAGATCGAAGCGCTGGGCTGCCAGGTACGCGTGCTGGGATCTTACCCGAGCTTTACTTATCAGGATCAGGAACAAAATTCGGAGGTGCGGTAACAGATGTCAGAACAGTGGATTTACTTAGATGGAGAATTTGTAACGAAAGAAAACGCGAAAGTTTCGGTGTTTGATCACGGCTTCCTGTATGGGGACGGCATTTTTGAAGGAATCCGAATCTATGAGGGCAACATTTTCAAATGCAAAGAGCACTTGGACCGCCTGTATGATTCCGCCAAATCGATCGATTTGGTCATCCCGCTGTCCTTCGAGGAAATGCGCGACGCCATGGCGGAAACGATTCGCCGGAATGATATGCGCAACGGGTATATCCGTTTGATCGTATCGCGTGGTGTGGGGAACCTGGGCCTGGATCCGAGACGCTGCCCGAAGCCAACCGTTCTTATTATTGTGGAGCAGCTGGCGATTTATTCGGAGGAAGCCTATTTGAACGGACTGAGAGCGGTCTCGGTATCGCAGCGCCGCAACCTGCCTGATGCACTGAATCCGAAGATTAAGTCCCTGAACTACCTGAACAACATTTTGGTCAAAATCCAGTCGAATTTCGCGGAAGCAGACGAGGCAATCATGCTGAACGCGCAGGGATATGTGACTGAAGGCTCGGGCGACAACATTTTCCTCGTTAAAAACGGTGTCGTCTACACTCCTCCTTGCTACCTTGGAGCGCTGGAAGGCATTACGCGCATGGCGATTATCGAGCTCTGTGAGAAGCTGGGCTACAAGCTGAAGGAAGAACCGTTCAGCATGCACGACGTGTACATTGCCGATGAAGTATTCTTTACCGGAACCGCTGCCGAAGTTATTGCCGCCCGTGAAATCGACGGACGCGTTATCGGACAGGGACAGGCTGGACCGGTCACTTTGAAGCTTCTTGAAGAATTCCGGAAAATCGTTACACAGGACGGCTACAAAGTTTGGGAATCCTGATTCCGACAGCCTTTTTATGACCTGTTTTTCTCTACAATCCTTTCACGATCTTCTTCGTGGAAGGATTTTTTTGTCTAAAGGGATGTCATCCGCCTATCCCCTGCATAAGATGTAGTAACGAATGGAGGCGAACCCCACGCCTACAAGAAGTTTAGGAGGTATTTGCCGCGTGAAAATACACATGGTCAAAAGTGGCGACACATTATATGAGCTTTCGAAAAAATACGGCGTTTCTTTGCAAAAAATTATCGACGCCAACCCGCAAATCTCCGATCCAAACCAGCTGACGGTCGGACAGAAAGTCAAAATTCCTGCGGAACCGATACAGGTTCCAAACAACGATCAAATCATCCATAAGCATGTCGTCAAGCAGGGAGACAGCCTTTGGAAATTGTCCAAAGCCTGGGGTGTGACGCTCAAGGATATGATCGACGCCAACCCGCAGCTCAAAAATCCGAACGCGCTCCTTGTGGGGGAAGTGGTCAACATTCCTAAAGTCGGTGGCGTCACAGCCGAGAGTGTAGACGGGAATGCGAATGCCAAAACGATCCCCGGCAACAAAACATATACCGGTCCCAAAGAAGAATTGACGGCACCGATTGAGGAGAATGTGGAGCCGGAAGAGGCGGAAAAACCGAATAAAGAAGAGCTCACCGCGCCTATGGAAGAAAATAAGGAAGAGAACAATGCCCAGGTGCTGCCGCAGCAGCTTCCCGAGCTGCCGAACATACCGTCTCCACCCCCGCTCCCCAACCTGTCGATGAACCAGGAAATGCCGGAAATGACCTCGCCGAATTACACCTTTCCAAACGTGATGCCCATAGCGGAAAACCAGCCTAACGTCATGCCTGCTGCCGAAAACCAGCCCAATGTGATGCCTATCATGGAGAACCAACCTAATATCATGCCTGCGGTGGAAAATCAACCGAACGTGATGCCGGCAGCCGAGAAGAAGCCGACCTACAGCAAAGAGACCATTTACAGCGAAGTTACGCATAACCTCTTTATTCAGTACCCGGGTCCCGTGCACGAAGTGGCTTCCTATCACGACATGCCGAATGCCGAGAACGCAAACCTGCAGCACGCCATGCAAGAAAACAAGCAGAAAACACCTTATTATCCGGGAATCGTTCAGGGTACCGAGTATGAACCGGGTCCCAACGCTTATCCGACAGGTGTGTCCCCTGCCTATGCGCCGCATTGGGAAAATCACGAGCATCCGGTCGCTTATGAGCCCATCCATGTGGGGCCGGCCCATTACCAGCCAAATGAGGCGTTTCCGCACAGTGTAGAGCCGGCGTTTTATCATCCGGTACACGCTGGAATTGCGCCGTATAGTCCATGTGGGTGCCAAGGAGTGGTATCCCCGTATTCGGGAGTAGATCCATTCTACGCTCAGCCTTATAGTGAGCCGATAGCAGCATATCCAAACGCGAATGCCATGTTTCCGAATACTCAAGTAAGTCCGGCAGCAGCCTATCCGAACCAAATGCCAATGGTATCCCCGGCCGAAGCTTATCCGAACCAAATGCCAATGGTATCCCCGGCAGAAGCTTATCCGAATCAAATGCCGATGGTATCCCCGGCAGCGGCCTATCCAAATCAAATGCCGATGGTATCTCCGGCCGAAGCTTATCCGAACCAAATACCAATGGTATCCCCGGCAGCGGCCTATCCAAACCAAATGCCGATGGTATCTCCGGCGGAAGCTTATCCGAATTACGCACCGATGACTCATTATCCAGAAGTGGATCCGGCATACGCCTATCCGCATCATGCTTATCCCACTCCATATGATTGGTGCTACCCGTCACCTTATGGAATGGGGTTTCCCTCGACGCTGGGAGCCTATGAGCATGCAGGGCCCAACGCCCCTTTTGTAGGGGCCGCCGAGAACGCGGCGTACTGGGACCGTAACCCGGCGCCTGCCTACCCAGCCCCGATTGGGGAAGAGACACAAGCGACAGCTACCATCAATGAGGCGGCGGTCCATGAGACATCCGAGGTAGAGGATTCTGAGCCTGCGGCTGATGAGACTACATCCAAGACGGTAAAAACGCTCAGCGACCCGAAGGATAAAGCGAAGGTTAATAAATCGAAAGCTCCCGCCGCCAAAAAGGAAAGAAAAAGCACAGCTGCTGACAGACCGCGTAAAAACCCATGGATTAATGGATGATAGCAGGTCAATATGAGCAGAAGCAGGCATTTCGAGGTGATCGCCGGAATGCCTGCTTCTAATTGAATTCAAGGTTCGTATCATTTGTAACCATTCTTCAGCAAGAGCATTTCCGATGGCAGTTTGAACTCTATGAATGCTGTATTAATTTTATAAAAGAACTAGTATGAATATATGAAAAAGATGCTTGAAATATGCTAGAATTTATTTTGTTGTGGGTAAAAGTATAGTATGAAGATTCGATGGAATATTTTGTGTGTTGCGGCAGTAGTGAGAACTGTGATAAATTATAAGTCCGGCCGAGTTAACGAGTTAGCAGGTCGGGGAAAATGAGATTTGATAGAAAAAACTTCTTCAAAAAAAGTCTTGTAAATCTATCGAGTCTGTGATATATTATAAGAGTTGCTGCTGAAACACTGAGCGGTAACGAAACGAAGTTTGATCTTTGAAAACTGAACAACGAGTGAGTATAAACGCGATGGTCTTATGACCGGAGCGATTGAGATTAAATCAATCTCGTCATATTCAAAATGAGCTACAAACTTTCTTTGGAAAGCTACTCCCTTCGGGTGAGCAGATTCTTCCAACTTTCTTGGAGAGTTTGATCCTGGCTCAGGACGAACGCTGGCGGCGTGCCTAATACATGCAAGTCGAGCGGACTTGATGGAGAGCTTG
>NZ_BORU01000006.1:0-134898 GCF_018333335.1 Paenibacillus cineris
GATCAAACTCTCCAAGAAAGTTGGAAGAATCTGCTCACCCGAAGGGAGTAGCTTTCCAACGAAAGTTTGTAGCTCATTTTGAATCTGACGAGATTGATTTAATCTCAATCGCTCCGGTCATAAGACCATCGCGTTTATACTCACTCGTTGTTCAGTTTTCAAAGATCAAACTTCGTTTCGTTGTCATCGCTGTGTTTCAGCGGCGACTTTTATAATATATCATATTGCCCATCTTTTCGTCAAGCATTTTTTTAATTTCTTTTCAAATCTTGTCGAATTATCAGGTTTCAAGGAAACCGTCATTGAATGGGGCGAGATATAATTTAACACATAAACAATAATGGAGTCAACCACTTTTTAAAATCCGCATGTCTCTTCAAATTTCCCCAATCTTCCCCGAACTATACCCTTAGAGAAGTATTAAACGGAGATACACGGTGGATCTGCATTTGCCTAACGCTACACAGCTACACGCAATTGTTCGGAGTACTTATTTGCCTTCGGATAACAAAAAAAGAGGGACCCTCCCCTCTCTTTCGAACTTACATATATACAATTGCAAATACAGTCATTCGGCGGAATAGCGAATCCCCTGATTCCCGTAAGTCGCCCCTTCGCTCCAGACCGCCGTTTCACGTACCAGCGACCGGTTGACCAGCGTCCGCAGTACCAGCGGCAGCTTGTTGCTGATCATATCGAGCTCGGGATGATGAGCCAGCTCTTCCACGCTCCAGGGCTTCGGCCGACTTCTCAAAATATTCAGCAGCAGCACCGTGCACTCGGCCATTTTGGACATGACTGAAAACTCACAGGCAAGCATGACCAACTCGACGCGCTGAGCGAGCGTTTCCGTACTCTGGGTTAGTTCTTCATACAGTTTATGAATGGCCGTGTTAAGTCCGCGCACCTGCTCCCATACGGCTTTCTCCGGGAGAACCTTCTGCTCGATCAGCTCGATCTTGGCCCAATGCTTCAACGAATTCAGCACACTGTGGTAAGCATCCGTGTAAAAGCCTTCCTGCATATAACGTTTGGCTTCCACGTACATCCATAGAAAATGTGAAAATTCATACAGCATCTTCCGGTCCCTCAGCGGCTGCCTGAATTCAATGAAATCTTGGCGAAGCTGCGCCAGCCGGGCATACGGATCGTGAACGATCTCTCCCTCCATGAAACATTTCACCAGGTCCCCCTTCTCGCCGGCCACCAGCCAACGCCGAAGCGAGCCCAAACTGACATGCAGCACTTGGCAGCGCAGTTCCCCTGCCATCGTATGTTCTACGGTTAACGGTTTATCTTCTTGTTCGCGGACGATTAGTATAATAAGATCAAAGTCATGCAGCAGCGATCCATCAAATTTATGACCCTCTTGGCGAAAAATAATAGTTCCCATGGCATCGACATAAACCGACTCTCCATAAAAAAAGGACAAATTGGACAAATTCACGTCTCCCTCCATGCATTCCTTGGCGAAAATGAGCCAATTCAGTTATAATATACTTCTACATGTCCATGTCAGTTCCTTCTTTTTGTAAATACAACAAATTTGATGATAGGAGCTAAAGATTCATGATTTTCAATCAAGCGAAAATTAACGCTTTTCGTCTTTGGGGCCTGCTGCTGACGATGCTGGGTATGGGTCTGATGGTTCTGGGGACGGCCGGTATCGTATTTTGGGGACATGCCGGTAAGGTGTTCGCAGCCATCGGTCTTGTGATTGGCCTGATTTCCATGATGGGCAGCCTCGGAATATATTTCTGGGCCGGCATGCTGTCAACCAGCGCGCTGCAGCTCGAATGTCCGGAATGTCACAAATTGACCAAAATGCTCGGAAAAACCGACCGCTGCATGTTCTGCCGCACGATCCTGACGCTGGATCCTAACCAGGCGAATATTACTCCCGAAGAGCTGCAAGCCGCTCAGCAAGGCCAGGGAGCCCAAGCAACGCCGCATCATCATTAAATACAAAAAAAACCGGTACGACCTGATCACAGGCTGTACCGGTTTTTTATTACATAAAGTATAAGTGCTGATCCAATAAGGTAATTACTGCTGTATTCCTTTTAACACCTTCCAGGCATCCTCCGTCCCGAAGCTTCGCGTCCATGCCGCAACGCCGCCCAATTTGAGCGACTTGGCCAAGTCCACTCTCGCCTGCAGGGATACCGCGTCCTCAATCCATATTTTTTTCAGGACTCCGTCTTCCTTATACTCCACATAATGCTGCTTCACGTCTTCCAGATACTTCGGCTTCAGTTTCTTTTCGGCCAAAATATCTTTGACGGTCTTCATGCCGACCGCTTTGGAGGACACTTCGACTTTCCCGTTCTTGCTCGCTTCCGACCAGATCCGCGTATACAGCGGCACGGCCAGTATCAACTTCTGCGGCGGCACGTCGTCCTCATCCAGGATCTTTCGCGCAGCCGCTTCCGCCCAAGGGAGGGAAGAAACCGAGCCGGCTTCCGGACTTGATGCCCAATGCTCATCGTAAGCCATCAGCATAATAAAATCCGCGGCTTCGCTCAGTGCACTGCGGTCCAGAAATTTAGACCACAGCTCGCTGCTTGATTTCGGCGTGACGTCAACCGATAAGATCAGTCCTCGATCCTGTGCCAGCGGCTTCAATTCACGCACAAACTGCGTAATATTGGGTCCGTCCTTCGTTTTTACATTTTCAAAATCGATGTTGATCCCGTCCAGATGATACATCTGCGCCAGCTCCAGCAGCTGGCTGATCGTATTCAGCCGCGTTTCGTAGGTGGCCATCGCGCTCGTAGTTATGTCCGCATCGAAGCTGTTATTGATCAGCCCCCATACCTCCATCTTGCGGGCGTGGGCTTTATTCACATAGGCCATATCCGCATTGCTGCGCACGTTGCCCTTGCCGTCGATAATGCTGAACCAGGTCGGACTGACGACGTTGACACCGTCCAGTCCGTCCAATACGGCCGGATCGGGTTTGTTTTGATAGACTGCTTCCCACGCCAGGTTGACGGGCTTGCCTTTCCAGCTGCGCTCCGCCCGGGTTGGCGGGATAGGCGGAATTTCGATCGTCTTTTTGTCCCCAAGTGAGACTTCATCCTTGCGGACATACCCGCTGTAGCCGTTATCCATCTGGGCGAAATACCAGGATCCCTTCGAATCCCAAATCCGCAGAGGGGTACCACCCTTCATATCAGCCAGAATCGGCGAGTGGATGGAATCCCCTTGTCGGAGCTTCACCTTATCGTCAGGCTGGCCTTTGGCCGCCCCCATCTGGATGGTATCCCCGGCTTTCATCAAAATGACGGCACCCGTAGCGGCATCCTCATGGATGTTAACCCCGTACAGTTCCTTAAGCGGCTGAATCGGCATGTACGGCACGCCGTCCTTTTCCTCCGGAGCAAACCGGAGCTCAACCGGCTTGTTGTTCAGCTGCGCTTTTTTCTGTCCTGTCTGCAGCCGCATGACCCGCACTGGCGTCGTCAAAATGATGGACTGGGTCCCTGATTCATATCGAATCGTCGGATCCACCACCTTCTGCAGTACCGGCAGCGGAAGCATCAGCTGTTCACCGGCTCCTTCGGCTGGTTCTGCCTGAAGCTTCCCTTCCACGAAAATAGGCTTGTCCATGCCGCGCCAATCCGGTTTTTCATGCAAAGGATTCGGTAGAATTTCGGTCACCGTCAGATAGGCCCCGGCAATGATCAGGCACAAGCCCAGGAATATCGTAAAGCGCCTCCCCGCTGAGGGGCGGCGTCTGCGTCTTCTTCTGTTCACTCGCTAATCCTCCGTCATTTTATTCAAATTATGCCTTCCGGTAGGTTCCGGATGATCGGAAAGTGCTGCCTAAAAAACAAAAACGTGAAGAATCCTTTGCAGGAGTCCGCACGTTTCAAAAATCATTGTTCTTTGCAAGAACTGCATATCCCATAAAGCTCCATCCTCAAGTCCTTGACCTTGAATCCAGTGCTCTGTTCCGCTGTATGCTCCACATCCTTCAGAGAAGGATACATGAAATCTTCAATTTTGCCGCATTTCTCACAGATCACGTGGAAGTGATCCGATACGTTGGCATCAAAGCGGCTCGAATTATCTCCATAGGTCAGCTCATGGACCATTCCCGCTTCCATAAACATCTTCAAATTGTTATATACGGTCGCGACGCTCATGCTCGGAAACTTGGGCTCGAGTGCGCGGTATATCTCATCCGCCGTCGGATGGTTCATGGACTCCATCAAATAGGCCAAAATCGCATGACGTTGGGGCGTAATCCGAACACCTGTTGCCTTCAGTTGTTCTAGTGCATGTTGGACTCGCGTAGACATGATTCCCACCGCCTTTAATGTTTTAACATAGTCGTTAATAACTTTATTGTACGTTTATCTTTTGAGCTTTGTCAACGGACCCCGCCCCACAGAAGCCGTTAAAGCCTCCATGTTCATCCTTTTCTAATATTTATTCACATTTAGTTCGCTGTTGCCTTCGACATGGATCGTATAATCACCGGTGCCGATCTCGCCGGTAATGCTCTTCTTGTCCACGACAAACTCGGGGAACATATTATGAATATCGCCATAGCTGATCGTCCCGTCAATAGCGTAGTTGCCTTCCCCAGGCAGATCAAGGATAAGCTCCCCGACAGCGCTGTAGATGTCCCAGTTTCCGCCGACGGAGTTCGATCTTGCCGTAATATCGCCGTTGAGCGACTCTGCCGTCAAATCCGATTTGATGTCATCCACATAAATGTTGCCGTTCTTGGTGCTTACGTTGATTCTTCCCTGGGCCCGAATGACCGACAGATTCCCGACCTGGGATGTCAGCGCAACAGAATCGGAAACATCGATCGCCTCCATATTCCCCCGGTTGGTCGTGAGATCAACCGAGCCGGTAACGTTCGCGGCCTGAACGGCCCCGTTCAGCGTTTTTCCTTTAACCTGCCCAAGAATATGGTTCAGCTTAAGTTCGCCATTTGCACTTTCCAGCGTAATTTGCTCAATGGCCTCAACATTATTCAAAGTAATACCGCCGTTCATCGTCCGGACGGAAAAATTAAAGCGGCGGTCTTCCGGCAGCGTAATGGTCAGGTTCATCCGCGGCTGCCTTTTGCCGGATTGCCCGTAAGCCTTGCCTTTGGTTTGGATCGTAACGGTGCTTCCGTCGCTGACGTCAACCGTGGATTCCTGCCCGATCACATCCGCTTCCGGCCCCGTAATCTGATCCACCCACATCTCGGTATCCACCCGAATGTCGTCCACAGGTCCCCGCTGCAGCAAAATATCGCCGTTAATATTGTCGATATTCACCGCTTGGGTCTCGAAGGCGACAGGAATCGAAATCGGGTCCTTATCAAACCGCTTACCCTTAGCCTCACTGTAGTCCACACCAGCCGCCGTCAAATTCAAACTGACCTTATTCCACAAGTGCAGGTAGTGGTCTTGTTCGGTGACGACAAAGACGGAAGCCGACAGCAGGACGGCCACCAGCACTCCGCGGATATCCAGCCGGAAACGCCCCCAGCCGGGTGTTCGCGATTTCCGCATAAACCAGTACAGCACAATATATTCAGCACCCCACAGGACAGCCAGCAGCGGCCACCATTTTAGCAGGAGCAGCATGTATTCGGTCCCTTGAACCGCATCCGTCAACAGCAGTGCACCGGTCACAACCAGCAGCAGCACGGCAGTAAAACGCCCCACCCGCAATTTGGGTTTTCGGTTCACGTTGTCGATCACCTCTTTCCACGCTGCAGCACGGCCATAAAGGCTATAGCGCAGCGGTTCATCTTCCGCGTCTTTGGTTTAAAAACAGGAGCGTCTCCCGAAGCCCGAAAAACAAACCAAGGACGATCAAAACGACCGCAGCCGCGGTTTGTCCGTACTGTTCAATAAACATGCCAAGCCATTTGGGTTTCTGATAAAAGGCGATCATCAGCAGCCCGCCGGCAACCAGATATACGCCGAAAGCGATGCTGCGTTCCAAGGCAAAGGGATGCGCCCGTTCCGTCTCCTCTTCATCCGGCAGCTCAAGCCCAGCCCTTCTCCGGTGATAAATCACATAATCCGCAGCTTGAAGCACATCATAAACGCTATAAAAATAAGCGACAGGAAATAAAAGCGCGAGCAAAATAAGCAATGGCACGTTGATCTGGATGCCGATGGAAGAAAAATAGAGCAGCGCCGACGCATCCAGCATCAATGCGAATATAAGAGAAATCCCTTTACGGTACAATCCCAGATAAATATGGCCGAGTCCCGGACAAATCGCTGCAAGAAGCCCTGCGGTAAATTTGCGCTTGCGGGAATACAGCCGGCGCTTGCGGACTCCCCGCTCCGCCTTGGAATAAATGCGTAACCGCCGTTTACCTTTCTGCGGTTCGTCCGCTGACTTTGTTGAGTGACGTCCGGCAGAATGCATGCTTGCAGCTCCTTTCTTTAAATGGTTTGGCCGAGTCCTTTTTCCTGATAGTACCCTATTCTGTCCCCTAATTAACAGGTCAATATCTGGGTTATCCGGCCTGTCAAAGCAAAAACCCCCGGTCACCCGGGAGCTTTCGGCGTTTTTGTCAGTCTAGGGACACCAGTGTAATTCCTTCCAGCTTCCGGATTTGCGAAGCCAGCTGCAGCGGATCAAAGGAATGCTTGATCAGGACGTGCATCGAGATCTCAAGCGTGGTGGAGGGAGGCTCCAGCTCAAAGGGCGCGGCTGCACTCCGTTCATTGATAATCAATTTTTTCACGGCGATGCCTTCCGCCTGCACCAATTCCGAGATCGATTCAAGCAGCCCCGGAACCGAAACGGCGTGGAACGTGAACAGGTGGAGCTTGCTCCCTTTGATATAACGCTGCTCCAGCTTATTAAATACCACGAGCGTCAGTAATATAAGCAGCGTGGCAGCGACGGACGCGAAATAAAATCCGGCGCCGACAGACAAGCCGACCGCAGCGACGACCCATACCGAAGCCGCCGTCGTTAAACCGGTAATGGACTTACCGGTAAACAGAATCGTTCCGGCTCCCAGGAATCCGATCCCCGTAATGACGGCCGATGCCAAACGGGCAGGGTCGATCCGGATGTTCACCTCGTGAACGAATTCGGAGAAGCCGTAAATAGACAGCATAATAATTAACGCCGATCCCATGCACACTAAAATATGAGTTCGGAGTCCAGCCGCGTGGTTGGACCGCTCACGCTCCAGACCGACCAATCCGCCGAGCAGCATAGACAGCAGCAAACGCAGCAAAATATGCACATTATCGATATACCATGGATCCTGCAAGGGTCAACCTCTCCCATTCTGCTGAGGTATTTATTGTGACGATTCGGACGCTCTGTGAAAGGTCGTCAGTTCCACGCCCGGGGCTACCTCGTACCGGTCAAAAGGAACAAAGCCGTATTTGGTGTACAGCGCCACAGCCGGCGTGTTTTTGGTTCCCGTGGACACGATGAATAAGGGAACATCCGGATGAAGATCCAGCACGTGCTGAATCAGGCTGCCCGCAATCCCCTTGCGGAAATGATCGGGATGAACCATCATCCGGCTGATCGTAATCGTATCCGGCGCTTCCTGCTCCGTTGCTACCGCTCCGATAAGTTCTCCGTCCTCATTTAAACATCCGTAAAAATCCTCTTTACACTTGCGTATCGTTTCATGAGTGTCCATCAGCGGGGGAATATCGCGGAACCCGATCCGCTCCGCCTCCAGCCGGTAAGCCATATGCTGCAGACGCCAGATCTGATCGACCATGTCCTCGTCATCCAGAAACAGTCTGTTTATCATATTCGGAACCACCTCGAGCGCATGCGCGAAAATGAAAATGAATGCTAAATCAAAGGGGCTTGTCACACGGACAAGCCCCAAGGGAAGCTCAAGCTTTTATTGGCTCAATATTTCGGCCAGCAGCTTGTTGACAAGCGCAGGGTTGGCTTTGCCTTTGCTCTCCTTCATGACCTGGCCGACCAGGAAGCCGATCGCTTTCTGCTTGCCCGCCTTGAAGTCCTCGACGGATTGCGGATTTGCCGCGACAACCTGCTCGACGATCGTTTTGATCGCGCCTTCGTCGCTGATCTGCACAAGTCCTTTTTCCTCGACGATCTGCTGTGGCAGCTTGCCGGATTCGAGCATTTCCTTGAATACCGTTTTGGCGATTTTGCTGCTGATCGTGCCCTTCTCGATCAATCCGATCATTTCACCGAGACCGCGGCCGGTAATTTTGAGGGCCGGCAGCTCCAGACCGGTACTGTTCAAGTATCCGAGGAGGTCGCCCATAATCCAGTTGGAAACCGCTTTGGCATCCTTTGTATAGTTCAGGCTGTCCTCGAAAAAGTCCGCCAGCGGCTTCGAAGATGTAATGACGCCCGCATCATAGCTCGGGAGGCCGTATTCGGAAGTATAACGCGCCTGCCGGGCATCCGGAAGCTCGGGAATTGTCGCGCGGATGCGCTCCTTCCAGGCTTCATCGATATGAAGTCTGACGAGGTCGGGATCCGGGAAATAGCGGTAGTCATGCGCTTCTTCCTTGCTGCGCATCGACAGCGTCTTGCCGGCGGCCTCGTCCCAGCGGCGTGTCTCCTGCACAACTTTGCCGCCGTCGTCCAAAATTTCCGCCTGGCGGTACTCCTCGTACTCCAGGCCCCGCTGAACGCCGCGGAAGGAGTTCATGTTCTTCAGCTCGGCGCGGGTGCCGAATTCCTTTTGCCCCACCGGACGGATACTGATATTCGCGTCGCAGCGCATGGAGCCTTCCTCCATCTTCACGTCGGAAACCTCGCAGTACTGCATAATCGCGCGGAGCTTCTCCAGGTAGGCTCTCGCCTCTTCCGGCGACGAAATGTCAGGTTCGGACACGATTTCGACAAGCGGCGTTCCAACGCGGTTAAAGTCGACCAGTGACGCAAATCCTCCGTCGACGTGCGTCAGCTTGCCCGCATCTTCTTCCAGGTGCAGGCGGGTAATGCCGATCCGTTTGGTCCGGCCGTCGACTTCGATGTCGATCCAGCCGTTCTCGCCGATCGGCTGGTCGTACTGGGAAATTTGATAAGCCTTGGGCGAATCGGGATAGAAGTAGTTTTTACGGTCGAATTTGCTCACATCGGCGATCGTACAGTTCAGCGCCATGGCTGCTTTCATCGCGTAGTCGACAGCCTGACGGTTCAGAACAGGCAGTACGCCGGGATGTCCGAGGCAAATCGGGCACGTATGCGTGTTGGGCGGCGCGCCGAATTCGGTGGAGCAGCCGCAGAAAATTTTCGACTTGGTATGCAGTTCGACATGGACTTCCAGTCCAATGACTGTTTCGTATTTGGTTGATGACATATTGTTCTTGCTCCCTCCTGGTCCCGCCTGAGATTACAGCTTCGGCTGCAGCTTATGATGTTCGGTGTTCTGCTCGTACGCGTGGGCGACGCGCAGTACCGTCGATTCGTCAAAGGCTTTGCCGATGATCTGCAGGCCGACCGGCAGCCCGTCCGCCAGTCCGCAAGGAACGCTGATCGCGGGGACGCCGGCGAGGCTGACCGGAATGGTCAAAATATCGTTCAAATACATCGTCAGCGGATCATCCACCTGGGACCCCAGCTTGAACGCGGTCGTCGGTGCGGTTGGCCCGATAATAATGTCGTAGTTCTCAAAGACGTTGTCGAAGTCCTGCTTAATAAGCGTACGGGCTTTTTGAGCCTTCAAGTAATAGGCATCATAGTAACCCGAGCTCAGCGCGTAGGTGCCGAGCATAATCCGGCGCTTGACTTCCGGACCGAAGCCTTTGCTTCTCGATTCGTGGTACAAATCGATCAGGCTGCCCGCATGGTCGGCACGGGTGCCGTAGCGGACGCCGTCGAAACGCGCGAGGTTGGAAGACGCCTCCGACGAGGCGAGAAGATAATACGTTGCAACCGCGTATTCGGTATGCGGCAGGGACACTTCTTCCCACACGGCTCCAAGATCTTCCAGAACCTTCAAGGCTGCCAGAATTTTCTCTTTCACGGCCGGGTCGACCCCTTCGCCCATATACTCCTTCGGCACCGCGATGCGCAGGCCGCGGACATCGCCGGTCAATGCGCTCAGATAGTCCGGAATATCGACATTTGCTGATGTCGAATCCATATGGTCGTGGCCGGCGATGGCCTGGAGGACGTAAGCGGAGTCCTCCACGTTCTTCGTCAGCGGGCCGATCTGGTCCAGCGAGGACGCGAAAGCCACGAGCCCGAAGCGGGAAACAAGGCCGTAAGTCGGCTTCAATCCCACTACGCCGCAGTAGGACGCAGGCTGGCGGATCGATCCTCCTGTGTCCGATCCGAGCGCAAAGTAAGCTTCGCCAGCGGCCACCGCCGCGGCCGAGCCGCCGCTGGAGCCGCCAGGCACGCGGTCCAGGTCCCACGGATTGCGGACCGGCCGGAAGCTGGAATTTTCGTTCGAGCCGCCCATGGCGAACTCATCCATATTCAGCTTGCCCAGCGTAACGGCATCCGCCTCACGCAGCTTACGCGTCACGGTTGCGTCATAGACCGGGTTGAAATTTGCCAGAAACTGGCTGCCACAAGTCGTGCGCAAGCCTTCCGTCACGATATTGTCCTTAATTCCGGCAGGCAGGCCGAAGAGCAGTCCGCGCGGCTGACCGGACGCCAGTTTGTCGTCGAGACGGCGGGCTGTGTTCCGTGCCTCCTCCTCATTCAACGTCAAAAAAGCCCCGATGCGTTCGTCCCGCTCGGCGATGACCTGAAATGACTGGTCAACAAGCTCCTGCACGGACAGCTCCTTGGCATGCAGCTTGTTATGTAATTCTTGCAATGTATGGTTAAACAGGCTCAAATGAATACTCCTCCCTTCAATGATTAGCCGCTAATCCAAGACAGCCGGCACTTTAAATTGTCCGTCTTCCTCTTCAGGCGCGTTGGCCATAACTTTCTCGATCGGCAGACTGTCTTTCGCTTCATCCTCGCGCATCACATTGCTGAGATGCAGCACATGCGTCGTCGGCTCCACACCGTCGGTATCGAGTTCATTCAATTTCTCGGCATATTGTAAAATGGCGTTCAGCTGCTCGGTCAGCATCTGCTCTTCTTCGGGTGTGAAATTGAGCCGGGCCAGCTTGGCCACATGCTGAACGTCTTGATTGGTAATACTCATCAGCGGTTCCTCCTTGTTCCTTCTTATCTAAGCATCCCTGCGGCATTCCATCCGGATCCGATTCAGCGAAGCAGCTTGTCCTGAAGCAGCCCGGAATTCGCGGCTCCATAGCCGCAAAAACGCATGGATATGCCCTTGCAGACTGCTGGTGTTTAAAGGATTAAAGCCTCAGGATAACGTTTCTAATTATATTGTAGAACCGGGGAAGATTCAATGCACCCGGTCAAATTGAAACGCACCGATATGTTGCCGACCGGCGCCTTATATCATTCCTTGGCTGAAGCCCCTGCCGATATACCTTTCACTTAAACGTCTATCGTCGTACATTCGAAGAAGACAAACCGCACTAGGCGGAAGATTTCTTGCGGATAAGGATGTCGTATCTCCGAAGTTAGAAGCCGAAATAAATGAGTGAACAGCTTTCAGCTTAGCTATATATCTTAAAACGCAAAAAAGAGCCGGCTAATAAGCCGACTCCTCTAAATCCAGGCGCGGAGATTTACCTGTTTGATAAATTCCGCCTGGGAGAGCACTTCAGGCGCAGTCTCTTCTTCCTTCTCATCCTGCTCAAGCTCGCCGTTCATAATCTGATGAAACAGCTTCTCGTTATATGTCGCAAGGGCGTAATCGATCAGCGCTTCCCGCGTGGTCATCTCAACTTCATGCTGTATGAGCAACTCTTCTGGCTCAACATCACTCGATGGCACGAAAAAGTTACGATTAATCTTCGGTACCCGAATTACGTAATCAAAAGCATTATCCGGGTTCCGGTCATAGGCAATCAGATAACCGTATTCCCCAATAGGAAGGTTCTGCTCAAAGGCGTCCGCGACGATTACAATTTTCTCCCCTAATTGCAGCATCGTCTACCTCCTAGATGTATGTCTTTCATTTGTCTGTATAGTCTACTAGAAAAACATAGACATGTAAAGCTGAAGAAAAAATATATATGGAGAAAAATAAAGTGAGATTAAATCTCCCAAAAATAAAAGAACGCAAACCGGGATCGGGCCACAGCTTGCGTGCTTCGCGAAAGTAACAAGGTTCATCAAATTAATCACATTGTATCAATCTTGTAACCGCTTGTCCAGACAAATTTGCTCAGAAATTGTCGGAAATGCTGACTCCCTATCGAAATCTATCCTTAACGGACATAGGGATTGTTCGCCCGCTCATAACCAATCGAGGTTTTAGGGCCATGGCCGGGATACACCTTCACGTCGTCCGGGAACGTGAACAGCGTATTTTGGATGGAGTCAAGCAGGTCCCTTTCTCTTCCCCCGTACAAATCGGTTCGTCCAACGCCAAGCTTGAACAGGACGTCGCCGGAAAAGAGGTCGCTTTCGCAGAGGAAGCTGACGCTTCCGGGCGAATGTCCAGGCGTATGGTAGACGGTAAACGTGCGGCCGATCAGCTGCAGCTGCTGACCTTCATCCAGGCTGTATTCCGCGGGATCGGTCGTCAGCGGCGGAGTTACCTGCGGCCAGTTCTGCGAACCGTTCATCTTCGGATTCACCAGCCATTCGCTTTCCAGGTCATGAAGATATACCGGCGCCTTGGTCAGCTTGCGTACTTCGTCGACGCCGCCCATATGGTCGAAATGGGCATGGGTCAGCAGAATGGCTTCGATCTCGAGACCCTCAATGTGCCGGATCAGCGGAGCGGGATTCATGCCGGGATCAATGATGATGGCGCGGCCGGGATCGTCGCCGGTCAGGACATAACAATTGGTTTCCAGCGGCCCGAGGCTAAAGGATCGGATGTTCAGCATGGCCTCAGATCAAAATCCGGAAATCAGTTCACGCAGCTCTTTGATGATCGAGGCGTGAAAGCCCGTTCCTTCCCCGTAAGCTTCGACGATCTGTTTGCGGGTAACCGCCAGGTTGTCCTGATAGTCGGCAGCTTCCCGGTCCGGATTGTTCTGTTTGAATTCGACCATGAACTTTTGAACGTGAGCCGGACGCGGCCCCCAGGTGCCCAAGACGTATCCGCCCGTATCCGCAAAAATGACCACAGGCACACTCCGGCCGCCCATCGTCAAATACTGGTCCATCAAATCAAAATTCTCTTCCAGAATAAACACCTCGACCGGAATTTCCGCCGCTTCCAGCGCCCGGAATACGGCCGGAACGTTGCGAACAACGTCACCACACCAATCGGCAGCCAGGATCAGCACGCGGAGGTCGTCGCGGAACTTCAGGCTTTCAAAAAACTCCCTGTCGCCTTCATCGCTCCACGCAAACTGCTCGTAACCGTTCTTGAAAGCCTCCTGGTTTTTCTGCATGCCGCTCACGAACTGTTCGGGGGAAATCCCGCGATTCAAATAATCCGCCACATTTTTAGCCATTAGTGAACGCCTCTCTTCCTTCTGTTATTGATCCATTTAATCAGAAAATACACGATCAGCAGCGCCAGCGCAATGAGCAGAATCGGCGTTATGTATGGAGCCGCCTTCTCATCGATATTTTTCCACTGGTCTCCGAGCAGGTAACCAAGATATACAAACAATGCGGACCAAGGAATGACAGCCAGGGTGGTCAGCAGCGTAAACCGTCCGAGATTCATCCGGGAGATACCCGCAGGGATGGAAATGGCATGCCTTGCCACCGGGATGAACCGGGCCGTGAAAATGACGCCTGTCCCGTACTTGTTGAACCATTCCTCCGCGTAATCGATATGTTTTTTATGAATGAAAATGTATTTCCCGTACTTCTCCAGCACCGGGCGTCCTCCGTAGCGGCCGATCCAATAGATGAACAGCTGCGCGATCACGCCGCCGACCGTTCCAAAAACAACCGCGCCGATATAGTTGATATGGCCCGAAGACACCAGAAACCCTCCGTACGCCAGCACGATCTCGCTGGGAATAACCTCGATCATCAGACCCAGCATAATTCCGAAATAGCCCAGACTTTGAATCCAGTCAAATAACTGATTAATGATATCCGATATAAGATGCACGCCGGCCCCCACTTCCCAATGTACTCTTCTACTTCAAAGCTATTCTAGCACAGGGATGGACATGACTTCTACTTGGTGCCCAATCTGCTCCCGCCGGTGTCTTCATGGGAAAAAGCAGCATATGGTGTGGGTAAAGGAGTGAGTCAGATGCCCCAGATCCCGCAAAACAAAAAGGCCGCCCTGCCAACGGCACGCGGCATCCGCAGGAAATGCAGCAACGAGCTCTACCGGGCGATCAAGCGAATGAAGGTGCATATTCCGACAGATCTGGTCAAACAGGGGGAAGCGATGTACTACCGTAAAGTAGTAGGCAACCTCATATGGATTCATGAAAACCGGAGCAACCGCAAGGTGCAGTGCGACTGGTGGGACAAAGAAGTCTGTCCGGAGCTCGCCGAACTGTGGCAGCTGGATCCGGGCAGGCTCAGCAGCGCGTTCCGTGATGCTTACGGCGGGTAACGTTAGGTCCACCCGCCTAACAGCCATTGGGGCAACGCGCACCATCGGGGCAGCCGGGCTTCATTACGGCTGTCCCCCCTTTCAGCGCCAAAAGGAATAACACCTACGCACGCCAGGAAAAGGCAAATCAGTGACACAAACCAGGAAGCGTCCGAACCGTTTGCATCCGGCTCCCCGCATACTGTCATTCCACCGTCCACCGAGCCCTCACGCCGGACAAAGCCGCAAGCTGCCTGCCCCATTCCCTGGCCTCGAACGTTAGGGCAAACTCCCGGTCATTACGAATGACCCGGAGCCGGGTGTCCTCCGCAGTGCGGGCGTAATCGTGGTATAGCCCGAAGCCATAGCGGGCGATGCGCCGGGCCTCCGTTTCATGCCCGGCGGTATACTCGGCCCGCGCGAGCTGCAGCAGGCACTCCAAGCTGCGCGTCCGCTCCCCTGCATTGTATTTATCCCGGCGGAGCGCAGCGCCGGTCCAATAAATAGCCTCTTCCGCATCGCCCCGCCGGCCGGTATTGTCGGCCATAGCCCACAGCAGCCCGGGATGATGCGGCGCATAGGCGAGGCTGCGGCGGAGGATGACCTCGGCTGCAGGCGGCGGGACAAGCCCGGCCAAATCCAGGGCGGCCGAATAGTCCGCCGGATTCCACCGCAGCGATGAGGCAAGGCGGGCCGCTGCTGCCTGGTTGTCGCGGCTCCTCAGCGCCTGCATATGCTCGGCGTGGCCCATATAGCCGCGGTACGCCAGGCAGGAGCTCCCTAAAGCGATGACAATCCAGAGGGACAGCAGCGCGGGGACGCGCCTGCGGATGCGCTCCGGCGGTGAAGCTGGAACGCCGCCGGTCTTCTTCACCACGGAGGAAGGCTCAGCCGCAGCCTGGGCAGCAAGCAGGAAAAACAGCAGCCACACCATCCCGTAGCTCCAATCGATATCGACTGCGCCGTGCAGGAGGAACGCGATGTAGGAAGGCAGCAGGCGGCGGCACCTCCTGAAGATCAGCAGTCCGGCGGCGGCCAGCATGGAGGTCAGCAGGGCGAGTCCGACGAGCCCTGTGTTCAGTAGCACATCCACGTACCCGCTGTGCATTTGGCTCCCGACATAGGGAGATGATTGGACTGCGCGGTAGGACAAGCGCCACGTATCGCCCCCTTGGCCCAGCAAGGGGGCCTCCTTCACCAGCGCCCAGGCGTCTTGGACCATCGCCTGGCGGGCAGACATCGTGCCGAACTTGTGCACGATGCGCTCCCGCACGGTGCCGAAGACGACGGCGGCACCAGCGGCCAGCAGCGCGCCGCCTGCCGCCGTGCCCAGGCGGCGGCGCCACGCGCCTGCGGCTTCGCCGCGCAGGCGCAGGAGCCATCGGCCGGCAAGCATGCTGCCGGCCCACAGCCCGGCCAGCGCGAGCAGGCCGGGCCACGGCTCCGCCGCCAGCTTGGCCGCGGCCAGCTGGCGGTACAGCAGCGCCGCGCCGGCCAGGGGCGCAGCGGCGAGCACGAGCGGCGCGGCCATGCGCCGCCGCTCCACTAGCAGGCCGGCGGCGCATGCCGCGCCGGCCGCCAGCCAGGCGCCGCGCGACTCGCTGAGGAGGAGCGCGGCGGCGTACGGCAGCAGCGGCAGGCTGCCGAGGAGCACGCGGCCGGGCGGTACTGCCGGCTGCCGCTGCAGCAGCGGGCCGAGCGCGAACAGCCGCTCGAGCAGAAACAACGCCATCACGGCGCCGAACGTGTTGGGATACTGCAGCATGCCTGCCAGCCGCGCGCCGATGGCGCTCACTTCGGGATCCGCCGTATAGGCGATGGCATAAGGCAGCGGGAACCATCCGTACACCGAAAGCAGCGCCGTCATAGCAAGAAGACCTCCGGTCATGTGCCACACCGCCGCAAGCACAAGCCTTCCCCTTTTGTCCGAACCCTGCACCCAGGCCAACACCACGAACGACCCATACAGCTCCCAGCGCAACGCCTGATTCCCGTCCCCGAGCACGGATACGGAACCGATCGCCCCATGAACGGCATAGAGAAGCATCATCAAAAACGGGCTGCACAGCACCCAGCCCACAAGCGGCGGCGCTTCGGCCACTCGGTTCAGCCGTTGCCATGCGGCTGTCTGGCCCCGGGTAAACCGGTACAGCCCCCATCCGCCCGCCCCGGCGCAAAATAGGCCAAAGCCAAGCCAAACCGGGTATAGATCCGCCGAAAAATACAAGCCGGAACGCCAGACCGCAGCCGCCATCACGGCAAACAGCGCAGCCCCCATCATCCACCGTGCACACTCTTTCATGCTCTACTCCTCACGCTCCCCTATCCTGGTTCTGTTAGCCAGTATTTCCCCAAGCTAACTTGCCGAAACGGGCAGCCCAAAAGCCGAGCCTTCGTCCTGTGCACTGCGATTATGGAAGCTGCGCTTCATATCGTCTGCCTATTTGAACTGCATTTTTGTTTACGATTGGCGGGTGCCATTCTCTTCCTGCTCCTGCCGGAGTGAGCCTTCGGGCAGCAAATCGGCACATGCCTTCTCCAGATAAGGAGAAGCGCTGAGCAAATCGCGGAACGCGGTATACTCCTGCCACAATTGATCCCGGTTGCCGCTGCTGCCTTTGACCGCGCGGATCAAAATGTTCTTGGGCGTATGCTCCAGATCGATGAATTCCAGAAGCTGCGTCTTATATCCCATCAAGTCCAGCAGTTTGGCCCGGATGGCATCGGTCGCGAGCGCCGAGAAGCGTTCTTTCAGGATGCCGTGGGAAAGGAGCGGTGACAGGGCGTCGTTCTTCACCTGGGAGAACAACTCATGCTGGCAGCACGGAACCGACAAGATCACCTGGGCGTTCCAGCGGACCGCCTTCTCGAGCGCGGCATCGGTCGCCGTGTCGCAGGCATGCAGCGTGACGACCATATCGACCTGCTCCAATTCGTCATAATCCGCAATGTCACCGACCAGAAACCGCAAATTTTGATATTCGAGCTTTTTCGCCAGCGTACTGCAGTGTTCGATGACATCCGCCTTCAGATCCAATCCGACAACATTCAGCACCCTTCGCTCCTGGACCGCCAAATAGTGATAGAGGGCGAAGGTCAGGTACGATTTGCCGCAGCCAAAATCCACGATGGTGATCGGGCGGCTGTCAGGAAGAGAGGGAAGGATGTCCTCAACCATTTCCAAGAAGCGGTTGATCTGTTTGAACTTATCGTATTTGCGGGCAAGCACCTTGCCCTGCTCGTTCATGATGCCGAGCTCGACCAGAAAGGGTACGGGTTCCCCTTCTTCCAGCACGTACTGCTTCTTGCGGTTATGCGCCAGATCCGCCGTCGTTTTGGTCGGGGACTTGGTCAGGATCGATACTTTATATTTTTTGCTGATCAGAATCTGGTAATCCGCCTCGGGCGTGCAGATCAGCGCCTGCCGGAAGGTCTGCTCGAACAGCTCTATGATCGTCTGCTCGGCCTCAGCGGCCGTCAGATTCTGATGCACCACTTTGTTGGGATGAACATAAGCCAGCTGGTAATGCACTTTTTTCTTTAATTCCACGGGTTTGATCTGGACTTTGGTGAAAGAAATTCCCTCACGTTTGCGAAGCTGGCTTAACGTCGCAGTAATCAAAGTCGACTCCCCGATGATGTCGTGAATCAATTTGCGTAATGCTTCCAAGAGAGTACATCTCGCTTTCAACTTAAGATAAGGCTCGCTTCAGGCATTGATTCTGCGCCGCAGCGTCTCCATGCCTTCCAGCACTTCGCTGCGCGGGAGCCCTCCTTGATTCAGGGCTTCGTCGTCCCGTTCAAGCAGCCTTTCATAGAAGGAAACACCTTCTTCTTCCGTGATTTCCCGCTGATCGAGCAGCCGGAAGAGCACGTTCTCGGCTTCGTCGAACCGGCCTTCCTTCTCCTCGTAGGACAGCAGAATCTTCTCGGTCTTGACCGGAAGACGGTATCCCTTCACTTCGTCCTTCAGCTCCGCCACGCGGTCCTGCAGCTGCAGCATGGAGCGCTGGGCCCCGTTCAGATCGGCGTATAGATAGAGGTGGAGCGATTTCATGAAACGTCTGAGCGCCTCATCCGCCTCTCCCTTGTCTTTGTACACGCCGCCTTCCTCCTGCAGGAGCCGGGCTACGGTCTGCAGCTTGTCAGCCTCCACGCCGCCGCCCAGGCGAAACATATCAATAATATCTTCTACGGATAAGGAATTTAACAGACGGGTATTGAGACGGAAGTTCTTGCTGAGCAGATCGTCGATTTCCCATAGGGCTTCGGCATATTTCTTCTGCTGTTTCAATCCGAACACTTTACCAACCATTTCGACCATATCTTCAACCATCTGTACGAGGTAATCTTTGCGGAACATGGATCGTCCTCCGTCCTTCCTTCAGATCAGCTTGTCAGCTTCCCTTTGATTGTAAGGCATTCGGGAGGCCAAAGCCAGTTCTTGCAGGACTCATCAGAAAAAGGGAAGAGCCAGACCGGAGCCGGCATAGAGTAGACCCGGGGAAAAGAAAAAGCCGGAAGCCTGGGTCCGGCTTCCGGTTGAGTCATACGGATTATGCGTTCTTCGTCTGCTGCATAAATTGAAGGATGACCCGCGCCAGTTCCTTCGGGGCTTCCATCATACTCATGTGGCCCGCCCCTTGGATCACGGCTTGGGTCACGTTCGGCTTATCCACCGTGAACACCTTCTCCGGCGGCGCGACGCTGTCATATTCTCCAGCAACCAGCAGCAGCGGCAGCACCGTCGCTGACATAACGTCCCGCCGGTCCGGGCGCTCCCGCATGGCGAGGGCGGCCCCAGCCGCTCCCTGCGGCGGTGTCAAATAACCGATTTCCTTGGCCCGTTGGATGAGCTCAGGATGAGTCTGGTCTGCATCCGGTGCAAACAGCCCGGGGATCAACCCGTCGATAAATGCAGTAACGCCTTCCGATTGGATCGTGCTGACTGCCTTCAGGCGCTTCTCCTTGCCTTCCTCGGTATCCGGATAGCCCGTCGAATGGATGAGGCCGAATCCGTTCAGCCGCGATGCGTAACGCTGTGCGAAGGATAGCGTCACATACCCGCCCATCGAGTGGCCGAGCAGCGTCACCTTCGGCAGGTCGAGCTCGTCCAGCAGCTTCAGGACGTCATCCGCCATCTGCTCCAGCGAGTAGGCGCCGAGCGGGGCGTCCGAGTGCCCATGGCCGCGCAGATCGACCGCGATGCACCGGTGGCTGCCCGACAGCAGCGGAACCAAAAGATCCCAGTATTCGGAGCTTCCGCAGAAGCCGTGGAGCAGCACAATCGGCTCACCTTGGCCATGATCGGAGTAACAAAGGGTATGACCGTCACAAATCAATTTTTCCATGATGACATCCTTCTTTCTATATCAGCTTGAATTTCGCCGGTATGATCGTAATAGATTTGCAAAAATGAAGCATATATTAATTATGTATATTATTAAGCCAAAGGCCATAACTTGAAACGGGCCTCTGCCTCCGCCCCGCTGAGTCCGAATCCTTCCGCCGCGGCAGACGCGATCTGGCCGGCCATCGACATGACCTGGTACAGCGAGGTCATCTGCAGCGTCGAATACGGCCGCGGCCCGTTGACATTGACGACGGCTGCCACGCTGTAATGCCCGACGGCCGGCAGCATACGGCCCACCGATCTGGCGGGGAGCAGCGGCTCGTCCGACAGCAAGTAGCTTCCGACCGAACCCGGATGTCCCAGACAGGCGTCCACCGCTACAACGGTATGGTCCGCCGGTATCTCTGCGATGGCCGATTCCAAATTGTGCGCGTCGCAAGGAGAGGACAGCGTGCCGATGACATTCGGGACGCCGTATAGGACCAGTTCGCTTCCCGTCAGCGGGCCGAGGGCATCCCCGGTGGACCTGTCGGTGCCGATACACACAAAAGTGATTTTATCCAGCGGATGGCGTTCATGAATCTGCCTGAAAAACGCGGTCAGCCCCTGCGCGTTCATCTGCTTGCTGCGCTTGGTGCCGCGGATATGGTGGGGATCTTGAAATGACATGCCCGGCCTCCTCCCTGCTTCGTTCATTCTTCATTCGATAGAATGATTTTACTGCAAAATGATCCGGTTGGAAAACGGGAGCTTCTGGATGGGACAAAAAAACAGAGTAACGGACGTAAAGACATGCTACAATAGAACACAAGCTTAGGCACAGGAAAGGATGGGCGCTTGACATGGATTTATCCCAAAAGACACCTGAAAATATAGAGTATATGATTGAAGGCATTAAAACGAAGCTGAGAATGGCCAGCGGCGCAGCCATGAATGCATCGGCGTTCTCCGTCGACCGGTATGAGGACATCCAGGACGTCTACGATCTGGTGATGTCCAAGGACAATCTGAGTATTTCCGAGGTGGAAGCGCTGGTCTCCGAGCTGGGACGTCTGCGTAAAGCGTAAGGCTCCCCTTTACATTTCGAAAGCCCCCTGATGTCCGGAACCGCTGTAATCAGTCGATTCCCGGAACATCCGGGGGCTTTTCCGTCAAGGGACAGCAATTAAGGTATATCCACCAGTACAAATTCAGACTCTCCTTCGCTGCTTGTTCCTTTAATATGAAGATCGCATGATTTTTTTACCCTGGCCGAGTCTCCGGGCTCCAGATGGAATGTCCCGTCGTCGCAGCCGATTTCCAGGTGACCCGAAATCAGGAACAGAAACGTCCTGCGGTCCTCTTTTTGCGGGAACACCAATTCCTGCCCGGTCTCCAGGATCGGAAAACAGATGGACACGTCGGCATGGATCTGAAGCGCATCCGGGGACTTCGGCAATCCTTCCGCCGATCCGCTGACAAGCGGAACCAGCTTGTTAAGCCTGTCCTGCCTCGGAAAATGGTGAGCTTTCCATGCGGGCCTGTGGCCTGGTGTGGACGGCAAGAACCACATTTGCAGAAAGCGGACCGGCTCCTCTTCCGACGGATTAGTCTCAGAGTGCATAACACCGGACCCTGCGCTCATGGCTTGAACGGTCCCTGCCGGCAGCTGAACCTGATTGCCCATGTCGTCACTATGTTCAAGCGTGCCGGAGATGACGTAGCTGACGATTTCCAAATCATGATGAGGATGTTTCTTAAAGCCTTGTTTCGGACTTAGCTGATTGTCGTTATGGGCCAATAAGCAGCCAAAATGCGCATTGCTCGGATCATCATAATCGGCAAACGAAAAGCTGAATTCGCTGTGGATCCATCCCCGCTCCGACGTATGGCGCTCCGCTGAAGTCACTACTTTAATCATTTCCATCCACCTCCATGAACTGCATATGTTATTGGAATATGTAATTCTTACCCCCAACTTCGAAGGGCTAATCAGCCCACCCTCGTTCTAGCCGTTAAAGACGGCATGGGCATGAAAAAGCCCCTCACTGCACGCAGCGGGGGCCAAGGATTTCCTCCAAGAGCATTCATTTACTTCTATATATCAATCCAGACAGGCACCTCTGCCTCTAGCGGGACCGCTCCAGCGTAAATACGGTTTCGGCGTGACCCACCTTCCGGCCGGCATCATTGTAGATGTCTTTGGTAAATTCGGATCGCAAGCCCTCCAAAAGACGGCGGTTATCATACCCGATCTGCTCGAGAATGGATTCGACCACCCAGCCCCATTCTTCTTCCGATCCGTCCAGTATTTTCAGGGCGATGCCGAGCCGCTCCTTTTTCAGACCGAAACAATACACGCCTTTGAAGCCGCCTTTGGCGACAATGTTCGGGTCCTGCAAAATAAACGTGTCCACCCGGCGGGTTCCGCCGACCATGGCCGGATAATGGTTCATGGCTGCTGTGATCGTTCTCACGGCCGTCCGCGTCGGTTCGTCCGGAATGAGGTCCGGGCAGGCCAGCTTCACATAAGCGTTAGCCATGGCGGACAAAGGCAGCGCAAAAACCGGAAAGCCGCAGCCGTCCGTTCCCAGTCCAATCCGTTCCGTTTCCATGCCGCTCATCATCGCAATGACATCCAGAATTTCCCGCTGCGCAGGATGATCCGGTTCGGCATAGGTCTCCTCCGGGTTATGCCGCATCCGGCTGTAGCCCAGCACACCCAAATGCTTTCCGGAACAATTGTGGTACAGACGCCGCTTGCGTCCTTGTTCGCGAATGGTGTGCTCCTTGCTGTCTTCACTTAGAGGATATGTCGGCGCACACACCATCTGCTCCTCGTCCACCCCGATTTTCCGCTGAATGTTCTCCAGCACTTCGATATGCCGGGGTTCTGCCAAATGGGAAGCGGCCATAATGGCGATTTCCTCTTCAGTCAGCCCGTAATAATCCGCGATCCCCGCCCGAATCCCGGGAATGGCCTGCAGCGGCTTGGCCGCCGAACGCGTAAAGGTGACAAAAAGGGGATCTCCCGCCGACGCGTACACCTCGCCTTGATCATTTACGATACATATATGTCCATAATGGGTACTTTCCACGATTCCGGCCCGATACTCTTTCACCAATAAAGCGTCCATACAGCCTCTCTCCTTTTCTGGTTGCCTACCTATGATACAACTTATTCACAGCATAATAAAGTTGATTGCCTACAGACTCATTTCCGGTTTAAAAAAAGATGGACACTCCACGATATTTGTAAAGCCACTTAAATGGCCGATTCATTAATAATATCCCATGTATTCGAAAGCATTCCCCATATTTCGCTGATTATCTTCCTTTTTCACCTCTGTTGTTTCACACCATTTCTCACCGTTTATATACGAAGTAAGATCGACGCGTTGACACCATGTCACAGCAGGTTATGCCGCATTTAGAGAATTTTATCAAACCTTATAAAAAGGAGGCGATCGTCATGTGGGGTATTATCATCAGTATCGTCATGGCCATCATTATCGGGATTATCGGTGATGCCATCGCAGGACACAACATGCCGGGAGGCGTGATCGGCGCCATGATCGCTGGCTTTGTAGGCGCATGGGTTGGAGCTTGGCTGTTCGGCGACTGGGGTCCTGTCATCGGTAACTTCGCCGTAATTCCGGCGATTCTCGGGACGGCGATCTTCGTCTTTATCCTTGGCCTGATCAGCCGCTTGTTCTCGCGTACCACCTAAATTGATATACACCAATAATAAATTAAGGAGTGATTGGTATGAATAAAGCAGAGACGGAATATCCGGTTCAAAGCGGAAGCAACTTCTTCAAGGGCGTATTTATCGGAGGCTTGCTGGGGGCGGCGGCGGCGCTGCTGTTTGCGCCGAAGGCCGGACGCGAGCTGCGCGGGGATCTCTCCGACAAGCTGAGCGTCGTTACCGACAAGACGAAGGAAGTGGCCTCTGTCGTGACAGAAAAGGCAACGGATCTGGCTAAGACGGTATCGTCCAAGACGACCGATCTCGCCAAATCCGTCAATGAAAGCAAAAATACGATTATGGAAAGCGTCAAGCAGGCTTCGGCCGACGTGGCGGATGACATGAAGAGCGCATCCGGCGACGTTGCAGACGATGTCAAAAGCGCTTCTAAGGATGTCATGGACAAATCAGCCGATGCATCCAGCGATATCCGCCGGGAGCTTAATAAGACTTCTTACTAAGCTGCCGATTCACCCGATAGCCAGCTGACCAGCTGGCTATTTTCGTGCACAGGTCCGTGATCATTAAAGCCGGAATACCGGCTGAAGAAGGAAGGGATTCTGATGAGCAAAGCCAATCCTTATGACGTGGATGAACATCCTTTTGAGCTAAGGCACGAAGTGAAGAGGCTGAACAACCGCCTTGACCAGATTGCCGATTCCCTGGAGCGGTCCGAGCTTCAAGATATGATCGAGAACTATACAAACACCAAGAAGCGGCTGATCACCAACTTTACGGCCGGCTTGTCCCGCGGGCTTGGCCTGTCTCTTGGAACCTTTGTGGTGCTTGGCCTGCTCGGATACGTCTTAAGCTTGTTTGTCGATATGCCGGTGATCGGCCAATACATTGCCAACCTGCAGGATTACATCACCCAATACAAATCGCAGTAACGGATCTTTGGATGATCAGTTTAAGGGATAAGAAGAACGTCAGTCGACGATTCATATTAAAAAAAACGGATGGTTCCGGGGAATCCCGGGCCATCCGTTTTGGCGTTATGAAGGTGCCGGTTCTCCGTCCATCGCGAGGGTGACCGGTTCGATCTCCAGAAAGGCGCTCGTCTCAGCCGACTCCCTCGCCTTCAGGCAGATTAGGGCGCTCCGCAGACCGCCTTCGAGATCCGGGCCTGCCGCAGCCTTGCCTGCTAACCTTTCGACGAAGTGGCCAGCCAGCGCGGCGTCCCCGCCAAAATGGCGGCCATTCGCCTCAAGCTGGTATGTCTCGACTTGTGGCGTATGATGCAGATCGACCCGAACCGTTTGCGTATAAAAATCAAACTCGAGCGTCCCTTTGTAGCCCAGCAGCCGGGCGCCGCGCCTTGCCGCACCCCGGCGGGCGAAGAAGTTCTGCGAATAGCTCACGTGCATACCGCTGTCGTACATGAGCATGGCGCTTCCCGAATCCTCGTTGCCCGTGTCCCTGGCGAAACAGCAGTAATCCTGAATCCCGAAGCCGGAATCATCGGCAGTTACTCTTTCGGCACAGTCCGCCTCCTTGCACGCGGAGCAGCGCAGACCGGCCGGCTTGTCGCCCCGGAATACCCTCTTAGAGGTCATGGCCCCGATCCGGACAGGAGTCCCGCCGATGATATGGTGAATATAGTCAAAATCATGTGTAGCCTTCTGCAGGAACAAACCGCCCGTCTCCTGCTCGTCACGGTACCAGTCGTGGAAATAGACCCCGCCGTAGGGGACGTTGTTCACCGCCTGAACATGCTCCACCGTGCCGATTTTGCCAGAATCGACGATTTCCTTCACCAGCTGAACGATCCCCGACATCCGGAGCGGGAACGAGACGACGACCGGCGACGCGGATTGGCGGGCAGCCTCGTGGAGCCTGGTCCAGTCGGCCATTTGGGTGGCCACGGGCTTTTCAAGAAAAAGCGGAATGCCCCGGGCGAGCACCTTGACTGCCATTTCCGCATGCAGGCTGCAGCGGGTGCCGATCAGAACGGCATCCAGTGCTTCCCTCTCCAGCATGTCGTCAGCCTTCGCGTAAAACCGCGGGTCCCACTTGGCTGCAGCAAGCGGTCCCATTCGGTGCCTCACCCGATCCGGATCAACGTCGGTCACAGCGGCAACTTGCAGTCCAGGGACGAACGCTTCCATTTCGCGGATCATCAAGCTGATCCGAAACCCGTAGCCGATCACGCCGAGCCGCATCATCCAGCTCCCTGTTCCGAACCAGGAACCATCGTGCCACCTGGAGTTTTCGAGGTGAGCCGGAAGCTGTCAAAGTACAGCCTAAACGGCTGCTCCAGCTGGAACATCCACAGCTCGATGCCTTTCATCTGCGTCAAATCCAGCTGCACTTCCCGCAGCGGCACGGTGATCGTCCGTGTCTGTCCCGCCGGCACCGAGACGAAGTGTGTATCATCCGAGCTGCCGTTCGTCTGATGAAATTTGACATAGAAGACCGCGGTCCGGTCAGGATTCGGATTCCGGACGTCAAACTGCAGCGCGCCATAGGAAGACCAGTCGGCGGTCGCAAACCCGGTACCCGCGCCAAACAGGCGGATGTTCGGGAACTTTACGCCCGAGGAAAAATCGGCCTGCAGCCCTTGACCGCCGCTGGTCGAGAAGGCATCTGTCAGGTGAAGCGTTACGCCTGTCTTGGTCCAGCGGGACACATCGGCTTCCGAATCCGCCTCGTTCAGCGGAGCCGCGTACGGATAACTCTCAGCTACCTGCAGTTTGCGTACGGAAGTCTTCGTCTCTCCATTCTTCGTTACCGCTATCTCTACCTCGTGCATCCCCGGCTCAAGCGTTAAAGTCCGCTCAAATTTGTCGTAGCCTGCACCGGTATCGGATGCCTCCAGGGGCTCTCCGTCAATCTGCACTTGCGCTCCCTTAGCCGTATAAACGGAGAACGTCCGGCTCGATTCGTCCGGCTTGCGGACCGTGACCAGCGGGACGCCTTGGGGATCATCTGCGAGCTGCGCAATGAGGCCCGCCACCTCTTTGCGTACTTCCAGCAGACGTTCCGGCTCCTCCGGATAATCCCGCATATTCGTGTACAGCTCGTCGAAGAACGGCTGAAGCACGTCATGCGCAGCGAATTCGTCTCCCAGGCCCAAGGATGCAGCCGATTGCTTCACAAGCTGCTCCAGCCGCCACAAATATTCGTAATCCTCCGCGCCTTCGCGGAGATTCTCCAGCCGCAGCGTCGGTACCGGTCCGTCGATGCCCAGATCATAACCGGGATAGAACAAATAACCGTCGCCATTCGCTCCAGGGAAGGCGATCGGATCGGTCCATACGTCCCGGGGGACGTACTTCTGGCCGTTCCATTTCTGAAAAATGGTCGTCGACCAGTACAGCGTCCCTTCCACGCCATAATCCTTCTGCTCCCAGGACAGCAGCCGGCTGCCCAGCAGATCGTCGTCGGTATGGTAGGTCGGGAACGGATCCTTCGGCACGACGCTCGTATACCACCATACATGATCCCCGCTTGCCTGAAGCTGATGCGCGAAGCTCTCGTCGTATTTATTGACGAGCGCCACCCACGAATGAACGCTGCCCGTCAGCTCATCGACCGGCTGCGTCGTGTTAAAGCTGCGCACGTCCGGTGCCGCCTCCCTCAGCTGCTCGGCGATGCTGACGACCTGAGGATACCTCGCCGGTCCCGGTTCATCCACCATGCTCGGGTAGAAGTAGGCTTTGTCCAGCAGCCCCTTGGAGCGGAGCAGGTCGACCAAGGCTTGGATTTTCGGTACATCTATCGACCCGTCGGTTTTGGTATACACCGGCAGCCGGTAAGCGGATACCTTGGGATTCTTAATATAAGGCTCGGCTCTCCGGACGAATTCCTCCACATCGCCGGTCGGCACCGGGAGGTAGCTCGGGGTCAGCCTCTCCTCGACCGATGCCCAGTAATACTTATCCAGCAGGCTCCAATAAGCTTCCCCTTCGACTCCTCCGTGCGCGGCGGCAACCTGGTCCCCCCATAGGGTAAACGCTGTTTCCGCATGGCTTTCATCGGTCAGCTCGAAGTCCCATACCGTAAACGAGATCGGTATCCGTACCGGGTTTCCCGTCTCGTGCAGCATGATCTCCCCCGTGTAGTTTCCGGCGGGCAGCCCTTTCGGCACATGCACTTTAACGTATATCCCCTGATTTCGTCCGGCTTCGACCTGCAGCGTCCCGTTCAGAGGGACAAGCGCATCAGGGTACCAGCCGGCAGGATACGCGCCGGTCGTCGGCTTCGTGACTTGTATGTAATGCTCTGTGAACAGCTCGATCTGATCCTTGCCGATCTTGGCGCTGCCCCCCTCCTGCTTCAGCTCGCTGATGCTGACCTGAAGGCGGCTGAGAGCTTGATCCCCGGCGTGAACGATCACCTGTCCGCCTTCGTATTCGTTACGCGCCGCCGCCATCTGAAGTATAGGCGCCGCCTGCTGCGGCACCGGATCGTCCCGGAGAATTTTATCCATGTTCGTCGGAACGTACACCGCAAACGACGGAGAGCTTTCTGCCCGCGCAGCCGCCGGGCTCCACCAGCCTGTACCCAGCTGCATCCCGGCCAGCAGCATGGAAGCGGACACCGCCATCATCCCTTTCCTTTTCATCCAAACAGCCTCCTTAAGCCATAATGATGATCCTTCCTTGGGGCCTATCATCTCCGAGTCAACCGGACAACATGGTCCCGCAACCTACAAACATTCATAACGTGTTATGTAAACTCCAGTTGGTTTCGATCGCAGTAATTTTTACAAATTCACCTCCTGTCTATGTTTTTCTCCGCAATACCTCTGAACACAAAAAGTAACGAACGTTATTTTTCCTAATTATGGCAGGTAGAATATAACATGATAAATACCTGGGGTCAATCCTTTTGAAACTCCTTATTCAGACTGTAATTTCTATGTTAAATTTCAAAAAAACGCTTGACTTTTAAGTCCCGTGCCCTAAAAATGTGGAATTAAAAACAGGCTCATTTTTATAACGCGTTATTAAATTTGTTTGGAGGCGCCGCTATGAGAGTGTTCAGGAAATACTGGGATTTATATCTGCTCATCCTTCCCGTCTTGGTGTATGTGCTCGTCTTCCACTACTATCCGATGTTCGGCCTACAGATTGCCTTCAAGAATTTTGTCGCCGTCAAAGGCATTTGGGGCAGTCCATGGACCGGACTCGACCACTTCCAGCGCTTCTTCGACAGTTATTACTTCTGGCGCCTCATCCGCAATACGCTGGGCATCAGCTTGTATGAGCTGGCCGTCGGTTTTCCGGCCCCTCTTCTCCTCGCGCTGATGATTCACGAAGTCCGTCACCGCTCTTTCCGCAAATTTGTCCAAACCGTCACCTATGCGCCGCATTTCCTGTCCATGGTCGTTCTGGTCGGCATGGTCCTGATGTTTCTGTCGCCGCAAAAGGGCGTCGTCAATCATCTCATAACCTGGTTCGGCGGCGAGCCGATCTCCTTCCTGACTGAACCCGAATGGTTCAAGACGGTGTATGTACTCTCGGGCGTCTGGCAGTCTGCAGGCTGGGGATCCATCATCTATCTGGCTGCGCTCGCCGGCATTGATCCGGGCCTTCATGAAGCCGCTATCATTGACGGAGCCAGCCGCCTGCGCCGGATTTGGCACATTAACCTCCCCGGAATCATGCCAACCGTCGTGATCCTGCTGATCCTGAACCTCGGCAGCCTGATGGGGGTTGGCTTCGAGAAGGTCTATTTGATGCAAAACAGTCTGAATAAAGAAAGCTCCGACGTCATTGCCACCTATGTCTATCAAAGCGGCATTCTCGGTTCCCAATACAGCTTCTCGGCCGCAGTCGGATTATTCAATTCGGTGGTGAACTTTATTCTGCTGGTGATCGTCAACGCCGCCGCGCGCAGGCTGAACGAAACCAGCCTTTGGTGAGGAGGGATTCCCGTGGATCATCCAACGATCGGCGACCGCATTTCGGGGGCATTGATTTACGCCGCCTTGGCTGTCATTCTGGTTCTTGTGCTTTATCCGCTCATTTATGTGCTGAGCGCATCGGTCAGTGAGCCTTCCGCCGTGATCGAGGGCCGAATGTGGCTGTTTCCCGTCGACTTGACGTTTACCGGGTACAACAAAATCTTCCACAACGAAGAAGTGCTGATCGGCTACCGCAATACGATTCTCTACACCGTGGTCGGGACGGCCATCAACCTGTTCATGACGACCGCCGCGGCCTACCCGCTATCCCGGAAGGACTTTGCAGGGCGCGGTGTCATTACCGCCATCCTCGTGTTCACCATGTTCTTCAGCGGCGGCCTGATCCCTACATACCTGCTCATCAAAAGCCTTCATATGATCAACACCATCTGGGCGCTCATTCTTCCGGGTGCCGTGTCGGTCTATAACATCATCATCATGCGCACCTTCTTTCAAATGAGCATCCCGCCGGAGCTTCAGGAAGCGGCGGCGATCGACGGCTGCGGCAATCTGCAGACGCTGTGGCGGATCGTGCTTCCGCTGTCGATGCCCATTCTTGCGGTCATGGTGCTCTTTTACAGCGTTGGACACTGGAACTCTTATTTCAATGCCCTCATTTATCTGTCCGAGCGCAGCAAGTTTCCGCTTCAGCTGTTTCTCCGTGAGATCCTCGTCAAGGGGGAAGTCGACAACATGGTTCAGGGCGGAGCGGCCATGATCGGCCAGGACCAGCAGATTCTGGATGCCGAGATTATTAAATACGCCATGGTGGTTGTCGCTAATGTTCCCATTTTTCTGCTGTATCCGTTCCTGCAAAAGTACTTCGTCAAAGGCATTATGATCGGCGCGATAAAGGGCTAATCCGCTCTTGTCGATAAATTTGATGTGTTCAGGGAGGTCTTATCCGTATGAAATGGAAAAAAGGCGCGCAGCTGCTGACTACGGTTTTGATGGTGACCGGGATCCTCGCAGGCTGCAGCGGGGGTTCTGGAAACGGGCAGGCGGAGGAAAAGCCCGGCGGTGAAAGCAGCGGTAAATCATCCGTTAGTGCAACCGGGTTTCCTATCGTGCAGCAGCCGATTACGCTGAACTTCTTTGCCGGGCAGGCGGCCAGCGCGCCCCCGGACTGGAACAAGGTCGAGATTTGGAAGGAATATGCGGCAAAGACGAACGTCAACGTCAACTGGCAGCTTACGCCTGTGGACAGCCTGACCGAAAAACGCAACCTGCTGCTGGCGGGCGGGGATCTGCCCGACGCCTTCCATACGGCGAGGTTTACCAGCGTCGATCTGGCCAACTACGGTGCTCAGGGGCTCTTGATCCCGCTGAACGACCTGATTGACCAATACGCCCCTAACTTTAAGGCGCTGATGGAAAAGCATCCGGAAATCAAGAAAGGACTGACGATGCCCGACGGCAACATCTACTCCCTCCCCACCTTCTACGATCCCGATTTCAAATCCGTCGTCATCGGCTCGGAGCTGTGGATCAACAAAAAATTCCTTAGCGCACTCGGAATGAAAGAACCGACCACGACTGAGGAGTTCTATCAGTATCTGAAGGCTGTGAAGACAGGTGACCCGAACGGTAACGGCAAGAACGACGAAATTCCGTACGCAGCCAGCGGAGTCGGAGGACTGCTCGATCAGCTGAAGGGCTCTTGGGGTCTCGGCAACCGGGGGAACACCCACCCCCGAGTAGATATGGACCCGGATACCGGCAAGCTGAGATTTATTCCGGCGGATCCGAAGTACAAGGAGCTTTTGCAGTATGTGAACCGGCTGTATAAGGAGAACCTGTTCATTCCTGAAATTCTGACGATCAAAGGCAATGAGGTGCTCGCCAAAGGCAAGGACGGCCTGTACGGCTCCTTTATGTACACCAATGCTGATACGTTCGGCGACCATAAAGACGATTATACGGGCGCAAACGCCTTGACCGGCCCGGGTGGGGAGCGGCTGTTCTCCCGGGCACGCTCCCCGCTCGTGGATGCCGGCGCCTTCGCCATCACCAGCAGCAACAAGTACCCGGAAGCGACGATGCGGTGGGCGGATTACTTCTACAGTGAGGAAGGCAGCACGATGTTCTTCATGGGCATCAAGGACAAAAGCTATGTCGTCAAACCGGACGGCTCTGTGGACTACACCGACGAATACAAGGCCGATCCAGAATTCGGGAAGAAGTACGTCACCTGGGCCGGCGGATATTATCCGGCGATGCTGACAGCCAAAACGTTTAAGGGCGGCGAGAGCTCGCCGGCAAACCTGGAGGCTGCGAAAAAAATCGAGCCTTACTATCCGGAAGAGGTATGGCCTCCATTCACCTATACCCAGGATGAAGTGGCCCGCTTCACCTCGCTTGAAACCGACATCAGCGCCTATGTCGAAGAAATGACGACCAAATTCGTGACGGGGGATGCCCCGTTCTCCGAATGGGACAATTACGTGGCCACGCTCAAAAAAATGGGGCTGGATGAATACATGGACATCTATAACCAAGCTTACGAACGGTACAAGAAGGAATAGGCAACTTTTTTCAACGGAAATCGACCTATGCTATAATACAGCAAAGAACAGCCCGCAAGGCAGCCCATGTCTCGCCGCCACGGTTACAAGGAGAGTGTAATACGCATGTCCGTTACAAAAAAAGAAATTGCCGAGTACCTCGGCGTGTCCCGCTCCGCGGTTTCCCTCGTTCTCAATAACGCGCCGGGCAGCACGATTTCGGAAAAGACGCGCCAAAGGATCCTTCAGGCCGCCAGGGAACTCGGATACCACGGGGCGGATGTCACGCCGAAGCTGTGCTTTATTTTGTACGGACGCGCCCCCGACGACCCCAGGTACATGTACGACCTCGCGACGATTGAGCAGGCGGCAAGCCGCCACCATTTTTCGCTGCTGTTTATGAACGTGCAGGCGGATGCCGAGGGGCTCGAAAAGATGCGCAAGGCGGTCCTGAGCAAGGAGGCGGAGGGCTACTTCGTGACAGGCGATCTGGACGATAAAGCGATCGACCTAATTACCGAAGCCAAGGTACCCTATCTTTTCTACGGGGGCATCCCCCGTGAAGGCACGAACAGCATCGTGATGGATCATGAAAAAGGGGCTTACGAGGCCGTGAAGTATCTGCTGTCGTTCGGGCACAAACGGATCGCCTTCTTCAGCGGGAATTTGAACATTCCCATTCATCAGAAAAACCTGAACGGCTACTACCGCGCGCTGGAGGAAGCCGGGATTCCACTGGACAAATCGCTGGTCCAGGCCAGCAGCGGCGAAGACGGCTACGAGCTGTGCGCCCGGATGAATGTGCTCGATATCGGCTATACGGCGGTATTTTCCGTCAATACGGTTATTCAGTTCGGTGCCCTGCAGTGGCTGAAGGAGCATGGCGTGCAGGTTCCCGGCGAGGTCAGCCTCGTCGGTTACGGCTTCTCGGAGCTGGCGAAGCTGAGCAAGCCGCCGCTGACCACCTTTTACGTCGCTCCTGCGAGCCGCGAGCTGGCGGTTAACCGGATGATCGAAATGATCCGCAGGAAGGATCTGGAGCCCCAAGTGACCTATTTGACCGAGATGGAGTGCTTTCCCGGAGAGACGGTTGCCGCGAACACGGCGAACACGAAGCTTTAAGCAATGACAAGCGTAAGGTCGGGACTGGTGTTCCGCCCATCGAAGTAGACAGCTATAGGAATAAACCAGGCAGCCTTAGTACGGTGCTCCACCGGACTAAGGCTGTTTCATTTTAGGCGCTTCCTGTTTTCGTTCTATTCGATTACCATCGTATAGCATTCTCTCGATAAATCATTCTTGACTTAATCCAAACCAAAAAAAGCCGGCGGCTGCCGGCTTACGTTACATGAAATGCTCCCTTGAACGATGCCGCATGCAGAATATGCCCCGTCACTCTGCCCGCTCTTCCCCATAAAGCTCCGTCAGGTGAGCAATGTGATTGACTCCCCAATCATTCATCGCCTGCAGCAATGGCGTCATGCGTTGACCGTATTCAGTTATGGAATATTCGACCCTTGGCGGGATCTCCTTATAGACCTCACGATGCACGATATCGTGATACTCCAGTTCCCTTAACTGTTGGGTCAGCATTTTCTTCGTGATGTCCGGGATCGATTTCTGAAGCTCGCTGAACCGCATCGTTCCATGGTTCAACAGACGGAGCAAAATCACCGGCTTCCATTTCCCGATCAGGATATCCAGCGCCGTTTCAAACTTACAATAAGTATTCACGCACATCCTCCTATCCCTTGATTGGCTTAAGGTATATTTTTCGATACTACGTTTATTTAAAGTGCCTACTTCCATCATCCCACCCTTACTCCCTATTATATATCCATGGTTAGAGACGAAACAGAGCCAGGATAAGGAGCAGTGAAGACATGAACGTTGTACTTTGGATTGTGCAAGGAATCTTAGGAGCCGGATTCCTATATTCCGGTTGGATGAAGGCGTTTCAGCAGGAACAAGCGCGAACGGCCTGGCCGTGGGTTGGAGACGTACCTAAACCACTCGTTTGGGGGATCGGAATGGTGGAATTGGCCGGGGTTCTCGGGGTGATTTTGCCTTTGGCCACGGGGATCGCACCAATATTAACACCGATCGCTGCACTCGGCCTGGCCGTGACGGTACTGCTCGGCGCCGCTTTCCATGTGAGTCGGAAGGAATATAAAGAGATTGGCATCAATATCGTGTTTCTGGTGCTGGCAATCGTAGTCGTTATCGGCCGCTGGTAACGGCGTTAAATGAACAATCCCCTCCAAGCATACGGCTGTGCGCTAACTCAGCACTTGTTTGCTTGCAGGGGATCTATCCGTCGTGCGGGATTAACCGATTAACTCGAGTCCTGTTTTTGATATTCGGCGGGATGCTAGATCTTCGATTTTTTGGATTTGACCTTGAGCAAATCGCCAGTCCATCCCTTCCGGTGCATCCAAAGGTACATGATGGCGGTGCTGAGGAACGTGATCAGCATGATCCCGACGAACCCCCATGGCACCTTGATGCCCGGCAGGTTCTCGAAGTTCATCCCCCAGATCGCGCCTGCTACGGTGGCCGGAGTAAAAATCGCCGTCAGGATCGTCAGCGTCTTCATGATTTCGTTGCCGCGGAACGCCGAAATGGCATCATCGATGGATATCAGTGTATCAATCTCATCTTCGTAATGGCGGAACGCCCGGTCCATCCGCTCGATCCGGTGCAGGAGCTGCATGAACGGCCGGCTGTTCTCCAGCTTGTCCAAATACCCCTCTCTGGCAGCCGCGATCAGCTCCTGAAACGGCGTGAACAGATTGCTCCAATACAGCAAAGCAAACCGCGAGTTCAGGATTTTGTCCATCAAATACCGCTGGTTATCCATCTCCATCGCATGCTCCAGCTTGCGGAGGTTCGCTTCGAAATGATCCAGCCCGAGATGAAAATAGTGCAGAATCGTCCGGGCCAGCACGAACATGCCGTCTACCGCACTGTGGCATTGGTGCAGCATGGCCGTACGTTCTTCGGTAGCCATGATTTCGCGGGTATTCTGATCCAGGTTGATCGTAATCAGCTTGTCGCGCTGGACGTAAAAGTGAACCCGGTCCACGTGCGCGCTGTCCTCCACTTCCGCTTTGACCGAGTAGGGCAGCGTGCCGAACATGACGGCATCCACGCCGTTGGGAAACCGGACGGACATATAGTTCTGTGCGATGTTCGGGATGACTTCCAGCCATTCCTCGATCAAAGGGCACGCTTCCTGCAGCTGCCTGAAGTCTTCCGATGACCAGTCCTCCACCACCAGATCATGCCATGTCCAGTGACCCGCAAAAGATAATATATTGCTTGAAACCTCAGCCGCCATATGACCCCGCCTCCTCTATCTCACCATCCATATCTTTGTTCACCAAAAAGGACACGCCGTATATTCTCAAGGGAGAACTGGCGTGTCCTTACGAACTTCCGGTTGAGTCGAAACATAACATAAGCTTGTCCGTCATTGGTATGAATTAGACATGATTTCTTTCAGCTTTTCTGTTGCACGCTTCTGAATCCGCGAGACGCTCATCTGGGAAACCCCCAGCTTCTGGGCGATTGAGCGCTGGGATTCACCATCCTGGAAGGCAAGCAGCAGCACTTTCTGTTCCTGTTCCTTCAGCTGGCTCATCGCCTGCTGGAGGTCCATCCGTTTTTCCACCGAATCATAGTCGTTGACGTCCGAACTGATCAGTTCACCGAGCGTTGCACCCGTTTCTTCCTGGGACAGCGGAGAGTCCAGTGAAACATAGTGGTAGCATTCGCGTCCGGCCAGGACCTCTACCGTTTCTTCCACCGACAGATCCAGGAATTCGGCGATTTCGCGGACGTCCGGCGAGCGCTCCAGCTTGACGGTTAACTCATCAATAGCCTGCTGGACGAGTGCGCCCTTCTCTTTGATCCTTCTTGGAACCTGGATATACCAGGACTTATCCCGCAAAAAGTTTTTCATATGCCCTATCATACTCTTCATGGCATACGGTTCAAACGGAATGCCCAAGCTGATGTCATACTGCTGCAGCAGCCGGATCAGAGCCATCTGGCCGACCTGGTACAAGTCCTCATAGAGGTCCGGGCGGTTACGGGCGATTTTACCCGCGGCCATCTTGACCATCGGTTCATATTTTTGGATAAGCACGGTGGCGATATCGTTGTCTTTCGTCTGCTGGTATTCCCAGATCAGACCGACCGCCTCGCTCATGGACTCGGGGGGAGTCACCTTATCATTCATACTTTCTCCTCACTTCTCATGAGCCGTTTGGTCATAACCACCTGGGTGCCGCGTCCGGCCTCATTATCTACCATCACATCGTCCATGAGCGCCTCCATCAAGTAGAAGCCGAGTCCCCCGATTTCCACATCATGAAGGTCTTTGTCATGCAATGTCACGGTGTTTTCGGTACGGTTCATCCGGTCAAAGCTCTCCCCGTCGTCCTTGACCTTGATGGACAATTGGTCATTGCCGATTTCGAACGTTACTTCCACCATGCCGCCTTCCTGACCATAAGCATACAAAACGGAGTTGTTACAAGCTTCCGATACGGCTACCTTCATATCTTCAATGTCCTCATAAGAAAAACCCATCTTCGATGCGATTCCATACAAGTTCAATCTTACGATATCTACAAAATCAGCATTGGCCGGTAATGTTATCACGACTTTTTGAACTTCAGCATTCATACTGTCTTCGATCCTTTCCTATTGGGAATTCCTACTGGCGGCAAAAAACTTCGCAATACCCGTCATGTCAAACAGCCTTTGGATTTGGGAAGGAACCTCTTCCACGACAAAACGGGCATCCATCCCATGTCTAGCCTTCAATATGGACAATAGAATGCCGATCCCTGTGCTATCGATATATTTCAGATCCTTCAAGTTAATCACTAGATCGATCTCGGAATCCCCAACAAGCGGTTCCATGACAAGCCTGAAGTCGGGCGCCACCGATAAATCCAGTTCCCCGCTCAGGTAGACCGTGCAGGAACCTTCATGGCGTTCTGTCGTTGCATTGAATTTTTCGCTCTTATTCGTATTCATAGACATTCTCTCCCGAATTTTTTGTTTTTCTTGTATAAGAACAGTTAACCCTAAATTCCCCTGTTTGAATCAGCTTGTACGCAAGCTTATGCCTGGCAATATTTGGACCCCGTCACATGGAGTTGGCATCGGAGGTCTGCAAGCCTTTGCTTTGTTCAGGCACGGGATGCTTCATCAGAATCTCCTTCACCGATTTCATATTGACCGGCTTGCTGATATAATCGTCCATCCCGGCTTCCCTGCACCGGCTTCGGATGCCTTCCATCACATTGGCGGTCATGGCGATGATAACCGGCCGGTATCCCTGAGGCTGCATCTCGCGGATAAGGGCCGTGGCCTCCAGACCGTCCATGACCGGCATTTGCAAATCCATGAAGATCAGCCGGTACACCGGATTGGCGCGGATTTTATCCACCGCCTGCCGCCCGTCCTCGGCCACTTCTGCTCTCAATCCCAGCTTGCCCAGCATGCTCACCATCAGCTTCTGGTTGACCGGATGGTCGTCTACCACGAGGATCAGCGGTTCTTCGTCTTTTGCAGACGGCAGGGAAACAAGCAGGTCGTCGCCCATGCCCATCATGCCGTCATCCGATTCAGGCTCGCTCGTCCGGATCGTAAAGATAAACGTGGCGCCCTTCTCCTCGGTCGATTCCACCTTAATGCTGCCGCCCATCATTTCAACGAGCGATTTGCAGATGGCCAGTCCCAGCCCCGTGCCCCCGTATTTCCGGGTCATCGAAGAATCCAGCTGGGAGAACGGCTGGAACAAACGGTTTTGCTTATCCGGCGTAATGCCGATACCCGTATCCTTTACCGCAAATTCGATCATGAGGCTGCCGTCTTCGGCTCTTTCCCGTAGTGACACCATCAGATAAACTCCGCCCTGATGCGTAAACTTCACCGCATTGGAGATCAGATTGATCAGCACCTGACGCAGGCGGGCCATATCCCCGTAAATGATAGGCGGGATGGCTTCATCGATAAAGTACACCAGCTCCAGGTCCTTTTTCCCTGCTTCCATAGAAAAGAGGCTGAATACTTCCTTGATGCAGTTTTGCAGCTCAAACGGATGCTCCTCCATCTCCATTTTCCCGGATTCCATTTTGGTAAAATCGAGGATGTCGTTGATCACCGTGACCAGTGCGTCGGCGCTCTTGCGGATAATCTCCGTATATTCCAGTTGCTCTTCCTTAAGCTCGGTTTCCATCAGCAGATCCACCATACCGATCACGCCGTTCATCGGCGTGCGGATTTCATGGCTCATCATCGCCAAAAATTCGGTTTTGGCCTTGGCCGCGATTTCAGCCGCCTCTTTGGCTTTAATGAGCTCCTGATTGGCTTTTTCCAGCTCCTGCGTTTTTTGCTGCAGCAGCATGGACTGGGTTTTATGCTTTTTGTTGGTCAAGTACATTTCCACAAAGCCTTCAATTTTGGACTTCAGGATTTGCGGGATAAACGGCTTCACCATATAATCAATCGCACCGGCTGAATAACCTGCGAATAAATGCTCGGCTTCTTTACTGTTCGCTGAAATGAAGATGATCGGAATGTCCTTCGTTTTATCCCTTGCCTTGATCAATTTGGCTGTTTCAATCCCGTCCATACCTGGCATTTGAACATCCAGTATGATCACAGCAAACTCATCCTTCAGCAGGCACCGGAGCGCTTCCTCACCGGAGGTCGCCTTCACAAGATTATATTGCTCACTCTCCAGCACTGCTTCAAGGGCGAGTAAGTTCTCCGGACGGTCATCAACCAGCAGAATATGAATCGGTTCTTGAGACCCCATGGAATCCTCCCACTTCTCTAGTTAATCTTCCTGTAGATTTTCTCCACACGATCCAGCGGTTCGTAAGAATCACTGTATTCCGTAAACTGTATCGACTCTTTTGCTCCAAGAACCAGAATTCCGAAACGGCTTAAGCTTTCATAAAACAGGCCGTGGACATGATCCCGGAGCGTGTCGTTAAAGTAGATCATCACATTACGGCAAAATATAACGTTAAACTCGTTGAAGGAGCGGTCCGTTGCCAGATTATGCTCCGCAAAGATCATATTTTTGCTTAGAAAGGGCTGGAAAATCACCGAGTTATACTTAGCGGTATAATACTCGGAAAAGGAACGGGTTCCGCCCGCCTCAATGTAATTTTTCGTATACAGCTTCATTTTCTCAATCCCGAAGATCCCCTGCTTCGCCTGCTCCAGGGAACGGTCGTTCATATCCGTGGCGTAAATCCTCGCCTTGTCCAGAAGTCCCTCTTCATGCAGCAGAATCGCCATGGAGTAGACCTCTTCTCCGGTGGAGCAGCCTGCATGCCAGATGCGGATATACGGATAGGTTCTCAGCAGGGGGACGATCTTTTTTCGAAAAGTCAGAAAGAGGTTCGGATCGCGAAACATCTCTGTGACGGGAATCGACAGATTATGAACCAGCCGCTCAAAAACGGGCCGGTGATGCAGCACCTTCTCCTGAAGCTGGGAAATATTGCTTAAACTTTCCGCGCGTATAAAATGCCATATCCGGCGCCGGAGCGACGGAATCGCATAATTGCGGAAATCGTAACCATATAAACGGTGAATGCCTTCCAGAAGAAGCTCAAGCTCGATATCTTCCCGTTCCGTCTCATCCTTTACGGGGATGTCCTGATCTGTATGCCCCAAATCCATTCTCTTTCCTCCTGCTTACGTTGCTTCAATGATGAAAATGTAATGCTATTACCTATTACCCCGTTATTGCCCTTACGAATACAACCAAACCCTCATCAGGGATAATAACTGTTCCGTTTGGATCGGCTTCTTCACGTAATCGGAAGCGCCGGCCTCGATACACTTGGAGCGGTCTTCTTTCATCGCCTTGGCGGTCAAGGCAATAATCGGAAGCTTATGGAACTGAGGTATCTGGCGAATCTGCCGCATCGCCTCATAGCCGTCCATCTCCGGCATCATCATATCCATCAGCACCAAATCGAACGGCTGGCCTCCGGTCAGGATATCGATCGCCTCGCGTCCGTTCTCGGCGAAGGTCACCTCCATGCCATAATTCTCCAGAACGCTCGATAGCGCAAAGACGTTCCGGATATCGTCGTCGACGAGGAGGATTTTCTTCCCTTCAAACAGCGCTTCCCTGTTATGAAGCTTCTGCAAAATTTGACGCTTGTCCTCAGGCAGATTGGCTTCCACCCGGTGCAGGAACAAGGTAGTTTCGTCCAGAAGGCGCTCAGGCGATTTTACGTCCTTGATAATAATGGACTCGGTGTATTGGCGCAGGCGCATTTCTTCCTTGCTGTCGAGATCTTTGCCGGTGTACACAATGATCGGAAGGTAGCCCAGGTTCTCGTCCTGCTGGATCTGATCCAGCAGCTCGAAGCCGGTCATATCGCTCAGCATCAAATCGAGCACCATGCTGTCGTAGCGTTTCTTCCGCAGCTCGCTGAGCGCCTCCTTGCCAGTGGACACAGCGGTGATGGCCACGTCATCGTGATCGATAAGCTCAATAATCGAACGGCGCTGGATGTCATCGTCCTCAACGATGAGGAGATGCTTCAGCGACTGCTCGGTATACGACTCAATATGTGAGAAGGCATGCTCCAGGGACGCTTTGGTCGAAGGCTTCTTCAAGTAGGCGATAGCCCCCATTTTCAGCCCTTGCTTCACTTCATCCGATACCGAAATGATGTGAACCGGGATATGGCGGGTTGCCGAATCCCCTTTCAGCTCGCCCAGGATCGCCCAGCCGTCCATGACCGGAAGCTGGATGTCCAGGATGATCGCATCCGGCAGGTAAGTCTTTGCCATATCGAGGCCGATATCGCCCTGCATCGCCACGAGGGCCTTAAAGCCTCTCCCCCGCGCCATATCCATCAGAATACGGGCAAATTTGATGTCATCCTCAATGATGAGCAGTACCTTATCTTTATCGGCAATCCGCTCGCGGTCGTCTTCCAGAGGCTCCGCCGCGTTGATGGCGGATTCCTCTTCATCCACCATGCTCTGCGCCGGCTTGGGCAGCATCAGCTCGCTGGAAACGGCAGCCTCATCCTGAGCGGAAGAAGACTCCTCCGGCTTCTCCTCCGTGACCGGCAGATACAGCGTAAAGCAGCTGCCATGCCCTTCGACCGATTCGACTTCAATTCCCCCGCCAAGCAGGCGGGACAGCTCACGGCTGATTGAAAGACCAAGTCCGGTACCGCCATACTTGCGGCTGGTCGTACCGTCCACCTGCTGGAACGCCTCAAAGATCAGGTCGGTCTTATCTTCCGGTATGCCGATGCCCGTATCCTTGACGGCCGCCGCAATATATTCCTTGTTCCGGTCCAGATAAGACGGCAGGGCTTCCGGATCCGCCCGCCGGACCGTGAACACGACCGAACCCTGGCTGGTGAATTTAAAGGCATTGGACAACAGGTTGCGCAGGATCTGCTTGACCCGGTATCCGTCGGTAACGACGGAATCCGGCACATCGTTGTCCACGTGAACGTGGAGCGCAACCTGCTTCGAATTGGCCAGCGGCTTGAAATTCTGGTTGACGAAGGTCTGCCATTCCTCGATCGGCACCGTTTCGGAGTTGATCTCCATTTTGCCGGCATCGACCTTGGACAAATCCAGAATTTCGTCGATCATCTTGAGCAGATCGGCGCCCGACATGTAGATCGTATGAGCGTATTCCTTCTGCTTATCGCTCAGGTTTCCTTCCTTATTCTCGGACAGGAGCTGCGACAGGATCAGCAAACTGTTGAGCGGCGTGCGTAGCTCGTGGGACATATTCGCCAGGAACTCCGACTTGTATTTGCTGGTCACCGCCAGCTGCATCGCCTGCTGCTCCAGTCTGGCCTTCGCATCTTCAACCTCGATGTTCTTCTCCTCAAGCTGCTGCATCTGCTCTTCCAGCGCGCGCGTCTTGCCGATCAGCTCGGTATTGTAATGCTCGAGTTCCTCCTGCTGGCGCTGCAGCAAATCCTCGGAGCGCTTGAGCGCTTCGGTCTGCTCCTCCAGATTTTCGTTGGAGCGGCGCAGCTCCTCCTGCTGGGTCTGCAGCTCCTCGGATTGGCACTGCAGCTCCTCGGTCAGCGCCTGCGATTCACGCAGAAGCTCCTCGACGCGAACGCGGCGGTTAATGTTATTAATAATGACGCCCAGACTCGCGGTGAGTTGGGACAAGAGCTGTCTGGCCAGCTCGCTGAACGGTTCGAACGACGCCATTTCAATGACGCCGAGCAGCTCGTCTTCAAACACGACCGGATAGATCAGCAGATGAGCCGGCTTCGCCGAACCAAAGGCCGAGTCCACTGACAGGTAGTCTTCCGGCAGCTCGGTGATAATCGGTTTGCGGTCCAAAGCGCTCTGCCCGACCAGCCCTTCTCCGATTTCAACTCCGCCTCTCGGCGAGCGTTCTCCTTGGCCGGCGTATGTTCCGCCAAGAGACAGCATATTCGGATTTTTATCATCGTCCTGAATATATATAGCCCCATAGGCCGCCCCGATGATCGGCGTAAACTCGCTGATGAACATTTGGGACACCTGCTTACTGGAATTGATGCCGCGAAGAAGCTCGGTAACCCGGCTCGCATTGGAATTAAGCCAGTTCTGGTCCTTCTGGGCCTGGAGGTAGTTCTGCTCCAGCTCCTGCTTCTCTTCCAGGTCTTCGGCGATCTCCTTGAACACATGGGCCACCTGGCCGATTTCATCTCTTGAGGTCACCTTAATCCGGCGGATGGCCTGGATCCGGCCTTTGGCAAAGCTGTTGATCATCATGTTCACGACGCCGAGTCCCCTCGTGATGGTGGAGATGACCCACAGAATAACGGCAAGTCCAAGCAGCAGACCGGCAATCATAATGGAGGTCGTGATTTGAACGGACCGGTTGTAGGCCGCTTTGGCATTACTGATCTGCTGATCGACCAGCAGATCCTGATATTCGGACAGCGCATTGATGCTGTCTATCGCTTCCTGCTGGATCGGGGTTCCACTTGCATTTCGGTAGGTGTTGGCATCGTCCATCATCCCTTTGGATAACAGGGCGGACTGCTTGTTGATATATTCCTTGTAATCCGACCACGCCTTCTGAACGCGGTTCAGCATTTGTTTTTCCTCAGGAGAGGTGGTGGTTGCATTCAGCTTCTGCAAACTTTGTTCGCCCTTGGCGATCATATCGTTAATCTCGGAAGTGCTGTTATCTGTCGCCACGTTGTGATTCAGCATCATGCTCATAACGAACCTGGACATATCGTTCACTTCGCTCCGGACCCCGGTGGAATACCGCACTTTCAAATACCGGTCCTCATAGATACGATCCATTTGCTTGTTCATATAATTCATGCGGTCGTAGCCGACCACCGTCAAAGCAATCAAAATGAGCATGAGCGAACCGAAGCCGATCACCAGCTTAGTCTTCAGTTTCATTCTTCATTCGCTCCCTCTTTTAACGAAATCCAGACGAGACATTTATCGTCTTCCCGCTCCTGGGTTCCGTGGTCTTCAAAAAATGCCTGGTACATCTTCTCTTCATTCCATTCATGCGAATGCTTCAGGTGGCTGACCAAAAAGTCGATCTGTTCGTCATGATCGCCTTGGACAAGTTCCAGCAAGCCGTCGGTGTACAGCGCAATATGGCCTTCCCCTTCGTAAGACAAGGTCTGCGGATCGATGTCCATCTTATCGAATAGGCCGACCGGACAGCATGCCTGGTCAAGCAGCAGCATGTCTCCGTTCTGTTGGAAAAATAAAGCCGGGGGATGCCCGGCGTTGACGTAGTCAATCCGTTTCATCGAGGTATCAACAACTAAATAAATCGCCGTAAAATAATATTGGACAAGCTGATTTTCGATGTGAAGCTGGTTGAACCGGCGGTTCAGCTCCTGGATCACTTTCTCCGGCTCCACATAGGTGGTTACCGTATCCTTCAGGACCGACGCGATGAACATCGTAAACAGGGACGACGAGATGCCATGGCCCATCATATCCAAAAGAATGACACCGTAACGGCCGTTGCCGAGGGAATACCAGGCATACAGATCACCGGCAAGCTCAGCGGAAGGCTGATAAATGGCGTGGACCTCAAACAGCTCGTCCTCAATAGCGGGACTCAGCACCGCGTTCTGAACAAGCGCAGCCAATCTCAGCTCCTCCTGAATCCGCTGATCACGCTCCTTATGCCAGTCCTTCTCATGTTTTAGACGGAGTGCCAGGCGGATCCGGGCCATCAGCTCCACTTTGTTGATCGGTTTGGTCACATAGTCGACCGCTCCGGCATCCAGCGCCTCGGCTAACTTTTTGGAATCTCCCACCGCCGTGACCATGATGATCGGAATATCCTTGAGATGTTCGTTTTTCTGGATCACCTGACAGGCCTCGATCCCATCCATTTCAGGCATCATCATATCGAGCAAAATCAAGTCAAAATCGGACGCTTTCGGCTGACCCTCTTTGGCATAGCCGTCAGCCCCCAAGATTTCAAACATTTCTCTTGCCGATGAGGCTTTATCGATATCCCGGTAGTTTTCTTTCTTTAAAATCTCCCGGATGATTATGACGTTAGTCGGATTGTCATCAACAATTAATATTCTCATAACCCTCTCCTTACGATCCTATGAAATTGTTGAAATCTCTATTTATATACTATATACCATACCGTGTGAATATTTCAGCATCTAAGGTCTATCAGTCGTTGGAACTTGGGGTATGATATCCCACTTGTTCCAAAAACATAGATAAGGAATGGGAAGCGTTATCCCATTCCTTATCTATGTTTTTGACATGCATCTGTATGCGGGAAATACCGGTCTCATGCCTTTTTGGCAACTACCAGCACCTTGCCCAGATCCAGTTCCTTTTCATAAAATTGAGCCTCAGCCTCTGTGAAGCCCAGCGACGTGATTTTGGCCCGGAGCTCGTCTCCGCGTGAACGGAACAGATTAGCAAGAGCATCAAACATGCCTTCTTCTTTAATGCCAACCTCACTTGCCCCTGCCGTGTCCGCAATCCGATCGGTCCGGTCGCCGTCATGGGCCAGTACGAAAATATCATCGTACACATAACCCGCGCTGCGCAGCTGATTGACTTCTTCCACCGCTTGGACGCCGTTTTCCACAACTTTCGCAAATGATTTGGTATTGGTTGATGAATTCATCGTTCTCACTCTCCTATTCTTTGTTGATCCCGTACATGTTCTAATTAACCTATGCGGGTGTAGTTGAAACGCCGATTCCAGGAAACGGCAGGTTATTCACTCGCTTGGTCAAAAAAGTCGACTCCCGCGAGCCTTCCCGTTTCCGGATCCGTGTAAACCTTGACGGCATGGTGTCCGCGAAGGTAGACGTCGCCATCCTCCGCACGGAACTGCGGCTGCCCTAAAGCATCAGCAACCCGGTATTTGCTCAAAGGGATCCAGGAACCGTTGATTTGCATCTTCCCTGCAGCCGCTCCCACATGAACGTAGTCCACGATGCCGTCGCAGAGCACGACGGCCGCGTCCTGGTAGACGGAAGCCGAGCAGCCGGTGAACGGATCGGGCGTCACTTTCAGCGGCTTGCCCTTGTGGGCGAGGACCTCCTGCTTGGTATCGTTCAGGGAAACCCCGTTCATCGTATCAAACACGGTAAAGCGATCAGGGGTTTGCTGGACGGTCTGCCGGACAGCCTGGGCATTCGCCGTATGGCCCGGGTCAGGCTGGGCAGCGGACACGAAGGACAAGGGTGACAGTATTCCAAGCAGCAGCGTAATCATTTTCAACATGATTCTCATCCTTTCTGTTGTCAATGGATCCAGCCTGAGCCATAGGTCCTACCGGCGCAGTCTCTGCCAGACCGTCGCGGCGGTATCGATCCACTTCACCACGTTAGCCGCAGGCTTGGCCTTTGCTCCCGTTTCATATACAGCCGAATAAGACTCAATCGTGCGCTCTTCCGGCGTCGACGCGGAGGCAAGCATGTGCCGCGGACGGGACTCTACCTGGTGCTTAGGCTGCTTGAACTTGTGAATCAAGGTGGTGGAAGCCTGTTTCGCAGCCAGGGTTAACTCGCTGAGCACTTCACCCAAATTTTTCACCGAATTCATGACCGGATCAATCTGTTTCATCTTATGCTCGACATCCGCCGTAATATCGTTGGCGTGCCGGACGATTTGCTTGATCTCATAGCTGAGTTCGTCGATCGTCTGCTGAACCTCCTGCAGAGTTTGCGTCGTCTTCTCGAGCGAACTTTTCGCGGCCAGCAGCGTTTTAATGAGATAAACGACCAGGACCGCAAAAGCGACCGCGATTAACGCGACACTGAGCGACATAATCATGTGCATAACCTCTCTTTCTTGTCTCTTCAAGATGCCTTCCATGCTTCCTGTAAGGCTCGCTTAAGCGTTAGTTACCCTATCGCCCAAATGACGAAACAGCGCCGTTTTTTACCAAAGTCAGGGCTTGTTTCATTCCCCTTGGGCCCGGTTAAGTATGACTACGAGGGTGAACGGGACCCGCTGGTTTATCGGCGTATGTCCAGTCATTTATCGCCCAAACTCTACAGGAAAGAAAGGTGAGCAAGATGTTGAAATGGTCGATTATCTTCTTAATTATTGCGATCGTCGCCGGAATCTTCGGATTCTTCGGAATCGTATCTGCGGCGGCTACGATTGCCAAGGTGCTGTTCTTCATTTTCCTGGTTCTCTTTATCATCTCCCTGTTTACCGGCCGCAGCCGAACGCCTTAACGGTATAAGGGCAGCTGATACGAGAAGACGAACAAGCCAAAAGAGATAAGAAAAAGGTTAGAATGAGCAAAAAAACCAAGCGGTCCTTCGGATAGAAGGCGCTTGGTTTTTTTAATGCCCGCAGTCTTTTGTTTCATTAAAAGAGCGACGGCAGATCCAGCCAGTTCAGCTTGAACGTCAGCTTAACGCCGTCATCCAAGAACTGAACATCGTCCACTCTAAGGATGTCCGGCAAGTGCTCCTTGAGCGGCACGGAAAGGGTGCCTAGCCCCCAGGTCTCCGCCGGGACGCGGATCGACTTGATCCTCGTAGATTCATGCTTCAGCACAATGACGCTGCCGTCGGCATCCATCGTGAAGGTCAGCTCGGCACCAAAAGGAATAAACTCCCACTTGCCGTTAATATCCGCCGTAACCTCCTGCCCATGGAACTGGAACTCGGCTCCGGTAACGGTAACCTGCGGGGGCATATCACCCATGTGCTTGATGAGCTCTTTCTTGGCCAGCTCGTTCAACTCTTCGTTGTTCAGCGTAATTTCCGGTTTCTTCGTCTTCAGCATCTGCATCGCTTTATCCTGGATATTCAGATCCGTATAATTCAAATTCAGCTTGCGGTCCGGAGCGATGTACCAGATCAGCACGCCTGCGGCAATAATGACCAAGATGATGATCGTTATGATGAACCGAAACAAAAACTTCCCTAGGCGCATGTCCGCCTCCTTTCTGCCGAAAAGCAAGTTCACTCCACCATTCGGCGCATTTCTAAAGTTTCATTTTTGGCCTACTTCAAAAACAGGCAGCCGGGATATTTGGTACCATCCACCCTGACGCTTCTACCATATTTATGGTAAACTAAAACAATCTTTTTTTCTACGATACTAGATAACTTGGTTCATTTGTCTTTAAGAGGGTTATTTGGATAGTGTAGAAGCATACTATTCCAAGGAGGAACACAGTCTATGAAAAAAATCATCACTATTGCAGCAGCACTCGGATTAATGGCTTCCATGGGAACCGCAGCGTTCGCGGACAGCGCATCCACAACGTCTACAACGAACAGCACTCCGTCCACCACGACTTCGGCCACAGGCTCGTCGGAGACCGTTGCCGAACCTACCAAGCTGGTGCCTGAGCCGATCATCTCTGCAGGAGAAGAAGTAACGAATCCTACGGTGCCTCTCATCCTGACGGTAAATACACCGTTCTACTTTGAGCCCGGCGGTAAAGTCGCAAGCGTCCTTGCTCCGCAAGTCGTTGACACCACGGGCAACCGCGTTGGATCGCTCCTCGGCGAGTGGGTGGAAGTTTACACGTGGCTCGGAACGGCCTGGGTTCTCGTAAAATAAGACATCCTAAAAGCAATATGCCAGTACTAGAAAGAACTAAGGAGTTTTACTAACGGGTGTCGGCGTCATTTAGTTCCTTCTACATAGAATATCATCAAACCTCCCGCTCAGCGAAGCCTTTGCGGGGGACAACAAAGGACCGGAGAATTCTCCGGTCCTTTGCATTTACGCGGAATTTATTTCAGAACGCTGCCTCCATACAGAAATCTCAGCTTCCAAGAGTTGCTGAAATCCGATACCGTAACGCCGCCGGCTTGATTGGAGTAGGTATGCAGCAGCTTGCCGTCGCCAAGATACACCGCCACATGGGTAATCCGCTGGCTGGACTTATCAACGCCTTGATAGGCGGAAGCGCTGGATCCGCGGTAACTCATAAAGAACACGAGATCTCCCCGCTTCAGCTGGTCCGTGCTGTACACAGCTCCGCTGTTTTCCTTCACCCAGGAGCCCTGCTGTCTGGAATCTGCCGGAAGCACAACGCCTGCAGCCTCTTTGAAGATTTGGCGGGTAAAATCCGAACAGTCGAACGTGGTCGTCGTATTCCGGTTGGAACCGAACTCGTAAGGGGTTCCCAAATACTTCATGCCGGTCTGGATCACCTTTTCGATCATGGCATTCGTATTTTCCGCGGAGACGGGTGGTGCCGCTTCAGAGGATCCGGTACTTGGCTGGGATGCCGAACCAGTGCCCTTAACGGCTATGTATTTTTCGCGGGTGCTGACGTAGCCAACCTTGCCCGACGAAGTTTTCACTTTATAATAATAAGCCGTGCTTTTCTCCAAAATCTGCACGGTCTCTCCTTTTTTCACATAACCGAGCACGTTGCTGGACAGGGAAGGCTTGTCCCGAAGATTCACCGAGGCCTGGATAACGCCGACCTGGCCCTGTGCCTGAACCTGGCTGGATGCCGACGCCGCTTGAGCCTCATGTCCGGTCGGGATGATGACGGCAGCAGAAATGGCAGCGGATAATAGCAGGCATCCGAGTAAGCTTTTCTTGATGTTAATCATTTCATTCCTCCTTGAGATGTCTGAGTCGCTTGTAGAAACCGGGGAACGCCGGTCCGCTTAGCGCTTGCTCTCATTATAGGCAGGAGGATCGAGAAACCGCATGGCCCTTTTTACACAAATAAACACTCCAAATGTTGGTAATAAACAGGTCTATGGTCTTAAATACGCCTGGTCCCTGGAAATCAGGGAACATTAAGGAAATCTCTGCAGCGGCCAAATGGTAGAACAAAGCCGGCCCTGTTCAGGCCAGCCTTGTTCATCCATGTTTTCATCAGACGAAACTTTACACGATTATTCCTCTACTGAATTCTCCAAATCCTCCCCGTTATCCGTCCCGCCTTGATCCGGAAGGTCAGTGCCGATTGGAGCAGCGGCGCGGACGACCTGGACCGAGGCCATCGTCCGGCCTCCCTTATATTGGGCAGAGATCTGGGTCAAGCCCGGCTTATGACCGATCAGATTTCCTTCCCCGTCCACTTCGGCAACGTCCGGATGACTGCTGCTGAATTGAACCTGCTTGGTAATATCCGATCTCGTCTGTGTCGAATAGTCATACAAAAAAACCTTGATATCCAGCGTCGAACCTTCCGAAAGCGAGTATTGGGACGAATCCAGCTCGAGATAGCCGTTCAGGGGATCATACTCGCCCGTATCTTCCGGCAGTACAGTCACGTTCAATCTTGCTGTATAACCCTCGTAAGATGCTTCCACATAGGTGTCTCCCGGCTCCTTTCCCGTGATTCGGCCTAATGCGTCGACTTCGGCAATCGCAGCGTCCCCCGAAACGTAGACTGCGGCGTTGGACAAATCGCTTCGGGTTCCGTCATCATATACCGCTTGCAGCACCGTGGAGACGCTTGAACCTGTTTTCAGTTTCTTTTCCTTTTCCAAAAATGCGATGCCTGTTAGTGTTCGCTCAACAGGCGGCTGGTCCGCCGGCGGCATGAGCTTCATCAGCTGAAATTTCGCGCTGTCTCCCCGCTGAACGGTTCCCGGGAAAATATAACCTCCGTCCGGAGTTCCCGATGCGGTACCGACCCTGTAGATCGGAGGCCCCTTGAACAATTCCCTGCTGATCAGCCCTCCGCTCCGATCGACGCTTAACACGCTGTATTGATGCTTCCACTCTGAACTCCAGTCCAAGTATGTAACATGTTCACCCAGCAACGCGTAGCCCTCTTCCGTCTGGACCAGACGATTGAAATTCTGCGAATTGGCACCATCCGGGTATGTCTTTTCCCATTGCACCTGTCCGGTCAGATCCGTCTTGGTAAGTACCGGCACGCCGTTGCCGTTAACGGATTTACGGCTCAAGATCATATAGCCTCCGTCCTCGGCCGGAATGACCGAGTAGGCTGTCCAGCCGCTGCGCGGCTCGACCGTTTGCTTCGACCACACCTCTTTGCCTTGATCATCGATCTTCATTACCAGCATCGCATCATGTTCTCTCGATTCATATTCCACCATACCTGCGTGGCCGACAGCGATGTAACCCCCGTCGCTCGCGGGAATCAGATCGGTTAAATAGTCGCTCCCCGAAAAACTATACTGGTTGTACCACAGCGTATTCCCGTTTTGATCGATCTTGGCGATATAAGCTCTGTCATAAGCAACCCAGTGGACGATTCCGCTTCCGGCGATCAAAAAGCTGCCGTCCTCCGTCTCAACGATGGCTTTCGGGTTTTGATCATATCCTTGTGCATCCAGGACCTTCTGCCACACCACATTCCCCGATGCATCCAGCCTGATCAGGAACAGCTGCCGAATCGGCTCAAACTCTTCACCCGTGTTCCCTGCAATGAGATACCCCCCGTCCTTGGTCTCAATGGCCCGGTATGCCGTACTGGACCCCCAGTCATAATAAGCCAGCTTCTGCTCCCATTCCACCTGCCCTTCTCCATCCAGCTTTACCACATAGGCCTTTCGATACGAGTCATAGATGTCGCCCAGGGCTAGATAGCCACCGTCTGATGTAGGGATGACCCCCTCTCCGCCGGACTGGCTTCCGTAATCCTTGGACCATTCAATCGCCGACCGCGTCGGCTCGGCAACCGCAAGGCTGAATCCGGGCCACATCCCAACCATCACCAGCAATCCGGCAGTGCAAGCAGTCCACAATCGCCAAAACGTTCTGTTCACAGCCTTTACTCCTTTCCATCGTAAGCATGATTTGAGACAGGAATTTGTAAAATCCCTCCATCTATGTCATTATTCATCGAATTTCTCCAACTGGATATCCCACAAACCTCATAATTACCTGCTACGTTGGAACCGTTTTCCAATTTTTATTTTCACACTTCGTCAGACCCATTGCTGAGACCATTTCTCCGAAAGGCAGCGGGCGGACGCAAAAACAGCCACAATGCTTATGCACTGCGGCTGTTCACTGAAGCTGATCAAGAACACAGGAGCTTTTCAAAGGAACTGGCCTTCACAAGCTTTTCTCCCGAGGCTCCACATGGACGTGGACGTTCATAATATTATGAATTCTCTTCATCCGCTCTTCTATCTTGTCGCTGATGGCATGCCCTTCGATCAGGCTGAGGGTGGGGTCAACCACAATAACGACATCGACCAGGACATGGTTGCCGTGAACCCTGGCCTTCACATCGTTGATGCCTTCAACGCCGGGGGTTTTGGCAATGGTGCCCCGCAAATCGCGGAGTTCCTCCTGATCGAACCCGTCGGTCAAGCGGTAGGTGGAATCGCGAAAAATATCCCAGGCCGTCTTGCAGATCAGCAGACCTACGGCAAACGCCGCCACCACATCCAGCCATGGCAGGCCGAACTGTGCCCCGACAATCCCGACTGCCGCCCCGATACTGACCAGCGCATCGGACAGATTGTCTTTGGCGGCCGCCATCAAGGCCTGGCTCTTAATCTCCTTGGCCAACTTTCTATTATATAAATAGACGAACAGCATGCATACAGCGCAGACAGCCGCCACGCCGGCTGACCATAAATCCGGCGAGGCTTCTTTGCCCATAAACAGGGATTTGGCCGCCTCCACCAGCACCTGAATACCGACCATGCCCATAATAAACGAAGCGATCAGCGATGCTACCGTCTCTGCACGGAAATGACCGTACGGGTGGTCTGAGTCCGGCGGTTTCTGCGATATCCGCAGGCCGATCAGCACGGCGGCCGACGCCACGATATCGGTCAGATTGTTAAACCCGTCTGCAAGCAGGGCGCTGGACGCAAAGAAGTAACCGCCGACCAGCTTGCCCGCGGAGAGGATCAAATACGCCGCAATGCTGATCCAGGCGCCGCGTTCCCCTTTTCGGATATCTTCATAGATATGATCCAAGTTCGTTGGCCCCTTTTCACCGTTTCATGCCCAAAGGCACTTTTTTATCCTAGCAAACGAAAGTCGTGTGGGTCTAGAGAAACATAGTTGCTTATGTTCAAGAGGTTTTGTCTCTCCCATCTCTTGTGGGGAGCCGCAAAAACAGCTAGAATAAGGACACAACCCCAAAGGGAGGAACCCTACCCATGACGGATAATCAGGACGCCAAAAAGGTCAATTTGGCCGACGCCATCCGCGCGAAGCTGGAGCAGAAGAAGCAGCAGAACAAGGGCGGCAAGCCCGGCGGCTTCCAAAGCAATGCCCCGCACGCGATGAAGAGCCAAAACACGAAAAAACCCAACAATCAGCGCCGCCGCACTGGCGGGTCCTAAACAAGCCACAGGCTTTACGGACAACACAGAAAAGCTGCCACCCCCGCTTAAGGGAATGGCAGCTTTTTTTCATGGCTTGAAGTGTTAAACTTCCTGCGGATACATCTGCTCGCGCAGCGCCTTGATTTCATCGTTCTCCAGATACTCGTCGTATGTCATGACTTTGTCAATGATACCGTTCGGCGTAATTTCGATGATCCGGTTGGCGATCGTCTGAATGAACTGATGGTCATGCGATGTGAACAGGATCGTCCCGTCGAAGTCGATCAGCCCGTTGTTCAGCGCGGTGATGGACTCGAGGTCCAAGTGGTTCGTCGGCTCGTCGAGGAGCAGCACGTTCGCGCCGTTCAGCATCATCTTGGCCAGCATACAGCGCACCTTCTCTCCCCCGGAGAGAACGCTCGCCTTCTTCAGCGCTTCTTCGCCAGAGAACAGCATCCGGCCCAGGAAGCCGCGCAGGAACGTCTCGTCCTGATCCTTGGAGAATTGGCGAAGCCATTCCACCAGGTTCAGGTCCACCCCGTCAAAATATTCGGAGTTGTCTTTCGGGAAGTACGCCTGTGTCGTCGTAACGCCCCAGGAGAACTCGCCCGCGTCCGGCTCCGCCTTGCCCATCAGCACTTCGAACAGCATCGACTTCGGCAGTCCGTTCGGGCCGACAAAAGCGATCTTGTCGCCTTTGTTTACGACGAAGCTCAGCTCATCCAGCACCTTCTCGCCTTCAACGGTCTTCGTGATACGGTCTACCGTCAGCAATTGCTTGCCTGCTTCACGCTCCGGCTTGAAATGAAGGAACGGATATTTCCGGTTGGAAGGGCGGATATCGTCCAGCGTAATTTTATCCAGCTGCTTCTTCCGGGAAGTCGCCTGCTTGGATTTGGAAGCATTCGCGGAGAACCGCTGAATAAATGCCTGCAGCTCCTTGATCTTCTCTTCCTTCTTCTTGTTGGACTCGCGCTGGAGCTCCAGCGCCAATTTACTGGATTCGTACCAGAAGTCATAGTTACCCACGTACAGCTGGATTTTGCCGAAGTCGATATCCGCGATATGCGTACATACCTTGTTCAGGAAGTGACGGTCGTGGGATACGACGATGACAGTGCCTTCGTAGTCCATCAGGAAGTTCTCGAGCCACTGAATCGATTCGAGATCCAAGTGGTTGGTAGGCTCGTCGAGCAGCAGATTGTTCGGACGGCCGAACAAGGCTTGTGCCAGCAGGACGCGGACCTTCTCGTTGCCGGAGAGCTCCACCATCTTCTTGTCATGCAGCTCGCGCGGAATGCCGAGGCCGATCAGGAGTGCAGCCGCGTCAGGCTCGGCGTCCCATCCGTTCAGTTCGGCGAATTCGCCTTCAAGCTCACCCGCACGAAGTCCGTCTTCCTCGGAAAAGTCCGCTTTCGCATACAGCGCATCCTTTTCCTTCATAATGGTATACAGACGGCTGTGACCCATGATGACGGTTTCCAAAACCGGATACTCGTCGTATTCAAAATGGTTCTGCTTCAGCACCGCAAGGCGTTCGCCCGGTGTCATGTGAACCTCGCCCTGGTTCGGCTCGATTTCGCCGGAGAGGATCTTGAGGAACGTCGATTTGCCGGCTCCGTTGGCGCCGATCAAACCGTAGCAGTTGCCTGGCGTAAATTTTATATTTACATCTTCAAAAAGTGCGCGTTTTCCGTAACGGAGTGTCACGCCGCTTGTACTGATCATGAAGTATTACCATTCCTTTCGCTAGTAGGCTTCAGCACATTATAGCATAAATCAACGTGCGTTCGAAGCCCATTTCATAATAGAAGGAACAAAGTATAGCCCGCGGATTCGGCCGAGCCCGGGTATTCCTTCCCCTACCCGGACGTTTGTCCTATCATTGCCTATCTCTATCAATATAATCGTTTTTATCTATTTCTATTCCCGCTCGCGCTAAGAGATAATCAAAAGTACCCCAACATAGAAGGATGGGGGCCATTGTCCAAACCGCTCGAATGCACCATGGTGTAAGGGAAGGGGCCATGCAAAAACACCGGAAAGAAGCCGCCCGGCGGTCTTTCCGGTGTTTCGTATGGATCTATCGACGTATCCGATTCCTGTTCGGTATCCGGAACTACCTCCGCTCCGGGTGGATCGTCAGCGTCTCCCCGTAATGCATCACTTTAATCCGCTCCTCACTCAGACCGAGTCGGACCCTCTCCGCCTCCATCCGGTCCAGCGCCTCCCGGGCCGTATCGTCGGCCAGGCGGAACGTGCCGTAATGCATCGGGATCATCATATCGGCCCCCACATCCAGAAAAGCCTGCAGCGCCTCTTCGGGATTGACGTGCTGCGACGTCATAAACCACTCGGGCTCATACGCCCCGATCGGCATCAGCGCTACATGCAGGTTGAAGCGCCGGCCAATCTCTTTGAAGCCGGCAAAATACCCGCTGTCCCCCGCAAAATAGACGTTGGGCGGCAGCATCCTGGTGCCGTCTTCCGCTCCGGCGTTACCGGCTTCCCCTGTCTCATGCGGCTCCATCACAAAGCCGCCCCAGTGCGATGTGTTGGTGTCAAACGGCGTGCGGCGCGTCCAGTGCTGCGTCGGGACGAAGCTGATCTTCACCTGGCCGATGACTACATGCTCCCACCATTTCAGCTCCCGGCAATTGTGGAAGCCTTTGCGGACCATCTTCGCGCGGAGGCCGACCGGAACGATCAGCGTCGTGCCCGCCCGGTACAGCTTCCGGATAGAAGCCATGTGCATATGGTCATAGTGGGAGTGCGATATGAGAATGATGTCCACCGGCGGCACATCATCGATCAGGAGACCGGGCGCGCCGAGGCGCCGCTCAAAGCCCATTCTTTTGGCCCAGACCGGGTCCGTCATAATGTTGAGGCCCTCATACTGGATGAAAAAAGTGGAGTGGCCGATCCAGGTAATCGACGTATCCTGCCGGTTGCCGTGCAGATACTCCAGATCCGGCGGCATATTCGGGATTTGGAAGCTGTAGTCCTTTTTCTTCTGCCGCCGCTCCTGGCGCCACTGTCTGAACTGCTTCAACGTTTTATCCGTACTGACATTATCCATGTTATTGTAGCGGATCTTCGGCAAGAGTCCCCCTCCTTCCCGGGTGTAATTGCTGTTTATTCCATTTTACCCGATCCGAAACCCTGTGTACCACTAGCGCTGACGCTCGCAATGCATCCCTCTATCCCAAGCTCGCTTGCCGCCAAGTCTATGAATTATTCGTCATGCAGGTCGGAGTAATGAATGACGTACAGCGCCAAAAGCATCATCGTCACGACGACAATCAGCATCGGCGCGAAATAAATGGTGAATATCACGCGGCAGTACAGCTCCTTCTATGCAGCTTGGTAACCTCTTAGTCATTGTCGTCTTTCCATCCGTTTTCTATCCGCTGCAAAAGGTTTATGTTTGGGGGCAAAGTGAGGTAAACTGTAGTTTAGATGGTGGTTTCATCTATACAGGAATGAGTTGTATCATTTTTTTCAATAGTAAAAGGTATTGAAGAAGAAGGAGGTCTTTATCTGTGAAGATCAAATTTATCGAGCCAACGCCGAGTCCGAACTCTATGAAGCTGCACCTGGATGAGAGTCTGGAGCCCGGTATCCGCAAAACATATACGCTTGACAATGAACGCTCCGCCCCGGCTTGGATCCGGGAGATGCTGCATATCCAAGGGGTCAAGAGCGTGTTCCATACCCTTGACTTTGTCGCCTTGGAACGCCTGGGCAGCGCGGACTGGTCCGCCATCCTTGGCGAAGTGCAGGAGCGGTTCGGCCAGGAGGGCCTGACAAGCCAGTTCACGGAAGAAGACGCAGAAGCGGGCAGCCACTACGGCGAGGCGGAAGTGTTCGTGCAGTTCTTCCGGGGCATCCCGATGCAGATCCGCGTGAAATCGGGCACTCAGGAGGTTCGCCGGGCGCTGTCCGACCGCTTCACGAAAGCCGTAATGGAAGTCACTGCGGCGACGATGATCAAGGAGCGCAAGCTGAAGGATTACGGCGTCCGCTACGGGGAGCTGGAGGATATCGCCGGTGAGGTCGAGCAGGAGCTTGAAGCGGCGTTTCCTGAAGATCGGCTGAAGCAGGTCATTGAGCAGGCGATCGCCCATGGCGCCAGCGAGAGCGAGTTTGAAGAGGAGCGGCGCGAGCTGAGCGACGCCGAGCTCGCCGAGGCGATGCAGAGCGCCGACTGGAAGGTTCGCTATGCCGCCCTGGACGGCATGCAGCCGACCGAAGAGCGGCTGCCGATCATCCGTCAGGCGCTGCATGACGAGAAGATGCAGACCCGCCGCCTGGCGGTCGTCTACCTCGGCGATCTGCGCACGCCGGAAGCGATGGAGCTGCTGTACGAGGCGCTGAAGGACAGCTCGCCGACCGTCCGCCGGACGGCGGGCGACACGCTGTCTGACATCGGCGACCCGGCGGCCACGCCGGCGATGCAGGCGACGCTGAAGGACAGCAGCAAGATCGTCCGCTGGCGCGCCGCCCGCTTCCTGTACGAAGTGGGGACGGAAGAAGCGCGCGATGCCCTGGAGGAAGCGGTAAACGATCCCGAGTTCGAAGTGAGCCTGCAGGCACGGATGGCCTTGGAACGCATCGAATCCGGCGAGCAGGCCGCAGGCACCGTGTGGCAGCAGATGGCCAAGCGGAGCCGCTCCTGAAGACTGCAGGGAACGGCTCTTCCGGAGTTCCAGCTTTAACCATTGCCTTTTCCCGGCGTAATACGTTACGATGTTACGTGTTCAATACATCAATACAAAGAAATATGTAAAAGATAACCTCATCCGTCCAAGGTGAGGTAGAGGTTGCGGAAGCGATGAGTAGCTGTTCCGAGGCGTAAGAGCCGCCGGTGACGACAGCGAAGGGCGCCTTCCGCCGAAGTGTGCGAACCCGCTCTACGGTTGGCATGCTGGGTCTGTTCTCCGAAAGGGACAGAACTGTCGCGGTGTTCCTTCCTCCTGCAGGAAGATGAAGACGCCGTGATGAGCTATCTTTCATGGAAGCACGGGTGCGGAAGCCATAGCGTCATTTATCGGGACCGCGGGTACTTCATACCTGGGGTCCCTTTTGGTTGTTCCCCTTCCACTCCATGAAGTCATATTCATATTTGAAGGGATGATTTCTTTTTATGCGTTTAAAAACACCGGCAACGGCACTCAAACAGAGCCTGAAATCCCGGCACATGACGATGATCGCCCTCGGCGGCTCTATCGGCACCGGGCTCTTTCTGGCAAGCGGCAGCGCCATCTCCTCCTCCGGACCGGGCGGAGCGATTCTGGCCTATGCCGCCGTCGGCCTGATGGTATATTTTCTGATGACAAGCCTGGGAGAAATGGCTACCTACATGCCGGATTCCGGCTCGTTCAGCACCTACGGCACCCGCTTCGTCAGCCCGGCCTTCGGATTTGCCGTCGGCTGGAACTTCTGGTACAACTGGGCGATCACGATCGCGGCCGAGCTGTCTGCGGCGACGGTCATTATCAAATATTGGTTTCCGGACTCTCCCTCCTTTTTGTGGAGTCTGCTGTTTCTCGCTATCATGTTTGCCCTCAATATTCTATCAGCCAAGGGCTACGGCGAATCCGAATACTGGTTTGCCATTATTAAAATCGCGGTCGTCATTATTTTCCTGATTGTCGGCATTCTGATGATCTTCGGGATCATGGGGGGCAAGCCGGTCGGCTTCGAGAACTTCAACCTGGGCGGCAGCTCCTTCCATGGCGGATTCTTTGCTTTCGTCGGCGTCTTTATGGCGGCGGGCTTTTCCTTCCAAGGAACCGAGCTGATCGGGGTGGCCGCAGGGGAGAGCGAAAATCCTCGCCAAAACGTGCCGCGCGCCATCAAGCAGGTATTTTGGCGGATCCTGATCTTCTACATTTTGGCGATCATCGTCATCGGCTTCCTGATTCCTTATACGAATCCGAACCTGCTGAAGACCGATCTGAACAATATCGGCGTCAGCCCGTTCACCCTCGTATTCCAAAAGGCGGGTCTGGCCTTTGCGGCATCCGTCATGAACGCGGTCATTCTGAGCTCCGTGCTGTCGGCGGGCAACTCCGGCATGTACGCCTCCACCCGCGTACTGTATGCCATGGCCAAGGACGGCCTGGCACCTAAATTTTTGAGCCGGCTGAACAGCCGCGGCGTTCCCGTATACGCGCTCCTGATCACCACGGCGATCGGTATGCTGGCGTTTCTGGCCTCCCTGTTCGGCGACGGGGTCGTGTACAACTGGCTGCTGAACGCCTCCGGCATGTGCGGCTTTATTAACTGGCTCGGCATCGCCGTCTGCCATTACCGTTTCCGGCGGGCTTTCCTCGCCCAGGGACATTCCCTGGACGAGCTGCCCTACCGGGCGCGCTGGTTCCCGTTCGGACCGATCTTTGCCTTTATCCTGTGCATCATCGCGATCCTGGGGCAGAACACCGGAGCGTTTACCGGCAGCAAAATCGACTGGTACGGCATTCTCGTGACGTATGTCAGCATTCCGCTGTTCCTGGCCGTATGGTTCGGCTACAAGTGGAAAAAGAAAACCAAGCTGACCCCGCTGGAGCAGTGCGACCTGACCACCCACGACCCGCGGTAACATAAAAAAGGAGACTCACAAATGAAAATGTGAGTCTCCTTTTTTTAGGTGCTGATGGCTTTCCCAAAATACCAGATGGCCAAAAAGCCCTCTCCTGCCAAGCTCCTGGGCTTAGAAGTGAGGGGGCTTTCTGCTGCATAGCGGCAAGTCTCGCTTGCCAATACACCGCTTTGCCTATTTCCAAGTGACGTAAATTCTCAAATCCTCCGTCTCATCCAGCGGGCTTTGCGTGTATGAGATCGAGCTCACCCCAAGCCGGTACAAATCCTGCAGGGCGCCGAGCAGCTGCTCCTTGTCCCCGTGGAACCGGAAAAGCAGCGAGTGCCCTCCCGCAGCGACCACCGGTTTGGCCTTGGCACTGAGCTGGGCGGATGTCGATACGATCTGCGCCGGATCATACAGCTGGTACTCAAGCTGTTCCTGCAGCTTCTGGTAAAACGCCAAATGGCTTCCTCCCTGCCGGATCAGGCCGGACAGCGTATCGCGATACAAGGTCATGGCAGCGGGATAAGCTTTGGTCCATGCATGGTCCTTCCTCATCTGCGCGTCCGTGCGCAGGTAATAGCCCGTACCGACCTCACCGGCCTTGTCCGGAGCAGGATCATCCCAGGTCGTGTCCAAGTGGTACCATTTGCCGTCAAGAAGCACCAGATTCCAGGCATGCAGCTGACTCACGCCCGTATCTCTCGGGGCGGCGGTGCCTTCCACAATTTTATTCGGAATTCCGGCTTCCTTCAGCATTTTGTAAGTCAGCAGCGAATATCCCTGGCAGACCGTGCTGCCCGAGCTGAGTCCGTCATACGCGGTATATTTCTGAAGGGTCCTATCGTATTTCAAATGGAGTATCACCCAGTCGTGGATCGCCTTGATCTTCTCATGATCGTTCATGCCAGGCCGGATCAGGCTGCCGAGTACCGCCTTCACCCGCTGGTCGACGTAAGCCGTCTGCGCGGCCGTTTCCCGGTAGCGGAACTGCACACTCACCGTGGCCGATTTCGAGCTGCCGCTGTAGGAGTAACCATAGCTTTCGATCGTGTAATTGATGTAGGGATCGCTCTCCAGCGCCTGTTCGAGGGCGCTCTTCAGCTGGCTCTTGAGGGCCGACGTCTTGCCCTGGTACACAAACTGAATCTTCTCCAGGCGCTGATTCATGGCGGCCAGCAGCTTCGCCTGAATCCCGTCCACGGTCGTGACCACATTCGCCGGAGAGGTCGCGGCCGCATATACCCTTTGCCAATCAATGCTCGGGGAAACGGCGGCGGCAACCACCGTTCCAAAGAGCAGCAACGAAACGAGCGAGAAGCGCTTTACAATCATATGGCCCCCTCCCTTCCTGACCATCATGCCGGTCCACACCTGTACCGCTTTTGTCATCCCATGGCCGAACGAGCCTACCCGTACATGAAAATGGCCCTTCCAAATGACTCTATTCCAGCTATGGGCAAGTTATGACACAACGCTTCTATGCTGCTTTGCGAACGGCCATCTGAGGCGGTTTGTGACCGGCTAACGAACGATTCCATGCAGCACACCTGCTGCCTCCTGCTCGCTTAAAGCACCTCTTGCCGCTCCATTACTTATCCGTTTCTGTTCGGGCAGCCGCCTGAACAAACGCCGCGGCCCGTTCCTGGACGGCCTCGACATTTCCCGACTCCAGCTCCGCCTTCGGCAGCAGCGAGCTGCCGATCCCGACCGCGCACGCCCCTGCTTCGAAATAATCGGCAATATTGCCGATCGTCACCCCGCCTGTAGCCATCAGAGGTATATGATCCAGCGGCGCACGGATCTCTTTCAAATAGCCAATTCCGAGGCTGCCCATCGGGAACAGTTTCACTGCGCTGGCACCGGCCTCGTAAGCGGCCACAATCTCAGTCGGCGTCATGGCACCAGGCCATACGTCGATGCCCTGCTCCAGAGCAAAGGAGATGACGGCTTGATCGACATTGGGCGAGATCAGAAACTGCGCTCCAGCCTGAACCGCCTCCTTGGCCATGGCCAGGTTCAATACGGTTCCAGCGCCTACGTAGGCTCGTCCGTCGTATGCCGAGCGCCAGCCTTCGATCATGTGCAGCGCCCCATCGGTATTCAGCGTAACTTCCATAAGCCGGACGCCTCCGGCGATCAGTCCCTCACCTGCCGTCCTGGCCTGATCCCGGGTGATCCCCCGGACGATCGCAACCATTCTTGCGGACAGCAGTTCCTGCATTGCTTGTGATGTATGCATGCGTTTCATTCCTTCCGAATCTATTTTTCTTAGTATATTCGGACTTTACAGGCGTTTTCCTTCCCGGACATGTCAATTCGGCAGGATCTCTCATGCTTCCGTTTATTTCGTCCTTGGCACAGGATTTGACGAAAAATCGACGTATTTTTCCCCCGAATCTACGGAAATGCAGGCCGGGTTTCGTATATAATAGGAATGTTGTATAGAAATGATTGTTTGTGGACGTTGGTAAACCCGATGATTTTACCTTAGGAATGGAGAGATTGTCCGTGACTTACGTGGATATTTCCAATATATCGGTCGAGGTATTCGTGACCGTGCTGCTGTTTCTGCTGATTATCGCCCCGCTGTTCAGCCTGGCCATTCTGCGTTTTTTTCAGGGCCGTCCCAAGGCCGGATTCACGCTCATCGCGACGGGCATTATCATCTACTTCGTGCTGCAGCTGGTCGGGAAACTGTTCTTTTGACAGCGTTTTAAAAGTAAAAAAGCCTAGGGATACCCCAGAGCGGCCCGGATCGCGGCCTGCCATTGGCGGTCATCCCTTATTTTTTGCGCCTACGAAAAAAAGGCCGCCCCGGCGGAAGCATCTTTGCTCCAAGGGACGACCTCTAATTTAGCGGTTATAGAATGAACAGAAAATTATTGTTGATTCAAAAACTTCTCAAACTGGGTTGTGTTCATGCCCAACACGCGGTTCTCGCCAATGACGGTCAAAGGAACGGCGCGAACGCCCATGTCCCAGACCTGCTGTGCATACTCATCGTTTTGCTCGATGTTGCGTTCTTCGAACTCGACGCCCTTGTCGGCCAAGTATCCTTTCACCTGACGGCAGTGCGGGCAGTTGGTGCTGGTATATACAATCACTTTTTCCATCGCTTTAGGTCACCTCATATCGTGAAAATGTCGTGTATGTCAACAGGCTCTTGCGCCGGCCTGATCGGTCCAAATCATGCATCCATTACAGAGCGACTGCGCTGTGCTCCAGACTTTCGATATACTTCTCGCAATCGATTGCTGCCATACATCCGCTTCCGGCTGCCGTAATGGCCTGTCTGTAGCGGGTGTCCTGAACGTCGCCACAGGCGAAAACGCCAGGGATGTTCGTTTCCGTCGTTCCCGGCTGCACAACGATATAGCCGTTCTCGTCGAGCGTAATTTGGCCGCCCAAAAATCCGGTATTCGGGTGATGACCGATGGCAACAAACACGCCACTTGCTTCGATCAGTTCCTCTTCACCTGTCTCGTTGTTCAGCACTTTGAGGCCTTTCACGCCGCGCTCGTCAGCCACAACTTCGAGCGGAGTACGGTTAAGTGCCCATTCCACCTTCTCGTTGGCACGCACGCGATCCTGCATGATCTTGGAGCCGCGCAGCTCAGTACGGCGGTGTACCAGCGTCACTTTGGATGCAAAACGTGTCAGGAAGCCGGCTTCTTCGAGCGCGGAGTCGCCGCCGCCGACCACGATAATTTCTTTACCGCGGAAGAAGAATCCGTCGCAGGTCGCACAGGTACTTACGCCGCGTCCGACATTCTCCTGCTCCCCGGGAATGCCCAGGTATTTGGCGGTTGCGCCAGTGGACAGGATCAGCGTCTCGGTTTCGATATGGCCGATGCCTTCCACGTCAAGCTTGAACGGACGCGCGCCCAGCTCCACGTTGTTCACCCAGCCCGTGCGGAATTCAGCGCCGAAACGCTCCGCCTGCTTGCGCATATTATCCATCAGTTCCGGTCCCATCACGCCTTCAGGGAATCCTGGAAAGTTCTCAACTTCTGTCGTCGTGGTAAGCTGGCCGCCCGGCTGCGGCCCTTCAATAATCAGCGGACTCATATTGGCCCGTGCCAAATAAATCGCTGCCGTCAATCCGGCAGGTCCTGTCCCGATAATTACGGATTTATACATAGGATCTCCCTCCAAGCTTCCCGTTCCCGGTGCATCGTCCCTTAGCGGGTTCGTCCGGGATCTATTTATCATTTAATTTAAAATAATTATTATCTGATAATCATTATCATACATTTTTCATAAGATGTCAATAGATCAAGTATACATGCCTTTCACCTGAATTGTGAACAATTTAATTTTTACAAATCGTTTAACAATTTCCTACCGAGCAAAAAAGAAACCTCCGACTCTCTCTCGGAGGTTCCTTCATTTATGAGCCGCTTCGGTCTCGACACCGCACTTACCGCAGCAGACGGAGCCCGTTCAAAATGACAAGGATCGTGCTCCCTTCATGGCCGACCACGCCGAACGGAAGGGCGATGCCGGCGGCAAAGTTGCTGACCATCAGCAGCAAAATCACCGACACGGCGAACACCATGTTCTGCTTGACGATGCGCCGGGCGCGGCGGGCGAGCGTAATCGTCGAGGCGATCTCCTCAATGTTGTCGTTCATCAGAACGACATCCGCCACCTCGAGCGCGGTGCCGCTGCCGTTCATCCCCATGCCCATACCTACGGTGGCCGTAGCCAATGCAGGCGCGTCATTCACGCCGTCCCCGACCATCACCACGTGGCCGTACTGCTCGCGCAGCCGTTTCACATGGTTGACCTTCTCTTCTGGCAGCAAATCGGCAAAGACGTAATCAACACCGATGCTGCTGCCGATGGCGTTTGCCGTCAGGCTGTGATCGCCGGTCAGCATCGCGACCTTGACGCCGATCGACTGCAGCTGCTTCACGGCAGCGGCCGCCTGTGGGCGAATCACATCAGCGAGTGCGACCAGCCCGGCAACCCGCTCTCCGTCCAGAATCACGGACACGGTTTTGCCGGCCGCGTTCAGCTCCTGACGCAGCCGGAGCCATGCGGCATGTTCGCCAGACGGGTTGGCCTGATCCAGCATATCCGCCTTCCCGATGCGCCAGCGTCTGCCCTGAACCCAGCCTTCCATACCCCAGCCGGTCAACGAGGTCACCGATTCCGCTGAAGGCAGCATCGCTCCCTCTTCCTCGGCTTTCACCACGATGGCTTTAGCCAGCGGATGCTCGGACAGCTGTTCCACGGATGCGCAAATACCCAGAAGCTCCAGGCGGTCGTATCCGTCCGCCGGAATGAAATCCGTTACCTGCGGCGTTCCGAGCGTCAGCGTTCCTGTTTTGTCAAAAGCGACCACAGACGTTAGCGCCATGTTCTCGACATGCGCACCGCCCTTGAACAGAATGCCCCGGCGTGCCCGGTTGGAGATAACGGACAGCATCGCCGGCATAATGGAAGACACCAGTGCGCACGGCGAAGCTACCACCAAAAACACCATCGCTTTATAAAAGGAAGTTCCAAAGCTCCAGCCCAGCACAAACGGAGTCAGGAAAATGAGGACCAGCGTAGCCGCCACCACGATGCGCGCATAAATGGCTTCAAACCGCTTCATGAAACGCTGCGAATCCGGAACCTCGGTCTCGGCTTCCTCCACGAGCTTTACGATTTTGGCGAAGACGGTAGACTCTGCCGAACGCGACACCTCGACGTAAAGCACGCCTTCCCCGTTAAGAGTTCCGGCAAACACCTCGTCGCCCGCGGCTTTGTCGGCCGGGACTGATTCGCCGGTGATGGACGATTGGTTCACCGAGGAGTTCCCCTTTTGGATGATTCCATCCGCCGGGATCAATTCTCCCGGTTTGACCAAGACCAGGTCGCCGATGGCCAGCTCCCCAATCGGAACGAGCTTCATCTGCCCGTCCTGAATCCGCAGCGCGGTTTCCAGCTTCAGCGCCATCAGCGATGAAATATCCTTTTTGCTTCGTTCGGTAGTGTAGCTTTCCAATGCTCCGCTCAGGGCGAAGATAAAGATGAGCATCGCACCTTCGTTCCAGTAGCCGATGCTTGCGGCACCCAGCGCGGCAGCCACCATCAGCAGGTTGACGTCCAGATCGCGCTCGTGGATCAGCGTTTCGACCCCTTCCTTCGCTTTCAGCCAGCCACCTGCGGCATAAGACATAATATACAGCACGATCGATACGACGGCCGGAGCGGACAGCCAGCTGGCTGCCCAGCCGCCCAGCATAAGCAGTCCGCTCGCCAGCGCCGCCTGCATTTCCGAATTGCGGATCAGCGAGCGCAGATCAAAGCGCCCTTTCTTTCCGGGACCTGGGCGGTTCAGATTGGCCTGACGCTGAATCGATTGAGCAGGAGCATTTCGTATGTTTTCCATGAGTGATCACCTTCCTAATGAGAATGAATAGCATTATTAGTCCCCTTAAAATGGCACATGCTGCTCCGGACTAGCCGGAGCAGCATGGTATGCGGATGGAAACGGAACGCCTCTGACGAACCTTTCTTCCTACGCGATTGTTGTTTTTAAATGAGAATGATAATCATTTTTGCGTCAATACAATAATTTTGTGTTAAGGAAACTTTTTGTTAATAACAGTATACGCGCCCTCCCATAAAAAGTAAACGGGGATGCTATTTTTTACGCAAAAAAATAGGCTTTAATGAATCCGAAGCAGGCCTTCCCGCCCCAGTAATCATTAAGCCTATTGATTATTTATCCTATAAAGCGCGATCCTACGTTCTTCCTTGCGCGGATCTGCGCCTTAGTTCGTGCTGCCTTTCCAGGAGCTCCCACTGCGCTGCGGCGAGCCGCACGCCCGGCAGCTCGGAGGGAACCGTGCTGACCGCGTTCAGTCCCAAACGATAAACATAAGCGAGATCCGACGGTTTTACCGCCCCGGAGAGGCAGATTCGAATGGCCGGCTTCGTCCGGCGGATGCTGTGCACCAGCTCCTCCAGCACGCTGTACGGAATGCCCGCACTGAGCACTTTTTCCCTCTCCTCTTCGCTGGCCAGGTATTCCATCAGCCAGGCCCCTTCATGCTTCCCGTTGATCACGATGAAATCCGCGAACCTGGCGATTTCCGCTGCCGCTGTTTCGCGAACGTCCCAATCCAGCATCGCTCCGACCCGGTATCTTAAGGATCTGCGCTGGTGACAAAGGGTTTCCTCGCCGACCCGATCGATAAAATCATGAATCCTATGAAAAGCCTCCCCGTCCTCCGGATAAGGAACCAGCAGTTCCAGACTGCAGTCAATCCTTTGCATTTGGCAGGACTGGGCGGCCCGAAACAGGGCTTCCAGCTGAATATCCCGGAGCATATCAATGTCCAGCGCCGCGTCGCCTTTCAGCTTACGGTAATCTTTCAGCCGTCCGGACACGAGAGCCACCGTCAGCGGCGCTCCCTGCAGGCTGTGCAGGAGATTCACCAGATGCCCCTTCCACCGGTTCATCAGCCGCTCCTGAATCTCCCGTTCGCGGCCGTCAACTCCCGGATCCCGATTGAGCCACTCCGCATAAATTTCCTTCAGATGGCCGGTTCTCAGCCACTCTTCTTCCCGAAGCAGTACTAGACCGGCCGCTCCGTCCAGGCGTTCGTTTTGCCGGTACAGGTAAGGAGCTTCTTCCGTATATACCCGCAAACTGCGCATGGAATCACTCCAATCCAACAGCATTTCCGGGGTCGTGCCTTCCTCTGGCTTGGACCGGTATTCCTCCGCTTCCTGAAGGATTTCCCCAATCCGCTCGGAATCCGCGGACAGAAGCGCCTTCTCCCTCGTAATCGAGCCGATGGATGCAAGCTCTACCAGGGATGCGATCTCGGGAAGGGAGCCCGCCCTTGCATAGTCTCCGGCATCTTCCAAGTGGGGGGCATCCGATTCCTGGCGGCCGTTCTCCTCTTCCCTGCCGGAACGCCGGTCACGAGCGCTCCCGCCCATTTGTCCGCATGCCGGCTGGTGAACCGCTTCCACACCGCAAGGTGCGGGGCAGGAGCCGAATTGGCAGAAGCTGTTCTGACACCGTTCACCCTTCATTTTTGGCTGTCCACCCTCTCTTCAGAGATAAATGAGCTTCCACTTGCGTAAATTGCTGTACAGAATGAACTCAAGCAATTCATGTTGAAAGACTTGGATAAGCCGTTACAATGAGGGTTTTCATTCGAAACTTGAGTTCAATCCATATACCCTACAGAATATTAGCCGAAAGGGCGAAATATACGGAATTTGCGCGGTTTCCCAAGGAAAGCCTGCGGGCGGAGAGCCCCCATTGGGCAAGCTTACGATTCACAACACAAAAAGCCGCCTCAAACGAGGCGGCTGATCAGGATAAGGACGGGATTTAATTTCTATAGCTTTCTATAGCTTTATATAGCTTTGGATGGCTTAAGCTTGCTGGCTGGCCTCAATGGCCTGCTCCAAATCGTGCAAAATATCGTCAATCGCTTCCGTACCGATCGACAGCCGCAGCATTTCCGGGTTCACCCCGGCGGCCACCTGCTCCTCTTCCGACAACTGCTGGTGCGTGGTGCTGGCCGGGTGGATGATCAGCGACTTCGAGTCGCCGACATTGGCCAAGTGGGAGAACAGCTTCACGTTCTCGATCACCTTGCGGCCTGCTTCCGTGCCGCCCTTGATGCCGAACGTCAGAATCGCTCCCTGTCCCTTCGGCAGGTACTTCTTCGCCAGTTCATGCGAAGGATGGCTTGCGAGCCCGGGGTAACTGACCCACTCTACCGCATCGTGGCTTTCCAGGAACTGCGCGACTTTCAGCGCATTCTCGCTGTGCCGCTCCATCCGCAGGTGCAGCGTTTCCAGACCTTGAAGCAGCAGCCACGAGTTGAACGGGGAGATCGCCGATCCCATATCCCGAAGCAGCTGTACACGCGCCTTGATAATGTAGGCGATCGGGCCGACAGCTTCCGTATACACGACGCCGTGGTAGCTTGGATCCGGTTCGGTCAGTCCCGGGAACTTGCCGCTGGCCGCCCAGTCAAACTTGCCGCTGTCGACGATCACGCCGCCGATGGACGTGCCGTGGCCGCCGATGAACTTCGTTGCCGAGTGAACGACGACGTCAGCACCGTGCTCGATCGGACGCAGCAAATAAGGGCTCGGGAATGTATTGTCCACGATCAGCGGGATGCCATTCTCATGGGCGATAGCGGCAACGGCCTCCACATCAAGCACGTCCCCTTTCGGGTTGCCGATCGTTTCGGCGTACAGCGCTTTCGTCTTATCCGTAATGGCCGCGCGGAAATTTTCCGGGTTGCTGGCATCGACAAAGTGCACTTTAATGCCAAGCTTCGCCAGCGTATTGGCAAATAAATTATAGGTTCCACCGTACAGCGTTGAGGACGAGACGATCTCATCCCCGGCGCCGGCAATATTCAGGATGGAGAAGGTGATCGCCGCCTGTCCGGAGGAAACCGCCAACGCTCCGGCACCGCCTTCCAGGGCTGCAACGCGCTGCTCAAATACGTCGGTGGTCGGGTTCATAATGCGGGTATAAATGTTGCCGAACTCCTTCAGAGCAAACAGGTTGGCGGCATGATCGCTGTCCTTGAATCCGTAAGACGTCGTTTGATAGAGCGGCACGGCACGCGAAAAAGTCGCTGGATCGATTTCCTGGCCTGCATGGACGGCGAGCGTTTCAATGGATAATGGGCGTTTCTCGGACATAGGTGGATCCTCCTTCATGTAACTGTGGAAAATGATTCCACACGCGAATTTTTTCATATTTTCTCATACTTTGTGAGGTTTGAAAAGAAGGAAATTATTATAAATCCGATAAAGTTTATTGGAATTATACATCCGAGAACGTGAGACCCAAACGCAGCGCATGGACAGGCTGATCAAGAACATCCAAATTTCAGCAAAAGTCCGGAAGATCAAATCCCGATCAGATCGGATATAAACGAGCCCGTCAGCAGGACGGCCATGACCGCAGCAGCCCATACCGCTTTGGCAGGAAAGGCGCCTCCGGCGATTTCCGACGCGTTGCGTGCCCTTAATCGCACTGACCGATAATACATGACGGCACCCACGGCAATAAGAAGAACTTCCAAAGCGCCGCTGATGAAAGGCCATTTCCATAAGCCGAACCCCATTAAAGGCAATGAGCCCAGATTTCCCGGCAGAATCGGCATGTCACTCCGGTGCACCAGCAGATCGAGCAGCCAGTGGCTGAAGACCACGCCGCCGATAACCCCTGCACTTCGCTTTCCCCATAGCCTCCACGCTCCAAGGCCGGCAAGCAGGGCGATGATCAGCGCACTGACCAGCGAATGCGTATAGTCTGCATGGATAACGGCTCCGCCGTATCCTCCACCATCCGTTTCCACGGTTGTCTCCATTCCCGTAAGCAGCAGCGGCACAAAAATGACGTCAAGCAATTGCGTGCCCAGCATGATCGCCCACAGCGGAGTTTTGGGACTTGCGGCTTTGGCCGCTGCGGCGAGTCCAAAATGACCTGCGAACATCTTACTTCCCCTCCTTTTTCGTCGTCCGGCCGATTCGGGAATCAAGCCAACCGCAAACCACCGTAAACAAAAGCATCAGAACGATAAAGCTCATCCTTCAACCTCTCCTTTGTGGATCGTTATTTATCCGGCGCATGTTGTGCGCGGAAGCCCAGCAGCAAAACCTCGATCGCTTCACGAAACGTGGGAAGCAGACGCTCCATCAATTCCTCGGCCGATTCTTCGGACAGCTGATAGGTGCCCACAATGCCGTGAAGCAGGTAAAAATAAATCCGGGTGGCCGACAGCAGCCGCTCGCTTCCCTCCGGTAAATCCAGACACTGCCGGACAGCCTGCATCAGCAGACGGAACATCCCGTTACGGACGCGGTTAATCTCAAGCTCGGGCTCCGCTTCGTCCACCCTTACGGAGCGTGCCTCAAAAAAGATGCGGTGCATATTGCGGTGAATCAGGCAAAAGCGGATAAAATCCAGGCTGATTTGCCTCAATGCTTCTTCCGGCTCCAGCTTTCCGGACACCTTTTCCTCAATCTGAAGCTGCAATTCCGTTAACGCCGGGATGGACAGTTCGTGGAGCAGCGCCTCCTTATCTTCAAAATAAATGTAGATCGCTGTATGGGAGCAGCCGGCTTCCTTGGCCACTTCCCTCATGGTGACGACATCGTACCCTTTGGCCGCGAAAAGCCGGCCGGCCGCATTCAAAATGTCCTGCTTGGTTTGTTCGGATCGAACTTGTTTTTTTCTGGGCATCTGGGTGTTTGTTCCTTTCGGCCTTTTTTAACTAACCAACGGTTACTTAATCTGTATGCTATAAATATAACCAATGGTTACTTATTCGTCAATCCTTTTTTTAGGAGATCAGAAAGTATAAATTTCGGAGCTTCTGCTTCCTGATCCCGCAAGAAAAACTTCCTCTAGACACGGTCTCCGGGCGCCTTATTGTACTTGCAGGCAAAAAAAAGAGCAGCCGCGTCGCGGCTGCCATAAAAAAAGGAATCCTGAGAGTTATAAAGAGAGTAATCGATGTCGAATTAAGCGAATGAATGGTTGCACATTCGGATCACATAATCCTATCGATTGATAAGTAAGAGCTTATTGGATATAAGCTTACTTTTAATAAGTGCATGGAAAAGTATATATCTTCCACAAGCGGTTTGTCAAGCACATACCGTCCCCATGGAACCCATCCGGTGAAAGTTGACGGTATCTTAAAATCAAACTAACATGTCATTAGGACCAATTAAATGCATGAACGGACGTTTCGAGCCGAGCCGGCTTGTCCGTTGCCTCCAGGAGGGAGATTAATTTGCATTCTACATCTACAGAACTCGCGACCCGATATTTTGAATTGATGGACAGACTTCCAAGAATTATAGATTATGCCGGTCTGGTTCGCCAGGTAAAGCTAAGCACGACAGAATCGTTTATACTTCAATATTTGAAAAATAGCGGCAGCCAGCGCGGAACGGACATCGTCAAGGTCACCGGCCTGACCACCAGCGCCATTACGCAAATCTGCGACAAGCTGGAGCAGGAAGAGCTCATCGTGCGCAGCCGCAGCGAGCAGGACCGCCGGTTCGTTAACATCTCGATTACGGACAAAGGCTCTGCGCTGCTGAAGAAGCTGGCAGAAATGAGCGCCGTCCGCATCGTCGAGACACTGGGAAATTTGACGGACGATGAAACCGAGCATCTGCTGGACACCATCCGTCAGCTTGGCGAGCTCATTCAGCTGCAGCGGAATGAGCGGCAGGCACAGTGATCCCCCTCAACATGTGGATCTGAAGCAACAAGTTTGAATCCGAAGAAAAAGGGCTCTAGAAGCGTTGTACTTTCGAGAACAAACCCAATAAAAGCACCCTGAATTGCGGCGAAACGCCGGCAAGTCAAGGTGCTTTGTCATTTATCCAGGCATGACCCGCCACGGAAGTGCAGGCTCAAGGAAGCTTGCGGGAGGTCACCTTCGCCTGGGTGAACAGCAGCAGGTAATCATGCCCGCCGGCTTTCGAGTCGGTCCCGGACATGTTGAAGCCGCCGAAGGGCTGGCCGCCCACGAGCGCACCGGTACACTTGCGGTTGACATACAAGTTGCCGCAGTGCATGCGTTCCAGCGCAGCCGAGATCCGGTTCTCGTCCGTCGAAAAGAACGATCCGGTCAATCCGAACTCCGTATCGTTATAAATCTCGATCGCTTCCTCCCAATCCCGTGCAGATACGACCGCCAGCACCGGTCCGAAGATCTCCTCCTGCATGATCCGTCCCTTGACCGGGACATCGGTAAAGATGGCCGGCCGGATATAATACCCGGCTTCCCCGACCTGTTCCCCGCCGGTCACAAGACGCCCTTCTTCCCTGCCGATCCCAATGTACTCCAAAATTTTGTCCCGCGACTTCTCATCAATGACCGGTCCGACCGGCGCGTTATCCTCTGGAGATCCCACCTCCAGCAGGTTGGTCAGCTCCGTCACGCGGGCAAGCACCTGATCGTAGACCGACTCGACGATGATCGCCCTCGACCCGGCGGAGCATTTCTGCCCCTGGTAGCCAAAGGCCGAGACCACGATGGCCTTCGCCGCCGCTTCCAGATCCGCCGTCTCGTCCACCACGATACCGTCTTTGCCGCCCATCTCGGCGACGACCCGCTTGATCCAAATCTGCCCCTCAGCCTGCTCCGCGGCCAGCTTGTTGATCCGGAGGCCGACCTCCTTCGAGCCCGTGAAGCTGATGAACCGGGTCTGCGGATGCGCCGTCAGGTAATCGCCGATGACGGCCCCGCTTCCCGGCACAAAGTTGATGACCCCGTCCGGGAATCCGGCTTCCTTCATCAGCTTGAAGAACTGGTAGGCGATAACGGACGTGTTCGATGCGGGCTTGAGCAGGACGGTGTTGCCGGTCACCACCGCGGCCGTCGTCATGCCGGCACATATGGCCAGCGGAAAATTCCACGGCGGGATAATAATGCCGACGCCCAGCGGGATGTACTGCAGCCGGTTCTCTTCACCCGGCACCCGCGGCAGCGGCTGGTGCAGTGACGTCTCGCTGAGCCGGACGGCTTCCCTGGCGTAATACTCCATAAAATCGATCGCTTCCGCCGTATCCGCATCGGCCTCAGCCCAGTTTTTACCGGCTTCGACGACCATCCAGGCGGAAAATTCGTGCTTGCGCTGGCGCAGCAGGGAAGCCGCCTTGAGCAGCAGCGCCGCCCGCTCGGTGGCTGTCGTTCTTTTCCAGGTGGCAAAAGACTTTTGCGCCTGCTGCATCGCCTGCTCCGCAAGGTCGGTACCGGCCTGGCTCATCCGGCCGACCACCTCCCGCACATGGCCGGGATTCCGCGAGACCAGCTCCTGCTCCGTGTATACCTCTTTTCCGCCGATCACGACAGGATAACGATGTCCCAGCTGCCCTTTCACGGCGGCCAAAGCTTTCAGAAATGCTTCGCGGTGCTCCGGCTGGTTAAAATCGGTGAAGGGCTCATTTTGAAATGCGGCGCTCCAGGCAAACGAGTTCATGGCTACCTCACTCCCTTTTTACTTAAAAGTATTTTTGAGCACAAACCAGACATTGGCCGGCCGTTCCGCCAGCCTGCGCATGAAATACCCGAACCAGTCCACGCCGAACGGGACGTATACCCGGAACCGGTAGCCCTCCTCGACAAGCTTCAGCTGCAGTTCCTCGCAGATGCCGTACAGCATCTGAAACTCGAACCGGGAGCGCGGAATCCCCTCCTCTTCGATGAACCGTTTAGCCTCGCTGAGGATCCGCTCGTCATGGCTGGCGATCGCCGTGTAGCTGCCGGACCGCAGGTGCAGCTTGATCAGACGAATCAAATTGTCGTCCACGTCTTCCTTCCGGGGATACGCGACGCTTGCGGGCTCCTTGTACGCCCCTTTCACCAGGCGCAGATTGACCCCTTGGGCGCCCAGTTCCTTCACATCCTCCTCCGACCGGTACAAATACGACTGGATGACGATACCCACATTGTCATACCCGCCTCGCAGCTTCTTCAGCATGTCGATCGCCGGCTGGCAGTGGGCGTGGTCCTCCATGTCGATGCGCACGAACAGTCGGTAGCTCTGCGCCCTGGCCAAAATTCTCCGCATCAGCTCAAAGCATAAGTCCGGGCTCAGATCCAGACCGAGCGACGTCAGCTTGAGCGACAGGTTGGCCTGCACCTTGGACCGATGGATCGCATCCAGCGTTTTGAGGCACATGTCGGCCGTCTCGCGCACTTCCTCCTCGCTGCTCGTGAACTCCCCCAGGTAATCGAGGGTGGCCATCCGCCCGCTGGCGTTCAGCTTGCGGACGGCGTCGATCGCATGCTCGATCGATTCGCCCGCAACGAAGCGCCTGGCCCCGAGCCGGAGTCCGTACCGTTTGGCCCATCGGTTCGCCGCCCGGTTTTTGGCCAGCGTCAAAAACAAAGACTTCATGGCTTTCTCCAAGGAGACGCCTCCTTTCGCCTACAAAATCCGGCTGCCGAACAAGGAGCCGAGCAGCTCCACCGCCAGCTTCGAGGTCTGGTTGTTCCGGTCAAGGCTGGGATTGACCTCCACCATATCTACGGATGTGATGAGGCCGGATTCGCTCATCAGCTCCATAGCCAAGTGGGCTTCGCGGTAGCTGAGCCCGCCGCGGACCGGCGTACCCGTTCCGGGCGCCTCAAACGGATCGACACTGTCGATGTCGAAGCTGACGTGCAGGCCGTCCGTGCCGGTCCCGGCGATCCGCAGCGCCTCCTGCACGACATGCTCGATGCCCAGCCGGTCGATCTCGTACATCGTGAAGCAGGTGATGCCCCGCGAGCGAATGAGCGTCTTCTCGTCCCGGTCCAGATCACGGGCGCCGATGATGACGCAGTTCTCCGGCTTCAGTTGAACGGCGCCGGGCAGGATCTGCGTCAGCTTCAGCTGCGTTAAGCCGAGGGCGGCTGCCAGGGGAATGCCGTGCATGTTCCCGGATGGACTGGTGATCTCGGTGTTCAGGTCCGAATGGGCATCCACCCAGATGACGCCCATGTTCGGGTAATGCCGGCTGAGCCCGGCCAGCGAGCCCATGGCGATACTGTGGTCCCCCCCAAGCATGAGGGGAATGCTCCCGGCTGACGCCGCCGATGCCGCCTCCCGCGCCAGCTGTGAGCAGACTGCCATGACCTGGTCCACATGCTTCATACGCGTGGTGGGATAGGGCGTCAGGCTGGAGGGCAGCTGGATCCTCCGCCCGGCGTCCACATCGTAGCCAAGCTGCTCCAGCTTTTTGACCAGACCGAACTTCAGGATGCTGTCCGGCCCTTGCTCGCTTCCCGGCCGTCCCGCCCCGTAACCGAACGGTACGCTGATAATCGAAATGGTTGGTTGCCCCATACGTTTTCACGCCCTCCCTTGACCGGTGAATACCTCCCCAATTCGGCTGAGCGCAAATTCTAGTTCTTCTTCGGACAGGATGAGCGGCGGCGCAAACCGGATCGTGGTATCATGGGTTTCCTTGCATAACAGGCCGATTCGGGCCAGCGCCTCGCAGTAAGGTCTTGCCGCCACAGACAGCTGCAGCCCGATCAGCAGGCCGCGACCGCGGACCGAGACGATATCGGGATGGGAGATCGATGTAAGCTTTTTCATAAACAGGCGCCCAAGCGTTTCGGCACGCTCCGCCAGCTTCTCCTCCTCCAGCACATCCAGCGCAGCGGCCGCCACCGTGGAAGCCAGCGGATTGCCGCCAAAGGTCGAGCCGTGCGAACCCGGTTCAAACACGTCCATGATCTCCCGGTCTGCCGCGACGGCCGAAACGGGCAGCACGCCCCCGCCGAGGGCTTTGCCCAGGATGTACACGTCCGGAACGACGCCCTCCCAATCGCAGGCAAAGCGGCGTCCCGTCCGGCCGAGCCCCGTCTGAATTTCGTCGGCCATCAGCAGGATCTGATGACGGCGGCACAGCTCCCGCACCTGGGTTAAATAGCCTTCAGGCGGCATCACAATCCCGGCCTCACCTTGAATCGGCTCCACAAGAAAAGCCGCCGTGTTCGGCGTAATAGCCTGCTCCAGCGCGGAAGCATCGCCGTAAGGGATGATCCGGAAGCCGGGTGTGAACGGCCCGAAATCCCGTTTATACGCCTCTTCGGAGGAGAACGAGGTGACGCTCAGCGTACGCCCGTGAAAGTTTCCGGTACAGACAATGATCTCGGCTTGATTCTCCGGAATGCCCTTGATCCGGTAGCCCCATCGCCTAGCCATTTTCAGCGCGGTTTCCACCGCTTCGGCGCCCGTGTTCATCGCCAGAATCTTGTCCTTGCCGGTATATGCCGCCAGCTTGCTCACAAAGATGCCGAACGCCTCGCTCTGAAACGCCCGTGATGTAAGAGTCACCTTGCCGGCCTGTTCCTGCAGCGCCTGCATGATTTTGGGGTGCCTGTGGCCGTGATTGAGGGCGGAATATGCGCTGAGCATATCCATATACCGATGTCCGTTCAAATCCTCAACCCATACGCCCTCCGCCTTATGAATGACGATCGGCAGCGGATAGTAATTGTTGGCGCTGTGCTCATCCATCATTTGCAGAATCTCGTCTGTCGTTGCCATGGCTGCACATCCTTCTCTTGGCATCATGTTCTCACCCTATGTGTATTGCTCTCCATTTCATTTCATGTTTGTAAAAATCCCGTAACGGGTGTATGCCAAATAACCCGATGGGGCGGGCTTTTCCAAAAGAAAAAGCACCCTCCGTCTTCACGTTCTACCGTGAATCGGGGGTGCTTGGCCGATGGCTTCGGTTCATTGCAAATTATTGCTTGGACTCCAGCGTTTGAAGGTATTCCGATACTTCACCAGGCGTTTTGGCGAATTTGCTGTGCAGATGGGCGATTTTCTTCCCGTCCTTGTACACGAGCAAACTTGGGATGCCGCGCACATCGTTCTGGGAAGATACGTCCTCCAACTGCTCTACATCCAGTGCATAAAATTTCTTATCCGGATGTTTGGCCATGATGTCCGGCATAAATTTATCGAGCGTTTTGCAGTCCGGGCACCAGGTTGCATCGTACTTGATGACCGTGATGCCGTCCCCTTGAATCAGTTCGTTATATTGGGCTTCCGTTTGAATACGTTCCATGATCCTATCCCCTTTGTCCATTAGTCGGTATACAGCGGTCCGGCAGGCTGCCGGACACCCGGCGATGTAAGTGTAACCAAAATCATTACAATTCAGCCGTTACCTGTATTGTATCCGTTTATGAACGATTTTGCAAAGGACTTACATGGAATGCATCTCATGCCCCGTTACCGGAACTTCTCCGGCAGGGACCGAATGGCTGAATATAGCTGCAGCGCAGAGGGTCACGACCGGCAGGATAATATACAGCATCCAAAAGGACAGCCGGATCGGCATCAGAGCGGGCACCTGTCCAGCCCCTTCCGTCCGCTCTTCTTCGTCCGCAGCCTCCCGGGCCTTGTATTTCTGGTTATGAATCAAATACATGACCATGGCGGTCATCGCAATAAACAGCGCATCCATAATAAACAGCATGACGTCCCACCTTGCCCGGGGAATCATCTCGCCGAGCATAGCGCCATGCAGTCCGCCCATGATCCCCCCGCCGATGCCCTCAATGACCGCCAGCAGATGGAGCGGCTTGCCGACCAAATAGCCAATCGCAAAGCAAAACAGCACCGACAGGCCGGTAGACAGTACGAGGTCGCCGGCAAACATCATGCCCAGGATGACCCCGATCGTCAAGTTGGAGATCAGCCCTGTCGTCATCGCCACCATGTTGCCGGTCATGTTTAAAAGATGCTGCCGGTGAATTTGGACATACCCGATACATACCGCCGTATACACCAAAACCATCACCACGCTAATATTTAACAGCATGAAGCAAAACCCGCCTTTCTGGATGCGGCTATTCAGGTTTGGCCGCCCCGCCCCTTCCGCCTTTTTCCGATGATTCAGCTATAAACAGCCTATTCGGAAGAGCACCGTAATATTCAGGAAGGAAAGCGCTGCAGCAGGTCAAAGAACGGACAAAGCCTCCGTCGTTGACGGAGGCTTCGGCTGATCATGGTGACTGAGGGCTGGTGCACAATCTAAGGATATATTTTTTCGCCTTTTTCCAGCATGTCGATAAACTGGTCGATTCGTTTAGCCCTCGTTTCGGGCTTCTTGGCGCTCTGGACCCGGAATAAGACGGCGTATTTGTTGCGGCTGTCCAGCGTCGCAAAAAAGGCTGCCGCATCCGGATGCTCCTCGAACTTCCGCTCCAGATCCTCGGGAATTTGCGACCGGCTCTGGGATGCATAGGCCTGCTCCCACTGGCCTTTTTGTTTGGCTTCCTCGATCGCCGCAAGACCGGCCGGCTTCATCCGGCCTTCTGTGACAAGGCGCTCCGCCTTCTCCTTGTTGATCTTGGACCAGATGCTCCTCGGTCCGCGCGGGCCGAACCGCTGAATCCAATACGTCTCGTCCCAGGCCTCCTTGCGGCTGTCGATCCAGCCGTAGCAGAGTGCAATCTCTAATGCTTCGTCATACGTGATGGATGGGATGCCGGATCCCTTCTTGGCCATCTGCAGCCGAATGCCGCGTGAATCGGCATGATGCGCTTCGAGCCACTCCTCCCATGCCTGCTGACTCTCAAAAAAGATCACGGGCAGTTCTTCCCGCCCTTCTCCTGTTTTACTGGACATAAGTCGGTCTGCTCCTCCTTTAATCAGGAATGTGCCGAACGCCTGCTTCCCTGTTTATTTCCACGCCCGCGGATGCGTATCCTGGACCATATCGAGGTCCGCAGCGGCCGCATTGGCCTCGACCTGCTCCGGGCTCTTGCAGCCCGGGATCACGCAGTCCACGGCGGGGTTCTGCAGACACCAGGCCAAGGCCCACTGGGCCATGCCCACGCCTTCGGGCACCTCGGTCCGCTGGATTTCCTCCACCTCGCGGAGGCGGGCATCGATGTTGTCGCGCTCATGCCGTTTGCGCACGTTATCCTGGAACACGGCGCCGGGCTTGTACTTGCCGCTTAGATAACCGCTGGCCAGCGGCACTCTCGCAAGGACGCCCAGATCCTGCTCGATGCAGGACGGAAAGACACGCTCTTCCGGTTTCCGGTCGAGCCGGTTGTACACGACCTGAATCGCTTTGGCGTTCAGCTCCGTCGCCCGGGAAGTCTGCTCCAGGTTATCGTTGCTGCCGATGGAAATGCCGAGGTTGCGGATTTTCCCGGCCTGCACCTGCTTGTCCAGCAGTGTCCACAGATCGTCGTTGTGAAATACTTCATCCGAGCCCGAGTGGAACTGGTACAGGTCGATATAGTCCGTTTGCAGCGCTTTCAAGGATTCATCCAACTGGACGAGAACTTCATCTGCAGACCAGGCGTTTTCCCAATGATCATGCCAGCGGTGGCCGAATTTCGAAGCCACAATCCAGTCCTCGCGGCGGTCCCGCTTCAGAAAGTTTCCGATGAGGCTCTCGGACAGGTGATGCGGACCATAGCATTCCGCCGTGTCGATCAGGTTGATGCCGAGATCCTTCGCCTTATGCAAAATGGCGTCCGCCTCCTGCTGGTTAAAGTCCTTCCCCCAGTCTCCCCCGAACTGCCATGTTCCGACACCGACCACCGATACCTTCAATTCCGTTTTTCCAAGCCGTCTGTATTTCATTCTCAAGCCACCTCTCCTGTGAATGGGTTTGCATTTTTAGCGCTGCACAGCTTCCGCCGGGCGATACACACGTTATTTTTGAAAAACGATGCTGTAATACTTGTCCGACCACGGCTGCCTGCTGAGCACCTTGAGGCCAAGCTCCTCTCCCATGCGGGCCATGTCCGATGAGGAGATGCGGTGATCCGAAGGCGGTTCGCTGTCCGGATAAGCCCATTCCACGCAGAGCGCCTTGCCTCCGTTTTTGAGAACGCGCTGCACTTCCTTCAATCCCTGCTCATGCGGCTCGGCAATATGCAGGACGAGGGACAGGATCATCACGTCCACGCTTTCTTCCTCTAGCGGAATCTGTTCTGCCGTCCCCTGAATCAGCCGAATATTCGTAACGCCCCGCTCTTCAGAACGGGTCTTCAGCATGTCCAGCATCTGCGGATGGGTATCCAGCGCATAGACCGTTCCGGAAGTTCGTGCTGCCGCCGGAAACGTGAAGTAACCGCTGCCTGCCCCCACATCCAGCAGGTCCTCGTGCCCGGACAACTCCAGCAGGTCCAGCAGCTTCTCCGGGGGAAGCTTCTCCAGGCGTTCCGGGCTCTCCAGCCGCGCGATCAGCGTCGGGTCGTACTCTTCTGCAGCCACTTGCTCATCCTCCTTGTCGGATATCCCCATACGAGATATCACCCTTATTTTCTTCATCCTACCATTATCAGCCATAGAGACACAATCGCCTAACGGTGCATGCCCTGGAGAAAACTCCGGACCCCAAGTCTTCCTCCTGTGCAGGACTCAAGCAAGGCCTCCAAGCGAGTGGTCACGACCCGGGTATGGATGCTCAGGCCGGGGAAATTAGACCGACTGAGAACGGCTGAAAAACTTCGGATCGGGCGGGTATTTCTAACGATGCAAAATTTTTGACGATGCAAAGGATGAAGAGGATGCAGAGGATGCAAAGCAAAAAGGCAGCCTGTTCAGGCTGCCACTTGGAAGTTACTCCTGGTATGCAAGTATATCCTGCGCTAATCCGGTTCTCTCTCCGAATGCTGTACCGAATCACCGGTTTCTGCACTTTGCCGCTCCGAGTCACTGGTTCCCGCATCCTCCTGCTCCGCACACGGGAAGCATTTCAACGACTGGTCCTCCAGCACCACGCCATTCAAAAAACCGTTCTCGCAATAAATGTCCCTGCCGCAATCGCGACATTTGCCGATCCATTCGCGCATCGGGCAATCCCTCCTGACCCCGCGGATTCTAACCGCGGCTGGTGTAATCCGTCTTTTCCAAGTGGAGCTAAGATCAGGTTACCTCGTTTGGAGTCCTTCACGCAACGGATATGCTGTGGATATACCGTGGATATTCTGTGGATATGTTGTTATTTACTGTGGATATGATGTGGATATATTGTGAAACGCTTCGGATGTGCGGAAGATTTTGCATCTACGATCCCGAAATCCCCTTGTTTTCGAGACGTACGGCCGGCCGCTCGCCTCTTTTACAATTCTGCCGCCCCTTCTGCCCGATAAGATGTCCTTTTTACATCGTCTGCCCTGCATCCACCGTGATGACCTGCCCGGTCAGCGAATCCTGTTCGACCACGGCACAGATCATATGGGCGATATCTTCAGGCGAAGAAATCCGGTTCAGCAGCAAGGAGCCTGCCAGCTGCTCCATCTGTTGCTCGCGCCCGGCCCACCATCGAGTGGCCACCGCCCCCGGCGCGACGCTGCTCACGCGAATCTCCGGGGCCAGCGCCCGGGCGAGCGAGCGGGTCAGTCCATGCACCGCGGCCTTGGACACGGCATACGGCAGAGAAGAGCCGCTGCCCGTAATGCCGGCGATGCTCCCCAGGTTGACGATCACGCCTTGTTTTTGCTTTTTCATCTCGGCAGCTGCCGCCCTGGCGCAGTAGAACATCCCTTTCACGTTGATCTGATAGAGCTCATCCCACGCCTCGTCGGTCACGGATTCCAGGTCATTCATGGCAATATACCGGGTAATGCTGGCGTTATTAATCAAAATATCGACCGAACCGAACTCCCTGGCAGCTCTGCCTACCATCGCCTGAACCTCTGCCTCTTTAGCTACATTGGCTTGGACCGCAACGGCTGTGCCGCCGCCCTCCTGAATGGTCCGAACCGTTTCCTCCGCGTCTTCCCGCGACCGGGAGTAATTGACGACCACGCGGGCTCCCCGCTTCGCCAGCTCAATGGACACCGCTCTCCCGATTCCGGTTCCCCCTCCCGTGACGATCGCTGTTTTATGCTGAATGTTCATGTGATCAGCTCTCCTTTCAAATTCCTAAATTGGGTCAGAAATTCGTTGATGTCTTTCCGAAATCCAATCACGGGGCCATCTGCGCGATGCCGTTGCCGAATGACCAGTTTTCTGCCGTATTTTCCGTTAAAATGATCATGACGTCCTCCGGCCGGATGCCCGCCGATTGCTGCAGCCTTTCCGCGATGGCGGCATACAGCGCCTTTTTCTTTACGAGCGTCCGCCCCTGCTTCAGCGTAATCTGTATAAATAGCTGTCCGTCGGACCGTTCTACGTTTAAGTAACTGCGGTCGTACAGCAGCTCCCCCGTCCCATGCCGGGTAATCACCTGAAAATAGTCGTCCTCCGGGACGTCGATCGTATCCACCATCGCCTGATGTATGGTGCGGCTGATAATAACCAGTTCTTCTTCCGAGGGCCCCTGCCCCACATCTATCCGCACAAATGGCATGTTCCATAACCTCCTGTAGCTTCCGTTTTCTTTCTGCCGGCAATCATATTGTAATCCCGGGGATCCTATTTGTATAATTGAATTAAATAAACGACGAATTCAAAAATATTGAACCATACAGCAGGAGGCAAACATATCATGGACCTGAAAGCTGTCAAAACCTTTCACCGGATCGTCGCGCTTGGCGGCTTTAACCGGGCGGCCGAAGAACTGAATTACGCCCAGTCCACTGTCACGATGCAAATTCAGAAGCTCGAGTCGGAGCTCGGCGTCCGGTTGATCGAACGGGGCAAAACCTTTCAGCTCACCGAAGCGGGCCGCCTTTTTCACGAGCAGAGCGCACATATCGTCAAGGATGTGGAGCAGCTTCAAGGCACCATGAAGGAGCTGCTGTCGGGGGAAGCTAGCCATCTCCGTCTTGGCGTCGTAGAGCCCATTGCCAGCTACCGGCTGCCGGAGATCCTCGCTTCTTTTCTGCGCGATTACCCCAATATACGGGTATCCGTGACGATTGCCAGCTCGCCCCAGCTGAACGAACAGGTGCTGCGGGGAGATCTGGACATGGCAATTTGTTCTCCTCCCCAGCTTGGTGCCGGGCTTTATTATGAACCGCTGCTGACCGAACATTTTGTCGTCCTCATGCCGGAGGATCATCCGCTGGCATCCAGGGAGCTCGTCACGCCAGCCGATTTTAGAGGGCATCGCCTGCTGATTACGCAAGCCGACTGCCCTTACCGCCGGAAGCTTGAAATGATCATGCAGGAGCCGGGCGGCCCGCCTATGGATGCGATGGAAATCGGCAGCATGGCTGCGCTGAAATTTTACGTGCAGAGCGGATTGGGCGCTGCCCTCGTGCCGCTGACCGTTCTGCAGCCTGCACCTGCCGGAACAGTAATCCGTCCTTTTAAAGGCAATGCCGTCAACATCACCTGCGGTTATGTGTGCCGGTCGGCTGAATACCCGCCGCGCCTGGCCGCCTCCAGACTATATGAGGCTCTGCAGCGGGGGCTGCCGCAGGCAGAGGCGGAGGAACCCTTCGAGGCAGTCCGGCGGAATGCGTAAGTTTGATCCATGACAACAATCGAGCCCACGCAAACAAGCCCATTTCCTCGAAATGGGCTTTTAACATGGAATATCCGTTTCAGTCCCCGTCCTCCTCCTCAAACAGCTCGCTCAGCACACGCTTCCGGTTTTCAAGAAAACGGCGGGTGATGATATAGTGCATCGTATCTTCATATTGAACCTCTTGGGGAGGATGGACGTCAAAATTGATGATATCCGCATCGGGATAGCCCAGCAGGATCGGCGAATGGGTCGCGATGATAAACTGGGCCTCTTTCTCCAAATCCTTGATCACCTTCAGCAGCGCCAGCTGCCGCGCTGGAGATAAGGCCGCTTCGGACTCGTCCAGCAGGTAGATAGCCTTTTTACCGAACCGGTGCTTGAACAGCGACAGAAAGGCCTCCCCATGCGACTGCTCATGCAGAGATCGTCCCCCGTAATAACGTAAGCTGGCAGGCATGGTGTCCAGATGGCTGGCAAAATGATAAAACGTCTCCGCGCGCAGGAAAAACCCGTTCGTCACTTTGGGCATCCAGGACAACCGGATATGGTCGCCAAGCGCTGATTGGGAAGCATCCACCTCATACGCGTTGTTTCTGCTCCCGCCTGCCGTGTTGAATCCGCACCGGTCTGCGATTCCTTCCATCAGCGTGGATTTGCCCGACCCATTTTCCCCGACAAAAAAGGTGACGTTTCCCCGAAACGACAGGGACTCCAAATTCCGCAGCGCCGGGATGGAAAAGGGATACTCGTTTCCCTTGGTATGTTCATTGCGCAGAATGGTCAAGCTTCGTAAAAACATCGGTCTTCTCCCTTCATCATGGATCGTCCTACCCGATCTCCCGAATCACCTGCTCAATGCCGGACTCGATGTCCGGCTCCTTGACGCTGGACACATTCAGCTTGAGAAGCGGCTCTTTCACAAACGAATCAAGGTAACCCGCGTCTGCCGTTTCGACCCGAATGAACTTTTTGTGCAGCCGCTGGATCACCTGACGGGCACGGGCAGCATCCTCCAGCTTCAGATAGGTGTGGACACCCCGCTGCCGGGCCGGCTGGTAGGTAAAGTGAGACGATTGCGTACTTCCTGCATGCACCATGATCGTTTCATGCAACAGGGCGGATCTTCGCCCATAGCAGCTGCGCATTTTTTTGCGGTGGCGCTCGAACATGCCGCTCTTAAGGTACAGCTCCAGGGCCGCCTGGGAGAGCATTGAGCTGTCGATATCCGCCAGTTTTTTGAATTGGTTGAAATCGTTCCGCAGCGCCTCTGGGAGCACGGCCACACCGATCCGCAGACCCGGAAATATGATCTTGGAATAACTCTTTAAATAGACGACATGCGCGGAGTCATCGTACGCATAGATCGGGTCCTCTTTGGCATCCTGCTCCAGATCGGCCATGTAATCGTCCTCGATAATATAGACGTCGTACTGGGCCGCCAGACGGGCGATAGCTTTCTTTTGCGACCGGTTATAGGATCCTCCCAGCGGATTGTGGAAGCGTGGCACCGTATAGAACCACTTGATCTCCCTGGTCTTAAACATCCGTTCCAGCTCATCCAGATCGATGCCGTCGCCCGACCGCCGGATCCCTTCTGCTTCTATGCCGTACGTCCTCAGGTACTCCATCAGCAGCGGATAACACGGCTGTTCCACCAAAACCCGGTGCCTGCCGTTCGGAAACGGAATACGCGCCAGCAGCCCCAGCGACTGCTGTACCCCGGAAGTAATGAAGATACCGCGCTGATCGGTGAACACCTGGTAAGAGGCCAATTGGCGCTGCATCTCGCGGATCAAGGACGGCAGTCCCTGAGGGGTTCCGTAAATGAACAAGTCGTTGCGGTACATATCGATCGCTTTATTGATACAGTGCTGAAAATCCAGGTATGGAAAAATATCCGGATCCGGCGCGGCCGCCGTAAAATCGATCCACCGGTTTCCCGGATTCTGCTTTTTTCCGGACCGCTTCATCACGTAATAACCGCTCTTGGGGGCGGCATAAATCAAATGCTTGTCCTGCAGCTCCTCCAACGCGCGGATCACCGTGCTTTTGCTGCAATCATAGCGCTTTGACAGCTCCCGGATTGACGGCAGCCTGTCCCCCTCCTTATAGGCGTCACCCGAGATTTGCAGTTCCAAATCGTTGATCAGCTCGGCGTATTTATACATCGTAACGCCTCCTCCCCCGCTCTTTTGTACCGGTACAGATGATGATTATTGATATTGTAGCACAGCCGCGCCCCCCGTAAAATGAAACCATCCACAGGACCGGTCCATAAAGCGCGCGCAGTGATTAGGGAGGTCTGACTATATGAATGCTTCTTCGAATAAAAAAGCGGTCGCGGCCGCGCTCATCAACGCTTTGATCATCGGGTTGTCTTTTATTTTCGTTAAAATCGCGCTCAGCGTATCGGATCCGCTCGACACGCTTGCCCATCGCTTCACGCTGTCCTTTCTGGCGGCAACGCTGTTCGCTTTTCCCGGACGGGCCCGAATGAAGGAAGTCATGCCCCGGACAGCCGCGCTGCTTCCGCTGGCCCTTCTTTACCCTTCGCTGTTTTTTGCCTTACAGGCATTTGGACTGCTCTACGCCTCGTCTTCGGTGGCCGGGATCGTTCAGGCGGTCGTGCCGGTATTTACGATGATTCTGGCTGCGATCTTCCTTAAGGAGCACACGACGTTTGCCCAAAAAATGTTCACCCTGGTTTCGGTGGCCGGTGTCATTCTGATCTTCGCCGTGCCCGGGATCAGCATCTCCTCCGCCAGCCTTGGCGGTGTTCTGCTGATTCTCCTGTCCGCCCTGTCCATGGCGGGATATAATACAGGCGCCCGGAGGATGACCAAAACCTGGCGTCCAAAGGAGATGACCTACATCATCACCTTCTTCGGCTTTGTGTTTTTCAACGCCATATCGGTGATTAAGCATGTATCTCAAGGGACGCTCAGCCAGTATTTCACGCCGTTCCTGGAGCCTAAATTTCTTCTGGCCGTGCTGTACCTTGGCGTGTTGTCCTCCCTGGTCACTTCGTTTCTGACCAACTATGCCCTGTCCCGCATGGAGGCCTCCCGCGTCAGCGTCTTCGGCAGCCTCTCCACCGTCGTGACGATCGCCGGCGGCGTGCTGCTGCTGAACGAGCGTCTGGACTGGTACCACTGGGTGGGAGCTGTCCTGATTATCGGCGGCGTAATGGGTGTGAACCTGAAGCGGCGCCAGGGAGTGCGGGCGGATCAGAGCAAGGAGCTTGGGAGCTCCAAAGGATAATGCGTGTTGGGCTTTAGCCTTAGTCGGCCACTTGGGCATGAAGGCAGTCCAAAACAGGCAGCACAGGAATCAAGGATAATGCGTGTCATGCGTTCTAACAGCAAAAAAACAGCTGCAAATCCTGCAGCTGTTTTTCACACCTCAACTAATGATACATGCCTCCAGCTTCTATCTCAGCTTCTCCCTTTGCTGTCCCTACCAGTCACGCCGCAGCGTAAACAGGTCCTTCAGCGCTTCGGTCGACAGCTCGGTAATCCAGCTTTCCGTACTGGAAATGACATTATCGCTGAGCTGCTGCTTGCTCTCCAGCATCTCGTCGATCCGCTCCTCCAGCGTGCCGAGCGAGATGAACTTGTGCACCTGCACGTCCTTGGTCTGGCCCATCCGGTAGGCCCGGTCCGTCGCCTGGTTCTCCACTGCGGGGTTCCACCAGCGGTCGAAGTGGAAGACGTGGTTGGCCGCAGTCAGGTTCAGACCGACGCCCCCCGCCTTGATCGACAGGATGAACACACCGGGCTGCTCGGCAGCCGGCAGCGACTGGGACTGGAACTGTTCGATCATCCGGTCCCGAGCGGTCTTGGACGTGCTGCCGTTCAAATACAGCACCGGCTCCTGCAGCTCCTGACCCAGGACCCGCTGAAGGATCTGGCCCATGCCGATATACTGCGTAAAGATCAGGCAGCGGTCGCCCTCTTCCCGCAGTTCCTTGACCATGGCCAGCAGCCGTTCCAGCTTGGCTGAGCGACTGATGAGCCGTTCGGTGTCGAGCTGGCCTCCTGAGGATTCAGCTGCTGTCCGTGCAGCAGCCTCATGCTCTGGCGCCTTTGCTTCGGCTGAAGTTTCCGCAGCCAAGTCAACGGCATCAACTGTGCCAGCCGAAGCCCGTCGATTACTTATAGCCGCTTCGCCGCCCTCAGTCTCATGCTTTCCGGCAGTCTCCAGATTACCCGAAACTCCTGGAGCGTTTGAATCACTCAGGACACCTGAGTCAACCGCACCGTCCGTGCCTGCCGCTGCGCCCGCCGTGCCAGAAACCGCAGCCATATCCGCGGGATCCACAAAGTTGTCGACCGATTCCCCGGTCAGGAGCACCGGATGGTCGCAGACCTGCTTGAGCTGTGTCAGGGCCGACAGAATAGCCCCCTTCCGCTGAATGCCCTCGAGCTTCTGCACCCGGTTCATCAGGTCGTTGACCGTCTGATCGTAGAGGGCGCTCTGCTCGGCGGTCAGGTGGATATAGGTTTTCATCTCGTTTTTTTCCGGCAGCTCCAGCTGGATGTGCGGATCCTTCTTCTTCCGCCGCAGCATAAACGGCTTCACCAGCTTTTGCAGCTGCGCCGTCCGCTGCTCGTCCTGATCCCGCTCGATCGGCTGAATAAAGCGGACCTGGAAGCTCCGAAGGCTGCCCAGATATCCCGGGTTCATAAAATCGTACAGCGACCACAGCTCGGAAAGCCGGTTTTCGATCGGCGTTCCGGTCAGCGCGATCCGGTGCCGGGCCGGAAAGCTGCGCACGGCGGCCGACTGCTTCGTCTGGGCGTTCTTGATGTTCTGCGCCTCGTCCAGGCACAGCGATTCCCAGGCGAACTCCTTCAGCAGGTCCTGATCCAGCGTCGCGGTCGCGTACGAGGTCAGGACCACATCGGCCTCGCGTAGTTCTTCACGGAGCGCCGCCTCGCCCGACCGGCGGCTGCCGTAATGCAGCAGCACCTTCAGCGAAGGCGCAAAGCGGCTGATCTCCTTCTGCCAGTTGCCCAGCACCGAGGTCGGGCAGATCAGCAGCGAAGGCAGGCGCCGTTCTCCGGATGCGTCCGCCGTCTCCTTCAGGTGCAGCAAATACGTGATAAACTGGATGGTTTTCCCCAGGCCCATATCGTCGGCAAGGCAGGCGCCCAGCCCAAACCGGCGCAGAAACGCAAGCCAGGAGAACCCGTCGTACTGGTAAGAACGCAGCTCGGCCTGCAGCCCGGATGGAACGTCCAGCTTCGGCCAGGCCGACTTCTGGCTGAGCTGGTTCATCAGCGTCAGAAGATGCTCGTTCAGCTCCACTTCGAGCTCGATCCGAGCCGCTTCATCCGGATCTTCGTCCGCCTCTTCTTCCTCGCCGTCCTCCCGCTTCCGGGCGCCGGCATCCTCGTCCTTCCGCTGGAGATGCAGATGCAGAACGTCCTGAAGGGACAAGCCCTGCGAGCTGTCGACTCCTTCCATCATCTGGCCGATCTGCTTGATCAGGCTGGGGTCGAGCGTAATCCATTCGCCGCGGAAGCGAACCAGCCGCTCGTTGCGGGCGACCAGCTCCTTGAATTCGTCCTCCGTAATCTGGAGGTCACCGATCGACACCCGCCAGTCAAACTGAATGATCGAGTCCAGGCCGAACAGTGAGCTGCCCTGCCCTTTGGCGGCGGCCTCCTCGCCCTCGCCGGCCTTGACCTTGGCCCGCAGCTTCGGCTTCCGCCGGCTGGCGGCCTCCCACCATGCGGGCAGCAGCACCTGCCAGCCCGCATCCAGCAGACGGCGGCTGTCCGCCGTCAAAAACTGCCACGCCGCCGCGTCGGACAGCGGCTGGCCCAGCACGTCGCTGCGCTCCGCAGCCCGCACGCTCGCCGGCAGGCTGGCGCGCAGATGCTCCGCCCACCCGGCGGAGCGCTCGCGGATGTGGGCCGTCCAGACGTCCGGCCACACGCCGGATGCTTGTCCGTCCGCATCCAGACGGACAGGCACCAGCACCGACGGGTCCAGCTTGTCCTGCAGCACAAGCTGAAGGCGCCAGACGGGCTCGGCTTCGTCCGGCTCCAGCAGCTGCAGCACGGGCCGGAACGGCGCCGCGTCCGCTTTCCAGCCGATCGAGATGAGCCACGCCTGCTCGGTCAAGCCGGCGACGGCCCCCTCTCTCGCGAAGAGCATCGGGTACTCGCGGCGCAGGTCGGAAGCCGTCGCTTCCGTTCCATAGCATTCGCTGAATACCAGCGAAGAGAACGCGGCGCGCAGCCCCTCGGCGAACTCCGGCCCCAGGTCCCTGATCTCTTCCCGCGCTTCGGCATCCAGGCGGGATTCATCCCAGTTCCACTGAAGCTTGCCGGACTGAAACGCGGGCAGGCTCGGGTTGTACCGTTTTTCACGAACGCAGGTCATCAGCGCAGGAGCTAGCCGGATCAACGTCTCGGTCCCTTCGTCTCCCGCCCACTGGATGTGGGCAAGCAGGTCAAGCTGGGCGAAGAACGCGATGACGTACTCGGCCGGCAGAATGACCAGCTCGATGTCCTGCACCTGCTGAACGTCCAGCTGCGTACCGTACAAAGTCTCTTCATGCCAGGCGAACAGCCTATGCTTCAGGTCGATGCCGGGCACGGTCCGGCGCGTTGGCGTCGAGCCGTAGATGAGCGCGTCGCCGTACCCGCTGAGCCGGGTATGGATCGTGATGGTGTCGGTGTATGGAATCATGGGATCAACTTTCCTTTCCGAAGCTCTTCCTGAAGCGCGCGCAGCCGGCTGTGGCGGCTGGAAAACACGATGATGAATTCTTCCCAGCGCTCCTCCCGCTTCAATTTTTTGTACAGCTTGGCCAGACGCTTGAGCAGCTTGACCGCGGCTTTGTAGCCGGAGCGGTTCTTCAGGAGGACATGCCGCTCCACGCCTTGATGGTAGAAGGGCAGCAGCAGCTCAGGTGCCTGCTTCTCGATCGGCGCAAGCACGCTGACCCGAAACTCCAGCGGGTCCTTGCCGGAGCTGAGCTGCACGTCCATCCACAAGCGCCATTTTTCGTGAGCCAGCAGGTTATCTTCATAAACTTCCTTGGAATACGGCAGCATCCCAGCGAGGGTATGCCACATGGACTCCTCCGCTTCGGGCACATGCCGGACAAAGGTGTTCCAATAGGCGGCATATTCGTGCAGAGGCTCCTTCCGGTGATTGCTGAACAGAGGAGCCAGCCGCACCAGCCATTCCTGCAGGCGGGCCCAATCCTCCGAAGCGGACAGCTCGTCCAGAAAGGAGGTCAGGAAGCCGTGCGGGATGATGGAAGCCTTGTCCGCTGCCTGCAGCCAGGACCAGGCCAGCCGGTCTTCCCCCATCAGGAACGCAATACGGGACTGGGCGAGCATCCACGGCAGCCGGGAGAGCGTATCGCCCAGCTCCTCTTCGGCGCTTTGCAGTTTCCGCATCTCTTCCTCATGCATCCGGGTGTCTGTGACGTTCGGATGGATCCATTTCAGCCAAAACCGGTCATAAATATCGAACAGATAACCTTGCTGCCCCGTTTCCGTCAGCATCTGCCGGCGCAGGTAGTTCAGCGTCTTGGTCACGCGCGGCCACAGATCTGGCTCGGCGGCCAGATCGATCCCTTCGCCAAGCAGCTGCAGCATGCCTCCCCGCAGTTCATCCGCGGCCACCTGCACGTGGTACCCCAAAAATGCCGGAGACCGTCCGCCCGGCACAATTGGCTTGATCAGCTTGATCAGCATATACAGCCTGGCATGGAGCTGATACAGCTGCTCCATGGCCGGAGTCAGGTCCGGCTTGACGGCGTTGATCGCATGTATGGCGTTTCGGGCATAGTGCGAGTTCTGGCTCGTAAATTCCAGCGGAGTGATGCACAGCTTGAAGAAGGCATGCCATTCGGAGAGGCTCATCTCCGCCAAATGGGCCGCCTTCTCCTTTAAAGCATCCGCCGCACTTCCCCGCTGCACAGGCCCGAGGTCTTCTTCAGCTTCCGTCTCCGGCAGATGGTGCTGGAGCCTGACGGTCGTATGCGCATTGACAATTGCATGCACGGACCGGCCCTGCCGGCTGACATACTCCAGGAGGGCGGCGATGGAATGCTTGCATCGTTCCCCGACCGGGCAGCTGCAGCGGCTGTCCTGAACCGACTCGGGATTCAGGTGGACACGGTAAGCCTCCCCGCCCTTCACCACGGCCTCAATTTCGCCATCCCCGCCGATCGACAGCTCCGCCACCCGGCCCTGTTTATAATATTGAAATCCGCGTTTGATCGTCAGGTCGTTATAATACTCCGCAACGCTGCGGATCAGCTCTTGCCACTGTATATCGTTTATAGTTTGGTTCACACTCATGATTGTTCATCGTCTCCTGAGAGAGCGTTAGGAAAAAGCGTGAGGAACCCCCACGCTTTCCCTACAGCAGTTCGTTTCTTTTTTTCAAATACCGGTACAGCACGAAGCTGACCGCCGAGCAGATCAGGGCGCATAAGCCGATAAACGAATATCCGGCCTGCAGTCCCCGGACCAGGCCTTCAGGGGTGCCGGCACCAAAAATATGCTTTACGCCGCTCGTGATGGCGCCGATCAGATAATTGCCGATCACGCTGCCGACCCCCATCAGGGTGACGGTGAAGGTGATGGCCGTATCGCTTCCTTTCACGTAACGCTTGGCGATAACCGCCATAACGGTCGGATAAATCGGAGCAATGCCGATGCCTGCGGCCGCAAACAGGAACGCGCCCCCTTCCCCGCTGACAATGGCGGCGAACGTGCACAGCCCCGAGAAGCCGGAGAGGATCATCAGCGACAGAATAAAACCGATCCGGTCCGTTACCGGGCCCAGGAAAAGGCGTGCCAGTGAGAAACACAGGAAAAAGATCGAGAGCATGCCCGAAGCTGCGGTCTGGTCCCAGTGATAGCTTTTCTCCAGAAAATTCACCAGCCAGCTGCCTACGGCCATTTCCGAAATGACCCCGAAGGTCAGCAGCAGCACGATCATCCACAAGGCCCGGTCCTTGGTCAGCATCCACAGCGAGATCCGGTCCTCCTGGACGGTATCGTCGCCCGGAAACCGGCCGAGCAGCGCCGGGATCATCGGAATCACCGCCAGCGCAAGCATCACCATATACATCTCACGCCAGCCGAGCGTCACGCCCATGATCGAAACGGACATTAAACCTGAGGCGATCATCGGCGCCACGATTGAACTGAGCCCGTAGAAAAAGTGCGACAGGTTCATCATCGTCCCGGTATTGCGCACGAAAATCCGCGCTCCCAGAATCGCCAGGCCGATTTCCAGCATGCCGTTGCCGATGTACATGAAAAAATAGGACGCCGAAAATAGAGAGTATGTTCGCGACAATAAGATGAAGACGCCCGAGAGAACCATCGACCCGAACGAGATCATGCTGACCCATTTGATCCCGATCTTGCGGGTAATATACCCTGTGAAGGAACAAGCCAGCAGATACCCGAGCGAATTGAGCGAGAGCAGGGTTCCAAGCTGCTGCTCGTCGAGTCCGAAATCCGCCTGGATGCGGGGAATCGCCGGACCCTTGATATTTTCCGAAAACCCAAAAATGATGAACCCGATAAAAACGGTCGCCAGCTGCAGCATATAGTTGCGGCCGGCCGGCTTGGCCGTTTTCACGTCGTTCAATTCCGCCTGTGTCTGCAATGATAAATCTCCTTAATCATAAAGTGGATGAACGTTTTATAGCATTAAACCCATTTGGGGTAGGCATTCTCCAAATTCGCTCTGGACACCAGCCCCTTCTGCAGCATCGGGTGCGGCACGATCCGGTTATACGTTCTGATTTTGTCGTTAACCGCTTCGAGTTCGGCCCGAAGCTCGTGATCCGAGCGGGGATTGTCAGCCAGACGCTTCAAATCCGCGGCGATTTCCTTCCGCAGCTCAGCCCAAGGAGGCTGATAATTGTTTTTCTTCAAAATGCTGCTGAACACGTCTTCGTCGTCGATCTTATGTGGCTTGCCTTTGCCCGGCAAATCGTCAAACCCGCCACGCTTCGCAAAATCGTCAATAGCCGATTCCACCAGCCCGTAACGTGTGGACATGTTCTGGTAGCGGTCTTCCGCTTCGGCCTTTTCGTCTTGATCTTTCGCTTCTTTGTTCTGATCTTCCCGTTCCACCCCAGTCACCTCTCCTTATGCCAGGATCGCCGATCCGTTATTTGGAGCCTATCGCATATCGTATAACCCCATTGTAGCATACCCCGGTCTTCCCTCTGCATGTCGTATTTCGAAAAGGCCGCAAATGATCTCCAGAGCTTTATAAATTCTTGATAATTGCCCCTTACCATAACATTAACAACTAACAAGAGAGGAAGTTATTCATGAAAATAACATCTGTTCGCTCCGCGGCGGCATTCAGTGTGACTGTGCTGCTGCTTACCCTGCTGGCCAATCTGTCCGGAAGCATGAATCTCGTCGCCATCAGCCAGCTTGCTCCAATGATCACCGTGCTGCTGATGCTGATCTTTGTATCCGGAAGAAAAGATTCTCTCCGTTCATCGGGGCTCCGCACGTTTGGCGGTCTCCGCTGGTATTTTGCCGCCATCTTGTCCATCGTCCCGATTGGAATCGGGTTTCTTGCCGCGTGGGCTTTCGGGATCGTTCAACTTCCGTCAGCCGAATTCCTAAGCCAAGGCACCGCCCGCTTCACCGTTTCCGAATATGCCTGGTATATCACCAAAAGCTCCTGGGCTCCTCAGATGCTGATCAGCATGCTGATCTTTTCCTTCGGAGAGGAAATTGGCTGGCGCGGCTATCTGCAGCCCAAGCTGACCGAGGCTTACGGTATCCGAAAGTCCATTCTGATCACCGCCGCCGTGTGGGCCTGCTTCCACTATCCTTTTTATCTGAACCAATACAATACGGACGGGAATGTGTGGATCAACCTTGTGCTGTTTACCGTCATGATCTTTCCGTTATCCGTATTTATGGGCTGGGTCCGCTGGCGCAGCCGCAGCATCTGGCCGGTCGTTGTCATTCATATGGTCATCAATTTGTCGCGGAGCTGGCTGGAGCAGCTGTTCTTCGATAAAGCTTCGGGCTGGTCTTACGTGGCCGGGGAGGGCGGGATCATTACCATTGCGGTATGGGCGGCCTGCGCGGCTGTAATCTGGATCAAGCTTGGAAAAAGCACCCGGGCTAAAAAAGCACCCGGTGAGCTGTCAGAGGTTAACGCGGGGTAATGCGGGACCCATTTTGCTGAAGTTTTTGTTGCGCTATTTCCTATACCTAAAAAACAACCGTCCTTTTTCGGACGGTTGTTTTCAGTATTAAACTGGCTTTTCATCTTAAAAATTAAGCCTTTACCTCCCGGCGCTTCCCCGCCTTCGCCCGGTACATGCGCCAGCCCGTTAAGGCGGCGGCCACCAGGCAGATGCAGGCTGACGTGCTGAACACGGCGTGCATGCCGCTTAAGAAAATGTCGGGATGCCCCGGCACCAGCCCGGTCACCCGCCGGCCGGCGCGGAGGCTCATGACGTGGAACAAAATCGTCGTTGCTACGGTAATGCCGACGACCATGCCCACGTTCCGCACCAAAGAGTTGACGCTCCCGGCTGAGCCGAGCTGCGTGCGCGGCACTTGGGACATGACGAGCGAGTTGTTCGGCGACTGGAACAGGCCGCTGCCGATGCCGAGCATGGCGATCCACAGCCCGACGAGCACGAGGCTGCTTCCTTCATGCAGCCAGGCCAAGCCGAATTGGGCGATCACCATCACGACCAAGCCGGCAAAGGTGAGAAGCTCCGAGCCGATTTTGTCCGATAAAGCGCCGCTCACCGGCGCCACGATGACCATGCAGATCGGGAAGAGCATCAGCAGGAAGCCGGCGGCAAACGGCGATAAATTCAGCATGTTCTGGGCGTAAAACGGCGCGATGATGTTGAAGCAGAAATTGGCCGTAAAGACGAGAAAGCCGCACAGAATGCTGATGGAGAAGAGCGGATTTTTAAACAGCGACAGATCCAGCAGCGCGTCCTTGCGAACCGCTTCGGTGCGAAGGAAGATGACCAGCGCCACCAGCGCGACGGCAAGAGCGAGCAGAATCCAGACGTTGCCGTATCCGGCCTGCTGGCCGAGCAGCAGTCCTGCGAACAAGGTGATGATAAATACCGCGAACAGCGAGCTTCCCGGCACGTCGATCTTGGCCTTGACCCGGATCAAATCCGCCGGCAGCACCTTCCACCCCATGATGATCGCGATCAAACCGATCGGTACGTTAACCCAGAAAATGTACTCCCATCCGAGAGATGAAATGATGATGCCGCCTAAGGATGGCCCGGCAATGCTCCCGAGAGAAACGAACGTGCCGATCAACCCCAGCGCCCTCCCCCGCTCCTTCGCCGGAAAAATATCAGTCAAAATCCCTTGGCTGTTCGCCATGGTCATCGACGCTCCAAGCGCCTGAATGACCCGGGAGACGATCAGGAACGGCAGCGTTGTGCTGAACCCGCACAGCAGCGATCCGATAATGAAGATGATCGTGCCGATTTTAAAAATACGGATCTTGCCTGCGATATCGCCCAATTTTCCGAAGAAAAGAATGACCGCGCAGATCGCCATCAGGTACCCCGTCGTCACCCATTCGATCTGGGCGATCGGCAATCCCATCTGTTTGGACAGCACCGGCAGGGCGATGTTGACGATGCTTCCATCCAGTGTGGACATAAATGTAAATAAATTCAGAACAATGAGGATGATCCAGCGCTTCTTCTGGATATTCGCATCTTCTTGGTACGTCCGCTGTATTGAACTCATGTGGTACCTCCTGCTCCTGTTCATCATTATTAGTTGCATGCGCAACTAATTAGCAGTAACAGTGTACCTTATATTAGTTGCGCTTGCAACCATTTTGAGATAAAATATTTGCTGAACTTGAGTTTATCGTTCCCGTTGTCCCTCCACTTCATGATGAAAGAAGGTGCCGATGTAATGCCAGACAAAGAACCGATTGGCAAGCTGATCTCGTACATCCATCGCCAGAACCAGAAAAGGCTCGCCAAGGAACTGGCTCCTTACGGCATCGGCGGCGGCGGACAGCACAGCTTCCTGAAGGCCATCCTGCATCAACCGGGAATTACGCAGGAACAGCTGACCCAGCAGTTGAAATTCGACAAAGCCACCACGGCCCGTTCCATTAAACAGCTGGAGGCGTCAGGTTATATCGAGCGCAAGCCGGACCCGGATGACCGGCGTTCCCAGCTGCTGTTTCCCACCTCCAAAGCCAAGGAAGTACAGCCTCAGCTGCATGCGATCCTGGATGAATCCAACCGGACTCTAGCCCGGTATCTGACCCCGGAGGAGCATGATCAGCTGATCTTGCTGCTGCACAAAGTCAGCTTGGCCCAAAAAGATGAATAACGTAAAGGAGCCCCACGGGAATCGTGGAGCTCCTTTTTGATGATTAAGGAAGGTATCGGCTTCGGAGAATTGGCTTCCTTATATCGCAAGAAATGCCTCCGCTAAATGCGGTTCAATCCGATATTACGAATGCTGCGACTGGGCCAGGTGCAGCCGGCTGTATATGCCGCCGGCGGCAATCAGCTCCTGGTGCATGCCCTCCTCGGCAATACCCTGTTCATTCACGACCATAATGCGGTCTGCGTTGCGGATCGTCGTCAGCCGGTGAGCGATGACCAGCGTCGTGCGCCCCTGCGACAGCTCGGTCAGCGCCTGCTGAATGGCGGCTTCCGTCTCGGTGTCGAGCGCAGACGTTGCCTCGTCCAGGATAAGGATCGGCGGGTTCTTCAGGAACATCCGGGCGATCGATAAGCGCTGCTTTTGTCCGCCCGACAGCTTCACACCCCGCTCGCCGATGACCGTATCCATGCCCTCCGGCATGGAGCGGATCACTTCGGCCAGCGATGCGCGCTCCGCCGCCTTCCAAATTTCCTCATCGGTGGCATTCAAATTGCCGTATGCGATATTTTCCTTCACTGTCCCGGAGAACAGGAACACGTCCTGCTGCACGATGCCGATGTGCCGCCGCAGCGAATCCAGCTTGATGTCCCGGATATCGATGCCGTCGATCGTAATCCGTCCCCCATCCAGTTCATAGAAGCGCGGCAGCAGGCTGCAGATCGTCGTTTTCCCCGCTCCGGAAGGACCGACAAACGCGACGGTCTCCCCCGCCCGGATCGACAGATCAATATTGTTCAGGATCGGTTTGGCCGGATCATAACCGAAGGTGACGCCTTCGTAACGGATATTCCCTACAACCCGATCCAATTCCACTGCATCCGGAGCATCCGCAATGTCCGGCTCGGTATCCATGATTTCCAAATACCGCCGAAAGCCCGCGATGCCTTTCGGGTAGCTTTCGATGACCGCATTGATCTTTTCGATCGGGCGGAAAAAGACGTTGGACAGCAGCAGGAACGCCATGAACTCGCCCAGCTCGATCCGTCCGCTGAGGAAAAACCAGGCGCCGCACAGCATTACGAACACGGTGACGAGCCGCATCATCATGTAGGTCACCGACATGCTTTTCGCCATCGTCTTATAAGCCATCAGCTTGGTCTGGCGGAAGTTCTGGTTGTCGACGTCAAACAGCTTCTTCTCATGCTCCTCATTGGCAAAGGACTGCACGACGCGGATTCCGCCGACATTGTCCTCGATCCGGGCATTGAAATTCCCCACGTTCCCGAACAGCCGCCGGTACGTCGTGGTCATTCGTCCCCCGAAGTGAATGATCACCCAGGCCATGACCGGAATAATAATAAAGGTCAGCAGCGCCAGCTCCATGTTAATGGAAGCCATCAGCGCAAAGGAGCCGATCAGCGTCATAACCGCAATAAAGACATCCTCCGGCCCGTGGTGGGCCACCTCGCCGACGTCGTTCAGATCATTGGTGATCCGCCCGACCAAATGCCCGGTTTTATGATTGTCGAAGAAACGGAACGAGAGCTTCTGGATATGGTCGAACAGCTTTTTACGCATATCCGTTTCAATGTTGATGCCCAGCATATGACCCCAGTAGGTCACGATATACTGCAGTACCATATTGAGCCCGTAAATGGCCAGCAGCGCCAGACAGGCGACGACGATGATCGCCCAGTCCTTGCTGGGCAGCAGGTTATCGATAAAATGGCTGACGGCCAGCGGAAAAGCCAGCTCCAGCAGCCCGGCGAACACCGCGCACACGAAATCAAGGATAAACAGCCCCTTGTACGGCTTGTAGTACGCGAAAAACCTTCGAATCATGGATGTATCACACTTCCTTGTTGTTATTTTACGGCTTGTGGGCCAGGATATTGATCAGTTTCCCAAAAGGATCCCGTACATAGAAACGGCGCACGCCCCACGGCTCATCCGCCGGACCGTATTCGATCTGAAAGCCCGCCTGCTTCATACGGTTCAGAGCTTCGTCGACGTCATCCACTTCGATGGACAGGTCCGGCACCGGGGTGCCCGAGCCCCCTTCCGATGCGACGCTGACCTGAACATCCATACGGGCATCGGTCCCATAGGTGGCGATCCATCCGTGGTCCATCCACTTCTCCAAACCGAGCACGTCCTCGTAAAAAGTACGGGCAGCCGCCAGATCCTCCGTATGAATGTTCGTGACAATCCGTTTTACTTTCATCTCCATCCCCCCTGTTCCTTTTACTTCCAAGTAACTATTCGACACTGGTCGGGAACCCCCTCCCTGTATGCCGAATTTCCTCTGCTCAGACCCACATCCGCAAGAATTCTGTATCATGGTTCGTTTAAATCTGACACCTTTTATCGTGATTTATGTAAATACTGACACAATTTTACCTTCCGCTAATGCTCGGATAACATGATGCCAACACTTCTCCCTCATCATAAAGAGGACAACATGCATTTTTCCAAGACCAGAGGGGGAGAACAACGACCATGATGAAAAAAACGATTCTGCTGGGCACGGCCCTGCTGCTTTCGGCTGCGCCGCTGTCGGCAGCCACGGCCAGCGCAGCTGCACCTGCGGGCAAAGCGCCCGCGTCCGGTATTCAAGCCAAGGCCAAGCAGGGCAGCTTTACCGGGGCTGCCGTGGAACGGGCCAAAGACGGTACGCTGACGCTGCACTGGCAGACCACCGCCAATCTGGGACCGGTTAAAGTTTACTGGAGCCAGAGTCCGGACAGCGGCTGGAAGGAGCTTGCCCGTACCTACGCCTCGTTTGGCGGCCTGCCAACGAAGGATCCGAATCCGGGCAGCCGGGTTTACTTTAAAGTGAAGGCGGCAAGCGGCGGCGCCATCACAACCGCCGAACGCCTGCTGCCGCTCCAAGGCGCCACCAATTTCCGCGATCTCGGCGGCTACAAAACGGCGGACGGCAAAACAGTCAAGTGGGGCAAGCTGTTCCGCTCGGATGAACTCGCCGGCCTGACGGCAAGCGACATCGCCTATTTGCAAAAGAGCGGCCTGAAGACGATCGTGGACTACCGCACGGACGATGAAGTGAAATCCAAGCCCGATCCGGCGATTCCCGGCACTGCCTATGTCCGCAACCCGGTCTTCGGCCAATCCGGCAGCGGCACTGACATCATGAGCTTCATGGAGAGCGGCGAGTTCGACAAAATGGGCAAGCCTGGCGACGTGCTGACCGCCGCCAACCGCGACATGGTCGACTCCCCTTCGGCTTACGTGAAATTGTTCGACATGATGCTGGATCCGGCATCCGCGGCGCTCGTACAGCACTGCACCGCAGGTAAAGACCGCACCGGCCTCGGCTCGGCCTTGATGCTGCTTGCACTCGGCGTTCCGAAAGAAACCGTAGTCCAGGATTTCATGCTCAGCAACAAATACCGCGAAGCATACAACAAGGCGGCTGTGGACGCCATGGTGAAGCAGTTTAATTTGACGGACGAGAATGCGATTGAAGTCATCACAGCGTTAATGGACGTCCGCCCGGAATATATCAACGCTGCTTTCGACGAAATGGCCAAGAAATACGGCTCGATCCAGGGCTTCCTGGAAAAAGGCTTGGGGCTAAGCAAAGATGAGCAGACAAAGCTGAAGCGGATGTATCTCGAATAGTCGCCTATCCCGGTTCTCCGGATGCGAACATAAAGACGACCTGTATGGGTGAAGCCATACAGGTCGTTCTTTTTTTAGAGATAAGAATGTGTAAACTTCCCCTATCATCCCCGACATATTTTGTCCAATGGTGGCGTATGGTGCTGAACCTTCGTCGATTCGTTGAGACGGACAAACCGGAATCACGTATAATGGAGATAACTGGAATCAAGATGGAGGTTGAACGATGGGTTTGTTTTCTTTTATTAAAGGCCAATTTATCGAGGTTATTGAATGGACGGACGACACCAATGAAATCGTGCACCAGTTTCCGGTCTACGACAAAGCGATCAAAATGGGTGCGAGGCTGACGGTGCGGGAATCGCAGGCCGCGATTTTTCTGAACGAGGGCCAGATCGCCGATGTATTCGGCCCAGGCACGTATACCTTAAGCACGCAGAACATGCCGGTTCTGACGGCGTTAAAGTCATGGAAATATGCATTCAATTCGCCGTTTAAGGCAGATGTGTATTTTGTAAACACGCGTAATTTCACGGATCAGAAATGGGGAACGACCAACCCCATTATGATGCGGGATCCTGAATTCGGAGCTATCCGGATGCGGGGATTCGGCAGCTACGCGTTCCGCGTGCAGGACCCGGCCTTGTTTCTTAAGGAAATCTTCGGGACCCAGTCCTCATTCAGTTCGGATCAAATCGGCGGTTATCTCAAATCGGTGATCGTGTCCGGTGTGAGTGACCTGATTGGCGAGGCCAAAATTCCGATCATGGATATTGCGGTGCAGTACGACGAGCTGAGCTCCGCCCTCCGGACCAAGCTGGAGCCGATTTTCAATGGCATGGGTCTGTCCCTGTCCGGATTTTTTATCGAAAACATCTCCTTGCCGGAGGAAGTTGAAAAGATGATTGACCGGAAATCATCCATGAGCATTGCCGGCAATCTCGATCAGTACATGAAGTTTCAGGCCGCCGAATCGCTTCGCGATGCAGCCAACAATCCCGACAGCGGGCTTGCTGGCGCCGGGGCAAGCCTCGGGGCGGGCATGGCCATGGGGCAAATGTTCAATCAAGCGATGAAGCCCTCGGCGGATGCTGTGGAGCCCCAGTCTGCCGCGCCTGCCCATCCGGCGTCCCCCGTTGATACCGAGCCCTGCGCCCAATGCGGACACGGGCTCAAACCCTCCGAGAAATTTTGCCCGGAATGCGGTACGCCGCGGCTGGAGAAAAAATTTTGCACAGAGTGTGGGGGCAGCTTGAGCAGCACGATGAAGTTCTGTCCGAGCTGCGGCAATAAAGTGTAGAGGAGAGCGCTTATGTCCGTCGAAGCACCGATCCGCTTCCCCTGCTCGGGCTGCGGGGCGCAAATGATTTTTGATACCGAAACCCAGCAGATGAAATGCACGTATTGCGGAAGCCTGGCTCCCATTGAACAGCCCCGTTATCTGTCCGAGCCCACCGAGTATGAGCTCGATTTTGCGGATGAACAAGATCAGGCCTTGAAAGACTGGGGGACCGAGCAGCAGGCGGTCCAATGCGAGAACTGCGGGGCCCAAATGCTCCTGCCTGTCGCGCAGACGGCGGCTCTATGCGCATTTTGCGGTTCCCCCAAGGTCCTGCCCCAAGGGGATCCGGACAGCATACGGCCCGAATCCATCATCCCCTTTCACATCTCGAAGGATGAGGCGAACGCCCTGTTCCTGAAGTGGAAGAAGAAAAAATGGTTCGTGCCCAATGCCTTCAAAAAGCAGCAGACCCGCTCGAATGTTTCCGGCATTTATGTCCCCTTCTGGACCTTTGATGCCCAAACCGATTCCGACTATTCGGCAGAGGTGGGTACCTATCATTACCGCACTGAGACGCGTACCCGAACTGTTGACGGGAAAACAGAGACGTACGAGGAGCAGGTTCGGTACACCGTGTGGCACTGGACATCCGGCTCCTACGATCGATTTTTCAACGATGTGCTTGTTCCTGCTTCCAAACAGCACGACACCCGCTTGATGGAGCAGTTTGACGATTTCAGCCTGGAGGACCTCCGACCCTACAAGCCTGAATATTTAAGCGGTTTTGTGGCCGAAAGGTATACCGTGCCCCTGCGTGAGGGTTGGAGCGACGCGGTATCCCGGATGGACGACAGCCTGGAAGATTCGATACGCCGGCAAATCGGCGGGGACGAACTGCGCAACCTCAGCATCGATACCCAATACTCCGAGCGGACCTACAAGCATATCCTGCTGCCGCTTTGGAATGCCTCTTATACGTACAAGGAGAAGGTTTATCGGTATATGGTCAACGGAGAGACGGGCAGCATCAGCGGCAAGGTCCCGCGCAGCGGATGGAAAATTACGTTTTTCACCCTTTTCTGCGTGCTTGTGGCCGCCGCCATTATTTTGTATTTTTATCAATCCTAAATGTGCCTGTTGGTCGGATTCATAACATTCGCCACTCATAAATATAGAATAAAAAAAAAGAGTTCAGCCTGGTGGCTGAGCTCTTTTTTTAGTTTCTCCGCGGCTTACGTCACATGTTCGAGCTTGCCTGGTTCTCGGTTGATCCCTGGATGTACCGCTCTCCCCACTGGCACATCACATCGATGACCGGCCGAAGAGATTGGCCCAGCTCGCTCAATTCGTAAACGACTTTCGGCGGGACCTGGTTGTATACCGTCCGGATGATGACCCCATCCTCCTCCAACTCTCTAAGCTGCTGAGTCAGCATTTTTTGCGTGATGCCCGGGGTCAACTTTTTCAGCTCGCTCGTTCGTTTCGCTCCATAGGTTAAATGGCATAAAATGAGCGTTTTCCATTTCCCCCCGATGACTTCCAGGGTCGCTTCTATCGGTATATTAAAAGCTTGCGGCATACTCGTTTTCATGGCACTTTTTCCCCCGATCAAAATAGGTACTTTTTGGTTCCTATATTACCTTTTGGTGAAAATGACACAAAAAAGTGCGTACTTCTGTTCCTCGATTATATGATACATAATCTCCTTGTGCCAATAAGGAAATCGGCAGACCCGATCGAGCCGGTTCCGAAAATGGATGATTATTCATAATGAGGAGGACATATCAAATGAAGGCAAACGGTCAAACGTCTCAAAGTTCCGGCAAGCTTTCCTGGGGCTTATTGTTCGTTTTGTGCGGCGCAATTTTTCTGGAAGGGATCGACGTGTCGATGATGGGCGTGGCTCTGCCCTCGATCCGTGCTGAACTGGGCATGTCGACCGGTTCGCTGCAATGGGTAGTCAGCGCCTATGTACTCGGGTATGGCGGCTTCATGCTGCTGGGAGGCCGGGCAGCCGACCTGTTCGGGCGCCGAAAAATGTTTCTGCTATGGCTCACGGTTTTCTTTGCTTTCTCCGGGTTAGGCGGATTATCGACCGAAGGCTGGATGCTGATCACCGCCCGGTTTGTTACAGGCATTAGTGCAGCGTTCATGACTCCGGCCGGCTTATCTATCATCACGACAAGCTTTGCGGAGGGGACTGCACGTAACAAGGCCTTACTCGTTTATGCCGGGACAGCGGCCGCCGGGTTTTCACTCGGTCTTGTGGTCGGCGGCATCTTAAGTGAGATTAACTGGCGTTGGGTTTTCTTTGGTCCGGTTCTATTGGCATTCGTGATTCTTCTAGCCGCGATTCGCCTCATACCGGCCTCTGGTCGGCCGGAGGCCTCCTCCAAAGGCTTCGATCTGGCCGGAGCAGTCAGCGTCACGGCGGCCATGCTGCTTCTGGTTTACGGTGTCGTGGAATCCTCCAACCTGGGCTGGAGCTGGACCGCCGGAATCCTGGCCTGCAGTGCCCTGCTTTTTGGTCTCTTCGCAACGATCGAACGACGCTCGGCTTCCCCCTTGGTACGCCTTGGCATATTTTCTGCCAGCTCACTCGTGCGCGCGAACCTGGGTGCCATGTTGTTTGCCGGCTCTTTTTTCGGGTTCCAATTCGTGACAGTGCTCTACCTCCAAGAACTGCGCGGCTGGTCATCTCTTGAAACGGGTCTTGCCCTGCTCGCCGTCGGTGTCGATTCCATACTCGCACCTACCCTGACCCCCAAGCTGGTAAACCGTTTCGGCAATATTCCGGTGATTTTCGGCGGGTTCTGCCTCGCTGCATTAGCCTACGCCCTTTTTCTTCCCATCGGTTTGGACTGGACCTATGCAGCGATGTTCCCGACGATGATCCTGACGGGCCTCGCCTTTTCGCTGACTTACGGACCTTTAACCATCGCCGCCACGGACGGAATAGCGGAAGAAGAGCAAGGGCTCGCCAGCGGTTTATTGAATACCTCCTTCCAATTTGGCGCCGCACTCGGTTTGGCGGTCGTGACCGCTGTGCAGATTGGCGCTACAGGTTTGGACAAATCCCCGCAAGCCCTGCTCGACGGCTACCGCACAGCGATGATGGTTCCGATTGCCGCTTCCCTTCTCGGGATTGGCATTACCGCCCTCGGCCTTCGTAAACGTTCAGCAGAAAAATATGTAAACAGCTAAAAATAATGGTCCGCCCTGCATCGCAGGACGGACCTCTCATTTGTCTGCTTATCTATGTAGTAACAGCTTAAATCCTCCCACTCGTATCTATCAATAAGCCTTTGTCAATATCTGTCATGGGGATTTCTTATATCTGCGGGGAATTCAGCTCCTTCACCTCTTCTTACACTGACTTCTAAAAAGATATAAACGATAACTATGTCAAATATAGATAGACCGATATTGATCAAAATACAAAATGGATAATAAGATGTTTCTAATGTACTAATTTTACATATTGGGGGTATTTAAATTGGAAATCAAGCATGGCCAATTAACGACAAGTTGGGGAGCCCCGGTTGGAGATAACCAGAATTCTATGACTGCCGGCTCTCGAGGTCCAACACTCATTCAAGATGTCCATCTTCTTGAAAAGCTGGCCCATTTCAATCGTGAACGTGTCCCTGAGCGGGTTGTTCATGCCAAAGGTGCCGGTGCACACGGATATTTTGAAGTAACCCACGATGTGTCCTCATATACCAAAACCGACTTTTTATCCGAGGTTGGTAAACGCACGCCCTTATTTATCCGCTTCTCGACGGTTGCAGGCGAACTTGGCTCTGCAGATACCGTGCGTGACCCTCGTGGATTTGCCGTCAAGTTTTACACCGCAGAAGGGAACTATGACTTAGTAGGAAATAACACGCCTGTCTTCTTCATAAGAGATGCCATTAAATTCCCGGATTTCATCCATACTCAGAAACGACATCCTCAAACCCACCTTAAAAATCCAAACGCGGTATGGGATTTCTGGTCATTGTCTCCCGAGTCCTTGCATCAAGTATCCATCTTGATGTCTGATCGCGGTATCCCTGCTACTTTACGTCATATGCATGGTTATGGAAGCCATACGTTTAAGTGGGTCAATGCAGATGGGCAAGGAGTTTGGGTAAAATACCATTTCAAAACGGAACAGGGTGTTAAAAATCTGGATGTCGAACTAGCTGCTAAACTGGCCGGCGAAAATCCGGATTATCACATTGAGGATTTGTTTCAAGCTATAGAAAAAGGAGACTTCCCCGCGTGGAAGTTGTATGTTCAAATCATGCCGCTGGAAGATGCGGATACTTATCGATTCGACCCGTTTGATGTAACCAAAGTGTGGTCGCAAAAAGACTACCCTCTTATCGAGGTTGGACGTATGGTCCTCAATCGTAATCCGCAGAATTATTTCGCTGAAGTCGAACAAGCAACTTTCTCTCCTGGAGCCTTCGTACCCGGTATTGAAGCTTCTCCGGATAAAATGCTTCAAGGTCGTTTATTCGCCTATGCCGATGCACACCGCTATCGGGTTGGAACAAATCATAACACGCTTCCTATTAATAAACCCGTTATCGAAGTGAATAATAACCAGCGTGACGGTCAAATGCGTTATGATCGCAACGGAGGAAGTTCAATGTATTATGAACCGAATAGTTACAACGGGGCGACTGAATCTGCAGCATACAAGACAGCTACGTTTGAGGTATCCGGTTCAGCCGACAGTGTCCCTTATGACCATCATGACCATTACACTCAACCTGGTGACTTGTATCGGTTACTTAGTGCAGAAGAACGCGGGCGCTTGGTAAATAATATTGTGAATGCCATGAAACCGGTTGAAAAGGATGAAATCAAACTTCGTCAAATCGCCCATTTTTATAAAGCCGATCCTGAATGGGGAAATGCGGTTGCTACGGGGCTTGGTTTAAGAGATATGGAGACTTTATCCTATTAAACAAAAAGCAGTTATCACAGCTAATCATAGCCTGTGTAACTGCTCTTTTTACGTTATCAAACGGGTGTTTCATTGCTTGATTGATTCCAATTCGCGCACTTGGATAGGTGGCAGGTTCTTTTCAATTTCAGCGCGGCTGTCTTCATACCATGAAGGAAGCATGATGGCCTCGCCCAGATGATCCTCAGGCTCATCATTTGCGAAACCTGGCGGATCCGTCGCAATTTCAAACAAAATGCCGCCTTGTTCACGAAAATAGATCGCATGAAAATACTGTCGGTCAATAATCGGTGTAGGCTGTAAACCGCTGCTTTCCACATGGCTTCTCCAGGCATCATGGTCTTCAAAATCCTTGGCTCGCCACGCGATATGGTGAACGGTGCCGCTACCTGGGATCCCCCATTCCATGGGCTCCGCATTCACATCAATGAGGTTGCCGATGTCCCCTTCAGCCTTATAGCGAATAAAGTCGCCATCCTGCCCTACCCTTTCAAGACCTAAAACGTCCTCAAGTACCTGCATGGTCTTGGTGGATGCAACACTGTATAGCACGGCGCCCCCAAATCCTTTGATCGCCTTATCCGCCGGGATACCTCCGAATGACCACGTACTGAGCGCTCCGTCTTCCCGTTCAACAATCTCTAACTGCAGACCGTCAAGATCTAAAAATTCGATATAGTTTTCAAAAAAGCGGGTACTTTCCGTGAAGGAAATATCAAACGCCATGAGGCGTGCTTTCCAAAAATCAATTGCGCCTATGGGTACTACGTACGTTGTTGTACCTACTTGTCCTCCTCCAATGCGACCCTTGCGGGAAAGTTCGTGCGGGAAGAACGTCATAATCGTTCCGGGGCTGCCTTTTTCATTGCCGAAGTACAAATGGTATACCTCGGGTGCGTCAAAGTTAATTGTTTTTTTCACAAGACGAAGACCTAGAACTCCAGCATAAAAATCTACATTTCTCTGCGCATCCTTCACGAAACAAGTAATATGATGGATGCCTGCCGTTTTCTTTATGATATTCCCCATCCTTCCCAGACTCCTTTTGTTAGGTTTTTGCGATCCTGCTAATAACTGAAAAGCACTCCTGATTCAAATCATAGAGAAAAGAGCAGCAGCGAACCATTCCATTATTTCTATACTTGCATAGCGAATTTACTATATCTTTTGTACGAAAAACCCATAACGCAAAAGGCCGAGGATTTTCCCAAGCCGTCGCGATGATTATAAGAAAAAGCTATATGAGACATAGAAATATCGATATTGATCGTGCGAACCGCTGTTTAATACGATTGTGATACATATCTGGTTCTTGGAATTCAATATCTATAGAACTCCTTGACTGGAGAATGAATCTCGTAAAATACAAAGGAGAGTTTGGATGGGAGTACGTTTTTTAAAAATGGCTGTTATTTATATTGTTCTCGGTATTGGCATTGGAATCTACATGGGTGCAACATTGAATTTTGCATTGACTAGCGTTCATGCCCACACCAACCTTTTCGGATGGGCAACTTTAGCCCTTTGCGGATTTACTTATCTGCGCTTTCCCAAAGCCGCAGCGTCCCGTCTGGCCCAATGGCACTTCTGGTTGCAGGGCATAGGTTTGCCAATCATGTTAGTCTCTCTGTCCTTTATTGCAAACGGCTATGATCAGGAATGGTTATCCACGATTAAACGTATAGGTGAATCCGTTGCCGGAAGCGGCATTCTTGTTTTTGCTGTCAACGTGTTTTTAAATGTGAAGGAAACCAATGCAGCTGTAACAAAAGGGACGCCTGCAGAAGAAAGGGGAATCACGATTGATTAATCCAGCAAAGCAAGCGGCACCACGTTATAACCTTACGACCCTGATTCTATTCTGGTGCTCATTAATTGTCGTCTCATCCCTATATTTAACGATCCCCCTGTTTCCCTTATTTGAGGACGTATTCCAGATTTCATCTTCCAAAGCAGCTTGGGCAGGAAGCGCCTTTTCATTTGCTTTTGCCGGCGGAGGACTCCTGTTCGGGGGGCTTTCCGACCGCTACGGACGGAAAAGAATGATGATATCCGGATTATGCCTGCTCGCGGTATCAACCCCTTTTATTGGAACGGTCCATGAGTTTCAGTGGCTTATTGTGCTGAGGGTTATCCAAGGATTGGCAGCATCCATGTTTCCCCCTTCTGTGTTAGCCTACGCAATAGAGATGTTCCCAACGAAAAAAAGAGTAACGATCCTCGGATTTATAAGCACCGCCTTTTTGATGGCCAGTATCGTTGGACAGATCTATAGCAGCACCGTCATATTGGAACTAAGCTGGAGATATGTATTTTACATCCTTGGCATCGTGTATTTTATTTCGTTTTTTCTGATTACCTTATGCATACCTAAAGATATCATCCAGAAGCCGGAGGGCAATTTCTTTTCTCCGTTAAAGCGCATTGGCGGTATTTTCAAGAAAAAAAGCCTGCCCTTTTGTTACATCATTTCCTCAACTCTCTTTATTGCACTCGTCGGTTTTTTCTCTACGCTTGGAAGTTATCTAAGCAGCGCTCCCTTCAGTCTGAGCCACCAGGAAATCTTATGGGTTCGCGCAGCCGGTATCATCGGCATGCTCGTTTCCCCGTTTGATGGAAAGCTCGTTGCTAGGTTTGGCGTAAAAAATGTACTATGTTGCGGTCTGATCTTGGCCGGTATTGGCCTAGGTCTGGTAGGCGCCTGGGAGAACCTTGCGTTTTTAATCTTGGCGAGTATTGTTTTTGCAGCTGGCATAGCTATGGCTCTTCCCGCCTTGTTGTCTCTAATAGGCACTTTAGCTGGAGAGTTACGGGCTAGCGCTCTTTCTTTCCATATGTTTATGCTATTTATCGGAGCCTCACTTGGCCCCATCGTCTCGGTTTATCTGACCGGCATCAAAGGTCATGTGTTCACATTCGAGGTGTTGGCCGGATTACTGCTGCTAAGTACGATTGTCCCATTCTTCATTCGCTTGGAGAAAAAGGAAACCGCCGCCACCCCAATCCATCCGCCCAATCAAACTAACGTTGAGCATCATTGAAAAGATGGCTCCTGTTTTGATCGGGGCCGCTGATGAAATCTTCTAAATCAAAAGGTACAGTCCCCCATTTTCAATGAGGGGACTGTACCTTTTGTCTGACCTAGGATCGCCTTAGGTTTATTTACTTTTAGAAGACAAAGCAATCCAAGTCGCAGAAACCGCTGCCGTGATGATGGTTACACTTATGATGAAGATGGACCTGTTTAGGCGTATGGGCACCTGATCCACCACCTCCATATTCCGGCCCCTTGTAATAGCCGCCAAAGACATTATGCGGAGACCAGTCTGGGCTGGCTTTGGGAGCTGGAGGCGACAAAGACTGAAATTCGCTGGTACCGTAGACAATCTTACCACCTACGACGGTAAAGACAGATTCAATTTTTTTAATTGCTTCTTCCGAGACATGAAAGAAATTATCGGAAAGGATCGTAAAATCAGCATATTGACCCGGTTTGATCTGCCCTTTCACATCTTCTTCCTTTGAAAACCATGCATTCCCCGTCGTATACATCCGAAGCGCTTGGTGTCTCTCTACACGATTAGAAGCAGGATACAGGCTTAATCCTCCCAGTGTTTTGCCCGTCACTAGCCAATATAAGGCCACCCAAGGATTATAGCTTGCTACTCTGGTGGCATCCGTTCCCACACCAACGCGCAGTCCGGACTTCATCATCTTGGTTATCGGAGGAGCATTCTCCGCTGCTTTTGCCCCATATCTTTCGACAAAATATTCCCCCTGGAAAGCCATTCGGCTTTGAACCGCGATCGAACCTCCTAATTCGACGACCCGCTCCAAATCCTTCTCATGAATCGTTTCGGCATGATCCAAAATCCAGCGCAAGTCTTTGAACGGCACCTCTTTGTTGACGCGTTCAAAAACATCGAGAAAACGTGTTATGGATTCTCCATAAGTGGCATGAAGACGAAACGGCCAACGTTGTTGAACGAGATGTTGGGTAACTTCAAAGAGTTCATCTTCGAGTACAGCTGGAAGCTCCGGGCGAGGCTCAACAAAATCCTCAAAGTCTGCTGCGCTGTACACAAGCATTTCACCTGCACCGTTATGACGATAATAAGAACTGCCCGTGTACGGCTGCGATGAAGCGGTCCATGCTTTAAAATCGTTTAATTCATTTTTGGGATGCTGGGTGAATAAATTATACGCCGTGCGAACCGTAATTTCTCCACGTCTATCCAGTTCCTCAAACACCTGATAGTCATCGGGATAGTTCTGAAAGCCCCCTCCAGCGTCGATCACGCTTGTCACACCAAATCGATTCAATTCCCTCATAAAGAGTCGGGTTGAATTCATTTGGTCCTCATAAGAAAGCTTTGGCCCTTTAGCTAAGGTGGCGTACAATATCGTTGCATTAGGCCTGGCGATGAGCATTCCTGTTGGATTGCCCCGGCTGTCCCTTTGGATTTCTCCGCCTGGCGGATTAGGCGTATCCTTCGTATACCCTATTACCCGTAAGGCAGCTTTGTTCAAAAAGGCTTGGCGGTAAAGATTAAGGATAAAAACGGGGGTTTCCGGAGCAATTCGATTGATTTCATCCAGAGTTGGCATCCGGCGTTCGATGAATTGGAACTCCGTCCATCCGCCTACAACACGGACCCAATGAGGTGCTGGTGTACGATCAACCTGCTTTTTCAGCATTCGCAATGCATCCGCTACGGATGGCACTCCATCCCAGCGAAGTTCAAGGTTATAGTTGAGACCACCGCGAATGAGATGAATATGTGAATCGTTCAAGCCCGGTATCAACATTCGTTTGTTGGCGTTGACAACCTGCGTGGAGGATCCTACATATTTCATAATTTCGGCATCATCACCCACAGCCAGAAACTGGCCGTCCTTAACGGCAACTGCCGATGCGGTAGGATTTACATCGTCCATCGTTACGATGCTGGCATTGTGAATGACTAGACTGGCCTCAACATCTTTCGTTTTTCTAGACATGATTCCGCTCTCCTTTTCGATTGCATTATTTGTGGTTTAGCCATTGCTGGATCCACGGGATCAACCGCTGGCCTACAAACATTCCGGCGAGACCGAGCAGTCCTAAAAAAGGCGGTGCTGGCGACGGGATCTTAAGCGATTGAAAAACAACGCCAATGACAATACCTGCGGCAAGAGCTAAGGCCATAGAACCTATAGAACCTGTGCTCATAGTCAATACCTCCTTTAATACGAATTGTGATGTTCTTGCTAGACTGCCTTTATCCATAAGTCTAAAAGTCGACATTTTTACTAACAATATGGCTTTTTCTATAACAGCCATAGGAATTGCTTATGTATATTCCTTATAGAACTTTCGAAGTATATAGGATTTTCCTATGAAAAATATAGAAAACTGAAGATTGTTTGCACATTGGTATTTCCATAGACTGAATACATGCAGCAGAAACTCCAACGGATCGGGCCCTGTTGCAACCAAAATCTAGGAGGTAGGATCCTCTATGTTTAATGACAAGACAGATTTACTGACGGCTGAAAACTCTGCAATTATTCTTATTGACCATCAGCCTCAAATGATCTTTGGTGTTCAAAGCGCGGATCGTCAAACCATCATTAACAACACGGTTGGGTTGGCCAAAACCGGGAAAGTCTTTAATGTGCCCACCATTCTTACAACGGTGGCTGCAGAATCATTCTCAGGCCCGATTCATCCGCAAATTCAAGAGGTATTTCCAGATCAGGTACCGATCGACCGTACAACAATGAACTCTTGGGAAGACGACAACCTGGTACAAGCCGTGAAGAAAACAGGCCGTAAAAAGCTGGTCATGGCAGCGCTCTGGACGGAGGTTTGCCTTGCTTTTCCTGTTATTGGAGCTATTAAAGACGGATATGAAGTGTACATTGTAACGGATGCTTCAGGCGGGACGACTGCGGAAGCGCATAACATGGCCGTTCAACGCATGATCCAAGCAGGAGCCATCCCCGTTACCTGGGTTTCTGTTATGCTTGAGTACCAACGCGATTGGGCTCGCCAGGAAACCTATGACGCCGTGATGTCGATCGCTAAGGAGCACACCGGTGCTTATGGCGCGGGCATTGTATATGCCCAAACGATGTTTGGCGGCCACGAGGGCGGGAGCCACAACTAATCATCATCATTAAAAAACAGAGGAGAATGAAACATGCCAAAATTATTAGTCGGAGAAGAAAATGGGCACCCTATTCAGTTGAATTTTGAGGATGTTGGCGCAGGCAAACCTGTCATTCTGATTCATGGTTGGCCGCTGAGCGGACGCTCTTGGGAGAATCAGGTTCCAGCGCTCATCAATGCAGGTTACCGCGTGATTACCTATGACCGCCGTGGATTCGGGCAATCCTCCCAACCGTGGAACGGATATGACTATGATACGTTTGCAGCGGATCTTCATAAGCTTATCGAACAGCTGGACCTTAAGGATGTAACGCTGGTCGGATTCTCGATGGGTGGCGGAGAGGTAGCCCGTTACATCGGTACATACGGAACAAGCCGTGTCAAAAAAGCCGTGCTGGCCGCTGCGGTTCCACCGTTCTTTTACAAGTCTGCCGAGCATCCGGAAGGTGGTCTGGATGAAGCCACGATTCAAGGCTTCCTAGACGGTTTGAAAAAAGACCGTGTCGCCTTCCTTGACGACTTCACTCACAATTTCTTTAAAGCAGGGGATCGAACCGATCTGGTTAGCGAATCTTTCCGCCATTACAACCTTGAAATTGCTTCTTCTGCTTCGCCAAAAGGGACGCTGGATTGTGTTGAGGCTTTCGGCCGGACGGATTTCCGTGGCGATTTGGCAAAATTTAATATCCCACTGCTTGTTATCCATGGGGATTCCGATGCAATTGTGTCGCTTGAAGTCAGCGGTCAACTTTCCCACGAAGCGGTTCCAGGTAGTCAGCTCGTCGTCATCGAAGGGGGACCTCATGGTCTAAACGCGACTCACCCTGAAGAATTCAATACAGCTTTAATTAACTTTCTGAATGCTGAATGATTGAAAGGTGTGAACTTTGACCCATGAGAGGATGCTTTTTCACAAAAAAAAGACCCTCTTATGGGTCATTTGTGTTTTAGTCTTTCTCATCACTCGGTTTCAAACCGTCTCCGCTGGCTTCGAAATTCCAGCGCTGTGATGCCTTCGGTATCCTTGAATATTCTCGTAAAATGCTTCACATTTTCGAATCCAACCTGATCGCTGATTTCGTACACCTTCAAATCGGAGTGCACCAGAAGTTCCTTCGCCTTATCCAGCCTTAACCGGCGAACATAGTTCGAGAAGCTCTCACCGGTAAATTCTTGGAAGGCTTGGCTGAAATACGAGTAATTGAGTGAGAAATGGTTGGACACCACCGCCATGTTTAAATTGTCGGCATAATGCGTCTGCAGGTAGGTGAGTACTTTTTGCATCGTATTTTGTTCCGTTGGCACCTGCTCTTTCCGATCTTGGATGAACCGATCCAGACGATCGAGAAGCTGTTCGACGGATTGGTAATAATCCTCAAATCGATCGAAATTTCCGATGTGACCAACAGGAGCGTACTTCATTAATAGACCGAATACCTTAAAGCCGTAGATGCGGAACAACTTATCGAACAGCTCCTCGTTCAGCAGCTGACTAATACGTTCCAGATAGCCGATTTCACTGCTGCTAATGATGCGAACATCGAGGATTTGATCCAGAAGTTGTTTGATTTCATCCCCGCGTCCCATTCCAAGGAGATTCAATATCCGCCCAATCAACTCCATAGGGACGACATACCGCTCATTGCGATCACTTATGCCAGCGTAATCCAGCACATCGAGATCTGGAAGCAGAATCCCGTATTTCATAGTTTGCTTCGCCTGACTGTATGCCCACCTTATCTGCTCAATCCCTTGAACGGAATCACTAATCGCAATTCGCAGCTGTGTCTCATACTCACTTAACCCCCACTGTTCCGCCAACCGGTAGAACATATCGGGATTGCTTGCTATCATAATCGTTCCGCCTTTTCCATCACGCGTCAGCATCCAATTCATATGCCCTTGTAACAGCTCAGCGATTTGATTCCTGAAAGAAGCTGCATCCGTACTGCTTGCCTGTGAACTTCCACCACGTTGCGTAACCAAGCCCAGTGTATATCCTGCATCCAACCAGCTTAAGCCGGCCTGCTTCAGCTTGTTCGGTGTGATCGCATCATCCACATCCTTCTGGGTTAAATGCAGGGTAACCAGCTCGGCAGCAAAAAGGCTGGCATCTTCGCCCGCCTGGTCTGCTCGCTCTTCTCTTTTCTTTATATCCAGCATTAATCGCTCCAGGACGGCAAACAACTCCTCCCGAATCACAGGCTTTACGAGATAATCCTTCACAGCAAAGCGGATCCCTTTCTGCGCATATACGAAGTCATTATAGCCAGACAGCAGTACAACCTCGGGTTTAACCGGATGGTCTTGCAGTTGGTCAAGCAGTTCGATCCCATCCATAATGGGCATTCGGATATCCGTAAACATAATATCCGCAGGCTCCTGGCGCAGCAGCTCCAGCGCCTCTTCTCCATTCTCGGCAAATCGATATTTAAACAGATCGGGGAACTGCCTCTCAATGACTGATTGCAAGCCCCTCCGAATGATCTTCTCGTCGTCGACGATCAGCAAGCTAATCATAGATGTCCTATCCCCCTCCCATGACCCGGTACGGCAAAGTCATGATTATGCGTGTATAGCTTCCTTCCTGACTTTCGATCCGAATCCCATATTCCACCCCATAGCTCATCACTAAACGTTGGTCCACATTCCGCAGACCGATTCCATTACCGTCCTCGTTCTCCTTACGAACGAATAATTGCCGGACCTCCTGATAAGCATGCTCTTCCATTCGCAACATTTGATTCAACAAGCCCAGCGTTTCATCCGGTATGCCGCGGCCGCTGTCCGTAATCTCTATGACACAAGCTTGACCACGCCGGACGGCAGAGATCGTAATGAGAAGATTTCCGTCCTTGGAATGCATGCGGCTCATCCCATGCTTGATTGCATTCTCGACTACGGGCTGCAGCGACATTTTAAGCGATTCCTGCTTGAGGCATTCCGGTTCAATAGACAATCGGAGATCAAGTCTGCCATCATAACGGATGTTCATGACGGATACATAATGCTGGACCTGCTGGATCTCATCGCTGAGCATCACGTGATCCTGCCTCCATTCCATCGAATACCGCATCATACCACCTAACGAGGTCATGATGTCCGATATAAGATACTGCCCCTCAATCTCCGCCAGCATCTTGACGTTCTCCAGCGTATTGTAGAGGAAATGGGAATCGATCTGGTTCTTCAGCGCCCGAAGCTCAGCTTCTTTGCCTGCCGCCTGCCGAGCTGCCTGGTCTTGAATGAGCTCGTTAATTTTCAGAATGAGCTTGCGGTAATGAAAGCCCAGCTCTCCTACCTCATCGGTACCGGTAATCGGCGGCAGCTCGACGTTAAAGTTACCGTTTCTCACCTGCTGCATCGATTCCCTTAATGCCTTAAGCCTGCGCAAAATGATCGCTTGCATCGAGTAAGACAGCAGAACGAGAAATGCCGCCAGTAATGAAACGAGCACGATATAACGAACCCTCGAATGGTTAATGCCTTCCATGGTTTCCTCAAGACTAGCCATATTGACCAGATGTACGTCAATCGATGGGATGTAGCTCTGTAAAGCCAAGTAGGAATGTCCATTAACCTCGAACCGCACCGTCTCGTAATCCGTATGGCTCGTCAGCTTTATGCTGCTTATCAATTCCTCCGCGCCGTTCTGCTTGAACACGGACGAATCCTTTAAGCTGAAAACTTGTCCGTTCCTTGCGACTACGATCAGCTGGGAGTTTTTATCCTGTACGCTGCTGAACGTTTGGGAGAAGAAATCGGATAACTGCATCGATATCTCTAGAATCCCGTTGTGGGTAGCATTGTCCGGATACTTGAATTCCTGTAAGTACGTCATGAAGGGCTCGTTCGGCATTTGTTCGGAGGGCATACCGGTGAGGCCGACGTTCTCCTGTATCTCCCACCAGGGTAAGCCGCCTTGCTTCATCACGTCATCATGCCAAGGCTTGCTCTGAATACGCGATTCCTGCAGGATAACCGGCCAAATCTCATTCACATATCGGTTATCCGTGAATAGACGGACATTCGCGATTCGCGGATTGTTAAACAGAAAATATTGAAAGCTGTTGACCACGTCCTTCTTTATATGAAGAACTTGCGCCGTATCCTGAAATTGTTCGATTTGCAGATAATTATTCATTTCCCGATTGGATAACGCAAGCTGACCGGTCCATCCCATCAGCTCTACGTTATTCTCAATGTTGATCTTCTCTACTTCCAGCACATTCTTATTGTTCTCCAACAATTCCTTCATTGCCTTGGCGGACTCTTCATTAAGCGTATACCAAGAGAATAAAACAACCGGTATAAAAATAACGAATATAAAGGACAAGATCAGTTTGACTTGAAGCGAAAGGTTAAACGTAAATGCACGTATCTTCAATAACCAACGGATTGCCGCGAATCCCATTCCCTATTTCACATCCTGCTGCTTCCTCTATCGAACTATTGATTAAGCGACGACTTCAGCTTCTGTACATTTCGTTCATAAGCCGCCTGGCGGCTTGCTGCGATGGCTTCATACTCGGGATCCTCGGTAGTGGCTTTCATGAATTCGGCGAACAGTCGGTCGAATTCGGCATTCGATTTCGACATCAGCAGCTTCGGCAGCGTCTCCGCCCAGAGCCGCGTATTTTTGCCTACCGCAATACCTTCCTTCGTTGTCGGGTCCGGGTCCAGGTTTTCGAACTCGCTTGTGCTAACCGTCTTGCCCCTCGTCCAATCGGCAATTTGTTTGGAAGGCTCGGCATCCATCCCCGTCATCCATGCTAGATTCATGTTCGTATCCATTAGCATCCAGTACATATAAGAACCGCCATATTTGCTATCGAACGCTTGGCGATCGGTATTAAGCAGCTGCATGACCTCCGGCAGGAACTGATCTTTGCCGTCAATCGTATCGTAGGTAACGCCCTTCTCTCCTAAGAACAGGTCCTTGTTTCCCTCTTCGCTGAGCAAATAGCTGAGGAAGGCGATGGCCCTCTTCTTGTCTTTGACGTTCTTCGAGATGAGCGTCACGGTCCAACCGGAGATGCCGTTTCCTGCAAGGGTTGGCGCATCATGCGCATCGTTCGCCGGACCGTCAATCGCGATATAGACCTTATTCGGGTCCTTCTGATACAGCGCCTGGTTAATCTCTGAAAAATCGGACCACTGATACAGCATGGCAAAATAACGCCCTTGCGATATTTTTTCGTCCTTTTCCACTCGTTTCTCATCAAGAAAAACATCTGTCGGCATCAGTCCGTCCTCATTCGCTTGGCGAAACATCTTCAGCCATTTCAAATAGGTCGGGTCGCTACGACGGTCGTACAATTTGCCGTTTTTCTGCTTCGGAATGGCTAGGAAGTTCTGAAGATAATCTTCCAGCGAATAGTTGCCGGTTTCCGTAAATTCATGAAGGCCAATCGGGATGAGCGGCTTGCCGTCTACTTCCGGAAACTTTTCCTTCGCAGCCTTCAGCGCGCCGAGAAACCCTTCCGGCGTGCTCATATCCGGCTCCCCGAGGGCTTCATACATGTCTTTCCGAACAACGAAGGTCTGATTAGACGTAAAAAGCTTGCCGTATTTTTGATAATCCGCAGGCGATGAAGATGCATTCGGGTAGCTGTACACATTCCCGTCAGCCTGTGTGTACCAGTTAAGCTTCTCTGGGTCAGCAGCTTTTAAAAAATAAGGATCGTATTGTTCCGCCAGCTCATTTAATGGAAGCACCATATCTCCATTGATCATCTTCTGTACGGAATCCTCGTAGGAGCCTAGCGTGATGAAGTCAGGGAGCGACCTTGCTGACATCATCGTGTTGAGCTTCTCCCCGGCGTCTCCAGCAGGCACAATAAAGTTCAAACTGACACCCGTTTTCTTCGTTATATAATCGGAAACGACGTTGCCCCCCCACTTACCGGTGAACCAATCGAAATTGATATACCAGTCAAACGTTATTGGTGTCGTATCCAGCTTCCAAGCGGGCTCATTTGGAGATAGCTTCATTTGAGAAGCATCTGCCTTTTTAAGACTGTCGTTGAAAATCGTATCATCAGCAGCGCCCTTGCTCGATGTGTCCGTGCTCCCGGAACAAGACGCCAAAGTCCAACACATCATCAGAGCCAGTAACAGCATTGCCGGTTTACGCATTTTCCCCATTCAAAAATTCCCCTTCGGCCTTTAATATCCCATCATTTAATATATTTCCACAAAAACAGACAATTGCCGTTCAGAATCCTTAATGTATTGCTAGTATAAAGGTTATAGCAGGTAAAGGAAAGAGTCTAACCTGATAAGCAGGGTTACTATATTTGGGATATTTTCTATACCGACTAACGCGAATAAGCGAGCAAGACAGGAAATATTCCTTCGTCTAGGCTCGCATTCATTAGCTATGATGTTGTAGTTCCCTTATCTATGATTCCAGAAAAAAATCGATACATTTCTGAACAGAAGGATTATGGTGATGATCCTTTTTAAAAATAAGCTTCATCTCACGTACAGGCGTTAGATCTACGAAACGAATCATTTTCAGATGCTGCCCAGAAAATGTTTCAATTAATGAAACAGGCAAAATAGCTACCCCCAACTTTTGCAGTACCATAGAAAGAAGAATAGCCGTCGAAGTGGACTCAAATTTCGATTGTAAATATTTGTTCATTTTCTCGCTGAATGTATGAAGATGCTCGATTAAACTTTTATCGCCAACAAATAAGGAAGATTCTAAATTTTCTAGCTCTTGAAAAGAAATAAAGGTTCGATCTGCCCATGGATGATCCGCATAAACGACCAATGCTTGTTCTTCTTTATACAGGTGCATCGCATGAATTTCTTTGTTTGGATCATATTTGTCGGCAATGCCAATATCTATACGACGATTCAATAATTGCTGTGATGTATTTTCTGTACTGGCAAATTTTAATGTAATGTCAGGATACTGTTCATGGAATTTCAAAAAACGGGGGATTAAACCATTAAAGTCCACTGGAGAAATGCCTATCGAAAGTTGATTTGCCCGAGCATAGCGTAATTCATGAGTTTCTTTCTTCGATTCTTCAATGAGCCTCATGACGGAAAGAGCTTTCTCGTAAAGTATTTCCCCGTCATCTGTAATCTTTACACCTCTGCCAACTCTCTGAAACAAAGGGGTTCCAACTTCTACCTCTAAAAAGCGGATTTGTTGGCTTAAAGTAGGTTGAGAAATCATTAACACTTCTGCAGCCTTAGTAAAGCTCCCTGCTTTGCAGATTTGAATGAAACATTCTAATTGCCTGAACATGGAAGATTCACCTCAACCTCTCTTACATAGGAATCCATCTCTTGAATGAATAGACGTGCCATGGGCCTCATCGTAACGGAATGAAGATATACAAGAGATATATCCCAACGAGGTATATGGCCTTCTAATTTGACAATACGCAAAGAATCATCCCTGAGGCTCTCAAGCAAAGATATGGGTATAATAGCTGCTCCAAGTCCATGACGAACCCAGTGAATCAATACTGAAGTGGAGGAAGTTTCTATGCTCGACTTCAAGGCAAACCCACTTGAGAAACAATACATATCAAGCAATGATTTGTTTTGTTCTCGGAACATGATCGAGTTCATTTGCTTCAAAAATCGAAAAGGAATCGAAGATTTATTAGCCAAAGCATGTTCGGAGTGAATCAATAGCGCCATTTCTTGTCTATACAAATGAGTCGAAATGAGCGAAGTATCCAAAACTGGATATGCAGTGATCCCAATGTCCACCCTTTGCTCCAAAACCTTATTTTCGACATCCTCTGCATCAATAATTTTTAATAAAATATTCGGGTACTTTTGATGAAATCTCATGAAGTAAGGAGCAAGATATTCAAGTTCAGCAGGACAACATCCAATAGAAATGGTTTCTCTGGATTTGTTGATTCGGCCAACGATTTCATTTCGCGCTTCTTCAAGAAGATTCATAATGGCATTGCCCTTATTCAAAAGAATTTTTCCCGCTTCCGTTACCTCAACTCCTCTACTTACCCGATCGAACAATTGAATATTATACTCATCTTCCAAAACCCGAATTTGCTGACTTAGTGTAGGCTGAGTCACACCTAATTCTTCTTTAGCTTTGGTCAAACTTCCAGATTTGCAAACTTGAATAAAATATTCAAGCTGACGTAATTCCACAATGTATCCCCCCCTTTGTTAATTTGTTCTTCGGTTTCTTAACCTGGCGATTTTCCAGACACCATCCTTGCTGATCAGTACTCTTACTTATTACTTACCGTATGAAGTGCTCATTCGCTGGTGGTCATGAGCGTGATCGTGGTAATTGCTGAACTTCTCTGTAATAAACATTATATGAAGGAAACTATCATGTAATATATCCGCTACATTTCAGGTGAAGGTTACTAGATTTTAGGGTTGGTGGCCGGGGAACCCCGAAAGGTATAATAAAATCTTAGGCTGGCCGTAAGCGCAGTTTAGGGCTCTTAAGAGGATCATTTGGTGTCAATGGCACACCGTTTCCTTCGAAAGCGTTAAAAGCCCCTTGAGAGGTAACATAGGCCCTGAGATAGCCTCCGAAACACAGTGTTTTTTACTTTATATCCTTGATTTCCTTGAAACAACAAAGGAGCCCAGTTTAATACTCCGGGCTCCTTTGTACTTAGTTAAGAAGTTACAACCAATATCATTCCGTTACTTTTATTACTTTTGTTGGCCACAGCACAAAAGCTACACCAAATCGGCGCTCTTGGACCTTGAGCTTAAATCAGCCTGTCTATAGCGAGTTGTCCGCTCTCCAAAACAACTAATGGCTTCGCCCCCAACGAGGGACGAAGCCATTAACTTTGCTTTGTTCAGACCTATAATCTTAAGATGTCGGAACACCAACTCTATTGCAAAAATACTGGTGTAACGGCTCAACAATAATGTCTAGCACTCACTTTAATGTCACCAGACAGAAATTGTAGGTCGTGTTGTCGACAATCCTTTTACTCCCCTTACTCCACCGTTACGCTTTTCGCCAAATTCCGCGGCTTGTCGACGTCGTTGCCTCTGGCAAGCGATGCGTAGTAGGACAGCAGCTGCAGCGGCACAACCGACAGAGCCGGCGTCAGCAGCGGCAGCGTCTTCGGAATCGCAAACGCCTGGTCAACCGACTTCAGCAAACCTGCGACATTTTCTTCATGGGTAATCGCCATGATGTCCGCGCCGCGTGCATTCACTTCCTTGATGTTGCTGACCGTTTTCTCCAGAACGGCTTCCTGGGTTGCCAGGGCAATAACCGGAATGCCTTCCTCGATCAGCGCCAGCGTACCGTGCTTCAGTTCACCCGCAGCGTACGCTTCAGAGTGAATATAAGAGATTTCTTTCAATTTCAGCGAACCTTCCTGCGCTACCGCGTAGTCCAGTCCGCGACCGATAAAGAATAAGTGCTCATGCTTGGAAATATGCTCTGCATAGGCTTTAATGGCATCCGGCTTGGCCAGCATGCTCTCCACCTGCTCCGGCAGAGCCTGCATAGCGGCTACGATCTGAGCCACCGCTTCCGGCGTCTGCGTGCCGCGAACCTCGGCGAGGTACAGCGCCAGCAGATAGAACGCGATCAGCTGCGAAGTATACGCCTTAGTGGATGCTACAGCAATCTCCGGCCCGGCCAGCGTCACGATGACGTCGTCGGCGTCACGGGCGATCGAGCTGCCCACCACATTGGTGATGGCCAGTACGTGTGCTCCGTTCGCTTTGGCTTCACGCATCGCAGCGAGCGTATCCGCCGTTTCACCGGATTGGCTGACAACGATGACCAGCGTTTCCGGCGTTACGATTGGAGAGCGGTAACGGTATTCCGACGCTACGTCCGTCTCTACCGGAATGCGTACCAGCGATTCAATCGCGCTGCGTCCCACGAGACCTGCATGGTATGCTGTACCGCAGGCAATGATTTGAATGTTGCGGATATTTTTAATCTGATCGGCCGTCAGCTTCAGCTCCGGAAGAACAACCTTTTTACCCGACTCGTCGATCCGTCCGCGCATCGTGTCGCGATAAGCTTTCGGCTGCTCGTGGATCTCTTTCAGCATGAAATGCTCAAAGCCGCCTTTTTCCGCTGTCACTGCATCCCAGTCGACATGAATCATTTCCCGAGAAATAAAATTCCCCTCAATGGTCATCAATTCGACAGAATCCTGTGTCAATACGGCCATCTCACCGTCATTCAAAATATATACTTTGCGCGTATATTGAAGAATTGCCGGAATATCCGATCCGATGAAGTTCTCTCCTTCGCCAATCCCGATAATCAGCGGGCTTGCTTGACGCACAGCCACGAGTTTATCCGGTTCGTACTCGGTCAATACACCGAGGGCAAAGGCGCCGCGCATATAACCGATGGCCTTCTGAACCGCTTTGACGATATCGCCGTCGTATTCGCGGGCAATCAGGTGGGAAATCACCTCCGTATCGGTTTCCGATACGAAATGATGTCCCTGGCTGATCAGCTCATCCTTCAGCTCCAGATAATTTTCGACAATGCCGTTATGCACGACCGAAAATTTATGACTGTTGTCCGTATGCGGATGAGAGTTCACGTCCGATGGCTTGCCATGAGTAGCCCAGCGCGTATGCCCGATGCCGGCACTTCCCACCAGCGGTGTCCCTTCCAGCTTGGACTCCAGATTAGCCAAACGTCCTTGAGCCTTGGCAATTTGCAATCCCTGGTTGGTGAACACGGCAATACCCGCAGAATCGTACCCGCGGTACTCCAGCTTCTTCAGACCCTCGATCAATACCGCTTGCGTATCCTTTTTACCAATATATCCGACAATACCACACATAGTTAATATCCTCCGTTCACTTCTTCAAATTGGGTTTTAGAAGCGTACGGGAGCATAAAGGTGCAGCATGGTGCCAGAATGTACAGGAAAACGAACATTGTATTCAGTTATACAAGGTGCATTCACGAATGTACATCCTAGCATCGCCGCATCTCTTATGCGCTTGCCCGCACACTCATGAAAAATGATCACTATTTTCTAACACCCACTGGAAACGTTGTGTGAACGGTCGCCCGTTCATTTTCCGTTTCGAGTTTACGGCTGTGGTGTATCACCGGGAGGTCCCCGCCGAACATTTCGAACACCTCCACCTCGTCAACTTGATGCTGCCGTGAATCCGAAGCGTCGTGCTCCTTCAGATTCTTCCCCGCGCAAGCCCAAGTTCTGGCGCTATTGTTGCTAACCTCACGACCCTCGCTTTCTGTTTCGTAATGACATTTACTAATTATATTCATGTCATCTCCGTTTTGCAATCGGGCTGATAGCCCCAAATCGGAGTCCCCGTTATATACCCTGTAAAAAAGCCGATGAAACCGCAATTCTAGTCTCACCGGCCTATGGCATTTATGCTTTATTTTATAGAAAAAACCAACATTTACCTGCTATACTAGTTCCCGTTTCACCACATCGACGATTTGGGAGACATACTGATCCAGGTCCTCCTTATTAGGACCTTCAGCCATGACGCGGATCAGCGATTCCGTGCCTGAAGGACGAACCAGTACCCGGCCGTTATCCCCAAGGATCCCCTCAACGGCTTGAATAGCATCCTTGATGGCCGCATTGCCTTCATACTTGCTCTTGTCCTCTACCCGTACGTTTACCAACACCTGAGGGTACTTGCGCATCATCGTTCTCAGCTCGCTCAGCTTCTTGCCCGAAGCCTGGATCGTATCCACCAACTGGATCGCGGTCAGAATGCCGTCACCGGTCGTATTGTAGTCCAGGAAAATAACATGCCCGGACTGCTCTCCGCCCAAGTTATAGCCGCCTTTACGCATTTCCTCCATCACATAACGGTCGCCGACAGCCGTCTTGGCCGTTTTCAGCTCCAGCTTCTCGGTCGCCTTATAAAAACCGATGTTGCTCATGACGGTTGATACGATCGTGCCGTTGTTCAGCTTACCCTGCTTGTTCATAGCGTCACCGCAGATACAGAGGATGAAATCGCCGTCGACTTCCTCGCCCTGATCGTCAATCGCGATCAGACGGTCCGCATCGCCATCGAAAGCAAGACCCAGGTCGGCTTTAGCCTTCAGCACTTCTTCTCTCAGCTTTTCCGGGTGGGTGGATCCGCAGTGGTCATTGATGTTCAACCCGTTCGGCTCGGTGCCGATCGTAACCACCTCTGCCCCGAGCTCCTCAAACAGCTTAGGAGCCAGCTCGTAAGCGGCGCCGTTGGCACAGTCGAGTACGATCTTCAGCCCGTCAAAGCTGTGGGAAATCGTCGTTTTCAAATACTCCAAATATTTATATTTCGATTCATTATCGACAATAACATTGCCCAGGTCCTTGCCAATCGGACGCGGAAGCGTATCTTCGGCTGCGTCCATCAGCTCTTCGATTTTCAGTTCGGTCTCGTCGGACAGCTTGAAGCCATCCCCGCCGAAAAACTTAATGCCGTTATCTTCGACCGGATTGTGGGAAGCCGAAATCATAACGCCGGCATCCGCCTTTAACAACCGTGTAATATACGCCACCGCTGGCGTAGATACAACACCTACACGGATAACATGCGCCCCGATGGACAGCAGACCCGCAACCAGAGCCGATTCCAGCATAACTCCCGAAATCCGGGTATCCATTCCAATGACAACCGTAGGTTTCTCCACGTCCCCGGTCAACACATAACCGCCGCAGCGTCCAATGCTGTAAGCCATTTCGGCCGTCAGTTCTTTATTGGCAACACCGCGTACTCCATCAGTTCCAAAATATTTCCCCATAATTGATCTCCTTTTTGAGTGCATCTCTAGTTACTATATGAGTTCGTTCAGATCAGGGTGAGCCGGTATCTGTCTGTGGCTCCTGCCCTTCCGGCGGCGTGGTGTCACCCGCCGTTCCATTGTTGTCTGTCTCATCTACGTTCGTCGAATCCGTCTCGGACCCTGAATTGCCGCCTGTTCCTTTATTGCCGTTGTCGGTCGTTCCCTTGCTGTTATCTTCAGGCTTCGAGTCCGGCTGGGTCGACGTTGCTGCAGCATTATCCTTGATCTCTATGGTCGCCGTTAGCGCATTTCCCTGATCCACCCGCGAAACATAGCGTGGGAGGACCACCTGCAGGTTCACCTGATGCGTACCGGGCTTCAGGTTACCAACGCTGGCGATGAGCTGAATGTCATCCTTTGTCAGGCTGTTCAGCAGTCCAGGAGCGCCGCTCAGCTTAAGCGACATGGTGCCGCTTGCCGGGCTCTTGATCGCGGCCTGCACGTCAGAGCCGGCCCCGCTGATCTTAATCGGAATGTCGTCAATCACCCGCTGAGAGTTGGACACCGTGGTGATTTCAACCTCCATAGAGCTCGGCTCGATTTTCTCAAAACCCTGCGGCGGCGTCAAGTCCACAGGAAGTACCATTGTTCCCGCTTCCTTGATCTGCCCCAAATCCACATCGACGTCATTATAGGACTTTATTCCCGCAAGCGCATCTTGAGAACCGTACAGCTTCACGGTAGTCACGCTTGGCTGAGCCTTGGAAATCACGAGGCCGTCAGGCAGTTGGCCGGAATAGTGCAGTTCGATCGGCACCTCTTTGTACGGCGGCGTAATCGGTACGACCACGGAGATGGTTGACGGCTCAATTACCGCCCCCTCAATTTCCTTCCCCTGCTTGTCCAACGCGGTCAGCTTCACCCGCTTTTCCTTAATCGTTGCGTCTTCGCCATCAATGGATACCGATCCTTGAATCTTATCGACCCTTTTCAGGTCGCTTTCAGGCAGCGTAACAGACACTGTAGCCGGTTCCATCGTAATGCTGCCCATCTGATAACCGGCTGCCGGCTCCCCGCTCGTCACGATCGATACAGGGAAAGACGATGTATCCCTCTTTTCAATATTGACAGTCACGGTTGACGGCTGAACGTTGACCACCTCAATTCCCGAAGGAACGTCTACGGTCAGCGGCAGCGTGCTGGTGCCTACTTTGGCTTTGCTCAGGTCCAGCCTTACTTTATAATCTTCCGAGTACATCGAGAGCAGGTCCGACTTTTTTCCTTTGACCTCAAGCTGAACCTGATCCGTGTCCATGGCGCTCAGAATATACTTCTTCTCATCCAGTCCAAAAGCCTGTACCTTCACATTATCAATGATCCGTGAATCAATTTTAGCGGTAGGCGTAGGCGTCACATCGTTCAAATGAACCATGCTCCAGAGCAAAATACTTACGGCAAGCGCCAGCACTTTCGAAATATTGTTGTTATTGATCCACTTATTCATGATTATCATTCCCCTTCCGCTTCCAGAAAACAGGACGTTTTTCTTTCGCAGAGGAATTTGGACGGAGCTCTTCATACAGTTTCGATATTAAGGATTCTTCTTTAATATCACGAACGACCTGACCGTTAATGGCCAACGATATTTGTCCGGTTTCCTCCGATACGACGATGGACACCGCATCCCCTACTTCACTGATCCCGATGGCCGCCCGGTGCCGGGTGCCCAGCTCCTTGCTGATAAAAGGATTCTCGGACAGCGGCAAATAGCAGGCGGCAGCGGCGATCTGCTGGTTCTGAATGATCACGGCACCGTCATGGAGAGGTGTATTCGGTATAAAAATGTTAATGAGCAGCTGGGAGCTCACCATGGACTGCATAGGAATCCCGGACTCCGTATATTCATTGAGACCTGTCTCCCGTTCAAATACGATTAACGCTCCGATCTTTCTGCGAGCCAAATAGTTCACGGCCTTAATAACTTCGCCGATCAGCTTATTGAGCTGTTCATCTTCCGCCGATGAGCGGCCAAACAGCTTGCCCCGCCCCAACTGCTCCAGCGCCCGCCGGAGCTCCGGCTGGAAGATGATAAAGATCGCCAAAATGCCAAAGTTAAATATCTGGTTCATAAGCCATTTAAGGGTGTACAGATCAAACCATGTACTGAGCGCCCAGATGATGACCAGGAACAAAATCCCTTTCAACAGCTGAACCGCCCGGGTCCCCCTGACAAGCAAAATGACCTGATAAATGATATATGTAACGATGGCGATGTCAATGATATCTTTAATGGACTCTTTCCACGTTAAGTCCGCAAAATAACTCATACTTAGGCCCCCATACTCCCCTTCATGATGATGGGTCTCTATGTCATTTAATTTCCCCTATATTACCTAGGTTATAACGTACACCTTCAGGTTGCAAGCGGCCGCGGTTTCAAATTGGAATCATTTATAAATATTGCCAACAAAAAAGACGCCCGCTTTGTCCCAAAGAGGCGCCAATATCTACAAATATCAAGATTTACTAACGATAGGCGACATCAGAGAACATGTTTGTGATTTTATACCATATCCAGTCCATCGCCTGATCAATGCTCTTCACCTGACCCGAAATATGGGCGGTTGAGGCTTGGTACAGCGATCCATCGATGACCGTCAAATTACCTTGGACGTCACCATAGATCTGAGTCTTTCCATTTTCTACCGTCAAATTGCCCGCAATACTCTTGCCTTCAGGCACGATGACCGTGTTCCCTTCAATGACAACTTGATCCAGATCACTGCCTTTAACCACCAGTTGGGTATCCTGATCCCAGAAGCTCACGGTACTAAACAGCATCACTAAGACAAATATAGCCGCGGCTGTAATGGCCGGATGTCTCTTGACCCATGTAAGCCATAGCTGCTGCTTCTTCTGCTTCGGGAGAGAATTCATGATCCGCTCAGTCAGCTCAAGAGATGCAGACGGCGTATGATGCGTCAGCGAGTACATCAGCATATCCGTCTGTTCCAGCTCTTTAAACTGCATCCGACAGTCAGGGCAGGACAGCATATGGGTCTTAAGCTCCAACTGCTGCTCCTTGGACAAGTCGTCATCCAAATAATCATGCATTAAAGAGACGGCTAATTTGCAATCCATTCTGAGCCAATCCTTTCATTAATATGAATGTATTCAATCTCCCCGGTTCAGGGGCACAGGTCAGTTTCATTTGTAATACGTACAGGTTCTGAAGAAGTTTCAAAACCGAAGCTCGTTTTCTATAATTTGGGCTCTAATTTTTTGCGCAAAAATTCGCGACCCCGGTGCACCCTCGTTTTAATCGTTGTTACGGGCATTCCCAGCACATCGCTGATTTCCTGCAAGGACAAATCCTGCAAATACCGGAGGACCATGACCGACTTATACTTCGCCGGAAGGCTCTCGATCGCTTCGTAAATGATCTGCTGCGTCTCCGAGATCAGCGTCTCGCTCTCAGGCGTCCGGTTATCGCTTGGAATCATCGAATACCCGTCCATACCTTCCTGGTCGTTCATCTCAGCATCAAGGGAATAGGTCGGTTTCCTTTTCCTCAGCCGGTCGATGCATAGATTGGTTCCGATGCGGTAAATCCATGTGGAGAATTTCTGATTCTGGTCATACCTGTCCAAATTTTTATATACGCGTAAAAAAGTCTCCTGAACGACGTCCTCCGCTTCGTGGCGGTTGTTCAGCATCCTGTAAGCCAAATGATAAATTTTGTCCTTGTACAGTTCCACAATTTCGGCAAACGCTCGCTGGTCTCCTTTCAGAGCCAGTTTTGTCAGCCGGTTTTCTATATTTTCCATCAAGATTCCCCCAGACTTGCTGATGGGTACGACAACAATTTATTTTTCCATTCAAATCGTAAATGAAGTCTCTCTAAAAAGCAAGACAAGCCGTATAACAGAACAATAGGAAAGCCGCAGCACCTGGGGTTCAGGCACTGAGCTTTCCTATTCTGGCTTCAGGGATGCTTATTGAAGTAATCGTATCATCAGCCTGTGTTCCGGAGTCCCGAGGCAATGCCGTTGATCGTGAGCAGAACCTCACGCAGCAATTCTGCATTATCCTCATCCTGTTCGCGCAGTCCGCGGAGCTCGCTGAGCAGCTGTACCTGCAAATAGCTGAGCGGATCCACATAAGGATTGCGGAGGCGGATCGATTCCTGAATGACAGGCACATTATCCAGAATTTCTTTTTGTCCTGTAATTTTCAAAATCAGCTCTGACGTCAGCTTGAACTCTTCCTCAATCAGTCCGAAGATACGGCGGCGTGCCTCATCGTTGCGGGCCATGCCGGCGTATTCCTTGGCAATGACCATATCCGCCTTGGCGATCGCCATTTGAAGGGAATCGATCAATGAAGTGAAGAAGGAGAACTTTTCGTACATCTCCTGCATCACCTTCAGATTCTCTTCCTTGTTCTGATAGAAGCTCTGAAGGCCTGTACCCGCGGCGTACCATGCAGGAAGCAGGTAGCGGCTTTGGGTCCACGAGAACACCCACGGAATGGCGCGCAGATCTTCAAAACGGTCGGTATTCTTCCGCTTTGAAGGACGCGAACCGATGTTCAGCTCTCCGACTTCAGGAAGCGGCGTGGATTCCTTGAAGAATGCCAGGAAATCCGGATCACGGAAGATCAGATCCTGGTACTTATTCCGGGAAACCTCGGACATCTCGCGCACGATCTCATCCCATTGGGCTTCGTTTACGTCATCCTCTTCCGGCGAACGCGCGTTGATTGCTGCCGTCACCAGCGCCGATGTTGCCTGTTCCAAACTGCGGTAAGCAATGCCCTTCAGCGAATAGCGCGAGGAAATGACCTCACCCTGCTCGGTGATCTTGATGCCTCCGCCGATGGTAGAAGCAGGCTGAGCCAGAATGCTGCGGTTCAGCGGCATGCCGCCGCGACCCAACGATCCGCCGCGTCCGTGGAAAAATTTCAGCTTGATGCCGAACTCGCTGGCGACAGCCGTCAGCTCTTTCAGAGCAACCCGCAGTTCCCAGTTGGCTGTAACCGCGCCGCCGTCCTTGTTGCTGTCGGAGTAACCCAGCATAATTTCCTGAAGGTCGTTCCGGGCCGTAATGCTCTGACGATAAATCGGCAGTTTGAAAAGCCGTCTCATAATTTCCGGAGCGGCGTGCAGGTCCTCTATGGTCTCGAACAACGGAACCGCCTGCAATGTACATTCTACGGTACCGTCCGGAAGTTGCCGGAACAGCCCGACTTCTTTGGCGAAGACCATGACTTCCATAATGTCACTGGCTCCTTCAGCCATACTGATCAGGTAGCTGGTAATGCAATCCTTACCGTAATCCTGCTGTGCTTCCTTGACTACCCTGAATACATCCAGGCACTCTTTAGTACTTGGGCTGTAGTCCTGATATACCGACGAGATCGGTCTCGGTTCGCTCAGCAGCTTCGTGAGCAGCTCAATCTTCTCCTCTTCGGAAAGCGCTGCATAGTCCGGCGTAATGTTGCTCTTCTCCAGGACCTCTTTCATCGCATTCTCATGTTCCTGGCTGTGCTGACGGATATCCAGCGCCGCCGTATGGAAGCCAAACAGCTCCACCTGGCGAATCAGCTTCTTGATATAAGTATCTGCTACATAGTCCGCAAAATGGAAGCGAAGACTGCGGTCAATAATGCTCAGGTCTTCAATAAACTCCGCTGGCGAAGCGTAGGACTCGGTTGTTCCTTTTTTACTGTCGTCCAGAACGTTCGCGATTTTCTCCATCATGTAAACCAGTTTGATACGGTATGGTTCCTTCGCATTGTTCCAAATATCCCTTTTTGTAACGGTTACATTTGCACGGTCCCGTTCAATGGAATCCTGAAGTTCCTTGGAAACTTCTACTATGGAAGTGCTGAAGCTCAAATACTGCATATATTCAACTAAAATACGCTGATATTCCCGAATAGCCAGCTTGCGCTGCATACGAAGCGTCTGCGAAGTGATCTCGGCCGTCACAGATGGGTTACCGTCACGGTCGCCGCCGATCCATGAGCCGAATTTCAGGTACGTAGGCACGTGCCAGAGGTGTCCCGGATAATACTTGGTCAAGCAGCGTTCCAATTCCTGATAGACGTCAGGCAGAACGTGGAACAGCGTCTCATGGAAGTAATACATTCCGTTCCGGACCTCATCCAGTACCGTAGGCTTACGGGCTCTAAGCTCATCCGTCTGCCACAGCGTAATGACTTCGTTCAGCAGCTTCTCCCGAAGCTGTTCGCGCTCGCGGAACGTAAGAGTCGGATTGTCCAGCAGCATGACATCTTCGGAAATCCGTTTATGAATATCCAGAATCGCTCTGCGCATAGCTTCCGTCGGATGGGCGGTCATTACCAGTTCCAAGGACAGGCTCTCAATAATGTCCTGAACTTCTTCGACCGTAAAGTTCCGCTCTTTCAGTTCCTTGATGGCCATCTCGATCGAATCGGGCTGAACACTTTCTCCAGCAGAGCGCTCATAGTCCCGTTTTCTGCGGATCCGATGATTTTGCTCAGCGATATTCACAAGCTGGAAGTAAATCGCAAAGGCGCGAATCACCTGATGGCGAATATCCGGCTCAAGGGTTTCAACCATCTTTTTGAATTCTTCATACAATTCAGGCAAAAAAACAGAACGTAAAGATTTGCTTGTTTCACGGATCTTCTCAACGATGTCTAAGAGTTCATTGCCCCCTTGATGGACAAGCACTTCCCCGAGTATGTTCCCCAAGAATCGCACGTCACGCCGCAGCAAGTTGTTTGAATTGCTTTTGTTCGCGGTTACCGTAAGTTCAGTCATGCTACTCCTCCCGTCTCTATCCCGTCTGTATTGCTTTCTCTTTGTTCATACTTTCTTAACATCATACAATAAATCACATCGAAAATCTGCACTTTTATTAAATAAAGCGCAGATTTTCGCGTAAAAACACGATGTAAAATATGTATTTTCATTCAGTCATGCCTAATTCCTGACATATGTTTTAACAGATGTTGTGAATAATACAGCGGTTTTCATTCTAAATAAAATACCGCATTGAGTTTATTTATGCATACCCCAGATGCTTCAACCACTATTTACCACATAACTTAACTCATTAAACAAATCATCTCGTTAATATTTAACATGAGGTTAGTTTAACGGAAAATCTCTTTGGACCTTTTCATTACAGCAGCTGATTTAACTATGCTCTCTTGTTAACATAACTGCTAGTTCATTGATCAACATAGAACACATATTAAGGAATCTTGGGCATACCAAATATTAGATTGTTTTTAGCTTGCCTTAGCTAGGTATATTAAAGATTTTTAAGAATGCAATTGTGTGATGTTAACCCTCCAATCAAAAGGGCTAGAGGAGCAAATAAGGCGGTTATAGAGGCAATCAGGTAAACCCCTCAGAGAGCTAACCTTGTAATCGTGCATAACAGCCCTTTGAAGGCATCTAAAATTTATTAGCGTGTGCCTTCGGCCCGCCACAGAGGTAGATGTTGACGTGCGTCCTGAGCGGGTTCCTTCAGTGAAGCCAGCACGGACGGTCGTACCCACGCTGCGTAGGTTTTCTCCCACACAACCGCTCCAAACAAAAAAACGCCTCTCGGCGTTATGTTTTATGTATGGAGCGGGTGATGGGAATACTCAACATCTCGATTAAATAAGCGTGCCTTCGGCCCGCCACAGAGGTAGATGTTGACGCGCGTCCTGAGCGGGTTCCTTCACTGAAGCTGCACGGACGGTCGCACCCACGCTGCGTAGGTTCTCTCCCACACAACCGCTCAAAATAAAAAAACGCCTTTCGGCGTTATGTTTTATGTATGGAGCGGGTGATGGGAATACTCAACATCTCGATTAAATAAGCGGACCTTCGGCCCGCCGCAGAGGTAGATGTTGACGCGCGTCCTGAGCGGGTTCCTTCATTGAAGACGGTACGGACGGTCGTACCCACGCTGCGTAGGTTCTCTCCCACACAACCGCTCTAAACAAAAAAACGCCTTTCGGCGTTATGTTTTATGTATGGAGCGGGTGATGGGAATCGAACCCACGCTATCAGCTTGGAAGGCTGAAGTTCTACCATTGAACTACACCCGCAGATCTCCGTGCAAGCCTTGAAACAATCATGACTTGCACGAAGCTGTGCATGCGTATCGGGATGACACGATTCGAACATGCGACCCCCTGGTCCCAAACCAGGTGCTCTACCAAGCTGAGCTACATCCCGATATCTATTGTAAAACAGTTAAATGGCGCGCCCTAAGAGATTCGAACTCCTGACCTTTTGATTCGTAGTCAAACGCTCTATCCAGCTGAGCTAAGGGCGCATATGGAGCGGACGACGGGAATCGAACCCGCGACCCTCGCCTTGGCAAGGCGATGCTCTACCGCTGAGCCACGTCCGCATTAAACAAAGTGGTGCGCGTGGAGGGACTTGAACCCCCACGTCAAAGACGCTAGATCCTAAGTCTAGTGCGTCTGCCAATTCCGCCACACGCGCAAAACCTGTAAATAAAACTGGTGAGCCATGAAGGACTCGAACCTTCGACACCCTGATTAAAAGTCAGGTGCTCTACCAACTGAGCTAATGGCTCTCACTGGCTGGGGATATAGGATTCGAACCTATGCATGACGGAGTCAAAGTCCGTTGCCTTACCGCTTGGCTAATCCCCAAAGTTACGAATAACTATAGTCTGCCCAATTTTAAGTATTTCATATCATAAATGGTGGAGGCTGAGGGGATCGAACCCCCGACCCTCTGCTTGTAAGGCAGATGCTCTCCCAGCTGAGCTAAGCCTCCATGCAAACTATGTATCCATTAAAACACACGATGACCCGTCCGGATCTTTCCTTCGTTTAAAGGCAGCAAAGCTTGTCCCAACGAAAGTATATCCGACGAACCTTATGTGGAACAAAACAAGAAAGTGACCCGTATGGGATTCGAACCCATGTTACCTCCGTGAAAGGGAGGTGTCTTAACCCCTTGACCAACGGGCCACAAAATATGGAGCTCTCAACCGGGATCGAACCGGTGACCTCATCCTTACCATGGATGCACTCTACCTACTGAGCTATGAGAGCAAATGGCTCCCCGAACAGGACTCGAACCTGTGACAACTCGATTAACAGTCGAGTGCTCTACCAACTGAGCTATCAGGGAATATACCGCTTGGCAACGTCCTACTCTCCCAGGACCCTTCGGTCCAAGTACCATCGGCGCTGGAGGGCTTAACGGTCGTGTTCGGGATGGGTACGCGTGGAACCCCTCCGCTATCGCCACCAAACGTTCAAGTGTTTGATCACCTGAAAACTAGATACGAAACGAATCTGCGAATTAATAAGCATATGCTTCCGTAGCAAGCTTTCTTTCAGAAAGCTTTTAGGATAAGCCCTCGACCGATTAGTATTGGTCAGCTCCATGCATTGCTGCACTTCCACCTCCAACCTATCTACCTCGTCGTCTACAAGGGGTCTTACATACTGGGAAATCTCATCTTGAGGGGGGCTTC
>NZ_BORU01000007.1:0-64328 GCF_018333335.1 Paenibacillus cineris
GCGATAGCGGAGGGGTTCCACGCGTACCCATCCCGAACACGACCGTTAAGCCCTCCAGCGCCGATGGTACTTGGACCGAAGGGTCCTGGGAGAGTAGGACGTTGCCAAGCGAAGGACCACTGTTGATGAATATCAACGGTGGTTTTTTTGTTTTTAATTGTGTGTATGAGAGAAAATGGGTTATGAAATACAGATCCTATCGTATTCATTAACAAGAAGGATTGAATTTTTTATTCATGGAATACATCCTGTAGACTAGACAGCATGATAAAATTGGCCGTTAGGGAAGTCTTGAGAACATAGGATCGGGATGGACATGATATGGGTTTATGAATCTTTTGTCATTAAAAAAGATCGAGACACCGCAGCTGCCTATTCGCTATCATGCATAAGGTTTGTATACTCTCCAAACGAAGTAACATTTTTGTTACCGACAGGGCAGAAGTAGTCAGTATAATATGTATGTACATGTTTGGGGGTGCCTAAGAAAACTGAATAATTATTACTTTTGCGATATAAGGAGGACATACATGCTCAATAGACCGTGGCTGCATGCTCTTCTTGTGTTTGGAGTCGTCTGTTTGCTGCTTACCGGCTGCATGAAAAGTGAGCCCTCGTGGACATCCTTTGAAGGAGCTGCGAACGATAAAACCTTTCCGGTGCCGAAGGAAGCGAACCGTACTGATCGGACATCCGGTAATTCTAAATTAGACTATGTACGCTACTCGATGAAAGGCCTCAAAGAAGATGAACAGATTCCGGAAGCTTACTTGAATAAGATTAAAGAGTGGGGCTGGAAGGAAAAAACGGAGGAGGCCGAAGGGAACTCGCACGTTTTTGAGAAGCAGAGCCGGGTAATTAACTTAACCATTCATAAAGATTATTTTACGGTGACCGTTTTAACTAAGGGTAAGGCGACAGTTGAAAGTGTGGATACCGATTTATAGTGACCTGCATCCAAGGATGCGGGTTTTTTAATTATGCATGCAAGCCAAAGGCCCCTCTTACACAGAGGGGCCTTCAAGTTCATCATAATGATGACGAGTGGCTACTGCTGATAATAGGAGATGTCCTGTGCGTTCAGTTTAATCATACCGTCTTTACGCTGCTTCAATAAACGAAGAAAAGCATAATATTGCGGAAGCAGGAACCAGAGATGCCAGAACAGCAAGGACAGTGTGAAGGGAACCGGTGACCAAAACAAGATCACAGCCAGCAGGAGCAGGCCAAATCCAGTGATATAGATATAGACTCTCCGGAACAGACGGTAGCTGATATGTTGATCGGTGATATACCCGAGCCATGGCAGCCGCAGCGAAAATTTCCATCGTTTTCGAAACGGTGTTCCTGATAACAGCAGAACCGATCGGGAGATAACATAATGAATCCACAGCATAACCGGTGCGGCGAGAACAAAATAGAAGCAGCTGGTCCAGGAAATGAGGATCATGAATGAAATCACAGCTATGTAGGGAAGAAGCAGATATAGGCGCACGAGCAGCCGGGAAACCGGTATTTTTTTGATTAATTTATAGTGGTAAAAGGTTGCATTAACGTGATTCTCATCCGGCATGGAGAACGCTCCACCTCCTAGAGGTCTTTAATTCATATATCGGCTGATTGAAAGACTTTTTTTAAAATTCCTGTACAGACACTCGCGGGGATTGCGGGGAATATGTATGTAAGGAATCAAAGGGGGATATGAAACCGCTATGAAAAGGTTTAAAATAATAGAAAATGAGTCATACTTGATAGTAATTAATGAAATAAGGTGGGATGGTTGATGGAAAATCAAACCGAACACGTCTGTATTATTTGCGGGCAAGTCAAAGAAGAAGGAATCACCATTATATCACAATTTATTTGCGAAGAGTGCGAATGTGAAATGGTGCATACAAATGCCGAAGACGCCAAATACCATTATTTTATCCATCAGATGAGACAAATCAATTTACAGACCAACGCGTAAGCAGGTATTTTGTACAGGGGGACAGCGGGAAGCTGTCCCTTTTTTGCATAGAAAAAGGTTATAAGCACGTAAAAGCCGCGGTGACTCAGCCGCCCCTGGTTCGCAATAGAAACTGCTGATACATCTGGTCTGGCTACCACGAATGTACGTTGGTAGACGTTTCTTTTCAAGCGGTTGCGTAAATTGTGCATTTATCTAAGTAAATGACCCACTATTTCTAGTGACATTATACGGTGACCGTTAGCCGGATGATTCAATATGCGATAAAATAGGGTAGAGATTGAAACCGGAAGGGATTATGGCTGGGGATGAAAAAGCAACATGTGAACAAGGAACGTGCACCTGTATACGAGATGATGCAGGAGATGAAAGATAAAGCCTATTCTTCATTTCATGTACCCGGACATAAAAAAGGACAGGCCTATACCGAATCCGGGGGAGCCGGTTTTCTGCAGGATGTGCTGCAGGCGGATTTGACTGAAATCACAGGGACAGACGATCTGCATCACCCGGAGGGCGTGATCCGGGAGGCGCAAGCGCTGGCGGCGGATTGTTTTGGAGCCGAGGAGAGCTTCTTCCTGGTCGGCGGGAGCACATCCGGAAATATAGCGCTGATTCTGACGGTCTGCAGCAAGCCGGGCGATCTGCTGATCGTCCAGCGGAATGTCCATAAATCGGTGATCCATGGACTGATGCTGGCGGGGGCGAAGGCGGTCTTTATCCAGCCGGAGCCCGATCCGGTCAGCGGACTGGCAGTAGCCCCGTCCGCAGCGACCGTCACCGCCGCCCTGGCCGCCTATCCGCAGGCCAATGGCGTGCTGGTCACCATGCCGAACTATTACGGCATGGGCAGCGACTTGGCGCCGCTTGCGAAGGCGTGCCACCAGCACGGGGTACCGCTGCTGGTGGACGAGGCGCACGGCGCCCATTACGGGCAGCATCCGCGGCTGCCCGGAAGTGCCTTGGCCAGCGGAGCAGACGGCGTCGTACAGTCGACGCACAAAATGCTGGCCGCGCTCACCATGGGAGCCATGCTGCACGTCCAAGGGCCGCGGATCGACCGCGGCCTGCTCCGCCAGCGGCTCGCCATGGTGCAGAGCTCGAGCCCATCGTACCCGATTATGGGCTCGCTGGACCTGGCCCGGCGCCTGCTGCATGTGCAGGGCGCCAGCGCCTTCACGGCGGGGCTCGCCGCCGTGGACGCTCTGGTGCGCGGCCTGGCGGAGCTGCCGCGCTTCAAGCTGCTGCGCCCGCAGGGGCAGCAGCCCCAAGACGCCGCCGGCGCAGCATCGGTGGGCAGCACAGCGCAGGCGGCCATCCGCCCTCGGGCAGCCGCATACACCACGCAGGACCCCTTCAAGGTCGTCATGTATGACGACACCGGCGTCCTGAGCGGATATGAGCTGCAGGAGCGGCTTGAGGCGTATGGCTGCGTACCGGAGATGAGCGATGACCGATACGTGGTCTTGGTATATAGCTTGGGGTCCACCGAGGAAGACACCCGTCACCTTCTGGATGCCCTCCGGCATATAACTGTAGAGAAGGCGGACGCCCAGAACTCAGCAGATGCCTCACCGGCAGCTGAAAGCCGCCATTCCGTTCAGACGGAGGCGGAAAAAGATTCAAGTCTAACGGGAGCGTCCAGCCTGCCCAAGACGCAAGGCAGCCCTGCCGAATTTTCCACGTGGAACATTTTAGCCCAGGCCACCGTCTCAGAGCCTATTCCATTCGGCCTGCAGCCCATACCTGCTGAAGATACCGAAACGGTCTCTCTTCGGGAGTGCGCGGACAGAACCGCCGCAGAAATGATTATTCCGTATCCTCCGGGAATCCCGTTACTGTATCCGGGAGAGCGGATCACCGAGGATACGGCAGCAAGGCTTCGCGTCCTGTCCAATGCGGGAGCGAAGTGCCAGGGGGCGGCAGATCCGAATCTACGAACGATTATTGTATATAAGAAAAACAGAAAGCAGGGAAGCCATTTATGACTGGTCCAGGAGCATTTATTACGCTGGAAGGAGGCGAAGGGTCCGGGAAGACAACCGTGATCGGAAAAATTGGTGAATATTTTAACCGGCTCGCCATCCCCTATATGATGACCCGAGAGCCGGGAGGTATTGAAATTGCCGAGAAGATTCGGGAAATTATATTGAATCCGTCCCATACGGCCATGGATGCCCGAACCGAAGCGCTTCTGTATGCTGCTTCAAGAAGACAGCACCTTGCTGAAAAGGTGGAGCCTGCCCTGGAGAAAGGCCTCACGGTGATCTGCGACCGATTCGTCGACAGCAGCCTGGTTTATCAAGGATATGCCCGCGGACTTGGCATGGATGAAGTGTGGGCCATTAATCAATTCGCCATTCATGACCGGATGCCGGATCTCACCTTTTATTTGGATATCGAGCCGGAAACCGGACTGCAGCGGATTGCGGCAAATCAGGGACGCGAGGTCAACCGCCTGGATCTTGAAGGTTTATCTTTTCATCAGAAGGTACGGGAAGGTTATCATATCATCGCATCCCGTTATCCGGAGCGCATCGTCGTCATTGATGCTTCCAAAGAGCAGTCTGCCGTGGAACAGGATATCATCCGTGTGCTTCAGGAGCGATTTTAAAGGATTTTTGAGGATCTTTGTCAAATAAGTACAGTAGCAGCCTGCAGCTATATAGAATGAACTAAATTAATGATGCAAATGTGGACATCAATGTTAGTTTATTAGATTATTACATCTTACTTTGGTTCAATCTATATGGATGGGCAGGTCTAAATAAGCGAGGAGGGAATGCAAGATGAAACTGATCGTTGCGATTGTACAGGATAAGGACAGCAACCGTTTGTCGGCAGGTCTGGTCAAGGCGAACTTCCGGGCGACGAAACTGGCGAGTACCGGCGGGTTCTTGCGGGCAGGTAACACCACATTTATGATCGGGGTGGATGACAGCCAGGTTGAAGCCGTGATGAACGTCATCCGCAGCAGCTGTAAGGTTCGGGAACAGCTCGTCACTCCCGTAACCCCGATGAGCGGTACGACCGATTCATATTTGCCGCTCCCCGTAGAGGTTCAAGTCGGCGGTGCTACCGTGTTCGTTCTGCCGGTTGACCGTTTCGAACATTTTTAAGGCAGGAGATATCCATTGAAGATTAATCCGGGGTTCAGACCCCTAAAGAGCGATTTGCAGATTAACGAGGGCAATGCGAAGCAGATTCAGCCCAAATCGTTTTCCGATATCATGCAGCAGCACGGCGAGAAGGTATCGCAGGAGGAGCTTGACCGCCGGTTTAAAGAGATTCAGATGCAGGGAGACCGCCTTGCTAGATCGATGACGATCCGCGAGTTGAAGGCCTACCGTATGCTGGTCAAACGGTTTCTGGAGGATACGGTCCGCCGTGGAGTCCGGATGAAGGAAGCTCGTGGCTGGGACCGCAGAGGCCGGGGCAAGCGCTACAATCTGATTGATGAAATCGACTCGGCCCTTTTGGGACTGGCCGATGATATGCTGGAGAGCGAACAGGGGAAAATCGAGCTGCTGCAGCGGATTGGGGAAATCCGCGGTATGCTGATCAATTTGATGTTCTGACAGATTAGAAGAAATAGGAATAGGTAAAGCCCATCGTACATGATAAACTATAGGTATAGATAGAATGCCGTATTGTAACATCGATGCGCCGGCCAGGCGATCCGTCTTCCGGTCCATCGATATTGGGAAGAGAGGAAATATGTCTTTTGCAGATATTGCGGGTCAGGATGCGGCAAAGCAAATGCTGCAAAACGCCCTTCGCCGAAACGCCGTCAGCCATGCTTATATATTCAGCGGTCCAGCGGGGAGCGGGCAGATGAAGACGGCCCGGACGTTTGCCCAAGCACTCTTCTGTACTACGCTTGAGGACGACGCCTGCGGACAATGCCTCGAATGCCGCAAAGTGGAACACGGCAATCACCCCGATCTTCATCTCCTTGCTCCGGATGGATCGTCTATCAAAATCGACCAGATCCGCGACTTACAGCGGGTCTTTTCCTATCGCTCGGAATCAAAGAATCCGAAGGTATATATTATCGACCAGGCTGATACGATGACCGTGCAGGCGGCCAACAGCCTGCTGAAGTTTCTGGAGGAGCCGCCCATTCCGGCCGTGGCGATTTTGATTACGGAGAATGGACAGGCTCTGCTCCCAACGATTCAGTCGCGCGCGCAGCTGGTGCCTTTTACCCCGCTCAGCCCCGGGTTGATGCTGCAAACGCTGGTGGATGAAGGATACCCTTCACCGCTTGCCAGATGCGCCGTTCACCTATCGTCGGGACTGGACGGATGCCGCGAGCTGATGGAGCAGAATTGGTTTGCAGAAATTAGAAACGTAGTGTTACAATTAGGGAAGGAAGCTCTAGGCCGCGGCAGCTCCGCTCTGGTGACCGCAGGGCAGAAGGTGTTCAAAGCCGGGTTATCCGATCACTTGGATACACTGCTTAATTTGTTTCATTTGTGGTTCAAAGATATGCTTCACGTCCAGTACGGTAAGCACGAAAGTATCGTTTTCATAGATCAGTTGGACTTTTTGTCTACACATGCTTTAACCCGCAGCACGGCACAATGGGTCTCCTATATGGATTTAGCCGCAGAATGCAGGAAAAAATTGCGCTACAATGTGAATAGCCAACTCTGTCTTGAACAGTTTTTAATCGGTTTGGAAGGATAGCTTCAAGGCTAGCCAATGGTCTCTGGCATATAAGGGGGTTAGTTTTTGTACAGTGTAGTGGGTGTCCGTTTTAAAAAGGCGGGCAAAATTTATTATTTCGATCCGCTCGATTTCCCGATTGAGAAGGATAACAGCGTTATCGTCGAAACGGCGCGCGGTATCGAATACGGCAAGGTTGTCGTTGGAAAAAAAGAGGTGCAGGAATCCGATGTGGTCCTCCCGCTGAAGAAGGTCATCCGGATCGCCGGTGATTCTGACGCACGGGTTGTGGAAGAGAACAAGCAGGCCGCCAAGGATGCTTTTGCCACCTGTTTAAATAAAATCCGCGATCACGGCCTCAAGATGAAGCTGGTGGATGTGGAATTTACGTTTGACCGAAATAAAATAATATTTTATTTTACGGCTGAGGGAAGAGTGGATTTTCGCGAGCTCGTCAAGGATCTGGCCGGTATTTTCCGGACTCGGATCGAGCTTAGACAAATTGGTGTACGTGACGAAGCCAAGATGCTGGGCGGTATCGGCCCATGCGGTCGCATCCTTTGCTGTTCGTCCTGGCTCGGCGATTTCGAGCCTGTATCCATCAAGATGGCTAAAGACCAGAGCTTGTCGCTGAATCCGACCAAAATTTCCGGCTTGTGCGGAAGACTCATGTGCTGTCTGAAATATGAGCATGATAATTATGAAAGTGTGAAGGAAGAGCTGCCATCAGTAGGCAAAATCGTCATCACATCGTTGGGAGAAGGCAAAGTGGTCGGTATCAATGCCGGCAGCCGAAGCGTCCATGTCCAGCTGTTTGAAATCAGCAAGGTCAAGGAACTGCCATTGGATGATGTTGTCATCAAGTAAACCGTAGAGGTTACTTTCGGGGTGGAAACTTGGAAAAGAAAAATATTTTTGCACACATTCAAGAGATGGAAACACAAATGGAGCAGGTTCACAGTGATCTGGGTGAAATGAAGCTTCTCATCAAAGAGCTGCTGGAGGAAAACAACCGCCTGAGCCTGGAGAATGAGCAGCTGCGCAAAATATTAAAAGGAGCCATACCGGAGGAAGGATCCCCGCTGCCACAACCGGCCCATGCCACAGCAGAGCAGGAGCATGAGATCGAGGACGTGGTGGGGGAAGGATACGACAACCTCGCGAGGCTGTATCACGAAGGTTTCCATATATGCAACGTCTATTATGGACATTTGCGCACAGAAGGCGATTGCCTTTTCTGCCTGTCTTTTCTGAATAAATGAAGCCGTAGGATAACTCCCTACGGTTTTTTTTCAATGTTTTTATGGTTTACAATGGTTTTATGTAAAGTACCAAGGAAGGTTACCCTATGCTGCAGAGAAGGAAAATGAAGAATGAAAATTGATAAATCACAGGTAAGCCTGCGGCCGACGGAACGTCTCGACGATCTGCTGACGCATGATTTGCATATTATCCAAAGCGACGAAGTGTTCAGCTTTTCCATGGATGCGGTACTTCTGGCACGCTTCGCGGGAATTCCGGCCAAGGGGAGAGTGCTCGACCTGTGTACGGGCAACGGTGTCATTCCGATGCTGCTCACCACCCGTACTGCGGCGGCCATCGAAGGTATTGAAATTCAGCCCCGTCTGGCGGACATGGCCCGGCGGAGCGTGGAGCTGAACGGCTTGAATGACCGGGTTCTCATCCGCGAAGGCGATTTGCGGGAGCTGCACAAGGAGACCGGTCACGGCGTATATGACGCCATTACAGTCAATCCGCCCTATATGGCGCTGAACGGCAGCGATATCAAGCTGAATCCTCACCAGGCGATCGCCCGCCATGAAATCAGCTGCACCCTGGAAGAGGTTATTCAGACCTGCTTCAGATTGGTCAAGCCCGGAGGGAAAGTCAGCATGGTTCATAAGCCGCAGCGGCTTGCAGACATTATATCACTGATGCGGCAGCATCGGCTGGAGCCGAAACGGATTCGCTTTGTTCATCCGAGGGCCCACTTGGAGGCGAATATGGTGCTGGTCGAGGCAATGAGGGAAGGCAAGCCGGAGGTGCGGTTGCTGCCGCCACTCATTGTATATAATGAGAATAACAGCTACTGCCCCGAAATTCTGGATATTTATTATGGAGCTAAAGAGGGAAAAGAATGAGTCTGAGCATACAAAGCAGTTTTCAGGAAAAAGAAGAGGGCGCGCCGGGTTCGTTATACCTGGTGGCCACGCCCATCGGCAATTTGGAGGACATGACGTTTCGGGCGGTAAACACGCTAAAGGCCTGTGACATCATCGCCGCAGAGGATACAAGGCAGACGCGCAAGCTGCTCACCCATTTCGACATTTCCCCGTCTATGTTGTTCAGCTATCATGAGCATAATAAGGCGGCAAGCGGACCCGAATTAATACGCTATATAATAGAAGGAAAAAATTTGGCTCTTGTCAGCGATGCCGGTCTGCCGGCGATTTCCGACCCCGGGGCCGACCTCGTCCAGCTGGCGTTGGAACAAGGAATTCCCGTTATTCCGGTCCCGGGTGCCAATGCTGCGTTATCCTCCCTGATCGTGTCGGGACTTCCGACCGAGCGCTTTACGTTTATCGGTTTTCTTCCCCGGGAACGCAAAGAGATTCAAGCGGTGCTGGAGCCGCTGCAGGCGGCATCCGGAACGCTGCTGTTTTACGAATCGCCTCATCGGGTAATGAAGACACTCAAGGCCATCCTTGAAATTCTCGGCAATCGGAGAATTGTGCTCGCCCGTGAACTGACCAAGCGATATGAGGAGTTTGTCAGGGGAACCATTGAAGAATGCCTCGAGTATCTGGAGGAGCATGCTCCGCTTGGCGAATACTGCCTCGTACTGGAAGGCGCGGATCCGAAGGAGGAGCAGAAGCAGCGGAATGCTTGGTGGCAGGAGCTGACGGTGGAAGAGCATGTGGAGCATTACGAAGGGGAAGGGTTGCCAAGGAAAGACGCCATGAAGAAGGCGGCCGCCGACCGTGGTGTTTCCAAAAGAGATGTGTATAACGCGCTATTGTAATAAATGCAGTGGTGAAGGAGCAATAGGTAGAAGAGAGTAATTTGGTGGGTAAACCACATTTTTGAAAAGACAGTCGCCTTTTATAGGGATGAAAGTTTTTCCGAGGTTAGGGAATTTGTGGCAAAATGGAAGCAGCCGGAGTTAGGATGCATCGTGCGGCTGCTTCTCTTCTCCTTGTAGCGGTCATCCCGCCGACAATCAAAAAAAATGCCTCCCACGGCCGGGTTCTAAGCCGAGGAGACACCAAGGAGATATGAAAAAGGTTAGAATTAACAATTTGAATTACTCTTATTATATACTAAAAATCTTAATTTGTCACAGGTGTTGGGATTTCTGATATGCAATCGTGACAAACAATTTTTCCTTTGAAGTAAGTAACATTCTCAGCATTGCCGCAGAAGATGCAGGCCGGTTCGTATTTCTTGAGCATAATACGTTCTCCGTCCACGTAAATCTCAAGTGCGTCTTTCTCTCCAATGCCCAAGGTACGGCGCAGTTCAATGGGGATAACTACCCGACCCAGTTCGTCTACCTTTCTTACAATACCAGTTGATTTCATCATAACTGATCATTGCTCCTCTCGCCATAGTTTTAAAATGTCATAATTCGACAACGTTCTCTCTTTAATGATATCAATAATACCAACGATTCCCAAAACAGTCAACCAGTAAATTTGGTTCAATAACCTTACAAATAGCATAACAGCTAGGAAATCACTCATATCAGGATTCTTTTCCAATTATATCGCCTTGGTAGTATAATGTCGATTTGGAAAACCTTAATTCTGCTTATTTCGACATGTATCGACATCAATTGTCAAAAATATTTCAAAATTAAAACACTTAACAACCCGAATTTCACAAAATGAATGGAGTTGACCTGAACATGAACCCACTAAGTGAGGAAAAAGTCTTTAAAGATCCGGTTCACAATTATATTCACGTCCAGGACTCCACGATTTGGAGGCTTATTAATACGACCGAATTTCAGCGCTTGCGGCGGATCCGGCAGCTTGGAACCTCGTATTTGACGTTTCATGGAGCGGAGCACAGCCGTTTCTCCCATTCTTTAGGGGTATATGAGATTACACGGCGGATTATTTCGCAATTTGAGCGCAGTGGATATCCGGATTGGCCAAAAGAAGAGAGGCTGCTGACGCTGTGTGCGGCGCTGCTGCACGACCTGGGACACGGCCCCTTTTCCCATTCGATTGAAGAAGCCTTTCATATGAATCATGAAGACTGGACTCGCCGGATTGTCACCGGAGATACGGAAGTGAATGATATTCTGAGCGAGATTGCCCCGGACTTCCCGGACAAGGTATCCGCCGTCATCGCGAAGACCTATGATAAACCGATTGTAGTGAACCTCGTTTCGAGCCCCTTGGATGCCGACCGGATGGATTACCTGCTTCGGGATGCTTATTACACCGGGGTGAACTACGGCACGATTGATATTGACCGTATTTTACGGATGCTCCGTCCTTACCAGGGCAGAGTGGTGGTCAAAGAGTCCGGGATGCATGCCGTGGAGGATTATTTAATGTCCAGGTACCAGATGTACTGGCAGGTCTACTTCCATCCGGTAACCCGCAGTTCAGAAATTATTTTGCGCCAAATTTTCCGGCGGGCCAAGGAGCTGTACCAGGATGGTTATCCTTTTGGCTTTATGGTCGAGCCGCTGCCGCAGCTCTTTGAAGACAAACTGGACGTGCAAGCTTATCTGAAGCTGGACGAGGCGCTGATTCAAACGGCCTTCCTCCAGTGGTCCTATGAGGACGACCGCATACTCAGCGAGCTGTGCACCCGATTTATGCACCGCAAACTGTATAAATATGTAGAAATGGACTCCGTCGATTTGGAAATGATCGATGAAATCCGCCGGGAGTTTGGACAAGCCGGAATGAACCCGGAATATGATCTGGAGATTGATTTTCCGACCGATCTTCCTTACGATGTATTTCGTCCGGGTGACGAGTCGAGCCAGAAACAGATCCTGCTGCTCGACCGCCAGGAGCAGCTGCGGGAAATATCCGAGGTGTCGGATATTGTCCGGTCCATCAGCGGCATTCACCGCGGGAAATATCACTTGTATTATCCGGAAGATAAACTGGAAAAGGCGATAACCGATCTTTCTCCTTCGATTTCCCGCATTTTCAAGCTTTAATGACAAAATACATTACGAATAGGAACCTGTGGTACCGACAAGAAAGGAGTTCAAATTCATGGAACTGTTCGACACGCATACCCATCTGGATGCGCAACAATTCGACGAGGACCGGGAGCGGGTCATTGACAATGCCGTACAAGCCGGTGTAACCCGGATGATCAATGTTGGTTTTAACCGGGAGACGATTCCATCGACGATGAAGCTGGTGGAAACGTATGATTTTATATATGCGGCCATAGGCTGGCATCCGCAGGACGCCGTTTTTATGCAGGAAGGCGATCTGGATTGGATTGCATCCTTATGCAGTCACCCCAAGGTGGTGGCCATCGGTGAAATTGGTCTGGATTACTACTGGGACACCTCGCCAAAGGACGTGCAGCACCGGGTCCTCCGCCAGCAAATTGGACTGGCCCGAGAGCTCAACATGCCGATTGTTATACATAACCGGGACGCCCATGAGGATATTGTGAAAATATTACGGGAAGAGAAGGCCGGCGAGGTCGGCGGTGTCATGCATTCGTTCTCGGGGAGCTGGGAAACCGCGAAGCTATGCCTGAATATGGGCTTCCATCTTTCGTTTGGCGGACCTATTACGTTCAAGAATGCCAGAGTCCCCAAAGAGGTTCTGGCTCAGGTTCCGATGGACAGGCTGCTCATCGAAACGGACTCTCCTTATCTCACGCCACACCCTTTCCGAGGGAAGAGAAACGAGTCGGCAAACGTCCGTCTGGTCGCTGAAGCGGCAGCCCAGATTAAGGGGGTTGACCTGGAGGAAATTGCCCAGATTACCACCCAAAATGGGCTGGAACGATTTGGAATTGTATGAAATCGGGAGAAAAACAGCCGAAAAAATGAGCATGAGCGAATGATTAAAGAATTTTAACAAACAAAACGCCGAATATTACATTTTTTTAACCACTTTTTCAAATAAACGTGGTTGATTACCGCTTTACAACATGCATCAAAACAGGATATCATCTTTTCAGTGAATCATTGAGCTGTCGTTAAGGTCTTACCTTCGCAGCTTCATGAACCAGTCTCGCTGAGTCTCCCGCATGGGAGAACGGGGGAACCAATACTGGAGCGGGGCATGACAGACCGGAAGCGGTCCGGTGCTCGCAATCGTATTTGATTTCTTTCTTGGGTCTCTGGGGTGAATTGAACGGCTTTACGCCATGAGCGTAAGGACGCGAATAGGGCGGCTCTCTTTCGCCCGAACCCGACAGCTAACCCCGTAAGCGGATAAAGAGAGGTACCCTCGTGCATGACAATTCCGATATTCAGACATCCGGAAGCCACGAAAGAGTCCTCGTAAGCTCTTTTCTATCGGCTTCTTTTGTTTTGAATAAAGGAGAGGCAGTCATCATACTGTTGTATAACAGGAGGTGACAAATCATGATGGAGAGATTGGTTCATGGTGCAAGAACGCATGCTTTCTGTGGGTTCTTGTAAAAAATTGAGTATAGTCGCGTCAAATACAATCATGCATAACTCTAGACGGCGAGGCTATGAAGGAGGATCGAGAAAGTGGGCGTTTTCCAACCAGAGAAGACCCATGATTCAAAAATCTCCAGCATGTCTTACGCATTGCGATGGAAGCATGAGAATTTGCGCCAGATCTCCACTGCAGCTATCGTTTCAATCGCGGTTACCCTGATGATCTTGCTGCTCGTGTACAGTCAATCGCGAAAACAAGTTTATTTGGTAGTAGACGGTCAAATGAAATCTGTACAGACCAATACATCTTTACTTCAAGAAATGCTGGATGAGCAGGAAATCAGTCTGAAACCCGAGGACCAAATATCGATGCCGCTGAGCGGGGCTATATCCGACGGCGACAAGGTCGTGATCGACCGCGCGAGTCCTGTGAAGGTGACGGCTGATGGTGCAACGAAGCATTTGTATACAACGGCCAAAACGGTCGGCGACGTGCTGAAAGAAACCGGCGTCAAAGTCAAGGAAACAGACATTGTCACTCCGGCTGTCGAAACGGCGGTCTCCACCAACACGGACATCCGGATCGTCCGGATGAACAAACAAGTGATACAGCGTCATGAATCCCTCCCCTTCCGGGTGGTCAAAACCTCCGACCCCAGCATTTACAAAGGCGAGTCGCGGGTGATTCAGCAGGGATCTCCTGGCGTCATGGTGCAGTACATCGAAAAGAAGTACAAAGACGGCAAGCTGGTGTCCATGAAAATGGTGGGCAAAAAAGTGCAGACGGTGACCAAGGATAAGGTCATTGCCGTCGGCACGAAGAAAAAGCCTGTTCCCGTAGTGACCGAAGTCAAAACAGCCGTTGCCAAAGCTTCTTCTACCCCTGCCAAGGTGAAGAAGGTCAGCAGCAGCAGCAGCAGCAGTAACAACCGGGTCAGCAAGGCCGGCGTTGACTTTTCCTACAAGAAGCTGATCAAAGTCTCCATGACCGCTTATTCGTCTGGCGAGTCCGGAGTCGGCACACGCACCGCCACAGGAACACGCGTCACGGAAGGCCGCACGATTGCGGTTGATCCAAGCGTCATTCCTTTGGGATGGTGGGTTTACATTGAAGGCGTTGGCTTCCGTCGTGCGGAAGACACAGGCGGAGCCATTAAAGGAAATAAAATCGATATATACTACGATTCCGTCCAGCAGGCACGCAACTTTGGCCGTAAATCCGGCCTTAAGGTATACGTGATCGGTCCGGTCAAACCGGAGCTGAACTAATTTCGTTTTACTTTGCCATTCTAATGTTATAGTATTATGATCATGAAAATGTCATGCTAAAGAAGAGGAGCTTTCCTCTTCTTTTTGTTGTTAATTTACAGCAGTTTGTCTATACCGGGACCACGCAAAGTACCTGAACAGGCATCACGGTTTATGCCCACTTGCAGGGACTTGGCTGTCCGGCGGCATTGACGGGTATAATGTACTCGAAAGGAAGACAGGAAATCATGATTAAAGAAGTCATTGTGGTGGAAGGCCGGGATGATACCGTGGCCGTAAAGCGGGCGGTGGATGCCGATACGATCGAGACGGGCGGCTCCGCCATCAATGCGCGTATACTCCAGCGGATCGCGCTGGCTCAGGAGCGGCGGGGGGTCATTGTGCTGACGGACCCGGATCACGCCGGCGAAAGAATCCGCAAAATCATTTCGGCCAAGGTGCCTGGCTGCAAGCATGCGTTTATCCCGGAGGCCGATGCAACCCGCAAGGGGGATATCGGTGTGGAGAACGCCTCGCCTGCGGCGATCCGCAGAGCCTTGGAGCGGGTTCACACCTCTTATGAGGGGGCGGAAAGCCAAATCGACATGGAGGACCTGATGGAGGCGGGGCTGCTGGTGCATCCGGATGCCGCCGCCCGGCGGATGGCGATGGGCAACCTCCTCGGTATCGGCTACTGCAACGGCAAGCAATTTTATAAGCGACTCGCCATATTTCAAATATCCCGCGAAGAATTTGCGGATGCGCTTGCCCGTATCGAAGATGAAGGAGGCCGGACAACGTGAACGGCATGGACGACATCGCCACACCAAGGCGAACCAAAGAAATCATCCAGCGCCACGGCTTTTCATTCAAGAAGAGCCTGGGGCAAAATTTTTTGATCGACCAAAATATTTTAAATAAAATCGTGGACGCGGCCGGACTTGATTCCACCAAGGGTGCCCTGGAGATCGGTCCTGGTATCGGCGCCCTGACCGAAAAGCTGGCCCAGCAGGCAGGGGCCGTCACGGCGGTTGAGATCGACCAGAGGCTGATTCCGATCCTCGAGGAGGTTCTCGCCCCATACCCCGGCGTAAAGGTACATCATGGGGATGTACTGAAGACGGACCTCGCTGCGTTGTTTAAGAGCAATTTTGCCGGCGTATCCAAAGTCAGCGTCGTGGCCAACCTTCCGTACTATGTGACGACGCCGATCTTGATGAAGCTGCTGGAGGAGCGGCTCCCGCTGGAGAACATCGTCGTGATGATCCAGAAGGAGGTGGCAGACCGGATGGCCGCCCGGCCGGGCACGAAGGATTACGGCAGCCTGAGCATTGCCGTGCAGTATTACAGCGTGCCGGAGCTGGTGTGTATCGTGCCGAAGACGGTATTCATTCCACAGCCGAACGTTGAATCGGCCGTGATCCGTCTGGCAGTGCGGGAACAGCCGCCGGTTGTGGTTGACGATGAGCGGCATTTCTTCGAGGTGGTACAAGCATCGTTCGCTCAGCGGCGGAAGACGATATCAAACAATCTGAAGAGCCGCTTCTTCCCCAATGAGGGACGGGAGCGTCTGGATCAGCTGCTGCAGGCAGCTGGAATCGACCCGTCCCGCCGCGGCGAGACGCTCAGCATTGAGGAATATGCCGTGCTAAGCAACCTGCTGCGGAAGGAAGGCATCGGCTTAAATTAAACAAAAGATGAACCAATAGGGGGATTCGCCCATACCATGGGGTAGGGGTGATGTTCATGAATATTGGAGACCTGGTCGTGCGCAGATCCTACGGCGGCGATATCGCGTTCCGCGTCGAGGATTTGCGCAGGGACGAAGCGGTGATTAAGGGAACGGAGTTCAGACTTCTGGCGGATTCTCCGCTCGATGATCTGGTAAGGGTTCCTTATGCGCCGGTAAGCGAAAAAACCGAGAAAGCAAATATTAGAGCAAACGAGTCGCTCAGTTTACTGAAACGTCACCGTCAGGAGCAGACCCAGCGGAATCAGGCCACCTTGAGCGGAAGCGGGGAATGGGGAACAGCTGAGCCGGCTTATTTCGAAGTCCCCGGGAAGGTGCTTCATCTGGATGGAGATCCGAATTATTTGAAAAAGAGCCTGAGCCTGTATGAGCAGCTCCGGGTTCCGGCCGAGGGCCATTATGTGAATGAGGCCGGGATGGCGGACGCCCTGTACCGGCTGCTGCCTCGGGTCCGGCCGGATATCGTGGTGATCACGGGTCATGACGGCGTACTGAAGCATCGCCAGAATCATGATTTGTACAGCTTGAACAGCTATAAAAACTCGCAAAACTTCGTCAGGGCGATTCAGGTCGCGCGCCAGTTTGAGCGCCATTACGATCAGATGACGATTATCGCCGGCGCATGCCAGTCGCACTTTGAGGCGCTGCTGCAGGCCGGAGCCAACTTTGCCAGCTCCCCGGGGCGCATTTTGATTCATGCCCTGGATCCGGTATATGTTGCCGCCAAGGCGTCGTTTACATCGGTTAGAGATACGATCAATATGACGGATGTGCTTCACAATACGATCAGCGGCACGCAGGGCGTCGGGGGCATTGAAACCCGCGGGAGCTACCGGATCGGCCTGCCCCGGCTGAACGACTTAACCAAGCTTAAAGTGACGCCGTCGGCCATTTAACATGACCGGAAATGCCATGCAAAGCTCTTGACCTGACAGTATAACGAAATGCAGGAACCGTAATCTGCCGGCGGATTGCGGTTTTTTGTTGTTATCCGGGTGTAAGCAGAAATGAGCTGGGGTTCCGCAAAAAAATTCGTTGACAACATAAAATTGATGCTGATATAATTATTGTTTTGATTTGACAAAACTCTCTTTTCGAGTTATAATGGACAAGGAAAGAGGTGGTCGTCGACAATGGCTAAAAATACGCTGTTGGAAATCAAACGCAATCTCGAAGCTCACGTGGGTCAGAAGATTTCGCTTCGGGCTAACGGTGGTCGTCGCAAGACCGTCGAGCGTACTGGTGTTTTGGAAGAAACGTACCCATCTGTTTTTATTGTGAAATTGGATCAAGAGCATCAAACCTTTAAACGTGTTTCATACAGCTATGCCGATATTCTTACGGAATCCGTGGAGGTTATTATTTGCGATGATAATACCGGCACCCGGATCGAGTTGGAGAAAGCGTAACTTTAATGACAAAACAGCCTTCCTGATGGAGGGCTGTTTTTAGTTGGCAGGGGGATATGGAATGAGGAGCGGCCGGGAGCGGGATAATACTTATGGCAGCAGCCTAATTCCGATGGAACCAAAGGAGGATGTTCATGAGCCGCAGACGCCGCAGTGTCATGTCGGATGAGCTGAAGAATGAGTTGGCTAAGGATTTGGGATTTTACGAAACTGTCCAGCAGGAAGGCTGGGGAGGTATTAAGGCCAAGGATGCGGGCAACATGGTAAAAAGAGCGATCCAGCTTGCCGAACAGGCCGCCGCACGTAAATCCTGATTCACACCAGCAATGCCGGCGGAGGCCTCCCAAGCGGGAGGTTCTCCGTTTTTTGAATTAAAGGCTGTGTCCGCTCCGCCCTTTGTCTGTAAACGGAAAATGACTTGACTGGTTCAGTTTGATATAATGATTTGAAGTTGCAGATTTCTGGATTGAACCCAAGAGAAAAAAATGCTTGAGGTTCATTCCAGATGTCTGGATTGAGCCCAAGAGAAAAAATGCTTGAGGTGCAATCCAGGTTTCGGATTGAGCCCAAGGATTCGAAGCGGCTTGTGTCAATCCAGATAGAGGGAATCTTGAGGGTGGGTGAACGCCTTGAAAATTTACGAAAAAGCACCGGCCAAAATCAATTTGATGCTGGATGTATTACATAAACGGCCAGACGGGTACCATGAGGTGGAAATGGTTATGACGATGGTCGACCTGGCGGACCGGCTGGAGATGTCGGCTTTGCCCCGGGATACGATTATTATTTCAAGCCAGGCGGGATACATACCGTTGGATGAGAAGAATTTGGCGTTTCAGGCCGCAAGGCTGATTAAGGACCGGTACGACGTCAAGAGCGGTGTGCATATCCATCTGGATAAGAAGATCCCCGTAGCAGCAGGTCTGGCCGGAGGAAGCAGCGACGCCGCCGCCACTCTGCGTGGTCTGAACCGGCTGTGGGATTTGAACATTCCGGTAGAGGAGCTGCAGAAGCTGGGTGCGGAACTCGGATCGGACGTTCCGTTCTGCGTGACTGGAGGTACCGCACTGGCGACAGGGCGGGGTGAAAAGCTGACGCCTGTGGCGAATCCGCTGCAGTGCTGGGTGATTTTGGCCAAACCGCCGATTAACGTATCGACCGCGGAGGTCTACGGCAAGTTTAGAGCGGCGCAGGTCAAGGAGCATCCATCGGCCCAAGGCATGATCCGTGCGATCGAAGCGGGAGACTTTCATGGCGTATGCAGCCGCTTGGGGAACGTGCTGGAGGATGTGACGCTGAGGCTGCATCCCGAAGTGCAGCAGCTGAAGGAAGGGATGCTGCGTCTTGGCGCAGACGGTGCTTTGATGTCGGGCAGCGGGCCGACCGTATTCGGCCTGGTGTACAAGGAATCGAAGGTGGCACGAATCTATAACGGGCTGCGGGGCTTTTGCAAAGAAGTGTATGCGGTGCGCCTATTGACCTAACTTCGCCAACCATGTTGTACAAATCCGTACAAAAATGATATATTCTTACTATAATATTCGGATTTTCTGGGTGATTTTGCTTTAGATTCCGATGAATACAGCGATAGCGAGGAGTATTTCGTGAAAAAATTAAAGCGAAGCGCGCGTTTGGTGGAGATGACGCAGTATCTTTTGTCCAGACCGCATACATTGATCCCGCTCACCACATTTGCCGATAGATACGGAGCCGCCAAGTCTTCGATCAGCGAAGATTTGGTTATTATCAAGGAAGTGTTTGAGGAGGAAGGCATCGGGGACCTGCTGACGCTGGCCGGGGCCGCCGGAGGCGTGAAATATATTCCGAAAATGCCGAAGGAGCAGGCGCTGGTGTTTGCGAACGATCTTTGTTCCCAGCTTCAGCAGAAGGACCGGATTCTGCCCGGCGGGTATTTGTACATGTCCGATTTACTGGGACAGCCATCTCTTATGAACGAGGCGGGAAAGATTTTTGCCACTGCATTCTCCGGCAAGGACTTCGACGTGGTCATGACCGTGGAGACCAAAGGGATTCCGCTGGCTTATGCCACCGGGGCCCAGCTGAACCTGCCGGTTGTTCTCGTGCGCCGGGACCACCAGGTTACGGAAGGATCTGCCGTGAGCATCAATTACGTGTCGGGATCGCATAAGAGCATCCACACGATGTCCCTTTCGCGGCGGGCGCTGAAGGAAAAGTCGCGCGTCCTGATCGTGGACGATTTCATGAAGGCAGGCGGCACCATCCAGGGCATGGTAGATCTGCTGGCCGAATTTGATGCCGAAGTCGCAGGCGTAGGCGTATTGGTCGAGTCGGGAGCGGTGGAATCAGAGGAGCGGCTCCTGCACGATTATGTGTCCCTGGCGACACTGACGGCGGTCGATCCAAAGACGAAAGAAATATTTGTGAGCCCGGGGAATTATTTTGACCCGTCTTAACGTTGAAGAGGCCTGCGGATTTTGTCGATAAAAATATTTTATCGGCGAATAGTTCCGAAGTCTGTCGACACTCACATTCTTATAAAAAAATTCCTGATTTTAGGACATTTTGTTAACTTAAAAAAGAGGATTTCGCGCATGCTGTGTGGAATTATACACCAAGTCTCTGATGGAAAAAGGTGGTGAACACACACATGCAAATTACGGATGTCAGACTCCGCCGCGTTAACTCCGAGGGGAGAATGAAAGCAATCGCATCCATTACCATTGATAACGAATTTGTTGTTCATGACATTCGGGTCATCGATGGAAACAATGGAATGTTCGTTGCTATGCCGAGCAAACGCACTCCGGATGGAGAATTCCGCGACATTGCCCACCCAATCTCTTCCGGCACCCGGGAGAAGATTCAAACGGCCGTCCTGGCGGAATATGAACGCGCTGCCAGCGAAGAAGAAGTGATCGAGGAAGGCGCTTAAGTTTACAATTGGGGTTCAAGGAAAGGAGAGCCAGGACTATGGCTCTCTTTTCTTTTTGCTTATAATACGATATATTCAGTATTGAGCGAGTTCTAGAGTAGGAGGTCAAGATCCTTGAAAAGAATGGCGATTGTTCTTGCCGCAGGGCAGGGAAAACGAATGAAATCCAAACTATACAAAGTGCTTCATCCCGTCTGTGGCAAACCGATGGTTGGGCACGTGGTGGATACCGTCAAACAGGTGAACTGCGAACGGAGCATTGTCATCGTTGGCCACGGGGCAGAGGCTGTCCAATCTTATCTGGGTGAGGCCGCTGAATACGTGCTGCAGGAGCAGCAGCTTGGTACAGGCCATGCGGTGAAGCAGGCCAAAGCTTTACTGGGCTCGGAAGAAGGCTCAACCATTGTCATCTGCGGCGATACTCCGCTGGTCACGGCCGAGACACTGCAGGGACTGACGCAGCTGCATGAAAGCAACAACGCTGCCGCCACCGTACTAGTTGCCTATACGGACCAGCCGCAGGGTTACGGGCGCGTGATCCGCAGCGAGGACGGAAGCGTACTACGTATCGTTGAACAGAAGGACTGCACGCCGGAAGAGGATGCGGTTCGTGAAATCAATACAGGCACTTATGTTTTTGATAATGCGAAATTGTTTGCCGCTTTGGAGAAGGTAACGAACAACAACGTCCAGCAGGAATATTATTTAACGGACGTGATCGGGATTCTTGTAGGCGAGGGAGAAACCGTTCTCGGCTATGTGACCGACGACTACGCTGAGTCGATCGGCGTTAATGACCGCCGTGCACTTTCAGAGGCTGAAGGATTAATGCGGGAACGCATTAATATCCGTCATATGCTGAACGGCGTCACGATCATTGATCCCGCTTCAACGTATATCGGTGCCGACGTAACCATTGGAGCCGACTCCGTGATCTATCCCGGCACGGTACTGAAGGGAAAAACGGTTATCGGTGAAGATTGCGTGATCGGCCCGCAGAGCGATATCAGCGATTCCGTCATCGGCGACGGCGTGACGATCAAGCATTCGGTGCTGGACCAGGCAGAAGTGGGTTCTAGAACATCGGTAGGCCCGTATGCTTATCTGCGTCCGAAATCCAAACTTGGGGAAGACGTCAAGATCGGCGATTTTGTGGAAGTGAAAAATGCAACGATCGATAACGGCTCCAAGGTCTCGCATCTAAGCTATGTCGGAGACGCGACGGTAGGCAAGAACGTCAATGTCGGCTGCGGTGCGATAACGGTCAACTACGATGGGTATAATAAGTTTATGACTGAAATTGAAGATGATGCTTTTATCGGCAGCAATGTGAATCTGGTGGCTCCGGTGAAAGTGGGCAAAGGAGCCTACGTAGTAGCGGGCTCGACGATTACCCAATCGGTTCCTGAAAATGACCTGGCCATCGCCAGAAAACGCCAGGAGAATAAACCGGGGTATGCCGAGAAAATTCGCTCCAAGGCCAAAGCCAAGAAGGAAAGCAAGCAGCAGGTTTAAACGTAAAGCGTCCCCGTCTTACCGGGGAGTGTGAGATACATGGTTTCAAGCGGTATGGAGGCAGGCCAGAATTTCAATGAACCAGCACGGAGGGTTTTAATTCTATGACTTATTGTGATTCGAAGTTAAAAATATTTACATGCAATTCCAATCCGAAGCTCGCACAGCAAATTGCGGATTATATCGGCATCCCCATGGGGGATTCGCATACGACCAGCTTCAGTGATGGTGAGATTCAGGTAAAATTATCGGAGAGCGTTCGCGGCTGCCACGTTTATGTCGTGCAGTCGACATGCGGTCCGGTAAATGACAATCTCATGGAACTGCTGATCATGGTCGATGCGCTGAAGCGTGCTTCTGCGAAGAGCATTAACGTCGTAATCCCTTATTATGGGTATGCGCGTCAAGACCGTAAGGCCCGTTCCCGTGACCCGATTACCGCTAAGCTGGTTGCGAATCTGATTGAGAAGGCGGGTGCCCACCGTGTCATCACGATGGACCTGCATGCCATGCAGATTCAAGGCTTCTTCGACATTCCGGTTGATCATCTGCTTGGGGTGCCGATTCTGGCCCAGTATTTCCGTTCCAAGCAAATCGAGAATCCGGTTGTTGTGTCTCCTGACCACGGTGGTGTGGTTCGTGCCAGAAAACTGGCTGATTTCCTGAATGCCCCGCTGGCCATCATTGATAAACGCCGTCCGGAACCGAACGTAAGTGAAGTCATGAACATCATCGGTCATATCGAAGGCAAAACGGCCATTTTGATCGATGACATTATCGACACGGCTGGCACGATCGTGCTTGGGGCCAATGCCCTGATGGAAGGCGGCGTCAAGGAAGTGTATGCTTGCTGTACGCATCCCGTCTTCTCCGGCCCGGCGATGGAACGCCTGGAGAATTCTCCGCTCAGTGAAGTCATCGTGACGGATACGATTCCGATTATGCATCCGGAGCCGAGCAAGAAGATCAAAGTTCTGTCGGTAGCTCCGTTGATGGGTGAAGCCATCATCCGTGTGCATGAGGAATTGTCCATCAGCAAGCTGTTTGAAATCGAATAAGGCAAGGGAAGGTATATGCAAAGAGAGGGTTATGTTTCCTGGCTCCAGGAAATATAACCCTTCTCGCGCATGCTCTTTAATATCCGGGAGTCGACACAAACGTATACAAATTCCGGTTGTAGAGCGTACCTTGAATTTCAACGAAGTGCTTGGTGAATGAGGTAATCGTTCCAATGTCCACGTGTACGCCCTGCCGGAGAACCTGAACGGGAATGCCGTGGATCTGGTGCTGCTGAAAGTGCCGGTGCAGCGTAAGCAATTGGCCGAATTCAGTCATGAACCGTACCACCTTCTTATGGTGATCATGGATGCCATGGCAAGAAGCGATGCAGCATCCTATACTCTATTGTAACAAAATTTGGTGCTAATGCTAACTTGCACAGCAGGCGTAGCGGCAGCAGCCGGTTTGGAGGATCGAATAACGCAATGAAATGGATTGTAGGACTCGGGAATCCGGGATCCAATTATGAAAAAACGCGCCACAACGTCGGTTTTATGATGCTGGATGCGCTGGCGGAGCGGCATGGTATTAAGTTTGGGCCAAGCAAATGCAAGGCGCTGATCGGCGAGGGCTTTATCGGAACCGACAAGGTCGTTCTTATCAAGCCTATGACGTACATGAACCTGTCCGGAGAAGCGGTGCGGGCCTATATGGATTATTACAAGGCAAAGCTCGAGGACATGATCGTCGTTTATGACGACATGGATACGGCAACCGGCAAAATCCGCCTGCGGTATCAGGGCAGCGCCGGAGGCCACAACGGCATCAAATCGATCATCCAGCATACGGGGACGCAAGTGTTCGACCGGATCCGGATGGGGATTTCCCGGCCCGAGCCGGGATACGCGATTGTCGACTATGTGCTCTCGAATTTTCCGAAAAAGGAGAACGAGCTGCTGAAGACGATGATTGAGCAAGCCTGCGACGCCGCAGAGTTCAGTCTGAACCATACCTTCGAACAAACGATGGCCAAGTTTAACGGTTGATCTCGGGGGCAGGAACCGGGGGCTAAACGAACGTTTTTTCGGGCATACTGAAGTATAAACGACTTTCAGGAGGCATATAGATGGCAATAAATTATATTTGCCGGCACTGCCGCACGCCGCTCGGAAAAATAGATTCGTCCCTGGTTACCGACGCCCAGCTGGGGTTCCATTCCTTGACCCCGGCAGAACGTAGAGATATAATAGCGTATGATTTAAGCGGCGACGTAACGGTCAAAGTGATCTGCGATTACTGCAGAGAAGCGCTGGAGAACAATCCGGAGCTGAGCCTGTTGGCAAACCCGCTTCAATAATGTTGTGCGCGAACCGCGAAGAATGCGGACAGATACCGTGAATGGAAGGGCCTTGGCAGTGCTGCTGAGGCTTCTTTTGGGTATTCCTTTTGTTCAGTCTCCTAAGACCAGGCGAGGTCCGCTGCCGGTAGATATATTTTAATGAAGCACAGCGAAAAATCACCGCAGTCAGGTATTTTATGGTAAAATTCAATCTACCATCCAAAAGATAACAAGTAAGCATAAGAGAGGTGCCCCCTTTGTTACATGCACTTATAGAAGCTTTCTCTAAAGATCCGGATTTGAAGTCGATTACCGCCGGGTTATCGGCCGGTATGAAGGAACAGCTCGTTTCCGGGTTATCGGGGTCTGCGCGTCAGGTTATGCTGTCGGCACTGTTTGAAGAAATCAAACGCCCGATGCTCGTCGTCACTCACAACATGTTTTCCGCCCAGAAAATCGCGGAGGATTTACAGGAAGCGCTTTCACCAGACCGTGTGCTGTTGTATCCGGCCAATGAGCTGGTGGCAGCCGAATCCGCGGTATCCAGTCCAGAAACCCTTGCGCAGCGTATTGATGTGCTGATGAAGTGCGCGCAGGGGTTTTCGGGCATTGTGGTGGCACCGTTTTCGGGTGTTCGCCGGTTTCTGCCTGCCCCGGAAGTGATGGCCAAAGCCCAAATTGTGATTCAGGATGGCGGCACACTGGACGCCCAAGCTTTCCTGGCCCAAATGATCGAAATGGGATACGAACGGGTAGAACGGGTCGAAGGCAAGGGCGAAATGAGCGTACGCGGAGGAATTATCGACTTTTACCCGATGACCTCCCTATTGGCCTACCGCGTCGAGCTGTTTGACGACGAAATCGATTCGATTCGCACGTTTGATCCGTCCGATCAGCGGTCAATCGATAAAGTTAAGGAAGTCACTATTACGCCATGCAAGGAGATCATCGCCGATCACCAGAGGCTGGAGCAGGCAGCTGCAGCCACCGCTCAACTGCTGGAAGAGCAGCTTGGCAAGATGACCGACCGGCAGGCGAAGCTGCGTCTAACGGAAGAAATGAAACGGGAGATGGAGCTGCTGCGCGAGCATGTCTATTTTCCGGAAATCTATAAATATATCTCTCTGCTCTATCCGGAGCGCAAGACGCTGTACGACTATTTACACAAGGACACCGTCCTCATTCTCGACGAGCCGGCGCGCCTTCTTGAAACAGCCAAACAGCTGGAGCGTGACGAATCCGAGTGGAACTTGCATCTGCTGCAGAACGGAAAGACGCTGCCGCAGCTGCATTTGTCCGTTGACGGCGACGAGATCCTGTACCAGCGTCCGTTCCAGACAATATTCATGTCGATTTTCCTGCGTCAGGTTCCGCATACCCAGCCTCAGAACATCCTGAACTTTATCAGCCGGGGGATGCAGGATTTCCATGGGCAGATGAACGTGCTGAAAGCGGAAATGGACCGTTGGCATAAATCCGGGGTTCAGGTGATGATGCTTGCCAGCAGCGACGAACGGCTCGACCGGATGCGGCGGGTGCTGCAGGATTATAACATCGAGGAGCCGATCATGCTGCAGGGTAATTTGCAGACGGGCTTTGAGATGCCGTCCATTCATCTGGCGGTAATTACCGAGGGCGAAATGTTCTCCCAGAAGCAGCGGAAGATCCGCAAGCTGGGCAAAAACATTGATAACGCCGAGCGCATCAAGAGCTATACCGAGCTGAAGGTCGGCGATTATGTCGTCCATCAAAACCACGGCATCGGTAAATATATGGGTATCGGCACGCTGGAAATCAACGGCATCCACAAGGATTATATGCATATCCTGTATGCCGGCGGCGACAAGCTGTCCGTGCCGATCGAACAGATCGATCTCATTCAGAAATACGTCGGTTCGGAGGAAAAGGAGCCGAAGATCTATAAGCTGGGCGGCAACGAGTGGACACGCGTTAAAAATAAAGTCCGCTCTTCGGTACAGGACATCGCCGACGATTTGATCAAGCTGTACGCCGAGCGGCAGTCGACGCCGGGATACGGCTTTGAGAAGGACACGACCGAGCAGCAGGAATTCGAAGAAATGTTCCCTTACGATGAGACACGCGATCAGCTGCGGGCGATCGAAGAGATCAAGAAGGATATGGAGCGGAACCGTCCGATGGACCGGCTGCTGTGCGGAGACGTAGGCTACGGTAAGACCGAAGTGGCGATCCGCGCCGCGTTCAAGGCTGCCATGGAGGGCAAGCAGGTGGCCGTTCTTGTGCCGACGACAATTCTGGCGCAGCAGCATTATGAGACGTTCCGGGAGCGGTTCTCGGGATATCCGATGAACATCCAGGTGCTGAGCCGGTTCCGTTCCCGGAAAGAGCAGAACGAAACGATCAAGGGGATCCGCCAGGGGACGGTCGACGTCGTGATCGGGACGCACCGCTTGTTGTCCCAGGATCTGGTGTTCAAGGATCTGGGCCTCCTGATTGTGGACGAGGAGCAGCGGTTCGGTGTGACGCATAAGGAGAAGCTGAAGCGTCTGAAGACGAATGTCGACGTGCTGACCCTGACGGCGACGCCGATTCCGCGGACGCTGCATATGTCCATGCTGGGAGTCCGGGATCTGTCTGTCATCGAGACGCCACCGGAAAACCGCTTCCCTGTGCAGACGTATGTCGTGGAATACAGCCAGACGCTGGTGCGGGAGGCCATCGAACGGGAGCTGGCCCGCGGCGGTCAGGTGTATTATCTGTACAACCGCGTTCAAGGCATTCATGAAATGGCCGCCCAAATTTCGGCGCTGGTGCCGGAGGCCAAGGTTGGAGTGGGCCACGGGCAAATGTCGGAGACGGAGCTGGAGAAGACGATTCTCGACTTTCTGGACGGGGAATACGACGTCCTTGTCAGCACGAGCATTATCGAGACAGGTGTCGATATTCCGAACGTGAATACGCTTATTGTGCATGATGCTGACAAAATGGGCCTGTCCCAGCTCTATCAGCTGCGCGGCCGTGTCGGACGCTCCAACCGGATTGCGTACGCGTATTTTACGTACCAGCGGGATAAGGTGCTGACCGAGGTGGCGGAGAAACGCCTGCAGTCGATCAAGGAGTTTACGGAGCTCGGCTCCGGCTTCAAAATCGCGATGCGCGACCTGGCGATCCGCGGAGCGGGGAACCTGCTTGGTGCGGAGCAGCACGGGTTTATTGCCTCCGTCGGTTTCGACCTGTATTCGCAAATGCTTGCCGAGGAAATCCAGAAGCGGAAGGTGTCCGTTCTCGGAGAAAAGGTCGAACCGGAGAAGACATGGAATACCGCGCTCGATATCGGCATCGATGCGTATTTGCCGTCCGAGTACATTTATGACAGCATTCAAAAAATTGAAATTTATAAGAAAGTGGCGGCAGTTTCTTCGTTCGACGACGGGAAAGAGCTGGAGGATGAGCTGCTGGACCGCTTTGGGGAACTGCCTGAGGCGGTAACGAACCTGCTGACCGTCGCCCGGCTGAAGGTATACGGCAAGATGTACGGCATCGACTCCATCAACCGCCGTGGGGATGATCTGATCCTCAAATTTTACGAGGGGCAGGAAAAGGCCGTCAGCACCGCGAAGCTTGCACAGGTTGGCAATCGCTTCGAGAGACGTGTACAATTTGAGCAGGATGCTCAAATGACGATCCGAATCAAAGGCAAGGGGCTTGATGACAAGCAGCTGCTCGATCTGCTGGAACAATTCTTGGAAGCGATCCGTGAGCTGTTCAAATCGAAGGAGGAACTTCAGGATGTTGTTCAATAAGAAAAAAGCATGGAGAGGAATTCTGCTGACTTTGGTGTGCGTACTGACCCTTTCCGTGCTGGCAGCCTGCGAGAAAGGCGGCTCCGATAAAGAGAAGGATGCCAGTAAACCGGTGGCAACCTATGAAGGCGGAGAGATTACGGAGAATGAATTTGAGACACAGAAAAAAATCATGACGTTTATGTCTCCGGAATATGCCCAATTTATGGACATGGCCGATTTCCAGGATTATTTGGTGAAGCAAAAAATTGCTTTTAAATATTTGAGCGGCAAGGCTACGGACGATGCCAAGAAGGAAGGCGAGAAAAAGGCCGGCCAGCAAATTGACCAAATGAAGAAACAGGTGGGCGATGACCAGTTCAAGCAGCTTCTGGGCGACCAGAAGCTCAAAGAGGACGAGCTCAAGCAATATTTGGTGCAGGTTATGACGGTTATGGAGGACATGAACGCCAAAGTGACCGAAGACGACATCAAGAAGCAGTATGAGGCCAACAAGCAGGATTTCATGGTGGCCACGGTGCATCATATTTTGATCGGGCTAACCGATTCGAATAACAAGGAGCGCACCAAGGAAGATGCGCTGAAGATTGCCAAAGACGTCAAATCGCAGCTGGACAAAGGGGGAGATTTTGCCGAGCTGGCCAAAAAGTACTCGGATGATTCCTCCTCCAAGGACAATGGCGGCGTCTACAAAGACTTTACCGTTGGACAGTGGAGCGTGCAGGAGTTCAAGGAGCAGGTGCTGACCCTTCCGCTGAACAAAATCAGTGCTCCCGTCGAGTCCAATCTCGGATACAGCATTATCAAGGTCGATTCCCGCAAGGACACGCCTTATGACAAGCTGACGAACGATCAGAAAGAAATGATCCGGAGCAATCTGGGCGCATCGAAGATCGATCAGTTTATGCAGAATGATCTGACGAAGATCATCAAGAAGATTGATCTGCCGAAAACGGCGGATACGTCCAAGAGCGGCACGGGAACAACCGGAACGGGAACGTCCGGCAGCGGCACGAAAGGCACTCCTTCCGGGGGCTCTACTTCCGGTACATCCGGAAGCGGAGACGGCACCGGTACAGGCACGACAGGCAGCAGCAGCGGAGATGCCAAAACCACCGATAAAGGTACGACTACTTTTGAAGAAAAGGTAACCGAGCCCGGCGAGGGATCGGGCAAATAATCCATATTCCGCATTGAATCGTGTGCGGGAAGGAAGGCGCGGGCCAGACCCGCGTCTTTTTTTGCGGCAATGAGCTGGATAAAATGTGCAGAACAACCGCAACTAATAGTTCCAACATCATGTATAAGGAATTGGGAATGGATGAATACTATGGGCAGATATCACAACTTATATTCCTGGGACTCACCTCTTCCCATAAGAACAGTAGTTGAAAAATCTTCTCTAGAAAGCGGGGCAACATGTTAATGAAAGCTACTGGAATAGTCCGCCGTATCGATGACCTGGGCAGAGTGGTCATCCCTAAAGAAATCAGACGTACACTGCGTATCCGTGAAGGAGATCCGCTTGAAATTTTTGTAGACCGTGATGGTGAAGTTATTCTGAAGAAATACTCCCCGATCGGCGAGCTGGGCGATTTCGCCAAGGAATATGCGGAGTCGCTGTATGAAGGCACTGGACATACGACCATCATTTCCGACCGCGATACTTTTATCGCCGTTGCAGGCGGCTCCAAGAAGGAATACTTGGAGAAACCGATCGGATCCCTGATCGAGAACTGCATGGACAGCCGCAAGACGCTGCTGGAAACAAACCAAGGCAGCTACGAAATCAGCAAGGACCATCAGGAGAATCTGTCCTCCTTTGTGGCCGCGCCGATCATTTCCGGCGGAGATCCAATTGGTTCAGTGATCCTGCTGAGCAAGGACGAAGCGACCAAGATGTCGCAGCTGGAAGTCAAAATGTCCGAGACAGCCGCTGCTTTTCTTGGCAAGCAAATGGAGCAGTAATCCGGCAGCCCGGTACGGCTCTTCCTCGAGCACCCGAAGCTCCCCCTTCATATTCACGGATGATCCGGGAATGAAGGCGGGAGTTTTTTGTGTCCGCGCTCCTCAGGTATAATAGGTGTATTCGTATCAAAAAAACGGAAGCAACGCCAATTGACCGAGGTTGAATCCGGGCAAAAAGTAGGGAAGAGGATGAAACAGACAGGTGCGGCATCGAAGATGCTGCAGGGGGCTTTGATTTTAAGCATGGCTATGGTGCTGTCGAAACTGATCGGCACGCTGCAGAAAATTCCGCTGCAAAACATGGGTGGGGATGCGGTGTTCGGCATCTATAACACGGTATATCCGCTCTATTCATTAATGATGACGATCGCACTCGCGGGCCTGCCCGCCGCGATCTCGAAATTCGTCGCAGAGGACGAAGCCGTCGGGGGGACGGGGGAAGGACTCCGGGTGATGAGGCTGTCCTCGGTGCTGCTGGCGCTGCTGGGCATCGTCCTGGGGGCCGCCGTGTACACCTGCGCTCCGCTTATCGGGACCTGGATCGACAATTCCAGCGTCGTGCCGGCGGTGCGGACGGCGTCCTTAGCGCTGTTGTTTGTGCCGGTGATGACCGGGATGCGCGGCTTTTTTCAGGGATATCAAAACATGATGCCCACCGCCGTTTCGCAGATCATGGAGCAGTGTGCGCGGGTCGCCGTCATGATCGGGCTGCTGATTTACCTGACGGGGATCGGGGCGAAGCCGGAGACCATCGCAGCAGGGGCGCTGCTGGGGTCGGCCGCTGGCGGAGCTGCCGGCTTCATCGTCATGCTCGGCTATTGGCGCAGGTTCCGGCGGAATCGGTGTGGCTCTGCCGGCGCAGAAGGCGCTGCCGTGTCGGCGCACAAGGAGTCTACCGTTCGGACGGGTCAGCCGCGTCAAGCCGGGCGGGAGAGCAGCTGGAGCCTGCTGAAGCGGATCCTGCTGTACGCGATTCCCGTCTGCCTGGGTTCACTGGCCGTGCCTTTGATCGGCATGGTGGACAGCTTTACCGTACCGCGGCTGCTCAAAGCCGGGGGCACCGGCGAGGCGGGGGCGATGATCCAGTTCGGCATCTACAACCGCGGCATCCCTATCGTCCAGCTGGTGACGATGCTGGCTACATCGTTGTCAGTGCTGTTCATCCCCGCTTTGGCGGAGGCCAAGGCGAGAGGCGACCGCGAGCTGGTGAGCGAGCGTACCCGGCTGTCCCTGCGCTGGTTCTGGCTGCTGGGCCTCGCCGCATCGGTGGGGATTGCCATTCTGGCCGATCCCCTGAATATTGCGCTGTACCAGGACACCGCGGGCAGCGACGTCATGCGCTGGATCGCCTTCACCGCCGTCGGCAGCGCGCTCAGCATCATTTCAGCCGCGCTCCTGCAGGGCGTCGGCATCGTGCGTGCGCCGGCCGTGCACCTGCTGGCCGCGGCAGCGGCGAAGACGCTGCTGAACCTGCTGCTGGTTCCGCAGCTGGGCATTACCGGCGCGGCCATCGCCGGCGTGGCCGCGCACTTCCTGGCGGCAGCGCTCAACATCGCGCTGCTGGCCCGCAGCACCGGCCTGCGCATTCGCGCCGGTGCCGCCTTGGCCAAGCCGGCGCTGATGCTGGCCGGCATGGCCGTGGTGGCGGGCGCTGCGGCGCTCGCGGCGGACGCGGTGCTGTCCGCGCTCGGGCTGCCCGCCCGCCTCGTGGCCGCCGCGGCAAGTGTTGCCGGTGCCGCGGCCGGGGGCGCCGTGTTCCTCGCCGGCGCCGTGCTGGCCAAGCTCCTTACCGAAGAGGAGCTTGCGATGCTGCCGAAGATCGGGCGTCCGCTGACCGCCTTACTGAAGCGGGTTCGGCTGCTGCGGTAATAACCGCAGGGGACAGGGGAATCTTCTATTTTTGGCCGTCATAGAGGGAGAATGATAGAAGTCGGTGGATTAATGGATCCGCTGAACTAGCTTCAGTAAAGGGCCGGGCCATGCGGGGACTCTCTTGCGCTTCTGGTTTTCTTTTAAAAAAGAAACCGTGATATAGTATATTTATGCCCCATTCCCGGAAGAATGGGAAATAGAGCGGAGGAATGACATATGAGCGCAGTACTGAAGGTTGTCGGTCTCGGTTCGGGCAACCCGGATCGGCTGACGATGGGTATTGTGAAGACATTGCAGCAGGCATCACAAATCTACGTCAGAACGAAAGAGCATCCGGTCATGTCGATGCTGGAGGAGCTGAAGCTCGAAGTCAGTTCGTTTGACCACATCTACGAAGCGCATGATTCGTTTCCGGAGGTGTACGCCTCCATCGCAGACCGGCTGCTGGAGCTGGCTTCGGCCGGCGATGAACAGAGCGTGATCGTCTATGCGGTGCCCGGGCATCCGATGGTGGCGGAGTCCACCGTTCAGCTCCTGAGGGAGCACTGCCCGCAGAAGGGGATCTCCCTTGAAATTTTGGGCGGGGAATCCTTTCTCGACGAAGCCTTTATCCGACTCGGTTTTGATCCGATCGAAGGCTTTCAGCTTCTCGATTCCACCGGCATTCGCAGCAGCATGCTGCAGCCCCAGCTGCACACCGTAATCGGGCAGGTATACGACGAGTTTACCGCTTCTGAGGTGAAGCTGTGCCTCATGGAGCTCTATCCTGACGATTACCAGGTCGTTGTCGGACATGCGCTTGGTGTCGAAGGGGAGGAGCAGGTGCTTCAGGTTCCGCTGTATGAGCTTGACCGTGCCCTTGGTTACGGTAACCTCTCGCTCGTATACGTTCCTAGAAGTGACGACGAGAGTTTGCGCCAGCGGACCTTCGCCCGGCTTCATGAGATCGTCGGCATCCTCCGCAGTCCGGAGGGCTGCCCGTGGGACCGGGAACAGACGCATGCGTCGATCCGGAAAAATCTCATCGAGGAAACCTACGAGGTGCTGGAGACCATCGATGACGATGACCCTGAGCATATGCAGGAGGAGCTTGGCGATTTGCTGCTGCAGATCATGCTGCATTCGCAAATGGAGGAAGAGGAAGGCACTTTCAGCGTGTTCGACGTCATTCAAGGGTTGAATGACAAGCTGATTTTCCGCCATCCGCATGTGTTCGGCGAGAACAAGGCCAAGGATGCGGAAGCCGCCTTGCAGAACTGGGATGCCATGAAGGCCGAGGAGAAACGCCGTAAAGGCATCGAGCCCGAGAAGGCGTCCGCCCTGGACGGGATTCCAAGAGACCTGCCGGCGCTCATGAAGGCTTATAAGCTTCAGAAGAAGGCATCCAAGGTCGGGTTCGACTGGGATTCCATCGAGGGCGTATTCGACAAGATCGAGGAGGAGCTCGGAGAGCTGCGGCAGGCCGTGGCCGAGGGACAGAGCGTCGACGAGCAGGTAGGCGAGCTGGGTGACCTTCTGTTTGCGGCGGCGAACGCGGCCCGGTTCCTGGATGCCGATCCGGAAGAAGCGCTGTCGAGAACGAACCGCAAGTTCGTCAGCCGATTCCGTTATATCGAGGATGTGCTGCACGCAGAAGGCAAAACACTGCAGGAAGCCAGCCTGGATGAGATGGAGGAAATTTGGCAACGGGCCAAAAATGAGGTATGATATGAAATCTCCGGTCCCCGGAGGGACGGAGGGCGCCTTCAATGCCTGCGAAGTGAAGCCCTTTTAGCGAACAGGAATGAATGACTTTCGTATTTCATGGTTCCGATTTCGCGCAAAATTTCCGTTAGATGACACCCAGCAGCTCTTTTTACAGGGATTTCCTCGGAAATTATAAAAAATTGGCGGATTGAGGCAGGAATTCGGGCGGCACAGCAAGAATACCATACAGAACGCGCCAAAAGCGGTATGATTTGGGGCTAAGCTCCTCTACCGCGCCAATACTTATTTCTTTGTATATTGGGAGGATTATAATTTATGAACAAGACAGATCTGATCAACAACATTTCCACGAAAAGCGGTTTGACTAAAAAAGACGTGGAGTCCGTTCTGAACGGTTTCCTGGGTGAAATTGAGGAAGCTCTGGCAAGCGGTGAAAAAGTTCAGCTGATCGGCTTCGGCACTTTTGAAACCCGCAAGCGTTCCGGTCGTACAGGCCGCAACCCGCAAACCGGCAAAACCATCGAAATTCCGGAATCCAACGTTCCTGCTTTCAAAGCGGGCAACAAGCTTAAAGAAGCCGTAAAATAAGATGCGCGTCGACAAATTCCTTAAGGTATCAAGGTTAATTAAGCGGCGTACCGTTGCGAAGGACGTCTCCGATCAGGGAAGGGTCCTCATTAACGGCAGGGAAGCCAAGCCCAGCAGCACGGTCAAGGTGGGCGATGAGATCACCGTCCAGTTCGGCCAGAAGCTGGTCACCGTGAAGGTGGAGCGGCTTGCCGAAACGACCCGCAAGGACGAGGCGAACAGCCTGTACACCTTGGTCAAGGAAGAACCGATCGCCAAAGATAACGGTCTGAACTGGTAAGCGGGCATTCCAGAAGGCATATACAGCAGCACATTAGAGGCATCTTCCGATCACGATCGGGGGATGCCTTTTTAACTTGGCACGATGTTCAGCTCATGCGTAAAGTTCCTCCGTTTCACCCGGCAGGGCTGGTTCTAAACCCCGAAACCGCTCCATAAGCTATTGTTAAGAAGGAGGGGTACATGCCATGATCGAGCAAGCGAAAAACAAGCAGCATGAATTGCATATGCTGAATCGCAAGCAGCTGCACCTGACGGGGGTAAACAATGTGGAGAGTTTTGACAGCGAGGAGTTTCTGCTCCAAACCGAGCTAGGGCACCTGACCATCAAAGGCCAGAATTTACATATTAAAAATTTAAACCTGGAAGAAGGCCTGCTCTCGATCGAGGGCCACGTGAATTCCCTGGTTTATTTGGATCCCGGTTCGCACGGCAAAAACAAAGGAATGCTCGGCAAGCTGTTTAAATGAGTCCACAGATTCAATGGATTACCCTGCTGTGGATGCTGTTCTCGGGAGCGGCGTTGGGGGTGGCCTATGACAGTTACCGGGTGCTGTCGGGCCAGCTCCACTTTCCGAAATGGACCCTTCATGTATTGGACGTGCTGTACTGGAGCGCTGCGGCCCTGTTTGTGTTTCGGATGCTGTATATCAGCAATTACGGCCAGCTTCGGTTTTATGTATTTGTGGGACTCTTTATTGGGGTATGGGTATATTTTTTAATCTTGAGTGTTACAACCCAGCGTTTTGTGGTAATGTTAATAAGGACAGTACGTTACGTGATTGATGTGGTCAAGCGTTTGTTTCGGGCGCTCGTCTGGGCTCCGATCCGTGCGATCTTGAAACTGTTGAAGTGGATTGCCGTCATGCTCGGCAGCCTCCTGATGTTTCTCCTCCACGTGATCCTGCGCTGTCTCACGCCTTTCTGGAAGCTGCTTCAATGGATGCTCCGCCCCATCACCTCCCGTCTGAAGATGCCCGAGTGGTTCAGGAAGTTTCTCACCGCAGCTGCAGAGCTGTGGAAGCGATGGTTCTCCAAGGAGTAGACAAGGCTTAGGAACGGCCCGTTACGCAACGATTTCCGTATTTGTAAAGAGGAGGCATTCATGGGAAAATACGCTGCATCACCAGCCCAAACCCGTCCGCAGACTACACAAAAGAATGACAAGCAGCCTGCCGGTCATCATGCTGGCGCACGGAGGCGGATTTTTTTATGGCTGACTTTCATGATTCTGTTTATGGGGTGGGCAGGTTATACCTTTATTGACCAGAATTCGCAAATTGCGGACAAGAGTTCCGAGCTGTCGAAGAAGCTGAAGCTGGAGGCACAGACCACACAGACGAAGGCACAGCTCGAGCGGGACGTGAAACGGCTGAACGATCCGGAGTATATCGGACAGTTGGCAAGGAAGAAATATGGTCTGTATTTGCCGGGGGAAACTCCGATTCATGCGGAATCCACCAGCCCTTAATATAGGCGCTGAAGTGGGTTATTACTCAGTTGACCTGGGTTTACGCTTTATGTATAATCAAATCACCACAGCCAAGGTTTTATTAAATCTTGTTGTATATTTTTAAGGGAGGATCATTTTATTCTATGGCAATCGAAGTGGGCACCAAGTTAGAAGGCAAGGTGACAGGCATAACGCATTTTGGAGCATTTGTGGATCTGTCAGGAGGTGTCACGGGTCTCGTTCACATCTCGGAAATCGCCGATAATTACGTCAAGGATGTCAACGATCACCTGAAGATCAATGATGTTGTGACAGTGAAGGTGATCAATGTCGATAAGGACGGCAAGATCGGGCTTTCCATCAAACAAGCTGTTGATAAGCCGGCATCCGAAGCTCGGCCTCCAAGAGGACCAAGACCGGAACGTACCGGTGGAGGCGGCGGAGACCGTTTTGGCGGTGGCGGTGGTGGAGGTTACAATCGTGAACGTGGTGGGCGTCCGTTTAAGCCTGCGGCCAACAAGACTTCATTCGAGGATAAAATGTCTCGTTTCCTAAAAGACAGCGAGGAGCGCATATCGTCGATCAAGAAGAACACGGAATCCAAGCGCGGAGGCCGTGGCGCGAAACGCATGTAATTTTTACTAACAGATTAGAGCATACGATAACCGTATGAAGCAGATAACCGTAGAGGGCGCCAAGCCTTCTGCGGTTTTTTTGTTTTTGCTGCGGGCCAGGCGCTGTTCTGCAGTCTTCTTCCCATCAAGGGCGGCATTCGGTAATTTTGTCGTTCTGCAAGAAATTACCGACAGCATCCAACGCCATTCCAGCTATCTCTGTCGCAATCGCTAGCCGAAGCGGTGATTTTATTCGGGAGATTACCCCGGATCGAACCCGCTGGAAACGGGCTGGAAGTGTTGGGGGACAACCAGTCGACCCGGATTTCCGATCATTCGGGAACGCAGGCTTTTTTGTCGGAAATTTCTTGGGCGCTTGTCCGCTGTTCTGACAAACTTTCATGTTTCACCGGTTCTATAATGGGTACCAACAAATCCTATGAAATGGTGGTGCCAAGCTCATGGAAAAATGGAATGTGATGGACGTGCCTGTCATGAAATCGGCAAAGGGGGAAGCGGTCGTGGACGGAATGAGCTGGTCGGAACGGATCCGGAACATGTCGGCCGTGCAGCGGCCGATGCAGTTCCTCGCAGCAAAGAAGTGGATGCTGCTGCTGACCTTTATGGGCTTCTTACTCGGAAAAGCCATGATACTGGACGAGCTGTCGCCGTTCGCGGTCGCCTTTTTTGCAGTCATCGCCTTCATGCGGCGGGATTACATCCTGCCGGTGGGGATGGCTGTAATCCTGGGCTCCCTGTTTGCTCCGTTTCCGGCACCGCTGATCATCGCCGCCGAGCTCATCATCTTCCACCTGATGTATAAAGGGCTGAACGCCTTTGACCATGCCGAGTTATCTTACGCCCCGCTGATGGTGTTCGTATCCGCCTTCTGCGTCAAAATTTTCATGGTGCTGATCGGTCCGCCGTTTACATGGTATTCCCTGATGATGACCACTGTCGACGCCGTACTCAGCTTTGTGCTGACGCTCGTGTTCATCCAGGCGATTCCGGTGTTTACGTACAGGAAAAAGAACTATCAGCTGAAAAATGAAGAAATTCTATGCCTGATTATCCTGCTTGCTTCCGTCATGACGGGTGCGGTAGGTTGGAGTATATATAATTTGTCCGTGGAGCATGTCCTCTCCAGGTACCTGATCCTGGTGTTTGCGCTGGTCGGCGGGGCGCCGCTCGGGGCTTCGGTCGGCGTCGTAACCGGGTTGATTCTGAGCTTGGCGGATATATCGGCCATTTATCAGATGAGCCTGCTCGCTTTTTCCGGGATGCTCGCCGGCATGCTGCGGGAAGGGCGGAAGGGGGCCGTATCCATCGGCATGCTGCTGGGCTCTTCCATCCTGTCTATCTATTTCAGCGGTCCGGGCGACGTCATGCAGTCCACCTGGGAAACCTGTATCGCCATCGGACTGTTTCTGCTGACCCCGAAAGCGATGATTGCGGTGATCTCCAAGTATGTGCCGGGGACGACGGATCACAGCAAATCGCAGCATGAGTACGCCAAGCGGGTAAGGGATCTGACAGCCGAGCGGGTGACCCAGTTCTCGCAGGTGTTCCGTCAGCTGTCCCAGAGCTTCGGCCAGGTGTCCGGCACGGAGGAGGTGAGCAAGCGGAACGAAGAAATGGACCATTTTATGAATGCCGTGACGGAAGGGGCGTGCGCGAACTGCTTCAAGAAAAACCATTGCTGGGACGCGAAGTTCTATCAAACTTATAAATATATGACCGACGTGATGACTTCGGTGGAGGAGAATCCGGAGATGTCGGCTGAGGACGTTCCGGAGGAATGGAAGAGAATGTGCGCCAAAACCGGCGACGTTGTGGATGTCATGAAGCAGCAGTATCATCTCTACCAACATGATATGCAGTGGAAACGGCAAATATACGACAGCCGTCAATTGGTCGCCGAGCAATTATCGGGCGTATCCCAGGTGATGGAGGACCTGGCTAAGGAAATTCAGCGGGAAGGACAAGCGATGTACCGGCAGGAGGAGCAAATTCGGGACGCGTTGGAGAAGCTGGGACTGTCGATCCAAGGGATCGAAATCATCAGTCTGGATCCCGGACATGTGGAAATCGAAATCGTGCATGCGTATACAAGGGGGTACGATGAATGCCGTAAAATTATTGCGCCGCTGCTGTCCGATATATTGGACGAGCATGTGGCCGTGCTGAATGAAACGTTCAGCAGCACCAAAGACGGGCTTGCGACCGTCATGTTCGGGTCGGCCAAAACGTTTGAAATTACGACGGGGGTGGCCGGGGCCGCCAAAGGAGGAGATCTGCTGTCAGGCGACAGCTTCAGTACGGTCGAGCTGGGCAACGGCACTTTCGCCGTGGCGCTGAGCGACGGAATGGGCAACGGAGAGCGGGCAAGGCTGGAGAGCAGCACCGCGCTGAACATTTTGGAGCAGCTGCTGCAGTCGGGCATGGATGAGAAACTGGCGATCAAATCGGTGAATTCCATTCTCATGCTGAGATCCCCGGAGGAGATTTATGCGACAGTGGATATGGCGTTGATTGATCAATATACAGCGGAAACGACGTTTATGAAAATTGGCTCCGCCCCAAGCTTTATCAAACGGGGCAATGAAGTGATCCCCGTCTCGGCCAGCAACCTGCCGATCGGCATTATTCAGGATATTGAGGTGGACCTGGTCACCTTGAAGCTGCAAGCAGGGGACATTGTTATCATGATGACGGACGGCATTTATGATGCGCCGGGGTACGCCGTGAACAAGGAATTGTGGATGAAGCGGATGCTGCAGGAGATCGAAAGTAACGACCCGCAGCATATTGCCGACTGTCTGCTTGAGAAAGTGATTCGTTACCAGCAAAATCAAATTCATGACGACATGACCGTCGTTGTCGGAAAGGTGGAGCATTACCAGCCGGAGTGGGCTACCCTGCATGTGCCGGGCGTCGACCGCATGGAGCGGCCGCGCACGGTCAGCTGACCGCATTGCGGGATCATGATCGGAGGTGAATAGGTAAAACTAGTTGTTATCCGTCCCATTGCCCGGGAAATGGGATGGAGAGGCCGGGCAGCCGTTTGAATCTCTCAAAAGTGGAAATACTAGAACCTAAAGGGTGATAGACACTTTTGGGAGGAATGATGCCATCATGAAACAAATTTTATTAATTACGGACGGATGTTCCAATGTCGGGGCAAGCCCGGTCATGGCCGCGGCTCATGCGCTGCAGGAGGGAATTACGGTAAATGTCGCGGGTGTGATCGATTACGGAACGATTGGGGAGCTTGGCAGCTTGGAAATTGCTGAAATTGCCAAGGCCGGCGGGGGGGTGAGCCGCATCGTGGGAACCAGGCAGCTGGCTCAAACGATGCAGATGATGACGCGCAAAACAGTGGTTCAGACAATACAGCAGGCGGTTAATAAGGAGTTAAAGACGATTTTGGGGGACGGATCCCTGGAGGAGCTTCCGCCCCAGCAGCGGTCTCAGGTAGTTCAAGTCGTGGATGAGCTGACCGAAACGACACCGCTTCAAGTCGCCCTGTTGATTGATGCCAGTGCCAGTATGAAGCCGAAGCTGGCTGCGGTCGAGGACGCCATTCGGGATTTGATGCTCAGCCTGCAGGCCAGGGAAGGCCTAAGTGAACTGGCTGTATTCCATTTTCCCGGACGGAACAGCGGAGAGGACGCCGTCATGGACTCCGACTGGATCCAGGATCTTGGCGGAGTGCGCAACTTGTTCCAACGAATCCAAATGAAAGGGGCCACGCCAACCGGACCGGCGATTCTGAAGGTGATTGATTTCTTCCGTTATGGTACACTAGACGGACAAACCTGGCGGGGAAATGACGGAGAAGGAGAAGGGATGCTCGGTGACTACGTCGTCTAGACCGGCATATCCGGCCGGAACGGTAATTACGGGAAAATGGCATAATAACCGCTTTGTGATCCGGCGAGTGCTTGGACAGGGCGGTAATGGCATCGTGTACCTCGTTCACAAGGCCGGATACCGGAATTTGTACGCGCTGAAAATGGGTTATGACACGCTGGATCTGCAGTCGGAGATCAATGTGCTGACCTCATTGCAGTCACAGAGCAGGCGCCAGGACGGGCTGAAGGGGAGCTTCAAAACTCCGTTTCTGCTGGAAGTGGATGATTTTACGGGGATGGGTAAAGAAGTGCCATTCTACGTGATGCGTTATATTGAGGGGAATCCGATCCATCATTTTATCCGCCGGCGGGGCGAGGAATGGGTTGGAATTACAGGGCTGCGGCTGCTCGAAAAGCTGACCGGCCTGCATCGGCTCGGGTTCATATTCGGAGACCTTAAGCCCGACAATGTCATGGTATCGGATTATGGGCAGGTGGAATTGATCGATTACGGCGGCGTCAGTAAAATCGGACGCAGCGTCAAGCAGTTCACGGAATGGTATGACCGGGGTTACTGGAATGCCGGCAGCCGCAGCAGCGATGAAGCTTACGACTTGTTCGCTTTTGCCGTGCTGATGATCCAGCTTCTGAATGAAGAGGGACTGAAGGCGGCCTGCGCCCAGCTGCTTCCGCAGACGCGGAACCGCTCGGAGCTGCTCACCCTGATCGGCCGAAGCCCGAGGCTGAAGCCGTATGCCCAATGGCTGCGCAAAGCAATCCAAGGAGAATTTTCGGGGTCCAGGGAGGCACTGGCCGCGTGGAAACAGCAAATTTATGCACCGGCCATTTCCGGCAGAGCCCCGGGCAAGACGCCGAGGTGGCTGATCAATACGTTTGCCTTCTCAGTCATTATGCTGGGAGCTGCGGTGTACTTTGTATTTTTTAAATGAGCAACACCAGATCGGTGAGCTGTATAATAGAAGATATTGATACATAGGCATGAATGCGAAAAAAGGAGAACATGGATGGAGAGCAGGCAGAAGTTCAGCACAATTAAAGAGCAAGTGCTCCGCACAGCGGAAGAGCACCGCTTATGGTCTCCCCATGAAACCCTCGTAGTCGCAGTATCCGGAGGTCCGGACTCTGTGGCTCTTTTGCATATTCTGAAGGACATCTCCGAAACGGCGGTCCCCCTTAACCTCATTTGTGCCCACGCTCACCATGGGCTGCGGCCGGAAGCGGATGAGGAAGCCGAACTGGTCCGGCGGCTGGCCGCGGAATTAGGCATCCGGTTTGAGATGGCCAGAGTCGACGTACCTTCTTATATGAAGGAGAGCGGCAAGGGGGTGGAGGAGGCGGCCCGGTTCAAGCGCTATGAATTTTTGTTTGAAACGGCGCAGGCCTGCGGTGCCAACACTATCGCTCTGGCCCATCACGCGGACGATCAGGCGGAGACGGTGCTGATGCATTTGCTGCGCGGAAGCGGGCCGGGGGGGCTCCGGGGAATCCGGTTCAAAAGACGGGAAAAAAATGTGGAACTTATCCGTCCTTTCTTACGTATATACAAAACAGACCTCGTGGATATGTGTGAGCAGAATGGTTATCCTTACGCTGTCGACCAGACCAACTTCCAGACCGAGTACAGACGGAATGCAATCCGTCTGGATGTCCTGCCTTATTTAGGGCAATATAATAGTCGGATTGTTCAATCGATCAATCAGATGGCTGACATTATCGGCCCGGAAGACGACTTCGTGGAACAGGCAGCGGTGAACGCATACCGCGAACTGGTACAGTGTAATCATGGAAGGCACGCTTTTCGGGCGCCTTCCTTTTTGGCCTTACATGTCGCTTTACAACGGAGGTTGATTAAACTAATATTAAATTATCTGTCGCCGGGTTCCGAAAACACCGATTATCACAAGATCGAAACCATTCGGCACGGGATTCATCAGAAAGACAGCACAACATGGCACCTGGATCTGGGCTGCGGCCTGGTCTGCATACGCGAATACGATTGGATAACGTTTATGCACGGGATGCCGGAGAAGATGATTGGCTATACATATCGGTTGGATGCAATCGTCCCGGAGTTGTGGTTGCAAGAAATAAGGAAAGTCCTGAGAATGGCGGAGCATACGCCTGAAGTAAATCAATTGTCCAAGATGGCGTTAGACGGTCATCAAGCGGTTTTTGACGCCGATGAGCTGCAGTTTCCGCTCACCATCCGTTCAAGACAGCCTGGGGACACAATGAGAATCATGGGATTAAACGGAAGCAAAAAGGTAAAAGATATTTTCATTGACGCGAAGATACCTCCATCCATGCGCTCCCGCATACCGGTTCTTGTTGACGGTTCAGGCAGCATCGTATGGATCCCGGGTGTAAGGCGTTCGATTCATGCCGCTGTAGGTGCGCATACATCGACGGTGCTTCACTTTTCCTTGGAGGATGCGGGGAATGCGGAGTAACTGTAATGGTCATTGTTAGGCTTTCATAGTATAACGTAGGAGGTTCGCTCAGTTGCAAAACGATATTCAAGAAGTTCTGATCAGCGAAGAAGAAATCCAGAAGAAAATTAAGGAACTCGGTGCCGAGCTGAGCTCGGTATATGAGGGTCGCAACCCTCTTGTGATTTGTGTACTCAAAGGCGCGTTTATTTTTATGGCGGATTTGGTTAAAAATATGACAGTACCTATGGAACTCGATTTCATGGCCGTATCCAGTTACGGGGCGCAGACCAAGTCTTCGGGCGTTGTCAAAATCATCAAGGATTTGGATGTCCCGGTTGAAGGACGTGACGTGCTGATTGTCGAAGATATTATCGACAGCGGTCTCACGCTGAGCCATCTGATTGAGCTGCTCAAGAGCCGCAACGCCAAATCGACGTGCGTGGTTACGCTCTTTGACAAACCTGCCCGCCGAACTGTGAAGCTCGAGGCGGATTATACCGGATTCGTACTCCCTGACGCGTTTGTTGTCGGATACGGTCTGGATTACGCTGAGCATTACCGGAACCTGCCCTACATCGGGATCTTGAAACCGGAAATCTATACCCACTAATTGCGATACTCAAGCCCATGAGCTTAAGCACGCTCATGCCTTTACCACCTCTATTTGAGATGGTCAGACAGGCTATGGTAAAATAATTAAAGTGTTTTGAGAGGAGGTAGGGGATGAATCGGTTCATCCGGAATTCTGGTTTTTATTTGATTCTTTTTTTAGTTGTGGTGGGCATAGTCCAGTTTGTCAGCAACAGCGGTGAATCTGCTGACAGCCCTAGATACGATCAATTGCGCCAGCAAATCGCTGCTGGTAACGTATCGGAAATTACGGTTCAATTCGACGGTTACGCCTATCTGGTAACCGGTAAATATAAGAATAAACCGGCCGACGTTAAATCAGAGAATTTCTCGACCTACACTCCGGCTACAGATGCTGCAATCGAAGAGCTGGTAGCTGCCAGTGACAAAACCGGCATGAAATTCACCCAGAAGAAGATGGAAGGCGAAAGCGTCTGGCTGACGCTGCTCTCTTCCCTGATTCCTTTGGTTATTATGTTTATTCTCTTCTTCTTCCTGTTCAATCAAGCGCAGGGAGGCGGGGGCAAGGTTATGAACTTCGGCAAGAGCCGCGCCCGCCTATATAATGAAGAGAAGAAAAGGGTTACCTTTGAGGATGTTGCGGGAGCTGACGAAGAGAAGCAGGAGCTTGTCGAAGTCGTTGAGTTCCTGAAGGATCCGCGGAAATTTGCCGCAGTAGGTGCCCGTATTCCTAAAGGGGTTCTCCTCGTAGGCCCTCCAGGTACAGGTAAAACCCTCCTCGCCCGCGCTGTAGCGGGTGAAGCCGGAGTTCCGTTCTTCAGTATTTCCGGTTCGGACTTTGTGGAAATGTTCGTCGGGGTCGGTGCATCCCGTGTGCGTGACTTGTTCGAGAACGCCAAGAAAAACGCACCATGTATTATCTTCATTGACGAGATTGACGCCGTAGGTCGTCAGCGCGGTGCCGGACTTGGCGGCGGGCATGACGAACGCGAACAGACGCTGAACCAGCTCCTCGTTGAGATGGACGGTTTCGGCGGCAACGAAGGCATCATCATCGTGGCTGCAACGAACCGTGCCGACATCCTCGACCCTGCGCTCCTGCGTCCAGGCCGTTTTGATCGTCAAATTACGGTCGATCGTCCAGACGTGAAAGGCCGCGAGGCAGTACTGAAGGTTCATGCACGCAATAAGCCTCTGACCAAAGACGTCAAGCTGGATGTTGTGGCTAAACGTACGACAGGCTTTACCGGCGCCGAGCTGGAGAACCTGATGAACGAAGCGGCGCTGCTTGCTGCGCGCCGTAACCGTAAAGACATCTCCATGCGAGAAGTTGATGAAGCGATTGACCGTGTCATCGTCGGTACCGAGAAGCGCAGCCGCGTGATCAGCGACCGGGAGAAGCGGATTGTCGCTTACCACGAAGCCGGCCACACGATTGTGGGCTACTTCTTGGAGCATGCCGATATGGTACACAAGGTAACGATCATTCCGCGCGGACGCGCCGGCGGATACGTCATCATGATGCCGAAGGAAGACCGGATGCTTGTGACCAAGCAGGAGCTGCTTGATAAGGTGACGGGTCTCTTGGGCGGCCGGGTTTCCGAGGAACTGTTTATCGGTGAAATCGGAACAGGCGCATACAGCGACTTCCAGCAGGCTACGGGCATCGTCCGCAGCATGATTATGGAATACGGTATGAGTGAGAAGCTTGGACCGCTTCAGTTCGGGTCCTCGCAAGGTCAGGTATTCCTGGGCCGTGACCTCGGTCACGAGCAGAACTACAGTGATTCGATCGCTTATGAGATCGACCAGGAAATGCAGCGCATGACAAACGAGTGCTACGAGCGGGCGAGAGACCTGCTGACCAAGTACTCGAAAGAGGTTCACCTCATCGCGAACACGCTGCTTGAGAAGGAGACGCTCGAGCTTGAACAGATCAAGGAACTGATCGAGCAAGGTTATCTTTCTGAAGACGGCCCGAAAGAGGGCGGAAGCGGAAATGATGAAGGTTCTTCCGAGCATGGCGCCCCTGTCATCGACAACGTCGGTGACGTGCGTGTACGCATTCAGGGCAAGGATAATACCAGCCTGCCAACGGAAGAAATTCCGAACGATGTTCCATCCAACTTGCCGAATGACCCGCCAAGCGATATCAACACGGATACGCCGGGCGACATTCCAAATAACAATGATGGAACGAATGAGAATCCAGGTTCGGGCAACGGCGGAACACCGCCGGAATCCAGATCCTAATCCCATTACAACAACAGCCCGGAGACGGTTAGCCGTCTCCGGGTTTTTTGTGTCGTTTGCCAGGAAATATGAGCGGGGGCCATTTGGGGTGTCCAAGCATTGAAGCCGACAACGTTCCGCCTTAACTCTGTTGTACCAGTTAATTTTTTTTGAGGCATAGTAGCGATTGGGGCGGCTGCAAGCTCCAAATAGAAGCGAGGCGGCCTAATCGGACGGAATCGAGCGGGAAGCTTTGTTTTCTTTCGGCTAGATAGCATATAAAGATCATTTTAGTCAATTGACAGTATCGTGAACCTTGTGTAAATTAGTTGATAAACAAGATGGTCTCGAGGTTGCAACGGGCAACTTTGGGAGAATTTTCACAAACTATTCATGATGTTATGAGGTTATGAAGCCATCAACCGGGTAAAATCATGGGATTTCAGAGGGAGTGGGTTACTGGTGGAAGCTCTGGCACTGGAGCATAAGCAGGAACAAAAGCGGGAACTGACGGAGAAGCTGCTTAAGCTGAAGAAGGAAAGAAACGCCATTATTTTGGCGCATTATTATCAAAGGGATGAAATTCAGGAAGTAGCGGATTTCCGTGGCGATTCCTTCCTGCTTGCCCAGAAAGCGGCTCAAACCGATGCGGAAGTCATCGTCTTCTGCGGCGTTCATTTTATGGGTGAAAGCGCTAAGATTCTGGCTCCGAACAAAACGGTGCTGATTCCGGATGAGCGTGCAGGCTGTCCAATGGCCGATATGGTCAACGTGGACGGACTCCGCAAACTGAAAGCGCAGCATCCTAACGCCAAAGTCGTTACGTATATCAACTCTTCGGCAGAGATCAAGGCGGAAACGGATATTTGCTGTACCTCTTCCAATGCGGTAAAGGTGATTCAATCGGTCGATTCCGATGAGATCATCTGGGTACCGGACAAAAATTTGGGTCACTATGTGCAGCAGCATACCGACAAGAAGCTCATCATTTGGGAAGGGTACTGCAATACGCATGATATGCTGACGGTAAAAGACGTTGTGGAGATGAAAGCCAAATATCCCGACGCCGAATTTGTCGTACACCCGGAATGCCGTCCGGAGGTCGTAGCCATGGGCGATTTCGTCGGCAGCACCACGGCGATTTTGGAATACTGCAAAAAATCAAGCAGCAAACAGTTTATCGTCGGAACCGAAGACGGTACCGGATACCAGCTTCGTCTCGACAGCCCGGATAAGGAGTTTCATTTCGCCACCAAGTTTTTGGTATGCCCGAACATGAAGGTGAACAATCTGAAAAAACTGGTGAAGTGTCTGGAAACCATGAAGCCGCAAATCTACGTGCCGCCGGTTGTTGCAGATAAAGCCAGAACTTCTTTAGAGCGCATGTTACAAGTACAGTAGCATGCGCTACTCTTTCTCTTAAGACAGGTGAACAGGCACATGATTCCACAATATCTGGTTGACTTTGATCTGCAGACTTTGCCCCGGACCAAGACGGATGTCATCGTCATCGGCTCGGGCATAGCCGGGTTGTATACGGCGATTCAGGCAAGCCAGGACCGGCACGTCATCATGATCACGAAAAAAGCACTGCTCGAAAGCAACACCCGGTACGCTCAAGGGGGGATTGCCGCGGTCATTTCGGAAGATGATTCCCCGCAGTATCACCGGCAGGATACGCTGATGGCGGGGGCAGGGCTGTGTTCATCCTCCTCGGTGGACCTCTTGGTCAATGAAGGCCCGGAGGGCGTCAAGGAGCTGATCCGGCTCGGCACAACGTTTGACCTGGAGAACGGGGAGCTTGCCCTGACCCAGGAAGGCGCACACAGCCACCGGCGAATTTTGCATGCCAACGGGGACGCGACCGGCTACGAAATTGTCAGAGCGCTGGCGGAGAAGGTTGCGGAGCATGATCATATTGAGGTATGGGAGCATCACTTTGTAATAGACGTTATTACAGAAGACGGCGAGTGCAAGGGAGCACTGGTTCAGCGCCCGGATGGACAGCGGATCTTTGTGCAGGCTAACGCGACCGTGCTTTGTTCCGGCGGCGCGGGACAGCTCTACCGGTATACCACTAATCCGGAAGTGGCCACGGCCGATGGTGTGGCGATTGCCTATCGGGCAGGGGCTGAGGTCCGCGATATGGAGTTTATTCAGTTTCACCCGACCGCTCTTTGTTATCCGGGTGCTCCGAGGTTTTTAATCTCCGAAGCGGTTCGGGGCGAAGGCGCCGTTCTGAGGAATATTAAAGGCGAACGTTTTATGGAAAAATACCATGAGTTGCTCGAATTGGCGCCGCGCGACATTGTCGCCCGGGCGATCCTCAGCGAAATGGACGAAACGAAATCCACCTTCGTCTATTTGGATATTACCCATGAGCCGGAGGATATGCTTAAGCATCGGTTTCCGACCATTTACGAAACGTGCATGACTTACGGATTGGATATGTCGACGGACTGGATTCCAGTGGCTCCGGCTGCGCATTATATGATGGGCGGCGTCAAAACGGACCTGAACGGCGAGAGCAGCATCAAGCGGCTGTTTGCCTGCGGCGAAGTGTCCTCGACCGGTGTTCACGGCGCCAACCGACTGGCCAGCAACTCGCTTTCTGAAGCGATCGTGTTTGGACGGCGTATTGTGAACCGCCTGCGGGAACTGTCCCCACTGGACTGGGAGCCTAAAGATATCCGGGTCGATGAGGGGCGTCTGGAATCGCCAAGGCAGGCCATTGTAGAGCGTCGGCTCAAACTTCAGAAGGTGATGGTGCGGTACGTTGGTCTGCGCCGGAACAAGACGCTGCTGCTGAAGGGGCTGGATGAACTGAAGCGCCAGCTGCCGATTTTTCAGTCCGGACTGAGCAAGCGTGAGGAATTTGAATTTGCCAACATGCTGACCAGCAGTTTGCTGGTGACCAGCGCGGCATTGTCCCGGGAAGAGAGCCGTGGGGCGCATTACCGCGAAGACTTCCCCCTGCGGGATGACGAAGGCTGGCGCAAGCATCTGCTGCAGCGGCGGGATCAAGAAATAGTGGAGGAAATCAGCGATGACGTTTAACGGATATGATGAAAGTCTTGTGGAATCCATCCGGCTGTGGCTGAGAGAGGACGTCGGGTCGGGAGATGTGACGACGCTGTCGACCATCCCGGCCGGTCATGAATCCAAGGGAATCATTCATGCCAAGGAAGATGGCGTGGTAGCCGGACTGCCCGTATCGGAGCTTGTGTTTCAAGTCGTGGACCCGGCGCTCACATTCACGCCTCAAGTATCGGAAGGCAATTTTGTAAAGAAGGGAACGGTACTCGCTGTCGTGGAAGGCAGCACGCACCGGATTTTGACGGGGGAGCGGCTGGCCTTGAATTTGCTGCAGCGCCTGTCAGGCATTGCGACCCGGACACGTTCGTTCGTGGATGCGCTTGAGGGCCTGCCTACCCGCTTGGTCGATACCCGGAAGACGACGCCGGGACACCGCATGCTGGAGAAATACGCGGTGCGCGTCGGCGGGGGAGCCAACCACCGCTTCGGGCTGTACGATGCTGTGATGATCAAGGACAACCATATTAAAGGCGCTGGCGGAATCCGCCAGGCCGTGGAGCGTGCCCGGGCGTTTATCCCGCATACGATGACCATCGAAGTGGAGACGGAATCGCTTGAGCAGGTCGAGGAAGCGCTGGAAGCCGGTGCGGACATCATCATGCTGGATAACATGAGCCAGGATCTGATGAAAGAGGCTGTCCGGCGTATTAAGGCCAAGTCCCCGCATGTGACCGTGGAGGCCTCCGGCAACGTGTCTTTGAAGACGGTGAAGGAGATCGCGGCCTGCGGCGTCGACGTCATTTCGGTCGGCAGACTGACGTATTCCTTCGACAGCCTGGACATCAGCCTTGATCTCAATGCGGTGAAGGAGGGATAGCCCCCGTGATTCTGGTGATCGACATCGGGAATACGAACATCGTCTTGGGGATATACAGAAACCGGGAGCTATTGCATCATTTCCGTCTCAGCACGGTCAATCATTCCACGCCGGACGAGTACGGCATTATGTTCCGGAACATGTTTCAGATGTCCGGGATCCCGGTTAGCGATATTGAGGGCGTGATTATTTCTTCGGTGGTACCGCCTATGGTCCATGTCATTGAGGAGATGTGCCAAAAATATATCCACCATTCGCCGCTCATCGTGGGACCGGGGATTAAAACCGGGCTCAATCTGCGTTACGAAAATCCGCGCGAGGTCGGGGCTGACCGGATCGCCAACGCCGTTGCCGCCGTGGAGAAGTACCAGGGCCCGCTCGTCGTGATCGACTTTGGCACGGCTACCACATTTGACTGCATCGATCCCAAAGGCGCCTATCTCGGCGGCCTGATCGTGCCGGGCATCGGCATTGCGACCGAAGCGCTGTATCAGCGTGCATCGAAGCTGCCTCGGATTGAGCTGGAGAAGCCCAAAAAGGTCATCGGGCGAAATACAGTCCATGCGATGCAGGCAGGCATTATTTTTGGATACGCCGGGCAGGTTGACGGCATTGTAGAGCGGATTCGCGGCGAGATGCAGGTGCCCTCCCTGAAAGTGGTCGCAACGGGCGGACTGGCGGATCTGATCGCCAGCGAAACGAAGGTCATCCAGGAAGTGAATCCGCTGCTGACGCTCGACGGTCTCCGGATTATTTATGATCGCAACCGCTGAATTGCCAGAAAGATCAACCGGATCACCAAAAAGGCCTGTTTTGCGGTAAAATAGATAGATAATGGCAGAGCCTTCCCGGCTCATCCAATAAAGGAGGCAGTACACATAATGGAAAACAAACAGGACCGCCTCATCCGGGGCACGGCCATGAACGGACGTGTCCGGGCTTTCGCGGTGAGAACGACGGCTCTCGTGGAGGAGCTTCGCAGAAGGCATGATACGTGGCCTACCGCCACAGCGGCGCTGGGACGCACGCTGACAGCCGCTGGTATGATGGGCGCCATGTTGAAGGGCAAGGAAAAGCTCAGCATTCAAGTCAAGGGCGACGGACCGATTGGACAGATCGTCGTAGAAGCCAACTCCTTTGGCGAAGTGACGGGATACGTCACTAATCCGCATGTCCATTTGCCGAGCAACAGCCAGGGAAAACTCGACGTAGCCGGCGCGGTTGGCCGTGAGGGATACCTGCACGTAACGAAAGACCTGGGCCTCAAAGAGCCTTACCGCGGAAGCGTACCGATTATTTCGGGAGAGCTCGGAGAGGACTTTACGTATTATTTTGCCGTATCGGAGCAAACCCCTACTGCGGTTGGCCTCGGCGTACTCGTCGCTCCCGACAATTCCGTGCTCGTGGCCGGCGGCTTTATCATTCAGCTGCTTCCGGGCCTTTCCGATGAGGAAATCACGGCGATCGAGCAGGCGGTAAGCGCGATTCCGCCGGTAACCACCCTGCTGGACCAAGGGTTGGAGTTGGAAGATATGCTGAAGCAGCTGCTTCCGGACGTAGAGGTTCTCGAAGAAATGGACATCAAGTTTCGCTGTCAGTGTTCCCGTGAGCGGGTAGAGCAAACGCTGGTCAGCCTGGGCCAAGCGGAACTGGAGCGTTTGATTGAGGAAGATGGACAGGCGGAAGTGGTGTGCCATTTCTGCAATGAAGCGTATGATTTTGACAGGGAACAACTGCAGCAAATTCTTGAACAAGCCATGAAGTAAGGGGCGGGTTCGATGATATGATAACCAGACAGGAGAAGGGGCTGTGGGCCGCGGTCATTATTTTGGCAGCGGGCGTGTTGTTTATGGGGAGTCTGATTGTCATCCGTGGACTTAAACCGGCAGATGAGCCGTCACCGGCTGAAGACAAGCAAGCAGGGGCGGATGCGGTGGCGTCTTTTAACGGCAGCACCATTACGGAAAGCGATTGGGTCGAGGAGCTGAAACGGACGCACGGGGAGGAAGCATTGACGCAGATGCTGAATCACAAGGCGGTATATGCGGAAGCCCAGTCCCTGAAAATTAAGGTGACCCCGGAGGAAGTGACGGAGGAGATTAACCGGGAAATGCAGGGTTACGCTTCCCCGGACGACTATTATCGGGAGATGGCCGACCAGCTGAACCTGACTCCCGAGAAGATCCGGGCGGAAACCGAGTACCGTCTCACACTGCAAAAGATCGCAACCGCAGGAATTCGCATCACGGATGCGGAGGTACAGCGTTATATCGATCAGCATCAAGAGGAGTTTGCAGCCAAGAAGGCTTATCATCTTGCCTGGATTCAGACGGATACCGAAGATGAGGCGAATCGGGTGCTTGACCGCCTGCAGCAGGGAGAGGATTTCGGCACGCTGGCGGCAGCGTACTCCCTGGATGAATTTACACGCGATCAAGGCGGCGATCTGGGGACGGTGGAGGAGGATGATCCTTTTATTGCTCCGGAAGTACTGCAGACAGCCTCAACCCTGAAGCCAGGGGACGCAGCGGGTCCGGTACGGCTAAATGACGGATATGCGGTCGTCCAGCTGATCAGCGTGGAGAACGGCAGTACCAAGAGCAGCGAGGAGATCATTCGGGAGGCCCGCAAACAGCTGGCCTTAAGCGAGGCGGTTCCCCTTTCGCAGCTGGAAGAACAGTTGAGAAACAAATATGACGCCAAAATTTTGATCAAAATATCGCCATCCAAAGCATCCTGAAACGACAGAAGCGGCAGGCAAGATGATGAGCCCTGGCTAACCTACGTTTTCAGGATGTTTTCTTTGTTTACAACCAGGCCTTACGTCCGGGTTCGTATTGACATTGAGGTGGAAGGTTGATAAGATGAAGGTATAAATACCTACTTATTTACTCGGATATAGTTTGATCCAAGCCAGCCAGATTCTCTTTCTAGAATTTTGTATACAGCAGTTATTCATCAAATTCATTATAAACAGGGAGGATTTACCTATGGCTAAGGTCGTCAACAACGTAACGGAATTAATCGGAGGAACACCCCTTGTCCGGCTGAACCGGCTTGCACCGGAAGACAGCGCGGAAATTTACTTGAAGCTGGAATATCAAAATCCGGGCTCCAGCGTTAAGGACCGGATTGCGATCAGCATCGTCGAACAAGCGGAGAAGGACGGCCTTCTGAAGCCTGGCGGTACGATTGTGGAAGCGACAAGCGGCAACACCGGTATCGGTCTGGCTATGGTAGCTGCAGCCAAAGGCTACAAAGCCGTGATCGTCATGCCTGAAACGATGAGCCTTGAGCGCCGCAACCTGCTTCGCGCTTACGGTGCAGAATTGGTTTTGACACCGGGAGCTGAAGGCATGAACGGTGCCGTTAAGAAAGCCGAAGAAATCGTAAAGGAAAATCCGGATTACTTCATGGCTGAGCAGTTCAAAAACCCGGCCAACGTGAAGATTCACCGCGAAACGACGGGTCCGGAAATTGTGGAAGCGATTGAATCCATTGGCGGCTCCCTCGACGCCTTCGTGGCAGGAATCGGAACGGGCGGAACGATTTCCGGTGCCGGCGAAGTGCTGAAGAACCGCTTCCCTGACATCAAGATCGTGGCTGTTGAGCCTGCGGCTTCTCCAATTCTGGCAGGAGGCAAACCAGGACCGCACAAAATTCAAGGTCTGGGCGCCAACTTTATTCCGGATATCCTTAACCGTGACATCTACGATGAAATCATTCACGTGGAGAACGACGAAGCCTTTGAAACGGCACGCCGTGTCGCCAAAGAAGAAGGCGTCCTGTCCGGTATTTCTTCCGGCGCTGCCGTGTTCGCCGCACTTAAAGTGGCCAAAGAGCTCGGTAAAGGCAAACGTGTCGTGGTAGTCATCCCAAGTAACGGCGAACGCTATTTGAGCACACCGCTGTATAACTTTGAGGCGTAATTAGCGTCTTATACATTGTAAAAACTCTCGCCCCTGCTGCCGGTCTATCCGGCTGCAGGTTTTTTTTGTTCATATTGCTGCTCATTGGCAGCCAAATCAGGTATCCTTTTGGAAAAAGTCTTTTCAAACCTGCCGACTCCAAGTATACTGACAACCAATAGACGGGTCTTGTTACTAAAAGGGGATCAGAAAATGAAGAGAAATGAGCGCGGTTTGATCACCTTGGATCAATGGATGACTTGGGCCGCAGAGGGCATCACGATGTTTCCATATGTGCTGTCGTCCGGAGGATGGGACGGGCAGGAAGAAGGGGAGCTCCCGGCGGCTTGGACGTCAGCTTGGGAACAGGCTTCGCCCTATTCCTTCGTACTCGAGAGCGGTAAGGAGGGGCGGTACACCTACCTGGGGCTGCGTCCGGTGTCGGTTCTTCACGGAAAAGATCACGGTGGCGTCGTGACGCACCTGCTGAGCGGGGCGACGGAGAAGGTGGACGGAAGTCCGCTGCAGGTGCTGCAGCGGTGGATGGCACCGTACCGGGCTCCCCAGCAGCCGGATCCAGAATTGCCACCCCTTCTTGGAGGATGCGTTGGCTTTCTAGGGTATGACATCGTTCGTTCCCTTGAAAATCTGCCGTCCACCGCAGCCGATCTTCCGGCATTCCCGGATTATTTGTGGATGCGGATGGAAGAGTTGTGGGTGCATGATGCGGACAGCAGGAAAGTGTTCTACACGGTCCATGTGCATTTTGATGCAGAAGGGCTGGACAGGGATGTGATCGGGCAAAGGCTGGGTGTGCTTTACGAAGAGGCTGCCGATCGTGCCCGGTCCATGCAGTCGTTGTGGCTGTCCATGGTGAACCTGGACGAAGGGAGCCAGGCCGAAGCGGACCGACGGCGAAAGCAGGCGGAGGAGCTGCCCCCCCGGATGGAGTGGCCGCAGCTGCGTACCGGATTCCCGCAGGAATCCTTTGAGCGGGCTGTGCGAGCCATCCAGCAGTACATTCGCGAAGGGGACGTCTTCCAGGTGAATCTGTCGCTCCGTCAGGAGCTGGACCTGCATTCGCCGCCGGAGCAGGCCTATGAATGGCTCCGCCTGCTGAACCCTTCCCCTTACATGGGGCTTCTGCGTTCCCCGGGTTTCACGCTGGTCAGCGGCTCCCCGGAACTGTTGGTGAAGCTTCAGGGGGAGCGGATCAGCACCCGCCCGATCGCCGGCACAAGACGCCGGGGGCTTACCCCGCAGGAGGATGCGGCCATGGCGGCCGAGCTGCTGGGCAGCGAGAAGGAGAGAGCCGAGCATATCATGCTGGTGGATCTCGAACGCAATGATCTGGGGAAGGTGGCTGCGTACGGGTCAGTGCACGTCCCGGAGCTGATGACGGTCGAGCATTACTCCCATGTGATGCACCTCGTTTCTCAGGTGGAAGGCCGGCTCGCTCCGGGCAAAGGCGTATACGACGTGATCGCCGCCTTCTTCCCGGGAGGAACCATCACGGGCGCCCCTAAGGTGAGGACGATGGAGATCATCGAGGAGCTGGAACCCGTAAGGCGCGGGCCATACACCGGCTCAATCGGCTGGATTGACTACAACGGCAATATGGAATTAAATATTATCATAAGAACGATGGCCGTCCTGGAAGGTACGGGATATATCCAGGCCGGGGCGGGAATCGTCATCGATTCCGACCCTTACCGGGAATACCGGGAATGCCAAAACAAAGCTAAAGGCATGATCCTGGCGGTTCTCGCAAGCGAAGAGGAATCCGCCGCCAAATCTGGGATAAGGGGATGAGCATATGATTTTGGTTATCGACAATTATGACTCTTTTACGTACAATCTGGTGCAGTATTTGGGGGAACTCGGACAGGAAGTGAAGGTATACCGCAACGATGAAATTACCGTGTCCGGCATTGAGGAGCTTGCACCCGACCATATTTTGATTTCCCCGGGCCCCTGCACGCCGAACGAGGCGGGGATCAGCCTGGAGACGATTGCGAATTTTAAAGGCAAAATCCCGATTTTCGGCGTATGCTTGGGTCACCAGGCCATTGGGCAGGCATTCGGCGGCAATGTCATCCGTGCTGAACGGCTGATGCACGGCAAAACATCGCCGATCCATCATCACGGCAACTCCGTGTTCGAAGGCCTTCCTTCGCCATTTACAGCGACAAGATACCATTCGCTGCTTGTTGAGCGGGACAGTCTGCCGGACTGCCTGGAGATCACCGCAGAAACCGAGGAAGGCGAGATTATGGGACTGCGTCATAAGGAGTATCCGATTGAAGGCGTCCAGTTCCATCCGGAGTCGATCATCACCGATTACGGACATCAAATACTGCGCAATTTCCTGAAGCAGACCGCAGGCGCTAAAGCATGAAGAAGATAGGATTGAACGGCGGGATCGTGGATGCCGCCGACGCCGTGGTACCTGTAATGGATCACGGCTTTTTATACGGAATGGGGTTGTTTGAGACGCTGCGGACATACCGCGGCCGGCCCTTTTTGCTGGAGAGGCATTTAAAGCGGATGGCGGAGGGCTGCCGGATACTGGGCATTCCCTTTTCGCCGGAGGATGCCCTTGCTTCCATGCCTGGCTGGATTGAAGCCTTGATGAAGGAGAACAGCCTTGAGGAGGCTTACATCCGTTATACCGTCAGCGCTGGCGTTGATGTTCTCGGGCTTCCCGGGGAGGAGTACAGCCGTCCCAATCATGTTCTGCTTGTGAAGGCGCTGCCGGAGGTGCCTGAGAACCTCTACACGCAAGGGAAAGCCCTGCAGCTGCTGGAAACGCGGCGCAACTCTCCCGAAGCTCCGATCCGCTTGAAGTCGCTCCATTACATGAACAACATTTTGGCGAAAAGAGAACTGGCGGCTGTGAGTGATCCGCGTTCCCGCCAGGCGGAAGGCCTGATGCTCGATGTGCGCGGACATGTCAGCGAAGGCGTCGTCAGCAATGTGTTTTTTGTGAAAGAAGGGGAACTCTATACACCTGATGCATCCACCGGGCTGCTGCCCGGCATTACGCGCCAGGTTGTGCTTGAGCTCGCCGGCGCGGCAGGCATCCGCTGCACGGAAGGCCTGTATACGTGGGAAGATCTGCTGGCCGCAGATGAGGTGTTCGTGACCAGCTCTATCCAGGAGCTTGTGCCCGTTACGCTCCTGCTGGACAGGCAGGGAACGGGTAGAACGGTGGGTCGCGGCGCCGCCGGCCCGATCACCCGCAGGCTGCTCGATTTGTACCGACAGAAAGCAGGGATTTGACAGTGAAAACGACAATCTACGAACGTAACTTTGCGATGGGTCAAGCCGTGCTGAGGCTCGGACAGTCTACCCAGGTGATGGGCATTTTAAATGTAACGCCCGATTCCTTCTCCGACGGCGGCCGGTATGTGGATCCGGACTCGGCCGTACGCCATGCGCTCAAAATGATGCTGGACGGCGCCGACCTGATCGATATCGGAGGAGAATCAACCCGGCCGGGATATACGCCGGTATCTGCGGAAGAGGAATTGGCCCGCGTGATTCCCGTGATTGAGGCGATCCATAAAGCGGCCCCGCACATTCCGATCTCGATCGATACGTACAAGGCGGAAGTGGCTCGCCAGGCCATTCTGGCCGGTGCCCATATCATCAACGATATTTGGGGAGGCAAAGGCGATCCGGACATGCTGAAGGTGGCAGCCGAGCTGGGCTGTCCGATCATTCTGATGCATAACCGGCAGGACATGGACTACACCGATTTTGTGGAGGACGTCGTCGCCGACCTGGAAGAGAGCGTGCGCCTCGCCTTGGCGGCCGGGGTTCGTCCGGAACATATTATTTTGGACCCGGGGATCGGATTTGCCAAAAACGGAGAGCACAACTTGAAGCTGATGACCCAGCTGGACCGTTTGAATCAAATTGGATATCCTGTGCTGCTGGCCACGTCCCGCAAAAAGTTCATCCGCAGCGTGCTGGATCTGCCGGTGGATGATTTGGTCGAGGGCACCGCGGCCACAGTGGCGTTCGGAATCGCCCAGGGCTGCCAGCTGGTGAGGGTCCACGATGTGAAATCGATCAAACGAACCGTCAAAATGTGCGATGCGATGATATACACTTCAGCGGTTGTGAGTCGGGAATAACGTTTTATATACAGAATCATTTGATACGATGTTGATTATTGGGGAGGCGGGAGTAGAAAATGGATAGAATGGTCATTCACCGCATGGAGTATTACGGGTATCACGGCGTGTTCGAGGAAGAGCGCAAGCTCGGCCAGCGCTTCTACGTCGATCTGGACATGGAGTTGGATTTGCGCGCAGCCGGAGAGAACGACGATCTCACCCAAACGGTAAATTATGCCGAAGTCCACGAAACGGTCAAAAACGTGGTAGAAACCGAGTCTTTTCGCCTGATTGAAGCTTTAGCCGAACGTATTGCATCTGTTGTACTGGACACTTATACTAGTATCAATGCACTGACGGTCAAAGTGACCAAACCGCATCCTCCATTTGACATCCACTTTCAGGGTGTTACTGTGGAGCTGCATAGAACAAGAAAGTGAGACTCCACCATGAATGCACATTTCACCTCTGAGCTATCAGAGGCTTATATTGCTTTAGGGGCAAATTTGGGTGACCGCGAGCATACGCTGATGGAAGCTATTCGGCGCCTGGATGAGGATCCCCGCATTACGGTAGCCCGCTGTTCCCACCTTTATGAGACGGAGCCTGTGGGTTATGTGGACCAGCCCCTCTTTTTAAATATGGCCGTGTGCGTCCGCACAAGTTTGGATTCCCATGAACTGCTGCACGTGATGCAGGGGATTGAGAACGGGCTTGGGCGCATTCGGGAGATCCATTGGGGGCCCCGGACCGTCGATTTGGATTTAATCTGGATGGAGGGCCGCAGGGAGAACACGGAAGAACTGGTGCTGCCGCATCCCCGGATGGAGGAGCGAGCCTTCGTGCTGGTTCCCTTATCCGATATCGTTCCTCCCGACGAGCCTTCCGGCTTATATACAATCGTAGAGACAGCTCTGGATAAGCTGGATGGAAAGGAAGGTCTGCAGCTTTGGAAAACATGCAGCTGGCGAAGCGCGTCCGCGCCTTCCGGAAGCTAAAAGGCTACACGCAGCAGGAGCTCGCAGCCAAGTGCGGCATATCGCTTGCAGTGCTGGGGGCCATCGAACGGGGAAACCGTCGTGCAGAAGAACAGGTTTTGATCAAAGTAGCGGAAGCACTGGGTGTATCTGTTCAGGAACTGAGGAACGGTTAGACTTTTGAGAAGCAGGAATACTGCTTATGTATATACAATGAATAATAAGGGGGGAAATGATGCGATGCTGAAGATTGGCGATATTGAAATGAAGAACCAAGTCGTGCTGGCACCGATGGCGGGCGTGTGTAATCCTGCGTTCCGTCTTATCGCCAAGGAATTCGGAACGGGTCTGGTTTGCGCAGAAATGGTCAGCGGCAAGGCGATCGTTCACGGCAATCAGCGCACGCGGGAAATGCTATATGTAGATGAGCGCGAGAAGCCGCTCAGCCTGCAGATTTTCGGAGGAGACCGTGATTCCTTGGTGGAGGCAGCCAAAGTTGTGGACCAACAGACCAACGCCGATATCATTGATATCAATATGGGCTGTCCGGCTCCGAAAGTGACCAAAATCGACGCCGGTGCACGCTGGCTGCTCGATCCCCAAAAAATTTATGAAATGGTCTCCGCGGTCGTGGATGCAGTTGATAAACCCGTGACCGTGAAAATGCGAACCGGATGGGACAGCGACCACATTTACGCGGTGGAGAACGCCCAAGCGGTAGAACGCGCCGGAGGCCAGGCAGTCAGCCTGCACGGCAGAACCCGGGAACAGCTGTATACGGGACATGCGGATTGGAGTATTATAAAGCAGGTTAAAGAGTCGGTATCGATCCCGGTCATCGGTAACGGTGACGTGGTTACGCCGGAAGACGCGCGGCGCATGCTCGACGAAACCGGATGTGACGGGGTTATGATCGGACGCGGCGCTTTGGGAAATCCGTGGATGCTGTACCGTACGATTGAGTACCTCAAGAGCGGTGAGCTTCTTCCGGAGCCTGCGGCTGAAGAGAAGATCCGCATCGCGATTCTTCATATGGACCGTCTGATCGCGCTGAGAGGCGAGTTCGTGGCGGTACGCGAAATGCGCAAGCATCTGGCATGGTACCTGAAAGGTCTCAAAGGGTCCGCGCGGATCAAGGATGAGATTATGGAAGGAACGAAGCGCGACGAAATGGTCGGAATATTGGAGGATTTTGTGGCGAACCTGAACCAGCGTGCCGAAATGGAAGCCGAGGAAATAGGTGTGGAAGCGGTGGCCCAATAAGATGGGCGGCCGCGGCTGCACCCCTGTCATTGACATTTTGAAACGGTTACCATATAATTTTGCAGTATAAATTCGACTCTTCGTTTAACAAGCAGCAGGAGGATGTTCTGATCCTTCAAATTTTGCATATAGTTTTGCATATATATAGATTGAACTAAAGTAAGCATCGCCATCTCCTGACCACGGAGCAAGAACGTAAGTTTCTTTAGTTCATTCTATGGAAGCAGGATGTTTTTTAATTTATTTACATGACAGGAGAATCGGTTAAGATGAGCGATAAAGAAGTCATTCTTACACAGGACGGACTTAAGAAGCTGGAAGACGAACTCGAGAACCTGAAATCGGTGAAGCGCCGCGAAGTCGCGGAGCGCATCAAGGTTGCCATCGGCTACGGTGATATCAGTGAGAACTCCGAATACGAAGACGCCAAGAACGAGCAGGCTTTTATTGAAGGCCGAATCATTACTTTGGAAAAAATGCTGCGCAATGCCCGGATCATCAACAATGATGAGATCAACACGGACATTGTGGGCGTAGGTGCTACGGTAACGGTGCAGGACCTGGAATTCGGCGATACGATGGAATATACGATCGTCGGTAGTGCCGAATCCGATCCGCTGAACAATAAAATTTCCAATGAAAGCCCGGTCGGCAAAGCAATCATCGGCAAGCAAAAAGGAACCGTCGTGGATGTGAACGTTCCTGCGGGCGTCATTCAATATAAAATCATCGATATCAAAAAGTAATATCCATGCTTTAGGATTGAAAAAAAAGCTTCCTTGAGGAAGCTTTTTTTCAAGATTGTGGAATGTAACACTTGAGCTAACGTCGAGGCAAAGGAAAGGCCCCACTTGGTGGGGTTATTTTCGGATATAGACGGCAGACGGCATGCCGCTTGGACAAGCGGGAGAGGTTTAGCAGTGAAATGAAGGAGATGAAGACTGACCATGTCAGAAGAAGTGAACAACCAGGAACAGGAAATTGAATTAAGCGAGATGCTGAAAATCCGCCGGAGCAAGCTGGACGAGCTGCGTGCACTGGGGATCGATCCTTTTGGCAAAAAATACGAGAGAACCAGCATGGCAGGCGATCTGCTGAGTAAATATGACGGTATGACGAAAGAAGAGCTGGACGAGCAGCACGCCGAAGTTCGCGTTGCCGGACGGATTATGGCAAAGCGCGGCATGGGTAAGGCCATTTTTGCCCATATCCAGGATCTGAGCGGTAAAATCCAGATCTATGTGCGTCAGGATTCCGTGCCTGAGCATGCGTTTGAGGCGTTCCGCCTGTTGGATCTGGGCGATATCGTCGGCATCGCCGGAACGATGTTCAAGACGAAGACCGGGGAAACGACGATCAAGGCCAGCGAGGTGGAGGTTCTGTCGAAATCCCTCTATCCGTTGCCAGATAAATACCATGGCCTCAAGGACGTAGAGCTTCGTTACCGTCAGCGTTATGTGGATTTGATCATCAATCCGGAAGTACAGCAGACGTTTATTGCCCGCTCGCGGATTATTCAATCGATGCGCCGTTACCTGGATTCACAGGGCTACCTGGAAGTTGAAACTCCGACACTGCATGCGATTGCCGGCGGAGCCGCGGCCAAGCCGTTTATTACGCATCATAACGCGCTGGACATGCAGCTGTATATGCGGATTGCCATCGAGCTTCACTTGAAGCGCTTGATTGTCGGCGGTCTGGAGAAGGTATACGAAATCGGACGCGTATATCGTAACGAGGGCATTTCTACCCGCCACAATCCGGAATTTACGATGATCGAGCTGTATGAGGCTTATGCCGATTACAAAGACATCATGAACCTGACCGAGAACATGATCGCGCATATTGCGCAGGAAGTGCTCGGCACCAAAGTCATCAACTATCAAGGGCATCAAGTTGACCTGACTCCTCCTTGGCGCCGGGTATCCATGGTGGATGCGGTCAAGGAAGTCAAAGGCGTGGACTTCGGCGTGCATATGACGGACGAGGAAGCTCACCGTCTGGCCAAAGAGCATAACGTCAAAGTTGAACCGCACATGACATTCGGTCATATTCTGAACGCGTTCTTCGAGGAATTTGTTGAGGAAACGCTGATTCAGCCGACGTTCGTGACCGGGCATCCGGTGGAAATTTCGCCGCTTGCGAAGAAAAACGAGCAGGATCCGCGGTTTACTGACCGTTTTGAGCTCTTTATCGTGGCCCGTGAGCATGCCAATGCATTCAGCGAGCTGAACGACCCGATCGATCAGCGCCAGCGTTTTGAAGCACAGCTGAAGGAACGCGAGCAGGGCAATGACGAAGCGCATGAAATGGATGAGGATTTCCTCACCGCGCTGGAGTACGGCATGCCGCCGACCGGTGGTCTGGGTATCGGCATCGACCGTCTGGTGATGCTGCTGACGGATTCTCCGTCGATCCGTGACGTGCTGCTCTTCCCGCATATGCGGAATCGTCAGGAGTAGTTTTCAGGCTTTTAGGGAAAATAAATAAAAGGAACAGCTGTCGTGATCATGTATCACGCGGCTGTTCCTTTTTTGCGTTTGAGTCTGGCTTCTGTGCCATGGAATGGACATCCGGCTGGCATAAGGATAACAAATGCCGTTTGATGACCGCGACCATGACCTCAGGGGTCACACGCTCCGGACGCATTACCGCATGGATGGCCAGGCCGTCGAGGACGGCGTAGAAGCGTTCCACTTCGATGGCAACATCCAGACCGGGAAGCAGGAGCTGGCCCTCCGATAAGCCGTTGAATACGGTAACGAAAATCGACCGCAGCTCGTCGTCCACCTGATGGCGCAGCGTACGTAAGGAATCATCCGACAGCGACTTGACGACAAAAGAAAACCACACCTCCATTTCCAGCCGCTTTTCGTTGTCGGTAGGGAGAACCTCATGCAGTAGAGAAGGAATGTCCTGCATCAAGTCACCGGAGAAAACCGTATCGTATATTCGCTGCGATACCCGCTCTGATACCCGTTTCATGGAATAGGACAGGAGCTCGGATTGGGTTGAAAAATAATGCCTCATCGAGCCTACGGAGATCCCGGCCTCTTCCGCAATGTTTCGGACGGAAGCTTGCTCGATACCGTGCTTCTGAATGACGCGCCAGGTGGCCTCGGCCACTTTGGCTTTCTGTAGTTCATGATCAACAATTTTGGGCATGCCCTCATTATACCACGTGCTTGATTTATTTAGTACGACTGTGGTAAATTGATTTTAGCACATTTGTATTAAATAAGGAGTGGGATAGGTTTGATCGGTATATGGATTGTAGGGTGCGAAATAGCCTTCTGGGTTTTGGTGTTAGCCGGGCTTAGCGTCCGGTATTTGGCAGGATGGAAAAAGGGCGGTGCCGCGCTGCTGTTGATGACTCCTGTAGTTGACCTTCTCTTGATCATTCTTACGATTATGGATCTGCGCGGCGGAGCCGAGGCGGAATTTATGCATGGGCTGGCTGCGGTGTACATCGGTGTAACCATTGCTTTTGGCCACCGGATGATTCATTGGGCCGACGAGCGGTTCGCCTATCGTTTTGGAGGAGGGGCTAAGCCCCAAAAGGCACCCAAATACGGGAAGGCACATGCAAGACGAGAGCGGCAAGGGTGGTTCAGACATGCGTTGGCTTGGGTCATCGGTTCGATTCTGATCTATCTCATGATTGTGGTCGTTAATGACCCTGATCGTACTGAAGCGCTTAAGCGGGTTCCATTACTCTGGGCATGCATTGTTGGCATAGATTTCGTTATAAGTTTCAGCTATACACTTTGGCCAAGGAAGGGCAAAGGCTACTGAATTATCCGTTATCCGCAGGTGCTGCAGTTATGAAATGCATGATTAGGCAAACGGTCGGCACCTCAGATATGCAATCAAATTATAATTTCAGAAAAAGACTTGCATAATACAACAATGCATGTTATATTAATATTCCGGCCAATGATTTGGTTGTTACTTGAATCAAATCACAAGCTTTCATATTAAATCCGAAAGAAAGATTTAAAAAAAGAGCTTGCTAAGTTGAGTCGAACGTGATATACTATAAAAGTTGCTGAGGCGATGAGCTTCCGGTAACGAAACGAAGTTTGATCTTTGAAAACTGAACAACGAGTGAGTATAAACGCGACGGTCTTATGACCGGAGCGATTGAGATTAAATCAATCTCGTCAGATTCAAAATGAGTCACAAACTTTCTTGGAGAGTTTGATCCTGGCTCAGGACGAACGCTGGCGGCGTGCCTAATACATGCAAGTCGAGCGGACTTGATGGAGAGCTTGCTCTCCTGATGGTTAGCGGCGGACGGGTGAGTAA
>NZ_BORU01000008.1:0-63321 GCF_018333335.1 Paenibacillus cineris
AGGATCAAACTCTCCAAGAAAGTTTGTAGCTCATTTTGAATCTGACGAGATTGATTTAATCTCAATCGCTCCGGTCATAAGACCATCGCGTTTATACTCACTCGTTGTTCAGTTTTCAAAGATCAAAATCTCTTTCATTTCTCATCACCGCATCTCAGCGGCGACTTTTATAATATATCATACTCACTCGGTGTTTTGCAAGAGTTTTTTTAAAAAGTTTTTTACCACTTTCTATCAACCTTGCAAAAGCACTGTGCTTCGTTTCAAAACTCAAAACTGAAGCGAAAATTAATTTATCATAAGATAGGCAATGCCGTCAAGCATTATTGTTTAAATTGTGATAGCTTGCTGTTACGCGCATACTTTGAAAGCTCCTTTTGCGGAGCGAATCGGGCATACATCCGAAAAACAGTCTTGTAGCGGTTCGCAATGGCATTACGGATATCCTGATCCAATCGCTGATCGCTTAAGTCGAACAGCATCTCGTCCAGCTCCTTCCGCAGCACATAATCTAATTCCTTACATTCCTTCTCGTTAAATAGCATACCCAACATATTAGAACTGGCCCCCCTGTAGATTTATACCTGAACGTCCATAATCGGAACGGAAATGGTTTTATCGTCTTACTGTTATGCACAACTTTTGGGAAATTTATGAATCGCAATTTACAAAATACTAATTCTGCATCAAGGCATAGGTAACGGTGCTTTCAATAATTGCGGCAGCAAACAGCAGAATGACGACCCAAAAGGCTGCTGTAACCGATTTGCGCAGCACTCCCTCACCTTCCCTGCCCCACGCTCTCCTTCTCGGATTGATTCCGCGGATGACCCAGCTTCCCATTCTGATGCCGTAGGCACACGCGATGATAATCGCCGGTATTTCAATAATTCCATGCGGCAGGAGCCCCCTGATAACTAGATCGGCTAGACTCTCTCCTTGGGCGCTTAAACTATGTACCAAATAACCTATAACCATTCCGTTAACCAGCAGAAACATCACGGGCAGTATTCCCGCCAGAAGACCCAGGTAAATGATCAGTACGCCTTTAATACTGTTATTGAGGAAAATAAACCCGAAGAAGCTCCACTGCGGATGCTCTGAGTTCTGCAGATTACCGCTGACCTCCCTCAACCCGCTTAGCTGCTGGTTCACCAGTTCGGCCAAAGCCCCTGTACTGATCCACCCGGCCGCCACTCCGGCAGCAAAAAGCAATACCGCAAACAACAAGGTTTTTTTGATCGACATCAAGTCTCTTATAAATGTACTCAAACGAAGCAAACGATTACCTCCTCATAGTAATAAGTCCCAAGTACGAGCATACATTGAAGTAAACAAGCTTTACATGAGCATTTTTCCTAAAATTCGTTATCGGGGGATCATTACAGCCTATTTATAAAAAACCTCTGCTATAACGGACGACAGCGCAAAATGCTGATGTACGGAAAGGGGAGCTTACGAGCATATGAATTCATTTTTCTATGTGCTGAATGGCAGGAAAATAAAACGCACGTTTCTCGTGCTGGCCGCAGCGGTATTTGCCATCGGTATCATCTATGTCGAGAGCGACAACATCACGGTATTCTCTGAAGGGGCTCCAGCAGCCATTTACAGCGTCCCTACCGAGAAGAAAGTGATCGCCCTGACGTTTGATATCAGCTGGGGGGAAAAGCGGGCAGAGCCCATTCTGAAGGTTCTGAAGGACAAGAATGTGCAGAAGGCTACTTTCTTTTTATCCTCCCCTTGGGGAAAAAGCCATCCGGATATCGTAAATGACATCAAAAACAGCGGGTTTGAAATCGGAAGCCACGGCCACAAGCACGTGAATTACAGCACGCTGAGCGACGAAGAAATTCGCAAGCAGCTGATCACCGCCAATTCTATATTAACCGATTTGACCGGCAAGGAACCCAATCTCCTCCGCCTCCCCAACGGCGATTTTGACAAGCGGGTATTGAAGATCGCAGACAGCCTTAATTACAAGGTCATCCAATGGGATACCGATTCCCAGGACTGGAAAAACATCGGTGCGCAAAATATCGTTAACCGCGTTGTGTCGAAGGCACACCCCGGGGACATCGTGCTTCTCCATGCGAGCGACTCGGTCAAGCAGACCCATGAAGCGCTCCCGGTCATCATTGATGAGCTCCGCAAGCAGGGATACGAATTCGTAACCGTGTCCGATCTGCTCAGCCAAGCGGATACCAAGGGAAAAGAGATTCACGACCAGGCGGCGATGCAGCAAGCCATTGATGACGCAGCCGGCATGTAATGATAAGCAGAGAAAAAAGAGCTAAGGATCTTAGCTCTTTTTTGCGTTCAACACTTTATGAAGGATTAAAATTTGGTAAGCATTGCAGACGATCAGCGGAACCAGAATAAAGACGGTAGCGTTGTTTACGCCAATCTTGAGTCCTCCCACCAGCTCCACGATCGTGATCGCGGTCATGAAGAAGATTGTCGGTATCCAAGCCGTCGGATTGGTCGCTTTCGCCTTAAAATAAGCTACAACAATGGCTACGACCAGGATCGATATGCCGACAACCAAGTCGGATATCTGGCTGTTCTCCTTCCCGACAAATGAGCGGAAAAACATGACTTCAAGCAGTGCCAGAACCGCGAGGACAAGCTGTATGTACTGCCATACTTTTTTGGGGAACACCCCGATGGCTGTGTAATTCAAAATCATATAAGCGAAGAAGCCAAGCTGGGAATAGACGCTGACCATCAGGCCGTACCCGAATAAAATGACCAGATAAAACAAGTAATCCGCTGGCCCCTTAAATTTAATTATACCGCTTCCAAACTGCAGCAGCACCCCGGCCACAATCGCCGCTATGGAGCCGGCAAGCAGCGTTTTCCAAAATAATGTCATCCATCTTTTTAAGTTCAAATATTCTGCACCCCCAAGACTTTATTTTACCAACGTTCACAATAAAAAACCATCCATGCCTCGACATATTTCGAATTTTCGGATGCCATACTACAAACAGGATCTGAAGCAAAGGAGGACAACACAGATGAAGTGGCCGGTTATCGGTTTATGTGCGCTTTTTTTCGGTATTTCCGCGGCTCTGACAGGCTGTGGATCGGAACAGAGCTATGCCCCGCCCCAGAGCGATTATAAAGAGATGAAAACGATGGTTGTCGATATCCTGAAGAGCGATGAAGGCAAGAAAGCCGTTGAGGATGCCCTGAAGGGCGGCGGCAGCGGTTCGGGCACCAGCGGCTCCGGTTCTGGTTCGGGGCTCGGTATGCAGATGATGTCCCTTCAAGCCGGAGAGCAAATCCGGACGGCCGTCAAAGACACCATTACCGCTCCGGAGTACAAGAAAGAGTTCGAAAAAATCATGACGGATCCCCAGTTTGCCGGGGACTTCGCCAAAGCCATCAGCTCGCAGAACAAGCAGCTGCATATGCAGTTGATCAAAGATCCTACTTATCAGCAAGCCGTCGCCGATATTATGAAGTCACCCGAAGTCATGAAAATGTTCCTGGATATTACCAAGTCCCCTGAATATCGCAAGCAGTCAATGACCGTCATGCAGGAAGCCATGCAGAACCCGTTGTTCAGAATAGAAGTCATGAACATGCTGAAGGATGTCGTGACTCAAGAACTCCAGCCTAAAGTCGAGAAATCGCAAAAGAAAGGCGGGAGTAAAGGTCAAGAAGGCGGGGACCAAGGCAGCAGTGAAGGCGGCAGCAAGGAAAACGGCGAGGGCGGCGGTGGAGGAAGTTAACGGCATTAAAAAAGCCCCGATCGGGGCTTTTTTGGTGTGATGAAGCAAATGTGTAGTTTATTGCTCGCACTTGGCAACAATCGATGCGGCCAATTGACTGTAGATCTGACCCGTCGGCGTGTCTGCCTTATATACAGACGGCGAGAAGTCAGGTTCGGAGACATGGTTGTCCGGCGCTCCAAGCGGCAGCTGCGCCAGCAATTCCGTATGAAGCGTTTCCGCCAATTGTCCGCCACCGCCCCGTCCGAATACGTAATCCCGCTTGCCGCAGTCTGAGCACTCGTAATAAGCCATATTTTCGACGACGCCCAAAATGTCATGATTGGTCTGAAGCGCCATCGCTCCGGCACGAGCGGCTACGAAAGCAGCAGTGGCGTGCGGTGTCGTGACGATGATCTCCTTGCTCTGCGGCAGCATCTGATGAACGTCAAGGGCCACATCGCCCGTTCCCGGCGGCAAGTCAAGCAGCATATAATCGAGCTGTCCCCAACCGACGTCGCTGAAAAACTGGTGCAGCATTTTGCCGAGCATCGGACCGCGCCAAATGACCGGGTTGTTCTCACGGATAAAAAAGCCCATCGACATCACCTTCACGCCAAAGCGCTCCACAGGGATAATGGTGTTGTCCTCTACCACCGGCCCCTCTTCAATCCCCATCATATCCGGCACGCTGAAGCCGTAAATGTCAGCGTCAATAAGCCCTACGCGCTTGCCCATACGTGCCAAAGCTGCAGCCAGGTTGACGGTCACCGTCGATTTGCCGACGCCGCCCTTACCGCTTGCTACCGCGATAAAATGGACGTTCGGATCCTGCAGCAGCTGGTTGTGCTCCAGCCCGGCGGCATGTCCCTTGACGAGCTTATCCTCGTCCTCCTGGCGCATGCGCGCCGACTCGCCTAAAATTTTCTCGCGTTCCAGCTCGTTAGCTTCCCGCATCCGGATGTGAATCTCCGCACCCTCTGCGTCCCCAAGCCGTTCCCGGATGTCACTCTCAAGCGCCTTGGCGTAATCCTCACGCTTGTCTAAGGTGATGACCGACAGTGAAATCCGGCTTTCCTTCACAACGATATCTCTTATCATTTGCAGCTCAATCAGGCTCTTCCCTGTGACAGGCTCGACGATTGGCTGTAATAGCTGTTGCACTTGCTCACGTGATAACATGCTGGCAGCACCTCTGCTTTATAGTATTCATCTTAAGTTCCATCTAAAGCCTCAGGTGCTATTATACCATTCTCAAGGATTTTCTGACGACACTTTCGCCTTCTCGCCGGACAAATACCGGAGAACCCCCTTGTAGACCGATGCGGCGACCTTGCGCTGGTAGCTCTCATCCCTGAGCAGCTCCGACTCCTGCGGATGTGACAGGAAGCCGACCTCCACCAGAGCAGAAGGCATCTTCAGCGCTTGAAGCAGATATACCGTATTCACCGTTTTGGCCACCCTGTCCGTATTTTCGAGGTTCCGCTTAATCTCATCCTGAATTAATGCAGCCAGTCCTGCGTTGTCCGGATGATTCGGATAATAAAACGTCTGGGCGCCACGGTATCGGTTCGACGGAAAGCTGTTCATGTGAATGCTCAAAAACAGATCCGCATGCTTGTCCTCAATGAACTTGGCCCGCTGCTTCAAATCCTCTGTCTTCCGCTTGGAGTACCCTCTCGTATCACCGGCCAGGTCGTAGTCGCCTTCTCGCGTCATCACGACGATCGCACCCGCCTGCTGCAAATAGTCGCGCAGATATAAGGCGATCGCCAGGTTAATATCTTTTTCGATCACGCCCTGCTTGCTGACGGCACCTCCGTCCGGCCCGCCGTGACCGGCATCCAATGCGATTACTTTCCCCGACAGGGGCAGACCCAAGGAACCCGTCGTCTTTGCCGCGGGTATTTGGTATGTAGCCACCGCAATAAAAACAATCAGCAGGCAGAGGCCGATCAGCGCTTTTTTGACCGTGCTTACCCGGATCCACAGCACCTGTTTCTTTCGTCCCTGCTTGGACATAAAAAATCCACCTCCGTTCCCCATATCGACTCTACACATCTATATGGGGCGAGGTGGACAAATAGTACTTTATGAAGATACTTGTGCGGACATCCCTTCGATCAAAATCTTAGCGACCTCAGGACGGGTAAATTCCGGTGGCGGGCAGACGCCGTCCCGCAGAAGACCGCGTACCTTCGTACCGGACAAGGTCAAATGATCTTCCTTCGGATGCGGGCAGGTTTTGCTGGATGCCATATTGCCGCACTTTTTGCAGAAGAAGCTGTGTTCGAAAAACAGCGGGGTAATGCCGAGTTCTTCCGCCGTGAAATTCGAGAAAATTTCCTGGGCTTCATAGGTGCCGTAGTAGTCGCCTACGCCGGCATGGTCGCGGCCGACGATAAAATGGGTGCAGCCGTAATTTTTGCGGACCATCGCATGGAAAATGGCTTCTCTCGGGCCGGCATAACGCATAGCGGCCGGGAACACGCCAAGGAACGTACGATCGGCCGGGTAGTAGTTTTCGAGCAGGACCAGATAACTCTTCATCCGGACGTTGGCCGGAACGTCATCCGACTTGGTTTCACCAACGAGCGGGTTCAGGAACAGCGCGTCGACGATCTCAAGCGCACTCTTCTGGATATACTCGTGTGCCCGATGAACCGGGTTGCGGGTTTGGAAGCCAACAACCTTCTTCCATCCCTTCTCTGCAAAAATACGGCGCGTCTCCGCCGGATCAAAATAAAACTCGCCAAACTTAGCCGGTTTCGGACGGTTCAGCACCTGAATGCTTCCGCCCACATAGTTTGACGGGCGCTCAAACAGCTTCTTGACGCCAGGATGCTCGGAATCGCTTGCCTTGAATACCTTGGTCGCTTCAGCGGTCTGATCGACGCTGTAAATGCTCTCGATATCAAGGACGGCATACACCACCCCGTCTTCGGCTCCTACGAGGGCTGCCTTGTCGCCTACAGCGAGTTCCGCAGCCTTTTCATCGTCCACAGCCAGCGTAATCGGAATGCTCCATACCGTGCCGTCCGCCAGCCTCATGCGGTCGACGACCGACTGGTAATCCTGCTCATTCATAAAACCCGTCAACGGAGAAAAAGCGCCTACGCCAATCAGATCGATATCCGAAATCGTCCAAGTATTCACAGGAATCTGTTTAAATCCAGCCGCAGCCTGCAGCAGCTCTTCTCTGGCCTGGCCTTCAGCAATACGGTTAATCAAGGTACCTCCGTGAGGCTGAATCGCTGTCATCTTTTCGCTCCCCTTCTTCTGGTCCGTTATTTATTACTTATGAAGTCCGCATTCAATTTTGTCACTGTTTGCCCAGCGTCCTGCACGAGGATCCTCTCCAGGGGCAACTGCACGCGTGCAGTGCATGCATCCGATACTCGGGAAGTTCATGTCGTGAAGCGGGTTGTAGAATACCTGGTTTTCACGAATGTAGTGCCATACGTCGTCGGAAGTCCAATCAGCCAGCGGATTGAATTTAACAAGTCCGAATTTGTTGTCGTATTCCACCTTCTTGGCGTTAGCCCGGGTAGGCGCCTGATCGCGGCGGATGCCGGTAATCCAAGCGTCGTACTGGGACAAGATCCGGGTCAAAGGCTCTACCTTACGGATGTTGCAGCATGCGTTAGGGTCGGATTTCCACAGCTCTTCGCCATGGGCAGCCGCCTGCTCTTCGGGTGTCAGCTTCGGCGATACTCTTACGAACTCAATGCCATATTTGGCGGCTAGGCGGTCCCGGGTTTCGTACGTCTCTTTAAAGTGGAAATCGGTATCGAGGTAAAAGATGTCGGTCGATGGGCTTACCTTTTGCAAAATATCAACGAGCACGACGTCTTCAGCACCAAAGCTGCAGGCAAACGTAATGTTCGGGAATGTCTCCACCGCAAGTCGGATCAATTCTTCAGCCGTAGCATGTTCCATTTCTTCGGCTTGTTTCTGGATCCATTGTTCTTTTTCGAGCAAATTCATACCAGATGCCTCCATTCTGAATAAAAGTATCGTTTGTAATTCACTATAATCCCTACTGAAATAATATGATTAATCACAAGTATAAAGTAAAACCGCTGGTTGTCAATTCCTTTTCGCCGTATTTTTTTCATTTTGGAATAAAGATTTTGAATAAGGGGCTCGTATGGTAATTTCTTCGCATTCCCCTATGCATAAACGTACTTTTGGGGATGACATACTAATCCGGTAAAGGGATTTGGGGCTGACAAGCTGTATACGCCGCTGTGTACAGAGGGCATCGGGCCACAGCAACATTGGGCTATATACACTAGATTATTGGGAAGGGGTGTTCTTGGTGATCGTATCTTCGCATCAACTGAAAAATGTGAGCGGACCGCTGTTTTGCGAAACCTGCAGCCAGCTATCCGATCAGTTCAATGTATGGTGGACGGATGGGAAAAATGATGATGGCCTGGACTACTGCAGCATTCATGTGGAATGCGCCACCTGTCACAACGAGGTACTTCACAAGTCGGCCGTGGGGGATATTCATAATTTGGACGACGCGATTAACGTGCTGAGCCAATAAAACGGCTGAGAGTACTTTAGGCGGAGCAGGATGTTCCTTACGTTAAAGACAACAAAAAATCGCCCTAGACCAGTAATGGCCAGGGCGATTTGTACATAAAAGTAAATATTAACGTTTCGAGAACTGTGGCGCGCGACGAGCGGCTTTGAGACCGTATTTTTTACGTTCTTTCATCCGTGGGTCACGAGTCAGGAAGCCTGCTTTTTTCAGAGCTGGACGGTATTCCGGATCTGCTTTCAGCAGAGCGCGGGAGATCCCGTGGCGAATGGCTCCGGCTTGGCCAGAAATGCCGCCGCCGTTGGCAATAACGAGCACGTCGTATTGTCCCAGCGTTTCAGTCAAAGTCAGTGGTTGTTTTACGATCAGTTTGAGGGTTTCCAAACCGAAGTATTCGTTGATATCACGTTTATTGATGACAATGCGTCCTTCACCCGGTACAAGGCGAACACGAGCTACCGAATGTTTACGACGACCTGTCCCATAGTATTGTACTTGTGCCATGAAACTGTCCTCCTTTTAATTAGCCGCGAAGTTCGTAAACTTCTGGGTTTTGTGCTGCATGCGGATGTTCAGTACCTGCGTATACTTTCAGTCTCAGCTTCATTTTCTCGCCCATGCGAGTTTTAGGAAGCATACCGTGAACAGCGGATTCCAATACACGTTCTGGCTTGCTGTTCAGCAGATCCTGAGCGTTTGTCACTTTCAAACCACCTGGATGCAGGGAGTGACGGTAGTATTTCTTGTTTTGAAGCTTCTTGCCTGTCAGGTGAACCTTCTCAGCGTTGATGATGACAACGAAGTCACCTGTGTCAACATGAGTGGTGAATTGAGGCTTATGTTTACCGCGGATCAGGGCCGCAGCTTCGCTCGCCAGACGTCCGAGCGTTTTGCCTTCGGCATCAATGATGTGCCATTTGCGCTCTACTTCATTTGGCTTGGCCATATAGGTCGTACGCATGAATAGTTCCTCCTTGGTTTCGTCCGAAAATCATTTATCTTCGTTCAATTGTCATTGTTAAAAAGTTAATTTTCATGTTAGGAATGTGAATCTCTTAACTGGGGCTGTGGGAAAGCCATTAAGAAAACACAACTTTTATTTTACAGTAAACCCAGGCAAATCGCAAGCTGATTTTAAATTATTTTCATCAGCCGCTTCATACTCGACATTCCATAAAATCAGTCCCTTGGCGACGGCTGTAGGCCCCGCTTTGGACCGGTCTTTGGCTTCGAGGATCGCCGGCATATCTCCGGGCTTCTTGCGGCCTCTCCCGATCTCCAGCAGCGTCCCCACGATAATACGGACCATGTGCTGAAGAAAGCCGCTCCCTGTGACGTAGATATGGATCAGCCCCTGATCCCGAGTCCCTGGACGGCACATGGAATCATCTACCACGAGCTCGGCCTCATACAGCGTCCGGATATGGGAAGGCTTCGTAGAATGGCGCGAAGCAAAGGAAGTAAAGTCATGAGTCCCGATCAGATGCTTCAATCCTTCCGCCATGGCCGCAGTGTCCAGCTTGACGGGATGATGGAATTGGGTTCGTCTCTGGAACAGATCCGGAAACTGGTTGGCATTGATGGTATACCGGTACGTCTTCCTTTTGGCTGACCTTCTGGAGTGGAACTCCAGCGGAACTTCTGCCGCCTCCCAGACGATAATGTCTTGGGGCAGCCTCGAGTTGAGGGCGATGCACCAGCGCTCGACGGGAATATCGGAAGAGGTGATGAAATTAAACACCTGGCCGCGAGCATGCACACCGGCGTCTGTTCGCCCGGAAGCATGGATCTTGACCTCTTCCCCTGTCAGCAGCTTGATCGCCTTCTCCAGGGCATCCTGGACCGTGCTGCCGTCCGGCTGGGTCTGGAAGCCGCAGTAATCTGTACCGTCATAACTGACCTTCATGCATAGGTTGCGCATTTCTTAAACCTCCTGAATCCGATACCGCATGGTTTCCCGATGAACGGGGAATCCTATCCATTCGTACGTTTTTACACAAAAACGGCCCCACCGCGATATCACGGCGGAGCCGTTCCTGTATTCTGGCTCGGATGAACCGGCTGCTTCTTTTCAGAAAAAGAAGCTCCCTTCAGGAGCCCCTTAGACACGTCCCTAGAAGTGAAAAAAAGGGTTTGATCAGAATCATGGATTCCTTCCACCCTTTCCTCATCCTCATCAGTTTACGCGCGGTCAACCAGTTCCAAATAAACCATAGGCGCGGAATCACCGCGACGAGGTCCGAGCTTCAGGATACGTGTGTATCCGCCTGGACGCTCAGCGTAACGTGTAGCCAGCTCGCTGAACAGTTTTTGGATTGCGTCTTGCTCCCCATCTACCGTTTCACGACGAACGAATGCTGCCACTTGGCGACGGGCATGAAGGTCACCCTTCTTTGCTTTCGTGATCAGCTTTTCAGCGATCGTGCGAACTTCTTTCGCTTTCGCTTCTGTCGTTTGGATACGCTCGTATAAGAACAGGTCGGTTACCAGGTCACGGAACAAAGCTTTACGTGCGCTGGAATCGCGGCCCAACTTTTGGTATGCCATGTTTTCCCCTCCTTCGCTAACAATCCTAAGATGCTATTCTTCTGTACGGAGTCCCAAACCGAGCTCTTCGAGCTTCTCTTGAACTTCCTCCAAAGATTTGCGGCCCAGGTTGCGGACTTTCATCATATCTTCTTCGGTTTTCGTGGTCAGCTCTTGCACCGTATTAATACCGGCACGTTTGAGACAGTTGTAAGAACGTACGGAGAGATCCAGCTCTTCGATTGTCATCTCAAGCACTTTTTCTTTTTTGTCTTCTTCTTTTTCGACCATGATTTCCGCATCTTTCGCTTCGTCCGTGAGACCCACGAACAGCATCAAATGCTCGGTCAAAATTTTGGCGCCGAGGCTAACCGCCTCTTCTGGTCTGATGCTGCCATCAGTCCATACTTCAAGCGTCAATTTGTCGTAGTTGGTCACTTGACCAACCCGCGTATTCTCCACGCCGTAATTCACGCGGCTAATCGGGGTATAGATAGAATCGACCGGGATGACGCCAATGGGTTGATCATCACGTTTATTCTTATCTGCTTGGACATAGCCACGACCGCGGTTAGCAAAAATACGCATATGGAGTCTCGATCCAGGACCCAGTGTAGCAATATGCAGGTCCGGATTAAGAATTTCCACATCGCTGTCCGCCCGGATGTCTCCTGCCGTCACGACCCCTTCACCCTCAGCATCGATTTCGAACACTTTCTCTTCGTCCGAATGAATTTTCAGGGAAAGAGCCTTCAGGTTCAGAATAATTTCCGTTACGTCTTCCATGACGCCCGGAACCGTTGAGAATTCATGAAGCACACCGTCAATCTGAACAGATGTAACGGCCGCGCCAGGCAGCGAGGAGAGCAGAATCCGGCGAAGTGAATTCCCCAGAGTCGTTCCATATCCTCGTTCCAGCGGCTCTACCACAAATTTTCCATAGGCTCCGTCTTCACTGACGTCTACGGTCTCAATTTTCGGCTTTTCGATTTCAATCACGCAAGTACCCCTCCTTCAAACGTCGCTCCTATATGAAACTGTCACCTTGTTCAAGTGTATCCATGTAGTATGCCTAAACAACCATTATTAGCAGATTGTGCCGGTTTTATACCACATTCCCAGGTTGACTATCAATTAGACACGACGACGTTTTGGCGGGCGGCAACCGTTGTGAGGAATTGGAGTTACGTCTTTGATCAGGTTGACTTCCAGACCAGCAGCTTGCAAAGAACGAATCGCTGCTTCACGGCCTGCACCTGGACCTTTAACCATAACCTCAACTGCCTTCATACCATGTTCCATTGCAGCTTTGGCAGCTGTTTCAGCAGCCATTTGCGCAGCAAACGGAGTGGATTTACGGGAACCTTTGAATCCGAGGCCGCCGGAGCTTGCCCAAGAAATTGCGTTACCGTGAGGATCCGTGATCGTTACGATCGTATTGTTGAACGTGGAACGGATATGAGCCACGCCAGATTCAATATTTTTACGGTCACGACGTTTAGTACGTACGACTTTTTTCGGTTTAGCCATTGTCTTTTATCCCCCCTTATTATTTCTTCTTGTTCGCTACAGTACGACGAGGGCCTTTCCGTGTACGAGCATTGGTTTTAGTACGTTGTCCACGAACCGGCAGACCGCGGCGATGACGCACACCACGATAGCATCCGATTTCAACGAGACGCTTAATATTTAAGGAAATTTCACGACGCAGGTCACCTTCAACCTTAACCCCTTTGTCGATCGTTTCACGCAATTTGCTGACTTCATCTTCCGTCAAATCACGAACACGAGTGTCCGGATTGATGCCTGTTTCGCTCAGAATTTTCTGGGAAGTCGTTTTACCGATTCCGAAAATATAAGTCAAGGCGATCTCAACGCGTTTGTCACGTGGCAAATCCACACCAGCTATACGAGCCATTTTACGCTACACCCCCTTCTTTTAACCTTGTTTTTGTTTGTGCTTCGGATTTTCACAGATAACCATTACAGTACCTTTGCGACGAATGACTTTGCATTTTTCGCACATAGGCTTTACAGAAGGTCTTACCTTCATGTTCATTACCTCCCTAAAGTTTTGCCAAGCAAAACTCTCTTCGTAGGATGACTCGGAGTCAACCGGACCAAGTCCGGATAAAATGTTCACTACGTTAATTGCTGCAAACGGGATGTTTAACATCCTGAACGTTTCCCCTAAAGGAAACGGAATTGCTATTTACGATAAGTTATACGACCTTTGGTTAGATCATAAGGCGATAACTGAACGACCACTTTGTCGCCTGTCAGAATACGGATAAAGTGCATCCGCAGCTTACCGGAAACATGGGCAAGAATCTGATGACCGTTCTCCAGTTCGACCTTGAACGTTGCATTCGGCAATGGTTCAAGAACCGTGCCTTCCACTTCAATAACATCTTCTTTGGCCACAGTCAGTCTCCTTTCTCTTCAGCTTGGGATTCGGTGGACTTCATAAACTTCATCACTGCATAACGCAGCTTTCCGTTTGTGACCCGACCGCTTTCTTTTAAACTGTCAACAACCTCACTGCTGATAAACTTTTGGGGTTCCAGATGCAATAGATTCTTCTTCTTGCACTGGTCAAACTTTCGTTTGTCCCCGTCAGCTATATACACAAATCTGCTGTCAGCTATGGATACGACCACGGCGAGCTGTCCGGCATCCTTGCCTTTCAGGATCTTCACAATTTGACCGATTTGCGGGCTGCTTTGATTGCTCAAGAACGATCACCTACACATCCAGTTTTGTGAAAATCTCCATGCCGTCCGGTGTCACAGCCACCGTATGCTCGAAATGGGCACACAAGGAGCCGTCAACCGTAACGACCGTCCAGTTGTCTTCCAGCGTCTTAACATACCTTGATCCGGCATTGACCATCGGTTCGATCGCCAACACCATGCCGGGTTTAAGCCGAGGCCCTCGGTCCGGCGTGCCAAAGTTCGGAATTTGTGGTTCTTCATGCAGTTCTGCCCCAACACCGTGCCCGACATACTCCCGGACAACCGAGAAGCCGGCATCTTCAATCACGCGTTGAATGGCATGCGAGATCGTAAACAGGCGCACATCAGGTTTGACAAGCTCTAAGCCTGCATATAAAGACCTTTCGGTAACGTCCAGCAGACGCTGGGCTTCCTCCGAAATGCTCCCTACAGGATAGGTCCAAGCGGAGTCTCCATGGTAACCACGGTACTGCGCACCGATGTCTAGCGTAATAATGTCGCCTTCGTTTAATTTGCGTTTGCCGGGAAATCCGTGCACCAATTGATCATTGACTGAAGCGCAAATGCTGGCAGGAAAACCATTGTAGCCTTTAAAAGACGGCAGCGCATGTTGACTGCGAATGTAGTGGTCTGCAATCCGATCAAGTTCTCCGGTAGTGATCCCCGGTTCGATGTGTTTGGCCATAAGGCGATGCGTTTCCGCAACGATCCGTCCGGCCTCCCTCATAAAGCCAAGTTCCGTTTCGGACTTACAAATGATCATTACAATTAACCTCGCAGTACCGATACGATTTCATCGGATACCGTACCGATTTCCTGATCCCCATCGATCTGACGCAAAAGACCTTTGTTCTCATAAAACGTAAGGAGCGGTGCTGTTTTGTTGATATATTCGTCCAGGCGGGTACCTACGCTCTCTTCGTTATCATCCGAGCGCTGATACAGTTCGCCTCCGCATTTATCACATACACCTTCCTGTTTTGGCGGGTTGAAAATCACATGATAAGTTGCACCGCAGTTCTTGCAGATCCGGCGTCCCGTAAGGCGCGCCATCAGCTTGTCGCGGTCTACTTTCAGGTTGATGACATGATCAAGCTTCGTGTTCAGTCTGCTAAGAATTTCATCCAGCGCTTCCGCTTGCGAAAGGGTTCTTGGAAAGCCGTCCAATAAAAAACCTTTTTCGCAATCGGACTGCTGCAGACGTTCTTCAACAATGCCGATCGTTACATCATCCGGTACCAGGAGTCCTTGATCCATGTATTCTTTGGCTTTCTTCCCGATGGGAGTTCCCTGTTTAATCGCCAAACGAAATGCATCGCCTGTCGAAATATGGGGAATGCCGAATTCATTGACAATGACTTCCGCCTGTGTTCCCTTACCTGCCCCAGGAGGGCCCATGAATAGTATGTTCACGTTTCTCTCTCCCTCCAAACACTACCGTTACAAGAAACAACGCAATAAGCACCGGGAAGTTCAATGGACTTCACCGGGACCTATTACTATTTATTGATAAAGCCTTTGTAATGGCGCTTAATCAATTGACTTTCGATGGTCTTCATTGTATCCAATGCCACACCGATAACGATGAGCAGTGAAGTTCCCCCGATTTTCACCGAGTTCGGCAGACCGGCAAGCGTACCGAAACCGATCGGAAGCAGAGAAATAACGGCCAGGAAGATGGCGCCGGTCATCGTTAACCGGGACATTACGCGGGTCAGGTACTTCTCAGTCGCTTTGCCAGGACGAATGCCAGGAATGTAGCCACCGTTTTTCTTCATGTTATCAGCCATTTGGTTTGGATTCATCTGCACGAATGTGTAGAAGAAAGTGAAACCAATGATCATCAGAACATACAGCACCATACCAAGAGGGTAATCATATCGCAAGTTTGTTTGGATCCATTGGGCCCAAGCATAAGTGTTAAAGAATCCTGCGATAATCGTAGGGAACTGCAGCAAGGAGACAGCGAAGATGACCGGAATAACACCCGCAGCATTGATCTTGAGCGGAATGTGTGTATTCTGTCCGCCGTACATTTTGTTGCCTACCACACGTTTTGCGTACTGCACAGGAATTTTACGAATCGCTTGCTGGATGTAGATAACACCCGCAATAATCGCCACGATCACAATAAGTATGATGATCGTCTTGAGTGTATTCATAAATACCTGACCATCTTGGATAAAGTTGGAGCTCGCTGTACTCCGGATATACATCGGGATGTTAGCGACAATCCCTGCAAAAATCAGAATGGAAATACCATTTCCGATTCCTTTTTCAGTAATTTGTTCACCAAGCCACATCAGGAATGCCGTACCTGCGGTCAATACGATCGCAACGAGCAGGTAATCCACGAAGGTGGCGTTAGGAATCATTTGCGTACCGTACAACCGGTTAAAACCGATGGCCATCGCAAACGACTGAATCAGGCCCAATACTATCGTACCATAGCGTGTCAATTGCGCCGATTTCTTCTTCCCGTGCTCGCCTTGTTTAGCCCATTCGGCAAGTTTCGGGACGACATCCATCGACAACAACTGCACGATGATGGACGAGGTAATATACGGCACGATCCCGAGGGCAAAGATGGAGAACTGATGTAGTGCTCCTCCCGAGAACGTGTTTAAGAGACCAAACAACTCGCTACCCTGCTGATTCGTTTGCTCCAGGACCGTTTTATCAACGCCTGGAACAGGAACGAATGAACCGATACGGTAAATGATCAGTACAAACAAGGTGAACAAGATTCTCTTGCGTAGGTCCTCAACCCGCCATATATTCTTCAGGGTCTTAAACATTAGATCACCTCGGTTTTACCGCCGGCAGCCTCGATTTTCTCTACCGCAGATTGAGAGAACTTGTTTGCTTTTACAGTCAATTTTACGGTTACTTCGCCATTACCAAGAATTTTGATGCCGCTCTTCGTGTTTTTCACGACGCCGCTTTCCACCAAAAACTCAGGAGTTACTTCAGTACCCTCTGCAAAGCTGTTCAGTTCCTCGATGTTCACGATCGCATACTCTTTCCGCGTAGGATTTACAAATCCACGTTTCGGCAGACGACGATACAATGGGTTTTGCCCACCTTCGAAGCCAGGACGCACACCGCCGCCAGAACGAGCGTTTTGACCTTTGTGACCACGGCCAGATGTTTTACCAGTACCGCTACTTGTACCACGGCCAACACGTTTGCGTTCTTTGCGGGATCCAGCAGCTGAGGAAAGTTCGTGTAACTTCATCGTTCGTTGCACCTCCTTAATATTTCTAGGTTAATCTTGTTGCAAGATTAACCTTCAATTTCAGTAACAGATACCAAGTGGCTCACTTTGTTGATCATTCCGCGAATTGCAGGATTGTCGTTATGAACCACCGTCGAATTTAATTTACGCAAGCCGAGAGTTTTTACAGTCGTGCGCTGAGTTTCAGGACGGCCGATCAAACTGCGGACGAGGGTAATTTGAAGTTTAGCCATGACATTCCCTCCTTAACCGAGCAGCTCTTCGACAGATTTGCCACGCAATTTGGCTACATCTTCAGCACGCTTCAGACGGGACAAGCCCTCCAAAGTCGCGTTGACCATGTTCATGGAGTTCGAAGAACCCAAAGATTTTGTCAAGATGTCACCTACACCTGCCAGCTCCAGTACGGCACGCACAGGACCGCCGGCGATAACTCCAGTACCTTCAGACGCTGGTTTCAAAAGAACGCGTCCAGCACCAAAGTGGCCAGTGACCAGGTGAGGAATTGATGTTCCAACGAGAGGAACGTGAATCAGATTTTTCTTAGCATCTTCGATGCCTTTGCGGATGGCGTCAGGAACTTCGCCTGCTTTACCGATACCAGCACCAACCCAGCCTTTGCCGTCACCGACAACTACCAGCGCGCTGAAGCTGAAACGGCGTCCGCCTTTTACTACTTTAGCAACGCGGTTAATATTAACCACTCTTTCAGTCAGTTCCAAAGTGTTAGGATCTACACGCAAGTCGTTTACCTCCTTTTTAGAAATTCTTAGAATTCCAAGCCTGCTTCGCGAGCTGCGTCAGCCAGAGCTTGAATCCGTCCATGGTACAGGTATCCTCCGCGGTCGAATACGATCGAAGTATGACCTTTTTCTTTTGCACGCTTAGCAACGAGTTCGCCGACTTGACGAGCAGCCTCAACGCTGCCGCCGTTTTTCACGGAACCGCTAAGCTCTTTATCAACTGTAGACGCAGAAACGATGGTTACGCCAGCTACGTCGTCGATCAGTTGAGCGTAGATATGTTTAGAAGAACGGAATACGTTCAAACGTGGGCGTTCAGCAGTACCTTGGATCTTCTTGCGGACACGCAGATGACGTTTGAGACGAGCTTTGTTCTTATCCTCTTTTGTAATCATGTCTTCCCTTTCACTCCTTTCAGTTTTGCCATGACAGCTTCACTTTAAGACGCACGGGGTAAAGAAGGCTTAAGAAATAACTGCTTATTTCTTCTTACCTGCTTTACCTTCCTTACGGATAATGCGCTCACCTTCATACTTAATCCCTTTACCTTTGTAAGGCTCAGGCTCGCGAACGGAACGGATTTTAGCGGCGTATGCACCTACGCGCTCTTTATCGATACCGCGAACGATGATTTTCGTATTTGCAGGCACTTCGAACTCGATACCTGGTTCTGGAGTGATTTCTACCGGATGAGAGTAACCAACGTTCAGGACGATCTTATCTCCAGACTTGCTTGCACGATATCCGACCCCAACCAACTCCAGAGATTTCGAAAAGCCTTCAGTTACTCCGCTCACCATATTGTTGACAACGCTGCGGGTCGTGCCGTGAAGCGAACGATGCGCTTTGTTGTCGGATGGGCGCTCAACGACGATTTCGTTGTTTTCTACCGTTACCTTCATGTCTTTATGAAGTTCACGAGTCAAAGATCCTTTCGGTCCTTTAACCGTAATAACGGAATTGTTCAGTGTGATATCCACACCGCTTGGTACTGCGATTGGTTTGCGACCAATACGGGACATGTGTTGCACCTCCTTGTTCTGTGACGTGTATTACCAAACGTAGCAGACAACTTCTCCGCCAGCTTTGGATTGACGAGCTTCTTTGTCGGTCATAACTCCCTTGGATGTGGAGATAATCGCAATACCCAAACCGCCGAGGACACGAGGAATTTCGTTGCTCTTCGTGTACACGCGCAGACCTGGTTTACTGATTCTCTTCAAACCGGAGATGACGCGTTCGTTGTTGGCACCGTATTTCAGGAAAACACGGATAATCCCTTGTTTGTTGTCATCGATATATTCTGCATCACGGATGAAACCTTCACGCTTCAAAATGTCAGCGATTTGTTTTTTCATCGTCGAAGCAGGCATTTCAACCGTTTCGTGACGCACAGTGTTGGCGTTACGAATACGAGTCAGCATATCTGCAATTGGATCAGACATAGTCATTTTGTGTGAACCTCCTTCCCGATTGTAAACTTCTTACCAGCTTGCTTTTTTCACGCCAGGGATCTGGCCTTTATAAGCTAATTCACGGAAACAAATTCTGCAAATTTTGAACTTTTGCAGTACCGAATGTGGACGACCGCAACGTTCGCAGCGTGTATAAGCACGCACTTTAAACTTAGGCGTACGTTGTTGTTTTACTTTCATCGAAGTTTTTGCCACTTAGCCTGACACCTCCTAAAAATTTTCGGAGAAATGGATTTGCGAATTACTTCGCAAAAGGCATTCCCAATTGAGCGAGCAGCTCGCGGGACTCTTCGTCAGTTTTAGCCGTCGTTACGATAACGATATCCATACCACGGACTTTATCAACTTTATCATACTCGATCTCAGGGAAGATCAGCTGTTCCTTGAGGCCAAGCGTGTAGTTGCCGCGTCCATCAAATGCTTTGGTAGACACGCCGTGGAAGTCACGGACACGTGGAAGGGTAACGTTGAACAATTTGTCCAGGAAGTAGTACATACGCTCTCCGCGCAGTGTTACCTTCACACCGATCGGCATATTCTCACGCAGTTTGAATCCGGCGATGGATTTTTTAGCACGAGTAATTACCGGCTTTTGACCAGCAATCAGCTGCATATCATTAACTGCGGCATCCAGTACTTTCGAGTTGGATACGGCATCACCCACACCCATGTTGATGACAACCTTCTCGATTTTAGGTACCTGCATTACCGTAGAATAACTAAACTTCTGCATCAAAGCAGGAGTAACTTCATTCAAAAAACGTTCTTTCATTCTTGCTGCCATGAATTATGAACCTCCTTTCTTAACGATTCGATTAGTCGATAACCTCTCCGGACTTCTTCGCAACACGGACCTTTTTACCGTTATCCAGCGTTTTGTAACCGATACGGGTTACTTTGCCGCTCTTCGGATCGATATGCATCACGTTGGATACATGGATCGGTGCTTCCTGCTCGATGATTCCGCCTTGAGGGTTGGATTGGTTCGGCTTTTGGTGTTTCTTCACCATGTTCACGCCTTCGACAAGCACACGGTTTTCACGAGGATACGCTGCGATGACACGGCCTTTTTTGCCTTTGTCTTTACCGCTGATGACCATAACCGTATCTTCTTTCTTCACGTGCAGTTTGTTGCTGTGCGATTCCAGAACCTTTTTCACTTTCGGCATTTTGTTACACCTCCTATGACTGCATGTCAGCGATTTATCGGGATCCCGTAACAGCTCACTGTCCGGGAATCAGCTATTAGATTACTTCCGGTGCCAAGGAAACGATTTTCATGAAATCTTTGTCGCGAAGTTCGCGAGCCACTGGTCCGAAAATACGAGTTCCGCGCGGGCTTTTGTCTTCTTTAACAACAACCGCTGCGTTTTCGTCAAAAGAGATGTAAGATCCGTCTTTGCGGCGTACAGAACGCTTCGTACGAACCACAACAGCTTTAACAACATCACCTTTTTTGACAACGCCGCCTGGTGTTGCTTGTTTGACGGAGCAAACAATCAAATCACCGATGGCTGCTGTACGACGTCCCGTACCACCCAGCACGCGGATACACATCAGTTCCTTCGCACCAGAGTTGTCAGCTACTTGAAGACGTGTAAATGGTTGAATCATTGAAATTTCCTCCTTTCGGAAAAACTAACTCTATCTTTAGATGATAACCGCTTTTTCAACGACTTCTACCAGTCTCCAACGTTTGTCTTTAGAGAGTGGACGAGTTTCCATGATTTTAACGGTATCTCCGATTTGTGCTGTGTTGTTCTCATCATGCGCTTTAAATTTCTTCGTGTATTTAATGCGCTTGTGGTAGAGATCATGCTTTTTGTAAGTTTCAACGGCTACAACAATGGTTTTATCCATTTTGTCACTGACAACTTTACCGATTTGCACTTTACGAGCATTGCGTTCTTCGCTCATAGTTAGCCTCCTTCCTGATTACAGACGAGCACGGCTGTGATCTATTAACTAATCCCAAGTTCTCTTTCACGGATGACGGTTTTAGCACGAGCTATTTCCTTGCGTACATCACGGATCCGAGTTGGGTTATCAAGCTGTCCGGTAGCCAATTGAAAACGGAGGTTAAAGAGTTCCTCTTTAAAGCCCGCAATCTTTTGCTCGATTTCTGCAGTGGTCAAGTTACGCAGATCATTAGCTTTCATTTGCTTCACCACCCAATTCTTCACGTTTCACAAACTTCGTTTTGATCGGCAGCTTGTGAGCGGCGAGACGCATCGCTTCGCGAGCGATTTCCTCAGACACGCCTCCAAGTTCAAACATAATCTTGCCTGGTTTGACAACTGCGACCCATTTCTCAACGTTACCTTTACCGCTACCCATACGAACCTCAAGAGGTTTTTGAGTGATCGGCTTGTCAGGGAAAATCTTAATCCATACTTTACCGCCACGCTTGATGTAACGCGTCATCGCAATACGCGCTGCTTCGATCTGACGGTTCGTGATCCAAGTTGGCTCCAGAGCTTGCAAACCGAATTCACCGAAGTTCAGTTCAGTTCCGCCTTTTGCCATACCCTTCATGTGACCGCGTTGTTGCTTGCGGTGTTTTACACGTTTTGGTACCAACATGATTAGTTGCCTCCTTCCTGAGCAGCTTGTTTCTTAGCCGTAGGAAGAACCTCTCCACGATAGATCCATACTTTTACGCCGAGACGGCCATAAGTTGTATGTGCCTCAGCCGTACCGTAGTCGATGTCAGCACGAAGCGTATGAAGTGGAACAGTTCCTTCACTGTAGCCTTCCGAACGAGCGATCTCGGCGCCGCCAAGACGTCCGCCCACTTGAGTTTTGATTCCTTTAGCGCCAGCACGCATCGTTCTTTGGATCGCTTGTTTCAATGCACGACGGAAAGAAACGCGGCGCTCCAATTGCTGAGCAATGCTTTCTGCAACCAGGACTGCGTCCAGGTCAGCTTGCTTAATTTCAGAGATGTTGATGTGAACTTTTTTACCGCCTGCAATTTTCGTAACTTGGCTGCGAAGTACTTCAACTTCGGAACCACCTTTACCGATAACCATGCCTGGTTTCGCAGTGTGGATAGTGACGTTCACACGATTTGCCGCTCTCTCGATTTCGATGCGAGAAACAGCAGAATCCTTCAATTTATTTTTCAGGTATTCACGGATTTTGACATCTTCCAGCAAAAGATTACCGAAATCTTTGCCAGCATACCATTTCGATTCCCAATCACGGATGATCCCGATACGGAGTCCGACTGGATTTACCTTTTGGCCCACACGTTATCCCTCCTTATTTTTCAGATACCACCAAAGTAATGTGGCTGGTGCGTTTATTGATCCGGCTCGCACGACCCATGGCGCGTGGACGGAATCTCTTCATTGTTGGGCCTTGGTTAACGAAAACCTGGCTCACAACCAAATTGTTAATATCCATCGAGTAGTTATGCTCAGCATTGGCGATCGCTGAGTTCAGCAGCTTCTCCACAACCAGGGAAGCCGATTTCGGAGTGTGGCGGAGAATGGCGATGGCCTCACCAACTTGCTTACCGCGGATCAAGTCAACAACGAGCTTGACTTTACGAGGAGCAATCCGAATAGATCTGGCATGTGCTTTTGCTTCCATTTGTTTTACCTCCTCTCAAACAAAGAGCTTCGAAATTATCTTCTTGTTTTCTTGTCATCGTCCGTATGACCCTTGTAGGTACGTGTTGGAGCGAATTCACCCAACTTGTGTCCTACCATGTCTTCCGTTACGTATACCGGAACGTGCTTGCGTCCGTCGTATACACCGAACGTGTGACCGATAAATTGTGGGAAAATCGTAGAGCGACGGGACCAAGTTTTGATAACCGCCTTCTTGTTCGATTCGTTCATCACTTCTACTTTTTTCAGCAGGTACCCGTCAATGAAAGGCCCTTTTTTCAAACTGCGACTCATCTATAAAATCCTCCCTTCATCCAATCTTCTCGTTACTTTCGGCACTTCACAAAGTTATGCACAGCGTGCATTATTTTGTGCGGCGGCGAACGATATATTTGTCAGAAGCTTTGCCTTTTTTACGCGTTTTGTAACCAAGGGTTGGTTTGCCCCATGGAGACATTGGCGATTTACGTCCGATTGGAGCGCGGCCTTCACCACCACCGTGAGGGTGATCGTTAGGGTTCATAACTACCCCGCGAACTTCAGGACGTTGTCCGAGCCAGCGGCTGCGGCCTGCTTTACCGATTTTGATCAGCTCGTGGTCTTCGTTACCAACGGAACCGATTGTAGCACGGCAAACTTTAAGCAGTCTGCGAACTTCGCCCGAAGACAAACGTACGGATACGTATTTATCTTCTTTACCAAGAAGCTGAGCTTCGGTACCGGCTGCGCGAACCAATTGTCCGCCTTTGCCAGGCTGCAGTTCGATGTTGTGGATAACAGTACCTACCGGAATGTTCTCCATTGGAAGTGCGTTACCGATTTTGATGTCGGCGTTTGGACCGGATTCAATTTTGTCTCCCACTTTCAGACCTTTAGGAGCGATGATATAACGCTTCTCTCCGTCTGCATAGTGGATCAGAGCAATATTGGAAGTACGGTTCGGGTCATACTCGATCGTAGCAACGGTACCTGGTATGCCGTCTTTCGTACGTTTGAAGTCGATGATGCGGTATTTACGTTTGTGTCCGCCGCCGTGGTGACGAACCGTAATTTTACCTTGGTTGTTGCGGCCAGCTGTTTTGCTGAGCGGTGCAAGCAACGATTTCTCCGGCTGATTTGTCGTGATCTCTTCAAAAGTAGACACGGACATGTTACGTCTAGCCGGGGATGTCGGCTTATACTTTTTAATAGGCACGTGATTTCCTCCTTACTCTACAGATTCAAAAAACTCGAGCGCTTTGCTGTCTTTGCTCAGCGTTACGATGGCTTTTTTCCACTCGGTTGTATAACCGTTGTAGCGGCCATAACGTTTCGGCTTAGCAGGGACGCGCATTGTATTTACATTCGTTACTTTCACTTTAAAGATCGATTCAACAGCTTGTTTGATTTCGGTCTTGTTCGCACGGATATCCACTTCAAAGGCATACTTCAAGTCGCCCATGTATTCAGCCGTACGTTCAGTGATCACCGGACGTTTGATAATATCACGAGGATCTTTCATTACGCGAGCACCTCCTCTACCTTCTGAACTGCTTCTTTCGTAATGATCAGTTTGTCGTACAGAAGTACGTCAAGAACATTAATGCCGTCTGCTGCAACAAATTTCACGCCAGGAATATTCCGTGCGGAAAGAGCCACATTATCATCATAGCCAGGAGCTACGATCAGAGCCTTACGTTCTACTTTCAGATTGTTCAGGATCGCTGCGAATTCCTTTGTTTTAGGCGTGTTCAGAGCGAGTTGATCCAGAACGATCAGATTGTTAGCGATCACTTTGGAAGACAATGCAGATTTAATAGCCAAACGACGAACTTTCTTAGGAAGCTTGAACGAGTAGCTGCGTGGTGTTGGACCGAATACAGTACCGCCGCCCTTCCATTGTGGTGAACGGATCGAACCTTGACGAGCACGGCCGGTTCCTTTTTGTTTCCAAGGCTTACGTCCGCCGCCGCGTACTTCAGAACGGCCCTTCACTTTGTGTGTACCACGACGCAAAGATGCTCTTTGCAGCAATACCGCTTGGTTCATCACGTGTACGTTTGGCTCTACGCCAAATACCGCATCGTTCAGTTCCAATTCTCCTACTTCGCTACCGCTGACATTAAACAGGGTTACTTTTGGCATTATGTGTTCCTCCTTTCCTTAGGTGATTATTTCTTCACCGTTTCGTTAATTTTAACGAAGCTGTTTTTAGGTCCAGGAATAGCACCTTTAACGAGCAATACGTTGCGTTCAACGTCAACTCTAACAACTTCAAGTTTCTGTACAGTTACCGTAGCATTACCCATGTGACCTGGCAGACGCTTTCCTTTAGGAACACGGTTAGCCTGGATCGAGCCCATGGAACCCGGTCTGCGATGATAACGCGAGCCGTGAGCCATTGGTCCGCGGCTTTGTCCCCAACGTTTGATAACGCCTTGGAAGCCTTTACCTTTGGAAGTACCGGTTACGTCAACAAATTCGCCTTCTGCGAAGACATCCGCCTTCAGTTCTTGGCCAACCTCGAATGCTCCGAGGTCAACACCGCGAATTTCGCGAACGTAGCGCTTAGGTGCAGTGTTAGCTTTTTTAGCATGTCCTGCTTCTGGCTTGTTTGCACGCTTCTCCTTCTTATCGGCGAAACCGATTTGAATAGCTTCGTAGCCATCGTTCTCAAGATCTTTCTTTTGCAGAACAACACAAGGACCTGCTTCGATAACCGTCACAGGAATTACATTACCTTCTGGAGTAAATACTTGAGTCATTCCGAGTTTTTTTCCTAAGATACCTTTCATGTTGACACCTCTTTTCCCGTCTTAATTCATTTCGAATTACAATTTGATTTCGATATCTACACCGGACGGCAGGTCCAAGCGCATAAGAGCATCCACAGTTTGTGGAGTTGGGTTAACAATGTCGATCAAACGCTTGTGTGTGCGCATTTCGAATTGCTCCCGAGAATCCTTATACTTGTGTACCGCACGGAGAATAGTAATGATTTGTTTCTCAGTTGGAAGCGGAATCGGTCCAGATACACCAGCACCCGAACGTTTTGCAGTTTCAACGATTTTCTCAGCGGATTGATCAAGAATTCTGTGATCGTAAGCTTTCAAACGAATACGAATTTTTTGCTTTGCCATTTTAGTCCCTCCTTCTATCGCCCAATTTGGTATCGGACATACTCCGTGAAAATTTTCTAACCCACCGCTCCATGGCAAAGGGGCCGGGTGTGTCAGTAACCTCTCACATCATCGCAACGTCTCAGAACAACATTCACTATTATATATAAAGAATGGGCATAATGCAAGCTTTTAATGAAAAGCGTTGTTGTTCTTTTCTTCCTATATATAAAGAAAGGAATCCTCCCGCCAGGAGAGGATTCCTCTGCATCTCTTGCGTTTACAACACAGCGTTACTCGTTCCAGCACATCGTTGCTATATAGAAGGCAATTTGCCTTTTAATTATTTGCTGATTGTTGCGATGGCACCAGCAGCTACTGTACGTCCACCTTCACGGATCGTGAACTTCGTTCCTTCTTCAATCGCGATTGGAGCGATCAGTTGAACGGATACAGTGATGTTGTCGCCAGGCATAACCATTTCAGTTCCTTCTGGAAGGTTAACCACACCAGTTACGTCCGTTGTACGGAAGTAGAACTGTGGACGGTATCCAGTGAAGAAAGGCTTATGACGGCCACCTTCTTCTTTAGTCAAAACGTATACTTGAGCAGTGAACTCAGTATGCGGTTTAACGGAAGCTGGTTTGCAAAGTACTTGACCGCGCTCGATTTGGTTACGGTCTACACCGCGAAGCAGGGCACCGATGTTGTCACCAGCTTGAGCGGAATCCAGCAATTTACGGAACATTTCAACGCCCGTAACGACGGATTTCTTAGTTTCTTCAGCGATACCAACGATTTCAACTTCGTCGCCCACTTTAACCGTTCCGCGTTCTACACGGCCTGTAGCAACCGTACCACGACCAGTGATGGAGAATACGTCCTCGACTGGCATAAGGAAAGGTTTGTCAGTGTCGCGCTCTGGAAGAGGGATGTACTCATCGATGATGTTGAACATTTCGATGATTTTTTGTGCCCACTCGCCGTCTGGGTTTTGCAGAGCTTCACGAGCAGAACCTTGGATGATTGGAGTGTCGTCGCCTGGGAACTCATATTCGTTCAGCAGGTCACGAACTTCCATTTCAACCAGTTCAAGAAGTTCAGCGTCTTCAACCATGTCGCATTTGTTCAGGAATACGACGATGTAAGGTACGCCTACCTGACGGGAGAGCAGGATGTGTTCGCGAGTTTGCGGCATTGGGCCGTCAGCTGCGGATACAACCAGGATCGCTCCGTCCATTTGAGCAGCACCAGTGATCATGTTTTTAACATAGTCGGCGTGCCCTGGGCAGTCAACGTGTGCATAGTGACGGTTAGGTGTTTCGTATTCCACGTGTGCAGTGGAGATTGTGATACCGCGTTCGCGCTCTTCTGGAGCTTTGTCGATTTGATCGAATGCTACTGCAGCACCACCGTAAGTTTTGGACAATACAGTCGTGATAGCAGCAGTCAGAGTTGTTTTACCATGGTCGACGTGACCGATAGTACCGATGTTAACGTGCGGTTTAGTACGTTCAAACTTAGCCTTTGCCATTTGAACAATTCCTCCTTAAATGGATTGAATATAGGTTTTATGTTTGAACTGACCGGTGTTTATGCAAGCAGTTCTGGATGTAATCGTACCGGTCAGGGTTTAAAACTCAAAAGCAGATATTACTCGTCAGATCCTTTGGACTTCGAAACAATTTCTTCAGCAATGTTCTTAGGAACTTCTTCGTAGTGGGAGAGTTCCATGGAAAACACGCCGCGTCCTTGGGTACCGGAACGTAGTGTCGTCGAGTATCCGAACATTTCGGAAAGAGGCACTTTCGCACGGATGATCTGAGCGCCGGAACGGTTATCCATACCTTCGATACGTCCGCGACGGGAGTTCAGCATACCCATTACGTCGCCCATGTATTCTTCAGGCACCGTAACTTCGACTTTCATGATTGGCTCGAGCAGGACAGGTTTACACTTGTCTTTAGCCGCTTTAAGCGCCATGGAACCGGCAATCTTAAACGCCATCTCATTGGAGTCGACATCATGGTAAGAACCGTCTACGATTGTAGCTTTGATGTCTACAAGCGGGAAGCCGGCAAGAACACCATTCTTCATGGCTTCTTCAATACCATTCAGTGCAGGCTGGATGTATTCTCTTGGTACAGAGCCACCGACGATCTTGCTGTCAAACTGGCTGCCAGTACCTGCTTCGAGAGGTTCGAACTCAACCCAGACGTGACCGTATTGACCACGACCACCGGACTGACGAACGAATTTACCCTCAACGCGTGCAGCTTGACGGAAGGTTTCACGGTATGCAACCTGTGGTTTACCCACGTTGGTTTCTACCTTGAATTCACGACGCATGCGGTCAATGATGATGTCGAGGTGAAGCTCACCCATACCAGCCAAGATTGTTTGGCCAGTCTCTTCATCTGTATGAGCACGCAGCGTAGGATCTTCTTCTGTCAATTTGCCCAAAGCAACGCCCATTTTGTCTTGGTCGGCTTTGGTTTTAGGCTCAACTGCGATTTCGATAACCGGATCCGGGAAGTTCATGGATTCCAGGATAACCGGAGCTTTCTCGTCGCAGAGTGTGTCGCCCGTACCGGTATCTTTCAAGCCTACGGCAGCCGCGATGTCACCGGAGTAAACTTCGCTGATTTCTTGACGGCTGTTCGCGTGCATCTGAAGGATACGTCCGATACGTTCGCGTTTGCCTTTGGTAGCGTTCAATACGTAAGAACCGGATTGAAGGATACCAGAGTATACGCGGAAGAACGTCAATTTACCAACATAAGGGTCGGTCATGATTTTGAATGCCAGAGCCGCGAACGGTTCTTCATCGGAAGAATGACGCTCAACTTCTGTACCGTCTTCAAGGTGACCTTGAATCGATGGTACATCAACTGGAGCTGGCAGATAATCGATAACAGCGTCCAGCATCAGCTGAACCCCTTTGTTGCGGTAAGAAGAACCACAGATAACCGGGAAGATCTTAACTTCGCAAACCCCTTTGCGGAGGGCTGCTTTCAGTTCCGGAATGGTGATTTCTTCACCTTCCAGATACTTCATTGTCAGGTCTTCGTCGAGTTCTGCGACTTTTTCGATCAGTTCAGCGCGAAGTTCTTCAACTTTGTCTTGGAACTCGGCCGGAACGTCGACCACCTCGATGTTTTGACCCAGGTCGTCTTTGTACATATGAGCTTTTTGCTCAACCAGGTCGATGATGCCCACGAAGTCGTTCTCCGCACCGATCGGCAATTGAATCGCTACTGCGTTCGCTTGCAGACGATCGCGCATGTCGTTAACGACGTTCAGATAGTCGGCACCGATAATATCCATTTTGTTTACATATGCGATCCGCGGAACGCCGTAGCGGTCAGCCTGTCTCCATACGGTTTCAGACTGAGGCTCAACGCCCTCTTTCGCACTGAAAACACCTACTGCCCCATCCAATACACGAAGGGAACGTTCAACTTCAACCGTGAAGTCAACGTGCCCTGGGGTGTCAATGATATTAACGCGGTGACCTTTCCACGAAGCGGTCGTCGCAGCGGAAGTAATCGTGATCCCGCGCTCCTGTTCCTGCTCCATCCAGTCCATTGTAGCCGCACCCTCGTGAACTTCACCGATTTTGTGCGTACGGCCTGTGTAGAACAAGATCCGCTCTGTGGTGGTCGTTTTACCAGCGTCAATATGCGCCATGATCCCGATGTTGCGTGTATTTTTCAAGGAGAACTCTCTTGCCATGAAAATAGTCTCCCTTCAAAATTGAAGTGTAATTTGTTGAGCCGAATCCTACCAGCGGTAGTGAGCAAACGCTTTGTTCGCTTCAGCCATTTTGTGAGTGTCCTCGCGTTTCTTAACGGAAGCGCCTGTGTTGTTGGAAGCGTCGATGATCTCAGCCGCCAAACGCTCTTCCATTGTCTTCTCACCGCGGTTGCGGGAGTAGTTCACGAGCCAACGTAATCCCAAAGACGTACGTCTTTCAGGTTTTACTTCAATCGGCACCTGGTAGTTGGCACCGCCGACACGGCGAGCTTTAACTTCCAGTACTGGCATGATATTTTTGATAGCTGCTTCAAACACTTCCATAGGATCTTTACCCGTACGTTCTTGAATCAGGTTGAACGAATTGTAAAGGATGCTTTGGGCAACACCTCTTTTACCATCCAGCATGATGCGGTTGATAAGGCGTGTAACCAGTTTGCTGTTGTACACCGGATCCGGCAATACGTCTCTCTTACTAACTGGACCTTTGCGTGGCATGGATATCCCCCTTTCTCAAGTCTTTGAATTCTTATAGAAATCAATTACGATTTTTTAGCTTTCGGACGTTTCGCGCCGTATTTGGAACGAGCTTGCATCCGGTTGTTCACACCTGCAGTATCAAGCGCACCGCGAACGATATGGTAACGTACACCTGGAAGGTCTTTTACCCGTCCACCGCGAACCAATACCACGCTGTGCTCTTGCAGGTTGTGTCCGATCCCCGGAATGTAAGCAGTCACCTCGATGCGGTTCGTCAAGCGAACACGGGCATATTTACGAAGCGCGGAGTTCGGTTTCTTCGGAGTCATTGTACCTACACGGGTGCAGACACCACGTTTTTGAGGAGCGCTAAGTCCTGTCTCTTCACGCTTCAGAGCGTTGTATCCTTTCTGCAATGCAGGGGACTTCGACTTGTAGATCTTAGCTTGACGTCCTTTGCGAACTAGCTGGTTAATTGTTGGCATGTTAGCCACCCCCTTCCCATAATACTTATCCTCATTACAAACCTCTTTTTAAGTCCACAGACCCAGGCGGTTCATAAAAGAACAAATGAAAAGTCTTTGCCGGAAGAACTCTGTTGATTTCTCCAACAAAAACGTTCCTTACCCTATGATTTAACGATGGCAGCCATCGCTGCGCCCACTTCAATTCCACATGCTTTACCCAAATGATGCATAGTATCCACATAGGTGATCTTCACTCCATGCTTACTGCAAAGAGCTTCAACCTTTGAAACGAGCCGGTGTTCCGCATCTTCCGCCACAAACACTTCGGCGGCTTGGCCCAATTCTACGAGTTTCATCGTTTGTTTGGCACCGATCTTGACATGAGCATCCTGTAATCCTTTATCATTAGACATTTTAATATCCTCCAAAAGCACAGGGGTACTTAACTACTCACGCACCTTTGCTATATTAGCACTTGCATTAGGCGATGTCAAGAATGTTTCAGGAAAGTTTTCGCGGAAGCAGCCCTTTTTCATGCCGCCTCCGCGCAAAACCGCCTGTATAGCAGTCTATTACTCTACTGTTGCCGTTTCAAGCTCTTTGGAGTCCTGATCTTCGGCGTTCGGATCATCGAATTTGACGCTGCGGTAACGGTTCATACCGGTACCTGCAGGGATCAATTTACCGATGATGACATTTTCTTTCAGGCCGAGCAGTTGGTCAACCTTGCCTTTGATCGCCGCATCGGTAAGAACGCGTGTCGTCTCTTGGAAGGATGCCGCGGACAAGAAGGAATCGGTCTCCAGGGAAGCCTTGGTGATACCGAGCAGAACCGGTTTAGCCACCGCAGGCTCTTTTCCGGACAGGATTGCTTCTTTGTTCGCTGCTTCATATTCATGAATGTCGGTGAATGATCCAGGAAGAAGCGGTGTATCTCCCGCATCGACGATACGGATTTTACGCAGCATCTGCTTGATCATTACTTCGACGTGCTTATCGTTGATTTCTACGCCCTGGTTACGGTATACGCGCTGTACTTCCTGCAGAATGTAGTTCTGCACCCCGCGGATGCCTTTAATGCGCAGCATTTCTTTCGGGTCGATGGAACCGTCAGTCAGCTCGTCGCCGGCTTCGATTTCCTGACCTTCGCTTACGCGCAGACGGGAACCGTAGGTAACGGAGTACACTTTCGTTTCCGCTTCACCTTGGACTTCGATTTCACGACGGTCTTTCGCTTCGCGGATTTCCTTCACGACGCCGTCGATTTCACTGATAGTTGCTTGGCCTTTCGGATTCCGGGCTTCGAAAAGCTCCTGAATACGCGGAAGACCTTGGGTAATATCGTCCCCTGCGACACCACCGGTATGGAACGTACGCATGGTAAGCTGGGTTCCTGGTTCACCGATGGATTGCGCCGCGATGATGCCGACAGCTTCCCCGATTTCCACGAATTTGCCTGTGGCCAGGTTGCGTCCGTAGCACTTCTTACACACACCGTGACGGGCACGGCAGCTGAGTACCGAACGGATTTGCAGTTTTGTTACGCCGGAGTTGACGATCAGGTTCGCTTTATCCGAATCGATCAGCTCGTTGCGGTTAACCAGAATTTCGTTGGTTTCCGGATGACGAACCGTCTCGAAGCAGTAGCGTCCTTCAATACGGTCATACAGATCCTCGATAACCTCTTTACCATCCTGAATCCGGCTGACGGTAAAGCCTTTATCGGTACCGCAGTCTTCTTCGCGAACGATAACGTCCTGGGCAACGTCTACCAGACGGCGTGTCAGGTAACCGGAGTCCGCTGTACGCAGCGCGGTATCCGCCAGACCTTTACGGGCACCGTGCGTCGACAGGAAGTACTCGAGGACGGTCAGGCCTTCACGGAAGTTGGACTTGATCGGGAGTTCGATGATCCGGCCGGATGGGTTCGCCATCAGACCCCGCATGCCGCCGAGCTGAGTAATCTGCGATTTGTTACCCCGTGCTTTGGAATCAACCATGAGCATGATGGAGTTAAAGCGGTCCATGGATTTCATCAGGATGTCCGTAATGTCATCCTTCGCCTTGGACCAAATATCGATAACGCGGTCGTACCGTTCTTCGTTCGTAATCAAGCCGCGGCGGTATTGGTTTGTAACGACTGCAACCTTCTCGTCGGATTCCTTCAGGATCGCCTGTTTCTCATCAGGAACGATAACGTCGGATACCGCAACGGTTACGCCGGCACGCGTCGAATACGTGAAGCCGAGCTGCTTGATTTTGTCCAGAATAACGGAAGTTTCCGTCGTGTGGTAAATCTCGAAGCAGCGGGCAATGATTTGGCCCAGATACTCTTTACCAACAGCGCTGCTTATAGGCAGGTCGTACATGCGCTCGCGGATGTCCGCACCTTTTTCATAGACGAAATATTTTTCCGGCGTTCCGTTGAACAGATTGTCGCGGGTTGCTTCGTTAATGTACGGGAAGCTGCTCGGGAAAATTTCGTTGAAAATGATGCGTCCGACAGTCGTCAAGAGCATTGCGTCCTGCTGCTTGTCGGTAAAGCTGGTTTTGCCGAGCGCTTTTACCGGAATGGCTACCCGTGCATGCAGACCTGCGGTTCCGCGTTGGTAAGCCGATACGGCTTCGTTCACGGAACTCAGGATCATGCCGGAACCTTTCTCTTCCTTGTTGTCCATGGTCAGATAGAAAGATCCGAGAACCATATCCTGCGAAGGAGTTACGACAGGTTTACCGTCTTTAGGGTTCAAAATGTTGCCGGATGCCAGCATGAGGATACGGGCTTCAGCCTGTGCCTCTGCGGACAGCGGAACGTGAACCGCCATTTGGTCACCGTCGAAGTCGGCGTTGTAAGCCGTACATACGAGCGGATGCAGACGGATCGCGTGACCTTCCACCAGGATCGGTTCAAACGCCTGGATACCGAGACGGTGAAGCGTAGGGGCACGGTTCAGCAGAACCGGATGCTCTTTAATGACTTCTTCGAGAACGTCCCATACTTCCGGACTTACGCGCTCAACCTTACGTTTGGCGCTCTTAATGTTATGGGCGAGGCCCTTGTTTACAAGTTCTTTCATGACAAACGGCTTGAACAGTTCCAGCGCCATTTTCTTCGGCAGACCGCACTGATACATTTTCAGGTACGGACCAACGACGATAACGGAACGGCCGGAATAGTCAACACGTTTACCGAGCAGGTTTTGCCGGAAACGTCCTTGCTTACCTTTCAGCATGTGGCTGAGGGATTTCAGCGGACGGTTGCCTGGTCCAGTAACCGGACGGCCGCGGCGGCCGTTGTCGATCAGGGCGTCAACCGCTTCCTGCAGCATCCGTTTTTCGTTCTGAACGATGATATCCGGAGCTCCCAGGTCAAGCAGACGCTTCAAGCGGTTGTTCCGGTTGATCACGCGGCGGTACAGGTCGTTCAGGTCAGACGTTGCAAAACGTCCGCCATCCAGCTGTACCATTGGGCGCAGTTCCGGAGGAATAACCGGCAATACGTCCATGATCATCCACTCTGGCTTGTTGCCGGAGTTGCGGAAAGCCTCGATGACTTCCAGACGCTTGATCGCACGGTTACGGCGTTGGCCTTGAGCCGTGCGCAGCTCTTCCTTCAGAAACTCGAGTTCCTTTTCGATATCGAGATCCTGCAGCAGCTTCTTGATCGCTTCAGCACCCATGCCCGCTTGGAAACCGTAGCCGTACTTTTCACGGTAGCTGCGGTATTCTTTCTCGGACAGGAGCTGTTTCTTCTCCAGAGGCGTATCTCCAGGGTCGGTTACTACATAAGATGCAAAGTAAATGATCTCTTCCAGAGATCTTGGCGACATATCCAAAGCGAGACCCATACGGCTCGGAATGCCTTTAAAGTACCAGATATGGGATACAGGAGCTGCCAGCTCAATATGGCCCATCCGTTCGCGGCGCACCTTCGCGCGGGTAACTTCTACGCCGCAGCGATCGCAGACTACGCCTTTGTAACGGACACGCTTATATTTGCCGCAATGGCATTCCCAGTCTTTTTGCGGTCCAAAAATCCGTTCGCAGAACAGGCCTTCTTTCTCCGGTTTGAGCGTACGGTAATTGATGGTTTCCGGCTTTTTCACTTCTCCGCGGGACCATGAACGAATTTTCTCCGGGGATGCAAGCCCGATCTTCATGAATTCGAAATTGTTAACGTCCAACAAGGAGCAACCCTCCTTAACCTAGTCCTAATGATTTGAACCGTGAATGAGGACGGACGGTATTCCCGCCCGCCTTCACACGGTCTTTATTCCACTCCGACTTCTTCGCCTTCCAGGTTGAGGCTCAGCTTATCGCCGGCTGCCTCGTCTTCATCATCGAGCTCTTTCATCTCGATCTCCTGCTCGTCACCGCTCAGGATCTTAACATCCATACCGAGGGATTGAAGCTCTTTGATCAGAACCTTGAACGATTCAGGAACACCCGGTTCCGGAACGTTCTCGCCTTTAACGATGGACTCGTAGGTTTTCACCCGGCCGACCACATCGTCGGATTTGACGGTCAGGATCTCTTGCAGTGTATATGCGGCGCCGTATGCTTCCAGCGCCCAAACTTCCATCTCACCGAAGCGCTGTCCGCCGAACTGGGCTTTACCACCCAGAGGCTGCTGCGTAACGAGCGAGTATGGTCCAGTTGAACGAGCATGGATTTTATCGTCAACCATGTGGGCCAGCTTGATCATGTGCATGACGCCGACGGTAACCTCACGTTCGAACATCTCGCCCGTGCGGCCGTCGTACAGACGCGTCTTACCGTTACGCTGCATGCCGGCTTCTTCCATGGTGTCAAATACGTCATATTCATTGGCACCGTCGAATACCGGCGTAGCCACGTGAATACCAAGACGCATGGCGGCAAAGCCCAAGTGGACTTCCAGAACCTGCCCGATGTTCATCCGGGAAGGTACCCCCAACGGGTTCAGTACGACCTGTACAGGCGTACCGTCCGGCAGGAACGGCATATCTTCTTCCGGCAGGATGCGGGCCACGACCCCTTTGTTACCGTGACGTCCGGCCATTTTGTCACCTTCAGAAATTTTACGCTTCTGAGCGATGTACACCCGAACCAGTTGGTTTACACCAGGAGGCAGCTCGTCGCCGTTCTCACGGGTAAACACTTTGACGTCCACGATAATCCCGTCACTACCATGCGGTACGCGTAGGGAGGTGTCGCGCACTTCACGCGCCTTCTCACCGAAGATGGCGTGCAGCAGGCGCTCTTCCGCCGTCAGCTCTGTTACGCCTTTCGGTGTAACTTTACCGACGAGAATGTCGCCGGCGCTGATTTCGGCACCGATCCGGATAATTCCGCGCTCGTCGAGGTTCTTGAGAGCTTCCTCGCCGACGTTCGGAATATCGCGGGTAATTTCTTCCGGTCCGAGCTTGGTGTCGCGCGCTTCGGATTCGTATTCCTCGATGTGAATCGAAGTGTACACATCTTCCTTCACCAGCTTCTCGCTGAGGAGGATGGCATCCTCGTAGTTATAACCTTCCCAGGTCATGAATGCTACGACGACGTTACGTCCAAGAGCCAACTCGCCCATTTCCGTCGAAGGTCCGTCCGCGAGGATGTCGCCCTTCTTGATGACGTCGCCTCTCTTCACGATCGGACGCTGGTTGATGCATGTGCCTTGGTTCGAACGCATAAATTTGTGTAATTTATGTTTAACGATGTCGCCTTTGACTTCTTTGCCGTCCACGGTCTCGATGCGGCGCACCCAGATTTCGTTGGCGGAAGAACGTTCAACTACACCGTCATATTTGGAAACGATACATACCCCGGAATCCTTTGCAGACTTGTGTTCCATTCCTGTACCAACCAGCGGAGCTTTAGGCACAAGAAGCGGCACAGCCTGACGCTGCATGTTCGATCCCATCAGGGCGCGGTTGGAGTCATCGTTCTCGAGGAACGGAATGAGCGCCGTTGCGACCGACACAACCTGCTTCGGCGAAACGTCCATGTAATCCACGCGTTCGCTCGGCATCGGCAAAATGTTGTCGGACTGCTTGTTGTAACGGACGATAACCATATCCTCCGCAAACGTGCCGTCTTCATTCAGCTTCGCGTTTGCCTGTGCGACTACATAGTTGTCTTCCTCGTCAGCTGTCAGGTAGTCGATCTGGTCAGTTACAACACCCGTCTTCGGATCGACCCAACGGTACGGAGCTTCGATAAAGCCGTATTCGTTGATCCGTGCGAACGTAGACAAGGAGTTGATCAAACCGATGTTCGGACCTTCCGGCGTCTCGATTGGACACATCCGGCCGTAGTGACTGTGATGGACGTCACGAACTTCGAAGCCCGCGCGCTCACGCGTTAAACCGCCGGGTCCGAGTGCAGACAGACGGCGTTTGTGCGTCAGTTCAGCAAGCGGGTTGGTCTGGTCCATAAACTGGGACAACTGGGAGCTTCCGAAGAACTCTTTGATCGACGCGATAACCGGTCGAATGTTGATCAGGGCTTGCGGCGTGATGACATTCGCATCCTGGATGGACATTCTTTCGCGTACGACGCGTTCCATACGGGACAGACCGATACGGAACTGGTTCTGCAGCAGTTCACCGACCGAACGCAGACGACGGTTACCAAGGTGGTCGATATCGTCCGTGTCGCCGATGCCATGCAGCAGGTTAATAAAGTAGCTGATCGAGGAAATAATATCAGCAGGCGTAATATGTTTAACCGATTTATCAATATTACCGTTCGCAATCACTTTGACGACCTTGCCGTCTTCGATCGGGGAGAATACGTCGATGCTCTGCATCGGAATGTCATCGGCATCAAGCACACCATTGGCAACATGGTACGTCTTGTGTCCGACATTCTTCTCCAGGTGCGGCAGGATTTCGTCAAGGAGACGGCGATCCACCATTTGTCCGGCTTCGGCAATGATCTCACCGGTATCGGTATCGATCAGTGACTCAGCAAGACGCTGGTTGAACAGACGGTTCTTGATATGCAGCTTTTTATTGATTTTATAGCGGCCGACATTGGCCAGGTCATAACGCTTTGGATCAAAGAAGCGCGCTACCAGCAAGCTCTTCGCATTGTCGAGGGTAGGCGGCTCGCCCGGACGGAGGCGTTCGTAAATTTCGATGAGCGCTTTTTCCGTGGAATCGGTGTTGTCTTTGTCCAGCGTGTTGCGGATGTATTCGTCGTTGCCGAGCAGGTCCAAAATTTCGGCGTCGCTGCCGAAACCAAGCGCCCGCAGCAAAACAGTAACCGGGATTTTACGGGTACGGTCGATCCGGACATACATGATGTCCTTTGCATCCGTCTCCAGTTCAAGCCAGGCACCACGGTTTGGAATCACTGTTGCAGTGTAGGTTTTCTTACCGTTTTTATCGACTTTCGTGCTGAAATAGACGCTAGGAGAGCGTACCAACTGGCTGACAATGACCCGTTCTGCACCGTTGATAATAAATGTACCGGTCTCCGTCATCAGCGGGAAATCTCCCATGAATACTTCCTGTTCTTTGACTTCTCCGGTTTCTTTGTTGATGAGCCGTACTTTCACCCGAAGCGGCGCCGCATACGTCACGTCACGCTCTTTCGCGTCATCGACGGTGTATTTGGGTTCGCCCAGGCTGTAGTCGATGAACTCCAGCACCAAATTGCCCGTAAAATCCTGAATTGGCGAGATATCCTGGAACATTTCGCGCAATCCTTCCTCCAAAAACCATTCATATGATTTCTGTTGGATTTCGATCAGGTTCGGAATCTCAAGTACTTCATTAATTCGTGCATAACTTCGCCGAGTGCGTCGACCATACTGAACAAGATGTCCTGCCAACTTTAACTCACCCCTCATGTCTACTCACTTTAAAAATTGATTGCGAACCTCTGTTTGGAACCTTATAATGGATTCATGCAGAGGATTCATCCACAAATAAAGAAAAGCCCTTACCCGAATGCTTTCGAACAAAGAGCAACTTATCCATGGTCTTGCCTTCTAAACATAGAAGTGACTTCATATCCAGTAGATTTGCCCAAAATGTACATATTATACGTGGACATGCCCTATTTTATGCATATCTCCGCATAAAAACTATTGACATTTCAGCCAACTAAAGACAAGAAGCCTATCCTAATACTGACATTTTATAATAATATCACACATGATTTTTCAAGTCAATAGTCCTATTGCATATTATTGAAAAGATTTTGTAGCCTTAAAAATCCGGTACCCTTTATCTTTGGTGACTTCCTCCACCTGTGCGAACAAGCTCTCCAGCTTCGCCTTTGCCGATGGTGCCCCCTGCTTCTTCTGAATCACGATCCACAAGGTTCCACCTTCACGAAGATGCTCATACGCCTGCTCGAAAATCCGATGCACCGTTTCCTTGCCCGCACGAATCGGCGGATTGGTCAGGATGACATCGAAAGCTTTCCCTTCTACCTGCTGCAGCAGATCGCTCTCCAGAATCGTCACGTTCGTAATTCCGTTCAGCCTGGCGTTTCCCTTGGCGAGTTCCACTGCACGGCTGTTCACATCCAGCATCGTCACATGCCCATCCCCGGCCAGTCTTGCCGCCACCAGTCCGATAGGACCGTACCCGCAGCCCACATCCAGAACCTCGGCCCCCTGCGGAATATCCATCGCTTCGATCAGTACCTTGCTGCCAAAATCAATTCCCTTCTTGGAAAACACCCCGGCATCGCTCGTGAACTTGTAGACTGCACCCCGCAGTCGCTCTTCCAGACTCCGCCGGTCATGTCCGGCTTCGGGCTGGTTGGAATAGTAATGCTGTGACATGCTTTCCCTCCGAATCCTTGGTTTCATTACACAGGATCCCCTGGTTCTAGTCGTTTAGTCACAAGGGATGCGGTTTTACAAAAACAAACCCCTTGAATGATCAAGGGGTTTGCTATGTGCTTCAACTGAGAAGGAATTACTTCACTTCTACAGTAGCGCCTGCTTCTTCCAATTTAGCTTTAACGGATTCAGCTTCTTCTTTACCCACTTTTTCTTTCAGTGGTTTTGGAGCGTTGTCAACGAGTTCTTTAGCTTCTTTCAAGCCAAGACCTGTGATTTCGCGAACGGCTTTGATAACGTTGATTTTGGAAGCACCAGCGTTAGCCAGGATTACGTCGAATTCAGTTTGCTCAGCAGCTTCAGCTGCGCCAGCGCCGCCGCCAACTACAGCTACTGGAGCTGCAGCAGTTACGCCGAATTCTTCTTCGATTGCTTTAACCAGGTCGTTCAGTTCCAAAACAGTCATACCTTTGATTGATTCCAAGATTTGCTCTTTACTCATGGTTGAACCTCCATTTTATAATAAAATTATTTTTTTGTTTACTTTTAAGCTGTCAGAACTGGAAGCTTACGCTCCTTGTTCTTCCTTCTCAGCCACAGCCTTAACTGCAAGCGCGAAGTTGCGAACTGGAGCTTGAAGCACGCTGAGGAGCATGGAAAGGAGACCTTCGCGGGATGGCAGTTCTGCCAACGCCTTGATTTGGTCAACGCCGACTACACGGCCTTCAACCACGGCACCTTTCAGTTTCAAAGCTTCGTTCTTCTTAGCAAAATCGTTAAGGATTTTAGCTGGTGCTACGGCGTCTTCTGCACTGAATGCGATAGCTGTTGGACCGGTCAATACTTCGTCCAGTTCAGTCAGCTCAGCAGCGGCAGTCGCACGGCGCAGCAAAGTGTTCTTCAACACTTGGAATTCAACACCCGCTTCGCGAAGCTGCTTACGCAGTTCGGTAGCTTGGGCAACGTTCAATCCGCGGTAGTCGGCCACTACTGTCGTTGCACTTTCGCGCAATTTCGCAGTTACCGCATCTACAGCTTCTTGTTTCGCTTGAATCACTTTTGCGTTTGCCAATGTCTACACCTCCTGAAAGTTTCAATGACTGTCCAGCCGGACTTGCCGGCCGCCAGTTCGATCTACGTCGGAGTCCGCTTCGAGTCTGAGTACTCTTGGCTTCTCCGATTTCATAGGCAAGTAAAAAGCCTCCGTAGATTTACGAAGGCCTGATGAATGATGATTGTCCGGGCAAATCGCAGGAAAATCATATATATTCTATCACAACACCTCGGTAGGAAATTAAGCCCTTAGGCACCTACTGTCTACGGTAAGCATATTCAACTTTAGTGGTCGGTCACAAGGACCTAAACAACAACTTTTATATAGTAACAGATAACTCAGAACGAGTCAACGATAACTTATTTAAAGGTTGCTGTATTCACGCGTGCGCTTGGTCCCATCGTCGAGGATACGGCGATCCCCTTCAGATAAACACCTTTTGCAGCAGCTGGTTTAGCACGGTTGAGTGCGTCGATGAGAGATTTGAGGTTCTCATTCAGTTTGGCCGCATCAAAAGATACTTTACCGATCGGTGCGTGAATTTGACCTGCTTTGTCCAGACGGTATTCGATTTTACCGGCTTTGATTTCTTGAACAGCCTTGGCAACATCGAACGTAACTGTTCCTGCTTTAGGGTTAGGCATAAGGCCTTTACCACCGAGCAGACGACCCAGTTTACCGACTTCGCTCATCATATCAGGTGTAGCGACGCAGACGTCGAATTCGAACCAGCCTTGTTGGATCTTGTTGATCATGTCTTGATCGCCAACAAAATCTGCGCCAGCCGCTTCCGCTTCCTTCGCTTTGTCACCTTTCGCAAATACCAATACGCGTTGTGTTTTACCCGTGCCATGAGGCAGGACAACAACACCACGAACGGCTTGGTCTTGTTTACGTGGGTCAACGCCCAAACGAACTGCAACTTCAACGGTTTCGTCGAACTTGGCAGTCGCAGCCTTTTTCACAAGCTCTACAGCTTCTGCTGGCTCGTATACTGCTTCGCTGTCGATCAGCTTGGCAGCTTCAACATACTTCTTACCATGTTTAGCCATGTTTGTTCCTCCTTTGTGGTTTTAGCGGATATTCCTCCCACATGTGCCGGCCTCATAGGCCGGGTGTCGCAAGAAAAACCGGATTAGTCTTCGATTGTGATACCCATGCTGCGTGCAGTACCTTCAACCATACGCATAGCTGCTTCAACGGAAGCTGCGTTCAGGTCAGGCATTTTTTGCTCAGCGATTTCACGGACAGTGCTGCGTTTAACGGTAGCGACTTTCTTCTTGTTAGGTTCGCCGGAACCCTTCTCGATTTTGGCAGCTACGCGAAGCAGAACTGCAGCCGGTGGAGTTTTGGTAATGAACGTAAAGGAACGATCCTCAAATACCGAAATTTCAACCGGAATGATCAGACCAGCTTGATCAGCGGTACGAGCGTTGAATTCTTTACAGAATGCCATGATGTTGACACCTGCTTGACCCAATGCTGGACCTACTGGCGGCGCCGGATTCGCTTTACCTGCAGGGATTTGCAGTTTAACAACCTTGATTACCTTCTTTGCCATGTAAGACACCTCCTTCAAAAGTGGTTAGCGGGCCTCGAAGCCCTCCCACAAGAAACCTGAAGAACTTTATATCTTCTCCACCTGAGTATAATCCAGCTCAAGCGGGGTTTCCCGTCCAAACATGTTGACGTGTACCTTCAGCTTGCTCTTGTCGACGAGAATTTCTTCTACCGAGCCAACAAAATTCGCAAAAGGACCAACTTTGATACGTACGGATTCTTTAATGTCGAATTCGATCTTCGGCTTCGGCTCTTCCATACCCATATGCTTCAGAATCTGTTCCACTTCTTCCGGAAGCAAAGGCGTCGGCTTGGAACCCGAACCCGTCGAACCGACAAATCCCGTAACCCCTGGCGTATTGCGTACAACGTACCAGGAATCGTCAGTCTGGATCATTTCCACCAAGACATATCCGGGGTAAACCTTTCTCATGACGACCTTTTTCTTGCCGTCCTTGTTTACCACTTCTTCTTCCATCGGAACAAGAACGCGGAAAATCTTGTCTTCCATGCCCATGGACTCAACGCGTTTTTCCAAATTGGCTTTGACCTTATTCTCATACCCAGAGTAGGTATGAACTACGTACCATCTTTTTTCCATATCAAGCCACCCGGGACCCTTCTTAAATAATCGCTTCGATCACAGCGGAAATGCCGATATCTAGAACCCAAAAATAAATCGTGACGATCGCAATGGTGCCAAGTACGATAAGCGTGTAATTCGTCAACTCTTTACGATTAGGCCAGCGAACTTTTTTAAGTTCCGCCCAGCTTTCAGAGAAAAAGGAAAACAGAGACTTGAAACCTTTCACGCCGACTACACCTCCAAAAAACTATCTGGTTTCGCGATGAGGAGTTTGCTCGTTACAAAACTTGCAAAATTTCTTCATCTCCATGCGGTCGGGGTGATTTCGCTTGTTTTTGGTAGTCGTATAGTTTCTTTGTTTGCAATTCGTACAAGCCAAAGTGATAATTACCCGCATGCTGTGCACCTCCCGAAGACGTCCTTCTATTTCAGAAGAGTCAATATTGATCCCTAGTAGGAAACAGCCTAAACTTTTCATCGCTGAAAAGAAAAAAAACCGTTCCTGCGAAATGAACGATTAAGCTCGTGCCGAAGCCTTTGCTCTACCATTCATTAAAACACGCGAATTTAGGCCTACCTAAAACACTTTATCACAAGGGTCAAACCATGTCAACGAAAGAATGGCCTTGTCAATACGCGTTTAAAAACCACGATTCCCTGTCGTTTCAAGCCTTTTTTCTCATCATAAGCCGCCTGCATTCATTTACCAGTATGATTCATTCGTCCAGAGGTTAAACCTCGGCACTTCCGGCGTGAATAAAAAAAGACTCCTTACGAGCCTTTCTTCACCTTAGCGTCTGTTCAATTGTCGCGAACTTCCAAATATCTCTCCAGCTTGCGCTTGACCCGCTGCAGAGCATTATCGATCGATTTCACATGCCGTTTCAAATCCACCGCAATTTCCTGATAGGAGCGGCCGTCCAAATACAGCATCAGCACTTTGCGCTCCAAGTCGCTCAGAATCTCGGACATCTTGTCCTCGAGTCCGACGAACTCTTCCTGGTTAATAATCAGCTCTTCCGGATCGCATACCTGCGAGCCGCAAATCACGTCAAGCAGCGTACGGTCGGAATCCTCATCATAGATAGGCTTGTCCAACGACACGTAAGAATTCAGCGGGATATGCTTCTGTCTCGTCGCGGTCTTGATCGCCGTAATGATCTGCCTCGTAATGCACAGCTCGGCAAAAGCCTTGAACGAGGACTGCTTGTCCCCTCTGAAATCACGGATCGATTTGTATAAACCGATCATGCCTTCCTGGATGATATCCTCGCGGTCGGCGCCGATCAGAAAATAAGATCTGGCTTTGGCCCGCACGAAATTCCGGTACTTGTTGATCAAGTACTCCAGCGCTTCACTGTCACCCTCACGGAAATATTCGACTACGTCCTCATCCGTCTTGTAATCATAATCAGATAACATTAACTCTTTAAGGTCGACGCTCACCAAGAAACCCCCCGGCTGCAACGCAAGGTACCCGTTACTCGTGAAATATACGAACAGTATAAATGATGCTCTCCAAGCCGTCAACCACGGATTATCCAAAAAAGAACAGCGATAGCAAAATTGTCAAGAGCTGCAAATTTGTCATTTCATACAAAAGTTGGCTATTCCCGCCGCCATCGTTCGAAGATTTCGCGGATGTCCGGCGACAGTTTGCTGTCCAGCGTATTGCGCGTCGATCTGGCCTGATCTTCCTTGATCCGCTTCTGGATCATCTGCTCGCTGTTCTCCACTTCGATCAGCAGCTCCCGGGCGGACAAGCGAAGCGCTCCCCGCGCGAAGATGACATGCTGTTCGATCAAATCGCTGGTCGCCACATAGATCTGCCTGCTTCGCCGGGTCAGCTCTCCAACAAGACGCTCAATGCATTCGTCCGCCGTCTCCTTCTCCTTCGTAAAGTACACCTGGACCTTGCTCTGCGAAAAGGATTTGCCCAGACCCGGCACCCGGTAGGCGTCAAATACCGCGATCACTTTTCTTCCGGAAAAAGCCTGGTAATCGGCCAGCCTGGCCAGCAGCTCGTCCCTGGCCTCCTGCATGCTGATCTGCGACAGCTCTGCAAGGGACGGCCATCCGCCGATCATGTTATAGCCATCGACCAGAAGCACATCGCGCAAAGCCGCCATTCCGGCTAACCTTGAGTGCGGCGCCGGCGCAGAACTTCGTACATCACGACTCCCGCGGCCACGGAAGCATTAAGCGAGTTGATTTGACCTTTCATGGGGAGTTTCACCAAAACATCGCATTTTTCGCGGATCAGTCTGCCCATGCCTTTCCCTTCGTTGCCAATGACTACGGCGACGGGGCCGTCAAACACATTCGTGTCGTACATCTCGGAGGAAGCCGACACGTCGGTACCGACGACCCAAATTCCTCTCTCTTTCAGCTCCTCAATGGTCTGCCCCAGGTTCGTTACGCGTGCGACCGGGACGTATTCGGCGGCACCGGCGGACGTCTTGGACACGGTCGCGGTAACCTGTGCTGACCGGCGTTTCGGCACGATTACCCCATGAACGCCGGTGCAGTCCGCGGTCCGGAGAATGGAGCCGAGATTGTGCGGATCTTCGATCTCATCCAACAGCAAGATGAACGGCGCTTCCCCTTTGGCTTCCGCGGCCTGCAGGATGTCCTCCACTTCGGCATAGGCATAAGGCGCCGCCTGCGCGACCACCCCTTGATGCTGCATGCCCGGCGCCATCTGGTCCAGCTTGCGCTTGTCCACCTGCTGAATGACGACGCCAAGCTTTTTGGCCTCGAAAATGATCGGCTGCGTCAGATGCTTTTGGGCATTTTCCGCAATCCATATTTTATTGATCGTCCGCCCGGATCGAAGCGCTTCGGTGACCGAATGCTTCCCGGCAATGATTTCTTCCTCCATCGATTTTCCTCCTGATTCTTATTGCCTGTGATGGCCTGCCATCTTATTTCTTCTTGGGCTGCTGCTCTATGAACTTGATCCCCGTGTCGATTAACTCCTGCATGCGCCCGAACTGCCCGGTATAGTACAAGTATCCGATCAGGGACTCGAACGCGGTGGCATGCCGGTATTCCAGCACGTCGGCATTTTTCGGAATGGTGCCCGACTTGGCGTTGCGGCCTTGGCGGACTACGTCGCGCTCCTCTTCAGTCAGCATCTCCTCCAGCGCGCCGATAATCCGGCTCTGGGCCTTGGCCGAGACAAGTCCGGTCGCCGAACGGTGCAGCTGATTGGGCCGCAGATTCGTCTTGGAGATCAAATATTGGCGGATGGCCACCTCATAGATAGCATCGCCAATATAAGCCAAGACGATCGGCGGAATCAGCCGGGCCGGCTTGGATGGCGGGTAGCTGAACATCCAGCTTCCCGCACTTTCCGGCAGCAGTTCGTTGCCGTCCGCCCCGCTCATTTGCGGCGCCAGCGCATGCCCTGCGCTGTATCCTCCAGCAGAATTCCCTTGGCCGCCAGCTCGTCGCGGATTTCATCCGCGCGGCCCCAGTTTTTGTTCTTGCGGGCTTCGGCACGCTCGGCGATCAGCTGCTCCACTTCCTCGTCCAGAAGCTCGGCCTTTTCCTCGAAATACAGCCGCAGCACCGCGTTCAATTCGTCAAAAGCCGCCAGCATCGCCTGCAGTTCCGCAGGGTTCGCCACAGGCTCCTGAAGCAGCAGATTGGCTTCACTGACCCATTCGAATACGGAGGTAATCGCATCCGGCGTATTGAAATCATCGTTCATTTTTTCATAGTAGGAAGCGAGAATCGCATCCAGCTTCTGCTGCACGGATTCACGGACCGGACCGTTTCCGTCCGGAGCCACCGTATCCAGGCGGTGCTTCATATTCGTTACGGCGTTGGCGATCCGCTCCACGCTGTTCATCGCCTGATCCATCGTTTCGCTGTTGAAGTTGAGCGGATTGCGGTAATGCGTGGACAGCATGAAGTAGCGGATCGCTTCTTTTTTATATTGGGCGCGCAGATCCTTGACCAAAATGCCGTTTCCGAGCGATTTCGACATTTTCTCGTTATTGATCTTGATGTACCCGTTATGCATCCAGTAGTTGGCGAGCGGCTTGCCGGTCAAAGCTTCCGACTGCGCAATTTCGCACTCGTGATGCGGAAACTGCAGGTCCTGTCCGCCTCCGTGGATATCCAGGGTGTCGCCAAGGTAGCGGCGGGCCATGGCCGAGCATTCGATGTGCCAGCCAGGGCGGCCGTCGCCCCAAGGGCTTGCCCAGTAAATCTCTCCCGGCTTCGCCGCCTTCCAAAGCACGAAGTCTTCCGGGCTTTCCTTCCGCTCGTCGACGCCGATCCGGATGCCGAACTGCAGCTCCTCCAGCTTCTGATGCGAAAGCTTGCCGTAACCCGGAAATTTGCCGGTCCGGTAGAAAACGTCGCCCCCTTTTTCATAAGCGAAGCCTTCGTCTTCCAGCTCCTTAATAAAGGCGATGATGTTATCCATGTTCTCCGTCACCCGCGGGTTGATCGTCGCCTTATGAATGCCCAGCCCGTCGAGGTCCTCGTAGTACGCTTTAATAAACGTATCGGCCACCACCGGCACGGTGCTGTTCATCTGCTCGGCTTTGCGGATCAGCTTGTCGTCCACGTCCGTGAAGTTCACCACGTAATTGACTTCGTTGCCGATCTGCTCGAGATACGAGCGAACGACGTCGAAAAAGATCATCGGACGCGCATTCCCGATATGAATGTAGTCGTATACGGTCGGACCGCACACGTACATGTTCACTTTTCCCGGCTGCTTCGCCACAAACTCTTCTTTCGCCCGGATCATCGTATTATAAATTTGAAGGGACATATCCACATTTCCTTTCATCCATGAAATTCGCTGCTTCTTTATTTCGAACGTGCTCCAGCCGGGGTTTCCTCCTGCTGCAGCCGGTTGTTTTCCGTTTGTAGTCTTTCCAATTCACCGCGAAGCTGTTCGATCTCCTGCTGCATGCTGCGCAGCGAATCGACGATCGGGTCAGGCAGCTGGTGGCTTAGACGGTCCACCCGGCGCCCGTCCTGCTTCACGATTCTTCCAGGAATGCCCACCACCGTGCTGTTCGAGGGGACTTCCTTCAGAACGACCGAGTTGGCTCCGATGTTGCACTGGTCGCCGACCGTAAACGATCCCAGCACTTTCGCGCCGGACGCAATGACGACATTGTTGCCGATGGTCGGATGCCGTTTGCCTTTTTCCTTCCCGGTGCCCCCGAGGGTAACGCCCTGGTAAATGACGACGTCGTCCCCGATCTCACAGGTCTCCCCGATGACCACACCCATGCCATGGTCGATGAACAGGCGCTTGCCGATCTTCGCTCCGGGATGGATCTCGATCCCCGTCATGAAACGGCTGACCTGGGAAATCACGCGCGCCAGTGTATACCACCGGCGTTTGTACAGTGCATGCGCAACCCGATGAGCCCAGATGGCATGCAATCCGGAATAGGTGAAAATGACCTCGAACAGACTTCTGGCCGCCGGATCATTCTCGAATACGGTTTGGATATCCGATTTCATGTGCTTGAACATATCCGTTCCCCTCTTTGCTTCTTCTGTTCTCCATCGTTACGTGGAGGCACAACACCCTTCTCATCCTGACAACAAAAGCGTTCATCGACGTTTCTTCATCGACGTTTCTTCATCGACGCTTGTTCATCGAGTCCCAACACGCTCAGCGAAGATTCTTTCAACAAAAAACGCCCCTGCAGCATCATGCTGCAGAGACGTTATACGCGCGGTCCCACTCTGCTTGGGCCTTGCTGCTGACGTGCCCGCCGGTGATTCCGGCAGACTGCATCGCAAACGAAAAGCCCCACTTTCTGTCCTCATAACGGCGGACGTCCGGCACAGTCTAACGGGGGAGATCCTCCTCCGCTCATCCATGCAGCTCACAGGTGCATTTCCACTGCCGGCCAATAGGTAACTTCCAGCCTAAAGGAAAACTTGCGCCTCCCTTGCGGTCACCCTCTCTGTCAATGGCGTGATCAATGTACTTCTCCTGATCTTCGCTGATCGCACATTGGATCATTCGGCACTCCCAGTAACAGCGGGGCCGAATTGATTTTGCTTGTAATTATAGCCGATAAGTCGTCTTACTGACAAGAAGTGTTTCAGGGAGCTTATGGGTTAGAATATGCTGTGATTACAAGAAAGAATCCACTTATGCTCCCTTAATTTGCGATTTCAGCCGCTCGATCACGCGTCCGCGGCCCAGCAGGAAGATCGTCTCGTTCAGATCGCGGCCATGCATCTGGCCGGTCAGCGCGACACGGATCGGCATAAAGAGCTGCTTGCCTTTCACGCCGGTCTCCTTCTGAACCTCTTTGATAAGCGCGGCAATATGCGAAGCGGTATACTCCTCCGAAGCTTCGATCTTCGCCAGCAGCGCGGACAATACGGTAGGTACCTGCTCCTCAGCCAGCACCGGCAGGGCTTCCTGATCGATTTCCAGATGGGTGCGGAAGAACACCTCCGACAGATCGACAATATCCGATGCGGCTGTCATCTGTTCCTGATAGAGGGCGACGAGCTTGCGCGTCCATGCCTTCTGCTCCTCATCCAGGTCGGCCGGCAGGCGGCTCGCCCGCTGCAAGTGCGGTATCGCCAGCTCCGTAATCCGGTCGGTATCGGCATTCTTAATGTACGTATTGTTCAGATGAGCCAGCTTGTTCTGATCGAACACGGCCGGGCTCTTCGACAGGCGGTCCGGATTGAAGATCTTGATCAGCTCTTCTCTGCTGTAAATCTCTTCTTCGCCTTCCGGAGACCAGCCCAGCAGGGCGATAAAGTTCACCATCGCTTCCGGCAGATAACCCAGCTGGTCGTACTGCTCGATGAACTGGATGATCGATTCATCCCGCTTGCTGAGCTTCTTGTGGTTCTCATTCACGATCAGCGTCATATGACCAAACAGCGGCGGCTCCCAGCCGAACGCCTCGTAGATCATCAGCTGGCGCGGCGTGTTGGAAATATGGTCTTCCCCGCGCAGGACGTGGGAAATTTCCATCAGATGGTCGTCGAGCACCACCGCGAAGTTGTACGTCGGAATGCCGTCCTTTTTCACAATGACAAAGTCACCGGTGTCCTGGGTATTGAAAGAAATCGTGCCTTTGACCATATCGTTGAACGTGTACGTCTTATTGTCCGGTACCCGGAAGCGAATGCTGGCCACCCGGCCTTCCGCTTCGAATGCCTGGCACTGCTCAGGCGTCAAGTCACGGTGCTTGCCGGAATAGCGCGGCGTCTCGCCGCGGGCGATCTGCTCTTCCCGTTCCTTCTCCAGCTCTTCCTCGGTGCAATAGCAGCGGTAAGCCAAGCCGCGGTCCAGCAGGTCCTGCCAGTATTTCTTATAAATGTCCAGACGTTCGGTCTGGCGGTAAGGGCCATACGCCCCGCCCACATCAACGCTTTCGTCCCAGTCCATGCCAAGCCATTTCAAATACTTCAGCTGGCTTTCTTCGCCGCCTTCGATATTCCGCTTCACGTCCGTATCTTCGATTCGGATAATAAACTCTCCGCCCTGGTTGCGGGCATACAAATAGTTAAACAGCGCCGTTCTGGCATTGCCAATATGTAAATGTCCGGTTGGACTCGGTGCATAACGTACGCGCACTCTGCTCATCCTGATCCCCTCCGTCATATCATTGATCAATAAAGTCCGTTCAGAAATACTTTACCCTATTCCAGCTTAAATCCTTCAAGATGATAGCACATCTTGGATCAAGCATACAACCGATTGGGCTGCAATGCCTTCTCCCCGACCGGTGAATCCGAGCTGCTCCGTCGTAGTTGCCTTCACGTTGACCTGTGTCACGTCGGCATCCAGCGCCTTGGCGATGACTTCAGCCATCTGCGGAATATAAGGAGCCATTTTCGGACGCTGGGCGATAATGGTCGAATCGATGTTGCCCAGGCGGTACCCCCGCTCCTTGGCGAGGCCCCATACATGCAGCAGCAGCTTCAAACTGTCCGCGTCCTTGAATTCCGGATCCGTATCGGGAAAATGCTTGCCGATGTCCCCCAGCGCAAGCGCACCCAAAATCGCATCCGCGACGGCATGCAGCAGCACGTCCGCGTCGGAATGTCCCAGCAGCCCCTTCTCGTACGGAATCGTGACTCCGCCAATGATGCACGGCCTGCCCTCCACCAGCTGGTGAACGTCAAACCCTTGTCCTACACGTATCATCCCTTTTTCTCTCCCTTGCGTTTCTGCATAAATGCGGCGTACTCCAAATCTTCCGGCGTCGTAATTTTGATATTCGTATAGCTGCCTTCCACAACCGCCACGGGAATGCCCAGCCGCTCCACGAGCATGGAGTCGTCTGTGCCGGCGAAGCCGTCCGCTGCGGCGCGTTCATGAGCCCTTTTCAAATCGGAAAGACGAAAAGCCTGTGGGGTGTGAATGGCCCACAGACTCCGGCGATCAGGGGTCGCCAGAATCGTCCCCGAATCGTTCACCTGCTTGATGGTATCCTTCACCGGCACCGCCAGCACGGCCGCTCCTTCCTGGAGCGCCTTCCGGTAGCAGGCCTCAATGTGTTCAGGTTCCACGAACGGGCGAACCCCGTCATGAACCATTACCCATTCTGTGCCAATTTCCATCAAGCCGTTGTATACGGATTGTTGTCTTTCGCTTCCGCCGGCGATGACCTTGGTTACTTTACCAAGTCCGTAATCCCGGATCCACTGCTCGCAGCGCGGAATATCGTCCGCACCGGTGACCAGGACCACTTCTTTCACCAGCGGCATTTGTTCAAAAATGTCAAGCGTATGCATAATGATGGGCTTGTCTTCAAGCATAAGGTACTGCTTGCTTTCCTGCGTCCCCATCCGGGAGCCGCGGCCCGCGGATACCACAATGACGCCCACCTGATTCTCTGTGCCCAAGTCGATGCAAAGCCTCCTCAACAACTGACCGAAAAAGAGTATACCCCCATCATACCGCGTTTACTGGGCTTTTTCCAACAGTTTCGGTTTGGCGAAGATCATCCGCCCCGCGGAGGTCTGCAGCACGCTCGTTACCAGCACTTCCATCATATTGCCTATATAGTCGCGTCCGCCTTCAACCACAATCATGGTTCCGTCGTCGAGATAAGCCACTCCCTGGCCATGCTCTTTGCCGTCCTTGATCACCTGCACCATAATTTCTTCCCCCGGCAGGACGACCGGCTTCACGGCGTTGGCCAAATCGTTAATGTTCAGTACGGATACGCCTTGCAGCTCGCACACCTTGTTCAGGTTAAAATCGTTGGTTACCACTTTGCCCTGCAGCACCTTGGCGAGCTTCACCAGCTTGCTGTCCACCTCGGAAATTTCTTCGAAATCCCCTTCATAGATCAGCACCCTGACGTCCAGTTCCTTCTGGATCTTGTTCAAAATATCGAGTCCTCTGCGTCCGCGGTTCCGCTTCAAGAGGTCAGAGGAATCCGCGATATGCTGAAGCTCTTCCAGTACAAATTCGGGAATGACGATCGTTCCTTCGATAAAACCGGTTTTGCAGATGTCCGCGATCCGGCCGTCGATAATGACGCTCGTATCGAGAATTTTATGCTCCTCAATCCGGCGTTCCTCCGGCAGCTCGCCCCGGCTCCATTTGCCGGAAGTCCACAGGGAAGCGAGCTCCTCTTTCTTTTCCAAGCCGATCCGAAGTCCCATATAACCGCACACAAACGTCACGCCGACAGCCAGCAAATCCCCGGCATGTCCAATCCAGGCAAGGCTAGGGTAGATTAATAGAGCCAGCAGCAGTCCTCCGATCAGACCCGACGCTCCGGCCGCCAGTTCATTCATCGGCGTGTTCGAGAACGAAGCGATAAACGAATGCAGACGATACGATACAGCTTGAGCACACAGGGAACCAATCAACATAAATAAAATTGCGCCAACCACAGCGAACATCAGGCTGCCCCACAGCGAATCATCAATTCCAATTCCAGGGAACGACCAACCTGCTGCATGATGCAGCGAGTACCCGATCCATGCCCCGCATAATCCGGCAAATGCCGTGATCGATTTCCTCAGCATCAGTTCCCTCACCTCCTTAAATCCATATTTTTAATAGTTGCAGATTTCATTAGCAGTATGGTCCATTTTGCAGCAACCTAATCCTGTATATTCCAATTTTTATTGGACGGCTGAACCTTTCTTTTGTACCATCCTACAGAAGTCTCGTTTTTGGTTGAAAATGGGGAATTGACTGGAATATAATAAGTTCAATTCAAAAAACTAGAGGTTAGAGGTGAATAGGTTACATGGGCACACCAAGTTTACAAGACTTTCAAGATCAGGTTTCCGAACTGTTGCTCCGTCACCGCAGTCTGCTGGATGTATTGTCAAAGAATGGACAAAGCAGTGCCTCCGTTAACCGGTCCGTCGCCAAGGCGATTACCGATTGCGGTTGTATTGAACTTCATGCCACCAAACAAACCTTTGCTCCGGGACTGAACCTCGAGGAAGCCAAGGAAACGGTACGGACCCATGTCCAAGGGGAGTTGTGCGAGAACTGCCGCGAGGTGATCAGTACCGAGCTCGGGCGGAACCTGTTCTATATGTCGGCGCTGTGCAATCTGCTCGATATCAATATGGATGAAGTGGTCCGGAAGGAATCGCAAAAATGCTCTACCCTCGGTCTGTTTAACATGTCATAGAAGACAAGATTTTTTTATACATCAAAAAAAGCATTTATCTCGCTGCTCCGGGCAGGAAATAAATGCTTTTTATTTTTGCATCCCGTTCTATTAAACAGGACGTCGTTTATGAGGAGTGGTCGTTGAACACTTTATCGGACTGCTCGCGATGGCGGCGGCGTCTCCGCGACAACCTTCTCACGTTCTCCTTCACACCGTAAGCGGCATACAGCACCAGCGGCAGGAAAATCAGCTTGGAGAGCTGATCCGGGAACGTAACGGCGACCGCGACTGCGGCAAGAATGACGAACGGCGCGTACATCATCGCTTTCTTCGGAAAACCGATTTTCTTGAAGTTCGGATACCGGACCGTGCTGACCATCAGGTATGACAGCAGCAGCATGGCGATGATCATATAGGGGGCGGAAATATCATCACGGAACAAAGATAATGTTGCAAGCACACCGCCCGCTGCCGGTATAGGCAGACCTATAAAGTAGCCCGGGCTGCCTGATTGGACGTTGAAGCGGGCAAGCCGAAGCGCCCCGCACATGGGAAATACGGCGGTTACCGTCCAGATCAGCGCATGATGCATATCGTGGAAACAAGAAATGTACATGATAAGTGCGGGTGCAACACCAAAGGAAATTACATCCGAGAGGGAGTCCAGTTCCTTGCCCAACTCACTCTGTGCATTGAGCGCCCGGGCCACCCGGCCGTCCAATCCGTCGAGAAGCATTGCAATGATAATCATGATGGCCGCCAAGCTCAGCTTGTTGTCGAGGGCCAGCATAATCCCTACCATTCCGAGAAACAAGTTACCCAAGGTACACATGTTCGGAATTGATTTCGTAAACATTTTCTCACCTCAAATATCGTAGTACCCCCATGTCATCCATTGATTGTATGGCATTTAAATTTGTCTGTCAATGAATACTTGTTCCTGCAAGCGTTTCAGTCCCTCTTTAATATTGCGGGCTCTGACTTCGCCAATTCCATCCACTTCATCCAATTCTTCGATCGTAGCCATCATGATATGCGGCAGCCGTTCAAAGCGTTCCACCAGGTTGTGAATGATGACGTTCGGCAGACGTGGAATTTTATTGAGGATCCGGTAACCACGGGGTGCTACAGACTCTTCTGAGGTTGCAGCCGACAACGGATATCCCAGCAGGCGGACGACATAGTGGATATCGAGCAGCTCGTCGTCGGTCGCCCGTTTCAGTCCGGCGATCATCTCGCGGATCTTCTCATCGTTGTCATCACGGGCATAGTCTTTGTACAAGAGCCAGGCTTCTTCCTCCATGTTGCTCACGAGCTCTTCCATCTGCATGCTGATCAGGCGCCCTTCGTTCCCCAGCTCGTTGATGTAGCGCTTGATTTCCATCTTGATGCGCAGAACCATCTCCACGCGCTGAATGACGTTGACTACTTCGGGAACGGTGACCAGCTCTTCGAATTCGGAAGCCGACAGGTTTGTCAGCGACTGGTTCAGCACCGCCCGGTACTTCTCCAGTGTCTGAAGCGCCTGGTTGGCTTTGGTTAGAATGACGCCGATCTCTTTCAACGCGTAGCGGAGCGTACCTTGGTACAAGGTAATGATGTTCCGGCGCTGGGAAATCGACACGACCAGCTTGCCGGTCTGTTTGGCGACCCGCTCGGCCGTCCGGTGCCGAATCCCCGTTTCGATCGAAGATATGGACGAGTCCGGAATCAGCTGGGTGTTGGCATACAGAATCCGCTTCAGGTCTTCACTCAAAATGATGGCCCCGTCCATCTTGGCCAGCTCATATAAGTAGTTGGGCGAGAAATCGCAGTTGATGGAGAAGCCTCCGTCCACAACCTCCATCACTTCGGGACTGTAGCCGACCACCAGCAGTCCCCCGGTTTTGGCGCGCAGCACGTTTTCCAGGCCGTCGCGAAACGGCGTGCCGGGTGCCACGAGCTTCAATAAATCGTTCATTTTCTCCAATTGGCTCGGTTCTTTCATCTTCATTTGCCCCCTAATCTAACGCGACCGCTAGTGCATCTGCAACGGTACTCACTCCGATGATTTCAATACCTTTGGGGTGCCTCCATCCTTTCAAACTTTTCTCCGGTAAAATAATCCGCTTGAACCCCAGCTTCTCCGCTTCCCGGACGCGCTGTTCCACACGGGAGACGCCCCGGACTTCGCCGGTCAGGCCGACTTCGCCGAACATGACGTCATACGGCTTTGTCGGAATATCCCGAAAGCTGGAGGCGATGCTGACGGCGATGGCGAGATCGACCGCCGGTTCGTCCAGCTTGACGCCCCCCGCCACGTTCAGGTACGCATCCTGATTCTGCAGGAACATGCCCATCCGCTTCTCCAGCACCGCAATAATCAGTCCCATCCGGTGATGGTCGATCCCGGTGCACATGCGCCGGGGTGACGGAAAATGCGTGGAAGAGATCAAGGCCTGAAGCTCGACCAGGACGGGTCTGGTGCCCTCCATGCTGGCCACGACCGTGGATCCCGCCACGCCCAGCGGACGTTCGGACAGAAACAGCTCCGACGGGTTCCCTACTTCGACCAACCCGACCTCGTTCATCTCAAAAATGCCGATCTCATTTGTCGATCCAAAGCGGTTCTTAACGGCTCTTAACAGCCGGTAGGTATGATGACGCTCGCCTTCAAAATAAAGCACACAGTCCACCATATGCTCCAGCAGCCTCGGTCCGGCGATGGCCCCTTCCTTTGTAACATGCCCCACAAGGACGGTGGCGATGCCGAGCCCTTTGGCTACCCGCATAAACCGGGCCGTACATTCCCGGACCTGCGCCACGCTTCCCGGCGCGCTGGTCACCTCGGGAATGTAGACCGTCTGGATGGAGTCGATCACCAGAAACTGAGGCTTTACACTCTCGATCGCCTCTTCGATCAGATCCATATTCGTCTCGCACAGAACGTACAGTTCCGGCGAGAGGGCACCGAGGCGATCCGCCCGGAGCTTGGTCTGACGGACCGATTCCTCACCGGACACGTACAGCACGCGCAGGCCGGACTGCGTCAGGGCGTGCGACGTTTGCAGGAGCAGGGTCGACTTGCCGATGCCGGGGTCGCCCCCGACAAGAATGAGCGATCCGGGAACGATCCCGCCGCCCAGAACGCGGTTGAGCTCGCCGATCCCGGTCAGCACCCTTGCTTCCTGGCTGCTCTCTATATTTATGATCGAAAGCGGCTTTTCTTTACTATGAAAAAGCGGGGAATTCATCCCCTGCGTCTTGATGATGCTTTCCGTTTCTTCTACCATCGAGTTCCAGGCTTGGCAGCCCGGACACTTTCCGTACCACTTGGCAGCTTCATAGCCGCACTCGGTACAGTAAAATTTCGTTTTCGATTTGGCCATGCTCTCTCCTTTGCTGCCGCCAATTTGTCTAATTATGTCGTTACCTCAGAATTTTGGCATTATTTTAAGTTTACCATTTATTAAGATTTATCGTAAAGTCTATCCAAAAACTTTACATTGATTTATCACTGCGATACAAAAAGAAAAGGGACCGACCCGCCGGATCCATAAAAACCGGCGGGGCAATCCCTTGTTGTTTCAGGCTTCGTATGAAGTCACCGGCTCATTACGACTGTGTATTGGCCGATACATTTTCGTTTTTGCTGACCGTCAGCGCGCCGTTCTCTTCATCGATAATCAGCGAGTCGCCCTTGGACACATGGCCCGTGAGCAATTCTTCCGACAGACGGTCCTCGATATGCTTCTGGATCGCCCGGCGAAGCGGACGGGCACCGAATGCCGGGTCGTAGCCTTCTTTGGCGAGGAATGCCTTGGCTTTATCCGTCAGGGTAAAGTCGACATTGAATTCGCGCAGGCGTTTACGCAGCTCTTCGGTCATCGTCGTCACGATTTCGGCGATGTGCTTCTCTTCGAGCGAGTGGAAGACGATGATTTCGTCGATCCGGTTCAGGAACTCCGGACGGAAGCTCTTCTTCAGCTCTCCCATCACTTTATCCTTCATGTTGTTGTAATCAGCCCCCGCGTCAGCGGCGGCCGTGAAGCCCATCGTGGAGTTCCGCTTGATCGCTTCCGCACCGACGTTGGAGGTCAGAATGATCAGCGTGTTGCGGAAGTCCACCACACGGCCCTTGGAGTCGGTCAGACGGCCGTCTTCCAGCACTTGAAGCAGAATGTTGAATACTTCAGGGTGCGCCTTCTCGATTTCGTCCAGCAGAACGACCGAGTACGGCTTGCGGCGTACTTTTTCGGTCAGCTGGCCGCCTTCATCATAGCCGACGTATCCCGGAGGCGCTCCGACCAGCCGGGACGTGGAGTGTTTCTCCATGTACTCGGACATGTCGATGCGGACTACCGCATTTTCGTCGCCGAACATCGCTTCGGCCAGCGCACGGGCCAGCTCGGTTTTACCGACACCCGTAGGTCCAAGGAAGATGAACGATCCAATCGGACGTTTCGGATCCTTCAGACCGGCACGAGAACGTCTTACCGCGCGGCTGACCGCCTTGACGGCTTCTTCCTGGCCGATAACGCGCTCGTGGAGAATGGTCTCCATATTCAGCAGGCGTTCCGTTTCTTCTTCCTTCAGCTTGCTGACCGGAATACCGGTCCAGCTGGCTACAACCTGGGCGATATCCTCAGGCGTCACTTCGGAGTCCGTACGGCCCTGTTTCTCTTTCCATTGGTTCTTCGTAACGTCGAGCTCTTCGCGGATCTTCTGCTCCGTATCGCGAAGGGCGGCCGCTTTCTCGAATTCCTGGCTTTGCACGGCCGAATCTTTTTCCTTGCGGATATCTTCAAGCCGGCTTTCCAGTTCTTTCAGATTCGGCGGAATGGTGTACGTGTGAAGCCTTACCTTGGAGCCCGCCTCGTCGATCAGGTCGATCGCTTTATCCGGCAGGAACCGGTCGGAAATGTAGCGGTCCGACAGCTTCACCGCTTCCACGATCGCCTCATCCGTAATCTTCACACGGTGATGCGCTTCGTAGCGGTCGCGCAGGCCGAACAGAATTTGAATCGCTTCTTCCGGAGACGGCTGATCCACCGTGATCGGTTGGAAACGGCGCTCCAGAGCGGCGTCTTTCTCGATATATTTGCGGTACTCATCCAGCGTGGTGGCACCGATGCACTGCAGCTCGCCGCGGGCTAGCGACGGCTTCAGAATGTTAGATGCGTCGATAGCGCCTTCCGCGCCGCCGGCACCGATCAGCGTATGCAGCTCGTCGATAAAGAGGATGATGTTGCCCGCTTGGCGGATTTCATCCATGATTTTCTTCAAGCGGTCCTCGAACTCGCCGCGGTATTTCGTACCGGCTACAACCGATCCCATGTCCAGCGTCATGACGCGTTTGTCACGCAGCGTTTCCGGGATTTCGTTGTTGATGATTTTTTGCGCCAGGCCTTCGGCGATGGCGGTTTTACCAACCCCCGGCTCACCGATCAGCACCGGATTGTTTTTGGTCCGGCGGCTGAGGACCTGGATAACTCTTTCGATCTCGTTGCTGCGTCCGATAACCGGATCCAGGTTGCCTTCTTTGGCAATCGCAGTCAAGTCACGGGCCAGGCTGTCGAGCGTCGGCGTGCTGACGTTGGATTGGTTGCCGTGATGGCTGGATACTGCTTCGCTGCTGCCCAGCAGCTGCAGCACTTGCTGGCGCGCCTTATTCAGGCTGATGCCGAGATTATTCAACACACGGGCGGCCACGCCTTCGCCTTCGCGAATGAGGCCGAGCAGGATATGCTCTGTGCCCACATACGTATGACCCAATTTGCGCGCTTCGTCCATGGACAGCTCAATTACCTTTTTGGCGCGAGGGGTATAAGCGATATTCGTCGGCTGTTCCTGCCCCCGTCCGATGAGCGTTTCCACTTCATCCTGGATTTTTTCAAGGCCAAGTCCGAGTCCGATTAAAGCTTTAGCGGCTATGCCGTCCCCTTCCCGGATCAGTCCGAGCAAAATATGCTCCGTACCAATGTTGTTATGCCCTAAACGAACCGCTTCCTCTTGTGCCAATGCGAGCACCTTCTGCGCACGTTCCGTAAATCTTCCGAACATCATATCTCCTGCACCTCCATGAGTTTTATCATCGCTTCTCCACTTACTTCCTTCATCGTAAAGCTGTATATCATAAAGGCTCAGCGCTTTCCGAGGGTTTCCCGGATGAGCTTCGCCCGGTAAATATCGCGTTCTTCGGTGTTCATCTCGTGACCGTAAGTTTTCTGCAGGAAGCCCGGCTGGGTCATCACATTCAGTTCATTCATCACCGAAATAGACGGTCCCTCAAGAATCCCGAGGTCAACTCCAAGGCGCACGTCGGAGAGACGCTGCCCTGCCTCCTTCGAATCCATGACTTCCGCATAGGATAAAATCCCATAGGACCGTTTGATGCGGTCGGTAATGCGGAGTCTGGAATCGTTCATAAGCCGCGTGCGTGCATTTTTCTCATGCTCGATAATCTGCAGCACAACGCTGTGGAGGTTGTCGATGATTTCATTCTCGGTCTGTCCCAAGGTAATCTGATTCGAAATTTGGAACAGGTTACCTATTGCTTCGCTGCCTTCCCCGTAAATTCCTCTAACGGTGAGCCCAACTTGTGAAACGGCGGATAAAATCCGGTTGATCTGCTGAGTCATCACCAGCGCCGGGAGGTGCATCATGACCGAAGCCCGCAGGCCTGTGCCCACATTGGTTGGACAGCTGGTCAAGTACCCGTGCTTATCGTCAAAAGCGTAATCGATGTATTCCTCAAATTTATCGTCAATGCTCGAGGCCTTCTCCCAGGCTTGGCGGATTTGAAAACCGGGGTATAGACATTGAATGCGAAGATGGTCCTCTTCGTTAATCATAATGCTGACCGATTCGTCCTCACTGAGGATGACCGCGCCGTTCTGGGATTCATTCGCCAAATTAGGGCTGATCAAATGCTTCTCTACCAGCACCCTTTTGTCCAGCGGATCGATGTGGTCGAGCTCCACGGTATAAAAAGTTCCAAAAGACTGAAGGTGATCACTGGGAATACCCGTCAGACGTTTGAGCACTTCCTCCGACTGCTGGCGGGTGGCCAATAGCGGAAAAGGAAGATGCTGCAGGTTGCGCGCAACCCGAACCCGGCTGCTGATGACGATTTCGGAAGCATCGGCCTGGCCGCGCATCCAATCGCTCAGCGCTTTCTCGGTAAACCGGAGATTTGGCATCACGCATTCCTCCTCCTTCGAGTGAACTTTACTGTTCCGACAATTCTTTCTCAAGCGTACGGATCTGGTCGCGCAGCTTCGCAGCCTCTTCGAATTCCTCTTCGTGAATACGCTGCTGAAGCTCGAGCTTCAAGCTGTCGATTTTCCGTTTGGCTTGAATTTTGCTGCCGCCTCTCTTAGGCAGCTTGCCGACATGTACGGTACTGCCGTGAACTCTTTTGAGCAGAGGGTCCAGGCGGTTGCCGAAGTACTTATAACAGGAGCTGCAGCCGAACCGGCCGATCTTGCTAAACTGCGAGTACGTCATCCCGCACTCTTCACATCTCAGCGATTGAGCAGCCTTGGCGCTGCTTGCCGCTCCTTTGCCGGCCATGTCAATGTCCATGAGACCAGACAGCAGGCTGTGTATAGAAAATCCGCCAGAGGTTCCGGGAATCATTTCCCCTTTCTCCCGGGCACAGGATTCGCAAAAATGAAACTCCGTCTTCTCACCATTCACAATCTTGGTAAAATGGAGAGTCGCCGGCCTCTTACCACATTCTTGGCAAAGCATACCGATGTACCTCCTTTTTCTCCGTAAGCCTATTTGCCTAACAAAGAAATCAGCATCGCCTTCATCAGCCGAGCACGTATCTCATCCCGGTAAGGAAGCTTGATCATCAGGCACTCTCTGGATATCGCGGCGCGCATAATGCTCGCTTCGCGTTTGCTAAGGATGCGTGCCTCCTCCAACTGATAGATCAGCCCTTCGGCCACGTTCTGATCGATGCGTTCCCCAATCGTTTGGTGGAGATGCGTATGAAGCGCCGAGTATTGCGGGAGTTCAATCCGTTGAATCCGGATGTACCCTCCGCCACCGCGCTTGCTTTCCACAAGATAACCTTTTTCCAGCGTGAATCGTGTACTGATCACATAGTTGATCTGGGATGGAACGCATGAGAACTGATCAGCCAGATCGTTGCGCTGAATTTCAATCATTCCTTCGGGACTATCATGCAGAATACCCTTCAGATATTGTTCAATAATATCAGAGATATTACGCATTGTTCATCCTCCATTACGTTAAAACGTCAAGACCTTCATGGTCATTCGTTAGTCCGTTCGCATACCCAAACCATCTCCTTTAAACTTAACCAATGGTCGTGGGCTCGAATCTGGATCTTAACCCGGTGAATATGTTATAACTGATCTAAACCTTGCGCATTCACTATTGTGAGTTCAACCGTAAACAAACATACATTTGAATTTACGTTGACTTTGACTTTCTTTGATCTAAATTATAACATATTCTCACGTTTTGCCAAGAGGGTGTATCTTCATTTTTGACGTTCTCCTTCTTTTTATACCGCACCGATACGAAATAACCCCCTGCAACGTATGCAGAGGGTTATTATTCTGACCGGATCCCGGCTCATTAGAATTGTACAGCAAGGTATTTTATTCCATAATTAAAAGAAGTCCATAAACAAGGTCTGTCGGACGGGGATCCGCGCTTCCAGGATGCTCACTGCCTTCGCACTGCCTGCAATTCGTCCGGATTGGTATAGTTCAGCCGGCCGTTTGAACCCCGTCAGCAGGACGGTCAGTGCCTGGATGTCGCAGCTAAGGATCTCTTCCTGCTGTTCTTGAGATGAATCCAGGGGAGAGACTGATGCGGTTCCGTCCGATGAAAAAGACCAGCTCCAAACGCCTTCATTCCATGGCGCATACATATCCGTCAGCTGAATAGTTAGACGCTCGGCTCCCCCTTCGCCGGAGGCTGTAAAAGGATAAGCTTCGACAAGTTTCTTCATATTTACGACACGGGCCATCCCATATGGGATAATTTCCTGGTTAATCCGTGGATCGGCCAAATGATATGTAAGACTGTCATCCATCGGCATGAAATTGACGATCACCTGTGTCACCATGGAATCGTGATTGGCGATATATGTCCATAGCGCACGGCGTGCCTCATCCGTGACATAAACGAGTTCATCGATGGTAAACTCCTTGTTTTCCACCTTATAAAGAACATATCCTTCCGGCGCACCTGATGCCGAATAATATACCGCGGTATGCCCATCCTCGTCCAGTACCGAACGGGTCCACCATTCCCGCGTCCGAACCATCAATCCATTATAACGTTTAGAAAATGCAGCATAGACCGTATCCAGAACATCCACGTCTTTGATATCCCGCCGAACCGCACCTTCAGTGGTGACCTTTGCCGGCAATTTATCGGTCGAAATGACATATTTCTTGTACTCGCTGAACATTTCCCAGCCATATTTCCGGTAAAACGGGTAGGAAAAGGGATGCAGCATGGAAAAGACCTGCCCGTTCTCATTCATCTGCTGCAGCGCGTGCGTCAACAGATGCTTAATATAACCCTGCCGGCGGTTCTCCGGCCATGTGGAAACGCTCGCAATCCCGCCCATAGGAAAAGTCTCACCTTGAACCGATACCGTAAACGGGATTAGCACCAGCTTAGCCGCCAGTTGCTCATCTTCGTCAAAAATGCCCCACACCTGCTCAGGTTTAAATCGTTCTTTGGCCAGCTGCTTCCGTTCGGGAGTCATCTTGTATTGAAAAGCATATTCGCTTAGCCGAGTGCTTTGCTCAAATTCTTCTTCCCGTAAATTCCGGATTTCCATGCTTCCACCTCGCCTAATAAGGATGTGCCTGCAAATTCAGTCAGACCATCATCGTCATGACAATCATTGATTTCAAAGACGAGTATGGCAAAACCTGTGCGCAAAGTCAATCCATCCTGCAATCTATCCTGTTTACCTGGGGACAACTTATATAAAGAATAGGATCTTGTCGTGGTTATTCACGATCATCTGTGGGTTATGGGGATCAATTTGTGTATTTGTGGATGGTTTTTTGGCGAAACGGGGAGCCGAAAACGTTATCTGTGCATAATTAAGATGAAGGAATGTTAAATACATTCGGGGTTGTGGATGAAAAAAGCCCCTTATCAACAGGAGCGGGGGAACAAAAAAACCACTGTCGATGTTATCAACAGTGGTTCTTCGCTTGGCAACGTCCTACTCTCCCAGGACCCTTCGGTCCAAGTACCATCGGCGCTGGAGGGCTTAACGGTCGTGTTCGGGATGGGTACGCGTGGAACCCCTCCGCTATCGCCACCAAACGTTCAAGT
>NZ_BORU01000009.1:0-55383 GCF_018333335.1 Paenibacillus cineris
GGATCAAACTCTCCAAGAAAGTTTGTAGCTCATTTTGAATCTGACGAGATTGATTTAATCTCAATCGCTCCGGTCATAAGACCATCGCGTTTATACTCACTCGTTGTTCAGTTTTCAAAGATCAAAACTTCTCTTTCAGCGCCGCTGTTTTATCTCAGCAGCAACTCTTATAATATATCATGTTACCCAGCAATTCGTCAAGTACTTTTTTTTAATTTCTTTTTTCTTTCGCTTCCTGCCAGTCCGGCAGGCTTGTACCTTTTCGAAAGGGGCGAGAATTAATGTACCACAGAATGCAACCACTCGTCAACTACCCCATTAAAGTTAATTTTAAACCATAAAGAAGCGCAACGCCAGGCAGTCCCAACACCGTTACCGTTCCTATCGTTGCTGGATTAAGCGGAATGTATACTTCGGACATCATTCCTGAGAAATTTACCAGGTAAAGTCCCAGTGCCGCCAACACCAAATGCGCTCCGAACATCGTCAACCAGCCAAATCCCAGCTTTTTCTTAAAGACGATGAACAGAAGCAGAAACAGCGAGACGCCAAGCACACCCCAAATCAACATTTTTACGGTCATGGATCGATCTCCTCCCAATCAAATCGTTATAAATACAACATTACCTCCACTAAATTAATGGGACATCGTCCGGGTGCCCATCCCTCTGGCCGCCGCCGATGCTTCCCTTGTTATCATTTGCACTCGGTTGAGGCCGATGTCTTTGGCTTGCTTCAAATGCATTTGATACTTGCGCTCCGCTGCTTCCAGCATATAAATCGCATAGTCGATCTGGTCTTGTCCGAGCGCCTCCTCAAACCGCAGCCTAGCGCGTTCCCATTCCGCAAGAGCATTTTGGACATCGTTATAAACGATCCACTTCTCTTCCTGTTCCTCTTTGTACTGCTGTGCAGACATTCCTGATTTATTCCTCTTGAACCAAGTCATGTCCCAGACCCCTCCCTTGTCCACGAAAGTTACGGGCGGCTAAAGTACAGGTGCCTCACACCGCCTCCATTCTCATACTTATTCAGGAAAGGGACAAACTTAGAACAAAAAAAGAAGCCTCCGAAGAGGCTCCTTCTATAAGTGCACGATTCAAATGTAAATGATCACTTAACAAAACGCTAAACACTAAGCACAACTTCAGTTCAATTGACGCCGTCCTTCCAAGGCCTTCGACAAGGTTACCTCATCCGCGTACTCCAGGTCCCCGCCTACCGGCAGACCATGCGCGATACGCGTCACGACGATTTCAAAAGGGCGTACCAGCCGCGAAATGTACATCGCCGTCGCTTCCCCTTCGATATTCGGATTCGTCGCTAAAATAAGCTCCTTGACCCGCTCATCGCTAAGCCGGGTAAGCAGTTCCTTCAGTCGAATATCATCGGGACCGATTCCCTCCATCGGAGAGATGGCTCCCTGAAGAACGTGATAATAACCATTGAATTCCTTGGTCCGCTCCATGGCGACAAGATCTTTGGGATCCTGCACTACGCAAATGACAGACGGATCGCGCGTTTTATCCTGGCAAATCCGGCACGGATCGGTGTCTGTAATATTGCAGCATACGGAACAGTAGGTGAGATTCCGCTTGACGCTGACCAGGGCCTTGGCAAAGTCAATGACGTCGTCCTCTTTCATGTTCAGCACATGAAAAGCAAGCCGGGCCGCGGTTTTCGGCCCGATGCCCGGCAGTCGCGTAAACGCATCGATCAGCTTCGAGATCGGTTCGGGATAATACAAAGCGCAGGATCTCCTTCAGCTCTAAATTTAGAACAAGCCAGGAATTTTCATTCCGCCTGTAAATTTGCCCATGTCGGCATTCGCAATTTCGTCCGCTTTACTCAGCGCATCGTTCACAGCAGTCATCACCAGATCCTGCAGCATTTCCACGTCGTCCGGATCAACAGCTTCCGGCTTAATCGTAATGGAGAGCAGTTTTTTGTGGCCGTTCATTTCCACGGTAACCACGCCGCCGCCGGATGTACCTTCAACCTTTTTGTCAGCAAGCTCTTCCTGTGCCTTGAGCATTTGCTCCTGCATTTTTTTCACTTGCTTCATCATTTGATTCATATTATTCATGGGTCATCTCTCCTTTAATTAATTGAGTGCACTTCAAGGTGCGGTTAATCTTTTATGACAACGAGGTCCTCTCCAAACATCTGGAGCGCCTCATCAATCCATGGTTTTGAATTCGGATCTTTCGATTCATGCTCATGCTCGAGCTTCAGCTCTTCTTTGGGCTGCGCAGCCCCTTCCATCGAGGCGCTCCAATCCCGCTGCATCATGGTAACCAAATGATACGGTTTGCCGAGCACGGAGTGCAGCACGCCCTCGATCACCTGCTTATTGGCCGGCTTCTCGGTCGTTTCCCGGTGGATATTATTTTTAAAGGCAACCAGCAAGGCGTCATCAGTCGCGGAAACCGGCTCGCCGTCCATAAACCAGGCATGGACCGTCACCTTCTCCTCCTTGACTCCTTGCAGAATATGAGCCCACTGGCGTTGAATCTCCATGAATTCAGGACTTCCCTTACTTGCTACAAACTGATCCATATTCGCCGGAATCTTCGCGGCCGACGACATGCGCGGGGCCGGCGGAGCTGCAGGTTTGGATGGTCCGCTATTACCAGCGGCCGAAGCCGCACCGGACTTGATGAAGCGCTCGAGCTTCTTCTCCAGAGAGGCAACCTGCTGCTTGAGCTGATTGATCACAGCCGAATCAGCCGCCGCCTCCTGAGGGCGATCGCCGTCTCCCGCTTCACGGGGAATGCCGCACAGCTTGAGCAGCGCAACCTCGAACAAGGTCTGAGGCTGGGAAGCATATTTCATTTCACTCTGATAATGATTGAGCGTATCGATCATTTGGAACAGCTGCTTGCGGGAAAAGGCAGAAGCCATCTCCTTGTATTCTTCCGGATGAAGGACACGGTCCGTGAGCTTGTCTGCCTGCGGAATCATCTGGATCATCAATAAATCGCGGAAATAATACAGCAGGTTCTCCATGCATTTATCGGCGCTCTTGCCTTCCTGCATAAAACCTTCCACCAGCATGAGCACCTGGCCCACGTCACCTTCCAGAATGGCCTGTGCAAGTTTGCCGAATTGCTCCGAAGCAATCCCACCAGTCATACTCAGCACTTGTTCATAAGATACATGACCGCCGGTAAACGACGCAATCTGATCCAAGATGCTCAGTGCATCCCGCATCCCGCCGTCGGATAGCCTTGCTATATATTGAAGGGCTTCATTTTCCGCTTCAATGCCTTCTTCCTGTGAAATCTGTCTTAACCGATCCGTCTGCTCCTCCAGGGATACCCGGCGGAAATCAAAGCGCTGACAGCGCGATATAATCGTCGCCGGCAGCTTGTGCGGTTCGGTCGTCGCCAAAATAAACATGACGTGCGGAGGGGGTTCCTCCAGCGTCTTCAGAAGCGCATTAAACGCCTCTGTCGTCAGCATATGCACTTCGTCAATAATATAAACCTTCTGCCTTACTTCGGTCGGTGCGTACTTCACTTTCTCGCGAAGATCGCGGATTTCTTCCACGCCGCGGTTAGAAGCAGCGTCAATCTCCTGAACGTCCATCACCGCACCCGAAGTAATTCTGCGGCAGGATTCGCATTCATTGCACGGCTCCGCTGCAGGTCCACGCTCGCAGTTCACCGCTTTGGCCAAAATTTTGGCCGCGCTGGTTTTACCGGTTCCGCGCGGGCCGCTGAACAGGTAGGCATGGGAAACCCGCTGTTCGCGGATCGCGTTCTGCAGCGTTTGAATGATATGCTGTTGTCCCACCATGTCCCGGAACGACTGAGGCCGCCAGGCACGGTACAACGCTATATGTTCCACTTCGCTTACCCTCTTTCAACTTCCACTAAGCGTGGGTTCGTTGCCTCATCATTATACTATAATCCGGCGTCATGCAAAACGTCCAACACGCATGTTGCAGCAGGCTTTTACCTGTCCGCCGCCTGCGTCCGTGACTGAAAGGCCGCCATGAGAACATCCGGAATAAATAAAAAGCATCTTTACCACCTGATGGCAAAGATGCTGAAATCATTGTCAAGTTTAAGCCGTGCACCTGTTATTGATGATTGCGATCCGAGTGGCACCCCTGCGTAACAACTCGGGCTAGGCTATCCTCCGGCACAAGAGTGGGCTTGCTTATGGCTGCTTCCTTCCGGACCTGACCAGGTTCACAAGTACTCATTGCGGAGGACCCAACCGTCAACATTGCACGCAGGGACCAAACCTCACATCGACAATACCTCTAACAGGAATTCAACCTCGCTACAGCGGATTGCGAGTTACAGGGCACCGCTACCTCCCCATCTAGCACGGTGAAAATAAGTATATCGCATGCCTGTACAAAAAGCAACCACCCGGCAGAAAGTGGATAAACGCTCGAAAATAAATCTATTATTCTCGTTCCATATTCATCTAGCAAACGTTTATTGATATAGTGGTCCTATACCACAACCAATCCTACACATACGATTTTAAACGGAAAGGAACATCGCGCATGAATAAAGCAACCAAAACCGCATTGTGCCTGCTCATTGCAGCCACTGCCTGGAGCGGCATCGGCCAGAAGCCGGCTAGCGCCGCTGCACCCGTCAGCATCGTGCTGGACGGATATCCGCTGCCTTTCCCGGCTGCACCCAAAGTCGTTCAAGGAACGACACTTGTCCCCTTCCGGGCCATCTCCGAAGCGCTGGGCATCAGCGTGCAATGGAATGCCTCGGCCAAGCAGATCACAGCAGTAAAGACAGACAAGGATTCCACGAAAAAGGTCGTTCTGACTGTCGGAAGCCGCAGCGCGACCGTAGACGGGACCAAAACGGCGCTGACCGTAGCTCCCCAAATGTCCGGAGGAAGCGTCCTAATTCCGCTCAGCTTCTTCAGCCAGCAGTTCGGCGCCGGCGTCAACTGGGATCAGGCCACGCATACCGTTACTATCGTGTCCCCCCAAGAAAAAATGTATACGCTGGCCTTTTACGCCATCTCGTCATTTTCTGAGTCGAGCCTGATTCCAAGCTTCGACGCAGCCGCCTTTGGCTGGAGCCGCATCGACGATCAGGGCCGGTTCACAACGACAGGACAGGATTTTAAATGGCCGCAAGCGGCCGGCGATGTGACGCCGGAGAGCCTCGTCAGCTCCGCTGCTGCAGCCGGCACCACCCCTTATTTGATGGTATTTTCCGGCGACACCAAACTGGAACTGACGAAGGCGACCCAGAAACCTGAGCTTCAGGCAAGCCTGATTCAGCAGATGGTAGATACGGCCAAAACTAACGGATTCCAAGGCATCCTGCTGGACTTGGAAGGACTCGGGCTTACGGGGGACGCAGCGGCTGTACAGGCATCCTTTAATGCTTTCGTTCAAAAAGCAGCTGCCGCCACTCACGCCCAGGGCTTGAAGCTGTCGATCGCCCTGCCGCCGCTGAACGGTTCTTTTCATGGATACGATTATAAAAAGCTTGGCACGCTGGCCGATGAGCTTATCGTCATGGCTTATGCCTATACCGATGAGAAAAACCCGCAGCCTAACGACAAAGTGGATGCGGCCATCCAGCTTGCGCTCAAACAGGTGCCTGCCAGCAAACTGGTTCTCGGCGTTAACCTTGCCAGCGAAAACGAAAACACCGTGAACACCAAAATCGGCCTGGCCAAACGGTACAATCTGAAAGGTATCGCCTTATGGCGCCTCGGCTTTAATAAAACCAACGTATGGACAAAAATCGGCCAATCGGTCGACTTGAACATTTAAGACGCGGAACACATGCATGGTGCGTAAAAAGGAAGGTTTCCTACGGAATACAGGATCGGATTTTATTGTAATTATATTTTATTAAAGAAAAAATCCCCGGTTCATCGAACCGGGGATTGTCATTTGTTAAAAATATAACGGATCTATGCTGCCAGGCAGCAATTACATTCCGTATTTCTTCTTAAATCTATCAACACGGCCGCCAGCATCCAGGAATTTCTGTTTACCAGTGAAGAACGGATGGCAGTTGGAGCAGATTTCGACGCGAAGCTCTTCTTTCACCGAACCCGTTTCGAACGTGTTGCCGCATGCGCAAGTTACCGTAGTAACGTGGTATTTTGGTTGAATTTCTGTTTTCATGACTTTCACCTCTTTTTGCCCTGAGCCTCAGGCGGACCCAGAGTTATGTTGACACATAAATTCATTATAGCAGGGACGCGCCTATAAATCAATGGTTTCTTCCCGTTCCAGGCGCTGCCGGATTAAGACAGAATCGGCTTTTTCGGGCGGATCAAGCTTGGAGGCGGAACATGGGTATAGGAACCGATGACCACATCCGGAAGCTCCGCTTGGAAAATTTCAATCGCCTGCTTCATCCCCAAAATTTCGCCTTTGGCCGGCGGGATCAATTCCAAATAGCTCTCCGGATCAATGTTCAGGTTGCGCAGCTGAATCAGCTTCAGATTGGTCCGGCGCGCAAACTCCACCATCGCCTCGATTTCCTCTTCGCGGTCTGTGACGCCAGGGAAAATCAAATAGTTGATGGACGTGTAAACGCCTTGGTCCGACGCATACTTCAGCGATTTCTCCACATTGGCAAGCGTATAACCACGCGGCTTATAGTATGCGTTGTAATGGTCGTCCAACGCGCTGATCGTGCTCACCCGCATCAGGTCGAGACCCGCATCGACGATGCCGCGGATGAAATCCGTCAGGCCGGCATTTGTGTTGATATTAATATATCCCATATCCGTGATCGAACGCACCTCGCGCATCGCTTCAATGATGATTTTGGCCTGTGTGGATGGTTCGCCTTCGCAGCCTTGTCCGAAGCTGATGATCGACTCCGGCGTTTTTAAATGCTCCAGCATAATTTGAACGAGCTCGTCCACCCTCGGTTTGAAATTCATCCGGGTCTGGGGCGCCACAAATCCGCTGTCATCCGGTTGTTCTGAAATACACCCGAAGCAGCCGGCATTACAGGAGTAAGATACCGGAACGGCCCCTTCCCAACGATTCAAAAAGGTATTGGATGCGGTCAGACATTCATAACCGAGCGCACAATTGGATAAATGCTGGTACAACCGGTTCTCCGGATACTTCTCCGTCAGGCGCTTCACGCCAAGTTCCAATTCCTCTACATCGCAGTTCAGCGGGTTCCACTTCTCCGGGTCATCCGACAGCCGGCCCGTCGTGTAAAATTGTCCGTCTTTCCACACGACAGCCGAGTAACCAAAGAGCGGCAGCTTGTATTCCTTGTCCGTCTTCACATAGCCGGGCAGGCATAACCGGGTGTAACCCTGCGGGAGCAGTGCCCCCACAGCCTGAGCGTTTCCCGGGAGCGCCGTCATCTCACCCGTTTCCGGATCCATACCAATGGCACGGGTGTTGGGGAGGCCGACCAGCGTCGCGCCTTCCGGCAGGGGAATCAACTCATCTTCCATAATCTCCACGATCATATCCGCGCTGCGGCCGAGACCGTACAGTGTGGGATGATCAAATACGTTGCCTTTTTCATCGGCATATACCAGATACATGATGTTCTCCTCTTTATGCTAAATTTAAGTCAGCGGCACGGAAGCCGTCGACGGGCGTGAGGTGCGCCGGTTGCTGCTGTGGCTGTTCGAGGACGAGGAGGAACTGCGGCTATGGCCGTTTCCTGCTCCATGCACATCAAAGGAAGCCAAAAATTCGGCATTGGTTTTGCAGTCACGCAATTTCTTCAAGAATCCCTCCACGAAGTCGGCGGATTCGTTCATATTTTTACGGATCGCCCAAATGGTATCGAGCTCATCCTTCGTTAACAGCACTTCTTCACGACGCGTTCCCGAACGGCGGATATCGATAGCCGGGAAAATGCGGCGCTCGGCCAGCTTGCGGTCCAGGTGCAGCTCCATGTTGCCGGTTCCCTTAAACTCTTCATAAATGATATCGTCCATCCGCGAACCGGTATCAATCAGCGCTGTGGCCAAAATGGTCAGACTGCCGCCTTCCTCCACGTTCCGGGCAGAACCAAAGAACCGCTTCGGACGATGGAATGCCGCCGGGTCGATACCGCCGCTCAGCGTACGTCCGGATGGCGGGATGACCAGGTTGTAAGCACGGGCCAGACGGGTGATGCTGTCCATCAAAATGACAACGTCCTTCTTATGCTCAACCAGACGCAGCGCGCGTTCAAGCACCAGTTCCGCAACCTTGATGTGGTTCTCCGGCAGCTCATCAAACGTTGACGCAACCACCTCTCCTTTTACGGAACGTTGCATATCCGTCACTTCCTCAGGACGTTCGTCAATCAGCAGTACAAAAAGTTCAATCTCGGGATTGTTGGTGGAAATGCTGTTGGCAATTTCTTTTAAGAGGAGCGTTTTACCTGCTTTTGGAGGTGCAACGATCAAACCGCGCTGTCCCAGACCGACCGGGGCGAGCAAATCCATAATTCGAGTAGACAAATGGTTAGGGGATGTTTCAAGCACAAGTTTCTTTTGCGGATAGAGAGGAGTCAGTGCCGGAAAGTGTAACCGTTCGGATGCCGTCTCCGGGCTCTCCCCGTTGACCGCATTGACTTGCAGCAAACCGAAATACCGCTCGTTCTCCTTCGGTGCGCGGCACTTCCCTGATACCAAGTCTCCCGTACGAAGGTCGAATTTACGAATCTGGGAGGCGGAGATATAAATGTCCTCGGTGCTTGGCAGGTAATTGATCGGCCTTAGGAAGCCGTAACCTTCCGGGAGAATCTCGAGCACACCTTCCATAAACATAAGTCCGCTCTGTTCGGCCTGCGCTCTCAAAATAGCAAAAATCAGTTCTTTCTTCTTCAACTGACCGTAATAAGGGATCTGGTACTTCTTCGCCAGTTTGTACAATTCGGTCAGCTTCATTTCTTCCAAATCGGCAATTTGTAAATCCATGTAATAACCACCTATTCAATTTTATAAGTCCTGACAAGAGCTTAGCATCAAATGGATGAAGACGCTAATCTATGAGTCTATGAAAATCCTCATTAGGATAGGATTACCCAAATTAGAAGGAGATATGCAGGTCATGATGAAAAAATCAGCTTCATTCAATCTATTTCCCGCATTCTCCTAATATTACAGCACCCTGATTATTGTTCGCGCCAAACATCGGCGCCAAGCATCCGCAGATTGCTGACGAGGTGATCGTAACCCCTGTCGATGTACTCCACGCCGGTCACTTCCGTCACGCCTTCCTCGACAGTAAGGCCGGCGATCACCAGCGCAGCCCCCGCTCTGAGGTCGGAAGCCTTGACTTTGGCCGCATTTAGGCGGCTCTTCTCGATGACGGCCGAACGGCCCTCGACGCGAATTTTTGCGCCCATGCGGACCAGCTCCGGCACATGCTTAAACCGGTTGCTGTAGACAAAATCGCTGAGCACGCTTACGCCTTCGGCCTGGGTTAGCAGACTGGTCATTGGCGATTGTAAATCTGTAGCAAATCCTGGGTATATCAGTGCTTTCACATCGACATGGCCATATGATGGACTCCCCATCACGCGAATGCTCTCGTCGAGCTCCTCAATTTGGACCCCCATCTCCAGCAGCTTGGCTGTGACAGCTTCCAAATGCTTAGGAATAATATTGTCGATCAATACGTCACCGCGCGTTGCCGCGGCGGCAATCATATATGTTCCCGCCTGGATCCGGTCCGGGATGATGGAATGGCGGCAGCCGTGCAGCTCGGATACGCCTTCGATACGAATCGTTTCCGTGCCGGCGCCTTTAATAATGGCTCCCATGGAGTTCAGAAGCGTGGCCACATCTATAATTTCAGGCTCTTTCGCCGCATTTTCGATAATTGTGGAGCCTTTGGCTCTGGCAGCCGCCAGCATAATGTTAATCGTCGCGCCTACGCTGGATACGTCGAGGTAAATTTTTGCCCCGCGCAGCTCCTTCGCATGGAGATGAATCGCGCCATGCTCGTTCGTCACGGTCGCGCCCAGCGCTTCAAAACCTTTAATATGCTGATCGATCGGACGGGGCTCGAAATTGCATCCTCCCGGCAGACCGACGACAGCCTCCTTAAACCGGCCAAGCAGCGCACCCATCATATAATAGGAGGCTCTCAGCTTCTTCACCGGCCCGTTGGGCATCGGAATGGATACGATCCGCGAAGGATCGATGTTCATCTGGCTGCCATCCCAAGATACCTTTGCCCCAAGCTCTTCCAGTATTTCTGCATAAACCGCCACATCACTAAGCAGCGGCAGGTTGTCCAGTATTACTTCGGACTCCGCCAAAATAGCCGCGGGAATCAACGCGATGGCGCTGTTCTTCGCCCCACTGATTGAAACGGTGCCTTGCAGTGGGCGTCCACCGCTGATCATCAATTTTTCCATAAGCTAAGGTTCCCCCCACATACTTCGCAGCCGCAAAATAGTTCTGTGTCCATTTTGGTGTATGAAATGGAAAAACACCGGCTAAGCGGTGTGCTTTCCATTCCTTGCTATTCAATTGGGCGCCCCGGAGCGGGGCAGCCCTCTATATCATGAACCACACCGTAGGGCTGGGCCCCACTTCAAACCTTGTGTAACATTAAGCCTGGTTGTTGGATCCAAACTCGCGGATTTTGCCGACAACGGTTGCCTTGATGGCATCGCGGCCTGGAACGATGTATTTACGCGGATCGTATACGTCCGGTTTAGCAGCAAGAACTTCACGCACCGCTTTGGTGAACGAGATTTGGTTCTCTGTGTTGACGTTGATTTTGGATGTGCCCAAAGAGATGGCTTTCTTGATATCATGCGTCGGGATGCCTGTCCCGCCATGAAGAACGAGCGGAAGGTTCACGGCGTCGCGAATCTCTTCCATTTCTTTAAAACCGAGGTTTGGTTCGCCTTTGTAAGGTCCATGAACAGAGCCAAGAGCCGGAGCCAGTGTGTCGATTCCGGTTTCTTTGACGATGCGTACGCAGTCATCCAATTTGGCATACATAACAGATCCGACTACGTCGTCTTCCTGACCACCGACCATTCCAACTTCGGCTTCAACGGAAACCCCTTTGGAATGCGCGTATTCAACAACTTTGCGCGTCGTTTCGATGTTGGTGTCGATCGGGCTGTGAGAGTCATCGATCATGACGGACGTAAATCCAGCGTCGATCGCTTCCTTACATTTGTCGAAGCTTGAACCGTGGTCCAGGTGAATGGCTACAGGAACCGTAATCTTCATATCATGAAGCAGGCCTTCCACCATTTTTACAACGGTATAGAATCCGCCCATATGACGAGCCGCGCCTTCGGATACGCCCAGGATTACCGGGGATTTCTCTTCTTCGGCGGCAGCAAGAATCGCTTGCGTCCACTCAAGGTTGTTGATGTTGAATTGACCAACCGCATACTTCCCTTGAAGTGCTTTGTTTAACATGTCTGTCATGGATACTAATGGCATGGTTCCAATCCTCCTAAAAAGTGTTTGTCTGATCTAAGGGTTTTAAGCCGAAATTCGCATTGCATTCAGCGCTATTATACCACATCATATTGTAAATGCTAAACAAGCATTTGAAATTAAGCAGATATAGGAAGGGCAGGGCAAAAAAAAGAATTCTGCCAGGTCAGCAGAATTCCATCGCTTTAGCCAAATTGAACCGGGCTGTCTTTGAGCTGCATGTTTACCGCCACCCGCATCTCATCGATATCGAACGGCTTCGTAAAGTGCATGAGTGCTCCAAGCTCGGTCGCTTCCTTGATCATATCAAGCTCTCCGTAGGCCGTCATCATGATCACTTTGATGGATGGATTCATTTCCTTGATGTGCTTCAGGATTTCAAGCCCGTCCATTCCGGGAATCTTCATATCGAGCAGAACCAGATCCGGCGATTCCTTCTCCACAATTTCCAGTGCAATTTTGCCGTTGGCCGCCTGAAACGTCGTATAACCTTCACTGTTGAACACTTCCATGAGCAAAATGCGAATACCGTTCTGGTCATCGACGATCAATACCTTTTTGTTATCCACTCAACTTACCTCCCAACAATCAGCTGCGTCCGAATCATACCCCTAATTCCTAACTAAACTGTTAATTCCATACTCCTGCAATCTCCATTTAAAGGTATTCGCCTTCTAGATACAAATTCCTGCAACTTCATATAAATGAAAAATGGGCCTCCTGAGGGAGACCCATAGCTGTATATTAACGTTCTACTTGCAGCGCAGCCTTCACGAATTCACGGAACAACGGCTGCGGACGGTTCGGACGTGACGTGAATTCCGGATGGAACTGCACAGCCAGGAACCAAGGGTGGCCCGGAAGTTCCACAATTTCCACCAGACGTCCATCCGGGGACGTTCCGGAAATGCGCAAGCCCGCTTTTTCAATCTGCTCACGGTACTCATTGTTGAACTCATAACGATGGCGGTGTCTCTCGTAGACGAGCTCGTCATTGTAGCACTGCATCGCCAGGGAACCCTCGGCCAGTTTGCAAGGATACAATCCAAGGCGCATCGTTCCGCCCAGATCTTCAATATCCTTCTGTTCCGGAAGCAGGTCGATCACCGGATACTCGGTGGACGGGTTGATCTCCGAGCTGTTCGCTCCTTCGAGTCCCAGCACGGAACGGGCGTATTCGATCACAGACACCTGCATGCCGAGGCAAATACCGAAGAACGGAATTTGCTTCTCACGGGCGTAACGGATCGCCGATACTTTACCCTCAATCCCGCGGTCACCGAAGCCGCCCGGAACCAAAATGCCGCCGATGCCGTGCAGCAGCTCGCCCACGTTTTCATCGGTCACTTCTTCCGCGTTCACCCAGCGGATTTTTACATCGGCGTTTGCGTCAAAGCCTGCATGGGAAAGGGACTCAACCACACTCAAATAAGCATCATGCAGAGCGACATATTTGCCGACGATGGCGATTTCCACCGTTTTCTCCAGCTTGTTAATGCGATCCACCAGGCTTTCCCACTCGGTCATGTCCGGCTTCGGCGTCGTCAGCTTCAAGTAGTTGACCACGATCTCGTCAAGCCCTTCATCGCGAAGGTTCAGCGGTACCTCGTAAAGCGTAGATGCGTCGCGACACTCCACGACCGCACTTTCGTCGATATCGCAGAACAGTGCGATTTTCGCCTTCATATCCGCAGACAGCTCATGCTCCGTCCGGCATACGATCACATTCGGCTGAATGCCGATGCTGCGCAGTTCCTTCACGCTGTGCTGGGTCGGCTTGGTTTTCACTTCCCCTGCAGCTTTAATGTAAGGAATCAGTGTCACGTGGATGTACATCACATTCTCGCGGCCAATCTCACTCTTGATCTGACGGATGGCCTCAAGAAACGGTAAACTTTCAATGTCGCCGACGGTTCCGCCGATTTCCGTAATCACGACGTCAGAGCCTGCTTCGCGGCCTGCACGGAACACCCGCTCCTTAATTTCGTTCGTGATATGTGGAATGACCTGAACCGTTCCGCCCAAATATTCCCCGCGGCGTTCTTTGCTGATCACCGAGGAGTACACCTTCCCCGTCGTGACATTGCTGTTCTTGGACAGGTTGATGTCGATGAACCTTTCGTAGTGCCCCAGATCAAGGTCGGTCTCGGCGCCATCGTCCGTTACGAATACTTCACCGTGCTGGTAAGGACTCATGGTGCCGGGGTCTACGTTCAAATACGGATCGAATTTCTGGATCGTCACCTTTAAACCCCTATTTTTAAGCAGCCTTCCGAGTGAAGCGGCGGTAATTCCTTTACCCAAGGAAGACACGACCCCGCCCGTCACAAAAATATACTTTGTCACTGTAAAAACCCTCCTATTAAAGTCCAGAAATTCAGGCGACATATGATGTTTAGCGTAACCCAATTCACGTTTTTTCATCGGAATCGGGCCGAAACAAGTTTGTTGCTTTCTCTCTCTGTGAACAACAATGCGCCATTTGAATTCAAATGGCACAATTGGGTAATCGACATTATATAGATTGAACTAAAAAAGACGAATCATTTCCATTCCATTCCCAGTTCATCTACCCCCGCGAATATGGTGGAAGGAGAGTTCCGCTTCCATGACATACCGCATTAAAAAACAAAAAAGTGACACCCGTAGTACGGGGCACTTTTTATTATTTTACGCATATTTAAATCTCAATCATAAGCCCATGCAATAGTTTACTCTGTGCCTTGTCCCGTGTCAAGAGAGGATTGGCGATTCTGCGAATGGAATTAATCTTCTTCCTCATCGAGGTCGTCTTCTTCTTCCTCTTCCTCATCCTCTTCAACGGCCTCTTCATCTTCCAGGTCCTCGTCGTCGAGCATCACGTCTTCGTCATCTTCCACTTCTTCCTCGGAATCGTCATCGGAATAGATGTCGTCATGATCCTCGTCGATCCGGTCGAAATCATCGTCGCTGTCCTCAGCAAACGTATCTTCCTCGTCCGTGAAATCGTCATCCTCATCATCGTCGTCATCGTTAATGATGCGCGGACGCTTGGAGCTGCTGATCGGATCTTCGGAGCGGTCGATCGGATACCAGCGCTTCAGTCCCCACAGGTTCGTTCCTACGCAGGCAAACCGGCCGTCGATATTAATTTCTGTATATAGCTGCGCAACGGTCTCTTTAACTTCTTCATCCGTTAAACCGCGAAGCTTGGCTACCTCTTTCATCAGGTCGAGATAATAAAACGGCGTATTAGCCGCCTTCAAAATGGCAAAGGCCAGATCGACCATTGGCATTTCCCGGATTTTCTCGGGATCCATTTTAAGCTGGAGTGAGTTACTCACTTACGGACACTTCCTCTCACGCAAAGTTCACCTTATATATCGTTACTTATAACAACATATCCATTATCAAAACTAAGTAAAACCTATTTATAAATAAAATGCAAGTTTTAAGTGCATAAAGGAAGGCTGCAAGGTTGTCCCAAAAAAAGGCGAATGAAAAGGCGGAGTAACCTCCGCCTTCCGACTGTATCCGCCCACGAAGGAGAAACTCCTCACGGGACCTGGAAAGAGACGCCCATGGCCTCTTCAGTCTATATTATGTCCGCCTCCGGCTTTTGACATCGGGGCAGGGCCTATTTCGTCAAAAAAGGGCATGTTCCCACTCCTGCCGCACTCCCCGCTCATACAATGCAAAAGCAGGGTTCATTATGAGGGGGACTGCCCAACATGGACTACACCGATTTTATCCAGATGCTGCTTGAAGATATGGAGAGTCCCGTATCGTCCGGAGAAAAATATATTATCAGGTTTCGCGAACCGCGGCATTTCTATGCCTGTCAGGATCGGCTGCAGACGCTTCACCTTCGATATCCGAACATGCCCGGCATCCAGGTGTCCGATCTCCTCGAGGCCATGATCGCTCCGTTTCCGGTCAGCAGCAGGTTGATGTCCAAGTATCATTACGATCTTATTATTGAAGAAGACACCCAAATGCAGGTCCATACCTTGGTGAACAACAAAGTCAACCAAAGCCCGGGCATCCCGTACGGAGTCAAGCAAATTCAGGCTCCCAAAGCCTGGTCCACTTCGACGGGCTACCGCATCCGGATCGGAGTGATCGATACCGGGGCCGACTACTATCATCCCGATCTGCGCCAGTCGCTGGCCAAAGGGATCAATCTGCTGCACCGGCATCTGCTGCCCCTCGATGACAACGGGCACGGCACCCACATTGCAGGAACCATTGCTGCCGCGAACGGTCCCGACGGCATGATCGGCGTCGCCCCGCGGGCCATGATTTTTCCGGTCAAAGCCTTCGACAACAACGGATCCGCCTATGTCTCGGACATTATCCAGGGAATCGACTGGTGCGTCCGCAACCGCATGCACATCATCAATATGAGTTTCGGCATGAAGACCAAGAGCAAGGCGCTGCTGGACATCGTCGGCAAAGCCTATACGGCCGGGATCTCGATCGTCGCCTCGTCCGGCAATGACGGGAAACGGCGGAGCATCGACTATCCTGCAAGGTACGGGCAGACCATATCCGTGGGAGCGACCGACCGGAACCGCCGCATCGCCAGCTTCAGCAACCGCGGCGACCTCATCGATATTTATGCGCCGGGCGATAAAATTATTTCTTCCTGGACGCGCGGCAAGTACCACGAGATGAGCGGCACCTCCATGGCGACCTCGCATGTCAGCGGATCAATCGCGCTGCTGCTTGCCCAAAACCCCGACCTGTCGCCGGCCGAAATTAAAGAGCTCGTCGTCGCAACCGCCACGCCGCTGCGTCCGAGAAAGGGGCAATCCCGCGTCGTTCACACCGGTGAAATCAATGCCTACCGGCTGCTGCGTGAAGGCATGAAACGCAAAAATAATCCAAGCTAGACGAGAGCGGCTGTACCGCTCAGGACAAACGGAGCTTCTGCTCACGTACATGCCAAATAACTACAATATTTAGCATTTGTTGAAAAAGGCCGCCTCCGGCAAATACCGGAGACGGCCTTTCATATGTTCGGCGTATTCAAATAGGGAAGAAGGAATTACATCTTCTCCGGGGCGGATACGCCCACGATTCTCAGCACGTTGGCGATAACGGTCCGCACGGCGCCGAGCAGGGCGAAGCGCGCCTGCGTTTGAGCGGCATCCTCGGTGATCACGCGCTGCGCCTTATAGTAGCTGTGAAACAGCGAAGCCAGGTCATACACGTAGCGGATCATCCGGTGCGGCGCGTAGCCCGCCGCTGCAGTGGCGATTTCCTCCGGCAGCTCGCCAATTTTGCGGAGAAGGTCATACTCATGCTCCGTGTTCAGCACCGTGAGGTCCACTTCAGACAGCGGAAGCAGCGCAACGCCCTGCTCTTCTGCCTGACGGTAAATGCTGCAAATCCGCGCGTGCGCGTACTGCACATAGAACACCGGATTTTCGTTAGACGTCGAAATGGCCAAATCCATGTCGAAATCGAGATGGGAGTCCATGCTGCGCATCGTGAAGAAGTAGCGGATGGCATCGATGCCGACCTCTTCCATTAGGTCCTCCATCGTAACGGCTTTCCCCGTACGCTTGGACATCTTGACCTTCTCCCCGTTCTGGAACAGGCTGACCATCTGCGCGATGAGCACGGTCAATTTGTCGGGATCGTTGCCGATGGCCTGCATGGCTGCTTTCATCCGCGGGATATAGCCGTGGTGGTCGGCTCCCCAAATATTGATCATGCGGTCGTAGCCGCGGTTGTATTTGTCCCGGTGATACGCGATATCCGGTGTCAGGTACGTATAGGTGCCGTCATTTTTCACCAATACACGGTCCTTGTCGTCCCCGTATTCGGTCGTCCGCAGCCAAGTGGCTCCGTCCTGCTCGTACACCTGGCCTTTGGCTTTCAGTTCGTCCAGAGATGCTTCAACCAATCCCTTTTCGTACAGGGAAGTCTCGCTGAACCATTCGTCAAAATGTACCCGGAAGCGTGCCAAATCGCGTTTGATTTTGCCAAGCTCTTTCTCCAGGCCATACGAACGGAAGAACGCCGTCCGCTCGCCCGGATCCATGGACAGCAGGGAATCGCCCTTCTCGGCGACGAGCTCCTTGGCAAATCCCTTGATATCCTCGCCATGGTATCCGTCCTCAGGCATTTCCGCATCCTGTCCGAGCGCCTGCAGGTACCGGGCTTCGATCGACTTGCACAGGTTTTCGACCTGATTGCCCGCATCGTTGATATAGTATTCGCGGGTTACTTCATACCCGGCAAAGTCCAAAATGTTGCACAGGGCATCGCCGACGGCGGCTCCCCGGGCATGTCCCAAGTGCAGGCTGCCGGTCGGATTGGCACTGACGAACTCGACCTGCACACGCTGTCCCTGACCGAGCTGTACGCGTCCATAGTCTTCGCCCTGCGCGTAGACCTGTTCGATCACGGGGTACAGATAGCTTTTGTTCAGCGTAAAGTTAATGAAGCCTGGGCCCGCGATTTCGGCCTTCTCGATGGAGGCCTTCTTTACGTCGATATGCTCCAGGATCGCTTCGGCGATCTGGCGCGGGTTTTTCTTCGCGATCCGGGTCAGCTGCATGGCGGCGTTGGTGGCAAGGTCCCCGTGAGATTTATCTTTCGGCACCTCAAGCGTAATGCTGGGGAGCTCTTCACGGCTGGCCAGCCCGGCGGCGACCACCGCGTCCTTGACCGCCTCTAAAACCAGCTGGTGAATCTGTTCGAGTGGATTGAGTGTCATGATTGATTATCCTCCTGTATAAAAAAGCTGATGGTGAAATGCCCTGTGCATTCCTCGTATACATATAGATCGTACGCCCAGCTGATTTCCCCGGTCATTCCGTCCAGGTCCATCTTAAGGGAACGCGTATCCGTCGATAGGTTAAAGGACGTATAAGGCGAACGGTAGAAGCCGGGAAGCCGCTGCCCCTCCTGAAAAGACTGCTCCGATTCCACGGCGCCATGCCGGATCATTTTCAGGCTGTTTGCGCCGATTTTCACTGTCGTTTTGGTCTTCCGCCCCTGCAAATCCGCTTCCGGCTCCTCGTACATCACATACAGAGCTTGTCCGCGGGCGAATACCTGCGCCGTCATCTCCTGGTTGACCTCCTGGCCGTCATGACGGCTGCGCAGACGGACGGTAGCTTTTCTGGCATCTGGCATTACGCAATACTCCAATCTATTCTTTCCTATTGTACTACTATATCCAGTTCGCTGTATCAATTCAATACAAACCGTGCCTGCCGCAGACTGCCGCTACTGTACAGCTTTCACAGTGCCGGGGATTCGTATTCCGTTATGAAACTCATTTTTGAAAGCCGCTTGATCTCTAATCCATGTTCTTAAAAGTAGGATCTCCAATAAACCGGCAGGATTTGACCCGGCTTGCATGGAAAAGTGCATGTATATTTTCAAATGATACAGGAGGTTTTAAACATTGACGGTTTACCAAGACGAAAATGTGCTCCTCAGACCGGTAAGGGAGGACGACTTGCACCGGCTATGGAGCTTGTCGTTGAAGGAAGAGGCGCCGGAGTGGAAAAAATGGGACGCCCCCTATTATGAGCATACGCCGGTAACCTTTGAAAAATATGTGGAAAACAAGGACAGCCTAGTCGACCGGGATCATTTCTGGGCTATTGAAGTAGAAGGCGATCTCATCGGAACGGTCAGCTATTATTGGGAACACCAGCCATCTTATTGGCTTGAAATGGGGATCGTAATCTATGATCCGGCTTACTGGAGCGGTGGTTACGGCACCAAGGCATTGGCTATGTGGATCCGCCGCCTGTTTGACACGCTCCCCCTCGTCAGGGTGGGGTTTACGACATGGTCCGGAAATTACCGAATGATCAAAGTCGGAGAGAAGCTAGGAATGACCATGGAGGCCCGCATAAGGAAAACCCGGTTGTATAACGGTGTTTTCTACGATTCCATTCGTATGGGACTGCTACGGGAAGAATGGGAGGAGAATTTGCGTTAACTGAAAAAAGGCGGGGCCGCCGTTTACATCGGCAGCCCCGCCTTATGACTGTTACTGCAGCTTCATTCGTACCTTGTTACTTCCGTCTAAGGATTCAACGCTTCCTTAAATGCAAACTTCCGGTTCCAGCTGGCACCGCCGTCATGGGTGGCATAAATCGACGATTTGGTAGCGCTGGTCACCACAAGCCAGCCCGTCTTGCCGTCCGTAAAGGAGATCCGTGAATCGTAACCATGAATGGACGGCTTTACGTTCTTCCACGTCTTTCCTCCATTATAAGTCACCCCGACAGACACCATGCCGCCCGCCGGAGAGCCACCGGACAGAAAGGCCGTCTCCTTGCCGATCAGCTGCATGTTGCCGGGGTGTCCGCCTGGTTGGGCTGGCCCCTGATTAACGACAGCGGCCCCACTGCCGGGAGCCGGACCTCCGCCTGCCGTGGATTGGGCGATGACACGCTTCCAATGTACGCCTTGATCCGTGCTGCCATACAGCGAATAGGATACCTGGGACATGCCTGAACCGCCATAGAACAGCGCCCAGACCTGATTGTCCTTGGTGTAAATTTGTCCGCCCGCAGGGTATGGGGAGTCAAACTTCACGTTCAGCTTTGTGCTCCAGCTGTGCCCGCCGTCGGCCGTGCCCAGTACTTTATAGCCAGAGCCGGGAACTATAACTAGGACATACCCGTTGTTCTTATCCCGAAACGTAGCATATCTCGTATTGGCCGGCGTAGGGATTTTCACCCAGCTGTTCCCGCCATTCTCGGTCCGGTAGGCGCCATTTTGCGTGTAGCCGTACACCGTATTCTTGCCGAGCGCTTCCAGCCGGTTAAACGGCAGATTGGCCGTATACACCGGTTTCCAATGCGATCCGCCGTCCACCGTCTTGAGCAGATGTGTGGTCTGGTGGGAAGGCAGGGTGGCGATGGCCCAGCCGTTCACGTTGTCCGTAAATTTAATCTGGGCAAAATTCCACTTCCCCGTGTAAATTTCCTGCCAGTGGCACCCCGCATCCGATGTGCCGATCATAAACCCGGTTCCTGCCGCCCGGCCCGTCGACCCGTTCAGAAACTGAATATCGGTAAAATGAAGCGGGTCCGCGCCTTCCTCCATATGCTGTTTCTGCTCTTGCTGAAGCAGGCCGTGATCGCCGCTTCCGCAGGGAGCAGGCGCCGAGGCGGCGGCCGAAGTCTGCGTTGGGGATAGTCCCCAGCCCGCCGGCATCATCAGCATAAGCGCAGCGGCAGCCAAGGAAGAGCTTCTAAGCAGCTTTTTCATGATCATAACGACACCTCCATATCGATTACATTACCCTCTTTGGGGACTTGCCACTCGCAAAAAAAAGTCCTCTTCCTCATTCCAAAAGTAACATGCGAGTGTTTGGATTGGTGAGCGACTTTGGCTTTGCGCACAGCGCAAAACAAGAGAGCGAAGCAAGCCAAACTGGAGCAAACACCATTCAATAGTGAAAGAATTTGTGCATCCTTCGACTACAGGCAAGGTTCAGCCCACGATACAATGAGAGCTACTAAAAGGCGTGAGGTGATTGATTTTGAATGCACAAACGATACCGGCGGCGGACAAGGCCCAGCCGGGCAAAAACATGAAAACGGTTGCCAAAACGTTGAAAGGACGCTGGAACGCTCCGCTGGCCGGCTACCTGTTCATCGCCCCCTGGCTGCTGGGCTTTCTCATTTTACAGCTGTGGCCCATTATTCAATCCTTCTACTTATCTTTCACCGAGTTTTCCCTGCTGGAACCAGCCCGCTGGATCGGGCTCAAAAATTATCAGGATATTTCGCAGGACAGGCTCTTTTTCAATTCGCTGAAGGTGACCTTCCTGTACGTCATTACTTCGGTTCCCCTGAAGCTGCTGGCGGCGCTGCTGGTCGCTATGCTGCTCAACCGGAATATCCGGGGTATTTCCTTCTACCGCACGATCATTTATCTGCCGTCCCTGATCGGGGGAAGCCTGGCGGTGGCCGTGCTGTGGCGCAACATTTTCGGCCTCAACGGATTTATCAACCATCTAGTGATTCTGGTCGGCATCGCCCCGAAGAACTGGATCGGAACGCCCTCCACTGCTCTCGGAACCCTGGTGCTGCTGACGGCGTGGCAGTTCGGCTCGTCGATGATTATTTTTCTGGCAGGTCTTAAGCAAATTCCCGGGGAGCTGTACGAAGCAGCCTCCGTGGACGGGGCCACACCTTTTCGCAAATTCATCCGGATTACGCTGCCCATGCTGTCGCCCGTCATCCTGTTCAACCTGATCATGGGGATCATCAACGCGTTCCAGATGTTCACCTCGGCGTTTGTCGTTACCAACGGAGGTCCGGTCAATTCGACCGAAATGTTTGCCCTGTACTTGTACAACAAAGCCTTCGGTTCGCTGCAGATGGGCTACGCCTCGGCACTGGCCTGGATCCTGCTGGTCATTATCGGCATCGCCACAGCGATTAATTTTATCGCATCTAAATATTGGGTGTTCTACGAAACGGAAACGGAGGGTCGCAAATGACAGGCGTTCTGAAAAAACAAAATTGGCTGGTTCATATTCTGATGATCGTGTTCTGCTTTGTGATGTTTTACCCCGTGCTCTGGTGGATCGGCGCCTCTTTCAAATCGACGGCCGAGATCAGCCTGCCCTCCCTGTTCCCCAAAGTATGGCTGTGGCAGAATTATACGGAAGGCTGGAACGCGCTTCCCAAGTATACGTTTACACGCTTCTTCATGAACAGCCTCAAGCTGAACGTGGCGACCACGGTGCTGCACGTCATCTCGGCCAGCTTGGTGGCCTTCGGCTTCGCCAGGCTGACCTTTCCGCTGAAAGGGCTGTGGTTTTCCATCCTGATGATGACCTTGATGCTGCCGGGCCAGGTCACGCTCATCCCGCAGTATACGATGTTCCATTCTTTCGATTGGATCAATACGTATCTGCCTCTGATCGTCCCGTCGGCCATGGGGGGAGCCTTCTTTATTTTTCTGATCGTCCAATTCATCCGGGGCATTCCGCGGGAACTTGACGAGTCGGCGAAAATCGACGGCTGCACCTGGTTCGGCATTTACCTGCGCATCGTCATGCCGCTGACCCTGCCGGCGCTGATCACGGTCATGATCTTCTCGTTTATTTGGGGCTGGGACGATTACTTCGGTCCGCTGATTTATCTGAATACCGTGGACAAATATACCGTCCCGCTGGCACTCCGAATGTTCATCGATTCCCAGTCGGCCGTGCCGTGGGGTCAGCTGCTCGCCGTGTCCCTGCTCTCCGTGCTGCCGCCGGTCGTGATCTTCTTCCTGGCGCAGAAGCATTTCGTCGAGGGCATCGCAACATCAGGGCTGAAAGGCTAGTCATCCTGGAGCGCAATAACGGAATCACGGGGACTCGCTCATTCCATGCTTTTCTTCCGGACCGTATCGTCAACGTGAGCCTCTCTCCCGGCGCGCCGTGAACGGCCGCTTTGGGATAGCAGCGCGTTAACGCTATGGCATCGCCGCACCCAAGAGGAGGGGAAAAGCCATGAATCCGTTTCGCATGTTCCGTATCGATTATGTGTTTTTCTTCAGCTTTGCCGCTTTTATCGCGGTCCTGATCACCATTATGATGATCGTCAGCTACCGGTTCTCCGCCAATGAGCAGGCGGACAGCGCCTCCATGTATCAACAGGCGGTGCTGCAGCAGCTCAACAAACAGCTCACCGACCAGATGAGCGCCGTGGAGCAAACCTCGCTCGCCGTGGCCATCAACTCCCCGCTGGTCAATTATTTGACGATGAAAGGAGACTATTATGCCCGCAAAACGGCCAGGGACGAGCTGAACCGGGATTATCTGGCGCCGATGCTGAACAGCTCCCGCTCGATGTTCTCCTTTCAGATTTATATGAGCAATCCGCTGCAAGTCGACCCGAACGCCAACATTCAGTACCTCCCGCTAGCTTACGCCAGCCGGGAAAGCTGGTACCCGGCCGTCGACAAGGCCGACTTCGTCTGGATCGGACAGCGTGAGGTCGGCTCGCCGCAGGGGAAACAGCAGGTCATCAGCTTTATCCGTAAGATCACGACGCCGGACGGGGTGAACCGCGGCATCCTCATTATCAACGTCCGCGTCAAGTTTCTGCAGGATATCCTGACCGAGGACAATTCCTCGGCCAGCCGGCTGCTGCTCGATTCCGGCGGCCGGATGATCATGCACACCCGGATCGCTCCGCCTCCCGGAGAAATCGATGCCATCCTGAAGGAGGTCAGCGGAGATGCCGGCCATGCGCATCAGCTGCTGGAAGCGGCAGGCTCGCTTCCGGAGAAAAACATGCTGACCGTCTGGTCCCGCACGGCCCCCGGCAGCTGGATGCTGGTCGAGCTTACGCCATGGAAGGACATCACAGGCGGAAGTGTCCGCCTGGCGTGGACCATGGCTGTGATCGGAGCGGCCGCCATCCTGCTGTCGGTATTCTTCACGCTGTTCCTTTCGAGGAATTTCACGGTGCCGATCCGGAAGCTGGTCCAGCTGATGCAGGCGTTCAATCCCGGCAAGAAGGGGCTGCCGCTGCCTACGGAATACCGCAACGAATTCGGCAGTCTCTTCAGCGGCTACCGCAAGCTGACCGAGCGGATCGAGACGCTGTACCAATCGCTGGAACAGCAGTACAAAGCGCAGCGCGAGGCGGAAATCAAGGCGCTGCAGGCGATGATCAACCCCCATTTTCTCTACAACACTTTGGATCAGCTGAACTGGATGGCGCTGGAGGCCGGGCAGGAGGAGATCAGCAGGGTGCTTGAACTGATGGGGCAAATGTTCCGTATCGGGTTGTCCGGCGGCGAATCCTTGATCCCGATGCAGGATGAGCTGCTTCACGTCGAATGCTATTTGAAAATTCAGCAGTTCAAAAGGGGCCAAGGTCTGGACTGGGAGATCGACTGTCCGGAGGATCTGCGGCAGCTGCTGATTCCGAAGCTGACCCTGCAGCCCTTCGTGGAAAACGCCATCGTGCACGGCTTCCATGGACGCAGTCATGGCCGAATTGTCCTGAATGCCGCGCATGAGGATCGCGGCATCCGGATCTGGATCCGGGATGACGGCGTCGGCCTGCGGGACGATTGGAAGACCCGGAGGCGCCATCCGACGGGCGGATACGGCATTCGTAATGTAACCGAGCGCATTCAAGTATTTTTCGGTCCGCCCTTCGGCGTATCGCTCCGGAATCGTACCGGCCGATCAGGCACCGAGGCGGAAATTTATCTTCCGAAGCTGACGCAGCAGCCGGATTTGGAAGGAGGACGAAGTGATGTGGACACTCGCGATCGTGGATGACGACCGACAGGTGCTTGGGGGGATGTCGCGGCTCATTCCCTGGGAGCAGCTCGGCATCCGACCCATCGGGGAGGCCATGGACGGTGAAGAGGGGCTCCGGCTGATCAGAGCTGCCAAGCCGGATATCGTCATTACGGACATCTATATGCCGGTCATGAACGGGCTGGAAATGATCGAGCAGCTTCGCAAGCAGCAGTTTGACGGCAAAATCATCATCTTAAGCGGCTACTCGGACTTTGATTATGCCCGCAAAGCGCTGCGGCTGCAGGTAGACGATTATTTGCCCAAGCCGGCCTCACCGGCTACGATCCGCGAGGTACTGCAGCGCGTAATCGCCGAATTGTCTGAGAAAAGAGCGGCAGAGAACCGGGAGCAGGAGCTTCAGGACCGGCTGATGCAGTACGAGCCCTACCTGGAGCGGGAATGGGTGAAATCGGTCCTCACGGGCGGGACCTTTTCCCCTCCGACCGGGCCGTACCGGATGCTGGACCGGCTTGGCTGGAAAGGCGCTCAGTTCATGATGCTGGCCCTGGAAATCAAGCGGCAGGGGCGGACGGAGGGCATCTCTGCCCGGGACTGGCACCTGTTCCGCTTTGCCGTCGGTAATACGGTCGAGGAGCTGGCCAGGCAGGATGGACTGAGGAGCTACTTTTTAGAGCTGCATAGTCACCATATGACTCTGCTGCTGCATAAGCCCCTTTCCTGGCCCGCAGAAGCGTTTCGCTCCGAGGTGTTGGCGCTGGCCGGGCGCATCATTGAGTCAGTGGACCGCTACCTTCAGGTCAAGCTGCGTATCGGGGCGGGCCTCCGGAAAGACGATTGGACGGCTATTGCGGATTCCACGGAAGAGGCCTTCCAGGCACTGGCCGAGCGGCGAGAGCCGGATGCAAACCATCCCTGCGTCTACGTCTACACCGATGCCGGCTTCCGGCATCCGGCAGCGCGAAACGTGCGGCCGGTCCGGTTTTTTCAGGAAATGGCGGATGCGGTTCGGACCTTCGATGAGCCGCGGGCCCTGCTGGCGCTGGAGGATTTCGCAAGTAGCGACAGCGGCGTGGCACAGCTATCTCCCGGCGAGCTGGCAGCCCTCGGGACACAGCTGTTTGCCATCCTCTCCTTCACGCTGTACGATTCCGGCCACAAGCTTGACGACGAGCTGCCTCCAGCGGATCTGTCCAAGGAGCTGGGATTGATAGAAAACGCGCAGCAGTGGAAGGCCTGGGTGGCGGAGAAGGTTAAGCGGATCTGCCGCCGGTTTACTCCCAATGAGAACCTGAAGCATAAGGAAACGGTGGAGTTTATCATTCAGTACATTCACGAGCATTACGCCGAAAACATCCACCTCCAGGATGTCGCCGATCAGGTCTATATTTCCAAAAATTATTTGAGCACCCTGTTCCGCCAGTTCACTGGCGAGACGTTCGGCGATTATTTGACCCGAGTCCGGATGGAAAAAGCCAAGAGCATGGTCCTGGAGAAAAAGCTGCTCATCGCCGAAATTGCCGAGCGGGTCGGATACCGCAACGTACCGTACTTTACCACGCTGTTCAAAAAGCATACCGGCCGCAGTCCGACCGAGTTCTACCGGGCCTAACGCAGCTCCAGCCAATCCTGGATCCGCCCAGCATACAGGACAAACGCAGCCGGCAGTTCACCGATATTCGTAAAATACTGAAACGATTTGTAGGATCGTCCGCTACGCGGATGTTCCTCGGCTTGGTACCTTAGAGCAAGAAAGAGTTCCGTTACTTAAGGGAGGTTCAACCAATGAGAAAATCATGGCAACGTCTTGCCGCAGGCACTGCGGCCGTCCTTATGCTGTCCCTCGTTCTATCCGCCTGCAGCGGGGTCAAGAAGGAAGAAACCGGAGCTGCGGGCACCGGAAACGGCAAGTCCATCACGCTGCGGATCATGTGGTGGGGCTCGCAGGCCCGTCACGACGCAACCTTGAAAGCGCTTGATTTATACTCTAAAAACAATCCGGGAATCACGTTCGAGCCGGAATACCAATCGTTCGACGGATACCAAGACAAGCTCTCGACCCAGTCCGCAGGGAAAAACACCCCTGATATTTTCCAGATGGATGCCGCCTGGTTCAACGACTGGGCCTCCAGCGGCCGGTTGGAGGATCTCTCGTCCATTCCGACGGATAACATCGACAAGGCTCTGCTCGAAACCGGCACCTATCAAGGCAAGCTGTACGCGATGCCGCTTGGCAACAACGCCTGGGGCATGGTATACAACAAGACAATCATGGACAGCCTCGGGGTTCAGCCTCCCAAGACATGGGATGAGTTCTTCGCCATGGCGCGCGACTTGAAGCCGAAATTGGCCAAAGACCAATACCTGACCCGGGATTTGACGGCAGACGGCGCATCCTACATGTCCTATCAATTGAGCATGGGCAAAGGCTTCTCGATGAGCAAGGACGGGAAGTTCCACTACGACGAAACCACCTGGAAAGATTGGATGAACAAATGGGCACAGCTGCGCAAGGACCATCTTGTGCCTCCGCCGGATGTGACGGTGTCGGATAAATCGCAGGACGCGCAGATGGATCTGCTCATTCAGGAGAAAATTCTGCTCCGGGGCGCGCATGCCGCGGAATTCGGCGGAACGGACGCCCTGAAGCCGGGCGTTATGGCGCTGACGACCCAGCCGCGGGGAACACAGGCGGGCGGATGGCTCAAAGCCTCCATGTATTGGAGCGTCAGCCCCAACAGCCAGTATAAAGACGAAGCGAAGAAGTTCATCGACTGGTTCGTCAACAGCCAGGAAGCCGGCGATATCCTCGGCACTTCCCGCGGAATCCCAGTCAACAAGACCGTGGCTGATGCGCTCAAACCTAAGTTCACCGATGTGGACAAAAACGCACTGGGCCTGATCAACGAAGTGTCCAAGGACGGGGCCGCGTTCGACCCGGGTCCCGGCAATAAAGGAGGCTGGGCCAATTTTACGAAGGAATACGACAACATCACGCAGTCGATCATGTTCGGAAAAATCAGCATCGACGACGGCTGGAACCAAATCGTCAAACTGAGCAAAAGCTTGGACTAGCTTTGCAGCTCTCACAGCTTTATCTCGGATCACCATCCTCGTACGATGTCACAAAAAAGAAGCACCCGGTTAACATCGGGTGCTTCTTTACGTTTCTTTATTTTACAAATCCGAGCAGCATTTCGCGAATAAGCTTCGCCGCTACGATCTGGGTCTGCTCCGAATGGTCGTAGACCGGAGCCACTTCCACCAAGTCGCAGCCCACTACGTTGACTTCGGAATTGGCGATCAGGTGCACCGCCTCCAGCAATTCCTTGGAAGTGATGCCGCCCGCTTCCGCGGTTCCCGTTCCCGGTGCCGCCGACGGATCGAGCACGTCGATGTCGATCGTAACGTATACCGGACGATTGCCCATTTGCGGCAGGGCTTCCCGAAGCGGAGCCGCCACGTCGAACGGATAGAAGTTGATGTTCTCGCGGGCGTACTGGAACTCCTCGCGCGAACCGGAGCGGATGCCAAATTGGTAGATGTTCTTGCCGCCCATCAGCCCGGCTGCTTTACGGACCGGCGTCGAGTGCGACAGCGGCTCGCCCTCGTACTGCTCGCGAAGGTCGGCATGCGCGTCGATGTGGATCAGGATCAGATCCGGATACTTCGCGTACATTTGCTGGATGACCGGCCAGGTCACCAGGTGCTCGCCGCCGAGCCCGATCGGAAATTTATCGTCGCCGAGCAGTTTGCCCACATACTCGCCGATAACTTCGAGACTGCGTCCTGCATTGCCGAACGGCAGCAGAAGATCGCCGGCGTCGAAGTATTTGAGATCCAGAATGCTTTTATCCAAGTAAGGGCTGTATTCCTCCAGACCCACGGAAGCCTGGCGGATGTGCGCCGGACCGAACCGGGATCCCGGACGGAAGCTGACCGTGTAGTCCATCGGCATGCCGTAAATGACCGCCTTGGAATTTTCGTAATCGTCCGAGCTGCAAATAAATACGTTGCCCGAATAAGCTTGGTCTAGTTTCATGATGTTGCCTCCCCCTATTTCGTCAGATCTTCCACAAATTTAGGCAATACGAAAGCCGCCTTGTGCAGGCGTGGCGTGTAGTACTTCGTGTCCATCTCCGGAATTTGCGACTCGTCCACCTCAAGCGGATCGTATTTTTTGCTGCCCATCGTAAATGTCCACAAGCCGCTCGGATATGTCGGGATGTTCGCCGCATAAACGCGCACGATCGGGAAAATTTCCTTCACATCCTTGTTCACCTTTTGGATCAAGTCGGCCTTAAACCAAGGGTTGTCCGTTTGTGCCACGAAAATGCCGTCATCCTTCAGCGCTTCATAAATGCCTTGGTAGAAGCCGCGTTCAAACAGAGGAGCAGCCGGGCCTACAGGCTCCGTGGAGTCAACCATAATGACGTCGTATTCGTTCTTGTGCTCGTGGATGTGCATGAAGCCGTCGTTCACCAGGACTTCCACCTTCGGATCTTCCAGTTTGCCCGCGATGGACGGCAGGTACTTCTTCGAGTACTCGATGACTTTGCCGTCGATGTCGACGAGCACGGCTTTTTCCACTTTCGAATGCTTGATGATTTCGCGGATCACGCCGCCGTCTCCCCCGCCTACGACGAGGACATGCTTCGGATTCGGATGCGTATTCAGCACCGGGTGCGCCACCATTTCATGGTATACGAATTCATCCTTCTCGGTCGTCATCACCATTCCGTCAAGCAGCAGCATATTTCCAAACTCTTCAGTCTCTACCATGGCCAGATCCTGAAAATCGGTTTTTTCATTTACATACGTTTGTTTGATTTTGGCAGTAATACCGAATGCGGGCGTCTGTTTCTCCGTAAACCACAATTCCATCGTCATTACCTTCTTTCTTCCCAGGATAAAGGAGGGATTGATCTTCCCTGCCGCATGTTCTCGAGTAGCACGTACATCTTCTTTATTGTACCAAACTGCCGATGTATAAACACATCCTTTGAATTATACGCGATAGAAGAAATTCGTGTAAAGAAACACTTTCCTAACGCTTCGTCCCCTGGCTGAGGCCGCGTCAGCACGGGCTTTTTATCCCTCAGGTGGCCCTGTATGCCCCCTCGCCCTGCATGACCGGAAGGCCGAGCGCTTTTCCCGTGAATCCCGGGCCTGGCGTGAATATCTGCTGCCTGCATTTCCCATAATGAAAGTATCAGATTGTTCAGTTCCGCTGAAAAAGCTATACATTCCATTCTCTTTAAGTAAGGAAAGGGGCTACAGTACATGGCGAACCTATTCACGCGGCGGCCCAAACGGAAAAACCGGTTCCTGTTGATGCTAAAGCTCTTCACCGGCATGATCGTCCTCCTTCTGATCGCGGGGGGTGTCCTGCTCGGCTGGCTGTATCAAAAAAACCTTCCGCTTGCCGATACGGACCGCAATTCGCGCCTTCTGGACAGTCAAGGCGACATTATCGCCACGTTTTCGGCCAGCGGGCGCAGCTACGAACCCATCAAGCTCAATCAAATTTCACCGCTGCTCGTGAAGGCGACCCTGTCGGTGGAGGACCGCAAGTTCTACGGCCATTTCGGGTTTGACCTGGAGGGCATGGGACGCGCGGCACTCGTCAACCTGGAGCATATGGCCCGGGTTCAGGGAGCAAGCACCCTGACGCAGCAGCTTGCCCGTAATCTATATTTATCCCATGAAAAAACATGGTCCCGCAAAATCAAGGAAGCCATGTACACCGCTCAGCTGGAGATGAAGTATACCAAGGATGAAATCCTTCAAATGTATTTGAATGAAATTTACTATGGTCACGGCGCTTACGGCATCGAAGCAGCCTCCCTGATGTATTTCGGCAAGCCGGCCAAAGATCTCGACCTGGCGGAAAGCGCGATGCTGGCCGGGATTCCCAAGGGGCCAACCTATTACTCGCCCTACACCCACCTGGATAATGCCAAGAAACGGCAGAAGATCGTCCTGGGCACCATGGTGGCCACCGGTGATATCACCCAGAAGGAGGCGGACCAGGCTGCAGCCGAGAAGCTGGCGATCAAACCGCAGGGACAGCAGAAATCCAACCTGACGGCGCCGTATTTTCGGGATTATGTAAAAAATTTGGTGACCAGCCAGCTCGGTATCAGCGAGGACATGCTCGATCATGGCGGTCTTAACATTTATACGACCCTGGACCCGCATGCCCAAGCCGCGGCTGAGGAGGCGGTGGCCAAAGGCATGGATTCGGCCAGCGATTTGGAGACCGCGCTCGTGTCGATCGACCCGCGGAGCGGCTATGTCAAAGCGATGGTGGGCGGCAAGAACTACAAGGAGAGCCAGTACAACCATGCGCTGGCCAAGACGCGCCAGCCCGGCTCCTCCTTCAAACCGATAATGTACTTAACGGCATTGTCTTCAAAGACGATGACGGGTCTCACGACGTTTAACAGCGAACCGACCCTGTTTCACTACGACAACAACCGGAAAACGTATCAGCCCAGCAATTATGGAGACAAATATTTAGGCGAGATCAACATGGAGCAGGCCATTGCGGCCTCGGACAACATCTATGCGGTCAATACGATGCTGAAGGTCGGGGCGGATAATGTGATCGCCACAGCGCGCAAGCTCGGCATCGTCAGCCCGCTCGAGTCCGTCCCCTCCTTGGCGCTCGGGACCTCGCCGATCAGCCCGTTCGAAATGGCGTCCGCCTTTGCGGTGATCAGCAACAACGGCAAGCGGATCCCGCCGGTCGCCGTACTGAAGATTACTGATGCCGCCGGCGAGGTAATCTACGAGGCTCCCAAGCCCGCCGGCGAGCAGGTCGTCGATCCGGCGGCGGCTTACGTGCTGACGCATCTGATGGAGAGCGTATTTGAATCCGGCGGGACCGGTAACCGCGTATCCTCCATCATGAAGCGTCCCGTGGCCGGCAAAACCGGAACGACCGATACCGACGCCTGGCTGGTCGGATATACGCCGGAGCTTGCGACCGCCGTCTGGGTCGGCTTTGACAAGGGCAAAACGATTACGACGACGGACGCCCACCGGGCAGCGCCCATTTTTGCCCAGTACACCGAGAAGGCGCTGGAGAACGTACCGCCCAAAATTTTCACGATTCCGAGCGGCGTCGTCAGCGTCTACATTGATGAAGAATCCGGCAAGCTCGCCACGGCCGATTGCCCCCACAAGAAGCTTGAGGTATTCATTGCAGGTACGGAACCGACTGAATACTGCTCGCTTCACGGCGGAGAGAAGGAGCAGCCGGACGTGAAGAACAAGGCCGAAGAACACTCCTGGTGGTCCGACTTTAAGCGGTGGCTGACCGACTAAACGCAGCGCGTTATAAAGGTTCGGGAGCTAGACTAGGGTGAGTGCCGTCCGAAAACCATATATGAAGAAAGGGAGCCGGTAAAGCCGCTCCCTTTTTTGCCTTCTTCCGAAGTACATCGGTTTGGCGGGCCCCCTCTCCCAGGGAGACCGATACACCGGACCAAGGATTCAAGCCATGCTTGCGGGGTTACCTTTTGCCTTTCGCGCTGAATTCCGGTTATATATATAGAATGAACTAACCCGAAGAGGTGATCCTGATGATGAACCCGGGTAACGAGGGCGGCCGGCTGATCTCCCCCTCGCTTCTCGCCATGACCGCGCTGGAAGCCGCGCCCCGCCTGCTCGGCCAGACGCTGGTCCGGGAGACCGAAGACGGAGAAATCCGCTGCCGGATCGTGGAGACCGAGAGCTACGGCGGCGCCGAAGACAAAGGGAGCCATGCCTACGGCAACCGGCGCACCGCCCGGACCGAGACGATGTTTGCCGCCGGGGGCTTGGCCTACGTGTATTTGATCTACGGCATGTACCACTGCGTCAACGTTGTCGTCGGCGACGCGGACGACCCGCAGGCCGTGCTCATCCGGGCGGTGGAGCCTCTAAGCGGGCATGACGCCGAGCTGATGCGCCGGTACCGGGGCAGCGTCTCCGGCAAATCCGCCAACTTGTGCAACGGTCCCGGCAAGCTGTGCCGCGCGCTGCGGATCGACCGCAGCCTGAACGGCTGCGCGCTCCGTCATGCGGACAGCCCGCTGCGGCTTGAGTCCGGCGACCGGGCTGATGAGCTCCCGATCGTCCAGTCTCCACGGATCAATATTGATTACGCGGAGGAGTACGCCCACAAGCCGTGGCGGTTTTATATCGACGGCCATCCGTACGTGTCGGTCAAAGCCCCTGAGCCGCTGCCTTTTTCGCTAAGGGGTTAATTCCGTGCTGTACACGAGTCCCTGTCCCTTCATGCCATGCAAAAAAGGACCTGCCCTGCCCACGGATCGATACATCCGTCAGCAGGAACAGGTCCTTTGTTCTTATAATGAGGAGAGCACGCGATTTACGCTATACCTCCAGCGCCTTCTTCAGCTCATCCGGCGAAGCTTCCCACCACTGCTCATTATGCGACACGAGCAGGTTCTTCAGCAGCGTCTTTTCCTCAGATCCCAATTCGTCCAGCATAAATTTCCGCTTCAGCGCGGCATCCATCCGGTTCACGTGATCGGCAAGGACTTTCCAGCCCCGTCTCTCTTCTTCATCGATCCACATCTCACTGGCCGTGGCACCGCCGTAGAATTGTCCATCCTCGTTCCGGTCCACCGCGACCCATACGATCCACACCTGGCGTCCGTTCGGGACTTCCTCCCGGTTCGGCGTAAAGCGAATGCGGCGCTCCGGCTTGCTCTTGGCGTGCATCGCTCCGATATCGATGACGGCTTCGCCGCGGTCGATAATGACCGGAGAAATGTTGTTCAGATCGATAGAACCTGCCCCAAAGCCCATCTTGTGCTTGCTCTTGCCGCTGACGATATTCAGTGCGATGGGCTTCTTGCCTACCTGTTCCTTGTTGTCCATTTCCGATGTTCCTCCTATTTGAAAACAGAAACGCTGCGCTGCGCCTCCGCGATTTGTGGATACCCGTCCAACTTAATTTTATTTTAACTAATAATCGCTGGAAAGCCAACATATACATGCTGTAGATGCTTGTCAACGGGAGGTATTCGTATATGGCCCCAGCACGCGCCAAACTCGTCTTTTTATCCTTTCTCGTTCTTGTACTCCTTATTACGGGAACAATGTGGTTCGTCTTTAAGGATTCGCCCGAGTCCATGCCTTCCTACGCTCCGGATCAGGCCAAGCCTCCAGCGGCTTACAAGCCTCCGTCACCGATGGAGAGCGTCCAGCAGCCGACCGCGGAGGTGCTCAGCAAGCGGGTGGTGGAATATCACATCGATACGACCCTTGATCCGGACAGCCGGGTAATTAAAGGAACCCAGACCCTGACCTGGACCCATCCCGGCAAAAAAACGGTAAACGAGCTGTATTTTCACCTCTATCCGAACGCCTTCGCTTCCATGGATACGACGTTTATGAAGGAATCCGGCGGGAAGCTGCGCAATGACACGATGCCTGCCGACGGCTTTGGGTCCATGACACTGACTGCGATGAAGACTGCCGACGGTTTGTCGCTGATGCACCGGATTCAATACGTGCAGCCGGATGACGGCAATACGAAGGACAAGACCTTGATGAAGGTGCGTCTTCCGCGGCCGGTGAAACCAGGCGAAAGCATCACGCTGACCATGCAATTCGAAGTCCAACTGCCCAAAATATTCGCCCGAATGGGGACCGCCGGTAACTTTGTCATGGCCGGACAGTGGTTCCCCAAAATCGCCGTCTACGAGCCCGTGGGAACGCGCGGCCGGACGAGCGAGGGCTGGGACCTGCATCAGTACCACGGAAATTCGGAATTCTACTCCGACTTCGGCATTTACAGCGTCCGCATTCACGTACCGAAGAACTACACGGTGGCCGCAACCGGTTTCCCGGTACAGAACTCACAGATCAAGAACGGCGAGAAGATTTATCAGTTCTACGCCGACGACGTACATGACTTTGCCTGGGCCGCATCCCCCGACTTTATCGTTGCCGAGGAGCCGTTCTCTTCAGCGGAGGTGCCCGGGGTCCGGATCAAGCTGTATCTCGATCCCGCCCACAAGGATTTGAAGGAGCGCTATTTTTACGCCGCCAAGGCCGCGCTTAAATATTTCAGCAAATGGTACGGGAAGTATCCGTATTCCACCCTGTCTATCGTCGTTCCGCCCGAAGCAGGCAACGGGGCAGGCGGCATGGAGTATCCGACGCTGATTACCGCCTTCGGGGCCAAGGACGACTCCCCGGGTTACGATCTCGAGCGGACCGTCATCCACGAAATCGGCCATCAGTACTTCTACGGCATGATCGCCAGCAACGAGTTCGAGGAAGCCTGGCTGGACGAAGGCTTCACCTCCTACGCTGAGGATAAGCTGATGGAGCAGGAATACGGCGTCATCCCCAATCTGCCGATCCAGTCCTCGCTTATCGCTTCGCCTGCGCCGCTGACCCAGGACGCCTGGAAATATACGTCGCAGAATCAATATGCACTGAACGTGTATTACCGCGGCAAGATGGTCCTGAAAGAAATGGAGACGCTGACCGGCGCCCAGACCATGAAGAAAATCATGTCCACCTATGCGAAGAAATACCGTTTCCAACATCCTGCCACGGCGGATTTTCAAAAGGTGGTCGAGCAGGTAACCAGCAAGTCGTGGCAGACCTTCTTCGATCAATATGTATACGGCAGCCAAATGGCTGATTTTTCGGTCGACGAAATTACGGTGCGCAAGGATAAGGATTCGGCGCAGCCCCGGTACGATTCTTTGGTGAAGGTCAGCAAAAAAGGCGGCGATCTGCCGCAGGTGCCGATACTGTTCACGTTTACGGACGGGCATCAGATCAAAAAGGTTTGGGACGTAAAGAACGCCAGCACCCAGTTTAAGCTGACATACAGCTCCCCGCTGGCCTGGGCCATGATCGATCCCGGCTATACGATCGTGCTGGAAAACAAACATGTGAACAACTACCTGAAGGCGGACATGGATCATAAAGTGCTCCTCCGCTGGAACGTAAGCATTACCAAGCTGATTGAAACCCTGCTTGGAAGTCTGTCCTGGTGAGGTGAGAGCAGTGAAATCCTATATTGTTAACGGTTGGAAAAGCGTCAAAGACCAATTTTATGTCATGATCATCATGTTCCTGTACCAGCTGCTCTGGGGCTACTTCCTGTACCGTCTGATCGATTCGGCGGTCGTGCCGCTGCTGATGCGGTATCCCGATCCCCCGCCGACCGAACTCAGCCAGGTCCTCTATTTTGTAGAGGGACAGATGAGCTTGACGCAAAGCAGCACCGTGCATACTTACCTTTGGGTTCTCCTGGGAATGGTCGCCCTCCGCATGCTGCTGACCCCATTTATCCACGCGGGCATCTTCTACGGCCTGCACCGGGAGCATCAGGGGGAACGCGGACTGTTTTTCTTCCAGGGCATGAAGCTGCACGGCAAAACGGTGTTTCTTTTTCACCTGATCGAATGGGTGCTTATCGCCGCTCCGTTATACTGGATGATCCCGAAGATGTATCCAATCCTGCTCAGCGCGATCCAAAACCATGCCCAGCTGCTTCACTGTATCCCGTACATTGCAGTCTGGCTTCTGTACTGCTACATCGTCCATCAGATGATTCTGTTCATGCAGTTTGGCAAAACCGGCGGAACCAGCATGTTCTCCTCGCTCTGGATCTGCCTGCGAAGCGCGCTGCCGGTCATCGGCATATCCGTTCTGCTGGGCGCGGTCAGCCTGCTCTTGTATGGCATTACCAGCAGCGTCTCTCTGATCTGGGCAGGGCTTGCCACCCTGATTATCCAACAGGGCTATCATATGGTCAGCTGTATCTTTAAATTATGGAATATCTCCTCCCAATATGATTTGTGGCATCAGCAAATGAACCGTACGAAAAAAAATATTTCGGAATAGTTAAAATTTTGTCATCACTTTAATCCGCTGATAAAAGAAGAACCCCGTCTCTTTCTGTTGAAAAGAGGCGGGGTTTTTGTTGTAAAATGATTGTTAACCATTTGCCAAAGCATAAATCCTCTGTTAAAATAATCCGAGTACGAACTTAGTAACAACTTTGTAATCTTTGCTGTAACGATTTTGACTTTGCTGTAACTGATTTCATCATTTGTCCGTTCATTTGATTGGTATGTACGATTATAGGTAACTTGTCAGCATGTCCATTTCCGGTGCAATCATCACGAGCCGAATTCCCGGGCACCAGGAAGCGGGGGATCCAATTTTGGGTGAATTGATCTCGCTACAGAGGGATCATAGGGGACCTTCTACCGAATCCTTAAGCTAACCTCGCAGGCATTGGAAGGGGTTTATTTTTTTGAAGAAGAAGTTGGCAGCCGCAGCGCTGGGCCTTACACTTGCGTTCTCCATGGGCACCGGCAGCGTATTTGCGGATTCATCTCTGAATCACATCGTTAACAACACGATCGGCGTTTCTTACAAAACCGGCGGAACAACTACGAACGGCTTCGATTGCTCCGGTTTTACCCGTTACGTGTACCAAAAGCTGGGGTTAAACCTCCCGCGTGTATCCGCTGCGCAATATAAAACAGGTACCGCTGTTTCCAAAAGCCAGCTGAGAGCAGGAGACCTGGTTTTCTTTAACACCCTAGGCGCAGGCGTATCCCATGTCGGTATTTACATCGGCAACGGAAAATTCGCGCACGCGTCCTCTTCGAAAGGCGTTACCATCAGCAAACTGAGCCAAAGCTACTACGCCAACCGCTACGTTGGCGCCAAACGGGTCATGAGTACGGCCAAATATCAAGCTGCGGTTTACAATTGATTATCTCTCGAAAACAATGCATATCCAGAACAACCCGCGCCGCTGATTTTTGCCGAAATCGCCCCGCGGGTTTGTTGTTACTTATTAGACGTAAGAACCACCGAAAAGGTAACAGCATTTCAAAAAATTTTTTTACACGAGTAAATCCACGGTTTTCTCCTGTTTTTTCCACCCTTGTCATTTCTTTTACCCACTCGTCCAACAAATAAACATCATTTCCTATAAATTTTCCTACAAATCTTCTTTTTCTGTTAGAAACAATTGCCAAAGTCCGATTCCTTTGTTACAATAGTCCCAGCGATAGTAACAACTTTGTAATCTTTACCTGACACAAAGTTGCGAACGAATAAGAAGTACCAGGGAATTATACATAGTGTAAAAAGTTCATGCCGAATTTCCTCACACTAAGGAAAGCGGGGGAACCAGTTATGGGTGAATTGATCTTGCTTCAGAGGGATCATAGGGGGCCTTCTACCGAATCCTTAAGCTAACCTCGCAGGCGCCGGAAGGGGTATTTTACTTGAAGAAGAAGCTTGCAGCAGCAGTCATGAGTTTCGCCATCGTGCTCACGGTCGGCACAGGAAGCGCTTTCGCGGATTCCAAGATGGATAAAGTGATCGACAGTGCGATCGGAACCAAGTACAGAACGGGCGGAACCACAACAAGCGGATTTGACTGCTCGGGATTTACAATGTATGTATTTGATCAATTGGGCATCGATCTGCCCCATCAGTCTGGTTCCCAGTTCAGCATGGGTTCGGCCGTATCCCGCAGTGATCTGAGAGCAGGCGACTTGGTATTCTTTAATACATCGGGAGCCGGAGTATCCCATGTCGGAATTTACGTCGGCGACGGAAAATTCGCACATGCCTCCACTTCTCGCGGTGTGATCATCAGCTCTCTGAGCGACAGCTACTACGTCAACCGCTACGTTGGCGCCAAACGAATCATGAGTACGGATAAATACAAAACCGCCGCCGTCGATTCCGAGGACGTTGATGACGTCCAGTAATGCAGGTAAAGCAAGGGTACGAGATCCCGTAGAATGAGATTTTTGCCGAAATCTCCTTTTGCGGGATTTTTTGCGGACAGAAATGGGTAACCTTTCCATTCCCGCCCGCTACTCCTCATTTACCCCTCTATTCCGAAATTAAACAGATATCTGGGACAATCCGGAATATTTTTTCTCTAATGTTCAAATCCTACAGGGAGGTCTGGAAGGGAGATCTGCACATGAACCTCCAACATGAGAGCTTCATGATCGTTCCTATGACCCGGGAGCATGCTGAGACCGTCTGCAGCTGGGTGTACGAACCTCCATACGATTTATACGGTTGGCTGCCGTGGGATCAGATGGAGGCGCTTGGCGTCGAATTTGGTGATCCTGAGGTGAGGCAAAGCCAATATGTATCCGTCCTGGATGCTGAACATACCTTGTGCGGGTTCGCGCAGTTCTTTCCCTTGACAGGTGTGACCCGGCTTGGTGTTGGCATGCGGCCTGATTTATGCGGCAAGGGGCTGGGTAAGAGCTTTATGCAGGCTGTGGTCGGCGCAGCCCGTGAAAAACGGCCTGGGGACGAAATCGACCTTGAAGTGCATACATGGAATAAGCGGGCCATCCGGGCTTACGGGAAGTCGGGGTTTGTCATCGCTGATACCTATCCCAAGCTGACCCCTGAAGGTGAACAGCTGTTTCACTGTATGGTCTATGAAGGGGTCTAACTTGAACATTCCATCATCATAAAAATGGTACAAATTTGTGTATTTTTGGTGGCCCCAAGTTTGGATTCGTTTGCTTTTTTGACACAAACTATTTGATGTGATGGCTTGTTCCGTTATAATGAAGGAATGAAGAATGACAGTTTACATAGAAAGGACGAAAACGGATGCAAAAATGGATCATGAGCGGTGTATTAACGATCGCAGTGGTTATGGCAATTGTGCTCATGTTTACGCTTCCAGGCAAAGAGCAGGTGGCGGAAGAAGAGAAGCCGACCATGCCGGAAGTTACGATGGACGCCGCAGCGGCTGAATCTACGATTAAAGCGCAAGGCTGCATTAGCTGTCACGGGGATCAGCTTCAGGGTGCCGTAGGCCCGAACCTTCAAAAGATCGGAAGCCAACTGTCCGCTGAAGAGATTTACACCATTATCACTAAAGGTAAAGGCGGCATGCCATCCTTTAAAGACAAGTTGAAAGCTGAAGAGATCGCCAATGTGGCCCAGTGGTTGGCTGAGAAGAAATAACGGTTGTAACGCATACAGAAACACGCTTTGGAAGAACGGGACGTTCATCGCAAAGCGTGTTTTTATTTGCTGCATTATTCTCGTTACCTTTTTTCGCCGGAACGCATTTTTTCGAACAGTTCGTTAAATTGGTGGGCCTCCTTGACATCCAGGGACGTAATCCCGCCTTCATCCCATGAAGTCAAACGCAGCGTCACATTTTTATAATCAATCGTAATAAAGGGGTGGTGGCCAAAAGCCTCTGAAATGGCCGCAACCTCATCCACAAAGGAAATGCCCTTCATGAAATTGGAGAAAACGTATTTGCGCACGATCCAGCGGCCCTCTTCAAGCTCCCAGCCTTCTAGCTTAGACAAATGCGTTTCTACTTCTTCTTGCGTATATACCATTCTTCCGTTCCTCCCTGAAACCTAACATCCCCGAGGTTCACCAGGATGTGTCATTAATGTATGCTCGGGCGAAAAACCTTTACCCATTGTATTCATCCCTGAATGTAATCATGCTTCTCCAAGGAGAGTACATACGAATAATATCTTACCATGGACGGGTTTATAAAATCCATCCGGCCCCAGGGACTATATCAGTGAGACTACGGTCAGCTCTTCGTCGCCGATCAAGAGGTTGATCCGGTGATGGTCCTTGTCATACATCACGACACCGCTTCCAACGGTGATGACAGGTTCGGCTCCCAGCGCATAGAACAAATCCTCCGCCAGCGCCTCATGCACCTCACGCTTCTCTTCGATGCCCAGCTGCATCCAATCCTGCTCCGCCATTTCAAAAAATAAATAACTGTCCGGAATTTCCCCGACAGCTGCCGTCAAATCGGTCAATATGCCGTCATAGTCACGACCATGCTTAACGCCCATGCCATTCCCTCCAATATCGAAGTTTAGTTACTCATACGATCTATAAGCGATGATTGTGAATGGTGAATGCCCTGCTCCATGCGCCCCTGTGTCAGGGTCTCAAGTGGGCCATTCGTCACCCGTTTGTGCTGTGATTATTCCCTTCAGGGTATGGTGCTCGGACTTGATTTTGTAGGACAGTTGAACCTTGTCATTTCATTATACCGGAAAATATCCCTTAAAAAAAAAGAGAATGGTGTCGATAAATAATATAAACCGTTTTTTGTGAAAGCGACCATGTTGCAAGGATGTAAACGCGGTCGATTCCGAAAGGATTCAATTCTATTTCTCATGGATGAGGTGTGCAATGGAAATTTCAACGATTGTTGGCCTGATACTCGGTGTGGTTGCCGTCCTAGTCGGCATGGTGCTGAAGGGCGCCCCGATCGTCAGCCTGCTGACGCCCGCCGCTTATGTCATTATTCTCGCCGGAACCGCCGCTACGCTGTTTATCGGCTTTCCGATGTCTGAGATCAAGAAGTTCCCCAAGCTGTTAAAAATGACCTTCGTCAAACAAAAGCTCATGCAGCGTCAAGAGCTCATCACCCTGTTCATGGAGTGGGCCTCCATCACCCGCCGGGAAGGTCTCCTCGCTCTGGAAACCAAGGTCGAAGAAATCGACGACGCCTTCCTGCGCAACGGTATGCGCATGATTATCGACGGTAACGACCAGGAGTTCGTCCGCGACGTCTTGATGGAAGATATTGCGGCGACGGAAGAGCGTCACCGTGCAGGTGCCCTGCTCTTCTCCCAAGCCGGTATGTATGCTCCTTCCCTCGGGGTGCTTGGCGCCGTCGTCGGCCTGATCGCCGCCCTGACCAAGATGGAGAATATGGCCGAGCTGGCTCACGCAATTGGCGCGGCCTTTATTGCGACGCTGCTCGGTATCTTTACCGGCTATGTCCTGTGGCACCCGATCGCCAATAAGCTGAAACGCCTGTCCAAAAAAGAAGTGGAGCTCAAGCTCATGATGGTGGAAGGACTGCTGTCGATTCAATCCGGCGTATCCACCATTGCGATCAGCCAGAAGCTCTCCGTCTTCTTAACCCCTTCCGAGCGCGCTCAAATGAATGAGAAGGAGGATGGTTCAGGTGGCCAAGAAGACTAGACATGAACCGCATGAGGAGCATGCCGACGAATCCTGGCTTCTCCCCTATGCCGACCTGCTGACACTGCTGCTGGCCCTGTTTATCGTGCTCTATTCCATGAGCGCCACGGACGCCAAGAAATTCGAGGAAATGAGCCAGGCCTTCAACAATGCCCTCAGCACCGGAAACGGCGTGCTCAACTTCAGATCCAATTTGCCGATGGATAAAAATATGGACCAGGGCAAAAAAGACTCCCAAGAGAGCATCGTCACGAATAACAATGACAAGAAACAGAAAGCCCAGCTGGCTAAGCAGGAACAGGAAGACCTGGAGAAGCTGAAGCAGCAGCTGGATCAATATATCAAAACGAACGGCCTGACGAACCAGCTGGATACCAAACTGAACCAATCGCAGCTTACGATCACGATCAGCGACAACGCCCTGTTTGCTTCCGGCAGCGCTCAGGTGAAGCCTGAGTCACGCCAGCTGGCGCTCGCCATCAGCAGCATGCTGCAGCAGTTCCCGACATATGACGTCGTCGTGTCCGGCCATACGGACAATATGCCGATCTCGAACAGCGAGTACGCGTCCAACTGGGACCTGAGCTCCAACCGGGCGCTGAACTTCCTGAAGATTCTGCTCACCAACAAGCAGCTCGACCCGGCCAAGTTCACCTCCACCGCCTTTGGCGAGTTCCGGCCCGTGGCTTCCAACGATACCGCAGCCGGCCGTGCTAAAAACCGCCGCGTCGAGGTATCCATTATCCGGAAGTACCAGAATATCAGCGAGCAAATCCCGGTAACCACGAATAAAAAATAGCATAGCGATAACTAATGGACAGGCTGTTCCCTTTGGATAAAGGGAGCAGCTTTTTTGATAGTAGACGGCACATGCCTCAGGGAATGGTCTTCCGACCTTTTATTATAGGATGAAGCCCTCACCCTGTATCAGGCCTGCCCTCTATCCGAGGCGGTAATTCAGCAGCTGTCCAAGCTCTTCCTTTTCCTGCGGCGTTAAATCGCGCCATTTCCCTTTGCCCAGGGATCCCAGATGGATATTCATAATCCGGATTCGCTGCAGTCGGCGCACCTCGTAGCCGAAGGCGCTGCACATCCGGCGGATCTGCCGGTTTTTCCCCTCGGTCAGAATGATCTTGAACACCCGCTCCGAGATCCGCGTCACCTTGCAGGGAAGGGTCATTTCGCCCAAAATCTTCACCCCGCTGGCCATGCCTGTTAAAAAGGACGGCGTAACCGGCTTGTCCACCGTGACGATGTACTCCTTCTCATGCTTGCCTTCGGCCCTCAGTATTTTATTGACGATGTCGCCGTCACTAGTCAGGAGGATGAGCCCTTCGGAATCTTTATCCAGCCGGCCGATCGGAAAAATCCGCTCCGAATGGCCCACGAAGTCCACAATGTTGCCCTTGATATGCTGCTCCGTCGTACTGGTGATCCCAACCGGTTTATTCAGCGCAATATAGACATGCGTCTCCTTCTTCGCCTGCAGGGGCCGGCCATTGATGCGGACGTCGTCCCCGTCCTCCGCCTGGCTGCCCAGCACCGCCTGAACGCCGTTGATCGTCACCTTCCCGCTCTCTACCAGCTTATCCGCTTCACGCCGGGAACAATACCCGGTCTCACTGATATATTTGTTAATTCTCAAAGCTTATAACCCCATCTCATTATGGTTTACCCCGGACAAGAGTGCGGTTTAATCCCGTTCTCGTCCTTCCCCATGCTCCGGCTGTGCCGCCGGCAGCGTTAACGTAACCTGAGTGCCCTTATTAACGGCGCTCTCGATCTGAAGTGATCCTTTATGGCCCTCCACAATCCGCTGGCTGACCATCAGGCCAAGGCCTGTCCCGTTTTCCTTGTTGGTGAAGAAGGGTTCCCCTACCTTCTCCATCTGGTGCTCAGGAATCCCTACGCCCTCATCCGTAATCGTAATCCCCAGGTGGTCCGGGTCCGGCCGAAACAGTTCGATATGGATGACGCCGCCCTCAGGCATCGCCTCCATGGCGTTTTTCAGCAGATTGATAAAGACCTGCTTCAGCTGGTTCTCCTCGCAATGAACGTCCGTCTCGGCCGTCTGGGAGGACATGACAAACTCAATTCCGTGCAGATTGGCCTGACTGCTCAGCAGCGACAGCACATCCTCTAAAATATCACGAACATTTTTATTTCGGAAGTGCACAGCCTGGGGCTTGGCCAAAATTAAAAATTCGCTCACGATCAGATTGATTCTCTCCAGCTCAGACAGCATGATCTGGTTGTGCTTCGGATCGACGCGGTTGTTATACTCCTGCAGCTGCAAGAATCCCCGCAGCGTCGTGAGCGGGTTGCGGATCTCATGCGCCACCCCGGCCGCCAACTGCCCGACAGTGGTCAGCTTCTCGGAACGACGGAGCAGCTCGTCCATCCGGTTGCGTTCCGTCATATCTCTTGAGATGCTGATGAACGATACGACCTTTCCTTCCGGATCCCTGACCGCGGACGTGCTGATGCTGACCTCCACAGGGGCCCCGTCCTTCTTGATTCGGACCGTTTCTACTGCCGGCAGCTGTTCGCCCTGCATTAAAGCTTCGAGCCTTGCCTGCACTTCCCCCTCCAAATGGCCGGGAATCAGGTTGATCCGCTTACCGATCACTTCATGGCTTGACCAGCCGTACAGCTTTTCAAAAGCTTGATTGACCTGAAGGATATTCCCCTCAAGGTCCGTCGTATGAATCGCATCCGCCGTCTGCTGGATGACAGACTCCAGATGCTCTTTCACCGAGCGGTTCTCTTCCACGGCCTGCTTGAGCTGGTCGGTATAACTGCTCAGATTATCGGTCATCGTGTTGATTTTGGCGGCAAGCAATCCGAGCTCATCCTTGCTGTTGATGACAAGCGGCGTATCAAAGCGCCCCTGGGCGACGTTTTTCACTTTACCCAGAATCGCATCGATCGGCCGAATGAAGTATCCGGCCTGCTTATAGCTTACAATGACGAACAAAATCAACAGAAAGGCCGAAATCGATATATAAGAGACAAGCTGCTTCTGCAATACCTTGGATATTTGCGCATAATCCATGACGATGCTGATGATGTAGGATGCCTGAGACGCACTGTTCACAGGAATAAAGCTCTTTAACAGCTTTTTACCATCGATGCGCGTTTCATAAACGACATTCGCTCCTGTCTGTGCCGCCTTCTCCACAGCCTGTTTGTCGTTTTCGAGGTCGATATATGTATAGGTACCGTAGCGTATCGGCCGATTATGCAGCTTAGTCTTATCATGGACATATCCTTGTCCGGACATTCGGACGCCCGCAAAGGTCTGCGGATTGATGCAGCTGATTTCAAGAATCTCCCCGTTGATTTTCTTCGTCTTGTCGAGCACCTCCTCCGGACTCGGGATATGGGTGCCGATCTGATGGAGGGAATCGGTGCGAATATACGGATCAATGATATAGTTTCGTTTGGCGTCATAATAATAACCCCATTTGTCGATTACGTTCGGCTTGGAGTTCGAATATTCAAACGGTCCGGTCCAAAAATGGTCGGCAGCCGCCCCGTACGGAATCGTTACGCGTTCTTCCTCAAAGAGCTGCTTAAACGCCTTATACCAGTATCCCCAGTCTTTGGTGGAGAGACCGAGCTCAGCAGGTTCCGAGGACTTGGCAATGATAATATCATCACCGGTTCGGACCAGCAGGGCGATATGGGTGACCCCCACCTGCTTGCTCAGCTTGGCCAGCTGCTCGTTCGTAATGTTCTGGATATCCGGGTCCAGCTCTTTGGCAGCCAATTTGGCAGCCACATGCAGAAGCTCCCCGATCTGGCGTTCGACCATGCCGGCGCTCTCCTGGCTCTGCTCAATGGAGGCGGCCACCTGCCTGGCGGCCAGCAGCATTTTGCGTTCACTTTCCCGGCGTAAACTGGCTTGCGTTGTGTACAAACTAAGAATAATATTTAAAAGTAAAATCAGACAGAGTGAACCGGCCATGGTGAGGGACAGTTTCTTCTTCATTGACACATCGGGTCACCTCTAATCTTGCCTTGGCGATAATTGGAATAATCTATTCCATCATACTCTGTAGGCTGATATTTGAAAAGCTTGTCGAAAATGATCAGCTTAACTCGAAATAACGCAGCATGTCCACAACTTATCAACATATTCACAGCACCATTTAATAAATTGGGGATAATTCTGTGCGTAATCAAATAGTTATCCACAAATTTATGCACAGCATGTTAACAATAGAATGCTTGTTCGCTGAATAAGCCGAAATTCGGTACAGGGAGGCTCTTTTACGTTGGAAAATCAAACGAAACATCCGCTTCATGTGGATGAGTCTGTGGATAATGATCGTCATGAACACTGGATGCGCGAGGCAATCCACCAAGCCAAATTGGCGGAGGAGTTGGGGGAGGTGCCGATCGGCGCGGTCATCGTCCGCAACGGGGAGATCATCGGGCGGGGCTATAACTTAAGGGAAACGTCCCAGGACGCGACCGCCCACGCCGAGATTGTCGCCATCCGGGAAGCCAGTATAGCCGTACAATCGTGGCGCCTGCTGGACTGCACGCTATACGTCACGCTGGAGCCGTGTCCGATGTGCTCCGGCGCGATCGTCCAGTCCCGCATCCCGCGGGTCGTCTACGGCACCTACGATCCCAAGGCGGGATGCGCTGGAACGCTGATGAACCTGCTGCAGGAGCCGCGCTTCAACCACCGCACCGAGGTCATTGCCGATGTGCTGCAGGAGGAATGCGCTGGGCTGCTGACCCAGTTTTTCCGCAAGCTGCGGGGCAAAGCCTGACGCAAACAAACAGCCCGGCCAGTAACCCTGGCCGGGCTGTTGTGATTCGTAAGGGGCTTGCTTAGTAAGCCGTAGCTCCCATTTTCTCCTGAAGCTGCTCCATCGTAATAACATCCGCTTCTTTTGGAATGCCAATGCTGAAGGTTTGCTTCTCGTTGATCTTGCTGTATTGGCTCGTCGCCTGCAGCGACAGCTTCATGTTGTCCTTCGTTTCCGGATCGTTCATTTCTACGTTCATCACAGCATCCTGATAAGCAGGGAAGTTATTTTTATTGATGGCCGTGTTGACTTCGAACTGGTTGACTTTCAGGTAGTTCTTCAGATCGTTCAGGCCTTTGCTGATTTCATCCTTGCTGTCCGTCGAGTTCAGATCCTTCTTCATATCGTCGATGTCTTCCTGGTTAACGCCGAGCATTTCACGGTACTCATCCTTGCTGATAATATCAAGAATTTTCGGCAGAGCTTTGTTCACCAGAATGTCAGCCGCTTCTTTCACGTTGTCATTGGTTACATAGAATTGAACCACCTGCTTGGCATCCACACCATCCGGGAGGTTAGCATCTTTAACCGCAACGTCTTTGAAATATTTCTTACCGTCATATTCGGTAAACAGGGTATTCATAATTTCGCCGGCGAGCTTCTTCGTCTTTTCGGGATTCATCATGTCGGGGTTAAAGGACGTTCCCTGCTGTTCCGCCAGCTCTTTCATATCGAGTACCAGGAATTTACCTACAACGTCTTCAGGCAGCGGCAGCATCGGGATGCTCGGCACTTTGACGTACAATTTATCTTGGGTCATTACCATCGGAATGTTAAAGCTCATGGACATGTCGCCCTTTAGGTTAATTCCGAGCGTCATCTCCGTTTGTTGTGGATCGTTCTGATATACCCCATCGATCGTCAATTCCGCATTTTTCAGCATGCTCATCACTTGGCTGGCTGCGGCGTTATCAGCACTCGCACTGGTAACCTGCAGATCTTTAATCGTTACCTTGCTCTTCATTTCGTACGATGTCATTTTCATCGCGTTGACGGCCGAAGCCTCCAGCGCTTCCTTCGGTTCCTTCTTGCTGCTGCAGCCTGCAAGCACCACGGTCATTGCCAAGACCAGTGTAAGAATCAGGGCTGCCCATTTCTTCTTCATCACAATCTCTCTCTCCTCTCGTCTCTAAAAAGCAAAAAAATACCCCTTGTAATCATAAACGATATCGTCCGTTACCGGAACCCTTTTTTGGAAATCATTTGGTGAATTTTCATTTTTAACGCAAAAAAAGACATCCTGGCTTTTAGCCGGATGCCTTTTTATACGGGATCTTAAGACCCTTCTCTATTCAAATGACTAACATGATTCCGGTTCTTGACCTTCTTCGATCCGGACAACGGCTCCTGCATGCCGGACCGCTCCCGGTCCCGGTTACGCGGCTGCTGCTCTTGCGCTTCAGGTACCGGAACAGCGTTTGGTTTACTCATCGGCGTTTCCCCCGTATACGTTAGGATGGTTAAGAATGCGGATGCTCCAGGTCGATCGTGTGCTGATGATTGATTTCATCTTCATGCCTGCGATCGTTTCGCTTCTGCTGCAACTGATTTGCCTGATGGCTGTTCACTGCCGTTTGATCCAAATCCTCGACGACATTGCTGAGATTTTTGTCGACACCCGGTTTGGCTTTGGTCATCGTCGTCCCTCTTTTCTTAAGAGTGATGCGTCAAATCGTGAAGGGCTTGGGCGCATTCATGAATTTGGCGGGTGTAATCCTGCGCCATATTCTGAATGACATCCGTGCGTTCGTCTACCGTGCGTCCTTCGCGTTCTACATCCACCAGATCCACTTTAACCTCCCGTGTATCCACGTAGGAGCACTGGAAGTCGAATGAATACTTCGACCGTCCCGCGGTATCGATATGGATCCGCAGCGCCTGGGGATTTGCCTCGTCGGCAAACACCTGTGCCTGGTCGGATGAGTCAAGCGTTTGAGGAAGCTGGGATTGCCAAGCTTGGACCAATTTGTTTTGGTTCAATTCAAAGTCTCGGTTCATGATTGAACACCTCCCCTGCCTTTGTTAATGTGCGGAGGATGCGCTCTTTTTATGCGATAACGGCGTTTGGCAAAAACAAAAAAAGCCGCTCCTGCATAAGCAGAATAGGCTTTGTCATTGGTTTGTTTAAATGGCGGAGGGGATGGGATTCGAACCCATGTGGACTTGCGCCCTAACGGTTTTCAAGACCGCCCCGTTATGACCGCTTCGGTACCCCTCCACGTGGAAAATACATCAGTGTCACGCAACGCGTAACAAAAATATATTACCACAGTTTAATGCTAATATCAACCCTGGCTTTTAGGGACAATAACTTTAACATTGCCCATATAAGGCTGAAGCACATCCGGAACGACCACGCTGCCGTCGGCCTGCTGATAATTCTCCAGAATGGCCGCCACGGTCCGTCCTACGGCAAGTGCCGATCCATTCAACGTATGCACAAACTCAGGCTTGGCCTTAGGCTCAGGACGGAAACGAATATTCGCACGCCGTGCCTGGAAGTCCTCCGTGTTCGAGCAAGAGGAGATTTCCCGGTAAGCACCGCTCTCAGGCAGCCAAACTTCCAGGTCGTACGTTTTTGCCGCCGAGAAGCCCATATCTCCCGTGCTGAGCGCCATCACGCGATACGGCAGCTTCAGCATCTGAAGAACGCGCTCCGCATTTGCCGTCATTTTCTCAAGCTCTTCATAAGAGGAATCCGGATGCACAAGCTTCACCAGTTCCACTTTATTGAATTGGTGCTGGCGGATCAAGCCTCGTGTATCACGTCCGGCTGAACCGGCCTCCGAACGGAAGCAGGAGCTGTAAGCCACGAAGTGCTTCGGCAGATCTTCCACCGATAAAATTTCATCACGGTAATAGTTGGTCACCGGCACTTCAGCGGTCGGGATCAAATAGTAGTCCGTGTCACGGATTTTAAACAGATCCTCTTCAAACTTCGGAAGCTGTCCGGTACCGCGCAGGCTGTCCCCATTGACGATATAAGGCGGAAGCATTTCTTCGTAGCCATGCTCGCTGCTGTGCAAATCCATCATAAAGTTGATGAGCGCACGCTCCAGACGGGCACCGAGCCCCTTGTAGAACGTAAACCGCGAACCCGTAACCTTGGCTGCCGCTTCAAAATCAAGAATGCCCAGGTCCTGGGCCAGATCCCAGTGGGCTTTTGGCGTAAAATCAAACGTCGTCGGCTCCGACCACCGACGCAGCTCCACATTGTCTTCTTCGGACTGGCCGACCGGTACCGATTCGTGCGGAATATTCGGAATGGCCATCGTCAGTTCGGAAATGGATGCTTCCAGTTCGCGCACTTCCTCGTCCATCGCTTTGATCTGGTCGGAAACCTGACGCATCTCCAGAATCAGCTCGTCGGCGTTCTCCCCGTTCTTTTTGCGCTTGGCTACTTCACCGGAAACGGTGTTGCGGCGGTTTTTCAGCGCCTCGCTCTCCTGCAGCAGCTCCCGGCGGCGGGTATCCAGCTCGGGAAATCCGGCAATCAAATCTAGCGACTTGTTCCGGTTTTTGAGCGCCTGCTCCACTCTCGCGAAATCACCGCGTAATATTTTCACATCCAACATTGGACAATTCCTCCTAAAAAGAAAAACGTCTTGTGCGACGTACTTCCATGATGAGACCTGCTTGAATCAAAAAACAACCCTGACCCCTTGAAAGGTATCCTCAGACCGCCGCTCAGGCCGCCAACCGAGGAATACCTTTTACCTAAAGCTTACCCAGGAGGCAGCGTTTAGATATCATCAAAAGAGTCAAGGTGTCATCGTGTTACCATCGTTTATCCTGCTGATTTAAGACGCTTGACTGGCTTTTACCATATCCACAAAATACTGATGGAGCCGGTAATCATCCGTCAGTTCGGGGTGGAACGAAGAGGCGAGCAAATGGCCCTCTCGCGCGGTCACAATCTCGTCGTTATAGGAGGACAGTACGTCGACTCCATCGCCCACACTGCGGATCAGAGGAGCACGGATAAAGACGGCACGAACCGGCTCCTCAATCCCCTTGACGTCCAAATCTGTTTCAAAGCTCTCCCGTTGACGCCCAAAAGCATTGCGCGCCACGGTGATATTCATCAGCCCCAAGTGGGGCTCCTCCTGGCCTTCGATCGACTTCGCCAATACGATCAATCCGGCACAGGTCCCGAAAATCGGCTTGCCTGCCTCCGAAAATTGGCGAATCGCTTCAATAAACCCGTATTTCCGCATCAGCTTGCCGATGGTCGTACTTTCGCCGCCAGGGATAATCAGGCCCTGAACTTGCTCCAGTTCCTCTACCTTTTTAATGGCGATGCCTTCGGCGCCGGCCAGCTCGATGCTGCGAATATGCTCTGCTACGGCACCCTGAAGCGCCAGTACCCCGATTTTCATATGTCCAGCCTTCTCTCTCTTACCAGCCGCGGTCCGACATCCGCTCAGACGGGCTCAGCTTCGAAATCTCAATGCCTTTCATTGGCGCACCCAGGTTTTTGGATACTTCGGCAATCAGCTTGTAGTCATGGTAATGCGTTGTTGCTTCCACGATCGCGCGGGCAAACTTCTCTGGATTATCGGATTTGAAAATACCCGATCCCACGAACACCCCGTCGGCTCCCAAATGCATCATCAGCGCAGCGTCGGCAGGAGTAGCCACGCCGCCCGCAGCAAAGTTAACGACCGGCAGCTTGCCGCTCTCGTGAACACCAAGCAGAAGGTCGTATGGTACGCCAAGGTTTTTCGCTTCGGCATACAGCTCGTCCTTCGACATGCTTTGCACTTTGCGGATTTGACTGTTGATCAGACGCATATGACGAACGGCTTCGACAATGTTGCCTGTTCCCGGCTCGCCTTTCGTACGGATCATCGATGCGCCTTCGCCGATGCGGCGCAGCGCTTCTCCCAGGTCTTTGGCACCGCAAACAAACGGCACGGTGAAGTCCCATTTGTCGATATGAAATACTTCATCGGCAGGCGTCAGAACTTCGCTCTCGTCGAGGTAGTCGACGCCGAGGGATTCAAGCACTTTCGCTTCCACATAATGACCGATACGGGCTTTCGCCATAACCGGAATCGATACGACTTTCATAACCTCTTCTACGATCGTAGGGTCAGCCATACGCGCCACACCGCCGGCAGCACGAATATCTGAAGGAACGCGTTCCAATGCCATAACGGCCGTTGCGCCCGCAGCTTCAGCGATCTTTGCCTGTTCGGCATTCATGACGTCCATGATGACGCCGCCTTTTTGCATTTCAGCCATACCTCTTTTAACTCTCGAAGTTCCCGTTTCCAATGGTTTACGCCTCCCGAAATATATATCATGTAATCCGCCCTTGCCTATGGATGGCAGGATGGTTGCATACTCTGCAGAGCTGCTTTTGTGGACTAAAGCAAAAATCTTATATTGATCTTAAAAAAGATTTTTGATTCCGTCAAATAAATCACCAAACATTTCCTTAATTGCGCGGAAGAACAGGCGCAGCCAGCTGCCCTTCTCCACTTCGTCCGATGTGATCAAATTGACGGTTTTCGTCTGAGGCTTCTCAATCCCATCTGCTTTATAGGTATAAGTGATGGTACCGACCTTGGTTCCCTGCTTGATCGGAGCCACAAGCTTGTCCGCCGGCTCAAGCTGAGTTTTGAAGGTAACGCCTTTGGCATCGGAGCCTTTAGGTACCATAAAGGAGACCGGGGCATCCGTTACGACGCCGACCGAAGTTTTGACGCCTTTTTTGACCTCAACGGAGTCCAGACCTTCAACCTTGGATTTGCCGGCCACGGCCTGCTTGATCTCAAAGTTGTTGAAGCCGTAATCAAGTACCTTGCGGGTCTCGGTAAAGCGCTGTGCTTCCGATTTCGTTCCCATGACGACGCTGATCAGGCGCATCCCATCGCGTTCGGCCGTTCCCGTAAAGCAGTTGCCGGCGTTATTGGTATGACCCGTCTTAAGGCCGTCCAACCCCGGGTAGGCGTAAGCCTTAAAGTTCGGAATATCCTTATTCGCTTCAAGCATCCAGTTCCAATTGATGATCGGATTTTTATCGCGCTCACGGAACTTATAGGATTGGATGGCCGTATATTTGGAAAAATCCGGATGGTCCTGGACGATATGCTTGCCCAGGATGGCAGCGTCCATCGCGGACATGACCGTCTCCCCTTCAGCCGAAGGACGATACTTCTCAGGCATATCCGCACGGTCGAGCCCAGTGGAGTTGATAAAGTGGGCTGTCTTCATCCCGAACTTCTTAGCCGTTTCATTCATTAGCTTGACGAATTCCTGTTCAGACCCGGCTGCATACTCAGCCAGTGCAACGGTAGCATCGTTCGCCGAACCTACCGCCATCGCTATGTACAGTTCCTCAACGGTATGTTGATCATTAGCATCTAAAAAAATACGCGAGCCGATTGTCTTGGAAGCATTATCGCCAACGGTCACGACATCGTCCCATTTAAACTTGCCCTTTTTGACCATATCTGCGATGAGATATTCGGTCATCATCTTGGTCATACTGGCTGGCGGCAGTGGTTGATCCGCGTTCACCGACAAGAGGACTTGCCCCGTCGTTGGTTCGATCAACACGGCGGATCTCACTTGAAGCTGCAAAGACGATACGCTTGGCACCTTGCTGGCCGTAGTAGTCGATGCGGTATTCGTAGTGGTCGTTGTTGCTGTTGTTCCCTCCGCCAAAGCCATGGCCGGTAGAGCGGACAGCATTAACATATTCAATAGCATAACCGAGGCTACGCTCTTTTTGACAAAGTGACGTTTGCGTTTGTGCGAAGATGGTTTCCCCAACTTGCTCCATTTCTTACTCAATGAATTGTTAACTCCCCTCTTGCCCTTAAATCTTACTTGTCTATTCTAACACAGGGTATACTGCAAAAAAAGACAGACAGGCCTAATTTAGGCCTGTCTGTACAAGAAGATGTTGGTTTTGTGCAAACCGTGTCGAATATTACAACGAGTAGTTTGGAGCTTCCTTCGTGATCTGCACGTCGTGCGGATGGCTCTCACGAAGACCCGCACCCGTGATGCGGATAAATTGGGTATCTTCACGCAGCTCCTGCAGATTTTTCGTTCCGCAATAGCCCATGCCTGAGCGGAGACCGCCAATCAGTTGGTGAATCGTGTCGGACAAAGGACCTTTATAAGCGACGCGGCCCTCAATTCCTTCCGGAACGAGCTTCTTGTCGTCATCCTGGAAGTAACGGTCCTTACTGCCTTGTTTCATGGCACTCATAGAGCCCATGCCCCGGTAAACCTTGTAGCGGCGGCCTTGGTAAATTTCCGATTCCCCAGGGCTCTCTTCCGTTCCCGCAAACAAGCTTCCCAGCATAACGGCATGGCCGCCGGCTGCAAGTGCTTTTGTAATTTCACCGGAGTATTTGATACCGCCGTCTGCGATGATCGGCACACCGTATTCCTTGGCTACCGAAGCACAATCGTAAATTGCTGTAACCTGCGGCACGCCGATACCGGCAATAACGCGCGTCGTACAGATCGATCCCGGTCCGATACCCACTTTGACAACCGAAGCACCTGCTTCGATCAGGTCGCGTGTCGCCTCGCCCGTAGCCACGTTGCCTGCAATGATCGTAAGATCCGGGTACAAGCTGCGCAGATGGCGAACCGCATCCAAGATGTTGATATGATGGCCGTGCGCAGAATCGACGACGATGACGTCAACGCCGGCCTTGACCAGAGCTGCGGCCCGATCCAAACCATCCTTGGAAATACCGATAGCCGCACCTACAAGCAGACGTCCTTGTGCATCTTTTGCCGCATTCGGGAACTGAATAGCTTTCTCAATATCTTTAATGGTAATAAGACCTTTTAATGTGTTGTTCTCATCAACCAGCGGCAGCTTTTCAATTTTGTGCTGCTGCAGAATGACTTCGGCTTCTTGAAGCGTCGTACCTACTGGGGCAGTTACCAGATTTTCACGAGTCATCACTTCGGAGATCTTGATGCTGTAATCATGAACGAAGCGAAGGTCGCGGTTTGTAAGAATACCGATCAGTTTGTTATGCTCGTCCACAATCGGAACACCCGAAATCCGGAATTTCGCCATGACCTGTTCGGCATCGGATACGAGATGATCGGCTGTCAGTGAGAAAGGATTGGTGATAACGCCGCTCTCGGAACGCTTAACCCGATCCACTTCCTCCGCTTGCTGTTCAACCGACATATTTTTGTGAATAATGCCGATGCCGCCTTCACGTGCAATCGCAATGGCCAGGGCAGCCTCCGTCACTGTGTCCATCCCTGCACTGATCAATGGGATGTTCAGCTTAACCGAATCGCTTAATCTCGTGGACACATCGACTTCCTTTGGCAGCACTTCGGACTTTCGGGGTACCAGCAAAACATCGTCAAACGTAAATCCTTCTTTAGCAAATTTTTGTTCCCACACTTCGTAATTTCCCCCTCATTTGTCATGTAATGTATTTGTTAAAATCCTTATGCAACAAGGCTTGAAAATCGTTTCTGAAAATATATTATTGCCATCTTAGCAAAGCCCACTCGAAGCTGTCAAGGTAATCAGTCTGGTAAAAATGAGAGGAATCGCCCTTGTCTTGCAGGGGCAAATACATGTCCACTTGAAGCGGACAAGATATGCAAAAGACACCCCATTGGTGGGATGTCCAAAATCATTTCGGTTCATACATGAAACTGGAGGAGGAACTACCTTTAGGTTGCCACGCCCTGAATTGTATCAAATGCTCAATATTCCATTCCAAGGGTTTGAATAAAACAAAAAAACCACCGTCGATGTTATCAACAGTGGTTCTTCGCTTGGCAACGTCCTACTCTCCCAGGACCCTTCGGTCCAAGTACCATCGGCGCTGGAGGGCTTAACGGTCGTGTTCGGGATGGGTACGCGTGGAACCCCTC
>NZ_BORU01000010.1:0-5513 GCF_018333335.1 Paenibacillus cineris
GTCAGGTTAAATTTAATGTGACCGTTTATCGCAATCTGCCGACCACTCGCGATTCAATCATGACTTCGTGATAAAAGATTGAGTGTGAGGTTATAACGCCGAAGCGGTAAAAATTTTAATTTTTGCCGCTGAGGGGTTGACCAAGCGAAGCGCGGTAGGTTTTCTGCTTAGGAGTTTAATCATGTTTCAGACTTTTATTTCTCGCCATAATTCAAACTTTTTTTCTGATAAGCTGGTTCTCACTTCTGTTACTCCAGCTTCTTCGGCACCTGTTTTACAGACACCTAAAGCTACATCGTCAACGTTATATTTTGATAGTTTGACGGTTAATGCTGGTAATGGTGGTTTTCTTCATTGCATTCAGATGGATACATCTGTCAACGCCGCTAATCAGGTTGTTTCTGTTGGTGCTGATATTGCTTTTGATGCCGACCCTAAATTTTTTGCCTGTTTGGTTCGCTTTGAGTCTTCTTCGGTTCCGACTACCCTCCCGACTGCCTATGATGTTTATCCTTTGGATGGTCGCCATGATGGTGGTTATTATACCGTCAAGGACTGTGTGACTATTGACGTCCTTCCCCGTACGCCGGGCAATAATGTTTATGTTGGTTTCATGGTTTGGTCTAACTTTACCGCTACTAAATGCCGCGGATTGGTTTCGCTGAATCAGGTTATTAAAGAGATTATTTGTCTCCAGCCACTTAAGTGAGGTGATTTATGTTTGGTGCTATTGCTGGCGGTATTGCTTCTGCTCTTGCTGGTGGCGCCATGTCTAAATTGTTTGGAGGCGGTCAAAAAGCCGCCTCCGGTGGCATTCAAGGTGATGTGCTTGCTACCGATAACAATACTGTAGGCATGGGTGATGCTGGTATTAAATCTGCCATTCAAGGCTCTAATGTTCCTAACCCTGATGAGGCCGTCCCTAGTTTTGTTTCTGGTGCTATGGCTAAAGCTGGTAAAGGACTTCTTGAAGGTACGTTGCAGGCTGGCACTTCTGCCGTTTCTGATAAGTTGCTTGATTTGGTTGGACTTGGTGGCAAGTCTGCCGCTGATAAAGGAAAGGATACTCGTGATTATCTTGCTGCTGCATTTCCTGAGCTTAATGCTTGGGAGCGTGCTGGTGCTGATGCTTCCTCTGCTGGTATGGTTGACGCCGGATTTGAGAATCAAAAAGAGCTTACTAAAATGCAACTGGACAATCAGAAAGAGATTGCCGAGATGCAAAATGAGACTCAAAAAGAGATTGCTGGCATTCAGTCGGCGACTTCACGCCAGAATACGAAAGACCAGGTATATGCACAAAATGAGATGCTTGCTTATCAACAGAAGGAGTCTACTGCTCGCGTTGCGTCTATTATGGAAAACACCAATCTTTCCAAGCAACAGCAGGTTTCCGAGATTATGCGCCAAATGCTTACTCAAGCTCAAACGGCTGGTCAGTATTTTACCAATGACCAAATCAAAGAAATGACTCGCAAGGTTAGTGCTGAGGTTGACTTAGTTCATCAGCAAACGCAGAATCAGCGGTATGGCTCTTCTCATATTGGCGCTACTGCAAAGGATATTTCTAATGTCGTCACTGATGCTGCTTCTGGTGTGGTTGATATTTTTCATGGTATTGATAAAGCTGTTGCCGATACTTGGAACAATTTCTGGAAAGACGGTAAAGCTGATGGTATTGGCTCTAATTTGTCTAGGAAATAACCGTCAGGATTGACACCCTCCCAATTGTATGTTTTCATGCCTCCAAATCTTGGAGGCTTTTTTATGGTTCGTTCTTATTACCCTTCTGAATGTCACGCTGATTATTTTGACTTTGAGCGTATCGAGGCTCTTAAACCTGCTATTGAGGCTTGTGGCATTTCTACTCTTTCTCAATCCCCAATGCTTGGCTTCCATAAGCAGATGGATAACCGCATCAAGCTCTTGGAAGAGATTCTGTCTTTTCGTATGCAGGGCGTTGAGTTCGATAATGGTGATATGTATGTTGACGGCCATAAGGCTGCTTCTGACGTTCGTGATGAGTTTGTATCTGTTACTGAGAAGTTAATGGATGAATTGGCACAATGCTACAATGTGCTCCCCCAACTTGATATTAATAACACTATAGACCACCGCCCCGAAGGGGACGAAAAATGGTTTTTAGAGAACGAGAAGACGGTTACGCAGTTTTGCCGCAAGCTGGCTGCTGAACGCCCTCTTAAGGATATTCGCGATGAGTATAATTACCCCAAAAAGAAAGGTATTAAGGATGAGTGTTCAAGATTGCTGGAGGCCTCCACTATGAAATCGCGTAGAGGCTTTGCTATTCAGCGTTTGATGAATGCAATGCGACAGGCTCATGCTGATGGTTGGTTTATCGTTTTTGACACTCTCACGTTGGCTGACGACCGATTAGAGGCGTTTTATGATAATCCCAATGCTTTGCGTGACTATTTTCGTGATATTGGTCGTATGGTTCTTGCTGCCGAGGGTCGCAAGGCTAATGATTCACACGCCGACTGCTATCAGTATTTTTGTGTGCCTGAGTATGGTACAGCTAATGGCCGTCTTCATTTCCATGCGGTGCACTTTATGCGGACACTTCCTACAGGTAGCGTTGACCCTAATTTTGGTCGTCGGGTACGCAATCGCCGCCAGTTAAATAGCTTGCAAAATACGTGGCCTTATGGTTACAGTATGCCCATCGCAGTTCGCTACACGCAGGACGCTTTTTCACGTTCTGGTTGGTTGTGGCCTGTTGATGCTAAAGGTGAGCCGCTTAAAGCTACCAGTTATATGGCTGTTGGTTTCTATGTGGCTAAATACGTTAACAAAAAGTCAGATATGGACCTTGCTGCTAAAGGTCTAGGAGCTAAAGAATGGAACAACTCACTAAAAACCAAGCTGTCGCTACTTCCCAAGAAGCTGTTCAGAATCAGAATGAGCCGCAACTTCGGGATGAAAATGCTCACAATGACAAATCTGTCCACGGAGTGCTTAATCCAACTTACCAAGCTGGGTTACGACGCGACGCCGTTCAACCAGATATTGAAGCAGAACGCAAAAAGAGAGATGAGATTGAGGCTGGGAAAAGTTACTGTAGCCGACGTTTTGGCGGCGCAACCTGTGACGACAAATCTGCTCAAATTTATGCGCGCTTCGATAAAAATGATTGGCGTATCCAACCTGCAGAGTTTTATCGCTTCCATGACGCAGAAGTTAACACTTTCGGATATTTCTGATGAGTCGAAAAATTATCTTGATAAAGCAGGAATTACTACTGCTTGTTTACGAATTAAATCGAAGTGGACTGCTGGCGGAAAATGAGAAAATTCGACCTATCCTTGCGCAGCTCGAGAAGCTCTTACTTTGCGACCTTTCGCCATCAACTAACGATTCTGTCAAAAACTGACGCGTTGGATGAGGAGAAGTGGCTTAATATGCTTGGCACGTTCGTCAAGGACTGGTTTAGATATGAGTCACATTTTGTTCATGGTAGAGATTCTCTTGTTGACATTTTAAAAGAGCGTGGATTACTATCTGAGTCCGATGCTGTTCAACCACTAATAGGTAAGAAATCATGAGTCAAGTTACTGAACAATCCGTACGTTTCCAGACCGCTTTGGCCTCTATTAAGCTCATTCAGGCTTCTGCCGTTTTGGATTTAACCGAAGATGATTTCGATTTTCTGACGAGTAACAAAGTTTGGATTGCTACTGACCGCTCTCGTGCTCGTCGCTGCGTTGAGGCTTGCGTTTATGGTACGCTGGACTTTGTAGGATACCCTCGCTTTCCTGCTCCTGTTGAGTTTATTGCTGCCGTCATTGCTTATTATGTTCATCCCGTCAACATTCAAACGGCCTGTCTCATCATGGAAGGCGCTGAATTTACGGAAAACATTATTAATGGCGTCGAGCGTCCGGTTAAAGCCGCTGAATTGTTCGCGTTTACCTTGCGTGTACGCGCAGGAAACACTGACGTTCTTACTGACGCAGAAGAAAACGTGCGTCAAAAATTACGTGCAGAAGGAGTGATGTAATGTCTAAAGGTAAAAAACGTTCTGGCGCTCGCCCTGGTCGTCCGCAGCCGTTGCGAGGTACTAAAGGCAAGCGTAAAGGCGCTCGTCTTTGGTATGTAGGTGGTCAACAATTTTAATTGCAGGGGCTTCGGCCCCTTACTTGAGGATAAATTATGTCTAATATTCAAACTGGCGCCGAGCGTATGCCGCATGACCTTTCCCATCTTGGCTTCCTTGCTGGTCAGATTGGTCGTCTTATTACCATTTCAACTACTCCGGTTATCGCTGGCGACTCCTTCGAGATGGACGCCGTTGGCGCTCTCCGTCTTTCTCCATTGCGTCGTGGCCTTGCTATTGACTCTACTGTAGACATTTTTACTTTTTATGTCCCTCATCGTCACGTTTATGGTGAACAGTGGATTAAGTTCATGAAGGATGGTGTTAATGCCACTCCTCTCCCGACTGTTAACACTACTGGTTATATTGACCATGCCGCTTTTCTTGGCACGATTAACCCTGATACCAATAAAATCCCTAAGCATTTGTTTCAGGGTTATTTGAATATCTATAACAACTATTTTAAAGCGCCGTGGATGCCTGACCGTACCGAGGCTAACCCTAATGAGCTTAATCAAGATGATGCTCGTTATGGTTTCCGTTGCTGCCATCTCAAAAACATTTGGACTGCTCCGCTTCCTCCTGAGACTGAGCTTTCTCGCCAAATGACGACTTCTACCACATCTATTGACATTATGGGTCTGCAAGCTGCTTATGCTAATTTGCATACTGACCAAGAACGTGATTACTTCATGCAGCGTTACCATGATGTTATTTCTTCATTTGGAGGTAAAACCTCTTATGACGCTGACAACCGTCCTTTACTTGTCATGCGCTCTAATCTCTGGGCATCTGGCTATGATGTTGATGGAACTGACCAAACGTCGTTAGGCCAGTTTTCTGGTCGTGTTCAACAGACCTATAAACATTCTGTGCCGCGTTTCTTTGTTCCTGAGCATGGCACTATGTTTACTCTTGCGCTTGTTCGTTTTCCGCCTACTGCGACTAAAGAGATTCAGTACCTTAACGCTAAAGGTGCTTTGACTTATACCGATATTGCTGGCGACCCTGTTTTGTATGGCAACTTGCCGCCGCGTGAAATTTCTATGAAGGATGTTTTCCGTTCTGGTGATTCGTCTAAGAAGTTTAAGATTGCTGAGGGTCAGTGGTATCGTTATGCGCCTTCGTATGTTTCTCCTGCTTATCACCTTCTTGAAGGCTTCCCATTCATTCAGGAACCGCCTTCTGGTGATTTGCAAGAACGCGTACTTATTCGCCACCATGATTATGACCAGTGTTTCCAGTCCGTTCAGTTGTTGCAGTGGAATAGTCAGGTTAAATTTAATGTGACCGTTTATCGCAATCTGCCGACCACTCGCGATTCAATCATGACTTCGTGATAAAAGATTGAGTGTGAGGTTATAACGCCGAAGCGGTAAAAATTTTAATTTTTGCC
>NZ_BORU01000011.1:0-1378 GCF_018333335.1 Paenibacillus cineris
TCGCCCTATTCAGACTCGCTTTCGCTGCGGCTCCGGCTTCTCACCTTAACCTTGCACGGGAACGTAACTCGCCGGTTCATTCTACAAAAGGCACGCCATCACCCATAAACAGGGCTCTGACTTCTTGTAAGCACACGGTTTCAGGTTCTATTTCACTCCCCTTCCGGGGTGCTTTTCACCTTTCCCTCACGGTACTGTTTCACTATCGGTCGCTAGGGAGTATTTAGCCTTAGCAGATGGTCCTGCCAGATTCATACGGGGTTTCACGTGCCCCGCACTACTCGGGATCCGTCTCGGAGGGAACTGACTTTCGGCTACAGGGCTTTTACCTTCTATGCCGGGCCTTTCCAGACCTCTTCGCCTAACCAATTCCTTTGTAACTCCATGTGAGACGTCCCACAACCCCGGCCAGCAAGCTGACCGGTTTAGGCTGTTCCGCGTTCGCTCGCCGCTACTGACGGAATCACTCTTGTTTTCTCTTCCTCAGGGTACTTAGATGTTTCAGTTCCCCTGGTATGCCTCAATCTGTCCTATGTATTCAGACAGAAGTGACTGACTATTACATCAGCCGGGTTTCCCCATTCGGACATCCCCGGATCAAAGCTTGCTTACAGCTCCCCGAGGCAGTATCGTTGTTCGCCACGTCCTTCATCGGCTCCTAGCGCCTAGGCATCCTCCGTGTGCTCTTAGTAGCTTAACCATGCTACTTTTAAAACTTAACTTGTTGTGACACAAGTTCAGCTAAAAGGATATTTCTAAAACGCAGATTCGTTTCGTTATCTAGTTTTCAAGGATCAAATATTTGGTGGAGCTAAGCGGGATCGAACCGCTGACCTCCTGCTTGCAAGGCAGGCGCTCTCCCAGCTGAGCTATAGCCCCATAAATAACCCCAATAAGTGATTTACACTTTAATGAAGTTTATATGGTGGGCCCTAGTGGACTCGAACCACCGACCTCACCCTTATCAGGGGTGCGCTCTAACCAACTGAGCTAAGGGCCCATATCGTGTATGGGAATTATTCATTTGAAACCCATAAGGGTTTGCGCTTGGCAACGTCCTACTCTCCCAGGACCCTTCGGTCCAAGTACCATCGGCGCTGGAGGGCTTAACGGTCGTGTTCGGGATGGGTACGCGTGGAACCCCTCCGCTATCGCCACCAAACGCGTTTGAAAGAGGTTTGCTCTCTCAAAACTGAGCAACGAGTGAGTAACTAGCCGACCGGCTAGATTTGTATTTGAATGCTTCCGTTGCAGGAAGCGATTCTCCATAGAAAGGAGGTGATCCAGCCGCACCTTCCGATACGGCTACCTTGTTACGACTTCACCCCAATCATCTACCCCACCTTCGGCGGCTGGCTCCTTGCGGTTACCTCACCGA
>NZ_BORU01000013.1:0-680 GCF_018333335.1 Paenibacillus cineris
ATCCGGTATGGGGACAGTGTCAGGTGGGCAGTTTGACTGGGGCGGTCGCCTCCTAAAGAGTAACGGAGGCGCCCCAAGGTTCCCTCAGAATGGTTGGAAATCATTCGAAGAGTGCAAAGGCAGAAGGGAGCTTGACTGCGAGACCTACAAGTCGAGCAGGGACGAAAGTCGGGCTTAGTGATCCGGTGGTACCGCATGGAAGGGCCATCGCTCAACGGATAAAAGCTACCCTGGGGATAACAGGCTTATCTCCCCCAAGAGTCCACATCGACGGGGAGGTTTGGCACCTCGATGTCGGCTCATCGCATCCTGGGGCTGAAGTAGGTCCCAAGGGTTGGGCTGTTCGCCCATTAAAGCGGTACGCGAGCTGGGTTCAGAACGTCGTGAGACAGTTCGGTCCCTATCTGTCGTGGGCGTAGGAAATTTGAGAGGAGCTGTCCTTAGTACGAGAGGACCGGGATGGACGTACCGCTGGTGCACCAGTTGTTCCGCCAGGAGCATGGCTGGGTAGCTACGTACGGACGGGATAAGCGCTGAAAGCATCTAAGCGTGAAGCCCCCCTCAAGATGAGATTTCCCAGTATGTAAGACCCCTTGTAGACGACGAGGTAGATAGGTTGGAGGTGGAAGTGCAGCAATGCATGGAGCTGACCAATACTAATCGGTCGAGGGCTTATCCAA
>NZ_BORU01000014.1:0-632 GCF_018333335.1 Paenibacillus cineris
TCCCCATTCGGACATCCCCGGATCAAAGCTTGCTTACAGCTCCCCGAGGCAGTATCGTTGTTCGCCACGTCCTTCATCGGCTCCTAGCGCCTAGGCATCCTCCGTGTGCTCTTAGTAGCTTAACCATAATGACTCCTGTTTTGCCCGATTCGTTTTCTTGTTTTGCGCAAGCGCAAAGCCAAAGGCTCTCATCGTTCAAAACACTCGTCTGCTACTTAAAACTTAACTTGTTGTGACACAAGTTTCAGCTAAAAGGATATTTCTAAAACGCAGATTCGTTTCGTTATCTAGTTTTCAAGGATCAAATCATCCAGTCTTGCGACCGGACTTATATCATACCAAATCATCACTCGCTTGGCTACAAGCAAGTTCTGGAAATCGTATGCGAGAGTTTGAGCTCTCAAAACTGACCAACGAGTGAGTAACTAGCCGACCGGCTAGATTTAGTATTTGAATGCTTCCATCGCAGGAAGCGATTCTCCATAGAAAGGAGGTGATCCAGCCACACCTTCCGATACGGCTACCTTGTTACGACTTCACCCCAATCATCTACCCCACCTTCGGCGGCTGGCTCCTTGCGGTTACCTCACCGACTTCGGGTGTTGTAAACTCTCGTGGTGTGACGGGCGGTG
>NZ_BORU01000015.1:0-576 GCF_018333335.1 Paenibacillus cineris
GCAAGGAGCCAGCCGCCGAAGGTGGGGTAGATGATTGGGGTGAAGTCGTAACAAGGTAGCCGTATCGGAAGGTGCGGCTGGATCACCTCCTTTCTATGGAGAATCGCTTCCTGCGATGGAAGCATTCGAATAACGGTCGACGCAAGTCGCCGTACCCGCTTTGCATAAGCAAAGCAACTACTCACTCGTTGGTCAGTTTTGAGAGTTCAAACTCTCGCATACGATTTCCAGAACTTGCTTGTAGCCAAGCGATTCGGGATTTGGTATGATATAAGTCCGGTCGCAAGACTGGATGATTTGATCCTTGAAAACTAGATAACGAAACGAATCTGCGTTTTAGAAATATCCTTTTAGCTGAACTTGTGTCAACAAGTTTAAGTTTTAAGTAGCAGACGAGTGTTTTGAACGATGAGAGCCTTTGGCTTTGCGCCTAGCGCAAAACAAGAATTCGAATCGGGCAAAACAGGAGTCATTATGGTTAAGCTACTAAGAGCACACGGAGGATGCCTAGGCGCTAGGAGCCGATGAAGGACGTGGCGAACAACGATACTGCCTCGGGGAGCTGTAAGCAAGCTT
>NZ_BORU01000016.1:0-552 GCF_018333335.1 Paenibacillus cineris
CAGCCGCCGAAGGTGGGGTAGATGATTGGGGTGAAGTCGTAACAAGGTAGCCGTATCGGAAGGTGCGGCTGGATCACCTCCTTTCTATGGAGAATCGCTTCCTGCGATGGAAGCATTCAAATAACGGCCGACGTAAGTCGCCGTACCCGCTTTGCGTAAGCAAAGCAACTACTCACTCGTTGGTCAGTTTTGAGAGTTCAAACTCTCGCATACGATTTCCAGAACTTGCTTGTAGTCAAGTGATTCGGGATTTGGTATGATATAAGTCCGGTCGCGAGACTGGATGATTTGATCCTTGAAAACTAGATAACGAAACGAATCTGCGTTTTAGAAATATCCTTTTAGCTGAACTTGTGTCACAACAAGTTAAGTTTTAAGTAGCAGACGAGTGTTTTGAACGATGAGAGCCTTTGGCTTTGCGCCTAGCGCAAAACAAGAAAACGAATCGGGCAAAACAGGAGTCATTATGGTTAAGCTACTAAGAGCACACGGAGGATGCCTAGGCGCTAGGAGCCGATGAAGGACGTGGCGAACAACGATACTGCCTCGGGG
>NZ_BORU01000017.1:0-510 GCF_018333335.1 Paenibacillus cineris
CTAGGCATCCTCCGTGTGCTCTTAGTAGCTTAACCATAATGACTCCTGTTTTGCCCGATTCGTTTTCTTGTTTTGCGCAAGCGCAAAGCCAAAGGCTCTCATCGTTCAAAACACTCGTCTGCTACTTTTTACTTCTTGGTCTTCAATGAAGACACAAGCAGCTAAAAGGATATTTCTAAAACGCAGATTCGTTTCGTTATCTAGTTTTCAAGGATCAAATCATCCAGTCTTGCGACCGGACTTATATCATACCAAATCCCGAATTGCTTGGCTACAAGCAAGTTCTGGAAATCGTATGCGAGAGTTTGAACTCTCAAAACTGACCAACGAGTGAGTCGTTGCTTTGCTTACGCAAAGCGGGTACGGCGACTTCCGTCGACCGTTATTTGAATGCTTCCGTTGCAGGAAGCGATTCTCCATAGAAAGGAGGTGATCCAGCCGCACCTTCCGATACGGCTACCTTGTTACGACTTCACCCCAATCATCTACCCCACCTTCGGCGGCTGGCTC
>NZ_BORU01000018.1:0-504 GCF_018333335.1 Paenibacillus cineris
TCGGTGAGGTAACCGCAAGGAGCCAGCCGCCGAAGGTGGGGTAGATGATTGGGGTGAAGTCGTAACAAGGTAGCCGTATCGGAAGGTGCGGCTGGATCACCTCCTTTCTATGGAGAATCGCTTCCTGAGATGGAAGCATTCAAATACTAAATCTAGCCGGTCGGCTAGTTACTCACTCGTTGGTCAGTTTTGAGAGCTCAAACTCTCAATTTGATCCTTGAAAACTAGATAACGAAACGAATCTGCGTTTTAGAAATATCCTTTTAGCTGCTTGTGTCTTCATTGAAAGACCAAGAAGTAAAAAGTAGCAGACGAGTGTTTTGAACGATGAGAGCCTTTGGCTTTGCGCTTGCGCAAAACAAGAAAACGAATCGGGTAAAACAGGAGTCATTATGGTTAAGCTACTAAGAGCACACGGAGGATGCCTAGGCGCTAGGAGCCGATGAAGGACGTGGCGAACAACGATACTGCCTCGGGGAGCTGTAAGCAAGCTTTGATCCGGGG
>NZ_BORU01000019.1:0-504 GCF_018333335.1 Paenibacillus cineris
CGGATCAAAGCTTGCTTACAGCTCCCCGAGGCAGTATCGTTGTTCGCCACGTCCTTCATCGGCTCCTAGCGCCTAGGCATCCTCCGTGTGCTCTTAGTAGCTTAACCATGCTACTTTTAAAACTTAAACTTGTTGACACAAGTTCAGCTAAAAGGATATTTCTAAAACGCAGATTCGTTTCGTTATCTAGTTTTCAAGGATCAAATCGATGAAAGATGATTGGTGGAGCTAAGCGGGATCGAACCGCTGACCTCCTGCTTGCAAGGCAGGCGCTCTCCCAGCTGAGCTATAGCCCCTCAAATTCCATCAAAACTGAACAAATGGAATGATGTTTGGTTGCTTTGCTTACGCAAATCGGGTACGGCGACTTGCGTCAACCGTTATTTGAATGCTTCCATCGCAGGAAGCGATTCTCCATAGAAAGGAGGTGATCCAGCCGCACCTTCCGATACGGCTACCTTGTTACGACTTCACCCCAATCATCTACCCCACCTTCGGCGGCTG
>NZ_BORU01000020.1:0-473 GCF_018333335.1 Paenibacillus cineris
GGGCCATACTAGTACTGGATGCATCTGCAGGATATCGCGGCCGCGAGTCACTGTTAGAAGTCCCGTATCGTTATTGACATATTTCCTGGCCCCACATCCACCTCCTGGTGTTAAAAGTGGATGACTTCTACATGACACAGAAAATCTCTGGCAAGCTATAACTAAAGTAGGCTTCCCTGGGTGAAAAAATAGTGGGGCCCAACAGATCTCTTTCTACATGTAGCCTGGGAAGGGTATGCTAGAAGATAATGGAGTTGCCTCCACTTAAACCAACCAAGTGAATGCTTAGCGATAGTTGGTAGATGCACAGAGCGCTCCATGAATGGTTTGACTCTAAGGACGACCTCAAATTTTACAGAGTGGTGTTCGTGTAGGAGCAAAAGCCCCTAGGCCAGCAATAATGGACTACTACTGTAAGTAACAGATATACTGGGCTGCAATACAGCAAAGAAAATCCCTCTTTTAATATATTA
>NZ_BORU01000021.1:0-458 GCF_018333335.1 Paenibacillus cineris
GGACATCCCCGGATCAAAGCTTGCTTACAGCTCCCCGAGGCAGTATCGTTGTTCGCCACGTCCTTCATCGGCTCCTAGCGCCTAGGCATCCTCCGTGTGCTCTTAGTAGCTTAACCATGCTACTTTTTACTTCTTGGTCTTACAATGAAGACACAAGCAGCTAAAAGGATATTTCTAAAACGCAGATTCGTTTCGTTATCTAGTTTTCAAGGATCAAATCATCCAGTCTCGCGACCGGACTTATATCATACCAAATCCCGAATCGCTTGGCTACAAGCAAGTTCTGGAAATCGTATGCGAGAGTTTGAACTCTCAAAACTGACCAACGAGCGAGTAACTAGCCGACCGGCTAGATTTAGTATTTGAATGCTTCCATCGCAGGAAGCGATTCTCCATAGAAAGGAGGTGATCCAGCCGCACCTTCCGATACGGCTACCTTGTTACGACTTCACCCCAAT
>NZ_BORU01000022.1:0-390 GCF_018333335.1 Paenibacillus cineris
ATGATGAAAGACGGAGCAATCTGTCACTTGCGGATGGGCCTGCGGCGCATTAGCTAGTTGGTGAGGTAACGGCTCACCAAGGCGACGATGCGTAGCCGACCTGAGAGGGTGAACGGCCACACTGGGACTGAGACACGGCCCAGACTCCTACGGGAGGCAGCAGTAGGGAATCTTCCGCAATGGGCGAAAGCCTGACGGAGCAACGCCGCGTGAGTGATGAAGGTTTTCGGATCGTAAAGCTCTGTTGCCAGGGAAGAACGTCCGGTAGAGTAACTGCTATCGGAGTGACGGTACCTGAGAAGAAAGCCCCGGCTAACTACGTGCCAGCAGCCGCGGTAATACGTAGGGGGCAAGCGTTGTCCGGAATTATTGGGCGTAAAGCGCGCGCAG
>NZ_BORU01000023.1:0-368 GCF_018333335.1 Paenibacillus cineris
AGTTTTCAAGGATCAAATATTTGGTGGAGCTAAGCGGGATCGAACCGCTGACCTCCTGCTTGCAAGGCAGGCGCTCTCCCAGCTGAGCTATAGCCCCATAAATAACCCCAATAAGTGATTTACACTTGAATGAAGTTTATATGGTGGGCCCTAGTGGACTCGAACCACCGACCTCACCCTTATCAGGGGTGCGCTCTAACCAACTGAGCTAAGGGCCCATATCGTGTATGGGAATTATTCTTTTGAAACCCATAAGGGTTTGCGCTTGGCAACGTCCTACTCTCCCAGGACCCTTCGGTCCAAGTACCATCGGCGCTGGAGGGCTTAACGGTCGTGTTCGGGATGGGTACGCGTGGAACCCCTCCGCT
>NZ_BORU01000024.1:0-344 GCF_018333335.1 Paenibacillus cineris
AACATCCTGGTTGTCTGTGCAACTCCACATCCTTTCCCACTTAACACACACTTGGGGACCTTAGCTGATGGTCTGGGCTGTTTCCCTTTTGACAATGGATCTTAGCACTCACTGTCTGACTCCCGGTCGATCAGTCGATGGCATTCGGAGTTTGACTGAGCTTGGTAACCCTTGCGGGCCCCGCACCCAATCAGTGCTCTACCTCCACGACTGCAAAACCGAGGCTAGCCCTAAAGCTATTTCGGGGAGAACCAGCTATCTCCGAGTTCGATTGGAATTTCTCCGCTACCCCCACCTCATCCCCGAATTTTTCAACATTCGTGGGTTCGGGCCTCCAGTGCGTG
>NZ_BORU01000025.1:0-343 GCF_018333335.1 Paenibacillus cineris
GGAGGGCTTAACGGTCGTGTTCGGGATGGGTACGCGTGGAACCCCTCCGCTATCGCCACCAAACGGAGCATTGGTTAATCACCAAATGCATAATTCAGGTTTCAGCATCGCCAAATGCTGAAAGTCAGGCACGCTTCTCTCACCCGCTTGGAGTGAAATCAGCAATTTTGACTCCCTGAAAACTAGATACGAAACGAATCTGCGAATTAATCTTTGTGGATAAGCCCTCGACCGATTAGTATTGGTCAGCTCCATGCATTGCTGCACTTCCACCTCCAACCTATCTACCTCGTCGTCTACAAGGGGTCTTACATACTGGGAAATCTCATCTTGAGGGGGGCTT
>NZ_BORU01000026.1:0-334 GCF_018333335.1 Paenibacillus cineris
CAAGCAGGAGGTCAGCGGTTCGATCCCGCTTAGCTCCACCAAATATTTGATCCTTGAAAACTAGATAACGAAACGAATCTGCGTTTTAGAAATATCCTTTTAGCTGAACTTGTGTCACAACAAGTTAGTTTAAAGAGTAGCAGACGAGTGTTTTGAACGATGAGAGCCTTTGGCTTTGCGCTTGCGCAAAACAAGAAAACGAATCGAGCAAAACAGGAGTCATTATGGTTAAGCTACTAAGAGCACACGGAGGATGCCTAGGCGCTAGGAGCCGATGAAGGACGTGGCGAACAACGATACTGCCTCGGGGAGCTGTAAGCAAGCTTTGATCCGG
>NZ_BORU01000027.1:0-330 GCF_018333335.1 Paenibacillus cineris
GGGGAGGGAAAATTATAGTACCGAAGGTCATGATCTCACACTGCCAAGAAAAGCCTCTAACCAGGTGAAGGTGCCCGTACCGCAAACCGACACAGGTAGGCGAGAAGAGAATTCTAAGGCGCGCGGAAGAACTCTCGTTAAGGAACTCGGCAAAATGACCCCGTAACTTCGGGAGAAGGGGTGCCCCGGTAGTGTGAATAGCACGAGGGGGCCGCAGTGAAAAGGCCCAAGCGACTGTTTAGCAAAAACACAGGTCTGTGCGAAGCCGCAAGGCGAAGTATACGGGCTGACGCCTGCCCGGTGCTGGAAGGTTAAGGGGAGCGGTTAGGG
>NZ_BORU01000028.1:0-296 GCF_018333335.1 Paenibacillus cineris
GCTGGAGCGTATACAAGTGAGAATGCCGGTATGAGTAACGAAAAGATCAGTGAGAATCTGATCCGCCGAAAGCCCAAGGTTTCCTGAGGAAGGCTCGTCCGCTCAGGGTAAGTCGGGACCTAAGGTGAGGCCGACAGGCGTAATCGAAGGACAACAGGTTGAAATTCCTGTACCACCGTAAACCGTTATGAGTGATGGGGTGACGCAGGAGGGTAGTGACGCGAGCTGATGGATGCTCGTCCAAGCAGTGAGGCTGGTGTGTAGGCAAATCCGCACACTTTAAGGCTGGGCTGTGA
>NZ_BORU01000029.1:0-289 GCF_018333335.1 Paenibacillus cineris
CGTCCTACTCTCCCAGGACCCTTCGGTCCAAGTACCATCGGCGCTGGAGGGCTTAACGGTCGTGTTCGGGATGGGTACGCGTGGAACCCCTCCGCTATCGCCACCAAACGTTCAAGTGTTTGATCACTTGAAAACTAGATACGAAACGAATCTACGATTTATTTTTTTGGATAAGCCCTCGACCGATTAGTATTGGTCAGCTCCATGCATTGCTGCACTTCCACCTCCAACCTATCTACCTCGTCGTCTACAAGGGGTCTTACATACTGGGAAATCTCATCTTGAGGGG
>NZ_BORU01000030.1:0-278 GCF_018333335.1 Paenibacillus cineris
CCACAACCCCGGCCAGCAAGCTGACCGGTTTAGGCTGTTCCGCGTTCGCTCGCCGCTACTGACGGAATCACTCTTGTTTTCTCTTCCTCAGGGTACTTAGATGTTTCAGTTCCCCTGGTATGCCTCACCATAACCTATGTATTCAGTTATGAGTGACTGACTATTACATCAGCCGGGTTTCCCCATTCGGACATCCCCGGATCAAAGCTTGCTTACAGCTCCCCGAGGCAGTATCGTTGTTCGCCACGTCCTTCATCGGCTCCTAGCGCCTAGGCATC
>NZ_BORU01000031.1:0-269 GCF_018333335.1 Paenibacillus cineris
GGATGGGTACGCGTGGAACCCCTCCGCTATCGCCACCAAACGGAGCATTGGTTAATCACCAAATGCATAATTCAGGTTTCAGCATCGCCAAATGCTGAAAGTCATGCACGCTTCTCTCACCCACTTGGAGTGAAATCAGCAATTTTGACTCCCTGAAAACTAGATACGAAACGAATCTGCGCTTTAAGAATTATCGGGTCCCCGCCAAAGTACTCGGAATCAGCTTCAACGCTGCTCTTCACTTTGGTGGGTATTTTTTGGATAAGCCC
>NZ_BORU01000032.1:0-264 GCF_018333335.1 Paenibacillus cineris
TGGGGAGTACGGTCGCAAGACTGAAACTCAAAGGAATTGACGGGGACCCGCACAAGCAGTGGAGTATGTGGTTTAATTCGAAGCAACGCGAAGAACCTTACCAGGTCTTGACATCCCTCTGACCGGTACAGAGATGTACCTTTCCTTCGGGACAGAGGAGACAGGTGGTGCATGGTTGTCGTCAGCTCGTGTCGTGAGATGTTGGGTTAAGTCCCGCAACGAGCGCAACCCTTGATTTTAGTTGCCAGCACTTCGGGTGGGCAC
>NZ_BORU01000033.1:0-263 GCF_018333335.1 Paenibacillus cineris
CCAAGTACCATCGGCGCTGGAGGGCTTAACGGTCGTGTTCGGGATGGGTACGCGTGGAACCCCTCCGCTATCGCCACCAAACGTTCAAGTGTTTGATCACCTGAAAACTAGATACGAAACGAATCTGTGTTTTATATTTTGGATAAGCCCTCGACCGATTAGTATTGGTCAGCTCCATGCATTGCTGCACTTCCACCTCCAACCTATCTACCTCGTCGTCTACAAGGGGTCTTACATACTGGGAAATCTCATCTTGAGGGGGG
>NZ_BORU01000034.1:0-263 GCF_018333335.1 Paenibacillus cineris
ATTGGGGTGAAGTCGTAACAAGGTAGCCGTATCGGAAGGTGCGGCTGGATCACCTCCTTTCTATGGAGAATCGCTTCCTGCGATGGAAGCATTCAAATACTAAATCTAGCCGGTCGGCTAGTTACTCACTCGTTGGTCAGTTTTGAGAGAGCAAACCTCTTTCAAACGCGTTTGGTGGCGATAGCGGAGGGGTTCCACGCGTACCCATCCCGAACACGACCGTTAAGCCCTCCAGCGCCGATGGTACTTGGACCGAAGGGTCC
>NZ_BORU01000035.1:0-261 GCF_018333335.1 Paenibacillus cineris
GGTCCCGACTTACCCTGAGCGGACGAGCCTTCCTCAGGAAACCTTGGGCTTTCGGCGGATCAGATTCTCACTGATCTTTTCGTTACTCATACCGGCATTCTCACTTGTATACGCTCCAGCGCTCCTTCCGGTACACCTTCAACGCTGTATACAACGCTCCCCTACCCCTGATGCAAAGCATCAAGCCATAGCTTCGGTGGTGTGTTTAGCCCCGTTACATTTTCGGCGCAGAGTCACTCGACCAGTGAGCTATTACGCACT
>NZ_BORU01000036.1:0-261 GCF_018333335.1 Paenibacillus cineris
GTGCGTAATAGCTCACTGGTCGAGTGACTCTGCGCCGAAAATGTAACGGGGCTAAACACACCACCGAAGCTATGGCTTGATGCGTATGCATCAGGGGTAGGGGAGCGTTGTATACAGCGTTGAAGGTGTACCGTAAGGAGCGCTGGAGCGTATACAAGTGAGAATGCCGGTATGAGTAACGAAAAGATCAGTGAGAATCTGATCCGCCGAAAGCCCAAGGTTTCCTGAGGAAGGCTCGTCCGCTCAGGGTAAGTCGGGACC
>NZ_BORU01000037.1:0-260 GCF_018333335.1 Paenibacillus cineris
CGAGGGGGCCGCAGTGAAAAGGCCCAAGCGACTGTTTAGCAAAAACACAGGTCTGTGCGAAGCCGTAAGGCGAAGTATACGGGCTGACGCCTGCCCGGTGCTGGAAGGTTAAGGGGAGCGGTTAGGGAGTAATCCCGAAGCTGTGAACCGAAGCCCCAGTAAACGGCGGCCGTAACTATAACGGTCCTAAGGTAGCGAAATTCCTTGTCAGGTAAATTCTGACCCGCACGAATGGCGTAACGACTTGGGCGCTGTCTCAA
>NZ_BORU01000038.1:0-260 GCF_018333335.1 Paenibacillus cineris
TTGAGACAGCGCCCAAGTCGTTACGCCATTCGTGCGGGTCAGAATTTACCTGACAAGGAATTTCGCTACCTTAGGACCGTTATAGTTACGGCCGCCGTTTACTGGGGCTTCGGTTCACAGCTTCGGGGTAAACCCCTAACCGCTCCCCTTAACCTTCCAGCACCGGGCAGGCGTCAGCCCGTATACTTCGCCTTGCGGCTTCGCACAGACCTGTGTTTTTGCTAAACAGTCGCTTGGGCCTTTTCACTGCGGCCCCCTCG
>NZ_BORU01000039.1:0-259 GCF_018333335.1 Paenibacillus cineris
AGGCTCCCACCTATCCTGTACAGATCGTACCCAAATCCAATATCAAGCTGCAGTAAAGCTCCATGGGGTCTTTCCGTCTTGTCGCGGGTAACCTGCATCTTCACAGGTATTAAAATTTCACCGGATCTCTCGTTGAGACAGCGCCCAAGTCGTTACGCCATTCGTGCGGGTCAGAATTTACCTGACAAGGAATTTCGCTACCTTAGGACCGTTATAGTTACGGCCGCCGTTTACTGGGGCTTCGGTTCACAGCTTCGGG
>NZ_BORU01000040.1:0-258 GCF_018333335.1 Paenibacillus cineris
TCTCCGCTACCCCCACCTCATCCCCGAATTTTTCAACATTCGTGGGTTCGGGCCTCCAGTGCGTGTTACCGCACCTTCACCCTGGACAGGGGTAGATCACACGGTTTCGGGTCTACGTCCACGTACTATAGTCGCCCTATTCAGACTCGCTTTCGCTGCGGCTCCGGCTTCTCACCTTAACCTTGCACGGGAACGTAACTCGCCGGTTCATTCTACAAAAGGCACGCCATCACCCATAAACAGGGCTCTGACTTCTTG
>NZ_BORU01000041.1:0-255 GCF_018333335.1 Paenibacillus cineris
TCCGCGCGCCTTAGAATTCTCTTCTCGCCTACCTGTGTCGGTTTGCGGTACGGGCACCTTCACCTGGTTAGAGGCTTTTCTTGGCAGTGTGAGATCATGACCTTCGGTACTATAATTTTCCCTCCCCGTCACAGCCCAGCCTTAAAGTGTGCGGATTTGCCTACACACCAGCCTCACTGCTTGGACGAGCATCCATCAGCTCGCGTCACTACCCTCCTGCGTCACCCCATCACTCATAACGGTTTACGGTGGTAC
>NZ_BORU01000042.1:0-255 GCF_018333335.1 Paenibacillus cineris
GCCTGCGCGCGCTTTACGCCCAATAATTCCGGACAACGCTTGCCCCCTACGTATTACCGCGGCTGCTGGCACGTAGTTAGCCGGGGCTTTCTTCTCAGGTACCGTCACTCCGATAGCAGTTACTCTACCGGACGTTCTTCCCTGGCAACAGAGCTTTACGATCCGAAAACCTTCATCACTCACGCGGCGTTGCTCCGTCAGGCTTTCGCCCATTGCGGAAGATTCCCTACTGCTGCCTCCCGTAGGAGTCTGGGC
>NZ_BORU01000043.1:0-255 GCF_018333335.1 Paenibacillus cineris
GGGGGGGGGGGGGGGGGGGGGGGGGGGGGGGGGGGGGGGGGGGGGGGGGGGGGGGGGGGGGGGGGGGGGGGGGGGGGGGGGGGGGGGGGGGGGGGGGGGGGGGGGGGGGGGGGGGGGGGGGGGGGGGTGGGGGGGGGGGGGGGGGGGGGGGGGGGGGGGGGGGGGGGGGGGGGGGGGGGGGGGGGGGGGGGGGGGGGGGGGGGGGGGGGGGGGGGGGGGGGGGGGGGGGGGGGGGGGGGGGGGGGGGGGGGGGGG
>NZ_BORU01000044.1:0-255 GCF_018333335.1 Paenibacillus cineris
GGTTGTCTGTGCAACTCCACATCCTTTCCCACTTAACACACACTTGGGGACCTTAGCTGATGGTCTGGGCTGTTTCCCTTTTGACAATGGATCTTAGCACTCACTGTCTGACTCCCGGTTACAAGTCAATGGCATTCGGAGTTTGACTGAGCTTGGTAACCCTTGCGGGCCCCGCACCCAATCAGTGCTCTACCTCCACGACTCTATTCACCGAGGCTAGCCCTAAAGCTATTTCGGGGAGAACCAGCTATCTCC
>NZ_BORU01000045.1:0-255 GCF_018333335.1 Paenibacillus cineris
CTAAGTACCCTGAGGAAGAGAAAACAAGAGTGATTCCGTCAGTAGCGGCGAGCGAACGCGGAACAGCCTAAACCGGTCAGCTTGCTGGCCGGGGTTGTGGGACGTCTCACATGGAGTTACAAAGGAACTGGTTAGGCGAAGAGGTCTGGAAAGGCCCGGCATAGAAGGTAAAAGCCCTGTAGCCGAAAGTCAGTTCCCTCCGAGACGGATCCCGAGTAGTGCGGGGCACGTGAAACCCCGTATGAATCTGGCAGG
>NZ_BORU01000046.1:0-255 GCF_018333335.1 Paenibacillus cineris
AGGACCATCTGCTAAGGCTAAATACTCCCTAGCGACCGATAGTGAAACAGTACCGTGAGGGAAAGGTGAAAAGCACCCCGGAAGGGGAGTGAAATAGAACCTGAAACCGTGTGCTTACAAGAAGTCAAAGCCCTGTTTATGGGTGATGGCGTGCCTTTTGTAGAATGAACCGGCGAGTTACGTTCCCGTGCAAGGTTAAGGTGAGAAGCCGGAGCCGCAGCGAAAGCGAGTCTGAATAGGGCGAATTGAGTACGT
>NZ_BORU01000047.1:0-255 GCF_018333335.1 Paenibacillus cineris
TCCGCGCGCCTTAGAATTCTCTTCTCGCCTACCTGTGTCGGTTTGCGGTACGGGCACCTTCACCTGGTTAGAGGCTTTTCTTGGCAGTGTGAGATCATGACCTTCGGTACTATAATTTTCCCTCCCCATCACAGCCCAGCCTTAAAGTGTGCGGATTTGCCTACACACCAGCCTCACTGCTTGGACGAGCATCCATCAGCTCGCGTCACTACCCTCCTGCGTCACCCCATCACTCATAACGGTTTACGGTGGTAC
>NZ_BORU01000048.1:0-255 GCF_018333335.1 Paenibacillus cineris
GGTTGTCTGTGCAACTCCACATCCTTTCCCACTTAACACACACTTGGGGACCTTAGCTGATGGTCTGGGCTGTTTCCCTTTTGACAATGGATCTTAGCACTCACTGTCTGACTCCCGGTTACAAGTCGATGGCATTCGGAGTTTGACTGAGCTTGGTAACCCTTGCGGGCCCCGCACCCAATCAGTGCTCTACCTCCACGACTCTATTCACCGAGGCTAGCCCTAAAGCTATTTCGGGGAGAACCAGCTATCTCC
>NZ_BORU01000049.1:0-255 GCF_018333335.1 Paenibacillus cineris
CAAGAAGTCAGAGCCCTGTTTATGGGTGATGGCGTGCCTTTTGTAGAATGAACCGGCGAGTTACGTTCCCGTGCAAGGTTAAGGTGAGAAGCCGGAGCCGCAGCGAAAGCGAGTCTGAATAGGGCGATTAAGTACGTGGACGTAGACCCGAAACCGTGTGATCTACCCCTGTCCAGGGTGAAGGTGCGGTAACACGCACTGGAGGCCCGAACCCACGAATGTTGAAAAATTCGGGGATGAGGTGGGGGTAGCGGA
>NZ_BORU01000050.1:0-255 GCF_018333335.1 Paenibacillus cineris
CGGCCCAGACTCCTACGGGAGGCAGCAGTAGGGAATCTTCCGCAATGGGCGAAAGCCTGACGGAGCAACGCCGCGTGAGTGATGAAGGTTTTCGGATCGTAAAGCTCTGTTGCCAGGGAAGAACGTCTGATAGAGTAACTGCTATCGGAGTGACGGTACCTGAGAAGAAAGCCCCGGCTAACTACGTGCCAGCAGCCGCGGTAATACGTAGGGGGCAAGCGTTGTCCGGAATTATTGGGCGTAAAGCGCGCGCAG
>NZ_BORU01000051.1:0-253 GCF_018333335.1 Paenibacillus cineris
TCCGCTACCCCCACCTCATCCCCGAATTTTTCAACATTCGTGGGTTCGGGCCTCCAGTGCGTGTTACCGCACCTTCACCCTGGACAGGGGTAGATCACACGGTTTCGGGTCTACGTCCACGTACTTATTCGCCCTATTCAGACTCGCTTTCGCTGCGGCTCCGGCTTCTCACCTTAACCTTGCACGGGAACGTAACTCGCCGGTTCATTCTACAAAAGGCACGCCATCACCCATAAACAGGGCTCTGACTTCT
>NZ_BORU01000052.1:0-252 GCF_018333335.1 Paenibacillus cineris
GACAACCAGGATGTTGGCTTAGAAGCAGCCACCATTGAAAGAGTGCGTAATAGCTCACTGGTCGAGTGACTCTGCGCCGAAAATGTAACGGGGCTAAACACACCACCGAAGCTATGGCTTGATGCTTGCATCAGGGGTAGGGGAGCGTTGTATACAGCGTTGAAGGTATACCGTAAGGAGTGCTGGAGCGTATACAAGTGAGAATGCCGGTATGAGTAACGAAAAGATCAGTGAGAATCTGATCCGCCGAAA
>NZ_BORU01000053.1:0-247 GCF_018333335.1 Paenibacillus cineris
TCTCCGCTACCCCCACCTCATCCCCGAATTTTTCAACATTCGTGGGTTCGGGCCTCCAGTGCGTGTTACCGCACCTTCACCCTGGACAGGGGTAGATCACACGGTTTCGGGTCTACGTCCACGTACTCAATTCGCCCTATTCAGACTCGCTTTCGCTGCGGCTCCGGCTTCTCACCTTAACCTTGCACGGGAACGTAACTCGCCGGTTCATTCTACAAAAGGCACGCCATCACCCATAAACAGGGCT
>NZ_BORU01000054.1:0-237 GCF_018333335.1 Paenibacillus cineris
GCATCAAGCCATAGCTTCGGTGGTGTGTTTAGCCCCGTTACATTTTCGGCGCAGAGTCACTCGACCAGTGAGCTATTACGCACTCTTTCAATGGTGGCTGCTTCTAAGCCAACATCCTGGTTGTCTGTGCAACTCCACATCCTTTCCCACTTAACACACACTTGGGGACCTTAGCTGATGGTCTGGGCTGTTTCCCTTTTGACAATGGATCTTAGCACTCACTGTCTGACTCCCGGT
>NZ_BORU01000055.1:0-237 GCF_018333335.1 Paenibacillus cineris
GATTATAGAATTTATAAAATTCAGCGAAGCTGAACCATTCTATAATCGCAAGAAAAACTTCAGCTAAACGCGGTCTGTCTTCTTTGGAAGTACGTCGATAGACGTTTTTCTTAAGATTATAGAATTTATAAAATTCAGCGAAGCTGAACCATTCTATAATCGCAAGAAAAACTTCAGCTAAACGCGGTCTGTCTTCTTTGGAAGTACGTCGATAGACGTTTTTCTTAAGATTATAGA
>NZ_BORU01000056.1:0-234 GCF_018333335.1 Paenibacillus cineris
GTTAGCGGCGGACGGGTGAGTAACACGTAGGCAACCTGCCTGCAAGACCGGGATAACCCACGGAAACGTGAGCTAATACCGGATATCTCATTTCCTCTCCTGAGGGGATGATGAAAGACGGAGCAATCTGTCACTTGCGGATGGGCCTGCGGCGCATTAGCTAGTTGGTGAGGTAACGGCTCACCAAGGCGACGATGCGTAGCCGACCTGAGAGGGTGAACGGCCACACTGGGA
>NZ_BORU01000057.1:0-213 GCF_018333335.1 Paenibacillus cineris
CTTTCGGCGGATCAGATTCTCACTGATCTTTTCGTTACTCATACCGGCATTCTCACTTGTATACGCTCCAGCACTCCTTACGGTATACCTTCAACGCTGTATACAACGCTCCCCTACCCCTGATGCATACGCATCAAGCCATAGCTTCGGTGGTGTGTTTAGCCCCGTTACATTTTCGGCGCAGAGTCACTCGACCAGTGAGCTATTACGCAC
>NZ_BORU01000058.1:0-212 GCF_018333335.1 Paenibacillus cineris
TTTCGGCGGATCAGATTCTCACTGATCTTTTCGTTACTCATACCGGCATTCTCACTTGTATACGCTCCAGCACTCCTTACGGTATACCTTCAACGCTGTATACAACGCTCCCCTACCCCTGATGCAAAGCATCAAGCCATAGCTTCGGTGGTGTGTTTAGCCCCGTTACATTTTCGGCGCAGAGTCACTCGACCAGTGAGCTATTACGCACT
>NZ_BORU01000059.1:0-208 GCF_018333335.1 Paenibacillus cineris
ATGGCATTCGGAGTTTGACTGAGCTTGGTAACCCTTGCGGGCCCCGCACCCAATCAGTGCTCTACCTCCACGACTCTATTCACCGAGGCTAGCCCTAAAGCTATTTCGGGGAGAACCAGCTATCTCCGAGTTCGATTGGAATTTCTCCGCTACCCCCACCTCATCCCCGAATTTTTCAACATTCGTGGGTTCGGGCCTCCAGTGCGTG
>NZ_BORU01000060.1:0-207 GCF_018333335.1 Paenibacillus cineris
GATCCGGTGAAATTTTAATACCTGTGAAGATGCAGGTTACCCGCGACAAGACGGAAAGACCCCATGGAGCTTTACTGCAGCTTGATATTGGATTTGGGTACGATCTGTACAGGATAGGTGGGAGCCTTTGAAACCTGAGCGCCAGCTTGGGTGGAGGCGCCGTTGGGATACCACCCTGATCGTATCTAGGTTCTAACCTGGTACCGT
>NZ_BORU01000061.1:0-207 GCF_018333335.1 Paenibacillus cineris
AACTTTCTTGGAGAGTTTGATCCTGGCTCAGGACGAACGCTGGCGGCGTGCCTAATACATGCAAGTCGAGCGGACTTGATGGAGAGCTTGCTCTCCTGATAGTTAGCGGCGGACGGGTGAGTAACACGTAGGCAACCTGCCTGCAAGACCGGGATAACCCACGGAAACGTGAGCTAATACCGGATATCTCATTTCCTCTCCTGAGGG
>NZ_BORU01000062.1:0-207 GCF_018333335.1 Paenibacillus cineris
ACGGTACCAGGTTAGAACCTAGATACGATCAGGGTGGTATCCCAACGGCGCCTCCACCCAAGCTGGCGCTCAGGTTTCTTAGGCTCCCACCTATCCTGTACAGATCGTACCCAAATCCAATATCAAGCTGCAGTAAAGCTCCATGGGGTCTTTCCGTCTTGTCGCGGGTAACCTGCATCTTCACAGGTATTAAAATTTCACCGGATC
>NZ_BORU01000063.1:0-206 GCF_018333335.1 Paenibacillus cineris
GAAACCTGAGCGCCAGCTTGGGTGGAGGCGCCGTTGGGATACCACCCTGATCGTATCTAGGTTCTAACCTGGTACCGTAATCCGGTATGGGGACAGTGTCAGGTGGGCAGTTTGACTGGGGCGGTCGCCTCCTAAAGAGTAACGGAGGCGCCCCAAGGTTCCCTCAGAATGGTTGGAAATCATTCGAAGAGTGCAAAGGCAGAAGG
>NZ_BORU01000064.1:0-206 GCF_018333335.1 Paenibacillus cineris
CCTTCTGCCTTTGCACTCTTCGAATGATTTCCAACCATTCTGAGGGAACCTTGGGGCGCCTCCGTTACTCTTTAGGAGGCGACCGCCCCAGTCAAACTGCCCACCTGACACTGTCCCCATACCGGATCACGGTACCAGGTTAGAACCTAGATACGATCAGGGTGGTATCCCAACGGCGCCTCCACCCAAGCTGGCGCTCAGGTTTC